>NZ_MVKX01000001.1 GCF_002018365.1 Acinetobacter amyesii
GCATGTGTTAAGCCTGCCGCCAGCGTTCAATCTGAGCCATGATCAAACTCTTCAGTTTAAAATCAATAGTACATATAGTGTACCAATCTTGGCTCATCAATTACTGACAAAAATTTGCTCAAATAAACTTCGAGTAATTTCTACCATTAATCAATGAAAATAATTTCGATCGATCAATCAGTAAAAATCCACACAAGTTGTTCTTCATAATCTCTTAATGATCTTCTCAATGCTTCGTCAGCAAATAAGAAAACAACATCAAACAACTCAAAACCTTACGTTTATCGCTGTCTGCGTTGGTATGCAGCGTATTGTATAGAGTTTCAAAACAAACACAAGCCCCTATCATAGAAATTTCTATCATATTGCGCTTGAGTGTATATTTTTTAAACTAAATGCAATTTATTGCTTATTTAAAGATCAATATATCCACATATTTTGCTTTATGAAAGACGAATTTTATAATTGTTGGTGATTTTTATATTCTTCAATCTAAAAAGCCCGTAATTCAACGGACTTTTCGAATAATACGAATTTTAAGAAAACTAATGAAGTTACGAAAGTGACTTTAGTTTGCTTGCTCAGCCAACCAACTCATGAATTTTTGTCGTTCAGCTTTACTAGCCTTCTGCCAAAGCTGAATTAATTGTTGATCTGCCCCATTTTCATTAATAGTCACATTTTTTGGAGCAGCTACAGGAGATACTACGTTCGTTGGCTTTACTGCTACGGATTGTGCATAAATAGGTGCCGGTTGATTTTCTGGCACAACTTCTTTCTTCGTAAAATCTACGGCATTACCCAAAACACCATTGGAGAAAATCGTTTTTTGTTCTTTCTTTGCCCCAGCTTGCTGCACAAGTAATTGATTAGATTTGTCATACAAACCAAATATCGGTTGGTCTTTATATTTTTGCGCAGCATCAAAATCTTTTGGTGCATTGACTAGACCCAAACGATACTCTTGCCCATCAATCAGTGCTGGAGTACGAATAGCAGCAACACCTGACTTTAATATATCGTGGGAATTATCAGCATGTTGAAAAAATTCGCTATAACGTACCGTTAATAGGTTTTCACCTGCGTCTAGCTTATATTTCTCGGTAGATCGAAATAAACCACCAGTAACTTCTTGATCATTAACTGCAACTATTTTGATTTCTTCCGGAACAGTCAAAGTTACAGCTGCAAATCCTGCACTACTTAACATCAGCGCTGCAGCAGCAACAGTTAATCTTAAAGTCATCATTATCACTCTTTATCAATTATTTAGTTTCGAATGCACTATGCAATGCATATGTGACAATCTTATGACATCTCACAATCACTGTATATTTAGTTTCAAGACATTATTTAGATATTCATTCAAAAATTTTGCATATAAAAAAAGGATGCTTAATGCATCCTTTTTCATTTATCACACCATCATTATTACTTAAATGTTTTGAATCGTTCTTCATCTGCAATAAAGGTTTTTTCACCTGCAGGCGCTTCAATCGAACCGAAAACAAGTTGTGCACGTAGTTTCCATTGATCTGGCACATCAAATGCCGCAGCTGTTTCAGCATCAACAATTGGATTGTAATGTTGCAATGACGCCCCGATATTTTTTTCAGCCAAAGCCGTCCAAGTGGCAAATTGCGCAATCGCCGTTGAGTGTTCAGACCATACTGGGAAATTATCTGCATAAAGTGCAAATTGTTCTTGGAGAGCTTTTACTACAGCCTGATCTTCATAAAATAATGCTGTACCAAAACCTGCTGCAAAACTATTAATCTTGCCATTGGTTCCTTCAAATGCATCTGCAGGTACAATTTTACGTAAAGTTTCACGTACGATATTCCAGAATTTTTGATGTGCATCACCAAACAGAATAACGACACGAGATGTTTGAGAGTTAAATGATGATGGACTTAAACGTACAGCATCTTTAATGGTTTGCTCAATTTCATCTTGCGACAAACTTACGTTATTACCAATAGAATAAATTGTGCGACGTTGTTCGATTTGATTCAAGAATGACATTACAAGACCTCTTTTTATTTTCAATTAGCTGACTAAGTTGAGATTTATAATAGGTGATGTTTTTAACAGTTGCATGACTATATTTACAACATTGTGTCTTATTTCTAGAACAATCAGTTGCAAGCATCTAAATACCTACAACTCACTTACTTTCCAAATTTTGGTTTCACTGTCTTTAGGACAGCAGAAATCAAAGCAACTTACAGAACATAGAAATTACTCATAAATTCTAAACTGATCTTGATCTTCTGATTCTAAACGTTCAGGCGTTTGACCTTCAATTGAACCAAAGACCAACTGCGCTCGAAGCAGCCATTGTTTTGAAATACCAAAGTGTTCGGCAACAGCATAATCAATGTGTGGATTATAGTGTTGTAAACATGCGCCTAAACCTGCATCTGCGATCGAAGTCCATACTGCGAATTGCGCCATGCCAGACGTTTGCTCCGACCACACTGGAAAATCTTCTGCACTTAATGGCACTTTCTTTTGTAATTGTTGAATCACAGCTTGATCTTCATAGAAAAGCACAGTTCCCAGGCCAGCCGCACACTGATCTATTTTGAGCGCCACGCCCTCAAAAATATAACTCGCAACATTCTTGCGTTGTACGTCTTTTACAATGTCCCAAAATTTTTGATGAGATTCGCCAAATAAAACCACAATACGTGTGCTTTGCGAATTATATGCAGATGGACAACTTCTTACGGATTCTTGAATCAGTTCCGCCAAATAAGCCTGACTGTAATGTACCTTCTTTCCAAGTTCGTAGATACTACGACGTTTCTTTAGTTGGTCGACAAAGGACGCTTCTACTTCTTGGTCAATATTTTTCTTTTTTAATTTAAATTCTTTAGTGATATCCGCAGTCAATACATGACCAATTTTATCGAGTAACGCCACCCTAAACACCCCAAAGCAATTTTTATATATAAACAACAATTCCTTATTTATTCTAAGGGTATATCAGGCTAAATTTTGACTATGATTTATTCACATGTTGCTTTTTAAATCAATCAGTAAGCTCAAAAACAAAAAACTCCGCATTTTGCGGAGTTTATGTGACATTTAACGCATTTTATTTATCAGTTTCAAATAATGCTGCGACAAATGATTTTGCTGAGAATGGACGCAAGTCATCAATTTTCTCACCTACCCCAATAAAACGAATTGGTACATGGGTACGGCTTGCAATATTGAATAACACACCACCTTTCGCAGTACCATCCAGTTTAGTAATGGTTAGACCTGTAAGCCCTACTGCCTCGTCAAACATTTCAACTTGGTTAATGGCATTTTGACCTGTGCCTGCATCTACCACTAACATCACTTCATGCGGAGCTGTAGCGTCAATTTTTTGCATTACACGTTTTACTTTAGACAACTCTTGCATGAGGTGTCCTTTGTTATGTAAACGACCTGCGGTGTCTGCAATCAGTACATCTACGCCTTTTGCACGAGCACTTTCAAATGCATCAAAAATAACTGATGCAGAATCTGCACCATGACCTTGAGCTACAACGGCAATATTATTGCGTTCGCCCCAAATTTGTAATTGTTCTGTCGCTGCTGCACGGAATGTATCACCAGCAGCCAACATTACTTTTTTACCTTCACCTTGTAAGCGTTTCGCTAATTTACCAATCGTGGTGGTTTTACCCACACCATTTACACCAACAACCAAAATCACATATGGATTTTTATTGCTGTCGATATGTAGCGGTTTAACACGTGGTGCAAGTAATGCGACAAGTTCTTCTTGAAGCGCTTTATACAAAGAGTGTGAGTAAATTAAATCGCCACGTTCAGTACGTTCAGTTAAGTTCGCAATAATCGTTTTGGTTGCATCGACACCAATATCAGCAACCAAAAGTTGCTCTTCAACTTCTTCTAAAAGTTCATCGTCAATTTCCTTCCCACCGATCAGGATATTCACCATGCCGTCTGCCAAGTTCTTACGTGACTTTGCTAGACCTTCTTTCATTCGACTAAAGAAGCCGCCTTTCGCCTTCGAGTCTTCAGTTTCTGACTCTGTTTCTTGTAATGGTGCAGCAACTTCTTGCTGTACTTTCGGTGTCTCGATAATCGGCACATTTACCGCAGGTAAACTCGGTAGCGTGACATCGTCATCACCGATATCAGCATCAATCAAAAATTTATTCTGCCCATGAGATTGCTGTTGCATGCCGAATCCTTGAAAAGCACTGCGTTAAAAAAACCGATTCTATCATAAGTTATCTTAAATTGAGTCGATACACGCCCGTCAGAGCGAAGCTCACTAAAAAACAACATGTTGAACTTGCAATCAAAATTAACTTTAGGAAAACTAGATAGCTATAAAATGCATTTTAATGGATTCCTTTGTGTCCCATAAAAACAGATTTTCTCCTTTTCTTTTTAAAACTTTATTTCGCTCTGCGCTTCCTATCTGTGTCATCAGCAGTTGCCTTTGGTCTGCACCCAATCTACATGCAGACACACGTACCCAATTAACGCGTAGCACCTTTGAAACCACGCTTAAAAATGGTTTAAAGGTCATTATCCGTGAAGACCACCGTGCACCAATGGTAATGACTCATATTTGGTATCGCGTTGGCAGTAGTGATGAGTCGGGCAATCTATTAGGGATCTCCCACGCACTCGAACATATGATGTTTAAAGGAACCACTAAAGTTCCTAATGATGAATTTACACGTCTCAGCCGTATCTATGGCGGCAGCATCAACGCTGCAACCTTTACCAATTACACCAATTATTATCAGTTGTATCCTAAAGCCTATTTTCCTATGGCGTTGGAGCTCGAAGCGGATCGTATGAGTAATTTACGATTACAACAACAAGATTTCGACCCTGAAATTAAAGTGGTTATGGAAGAACGCCGACAGCGCACAGATGACAACCCACGTTCTTTGGCTTATGAACGTTTCAAATGGATCTCTTATCCAACCAGTCATTATCGCCAACCCGTCATTGGGCATATGAAAAATCTGCAAAACATCAAATTGGCAGATTTAAAACAATGGTATAAAGATTGGTATACCCCGAATAACGCCATTTTGGTGATTGTCGGTGATGTCGATGCCGAAGCAGCCATTCGTCAAATTCAAAAATACTTTGGTGATATTCCATCACGCAAAACACCTGATCGTAACGATGTGATGGAATTCGAACATGTGGGCTATCGTCATATGGAACTAAATTTACCCGTACAAGTGCCTAATTTGTATATGGCGTGGAATGTACGCTCACTGGCTACTGCAAAAAACCCACAAGATGCATATGCTCTCAATATTATTCGCAACATTTTAGATAGTGGTATTTCATCGCGCCTACAAGACAAACTGGTACGCGATAGAAAATTACTCACCGCTGTAAGTGTTTCTTATGATCCATACAATCGTGGAGACAGCTTGTTTACCATTTCAGCACTCCCTGCTGATGGCGTCAAAATGGAACAAGCTCAAAAGGCGATACAAGATGAAATCGACACTTTAAAAACAGAATTAGTTAAAACACCTGAAGTTGAACGTATCACCACACGTTTTGTCTCCAATTTAGTCTATAACCAAGATGACATCAGCAGCCAAGCCAAGACTATTGGTAACTTAGAAGTCAATGGGCTCAGTTTCAGGCTAATGGACGAATTACCAAAATTATATGAAAACGTCAGCGCACAGGATATTCAACGTGTCGCCAATGCGTATTTTGTCCGAGAAAATTTAAGCACCATGTATCTACTTCCAGAACAGACGGAGGTTCCAACAACCTCAAATAAAGCAGATCAAACAGTAAAATCCGCTCAAACGGAAGTTGTTATTCCAGAGCAACAGACCAGCTCAACCCAAAACACAGATAGCGTCTTGTAAGGATTAGTGATGACTATTACGAAAATTTTATCCCTAAGCTTACTCACTGCGTTTGGCTCAATCCTCCATGCAGAAACATATACGGAAAATGTTCCTGACCTCAACGATAATCCGAGCCAATTACAATCTATCCCCATGCTGCAAAGTTTAAAGAATTTACAGATTGATAAAGACTACCGTGCTCCACTTGTTCAAGTGCTGAAAAACCGAAATGGTGTGAATAGCCTGTTTGTTGAGTCACAAGATCTACCCATGGTGGATATTCAACTGACCTTTAATGCAGGTTCTGCTCGTGATGAAGAAGTCGAAAAAGGCTTGTATGGTGTTGCCAACATGGCTGCACGTTTAATCGATGAAGGCACAGAAAAATACAATGCAACGCAAATTGCTTCAGTTTTTGACCAAACAGGTGCTCAATTTAGCGTACAAGCACATCGAGATATGTTTGTCGTTCGGCTACGCGTATTGTCAGACCCTAAAAAATTAGAACCTGCTTTAAGTATGATGATGGACGTGATTAAAAATGCGACTTTTAAAACCTCTAGTCTAAACTTAGCTCTCAGTAATAACCAAGCTGGTCAGAAACAACTCCAAGAAAGCCCAAGTCGCTTAATGAATATTCGTTTCTATCGGGCTGTATACGGCACACATCCTTATGCAGAACCGATTACGGGAACCAATGGCAGTATCAAAAAAATCACCCCTGACATTTTAAAGAAGTTTCGTAATCAATTTTTAGTTGCTCAAAATTTAAATATTGCCATTACAGGCAAACTCAGCAAAAAAGAAGCACAAAACCTTGCAGAACGTATTTCTGGAAACTTAAACCAAGGTGAAAAAGCTAAGGCGCTTGCACAACCAGAAGAAAAGCAAGGCTTTGATATCATCCATCTTCCCTATAATTCCACCCAAGCCAACGTCATATTTGGACATTTAGGCACCACACGCGATAACAAAGATCGATTAGCCTTAGAAGTAGCTAATCGAATGTTTGGCGGTGGTGGTTTTAATTCGGTCCTCATGCAAGAGCTTCGGGTCAAACGTGGCTATACTTATGGTGCCTATAGTGCATTTAGCTTTAGCCAAGCGCCCGGTATCTTTAGTTTTAGCTATGGAACACGTCAAGATCAGCTTATAGATAGTATTCGAGTGGCACATAAGGCTTTTAATGATTTTGTCAAAATGCCTATTGATCAAAAACAAATGGAAGAAACCAAAGCCGGTATGCTGCGTGCTTTTCCGAATAATTACAGCAGTAATGCAACGATCAATGTACAGCTTGGTCTATTGGGCTTTTATCAACAAGACCCAGATTATTTGACCCAATACCCGAAGTTATTGGAAAAAATAACTGTAGCTGATGTACAAAATGCGGTTCGTACCTACATGCACCCTGAAAATATGACGGTGATTGTGGTCAGTAAAAACTTAGATAAAAATGAAGTGCAGCAGATATTGGAGGATAATGTACAAGCAACTCCAACCAAGATTATCCCTGCGACTAAGGCTGTTCCTCTGCCAAGGCCGGAAGTTGATGTGCCCGCACAGACTCCATCTGATAAGCATGCATCAATTTAAGATAAGCACCCACACGAATGCGATCTTGCTGTCTCAGTAGCATCGCCATTTCCTGTGTTTCAGGATAACTTTGCTGCAACGCAAGTCGTGACACGTTTTGGTATTGCTGTACAGAAATAGGACGATATAAGGCAATTATAGCCAATACCAAAATCACCACGATCATGACTGAAACAAAGATATTATAAATTTGCTCTAGCTGTATTTTAGATTTGAATTGAATAATTTTTTCTAAATCAATAGTCATACACTACCTCAGGTTCAAAGTAGTGTATGGCTGACGTTCAAGAAGTTCAAGTCACAGCGCTTAAAACTGCATCAGTCCACTGTTTCAGTCTGTGAGTTAGCTAAACAATTTAATGAATAATGGTACGTATCACCGCAAAATAAAGAATCAATGCAATAATCGCCAAAACGATAAATACTGCAAAAATACTCATTCCACCCTCTGCATGCGCAGGATGTAAATCATCATCATCGGCGATTTTGAGTAATTCGCCATTATATGCATTGTAAAATTCTAAGCGCTGTCCCTTATCTAAATCCCGTGTGAAATCATATACACGTTTGCGCTGTGCTAAACCAAAATCCCCTAAATGAATCTCCTGATGAAAAATTGCGTCATCAAGATTGCGACGATGTAGATGTGCCAATTCCACAATTTGCGCTAATGTCGGAGGATAATCTAAAGTTAAACCGTCTAAAACTTTTGTCATTTTACTTCTCCTTATTATCTACAACTTCTTATGTTAGTATTTTACTCATGAAAACAATTGTTCATTGTTTAATCATGTAAACTATAGCAAATTAGAAATATTTACGTGAATAGTTGACAATTTAAGATAATTGTAATATTAGTTTAATAATACTTAGTTATATTAGTTAATAGGGCTAAAGAATGGGCCCTTAATGATCATAATTAGAATAAGGAGTTAAATATGATTCAACAATTCTCTCAACATGAACTCGAACATGTATACGCAAATGCGGTAAACACAATTCAATCTCAAATGAACTTCAGCGATGCAGTTCACGAATTGGAAGATGCAGCTCGTGCTGGACATGGTAAAGCAGCGTTATTTTTGGCTGAACTTTATTATCAAGGCTTCCGCGTAGAACGTGACTCACTCAAAGCGCAATATTGGCAGAACATGGCCACCTTGCAAGCATAACAAAACGTCACTAAGGTGGCGTTTTTTACACCCTTCAACTTTTAACTACATAAATTCTTACAATCCAGTTCAAAGCTTACACAGCTTTTACATAAGAATTTCCTACAATAGGAGCAACATCAACAACACGCTGCATATGATGTCTAAATTAAAGCAATATAAACCTATTCCAAAAGATTTATTTTTCAAAATTAGTATTTTAAAAACCATGATGTACTGTGGAGTCCTTTGGGGTCTCTACCACCAACAAGGTTGGGCAATGACCAGCGATCAAGATCATATTATCTTCCCGTTTTGGCTAAATGGCATTCAAGCGCATAAATATGCCAAAAAGCATTGGCCCAACTACACTCCACGACGCATTACACCAGAAGATTTTGAGGCATCGCTATTACCGACATTAACACGCCTTAAAGTCATCCCTGCGTTGCATAGCTCTAGCCATATCCGTCTCAAGCTCACAACCTCGCAAATGCGTTTATTCTTTTTTAACCAAGATAAGATTCAAATGGCATAAAACCCTCAGTGCATGCTTGACCACAGCATGCACTGAAAAGTATTTGCTTTTTTCAAATTTCGCGCTAATTTAAATTAAACAAAAACTACTATAAAGGAATGAAAATATGACTACAGTTGCCCAAGTACTTAAAGACAAAGCTTATCAAGAAATCTACACCATCACCCCAGATGCGACTGTACTCGAAGCCATTTCCCTGATGGCACAAAAAGGCATTGGTGCCCTCGTCGTGACCCATGAAGGCACAGTCGTTGGGATTTTGTCTGAGCGTGATTACACACGTAAAATTGCACTCATGGAAAGAACCTCTTTCGATACCTCCGTCAGTGAAATTATGACGGGTAGTGTCATCACTGTAACAAGTGCAGCGACTGTCGAAGAATGTTTAAAACTCATGACAGATCGCCATTTACGTCATTTACCTGTCGTTGAGGAACAGAAATTAACAGGCTTAATCTCCATCGGTGACCTTGTAAAAGCAGCAATGGATGATCAACGCAAACTCATTGAACAGCTACAGCAATATATTTCTGGCTAAACTTAAAAATCCCCCTTAACAAGCTTTAAGGGGGGAATTCTAAATATCAATAATTTTATATAACTCACATTTTGTAATGACATACACATTACAACTTAATTACTTTTCTCAATTTCCTTTCTTATGTTGAAACTCGCTTTAGATAAATTAGACCAACTAGATGCCATCATTTTAGAATTAGAACGCTTAATGTTTTCGATGAAAGACGATGAACTGCTGCAATACCACCGACGTACGATTAATTTGGAGATTGCTTCTACTATCGCTGAAATTTTAGATGCAAAGGCAATTATTTATGCACTACATCCTGAGTTAATTCCAATTACATCAAGCGTTAACCACACTTTTTATAAAAATTATGTCAAAAAAAATATCCCAGTTAAAAACTGGGATACTTCGAATATAGATCGGGCTATACAACTGCAAAAGATTTTTGCACCATCAACAGATGATGAGCAACTTAGTCTTTTTTAATGGCAGTAATTAATTTAAACCTAATTTTTCAGCCACATAGTCTGAGTCTTTATCGCCACGGCCTGAAACGTTAACGACAATCTTCACATCTTTGGCAAGATTTGGCGCTTCACGAATTGCCCAAGCAACCGCATGTGAACTTTCTAGTGCAGGAACAATACCTTCCACACGTGAAAGCGTCATGAAGGCATCTAAACATTCTTGGTCTGTCGCTGTTGTATATTCAACACGGCCTAGGTCTTTTAACAAACTATGTTGTGGCCCCACTCCTGGATAATCCAAACCTGATGCAATTGAATGCACTGGTAATGGCTCACCCTGTTCATCTTCAAGGACATAACATGCCATACCATGAATTTGACTTGGTTTACCCAATGTCAACGTAGCAGAGTGCATATTGGTATCTAAACCATGGCCTGCAGGCTCTACGCCTACGAGTTTGACATCGGAGTCATTAAGGAATGCTGTAAATGCACCAACGGCATTTGAACCACCACCCACACATGCAACTACATAGTCAGGATTTGCACCAAATCGATCATTGGCTTGAACTTTAATTTCATCACCAATAATTGACTGGAAGTCACGGACCATTTTCGGGAATGGATGTGGGCCAACCACTGAACCAATCGCATAAATAAAATTGGTTGGATCTTTTAAATATTCTTCAAAAGCGCTATCTACTGCATCTTTGAGTGTAGCTGTACCACGTGTAACAGAGATCAGGTTGGCACCTAAAATCTTCATTTTCACCACGTTGGGATGTTCTTTTTCAATGTCCACTTGCCCCATGTGAATTTCACATGGAATACCTACCAAGGCACAAGCCGTTGCCAATGCTACACCATGCTGACCCGCGCCAGTTTCAGCAATCACTTTGGTTTTACCCATGTATTTTGCTAACAAAGCTTCGCCAAGGCAGTGGTTAATTTTATGCGCACCGGTATGATTAAGGTCTTCACGCTTGAGATAGATTTGTGCCCCACCTAATTTGTCAGACAAGCGCTTCGCATAAAACAATGGGCTTGGACGTCCAACATAGTGAGCAAACAACTCTTTCAATTCATTTTGAAATTCTTCCGTATGACGAATTTGCTCATAAGCAACATTAATGTCATCCATTGCCTGTTTTAAATCTGGTGGAATGAACTGCCCACCGTATTCACCGAAGAAACCTTCTTCATTAGGTAATGCGATACCATTAATTTGATGATCCATCATATTTCCTTCATGTTGTATGCAAAACAAAGACTTTTAAATACTATCCAATTTTGAAAATAAGAAACAATGCAAAATTGGAGTAAGTAATATAAACATCATTGATAAGAAAAAGTATCGTTTTTAACGCTTTAGCGCGCTAAATATTTCGTCATATCTTCCACACCTTTGAGGGTCATCGGGAACATATGATCTTCAAAGATTTGTTTAATCGCAGCAATGGTTTGGGTGTAATGCCAATAACTTTCTTCTTCTGGGTTTAACCATGCTGTTTTATCAAAATGATTGCGTAAGCGCTGTAACCACACCTGACCCGCTTCATCATTCATATACTCCACAGAACCACCTGCCGAGTTCAACTCATACGGCGCCATACTCGCATCACCAACAACGATGACGCGGTAATCTCGACCATAGGTGTTGAATAGATCCCATGTATTCATACGCGTGCTGGAACGGCGAATATTGTCTTTCCATACATAATCATATAAACAGTTATGGAAATAGAAATACTCTAAGGTTTTAAATTCCGTTTTTGCAGCAGTAAAGAGCTTCTCACATTGGGCAATATGTGAATCCATCGAGCCCCCAACATCAAACAGCATCAATACTTTAATGCGGTTACGTCGTTCTGGAACCAACTGCACATCCAAAATACCTTGTTTGGCCGTTTCACGAATGGTTCCGTCGATATCTAGCTCTTCTGCTGCACCTTGACGGGCAAATTTACGTAATCGACGCAAAGCCATCTGCATCTGACGACTGCCGAGAATCTGCTCATCATCTAGGTTTCGGTATTGTCGTTGTTCCCAAACTTTCACCGCAGATCGTTTACGACCAGGCCCACCGATACGCACACCTTCCGGATGGTCTCCATAGGCACCAAAGGGCGAAGTACCACCCGTACCGATCATCCGATTACCACCCTGATGCTTTTTATGTTGTTCGCGCAAACGCTCTTCGAGCATTTTCATCAGTTCTTCTAATGATCCGGCTTTTTTTAATTCTTCTCGTTGTTCTGGTGTTAGATGCTTTTCGATGAGTTCAAGATCAAACCAATCCTTTGGCAGTTTATGCACCTGATTTAATAGCTCATCCAAATCAAAGGTGGCAATACCGTCAAAATAGTCCTTCATTGCACGGTCGAACTTATCAAAGTAACGTTCATCTTTGACCATGACGGTTTTTGCAAGCTGATAAAATTCATTTTGATCTGCAAAGACTAGCCCTGCTGCCACTGCTTGGTTCAAGTCAATCAATTCACGAGTTGAAACTGGAACACCGTATTTTCGAAGGGTATAAAACAATCGCACAAACATAGGCGAATAAAATCCAATAAAAATTAAATATCAGGAGGTCAAATCCAGTGTGAATGCATGTGATCTTGTTATTTCATCTGCAACTGAGTCTTGCCTTTACATCCACCATTATGAAAAATTGATCCCTACAAGTAAAGCCAAAAGCTTTTACTGTGTGTTCATATACGTTGCCCTACCTACCCAAAGGAACACATACAGCATGATTTATTCGCAAGTCGCATTTCTATTGTTAAGCGATTGTTTAAAAGTTTCATATTTGTGCTGAACTTTGAGGCGATCTTGCTGCAACTTTTCAATGGTTACGATTTTATGAAAACCTTGATTGTTTTTATAGCGGTTAAAGTCCCTTAGATTCAAGATCACAAAATCATAGTATTTCAGCTCGAGTACAGTTGCAGCACAGGCCTTTTGCTGAATGGCCGTTTGAGCTGCAAGATGATCTGATTGAACAATGAGCTTTTCTTTAAGTTGATGTTCTGCAACTTGCGCCCAATACGCATCTTGGAGTAGCTGTTGATGCTGCTGTTCAAACTGAGCATCATCCATCGCATAGCTAAAACTAGATAAATACAAGCTCGCAGCCAACAAAAGCACAGTTGGCTTAAATCTCCTAGGTACAGCTAAATGTACAACACGTGATACGTATGCGCTTGTCTGCATAATTCACCTTTATATTTTTTAATGCTCAAAATAAAAGCCGGATAACCGGCTTTTAAATCTTTTAAAGAATTGATATCAATTAACGACGTGACATAAATGCTAGACGCTCAAGTAATTGCACATCTTGTTCATTCTTAATCAAGGCGCCATAAAGAGGAGGAATTGATTTCGATTTATCCGTATTGCGTAAAATATCTTCTGGCATATCATCCGCCATCAGCAAACTCAACCAATCAATCAACTCAGAGGTTGAAGGTGGCTTCTTTAAACCCGGAACTTGACGTAGTTTAAAGAAGATTTGCAGTGCTTCTGAAACCAAGGTATTTGAAATATTTTCAAAATGCACATCGATGATTTCACGCATGGTTGCTTCATCAGGGAATTCAATATAATGGAAGAAACAACGACGCAAAAAGGCATCTGGAAGTTCTTTTTCATTATTTGAAGTAATAATCACGATTGGACGTTGTGTTGCCGTAATCGTCTCACCCGTCTCATACACAAAGAATGACATTTTATCGAGTTCATGTAGCAAATCATTAGGGAATTCGATATCTGCTTTATCAATTTCATCGATTAAAAGTACACAACGTTCTTCACTGGTGAACGCTTCCCAAAGTTTACCCGGCTTAATATAGTTTTTGATGTCATAAACACGGTCATCACCCAACTGACTATCACGCAGACGAGATACGGCGTCGTACTCGTACAAACCTTGCTGAGCCTTGGTCGTTGATTTGATATGCCACGTAATGAGCTTAAGCCCTAAGCTTTCAGCCACTTGTTCGGCTAAAAGTGTTTTACCTGTCCCCGGCTCACCTTTAACCAAAAGTGGCTTTTGCAATGAACGTGCAGCTTTTACTGCAAGTTTTAAGCTATCGGTCGCAATATATTGATCTGTACCAGTAAATTGTTGAGTTTCAACAGACATGACATAACCTTATTTTTTTATTTAAAGCGGTGAAATTTTCTTGTTTACAACGTGCTGTGGTTTCGCTGCATTGTATTTTGTCCAAAAATATCCAAGGACTAAACCAATACCCACCACAAAGAGAATCAGCGATAGATTCAACCAAACCAATGGCTGATCTTTTGTTAATACACCAAAAATCAAACCAAAAATCGCAGGTGCGATTGCTGCATTTGAACCTTCAGAAACGGTTGGTGTTAATAAAATAGCAAATACGATAAGCCAACTAATGGCACCGATCGTTTTGGGTAAGCGCTTCATCAGCCCATACCAACACAACAAAGCAATTACAGCCCCACCTAGGTAAACCGTAATTGCAATACTGCTTTCAGGAATTGAGTCCAATACCGATACTACACCATTCATTTTCACAACTCCTGAATTAACTTAAGCGCCGCGCAAGCCTTCTGGCTCAACTGCATTTGGGTCAATTAAACCTTCTGGAGGCATTTGAATAAAGAACCCTTTTGTTTCAATTGAATCTAATACATGCAATACGTTCACACGTGCAAGTTTGCGTGATTCACTGAGTTCTAGATCCATGACAAATGTGGCACGACCAAATGCTGTACGTAAAGCATCAGGCATTACTGCAAGCGGATCTGTCGCTTCAGTTTCGTTTTCATTAACTTCAGGACGAGCAATATAAAGATACATTTCATCTTTTTTGCTCGATTTGTAGATAGAACAGTACATAATTGAATCAATACTCATTAAACGCAAGGCAAAGGATACATCAAAAAAAAGACTGATACATTAGTGTTTATTAACGCATCAGTCGTGAATTTGTATAAGTGATAGTTCTTTAATCAATCAGAACTTATTCCAACACTTTCATTTGACCAGAAAGATAGCTTTCATCGGCATGCAGCACTTCAATTAAAGGCTTCGTCAGCAAATCATAGCGCCAACCCAATAGATAGCTCGGTAAATCTTGTTCATCATTATGAAAAACCACATGCTGATACAAGGCATTTAACCATTTTTTGCGCATTAAAACTTCTTTAGGCACAGAGGTTTCTTGCACTGCACGTTGAATAACGGTATCGACGCGTGAACCAATATCCTGAGAAGAATGACGAATTGGACGTGCCATACGCAGCGGCCATTCAGCTTGTTCAGGTAAAAACTTCAACAAATCTAAAATAATTTTGCCATGCTCACGCACAATGTTCGGACGAATGTCTTTCACCGCACTCAATTGAAAATTATTTTTTGGATTTTTTTCTACCATATCAATGATGGTTGAGTTTTTAAGAATAAAACTACGTGGCTGATTTAAGGCTTTCACCATTTGCTCACGCCAAACGGCCAATTGCTGAATTTGCATGAGCTGTCGACGTGAATGTCGATAATTACCAACATCGTGATACAACAAATGGATCGGCGTTTCAGTGCCAATTTCATAAGTTAAATTTTTGCAGTCCTCAAGCACACAATTTAATAAACTTTTCGCAGCCAACTCGTTTTGAATCGTTTGGCTTAAATTCATTAAATAATGTACATCATTCGCTGCATAATTCATTTGCTCGGCACTGAGTGGGCGAGCCAACCAATCTGAACGAGTCTGATCTTTATCAATATCGACATCGAGCATAGTTTTTAAGGCGTTTTGATAGCTGACTTGTAAGCCATGCCCTAAAAATGACATCCCAACTTGTGTATCAAATACATTTTCCAAAGACTTATGCTGTGCATAGTGATAAATCAGGTCGATATCTTCACTACAAGCATGAAAAATGTTTTGCTGAGCCGCAAATAATTTTTGCCAAAATTGGCTTAAATCGAGGGTTGTACCATCAAGTAAATACACCTGATTTTGTACATTAATTTGGAAAAGTCCAAGTTTGGGCCACAGGGTATCTACTTTTATAAACTCGGTGTCGAGTCCGTAAATCGAGCTTTGGTCCATAAGATTTAAAACGGAATTTAAATCTGGCTGATTTTGAATAAATTGATACATAAGTTGCTGAGTCTAATTTTAGATGCTCTATGAGCTTATATTAACTGATATATATTATTTATCTATAAGAAAAAACGTTATTTTAGTGACTTATTTCCTTTATTTGGCTTTTTTATTCATTATAAACAAAAACTTTAATCGTTATTAAGTATAAATAATTAGGTGAAAATTATACAAAGCGAAACGAGTTTCGCTCTATAGTTACTTCATTCGCATTCGGTTATGCACGGCCTGACTTAAGGTATGACTATCCACATATTCAAGCTCACCACCCTGTGGTACACCCTGTGCAATACGGGTCATTTGTATTGGTAAATGCTTGGTCGCTTCAACCAAATAATGTGCTGTCGCTTGACCTTCAACCGTTGCATTGGTCGCCAAGATCACTTCTTGCACTTTACCATCACTTAATCGTTGAATTAAATATGGAATACCAATTTCGTCGGGGCCAATACCATCGAGTGGCGACAAATGTCCACCCAATACATGATATTTCCCTCTAAAACTGCCACTTTGCTCGATTGCCATGACATCTGCAGGAGATTCAACCACACAAAGCAGTTGATCATCACGCTCTGAAGAGACGCAAATGTTGCATACTTCATCTTCAGTCAATGAATGGCAAATGGAACATTCATGAATATAGTTGGTTGCTTCAGTCAAGGCATGTGCCAAACCAACAGCGCCTTCCCTATTTTTCATGATTAAGTGCAGTGCCATACGTTGAGCCGACTTTGGCCCAACGCTTGGCAAAATACGCAATGCCTGTACAAGTTGATCAAAACGATCACTAAACATTCAACGTATTCCTTAGAATAAACCCGAAAGGCCTGGTGGAAGACCCATACCAGAGTTTGCAGATTTCAGTTTTTCTTCTGAAATTACTTCAGCTTGACGTGAAGCATCATTCATTGCCGCTGCAATTAAGTCTTCAATCATATCTGCATCATCTTGAAGTAGTTCAGGATTGATTTCGATACGTTTCACTACATGACGTGCGGTCATAGTAACTTTAACCAGACCGCCACCTGCTTCAGCGTGAACTTCAACTTGTGCAAGCTCTTCCTTGGCTTTTTTAATGTTGCTCTCAACTTCTTTTTGCATGCGTTGAGCTTGCTGCATGAGCATATTAATGTTCATAAAAATCTCCGAACAAAACTGATGAATTCACTTTAGATAAGATCTAAACCGCGTGAAAGATCGCGAATAATATCATTAATATCTTCTAAACCAACAGATACACGAATTAAACCTTCGCTAATCCCTGCTGCTTTTTTCGCTTCTGCTGACATTCTGCCATGAGAAGTCGTTGCAGGATGGGTAATTGTTGATTTTACATCACCCAAATTACTTGTAATAGAAAGGAACTTAGTATTATCAATCACTGTCCAAGCGCCTTCACGTTCGCCTTTCGCAACAAACGATACAACACCACCAAAGCCTTTTTGTTGCTTTTTCGCCAACTCATGACCTTCATGATTTGGAAGTCCAGCGTAGTACACTTTCTCAACTTTCGGGTGCGCATCTAACCATTCAGCTAAAGTTTGAGCACTTGCACAGTGTGCTTTCATACGTAAGCTTAAAGTTTCTAGACCTTTCAGGAAGATCCATGCATTGAATGGGCTCATCGAGTTACCCAGTGTACGAATAACACCTGTGATCTCTTCCATCAATTTTGCAGTACCTACAACAGCACCACCGAGCGCACGACCTTGACCATCAATATATTTTGTTGATGAATAGATCACGAGGTCTGCACCAAATTTAATCGGTTGCTGTAACACCGGTGTACAGAAAGTATTATCGACTGCAAACAATGCCCCATGCGCATGTGCAATATCGGCAATGGCTTGTAAATCACCCACTTGAGCTAATGGGTTTGACGGTGTTTCAATAAACAAAAGGCGTGTCGTTGGACGAATCGCTTGTTTCCAAGCATTTAAATCTTCCAAATCAACAAAAGTAACGTCAACGCCAAATTTGATGACATATTTTTCAAATAGAGAAATGATCGAACCAAAGACAGCACGTGAACACACCACATGATCGCCAGCTTTCAAATATGCCAAAGTGATCGCGTGTACACCCGCCATACCTGAACTAGTCGCAACTGCGGCTTCAGCGCCATCCAAGACAGCTAAACGTTTTTCGAACGCTTGTACAGTTGGATTGGTATAACGTGAATAGGTATTGCCTTCAATTTGACCTGAAAATTTTGCTGCGGCATCTGCTGCACTTTCACAAACAAATGATGAAGTCAGGAAAATTGGCTCGCTATGTTCACCCTCAAAAGTACGAGTATGACCTGTACGAATCGCTAAAGTCTCTAATTGGTATTCGATGTCGTCTTGTTGGCTCATCTGTATTACTCAGTCGCGAAGAACTGCCTTTGTGAAGAATTGCCAATATTTTGAGCGTCTAAGCTATTTAAGGTCAAGGTAAAATACGAAATTATCGCTTAGACTTCGACCAATCCTACAAGGACTTAGGCAATTGACAGTTATGCATCCTTTCAAACAGAAATTTCTAGCGCAGCAAAAGAAAATTAAACACTTGTCTACACGTGTGTTTAATGCAAAATCGCTGGTCCTTTCTCAATCAACACCCTATGAAGTAATTACTGAATATAAACATGCAAAAGTTCGGTATTACGCTTCGCCTGATCGTAAATACAAAGAACCCTTAGTGTTTGTTGCACCACTGGCCATCAATATGGCGATTTATGATTTGTATCCATATCGCTCATTGGTGAAACATTTTCAACACAGTGGATTTGATGTCTATTTGTTGGAATGGGGAAAATTAAACTATCAAGATCGATTCTTAAATTTTCTATCGTTTATTGATGATGTGATTCCACATTGTATTGATCAAATTTGTGAGCATGCAGATAGTCGATACATCTCGCTACACGGTTGGAGTATGGCTGGAGTCTTTGTCACGCTGTATACCGCATTACATCAACCTGAACACGTTAAAAATCTCATGGTGATGGGCGCGCCGATTGATAGCTATGCCTCAGGTCGTATCGGAAAGTTATTTCAAAAAACCAATCGCTTGCTTTCACGTAGTAAGAATTTACAAGATACGGTCTACACCGGGAAAATTCCTAAACATTTTATCCATACACCCGGTGTGCTCAATGCGATTGGATTTAAAATCGTCGATCCACTGGGTTGGTTCAAAAGCCAAAAACAATTTCTATCTAACTTAGATAATCTGCATGACCTATATGAACATGCAACCATGGGCGATTTTCTCAATCACATGATTGACTATCCGGGTGGCATTAACCAAGACATGGTGTTCAATGTTTGGCTACAAAATCCGCTTAAAAACGGCATTATTCAATTGAAAGATAAAGTTATTCAATTAAAAAATATCCACTGTTCATTGTTGATTGGCGCGGGTTCTACCGATCAAATCGTTACGGCAGATGCAGCAAGTCCTTTAGGCGAATTGACAAGTAGCCAAGATGTCACGTTTACTCTCATTCCCGGTGGTCACCTCGGCCTGATGTCGAGTCAAAAAAGTGCCAATCAATTTTGGCCAACTTTGACCCAGTGGCTTACACAAAGATCCAGTTTATTGAAATAAAAATTTAGAGGGTAAAGATGATTCAGTCAGTTGCATTTATCGGATTGGGCGCAATGGGTTACCGTATGGCAGCGCACCTACCAAAACAGTTCGACACGGTTTATGTCTGGAATCGAAACTTTACCAAGGCAGAACAACATGCTGCTGAATTTGGTACGCAAGCGGTTGCTTTAGAGCAAGCAGTACAAGCGGACATTATTTTTTCCTGCCTACCCATCAGCCAAGATGTTGAAAATTTAATTGCGAGTGTAACGCTGAAATCAGGCTCGATTTGGGTCGACTGTACCAGCGGTGTACCAGAATCTGCAAAAAAACTCGCTGCTGCCTTAAAGCAACAAAATGTTGCATTCTTAGATGCCCCTGTAAGTGGACAAACCATTGGCGCTGAAACTGGAACATTAACCGTCATGATAGGTGGTGACGCAGTAGCCTTTGAACGTGCATTACCTGCGATCCAAACATTTGGCAAACTGATTAAACATGTGGGTGAACCGGGTGCGGGTTTTGCCGTTAAAGCTGTAAACAACATGTTAATGGCTGTAAATCTTTGTGCAGTTGCTGAAGGATTCACCACCTTAAAAGCGCATGGCGTGGACTTACATGAGGCACTCGATTGTATTAATGCGTCGAGCGGTAAAAGCAATGTGACCGAAACGGTTTTACCGCAGCGCGTACTGAATCGTAGCTTCCCATTAACCTTTGCACTTCCATTACTTGCAAAAGATACGGGAATTGCTGTTGATCTGGTACGACAAGCAAAACTTTCAGCACCGGTGCTCTCTTTGACGCAAAATTTAATCCAAGCAGCAAGCGATCAAGCTGAAGAAAACAGTGATTTTTCAAGCGCTATGATTATGTATGAAAAATGGAGTAAAATTACAATTGAGTAATAACTCGCCATTGAATAACGATAAATAACCATCATATTGTACTCTAGTGTCATAACACACATTGTTACAAATGACAGAGGAAACTCGCATGAACAAATTTACCCTCGCAACTTTGCTAGGTGCTGTAACTTTAATCGGGGCTTCTACTGCTGTTTTAGCATCTGAGCAAGAATGCCAAAAGTTGAAAAATGACCATGACGTGATTTATGCATCGAAAGGTTTCTGCTTTAAAGATCCTGACGCTAAAGCGAAGTTTGGCAATGACAATTGCTACACAACTAAGCCTAAATTTTCAGAAAAAGAGCAACAACGACTTGACGCGATCAAAGATCGTCAGAAAGAATTGAACTGTAAATAATTACGATTCAATTCGCTCAAGGAATTTAGCAATGACTTATGATGATCAAAATATTTTTGCTCGGATTTTACGTGGAGAACTTCCTGCGTTTAAAGTCTATGAAGATGATCAAGTACTCGCTTTTATGGATGTCATGCCACAGGCCGAAGGTCATACGCTCGTAATTCCTAAAACCCCTGCTATTACGCTGCTTGATTTAGATCCAGAAGCGGCTGCTTATACCATTCAGGTTGCTCAAAAAGTTGCGAAAGCAATGGAAAAAGCCTTAGACGTGAAAGGTATCGTATTGATGCAGTTGTCTGGCGCTGCTGCGGGTCAAACTGTTCCGCATGTGCATTTCCACCTGATTCCGACTTCAGTGCATGAATTAGGTAAACATGCCGCACAAATGGGCGATATGGAAAAAATTAAAGCCATTGGCGAAAAAATCAAAGCAGCACTTTAAGTTCAATTGAGTTTAAAGTGATGATCAATGGAGCTTCGGCTCCATTTTTTATGTCTCGAATATTATCCCAAGAACTTTTAGCTGCAAAATTTACTGTTCAATACAACTCTAAGTATTTAATAAATATTCATTTTTATAAGTATAAAAGCAATTTAAACCAAAATCACCTTTCACCGTTTTGAAATATTTCCTTAATAGAACTGTCTTATTTGTAATGAATACTTAGCGCCATTAGATAGCGAAATTACTTCTAGCCAAGCTACTGATAAAACATATTGATATGACTGGAAAAGTCTTCTGGAGCTTCAAATGAAAAAAACTCTATGTGCATTAGCAATCGGGGCAACAATTCTTACACCAATGATGGCATCTGCTGCAGATGTAAAAATTTATGGCCGTGCACATGTCTCTCTTGACTATCTAGATGATGGTAAAGATTACAACGAAGTTGGTCTTTCTTCTAACGCTTCACGCTTAGGCTTCAAAGTAGATCAAAAAATTAATGATGACCTCAACGTATTCGCTCAAATTGAGCAAGAAGTAAACTTTGCAAGTGGTAGCCAAGACAGCAAAGGTGTAGATTTTTCAACACGTGACACATTCGTGGGTTTAAAAAGTTCAACTTATGGTCAAGCACGTGTAGGTCGTTTTGACAGCCCATTTAAAGTCGCACGTAGCCCTGTGAACTTCTTCGGTGACATGGTTGGTGACGTTCGTAACGTAACACGTGTCGGCAACTTAAAATTTGATGAACGTAATGAAAACACCATTGAATATAAATCGCCAAAATTTGGCGGTGGTTTCAATGTATTAGCTGCAATGTCGATGCATTCAGGTACACAAATTGACCGTGAAGCAGATGGTGAAGGCAAAGATGATAACAAAGCCTATGATCTTGCTCTAACTTATAAAGAAGGTCCTATTGATTTTGCAGCAGCCTACGAAAAGTATGATGAAAATGCAGCAAACGCAGCTGGTGGTGCAAGTCGTGATGCATTCCGTATTGCTGGTGCATATAAGTTAACTGAAGAATTTAACTTGGGTGCGTTATACCAAATTGCGAAACACGACAACGATACCGCGAACCCAGATGCTCAAGTTTTTGGTGTTGCTGGCGAATATAAAGTAACCCCTAAAACCTCAGTACGCGGTGAATACTTCTACCGTGACGTAGATGCTGATGATGCCAATGCAAGCTTGATCGGTGTGGGTGTAGAACATAAGTTGGATAGCACTTTACGCGTATACGGCAACCTAGCAACTGTGCTTAACGACAAAAACTCTAAACTCAACCCTTGGAAAGAAGGTCGTAGCTTCGGTAACGGTATCTCAGGGATCGGTGATGAAAATGCGACTGCACTTTCTCTTGGTCTGCGTTACGACTTCTAAGCTGCAATATCTCCCCCCAAAAGACATACTCCGGTATGTCTTTTTTTTATTCAAAGGCAATGTCTCAGAACCGAAATAAGCTAAGTGCATCATTTATCAGTGGTTTATAAAAACATTTAAAAACTTAGATACGCCTATTCAATATCATCCATATAACGATCGTTTAATAGCACCACATCAATAACACATTTGTTTAGATAAACTTAAATATAAAAAATACAAATTTTATTCATTCAATAAAGATTCTCATTATTAACAATGTAACTTTTAGTAAATATAGTAAATTAGTCAGAATTTAAAATATAAATATAAGCGTTTTAGTCGGATTTAAAATATTAAAACACAAGTGTTTTAGTCAGGTATTTAAAATAAAAAAATTAGTTTATTTTTTAACTATTAAATATCATAAGCTATTGTATTTAAAATACTTAATAATATATTTTTATTTTAACTGTTCAACCTATTTGCTTTTTGTATATATTTGTTAATAATATAGTACAAGTTTAAAGAATAGGCTTATCTCCATGAGCTTAAAATTCAAAGATTTAAATCGTCGTGTGGTCAGAGAAATAACCGCAATACTAATAATTAAAGTGATTATTTTAATGATCATTAAGAACATCTGGTTCGACGCCCCTACTATCCCTAAAAACTTTGACAATCAAGTTGCCGAGCATATTGCTGGCAGTCCTTCCCAAATCAAGGAGACACGTTGATGATTTCTGAAAGCGTGGTCGATCTTTCGCGGTTCCAATTTGCAATGACCGCGATGTATCACTTTATTTTTGTTCCACTGACTTTAGGTCTGGCTTTTATTCTTGCCATCATGGAAACCACCTATGTGATTTCTGGCAAAGAAATTTATAAAGACATGACTAAATTCTGGGGAAAACTCTTCGGTATTAACTTCGCATTAGGTGTTACGACTGGTTTGACCATGGAGTTTCAGTTCGGTACTAACTGGGCGTATTACTCACACTATGTTGGTGATATTTTCGGTGCACCATTAGCCATTGAAGGTCTGATGGCATTCTTCCTTGAATCAACATTTATTGGTTTATTCTTCTTCGGCTGGGATCGCCTATCTAAAGTTCAGCATTTGGCTGTCACTTGGTTAGTTGCACTTGGCTCGAACATGTCTGCACTATGGATTTTAGTGGCCAATGGTTGGATGCAAAACCCTGTCGGTTCCGCGTTTAACTATGAAACCATGCGTATGGAAATGGTGGACTTCGGTGCATTGATTTTCAACCCTGTGGCTCAGGTTAAATTCGTACATACCGTATCTGCAGGTTATGTGACTGGTGCTATTTTCGTACTGGCAATTTCAAGTTACTACTTATTGAAAAAGCGTGACTTGCCATTTGCTCGTCGTTCATTCGCTATCGCTGCTATCTTTGGTTTGGCGTCTACACTTTCAGTGATCTTACTAGGTGATGAATCTGGTTATGAAATTGGTGACGTACAAAAAACTAAACTTGCTGCAATTGAAGCTGAATGGGACACTCACCCAGCTCCAGCGCCATTTACTTTGTTTGGTATTCCAAATAAAGAAACCATGTCTACTGACTACGCGATCAAAATTCCTTATGTCATGGGGATTATCGCAACACGTTCAACTGACAAAGAAGTAACAGGTATTAAAGACCTGATCGTACAACACGAAGCGCGTATTCGTAACGGTATGGTGGCTTACTCACAGTTAGAACAACTTCGTGCAGGCGACACTTCTCCTGAACTTAAAGCAGCATTTGCTGAGTCTCAAAAAGACTTGGGCTATGGTTTGCTTCTGAAAAAATACACAGACAAAGTGGTCGATGCTTCTGATGAACAAATCAAAGCTGCTGCAAAAGACACTATTCCACATGTTCCAAGCTTGTTCTGGGCATTCCGTGCAATGGTTGCTTCTGGTTTCTTAATGCTCCTTCTGTTCGTACTGGCTACCTTTGCTGTCGGTAAACGTAATGCAGAAAACAAACCTTGGTTATTAAAGTTTGCTTTGTTTGCTCTACCATTACCTTGGATTGCTGCACAAACAGGTTGGTATGTTGCTGAAGTTGGTCGTCAACCTTGGACTATCGGTGAAGTTCTACCTACACATCTTTCAGCTTCTAGCTTAAGTACAGGTGATGTATGGGGTTCTATCCTTGCATTGGCAGCGTTCTACACTGTACTGCTGATCATTGAAATGTACTTAATGATTAAATTCTCACGCCTTGGCCCAAGTTCTCTACATACTGGTAAATACCACTTCGAGAAACTTGAAGCTGCAAAAAAGGCAAATGAGGAGGCTCAAGCATGATCGAATATGAATTACTCAAAATCATTTGGTGGGTATTAGTCGGTGTCCTACTGATCGGCTTCGCCCTCACCGATGGCTTCGATATGGGCTCAATGGCGATCATGCCATTCGTAGGTAAAAAAGACGAAGAACGTCGTGCGGCAATCAATACGATTGCCCCACACTGGGACGGTAACCAAGTTTGGTTTATTACTGCCGGCGGTGCACTGTTTGCAGCGTGGCCAATGGTATATGCAACTGCATTCTCAGGCATGTACTGGGCACTGTTACTGGTACTCTTCGCCCTCTTCTTACGTCCAGTCGGTTTTGACTACCGTTCTAAACTTGAAAATACCAAGTGGCGTAATTCTTGGGATTGGGGTCTAGCAATTGGTGGTGCAGTTCCTGCCCTCGTATTTGGTGTTGCGTTTGGTAATATGTTCCTTGGTGTTCCATTCACTATGGACGAAACTGTTCGCTCGACTTATACAGGTAGCTTCTTTGCACTGCTTAACCCATTTGCTTTAGTTTGCGGTATTGTGAGTTTATCTATGCTTTGCGCACACGGTGGTGCATGGCTCATGCTTCGTACAGACGGCGACCTACGTGCACGCTCAGCAAAAGCGACTCAGCTTATGGGTATCGTATTCTTGGTTTGCTTCTTACTGGCAGGCGCATGGTTATACTTCGGTAATATCCAAGGCTACACATTAGCTCAACCGTTTGACACAAATGGCGTTGCTAACCCTTTGGCTAAAGAAGTGATCACCAATGCCAACCCAGGTTGGATGAACAACTACAGTACTTATCCGATTACTATGATTGCGCCAATCATGGCTATTTTGGGTGCATTGATCATCATCCTTGCCGCAGGTAAAGGTAAAGCCGGTTTCAGCTTCCTTGGTTCAAGCTTGGCAGTCATTGGTGCAATCTTAACTGCTGGTTTTGCATTGTTCCCTTTCCTTATGCCATCGAGCATCAACCCAACTGTAAGTTTGACTATGTGGGATGCGGTATCAAGTAAAAATACCCTGACTGTGATGACAGTTGCCGCGTGTATTTTTGTCCCAATTATCCTGTGCTACACAACTTGGTGTTACTACAAGATGTGGGGTGTAGTCACTAACAAACATATTGAAGAGAATTCACACAGCCTATACTAAGGCTGTGTCTAAGGAGAAAAGACGATGTGGTATTTTGCTTGGATTCTCGGTATTTTGATGGCATGTTTTGCGGGTGTACTTAGTGCGCTTTACATCGAACATCATCAAGATCTAGATGAGGAATAACAAATGACTGATGCTGCTGTAGAAAAATCACTTGTAGAAAAGAAGCCAAATAAATTTGCAATGGTCATTTCCTGCCTGTTAGCTTTTCCTTTGGCAGCCGTGTTACTTGTACATCCTGCTGCCATGCTGGATGACAATGGTGGATATAGCCATCGAGCGCTGATGTTCATCATGATAGGTATTTCAGGTGGTTTTGTGCATGGTGTGGGTTTTACGCCACACCATTGGTTCTGGAAATGGCTTTTTAGCCCCTTCCTCGCTTGGCCACTTATGCTGTGGGGCTACTACACATGGTTCCTACACTAATTAATATCTAAATAAAGCCCTCACTTGAGGGCTTTATTTTTGATTGAAACTACAAAACAGTTTCAAATCCCACAGATAAATAAAAAAATTCGATCCTAGTTGCACACTTCAGAGTTTGTATGAGCACCATTATGTTAAATAAAATCGTATATCTGTTTTATGCTTTTATATATCTCATTTATAATCAGATATATATGAGAATTAAGAATTTCTTTAATGGCTATACACAAAACAAACTCTATTACGAATTACTTAGATAATATTGCTCCATTTTATTATTTTTTGATTTTCCCCTTTGTTGTAGCCTTAATGGCAATTTGCTTTGATTTCGAGTTCAGCGGGATTTTTTCCAACACACAACAACTTCAAGTTTCATCAAAACAAAGGTTTTTAAATGATTTTTTTGCTTTATGTACTTGGATTACAATTTTTCTTATATTTTTCAGCCGAAAGTTTTTTGGCCTAAAACCAGATATCCAATTACAGGTACAAAACGCTGTTATTAAACAGATAAGAACTCGTGATGGTCTCGCAATGTACAGTGCAACTATGCTTTGTTTCTTTATTTTTTTTATCATTTGCATTAGCTCAACTTGGTTTCCGAGTGATCCAATACAGCCTGAAACAGGAACTAAAGGATATGCTTTAAAAAAAGCTTTATATTCAGCTAATCCAGGATTTATTTTATTTATTCAATATTTTAAATATGCTTTAAGTCTCCTATTTACTCTTGTATTGGTACATATTTTAGATGCACGAAAAATTATAAAAGAGCAAACGTTGAATTAGGATTTCCTAAAGTTTAAATAATACACGTTATACAAAAAACGTTTAATTTCTTTTCAAATCAAAGCCCTAACTATAGAAGAAGCACCATTCCACCGAATGGTGTTTTTTAAATGAGTTATCACATTTAATGAATATTGCAATAATCAATTTTTAGAAGTTTTATCTCGATTATTTTAAAACTCAAGCAAAAATAAACCGGATATAAATCCGGCTTAATGTTGTCTATTCTACTTAACGATGCGTATGAATCGACATCACAATCCCCATACCGGCAAGCATTGCAATGACGGCCGTACCGCCATAACTCATCAGCGGCAGCGGGTCACCTGTGACCGGCAAAATACCGCTGACCATGCCGGAGTTTAAAAATACAAAGAAAAAGAAGGTTAAACCGGTCGCGCCTGCATACAAACGCCCAAAATTATGGAAGGAATTTAGTCCAATAATCAAACAGCGAACAATAATTGCTGTAAACAAACTAAATAAAAGAAATACACCAATAAAGCCAAATTCTTCTGCATAGGTCGACATAATAAAGTCAGTATGATGCTCTGGTAGATAACCCAAGTGCGACTGTGTCCCTTCGGTATAACCCTTGCCCATTAAACCACCTGAACCAATGGCAATTTTAGACTGAATAATGTTCCAACCTGCACCAAGCGCGTCAGACTCAGGATCGAATAACGTTAGCACACGTTTTTTCTGATATTCCTGCAAAAAAAACATCCAGAGTACAGGTGCTGCAATCGCAAAGGCTGTTAAAGCACCTGCAATTAAACGCCAAGACATACCACTTAAAAATAAAACAAAAATACCCGGAATAATCAAACCGATATTCAAGTCGGGCTGTAATGCGACCAATGCAAATGGAATCAATAATAAAATTAATGCCCCGACAATTTGTAAAAATTTCGGTGGAAAAGGTTTTCGCGCAAAATACCACGCCATCATCAGTGGCATGGCAAATTTCATAAACTCACTCGGCTGCATACTGCCGATACCCGGTAAGCTAATCCAGCGTTTCGCCCCCATCCTTTTTTCACCAATGACCAAAACCAATAGCAGTAAAAATATACCAATGGCATATAAGTACGGACTCATAGATTGGTAAACTTTGGGTGGAATTTGCGCGCAGATCAGCATCACAATAAAGCCCACACCAAAACTTGTGGCTTGACGCAGCACCATTCCCGAGTCTTCTGCGGTCGCACTATAGACAACCATCAGCCCCAATATTGCATTGAGTACCAAGAAGCAAAGTAACCACGGGTCTAAATGAAGTTTAGCCCATCGAGAAGAATCGTGTTTTATACTGCGGCCATCACGTAATGACTGACGTAAAAAACGATACTGTTGAGAAGGGATCATTGCGAAACAGATCTAAAAAGGATGCGGGAATTATAGATTAAAGCGACAGTAAAAATCACTGTCCCTTAAATATTCCTTGAAATAATCATCTATTCACTTGAGACGCTAAAATTAAACGTGCCAATTCCAAGTCATCAGGATAGGTAATTTTAATATTGTCCGAACGACCTTGCACGACATTAACTTGCTCACCGACAAATTCTAAGGCACTAGCTTCATCTGTGATGGTCGCACCAGCGGCAAGCGCTTGTTCAATGGCATTTTTAAGTACACCCAATTTGGCAATTTGTGGTGTCTGCGCTTGCCATAAAGTTGAACGATCTACCGTTGTTGATATTTGTGGTGCCGTTTCAACTCGCTTTAAAGTATCGCGTACAGGAATGGCGAGAATCGCACTTTGCTCCGAATCGACTGCCGATTGAACTAAATCTTCTAGACTCAACTGTGAGACACATGGTCGTGCTGCATCATGAACAAACACCCAATCATCATCATTGGCAATCGCAGATAGATATTGCAATGCATTGAGTACAGAATGCACACGCTCTGCACCGCCTAAACAAAAATGTGCCTTATCTTGATTAGCTAGTGCCAATGTCCGAGCAACATTATCTTGCTCACCTATAGCCAACACATAGCCCGTCAATGGCAATTGGTTGAGACGTGCAACCGTGTGTTCAAGCACAGTTAGACCCGCAATGTTTTGATATTGTTTTAGTTCAGTTTTAGAAAATCGACTTCCTGATCCAGCAGCAGGAATAATAGCCCACAATTTAAGGTTCTGGTGGAAGTTCGGCTGGTTCTGACTCATTGGTACGTAGGTCTACTTTAGCGTTTGGATCAATATAAATTGGTTTGTACTGAGTACTGATCGTACTCATCTGCACGAAAGTTTCATGCGGTTTAATTAAACCTAAATCTAGACGAGCATGCTCTTCAATAGCTTCAACGCCATTTTTTAAATCGTATACTTCAGCGGCAAGCACGCGATTTCGTTCTTTTAATTCGTCATTAAGTTCGACTTGTTGTTGTATTTTCTGACTCAGTTGTTGATGTTGATGATAACCACCTTCACCGAACCAGTATAAATATTGAAACCCTGCGATCAAAAAGATCGCAAGGCCCAACAATGCTTTACTCGCTTTGGAGTCAAATACATTTAACATAGATAGCATGATCTGCTTAGTTCAAACCTTTGAACTCAGCTTTACCGCGATATGCAGCATTAGTCAATTCTTCAATACGAAGTAATTGGTTATATTTCGCTACACGGTCAGAACGGCAAAGTGAACCAGTTTTGATTTGACCCGCTGCTGTACCCACTGCAAGATCCGCAATTGTAGAATCTTCAGTTTCACCAGAACGGTGTGAAATTACTGTAGTGTAACCATTTGCTTTCGCAAGGTAGATTGCATCTAGAGTTTCAGTCAACGTACCGATTTGGTTGTACTTGATCAGAATTGAGTTACCCACTTTTTCGTTGATACCACGTTGAAGAATCTTAGGATTCGTCACGAATAGGTCATCACCAACCAATTGGATTTTGTCGCCAAGGATTGAAGTGAGGTAAGACCAACCTTCCCAATCAGACTCGTCCAAACCATCTTCAATTGAGATGATTGGGTATTGTTTTGCAAAACCTGCAAGGTAGTCAGCAAATTGGTTGCTTGTGAATGCTTTATTGCCTTCACCTGCAAGGATGTATTGACCATCTTTGTAGAATTCTGAAGATGCACAGTCAAGCGCAAGCATAATGTCAGAACCAGCTTTGTAGCCAGTTTTTTCAATTGCTTCAAGAATCACTGTAATTGCTTCTTCGTTAGAACGAAGGTTCGGTGCAAAACCACCTTCGTCACCAACTGCAGTATTTAAACCTTGTTTCTTTAAAACTGATTTTAAAGAATGGAAAATTTCAGCACCAGCGCGTAAAGCTTCAGAGAATGAAGTGAAGCCAACTGGCTCAATCATAAATTCTTGAATGTCTACGTTATTGTCTGCATGTGAACCACCATTTAGGATGTTCATCATTGGAACAGGCATAGTCAAAATGCTGTTATTACGAAGGTCTGCGATGTATTGGAAAAGTGGAATTTTCTTTTCATCAGCAGCAGCGCGTGCAGCAGCTAAAGAAACCGCTAAAGTTGCGTTAGCACCTAATTTTTCTTTGTTTTCAGTACCGTCAAGCGCGATCATTGTGTTATCAATGTCTTTTTGTTCGAATACCGATTTACCCAACAATGCATCACGAATTACTGTGTTAACGTTGTTAACCGCAGTTTTAACGCCTTTGCCTAAGTAACGAGCTTTGTCGCCGTCACGAAGTTCTAAAGCTTCACGAGAACCAGTTGAAGCACCAGATGGTGCACATGCACGGCCTACAACGCCAGAGGCTAAGATTACGTCTGCTTCGATGGTAGGGTTACCACGAGAGTCCAAAATTTCACGTGCACGAATGTCAACGATTTGGCTCATGAACAATTCCTCAGTTGATTAATAAAAATGATGCGTCAAAAGTGACGCATCAATGTGTATCGAATTAGTGTGTGTCTAACTTTGCGAAACCTTTAACCAAGGTATCGAGTTCTTTTAACTGTGCCAAGAAAGGTTCCAACTGTGACATGCGTAACGCACATGGACCGTCACATTTGGCATTTTCTGGATCTGGATGAGCTTCTAAGAACAAACCTGCTAAACCAGTCGCCATACCTGCACGTGCCAATGTCGTGATTTGTGCACGACGACCACCTGCAGAATCCGCACGACCACCCGGCGTTTGAAGCGCATGCGTAACATCAAAGAACACAGGCACATTCATTTCTTTCATGATGTCAAAGCCCAACATGTCCACAACTAAGTTGTTGTAACCAAATGCTGAACCACGTTCACAAAGAATCAGTTTGTCATTTCCTGCTTCCAAACACTTATGCAAAATATGACGCATTTCGTGTGGCGCAAGGAACTGTGCTTTTTTAATGTTGATGATGGCATCAGTTTTCGCCATCGCTTCAACAAGGTCAGTCTGTCGGCTTAAAAATGCAGGAAGTTGGATAATATCCGCAACTTCAGCAACAGGCGCTGCTTGGTATGGTTCATGTACGTCAGTAATAATCGGCACATTAAAGTGTTTTTTAATGTCAGCTAACCACTCGATTCCTTTTTCCAGGCCTGGGCCACGGAAAGAGTTCAAGCTTGAACGATTGGCTTTATCAAAACTTGCTTTAAACACATACGGAATATCCAAGCGTTTGCAGATATCCACATATGTTTCAGCAATTTCAAAAGCAAGGTCTTTTGACTCAAGTACGTTCATGCCGCCGAATAGTACAAATGGCAAATGATTTGCCATTTGTATATCGCCTAAACGTACAATTTCCTGTGGTTTTAATTGTGACATTTAAACTCTTCCTGGTTTAGTCAAAAACACATTATTTCGCTTTTTGGTACTGCTTTTTAGCAGCATCAATAAAGCCTGCGAATAATGGGTGTCCATCACGTGGTGAACTTGTAAATTCCGGATGGAATTGTACAGCAATAAACCAAGGATGTTCAGGAATTTCAACAGTTTCAACAAGACGCTGTACTGGAGAATAACCTGAAATCTTCATGCCTTTTTCTTCAAGCACTGGGATATAACGGTTGTTCATTTCATAACGGTGACGATGACGTTCAACGATCTCTTCAGAACCGTAAACTTGTGCAGTTTTTGTTCCTGCAACCAATTCAGATTTTTGAGCACCCAGACGCATTGTGCCGCCTAAGTCAGAATCTGCATTACGTTGTTGAACTTCGCCGCGCTCATCTAACCATTCAGTGATTAAACCAATCAATGGTGATTTTGTAGAACGGTTAAATTCAGTTGAAGTTGCATCGCTAATACCCGCAACGTTGCGCGCATATTCGATCACAGCCAACTGCATACCTAAACAGATACCAAGGAATGGCACACCGTTTTCACGTGCAAAACGAATCGCTTTCATTTTGCCTTCTGTACCACGTTCACCGAAACCACCCGGAACTAAGATTGCATCCGCGTCTTTCAATACGTCGTTTACATCTTGGCTTTCAAGTTCTTCTGCATTTACGTAGTCGATTTGAACTTTCACACGGTTTTGAATACCCGCATGTAAAAGTGCTTCGTTTACAGATTTGTATGCATCTGGAAGTTCAACGTATTTACCAACCATCGCTACACGAACTGTGTATTCAGGGTTCAGTAATGCATCTACAACGTTATCCCAGTCTGTAAGATCAGCTTCTGGAAGATCGTTATAACCAAAACGTTCACAGATTAAATCATCAACGTTTTGTTCATAGAAAGTACGTGGTATTTGGTAAATTGAACGCGCATCTTTACATACCACAACTGCACGTGCTTCAACGTTCGTAAATAACGCGATTTTACGTGTAGTATCAGCATCAACATCATGCTCTGTACGGCAGATCAGAATGTCTGGTTGAATACCAATCGACAAAAGCTCTTTTACAGAGTGTTGAGTTGGTTTAGTTTTTAATTCAGCAGCTGACTTAATGTATGGGAGTAAAGTTAAGTGCATTAACATTGTGCGCTTATGACCTAGTTCGACCATAAGTTGACGTACAGATTCCATGAATGGGAGAGATTCAATGTCACCTACTGTACCACCGATCTCAACGATCGCAACGTCATAGCCTTCACCTGCGCGAAGAACACGTTCTTTAATATTGTCAGTAATATGTGGAATAACTTGAACTGTACCACCGAGGTAGTCACCACGACGTTCTTTATTCAAGACATCTTGGTACACTCGTCCTGAAGTAAAGTTGTTCAGTTTGGTCATTTTCGCACGACGCAAGAAACGTTCGTAATAACCCAAGTCTAAGTCAGTTTCAGCACCATCCTCTGTGACAAAAACTTCACCGTGTTGGAATGGACTCATAGTCCCTGGATCGACATTAATGTATGGATCCATTTTTACCATGGTTACTTTTAAACCACGGGCTTCTAAAAGCGCAGCCACTGATGCAGCTGAAATACCTTTACCTAGTGATGATACAACACCACCAGTAACGAAAATAAAATGGGTCATTAAGTTTCTCGTACAATGGAGCCTAAATTGGCCTACAATGTTGTGCGATTTTACTTTACTCTGTACCAAGAAAGCAAAGTCATTCCGCATCAATTCATAGAACAATTAACAATTGGCTATTGTAACAGCAATTATCATAAAAATTTAGAGTAAGTTCTTATCATTTCTATATTCTTATTTGCTGTTATAATGCATTTATCCAATCCACACTTTTTTGTTTTGTGTAATTATGAATAAGAAACTTTTAATCTGCGGTGCAATCGCAACAGGCCTACTTCTTACAGCATGTGTAAAAAAAGAAGCACCAAAAGAAGAAGAACAGGAACAGGTTGAAGTTGCAGCATCTGAACCAACAGCATCTGTACCTACACAATTAGAACCAGTTGAAGAACAACCAGTTGTTGAAGAACCGACTCAGCAGCAAGTTGAAGTGATTCGTGAAGAAACACCAAATACAACAACTGAAATTCGTCGTGAACCTACTACTCCTGCAGAAGCTCCTGCTCCAAAAGCAGAAGCTCCTAAAGCGGCAGAAAAACCTGCACAAGCTGCTCAACCTAAACAAAACTCAGGTTCTGCACAGTCTGAAGATGACGCCGTTGCCGCTGCCATTGCTGCTGCAACACCAGCTTTAGAGAACTAAGATCGAAGTTTTATCAAACAAATGATCAAAAAAACCCGGCAATTGTCGGGTTTTTTATTGTTTCTATGTAAATAAAAATCTGTACCCAACAATGCACTGTTTTTTTCTCACAACTATTCTTGTAATTTTTCAGCTAAATATTCAATAAATATACGAACACGTTTCGGTAAATGCTCTTGTTGATAATAGACAGCATGAATAAGCTGTTCATGTGGCTCAATTTGATCGTCTAAAAGTTGTACCAATCGTCCTTCTGCAATATCTTTTTCTAACATAAAAATCGAAAGACAAGCGATGCCCATACCATGAATCGCAAGCTCACGAATGGTTTCACCATTTGATGCCTTAATATTTGGTCGGATCGTCAAAGATTTCCCTGCGACTTGGATCGGCCAAGTATTCATATGGGTAATTTGACTAAATCCAAGTAAAGCATGTGCGGTTAGCTCTTCAGCATTTTGCGGACGTCCATGCTGCTGAAGGTATTCAGGACTCGCCACCAAACACAGTCGACTCTTGTAAATAAGTTTTGCATGCAAACTGGAGTCGTTTAATTTCCCAAAGCGAATTGCGACATCCGCTTTATGCTCTAATAAGTCAATCACTTGATCATGATTCACCAATTCAATCTGTATATGCGGATAACGCGCATTAAATTCTGGAATCAAGGGAACGATCATATGCAGAATAAACGAAATCGCAGAATCGACTCGCACCAAACCCGAAGTGTCTGCATCTAATTTCAGCAAAGAATCTTCCGCTTCGCTTAAATCATTCAATATCCGCCGTGTTTTAGCTAAAAATAATTGCCCCTCTTGCGTCAGCTTAATTTTGCGGGTTGTTCGTTCTAACAGGGTTACATTTAATTTAGATTCCAGACGCTGTAATGCGCGGCTTACACCAGATGCTGTTTGATCCAGTCTTTCTGCTGCTTTGATAATAGAGCCGCTATCTACAATAACAGTAAAAGCCTGCAGCTCCTCAATGGTCGATTTCATTGCATATTCGAATTCGTGATTTTTAATCAATAATATATTCCAAACTCATGCATTTTTCTTCATTAAAATTAGCAGCACAATAGCATCAATTCAAAAAAGAGAATTCCTGATGATTGTTCCTCAATTTGGTGTCGGTACCTTCCGTTTAACAGGTGACACTGTTATTCATTCAGTTAAAACTGCCTTAGAAGTTGGATATCGTGCTGTAGACACCGCACAAATTTACGGTAATGAAGCAGAAGTAGGCCAAGCAATCCACGAAAGTCAGGTCAATCGAGCTGATATTTTCTTAACCACGAAAATTTGGACTGAAAATTATGCTGCCGACAAACTGATACCCAGTCTAAAAGACAGTTTAATTAAATTGAGGACTGATGCAGTTAACCTCACACTTATTCATTGGCCCGCACCTGCACTTGGAGTCGATATTCCTGAATTAATGGGACATTTACTTGAGGCAAAAAAACAAGGATTGACTGAGCATATTGGTGTATCTAATTTTAATATAGAGCTCACTCAACAAGCCATTGATCACATTGGGCTGGAAAATATTGCAACCAATCAAATTGAACTTAGTCCATATTTGCAAAATCAAAACTTGGCCAATTACCTACAAACGAACAATATAGATGTCACATCCTATATGACCTTGGCTTATGGCAAAGTTTTGCAAGATCCAACGCTGTTAAACATTGCAGCCGAACACCAAGTCACTTCAGCTCAAATTGCACTCGCATGGGCAGTGCAAAAAGGTTATGCAGTTATTCCATCTTCAACCCAACGTGAACATTTAATCAGTAATTTAAAAGCTCAAGAGATTCATTTAACACCAGAACAGATGCAGGCCATTGGCACACTGGACAGAAATGCGCGTGAAGTGAACCCACCTGAACTTGCTCCAGTTTGGGATATTTAATATGAAATTCAATTTTCCATTAATTTCATTAGCTGTAGGTGCTTTTGCAATTGGCACAACAGAATTTTCACCAATGGGTTTTTTGCCTGAAATTGCAGCAGATCTATCAGTGTCTATTCCCCAAGCGGGTTTACTGATTAGTGCCTATGCCGTTGGCGTCATGATTGGTGCCCCATTAATGACCTTATGGTTAGCACGTTTTCCAAAACGCACTGCCCTTATTTTACTGATGGCAATCTTTACCATCGGTAATATTTTGGCAACGATTGCACCCAATTATCTCGGTTTAATGGCGGCACGTTTGGTGACTAGTTTAAATCATGGTGCATTTTTTGGCTTAGGTTCTGTGGTTGCTGCGAGTGTTGTGCCGAAAGATAAACAAGCCAGTGCTGTTGCTATGATGTTTATGGGCTTGACCATTGCTAATATTGGCGGTGTGCCACTCGCAACGTGGGTGGGGCAAAATATCGGTTGGCGTATGTCTTTTGCCGCTATTACCTTACTGGGCATCATCACTATGTTGGCATTATGGAAAGCACTACCCCATCAGCAACAGACCGAAAAACCTGATGTACGAGCAGAGTTAAAAGTATTAACACGCATGCCTGTTGTTTTAGCACTGCTCACCACGGTCATGAGTGCTGGAGCGATGTTCGCGCTCTATACCTATATCGCACCAAGCTTAAAAGTCTTTACCCATGCAAGTCCTGAACTTATCACTTTCATGTTGGTTTTAATCGGGATCGGATTTTCAATCGGTAACCATTTCGGTGGTAAGTTTGCAGATCAATCCTTAGATAAAACCTTGATTGGCTTTTTAGTCTTACTCATGCTGATGATGCTGTTATTTCCAATTTTAGCAACCACCACCATTGGCGCAGCGATTGCATTAATCATCTGGGGAGCAGCAGCCTTTGCTGTCGTACCACCTTTACAAATGCGTGTTATGACAGTCGCTCACGATGCACCAGGCCTCGCTTCTTCAGTGAACATTGGTGCATTTAATCTTGGAAATGCTTTGGGTGCAGTCGCAGGTGCCGCAGTGCTAAATCTTAACCTAAGCTATGCTGCAGTGTCTTATGCAGGCGCTACACTGAGCGCTATAGCGTTGATTTTAGTATTGATACAGATGAAGCTTAAACCTCAAACAACTGCATGTTGCGCACAAGCCGAGTAACACACACTTAAAATGGCCTACCCAAAGTAGGCTATTTTTTAGTTCGCATATAACTTTAAAAAATCTGCCATCAATTTGGTTGCCCATGAATGGGTATCAACAAGACCTTCATAATAACCACAGTGACTGCCCTTTTTGGTGGTCACCACCACAACATTCGGCAAAGAACGAATTAATTCTTTGTAGGGTTCAAAGTTTTGAATGTGGCAAACTGGATCATCTTCGGCATTTAAAATCATCAATGGAATTTTAAGATTTTCAAATACATAAATTGGGTTGGTAGATTTGGCATAACTTTCATAATCGGCAAAACCCGCCATTTGGAAATAAGCACGCTCAAACTGCGCCAGATCTTTACTTTTCAGCACTTCAATTAAAGATGGTGTTGATGACCATGTTGCAGAATAGGGTTCTACAAACTTCTGAAAGAGCTTCTTGGTCATCATTTTACTGTAAAAAGGATGAACATTTTTAAAGCCAAGCTCAGTGTCATAGCCCGGACATAAAGCAAAAGCCGCTTTGAGTGGTGTTGCCTCACCCTCTTCGCCTAAATAGCGAACCAATAACCCCGTTCCTGCAGATGAACCGACGCCATACAATCTCGATGCGGGAAATTTCTGCTGAATACAGGCAATCTGTTCACGTAGGTCATCTGTTGAGCCAAATAAATTTATTTTGGCAACTGGCATAGGTAAATTGGCATGACCGCGCCTTAGACAGAGTGCAATACGCCAACCTGTATATAGATGAAGATCCCGAACCACTTCTCGCATACTTTCAGGCGTTCCCGTAATTGTATGCATGAGCACCACAGTTGGCACATCTGCAGGTAAATCTAAACCCAACCATGCAATAGCTGTGATCCCTCCATCAGCCATGGTTAGCTGCTCTATGGCGTCGTATTTGAGCTTTACTTGGCGCTTTTTAATGACATCAAAATACAGTAAATGTGCATGGGTATTCGACAGCCAAGGCGTAGGGCGATATTTTTCATGTAGTTGCTTTAACTTCGGCAGCACATGTTTCATTTGCCCTTCAGGATGATAATAAAGCTGTGGTAATTCTGCACCGATTGCATGATCTACAAAATTTAAAAGAGCCTGACGCCCTTTATGCATCACACTATTCATTGACCCTACCTACACCTCGCTTCGCACTACAGCAAATCATTTCAATGTTTTCACTTTGACTAACAATGCCCATTAAAAAAACGTATCTACAAAACCATATCACGCTAGCAATATTTGTTTGCTTAAGCCTCAAAAGCAAAAAGCATGACAATATCCATCATGCTTTTTATCATTCTGTGATGGGCATTTAAAATCAGCAGATTTAAGGCTGATATTGCATAATGCGCTCACCCATTTTCGCCGCCAATGCTTCCAACCCACTTTTTGGACGGAGCATGACTTCAAAATCAATCATCTGTCCTTGTTCATTAAACTGAATCATGTCGATCCCTTTTAACTTTTTTTCGCCAACGTTGGCAGAAAACTCAAGCACCACATTTAAACCATCTTCTGAGTAAAACTCACGGTGATAGGTAAAATTTTCAAAAATTTGAATCACATTGGTCAAAATAAAAGTTACTACAGGCTTACCCGGATATGGGTTAAACGCGACAGGTGAACGAAACACCACATCCTCTGCCAAGAGTTCATTTAAAATATTCATATCCCGTGTGTCGAGCATTTCGTGCCAACGTGCAACAGATTTTTTTGTTATTTCAATAGTCATATTTATGTCCTTTTTTTGTTGATGAATCATTTCCCTCTGACTCCTCTCCCAAAGGGAGAGGAAGCACGACAACTGCATATAAATTGAATGTAGTTGTCGTGGTTTAGTATGAGGCTGATTAAATCACCGCAGCCAAATCTGCACCTTGACGAATGGCACGTTTAGCATCTAACTCACCTGCTTCTTTCGCACCACCAATCAAATGCACATTTTTTCCATCTGCTTGTAGCTGTTCATACATCGCGGTATAAGATTCTTGACCTGCACAAATCACCACATGATCAACATCTAAAATACGTGGTTGACCATCAACGGTAATATGCAAACCTTGATCATCAATTTTATCGTAGCTTGCACCCGCAATCATTTTCACATCGCGGTGTTTCAAACCTGTACGGTGAATCCAACCCGTGGTTTTACCTAAGCCAGCACCGACCGATTTAGCCTTACGCTGCAATAAATACACTTCACGCGGCGATTCTTCGACGTCTGGATGTTTCAAGCCACCGACTTGTGCATAAGTGGTATCAATTCCCCATTCATCATAAAATTTCTCAGGATTGAGGCTACCGCTCTCACCTTCATGCGTTAAATATTCAGCTGTATCAAAACCAATACCGCCTGCACCAATGATCGCTACACGTTTGCCAACAGGTTGACGTTCACGTAAAACCTGTAAATAACTCAATACTTTTGGATGATCAATACCATCTATATCTAACTGACGCGGTGTTACACCCGTCGCCACCACGATGTCATCAAAATCAGACTGAGCTAATTCTTCATAGGTTGCCGTATGGTTCAGTACCAATTTAATCTGAGGCAATAGTTCTATTTTGCGTTTGAAATAACGCAGCGTTTCATAAAACTCTTCTTTACCAGGAATCGTTTTCGCAATATTAAACTGCCCACCAATTTGGCTCGAAGCTTCAAAAACCGTTACGTTATGGCCACGCTCTGCCGCATAAGTTGCAAAGCTTAAACCCGCAGGTCCTGCACCAATCACAGCGATATTTTTCACTTGCGCAGATTCTTTAAATATCAGCTCAGTTTCATAGCAGGCTTGAGGGTTAACCAAACATGTTGCAATTTTCATCGAGAAAATATGATCTAAGCAGGCTTGATTACAACCAATACAGGTATTAATTTCATCACTACGCCCTTGTTCTGCTTTTTCCACAAAACGTGGGTCAGCCAGCATTGGACGTGCCATGGACACCATATCTGCATCACCCGAAGCGAGTACGTGCTCAGCCATTTCAGGAGTATTAATACGGTTTGAGGTGATTAATGGAACATTCACTATGCCTTTTAATTTCTTGGTCACCCATGTAAATGCAGCACGTGGCACTTTGGTTGCAATAGTTGGAATACGCGCTTCATGCCAACCAATACCGGTATTGATAATAGTTGCACCGGCTTTTTCAATGGCTTTAGCAAGTTGTACAACTTCTTCGAAGGTCGACCCGCCTTCAACCAAATCCAACATAGAAAGACGATAAATAATAATAAAATTTTCACCGACTAATTCACGCGTACGACGCACGATCTCGATTGGGAAACGAATACGGTTTTCATAACTGCCGCCCCATTCATCATCACGGTGGTTGGTACGCGCAGCAATAAACTCATTAATTAAATAACCTTCCGACCCCATGACCTCTACACCGTCATAACCCGCTGTCTGTGCTAACTGCGCACATTTGGCAAAATCATTAATCGTGCGTTCGACGTCTGCTGTGCTTAAAGCTTGCGGTTTTACAGGGTTAATCGGTGCTTGAATAGATGAAGGTGCAACATTATTGGCTTGATACGAATAACGACCTGTATGCAAAATCTGCATCGCAATTTTACCGCCAGCATCATGTACCGCCTGCGTAATCACTTTATGTTTTTCAGCTTCTTCTAAAGAGTCTAATTTTGAACCACCAGCAAATGTCACGCCATCATCATTGGGAGAAATACCACCAGTTACAATCAGACCTACACCGCCTTTCGCGCGCTCTGCATAAAAAGCTGCCATACGTTCATAGCCACCCGGTGCTTCTTCCAGACCGATATGCATAGAACCCATCAATACACGGTTCTTTAGCGTTGTAAAACCTAAATCTAGTGGTGCCAATAAATTTGGATAATTTGACATTTTTTCTCCTTAGCGTGCTGAAAAGCTGGCTATTTTTATCTTCGCTTGTATACGAGCTTTCTCTTTCCATCTACGCATACAAGATTTTTGCAACTTGTTGCACTAATTTATATGCGAGATTTGATTTTTATGCAACATGTTGCATAATAAAAAGTACAAAACTATTTTGACTGAGCCATATATGTCTTTAGCCCATGTTTTACTCACGAGCTTACTTGAAAAACCGAGTACAGGAATCGACCTTGCACGCCGTTTTGACCGCTCTATGGGCTTTTTTTGGAATGCGACACATCAGCAAATCTACCGTGAACTCAGTGGCATGCAGCAAAAAGGCTGGATCAGCACCATTGAAGATGAGCACAGTACAACCCGTAAAAAAACCTATCAAGTTGAACAGCTTGGACGGGTTGAATTAGCCAATTGGATGGTTGAACAAAGCCCTCCGGCTCAATTACGTGAAGAGTTGATGGTCCGTTTACGTGCAGAAGCTCAGCTGGGTACAAATGGCGTATTACCCGAATTAGAGCGCCATCTAGACATTCACAAAGAAAAACTAAAAGTGTACCAGTCTATTTTTGCAAAAGACTTTGCACATGCGCATGATGAAGACCGTACTTTGTACATTCATAAAATGATTTTACAGCTTGGGATTGATTTGGAAATCGGTTGGATCAAATGGCTTGAAACCATCATTCCACAGTTGCATAAATTTAATCGCTAAAACAAAAAAATAAATAGGAAGCCGCATGCCGCACTATACAATGCCCGATCAACAACAACTGTATGTTCGTGAATATGGCCAAGGAGAACCCATTCTGGTTTTATCTGGACTGGGCATGCAAAGTTGGCAATGGCACCCTTTTCTATATCAACACCGAAAGCATTTTAAATTTATCATTCCAGACTGGCGTGGATTTGGCGGCTCTAAACATTGTCAAATTCCAAATATGGACACCATTTCAAGCCATTGGCGAGATATTGACAGCTTAGTTTCCCAACTTGGTTACGATAAACTCACGGTGATTGCCTACTCCATGGGGGCAACGACCACCATGCACGGTTTAAAATACGGTCAGTTTGCTGAAAAAATTAAACGTTATTTGCACATCGATCAAACGCCTAAAATTCAAGTGGATGCTGATTGGCAATATGGTTTATATGGCAAACGCCACACTGAGTTTTTAAGTATTTTAGAAGACATCTCGAAGGTACTTGCAACTAACCTCTCCGTGCCATTTGCACAGCAGATGAATAATCATGACCGTCAAGGTCTGGTCGACGCTTGGTTAAGGTTCATAGACTTACAAAATAGCAATCCTTATGCATTATCAGCTTTCCGTTTTGCATACCAACAACCAACTTTACAGAAGCTGATATTACCCTCACAAAGTGTGGCCTATTTATATTGGTATATTCAAAATTATTTGAACCATACTGAAGATTATCGTGAAGCCATTGCCGCACTCACCGCACCAACAACTTTTTTCACCGGTGCAAAATCGATCCTCTATCCTGCTCAAGGTCAAAAAATTATTGCTGACAGCCTAGCCAATGCAAAGCAGATTATTTTTAAAAAATCGGGACACACGCCATTGCTCAGTGAACCGGTCAAATTTAGCCGTGAAATCACCAAGTTCTTAAAACAAGCGCTCTAATTAGACTGAATAAAAAAATAGGCTCAATACTTTCAAGATTGAGCCTATTTTTTTATATACAGGATGGTTTTACTTAATAGGTAACTTAAAAATTAATTTCAAAATCAAATTGTTTTTAATGTTAAAACACGTGTTAGAAAACTCGACGATCGTATTCAATTGCTTCTAAGTCATACACTTGGTAAACACAGTCAAATAAAGGACGTGCCAATTCCCCTTCATCATCATTCCGCACGATCAAATAAATTTGGCTAATGGCTGCACTATCCGATAATTTCACATAATTCACATGCCTAAACTGCATAATTTGTACAGATTCAGGAACAATACAAATGCCTTCGCCTGCGGCAACCATGCCTAGTGATTGCTGCAAATCTGCTTGAGTGTTAAAGCGTTTCGGCTCCATACCATATTCTAAAAATAACGACTTGATCAGCGTTGCATAACTTTGACCATCCGTTGCAGGATAGATAAAAATCTGCTCATCTTTGAGATTATTTAATGCAATCTGCTGCTGTGAAGATAAAGGATGGCTTGAATGCACCGCAACAATTAACGGTTCTTCACGTAATAGCACACGTTTAACCGCCTGATCCGACACTCGGACTCGGCTAAAACATGCATCTACCCGACCTTCTTTTAATGCCTGAATCTGATCAACTGCACTCAGTTCAATTAAATTTACATTTAAGTGTGGATATTGCTGACGGAACAAATACACAATTCGAGGTAATAAACCACAGAGTAGCGAACCGCCATACCCAATATTAATGGTACGTTCAGTGGCACTGGCCCGCTGCGTAATGAGCTTAATCTCTTCTGCATTAGAGAGTAATTTCACGGCTTGCTGATAAAAGAAACGGCCGATGGTGGTGGTTCTTAAAGGACGGCTACCACGCTCAAAAAGCTGTGCCCCCAACTCTTCTTCTAAATTTTGAATTTGACGACTTAAAGGAGGTTGAGCAATAAATAGCTTTTCAGCAGCCTTCGTAAAACTCTGTTCTTCTACAACGGCGACAAAGTAACGTAAATGTCTTAATTCCATGACATTGTCCTTTAATGTCGAATTTCTTTCATAATGGTCTTTTATTTGAATATATCAGGACGACACTCAAATCACATCCTTCAAATTCGGTTATTTAAAAGATGTATACACCACATTTATTGTTTGGTCATGCTAATGTGAAACGATTACAAGGTTAACCCGACTTTAGTCTTGGCAATTTTGCTCAAACTTCTCACATGAAAAACTACAAAACGTGATTGACTTCATGAAACAATTCAAGTTAATTAGCAAAATCGTTGCAAATATGGAATAAGAACAGTGCTGAGTGATCTAGATGATTTTTATTGTTTTGCCCAAGTGGTCGAACATGGTGGTTTTAGTGCAGCAGAACGTGCAACTGATATTCCAAAATCAAAACTAAGTCGTCGGGTCTATAACTTAGAAGAACGTTTAGGTGTCCGCCTGATTCAACGTAGCTCACGACATTTTGCTGTTACAGATATTGGTATGAATATCTATCGCCATGCACAAGTCATGATGAATGCCGCTCAAGCTGCACACGATTTGGTTGATCATCTCAGCACACAGCCGCGCGGCTTAATTAAAGTCAGCCTACCTGTTTCCATCGCGCAAAATGAAATGACCAAAATTTTGCCTGAATTTTTAAAGCAGTACCCAGAAATTAAAGTGCAAATGATGGTGACCAATCGCCGCGTAGATATCATTAATGAAGGCTTCGATCTTGCGCTACGTGTACGTTCAAATCTAGACGATGATCCGAATTTAGTCATTCGTAAATTTGAAACGATTGAGCAGCACTTATTTGCCAGTCAGGCGTATCTGAATAAATTTGGTGAACTCAAACAACCGGAAGATTTATCACAGCATCAAATCTTAAGTATGGCGGATGAGCATCTCGATCAACATATTATTGTGACCGATGCACAGCATCATCAGAAAAAAATCAAAGTTAACCCAACAGTAATGGGCTCTGACCTGTCGATGTTAGCTGCACTGGCCTGCCAAGATTGTGGCGTAGTGTTATTGCCTGATAGCATTGTGTCCGATCATGTGAAATCAGGTGCATTGGTTCGTGTATTACCTGAATGGAAAGCTGCACATGGTATTTTCCATGCTGTATATCCATCTCGTCGTGGCTTATTACCTGCTGTACGAGTATTCATTGATTACTTAGTTGAAAAACTCAGCCAACATGAACACGCTAAATTTTAGGTAAAAAAAAGCTTACCCATGTGATGGGTAAGCGAAAACTTAAAAACTAAGTAAAATCAGAAACTACAGCAGAATCTGTATGGCTATTGTATAAATAAAATACATCTTTATTAAATCGTTAATAGCTCTAACTGATTTTTTGGGCTATAAGCAAAGCCTTATAAATTAAGGCCTAGAGAAATCCAGTTAGTCTTAAAAACGATAACGCTCATAACCACCACAAACTCATAGACTAAAGTCAAAAAATATACATCTGTATAATTTCATTTAACTTCAATCATTTAGACACAGCAGTTATGGCATTAACTTCACTACTGAGCTTAGATCGCAGGATAGGCGCCTGTACCTTCTGGCCATGGAGATAGCAACTCAAAACCAGTATCGGTCACAACCACCATATGTTCCCACTGTGCCGATAAAGAACGGTCTGCAGTAATTACTGTCCAGCCGTCTTTTAACTCTTTAGTTCGCGCTTTACCACTGTTAATCATCGGCTCAATGGTAAAGACCATGCCTTTTTTTAGAATGACACCTTGACCCGGTTGACCATAGTGTAAAACGCTTGGTTGCTCATGATAAACCTTACCAATCCCGTGACCACAGTATTCACGTACAATGCTGTAGCCTTCACGATGTGCAACTTGTTGAATGGCATAGCCTACATCACCCAATGTTGCTCCCGGTTTAACTGCATGAATCCCTGCAACCATCGCTTCGTAGGTAGTTTCGACTAACTTTTTAGCCGCAGGCGAAACCTCACCTACATAGTACATACGACTGGTATCGCCAAAATAACCATCTTTAATAATAGCAACATCAATATTGATAATATCGCCATCTTTCAATACGGTTTCTTTCGAAGGAATACCATGACAAACCACTTCATTCGGTGAAATACAGGTGGTTTTGGTATATCCATAGTAGCCAACGTTGGCAGGAATCACTTTAAGTGTGTTGACGATAAAATCATTACAGATATCGTCCAGATATTCAGTGGTCACGCCCGGCTTGACATACTCCCCGATCATCTCTAAAACCTGAGCAGCTAAACGACCTGAAATGCGTAATTTTTCAATATCTTGCTCGGTTTTAATCGTGATTTTGGAAGCTTTCATCTGAATATCCTCAAATTTGAATACACCGAATTATAGACCTTTTAGATTTTTTTTGTTTTATTCAGCCAATATTTCTGCATTTATTCGGCTTATAGCATCCTATTTAGTGCTGAAAATTAGAACAATTGATTTATATCTGATAAATATTAATAGCTAAACTTATTCCTATAAAAATTTTATATACAATAAATTTCTTTTATTTATCATAAATATAAATAAAACATTATTTTATCTGTCAATATATTCATGATTCGTATTATAAAAACTATCTATACGATTTATAAATTTTGCTCCAAAAACGAGCTTAATTGCACTAAAATTGCCTTTTTTCACAGTTCATCTCCCCTTTATGACAAGTCTTCGTACACGGGATATTGTTGCCTTAGGTTTTATGACCTTTGCACTGTTTATTGGTGCAGGTAACATTATTTTCCCACCAATTGTCGCACAGCAAGCGGGTGAACATGTTTGGTTAGCTGCATTTGGTTTCTTAATCACTGCAGTTGGTCTACCTGTCATCACGATTATTGCTTTGTCGCGTGTTGAAGGTTCTATTCAAGTTTTAAGTTCACCTTTGGGTAAAGTAGCCAGCATTATCCTTACTGTCGCGTGTTACTTAGCTGTTGGACCTTTATTTGCAACACCTCGTACAGCTACCGTTTCATATGAAATTGGTTTCTCTTCTTATTTTGGTAACGGCGCAAACAGTCTGCTGATTTATAGCGTGATTTATTTTGCATTAGTGACCATTGTTTCACTTTATCCAAACAAAATTTTGGATACTGTGGGTTATTTCCTTTCACCACTCAAGATCTTAGGTCTCATTGTACTGGGTATCTCTGCGTTCTTTATCCCTGCCGGTGTGATTCCACCTGCCATTGGTAATTACGTGGCTGCACCAGTTTCAGAAGGTGTGGTCAATGGTTATTTAACCATGGACACTTTAGGTGCTTTAGTTTTTGGTATCGTGATCGTAAAAGCCATTACTTCACGCGGTGTAACGGATAGTAAGCTCGTCACCAAGTATGCTGTCATTGCCAGTATTATTTCAGGTATTGGACTTACACTGGTTTATATCAGTTTGTTCAAACTCGGTATGGGCAGCCATGATATTGCTCCAAATGCAACAAATGGTGCAGTGATCCTGCATGCATATGTACAACATGCTTTTGGTGATATGGGCGCTTATTTCCTATCTGCAATGATCTTTGTTGCATGTATGGTGACCGCGATTGGCTTGACCTGCGCATGTGCTGAATATTTCTCAGAATTGACTAAAATTCCATACAAAGTTTTTGTGTTCATTTTAGTTGGTTTCTCACTACTGATTTCAAACTTGGGTTTAACCAAACTCATTGCAGTTTCAGTGCCTGTTCTAAGTGCGATTTATCCACCGGCGATTGCAGTTATCCTACTTAGCTTCTGCTCTAAATGGTTTATTTCACCATCTCGAGTTATAGCTCCTGTTACCGCATGTGCGTTTATTTTCGGTATTTTTGATGGTTTAAAAGTAGCTGGTTTCGAAGATGCACTTCCAAGCTTTATTGCCAATCTACCGCTTGCTCAACAAAATTTAGCATGGCTGATCCCTTCTGTGATTGTGCTGATTATTGCTGCTGTAATTGACAAAGTTAAAAAATAACCTTTTTTGACCTGTCTAAAATCGGAGTTTTACCCGAATGACGATTTTACCTGTGACCAATAATTGTCGAGTTTTACCCAAACTGACTTTTATTTGTCCTACTACAGCGCAATAACCCTAAGTCATTGAACTTTTAAATAAAGCTTTATTTTCACAATGAGAAACCAAGCCAGTCCTTTGGCTACAAAATATAATAATAGTTAAAATACAAATACTTTCTGCAAAATACACCGTACACAAACTCCATGATTAAGCCCGATTCTGACTGTAAGCTAGGCGGTTTCGTGTCATAAAGCCGATATACCCGTGTTGGTATATATATTGCTTATTCATACATAGATATTATGCATTGACCATTTTATTCACCAGTCAACACCTTTAGATTCATAATATTTAGTATATGAATAAAATGATTATTCTTATACGATGATCTAACATAGTTTTATGACAAAATAATGACATTTGCTATTGAAATACTTCTAGTTTCGAAGTACAACAGTAGTTCAAACCTGACCAAAATCATGGGTTTTGGCGAAACAACAACAAGGAGGGGTGGAGATGTTATCAGTACATTTCAAAAAGCAATTCTTCATTAACGCTCTGAAGGCAAATAAGAACATGGTGACCTATACAAGCACCACTATTGCTCTCATGCTGACACTACTTATTCAAGGCTTAATACAAGGAAATTTAAGACCTGAATACTTTGCTTATGCGCTTATTGTCTCGGTGGCCTTTTATTTATGGGCAGTCATTGACCACAAATATCGAAAGCAAAAATCAACAGAATTTTAAGTTAGAAGATGGATGAGGCATCATCCATCTTGAAAAAAGAAAAGATGCCAATCCCCACCTTCTCGTTCATTCAATCCATTTTAAATAACAATAAAAATAATCCCTAAAATAACCAGAAAATCATCAGCCTTTTCTCATGAATTTTCGATTCTATTTAACTTCAAATTTTGTTTTATAAATTCTTCTACATAGCCATCGTCTGCACTTTAAAAGCTTTTATCTCATGTTTTGCTTCCAATCTAATTGATCCTATTTCTGATTCATACTATATCAGATTCATACTACTTTGCTTAAAACCAAAATTTAACGATGACTCCAAAGAGCAATCCGAGTGTTGCAATTAACTCGCCAATCACCAATCCAAGCATTACCATACTCATCATCCATTTAGGTAAATGCCACTTACCTAAGACGTGCGGGACTTTAAATTGATTGGTGGTATCAGCTAAAAAGCCATGCAGTACATAGCTTAAAATCGAAAAGCTAAAAAAGAACAAATTGATGATTACAAAGAGTAAATTGAGCGTATGTGGAAGTGCTGAAAAATAGGCCAATACCGCTAAAATAAGCGTCGCTGGGGCGTATAACAAACTGCTCCGATGTGCTATATCGACATAATAATGCGCACGTGCCAGTTCAGACTGTCTTATTTGTGCATATTTCCACACACCCGTGAGCATACCTACCCATAAATAAATCCCACTAAAGACTATCGCAATTTTTACTGCACTGGAAAGTTGAAGCATGTCCATTTTTAATTTACATCCATTGTTCAATTACACGCATTATTTTTATCTGTATTTCTACTGCAATAGTACTTGCTTCAAACCTGTTATGACATGACTTTAGAGTCATACTCTTTTCAGGTTTCTTTTTGGAACTTGTGTAAATTAGAGTCATCGGAATACACCCATGAAGTTTGAATCATGTCATCATCTGAAAAACTCACGATTCATTGCCAAGACGGCTATTCACTGAGTGCGCGCTTTTATCCACACCAGACAGAGCTCAAACAGGCTTTACCTGTGTTGATTTGTCCAGCCACAGGCATTACCAAGCAATTTTATAATAGTTATGCAACATGGTTGAGCCAACAAGGCTATGACGTTTTAGTTTTCGATTTTCGTGGTATTGGTGAGTCGCTAAACAGCCCTCTAAAAGAATCGACAGCAAGTATTGTGCAATGGGGGCAGCTTGATATCCCTGCGGCAATCGACGCTTTGATCAGTAAAACGCAGGCACCTAAAATCATATTACTCGGTCATAGCGCAGGCGGACAATTATTAGGTATCGTGCCAAATTATGACAAAGTTGCCAAAGTGGTTGCTGTTTCTGGCTCTACAGGTCATGTCAAAAATCTTAAAGGTCGCACCAAGCTTTTAGCTCCTGTGATGTTTAATGTGATCTTCCCGATTGCACGCCATACCATTGGCTATGGCCCGACCAATGCAATTGGCATGGGTGAAAATTTGCCAAAAGATGTTGCTCGTGAATGGGCTGAATTTTGTAGCAAACCCGGTTATGTCATTAATGCCTTAGGCAAAACTGTTCAGCATGATTTTCATCAACAAGTGAGCTGCCCGATCACTGCCGTATGGAGCTCCGATGACGAAATCGCCACGGAAGCCAATGTCAAAGACTTGCTGCGCTTATACCCGAATGCTTCGACTCAAATGATTGAGTTAAAACCGAAAGAAACAGGTCATAAAGCCATCGGACACATGTTGATGTTTAAATCGTCACATCAAAACCTATGGCCGATCATTGAACAACAGTTACACGCTTAAGTTTTTGCCACTCAGTCAGTAATCCGGCTGAGTGGTCTTTTTATGATCTGCACAATAATTTCTACTTTTAGATTCATTCAAACTGCCTGACAGCTTACATATTTTATTTTTCTATCTTTAAAATCTGCACTGAAAGTCCAAGTGTGCTTATTTTCTTCAGCCGACCATAGCAAAAAATGATATAACTATTTTTTCTCAATTATATTCTATTTTGGCATGAGTGAAGCACGACACAACCTCGACAGAATTGATCGTTTAATATTATCCGCATTAAGAGAAGATGGACGACTCACCATAGCCCAGCTTTCTGAACGTGTTGGTCTCTCCTCTTCGCCGTGTTGGACACGCTTAAAGCGTTTAGAAAATTTAAAAATTATCGATGGCTATACAGCCAACATCAATCCAAAATCGATTGGGATCAATGAATTATTCTTTATTGAAATTACGCTAGAACGTCATGATGATGAAATTTTAGATCAATTCAGTGAGACCTTGGCCAATATGCCTGAAGTGGTTGAGGCACATTTAGTCACTGGCGATTATGATTATTTGGTGAAAGTGGCGGTTAAAAATGCTGAACACTATGAGCGTTTTCTGCGTAAAAACTTATATTCTATGAAAGGCATACGCCATACCCGCTCTATTTTTGCGCTACGACAATTAAAATCTGCCAGCAGTGCTGACCTCATGATGATTGAGTAATGTGTCAATATAGATCTAATCTATAAGATGACTTTAAAATTTAAGGGCAATTGATTTCAGTACTCAATTGCCCTATTTATGCGGTCTAGTCTATAAAGCCATCTTTTTTCAATTTTTTATCTGTCAAATACTCACTATATGATTTTAGTGAAATGAGCAGATTTCTTGACAATGCATCAAGATCGCTTTTTCCTAAAACAACCAAGTTTTAACTGCTAATTTACTCAGCAAATTTTTCAATTTTATGTTTTAATACCCATAGTATGAGATGAGCCTTATATGAGTATCACGAGAGTGATACGACTAGCCCCTAACCATGGGGCTTTTTAATGTCCGCATTTTAGGGTTTTCAATTTTTTGCATATCGTTGAAGCTGTGTCACGATATGCAAATAGAACCCTGTTTTCACTGTGCCTTTCGCCATGCTGCTGGCGTCATTCCATATGTTTTTTTAAACAACCGTATAAAAAAATTCGCATTTTCATAGCCGATTTGGATTGAAATCTGCTGTATGTTCAGCCGTGTTTGCAGCAACAGTACTTTGGCTTTTTTGAGTCGAACCTGCTGTAAATATTCATTAATGCTGAGCTGTGTCGCTTGATGAAAGCGTCGTGTTAGCGTCCGCTCATTTATGCCAAAACTGCCTGCCAATTCAGCCAAGGTAATGGTTTGTGCATAATCACGTTCCAATTTCTGCTGCACCTGTTTAACTGCAAGGTCATGGTGATGATAGTGCTGAGGCAATAAAGGCGGAATATACTGCTCTAAATGCACCAATAAATACGATGCGCAATATTGGGCAAAATTTTCACTATGATGCTGAGCGACCCAATGCAATAGCGCATAAAAGCACCCTTTCAAACTGCTGGCGGTCATGATCCGATCATCACTCAAATAATCATGCTGCGCTGTGAGTTTAGCCTGTGGGAACTGCCGCTGCAGCCGATTTAAAAACGCCCAATGCGTCGTGAGTAGCTGATCATTACACTGCGGATTTTGCGCAAAGAAATACGCCGCAGTGCTCAAGGCAATAACGGTTGTTTTGTGAATAATCTGATCATTCAACCATGTACAAATATGTTGAATATCAGAGCTATCTTCAGTCAAATATTGCCCTTCTATACCCGGAATGACCAATACATCAAAACTAGTGCATTCAGCAACACTCTGGGTTGCTTCAAATTTTAAACCTGTGGCTGAGCTCACTTGCCCCCGATGTAATGCAATACATTCCGTTTGATAATAAGGCGGTTCAGACTCCTGCTTTAATAGCGAGTTAACGATATGAAAAAAGTCTTGAACCAAACACACATGCATTGCCCAGCAATGCTCTGTCAATAAAATCGCTACCCGCTGCATATTTTGATCTGCTTGAAATTTTGTCTGATTAGAATGTTATTTTGTCTGTAATAGTAGATTTTAAAGCGTAATTTCTCAATCAAAATGATGACTCATTTGAGGGAAAGCTTATGTCTGAACAATATTTAGATCCTTTTGCCCAGTTTTTAGGGATCGACATTACATTTAAAAGTTTTGAAAAATCGATTGCGGAGTTAAGCATTCAGCCGCAGCATTTAAATGTACTGGGCACAGTGCATGGGGCAGTTATTTTTGCCATTGCGGATGCAAGTTTTGCGCGTGCGTGCAATGCAGGCGAAGATTTATTTATCGGCATGCAAACTGAAATCCGCTATATGGGGCAGGTCAAAGGCAAACGGCTCATTGCCACTGCAAAGTTAATTGGAGGCTCAAAAAAGCTAGCGCATTATCAAGTTGAAATATCAGATGAGCTCGGCAGCAACGTGGCTTTTTTCACTGCAACGGCATTTAAATTAGAAAAGCGGTAATTTAAGAATGATTTCGCCCCATGCTATGGGGCGATTTTTGATTTACGTGATGTACAGCTTGACGTCGAATTATTTAATTCACGATGTGCAAAATTCAATAATTCACAGGTATATACTGGGTCTTGTACATAAGCCTCATTAAACCAATGCACTGCTTTTTCAAAATCTTGCTGTACACCTAGTCCACCCAAATAAAGACTGGCTAAACTTATTTTTCCACCGACATGATCTGCTTCCGCAGCCTTTAATAACCACTGATATGCCTTTTTATAATCAGGCTTTGCATCTGTACCTTTATAATAAATCATGCCTAAGCGGTGCTGATATTTTGCCAATCCTTTTTCTGCTAAAAGTACGGTAGGCTTTTCTGCAAGCAGTAGATCATTCTTCGTATAGTAATAATAGTCAGCCAATTGTTCGATATCTTCCTGCTTACCTTTATTAGCAAATTCAATTAATAGACTTTCCAATTTTTTCTCATTTTTTGGAATGAGTTCATATTTATTCATGATCAAAAGCATACGCTTTGAATCTTCTAAATTTCTTTCAGCACCAATCTCAAACCATTTTGCAGCTTCTACATAATCTACTTTTACACCGACACCTTTGTAATATATCAATCCCAAATTTTGATTTGCAGAGCGGTGTCCTAAGGCAGAAGCACGTTTATACAACTCTATGGCTTCAGGCAGATTAATCTCCACACCATCTAGCCCCATATGTTTCAGTACAGCCAAATCATACAGCGCCTGCTTTTGGTTATTTTGCGCTTGAATGATGGTCTTTTGGACATCAATTTCGGCTGAATAAGTTATGGAACATGGAAGTACCGTTAACACAAATAGCATGCACAATTTGATGTAAGGCGACTGATATTTTAAAGCTTTCATTGTTTATTATTCTTGATCAATAAGATGGTAAAAAAATGAAATGCTAAAGCACCTTCTATAGATGCTTTAGCATTTTTTAAACGTTGGATACAGCTTTAACCGAAGAAGCCTATTGTTGCCTGAATGACCACAGCATTGACGATGTCTACAAAAAACGCCCCTGTCAAAGGTATGATCAAAAAGGCTTTATGTGAAGGGCCATAGGTATTGGTGACCGCTTGAATATTGGCAATCGCTGTAGGCGTCGCACCGAGGTTCACGCCGCATTGCCCTGCACAAAGTACCGCTGCATCATAGCTTTTCCCCATGATTCTAAAGGTCACGAAGTATAGATACAGGGCTAAAACGAGGGTTTGTACCAGTAAAATAATCACCAGCGGGCCTGCAAGATCTGCCAATAACCAGAGCTGCAATGACATCAACGCCATCGATAAAAACAGCGCCAATGATGCATTACCAAAGACATCGATACAGCGATCAAACATTTCTATCTTAAAGCCAAGCTCAAGGGTATTTCTTAAAAATACACCGCAAGCCAATGCCCAAACGAATGTAGGCAACTCAAACCACTGTCCGCGAGCAAAGTCCGTCATGAAATAGGCAAAGCTGATACAGATGGCAAACATCCCCATCGTTTTGACGGCATCATCTGCGGTAATTAAACGAGTTTTTTCAGGATATTCGAAAGGTGCCGTTTCAGATGCAGGCGGTGCTTCATTACGCCCTGTTGTCGGCACAAGTTCTTCTGCCAACTGAAAACGGCGGATAAGGAATTTCGCTACTGGCCCGCCCATCATGCCGCCAATGACCAAGCCGAAGGTTGCACTTGCCATACCGAGTACGACTGCACCTTGTATGCCATGATCTTGTTCAAAGACTGTGCCCCATGCACCTGCTGTACCGTGACCGCCCGTAAGTGTAACGGAACCTGTAATTAAGCCGATGAGTGGATCTAGTCCCAAAACTTTGGCCAAGCTGATACCGACGATGTTTTGCAGCATGACAAATACAATCACACAGCCTAAAAAGAGCACCAGCGCCTTTCCGCCTTCTTTGAGTTTTCCAAGACTTGCGCTCAAGCCTACAGAGGTAAAGAACATCAGCATGAATATTTGCTGAATTTTGGCATCAAAATTTACGGTGATATTAAAGTTTTTAAATAATATAAATGTGATAACCGCAGCGACCAATCCGCCTGCTACAGGTTCAGGAATGTTGTATTTTTTCAGGATGGAAATTTTATGTACGAAGAAATAACCGATAAATAAAACCAATACCGCCACGACAATTGTCAAAAAAGCATCTAGCTCATAATTCATAATTTAATCTTAAGTGCTCAATTTTATTTATCTTTTTACATAATTTTTTGAGTTATTTCAGCTAGAAAAATGTAATTTAGTTATTTAACCCTCTTCTACCGCTTTTTTTCTTGAAGCCTAATATGTGAAATAAAAAAATGCTCAGCGCATGTGATGTGCTGAGCATTGGTCGTTTATGACTGAAAAGCAGGAATTTTGAGACATTACTTGATATCGAATACCCAGTTATGCGCCTCTTTATCACTGGTGGTTTCACAGACATAGTAATCTTGATCCCAAGCATCTTGGTTAAAGATTTCTTTTTTGTAGTAAGTCACCTGTTTGCCATTTTCGACGCAGACAAAGCTTTCGCCTTGGTCTTTGACTTGGGTTCCGTTAAGGAAACCGCCAATGCAGAGGAAGCGGGATTGTTTGGGCATTTTACTACATCACTTAAATCACTGTTAATTTTAGCAATTAAAGCATAACCATATATTATTATTTGAACATTTTTCAATTACCGATCAAGCTACGACCAAATTCAGTTAACTCAAATATTTTACTTTCGCCACCTAGATCATAAATAATATTTCTCGTAGCAAGGGATTTAATAGCTTCCTCATATTTTAGATATTGCCTTGCATCTTTATTTTTAAATACATACTTCTTATCAATTTCAATAAATAAGCCATCCTGAAAATGATGATCGCGTGTTATAAAATTTTCATTGTTTAATGATAGATAATCCAATATATCTTTTTCAAATTTATTTAGCTCAATATCATTTTTTTTTATTCGATTCAAGATTTACCTTATTTACTATTTCATTCCTTTCTTTTCTTAAATTTTCAATTTCACGTTTCAAACTTTCTTTTACATCTTCATCTTCAATTTTATTAATATCAATATCTCGCTTAGCTTGGTCAATTAACTCTTCCTCTTTATTTGCTAAAACTAACACACGTTTTCTTTCTAACTCAATCTTTTCAGATAAATACTTATCCTCTCGTCTTAAATCATGAGAATTTAATTGTTCATAAGCGGAAGTAGAAATCCAACTAAATAATAATTTTAACCAAGGTGTTATTATTAATATAAAAAAAGCTATAGCAATTGGAAATACCAAAATTGTCCATACATTTGTATACTCATCAAATATTTTTATTTTTTCTTGAGCTGTACCACTTGCGAAACATAGCAAGAATAATCCTTTCCAATTAAATGCTAAAAAAGATAATAGAAAGAATCCCCAATATGGTTCTTTAACACGTGTATTAATTGCTTCAAATAATTCTTTCATTCTTATCTCTTACTACGAAAACTCAAATCCAACTTAATTTAGGTACATCAACAATCCCTAAAGATTCTTTCGTAGATGTTTTTAACTTTGATAAATTTGTATATATCCAATCAACCAACTGCTCCCCCTCCATAATATTTATCTGGTTTTCATCAGCATATGATTGAGATTCATGCGAAATATGGCCTGTCGTTATAACCCATTTATATGCATTAGAATTTAATTCTACGTCATAGGCAATCAATTGATTGATTGCATGTTTACTTGTTTCCCCCCTATGATGTTTCACTTGAACAAGGATGTCTTTTAAAAATGGATTATTATCCGATGTTGCCTGAATATCAATATCTGCTATGCCTGCTCCATTTTTCTTATCTAAAATATCTACACTCGAATAGCCTTCAATTTCCAATAGCTCTTTAACTAACTCTTCCAATCCTCTACCACCTGCTTTTAAGCGTGTATTCCCTTTCCACAACGCATTAAGCAATTCAGCTTTAAACTCTTTTTCATATTGATCAATTTTTTCTTGAAAACTATTTTTTAAGTCAAAACTACCGAAATCATTTAAATTTTGAATAATATGATCAATTTCTTGGGAAAATCTTGCAAGATCACCAATCGTCGTTCTAAGTTTTAATCTACTTTCCAAATCTTCTTTTAATTTTGAACGTGGAATATAGATCACTTTTCCATCTTTTTTGAAAAATTCTACATCTATTTGATTTGCTCCATGACCACCTTTGAATAAATCATCGTAGTACTTTGTCCCTTTCACCTGAGCAATTGCAATTTTTTTGCCTACAGGAACAACAACAATATCTCCTTTCTTAATTTCAAAATAATTCTTCACTTGATTTGTCATTCTACCTATAGAACCATTTTTCTCAATAATTTCTTGAATTACTGTTTTTGTATCGTTATGAGCTGAAAAATTTATCTGTTTCCAACCGTACCCAATTTTATTTTCATTAATTAATTTTTCAGGACTTCTTACCATTAAATATTTTTTCATTTTTTACTCAAAAAATAAGGGCTGATTACTCAGCCCTTATTTTTAACTCAATTTAATTTATTTTTCAATAAATTAGCTTAATTGAGCAGCAGCAATTTTCTTAGTATCAACATCTTTAGAAGCGTCAGTATAGTCGCTCATTTTGTCGAAGCTTAAGTATTGGTAGATGTCAGCAGACATGCTATCAATTTGAGCTGCGTATTCTTGGTACTCAGCTGGAGTTGGTAATTTACCAAGTACAGCAGCAACAGAAGCAAGCTCAGCAGAAGCTAAGTAAACGTTCGCACCTTGACCTAGACGGTTCGGGAAGTTACGAGTAGAAGTCGATACACAAGTAGTGTTCGGAGCTACACGTGCTTGGTTACCCATACATAATGAACAACCTGGCATTTCTGTACGAGCGCCAGCTTTACCATAGATGTTATAGAAACCTTCTTCCATCAATTGACGTTCGTCCATACGAGTTGGAGGAGCCAACCATAGACGAGTAGATAAAGAACCACCAGGAACTTTGTCTAGAAGTTTACCAGCTGCACGGAAGTGACCGATGTTAGTCATACATGAACCAACGAATACTTCGTCAATTTTCACGCCTTGAACGTCAGAAAGCAATTTAGCGTCATCTGGATCATTCGGGCAGCAAAGAACTGGTTCAGTGATTGTAGAAAGGTCGATTTCGTACACTTTAGTGTATTCAGCGTCAGCATCAGCTTTAAGAAGTGATGGGTTAGCCAACCATTTTTCCATGTTTTCTACACGGCGCGCCATAGTACGAGCATCGCCATAACCTTCAGAAATCATCCATTTCAACATAGTAATGTTTGATTTAAGGTATTCAGCAACTTTCTCTTCAGAAAGCGTGATAGAACAACCAGCAGCAGAACGTTCAGCAGATGCGTCAGAAAGTTCGAATGCTTGCTCAACAGTAAGGTCAGTTTCCATTTCTGTAAGGTCGATCTCAAGGATACGGCCAGAGAAGATGTTTTTCTTACCTTTTTTCTCTACAGTTAAGTCGCCTTGTTGGATCGCAACGTAAGGAATCGCATGTACTAGGTCACGTAGAGTGATACCAGGTTGCATTTTACCTTTAAACTTAACAAGAACAGACTCAGGCATGTCTAGTGGCATAACGCCAGTTGCAGCAGCAAATGCTACAAGACCAGAACCCGCTGGGAAAGAAATACCGATTGGGAAACGAGTATGTGAGTCACCGCCAGTACCAACTGTATCTGGAAGAAGCATACGGTTTAACCAAGAGTGAATAATACCGTCACCTGGACGTAGTGATACACCACCACGGTTCATGATGAAATCAGGAAGCGAGTGTTGCATTTGAACGTCAACTGGTTTTGGATACGCAGCTGTATGACAGAAAGATTGCATAACTAGGTCAGCAGAGAAGCCTAGGCAAGCAAGATCTTTAAGTTCGTCACGAGTCATTGGACCTGTTGTATCTTGAGAACCAACAGTAGTCATCTTAGGTTCACAGTAAGTACCTGGAAGTACACCTTGACCTTCAGGAAGACCACAAGCGCGACCAACCATTTTTTGAGCTTGAGTGAAGCCTTTACCAGTAGCTGCAGGTTGAACTGGAGTACGGAATAAAGTTGAAGGTGCAAGACCAAGAGCTTCACGCGCTTTAGTTGTTAAACCACGACCAACGATAAGGTTGATACGGCCACCAGCACGTACTTCGTCTAGAAGAACTGGAGTTTTAAGTTCAGATTCAGCGATTTGAGCGCCGTCTTTGAACGCAGTTACTTTAGCAGCAGCGTGGTCGATTTTAAGCGTGATTTCGTCACCCATGTTCATGTTTTGAACATCGATTTCTACTGGCAATGCACCAGCATCTTCCATTGTGTTGAAGAAAATCGGAGCGATTTTAGAACCTAAGCAGTAACCACCGTCTTTTTTGTTCGGGATGTGAGCAATTTCGTCACCGAAGAACCAAAGTACAGAGTTAGTTGCTGACTTACGAGAAGAACCAGTACCAACAACGTCACCTACGTAAGCAACTTGGTTGCCTTTCGCGATAAGGTCTTTGATTTGGTTAAGTGGACCAACTTCACCAGGAACTTCTGGGTTGATACCGTCACGTACGTTTTTAAGCATTGCGTTAGCGTGTAACGGAATGTCTGGACGGCTCCACGCGTCTTGTGCAGGTGACAAGTCGTCTGTGTTAGTTTCGCCAGTTACTTTGAAAACTGTAAGTTTGATTTCTTCAGGAACGTCTTTACGGCTAGTGAACCATTCAGCGTCAGCCCAAGATTGCATAACTGCTTGTGCATTCGCATTGCCCGCTTTTGCTTTATCAGCAACGTCGTGGAACGCATCAAATACAAGAAGAGTTTTCTTAAGTGCGTCAGCAGCTAATTCAGCAAGCTCTGCATCATCAAGAAGTGCAACTAAAGGAGCAACGTTATAACCACCAAGCATAGTACCTAGTAGGTAAACCGCACGTTCTTTAGTTACTAGTGGAGAAGTCGCTTCGCCTTTTGCCAAAGCAGCTAAGAAAGCAGCTTTAACGTATGCAGCTTGGTCAACACCCGCTGGAACACGGTTTTCTAGTAAATCAACTAAAAATGCTTCTTCGCCAGCTGGTGGGTTTTTTAATAATTCAACTAATGCAGCTGTTTGAGCATCGTCAAGTGGCTTCGGTGGGACTCCGAGTGCGGCACGTTCTTCAACGTGTTGGCGGTAAGCTTCTAGCACGGTGTTATTCCTCTTTTTTAAAAAATTATTTACGCATTCCTGCTTTAAATAAAGCTACGCAAATAATATGGACTGCTAAATTTTACTAAAATTCCAGTTAAAAGTTAATGCACTACAAGTGTTTCTTCGTGATGACCGTTATTTTATAAATAAATGATCCTCATATCGTTTATACATTAAGCAAAATCAATACTTAGAACACGCTTTTCTTGCGCATATTAACTTTTGACTAAAATTAACCATCAAAAAAAAGGCAACTAAATGTTGCCTGTTTTTATCTGTATTGGATATTCCACCTTAGTGGACAGTGGTTGCAGTGATATATTGCTGAAGTTCTGCTCGATCGCCTGTAAATCTGAGGCACCATTCGTCCTGACATGTGGTTTGATGTTGATTACTTGCAAAGCTGATATCGACCAAATAACGCTGAGAAAATTCATCTACTTTTTGGCGTAATGTGACTTTATCTCCAATGCTGAGCACGTAGTTCCCACCACCGATAATTGCTACGCCTTGTTCATCTTCTAGGAGTAGATCTGAGTGATGCATATAACCTATAACGTCCATATTCTGCTCCTCTACTGTTTTTTTATTCTCCATTTCATTATTCATTAAAAAGATTTGCTTTTCTATATTTATGATTTAGCAAGTTGTCACAATTTGTATTTAGCTTTGCTTAGGCTATTTTTAAATCTTTAAGCATCTCATGCTCCAAATAACCCGAAGAGAAATATGCATCCGCGAAATAAGTATGAACTCAATCATATGGCTAAACGACGGATAGTTGCCCCGTTGTAACTACTCGCTGATGAATACAGCCTTTAGATTTCGCTTTACGCTTTTTCTCGCATAAAAAAACCGTTCCTTAGAACGGTTTGTAATCTGGCATTTCGGTATGCGGTGTTGCGATACATTTTTCAGTAAACTCAGCACGAATTTTTTCACGTGCTTTTTCAACATCAGCATTAATCTCAGCTTGCGGCAAGGCATAAACTTCATCAATGATGTTCAGGATAAATCCTTTGGTGGTTTCATCCTCAATCTTGCTGGCATGCTCAACTGCTTTGTCTTTTTCAATTGCATTTTGACGATCTAACATAATCGTACGTGCAGCATTACCTACACTGCGGCAGTAACCCTGCCACTGCTCTTCAGGGGTTAATGGTTTTTTCTCAGCACAGCCGACCAAAGCCACCATAACGGATAAAGCAAATAACTTTTTCATGAACTTCTCCTTACGAGGGGCAATATAAAAGATCGTAATGGATTTGTCATTTAAATTAGTCGCAGCCGAACAAACAAAAAAAGCCCTTTCGGGCCTTTTTATGCGTTTGAATTAACCGCAAGTTGCTTGAATAATCTTTTGATTGATTGGATTTACAGTGACGGTGACACGCTCTACACGATAATCCATTGTCACTGGCTGCCCAGGTTTGACTAGACGGACAATTTGAGCTTGGCTAATCGCCTTGATCTGATCTTCAGTCAATTTTGCTTGGCCAATCAGCGTCTTGGCTTTATCCGCGACACATTGAGTTTGGCTACTACGGAATAATGCCCACTCTTCAACCACTTGTCCGTTTGGCAAATGGCAATACCCTACCTGACCATTTGCTTCATCACGAATTTCAAGTTTACCTTTTTGCTCTACACAATATTGGCTGGCTGGATTTGCCATACCAATTTTTTCTGGTGTCGTTTCAGTTTGCTGTGTTGTACTACAACCCGCCATAAATGCTGTCAGTGCAGCTAAAATCCATATATTTTTCATCATGTGTATTTCTGAATATAAAAATTTAACTTATCAAGTTTATGGCAAATAAACGAGTTGTTTATTGCAATTTTTAGCAATCCTTCTGCTTTCTGTGATTGGGCAGCAATGTGCCCTTGGTTCAAAATACAGCACACCATTTTCTTTGAGCCGATGATGATTTTTGAAATATTTAAAACGACTCAACTTGTCGCAGTTTTGATTTTAAAGGTTTTATAAATTTGAAAAATGACCTGCCCAACGCGTATGCTAAAAAAAGTAATTTTCTTCAAACACGCCACGTTGCGTAGGAGCAAAATATGTCAAAAAAACTGCCGATTTATTTTTCGGACGAAGCTTGGTCGTCTTTGCAACAGCTCATGGGTGAAGATGGCAAACCCAGTCCCACCATCAATGCCCTGCTTGAACAGCAATCTCAAGAACCACCTAAAGATCCATTTTTGGATTCTTCGCTCAATGTTCAGCCTGTTCAAAAAAATACCCGTATTGAACTTCCCGTTGCCTTGGAACGTATTCCTGCTGGCCCAGCTTTCGCCAATAAAGATGTTTTTGAAAAAGCTTTAGACCTGAACGATTTTTTGGTGATTAACCCGCTCGCTACATTTATTGCACATGTCGATAGCGAGTCATTACTCAATGCTGGCTTTGAAATTAATGATACTTTTTTGGTAGATCGTAGCTTAGAAGCCAAACATGGCGATATCGTGGTTGCACTGATTGATAATCGTGAAATCACCTTAAAACGTTTGATGATCACCGCGAAAATGTCAAAAGAAGAAATTGCCGACATTTTTGGTGATCCCAATAAAGTCTTACCCAAAATTTGGCTGAAAGCAGAAAATCCAGCCTATGCGCATATTATCCCTTCAGATAGCGAATCTATCGTTGTTCAGGGTGTTGTGACCTTTAATTTAAAGCAATTTTATAAGCGCTCATCACACACCTAAACACAAGAATTCGCCATGAAAGCTGAAAATAAAATATTTGCGTTAGTTGACCTCAACAACTGCTACGTCAGTTGTGAGCGTGTCTTTAACCCAAAGCTGAATAATGTCCCTGTCGTCGTGCTGTCCAATAACGATGGCTGTGTTGTATCACGAAGTCAGGAAGCCAAAGACCTCGGGATTAAAATGGCTGTGCCGGTCTATCAAATTCAGGATTTAATCCAACAACATCATGTTCAGGTGTTGTCGAGTAACTATGCACTCTACACCGAAATGTCAAATCGATTTATGAATATTTTAGGCATGTATGTCGGCCCCGAAGACCGTGAAGTTTACTCGATCGATGAGTGTTTTTTAGATCTTACCGCCTATCAAGAACTGTTCGACTTGAGCCTATATGCCAAAGAAATACGAGATACGATCCTAAAATGGCTAGGTTTAACCTGCTGTGTCGGGATTGGTCGCTCTAAAACGGAAGCCAAAATGGCTAATCATCTTGCCAAAAAAAATGCGTATTTGAACGGTGTGTGTAATTTAATTGAGATGGACCCGTGTTCCTCAGAACAACTCCTTGCGCAGACACCAATCAATGAAGTTTGGGGCGTCGGTCGGAATCATACAAAAGCGCTGAATCATCTTGGCATTCATCATGTTCTAGATCTGATCAACGCACAGCCTAAAGATATTCGAAAAAAATTTAGTGTGGTGATGGAAAAAACCGTCTTGGAACTGCAAGGTCTATCTTGTCTGTCCATTGAAGAAGAAGCGCCGAGCAAACAGCAAATTATCAGTAGTCGTTCCTATGGTCAGCCGGTCTACGAACTGGAAGATATTAAGGCCTCTATTCGTGTGTATATCGCGCGAGCCGTCACACGTTTAAGAGCAGATCATTCTCTATGTCGTATGGTGGGAGTTTTTATTCAAACGAGTCGCTTTAATTCTGCTGAAAAATACGCACCGTATCTGGCCATTACACTGAATGAGCATACCGATGACTTAATTAGCATCACCCAAGCAGCAACGCGTGCCGTCGAAAAAATCTTTAAAGCTGGATTTAAATATAAAAAAGCCGGTGTGGTGTTATTAGAAATCATTCCACAGCAAAATTTCACCCCAGATTTGTTTTGCGATATGACGCAAAGACAAAGCCGTTTGAAACTGTCCGAGACCATCGATGGTATTCAAAAAAAATTTGGACATCATTTTGTCTCGATCGGCTTAGCACAGGACGATGCTGCAACATGGCGGATGAAAAAAAATCTGTGTTCCCCTGCTTATCTGAGTAATTGGAACGAACTGCTCCGTGTGAAATGAAACGTTTGCTTGAAACGCTTGTTGTAGCGCTTCTGATTCCTTCTATTGTTTTAACCGAAATGATCATTTGCAATTACTGAATATTTATTTAGTATTTAAATGAATATTCATTTGTATCTTCTCCTATTTTAAATTATGTCTGATGTTCAATTAACGCTGAGCGAATACCTATCTGCGGTCAAAGAAGTCATTCAATTGGCTTTTGATGATGCCGTGTGGGTCAAAGCCGAGATTCGAAATTTAAACATCAAAGGTGGACATTACTATCTAGAATTGGCTGAAAAAGAACAAGAAAGCGATAAAGTCATTGCCAGTTGTAAGGCCACAATTTGGAAATTTACTGCAAATAAAGTTGTCGGAAAATTTGAACGTGAAAGCGGCATTGAGCTCAGTCGTGACTTAAATGTCTTGGTTAAAGTGCGTGCCAAATTTGACCCGCAGTACGGCTTTTCAGTCAATATCGAAGAAATTGATTCGAGTTTTACTTTGGGTGATCTGGCTCGACGTTATCAACAAATTTTAGAAAAACTCACCAGCGAAGGTCTGATTCATAAAAATCGAAACTTGCCTGCGCCATTTGATATTCAGCATGTCTTGGTTATTGCGCCTGAAAATGCGGCAGGCTTAGGTGACTTTAAAAAAGATGCCGATGCGCTACAACATGCTGGCGTGTGTGAATTTGTCTATCATGCTGCAACCTTTCAAGGAAATACCGCAGCACAAAGTATCCGAGATGCTTTAGCACTGGGTTTAAGACAATGGGCCAATGACTTTCAAACTGCGCCAGATTTGATCGTGATTATTCGTGGTGGTGGTGCCGTTAATGATCTTGCTTATCTGAATGATTATGATTTGGCTGCCCTTCTATCTAAGCGTAGCGTACCGATTTGGGTCGGTATCGGCCATGAAAAAGACCGTACAATCTTAGATGAAATTGCACATCGTTCTTTCGACACCCCGAGTAAAGTGATTGGGGGGATTCGTAATCATATTGTTGAGCGAACTCAGGAAGTTTTAGAGGCATTACAAAGCATTCAACTGCGCTCACAACATCAAATTGCTCTGTATCAAAGTCAAAATGATCAGTTGCTACAGGTCATAAAGACCTTGGCTCAAAGTCAAATCAATGACTCAACTCGGCTCTTACAGCAATACCAAGATAACACTGCTTATTTTGCTCAGTTACAACTTAAAACAGCTGCGCAGAATATTGAAATACTCATGCGTGAGACTTTGTTGCAAAACCCTGCACATGTGCTCTCCAAAGGTTATGCGATCGTCCGGCAGCAAGGTCACGCCATTCGTGCAACGAAAAATCTTCAGCCTTCAGCGCATTCACCGATTGAAATTGAAATGCAGGACGGTGTCATCACGGCTGACATTCAACATATACAGGTAAAAAATCATGACGACTGATACTCTAAGTTTTAAAGAAGGCTATGAAGTTTTAAAACGTAATGCTGAATTACTCGAATCTCAGCAAGAACCCGATATTGATAATCTTATGAAAATCGTTGAAGAATCGATGCAAGCCTATAAAGCCTGCAAGACTCGTGTTGAAGCAGTACAACAGGCACTGAATGATACGTTTAAAGATTGATTTCTCAGTTCATTATTTGCATAAAAAACGCAGCCTAAGCTGCGTTTTTTATACTCAAATTTTGACTTCTCTTAGAAGCGCCAATTATAGAACAAGTCGATTGCACGCTCTAAAGACTGACTCGCTTCCAAGTATAAACGTTGATTCATTTGATAACGTAAGGTCAGTTTATTCACTGGTGTAAATACCCCGACACCATAACGAATGAATAAGTCAGGTGTAATATAACCCGTCACAGAAACCTGAGTATCATCCCCTGTTCCTTGAGCATCCAATGCCAAACCACTCAGGCCAAATGTACGACCAATTTGGTTGGTCAATGCACGTGTACCACCCAAGCCCATACTAATACCGGCTGCAGCAATCGTGTTGTTTACATCTGAACGGAAACCTTCCGCCTGACTTAAACCTGAACTTCCTTCATTAATACGACCTGTAATTAAGGCATTTAAGGCTTCTTGTTCAGACAGACCTGCATCATTATACACCTGAATTGCAGGGCTAGATGCCGTACCCGTCACACGAACACCAACGGTACTGCCTTGCACGGCTTTATTGGCATCAATATCTAAAGTTGGGTTTGCCAATGGCCCATTAAAACGAGCAATCGCACGGTTCAAGTCCAGACTTTGACCATAAGCTTCGATTTTCACACGCTGAGAAACACCGATTGCACCATTGGCACGCATTGCTGTTTCTAATCCACGTTGTGTCAAATTCAAACGACCAATCAACGGAATTCGGCTATCAAAACCTTGGAAAATCACTTGATTACCAATGTTCACCTGTACATCTGCGCGAATATCCCAAGGACGTGCCGATTTTAAGATTTCAAGTTGGTTATCACCTTCATGTACCACACGCACATCTGAAGATACCCCAACCACGGTTGCAGAAGATTCTGGCATCGAAATCAATGCACGCGGCACATCAATTTTACCTTTTAAGGTTAATTTCTTACTGAAAGGCAGCACATCTAATGATAAATCAGGCGTTACAACAGCCGTGATCAATGGCGCTTGACGGACCAACATTTCATTACCCGTTAAATTCAACTGGATCCGTGGATCATTTTTCCAGTCAATATTTCCGGTTAATTTGCCCACACCACGACCACTGTTAAATGCACCATCAATCGTCGCGTGGTTTTGACGTACAGCAGAATACAATTGAATATTGGTCAAGTTCACAGGTAATGAAATCATGCTAATCGAGCCATTTTTCACTCGAATCTCACCATCCATTAAAGGCTGTGACAATGTTCCGCTAATTTTTGCCGCATAAGACAACGTACCGCCCATTGAACGGACATCTTGTATAAATGGTTTTAAGATTTTCAATTGAACTTGGTTAAAGGCCACTTCACCGCGGATCGGTTTATTGGCTTTATACGGATCAATAATAATATTGGCATAACCTGTACCAATATCAGGAGCTTTGGTATCAAGTCGAATTTGTAGCCCTTCAGCGACACTTTTCGCAATCAAACCTACTTCATCATATTTTAAAGTGGATGCTAAATACTGTGGGTCTTCAGCTGCTAAACCCAGTAAACCATCACGAGTCACTAAACGTGCATCAATTTTAGGTTTTGCACCTTTCGCCCAAGACGCTTTCGCATAACCATTCACTTTACCCGTAATCGCCAGGCCTTCAGGCATAAATGCTGCGAAGTCGTTTAAGTCTAGGTTCTTTGTCACAAAAGATACATTGCCACGGTTTTTATTCACACGAATCGGCTGATCAAAACATAATTCGCTTTGCTGACTCATCCAACAATGCGCACCGACAAATAAGTCAGACTGTGCAGTGTTGTAAATAATTGACGCATTTTGACGCTGTACGAGACGTGTACGCAAGGAGTCAAAATCGCCTTTTTGAATCTGACCGAGCCAATTATTTTGTGCGTTGAAACCACCGGCTAACTGCACATAAAATTTTGATAATTTATTTTCAGCACTGACTTTTAATAAATGCGCATTACGTGTACCGGCCAGTGAAATTTGACCTTTCACAATCTCACGGTTGTTACTGCGTAAATTATCCATCGTTGCCGTTAATAAACTTGGTGAAGTCGCAGAAGTTGGCAACTCGCCTTGCACCCGTATTTTTTTCACACTGAATAAATTATTAAAAGCAAAATCATCTATTGCGATATTGGCAGATGCTTGCAGTCGTGGCTGTGCTTGAACATTTAAGTAGCCATAAGCACGTCCACGTAGGCCTGCATAAATTTCATATAACGCCGGTGCATTAATTTTCAATTGTAAATTTTGTGCATTACCTGTGGCTTGAATTTGGTTATTGGCATAAGCCAACAGCAAATTATTCGCTTCAAATTGTTTTGGCATAAAACCTGATTGATTTGAATTAATCACCATCGCCAAGTTACCTTGACCACGGACAGGTTTGTTATTGATCATACCTGCCAAATTCAGACGTTCAATTTGAATACGTTTTAGCGCATCTGACCACACACCACTGGTTTTTAAATTTCCAGATAATTCACCCCGTACATTTGAGGCAAAGTAATGCGGCTTAAAATGCACCAAGGATGCATTAATATCCCAACCAATGGCTTTTTGTAGTAAAACCTGTCCATTGGCTGAAATTTTACCTGCCACGCCATCATGACGCAGCTCGGCTATTTTAATTAATTCAGGTGTACCCGATACTTTGAAAATCAAACTGCCTTTACTTGCGGCAACTTGGCTTGCATTGAGGCCACCATCATAATTCACAGCAAAAGCTTTAAAGCCTCCACCTTGTTTCTCATCATGGAAAGTCAGCGCAGCAGTAGATTGACCTGTTAAATGAACTGTTTCATTTTGCTGTGCTAGTCGGCCTAACAAATCAATATTATTCAGCTGAATAATCTGTTGATTTGGTTTTGCATAACCATTGGCTTTTAATGACCCTGTAATTTGATCGACAGGCGCAGCAGCCACGATGGTTTGCGGATTGAACTGCTGTGCTTGTACATTGGCTTGCCATTTCAGCATGCGTTTTTGATCAGGCAATTCTACAACCGCGTTACCTTTGAGCTGACCTTTGTCAGCCACATAACTAAAGGCAGGGACATTAAGATTGTTATTTTTCAGATTGAGTTTGGCTTGATATTGTCCAGCAGGCAGAGTACCTTTTTCATGTCGTGACACTTTGGTCGCCACATTAATGTTTTGCTGACCTTCTGTAAGCGCCAATTGCACATTGCCCGAATCACTACTCAACCATCCAATATATGGCACTGCGCGGTCTATATTTTTCCAAGACACATCCATCAGCATCGGCTGCGCTTTATTATTTTTGGCAGGCGCTTGATCGAGTTTTAAATTCCAAGTTTCATATTGATCAAAATCCACCAACGCCGTCAGGTGCATGCCTTTTTCAAGGGTCCCTTTGGACGCAATCTTACTGTTTAAATTTACAGGTAAAAAATCTTGAACCACTTGCGGGATCAGCTTATGTTTTGGATTAATTTTATCTAAACGACCGCTTACATCCCAAGTGACTTGATCTTTCCAACTCACCACACCACCCAAATTGACAGCGCCGCCCATCACTTGACCATTTAGATTAGTAATATCAAGTTGGTTGACCAAGTCCGTACTCATGAGCGCGGTATATTTACCCTCAGGAATATTGGCCCCGCTCAGGTCCGTGTCTAAATCTAAATTGAGACGCTGAATATCCCCTTTGAATTTTGCCAGACCATTTTTAGCAAAAAGCTTTTGCTCAGTCAGTAACGGTAAATGATAGTTTTTAAATTTGAGCGCACCAAACATCGGGACATGTGGACGCATCGGATGGACCACAGCCCAACCAGTTAAAAGATCTGGGGTATGTGTTGCCACACCGGCTTGAATTGTATCCAACGACCCTTTAGCCACCACTTGAATATCATGAATATTCAAGCTTTCACGTAGTGAAGGTAAATTGACAATCCCCACAGCATTTAGCGGATATTTACCTTCAAATTTCATATTCCCAGACGCTTGGCGCACAGACAAATACCCCATATCCATACGGGTATCTTCAAATTTTAATTCCGTCCCTGACCAAAGCGCTTCATTTAATTCAATATCATAAAAATCCACACCTGAACTATGGGTTTTAATCAGCATATGATCTAGATCTGCATGATCGACACGAAGTACGAACGGCAGACGGATTTCACTAAATGCAAAAGGTTTATCGCTAGGTGGTGTCTTGGTAATAATTTGCAGATTTTTAACATCTGCCTTATTTAAGTGAATTTCTTTATTAATAATGGCGCGCCAGCCAAGTGTAATATCGGCACGGTCAATCTTTACATCGACAGGTTTTAGCGTAACGAGGACATTTCGTAGAATAATGCCCCGCCACAGGTTACCACCTTCATATTCATAGTGAATGATTTGCTGACGTTCCAGAACACGGTCAAGTAAAAACTTACTGCCCTTGTCTGTAGAGAACATAACTGCTAATGCAGCCACCAAAAAGATAAGCACGAACACGAAGGTCAACATGACACTTCGAAGAATACGACGCTTCTTCGGCAGTTGCTCTACCGGCGTTTCGTTTTCTGGTTCTTGCTGTTCTTGTTCAGTCATAAAAAACACATCACCTAAAAATTATAATTGTGAACCAATAAAGAAATGTAAACGAATTGGTTTGCTGTCGTCAGAAAGTCCGGTAGCAACATCTAAACGAATTGGGCCAATTGGAGAAGCCCAACGTATCCCCACACCTGCGCTATATGCAGTCGGTGTATTAAAATCTTTATCGTACGCATTACCAAAGTCACTAAAGACCGCAGCGCGCCAACCTTCTTTAAATTGGTAGTTATATTCTAATGAACCCGTTGCCAAGACTTGACCACCAATTTTATAGCCATTTTCTTCGGCAGCTAAACTCTTATAGTCAAAGCCGCGAATGGTTTGGTCACCACCGGTAAAGTAGCGTAAGTTATAAGGAACTTTATCAAAGTTCTCTGTCAGAATATAACCTAAATCACTGCGCCCAACGACTTGGTGATTATCATTTTCACCCAACGAATAAATAAAGCGCCAGCCCGCATTCAAGATCGCCATATCAGCATCTGAAAGTAAGCTTTCACTTCCGACTTCGACTTTATAGGTTTGCTTGATCCCTTTACTCGGATTCACACGTTTATCAGAGTCAGTTCGAGAAATTTCATAGCCAAACATCAAGGACTGCTGTTCATTATTGGTATTCACCAAGAACGCATCTGGAATGTCATCACTAGGACTTAGGCCGTCATCGGTAATACGGTCCAAACGGTAACGTAAACCAAAAGTATGCTGCCAACTACCACGTGGGTTTTTAATAATCCGGTCAACCCCAGCTACAGCAGATTCAATCGAAAGATTGACGCCCTGACCAACATCATCACGTTCTTCACGCTCATAACCACCGACCAAGCTGACATAGTCATTTAATGGGTGGTTATATGGAATGTTATAGCGTCCATCAATCGATTGACGGATTTTGGATACTTCCATGTTGGCGTCAAAAGAATGACCACGTTTATTCACGATGGCACGGCGATACTGCCCACGAACACGGGTGCCTGTATCAGTACCAAAACCTGCACCAATTTCTGCACTATTCAGCTTGTCTGCATTCAGCGTCACGATCACAGGGACTTTCTTATCTTCGCGTGCTTGTGCTTTTAAGCGATCTTGTTCTTCTTGTTTGGCGTCTTGCGTATCTTGCAAACTGCGTAATTTAGAGGATTGCTCTGCATCATTCACCCCCGCAAATTGGTCTTCATCAACCACTTTTTGCGTGACTTCCTTATTCGACATCACTTCAGTTTTATCTTTCACTACTTGTGAACTTTCAGACAACTGATTTTGATCGACCAAGGTCTGAATATCTGGTGGTAGTTCAAGCGGCTTTTCAATTGGGTCTGGTCGAATCGCATCAACCAAGGTGTAGTTAAAATAGCGCGAGTTAGTTAGGTTGTTAGCCAAACCATTCACACGCCAGAAAGTATAGTCAGCACCGTCTTTCCACGTCACCAAGCTTTCTAAAATATCGCGATCCAATGGAAATTCTGCATTCGGGTCACTCATTCGAAATTCGACTTCGCCCAGCTTATAACGCTCGCCCGTTTCAAAGCGCAAATTAATATCGGCAGTATTTTGCGGTTGCGCCACTTTCACATCATGTAAACGCCAATACGAGTCGAAGTAACCGTTATTGGTCGCCGCATCATTGATTCGGCTTTTCGTGCTTTCGTATTTACCATGATTGAGAATGTCACCTTCTTCCTGATCTGGTAATACACCAATCACCTGAAACTGAGCTTGATGCGCTCCAGCCCCAGAAAATTCAATATTTTGCTTTTCAATTTGTACAGGCGTATTTGGCGTAACCAATACACGAACTTTACTATCAGACACTTTTTCAAACTTGAATTCTGACTGATAGAAACCCACAGCTTGTGCGGCTTGATTGGACAAGCTACGTAATTGAGGTAAAGCCGATGGAAAATCGCTAAAGGATTCTTGAGTAAAACTTGAAAGCTTGCCTTTAATATTGGCTTTGAGATCTTCCAGTGCCGCACCATAGGCCTTACTCGAAGTCTGACTGGTATTATGTGCTGAGGTAATTTCAACATCCGCACTAATTCGTGGCACTTTTGCCGTATTCATCTGACGTGGCGGACGCACTTTATATAATAAGCGCTTAAAAATACCCGGCTCTGCGTCATCTTCCACGGTTGGATTATTCAGCTCTTGCAGAGTACTGGCATTTTCATTTTGTGTCGCAGTAATTTCATTGTCAGAGCGAATTTCACCCATCAGCTGATCAATATTGACTGGCGCTTGGTTAATTTCCGTTAACTCTTTTTGAGTAATGTCCGCAACAGCAACTTCTGTTTGCTGTGTCGCACGGTACTCCTGCGCCTGACGTTTGGCTTCTTCAGCAACTTGGAAGATTTCATTCGCCATGTTTTGATCAACAGGTGTCACGGGTAAGTTTTCTAAATCTTCAAACTCGATGGGTTTAAATTCTTGTAGTTGTGTTCCTGCTTGCTGCTGTTCTTGCAGCATTTTCATGCTATCAACAGATTCTTCCGGCTCATTTATATTTTCAATTTTTTCAATTGCTTCAGGCGTCGACAGCCCTTGCTTTACAGCCTCATCCTTGATTTCAGTAACAATCTCTGCTTTTGTATCTGTAGATGTTGGAACAGTTTCCGCGGGAGTTTGGGCGAAACTATGCTGAGCACACAAGGTCAAAAAGATGCTCATATATAGACTTTTATTGCTATGATGCTGTCGTATGCAGTGAGCCATACTGTGATGAAGCATTGTTTTTTTAAACTTGATTTTTGCAGGCATAGCAAACTCTAACGAATTTCATTATGTAATGGACTTAGTCAACCAGATGTAGAGCTAAAGATCTTATATCTATTGGTTTTTCGCCATCTCCAAACTCAAAAACATATTACATGATTTTTTTAGAGATTTTACCAATCACTCACATTTCTTAATAAAACTTAATGTAGCAAGACGCTTATGAATAACAACGAACATCTGCTAGGTACACGCCGTTTCCTGCCTATGTTTTTGACCCAATTTTTTGGGGCGCTCAATGACAATGTCTATAAACAGGCTTTATTGTTGGTCATCACCTATGGATTAATCCAACAACAGGCATTACCCATCAGCACGCTAAACAATCTGGCTGCATTATTGTTTATTTTACCCTACTTTATTTTTTCAGCGACAGCGGGACAGATCGCAGATAAGTTTGAACGTTCACAACTTGTCCGTGGCATCAAAATTTTAGAAATTATCATCATGATCATCGGCAGTATTGGCTTTCTGACCGGTCATTTATGGTTATTATTGCTGGCATTATTTTTGATGGGGACCCATTCGACATTTTTTGGTCCAATCAAATATGCGATTTTGCCTGAAATTTTAAAGCCCAATGAACTGATGTCAGGCAATGCGCTCTTCCAATCGGCAACATCCATGGCGATTTTATTCGGGATGATTTTGGGCGGTGCAGTGATTGCTTCATCACAAGGCAATTTAATGTGGATCAGCCTGACGGTAATGACCATCGCCATTTTAGGTTATATCACCAGTCGTTTTATTCTTAAGCAAAATGTCACTACACCTGATTTAAAAATCGATTGGAACTTTTTCCGTACCAGTTACCAAACGATGAAATATGCCAAAAGTTTGCCGCTGATTTTTACCATTTTATTGGGGAACTCGTGGTATTGGTTTTATGGTGCAACCTACCTCACCCAAATTCCACAAATGACCCAGCAAAACCTACATGCCTCTGAAAATGTCGTTAGCTTGCTATTGACCTTTTTCTCTGTCGGTGTGGGCGTGGGTTCATTGCTTTGTCGTAAATTAGGCGGAACTCAAGTCAATATTAAGATGGTTCCCATCGGTGCTGTTGGTTTAACGGTATTTGCACTGTATTTAGCATTTAGTTTAACGCTTGTCCCGACTCAAACTGGCCCACTTATTACCCTTTCAGAAGTTTTTCATCAAGGTTGGGGCTATTACCATGTCATGATTGCCGTGACTTTATTGGGTATTAGTGGTGGTTTTTACATCGTTCCGCTCTATGCAATGATGCAAGCTTACTCTCCACGCTCACATCGTGCGCGAGTCGTTGCCGCAAACAACATTTTAAATGCGGTATTTATGGTATCTTCTGCTATATTTTCAATTATCATTCTGAGTGTTTTAAAGATTGATATTAAGATACTTTTTTGTATAACTGCAGTGCTCAGTGCAATCTTTTGTATTTGGCTGCTATTACGCATCAAACCTTTGCTTCAAACTACGCAAGTCTCTCTGGAGGATTAATCCATGCGTCAATTTACAGGTGTCGACAAACTTATTCACTCATTTGATCAGGCCTTACGTAGTTTAGTTCCCGGAGCAACGGCTGCACATCGTGAAAATCCGTCTGTTGCTGAAAAGACTCAACTTGCAGTCAGCGAAGCACGTCATGTGGCAGGTCTAATGCGGGTCAACCATAGTGGTGAAGTGTGTGCTCAAGCGCTTTATCATGGACAAGCTCTCACCGCGAAACTGCCAAATGTACGCCGTGAAATGGAACAAGCTGCGATTGAAGAACAAGATCATTTGGCTTGGTGTGAAGACCGCTTAAAAGAATTAGACAGCCATACCAGTCTGCTCAACCCTGTTTGGTACGGCCTTTCTTTTGGGATGGGTGCATTGGCAGGTATTGCCGGTGATAAATACAGCTTAGGTTTTGTCGCTGAAACTGAGCGTCAAGTGAGCCTGCATTTAGAAGATCACATCCGCCAACTTCCTGAACAAGACGAACGTTCACGTAAAATCTTAGTGCAAATGAATGAAGATGAACTGCATCACCGTGATACAGCACTCAATGCAGGTGGTGTAGACCTTCCTGTTCCAGTTCGTATTGCCATGACTGGTATTTCAAAGCTGATGACCAAAACCAGTTATTACATTTAATGATTTTCTAATGATTGTCGCTAAGTTTTATAAATAGTGAACAAAAAGCCTGCAATGATGCAGGCTTTTTTATGAGAAATGTTTTGACTCTAATACAATAATTCCTTCGCCATCAAAACAGTTTATAGGCTGCCATCGACTTGGTGTAAACCAATCAAAATTCAAACTATAAAGTTGCTCAGTGGACGGATAACCTGATCCACCTAATTCAAGCAGCCATCCTGCCGGACAAATTTCCTTTTGGTTATTAATCACAACAGTATGATCATGTGCCAATTCCAGTAATAAATGACGATCCAGCTCAAATGCAATAACAGCAAATCCAGCTATTTGAATAAGCTCTGGAAAACGAGCCGAAGTCAGACCTTGACGAATATCAGTCATCTGTTCCAGAGTATAGTTGGTTTCAAATGATCGGTTGATCCATGTCCCCTGAGGCAATATCACCTCACCATAAACTAAAGGTTGTTTAAGCTGAATAATAATTTGTGCCATATACTCTTGATAAGCACGATCTGATTGATGATTTGAAAAAGCAATCTCTGCATAACTCAAGAGAACAAAAATTGGAAAAATGAGTAAAGTCGATAGCCCCCATTTTACAGTTTTATCTAGTTTAGGATGATACTTGCTTAATTTCTGTTGTTTTTTCTGCCATGCATTCCAATACAACCAAGCAGGAATCACGAATATGACCAGCAACACCGAAAAACACATAATGATAAAGGCAATCGCACCCGCACCATAACCTAAACCCATATTGCTCTCACTGAATATCCTTTTAAATCTTTTGATTATGTTTTGACGATTTTATCAGATCAGCCACGTTCACTTTATCAATGTTGATGATGCTTACGCCACCACTTCAACACCGTATAGAGCACACGTAAAAATACGATACATAAAATAACGGCAATAACGATGTAAATATCTTGATGATAAGGCAGCATTTTCGCCCAAAATAGATGTAAATAATGACTGATTTGGAAGCCAATCGTTGCGACCAACATCGCCCAAATAAAACAGGCAACCAAATTAATCAGCACATATTTCCAAACAGGATAAGCACGCACACCGACTGCAATAGGTAAAATAGTTCTAAAACCCCAAGCAAAGCGCATAAATAAAATGGTCAAAATAGGATAACGTTCAATAAACTGGCTCGCACGATCGAATTTTTGTGCAAATTCTGCATTCGACTGGATAAGTTTTTGCCCATAGCGAGCGCCCATTTGATAATAAAACTGATCGCCAATAAAACTGCCCAACATCGCCACTGCAATCAACATTGAAAAATGAAGTATGTGTTGATGTACGGCATAGGCGCCAATCATCAGCACTGTTTCTCCTTCAAACAATGTGCCAATAAAAATCGCAATATAGCCATAGTGCTGAATCAGATCCGTCCAGTTCATATCATTATTTTGAAGCTAAAAAGATAATGTAATCCTGCGACAGCCTATACGCTAGCGCATACCATGACAGGATTTGAATATTTTTGTTATTGTTTATCTAGCGTATTTAGGTCAGTTTGAAATATCACTCATGTGCATTGAAAACATTTCGTTTCATTCGCTCAATCCACTAAAACTTTTTGGCAACTCACCATAGGAAATTGATGTGCTGGATGTTCAAACATCTCATTTTTCCAAATGTCGAACATTGGTATTTTAACATCGAGTGCTAAAGGCAGTTTTTTCGGATTAAATTGCATATGCGCTAAGCTTTCGCCCCACGCGATCAGATCCAGATCCAAAGCGATATTATGAGACGGACGAACACGACCTGAGCCTGCTTCCATTTTTTTCAGTAAGGTGCTGATTTCATCTACAGATAAACTGCTTTTCACCAAACAAGCTGCATTCCAATAATCCGCCCCAATGCCATCACGACAAGGAATCACATAAATTTTGGAAAATTCAGCATGACCCAAAGCCTGAATTTGACGTAAAGCCAGTTGAAAATGCGGTTTGGGATTGAAATTACTCGCCAGAGCTAGGGCGAAAATCGTTTCGGTGGCGTTCAAGACGAATTCCTACAGAATTGGCTTGCGCGATAATGGCAGGCTTCCGGATGGTAATCATAATAGATTCAATGCTGTCATAGGTAGCAAAAAGTGCATCAATCACCAGTTTTGCTGCATGTTCGATCAATTTAGGTTGAGCAGTTTGAATGACTTTGGCTGATATTTCGCAAATTTCAGCATAATTCAAGGTATCTTCAAGCTCATCTGACTGAGCCGCCTGCGCTAAACTGGTTTGAATATTGAGGTCGAGCATCAAAGGCTGAATAATCTGACGCTCCCAATTGAAACAGCCGATGACAGTCTCAACTTTCAAACCTTCAATGATAATTGCGTCCATTCTTACACTCAAAATAAAATCTTAAACATCAATAAAATCCTCCTGTTTAAGCAAGAGGATTTTATTTATTTCTTGCAGCTAAATTATTGCTTCAACAATAAATTAGGGTCCATAGTCTGCACCATTTGAATACGCTGGTCTGCATAAATATCGGTATATGGCGCAAGGATGCGCATAAAGCGATCGAAGTACAACATTTGTTTGAATAATAAAGCGAAGTCACGTGGGAAGCGAATACCATGACGCTCTCCGACTTGTACCATATCCATCATGATGTCATTCAAATCGGCAGGATTTGAGGTTAATAACTCTTGCGGATCGGCCAAAAGCACACCGCTAAATAAGCGCTCTAAATCGGCAGCTAAGACATGTGTATCAATTTTGACAGCTGTCATGCCCATTTTCAGCATGTTTTCAGCCATCAAGTTGTAGTCAGTTTTTTGTAGAGCATCCATAAACGCAATACATGCTGTCCACACTTCAGGTTTCAACTGACCCACGATACCAAAATCGATGAAGCCTACTCGACCATCTTCAAGCAGCATCAGGTTGCCTGCATGTAAGTCTGCATGGAAACTGTTACATAACATCAAGCTGCCAAACCATGTATTCATCGCTGTCACCAAAACTTGCGATGGATCTTTAGCGACCTTCTTGACCACGTCAAAATCAGTCAATGGTACGCCGTATAAACGCTCCATGGTTAAGACGCGACGTGTTGAATATTGGTGATAAACCTTTGGTGCTGTTGCGGCTTTATTTTGAGTTACGTTCAGATAATTCACAAAGTCGTCAAGATTTTGAGCTTCTTCAATAAAGTCCACCTCACGTACCATGCGAACTTTAATTTCTTCAACGATATCTGCAAGTGAAGCAAATTTGACTTTGGGTACAGCTTTTTCGACCAGTTTAGTAGCCCAATGTAAGACGTTTAAATCTGTATAGAGAATCGTCTCGACACCCGGTTTTTGCACCTTAATAACAACATTTTCACCACTGACCAATTTAGCGGCATGCACCTGTGCAATCGATGCGGAAGCCAAAGGCTTTTCATCAATTGAAGCAAATATTTCATCTAAATTACGACTAGCAAATTCTGAAGCCAATACCTGCTGCACATAACTAAACGGCAATGAAGGTGTCTGATCTAAACAGCCTTGAAACTCTTCGACATATTCACGTGGAAATAAAGAAGGTGTACTGGCAATAAATTGGCCTAATTTAATATAAGTTGAACCTAGCGATTCAAAAGTTTCACGCATTAATTTTGCGTTACTTGGTTTTTCAGTTGCATATTTAAAGCCGGCTTTTGCCGCGACGACTGCGGTCTCACCCATTCGGGCAACCGAGCGAATTCCATCTAACCAGATATTGTTTTTCATAATGTCTTAGAAAAAAATAATTAACGTGAGTGTAGCAAAAAAATAAGGGCTTGCTGCTTTATCTTGCCTGACAGATTGGACAATCGGGATCTTTTTCAAAAGCGAGAATTTTTTGTTTCATTGACCGACCATCCCACAACAAAAGCTTTTGTTTCAGTGCTGTCGTCCCTAAACCCAAATAGAGCAAGGCATGATGTGCTTCCAAACTTGCCATAACATTTGGTGTTGTTGCAAGTACACCCGAGTCTGCACAGCGCAAACTTTCACTGGCATGCTGTTCTTTTGGAAATAAACATTCATAACAGGCAGCATCAGCTTCAACCATAAATAACTGCCCTTGAAATCCAATTGCAGAAGCACTAATCAGCGCCACATTATTTTCCACACAGCTTGCGTTAACCAAATACCGTGTACTGAAATTATCACAACCGTCGAGAACCAAATCTTGCCGTGAAATCAATGCCTTTGCGTTGCTTTCATCTAATTTTGTGGTATAGCTTTGCACACGGATATACGGATTAATCGCTAGTAAGCGTTTAGCCAAAATTTCAGCTTTATAAAATCCTACATCGTGTTCTGTATACGCGATTTGTCGTTGCAAATTACTGATTTCAATTCGATCTGCATCGATCAAAGTGATTTGTCCGACGCCTGCACGTGCCAATAATTCGGCTGTGGCACACCCAATTCCACCGCACCCCACGATGAGTACATTGGCAAGTTTTAGCTTCTCTTGCGCATCGATGTCCCAACCATCCAACAAAATTTGACGGCTGTATAGATGCATTTCATCATCACTTAATTCCATGTCTGAATCTAGATCGAGCTGTGCATCCATGTTCTGCTATCTCATTTAAAACATAAAACCGTGGCCATTATAACGAGCAATCCAAAGATAAGGACGAAAATAAATATTCAATTTTGCTATGAAAGTTTAGGCATTCACATTTTAAATAAAGCCTGAATACTTTGTTCAATTACCATATTTACCTGCTGCATATCTATCTGCTGATTTAAAAATAGTAAATCGACGAAAGGCTTCGAAATGGTCGCACCAAATAACATATCCGCCATAATCTCTGCATTTAAGTTCAATGCAAATTGGGCACTTGGAATATGACTCACAGCATGAATCAAATGATCTCGGCTTTTGGCGATGCCTTTTTCATAAAACGTATCGCTTATACCATCAACCCCAACACGCTCTGCGATCGCTAGTCGGCACAACTTGATATGGCGCTCGGACAGGACATGTTCAGCAATTTTCTTCAGTTGATTTTGCAAGGCCAACACTCGATCTAAACTATTGGCATCAAAAGCATCTTCAGTCCATAAATAGGACGACTCAACCAATGAAATAAGCAGTTCACGTTTATCAGAAAAATACACATATAGCGTTTTTTTAGACATGCCCGCTGCGGTCGCAATCTCAGACATGGTGACATTTTCAAAACCCTTTTCACCAAAGAGTTGTTCTGCAATAGAAAAGATTTCTGCACGCCGCTGTTCTGCCGACATGACCAAAGGACGGCCTAGTTTTGCCAATGCTGCTCTCCTTGACTTAGGAAACCAATAGGTTTCATAATGCGCCGCTTTCCACAAGATCCGACCACATTATGACAGCATCAAGTACACGTGCAATGCCCATACTCATTGCATTACTCGCAACCATCGGCCCGATAGGTATCGATATGTACCTACCAAGCATTCCCGCTATGGCAACATCTTTAGGGAGTAGCGAAGGTGCGATCCAACTGAGTTTGATGACATTTTTTGTGGGTTTAATGCTCGGCCAGCTGATGTATGGCCCACTATCGGATAAATTTGGCCGTAAGCCGCTTATTTACTTAGGTTTAGGGATTTATATTTTAGGCTCAATCGGCTGCGCGTTTGCACAAAGCGTTGAACAATTACAATGGATTCGCTTTATTCAAGGTTTAGGCGGTTCAATTGGGATGGTGATTGCTTTTGCCATTATCAAAGATCAGTTTCAAGGCCCCGCAATAGGCAAAATGATGTCGATGGTTTTGGCAATATTAGGCCTTTCACCGGTGGCTGCACCACTAATTGGCGATGGCTTACAGGCTTTAGGCTCATGGCGAAATATTTTTATTTTTTTAGCCGTATATGCCGCGATTGTATTGGCAGCCGTTGCAGTGCTGCTGCCTGAAACACGTCAAGTGGAAATGCGCCAACAATTCAAGCTTTCACAAACCATCAAATTATATGGGCAAATTATCAGGGATCGTAAGTTCATCATTTACTCACTGACACTGTGTATTGCGCAAGCTGGCTTCTTTGCCTATATCGCTGGTTCAGCCAGTGTATTTATCAGTGAGTATCAGCTGAGTTCAACCCAATTTAGCCTACTCTTTGCATTCAATGCATTTGGTTTAATTGCTGCAGCAATCTTCAACCCCAAAGTGCATGAAAAATTTGGCCCACTGAATGCCTATAAAATCATGAACAACAGTTTCTTGCTCATTATGGCTATACTGCTCCTTGCGCTATGCTTAGGCTATTCAAATTTAATCTTCTTCTGTTGCGCACTATTTATCGCCGTTGCACTTTTAGGTTTCATTATGCCTACCGGCAGCCAGTTGGCTCTTATGTTTCAGCATAAAAATGCTGGCACAGCATCTGCATTATTAGGCGCTTTACAATTTGGCTTTGGTGCGTTCATTACAACTTTAACAGGTAAATTTAGTGGTTTTGGCAGCTTAGGTTTAGTCACAATCATGTTTGCTTGTGCGCTTATTTCTGCACTGCTTTGCCTCATGAGCTTTCCAAAACATTTACCGATGTCTCAGCATTAAAATTGCCTACTCAAAAATAATTATTATCCAACTTCAGATAAGCAAATCAAAAAAGGCTGCATGTACGCAGCCTTTCCTTTAATTCAACTCAGCCTAAACTTAACTGACCTTTTGCATACATTGTGCTTTGGCCACTTCTTGTTGCTTCAACAGATTACGTTGGATTTTTCCACTCGATGTTTTAGGCAATCCATCTACAAATTCAATTTCTTTTGGATAAGCATGTTTGGATAAACGAGATCGTACATAGGCTTGTAGTTTATCCATGAGTTCAGAACTAGCTTCATATTGTGGTTTCAATACCACAAAAGCTTTGACCAATTCTGTACGCTCAGGATCAGGCTTACCAACAACTGCCGACTCTAAAACCTCTTCGCACTCTAATAATGTGCTCTCCACATCAAAAGGCCCTACACGATAGCCTGACGTTGTAATGACATCGTCAGCACGGCCAACAAAATCAATGCCACCTTCTTCATTTAAACGAACAGTATCACCAGTTAAATAGTAGTTCCCGACAAAGGCTTTACGGTTATTGCCACCATAGCCCGTGAACCACATGAGTGGAGATTGCGAGCAGTCTAATGCCAATGTTCCAATCCCACCACGTTCAATTTCTTGGTGGTCTTTATTGAGCACCGCGAAACGATGTCCCGGTATAGCAAAACCAGCTGAACCCACTTTTTTGTAGTGTTCTAAAGCATGATGATTTGCAATCACCATACCGAGTTCCGTTTGTCCATATTGGTCATAAATATTGACGTTTAAGTCGTGATTAAACCATTGAATTACTTCAGGCGTTAGTGGCTCTCCTGCGCTACTCACAACCCGTAAATGTGCTTTTATGGATGCATCAAATTTTTCTTTAAAACCAAAGAACATACGAAAAGCCGTTGGTGAACCGGTCAAATTGCTGACTTTATATTTTTTGATGACTTGAAGTGCATGATCAACACTAAAAGCCCGTTCATCCATAATAATGCTATGCCCTAAACTTAAAGGCCCTGCAATTCCATAGTACAAACCATAAGCCCAACCCGGATCTGCCAAATTCCAAAATGAATCTTCATCACGCAAATCAACCGCATGTGTCATATACCCTTTAAATGCCAACAACGCTTTGTGTGGCACAGGTACAGACTTGGCTAAACCGGTCGTTCCTGAGGTAAACATCATTAAAAATTCATCGTCAAATGAACGGGGAACTGAGTTAAATGTGGTGTCATGCAGTTGCAGCTCTGACCAAAAGTCAGGATCTGTCTGAATTGCTTGATTAGCATGTACCGTTAAAATATGCGGTAAATCAATATAATTGAGTTTTGAGCGTTGCTCAGTGTTGGTTACAATCAGCTTTGTTCCCGCAGTTTGCACCCGATGTTCAATCGCTTTGGACTCGAATGCCGTAAACAACGGCTGATAAATTGCCCCTATACGCCATGTTGCCAATACGGTGATCAATAACTCTGCTGTGCGGGGTAATAGACCTGCAATGCAATCACCTGCTTTCAATCCAATGCGTTGATAATAATTAGCCAATTGTGCAGAAGCTAAATCTAATTGCTCAAAAGTCCATTGCTCAGATTCACCATTTTTACCTTCCCAGATCAGCGCAGTTCGATTTTGCCCAACATAGCGCCCACAACATTCATCATAAGCATTGATTGAACTTGGCGTACCGACCAATTGTTCTGTAACCATCTTTTCAAAATTAAAATCACGATATGCTTGTTCTAGTGTCTTCATGACGACAATTCCTATCCTGTAAACTATGATTCAAAGTGCAATACTTTGAGGTTTATTGATCTTGTTGTTGTACCGCTGCGTATCCGTGACGATTCCTTTGCCACATCCGCTTTTACTGCTATTCCATACACCGATTGCAATGTTGGTTTTTTAGTTTTGAAACTTACACTCTTCGACAATTTATTCGTAAATTACCTATTCTTAGACTGTCTATCCCTAGATAACCATGTTTGGATATCCCCTGCAATTTCCATAACCATCAACGCCATTGCAGGGTTTGAACATCGACTAAAGTCTATTTTTTAACCACTTATCCTTTGGTTACTTCACGTGCGATCACCAAACGTTGAATGTCCGATGCACCTTCATAAATTTGACTGACACGCACATCACGATAAATTCGTTCTACTGGGAAATCAGATACATAACCGTAGCCCCCATGGATTTGAATGGCATCTGAACACACCCGTTCAGCCATCGTCGATGCAAAAAGTTTCGCCATTGAGGCTTCTTTTAAGCATGGAAAACCGGCATCTTTTAACGTCGCTGCATGGAAGATTAATTGGCGTGCCGCCTCAATTTGGGTGGCCATATCTGCTAGGCGAAATGCCACGGCCTGATGCTGTACAATCTCCACCCCAAATGCCTTGCGTTCATTGGCATATTCAACGGCTGCATCTAATGCTGCTCGTGCCATACCCACAGACTGCGCAGCAATACCAATTCGACCTGACTCTAGGTTTGATAAGGCAATTTTATAGCCTTCCCCCTCTTGGCCTAAAAGACTATCCGCAGGAATACGACAGTCATCTAAAACAATGGTTGCTGTATCAGAACAATGCTGACCCATTTTGTCTTCTAATCGCGATACGATATAACCCGGCACACCCGTCGGCACTAAAAAGCACGAAATACCTTTTTTACCTGCAGACTTGTCCGTTACCGCAAAAACCAAAGCTACTTGGGCATGTTTTCCTGTGGTAATAAATTGCTTGGTGCCATTTAACACCCACTCATCACCATCACGCTCCGCTTTACATTCCAATGCACTCGCATCTGAACCCACTTGTGGTTCTGTTAAGCAAAAACAACCTAACCATTCGCCAGTGGCTAATTTTTTTAAGTATTTTTCTTTTTGTGCTTCTGTACCATAACGCTGCGTAATGCCACATGGCAGTGAGTTTTGTACGCTGACAATCGTCGAAATCGCACCATCACCTGCAGCAATTTCCTCTAAGGCAACAACCAAAGACACATAGTCTAAACCTGCACCCCCCCATTCATCCGAAACCGTCATGCCTAAAGCACCCAGCTCACCAAGTTCCTTTAGCTCTTGTGCAGGAAATGCTGCCGTTTTGTCACGCTCTGCTGCCGTCGGTTTCAGTTTTTCTTGCGAATAGCTTCGCATCATGTCCTGAACCATTTTTTGTTCATCATTTAAAATCATGAGACCTCCTTTTCTAAATCTTTTATAGCGCGTATAGCTTTAAATGTTGGATAACTGCGGAATTAAAAATTCTTTAACTGTATAAAGCAAAGTTGGATACACGACGACGTCATTTGCAACCGTCTGAGGCAGGATGCCATTAATCTCTAATTTTTCTGCGACCTATAAATCAATAAATACTTGATGACAAGTTTTGCAAATGACAATGATTTTGGTTACTTTTGCCTAAAACAAAAGTAACGCGATGAGCTACTGTCAACGAAGTTATTCTCGATCAGACTCCGTCGTAGAAGCCTGAATAAGCAGTTTTAATAAATAACTATTTAGGCTGCATACGGATCGCGCCATCAAGACGTATCACTTCGCCATTGAGATAAGCATTTTCAAAAATATGCGTCACTAATTTTGCAAACTCTTGTGGTTTTGCTAAACGTGGAGGGAAAGGCACCATTTGCCCCAAAGCATCTTGTACATTTTGTGCTAAGCCTTTGAGCATCGGCGTTTCCATAATGCCCGGAGCAATGGTCATCACACGGATTGATTCACGTGCAAGCTCACGTGCAAGAGGTAATGTCATTGCAACCACTGCCCCTTTTGATGCTGCATAAGCCGACTGACCAATTTGACCATCAAAAGCCGCAACCGATGCCGTATTCACAATCACGCCACGCTCTTCTTCACCTGCTTTTAATTCATATTTAGCAATCAGTTGTGCCGCATAGCGCAGCATATTGAATGTGCCTGAAACATTAATATTTAATACTTTTTGGAACATAGCTAAATCATGTAATCCGTCACGACCTAAAACTTTTGCAGAGGGTGCGATACCTGCACAGTTCACTAAACCATTGAGTTGACCAAATTCCGCTTCAACTTGTGCAAAGAAAGCGCCGACCGCTTGTTCATCGGTAACATCCAATTGAACAAATTTTGCATGATCACCGAGTTGACGTTGCATCGCTTCGCCATGCTCATGATTCATATCCACAATAATCACTTTGGCACCCAAGCCAATCAGATGTGTTGCTGTCGCAGCGCCTAGACCAGATGCACCGCCTGTCACGACGAAAACTTTTCCTTTAATGTCCATAGCATTTCCCTATTTACGATATCTTGTTTTAAATTCGACTTAAGATGCAGAGTAAACAGAGAATTTATTCAGTACAATTTCCAAATGTTGCATCTTTCCTGATGTATTTGGACAATTCTGAACAAGGACCTATCCGCACATATGCCGAAGCAAGGACTCGAATACAGCAAAGGGACGATTTCTATCGACTTGGTGCATGAAGCATTACACGATGCGCAAAAAAAGCACTTTGATATTTCTGCTATTTTACAAAAGGCAGGTATACCCTCAGAGTTACTGCTATCAAGTAAGACTAGAGTTTCCGTTTCACAATATGCGGCTTTATGGACTCATCTTGCAGATGTGATGGATGATGAATTTTTTGGCATGGATCGGCATGCCATGCGACGTGGTAGTTTCAAACTACTGTCGAAAATGGTCATGCATAACAGCACTTTGGGAGACGCACTCAAGCAAATTCTACAATTTTTAAATCTGGTTTTAGATGACTTGCATAGTGACTTAACCATTGAAGATCACTTTGCTTATATTGTGATCTATGATCAACAAGCGCCTAAACGCATGTTCAGCTATGCAACATATTTGATGCTCATCCATACACTACTGTGCTGGCTAAGTGGTCAACGGATTTTATTAAACCAAATCCAATTTAAATGTGATGCACCGCTTGATGATCACGACTATAAAGTTCGCTTCTGTGAAAATATTCATTACCAAGCCAGTCAAAACTATATTCAGCTAGATGCCAGTTATTTAAGTCTGCCAATCAAACAAGACACACGTTCGTGGTATCAATTCTTACAACAAACACCTGAAAACCTTTTGGTGCGCTTTAAAAACCCGTATGCACTCAGCAGCCAAATTCGTAAACAACTGTTAGACGTTTCTCCTGCCGAATGGTTAGAGTTTTATGAGTTGGCGGTCAAAATGAATATGTCGGAAGCCACGATGCATCGCCGTCTTAAAAGTGAAGGTGTGAGTTATCAACAACTCAAAAATGATATCCGACGTGATACTGCCATCGATTTTTTAACCCATACCGATAAAAGTTTGCAAGATATCAGTGAAGAACTAAATTTTCATGATCCGAGTGCTTTTCATCGGGCTTTTAAAAAATGGACAGGCGTCAGTCCCGGTGCGTATCGTCAAAACAATGCGCCTGAATTCAAGGCCTAAAATTTGATATTCATCTAATTATTAAAAAATCAATAACTTAAAAATATTCAATAAATAGACTGACCATTCATCCTTGAACGATTGCTACTTTAGTCTAATTAGGTTATTTTTCACTCAATTTAAAGCGCTTTGCTTATTTATTTTCCAATTCTCCTGCATCTCCTTGAAAGGCTTTCCTATGCTTAAGATGATTGATGTTCTTGAACAACAACTTGTTCAAAACTTTTCAGATTCTCTTTTCACTCAGATTGACGCAATTGATGAACTGTTTCATGAACAGCTTAAAACTGTCGCAGATATCGATTTGCAAAATTTGATCTCACAATTTTTTAGCACTGAAAATGCAGTTGAAGTTGCTCATGCACTGGATATCCAAGCGGATGACATTGAAGCAATTCAAGCAGGTGCAAATCTAAAAGATGAAAATTTAGTGAATGCAACTGCAAAAATTATTGCTTACTGTCTTGCAGTAGAAACAGCAGCTTTAGAACAAGTTGAAGTTTTCGATAGCTTACAAGACTACCCTATGTAAGTATTAATCACTTATAAAAAAGCAGCGAAAGCTGCTTTTTTATTGGAAAGATTATTTTAAGCCTATATTCACTATAATTTTTGAATATTCATTACACTAAAATATCTAAGCATTTTTCATGCAAGCTTACACATTAATTTATATAACACTATTTCAGCATAATTAAATCCAATAAAGTATTTTATATCAAATGCTTATATTTGATTTATACACTTATCTCGTTTTCTATTATTCTTAGCATTTATTCTGTTTTGTTTCTGAAATATTTCCGTCGTATCTATGTGCTCATAATTCAACACTTGTTTGTGAACGATATGACTTCCCTATTTAAAAGCTCAAAACTGATTTTTTCTACGCTGACGTTCAGCCTACTCAGTAGCTCTATCTTTGCTGCTATTCCTTCGACACTCAAACTGGATTATGCCTACTATGCACCGACCAGTTTAGTGGTGAAGGAACAAAAACTCTTAGAAAAAGCATTACCCAAAACACAAATTAAATGGGTCTTTAGCCAAGGCAGTAATCGCTCACTCGAATATCTGAATAGTGGCAGTGTGGATTTTGCCTCAACGGCAGGACTGGCAGCCGTTTTGAGTCGTGCCAATGGCAGTCCGATTAAAACCGTATATATCCAGTCACAGCCTGAATGGACGGCATTGGTTGTGGCAATAAACTCTCCGATTAAAAGTCTGAAAGACCTCAAAGGCAAAAAAATTGCGGCGACCAAAGGAACCGATCCATTCCTATTTACTTTGCAGTCGTTGGAAACAGTCAGCCTCAATAAACGTGATGTGCAATTGGTACATTTACAACATCCTGATGGAAAAACAGCTTTAGAACGTGGTCAAGTCGATGCATGGGCGGGATTAGATCCACTCATGGCATCGGCACAGGTACAATCAGGCGCGCGTTTGCTGTATCGAAATGTGGGTTTTAACAGCTATAGTGTTTTAAGTACCAAACAACAATTTAGCCAGCAAAGTCCTGAAGCCGTTGAAGCTGTGATTAAAGCCTATGAACAAGCACGTCAATGGGCCAAAGCCAATCCAGATAAATTAGCCGAATTATTGGCACGTGAGTCCAAGCTTCCATTAGCTGTTGCCAAGCTTCAGTTGAGTCGTACCAACTTTGATCAAAATATCCCGACAGCTAAACACATTGCAGCCTTAAAGAAATCTGGCACAATTTTAACTGAGGAAGATTTAGTTCGTAAAGGAACCAATGTCAATCAAGTGATTGACCAACTTTTTGATGCACGTTATGCGAAAAAGGTTGTGAAATAACATGTCATCATCAGTGACTCAACCCAAAATCGATACAGCGGTTTCGACCGCTTCCGATTCATCAAACCATATAAAACCCAAGATAATCTTGATTGTAAAAGGTATAACTCTTCCAGTAGTTTTATTGCTGCTATGCGAAATATTGGTCAAAAATGGTGTTATCGAGCCCTATCTACTCCCTGCTCCAAGTAGTCTTTGGCAGTCCTTTATAGAGTTATCTGAAGGTGAACTTTGGCAGCATATCTGGACCAGTACTTGGCGGGTATTTTTAGGCTTTTTTATTGGTAGCGGACTTGCTCTGATATTTGCACTCTTGGTCGGTTTAAACAAACAAGCCGAAGCTTTTTTGGAACCCACATTTTCAGCGATTAAATCCATCCCCAGTTTGGCATGGATTCCCTTACTGCTCTTATGGTTAGGTATTGATGAATCCTCAAAAATCACCCTCATTGCCATAGGTGCTTTTTTCCCGACCTATACCAATACTGTTGCAGCGATTCAAGGCGTAGACCGAAAACTCATTGAAGTTGCGCAAGTTTATCGTTTGAAATATTTGAGGCAAATTCGTGAAATTATTTTACCTGCTGCATCACCGGGTATACTTACAGGCTTACGCAATAGTTTAAGTTTGGCATGGATGTTTATGATTGCAGCAGAACTGATTGCAGCCACGCAAGGTATAGGCTATTTGCTCAGTGATGGTCGTGAAACTTCACGTCCGGATATCGTGATTATCGCCATTATTCTATTGGCGCTCTTAGGGAAAATCACCGATAGCCTGATGAAATATCTAGAACAATATCTACTGCGTTGGCGTGATGTGGTGAAGTAAACCTATTTTCTACACTTGCAATTGCACGCATACAAATGCTCACATGTGCATTGAAAAACAAAAAATAAAGCGCATTCAATGCGCTTTATTTCTGACTATCTCGAACACCAAATCAATGTTGCCACTGACCTAAACTGACACGGTCATTGCCACCATAATCTTTTACAGTCCGAACATTTCGATATCCTGCTTGTAAGAACAAATGTCTAACTGCTTCACCTTGATCATAACCATGTTCAAGCACCACCCAACCATTCACGGTTAAATGTTTTTTGGCTTGAAGAATGATTTGTTCAAGATCTGCAAGCCCATGATTGTCTGCAACCAAAGCACGTTCAGGCTCTGTCGCCAAATCCTTCATGTGTACATCATCAGCATCGATATACGGCGGATTTGACACAATTACATCAAAGAAAGCACGTCCAAAAGGTTTCAACCAAGAACCTAAGACAAACTGCACATGTTCAAGATCATGCTTTTTGGCATTAAATTCAGCAACTTCCAAGGTGGGTTCGTAAATATCCGAAGCTACAATTGACCAATCTGGACGTTCGCTGGCTAATGACAAGGCTACCGCACCAGTTCCTGTTCCTAAATCGACCACACGAGCATCTTCAGGAAGTTCTAAACGCAGTACAGTTTCAACGAGCACTTCAGTATCAGGACGTGGCACCAAAGTATCTTTAGTCACTTTTAAATCTAGCGTCCAAAATGGCTGAGAACCTGTGACATAAGCCAAAGGCTCACCCGCAGCAATACGAGTAAGACTGTCGACATACAGTTGTTCTTGTTCTGCCGTCAATTCTTGATCCTTTTTCATGATTAAATCAAAAGAATCAATCTTGGTGATGTGCTCTAACAACCACGCATTTTCCTGACGTTCATAACTTTCAGGTTCACCACGATAGGCCAAAGCCTGTGCAATATTCATTAGCCACCATTCTGCTGTGCTAATAACGCCAACTGATCGGCTTGATATTCACGATGCAAACTATCTAGCAATTCAGTCAAATCACCTTCCATCACAGCATCTAACTTATACAGTGTTAGGTTAATACGATGATCAGTCATACGACCTTGTGGATAGTTATAGGTACGAATACGCTCAGAACGGTCACCAGAACCCACCAAGTCACGACGCATTTCAGATGTCGCTGCATCTGCTGCTGCACGTTTGGCATTTTCTAAACGAGAAACCAACAGCGCCATCGCTTTGGCTTTGTTTTTATGTTGTGAACGTTCATCCTGACATTCTACAACTGTACCCGTTGGAATATGGGTAATACGTACAGCAGAGTCAGTTTTATTAATGTGCTGACCACCCGCACCAGATGCACGATAGGTATCAATACGTAATTCTGAAGGATTAATTTCTACACTAGTGTCAACGTCAATTTCAGGCAAAATCGCAACAGTACATGCCGAAGTATGAACACGACCTTGTGACTCAGTTGCAGGAACACGCTGTACACGATGCGCACCACTTTCAAACTTTAAGCGGCCATATACGCCTTCACCATTGATGAGGCAAATTACTTCTTTATAACCGCCGTGTTCGCCGTCATTTTCAGACAGCACTTCAATACGCCAACCTTGTGATTCAGCGTATTTACTGTACATGCGATACAAGTCACCAGAGAAAATCGCAGCTTCGTCACCACCCGTTCCGGCACGGATTTCTAAATAGGCAGAGTTCGCATCATTCGGATCTTTTGGAATCATCAGAATGTTTAAGTCTGCTTCAAGCTGACCAATCAAAGCTTTATTTTCTTTAATTTCTTCAACGGCCATTTCTTTGAAATCTGGATCCGTCATCATCACTTCAGCAGTTTCAATATCTTCTTCTGCTTGACGGTATTTTTTCCAAACTTCAGTGATTTCAGATAAATCACTATGCTCACGAGACAACTGACGGAAACGTTTATTGTCTGAAATGACTTCTACATCTGCGAGTAATGCATTTAATTCTTCGTGACGGTCAGAGAGCTGATCTAATCGTAAACGTAACGATTCTTTCATTTTTCAAAAAATCTCAATACACAGGCTCTACCGCTAAACTTTCACGGATATGCCAAAATTCAAAATAATGGCGCTAGTGTACCGATAATGGGTCTGAAATGACATATATATTGTTTTTTGGCCTATCGATGACCCGAAATATTAAAGTGTGAACTTCATCACTCCTACCTTTCTCCACAAAGTCGTACAGATTTTCTGCATTCGACCGTTTTTTTCACAATATTAATAAAACTTATACAAACTAGACACTCAAATCACTAAATAAAGTGAAAGCTCTCCATATTTATAGCGAATAGTTTTGTTACATTTACTGCCATCGAAATGATTATGAAAAAGTCCTCGCGTTTATGAAGGACATGGAGTGAACTATGAAACTGAATACTCTTTTAATGACAGCCACTCTAGCAACTGCTTCTATGTTCACTGTGTCTGCAAATGCAGATAGCACAACACGCGTTGCTGCAGCTAGTGCATTAGGTAGTGTTGCAGGTACTGCAATTGGTAAAAACATGGGCGGTAATACCGGCGCTACAATTGGTGCTGCTCTTGGTGGTGCTGGTGGTGCTGCAGTAGCAAGTAATAAACGCAACCGTACAGAGTCTGCAATCGGTGGTGCTTTAGGTGGCGGTACAGGTTATACCGTTGGTAAAAGCATGGGCGGTACAAACGGTGGTTACATTGGTTCTGCACTAGGTGCTGCTGGTGGTGCGGCTTTAGGTAATAAAATTTCTAAAGACAAAGCATACGACAAACAGCAAGAACGTAAATACAAAAAACGTTACCGTCGTCGTCACTAATTCAAAATTAGTGAGTCCGTATTGGATAGTGAAAAGAGCACCTTCGGGTGCTTTTTTTATGTATCGCCTTTTTTCAAATGATAAATACAACTTTATTTATTGCAGCTCATACATATGTAGATTTGCCTTCTCTCCAACCAAGTCATCAATCATGTAGAAATAAAGTGCAAAATTTACATTGCAGCAACGGAACACGTATTTTATTTCACATCACGCTCCAAATATTCGCTATGTGTTTTCATATATTGATATCAACAGATAAACATCATGCTTCGTAAGGAGTTTAAAAATGAAAATTAATAAAATTCTATTCAGTGCAGCAATTGCCGCTTCTGCACTTACTATGACTGCAACACATGCAGGTAATAGCACCAATACTGCATTAACATCTGCTTTAGGTGGTGTTGTTGGTGCAGCAATCGGTAACCAAGTTGGCGGTCAAACTGGCGCAATGATTGGTTCGGCAATTGGTGGTGGTGCAGGTGCTGCAGCATCGGCAAACAAACGTGACCGTAATGGTGCCATCATTGGTGGCGCACTTGGTGGCGCGGGTGGTTATACCGTAGGTAAAAACATGGGCGGTACAAACGGTGGTTATATCGGTGCTGCACTTGGTTCAGCCGGTGGTTCTGCACTAGGTAAAAAAGTGTCTGAAGACCGTCGCTATGATGACCGTTATGATGATCGCTATGACCGTCGTTATAACAACCGTGGCTATCGTACCAATAATTATAGCTACAATGACCGAGGCTACCGTGGAGACAATGGTCGTCACTTAGGTTGGTACAAAAACGGTAAACGTTAATCGATATATTTCAATGAAAAAAATCAGCACCTTCGGGTGCTTTTTTTGTTTATAAAAAACTTTAGGTATATCTAAAGTTGACTTTTTACACCGCCCCACGACCATATCGAATTTATTCGATATACATTCGGCTTTTTATATCGTATTATTTCGATATAAAGATCTCTGAGAGAAAACATGCGTACTCTAGCCGATACAAAATTTTCAATACTTGAACTCGCACCTGTTCGAGATGATAAAACCATCGAATTTTCACTCAAACATGCACTCCAGTTAGCACAGAAAGCAGAACAACTTGGCTATGAGCGTCTATGGTTAGCCGAACACCACAATATGGATGGCATCGCAAGTTCTGCAACTGCGGTTTTACTCGGTTATCTCTTAGCAAATACACAATCCATCAAGCTCGGTTCAGGCGGGATTATGTTGCCCAACCATGCACCTTTGGTTGTCGCTGAACAATTTGGCACACTTGAAACGTTATATCCCGGCCGCATTGAACTCGGCTTAGGTCGAGCACCAGGTACTGACCAAACCACCATGCGCGCACTTCGCCGTGGCCGTCAGGAAACCGAAGATCAATTTCCACAAGATGTCCTTGAGATATTGCAATACTTTAAAGCACCAGAACCACAGCAGGGCATCATTGCTACACCGGGACAAAATACACATGTTCCTGTATGGCTTTTAGGTTCAAGTCTGTTCAGTGCACAACTCGCTGCACGTTTAGGTCTACCCTATTCTTTTGCTTCACATTTCGCGCCACGCATGCTTGGACAAGCAATTCAGCTCTATCGTGAAAATTTCCAAGCATCCGAATATTTAGATCAACCTTATGTCTCTATGGGCGTACCAACGGTTGTTGCTGAAACAGATGAAGAAGCAGAATATCTAGCAACAAGTGCTTATCAGCGAGTTTTAGGTTTAATGCGTGGTCAAAGTTTAAAACTCAAAGCTCCAGTCGACAGTATGCAAGGCCTATGGTCTGCTGCAGAAAAGATGTCTGTTGATAATTTCTACGCTATGGGACAAGTCGGTTCAAATGCAACCGTTCAAGCAGGTTTAGAAAACCTACTCACCAAATATGACGTTGATGAATTTATTTTCACCTGCGACATTTACGATACCGATAAGCGCATTGAAAACTTCGAGCGTTTAATGCAAATCAAAAATGATCTCGCTTAAGACTCTAAACTTAATGATCTAATCCAAGCGTTTAATCCGTCTAAAGGTAGAATTGTGACTACATGTTTTGTGGCTCTTTAGACGGATAGCAGTCAACAGATAATATGGTTTCGGCTAACAACACCCAAACCTGTACTTAAAAACCATCATTGCCTCAACGAAATAATTGCTTTACTCATTTTTATTACTGTATAAATATTAAACATAAGCAAAACAAAGAGAAAAATAAGCAGATGAGCCAATATATGAATAAACCCACACCCGCATTTATCGCAGCAAGTTGGTGTGCCCTCATTTTAGGCGCTGTGGTGTTTTGCATAGGTTTATTCAATGCAAATATGATGCTGAATGAAAAAGGCTTTTATCTCATTTTATTGCTTTATGGATTATTTTCATCGGTTTCACTACAAAAAATCATTCGTGACCGTTTAGAAGGAATGCATGTCACTGCAATCTACTTTGGACTGTGCTGGGCATCCGTCATTATTTGCCTCGTACTTCTTGCCATTGGTCTATGGAATGCAGAACTGGCATTAAGTGAAAAAGGTTTTTACATGATGGCTTTCCTAATGAGTCTGTTTGGTGCAGTTGCTGTACAAAAAAATATTCGTGATATGGACTATTTACGTACCCATACCGACCAACCCGAACTTAAACATTCAACCCCGAGTCAGCTTGACTATAGCTCACAAGATGATGAACCACTTTAAAATTCACAAAATTTATAGATCTCAAAAGCCGTTCATGCAGGTCGCTCATTTTTTTCGACCTGCTTGAGCTACACATGAACTTCAACGCATAAAAAAATCAGTTCACTCCTAGAAATCTATAAATGACAAGGGCCAAGCAAATCAATTCTAGACAAATTGCATGACTCATCAGACTGAAAAAACGCTTTACCCCAACTGGCCCATCACAGAATATATTCCTATCTAAGACTCAACTAAAAAAAGAAAAGACAAGGAATAAATATGGCCAACAAGCAGGATGCAACCCACCATATTTTTAATAATCATGCAGACGATTTTGAACACTTTCGTGGAAAGATCATCGGTTCAGAACAAATCAAAGATTATGATTTTAAGAATAAAAAAATCGCCATTATTGGGATAGATCAGCATGTGGTGTCTGAACTGCATCATCTATGTCAGGTTGCAGATAACATCATGGTCTATCAAATCAAACCACAATTTGTTTTACCGCGTACTGAACGTCTACTAAATAAATTAATCCAACACCCACTGATTGCAAAAAATCGACGTTTATTTAGCAACCGTATTAAGAGTATTTTGGCGATTCGCTTTTTAGAAGATCAAGTGCCGAACCATTGGTTAAGACATTTACTCAGCCCAAATACCGCAATTCAGAACAAAACCTTTCTGAAATCTGATCATTATTATGCTGCATTACAGCAGCCCAACTGCATCTTAAACACTTGGCCTATTGCAAAAATTCAGAGTAATTCAATCACGGCTTTAGATGAGCATACGTTTGAGTGTGATGTCATTGTGCGCAGCGAAACTAACCAGCCTAAAGAAAAGTAATTACAATGAAATGATTTTCACATAACATTTACTAGAATTTATCGGATTGATCAAAACTAACAACACCAATAGCCATCTCTGGTGGCTTTTGGTAGATCCCCTACTTTATTGAATACTTTCATTCGATAAGGCTAAGGATTCTTAAAAATCCATAAATAAAAAGAGCTTTAATCGTGCTACATGCTTTTTTAGCGCTCATACTTAAAGCATGCTCCGACCTGCACCATCAGCTACAGTGCATTTATATATATGCAATTTTGAATAGTTATGATCAATACAGTTATAAAAAGTGTATTTCAAAACAATAAGTTTTCAGTCGCTTAGTTTTGTCTTACACCACTCTTTTAATGCCTAACTATAAGTTGGAAAATTTATACCGATGCTCATGTTCAGCCGACATTTACCTATGTTCTAATCTATATTCAATAGGAAAATAACAGCTAAAAATCCAATTTTAATATCACTTCATATCAACTTTTAAAGCCTGAATAGGCTCAATTTGAGCATTTTTCACCCACATCAATGAAATAAATGATGCCATTTCTTGAGATTTAACACCTAAAAGCTACTGTTTGATTATTTTTTATTCTATTTTCTGCCTATTTTTTTAGCATTTAAATCAGTATTTTTTGAAAACTTGATCAAATATTAAACCATATCAGCTAAATTTAGTATTTACACCACTCAGATCAAGTGGATTATTCAGGCTTAATTCATAGATAAAAATACAGCAAATCACGGATTACTTTTAAAGATTGAAGCTGTCAATTTGGCCAAATTTTATAAATTTTCATCCAAAAAAGTTCATCAAATTAGTACACATTTGAATGCAGAAATTGCTTAAATTTTAAGTCTAAATATTGAGGAAAATTTTCATCAATATTTTAAATATTTATCATTCATTAAAAGTATGACAAGCCAGAAATTAATACTATTTTTATATAATTTATACAGTAATTTATTATCATCAAAAGAGCCACCGAAGTGGCTCAATTTACACTTAACCAATGCGACGTTTCAGTCCTGTCATTTGTAAAACACGTGTTGAAATTTCTTCAATCGACATTTCCGACACGTTTAAGTATTTGATTCCTTCAGAAATATAAATACCTTCAATCGCACGTAGTTCCATTTGGCACTGACTAAAACTTGCATAACGACTATTGGCCTTACGTTCTGAACGAATTGCTACAAGGCGCTCTGCATCAATCATCAAGCCAAATAACTTATGCTTATGTTCACGTAAAACTGCAGGTAAACGGTTGTCATCCAAGTCTTCTTCTGTCAAAGGATAGTTCGCTACACGAATTCCAAATTGCAAAGAAAGGTAGATGGAAGTTGGTGTTTTACCTGAACGTGATACCCCGATTAAAATTAAGTCTGCTTTATCATAATGACGAGTACGTGCCCCATCATCGTTATCTAAAGCAAAATGCACCGCATCAATACGTGCTTTATAAGACTCAGAATCTGTTACTGCATGGGTTTGACCGACTAAAGTCGTAGGCGCAGTACCTAACTCGTCAGACAGCTTACTGATAAGCCCTTCAAAAACATCAAGATTTACTGCATTTGCCGTATTAATAATGTCACGCACATACGGGTCAACGAGGGTGTCAAACACCAAAGGCTTTTGACCATCTTGCTGCGCTCTAAGATTGATCTCTGCAACCACATTTGTAGCCGCTTCTTCAGAGGTAATATAAGGAATAATATGAATGTCAAAATCTACATGAGGGAACTGGGCTAACAGTGAGTGACCAAGCGTTTCTGCGGTAATCGCGGTACCATCCGAAACAAAGAAAACACTACGCTGAATCTGTTTACCTTCTGACATTAAAATTCTCCTCCAAAATTTGTCTTAGTGCTATATAATCTTTATAGTAAACCATCTTACATGACTGTCACTTAGTAAATTTAGAATGCTAAGTAATTTGTTATAATTTCATGCCAAGATAGTGATTAATACTGCAAAAGTGGAGTAACAACTTTGGAAGCGCGCGTAATTGGTCTAGAAAAATTAGGGAAACACGACGTAGAACTCGTGGGTGGTAAAAACTCATCATTAGGTGAAATGATCAGCCATCTCGCAAATGCTGGTGTATCTGTTCCTGGTGGTTTTGCTACTACAGCTCAAGCATATCGTGAATTCCTCGAGCAAAGTGGCCTGAACGCTAAAATTAACGCTGAACTTGCTGCACTCAATGTTGACGATGTAAATGCACTTGCTGAAACTGGTGCGAAAATCCGTCAATGGATTGTAGACACTCCGCTGACTGCTGAACTTGAAAAAGAAATTCGTGAAGCTTTCACAGCTCTTTCAAACGGCAACCCTGAAATCGCGGTTGCCGTTCGTTCATCTGCAACTGCAGAAGACTTACCAGACGCTTCATTTGCCGGCCAACAAGAAACATTCTTGAACATCCGTGGTATCGACAACATCCTTGTTGCGATTAAAGAAGTATTTGCTTCACTTTATAACGACCGCGCAATTTCTTACCGTGTACACCAAAACTTCGCACATGACGTCGTTGCGTTATCTGCAGGTGTTCAACGCATGGTTCGCTCTGAAACAGGTGCTGCTGGTGTAATGTTTACACTTGATACAGAATCTGGTTTCCGCGACGCAGTTTTCATCACAGCATCTTATGGCTTGGGTGAAATGGTTGTACAAGGTGCAGTTAACCCTGATGAATTCTATGTATCTAAACCACTTCTAAATGCAGGCAAACACGCTGTATTACGTCGTAACCTTGGTTCTAAACACCAAAAAATGATTTATGGTGAAGAAGGCGCTGCTGGTAAATCAGTTGTTGTTGTAGACGTTGAAAAAGCAGATCGTCAACAATTCGCTTTAAATGACCACGAACTTCAAGAACTTGCTAAACAAGCATTGATCATTGAAAACCATTACGGTTCAGCAATGGACATTGAATGGGCGAAAGATGGCGATGATGGCCAAATCTATATCGTTCAGGCACGTCCTGAAACTGTGAAGAGCCGTCAAAATGTAGGCACAATGGAACGCTACCTTCTTAAACAAAAAGGTAATGTGATTTGTGAAGGTCGTTCAATCGGTCAACGTATTGGTTCTGGTCGCGTGCGTATCGTGACTTCAATCAAAGAAATGGACAAAGTTCAAGACGGCGACGTACTTGTATCTGACATGACTGACCCAGACTGGGAACCAGTAATGAAACGTGCTGCTGCGATTGTCACTAACCGTGGTGGTCGTACTTGTCACGCTGCGATTATTGCACGTGAACTTGGTGTTCCTGCAATCGTGGGTTGTGGTAATGCAACTGAAGTATTGACTGACGGTCAAGAAGTGACTGTTTCTTGTGCTGAAGGTGACACAGGCTTTATTTACGAAGGTTCTTTGGACTTTGAAATCCAACGCAACTCTATCGAATCTATGCCTAAACTTCCGTTCAAAATCATGATGAACGTAGGTAACCCTGACCGCGCATTTGACTTTGCTCAAATTCCTAACGAAGGTGTTGGTCTTGCTCGACTTGAGTTCATCATCAACCGTATGATCGGCGTACACCCTAAAGCATTGCTTAACATTGACAGTCTTCCACGTGAAACTCGTGCTGCTGTAATGTCACGTACTGCGGGTTATGCATCTCCTATCGAATTCTATGTTGAAAAACTAGTTGAAGGTATTTCTACACTTGCTGCAGCGTTTGCTGACAAACCAGTGATTGTTCGTATGTCTGACTTTAAGTCAAACGAATATGCAAACTTAATCGGTGGTAAGTTATACGAACCTGAAGAAGAAAACCCAATGCTTGGCTTCCGTGGTGCAAGCCGTTATGTGTCTGACAATTTCCGTGACTGCTTCGAACTTGAATGCCGCGCACTGAAAAAAGCACGTGACGAAATGGGCTTAACGAACATTCAAATCATGATTCCTTTCGTACGTACTGTTGCTGAAGCGAAACGTGTTATTGAATTGTTAGCGCTTAACGGTCTTAAACGTGGTGAAAATGGTCTTAAAGTGATCATGATGTGTGAACTTCCAACTAACGCATTGTTGGCTGAACAGTTCCTTGAACATTTCGACGGTTTCTCTATCGGTTCTAACGACTTAACTCAGTTAACACTCGGTCTAGACCGTGACTCTGGTATCGTTTCTCACCTATTTGATGAACGTGATCCAGCCGTTAAAGCACTTCTTTCAATGGCAATCCATGCTTGTCGTAAAGCTGGCAAATACGTAGGTATTTGTGGTCAAGGTCCTTCAGATCACCCTGACCTAGCTAAATGGTTAATGGAACAAGGCATTGAGTCTGTTTCGCTTAACCCAGACTCAGTATTAGACACATGGTTCTTCCTTTCTGAAGAAAAAGCTCAACAAGCTTAATAAACTGTGTTAAAAAAAGACCCACATGTGGGTCTTTTTTTTTATTTATACTTTTACAGACGTTTTTTGAGATTTTAGTTTTATGCAGATTTACTTGGCACGAAATAACCAACAAGCTGGTCCCTACACCTTAGAACAACTTAACCAAATGCTCGCGAGCCAACAAGTGTTACTCACGGACTTGGTTTGGCACCAAGGTATGACCGAATGGAAAGCTTTGGGTGAACTCACTCAAGGTCAGTTGGTTTATATGCCTGCAGGATATACTGCACCAACAGCATTCGAATCAAATCAAACTGTAACTACGCCATCAAATACCTATGCACAGCCTCAAGCGGTACAAGAGCTAACTAGCCTAGCTAGTATTCCTAAACGTGTTTTGGCGAAAATCGTCGATTTACTGCTTTGGATACCAGCAACTTTTATCTTAACGGCATTTTTTAGTCCAAGTGAAAAGACACAATTTGCAAATCTGAATGAACAGTTTATGCAAGCTGTGATGACCCCAAATGCTGACCCCAATGTTTTACAGGCATTACAAACACAAATGGTTGAAATGTTTCCCAACCAAGCTTGGATTGCAATGTTTGCCTACCTATTTATCATGCTTTTCATTCAAGCGTATTTGATTGCTAAATCAGGTCAAAGCATTGGTAAAAAAATCACCAAGATTAAAATTGTAGATGCCGAAACCAGTCAACCTGTAAACCTCATGCGTGGCTTCACTTTACGCAGTGTTTTATTTATTTTCCTGAACTTTTTATCAATGCCATTAAGCGTAATCATCGATTCCGTTTTCATTTTCGGCAAGAAGCGTCAAACCTTGCATGACAAATTGGCAAAAACCAAGGTAATAAACCAATAATTTTCACTTTTATTCAGGGATGATTTTTTCATCCCTTTTTTGTGCATTATATTGAAATTAAAATAAAATTCAGATAAAAAAAATACAATCCCGACTAGCAAAATAGGGTTTTAATACAGTCATTTAAAGCATCTTTATGTATAGCTTAGTTTGCCGATATCAGGCATAATGCCCTACAACGTAGCGGTGTCGCATCATTGTGACTGTTTTTTCATGTCTGAAAAAATCACAATCATGCGACACTTTATTCGCTATCCCAAATTTTAAATTTAGGGAATGGGACTCTTCACCGAGGTTGTAAAATGAGACAAACAATTTTAGCTGTATTGTCTTTATCTGCGATCGCTGCACTCTTAACTGGGTGTGGTGGTGATATGGTACTTCTAAACTCAAAAGGTCCAGTTGCTGAAGGTCAATCAAACCTCATGCTTACTGCGATCTACCTAATGTTGTTGGTCGTTATTCCATCAGCACTTATGGCGTTATGGTTTGGTTGGAAATATCGCGCGTCAAATAAAGATGCAGACTATAAACCTACTTGGGCACACTCGACTGCAATTGAAGTTGTAGTTTGGGGTATTCCTGTCATTATTATTGGTATTTTAGCGGCATTAACATGGTGGGGCTCACACGAGTACGATCCATACAAACCATTAAAATCAGAAAAAGCACCATTAACAGTTCAAGTTATTGCTGAACAATTTAAATGGATCTTTATCTACCCGGAACAAGGCATCGCGACTGTAAACGAAATGCGTTTCCCAGAGAAAACTCCGGTATCGCTTCGTATTACATCTAACTTTACGATGAACTCATTCTTCATCCCTGCGTTAGGTGGTCAGATTTATGCAATGGCGGGTATGCAAACTCACCTGAACCTTTTAGCTGACGAACTTAGTCCTGCTGAAGGCTTCCGTGGTTTCTCATCTAACTACTCAGGTTACGGTTTCTCACAAATGCGCTTCCGCGCTCACTCTGTGACAGATACTCAGTTTGCTGAATGGGTTTCTGCTGTTAAAGCTGGTAATGGTACTTCAGTGAATCCACAAGCAGTTCAAAAAACTGTTTTAGACCAAGCTGAATTCCAAACTCTTAAAGACGGCGACCGCTCTAAACATCAGATCGAAGCTTTAGTTGCTAGAGCAACTACTCCTGAAGAAAAGGCAAAAGCTGAAGCAATGAAGCCTTACCCTACTAAGCCACATCCAGTGACTTATTACTCTTCAGTAGAACCTAAATTGTTCGAATCAGTGATCAATAAATACATGAGTAACTACCACGGTGCTGATCATACAGCTACTGTTGGACACGAAGCTGCTGCTTCTGAAGCTCATGCAGGCGTTGAACATGCGACTGTTGCAGGGGAATAAGACATGAGCTTATTAGGTAAGTTAGGACCAGATGCAATTCCACACGATCCAATCGTGTTGGTTACTGTTGCAATGATGATCCTTGGCGGTATCGCAGTTGTTGCTGGTATCACCTACTTTAAAAAATGGGGCTACTTGTGGAACGAATGGTTCACATCTGTAGACCATAAAAAAATTGGTATCATGTATATCCTCGTGTCAATTGTCATGCTTGTGCGTGGTTTTGCCGATGCGATTATGATGCGTCTTCAACTGTTCCTTGCAAAAGGTGGCGGTGAAGGTTACTTACACCCAGAACACTATGACCAGATCTTTACTGCCCACGGCGTAATCATGATCTTCTTCGTAGCGATGGGTCTAGTTGTTGGTTTAATGAACGTTGCTGTACCACTTCAAATTGGTGCGCGTGACGTAGCATTCCCATTATTAAACTCTCTAAGCTTCTGGTTATTTGCCGGCGCTGCGGGCTTAATGATGGCTTCTCTTGCAATTGGTGAATTCGCTGCAACAGGTTGGATGGCTTACCCTCCACTTTCTGGCATCGAATACTCTCCAGGTGTAGGTGTAGACTACTATATCTGGGCACTTCAGGTTTCTGGTCTTGGTACGCTTCTTACTGGTGTTAACTTCTTCGTTACCATCATCAAAATGCGTGCGCCTGGCATGAAACTTATGGACATGCCTATTTTCACTTGGACTGCATTAGTTACTGTAGTGCTTATCGTTGCAACTTTCCCAGTTTTGACTGCGACTATTGCAATGCTTTCACTTGACCGTTACTTCGGCTTCCACTTCTTTACAAATGACATGGGTGGTAGCCCAATGTTGTATGTAAACTTGATTTGGACTTGGGGTCACCCAGAAGTTTACATCTTGGTATTACCTGCTTTTGGTATTTACTCAGAAGTTACTGCTGTGTTCTCACGCAAAGCGTTGTTCGGCTACAAATCTATGGTGTACGCAACTGTAGCAATTGGTGTTCTTTCACTGGTTGTTTGGGTTCACCACTTCTTTACAATGGGTGCTGGTGCCAACGTTAACGCGTTCTTCGGTATCATGACCATGATCATTGCGATCCCAACTGGTGTGAAAATCTTCTCTTGGTTATTCACCATGTACAAGGGCCGCATCACCTATACAACTCCAATGCTTTGGACACTTGGCTTCCTTGTGACTTTCGGTATTGGTGGTTTAACAGGCGTATTAATGGCAGTTCCACCAGCGGACTTCTTAGTACACAACTCTTTATTCCTTATCGCTCACTTCCATAACGTAATTATTGGTGGTGTAGTGTTCGCGATGTTCGCGGGTATCATTTTCTACTGGCCAAAAATGTTTGGTTGGAAACTGAATGAAACTTGGGGTAAAGCAGCGTTCTGGTTCTGGTTCTTCGGTTTCTATTTTGCATTCATGCCACTTTATATCCTTGGTTTCATGGGTATGACTCGTCGTTTGAATACATATGACAACCCTGAATGGGATCCGTACTTAGCGATTGCTTTATTTGGTTCTGTATTGGTTGCTATCGGTATCTTCTGTTTTGTTATGCAAATTGTTGTTGGTTTCCTTCAACGCAAAGACAACATGGACGTTACTGGCGATATCTGGGATGGTCGTACTCTTGAGTGGGCTACTTCATCTCCTTCACCATTCTATAACTTTGCTTATCTTCCAAAGATCAATGGTATTGATACTTTCTGGACTGACAAAGAAAATGGTGTTGCATACGCTAAACCAACTACCTATGAAGACATCCACATGCCAACAAACCGTGCGGCTGGTTTCGTAATTGCAATGTTTATTACAGTTATGGGCTTCGCATTAATCTGGCATATTTGGTGGTTAGTAGTTGTTACTTTCATTGCTGCAATCATTAGCTTCATCGTTTCTTCTTTCACTAAGAAAGTGGATTACTATGTTCCTGCTGCAGAAGTTGAACGTATCGAAAATGAACGCTATGCGCTTCTTGAAAAACACTTGAAGAAGGACTAAGACAATGGCTGAAGTACTTCATCACGACAACCACGGACATGACGAGCATCATCATCACGATGATACTGACATCACTGTCTTTGGTTTCTGGACTTACTTGATGAGTGACTTGGTTCTTTTCGGGACACTCTTCATCGCGTTCGCTGTATTAAGTAGCCACGTTCCAGTGGGTACGCCAAGTGCACAAGAGCTGTTTGGTGAATCTTTAGGTTTCGTTTTAACTGAAACTTTCGCCCTTCTTATCTCTTCTGTAACTTTTGGTTTTGCTGTTCTTGCAGCATACAAGAAAAATGTTGGTCAAGTTTTAACTTGGTTAGCAGTTACTTGGGTATTTGGTGCAGCCTTCATTGGCATGGAACTTTATGAGTTCAATCATTTAGTTCATGCTGGTCATGGCCCAAGCACAAGTGCGTTCTTATCTGCGTTCTTTACTCTAGTTGGTACGCACGGTATTCACGTAACTTCTGGTTTGGTATGGATGCTTGTGTTGATGTTCCAAATCAAGAAATATGGTTTGACACTTCCAAACACTCGTCGTCTTGCTTGCCTAAGCTTGTTCTGGCACTTCCTTGACATCGTTTGGATCTGCGTATTCAGCGTTGTTTACTTGATGGGAGTTATCTAATGAGTCACGATCATAACTCTGCTGGTGCAGCTCACGGTAACGTTAAACAATATACAATCGGTTTTATCCTTTCTGTTCTACTTACCGTAATTCCATTCGGTATGGTAATGGCAGGTGGTTTTAGCCGCGGTCTATTGGTTGCCGTAATCGCGATTACTGCGGTTGCTCAGGTTCTTATTCAGTTAGTTTACTTCCTGCATATGAACTCTTCTTCAGAGCAACGCTGGAACGTGATTGCATTTGTTTATACAATCCTCACAATTGCTATCCTTTTAGTAGGTTCTGTGTGGATTATGAACTACCTTCACTTCAACATGATGATCTAAACTGGTCGTCATGCTGAAAAAGTATTTATTCCTGACTAAACCAGGAATTCTCTTTGGTAACTTTGTTACCGCTTTGGGTGGCTACTTTGTAGCTGCCCAAGGTTCTGTAGATTTCCTTCTGTTGCTTCTTACCCTCTTAGGCACCCTCTTTGTGGTCGCTTCTGGATGTGTTGTCAATAACGTTATTGATCAAGACATCGACTCAAAAATGCAACGCACACAAAATCGTGCGATGGTTAAAAAATCAATCTCGATTCCTGTTGCTTTAGTTTTTGCTTTAGTTTTAGGTGTAATTGGTTTTAGCATTTTATGGTTCTGGGTAAATGCTTACGCTTTTCTTTTTGCTGTTATTGGTTTTGTCGTATACGTTGGTTTTTACAGCTTATGGACAAAACGAACAACAATCCATCAAACCATTATCGGCAGTCTTTCTGGCGCAGCGCCACCTGTAATCGGGTATACGGCTGTTGCAAACCAGTTTGATTTAGGTGCATTACTAATTTTTATTGGTTATGCATTTTGGCAAATGCCTCATTCTTGGGGAATTGCAGTTTACCGATTTGATGACTACAAAAATGCAGGAATTCCAATTTTACCTGTAGCACGTTCAATTCATCGAACCAAGGTTGAATCTTTGGTTTACGTGATTTTGTTCTGCATCACCATGAACGGTTTATACTTTTATGGTTATGCCAATTGGATTTATATGATTGTCCTGAATGCCTTAAGTCTGTATTGGATTTATTTAACCATTCAAGGATTCAAAGCTGAAGATGATCAAGTTTGGGCAAAACAATATTTCATGTTTTCGGTCAAATTGATCACAGTGATTAGTTTAATTTTTAGTTTTACTTCCACTGCCCCTCTGAAGCCAATTGTATTTTTTTAAAGAAGATAGAGTTTTACTCTATCTTTTTTTTATTTCTAGGCATCTTCAATCAACTTTCCCTACTTGATATCATTGCACCTACAATTATAAATAACCGTGCCTTATGTCTTCTCAACAAAAAATTCTTCGCTCTGCTCTTTTCACATCATCTATTCCTTTTGGCATTTTTTTTAGCACACACAGTCATGCAGGTATGGATGTCTATTGTGAACCTTCGACAGAAATTCAGACCAATGCCTATACTGCATGCAATGAATTGCCTGCGCTCACGCCGGCAAATGACAATCAAACCAATATGCTGCTGTTGCTTAGCGATTTAGGTATTGCCAAATTTAATATTCAAGAAGAAAAATCCACTTTATGGACAACTAGCTATAGCAAAGTCCCTTTTGAAGTTTCCAATCTATTAGTGAATAGTCGCAATAAATTACCAAATGCGCGCAAACCGCTAAAAGCACCAGATTTAAGCTATAACGAGCATTGCAATAGCCTGCAAAATGGTGCGCACGCGTTTATTCAACAAGTCAAAACGGACACGAAGCTTTCAAGCAGTGAAAAAGACATGCTGATCCATGAGCGTCAAAAAATTAATGAATGTGAAAACACATTAGCTTTACTGAGCGTGAATCCCAATTGGTCTGCCGCTGCACGTCAATATGTATCCTATCTAAATGCAACGATCTCTTTTTACAATACTAACTTTTCCACAGCGACTAAGATTTATTCAGTACTAACCAATGTTGATCAAGCATGGTTAAAAGAAACTTCTCAATATATGCTGATTCGTAGCACCTTAAATGAAGCCTATCAAAGTGGTGTTGGTGAATATGGTGATTTAGTACATGACAAACTCAATCAAAACTTATTAACCACTTTTTTTAATAACATTACCCAATATTTTAAGCTCTATCCGCAAGGTCAATATGCAGCAAGCGCACGCGGTTTATTAAGACGTGGTTTTTGGCTCAGCGGTAAACACGATTTACTGATCAATGAATATGTCTGGCAAATCAATCATCCAACATCCAGCGTCTATAATTTAGAATTGCCAAATCTGCCTTATGAATTAGATCGTCATGTTTTTCAAAGTAAAAGACTCAATATCAAAAATTTAAAAGATCCATTTTTTCTTAGCATTTATGACCTTATGCATATGCGCAAAAAAGAAACAACCGATGATATGGTCATTTCATGGGCTGATTTAAACGCACAGAAAATTTATTTTAAAGATTCGCCAGAACTGTTCCAGTATTTGCAGGCAAATCACTTATTTTATGTGCAAAACAAAGCACAAGAAGCACTCAAATATCTGCCACAACGAGCACCGAGCAGCATCAACAGTTACCTACAGTTGAGCCAGCTACTACTTAAAGGCCGTATTCTGGAAGCTAGTGGGCGAAATCAAACCACTCAACAATATTGGGAAAACCTACTTTCCATCAGCAAAACCGCCGAACAACGTGGATTGGCTGAACTTATGCTCTATCGCTACTATGCTCAACAGCAAAATACTGCACAATTTATTGGTTCATCAGCCAAAATCAAGCAAGCTTATCTACAGCAACAATATTTAGTCGATGCAGCGAATGAGCAAAGTTTAATGTCTGTGGTCAAAAATAACGTGGCCACGCAAGATCAAAAAAATGTAGCGCTTTATACCCTACTAAATAAGTCATTGGCTTATCAAAACTTTGATTTATTTAACCAAGCGTATCGTGAATTACCAAGCAACGCAGCACAATTTAATACTGAACAATACACTGCGGAGAAATATCGCAATCAGCCGCCATTTGCAAATTTCTTATGGAAAGGTGCAAGCGTGAGCAATTCGATTAAATGTCCTGACTTGGCAACTTTAACCCAACAATTGCAAGTCAATCCAAAAGACCTGAGCCTTAATTTATGCTTAGGTGAATATGCGCGTAGTTCACAAGCCTATACCATACTAAATCTCAACTACCTGCCTGATGATTCACTGCAAAGTTTCAAGGGGACTTATTTTGCCCGTGGTGATGTATATAAAAACATTATTAAAACAGGGACAAAATCTGAATTAACAGCTTATGCGCTGTACCGTGCCATTCAATGTTATGCGCCAAGTGGCAATAATGAATGCCAAGACAAAGATGTAAATAAGTCGGTTCGAAAACAATGGTTTGATCAAATCAAACGCGACTATCCTGAAACCAACTGGGCTAAATCTCTAAAATATTATTGGTAATTGATGATGATTTTGCAGGTGATCAAGTGGTCAAGAACATTTCGACTTTTGCTTATCTTGAGTATAGGTCTGTGTACCGCTTGCACACCGGCCCAATCTGGAAATACACAACAAGCTCAAACCGAATTACAGCAACGTGTTGATGCAGCACATTATTCAAGTTTTTGGATTTGGGGCAATATTTCTAGTAGCCCCTACTTACAGCAAGCCACGGAGCTCTATATTTTACAAGGTGAAATGAATTGGAATAAACCGCTAAAGCGATCCGAGTTTATCCCACAAGGTATTCAAGTCCTCCATAAACCACAGCAGAAAATTTGGATTGTAATCCGTAGCCATCATTTACAATGGTCAAATAACAATATTCAGCAAATTTTGCAGCGGCTTAAACATTGGGAAAATAACGGCAATCAGATCCAAGGCTTACAAATCGATTTTGACGCCAAAACTAAAAATATTCATCAATATGCCTTATTCCTTGAAAATATACGAAAGCAACTACCTCAAAAATATCGTTTAAGCATTACTGGTTTAATGGATTGGACCAATATACAAGATCAGCAAACGCTCAGTGTATTGCGACATAATATTGATGAGATCTCTATTCAAACTTATCGTGGTAGTGTCACGATCGAGAACTACACGAGCTATTTGAATAAAGTCTCAAAATTGAAACTACCTTATAAAATAGGCCTTGTACAAAATGGCCGTTGGCACGCACCTCAACATTTAATTCAAGATCCTTATTTTAAAGGTTATGTGGTGTTTTTATTGCGTACCACTAATCGGCTTTAAACCATAAATAATTCAAGCATTTTAAATCCATGCCTTGTATTTCAAACCTAAACGCTCTAAAATTCACGCTTCGCAATTATTGCGACACAACTTTGGTTGTGACTCCTTGCTTCAATCAATTAATGATTGGGGCTGCCTAAACCGTAAGGAGCTGACAATGCGTCACTACGAAATCGTACTATTGGTACATCCAGACCAAAGCGATCAAGTTGTGGGTATGGTAGAACGTTACCTAACTCACATCAAAGAAGCTGAAGGTCAAATCCACCGTCTTGAAGACTGGGGTCGTCGTCAATTGGCTTACCCAATCAACAAGATCCACAAAGCTCACTACATTCTTATGAATGTTGAGTGTGGTCAAACTACTCTTGATGAGCTAGAAGAATTGTTCCGTTACAACGATGCAATCATTCGTAGCCTTATCATCCGTCGTGAAAACGCTATCACTGAAGAGTCACTATTGGCTAAGAGTGCTGAAGAAAAACGTGCGCGTAAAGCTCAACGTGAAGAAGCACAACAAGCTCAAGACTCTGCTGAAGCATAAGGAGAACATAACATGGCACGTTTTTACCGTCGTCGCAAGTTCTGCCGCTTTACAGCTGAGAACGTTACGTACATCGACTACAAAGATATCGACACTTTAAAACAGTACATCACTGAAAACGGCAAGATTGTTCCTAGCCGTATTACAGGTACTAAAGCTCGTTACCAACGTCAATTAGCGCTTGCTATCAAACAAGCTCGCTACTTGTCTTTGATCCCTTACACTGACAATCATAAGTGAGGTTGAGCTGTGGATATTATCTTATTACAACGCATTAAAAACCTTGGTAAATTAGGCGATAAAGTTTCAGTTAAAGCTGGTTACGGCCGTAACTTCCTTATCCCTCAAGGTAAAGCAGTTGCTGCTACTGAAGCTAACACTGCTGCATTTGAAGCTCGTCGTGCTGAACTTGAGAAACAAGAAGCTGAAGTATTAGCTGCTGCTCAAGCACGTGCTGACCAATTGAACGAAGTTAACATCGTAATCACTGCTAAAGCTGGTGACGAAGGTAAACTATTCGGTTCTATCGGTACTCGTGACATCGCTGACGCGTTAACTAATGCTGGTCTTGTTGTAGACCGCGCAGAAGTTCGTTTACCAAATGGTGCGCTTCGCAACACTGGTGAATTCAACATCGCAATCCAATTGCATCATGATGTTGTTGCAGAAGTTCTAGTTACTATCGTAGCTGAGTAATTTCTTGCAAAGAAAAGAGCATGCTTACGCATGCTCTTTTTTTATCTGTAAAAAATAGTGCTCCAACTTTTTTTATATTTTTAACTCTTCATTCAATTCAATGTATGACGAATTAATCGGAAATACTTGTTCGCATTTCTGTAGAAAACGCCTATCATTTCAGTTCAATGAAGAGTTGAAAAAACTGTAATCAGCACCCATTTCCATAACATTAAATGGTTTCAGCATCAGGGATTTTTATGTCACAGGCGAATGCCAGCAAGCCAAACTCTACGCCAACAGCAAAAACCACAGAACAAAGTTCGTTGAAAGAGTTTCGTACCCCACCCCATAACCTTGCGATTGAACAAGCCGTGCTTGCTGCACTGATGACCGTTGCAGAATCTTTTGAGCAAGTGGGTGATGTACTGACTGAAGCTGATTTTTATGCGACCCGTCATAAATATATTTTCCGTGCCATCGATCAACTGTCAAAAGATAGCTCACCTTATGACGCAGTCTTGGTCAATGACTGGCTAATTAAACAAAACTTGCTCGATGCAGCAGGTGGCGAAGAATATCTGATGCAACTCATGTCAGATTCACCTTCAAGTTTCTATAACCTTGAAACGTATGCTGCAAAAATTAAAGAGTTTTCAACTTTACGCAGCATGATTAAAGTCAGCTCGGAGATTTTACAAAATGCTTATGACACCAAAGGTCGTACAGTCAGCGAAATTTTAGATCTGGCAGAAACCAATATTTTCTCGATTGCCGAGCAACACAACAACAACGCCAAAGCTCAAGGTCCTAAAGCTATTAACTCTGTCGTTGCTAGTGTTTTTGATAAGTTGAATGAACTTTCACAAACTGAAGGCAGTATCACGGGTTTAACTACTGGATTTGTTGAACTTGATAATAAAACATCAGGTATGCAAGCAGGCGATTTGATTATTGTGGCGGCCCGTCCATCGATGGGTAAAACCACTTTTGCCATGAACTTGGTTGAAAGTGTGCTGTTTAATAATAACCTGCCCGCTCTAGTTTACTCTATGGAGATGCCCGCTGACTCGATTGCCATGCGTTTGATATCATCGTTCGGACGTGTACACCAAGGGCATTTACGTGCAGGTAAAATGGATGCTGATGAATGGTCAAAAGTGACCAGTACCATTGTGCATCTCCAAGAAAAGAATTTGTATATCGATGACTCATCTGCACTACCTCCAACGGAAGTACGTGCCCGTGCGCGACGAATTGCTAAAATGCACGGCGGTAAACTCGGCTGTATCATGGTCGATTACTTGCAGCTTATGAAAGTACCCGGTATGGGTGATAACCGTGTTGGCGAGATCTCGGAAATTTCCCGAAGCTTAAAGGCACTGGCTAAAGAAATGCACTGCCCAGTAATTGCACTGTCACAGTTGAACCGATCACTGGAAAACCGTCCCAATAAACGCCCAGTGATGTCCGACTTACGTGAATCGGGTGCGATCGAGCAGGATGCCGATTTGATCATGTTTATTTACCGCGACGAGGTTTATAACAAAGAGTCTAAAGAAGCAGGTACTGCAGAAATTATTATTGGTAAACAGCGTAACGGTCCAATTGGTACTGTGCGTCTTGCCTTCGAAGGTCAATACACCAAATTTAGTAACCTCTCCCCTGAGTTTTATGCTCAGTATGATGATGAAGAGTAAAGACTCTTTATCATCCATTAATTCATCGACCCTGTAGGAGTATTTAGGGTGCGCCAAGCTACAGTTTATATTGATCAACAAGCACTTCAATATAATTTAAACCGTGTCAAACAACTTGCCCCAACCGCTAAAATTGTAAGCATGGTGAAAGCCAATGCTTATGGACATGGAGTTAAAGACTGCTTAGCAGCCTTAAAAGACAGTGATGCCTTCGGTGTTGCTTGCCTAGAAGAAGCCTTAGAAATTCGTGAGTTGGGTTATGAACAACCCATTACGTTGATTGAAGGTATTTTCTCAGATGATGAAATGCAAATTATCATCGATAAAAAAATTGAATGTGTGGTGCATCATCAGCAACAACTAGATTGGTTACGTGCGCATAAAGATGCCTATATCGCTCAAGGTCTAAAAGTTTGGGTCAAACTCAACAGCGGTATGAACCGTTTAGGTTTTAAAGTGCCTGAAATTATTGATGTCATCAATGCATTAAAGGCGGAAGGCTTTACTTGCGTACTGGCTATGCACTTTGCCAATGCCGACGCAGAAAATCATCCTTTAAATGACCAACAACGTGAACAATTCTTACACGTAAAAGAAGCCTGTGCGCCAATCATGGGTTCGTGCTGTAACTCGGCTGCGATTTTCAAATGGCCAGAACTGAATTTTGATTTTGTTCGCCCAGGCATCATGCTATATGGCGCGACCCCTTTTGCAGACCGTTCTGTAGAAGCCTTAGATCTTAAACCTGTGATGACCTTTACCGCTGAAGTGATTGCTTTAAATACCATTCAAGCTGGTGAATCTGTGGGTTATGGATCGACTTTCGTTGCAGAACAAGAAATGAATCTTGCGATTGTGTCGATTGGTTATGGTGACGGTTATCCACGTGCCTTCCCTAAACAAAACTATGTATCTATCCACGGTCAGAAAACGCGTGTGATTGGCCGTGTTGCCATGGATATGATTGCGATTGATATCACCGGTATACATGCACCAATAGGTACTGAAGTTGAGCTTTGGGGTAAAGACCGTTTAGTTGATGACGTTGCAGAAGCGAACGGAACCATTGGCTATGAATTATTATGCCGTATGAGCGCGCGCCCTGTACGTAAATTAGCTTAATTAGCCAAATCAAAAAGCCCAGATCAATTCTGGGCTTTTTTTAACTCGCTTTTTTTATTCGCTTTTTAAATTGATCTATTTATTGATCAAATCGTTATTGAAAATAGTCAGCTGTTGGTTTTGCCAATTCGATTAAGCCCTGACGCAATGCTTCTGACCAGCCTTTACTGATCATGGTGAAGTATTGGTCTTCTTCATAAATGCGCTTACCATTTGGTATTTCTAAACTGTCCTTTTTATAAACCAAAGCATCTAAAGGCATACCTACAGACACATTTGAGCGTATCGTTGAATCAAAAGAAATTAAGCTACAACGCATTGCTTCATCGAGTGGCATATCGTAACGCAAAGTTCGGTCGAGTATCGGCTTGCCATATTTGCTTTCGCCAATTTGAAAATATGGGGTATCCGGTGTCGCACAAATAAAATTGCCTTGCGGATAGATATTATATAACTGCATATCAGCACTGCCAATTTGACCGCCTACCAATAAACTACAGTAATAATTACTTTGTTCTAAAGTATCGGATGTGACATCTGAAATAACTTTTTTTAAGGTATGCCCGACCAATTCCGCCACTTCGAACATCGTATTTACGCTATATAAATTCGGCTCTTGTTTCACTTCTAGCTGATTTTGTAAATGCCCGATGACCGCTTGTGTTGTGGCTAAATTTCCAGAGGTTTGGATGGTAATAAATCGCTCACCCGCAATACCAAAGGTATAAAGTTTACGAAAAACTGAAATATGGTCAACACCTGCATTTGTCCGTGTATCACTGATAAACACCATGCCATCTTTTAACCGTAATGCACAACAATAGGTCATTTTTATCCCTCAAATGATTAACAACTCAGCACTTGTACAATTGAGCTCATAGACTCAATTCCACCTTTATCACGAACACCTCGAACAGGAGCTACATCCCAGTAGTCCCGCCCAATCGCGACATAAATATGTGATTGTGGTGTAAATAGCTGATTACTGACATCAAAACAATACCATTTATTTTCGATATAGACTTCCACCCAAGCGTGACTGGCAAGGTGGCTACTATTCGGCACAAATAAATACCCAGAAATATAACGTGCAGGAATACCCAAATAGCGACACATTGCGATCATGACATGGCTATGATCCTGACATACCCCTTGCTTATGATGAAAAGCATCAATCGCTGAAGTATGAACAGATGTTTGATTGGAAACATAGGGAATATGCGCCAAGATCGCTTCAGCCAAACGAATCAGATTGGCACGATTGATACGAGGGACATAACAATCGGCAAAACTTTTCATGTGAATATCGCACTGCGTACTCGGTGTTGGCTGTAAAAACAATTTTGGGTTTAAATCATCTGCATTTGAATCTGTTCTGCTCAAATTCATCTCTACGATGCCCTGCGCCATAATGGTCATTTGCAAATAAGGTTCGCGCTGCGTTGTGGTCAACCACACATTACCAAAAGTATCCAATTGCATATCACGCTGCCCCGGTACACTCACATCCCAATTTTGTACCTGTTGGTGTGCATTGGTGGACGGGGTCATTTTGATATATTGAATGCTCCTGTTTACCACATCAGTGTAAACATAATGGGTCTGATGGTTGATCATAAGCCTCATACAGCCACCTCAAACATATTTTGGATATGATCACTGAAATGGTAGAAGTTTTGGCTATTCGGCTGCTGTTTAAGTGCCTGCCATGCCTCTTGCACGCTTTCCCATCCAAACTGAACCAAAGCCATGACAATATGTTCAATCTTCGCTAGGGTGTGTTGAATGTCCTGCTGCATGCGTAACTGGCGATCAAGCTGCTCTATGGCTTGTCCTAAACTAAAAAATAAAAATACATCTTCAGATTCGGACTCTAAAACCTCTTGGCAATCTGTTACCACGTCACAGATATAACCTGGGTTATCACTCGCATTGCGAATTAAACGGCTGAGTTCTGCATAACTTTTTGCTGAAAGCACCCCCCTTAAATCTTGAATATTACTTTGTGCATATTGAAATTGGCTCGAAAATGATGCCGGTTGCTCGACATTTAAAACCAATTCATTCATTGAGTCGGCATCAAATGCTGGCAAACAAAAAGCATGTGCATAGTTCAATGCCGTATCGACATCTTGAAATGGAAAAATACTGCATAAATATTGAGTGCGTGCTAAATAACGTCCCAACCAAAAAATATGTTCTGCATTACTGTTTAATAAAATCATGTTTTGCTCCTTCACTGGAGTGCTATGAGCGTAAATCGTCTACTACCCACGTATCTTTAATACCGCCGCCTTGCGAAGAATTCACTACCAATGAACCTGCTTGCATCGCGACACGAGTTAAGCCACCCGGTACAATTTCAGTTCGATATGGAGAACTCAGTACAAATGGACGCAAATCGATATGGCGTTCCGAAACACCGGCCTCACTTAAGGTTGGGCTGACAGATAAATTTAAAGTCGGCTGTGCAATATATAAATGTGGTGCTGCGGCCACTTTATCTTTAAAGCTATTTAATTCTTGTAAAGATGCTTGTGGACCGATCAGCATACCGTATCCACCTGAACCCTGCGCTTCTTTGACCACCAATTTTTCGATATTCGACAGCACATAGTCCAAGTCGTTCTGCTCACGACATTGATAGGTCGGCACATTTTTCAGGATCGCTTGTTCACCTAAATAGAAATGAATCATTTTATCCACATAAGGATAAATCGATTTATCATCTGCTACGCCCGTTCCCGGTGCATTTGCAATAACCACATTATGTTGCATATACGCTGACATAAGCCCTGCTACGCCCAAAGTACTGTCAGGTTTGAAACATAATGGATCGAGAAAAGCATCATCCACACGACGATAAATTACATCAACCTGTTGTCGGCCTTTAATGGTTTTCACATAAACCTTATCGTTTTCTACATAAAGGTCACGCGATGTCACTAAGGGTACATCCATCTCCCTTGCCAAAAAGGCATGTTCATAATAAGCACTGTTAAAACGCCCAGGGGTTAAGACCACAATAAATGGGTTATCGACATAGGCATTTTCTGCAAGGATTTCACGTAAAAGCTGCGGATACTGCTCAATCCCCATAATGTTACTTTGCTGGCAAAGTTCAGGCATGAGCTTTTGACTGATCTTACGGCTTTCCAACATATATGACACACCCGACGGTGTTCTAAGATTATCCTCAAGGACGTAAAATTCACCTGATTGATCACGGATGATATCAATGCCACTGATTTGGCTATAAATTTTACCTTTTAGCCCATGCATATACATTTGTGGCAAATAGGCTTCATGGGTTAAGACTTGCAGTTCAGGAATAATTCCTGCTTTTAAAATATCTTGCTGATGATAAACATCATGTAAAAACAGATTGAGTGCTTTCACGCGCTGTGCGCAGCCTAGAGATAAATTATTCCATTCCTTTCGTGCAATCACACGAGGAATAAGATCATAAGGTATGGTGCGTTCAATGCCCTCATCTTCGCCATACACTGTAAAGGTAATGCCTTCATAGAGAAAATGTTGTTTTGCAACCTGATTTAGTTGCTTCAATTCATCAAGCGTATGCTGTGATAACCACTGCTCTATCCGTTGGCATGATTCTTTAGCTACCGTTTTGCTGTCGCGCATTTCATTAAAAAAATCCGAATTGAATTGATTAAACAGCGCATGTCCTCGAGCAAGTGGTAAAGTTTTTAATGTAGAGACAGAAGTATTAACCAACTTTGCCTCATAACCCTCAATTCCATTTGAAGTTGTATTACGATTTTCTTTCAGCATAGCAACTCCATGTTTTTGTCATGTTTTGTAAATCAGATAAAGCAATATATATGCCATCAATACATATGCTGCTTCTCTTTGATTATTTATGCATCATTTTTGCAAAGTGGTACAGCATGTAACTGCTCAAGTTGTGTCAAATTACGTTATTAAAATCATCTTAGTTTTTTCAGATGAATACTTGCTTAACGCAGGAAGATTTCTTATTGTGTCCCACAGCATCATTTTATTCATTTAAGTCCAAGTTCAAGCACTAGATTATGTCTTCACAAGAAAAAGAAACGTCGAACAGCCTCTATCGTCAGTGGCAAATTCTTTCACGACTGTCCACAGGTAAGTGGATGGGTACGCGTGAATTACAAGAAATACTGAACCGTGAAGGTATTGATATCAGCCTACGCACTATTCAGCGTGACTTAAACCAAATTTCTCTTCGTTTCCCAATTGAGAGCAGTAAAACAACCCCACAAGGGTGGCGTTGGCGTTCTGATGCACCGATTCAAAGCTTGCCTCATATGACCAGCTCACAAGCGGTCACCTTTATGATGGTTGAGGAGCACCTAAAACATTTGCTTCCGCCGAGCTTAATTGAAGAAATGAATCCTTGGTTTGACCTCGCACGTCGAAGTCTGTCGTCGCAAAATAATGTCCGTCAGTGGATTAACCGCGTGCGAATCGTGCCAGCTACTCAGCCATTGATTCCTCCTGTGGTTGAAAAAGCTGCGCAGCAATCGATTTATGAAGGCTTACTTCAAGACAAACAACTTGAATGTCTATATCAAGGTCGTGGACAACAAAGCGAAGAAAAGACCTATATTTTAAATCCACTGGCGTTGGTCCAAAAAGGTGCAATTATTTATTTGGTGTGCACACGTCATGACAAAACAGACATCCAAACCTTTGCTTTACATCGTTTTAAATCAGCTACAGTCTTAAATTCACGTGCATTACACCCTGTCGATTTTGATATTGATGCCTATATTGACTCTGGAGCGCTTGGCTTCCGTGTGGACTTCAATAAGCCGACTGAAATGATTCAGCTCAAATTAACCATGTCTGAAGCAGAGGCAGTTTATTTTGAAGAAAGTCAGCTAAGTAAAGATCAAGTGATACAAAAAACCGAAGATGGCTCGGTTGAAGTTAGTGCAACAGTACCATTTACTTCTCAGTTAACTTGGTGGCTACGTAGCTTTGGGAAAAAGATTCAGAAAATCGAACCAGAAGAAGTCGCTGTCGTTGTACAACAACGCAATGACTAAACCTATCTAAGACTTTCTGCTACCTGAAATATTAAATTTGAGGTGGCAACTTTTATTTCATAATGAATATTTAGCACATAATTTAGGCTATGATTTAAACCTTAAGATATCAACACATAAAAAAGTCCCAACGCTGGGACTGGATAATTTCTTAGAATATTTTTGTAATTTTAGTCGTTTAGGTCAAAGGAACTACAGCATAAGTATCTGCTGAATACCTTATGCCGTAGCGCTAACTTCTCATGGCTATAATCAATTACTGACATAGGCAGGCTAGGTCGGCATTATTATAACGAATAGATTTCATAGTCATATTCAGCACCTCGTGTTTAGAAAGTAAAATTACTTTAACCTCCATTTTGTACACTGTGAAATAACAAGAACCACGCTACTTTTCACAAATTTTCTTAAAGAACATTCCTGCTTTTCTTATCTCATTTGGCTTTAAATGAAAATTTAATCCAACTTCAGTGCTGTTTTTTATAAATGCTACACTGAATCAACAAATTAAAGCTTGAGCATTGTGCATAAACTCGGCAAATTATGAGCAAATGAGCTGAATAAGATTTTTCAAAATATGGCCAGTCCAGCGCAAACTATTCGCCACAAGCTACTGAATACTTTTTTTTCTCGGCATTCCATTTGGTTTGCTTGTATTTTTATCTTCCTACTCATTTCGAGTTTTCATTTAGGTTATTCCCCTCGTTATATTCAATATTTTATTCCACAAACCTTATTGAATAGTATCTGGGTCATTACTGGGCTTTTGAGTTTATTGGGTTTGTATGACGTCATACAAAACAAACATTCGATCTTAAAAAATTACCCCATCATGGGGCACTTTCGTTTTCTATTTGAAGAATTTCGACCTGAGATTCGCCAATATTTTATTGAATCTGACCAAGATGCACTGCCCTTTTCTCGTATGCAACGTAGCTTGGTCTATCAACGTGCAAAAAACCAAAATGCAGATAAACCATTTGGTTCAATTGTTGATGTTTACCAAAATGATTACCGCTTTATTAATCACTCCTTGTCGCCTTGTATTCCTGCCATTCCTGAAACTTTCCGTATTAACATCGGCAATGAACAGTGTAAGCAACCGTATAGCGCATCGATATTAAACATCTCTGCGATGAGCTTTGGTAGCTTAAGTGCCAATGCCATTCGTGCCTTGAACTTAGGCGCAAAAATGGGTAATTTCTACCATGACACTGGTGAAGGCAGTATTAGTCCGTATCATTTGGAAAATGGTGGCGATATTGTTTGGGAACTCGGTAGTGGTTACTTTGGCTGCCGTACCATTGATGGTCAATTCGACCCTGTACGTTTTGCTGAACAAGCCAAGCACCCTCAAGTCAAAATGATTGAGATCAAATTATCTCAAGGTGCAAAACCAGGCCATGGTGGCATTTTACCTAAAGACAAAATTTCCGAAGAGATTGCTCAAATCCGTGGTGTCAGCCGTGAACATGACTGTATCTCGCCATCTAGCCATCCTGCCTTTAGCACCCCTATTGAAATGATGCAATTTATTCAGCAATTGCGCGAACTGTCAGAAGGAAAACCTGTGGGTTTTAAACTGTGTATCGGGCAACCATGGCAATTTATGAGTATCGTAAAAGCCATGTTACATACAGGGATTACACCTGATTTTATCGTGGTAGATGGTTCTGAAGGTGGGACTGGCGCAGCGCCGATTGAATTGATTGATAATATGGGCACCCCCCTGCGTGAAGGCCTACTCTTTGTCAATAACACCCTGATTGGTGCAGGCTTACGTTCAAAAATTAAAGTCGGTGCCAGTGGTAAAATTATTAGTGCTTTTGATATTGCCAGTACCATGGCAATTGGTGCAGATTGGGTCAACTCAGCTCGTGGCTTTATGTTTGCAGTCGGCTGTATTCAAGCTCAAAGCTGTCATACCAACCAATGTCCAGTTGGCGTGGCGACACAAGACAAAGACCGTCAAAAAGCCATTCATGTTCCGACCAAAGCAGAACGTGTTTTTAATTTCCACAAAAATACCTTGCATGGCTTATCTGAACTTATTGCCTCAGCAGGTTTACAACATCCATCAGATATCCGTGCGCACCATCTAGCGCAGCGGATTAACAACCGTGAAATTAAAAACTATGCACAACTACACTTTTGGTTAAAAGACGGTGAGCTGCTCAGTTGTGAAAATAAAGATGAAGAAAACTTCTATTTCCGTATGTGGAATATGGCCCATCTAGAAAAGTTCTAATCCCTACCGCATAAAAAAGAGGCGACTACGCCTCTTTTTTTCGTCTAGTTCCATCACACTGATTCATTTATAAACGTCCTGATTTGTTATCTAATGTTACGCAGTAACACCAGAAGCGCAATTTGATTCAAATAAAAGAACGATACGCGGCAACGTTATCCGCAAGTGTTTGAGACAGGACGACATTTAATCAAAAAAGTTTTTGCGATAGTTTGAATAAGTAGACGCTAGTGAACGAGTTTTGTCGGTGAGGTGCATTGCACCGCAAGATGGTTTCCTTGCGAAGCTTTGCTTCTCATTTTGCCTAATGAGAAACATTGTTTCGTAAGAGTACCTCCAGCCGAAGGCTAATCCTTTTATTTAATCTCTAGATGTAAGACTCCGTCGAATAAAATTAAAAATCATTTTAAAAATGCGTAATTACTTTTACGTGCGTAACATCAGTTAGTAATAAGACTTACTATTGGATTGAGCATGCAGGAATGCCGGGATCAAACCTGTTAATGCAGCACGAATATCGGCACGTTCATTAATTAGCTGATGTGAACCTTCTTCAAGCATGAGAAGCGTCTGTAAACGGAATTTACGCCGTATAAACTCAATGTTATAACGCCAATCCACCGTTTGATCCTGTGCCCCTTGCGCTAACCACACTGGAATACGGCACGCTGGGCGCTCTTCCATTTCCTGCATCCATTTTGACATGGCCAAAATCCAGTCCATCCCCATCATTCGAGGTTGTAGAGGATCTTTTAAACGCACAAAACGTAAAAACTCAGGGTTGTGATTATTCCGTCTAAAATGACGTGGCACTTCACGTTTAATACGACGAATAATGCCTAATCCAACCGAGTTATGCCACCATGCAGTTTTTGCAGGGCGAATCAACGGAGATAATAATAAAACCCGTTCGACATAAGGGTTTTTGCGATGTTCAGCAAAATCTAACAGATGATGCAGCCAAATCGCACCACCCGTGCTCTGCCCAATCCCTAACCAAGGTGTTGGTAGTTGCGCCGCATGTTTAACATAACGATATACCGCTTCCAAAACTTGTTGGTAATGATCAAAGTTTTGAATACTGGCTGGCGAGCCATTACTTAGACCATGCCCCGGTAAATCATAGGTCAAAACACTAAAACCTTGATCTAAGAGCTCACGAATAATCGGCTGATAAATTCCACTATGCTCTAAATAACCATGCAATAAAAATACAGTTCCTTTAATGACATCCGTTTCAGCCTTAAGTTTCGGTTGAAACACTTGTACATGTAATTTGAACAAAGGCATTTCCACATAGCCTTGCCAATGTTCACAGTTCAAGGCATCTAAACCATATAGTCGTCGATATGACTGTATTTCAACACTAGGCTCAAACAGTCGATTTAAATTTAAAGGTTCTAATAATTGTGGGGTTAATTCTCGACTTGGAACTGGAAGATCTAATTGTTTAAGAATCGAAGGATTAAGAAATGGGATATCTGACATTATGGGACCTCCCGACAGTCACTTGAGCCAAACCAAACATCACGTAAGGTGGCTAATAATTCATAATTGGCACGACGACTATGGTCATAATTTTTTTCACTTGGTCGCCATGTGGTTAATGTTGTTGGCATAGGTGCAACAACAGGAATGGTTTCGATACCATTTAATGCAAATAAACGACGTGTTCGAGGCATATGATATTGGTCGGTGATTAAAATAACCGTCGGTGCACCGCCTTTTTTCTGTAAAAGTAACGAACTAAAACGCGAATTTTCGCAAGTATTCATACTGCGATCTTCAAGCAATTTCGCATCGACATCATATTGCTTTAACCATGCTTGCATATATGGTGCTTCTACACCACTCAGTACAATCGGTAACTTATTGGCACGTTCAACATCGAGTGTTTTTTCCAGTCGAAGTCGTGTGTAGTCATTCACTACGATATCTTTATCATTTTTATCTAAGGTTAAACCACCACCTAACACCACGATCGCATACGGCTCTGCGGTTGGCTGCTTCAAGGTTTTATCTTTCATTTTGGCAAGATCAAGATAAGTTTCATCATCGATCGGTTCCGCTTCTGAAGCCGCTTGCTCAATTTCATGGGTTTTTAAGAACTCGGTATATTGAGTCATCAGTCCTTTATTTTCCGCACTATTGAGCTCAAGCAGCTCTTTCATTTTTTGAGCAGGATTTTCCGCCAATGCTTCAGAGGATGCCGCCTCGGACGCAGAAGGATTCAGCAAAGGTACTTTTGGTATGTCCTTTTGACTATCATTCTTTTCTTTTTCGTGCTCTTCTTCAATGAGCTGCTGTAACGCCTTATAACGTGCTTGTATAAGGGTTAAGTCTTGAGGTTCATCGGACTGGATGGCTTGCTCCATGAGTTTTAAATATGCTTGGCGTGCTATCCATAAGTCAGAACCCGGCTCATAGTTATCATCATCACTCAAAGCGCCGAGTTTTTGACTTTGCGCTGCGAGCTGATTGACTTCTACAGGAACGAAATAATTCAAACTTTTAACGATCAATTTAGAATAAAACGGCGTATAGATAAAAATCATCAGACAGCCCAAAAGTACAAATAGCACTGCTGCAATTTGTACTAAGCGAACCATCCAATGTGTTTTATGCATAAATCTAAAACCTAAGTGTTGTCATTGATCTGCGTGAGATCGAATCAAGCCATTTGTATCAAATAATACAGGCTCAGGATGTAGTTCAATATTAAATTTTTCAAAAACATCATGTTGTACAGCTTTGTATGTTGTACGTACATCTTGCAGCGTGGCGTCTTGGTAATTGACCAACACCAAAGCTTGCTTATGGAACATACCCACTGAACCCACAGATTTCCCTTTCCAACCCGCTTGGTCAATCAACCAGCCCGCTGCCAGTTTTACCGCATTATTCGGCTGTGGGTAATGGGGTAAATTTGGAAATTGCAGTGCAATTTGGTCAAAAGCGTGCTGGCTAATCACAGGATTTTTAAAGAAACTTCCGACATTTGGAAATTCTTTGGGATCTGGGAGTTTGGTTTGACGGATATGAATGACTTGTTGTTGTAGGTTTTCTGCACTTAAGTCTTCGCCTACCGCCTGCTTTAAATCACCATAATTTAATTTTAAATCGGCATGTTTTAAAAGTTTAAACGTGACATGCGTAATAATAAAACGCTCTGGCTCATCTTTAAAAATACTATGACGATATGAAAAATGGCAATCGGCAGCGCTAATACTACTTTGCTGTTCTGTTACACGATCATAGACCTGTACAGATTCAATAAATTCACCCGCTTCAACACCATAAGCCCCAATATTTTGCACAGGTGAAGCACCGACTAAACCGGGTATCAATGCTAAATTTTGTAAACCATAAAACTGGTGTGCCGTCGTCCAAAGCACAAAGTCATGCCACACTTGCCCTGCACCCACTTTTAAAGTCTGAGTTGCGGCATCGTCTTGTATATATTCAATCCCTTGAATATCCATGTGCATTACTAAAGCATGTATTTGCTCAGGCAACAGCATATTACTGCCCCCTGAAAGCACCAATACATTTAATTGCTCAGCTTTGGCAAAGTCGAGCGCCGTTTGAATATCTTCTACCGATTGAACACGTACATAATGAGATGCAACAGCATCGAGGCTTAATGTATTAAATGGCTTAAGCTGAACCTGTGTTTGAATTTGCATTCTTAAACCTTAATTTTTTTGCTGTGCTTGTAACTGAGTTTTTAAATAATTGACCCAAGCCTGACTGCTAGATTCGCATTGATCTAATACATGTTCAAACCCTGCATCACCACCATAGTACGGATCTGGTACTTCTTGTTGCGGATATTGGTGATCATGTTGACTCATCAAAGACACTTGGGCACGTAGCTGACCCAATTGTTGCTGCGCTTTTTGCATGAGGTTTTGAATATTGTCTAAATTTTCGTAGTCCATGGCCAAGATTAAATCAAATTCAATAAAATCATGAACTGTTAACTGACGTGCACGTAATGCAGATAAGTTATAGCCACGTAATTTTGCATGCTGTTGGCCACGTAGATCAGGCGCTTTGCCCGGATGATAATTGCTCGTACCCGCAGAATCGACGTGAATATTGAGTTGCGCTTCATCACAAAAATGTCTGAGAACCACTTCAGCCGTAGGTGAACGGCAAATATTTCCTAAACAAACACACAACACCTTATATGGCGTGCTGGATGACATAACAACCTCAAGACTACTTTTATTTCAAGCGTCTTATGTTAAGTTATTTACAGGATGAATCCTATATCAACACTCAAGAATAATGTTTATTTGGATATAAAAAATTAGGGATAAGCCAATGAGTCAATTTCAGTTTCAAACCGTCAGCAATATTATTTCAGGCTTAGGCTCTATTTCCCAACTGAGAGAGGTCCTAGGTGACTTTCAAGCCAAGCGTGTCATGCTTGTGACCGACCCCGGTATGTTACAACAACAATTAGATTTACCCATTTTGGATATTTTAGAAAGTATCCATCAAGATTATGTGATTTATTCCAGTATTCAAGCTGACCCTGCAGAACATATAGTTTTGGATGCAGTTCAATTTGCCAAGAATGAAAAAGTGGATTTGATTATTGGCTTTGGTGGTGGCAGTTCAATGGATGTGGCTAAAATTATTGCGATCTTGGCTCATCCTAAGCAAATACAGCAGATCAGTGATTTGTATGGTGTCGGTAATGCCAAACGACCACGCTTGCCGCTCATCTTGATTCCGACAACGGCAGGGACCGGTTCTGAAGTCACACCAATCTCTATCGTCACTACAGGTGAAACCACCAAAACAGGTATCGTCTCTCCAGTATTGTATGCCGATGTCTGTATCCTCGATGCGAACTTTACTTTAAATCTTCCCGCACATATTACCGCAGCGACAGGTATCGATGCCATGGTGCATGCCATTGAAGCCTATACGTCAAAAATTAAAAAAAATCCGTATGCGGATATGCTCGCCAAACAAGCTTTGCGTTTATTAAATAAAAATTTAGCGCTGGTTTTACAAGATGGACATAACCTCGAAGCGCGTCAGCACATGCTGGTCGGTTCAATGCTCGCAGGTCAGGCCTTTGCTAATGCGCCAGTTGCAGCGGTACATGCACTCGCTTATCCACTCGGTGGACACTTTCACCTCTCGCATGGTCATACCAATGCACTGGTTCTCGCTGAAGTGTTAAAGTTTAATGCACCTCAGGCCAAGCAGCATTATGCAGAACTCATGAGTTGGCTAGATCCTTATAGTACGGGCTGTACTGATGGTTTATGTGATTTATTTATTGATCATATGCAAAATCATTTAGATCAGAGTGGTTTGGTTCTTAAACTCAGTCAACTGAATGTGCCTGAAAATATGCTCGATCGTTTAGCAGAAGACGCATTATTACAAACGCGACTATTACAAAATAATCCGCGAGAACTACAGTTTGAAGACGCTCGCCAGATTTACCAATCTATTTATGCCTAAAGTTCACCCATTTTTAAAATAAAGAAAATACCAACGATGAAACCTGAAACTAAACGCCGCCAAAACTATCGATTTTTATTTCCAATCCAAACGCGTTGGGCAGACAACGATATGTATGGTCATGTCAATAATGTCACCTATTACAGCTATTTTGATACCGCTGCAAATGCACTCTTGATTCAACATGCCGGTTTTGATTTGCAAAATACCCCGATCATCGGTTTAGTGGTCGATTCAGCCTGCAGCTTTTTACAAGAACTGTCCTATCCTGAAATCATTGAAGTTGGGGTTGCGATTGAAAAAATTGGTAATTCTTCACTGCGCTATGACTTGGCTATTTTTAAACACGGACAACTTGAGGCTGCAGCTCAAGGACATTTCGTGCATGTATTTGTCGACCGCCAAACACGAAAAAGCATCTCGATACCCGAAGATATGCGAGATGCTTTAACTCAATTTTTACTTTAATTTTTATATCCAGCTTGAAACTCATTTGAGCTGGATATTTTGCAACTCACCATCAAAGCTTATGAGTAAGTCTTTCACAACAGGCTCAGCATGTAATAACTCATTTGCACGTGCAAAGGCCTTTTCCTTGCGGACATGTTGTAAAGCATACGGTGTGGTTTCTTCGACATCTTCAAAGCTGATATGTAAACGACATTTTGACCATTGTGCATGAATGGCTTGTTCCAATACATGCTGTAATTGAGTCACTAAAGCTTCGTATCGCTTTGGAATATGGAAAGTCGATTCACCGTCAATCGTACCGCGCATAATGCCATGCTGCGCCAACTCTTGTACCGCAGGTGAAAGTTGACTATTTCGGAACCAATACTCCCACTTTTCGACCGTCCACTCACCTTCAAGATTTTGAGGCTGTAAAGTCAAAATATCTTGTGGCATCAAGGTAGAAGATGAACCCGTTTGAACAGCATCCGAAGAAACTGAACTTAGCGTAACTTGTGGTGATGCTAGATCAAAACCATTGTGGTCTTGAGCCCCCGAAACTGATTCATTCACCACATGCTTTGGTTCAACTGCATCTGTCAAATTTGGCTGAGTCGTTTCAGTCTGTGTACTTGTTGGCTCTAAAGCTGTTGATTCTAAAGGTGCAATATCTTCAAAATTTATAGCGCTTACATCAACTTCCGTAGTTTCAGTGCTCGGCGTCGGATCTAAATCGAATAATGTATCTTCTGCCACGGCATCCATAACAAGTGTGTCATTTTGCTGTGTCACTACAGATTCAACCGATACAACTACTTGCGTATCTAATCTGCCATTTGATGTAGATGCTAAAGAAGTTTGGCTAATCACATCCTGTTCAGGATCATCTAAAAAATCATCAGATGAAGGTTCATCGACTGCAGGTGCAGAAACATAGCCATCATCGTCATCATAATGTGAATCATCAAAATCATCGAAAGCTGGCGATGTGTCTACAGCGGGCACAGCTTCAGGTTGATCACCAGCGACAACCTGAGAAGCAGCCTCAACAACTGTATTGGGTTGCTGCAAAGACTGTGCTTGAGTCCGCTGAACTGTTTCGGCCTGATTTTGAGCAAGCGGTGGCTGTGCGGCTGATTCTTGCTGTACAGCAGAAACCAACATTTCATTCGGCTGTAATGGACGGAATGCTAATAGACGTAGCACACACATCTCAAAACCTTGCTCTTGTGTCACTGCCAACTGCAAGTCTGCCCGACCTTTGCATGCAACTTGATAATACAACTGCAAGTCTTGAGCTGAAATCAACTGCGACAATTGCATAATTTTTTGATTGATCTCAGCACTATATTTCAACGCCAAGTCTGGTAAGTATTGTAATAATGCCAGTTCATGCAAAGTCGAAATTAACTGATCCAATACCAGTGAAACATCCAGTGCTTGTTGACGGAATTGCATGAGTAAAGCACTCACGCGTTCACGCTGATTTTGATGAATGGCTAAAATCAAATCATAAATAATCGTACGGTCAATTAGGCCCAACATGTCTTTAACATCTTGGTGCTGAATTGAACCCTGACCATAGGCAATGGCCTGATCGGTCAGTGACAAAGCATCACGCAGAGAGCCTTGAGCCGATTCAGCAATTTGCCAAATCGCATCTTGCTCCGCTTGAATTTGTTCTTTATGTAAAATATCGGTCAGATGCGAGGTGATTTCATCCACGGCTAAAGGACGCAAAGTAAATTGCAAGCAACGTGAAATGACAGTAATTGGTAATTTTTGTGGATCTGTGGTTGCAAATAAGAACTTCACATGCTCTGGCGGTTCTTCGAGAGTCTTTAATAACGCATTAAATGAATGCGTAGAGAGCATATGCACTTCATCGATTAGATAAACCTTGAAGCGACCTTGCGTTGGAGCATAAGGAACGTTGTCGAGAAGCTCTCGGGTATCTTCAACTTTGGTCCGTGATGCCGCATCGATTTCAATTAAATCAATAAAACGACCTTCATTTACTGCTTTACACGTTGGGCAGACTTCACACGGCGTTGATGTTACACCCGTTTCACAGTTCAGACATTTTGCCAAAATACGGGCAATGGTGGTTTTACCCACACCTCGAGTACCTGTAAATAAATACGCATGATGTAACCGACCACGTTCTAAGGCACTAGTAAGTGCGCGTGACACATGGTTTTGCCCCACGAGTTCAATGAAATTTCGTGGACGGTATTTTCGTGCAAGTACTTGATACATGTATGCTCCTTTTTACAGGTGTAAGCATACTGTTTTTTTGTCTAATAGTGAAATAAATGGCAGAGTTTGGACAATAAAAATCCGATCTAGTCCTATCCCAAGCATCGAGTAAATTTAATATAAATTACGAATGCTTAAACTGCTTTATTTAAAAGGAAATCACTTTGCATTTGATAGCGTTTCGCCGTCTGATCTTCACGAATTTCTAGCAATTGCTGATCCAAATCTACATACAAAAGATTGCGCGTTTGCACATTCATAAGTTCTAGCTGCTGCTTTGATTCATCTTTAAAACGAATTACACCTTTTAGTACTTCTACTTCGTTATGAGCACTTAGACTTTCACGAGTGAGTGTATAAGTTTGGTCTTCATGTAGCTCTAGAGCCACAGCCATGCCAGGACAATCTTCACAACGAGAAAGACAGCCCATACACGGCGTGGTACCTTTAAAATCACCGACCCATGCAGCTTGCTGTTTTTCGACAGTAATCGCTTCTATCTCTTTTGCTTTCGTTTGAGTTGAATCCTGACAACCCAACATTGCCGACGTTGCTACTAAGGGAATCAAAACAACTTTTTTCATAGGGATATCACAGCGGCTTAAAACTGCGTGGGAAAATAGCATATTTTTCACATTTCCCCAATTTCTGTACATACCTAAGTATCTTAAAGCCAGCCCTTACGTCCTTTAAGTGCTTTGTCTGCACAACGTAGCGTTTCTTGAGTTAAGCCCCATAAGCGATAATCGCCAGTGATTGAACCCGTCGCAAAGTTATGTGTATATGCAAAACTTAAATCACGCTGCGGATCACACCAGGCCCCAGAACCATTAAAACCTATATGTCCAAAACCTTGACTAGATTTGCCTAAAGTTAAAATTCGATGATATCCCAAACGCCAATTCATCGGTAAAGGCATAATACGATCACGCTTTTTATATTGAATTTTACTTAAAGATTCAAAAACTTGTGGTGTGATTAAGGTCTGTCCTTGCCACTGGCCTTGGTTGGCAAGCATGGCATAGATTTTCGCTAAACTATTGGCACTAAATACACCAGTAGCCGCAGGTATAATGGCTTGTAAAACGTCATCACTAAAAAATGAAAACTTGCGCATTCCTTTAGGAATCATACCATCTTGAAAGTCTTGCAAATTTTGTCCAGAAAGTTGCAAAAGTCGATCAAAGATTGATGGATTTCGTGTCTCTGTTCTTTTTTTCGTTGCTTGTATTTGACTATTTTCTTGTGCAGATGTATCTACAGCCCGTTCTACTTGTTTCTTTTTCGGAATCAAGCGAGCAACCTCACTAAGTTGATGCTCTGGTACGCCAAAAAAAGCATGGTCCAATGCTAAAGGTTCAACCAAATAGTGTTGCATCAGTTCAGCAAGCGGTCGACCTGTGGCCTTTTCAATTACACCACCGACTTGCCAACCGAAGGTTAATGGTTGATATGCCGCATCAGTTGTCGGTTCAAAACGTGGTTTGGCCTGTGCAATGACGTTGAGCATATGCGGCCAATCTGCCATTTCGGATGCCGTTTCAATGATATTACGGATATCGTATAAACCACTTCGGTGACTCAGCATGTGCCTTAATGTGATATCCGACTTGCCATATTGAGCAAACTCCGGCCAATATGCGGCAACGGGTGTATCGTAATCTAGAAAGCCTTCGCTCACTAAAATATGTGCAAGCGTTGCAAGTACACCTTTACCCGTGGAATAACAGACCGAGGGCGTATTGGACTGCCAAGCTTCTTCGGCTGACTTTTTACCAGTCCAAATATCCACGACTTTTTGACCTTTAAAATACACCACTAAGGCTGCTCCGCCTAAGTGGGTTCGAGCATCCTGCATCCGGCTAAATTGCGCCGCCAAATCTTGAAATGCCTCTTCAACTGTACCTTGATAATTATTCTTCTGTGCAAATAAATATTCTTTGAGCGCCTGCATCATCATTCCTTTGAATATGAATCGCTTGAGATTAAAACAAAAAAGCCTAAACCGATATCGATTTAGGCTTAAGTCTTAAAGTGCCTTTACACTTCCCGCGACATGCGGTTTTTTGTTCTTACTATTTCGAATGGCAAACTCTGTATCTTTACCTGTTTGCGCAGTTAGGAACTCAACTTGAGAAGGCAAATACATGGGTAATTTAAACCATACATCTGCTTCATAGGCATCTGGCAAAGTTAAGCTCGACAAAGCTTTGGCTTTACTCCACATACCATGTGCAATGGCTTGTTTAAAACCAAACGCTTTTGCTGTCACAGCATGAATATGAATCAAGTTAAAGTCACCAGAAGTCAATGCATAACGGCGACCAGTATTTTCAGAAACATTCCATTCAGCTTGAACTTGCAACTCAGCTGACTTTGTTTCGGTAGATTTTGCCGCAGCTTTGTTCTCTGTTTTTTGACGTGCTAAATACGTGGTTAATGATTCTACAACCACTTCATCGCCCACTTTTGCAGTGGTAATAAAGTCAAATTGCACGCCTTTATCATGTGGCTGTAATTCACCAAATTTGCATGACAATGACAGTGTTTCATTCACACCAACTTTGCGATATTGCTTCACTTGGTTACGAATATGTACCAAACCTAAGATCGCAAATGGAAAAGCTTCCGTAGTCATCATATGCATTTGCAAACTTTGAGAAAGCACAGCCAAATAAATCGCTGGGATATAACCATTGTTTTTAAAGCCACACACTTCGTTATAAGCTTTTAAATGTTTTTGATCGACCTTAAATGAATCCACCACATATTCAACTTGCGGCAGCACTTTTTCAGCTTTAGGCTTTTTAAAAATCAAGCCTTGAATCACTTTTGGATAGGCTAAATAAGGTTTTGGAAGTTGACTAAAATGGCGAGTATTCATACTAAACCTTTGGAAGTTTTTATTTCAATGTTTTAAAAGCCTCTACTCTTGCGCCATATATGGCTCGAGGAGAAGGCTAGAATGAGGGTTAGCCCCATTCCATTTATAGCAAATTTTTACCTCTCCCTAACCCTCTCCTAAAAGGAGAGGGAATTTTAATAGGGATTAATTTAAGCCCCTAACAAGCTTTGACCACACACACGTACCACGTTACCGTTCAAGCCAGTCGACGCAGTGGAAGCAAACATCGCAATCGTTTCAGCAACATCCACAGGTAAACCACCTTGACTCATCGAGTTCATACGACGACCTGCTTCACGGATTGCAAATGGAATCGCAGCAGTCATTTGCGTTTCAATGAAGCCTGGAGCAACAGCATTAATGGTTACGCCATTTTTCAATAATGGAGCAGTAAATTTAACCACACCAATTACACCAGCTTTAGAAGCAGCATAGTTGGTTTGACCTAAGTTACCTGCAATACCTGAAATAGAAGATACGCAAACAATACGACCATTTGTATTGAAGCCATCATTTTCAAGAAGGTAATCATTTACACGCTCAATCGCAGACAAATTAATGTTAATCACCAAGTCCCAAAGCTCAGGCTTCATATTAGCCAAAGTTTTGTCACGGGTAATTCCGGCATTGTGCACGATGATATCCAAACCACCTTGAGCAGCTGCAGCCGCTTTAATTTTTTCACCGGCATCGTTTGCAGTAATATCAATCGCGAGCGTAGAACCGCCTATTTCACCTGCAACACGGTCAAGGTCAGCTTGCTGCTGTGGAACGTCTAAACAAATCACATGCGCGCCATCACGTGACAATACATGTGCGATTGCTTCACCAATACCACGGCTTGCACCTGTTACAACAGCTGTTTTGCCTGCAAGCGGCTTATTCCAGTCAACATCAACCACATCTGCTTTAGATACACGAATCACTTGACCCGATACATAAGCTGAACGTGGTGAAATTACAAAACGTAATGCAGATTCTAAGTTTGCTTCAGCACCTTCGTCCACATAAACTAATTGTGCTGCAATTCCTTTCTTAAACTCTTTACCCACTGATTTTACAAAACCTTCTAATGCACGTTGTGCAATGGCTTGTTTCACAGTTTTCGCAGTCTCTGGTGTTGTACCAACAACGACAACGCGACCAGACGCCTGAATTTGACGTGCGATTGGGTTAAAAAATGCATATAAGGCATGCAGTTGTTCTGAGTTTTGAATACCTGAAGCATCAAATACCACAACTTTAAACTTAGACTCTTTATCGCCTTCGTTAAATGCGCTTAAGTTCAGACCTGATTTTGCCGCAGCTTGTTGTAATTCAGCATTATTGCCTGCATAGCTATTTGCATGAATATTTGCCAAGACTTGTGCAATAGCACCAGACAATGTTGAAGCTGGCGCTGCACCGAATAAAACCGCACCTTTAACGACAGGTGTTGCAGACTCAAAACGCTCTAAAAAAGTCGGTGATGGTAAACCTAAATTTTTGATGACAAATTTACCAATAGGAGATTTTGCAAATGTTTGGTATTGATCAGTCATGTTTATTATCTCTCATACAGATTAATTTTTGATGGATCTGAAGATATCCCTTTAACTTCAAGATGATGTCAGATACTTATATTTCAATAGTTCCATCAGTTTCCATGGAATCATACTTGAGTTAAACCGCAGATGGCTTGACCTGAATGCTTTAGCGAATGTCATTTTAGTCAATTTACCCCTTTGGTGAATATGCTAATGTAGCCGTCAAGAAGATCATCAACATGCTTGGAAAAGCCTTATGAGCAAAACAACTCAAGAAAATCCAGCAGTCGAAAGTCCGACTACGGAAACTGTGTCAAATACATCAAAGAGTACGCCACGTACCGCTAAAAGTACGGGCACAGCAACCAAGTCTACAAGTGATGCCGCTAAAACGAGCCGTCCTCGTCGTGCATCTACGCGTACTAAGACACCCGCTTCAAACCCTAAAACAGCTTCAAAATCAACAACTCAAACGTCTGTTCAACAGGATAATACCATGAGTCAAAACACAGTTCGCCGCGTTGCTATTATCGGTGGTAATCGTATTCCTTTCGCTCGTTCTAACGGCGCTTACTTCACTGCATCGAACAGCGATATGTTCACAGCTGCATTAAATGGTCTTGTTGAACGCTTCAATCTTCAAGGTCAACGCCTTGGTGAAGTTGTTGCTGGTGCTGTGTTAAAACATAGTCGTGACTTTAACATGACCCGTGAGTGTGTACTCAATACCGAACTTGCTCCTGAAACACCTGCTTACGATATTCAACAAGCATGTGGTACAGGTTTACAAGCAGCTTTCTTGGTTGCTAATAAAATTGCTTTGGGTCAAATCGAAGTGGGTGTTGCTGGTGGTGTAGATACAACCTCTGATGCACCGATCGCTTTTGGTGATGGTTTACGTAAAGCTTTACTTGAGTTAAACATTGCAAAAACGGGTAAAGACCGCCTAAAAGCATTAACTAAAATTAATGTTAAAGATTTGATGGATGCACCGAAGAACGGTGAACCACGTACAGGTCTTTCTATGGGTGATCATCAAGCAATTACAACGCTTGAATGGGGTATCTCTCGTGAAGCGCAAGATGAACTTGCTGCATCTTCACATCAAAAAATGGCAGCAGCATATGAAGAAGGTTTCTTCGATGACCTTATTACGCCATTCCTTGGTTTAGAGCGTGACAACAACTTACGTGCAGACTCATCAGTAGAAAAACTTGCGAAGTTAAAACCAGCGTTTGGTAAAGGCGATGCGCGTACGATGACTGCGGGTAACTCGACTCCACTGACTGATGGTGCGTCATGTGTCCTTCTTGCGTCAGAAGAATGGGCGAAAGCAAACGGTCACGAAGTGCTTGCTTATTTAACTTTCCAAGAAACTGCTGCAGTTGACTTTGTAGAGAAAAAAGAAGGCTTATTGATGGCGCCTGCTTATGCAGTGCCTCGTATGCTTGAACGTGCAGGTATTACGCTACAAGACTTCGATTACTATGAAATTCATGAAGCATTTGCATCTCAAGTATTGTCTACACTTAAAGCGTGGGAAGATCCTAAATTCTGTAAAGAACGTTTAGGCTTAGATGCACCATTGGGTTCAATTGATCGTTCTAAATTGAACGTGAAAGGCTCATCTCTTGCTGCAGGTCACCCATTTGCTGCAACTGGCGGTCGTATTATCGCAACTGCTGCAAAACTATTGAACCAAAAAGGTTCAGGCCGTGTACTTGTATCGATCTGTGCTGCGGGTGGTCAAGGCGTAACAGCAATTATTGAAAAATAATTTTTCAGATTTAAAAAAAGCACCTCCATTGAGGTGCTTTTTTAATACTTGAATGCTAAAAATTATTTCGGTAATGGATTATTTTTAAAGTATTCATCCACTTTATTCCAAGGTGTTTTTGAAGCCACACCATTCAAAATGTTTTGGCTAATCCCTTGGCATAACTCTGAATCTGGACGTGTATGGAAGCTGTTTAAATTCGGATCCATATACGGTAACGAATCTGGCTGACGCTGGAAATAGAAATTTAGGTTATCCATCATTGCTTCAAAGCCCCAACCTTCCATTGCCCAAGCGCTGTTATGTCCACCCCAATGATGCCCGAATTCATGTGCAACAATTCGATAGCCAGATTGTCTATAATGACCGTAGTAAATCCATCCATCTACACCAAGTACCTGACCACCGCCAAGCCCACCACCCATGTTGGTAACACCGAGGCTAATCTGCCCACGGTTTAAAATACTATTATAAATATTTTTATAATCTTCAGCTTTGAAGAAACCATTAGTCCCCTCTACACGCCCTGCATTACCAAAAAAGTCGTGCCCCATTGCAGCCTTATGATTAAACCACAGTGTTTCAAACTCTGGCGTACTGATCATATAGGCAAAGTTTGTCATCATGATGACCCATTCACGCGCATACAACGGGGTAATACGGCACCATTTCGAATCGCTTTCAGGATTGTAGGTACCAAAGGTCAGTTTCCACTGCGCTTTAATCGTATTTAGCTTCTGAACGTGCGTATCTGAATCTGAGGTGATTTTCACTTCTTCAAAGAGTTCAACAGGCACTTCACTAAAATTGCTTAGACCTTCAATACGGGCCGAACCAATTTTATTAACCAAATTAAATCCAGCATTTTTATCAATGGTCAAATTGAGCTTGCTTGTAGAGAACGGTGTCAAACGATCCAGTGTCGCAATTTCAACCCATTGCTCACTCTGACGCAGCTTTCCTACAATTTTTAAATTATTCACTTCTGCAGCACTGTAGCTTTGCAAATGAATACCGCTACCTGTAAATGAAGCCGATAATATTTTATTGACAGGGATATTACGCAAAGTCGTATTGGTTAATGTTGCCCAGCTTTCGCCATCTTGCAGCATACGGGTTTGTTCAGTCGCTTTCGACTCGAGCAAGCCAGTTGGAGAGACTGGTGTATCTGAGATCACTTGCTTAATTTTACGTAGCGGCAATGCAATTATCTTTTGATTAGACAGCGTATAAATCACATCGCCATATACCGTTAAATCTAAAGACTTAGGCAAAGTCTGAGCATTCTGTCCTGCCAAACGGAACTGCTGTACAGTATCTACTGCGCTACTTGGCAACGCAGTCGTCAGGTTTGCTAAATTATTTTTTGAATAGCTGACAATTTTTCCACTCGGCTGCGCTGCATAGAGCAAGTTGTCCGTTGCACTGTGTACCACGGTTGCGACCGAGTTTTGCATTTTATCTGGCTGAACAAGTGATTCTGTATCTAGGGCTTCATGAATATTTTTAACGTTATAGACATAGGTGTGACCATTCGTTGTTGTGGCATATAACTGATCACCAATAATTTCTAGACGCGGTACACAACCAGAGCCACAGCTTGGCAATGCAAGGCGGCTAAACTTTCTTAAAGAAGCACTGGATTTGCCATTCACCGTCTCCTGAGTCCAGACATTGATACGGTTTAAGTTATCCGCGACAAAAACATATTGATCATTTGCGATGACTGCACTTGGATAAGTCATTGCATAAAATGGCTGACCACCGCTTGTAGACCCTGTACCTACAGACCAGAAATAAACTGGCGTAGTTCCGGAAATATCAAAAATATCTGCGCGGTGACTGCCTGATGACGATACATAAAGACGATTGCCTGCGATGTATAAATCGCTGATATCCGTCCATGCTTTTCCTGTATTGCCGAAAGCGTTTGCTGCGGAAATTGAACTGAGAACTGTCTTATTTTTTAAATCATAACGCAGAATTTCTACTGTCGGCTGATTGTTTGCAATATATAAAATGTCGCCGCTGCGCTGAATGGCTGTTGGATTCCATGATGCTAAAGAAAATGTTGAAGCATTTAACTCTGAAGCCACATCAGCTAAACGTATGCCGTTAGCTAAATTAATTTGACCTTGATTCTGTGTAGATTCTGTTGGAGCAGTTGATTGTCCAGACTCACCACCACCTCCACCACACCCCGTCATTATGAGTGCAACCACTACTGCTAATGCACGTAATTTCATCCAAACACCGCTAAAAAAAATAAAATACAAATAATCAATACCTTATAATTTAAAAAACGATATTTACCTAATCATTAAACTGGGATCAGCATCAATATAGCGTGATGTTATTAGTATATTTTTCACATTAACAACGCAGAGATGGTCATGTAATACATTTTTTATAAGTAAAAATACTATTTGTTTTTCCGATAATTAATTTTAAATATAAACAATTCATCAATAGAAGTAATACATCCACAGAAAAACAAAGACTAAAAGTTTATTTAAGTTATCTGACGTACGTTGCTGTACCCCAGTCCAAAGTACAACTTATAAAAGGTTCTGGCCGCGTACACGTCTTGATTTGTATTGCTGATGATCAAGGTCGAACAATGATGATTAAATAATAAACGCTTAAAAAAACCGCTCTTATGAGCAGTTTTTTGTTAATAATGACTTTGGGCTTAAATTGCTTTAGAAACGATAACCGACACCTAAATAAGTAATGATGGGATCAATATCGATCTTGGTCGTTGCATGAATTAATTGTTCACCCGTCGTTTGGTTAATCACATCGATCTTGGTCTTATTATTTAACTTTGCATAAGACACCGAAGCTGCCGTAAACCAATTTGGGCTAAAGTCATAAGTAAAACCTACGGTGACGATAGGTGCAATTGCATCATCCGCATCGACATCGACCACCATTTTTCCTGATGACTCTTTACCGTCGAGTGCTGCACCCGCATTATTATCTTTAATGTTTTGAATCATATGTCCTGCAGCAATTAAGTCAGATTCAATTCCTTTATTGAGTTCAATATCATTAAAATAAGCATACATGATCCCTGCACCCACATAAGGTCTAAACTTATTTACACCCGACTGACCAAATTGGTACTGTGCCTGAAATACCGGCGTCCAAGCTCTTGCACTCGCCGCTTTACCATAAGATGATAGATCCGTAATGGGTACTGCGTAATCTAGTGGCAAACCATCCGGGAATAACAGACCGCCCAGACCGCCTGGCTCTGCAAGACCAGATAATGGCGCGGTAATCATACCCTTACCTTTAATATCTACCTCAGGTGGGATGCCGCCAATCACTTGCAAAGAAACATTATCATTAATATGGTAGTTAAATGTTAAACCTAATGTATCGACATCTTCTGCTTCAAGCCCCGTCCCTTCAGCTGACCAATGATCTAGTCCATTGATTGTTGCAATCCCTGCAATCTCTGACTTGATATTGCCATCTTTATCTTTAATTAATCCTCCCAAAGGGCCATTCACAAGATCGGTTAAAGTGTCCTTAAGATTCGCAGAATTACTCCCTTCATTATAAATTGCATTCGGATCAATCGCTTTTAGAAAACCTTCAGTACTAATTGTGCCTACTTCAGCCTGTGTGCCATTTGCTACCGCAGTATTAATATTAAATGGATTTGCCTTTCCTTGCGGCATCACATGCATCCAACCCGCAGATACAGAAAAACGTTTAAAGTTACCATCTGCAAATGTAAATTGTGTAAGCCCAAGTAAAACAACAGGTGTGACAATTTTTATCAATTTCATATGCTAACTCCTTGTCTTGCATATTTTTTTAATCAACTTATAAAAACATTCTTTGTTCTTATATTTAAAAGTTATGTAATTAGTATAATTTTTTATAGTTATATTATGTTTTTATATATTGTTATTTGTAAACCTTTGCACTATTTTGATGCAAAAAAGGCCTGTACTTATCAATACAGGCCAATGTGATTTTCTTGTTGAAATTTAACGATATTGTGGTTGGTAACCCAAGTGCGCCTCGATCTGGTCATAGCACCATTGGAAAATAAATGTGTAGACTAAAATACACATGGTCATACTAAAATCGAGCAAAATTGCCTGCCATAAGGTCATATGCATGGCATAAGCCACCATTGGGATGGTTGCAAGCATTAAGCCGCCCTCAAATCCAATCGCATGTAAAACACGTATACCAAAGGTTCTTTTTAACTTTCTTTTTGCTTCAAATTTTTCAAAATAATGATTAAAAATCATGTTCCAAATCACAGAAGTGACCGCCATCGCAATACCTAGCGTACCTGTCACCTCCATCGGAACTTTAAAAATAAAACTTAACGCAATAGCAATGATCACCAATAGGATGATCTCATAGCTTAGCGCATGAATAATCCTTCTCTTGGAAATCGTCATTTTGAAACACTCTATCATTTGTAAAAAACTTATTTTATTTTTATATTATTGATTAATCGAGTTAGGTTCTTTCAATATTATTGAAAGGTTGTATTCCTTTATTTTTCTATATGCACATGAATATTAATCAAGAACAACTCATGATTTTTAAAACAGTCATGGAAACAGGATCCTTTTCCGCAGCAGCTCGGCAACTCGGCAAAGTGCCTTCGGCGGTCAGCATGTCCATTGCCAATTTCGAAATTGATCTCAACCTTAAACTGTTTGAGCGCGTTGGTCGTGAACCTGTGCCCACCGCTCAAGCGATTAACCTGTATGAAAAAACTGAACAATTATTGATAGAAATCAATCAGTGGAAACAGCATGCAATTGCGCTGAGTCATGGTTTAGAGTCTTCACTGAATATCGTGGTGGTATCAGAGCTGCTACATACGCAGTGGACCGACTATATCTCTTTGCTAGAAACTCATTTTCCATCTTTGCAAATCAATATTTTTTCTGCGCCGCAAGAAGATGCCCAAAAGATGTTATTACAGGGTCAAGCACAGCTTGCTCTAATGTTTGAACGTGAACAGCTTGAGAGTTATGAACAATTTGTCGAATTGAAGCGTGAAGCATTGGTTCCTGTTGCTGCGACAAAACATGCCCTGTCGAAATTTAAGCAAGTCAGTTTTGAGCAAATTTTGCAAAGTCGGCAAATCGTGGTCGCAAGTCGTGATAAAAGCATCAAACCAGAGTTGTTATTTTCCAAACACAGTTGGCGTACAGATAACCACCACTCTGCTTGTTCGATGATTATCCAAGGTCTAGGTTGGGGTGTGCTTCCCCTCGAGATGTTTAATGAAAATCCTACGCTCAAAGATCAACTCAAAATCTTAAGCTTTCAAGATTTCACACCCAAATTTGAATATTTCGTCGATTTGGTCTGGAACCGTGAAAAACCACTCGGCTCGGCTGCTCATTTTTTGATTAATCACATCCGAAATTCACGAAAAACTACGATTTAAACCGCCTAATTGGGCGGTTATTGGTTGGGTTCTAAACAGATTGTGTTATAAAAGTATGTACACCAAGAACATTAAGAACTAGATTTCAAATGACTCAAAATGCGTTAAACCAATTAAAAAGCCTAACAACGATTGTTGCTGACAGCAGTGATTTAGCTGCGATTAATACATTCCGTCCATTGGATGCGACCACAAATCCATCTTTAATTACAGCAGCGGCAAATCAACCTGAAAATAAAGAACTGATTGAAAGTGCTTTTGAACAAGCGCGTAAAGAAGGTTATCTAAACGATGAGCTGGTTGAGCGCACCATCGACATTCTTACGGTCAAATTTGGTGTAGAAATTTTAAAATTGATCGAAGGACGTGTATCTACAGAAGTGGATGCAGCCTTGTCTTATGATACCGATGCCACCGTTGCAAAAGCTAAAGAGTTACTGGCTTTATATGCACAGTATGGTATCGATCAAAACCGTATCTTAATTAAAATTGCTTCAACGTGGGAAGGCATTCAAGCCGCTAAAGCCCTTGAAGCCGAAGGCATTCACTGTAATCTGACGCTATTGTTTGGCTTACATCAAGCTCAAGCCTGTGCAGATGCTCAAGTCACACTAATTTCACCATTTGTCGGCCGTATTTTAGATTGGTACAAAAAAGCTGAAAATGTGGATAGCTACCCGATTGAGAAAGATCCAGGCGTGTTATCAGTTAAGCAGATTTACCACTACTACAAACAACATGACATCAAAACTGAAATTATGGGTGCTAGCTTCCGTAGTATCGATCAAGTGCTTGGCTTAGCAGGTTGTGATTTATTGACGGTTTCACCGAATTTATTGGCAGAACTTGAAAAAGATCAGCGTACCGTTGAAGTGCAACTGTCTAATCATCATGCGCATGCACACTGTCAACACGACGTACAAGTGCTCGACAAACAAACTTTCAAAGCTGAAGTTGAAAAAGACTTAATGTCTTTCCAACTATTACAAGGCGGTATTGATGGTTTTATTAAAGCACGTGAGCAGCTGAGTAGCCTACTGCGTCAATCTTTTGGCTTAGATGCTGAAATTAAAGCTTAAATTAGAAATTTTCAGTTTCATCCAGAACCGAAGTTGTATACTACAGCTTCGGTTTTTTATTTGAGTGTCTTCAGTGTTTGGAATCACAGACTTAACGACCTTTATTATTGGTACGATATTAATTGTGATTTTACCCGGTCCAAATTCACTTTATGTCATGTCTGTTGCCTCTCGCTATGGCATTAAGGTCGGCTATTTAGGCGCTTTTGGCGTTTATACTGGCGATTTGATCTTAATCTTACTCACTGCTCTCGGTGCTGCATCCTTACTTCATGCCTTCCCTTGGTTATTCTTATTATTAAAAATTGTCGGTGCGCTGTATTTAAGTTATTTAGGTATCAAACTTTTCAAGGCTGCCTACCAAACATGGAATGCCGTTCAAACGCCAGAACAACTCGACACTAAACAACTGAGTTTGAGCGAACTGAAACCGTTTAAGACCGCATTAACCATCAGTATTTTAAACCCTAAAGCCATTCTTTTTTACTTATCGTTCTTTGTGCAATTCGTCAATCCTGCTTATCCATATCCAGCGATTACATTCACCGCACTCGCGATCGTACTGCAAATTATCAGTATGAGCTATTTAACGATTTTGATCTTTTCGGGTGCAAAACTGGCCACTTATTTTAGCCATCGTTATAAATTTACAGCATGCTGTGTAGCAGCGGTTGGTCTTCTATTTTGTGGATTTGGTCTAAAGCTTGCGACATCTACCATGTAACTGACATGGGCAAAGTAGTACTGTTTTTTTCTTAGGAAAATCCATATCCCTTTAAAGTTTTGAATGGATGAAACATCCACAAGGCGGGTTGTCGATTCGTCCTATTAAAGTGCCGTTTGTTAATAACTGATGTTACGCACGTAAAAGTAATTTCGCATTTTTAAAATGCTTTTTAAGTCTATTCGACGGAGTCTTACATCTAGGATTTAAATAAAGGGATTAGCCTTCGGCTGGAGGTACTTTTGTTTCGGCAAAAGTACCCAAAACCATTGTCATCCGCAAAACTTGTTCACTAGCATCTAATTATTCAAAAGTATCGCAAAAACATTTTTGAATAGAAGTAGTCCTGTCTCAAACACTTGCGGATGACATTGCCGCGTATCGTTCTTTTATTTGAATCAAATGGCTCTTCTGATGTTACTGCGTAACATCAGTGAATAAATAAAGTATTTCCATAATATCTCGATGAGCACTTTTACTGTACAGGACTTGAGCGTATCATCCTGAAAAATGTCATCTTAAATCTGCGCCAACAATACTCATAGCTCGATCATTATGCAAAAACTACTCCAAGACTTTTCCATTCCAGCTGCTTTTGCAGGTTTTATTACGTTCTTAGTCGGGATCAGTGTCTCGGCTGTTTTGGTGATCCAATCTGCACAACTGCTCGGTGCCAACACTGCAGAAATAACCTCTTGGTTTTGGGCTCTAGGTTTGGGTATCGGTTTAAGCGGGCTGATTCTGTCTTGGAAATTTAAATATCCCGTTGCGACTTCATGGTCCACTGCAGGACTAGCACTGATTTTAGCGACTGCAAATGGTTACAGCATGAATGCCGCCCTAGGTGCTTTCTTAGTCTGTGGCCTATTGACAGCAGTACTCGGATTTTTAGGAATTTTTGAAAAAATACTGCGCTATATCCCGCAAAGTCTAACCAGTGCAATGTTGGCGGGCGTACTTCTAAAATTTGGTATTGAGTTATTTGTCAGTTTACAAAATGAATGGACATTCGTTCTTGGTTTACTCGTGGTTTATGTCCTCAGTAAACGACTGGTACCACGTTATAGTATTGTCATTACGGTGATCATTGGCATCATGCTGTGTCCATTATTACTTGGCTTTCAATTACCGGCGCTTAATTTAGAACTCGCACAGCCGGTTTGGGTCACACCTGAATTTTCGATCTCAGCAATACTGGGTTTGGCGCTACCACTCTTTGTAATCAATATGGCCTCTCAGTATTTACCGGGTTTAGCCATGATTAAAAGTTATGGTTATCAACCCAACGTCAATCAACTGATCGGTTGGACTGGGACAGCCCAAACGCTACTCGCGCCATTTGGATGTTTTAGTGTCAATATTGCTGCGATTAGTGCCGCAATCAGTCTAGATGACCAAGCCCACCCCGATGAGAAAAAACGTTATATCGCAGGTATGACCTGTGGCTTCTTTTATATTGTGATGGGCCTGTTTGCAGCCACTTTGGTGAGTTTCTTAACCGCTTTCCCACTGGTATTTATTACCGCTTTAGCAGGCATTGCCCTACTCGGCACCATTGGACACAACATCGTCATTGCTTTCCAAGAAGCCAGTGAACGTGAAGCTGCTTTACTCACCTTCTTGTTTAGTGCATCCGGCGTACAGTTTTTTGGTATTGGCTCTGCATTTTGGGGTTTGGTCTTTGGTTTAGTCGTACATGCTATTTTCAAATATAAAAGAAATTAAGTGCACATTTACAAACAGCGTTCTTTAGTCTATTTCGCTCGATACGTTCGGGCGATCAGTTCTTGTTTTAATAATTGGGTTTCGCTTTCGTCTTCCACTTCTGTAAAAGCGGTGAGCCAAATACCATCAGCTGCATAACGAACAATTTTCAGTTCTATATCTGAATCGGTCTGATGATGTCGCTCTAAACGTGAGTTCATCCATTCGATCCAATATTCATTAAAAGTTTTATCGGTCAGCATGGTCATCGAAATCGCGGACCAAGACTGTTGCAAACCCATGATTTGTTTTTCTAAGGTAATTTCAATATAGGCTCGGGTAAAACGACCGTATGGCTCAGGGTCTTCCTCAATTAAACGGTCAACGACCTCGTCTAATTGAGCTAAAAGCATGACGATCATGGACTCTAAGAGCTTTTGCTTATTTGAAAAATGATGAAATACACCACCTTTTGTGACCCCAACTAAATCCGCAACGGCTTGAATCGACACCCCATTGACACCTTTATCTGCAGCAAGACGGATTGCGTGCTGCAAAATACTTTGGCGTATCAGTTGAGGCTCTTTCTTACGCTGATGCGGATTATCCATATTAATGTCCAGCTGAAGTTGAAAACAGGTTGATCACGACCACACCTGAAACAATCAGGCCTATCCCTAACATGGCTGGGAGGTCTAAACTTTGACGAAAGATAAAGTAGCCAATTAGTGCAGTTAAAACAATACCAACACCCGCCCAAATGGCATAAGCAATACCAAGTGGTATGACTTTAATCACCTGAGACAATAAATAAAATGCTAAACAGAATAAAACTGCGACAGCCAATGAAGGCGCAAGTTTGGTAAACCCTTCTGACTTCACCAAAAATGTCGAACCAATTACTTCTGAGATAATCGCCAATGACAGTAAGCCATAGGCTAATGTTACCGAATTCATTAATCATTCCAAAATAAACATACCAACTGGTAGGTATGTTATTAAGTTAAAGATTATTCTGCAAGCCTTTTATGTCTGTTTTTAATTTTTAACGGTCAGTGTGTGTTGTTGCAAAAATTCTAAAGTACGATCAAAGGTCTGCTGACTGGCCTTTTTACTCATCATAAATTGATATTCATGTACCAAAAATTCTTTCGAATCTGGATAAAAAACCGCTGTCACAGGTACATTATTTGCCAGCAATTTTTCTACAAAAGGCTCAGATTGCGTTTTGGTTAAAAAATCTTTATTGCCACCACTGATAAATACAGGCGGATAATTTGCATTAATATTTGAGGCCGTTGAAATACGCGTTAAAAACTCGGCATCATCTTTTTTGTCTCCGGTATACGCCTGAACCAAGTTATAGACGCCCCACTCGATCAATCCAATCTCGTCGGGTGCAGTATTTACAAAGCTGTTTAAATCATAAATACCACAATGCAAAATCAGCCCTTTAAGCTGTGAAGGCTTTAATACAGGTTGAATCTTTGACGCTTGCGCAAAATCGGGATTCGTAACCAAGGCGGCATAATGACTGGCCATATTTGCACCTGCAGAATCGCCTGCCAAATACATATTTTGCGAATCAATGCCATATTGTGCCGCATGTAGATTCAAAAACGTCAGTGCTGCATCTATTTGGTTGAGCTGTGTGGGATAAATGGCTTCAGGTGCAAACTGATATTGAACAGAAACCACATTATAGCCTTGGGCTGCGAGCCGTTTAAAATATCCACCTGCATGTTCTTTTGAGCCAGAGACCCAACCGCCCCCGTGGATCCAAACAATCGTTGGTCTTGGTGCAATAACCGTACTTGTTTCAGGTTGATAGATATCCAGATTTAAATTTGGATTTTGTAGATATTGAATATTCGATTGCACAATGACATTGTCAGGTGCATGTAGGTTGATAAAGGTCTTTTGGACTTGTGTCGATAAGTTAAATGCGCCTGCAATGACTTTGGTACTGCTTTGCGTGTTTTGACAACCAGACAAATGCAACACTGAACACACGCTGAGTATAACCAACCCTACTTTATATGACATATCTAACTATCCAATCGCATCAATTCTGTTATAAATCTTAGATTTAAAACTGTATATAGTTTAGGCTTATTTTTATAAAGTTCAAATTGATCTTTTAGGCTCAAAATCCGAGAAAATTAGTCGATTTTATTTTAATATTTTTTGAGCAAAGTCCGAGTTTTCCACTCAGATTTATTTGACGACTTATCGACATTAATTTATGTAATTTTATGAATTTACAATATTTTTTAGATTAATAAATTGAACCATGCACGACAATGTGTTATCAATAATCTATAGGGTTTAAAAGCAAAATTACAGGAGATTGTTCCATGTCATATCAAAACATTTTAGTACCTGTCGATGGTTCAGAAATCTCGTTTTCTGCAGTTAAAAAAGCTGCAATTATTGCCAAGGCGTTTAACAGCCAACTCACTTTAATCAGCCTTGTTGCTGAAGACCCATTTACCGATGCAGACTTCTATTATTCTTCATCAATCATGAAAGAATATTTCGTACAAGCTTACGCAAATGCAGAATCTGCATTAAAAGAAGCTGTGCAAATCACGACTGAAGTTGGTATAGATGCACAAAGTAAGATTATTAAAGGTCAAGTTTCTGCTGAAGGTGTCGTAGAAGCAGCCAATGAAGTCAAAGCTGATTTAATTGTGATGGGTTCACATGGTCGCAAAGGATTTAAGAAAATGCTGCTTGGTAGTTTCGCACAAGATGTACTCAGCAATACTGAATTACCCGTGTTGGTTGTAAAAGCTTAAGATGACCAAGCCCACATCATGTGGGCTTTTTTGTATTCAGCACACCCTTCACCAATAAGCTTACCCTTTTGTCTAATTCATACAATATCGTGAATAGCGCAAGATTAGATTGATAACATTTAAAATATTAAGGAAGCAGATATGAGTCAATATCAACAAATTTTAGTCCCTGTGGATGAATCTCCAATTTCATATTCTGCTGTTGAACATGCCCTCAGCTTGGCTAAAAGTCAAAATGCACAAGTGACCATTGTCAGTGTTGTTGCTGTTGATCCATTTGTTGGTGTCGATTTCTATGCTGTTGCACCTGCAATCACTGAATATTTTATGCAAGCTGAAAAAAGTGCTCAGCTGCGTTTAGAAGATATCAAACAAACCTTTGTACGCGATGGTATCGAGGTTAAAACCCGTTTGATTCATGGTGTATCGCCAACCGAAGGGATTTTACAAGTGGCTGATGAAATCTCTGCGGATTTAATCATCATGGGTTCGCATGGACGCACAGGTTTGAAAAAAGCCATGCTGGGCAGCGTAGCACAAAATATTTTAACGCAGTGCCCAATTCCTGTTTTGATCATCAAGCAATAAACTAAGATTCATAAAAAAGCCCTCAATTGAGGGCTTTTCTTCTTTTAGATCAATTAAAAACGTTGTTTAAATATACAATTCGTTCTGTAGTTTTCTGATTAAAGCATTTGGTATATTGCAACTCTTGATTTTGCGTATTCATCGCCTCATCCCAGTATTGCGAATGCTTTTGATAAGTCTCTTTTTCACTTTCATTTAATGAATAAACACTTTTTTGTGCAAGCACTTTACAATCGATATCACGCTTTTCAAACCAGTCTGCTTGATCTTGCTGTAACTGCACCTTTTGTTCATCACTAAAATGATCCCAAGTCTGATTGAGACGATCCACCACTTTGGCATTATCCTGATCTAGCTCTTTCTTACGAATATCCATCGCCTTTTGTGCAAGGCTCATTTGTTGAGATTGGCTCTCCATCCCTTGCTGATAGGATTCTTCATCTCGCTTATTTTGAGCACTATATGCCGCATATAACACCGCATGACGTGTCACTGTTACAACGCTATCAATTACGTCATTTTGACTCGGGACACTTAAACTTAAACCATCTTTGTCGGTTTTAGTGATGCTATAGCTAAAGTTCCCTTTAAGCTGATCATTGTCCATGCTTAAGCCTGACTCACCATCTTCGAGTGAATCATTCAAAGTATAATTACTACGTTCTTCACAGCCTTCGTCACATGGTCGTTCAGCAAAGGCGTTTTCAGCACGCTTTTGTAATCCTTTCGGAAAAACCACCAACAGTTGACTGCTACATTCCAATGTTTTGGCTTTATTAGGGTCTTCAGTTAAGGTCGTGACATTTTGAATTTTAAATTTTAGATTTTTTACAATCAGATCCATGAGTTGCTGATCGGCTTCATAATCGGACTGACGTATTTCTTTGTTTAATTCTTTGAGATATTCGTTTTTTAAATGATCTTGCAATTGGTCAATATTGGCTTGTGCAGTACAACTCCAATCCTCCAAAGCAGGCGCTTCCGTTTTGGCTTCAGCATCTTTTTTATTTTTAAAATTATCACAGCCGGATATCAATGCCGCAGACAACATGAGACTCGTGATGACTATTTTTTTCATTGTATAAGTACCATTATGATTTTATTCTTCGCGCGTATTTTACTCAAAATTACAGCGCTTTGACGAGAAAAATCCCCGCATGTGCAGGGATTTTTTACTTCTCATTTAATTTAGTATGGTTTTAATTGGTCTTTTCAGTCACGCCTTCACTGGTGACATCTCGTACTTTGCCATTCTCAGTATTTAAAACTTCAAACTCAATACGACGGTTTTTGAATTGACCTTCTTTGGTGCTGTTATCCGCTACGGGTTTTTCTTGACCATAGCCCACCGCTTGAAGCTGTGCTGGATCAACGCCTTTAGACACCAAATAATCCACTACAGATTGCGCACGCTCTTGCGATAAAGTTTTATTCGCTTCTGCATTACCCACAGCATCGGTATGACCTTGTACAGTCAGATGCACCTGTGTTGCACGCTGCATTAACGCTGCCGCCTGATCCAAAATCGATTTATTCACGTCAGGAATATCAGATGAACCTGTCGCAAAATTAATAATTTGTAAGTTCAGCGCAGTCGCAACATCTAGAGCACGAACTTGTTCAGGGTTAATACTCGCTAATGCTTTTTGTGCATCAGTAATACTGTTATCTACTGCAGTTTGTTCACTCACACCTTCTTGAACCAATACTGTCATATTTTTTGCTAGAGGCTTAATTTGATTGGCAAGGTTTTGAGCATCCGCAGGATTTTGCGACAAAATCGATAACTGATTTTCAGTCCAGGTTAAAGTGGTATTGGGGACACCTTTGAGTTTTTGCAGAACAGTTGGAATGGTATCTTGATCAATAAATTGAGTATGGTAACTGGCATCAGATGAAGCACCACAGCCCGTATTAAAGTTAAAGATCTGTTTGACTTGTTGCTGCAAAATTTCAAGATAGTTTGAATCGCCTGTTTGAATTTGACAGTTGGTTAACTGCCCATCTGCACCAGTACTAAATTGCATATGCGCTGGCTGAGATGCCGCAGGCTGTGCAACCGTTGTTGCAGAGGTGGTTGGTTCTTGTTTATTGGTACAAGACTTAAACCAAAATGCGATCAGGCCTAATAATATAAGCAGCGCAATAATCGGCAATAACCAATTCGAGCGTTTTTCTTCAACGATAACAGGTGTTGGTTCAACGGCAGGCGCTTGGTGTAATGTACGGCCGGCTGCTGTATTGATCCCTAAACCTGCGAGTAAAGGTACTGCCCATTGTGGCAGTGCAGCCAAAATGCTATCTGCATGATTATCGAGTAAATGCGTGATTGCGACGGGATCAGATGAACCCGCTTCATTTTCAAGTACCCCTAAAGTTGGGGCGATCGAATGATTCAAGGTCTGCTCTATTTCTGACGCTGGTGCTGCACCGCCACCCAGATGTTGCAGAAATTGATCTTTTAATGTGGGATTCGCCGAGAAAATATCACTAATTCGTGGATTTAACTGTTTTTGAAAGGTATCAATAAACTCAGGTTTGGATCGAAAAATATTCAACAGGACTGGAACAAACTGGCTAATGGCTGAATTTTTTTCAGTTAAGTGTTGTGTATCACCGTCCAGCACAATCGAGGAGACGTGCTGCTTAATAAGCGCTAATAAATCTATACTCATATTTGTACTCCATGCAGTTGTCATTATTTTCATGTGTACTTCAGTTTATATGCTTATTTTTTGATCAAATGTAATAATTTGTTCGGACTTGTCAACGCGTTAATTTCTTCTTTTATTTTCAATCTATTAATTTCAATCTTCACTAAAAAAGCCAGCCGAAGCTGACTTTTGGATGTCTTATTAAAATACTAAGACTCAATATCTTTCCATGTCGAGCTTCAGCTTAAACGGCATAAAAAGCTTGAAGCACTTTGCCTTTGACTGTGTGCTGAATTAATGGTGTGTTCTTACCATTTGACACAATCGTGTCTTTATTAATGGTCCACTCCAGCTCTGGGTCGACCAGTACCCAGCCCGCTTCATCTGCCCAGCGCTGCTGCATATTGGCCACTTTTGCCGGTGCGAGTGTGACTTTCTCAACCCATTCTAAAGGGCTTAATAGGCCTTCTTGAATCAATTGAATACCAAAAGGTACATAGGTATCAAATGCGGTAAAACCAGGTTGTGTTTCAGCAAATGGCGCCATTTTCGCAGAGCTGCTTAATGGCTCATGATGCGTACAGATCGCGTCAATCACACCGTCTTTTATCGCTTGGCGGAGCAAGTCTTTATCTTGCTCAGAACGCAGCGGCGGACGCACATGCGCAAGTGAATTAAAGCCGTCGATCAACTGATCAGTTAAATGCAATTGGTGCATGGCTACATCGCAAGTCACCGGTAAGCCTTTCGCTTTAGCATGTTTAATCAATTCAACAGATGCGCCTGATGACAACAGACCAAAATGCGCACGCACTTTAGTGGCTTCAATCATCAGTAAATATTTTGCAATGGCTACGGTTTCCGCCAATGCAGGAATCATCGGCAAACCTTGACGAGATGCGACAAAGCCTTCATGCACACAGCCATCTTTGGCAATTTGCGGTTCTTCGGCATAGAACACTACGGTCATGTTCAGACCCGCAGCATATTCCAAGGTACGAATCACCACATCATCGTCCATAAATGGCGCATTAGCATTTGATACTGCAGTACAGCCGCCTTTTTTCAAACCTGCCATATTCGCCGGCTGCTTGCCTAACAAGCCTTGAGTTTGCGCGCCAATCACCTGCAGATAAATACCGCCGTCCAGCATGGCTTTTTCCACCAGGCCATGAATCAATGCGCCATTGTCCTGCACAATTGGTTTAGAGTCTGGCGGCGTAAACACATGCAAAATACCATTCGCACGCGCAGCCTTACCTTCTGACTTTAAAGTGCCGTGCTGCTGCTGACCCGGCTCTCGTAAACGCGCGCAAAGGTCAACCATACTTGGCATCAGCCATTTGCCTTGACCATTGATGGTTTCAGCGGCATTGCTTTCGGCAACCAATCGGCCATTTTCAATATAAACCGTCTGTACGCTGTCAGTTTGATTGATTGGATCTAAGACACGTACATTTTCAACTTTAACAATACTCATGACTATCCCTTAAACCGCAATCGCTTCAATTAAACCTTTTTCTTGCAACTGACCTTGCATCGCCAAAGCCAGTACCGCCATACGTACCGCAATACCGTTAGTCACCTGATGTAAAATCACCGACTGAGCACCATCGGCAATACTCGAGTCAATTTCAACACCACGGTTCATTGGTCCCGGATGCATCACGATGCAGTCAGGTTTTGCCAAAGCCAAGCGCTCTTTATTCAAACCATACATTTTGTAAAATTCAGCTTGAGAAGACAGCGCAGGAGAATCAATACGTTCATTTTGAATACGTAAAGTAATAATCACGTCGCAGTCTTGAATGCCGGCTTCCATGTTGTTGAACAGACGAATGCCTTCGCCATAATCATCAAAACCGTAAGGCAGCAAAGTATTTGGCGCAATGACACGAATATCTTTACAGCCCAATGTTTGTAATGCAGCGACATCTGAACGGGCAACACGCGAATGCTTAATATCGCCAATGATGGCAATGGAAATGTCTTCAAAATTCTTTTTGGTTTCACGGCGAATCGTCAACATATCCAACATGGCTTGCGTAGGATGCGCATGACGGCCATCGCCTGCATTGATGATTGCCACATGCGGACAAACATCTTTGGCAATAAAGTGCGGCGCGCCTGACGATGAATGACGAACCACAAAAATGTCGGTCGCCATCGCTTCTAAATTCCACAAGGTATCACGCAGTGTCTCGCCTTTTGATGTACTTGAACGTGCAATATCAATGTTCAATACGTTTGCAGACAGACGTTTTGCTGCCGCTTCAAAAGTGGTACGGGTACGTGTTGAATTTTCAAAAAACAGGTTCATCACTGTACGACCTTCTAAAAGGTTATTCGTAATTAGCTGATTTTGGTCATTAAAAAAGGACTGTGCAGTGTCCAATATTTTTGTGAGAGTTTCTTTAGAAAGGCCTTCGATGGTGAGGAAATGTTTTAAGTTACCATCTTGGTTGAGTTGAATCTGGCTCGGTGTATGCAATGCCGCCAAGTGCATGAGAGATTCCTTATCGTTAAGTTAACGCATTATACAGAGAATCTTGGCAAATGGCAGTTGAAGTTTTCAACGTTCAATGCAAACGCATGATGTTATTCAAAATGAATTTTCAAATTCCTATCTATCATTTCAATTAGATAAATTAAACGTTTTAAATTAAACTTCACCTTTCCCCTTTCAAAAAGCCTTCAAACAGGACTTCCATCCACCTTTATTTTTGATTGAATTGAATCCTTTCAAACAGATAAACTCTAGCTATAAACAGCCGCCTTCTGCGCAGTTCAACAACTCTTGAAACATAGAAAGATAGCTGATACATCAGGCTGCGCGCAGCAGGAAATATATGCCGCTGCTCACAGCAGGCTTGAATTAACGCAATGCGCCAATATAACGATGTGCAACCTGCGCTTTAAAGATATCTTCCGCAGTCGGTTCGCTCATTAAAATTTCTGCTGTTTCAGATTGAACTGAGCTAACTATTGATTCTTCTGGTGCTGAAACTGCAACTTCATGCAAATTCAACTCACTATATAAACGTGCAACTAAACGAGATAATTCAGGATCAGCCGTTTCCAAAGCCAAGTTAGAAACAAAGCGTGCATATTCGACATTTTCAACCACATATAATGCGTCAATAACCCGACCTGATACACGACGTAAGCGCGCATAGATTAAAGTGGCGATTGAAAATGCGTTCGATTGACTATTGATTGCCAGCCCTGTCATAAATACCCCTAATGATATCAATATTATAAAGATCGAATTTTAATCAGGGTTATAGCAATTTTTGTACCATTAAGTGATATTTCTCACAATGTACACAGAATAAATTTGATAAAGTCATTCAAATCTACCGATATTTCTCCCGTTTCAGCGCAATATCGTCCGCCCAAATCCCCGAAAATACGTTAAAATATGCGATTGCTTTTTTGCCTTTGGAAATTTACATGAATTCGAAACCGCGTCTTTCTACATATTGGGTTACCTGTGCAGATGGACTGGAAACCTTACTCCGCGAGGAAATTGAAGGTTTAGGTGTTCAAAATATTGAACAGTTCCCGGGTCGTCTTGTATTCAAAGGCACACTTGAAGATGCATACCGTATTTGCATGTGGTCACGTTTGGCTTCTCGTGTACTCACCCCGATTCATACACATGAATTAGAGTTCACGCATGATGCACGTGATGTGGCTGAAGAGCTCTATGAAGGTGCAATAAACTTTGACTGGTCACTTATTTTTGCACCACAAAGTACATTTGCTGTTCGTTTACACATCGAACGTGACATTAAAGTCAATTCTCAGTTCGCAACTTTACGTGTCAAAGATGGTGTGGTCGATTCCTTTATGGAAGCTGTGGGCAAACGTCCTAGCATTGACATTAAGCAACCTGAAATTACGTTGTATGTATTAGCTGGCAAAACTGAACATACTTATTGCTTAGATTTATCAGGTGACTCTTTGCATAAACGCGGCTACCGTCGCTACATGACAGATGCACCGATTAAAGAAAACTTAGCGGCTGCCATCCTACAGAAAGCAAAACTTAAACAGCATCAACCCGATATTATCTTGGACCCAATGTGTGGTTCAGGGACATTTATCATTGAATCTTTAATGATTTTGACTGACCGCGCGCCAGGCCTTGTTCGTCGTTTTGGTTTTAATGGTTGGAATGGTCATGACCATGAACTTTGGATGTCGATCAAAGGCGAAGCGGCTGAACGTCATAAAGCTGCACTTGAAAACCCTCTCCCACAATTCTATGCATTTGATGCAGACTGGGAAGCGGTAAAAGCAACCAAACAAAATATTATCGCTGCAGGTTTCGAATCTGTACTTGATCAAATTAAAATTGAAGAACGTACACTTGCAGACTGGCCAGATTTCCAAGCAACAGGTAAGAAAAGCTTTGTTGTCACTAACCCGCCATACGGCGAGCGTTTAGGTGATAAAGCCTCTAACCGCGCACTGTATTTAGGTCTATCGGCACTATTACAAAAGAACTTCCCGAATCAGCCTGCTGCGATTATTGCAGCACAAGTTGAACAGGCCGATGTCCTTGCCTTTAATGATCCGCAAATTTTGCGTTTGATGAATGGTAAGCTGCCAATTTACGTCCGTTTTGGTACTGTCAAACCTGCGGCAGTTCAAAAGCCTTTCCTAGAGCATTGGGAACCTCAACAATTTGAAAAAATTGAAGGTGCAGAAGACTTTACCAACCGTCTGCAAAAAAACATGCAGAATCTTAAAAAATGGGCAGTTAAAGAAAATATTTTCTGCCTACGTTTATATGATGCCGATCTGCCCGACTTTAATGTCGCGGTCGATTTGTATGGTGATCGTTTACACGTACAAGAATACGCACCACCGAAAAAAATTGACCCTGAAAAAGCCAAAAAACGCTTTAACTTAGCACTGCAAGCGATTCGTGCAGTGACAGGTTTAGGTCGTGATGCGATTTTCATTAAAACACGTGCCCGCCAAGAAGGTAAAAATCAGTACACCAAACAAAGTACTGCGTCTAAACGTTTTATCGTGCAAGAAGGCAAAGCAAAGATTTTGGTGAACCTAACAGACTACCTCGATACAGGTCTGTTCCTTGACCATCGTCAAATGCGTCTACGGATTGCCAAAGAAGCCAAAGGTAAACACTTCCTGAACTTATACAGCTACACCTCTACAGCGAGCTTACATGCAGCGCTTGGCGGTGCAGCAAGTACGACCAGTGTCGATTTGTCAAATACATACCTAAACTGGTCTAAAGAGAACTTTGTACTGAATGGTTTAACTGTAGATCATGCAGATGAACAACATCAGTTCTTCTCTAGCGACTGTTTTGAATGGTTAAAAGAAGGTCACGAGCAATATGACCTGATCTTTATTGACCCACCAACCTTCTCAAACTCTAAAAAATTCTATGGTACGTTTGATGTTCAACGCGACCATATGTCTTTGCTTAAACGTGCCATGAACCGTTTAACCACTGACGGTACGCTTTACTTCTCAAACAACTACCGTGGTTTTGAGATGGATGATGTGATCATGGCAATGTTTGACGTTGAAGAAATCAGCAATGAAACCATTGGCCTAGACTTTAAACGTAACACCAAAATTCACCGTGCATGGAAAATCACCCATCCACAAATCTAAGGTTTGACTTTAGAAATTCCTGATCTATGAAATGAAGCACGTCAGTGCTTCATTTCAACCACGACGCCATCTGGATACGTTACTCGAATATTTTCGTGTCGCTCTTGCAGCACAATTCGGTTAATCGGTGCCACTTCTGGAGATTGTATTAACCCGACCTGATCCGCTGCCCTTTTCTTTTGAAGCAAATAATCACTCATGGTTGAACCTTCAAGTTGGGTCTCTTGAATGATCTTATTATTACGATTAGATTTATGATTTGAGTTTTTCTGCTGCTCTTCTTTGGGTTTAGCTGCCTCACTCTCAATAATATCTAAGGTTTCTTCACTAAACTGTTTTTTACCTTGCGTTTCATTCGACAAACGTTGATCTGAAATTGAAGTACCCGCAAAAGCTGTAGACTGAACAGCGATTAGAAAAATGCTACTAATAAGACTATGTTTTACCCAAGAACATTTAGGCATGGATGATTGAACAAGTTTCCGTCTAAAAAAATAATCGTGTGACATCGTGTCTTTCCTATTGTTGTTTTGATTGGCTAGTTGCCCATTGACGCTAGCAACTTTTCAACTGTTCAACAATGGCTAGGCCACTGTGTTCCGATAAAGTGAAAATCATGATTCCGCAGCTAAAAATATAAAACCACCAATCTATGACGGTTTTATATTTTTCAAACTAAACGACTAACGACTTGTTGCTTATTTCTTTTGTATAGCTTGACCAAAAAGCTTTTGACCGAACTTATATTGCATACTCATGACCATATTATTGCCATCGCGCTTGCCTTGCCCTGATGTTTCAAAACCAGCAAACATAGCTTCGGCTTCCTGTCCTGACAAACTTTTGCCCTGTAATTGCAAAAAGTTATTCATGATTGCAGTCATCATATTTTTATCAAAACTTAAGTCTGCTTGAAAATCCAGTAAGCTCGGCACCATTTTAATAAAAGACTCCATTGAGGCATGGTGACCCGGCATGACTTTCCCCACGACATTTGCAGAGGCCTTACCTCCACCAATACTGATCGAGTTATCTTTAGACTCAAAATCAAAACCTTGGCTTGCGATTGCTAAGAAAGCTTGAGTCATCTCTTCACTTGATTCTCCCACTGCATCGCATGAATTTTCCACCTGATGCAAAAGTTCACTAAATGCACGAACTTTATCCAGATTAACTTTATGCAATGCCAAATTTAGTGCGAAATCTTTGGTGACTGGTGAACCAGGGAAATCCATTTCATCAGCTTTTAAGTAGCCTTCAAAGTCCACATCATGTTTATTTAGTTCGGTCTCCCAACGCAATTGCATACCACGCATGCCGCCTGAGAACTTTTGATCTAAACGTTTGATAGAACCCGCTTGAATTTCAACAAAACCATTTTCAAGATTTTTCTGATTTAGACCTTGATTGGTCTTCATCGAAAAATTTTGCACCATGGTTTGCATTGGACCTTCACTCAACCGAACCACAGGTAAATGGATTGAAAGCTCAGAGACCTTAGTGGCCTGCCCCGGTAAACTATTAATTCGAATTTGCAATTGGCTGGCATCAGCTTGTACTGTTGCACCTTGTGCAGTCGTTTTAAATGCAGGAATCTGTAAATCTGTTTTACTTTGACCAATCCAATTGACCAAGGTTTTTGCCGTTAAGCCCGTGCCAAAAAGCTTGGCATATTCGGACGTACTTTGTTGTTGAACAATCTTAAAATTCGAGTTGATGTTATAGCCTATCAACCCACGTTGAATCTGATCGGTACCCTTCAACACGATCACTTCTTTGGGTTTACACGGGTCTGTTTTCAGGGTTAATACCCAATCGACCGTTCCACCCATCAAACCCATTTGATAATTGCTGTACTTCACATCAACATCTTGTACAGCTGCTGACCAATTATTCTGTGTATAAAATTGGGCAAGAGATTTATCTGCATATAAATTTCCTCCCACCACAGCTGCTGAAAGCACCGCTAAACTGCCAATTCCCCACATCAATTTTGACATGTCTTTCTCATTCTGATTATTCTTTGCGCAGTATACTGAAGAACCCAGTTACATAAGTACACAATTAGAATGATTTTAAATGATTGATTTGGCAGTTTTAATTGATTTTTTGATGGCTATCACTTCAACTATATACGCCCAGCTTCAAAATAACTAATACGTTTACGATCAAATGCGGCATATGGATTGCCTTTAAAACTATGAAAATAGTGCTTGGCTTTTAACACGTGAGAGGTGGTATTTTTCATCCATCCTATACGCGGGTCCTTCTCTGCCAGAGTGATGCAATAGGTTTCTTTGCCACGTCGCTTGGTCTGTTGCTTGGCATGAAAAACCAAAGTTGCAAATACGTCCAAATGTTCAGGATGACATAGTGGACTATGCAGCATTAAATAATCAAAAGTTCCCTGAATTTTTGGCAGTGATAACACACCACGCACACTGGCATAGGCATTATAAAACGGCTTCATCAACTTTAATGGACGTGAATAGTCGATCACACGGGTTTGTTTAAAACTCTTTTGATTCCATAATCCGTAGAGTCCGACCAACTGATTGTGCTGATCATAAATTAAATAAAAATCGTCCAGATTTAAGCCTGCCCAAAATGGATTTTGACCATCAACCAACGCATTAAAATCATAGCTAGGTAAAAAATTATAATGGTCTTTCATTTTTAAAATGAAATCATTTGCGTCATCTACACGTTCAGCAGTCAGCGTTTTAAATTGATATTGATTGAAAGTTTTTGGTTTCACTGCCTGTGAAACGGTAAAGGTTCGGATTTCGTCATAAAAATATGGCAACGGAAAACCTGATCTTTCGTGATGTAAAATACTAGCAGCAACAGTATTAGCGTTTAAAACTACACTTTCAAAAATCGTATCTTGTGGGATTTCATCGTGGACATAGTCCATTAATAACCGCATGACTTTAGCACCACGATACGCTGGATTCATTCTTAAATCGGCAACATAACGCATTAGGTCAGGCTGACCATTGATATAACAATAACGCCATCCCAAATTCATCATTGCAATCACAATAGATGGATCATCCACAGGGACAACCACTTTTAAATCTGGTCGATTATACTGTGCATGGCTAGCAGCCAAATAACTCGGGTGACGTTCATAAGATAAGGTAATGCCATTACTTGGCACAGTCTCAGCACTAATTTTAATTAGTTGCTCATCATCTTCTACCGTCGCATTTCGAACCGCAAACTTAGTCTCATTCTTTGAATGATATAGCGCCGTTTCATCGAACGGTGCATCTAACACATCGATATCCATCTCAATACTCAATTATTTTTGTTTTCATTTTCTTAAGCGGCTCAGGCTTAATATTCCCTTCAATCATGCCATTGTTCATGGCTAATGTTTTGTAGTAGTCCCAAGCATCTTGTACATGTACCACTTCAGGTTCATCCAACTGCCCTAGATCGCGTGCCAATTCATAATGAAAATTATGTTTAAGCAAACGGTCTAGTGCTTGAGCGGATGGTTGTTTGTCTACATTGCCTTCACTGAGTAATATATAGTGCGGTTTTTTAACCGAACATTGTTCGATACCCAAGATACTAATCGGCAAATAATCCGCTTGTTTAAACTCTGCAAGGACTTTAACTGCAGCATTGTGGTCGAGCTTTTCTCCGACCAAATCTACCGTCATTTTGCGACCTAAAAATTTGAAGCATGGCACTTGCTGATAAAAGTCGGTGACTTCTAATTCATCATCAATCACATAACGAATTAATCCTGAACCTGTCGTGATCACAGGACTAACGATATCGCCTTTTTTCAGTTGCCACGATGGCACTACTTTTTGGCTGTCTTGCAAAATAAATTCATAAAAATGTGACTGATAACTTAAGGTAAAACGGTTTGCAAATGGAATCGTCACCACGCCTTCAGTTGCCCATAAACCTTTACCTTCAAATGCCACACCTGCAATTCGTTGCTGGAGTTGTACTGCCCACTGCTCTGCGCTCGCTGTATCCCAACTCGAAACCAGACTGAGTTTAGGCCACAGTTTTTTCCACGCCGTTGCTTGGGTCAAATCCAAGTCTTGTAGTCGATAGCATTGTTGACAAGATTTCGGAACTTGCAGAAAACCCAATCCCTCACGTTGCCATTGTCCAGTTTTTAAGACCTGCACAATTTCAGCTTGATGTTCTTGAATGATATCCAACAATTGCAAAGCAAATGTAGGACTCCATACCGAAATCATGCCTAAATGCTTATCTGCAACGAGATACACCGCGGTTGCAAACATGGCATCTTCGGCTGAATTCGCCATCGCAATTTCAGTCGGTACCGATTGGGTAATTTTACTCAGCACTCGCTTCGACACATTAAGTAGCGCACTGTCATCATTCAAATTGCTATTTTCTAAAAGCTTTCTCTGGCTTTCAGGTAACCATGAAACCGACCAATAATGCGTTGAATTTTTCAGTTGTGGATGAGTGCGATATAAATTGGTGAGCCATAACCCAATAGCTTCATCTAGCTCATCTAAAAAAGCCTGAGTATAGGGAATGAATTTAATTGCTTCACTCGACCCACTGGTCGGTTGGAAACGGACAATTTTTTCAGGCCCCAAACAATTTTTGCCACTTTGTCTGGATTGTTCAATTTGGCTTTTCCAATTGCTATAACGCGAAAGCGGATATTTTTTGGCAAATTGCTCATAGCTTAAATTTTGCGAAATGTGCTGCTTTAAAAAATGGCTTAATTTTTTACGTTGCACATTTTCCAGCTGATTTGCCTGCTGTGTATAGCGTTGAAATGCTTTACGGCAGGCAATATTCAAGACTTGATGTGCTGTGGTGAGAAGCAATCCCATTAGGCCACCTTCGAGTCAGAACCTGTCGCAATATGCAATGTACGTGACTTATAACGTAACTTGCTGTCATGTTTACTTACACTGGTGGTCTTGGTTAAGAATCGATTTACATAACGGTATAAATCGCTCCAACGTAATTCACCAATGCACGGAAGTTCTGTTCCATCGACCCACGTTGGGTTCTTGTCTTCAAAGAAAGCAATCTTGGTATTGTTTTCGCGCATATCATGGGTAATTGGCGCAACATCTGCTTTGAGTGGTTGGTAGTCTTCGCCAAAATTTAGCAGACCTGTTTCATGGTTATAGTATTCTGAGAAATATTCTTTACAGTACGATTCGACAAAGTCTTTGAGATGCGCATTTTTCTCACCATAGTGTGGATAGTAGCTGTAGTAGTTATTGGCTAAGAGTAGATAAGTTTTAAAGCCTTTAGAGATTAAAATCCAATATACTGGTGTTCTTGGATGTCGAAATTTAAAACCAATAATATAACGGAACATTGCTCGGGTTAATGCACGATTCCCCCAATACTCTTTCTCAATAATGGTATCACCACTAAAAAAAGCATGTCGGGCTTTACCATCAACAACAAAGTCACGCTCCATAACCGTCGAGAATCCGACAATTTGATTATTTTTCGGTTCAATAATGAAAAAAACACCTGTTTTTTCTAAGAAGTCGCGTTCAAAAATTTCATAACGGGTATTGGCATAATATTTTTGGTAAATACCATACATGCGTTTGAGTTCTTGAACAGTGATGTCACCAGTACGTTTATATAAACTATAAGGTTCTTTTTTGATCTGCCTAAGCAGTTTAAATTCCATCATAATCATAATTCCCTGTTGCCATTCATTCATGATGAACGAGCGATATTGTTTTTGTTTTACAGAACACAGACATCTCGTTGGATGTGTGCGGACGTCATATTAGTGGGTGAAAATGATGAAATGCAATCAACTTTACGTATTTAAACGAAAATTACGACAAGCGTAAAATAAAAAAAACCCGGCCTAAACCGGGTTTCTGTTTTTACAACTGGATGTAGCAGATTTGTGTTTATTAGTTGAGTTTCATCTTGTCAAAACTTAGGTGATCTCCTTCCGCTTGAACGACAATCGTATCGCCCGGTTGGAATGCACCTGACAAGATTTTCTGTGCCAGTGTATTTTCAACTTGTTGTTGGATAGCACGTTTCAGAGGACGTGCACCATACACAGGGTCAAAGCCCGCATCGATAAGCAACTCAAAAGCACTATCTTCAACCGCCAAACTCATGTCTTTGTCTGCCAAACGTGAACGTAAGCGATCCAACTGAATATCCGCAATGCCACGAATTTGCGCTTTTTGTAAAGAGTGGAAAACCACTAGCTCATCAATACGGTTCACAAATTCAGGACGGAAATGTTCAGAGACAGCAGCCATAACTACAGCACGAACTTCGTCTTTCGACGGGTTTTCACCTAATTCACGAACATCGGTTGAACCTAAGTTCGAAGTCATCACGATCACGGTGTTTTTGAAATCAATCACACGACCTTGTGAGTCTGTTAATCGACCATCATCCAACACTTGAAGCAAGATGTTAAAAACGTCTGGATGAGCTTTTTCAACCTCGTCAAACAACACCACACTATATGGTTTACGACGTACAGCCTCGGTTAATACACCGCCTTCTTCATAACCCACATAGCCCGGAGGCGCACCCACTAAACGGCTCACCGAATGCTTTTCCATAAACTCTGACATGTCGATACGAATAATCGCATCATCACTATCAAATAAGAAGTTACCTAGTGCTTTAGTTAACTCAGTTTTACCTACACCTGTTGGCCCAAGGAATAAGAATGAACCACTTGGGCGGTTTGGATCGGATAATCCCGCACGAGAACGACGCACCGCATTCGACACTGCGACGACCGCTTCATCTTGACCCACTACACGGTTATGTAAGAACTCTTCCATGTGTAAGAGTTTTTCACGTTCACCTTGCAGCATTTTCGCAACAGGAATACCCGTAGCTGCACTTACCACTTCAGCGATTTCATTTTCAGTGACTTTGGTACGAATCAGTTTCGGTTCTTCGTTCACCTCGGCGACTTCTTCTTCATTCAAGCGTTTTTGCAACTCAGGAATAACACCATATTGCAAGCGGCTAGCTTCGGCTAAATCACCTTCACGTTGTGCTTTTTCAAAGGCTGTACGTGCTTTATCTAACTCGATTTGAGCCTGATTCGTGCCGTCAACCAAACGTTTTTCCGCAATCCACACTTCTTCCAAATCGCTATATTCTTTTTGAACTTCAGCAATTTGCTTCTCTAGGTGCTCAACTTCAGCCTTAGACACCGAATCCGCATCTTTTTTTACGGCTTCAAGTTGCATTTTTAACTGAATTAAACGGCGATCTAAACGGTCAAGTGGCTCTGGTTTAGAGTCAATTTCCATTTTGATTCGTGATGCAGCTTCATCAATCAAATCAATGGCTTTGTCCGGCAATTGACGGTCTGTGATGTAACGGTGCGACATTTTTGCCGCAGCAATAATCGCTGAGTCTAAAATTTGCACACCATGATGGGTTGCATATTTGTCTTTTAGACCACGTAAAATCGCAATGGTGTCTTCCACACTCGGTTCATCAACGATCACTTTTTGGAAACGACGTTCTAATGCCGCATCTTTTTCGATATATTGACGGTACTCATCTAAAGTGGTTGCACCTACACAGCGTAACTCACCACGCGCTAATGCAGGTTTAAGCATATTCCCTGCATCCATTGCACCATCACCTTTACCTGCACCAACAAGCGTATGTAATTCGTCAATGAAGAGAATGATCTCGCCATCATATTTGGCTAAATCTTTTAGAACGGCTTTAAGTCTCTCTTCGAATTCACCACGGTATTTTGCGCCTGCAAGCAATGAACCAAGGTCGAGTGAAAGTACACGTTTACCTTTCAGACTTTCAGGAACTTCGCCATTGACAATACGCTGTGCCAAACCTTCTACAATCGCAGTTTTACCCACACCCGGCTCACCAATCAGTACTGGGTTGTTTTTGCTACGACGTGATAAAACCTGAATGGTACGGCGAATCTCTTCGTCACGACCAATGACCGGATCTAACTTACCTTCTAATGCACGTGCATTAAGGTCTAAAGTATATTTGTTGAGTGAATCACGTTGATCTTCGTGGTTATTACTCATTACTTGTTCACCGCCTCGTATTTGTTCAATCGCTTTGCGTAATTTATCTGTCGTTACGCCTACACTATTTAATAAGGTTTTGGTTTTACCCGTTTCAGCTAAACCGAGAATCACCCAATCTGTAGAAAGAAACTCATCTCCAGCTTTTTGAGCAAAACTGTCGGCTAAATTCAGCGCCTTGACTGCTTCAGGATTTAGGTTGATGTCCCCTGTAGGCGTCGCAATGGTGGCAGTATCCTGTAAGGCTTGCTGAAGCTTGGTTTTTAACTCAGGAAGATTAGCACCTGCCTGTTGTAACAAGCTTTGGTTCGAAGGCTCTTCAAGCAATGTCGAAAGAATATGGATTCCTTCAATGGCTGTATGGTCTTTCCCCATTGCTAATGATTGTGCATCGGATAATGCTTGCTGCAAACGGTTTGTGAATTTTTCAAATCGCATTCTTGTTATACCTCACAACAAATTCTGTACTTGAAGCATATATGGGAGTCATATTTAAAATTTCAAATACATTTTTTAAATATTTTTCAATGAGTTAATTTTAAGATATAGATAATTCTCAATTATAATATTGGTATAAATTGAATACTTTTCAAGTCATTTATTGAAGAATTTAGTACTTTATTATGTTATTTAAATACAAATGTATTTTTAGGCGATTTTCTTGTCAACTCAACTGACTTTCTGACAATAAAATTCAATGATTTTCCACTAGCTTAAATCACGTAAATGTCAAAAAAGCCCACATTTACATGCAGGCTTTTGCTTAATCCACTGAAAAGTTCAGCTTAAGGTGCAGGATTTGGCTGTTGGCGATGAATATCTTCAATCCCTTTTAGAATGTCTTCTGATAAATTCACCTCAAAAGCATCAATATTTTCTTTCAGTTGGTCTAAATTCGTCGCACCAATAATTGTACTGGTGACAAAGAATTGCTGCTTAATAAATGCAAGTGCTAACTGTGTCAACGTTAAACCATGCTGTTCAGCCAATTGTGCATATTGTTCTGTTGCCCATTCACTCTCCGCATTTGAATAGCGGCTAAAGCGTGAAAATAGTGTCACTCGAGCATTGGCAGGACGAGCACCATGACGGAATTTACCTGTTAGATAACCAAATGCTAAAGGTGAATATGCCAATAATCCCACGCCTTCATAGTGTGCAATTTCAGATAAACCAATTTCATATGTACGGTTCAATAAACTATACGGATTTTGCACACTGACAATTTTTTCTAAACCATGCTTTTCTGCAAGTTGTAGGAATTTTAAAGTTCCCCATGGCGTTTCATTGGAGAGTCCAATTGAGCGAATTCGGCCTTTTTTCACTTCCTGACTTAAAGCAACCAATGTTTCTTCTAAATCCGTAATAGTTTGCGTACTGTTCGCTTCGGCATTGCCATAACCCAATTTACCAAAAAAGTTGGTAGGACGTTGCGGCCAATGCAGCTGGTATAAGTCAAGATAATCAGTTTGTAAGCGCTGAAGAGATTGATCTAATGCAGACTCAATTTCTGAAGCAATAAATTTGGTTTGTCCATCTCGAATATGACTGCCACCTTGTGACGGACCTGCAATTTTTGAAGCTAAGATTAATTTATCGCGTCCACCGCGAGCTGCAATCCAGTTACCAATAATAGTTTCAGTTGAACCTTGGGATTCAGGTTTCGGTGGGACAGGATACATTTCTGCAGTATCCCAAAAGTTAAGACCACGCTCTAAAGCATAATCCAATTGCTCGAAAGCTTCTGCTTGGGTGTTTTGTTCACCAAACGTCATGGTGCCTAAACAGATTTCTGGAACTAATATGCCTGTATGTGCCAATGGTTTAAATTGCATGCCGCTAATTCCCTCTTTATTTTAAATATCAATATATAAGTCACGAAGTAGCTTACCTAAGATATCGGCTTTGTTTAAATCATAATTTTCTGTTTATTTGTCAAAAAATGTGAGAAAGGCTTGTTCAGCTATAATGGTGAGAAATGAATAGACATAAAAAAAGCAAACCCCTGAGTTTGCTTTTTTAGATTCGGAAGATTGATTATTCTTCGTCGTCGAAATCATCTGAAGCCAATTGGCTTTTCTCTTCAAGCGATGCATCAAAAATTAGAATCGCTTTACCATCAGTTTCGATCATGCCTTGCTCTTCAAGTGTTTTTAGAACACGACCAACCATTTCACGGGAACACCCCACGATACGACCAATCTCTTGACGAGTAATACGAATCTGACGACCATTCGGCAAAATCATTGCTTCTGGTTGTGAAGATAAATCAATTAAGCAACGTGCAATACGACCTGATACGTCAATAAACGCAAGGTCGGTTACTTTACGCGTCGTATTTTTAAGACGGCGTACAAGCTGTGCAAATACCGCATAACTTAAGTCTGGGTATTGTTTGCTTAATTCATGAAAGTTTTCATAGGTAATCTCAGCAATTTCACATACATCACGCGTACGCACTTCTGCAGTACGCTGTGCATTTGCTTCGAATAGACCCATTTCCCCAAAAAAGTCACCCGCATTTAAGTACGCAACCACAATTTCACGCTCATCATCTTCGCGTAAAATGATAGATACTGAACCCTTAAGAATTAAATACAAAGATTTAGATTCTGAGCCCGCATCAACGATTGTTGTACGTTTTGGGTAACGATTAATATATGCACGTTTTAATAATGCCTTCACCGACTCAGGTAACTGCCCCGGAGATAGCGCATCTGTGCTAAGTTGTGAAAAGTTTGAAGTCATGCTAACAGTTTCCGAATATGGATAATTTATAGATCGCACAAGACCTAAAGTGAACTTGTCACACGTAAGAGTTGAAATTCCTTATCAACTCAATTTATGTTAGTGTACAGGTACTGCGTAAATTTATAGCTTTTTTTAGGGACTTGCAATGCAAACTAGTGTTCATTGGCTAGAGAATGTTGCTTTTGAAGCAAAAACTCAAAGTGGTCACACTGTTATGATGGATGGATCACAAGAATATGGCGGTGAAAACCGTGGTCCGCGCCCAATGGAACTGATTTTAACAGGACTTGGTGGTTGTGCATCTTTCGATATTGTGACGATTTTAAAGAAAGCACGCCAAGACATTACCGATGTTCGTTGTGAATTAAATGCAGAACGTGCCGACACTATTCCTGCTGTATTCACTAAAATTCATTTGCACTTTGTAGTCACTGGTCATGGCGTGAAGGAAAAGCAAGTTGCAAAAGCGGTTGAACTTTCTGCTGAAAAATACTGTTCTGCTAGTAAAATGCTGATGGACGGTGGTGTTGAAATTACCCATGACTTCGAAATTTTAGAAGCTGAAGCTGCATAATATATTTGCTCAATTAAAAGCCGCATAAAATGCGGCTTTTTTGTTTCAAACAATCCGCTATCGCACACATTGTATCAAGCACTACAATGTAATCATAAATGCAGATATATGCATAAAAGACGTTTGGCTTAATAACTTATAACAACCAGTATCCACATTTCTGTACATGTACTTTGATGCATTTACACCCTATTCCATCTCACGATGATTTTACGACTCAATCCCTATGAGTCTATTAAAGAAAATTAAGTTTGGTAACGACTCATGATGAACACCATTCATATAAGTAGATTTGATTCAACCATATTCTCGATAACACTTTAATTAATTAAAACTTTAATAAATCTGTCATCAATTTGTTGATTTGACCATTCACTCTGTAAATTTACAAAAATATTTTAAATTACTTTTCACTTAATTAAACTCTTAATTTTTATTAAAAGGCTTCATAAGCATTTATTTTAAATAATAATAAATTATAAATTAACTAACTATACAACTGTAGTTTAATTCAACAATAAAAACACATAAATTAAATTTAATGTGACGTGGTTTACATTTTTAAAATCAGCGGTTAATCTTCTGTTACCAAAGCGGTACACCACCAATGACAAACAAAGCCTATTTTTTCGGGAAAAGTAAAATGAAAAAGATCGTTCTAATTGCTGCTACAACAATTCTAGGTATCAGCGCTGCAAATGCTGCTGATGGCACTATCACTATCAATGGTTTAGTTACAGATAAAACTTGTGACATCGTTACCCCTCAAGGTAAAGATTTCACTGTAACTTTACCTACTGTGTCTAAGCAAACTCTTGCTAAAGCAGGCGATGTTGCTGGCCGTACTCCGTTCACAATCAACTTAGCAAACTGTTCAGAAGGTAAAGTTGCAACGTATTTTGAACCAGGTGCAACTGTTGATTTTGCTTCAGGTCGCTTAAACAACCAAGATGCTGCTGGCGCGAAAAACGTTCAAGTACAACTTTTAGGTTCAAACAACCTATTCGTTCCAGTTCTTGCAGCTGGTGCTAATGGCGCGCAAACAAACTCACAATGGGTTGACGTTGCTGACCAAGGTTCTGCTGACTTGAACTACTATGCAGAATACTACGCAACTGACGCTTCTACTGCTGGTAAAGTAACAACTTCTGTTCAATACACTATTATTTACCAATAATCGTTATTGCAACTGAGAGCCGATGCAGTTCGCTGCATCAGCTCACTCATTAAATACCCTTTGTGAGAATAAGTTATGCGCTTTAAGCCGTCCCTTTTCAAAACTGCACTTTTAGCTGGGCTGTTCCCTTTTACTGCTGCAAATGCCGAAATTATTATTCACGGCACACGTGTCATTTACCCTTCAGATGCGCGTGAAATTACTTTGCAAGTGAGTAACAATGGCAACAAACCCTCGCTAGTACAGGCTTGGATTGATGAAGGAAATGCTTCAAGTACGCCTGACCAATCACAAGCTCCTTTTATGATTACTCCACCTATTTCACGGGTAGATAGTCAAAAAGGCCAAACTTTACGTATTTCTGCCTTACCTAAAGCAAGCAGCTTAAGTAAAACCCAAGAAACTTTATATTGGTTGAATATTTTAGATATTCCACCAAAACCGACTGCAAAAAATGTAAATGATGTACCAGAAAACTTTTTACAACTGGCAATCCGTTCACGTATCAAGTTCTTTTACCGTCCGAGTGAGCTAAAAGATGATGTAAGCACTGCGCCATCTAAGCTTCAATGGTCTGTACAAGGTAATCAGCTAAATGTGAAAAATCCGACACCATTTCATATTACGCTGACCTCAATTAATCAGGACAATGCAGGTAAACGTATTGATTTAATTAATGAAGGCTTGATGCTTAAACCTTTTTCTGAAGACCATGTAGCACTAAAAACAGCGAATACTTCAAAAATGGTTTTCACCAGTATTAATGACTACGGTGGACGTGTGGAATTACCAATTAAAGTGCAATAGCTTCAAATAAACAAAAGTGAATTCATTTAAAAGCACCTATTTCCAATGAATAGGCGGACAGTTTCATGCAAAAAAAACAACAAAGTCTAAAATGGGTTAAACGTCACATCAGCTATTATATTGCTTGCGGCGTTATTACACTCAGCATGCCTGCTCTTGTTCATGCAGCTGAAACCGAAGAAAAGCCAACTGTTGCTGAAGAAGCAGAGTTTGACTCAGCTTTTTTAATTGGCGACGCAAAAAAAATCGATGTTGACCGTTTTAAATTTGGCAATCCTATTTTGCCCGGCGAATATAATCTTGATGTCTATGTCAATGGAAACTGGTTTGGCAAGCATCGTATCGTTTTTAAAGCCTTAGATAATAAAGAAAATGCCTTTACCTGTTTCTCTGAAAATAGCCTGATTCAATATGGCGTAAAGCCTGATGCTTTAAAAAAACAAGCTGATGCACTTCCGAATGTAGCGCCATGTCAAAAAATTGAGCAATGGATTGATGATGCCTATTATGAATATGACAGTTCCCGCCTGCGTATTGATATTTCAATTCCACAAATTGCCATGCAAAAAAATGCGCAAGGTTATGTAGATCCAAGTGTATGGGATCGTGGAATCAATGCTGCTTTTCTTTCATACAATGCCAGCGCTTACAAAACATTTGACCGTATGCAAGGCCGTCAAGAACGCACAAATGCGTTTACCTCTATAAATGCGGGCGCCAATCTTGCTGGGTGGCAATTTCGACATAACGGACAATGGCAATGGCAGGATGGCGACCAAAGTAACAACGAAAATCCATCCGAAAGCCAAAGCAGTTATGATGCTGTCAGTACTTATGTACAACGCGCATTTCCTAAATATAGAGCCGTACTGACTTTAGGTGACAGCTATACTGATGGCGAAATTTTCGATTCATTCGGTTATCGCGGTGTAGATATCTCCAGTGATGACCGTATGCTGCCAAACAGCATGATTGGCTATGCACCTCGTATTCGAGGCAATGCAAAAACCAATGCAAAAGTGGAAGTACGCCAACAAGGTCAGTTGATTTACCAAACAACTGTAGCGCCGGGCAACTTTGAAATTAATGACCTCTACCCGACAGGTTTTGGCGGTGAACTTGAAGTCGCTATCTTGGAAGCTAGCGGTGAAATTCAGCGTTTTAACGTTCCTTATGCATCTGTTGTACAAATGCTGCGCCCGGGCATGAGCCGTTATTCGATCACTGCGGGTCAATTCCGTGATAAAGACATTGATCTTGATCCTTGGATTGTGCAGGCAAAATATCAGCGTGGTTTAAACAACTACATTACGGCATTTACTGGTGTACAAAGTGCAGAAGACTATACTGCTGTGACCTTGGGCAGTGCCTTTGCTACACCTGTTGGTGCAATATCACTGGACGTGACCCATTCTCAAGCAGATTTCAAAAAACGTGATAGCGAAAGTGGGCAAAGTTACCGTTTAAGTTACAGTAAACTGATTACGCCAACGAATACCAATTTAACTTTAGCCGCTTACCGCTACTCGACTGAAAACTTTTATAAATTGCGCGATGCTTTAATGATCCAAGATTTGGACGATAAAGGCATCAGTTCAAGCCATGTTGGTAAGCAGCGAAGTGAATTTCAAATTACTTTAAACCAAGGCTTGCCAGACAAATGGGGCAACGTTTATGCCACTGGCTCTTGGGTAGACTATTGGAACCGTCAGGAAACAACTCGCCAATACCAAATTGGCTACAGCAATACTTATAGCAGTTTAACTTATGGCTTATCTGCGATTAAACGTGTGGTCGAAGATACAGCAACCAAGCGCACCACCAATGATACAGAGTATATGTTGACGCTGTCCTTGCCTTGGACATTTAAGAAAAATTCTGTCAATTTCAATTCAATTACCACCCAAGACAGCACAACTTTTGGCATGAGCGGTACGGTCGGTGACAGATTCAATTACGGCACTTCTGTTTCTGATACTTATGGTAGTAATCCGAGCATGAACGTCAACGCTCAGTACCGCACTAACTTTGCCACTGTGGGTGGTTCATACAGTGTTTCTGATCAGTATCAGCAAGCGATGCTTTCTGCACGCGGCAATGTAGTTGCACATTCCAAAGGTGTACTGTTTGGCCCAGACCAAGGACAAACCATGGTCTTGGTTTACGCACCTGAAGCAGCAGGTGCTAAAGTAAATAATGCTACAGGATTAAGTATCAATAAATCAGGCTATGCAGTTATTCCATATGTAACACCATACCGTTTAAATGACATTACGCTTGATCCACAAAATATGTCGACCAATGTAGAATTAGAAGAAACTAGCCAGCGCATCGCGCCGTATGCTGGTGCAATTTCACAAGTTAGCTTTGCAACAAAATCCGGTAAAGCCATTTATATTCATGGTTTAACCTCAGAAAGTCAAACCCTGCCATTTGCGGCTGAAGCATATAGCTCTCAAGGTGAAAATGTCGGCATGGTTGCACAAGGTAGCATGGTTTATTTGCGTACCAACCAAACAGCGGATACTGTCACCATCAAATGGGGCGATGACGCTACTGAGCAATGCCGCATTCAATACGATGTGACAAAACAAGCAGAAGATAAAAATCTCACCATGATCACGACAGAAGGTGTATGCCAATGAAAATGAAAATTGTTAATACCTTATTGCTGCTCGCTGGAACGGCTGGTCTGTCTGAAGCTTATGCTGCGTGTACACCACAATCTGGATTCAGATCGCAAGACGTTAGTATGTCTGTCGGTCGAGTTGTTGTTCGTCCAAGTGATGCGGTGGGTACAATATTAAGAAAAGCCACTTTTCCAATTTCTTCAAATGGATCTACCATCCGATGTGATAGCGGTACTGCATCTACAATCAATGCGGTGTTAAGTCAGGGCTTTACACTCAGTCCATCTGGCAACTCTATTTACAATACTAATATTCCCGGCATTGGCATTCGGCTCTATCGTGAAGCTGAAGGTGCTTCAGGATTTTCAGGCTATTATCCGTATTCACGCGCTTTGTCTAGAAATACTACTTACAACTTAGCGAATGGCTATTTCGTCGTCGAAATTGTAAAAACTGCACCTACAACGGGTTCTGGCACATTAGTCCCTGGTCAATACAGCAGCTATTATGTAAATGGCTATGCGAATCAGCCCCTGCTCACCAGTACAGTTTATGGTAACGCGATTACCATTGCCTCTTCTTCATGTGAAATCCAAGGCAACATAAATAAAGTGGTCCAATTACCTACTGTTAATAAAGCAGACTTTAAAGGTGTAGGTTCTACTCAAGGTGAACAAGCATTTGATTTAAATATTCTGTGCAATGGCGGTAAAAACCCAACAGGATATGAAGAAAGCAATAAAATCAGTTTAAGCTTTGATTACAATGCTGCGGCAAATACCAATAATCAAGTCATTAATAATGATGCACCTGCAAATACCCGTGCACGCGGTGTCGGTACACAAATACTTTGGAATTATCAAAATCAAAACAAGGTCATTGCCAAAGGCGATAAACTAGCGCTTGGTACACTAAGTTCTAATCAAACGTTGCAATATAATGTGCCAATGAAGGCGCGCTATTATCAAACTGAGCCAACTGTTTCACCTGGAACTGTTCGAGGTATGGCAACTGTCACAATTGAATACGATTAATTTGATGTAAATCACTCTTTATAAGTTTTTTTTATGCATTGAATGAATTTATCTTGTTATTAACAATATAGACGTGTATTTATTTAACTAAACATCTCAATAATGGGGAAAAGAGATGAAGTTAAATAAATATATAACTTTAATTGGTTCACTTGTATTTTGTGGCGTTGGGCCGCTATGCCATGCTGAGCAAATCAATTTTAACGGTACAATTTCAGAATTTACCTGTGCGCAGCAGTCGACGGAACAGGCTTGTTTAGATTTGAATAAAGCAATTACAAAACTAAAGATTCAACAAGATTCTAGTGATCATTCTACATTGAACAAACAAACTTCCAAGACTGCGGATATTTCTATTGAAAACACTGAAAATCAAAACCGTAAAGTAATGGTTATTAATTATCATTGATCAGATTCAGTTTAATTCGCAAAGTCTGAATAATGGATTTGGGCTTAGCGTTGTCTATTCCAATCTCTTGAATTAAAATAATTACCAATTTTATAATATATATAAGACTCACTTTAAATTTTATTTTTTCATTTTATTGTGCTCTGACATATTAATTGGATTAATTAATTTAATAAGATATATCATAAGTTTTTAAGGCTATCTAACAATAAAAAATACTTAAACTCAATATCCCCTTCTATTAGAACTAACGATAAATTTTAATATTTATTTAATGTGTAAAAAGCTTACAAACGTCTACTTTATAGTAAGAATTTGAATATACTTATAGATACGAGCAGACTCGAACTGCTGGCCTCTACGATGTCAATGTAGAATAATTCGTTTTGAAATCTATAACTTACAGACAAGTGGTGTCGAATGGTGCCACATATTAGTTTGTTACATTTTTTATAGAGTACTAGAACATCGCTCTCATCATTACATTCAGATTCTAACGTTATACTAATTTATAACTTTGCTTTTCTGATAAACAATACCTATACGTTTACATTTTGATTTGCAGATTATATATGGAATTAGTATTCGTAATTTTTGGGCCTTTGTTTTATCAATAAATGGCTGGTGTTAGTTCCAGCCATTTTGCTGACTCTATTTTAATAATCAATATTCATCAGCGAACTACTCTCAATAACACTGCACTATGCGGCTTCACGCACTGCAATCGGCACCACTTTACGCAGTTCAGGGCCTGTATAGTCCGCGCTTGGGCGGATAATACGGTTGTCTGCACGCTGTTCCATCACGTGTGCTGCCCAGCCTGTTACACGGCTCATCACAAAGATTGGCGTGAATAATTTGGTTGCAATATCCATGAAGTGATATGCCGATGCATGGAAGAAGTCTGCATTACAGAACAATTTCTTCTCACGCCACATCACTTCTTCACAGCGAACTGATACAGGGTAAAGTACGGTATCACCCACGTCTTTAGCTAGGCGCTCAGACCAGATTTTGATGATGCCATTACGTGGATCATTGTCTTTATAGATCGCATGACCAAAGCCCATRATCTTTTCTTTACGTTCAAGTTTGCCGAGCATTTCACGTTCAGCTTCTTCTGGAGACGTCCAGTTTTCAATCATTTCCATTGCAGCTTCATTTGCACCGCCATGTAATGGGCCACGTAGTGAACCAATTGCACCTGTGATACATGAATGCATATCTGACAATGTTGATGCACATACACGCGCTGTGAATGTAGATGCGTTAAATTCATGCTCTGCATACAGAATCAGTGATACGTTCATCACTTGCTCATGCAATTCATTTGGTTTTTCGCCACGCAGTAAATGTAGGAATTGAGCGCCGATTGAATCATCATCGGTATTTTCTTCTACACGTACGCCATCATGGCTGAAACGGTACCAGTAGCAGATGATCGCAGGTAGCGTTGCCAAAATACGGTCTGCGACATCTTGCTGTTCATCAAATGACTGTTCTGTTTCTAAGTTACCTAACATTGAAACGCCTGTACGCATCACATCCATTGGGTGTGAGTCAGCAGGAATACGCTCTAATACTTCTTTCAACGCTTGTGGTAATTGACGTAGTGATTTCAATTTTGCTTTATAAGCTGCAAGCTGTTCTGTTGTTGGCAATTCACCAAAGAAAATGAGGTACGCAACTTCTTCAAACTGACAGTTTTCTGCCAAGTCTTGAACGTCATAACCACGATAGGTTAAGCCCGCACCACTTTTGCCTACAGTTGACAATGCAGTTTTACCAGCTACTTGTCCGCGCAGTCCTGCGCCCGTGAGTACTTTTCCTTCAGCCATTTTTTATTTTCCTTCAGTGAACAATTTATCTAAGGTGTTTTCAAAAGTGTGATAATCGAGGAATTGATAGAGTTCTTTTCGTTGTTGCATTTTATCCAGTACATTGACTTGTGTACCGTCATTGCGGATCGCATGCATCACTTCGAGTGCCGCTTTTTGCATTGCACGTGTTGGTGATAATGGATAAAGCACCATTGAAATGCCTTGCTCACCTAATTCTTCTTTGGTGTAGTAAGGGGTGTCACCAAACTCTGTGATGTTGGCTAATACAGGCACACCGACTGCATCGCAGACAGTTTTGTACATGGTGATGTCTGTCATTGCTTCAGCAAAGATCGCATCAGCACCGGCTTCTACACATGCACATGCACGGTCGATCACTGCTTGCAAACCTTCTTTTTGTAATGCATCTGTACGTGCCATCACGACAAAGTTTGAATCGGTTTTTGCATCAACAGCCGCTTTAATACGGTCAACCATTTCTTGTTGTGACACGATTTCTTTGTTCGGACGGTGACCACAACGCTTTTGTGCGACTTGGTCTTCGATATGAACCGCTGCGGCACCCGCAGCAATCATTTGTTTCACAGTACGAGCAATGTTAAATGCACCGCCCCAACCTGTATCGATATCGACAAGTAATGGCGTATCTACACGTTCGGTAATACGACGAACATCTTCCAAAACATTGTCTAAGCTGGTCATGCCTAAGTCAGGTAAACCATATGAATAGTTCGCAACACCTGCACCAGATAAATATATGGCTTTATAGCCAACTTCTTTTGCCATCATTGCTGCATAGGCATTTACTGTGCCAATGATTTGTAATGGTTTTTCTACTTCCAATGCTTGTCTAAATCTTAAGCCTGCAGACGTTTGTTGTGTCATATTCCTTTCCACGGCATTTACTTTAATTTTCGAAGTTTGAGTATATCCATATTTTTTTCCAACTCTATGGCTTTGTAGAATATTAACTCTAAAACTTTAGTCAAATATTTCACTTGTCACCTATCTGTTGTTATTCTTTAGTCAAAGATCCCTTATTTATGAGCAAAGCAGAAAAGTACTGAATTTTTTGCTATAATTATCGTCAAATCAGCTCTTTTTTTGTTAAATATTATCACTTTATGCAAGATTTAATACACATTGAACCTTTAACGCATGACCAGCCACAAACGCGGCGCGGACATGAACGATGTGTTGCGCTTTTAGAAAGTGCTACGGAGCTTTTTTTAAAACGTGGTTTTGATGCAGTTTCATTAGATGACATCGTGAATCATGCGGGTGGTTCAAAAGCGTCGATCTATAAATATTTTGGTAATAAAGACGGATTATTTAAGGCTATTTGTGACTATCGTCGCTGCTTATTTTTCAAAGATATTTGCCTACCATTTACGGTCAGCCCTGACACCGATATTCGTGCTTATCTCATCAATACTTTAAGTGACTTTCATCAGCATATTGTGATGCCTGAAAATGCGGCATTCATGCGTTTAGTCTTAGAACAAACAGGACGTAATCCTGAAATAGCACGTTATATTCATGAGCAAGGCCCAAAACAAATTCAGAACACTGTTGCAGAAATTTTAAATCAAGCGCATCAACACGGTTTGCTGTATTGTGAAAACCCGCTGTTTTCGGCTCAGTTTTATTTTGGAATTTTGCGTAATTTAGAATGGCGCGTTCTCATGGGCATCACCATTGATGAAAATGATCAAGAAACAATCAATTACATCAGTTATTGCGTCGATCGTTTCCTAGACGGTCACCAAAAGCGCTAGATTTTTTGCAATTTACCTCTCTTATAGTATATTAATCGATTCCTTTTTCTCTAACCAACCAACAACTAATTGTTGTTTTGTTCTTTGATTCAGCAATTATTGTGGAGTAACAATGGCTCTACGTCACTTTCTAACTTTACGCGATTTATCGACTTTAGAACTTAACCAAATTGTACAGCGCGGTATCAAACTCAAGCGCAAACAGCATAACAATGAAGTTTTCCAACCTTTCGTTGGTAAAGTCATGGGCATGATTTTTGAGAAATCGAGCACCCGTACACGTGTATCGTTTGAAGCAGGAATGAGCCAATTTGGTGGTAGCGCAATTTTCCTTTCATCTCGCGACTCTCAATTAGGTCGTGGTGAGCCAGTAGAAGATTCTGCACGCGTGATTTCAAGCATGCTTGATATTGTGATGATTCGTACTTTTGGTCATGACATTGTTGAACGTTTTGCTTCTTATTCAAAAGTTCCTGTTATCAATGCATTAACAGATGACCACCACCCTTGCCAATTACTTGCCGATGTTCAAACATTCGTTGAACACCGTGGTTCTATTGAAGGTAAAACCGTTGCTTGGATTGGTGATGGCAACAATATGTGTAACTCATATATTGAAGCTGCTCATATGTGGGGCTTTAAATTAAAAATCGCTGCACCTAAGGGCTATGAACCTAAAGCTGAATTTTTATCTGAATTTGCACACTGTGTTGAACTTGTTGATTCTGCCGAAGATGCTGCGGTTAATGCAGATTTAATCGTGACAGATGTTTGGGCAAGTATGGGCCAAGAAGAAGAGCAAAAAATTCGTGAAAAAGCGTTTGCTGATTATCAAGTGAATGAACGCCTGATGGATCTTGCTCACGCTGACTGCTTATTTATGCACTGCTTACCTGCGCATCGTGGCGAAGAAATTTCTGAAAATATGCTTGACCACAAAAATGCTGTGGTTTGGGATGAAGCTGAAAATCGCTTACATGCACAAAAAGCACTTGTTGAATTTTTAATTAACGAAAATCTTAAAAAAGACTAAGGTTTTACTTAGATAAATGAAGCACCTTCGGGTGCTTTTTTTGTTTTTGCATGCTTTAATAAAACCATAACTTTTATAAGTGATTTAAAATATGCACATTCAAAACAGCTTTTTATTTTTAGTCTCTTTGGGCCTAAGCACCGTTACATTTGCAGCATCTCCAACTGAGTTAGATCAATACCTCGTAAAAAAAGGAATTTTGGATGCTGCATACCAAATCAAAAATAAAGCTGCATTAGATGAAATACTTTCTGCAATAAGTGACGAAGACTCTCGCACTCTTCCTTTTCAAGTCGACCAAAATATGTTGATGGAAAAAATGGAAGTTTCAGCAGATAAAATAGAAATCGAAGGAATTATCACCACACCGGACTTTACACAATTTGCAGAGTCGGTGGGTCAACAACAAGTCAAACAACTGATCAAAAAGAATTCTCTACAAAATTGTGAATTGTTATTTGAGCATCAATTTCAACGTGTAAATCCATATGTATTAGAAATGGATTTATCTTCACCTCAACAGAAATACGAAATAAAAATCCACAACACTGAATGTAAATTTAAATAAACATCTGATTTCTTACAGCTCTTGGTTTTTAACTTCTGCAATGTTTTTTAACTTAACGAATTAAACCTTGAGGCTGTAATGCAATCACAGCTGCACCCACCAATACGATGATGCCACCTAACATATCCCAACGTGTTAGAACTACGTGATCTACAAAACGCAACCACAGCAATGCAGAGAAAATGTAGATTCCGCCATAGGCTGCATAGATACGGCCCGAAGCCGCTGGATGTAACGTCAATAACCAAACAAATGCAGCTAATGCAAGCGCTGTTGGAATCCATAACCACTGCGATTTTTGCTGATTTAAAATCAAATATGGGAAGTAACAGCCTAAAATTTCCATCAGTGCAGTCAGTGCAAATAAACCAAATGTGGTCAGCACTTTTGTTAATGGTATGTCCATCATTGAAAAATCCAAATCTATCGTCGAATAAATAGAAAAAACCCGTGCAAGCACGGGTTTTCGTTAAATAAATTACTTAAGCGGGTTCAGCGGTTTGGTCTTCAAACACTTCGAGTTTTAAGCCCACTGCTTTGCCATTTTCTTTCTTCACTGAAACTGCAACATTGCCGCCATGTTCCGCAAGTTCACCAAACAGAATCATTTCAGCAAGCGGTTTTTTCAAATGCTCTTGAATTAAACGCTGCATTGGACGAGCACCCATCAAGCGATCGTATCCTTGCTCTGCCATCCATTCACGTGCATCTTGATCAACCTCAAGAACCACTTTCTTATCATCTAACTGTGCCTGAAGCTCTGTTAAGAACTTATCAACCACACTTTCAATGACCGTTGTTGGCAATGCTTTAAATTGAATGACACCATCTAAACGGTTACGGAACTCTGGAGAGAAGGCTTTTTTCATCGCGTCTTGGTTATCATTACTGTTGTCTTGATCCATGAAACCAATGCTCACACGTGAAATTGATTCTGCACCAATATTAGTCGTCAGCACTAACACGACGTTACGGAAGTCAGACTTACGGCCATTGTTATCGGTTAATGAACCATGATCCATAATTTGCAGTAACAAATTAAAGACATCTGGATGTGCTTTCTCAATTTCGTCTAGTAATAGTACGCAATGCGGATTTTTATGAATCGCGTCGGTCAGCAAACCACCTTGATCAAAACCGACATAACCCGGAGGCGCACCAATTAAACGAGATACTGCATGACGCTCCATGTATTCCGACATATCAAAACGTACAAGCTCGACGCCTAATAATTTCGCCAATTGCTTAGTGACTTCAGTTTTACCCACACCTGTAGGACCTGCAAAGACAAAATTACCCACTGGCTTATCTGGCGCTTTAAGACCTGCACGAGATAATTTAATCGCAGATGCAAGCGCTTCAATCGCTTCATCCTGACCAAACACCACACGTTTCAGATCACGCTCAAGATTTTCAAGAACGCTCTTGTCATCTTTAGAGACTGTTTTCGGTGGAATACGTGCAATTTTCGATACGATGTCTTCAATGTTTTCAACTGAAATGACCGTATCATCTTGCTCAGCTTTTAAGCGACGCTGCGCACCAGCTTCATCAATCACATCAATGGCTTTATCAGGCAAGAAACGATCATTGATAAATTTCGCTGATAGTTCTACCGCAGAAACCAACGCTTGATCTTCGTATTTCACATGATGGAATTCTTCAAATTTGCCTTTTAAGCCACGCAGAATATCAATCGTTTCTGAAATAGATGGTTCATTGACATCAATTTTTTGGAAACGACGAGATAATGCATGATCCTTTTCAAAGACTTGACGGTATTCTTGGAAAGTCGTTGAACCGATACAACGCAAAGTACCATTCGCCAAAGCTGGCTTGATGAGGTTCGATGCATCCATCGTGCTGCCCATACTTGAGCCTGCACCGATGATCATGTGAATTTCATCAATAAATAAAATAGCTTCGGGCTTTTTCTTCAAGGCATTTAGCAGTTGTTTTAAACGCTTTTCAAAATCACCACGGTATTTAGTTCCAGCGACTAAAGCACCAATGTCTAAACTAAACACTTCTGCATTTTCAAGCGGTTTAGGTGCTTTACCATTTACAATGAGCCAAGCCAAACCTTCAGCAATCGAAGTTTTACCTACACCTGGGTCACCTACCAAAAGCGGGTTGTTTTTACGACGGCGGCATAGAATTTGAGCTGTACGTTCAATCTCTTTTTCACGACCAATCAGTGGATCTGTTTTGCCTTTTTGAGCTTCAACATTAAGATTGGTCGTATATAGCTCTAATGGGCCAGAATTTGAAGACGTGGTGCTTTCACCATCGAGCTCTTCGATTTCTTCTTCAGCTTGAACTTCATCTTTACGTGTGCCATGAGACAAATACTGCGTTAATGTCAAACGGTTGATTTGATGGCGTTTAAGTAAATACACCGCAAATGAATCACGTTCTGAATACATCGCAACTAAAATGTCTGCACCTTCTACAGTGCGGTCATTACCACTCGATTGCACATGGAAAATTGCACGCTGCAAAATACGATCAAAACTTTCTGTAGGATGTGGCGCTTGATCACTATTTTCGCCAAGCTTAGGGGTATGTTGTTCTACGTATTCTTCAAGTTCTTTGCGAAGCACAATAATGTCTGCGCCACATGCTTTCAATGCATTAACAGCGGAATCATTATCCAGTAAAGCCAATAATAAATGTTCTACCGTCAAAAATTCATGTCTCTTTTGACGAGCCATGCTGACAGCCAAACGTAGTGATACTTCTAATTGACGACTGAGCATGTAATCCCCTTATTAATCTTTTGGCTCAATCTGACAAAGTAATGGATGACTTTGCGACCGAGCGTAATTATTGACCTGATTTGCTTTAGTCTCTGCGATGTCTCGCGGATAAACCCCTGCAACACCCTTTCCTTCATAATGTACAGTTAGCATTACTTGAGTGGCTTGGTCAAGATTCAAAGCAAAGTATTGTTGTAAAATTTCAATTACAAAGTCCATTGGGGTGTAATCATCGTTCATTAAAACGACAGCATACATAGGAGGACGCTTTAACTCAGGTGGCGCAGTCAATACTTGAATGTCTGAATCACCATCATCCTGCGTACCTTGGCTGAGAGTCGGGTTTAGATGCCAGTCCACTAAACCAGATTGGTAAAATGAATTTTTAATGTCAGATAAACACGTTTGACGCTTATTGGTTCGCATAGGATTTAGGTTTCACACTTAGTTTGCACTTGCTTCAGTTTGAGGAATTTCTGAAAGGAAGGCAGATTGATTTTCAACAGGCTGACCTTTCGACCAGCTAAAACGGCGAATAACGGGTTTAGAACCGGTTAAACGCACTTCAATAAAGTCTGGACTAAAGCCTTTAGGCATGGTCCAACGTCCAGTGAGTCGTTCACTTTCGCTAAAGTTAAAGTTTTTGTCTTCTAGAGGCACTGCAAGTACTTCTGTACCCTTAATTAGACGCAGCTCAACACTTCCAGATACATTACTTTTTGATGGGCTAACTTGAACGAGATCAAGTTGGTATTCATACGCATTTTCAGGTAAAGGTTTAATCGCTAAATGTTGTACTGCAAGAGGCATACCACCACGTTGGCGTAATACTTCACGATACAAAACACCTAAATTACCCGTTAATTCTTGATCATCACGTGCTTTTTTAACAGCCAAATATAAATCATTTGAATTACTTACAGCGACATCACGCTCTTGGATTGCCGCATTCAAACTTTTATTTAGGCCTGCTAATTCAGTTTTTTGCTTTTGCACTACATCAACAAGTTGCTCTGCATCTGCATCATAACCGACCACAGTTAAGCCCTGACGATGACCGATACTATATCCGAGCAAACCGCTGCTCAATGCAAGTACAACTGCACCAATCGCCAGTGGCATATTCGTCTTCATAAAAGGCGTTTTTTCACTGTTTTCAGGTTCTGACTTGAAATTAGATTCTGTATTCGACATCGTCATCTCTTATTTTTAGTTCACTCAAGGCACACATTTAAATCCAGTTTTAAATGTGTGTGAAGTTTTAAATCGTTTCTTATGGTAATAAACCAATGCCTTGAAGTCCTGCATTTTCAGCAAAACTAAACATCAAGTTCATATTTTGTACGGCTTGACCTGCTGCACCTTTCACCAAGTTGTCTTGAGCCACCAAAATCACTAATTTTTTCGGTTGAGGTTTGCAAATCGCAATACGTAATTGGTTCGCACCACGCACAGTACGTGTTTCAGGTGAGCTACCTGCAGGCATCACATCTACAAACTGCTCATTGGCATAGAACTGTTCATATATGCTTTGTAAATCCGCAGAAGCACCTGCGTCAGTCAATTCAATGTAGATTGTGCTGAGCATGCCACGAATCATCGGTACCAAATGCGGTACGAATAAAATTTCGTTAAACACACCTTTTTGACCTGAAATATTTTCTAAGGCTTCTACAATTTCAGGATGATGACGGTGACCCGCTACACCATAAGCTTTAAAGTTATCTGCATTTTCAGAATAGATCATACCTAGGCTGGCTTTACGACCTGCACCAGACACACCTGATTTTGCATCAATAATAATGCTTTCAGGTTTCACTAATCCTTCAGCTTTTAATACTGGCGCTAAACCGAGCTGAACAGTTGTTGGGTAACAACCTGGGTTACCAATCACTGAAGCCTTTTGAATTTTTTCACGGTTTAATTCAGACAAACCATAAACTGAATCTTTTAATAATTCTGGGCAAGCATGGTCTAGGCCATACCATTTTTCAAATTGAGCTAAGTCTTGCAAACGGAAATCAGCAGCAAGGTCAATCACTTTAGTATTTGCAGCAACTAACTCTTCTGCGTGTTTCATTGCAACACCGTGCGGCGTCGCAAAGAATACAACATCACATTGTTTTAGTTCTTCAATATTAAGATCTGAATAGCAAAGGTCTGTATGTCCACGCAAGCTTGGGAACATATCATCCACACGGCGGCCATTTTCAGTACGCGAAGTTAAAACTTTCACTTCTGCATTTGGGTGTCGCAGTAAAATACGCAGTAATTCAACACCTGTGTAACCTGTACCGCCGACAATACCTACTGAAATCACGCTCTTTACCTCTATTCAAAGTATCCATTTGATGACTGCGTAGTATGACAGGAAGTTGAGGATTTCTGAACTGTTTTGCTTGGATTTGACTGTTTTTTTAACATCTTAAAGCATCAGCACTTCTTTCTAAAATTATCTGCCACTGGTCTTTAATCACTTGATTTCTTGCATTGATTTGCTATTTTTCATCACAAATAACAAAAAAGATCCCCTTTATGCAAAACGAAATTGATGAAGCCTCAACACTTAATACACTAAATAGAATGTCCAATGCGGGACTTGATTTAACTCAACCTCGTCTATTTGATTTTCAGCTTTGGTTGCCCAACCAAGGGGCGGCAATTCAAATCTCACAAGAAGTCTTTAATATGGGTTTTAAAGCGTCGATATATCAAGATGATGAAGATAGGAGTTGGACTTGCGAATGTTCTAAAGTCATTATTCCATCTTTTGAAAATGTAATAGAAATTGAAAGAAAACTGCATTTTTTGGCGCAAAGTTATGACGGCTATAGTGATGGTTTTGGAACAATGGGCTAAGTTTGTTTATATTTTAAATAAATAATTTACTTAGGCTATTTTTCTAAATGTAATTACCCATCTTAATTGGATGTTAGGAAATACCCCACCACCAAGGCATCGGTGTACTTTTTAAAGTTTTCCGATGATCTTTATAGTTTGAATCATGCTTCTCCACCTCCTCCCAAAAATTCAGACTATGATCAAAGTGCTTGGTATGTGCCAATTCATGCACTGCCACGTAGCGTGTGATTTCCTGCGGAAAAAGCACCAAACCACTATTAAGCATAATGTCATGTCTAGCAGAACAGCTCCCCCAGCGAGTTTTGGGCTGACGAATCGAGCACTCACCATATTTCAAGCCTATTTCACTGCTCACTTGCTTTAAATAAATTGGTAAATACTCTTTGGCATAAGTAATCACAAAGCTTTTTAAATATTGCTCAGGCTGCCGATCACTGATGAAAAGTAGATGATTTTCTTCATCCAAGATAAATGAATGTTTTTGAACTTTATAAACAATGCTTAGAGGCTGTTCTAAATTGAAAAGTTCTAATTCTACTGGAAGCGTTTTATCAATCTGCCCTGTTTTTTCCTGCTGCTTCTGCCATGTCTCGATCATCCATTGTTCTGATTGTTTCAGAAAATCTTGCACTTGGCGCTGTGTACAAAACTGGGGAACCGTTAATTTAATTTGAGTTGGTTCTACACGCAGTCTTAAGCGTGTGGCACGTAATTTTCGGGTGATTTGAATTTCAGGAAGGTTTGAAGTCATTTATTTTTTTATTAAAAGCTTTTAAACAATGCATAAATTGAATTTTAAGCAGTTTTCAAAAAGTATATTGGGGGTTCCTTCTCCCTCTGGGAGAAGGTTAGGATGAGGAAGCTATTAAAAAGAAACCTCTCCCTAACCCTCTCCTAAAAGGAGAGGGAAATATTAGCCTATTAAACCGCAGTACGCTCTTCAATACCGTTATCAGTTGCAACAACAGCAATATCCGCTTTGTTCAAAGCAAAGATGCCGTTACACACTACACCCGGAATGTCATTCAAAGTCTTTTCAAGCTCTAATGCATTTAAGATATTTAAGTTGTGTACGTCTAAAATTACGTTACCGTTATCTGTAACTACGCCTTCACGGTACACAGGGTCACCGCCTAAAGAAACGATTTTACGTGCCACAGCAGAACGTGCCATTGGAATCACTTCTACAGGAAGCGGAAATTCACGTGCCAACTGATCAACCCATTTAGAATCATCTACGATACAAACGAATTTTTTCGCAATTGATGCAACGATTTTTTCACGAGTCAACGCAGCACCGCCGCCTTTAATCATGTGCATATGACGGTCAATTTCATCCGCGCCATCCACATAGGCATCTAAACCGCCAACGTGGTTCATATCAACCACTTCAATGCCTAATTTTTTCAAACGTTGTGCAGTTGCTTCAGAACTGGCAACCGCTGCTTCGAGTTGAAGCTCTGGCAATAATTCGATGAGGAAGTTCACAGTACTTCCTGTACCAACACCCAAAATACCGCCCTTTGGCAAATGCTTTAACGCAGCTTTTGCGGCAGCTTGTTTCTTTTCATCTTGGGTAGCATACAGACTCATAACTTGGCTCAACTATTTTTTGACATTTGTTACTGATTTTACAGCCCAAATGTACGGGTGTTTGTTACAATGAACGCCTATTTTAAACTGTTAGATGGAAAATTAACATGCTGTCTCGTTTGGTTCGACAAATATTACAGGCAACGGTCTATGACGTTGCAATCGAAACCCCACTCGAAGCAGCGCCACGAATTAGTGAAAAACTAAACAATAACATTCGCTTTAAACGCGAAGATTTACAACCTGTCTTTTCTTTCAAGCTACGCGGTGCCTACAACCGTATTAGTCAATTACCGAAATCTCAGTTGGAACGTGGCGTTATTACTGCTTCTGCAGGTAACCATGCTCAAGGCGTGGCTTTATCTGGTAAAAAGTTAGGTATTCGCGCCATTATTGTTATGCCTAAAACCACACCAGACATTAAAGTACAAGCGGTTAAACGCTTAGGCGGTGAAGTAGTTCTGCATGGCGATTCTTTTGACGTAGCCAATAAATACGCAATCCAATGTGCAAAAGATGAAGGGATGACCTTTATTCCACCTTATGACGACGAACTCGTTATGGCCGGTCAAGGAACCATTGCCAACGAAATTTTGCGTCAATGGCGTGATGTGGACTACGTATTCGTTGCTGTAGGCGGTGGCGGTCTCATTGCCGGTGTAGCCGCTTACTTAGGTGATGTGGCACCGCATGTTAAAGTCATTCCAGTTGAATATGATGAATCTGCATGTTTAAAAGCAGCCTTTGAAGCCAATGAACGTGTCATTCTGCCATCTGTAGGTTTATTTGCCGACGGTACAGCAGTTGCACAAATTGGTGAAAAACCATTTGAAGTGATTCAGCTACAAAAATCAGATAACTCAGGCCCAATTGTTGAGCGTGACGTTATTTTGGTGAATACAGATGAAATCTGTGCAGCAATTAAAGATACTTTTGATGAATGCCGCAGCATTGTAGAACCATCAGGTGCGATGGCGCTTGCAGGAATCAAGAAATATGTAGCTGAGCATGGTCTAGAAGGCAAAAATATGGTGTCGATTGTATGCGGCGCCAATATGAACTTTGACCGTCTGCGCTACATTGCGGAACGTACAGAACTCGGTGAACGCAAAGAAGCGATCTTTGCTGTGACCATTCCAGAAGAAAAAGGTTCATTCCTTCAATTCTGCCGCGCACTACAAGGCCGTAACATCACTGAATTTAACTACCGTGCAAGTAACTCAAGTGCCGCTCAAGTGTTTGTGGGTATTAGTCTAAAAAATGGCGAAAAAGAACGTCAGGAAATTTTTGAAACTTTAAAATTCCAATACGATGTAGACGATCTTTCTGATGATGAAGTGGCTAAGCTTCATATCCGTTATTTGATTGGCGGTCATGCCGATATTGAAAATGAACGCCTATTCCGTGTGGAATTCCCTGAACGTCCGGGCGCATTGCTGACTTTCTTAGAACGTCTTGGCCCGACCCATAACATCACCCTATTCCATTACCGTAACCACGGTGCTGCAGAAGGTCGTGTATTGGTGGGTATGGAAGCAACGGATGCCAAACAAAACCCAGATGGTTTAATTGAAACATTGGAAAATATTACCTACCCATATGTTGAGATTACCAATAACCTCGGTTATCAACGTTTCTTGAAATAAATAAAACGTCTATATGAAAGCTGGGATCTAGGTTCCAGCTTTTTTATTTGCATCAATTCTTTTCTGCATCAAAATAAACATATTCATCAATTTAATTCATCAACGCTGTCATTGTTGTTAAATTCTCCACGCCCTATAATCCATTGAAAATAAAACAAAATGGATAATTAAAATTGAATATTTATGCCTTATTTATGATCGCCATTGTGGGTTTAGGTGGATATTTTTATGCATATCCGGCTTATCAACTTAAGCAAGAGGAAGATAAGATTCGTCAAAGTATGAAACAAATTCCAAATCAGTCCTGTACGCAAAATCTAGAATATATTTACGGCTATACCGCGCAGGCTGAAATGCTGAATCAATATCCAAATTATATTGTATATATTCGCTTTGATGAGCTAAATGATCAAACCGCTCCAGAACCTGTTCAAGCCATCATCCGTGAATTTTCATGCGATGGCTTAAACCGTTTAAAGAAAAATTCCGAGCTTGTTCGTAAAGCCACTCTAAATGTCATTAAAGAAGATCAACATCAATTTCAATATATTCTAAAAAATAAACTAGGCTATGAAATTTTTAAATACCAACAAGTTATGGATAATTGCCCCAATATTGCTGAACTTTATGCCTATCAAAATGCTGAAGAAATTAAAAATTAGAGCTTTTCGGTTTAGATGGATTATGTAAATTTTCATAGCCGCTCTAGGCTGAACAAGCTAACATCAACATATTCAATAACTTTAGAATAATTTAGGAATACGGCATGGCTCAATTCGCTGTGATTGGCTTAGGAAGTTTTGGCGCAACTGTAGCTACTGAACTCATGGGTTTAAAACACGATGTCATTGGAATCGATAGCAACAAAAAGTTTGTTGAAAGTATTTCGGACCAACTGACCCATGCAGTGATTGCTGATGCAACAGATGAGCACGTTTTACAAGAACTCAATATTCAAAACTGTGAAGCCGTCGTTGTTGCGATTGGTGAAGATATTGAAGCCAGCATCTTATGTGTGCTCCATCTTAAAAACATGGGGATCAACAAAATTTGGGCCAAAGCCAAGTCCAAAGCACATCACATGATTTTAACCCATTTAGGCATCAGCAAAATCATCCATCCTGAAGAAGATATGGGTGTCCGTGTTGCACAGTCACTGAGTTATCCAATGGTGAGCCGCTACATGGTGCTCGAAGATGATCATTATTTGGTGAAAGTTGAAATTAAAGAATCACAACAAGGCACGCGTTTAAATCAAATAATGGATCATGTCCCTGAAGTGAAGACGATTTTGCATAAACGTGGCACCGAGCTTCAATATAGTTTAGATCCAAACCTGATTTTACAAACAGGCGATATTTTAGTGGTTGAAGGTTTACTCGAACATTTACGTCGACTGGCTAAACACTTTAAAGCAACTTTGTAATCAGCGTCGTGCTCCTTTTGTACATAATCACGCAAGATGACAGTAGAAAAACATGAAACTGCACAATAAACAGCGTAATACCATTAATCTCAGTCCACCCAGTATTTTGGCATTGGGTTTTCTTGGGCTTATTATCATTGGCACCTTGCTGTTAAAACTCCCTTATTCACATCATGGCGATTTAAGTTGGATCAATGCCCTCTTTACAGCGACCTCTGCCGTAACCATTACAGGACTTTCAGTTGTGAATGTCGGCGAAGCCTATACTGTGTTTGGTAAAGTCGTGATTATGGGTTTACTACAATGCGGCGGCCTCGGCTTTATGACCTTTGCGATATTGGCCGCTATGAGTTTGTCCCCTAAAATTGGGCTAAAACAACAAATTATGGCTCAAGAAACCATTGGACAGACCAGCCTTGCCAAAGTGACCATGACTATTAAAGGCGTACTGCTGTATTCACTATTTTTTGAAATGGTAGGTACGGTAATTTTGACCATCGCTTGGATGCAAGAATACAATTTTAACCAGGCCCTGTTTTATGCTGCCTTTTATAGTGTTTCTGCATTTAATAATGGTGGATTTTCACTATTTCCCAATAGTTTAATGAGCTTTGCTGACCGTTATTTCATTACGTTTACCATTAGTATGCTTTACATCATTGGTGGTATCGGCTTTTTGGTACTGATGGACATTAAGCGCAATAAAAGTTGGAAAAAACTCAGCACCAATAGCAAACTGATTTTATCGACTATTGCGGGTTTAAATGTCTTTGCCTTCATCACCATTTGGTTATTAGAAGCCAATAATGCTGCTACCTTAGCTACGATGTCACTTGGTGACCAAGCCCTCAACGCGTGGTTCCATGCAACGGTTCCGCGCTCTTCGGGTTTTAACAGCTTACCCATGGAAAGCATGAGCGATGCGTCCTCACTGATCACGATGTTATTAATGTTTATTGGTGGTGGTTCTCTCAGTACAGCTGGTGGCATCAAAGTCGGGACGTTTATTATTGTTGTACTCAGTGTGGTCAGTTTTTTAAGACGTGAAGATGAACTGCGTGTGTTTAACCACTCTGTTTCAGAAAAAACCACCTTCAAAGCATTAGCGGTGATTTTCATTACAGTGACGTTGATATTCATTGGTTTTTTCAGTCTATTACTACTCGAACCTGACAAACGCTTTTTAGACTTACTCTTTGAAGCAGTGTCCGCTGCCTGTACAGTAGGCCTATCTCGTGGCATCACCAGTGACTTACAACCTGCCAGTTTAGTCGCCCTAATGTTATTGATGTTCGCAGGCCGTCTTGGACCCTTAACACTGGCTTATCTGATTGCCACACCGAAGAAGAGTCGCTTAAAACACCCGCCTTCTGAGATTCAGATTGGTTGATTTGTACATTTTCTCACAGTCATAAAAAACCACGCCTTAGCGTGGTTTTTTTATTTACTGATGTTACATAGTAACATCAGTAGCGTAATTTGATTCAAATGAAAGAACGATACGCGGTAAGGTCATCCGCAAGTGTTTGAGACAGGATGACTTCTAATCAAAAATGTTTTTGCGATACTTTAAATAAATAGACGCTAGAGAGCGAGTTTTGCGGATGACAATGGTTTTGGGTACTTTTGCCGAAACAAAAGTACCTCCAGCCGAAGGCTAATCCCTTTATTCAATCCCTAGATATAAGACTCCGTCGATTAGACTTAAAAGCATCTTAAAAATGCGAAATTACTTTTACGTCCGTAAATTAATTATTGAGCAATCATTAAAACCAATTCATTAATGACACACCGACACCGACATAGGTTGCACGATGGTTATAGTCAATCAGGCTTTCACCATAACCATCAAACAATTGAACTGTACCGCGCAATTTACCATTGATTGGGAAAGTCCAATCAAACTGCACAGCGCCATGTGAATCATCACCACCTTTCAGTGAATGACGTAACATCAAACTAAAGTCATGATCTTTATGACGATAAAATGCTGTTAAATCCCCACGTCCCACATAATCGGTAATATCAGGGTTGTTATCATCTTTGGTATCTTCTTCGAAACGATACCAAGGACGTAACATCAGTGCAAAATTGTCACGTTCAAATCCTAGATTTAACATGACACGGTTCCAACTCCGCGATAAGGGATCAGAACGCCCATTAGACTGATGGTTAAAGGTTAAGCCTAGCATACGCCAGTTCAAACCCAACAGTTCATAGTTGGTACGAAAAACCAGACTGGCTTCAGGCTCATAGTTGGTTTCACGGAATGGTCGTGATTCGTCTTCGTTATAGACTTGCCAACGAGAAGACTGGGTATAGCCCAACCAGATATCACCATTATCACCAAATAAGTTTTCAACAGCTTTGGTTTTTAATGACAATTGGAACTTGGCTTCCATCGATTTCAGGTTTTGTTCCTGATCGGCTTGTACCGTGTTGTTTTCATTCGGGCTTGATGGACGTTCATTTTTATCCGAAGTCCAGTATCCCGGCATTAAATACACAGGTTGATAACCACGAATATTCCACGTCCCCAATTTACTTTCTGGAGAAAGCTCCCAACGACTATCCAATAATGAAAGATTTGGATTGAGGTTCGGTGCTTCTACAGCGAATAAACGGTCCGTAAACGCATGACTGACTTTTTCTTTGAAGGTTAGCTTTTCAGTCGGTTCCGGCTTAATTTCTTGTGCGGCTTGACGCTCAGAAACCAACATTTCTTTTTCAGCAGGTTGCACTTTAAACAAAGCGTCATAACACGATAATCGCTCTGCATTTGACTCAAGTGCCACACATGCTTCTGCGGTTGCAGGCTTTGCAGCCACTTCCGCATTTTGTGCATTTACAGTACTGACATACATTGAACTGAGCGCAATGAGGCTCAGTTGCAATGTCGTACGCTCAAGAGATTTGAACGCCATAAAAACCCCTTTTTTATTTTAATTCACTTGTTTTATTTCGAAACCAAGCTCAACCAAAGCATCTCGCTTCGCCACGGGTGCAACCACAGCTTTTGTCGGTTGTTGTTCAACCAAGTACGCCACTGCAACACGTTTTAGATCATCCAAAGTTACATTCAACAGACGTTCACGTAACATTTGACGGAAAGCTGGCGTGCGTTTATGCAATAAAGCATAACACGCTGTAATGGCTTCACCCGCTGGTGAACCCGGTTTATCCATGCTGGCAATCAGACCTAAAATAGCTTCTTCAAGCTGATGCGGTTGTTGTTCAGCATTGAGTAGCCATTGCACACTTGCGTCAAAATCTTTAAACGTTTCAGCTAAACGTGGGTCACGGTAGCTATAGAAACGGAATGAACATGCATTACCGTCATAGCTTGCACCACCACCATAAGCACCACCTTTTTCACGAATCGCGCTATGTAAGAAGCCATTACGCAAATAAGCCGCCAAAATCATCAAAGGTGCTGCATCTGGATGTGACACTTCCACCGCAGGATATGCTGAAGCGCAGAACTGAACATTGGCTTGAATGAGCCAAGCCTCGTCATTGTTGCTATCTGCAAAATTCACTTGGGTTAAAGCATGCGGGTTATCATCAATCGCCACTTTATCCCAAATGGTTTGAACTTCCTCAACCAATCGGTCTGAATGATGTTCTTCACACACCACCAAGAATTGTTTTGGTGCTTTAAGCAAACGGTTATGAATTAACTTAAGCTCATCAATCAAGGCATTATAAGCCGTGTCGTCTTGCTCAATTTTGCTGACAAGTTCTGACAACCAGTTCAGCGCGCCTAGGCCTGTATTATGATAATCACGTAGCGCCAATGCACTATGTTGACGACCTGCAATTTGCATTGCATAACTATGACCAGAACCAGATACACGTGACTGCCAACGTGCTTTACGTTGTTGCAATAACTCTACAATACGATTTTTTTCATCAAAACGTAGCTGTTCAAAAGCCAATTTCAATAAGCGAATGGCTTCAAGATTATTCACCAATGATTTGGTGGTTAGAGTCAGCCAAGCACTAATTTGACCTTTATCATCCACTTTTGAACGCAGCGATGCACCCATACCCAAACCGCCACTCACAGCTGTTTGCAACTGTTGTAGCTCTAAGTAGTCGTATTCACCTGCACCAACTTCACCCATCAAAATCGACAAGAGATTGAAATACGGCGATTGCACCACTTCATCAGGAATCTGAATCAAAACTTGTTGGTAGTAAAGACCATTGGTGCCTGCGTGGTAAAGATTTAACGGCGTGTCCAATCCATTACTGATAATTTCGCGTAATTGGCCTTGTACAATCTGTAACTGCGCAGGCACGTCTTCTAAACCGACTTTAGGTAATAGATTCAAATCATCAGGCGTATCTTGACGAATGTTCAGTGCTTCAGTCTGCGCAATAATCTCTGCTTTTTGCGCTTCAGTTAAGTTCGCATCAATGTCTTTTAAACGTGCTTTTTCTGCTGCCGCTTCCAAAGCATTTTTTTCAGCATCTGGAACCAAAGTTAATTGCACACGATGTTGATTATCAAGCAAGTAAGTTTGGATTAAGTTAGATAACCACATTGGGTCTTTTAACTCTTCCTTCACTTGTTCAATGGCCGTATCCACATCCCAAACATCCACAGGGTCTGAATGGTGAATCGCACTGCTTAAACCATTGAGAATTAGGCTTAGGCCATATGGTGTGCCATCACCATTGATTTCACGCTGATGCAATTCAATCTGATGTAAAATCGCTTCAACTAAAGCCGGATCAACAGGCTTAGCCGCAACGTCTTCTAATACTTTAAACACGCCATTTTTAAATTGTTCTGCATGCTCAGGGTTTGAACCTTGAATTGCACAGTAGAACGTCATTTCATAGTTTGAGTCATCTACGCCCATGAATGGACCAGTAGACTGTGCATAACCACAGGTTTCTAAATAATGACGTAATGGTGAAGCAGAATCTTCAAGCAATACACCCTCAACCAAACGCATACCTAAACGTAATTTGATATTACTTGCTTCTGGCAATAACCAAGAAAGTACATGATAGGTTTTGTCTTTGAGGTCTTCAGCATCAACTGCATACGTTTCAGTTACAGTTACAGGCGCAGTTAAACGACGTTCAGGTTTTGAATACAGCGTTTGACCTTTTTCAAATTTAGACAAAGCAAGCGTTTCAAACTGTTCTTGTAAGTTATAAGCAGGCTCATTACCAAAGGTCATGAACACGGCATTACTTGGGTGATAATGTGATTTGTAGAAGCTTACTAGCTCTTCATAACTTAAGTCAGGAATGTCTTTCGGATCACCGCCTGAGTTGTAATGATATGTCGTTTCTGGGAATAAATGATGGGCAAGTTGGTGATACAACTGATCTGAAGGTGAACTCATTGCACCTTTCATTTCATTAAATACCACGCCTTTATATACCGCTTCGCCATTTTCTAGCTCAATACGAATCCCTTCTTGCGCAAAATCAAGCGGGTTCAAATTCGCAGCAAAAGCAGCATCCATATAAACTTCTAACAAGTTTTGGAAATCTTTTTTGTTTTGCGTTGCAAATGGATATGCCGTCCAATCCGCTGCGGTAAACGCGTTCATAAACGTATTGAGTGAACGACGAATCATTAAAAAGAATGGGTCACGTACAGGGAACTTTTCTGAGCCACACAGTGCTGTATGCTCAAGAATATGCGCCTCACCTTTTGAATCCATCGGCTGTGTACGGAAGGCAACTAAAAATACGTTTTCGTCATGGTTTGTGGCTAAGTGATAATGCACTGCGCCAGTCACTTTGTGTTTATATTCAGACACTAAAATGTCTAAAGCTTCAACATGATGTTGACGAATCAACTGAAACGCAGGATGTACAGTTTGAGAAATGGTTTCAGTGACATCTACAGTCATGTGTGCTCCTAATCTATTCATTTAAATTAGGCAAAGTATACCTTAAAAAATCACAACTAGATTCACCGAAACAACATTTCCAACTGTTTTAATCAACTTGAACTTTAATTTTAAAAATCACTTGTTTTCGCACTAAAACATTTAGACTGGTTTTATGGATTGCCTATCATTTCGTGTTGACCAATAGACACAAATCACAATCGCCAATAACAATACAAAAGAAGCCATAAAGCGACTTAAATCCAATCCACCTGAACTGATTGGCTTATCTAGAAAATCGCCGACAACTGCGCCCAATGGACGTGTCAAAACAAAAGTAGCCCAAAATAAAATCGTCTTTGAGACCTGACTAAAAAAGTACAACAACGCCATCAAGATAATTAGACCACCAAATAGCCAAATGCCACCGCTATAGCCTAATCCTGCACTATCGGAAGTCCAATCACCCAAAGCTGTACCTAATGTTTGAGAAAATGTGATCGTCAACCAATAAAAGATCTGTGTTCGCGGCAAATTCACTACACTTGGATTGATCGATCCTTCGACCTGATACCAACTAAAAAGTGATACGAGCACCAAACTCAGTAACAGCAAACTACCACCCAAGTAGCCAATGCCTAAAGAACGATCTACAAAATCCGCTAAAGTCGTACCGACCGTAGTACTGGCAATAATCGTGGCCCAATATAAATAAGGTTTATAGGCTTTGGACTGTATTTGAAAATACAGCAGACTGATAAATATGCCTGCGAAAATAAAGGTACTGAGTAGATAGCCCAAATTTAAAGACATGGACAATGCATCACCACTGGTTTCACCAAAGGTGGTCGCAAATATTTTGGTCAACCAAAACAGTGCGGTAATCTCGGGGACTTTTTTAACGTAGTCTTGTAGCTCATGCACTTGCATATGCATCACTCTATGCAGTTATTTTGACGCTTATATCTTCGATAACTGAAATGAATTTTTGCTTAAAATTTTGCTTAAAATTAGGTACTCTTTTTTTAGAATTGTCACAAAAAAAAGCACCCGATATCGGATGCTTCATTTACAGTGTTTACCGTCTACTTTTGCATTTAAAACTAAACCAAATATTTGAAATAATTATAATTTGGATGGCTTTCAACATAGACATAATTCTGTTTTTGATAGAATTTTGCAGCATTTTTAAGTTCTGTATTTAAGCACAGTGCAGAAAAATGCTTTTTCGCACCCTTTTCCAATTCCACCAATAGCTGCTTACCCACGCCATGCTGACGGTACTGCGGATGCACATAGAAACGGCGAACTCGACCAATCCGTTCTTCTACACCAGTATCACCCCATTGCTGATTTAAACCGCCACAAGCAATCAATTTATCGCCATCATAAGCAAGCAATAATTGCTCACCCGTTTGGTCAAAACGATTTTTACCACTTTGATATTCTTCAATTAAACGGTGTATAAATGTATAGCCTTCATGCTGCGCCAAAGCAGCAATATTTTCGATTTGAGCAGGAAGTTGCTCTGCTGGACGAATCGTAATTTCCATATATTCACACTTTTAATCTGTTATCTATTATGAAGACCAAAACATCTTGATTCAGTCTGCACCCTATAGCTCTATAAAAGTAAAATTTTTCGATTTGCACAATAGCAAAGCTGATTAAAACGGCAACTAATTCAAAAAAAATGTAAAAATATAATGGATTTGCCCGATTTTTATACACACTTGTCCTTTAATTGAATTTTCTTCAACAAACTACAGCAATCCTGAGCATTCGTGTAAACTTAGCACTTTCATTTTTTTGATGTGAACATACAACATGGCAACTGTTGACCTTTTTGCAATTGGTAATGCACTTATTGACCAAGAATTTAAAGTCTCTGACGAATTCCTAATTCAACACAATCTGCAAAAAGGTACGATGCAACTGACTGATGGTGATACTCAAGCAGCCCTTTATAACAATCTAAAAGCGACTCAAGAATATAAAGGTCAAGCTTCTGGTGGTTCTGCAGCAAATACAACGGTTGCTTTTAGTGCTTTAGGCGGAACTGCATTTTATGGTTGTCGTGTCGGCAATGATGACTTAGGGCAAATTTACCTAAATGGTTTAAACGACGCTGGTATCCAAACTGCAACTCAATCAATCAGTGAAGGTGTAACTGGCACATGTATGGTATTGGTCAGCCCTGATTCTGAACGTACGATGCATACTTACCTCGGTATTACTGCTGAATTGACTGATAGCCAAATTGATTTTGGCAGCTTAAATACTGCGAAATGGTTATATATCGAAGGTTATCTTTCTACTTCAGACAGCGCACGCCTTGCGGTAAAACAAGCACGTCAAATCGCCAAAGCCAATGGTGTACAAATTGCATTGACCTTATCTGATCCAGCAATGGTGCAATATGCACGTCAAGGTCTAGATGAGTTACTCGATGATGGCGTGGACTTATTGTTCTGTAATGAACAAGAAGCGCTGATGTACACAGAAACAGATCATTTAGATGCTGCACTTGCTAAATTGCAATCACTAAGCAAACACATTGTCATTACATTAAGTGCCAAAGGTGCCTTAATTCATAATGAAGCAGCAACATTTACCGTGCCAGGTCGTAAAGTTACCGCAGTAGATACCAATGGTGCTGGTGATGCATTTGCTGGTGCTTTCCTATATGCACTAAACGCAGGTCATGACTATCAAACGGCTGCTGAACTTGCCATCTTGATTTCAAGTGAAGTTGTGGCTCAGTTTGGTCCACGCCTAGCAGTTGAAGACTATGCTCAGCTTTTACAATCATTTCAAAAGGAATGTGCTTAATGTTTAAAATTTGCATGACGGATGATGTTCCTGAACGTGAAGCACGATCATTCGAAACGCCTGAAGGTGAAACAATTTTTATCACCCAACGTGATGGCATGTTTTACGCTTATCAAAATAACTGCCCACACTTGCACGTGGAACTTGAGTTTCTAGAAAATCAGTTTCTAGATCGTGACCAAGAATTTATTGAGTGCTCAACACATGGCGCCCTGTTTATGGTCGAATCTGGGGAATGTATTTCTGGCCCATGCCAAGGTCAAGCCCTTGAAAAAGTGAACATTAACGTGCATTCTGATGGTGGAATCTACCTCACAGAAGAATAAACACTGGAATACAACCATGTCCACATTTTTAACAGACTATAACTTAATACCCTTTCATTTAAGTTTATTGGCCGTACTGTTATTGGGCATGGTTGAAACCATTGGCTATTACATCAATATTAGTCCTAGCCAAGTTTTGAAAAGAATTGCCCCACAGCGCATACAAGAATTGGCATTATTAAATGTCAAATTTTCCAAGACCCTGATTTTGTTCTTCCTACTGATGAATTTTAGCTTTGCAGGCTATGTACTTCAGTTTTGTATCCACGCCAAAGAAGGTCAATTCGTTCCCGCCTATTATCTTATTTTACCTGCGTTGATTATTGCCATATTTTTTACGGTATTTATGATTCATTGTTTAGATCAAGTCGTACCGCCCAAATATAAAAAACAAACGGTTAATTTACTTGGTCGTCTAGCAACCATTTCAAGTGGAAATGCCCGTCCCGGCTTTTCAGCTCAAGCGCGTGTGCGTGATGAGTTTGGTCAACTACATTATGTGCAAGTTGAACCAGAGTTTGGTGAGTTAGAATTTCAGTCAAAAATCATTTTGATTCGTCAAAAAAAATCACACTATATTGGCAAAAAAATCAGTGTGTCGAACCGTCTATTTAATCCATCCTAGTGACAATCTTAGCGACACATTGTTATCATTTTTCAAGCCATAAAAAAGCCAGTGTTCACTGGCTTATATTCAATCAAATATCTAAAGCGATATTTTGATTAACGCTTAAGAAAACCTGAAACTAAATTCATTACTTGTTGAATATCTGCATTCGCTTCTTGCTGATTGGTTTGTCCAGCTTGTGGCGTCAATGAGTCAATAATTTGCGGCAATACTGTTGAAATTGCACTATACACATCTTGTTTCTGAGTTTGTGTTTCTTGTGCAACTTGCTCCACTTCGGCATCATCAAATAAATTTTGTACTTGTTGATTATTCACAGCAGCATTATCACCAGGACCTGTAGATACCCAATCATCAACCTGACTGCTCAAGCCTTGTCCACGTAATTTATCCAAAGCACCTTGTAGTCCACCTTGTTTTTGAATCCAAGCCAGCACCAGAGGTAACACTGCAACTAAAATGGTTGATGCATTACCACCGCTACTACGTTGCTGCGGTTGAGCTGCACCACCCAGTTGGCCCAACACAGAGCCTAGAATTCCACCCAAACCACCCGCTTGGTTTTGAGCATTGTTTTGGGTATTTTGAGTGCCTGCATTTGCACCCAATTGACCCAGCACCGAACCTAAAATACCACCCAAGCCACCTTGTTGATTTTGATTGTTTGCACCACCAAGGGCCTGCTTTGCTAAAATCTCAACAATATTATTTAAATTTGTCATTTTATTTTTCCCAGTGAAACCTAGATAAACTTAAATACAGCATACGTGGGAAAAGACAGTTTTATCATAAATGTTTGTTAATTTTTGCAATTTTTCGCAGGCTAAGTATTTGTTACCAACGGAATTTATCCCAGTTTTCAGGATTTGCCCAAAATTTAGAGTTAAACCAATCTGGAATATGTTTATAAGTCAAAATATTAAACTGCCATAAAGCAAAATCACTTTCATGCGTGGTTTTATCAATAAGCTGAGTAAAGCCTAAAGCACGTAATAATTGTTCATCGTGTAATTTACTCACCACCACGATGCGTTTGGCAAATAGGTCACGCAATTTTACCAACATCTGCGTTTTCTGCTGCTGATCCAAACTCAACATCGTTTCAGTATCAAGAATCACAAATCCAAGGTCAAAACGCTGGGTAAAAGGCAGATTTAAAAACTCAGTTACGTTAAAATGTTGCCATTGAATTGGATGAAATTGATTGTATTGCTCAAGATCCTGACCAATACAGATTGCGGTTGAAATGGGCTGCTCTTTTGACAAATCGTCTAGCATAGAAGTGATGACATTTTGTTCAGCCATTGACCGCATCCTTAATAATGAAGTGAGTATTCGTATGGAACTACAAGGCATTTGCCATAAAATGCATGCAGGTCTTAAAGACCTTAGTGTAACTGATCAACATACACACAAGGCAAATGTTGAGTATAAATTTATTCTAGATCGCTCAGAAGTTGATCTACCGTTTAGCCTTGGTCAAGAAATTGAAATCGAAGCCACTGGAAATATCTACTGCATTTCTTGCGGCGCAAAAACACCTAAATCGTATTCACAAGGTCATTGCTTCAAATGCATGAAGACTAAGGCTTCTTGTGATATGTGCATCATGAAGCCTGAAACCTGTCATTATCATCTCGGGACTTGCCGTGAAGATGATTTTGCCCATGAAGTTTGCTTTCAACCGCATATTGTCTATTTAGCCAATTCGAGTGCCTTAAAAGTCGGGATTACCCGATTGGGTCAAATGCCTACACGTTGGCTAGACCAAGGTGCGACGCAAGCTTTGCCTATTATGAAAGTTGGTTCACGTCGTTTATCTGGTCAGCTTGAAGTCATGTTTGGTACGCAAGTGGCCGATAAAACCGATTGGCGTAAATTGCTCAAAGGTGAAGCAGAACCCATCAACCTGATCGAAATTCGCGACCAATTGGTAGAAGAATTCGCACCAAAAATTCAGACCATTCGCGAAGAGTTTAGCCAAAATTTAGAGTTTAATGAAACAGTTGAACTGCTAGAAGATGAATTGCCACGCCAATTTATCTACCCTGTAGATGAATATCCTGAAAAAATCAAATCGCATAATTTGGACAAAACCCCAATTATTCGAGGAAAATTACAAGGGATTAAAGGTCAGTATCTGATTTTGGATACCGGTGTGATCAATATTCGTAAATACACGGGCTATGAAATTAAAGTACGAACTTAAATCGATTCAAAGTGTATGATTCAATTAAAAAAAAGCGAGATATTTCTCGCTTTTTTTCACCCACTTTACCGATTTTATTCATTGAACAGTTGAAAGAAACTTTAAATATGGCAACGCCATTAACTGCTCCGCTTCTAAGATAGGCATATGACCAACATGGTCTAAAATCAGAGGCTTTTCGGCTTTTTTAAATAAGCGTCTCAGTTCTTCTGCCACTTCAACATTGATAATCTGATCTTGCTTCCCCCAGATAATGAACACAGGTGAATCAATGCCTCGTGCAGCTAAAGCAAAGGACTCCGGCGTATACAAGGTCGCCATTTTTTGCAGTTGCTCCACCATTTTATTGGTTTGCTTAGACTGAACTATCATCAGCTTTTCTTGCCCAGTTTTTAATTCTTGTGGAATAAAAGGCGGAGATTGCATCACGACCTTCATCACGCGATCAAAATCACCAGTTTTTCTGACCACTAGCTCTGCAAGCTTTGCCGTATCTTTTAAATACACTGTATTGCTCGACTTAAAGACACCTGCCGAATCCACCAACAATAAAGATTTCACTTCTAAGGGATACTGAGCGCTATAGAGCATGGCTATTGCACCACCCATCGAATGCCCTGCGATATGTAAATTTGGATCTAACTTTGCAACATCAATAAATCGTCGTAATTTTTCAGTTAAATTAGGAATTGATAGATCAAATTGATCTGCAACAAGGGTTTCTCCATGCGCTGGCAGATCAGGAATAATGACATGATAATTTGGCGTTAAATAACGGGCAACGCGGTTCCAATTATCACGCGTGCCTGACAAACCATGCAGCAACAACAGCGTCGGTTTTCGTGGATCTCCTCCTTCACTGTATGTCCATTCGATTTCATTATTTTTGACTTTTTTACTGCTCAAGCCCGCCCAAGCTCTTTCCTGCTCTAGAACTTTTTGAAAGTTCAGTTCTGCAGCTTGGATACAACTGGCAACACTAATCGTTAATAGCATCAATATCATGTGCTTAAAATAATGATCTATCCACCGCAATAGCGGGTTTTTTAAACGTTTACATTGAGGCATATACAGAGATGTCATCCGCTTAATCCTTGTCGTGATGAGTTATTTCTTCTTTATATTATTTTTTGAGAACACCAATCTACGATGCTAGAGTCGATATTTCATTTGCCAAATCATTTAAATAAAAATTATATCTGTCAATTTAAGCCAAAAAAAACCAGCTCGGAAGCTGGTTCAAATTTCTAAGCAAGCCAATCGGACGGTGTCAGTGGAGCTTCAATGAGTAAGCTTGAATATTCAAGCGCAGGAAGCATAGATGGCGGATTTGAAACGTCGCTGCCCAATGCAATCAAATCCTGTTCCTCGGTATGCAATACAATTGGGACTTCATTCGCATCCTGCAAAAGCGTATCTAGATTGATCACAGATTGGATAGGCTCATTTGGACTATCAATTTGGTTTTCAGTTTGTTCATCACTTACCAGTAAAATCTCTGTAAGTTCAGCAGATGATTCAGATTGTGCAAGAATCAGTTTAGCTATTGAGATTTCAGACGATTGAACACCACGACTGTCTTCAGCCACGATTGTTGCAAAGCCACCATTTTGAATCGGGTTATCCATCGACCAGAAACCACTTTCATTGGCATAGGTCACGTACTCTTGACCATTGGCTGTCACAATGATTTTAGCCTGTTGAAATGCATTTCCTTCGAGTTTTTCACTGTTTAGCGTCACTTCTGGCGCCGGCAGTACATAGCTTGGATTTTCAGGCGGGGTCTGAATAAATGGAAATGCCAAGCCAATCGCAGGAGATTGCTGACCAAATTGATCTTCAACAACAATCATCAACGTACCGCCTTGTGCCACTGGATTTTCTATTGACCAATCACCATTTTCATCAACCTGAATACGATAGACCGCTTGATCCGACTCAATCACAACAGTCGTATTTGGTGCGGCAGTACCTGATATCACCGCGCCAGACTCTAAAATCGTAACAGCTTGCGGTAAAATGATTTGCGCTGTATGCAACACCTCAGAACGATGACCATCCTGATCTATTGCCACAACACTTATTGCACCAGTGGTCGTTAAAGGATTAAGCATCGACCAATCGCCATTTTCATCAGCAACTGTTATAAACTCTTGCTCACCATAGGTCACAACTACCGTATTTCCTGCTTCAGCTTTACCTATCAAGTATTCACCTTTTTCAAGAATTTCTGGCATCTTTGGTAGCACACTTGGTTCTGCAATTGGTGCAATCATTATTGCCTCTGATCTTGCACCATGATGATTTACCGCATAAATTGTGGCAACTTCGCCCTCTTTAACTGGATTATCAATCTGCCAATGTCCTTGTTTATCCACTTTGACCCGTGTAACAGTTTCACCGACTGAAATGATCACCCAAGTTTTTGGCTCTGCCGTGCCAGTTAAAAGGTCATTTAGTCCTGTCACTTCTGGTGTTGAGGGAATATGCTGATGCTGCGATTTCCCCTGAATCAGCAACTGCTTTATTTCAACTTGTCCCAAAATATTTTTTAAAATACCGTTTAAATCTCTTATCTTTTGCATAACACCCTCAAATCACATCATTATATTTTTTTAGGAAACAGCCTTCCCAAACTCAATTTAAGAGAATTATTTAAATAGTCAATTTTATTTAATCTTTGTTTTTAAAAGTTTTTCTTAAAGTGTGATGCATTAAACTTAAACATAAAAAAACCAGCTCGAAAGCTGGTTTTTTTAAAGCTGCCTTAATTATTTAATTTTGGCATGATCTTTTAGATAACGTGTGTAGTCATCAAATTCTTGTTGACCACGAAGCTGTTGATAAAGTTTTGTTAACTCATCTAACTGCTCACCCGTTAATGCCGCATCAGATTGTTTGTTCACTGCAGTCACAGCAACCACAACCAATTCATTTGGTAGATTGGTGGTCGTAACAGACCAATGACCTGCTTTCGGCGCTTTTACGCTAAATGCAGCACGTTGAATTTCGCGTTTCAACAAACCATCCGCACGAGTGAATGTACCCGCATTTTCAAAGTTTAAACTGCCTTTTGCAACTGAAGCAGCAGGTTTTGCAGCAAACTCTTTCAATGTCGCTTGAATCTGGGCTTTTGCAGCATCAGACGCTTTCTTTTCAATCAGCTGAGTTTTCACATGCGCTTTCGCTTCAGCTAAGGTTTGAACACCTGCAGCATGATAGTTACGCACTTTCACCCAAACCACATCACCGTTTTTCAACTGAATGCTCGATGAAACATTACGTTCACCATTTTTAACATCATCGTTAAACAATTTAACTTTGACGTTTGCATCACTTAAAACTGGATGTTGCGATGCTAATGTTAAGCCGTTCAATGATTGTACTTTTACGCCTTTCACTTCTTGACCCACGACATCGAGGGCATCACTGCTCACAACCATATCATTGAGGCTGTTTACAGTATCAGAAAAAACATTGGCTTTTTTCGAAGCAGCGACTTCTGCTTGCAGACGTGCTTTTTCTTGTTCAAATGAAGCCACTTTTACAGCTGGCACCACTTTTTCGATCAAGTGATAACCACTGTCTGTTTTCACAGGAGCTGTCACTTGACCAGCTTGAGCACCTTCAACTGCAGCATCAAACGCATCACCAAACACACCTTTTTCATAAGCAACCAGTTCACCACCTTTTGCTTTAGATTCAGGATCTTCAGAGAATTGCGCTGCAGCTTGGTCAAAGCTTAAACCCGCTTTAATTTTAGCTTGAACACTTTCAGCCAATTTTTTAGCTTCGGCATCTGAACGACTGTCCGCAGTGATCATGATGTGCTTAACGAGTGGTTTAACTGACTTCTGTGCATTCTCAACAAAGCTGTTATACGCTTCTTTCAATTCAGCATCAGTTGCAGCTTCTACAGGTGCTGTAATATTGGCAGGTGTTAATACGACAAAATCTGCATCAACACTAGTTGCTTGCTTAAATTTGTTTTTATGCTGCTCATAATAAGCGGCAATTTCAGCATCAGATACTTTTACATTTTTCTTGTAATTTTCAAGATTAATGCTCGCCAACTGAATACTACGTTGTTCCGTTTGTAAGTTCGCAATTTGCAAGATATCAAGCTTACTCACCAATGCATATTCCATAAATGTTGTAGACAACATTTTTAAAGCATGGTCTTTACGTAAATTATCAATGAATGTGCGGTTCGTCATACCAATCGATTCGAGGTATCTCCCAAACGCTTCATCTGAAAATTGGCCATTAACTTGGAAGCTTGGCTGCTGATGAATCATTTGCACAATTTGTGCATCACTCAAGCTAATGCCTAATTTATCAGCTTGTTGCAATAACAATTGGCGTGAAATCAAAGTATCCATCGCTTTATTGCTAATGAAATTTTGATTCAATAATGTTTCATCACCCTGAGCATATGCCAGATATTGTTCTTTTAATGAGTTCGTCAGTGCTTCGAGTTCTTTTTGAGAAATTTCAGTACCGTTTACAGTCTTTGCTGCATCTTTAGATCCACCACTAAAATATCCTTCAATACCTACAAGTGCTAAAGGGGTCAAAAACAAAACGAGCAAGACCTTGCCCAGCCAACCCTTAATGACTTTACGAAACGATTCCATAAGTATTCCAATATTTTATTTGCGGTGAATTTTAACCGAAAACCCGAGATGAATGAATGCGATATATCAATTAATCACATTTACCAATAAAAAACGCGCCAAATAATGGCGCGTCTCATGTGCTTAATAAGATTAAGCTACAGAATCTTTCAAGCCTTTACCAGCTTTGAAGCTAGGAACTTTGCTTGCTTTGATTTCTAAAGTCGCACCAGTTTGTGGGTTGCGACCAGTACGTGCAGCGCGTTCTTTAACGCTGAAAGTACCGAAACCAACTAAAGTAACTGTATCACCAGCTTTTAATGCATTGGTAACTGCAGCAATTGTAGCATCTAAAGCTTTACCGGCATCGGCCTTAGATAATCCCCCATTTTCGGCAATTGCATCAATTAATTCTGATTTATTCATGAAAATTACGTCCTCTTAATATCGTTTATTTAAGGTTCAAGAATTTGTATAAAACGCCATAACGCCTTTATAGCAATGCTTTAGGGTTAAACGCAATACTCCTCAACCTCTTTTTATAGAATTTTTTGACGAAAAAAACCTTGAAAATTCGATAATAGTAAAAAAGTTAGTATTTTTTTAGTATTTCGGCCCTCAGTTGGGCATTTTCTTCGGCCAATTGGTCAACTTTAGTATGTAATTGAAGTATAAGCCTTTCTAAGTGCTGTAAATCCTTTACAGTCACCAATCCTAAACGGTTTAAAGAATGATTAACACCATTATCTAAAATTTTTTCTACTTTATCTTTCGTATCGGTTACAGATTCTTTGGCTTTTTCTGAAACTTTTTCGACAGTTTGATCTGCAATATCAATCGTTTTGGACTCAAGCTCCTCTCCAACTTTGACTAAAGAGTCAAAAAGCTTATTTCCTTCACCCTCAGCACGTGAAAAAGCACCTAATCCAGCCAACCAAATCTGTTTGGTATATTTGCGAAAATCCATTTTAGAGCGACGATCAGAATGACTACGTACGCGAGTTTTAGCGGGCTTTTCTGATGTCTCTTGTGCATCGTCAATTATGCTTTCTGTATTTTCCATAATCCGCACTTCTCCTGATTATTTTATGTGCACAGCAACATGTGATTCTTCATTTTAACAACATAATAGCAAACATATGACTTGATAGATTGATTAAACTGTTCTACAAAGCTGGTGAATTACCAACTTTTTGGTATATTCTAAGTTCCTCTAGAGCAGGATGCTCAGTTTCCAGTGCTTTCAGATTTTAACAAGGACATTTTTTTTATGAGTGATACGCAACAAACACAAGCTCAACCACATTTGTTGCTTACTATGACCCTGATTGTTTTAGAAACGATTTTTACTTTCATTTTAAAACATGACCGTGTTGTAGCATTACAAGCTAAAAAATTTGTTGATCAAAAAGTCGCACTGAAAATAAATAGCTACATCCCTTATTTTGACTTTTATGTTCAGTTTACTGAGCACGGTATTCTGTTCGACACGAAATCTCCAGATAAAGCCATCGACCTTGATGTCCGCACGACACTAATGGATTTGGTGAAAATTTTTGTATTTGGTAATCGTAAAAGCATCAAAACCATGCGGATCGATGGTGATGTGGTTCTAAAAGATGAATTTCGTGATTTGGTTTCTTTATTTAGTGTGCCGAAAATTTTATCTGACTGGAAACACTGGCTGTCTGAACCTGTCGAAGAAAACGATATCGTTGCGTCTAAAAAACGTATTGCCCCACTTTTAGAAAAAATCGAACAGCAACGCTCTAAAATCAACACACTGCAAGTTGAAGTTAAACAATACAAAAACCGTATTAAGCGTATCGAACGTCGTCAAAAGCGGATTAATATCGCTTTTAGTCTAATATCTGTTCTTTTAATAACGTTATTAGTGTATAATGTGTGGTTCAAATAAATACATAATTTTTCAGACAAAATAAAACAAATAAACAATCTCAAAAAAACTTGACTATTTTAGTCAGGATTCATAAAATCTGCACATCTAGACTTAACATGTGTATCGAATCATGCGCTTAACAACTCGCGGTCGCTACGCAGTGACTGCTCTACTTGATCTAGCTTTGCAGCCAACTGAACAAACGATCACTCTTGCAGAAATTGCAGCTCGTCAAACCATTTCAGTGGCCTATCTTGAGCAGTTATTTGCAAAATTAAAGCGTCACGGCTTAGTTTCCAGCATCCGTGGAGCAAACGGTGGTTATCACCTAGCTCGTAGTGCTGAAGACATCACTGTTTTGGAAATTATTGAAGCTGTAAATGAAACAGTTGATGCAACCCGTTGTGACCACAAAGGCAACTGCCAAAATGGCGCAATGTGCTTGACTCACGATTTATGGCAGGAACTCTCCCACCACATTGCCGATTATCTTGCAAAAATCACCCTTGCTGACCTTGTAGCACGCGATAACGTTCAAACCGTATCTATTCGTCAAAATTCAGCAAACTTTGATTCAGCCCTTTTATCGGTTACAGGTATTTGACATGAAGCGTCCTATTTATCTTGACTATGCAGCAACTACACCTGTAGACCCTCAAGTCGCAGAACGTATGATGGAATGTCTAACGTTTGACGGTACTTTTGGTAATGCAGCTTCTCGTTCTCATGCTTACGGCTGGCAGGCAGAAGAAAAAGTAGAATATGCACGTGAACAAGTTGCTAATCTAGTAAAAGCTGATCCACGCGAAATCGTTTGGACGTCTGGTGCAACTGAATCTGACAACCTTGCGCTTAAAGGTATTGCTCAGTTCTATGCATCTAAAGGCAAGCACATTATTACAAGTAAAATTGAACATAAAGCAATTCTTGATACTTGCCGCGAGCTTGAAGAAGAAGGCTTCGAAATTACTTATCTTGAGCCAGAAGCAAAAACAGGTTTAATTACACCTGAAATGGTTCAAGCTGCCCTTCGTCCAGATACAATTCTTGTATCTTTGATGATGGTAAACAATGAAATCGGTACAACTACAGATGTAGCTGCAATCGGTGAATTGACTCGTGCAAACAAAACTTATTTCCACGTAGATGCTGCGCAAGCTGCAGGTAAAGTAGAAATTGATCTTTCAACAATGAAAGTTGATTTGATGAGCTTCTCTGGCCACAAAATCTATGGTCCTAAAGGCATTGGTGCTCTTTATGTACGTCGTCAACCACGTGTACGTATTAAAGCGCAAATGCACGGTGGCGGTCATGAACGTGGTATGCGTTCTGGTACGTTAGCAACTCACCAAATCGTGGGTATGGGCGAAGCGTTCGAACTTGCAGGCAAAAACCTACATGCCGAACAAACTCGTATTCGTGTACTTCGTGACAAACTTTGGAATGGCTTGCAAGGTCTTGAACAAGTCTTCCTGAACGGTCACCCAGAATACAACGTTGCAAACTATCTAAACGTCAGCTTTAACTTTGTCGAAGGTGAATCGTTAATGATGGCACTTAAAGATTGCGCAGTATCTTCTGGTTCTGCATGTACATCAGCAACTTTAGAACCATCTTATGTACTTCGTGCATTGGGTCTTTCAGATGAATTGGCTCATAGCTCGATTCGTTTCAGCTTTGGTAAATACACCACTGAAGCCGATATTGACCATGTACTTGAAATTACTAAAGCAGCAGTTGAAAAACTACGTGATCTTTCACCGCTTTGGGACATGTACAAAGAAGGTATCGACCTTAATTCTGTAGAATGGGCTGAACACTAATTCATCCCGGTGAGATAGCTTTTATTTTAAGGCTATCTCATTGATTAACGTAATTTCACCCCCATATTAATCTTAAGGCTGACCCCGAGGTTTGGAGAAGCGTCATGGCTTATAGCGAAAAAGTAATTGATCATTACGAAAACCCTCGTAATGTTGGTGTTTTAGACAAAAATGCAGAAAACGTTGGTACAGGTATGGTCGGTGCACCAGCTTGTGGCGATGTTATGCGTCTACAGATTCAAGTTGATGACAACGGCGTAATTGAAGAAGCTCGCTTCAAAACTTACGGTTGTGGTTCAGCAATTGCATCTAGCTCATTAGTAACAGAGTGGCTAAAAGGCAAAACTCTTGATGAAGCTCAAGCAATTAAGAACATTGATATTGCAACTGAACTTGCACTTCCACCAGTAAAAGTACACTGCTCTGTACTTGCTGAAGATGCAATCAAAGCTGCTGTAGAAGACTACCGTAGCAAGAAAGTAAAAGCTTAATTGTTTACGTGTTTTAAAAAAGATTAACGGAGTTTTCATGATTCATTTAACTGAAAATGCTGCAACTCATATCAGCAATTACATCAAGAATCGCGGTAAGGGTGAAGGCATTCGCGTTGGCGTGAAAACTTCTGGCTGTTCTGGTCTAGCTTATGTACTTGAGTTTGTCGATGATATTGACACGCATGACCAAGTATTTGATCAGTTTGGCGTAAAAGTATTCGTTGACCCAAAAAGCTTAGTTTATCTTGAAGGTATGGAGATGGACTATGTGAAAAATGGTTTAAACGAAGGTTTTGAATTTAATAACCCGAATAAAAAAGGCGAATGTGGCTGCGGCGAATCGTTTACGGTTTAAGCCATTTCCACGCTCCTTTTTCGCATTAAAACAGTGTAAAATTCACTGTTTTAATTGTATTTAAAGCAACACTTTTTGCACCTCTATTGTGGACACCATCTCCCATGAATCATTTTGAGTTGTTTAACTTACCTGTAGCACTCGATATTGATTTAGCAGTTTTAAAATCTGAATTTTTAAAGTTGCAGCAACAATATCATCCAGATAAAGCCGAAGACAAAGATCTAGCCCTGATTAAATCTAGTGAGATTAATCAAGCATTTAAAGCTTTATCTAATGTTGATAGCCGCGCTGCATATCTTTTAAGTCTTAAAAAACAAGATTATCACCTTGATCAATCGATTAGTGATTTTGAGTTCCTACAAGATGCCTTAGAAATTCGTGAACAGTTAGATGAGGCAGGCTCTGCTGATGACCTCACTTCACTTAAAACTGAAGTTCAGCAATGGATTGACGGTTTGGTTCGTGAATTCAAGATTGATTATGACGACGAAGACTGGGCAGAAGCACGTGATACCGTACGTAAATTACGCTTCTTCCAAAAAGTGATGGCTGACATCGATAAAGCTGAAGATCGCTTCTTAGACGACGATAGCTTTGATTTAGACGATGATTTTTAATTTATTTTTTATATTTGACGTTCAAAGGATGTAACACACATGGCTCTCTTGCAAATTGCAGAACCTGGTCAATCAAGTGCGCCGCATGAACACCGCATCGCAATTGGTATCGATCTTGGGACTACACACTCTTTAGTAGCCACGGTACTTTCTGGTAAAGCGAAAGTGCTTAACGATGAACATGGTCGTGTGTTACTCCCTTCTATTGCACACTATGGCGAATCCACTGCGCAATATGGTGACGATGCAAAGGCATTCTTAACGACTGATCCTAAAAACACCATCGTTTCTGTAAAACGCTTTATGGGTCGCTCTAAGGCAGATATTAAATTCCAACATCCGTACAGCTTAGTCGGTGAAGCGAATGAAATGCCTGCTTTTGAAACTGCACAAGGTCGTAAAACACCCGTTGAAATTTCTGCTGAAATTTTAAAACAACTCAAAGACCGTGCAGAAAGCAGCTTAAATAATCCTGTTAATGGTGCTGTGATTACTGTACCTGCCTATTTTGATGAAGCACAGCGTCAAGCAACGCGTGATGCGGCTCAGCTTGCAGGTTTAAATGTACTTCGTCTTTTAAATGAACCGACTGCTGCGGCAGTGGCTTATGGCTTAGACCAAGTCACCAATCTTGCACATGATCAAAACTATGTGATCTATGATCTGGGTGGTGGTACTTTTGACGTTTCAATTTTACGTTTTTCTCAAGGTGTTTTTGAAGTTCTAGCAACGGGTGGCCACACGGCGCTTGGTGGTGATGACTTAGACCGTCTGATTGTAAAATGGGCAAAAAAACAACTGAATATTGAAACTTTAGATGACGCTGAATATGCTCATTTCATCGTTTCTGCACGCAAAGCAAAAGAAGCATTAACCGAGGCTGAATCTGTAGAGCTTAAAGTTCTTGATCAATCATTGACTTTAGACCGCCCTACTTTTGAATCAATCATCAAAGTTGCTTTGGATAAAACCATCAGCGTTTGTAAACGTGTCATGCGTGATGCCAAGCTCGAGCTCAGCGATATTCAAAATGTGGTATTGGTCGGTGGTTCTACCCGATCGTATGCTGTGCAAAAAGCCGTTCAAGATGTCTTCAATCAAGAACCGCTTTGCACCATCAACCCTGATGAAGTTGTGGCCATTGGCGCGTCGATTACAGCGAACCAGCTTATTGGTAACTCTAAAGATGGTTCACTGCTTTTAGACGTCACACCGCTTTCTTTAGGCTTAGAAACCATGGGCGGTTTGGTTGAGCGCCTTATTTCGCGTAATACAGCCATTCCAGTGGCGCGTCGCCAAGAATTCACTACCTATCAAGATGGTCAAACAGCGATGTTGATTCATGTTGTACAAGGTGAACGTGATCTAGTTGAACATTGCCGTAGTCTAGGTCGTTTCGTGCTTCGTGGTATTCCACCGATGACTGCAGGTCAAGCGCGTATTGAAGTAACGTTCCAAGTTGATGCAGATGGTTTACTGACGGTGTCAGCCAAAGAAACCACTTCTGGTGTGCATGCTCAAATTGACATCAAACCTTCTTATGGTTTATCTGATGCCGACACTGAACGCTTACTGATTGATGGTTATAAGTTTGCTGAAGAAGACAAAAACTTACGCCATCTTCAAGAAACCAAAGTTGAAGCAAAACGTGAACTTGAAGCACTTGATCAAGCACTTAAAGTGGATGCTCAACTTCTCAGCCAAGAGGAACACAGTTCCCTCACCGCTGCACGCACAGTTTTAGATGCTGCACTTGAAACGACAGATATCAAAGCTATTGAACATGCTGTAGAACAGCTTAAAATACATAGCGATGCATTTGCTGCAGCTCGTATGAATCAGCACATTGATGCCGCATTGAAAGGCACAAAACTCGATGACTGGTCAAACTCAAATTAATTTATAGGTCAAGATTATGCCACGTATTAAAGTACTGCCTCACGCAACAATCTGCCCAAACGGCGCTGAGTTTGAAGTCGAAGCAAATGCTAACCTTTGCGAAAGCATGTTAAAAAACGGCATCAAAATTGAACATGCATGTGATATGTCTAAAGCATGCACCACTTGCCATGTGGTTGTACGTAAAGGTTTTGATGGTCTAGATGAAATGGATGATGTCGAAGCAGATCTTCTCGATCGTGCTTGGGGATTAGAACCAGACTCTCGTCTGTCATGCCAAGTAAAAATTGAAGATGAAGATTTGGAAATTGAAATTCCTAAATACACCATCAACCATGCTTCAGAAAATCATTAATTTATAGAATGTTCTCTATAATCAAAAAGCCAGTTCATCGTAACTGGCTTTTTTATGCATAAATATATTCAACATTTCAAAAAAGAAGACGTTTTGATAAAAGCATGAATTGCGTTCTTTTTAAAATTTTACGCGATACGATTAGATCTAATTTTTATAATGTATATGTGAAATTAAGAGTGAGATTCAGTTTTTTTGACTTCTTCGATCACTTCATCTTCTAAATTCAGCTTAACAATACCAGCAGAGTTGGTCATTTTTTGCTGAGTTTGTAAGCGTTGAATCATACGTTCTAAAACATGTATTAGTTCAGGATATTCAAAGTTTTGTACTTCATCTAAGTTCAACAATAGATTAAAGCCTTTATATTCGTAGTCGAACCAACGTTGATAATCTGTTTTCTGTGAGGTGTATTTTTCCATCACTTGCCAAGTACGTACTGGGCCTTTGATACCTTTTAAGAAGATCGGTGCTTTGGGTGCACATAAATAGTCATTTTTCACTAAATGATGCGTATCGTCTGAAATCAAAATTTCGTCGACTTCAGCCGCACTTTGCAATCGTGCAGCCAAGTTCGCATCACGACCAACGATGGTATAAGCCATACGGTGAGCCGCACCATAGTTCCCAACGTGACAATACCCTGTAGAAATACCCATACGAATGTGTAGCGGCGGATAACCCATTTTAATCCAACGTTCACGCAGCAACTTCATTTGCTGACGCATGACCATTGCCATCTCTAAACAAGTTTTTGCATCCTGCTCTACGCCTTGGCTATGTGGATCACCAAAGAAAATTAGAATTGCATCCCCCATAAATTTATCGACAGTCGCTTCATACTGTTTGGCAATCTCAGTCATATGGCTCAAATAGTCATTGAGTAGAAATGCTAAATCGTCTGGGATTAATGTTTCAGAAAGTTCTGTGAACCCTTGGATATCTGAAAAGAAAATCGTGAGTTTTTTACGTTTATATTCGATTTTAGCTTCAGACTCACCTTTCATTATCGATTGCCAAAGTTGCATTGGCGCATAACGACTCAATTGATTGGCGAATTCCATATAACGATTCATCTGATCATAATAATGGTTCTTTTTATTGCTTAAAGACTGAACTTGGGTATGTTGATAAAAAGTCCCCACACTGAAATAGGTAATGAGGCATAAAAAGCCAAGAACGGTTAATTCACTGCTGGTTGACTCAAAATACTCTTGAAAACCAAAGACATAAATATTACACAAATAAAATACAGTGACGCCTACAATCCCTGCCAAGGACATCATTAAGAAATTGATTTTGTTATAAATGGTTGTATATAGCAGCGCAAAGACCGCAAGAAAAGTTAAAACAAGGCTTAAATGTACTGCAGACATCAGTACAGCAATAACGATGATATCGATCAGAAAAAGTACATTGCGTTTAACTTGATTACTATATCGATAAATTAGCCAATGAGAAAACTTGGGAACAACTAAAATCAGAAAAAATAAAAATGCAGGAATGTAGATTTGATAATGCGTATCTGGTTGAGTGTAGTGATAGACAACAATCACCAAAGACAGCATAATATATCCCATCAAACGATGAAAATATTCAAACTGTTTAGGCTCTTTGCTGATTAAATTGTCTAACGGCACTCGATCGCCCCCATACGGACACTCATTCTTCTACTATCCTGATATTGTCCGTAAATCGGGATTAGTCCATACGCCAATCAAAAGGCATATCGCCTTGACCACGTAGTGCAAGCATTAGTGTTTGGCGCATGTGTGCCAAGACATCATTGTTATAAGGAACTGCTGGCGTACCCCAAACTGGTTTCGGCCAAGCCACATCATTTTGATAGCGTACTACATGATGAAAATGTAATTGTGGAACCATATTACCCAATGCAGCTACATTCATTTTGTCTGCACGGAATACACGTGACAATTGGCTTGATAACCAGCTTGATTCACGTAAAAACTGTTCTTGGTCTGCCTGACTTAATTCATAAAGCTCTGTAATTCCCGGAACACGTGGAATCAAAATAAGCCACGGGAATTGCATATCATTCATCAAACGACATGTTGACAGAGGAAAGTCGCCTACATAAAACGTATCTTGAGCAAGTTGTGGATGTAAACTAAACATATCTTTATAAATGATGCAAAATTAGAATGATGGCTAATACTATCACATCCTTATGGGTGTGAATATTCTGTACAGAACGTTTCATTACAAATAAACTGCATTTGAATAAAACGTTGCGTGCTTATGACTCTAATAAATTTTTCAAAAAAATCAAGCGTTTCTTCTATATAAAAAACACTCATGAAAATCTACTCATTATAAACAAGCAATTTATACGCCAAATCTATTGATTTGGCGCCAATTCCTTCAGCAAACAGTCTAATAAGTCATTTATAAATTGAATCCGTTTGTCATATTCTTCGAGCATGACCATCACTTTTAAACGCTGTCCACCTTCCATTCGGAAGAAAGTCGGATGCTTTTGCATCATTTGGATGATGGATATGGCTTGAACTGGTGTATCTGGTGAGAATTCAATACTGCCGCCATGTGAGCTTATATCAATTTTTGTGATACCCAATTGTTCCGCTTTTAAACGCAACTGATGGACAGAGAATAACTGCTTGACTGCTTGCGGCGGCAAGCCGAAACGATCAATTAACTCCATACGAATGTTATCGAGTTTCTCTTGAGTATCCGTATTACTAATGCGTTTGTAGAACAATAACCGTTGATGTACATCGCCCAAATAATCATCTGGAATTAAGGCTGGCATATGCATGCTAATTTCAGCCGTTAATGACAATGGAGAGTCAAAGTTAGGCGTTTTACCTTTTTGAATGGCTTTGGTGGCTTTTTCAAGCATTTCCATATACAGGCTATAACCGATGGTTTGCATTGAGCCACTTTGCTGTTCACCCAGCAACTCACCTGCGCCACGAATTTCTAAGTCTTCTGTAGCCAACATGAAGCCCGCACCCAAAGTCGATGCACGAGAAATGGCATCTAGGCGTTTTTCAGCATCACCTTTTAAACCTTTAAGCGAAGGCACAAGTAAATATGCATAGGCTTGATGGTGCGATCGGCCGACACGACCACGTAATTGATGCAACTGTGCTAGTCCCAGTTTATCTGCACGCTCAATCAAAATGGTATTGGCGTTTGGCACGTCAATCCCAGTTTCAATAATGGTTGAACACACCAGCACGTTATATTCTTTATGATAGAACTGCTGCATGATTTGCTCTAGCTCACGCTCACGCATTTGACCATGTGCTACCGCAACTCGGGCTTCAGGAACCAATTCACGTAGAGTTTCTGCCGTACGTTCAATGGTCTCCACTTCATTATGCAAGAAATACACTTGCCCACCACGTAACAGTTCACGCAAGATGGCTTCTTTGATCGAATCTCCAGTGTGTTCTTGCACAAAGGTTTTCACAGCAAGACGACGTGCAGGTGGCGTTGCAATAATAGATAGATCACGCATACCACTAAAAGCCATATTCAGCGTACGTGGAATAGGCGTTGCAGTTAGCGTCAGCATATCGACATCGGCGCGTAAAGCTTTAATTCGCTCTTTATCACGCACACCAAAACGGTGCTCTTCATCCACGATCATTAGACCGAGATTTTTAAATTGCACACTTTCCTGCAAGATTTTATGTGTGCCAATCACGATATCCACTTTGCCTTCTGCGAGGTCTTCAATGGTTTTGGTATGTGATTTTGATGAACCAAAGCGTGAAAGGACTTCAATACGTACAGGCCAGTCCGCAAAGCGATCTTTGAAAGACTCGTAGTGCTGCTGCGCCAACAACGTGGTTGGAACAAGTACAGCCACTTGTTTGTTATTTTGTACTGCCACAAATGCAGCACGCATGGCCACTTCTGTTTTACCAAAACCGACATCACCACAAACCAAGCGATCCATCGGCTTCGCTTGTTGCATGTCATACAGTGTCGCTTCAATAGCATTGGCTTGATCTAGGGTTTCCTCATAGGCGAAGCCACTGGCAAACTGCATATAGAGACTTTGATCCAGTTCAAATCCATAACCCGGCTTCGAGTGACGACGTGCTTGAATATGTAAAAGTTCTGCCGCCACATCATGGATCTGCTCTAAAGCTTTGCGTTTGGCTTTAGACCATGCATCTGTGCCCAATTTATGTAATGGTGCTAGATCTGGGTCACCACCACTATATCGGCTAATTAAATGCAGATTTGTCACAGGGACATACACCTTGGCTGCATCGGCATAGTCTAACTGCAAAAATTCATGGTCTTGGTCATCGATACTCAAGGTAATTAAACCTGCATATCGCCCCACACCATAATCAATATGAACCACTGGTGCGCCAATACTGAGCTCGGTTAAACTGCGAACAAGGAACTCTTCTGATACTTCCTGTTGGCGTTTACGACGACGTTGAACCACACGGTGTTCATATAGCTGATTTTCAGAAATTACACTGAGTTTGTCAGTTAGCAATAAACCACGATCTAAGGGCGCATTGGTGATCGCAATCGCATGCATAGAATGCATAAAATCATCAAAACTTTCGACCGTTGGGATATCACCCAAACTTGGACGCAATGCATCTTTTAAAGTTTCACGTCGACCAGCGCTTTCAGCCACTAAAAGCACTGGATAATTTGCCGCATCAATATATTGCTTAACAGCAGAAAATGGCTTTTCACGTTTTGGATCGACAGGTAATCGGGGTGGAATCTCAGCTGCAAGATTGATCACGCCATTGCGTTCATCAAAAGCCTCAGGCGAAGCCACAATACGACGGCAGAGATTTAATTGTTCTAACACTTGATTTGGTTGTAGGAAAATCTGCTCTGGCGGCAAAATCGGTTGGTCGACATTATGACGACGGTCTTCATAACGACGCACAATGTCTGACCAAAACTGAATCAATGTGTCATCTATGGCTCTATCTGTAATTACAATGCCATTATCAGGTAAGTACGAAAATAGCGTACTTTGCTCTCTCATGGCTTGTTCAGAGAAGAACAACGGAAAATAAAACTCAATACCCGGTGAAGCTATGCCATCTTGTACATCCTGATAAATTGGATTTTTCTTTGGATTTGCCGTCGGAAAATTTTCCGCATATCGATCACGAAACAGTGACCGCGCTTCTTTTAATGGAAATTCTTTTGCAGGTAAAACCGTAAAATGATCTAAGTTTTGGGTTGTTCGCTGCGTTTCAGGATCAAAGAATTTGAGGGTATCGATTTCATCATCAAATAAGTCAATACGAATCGGTGAACTTTGTCCCGAAGCGTAAATATCCATGATGCTGCCGCGCACTGCAAATTCACCATGATCATAAACGGTATCCACCAAGTGATAGCCCGCTTGTACTAATCTTAATTTTTGTTGTTCGATATCAAATTTTTGACCCACTTTAATATCAAAGTGCTCACCCAACACCCAAGATGCCGGTGCAACTCGCTGCGCTAAGGTTGTTGCCGAAACCAACAACACGCCTTGCTGTGGCATATTAGACAAAATCGCCAAGCGTTCAGAAACGATGTCTTGATGTGGCGACAGTCGGTCATAAGGTAAAATTTCCCAATCTGGGAAAATAGTTGGCTTAATTCCGTAAAATTCCAGCTCACTTTCTAACTGCCCGAGATGCTGATTATTACGAGCAACAATCACAAACAACTGTTTGGATTGTTTGCTAATTTCTTTAAATAATAATGCAGCAGATGAGCCTTGTAAGTTTCCGACCCACCGCTTTTCGCCAGCTTTAAGCTGTTTAAGATTGAGTTGTGAAATTTCTTGCTGGAACATGATGTAAATAGCTTTTAATGTTTTAATCACTTGGTGATCATATTAACACGATGCTTTTTACATTCCGAGATTTAAGCAACTATATACAGTGTTTTAACCAATATGGATTTGCGATTGTATTTTCTATTGATGAGTACCCTTAACACACACATCAAACTCAAACACTGCAGTACATTCACTTACTTACGATCACGGATGAATTGACGATAATAATCATTCAATAGTTTGACATAGTGTTTAAATTTCAACAGATTTTCTTCAGTATTGCCTAATCGTGCAACAAAGCGTTGATTTGCAATTTCCAAGTCTATTTTTTCATTGATAATCATTGCAGTCGCATAAAGCTGTTTTAAATCATCGAAATTCGTCATTTTTCTATTCGACAAATATTCCATACGTTCAGACAAAGTATTTAAAACCACGCCTTCAATGACATAGCCCTGAGTTTCATCATATTGAATGTGGTGTTGTTCTAAGTAAAGTTGCTCAGGCGACTCTTTAGCACCTTTGAATAAATCGACTAATTTATTAAACATCAGACTATCTACAACACGATAAAAACCTATTGTACTTCGATTACGTCCTTTTTTGGGCAAGTTAAAGCTTTTCTGACTTTATCTATGCACTAAATTTTTCATCCAAACCTTCATGACTATATATAGAACTATAATTACTATCCTAAGCAAATATAGCGTCCTATTCTCAACCAATACTTACTTTTAGAAATTAAGTTCCTATTAGAGAATTAACACATCACTGCCATCAGATTAGTTCTCTAGCTTTACCACAGATTTCTTCAAATAAAAAACGAAGGATTAACCTTCGTCATTTACCCATCATTTAGCTATTTAAAAGTCCTAAATAAGCATTTAACTCACTTGAGCCAATGGCATACTAAATGGTGTCACTTCAGAAACTAAATTTTCAATAGAGAAAATTTCATCCAATTGACTTTCAGTTAACAGCTCTTGCTCTAACACCACTTGGCGAATGGTTTTATTTTCCGCAATACATTGCTTACCGATTTCATCACATTTTGCATGACCTAAATATGGATCGAGTAAGGTCACGATTCCTACACTACGCATGACAGCATCAAAACATGCTTGCTCATTTGCCAGAATCCCTTGTATGCATTTGCTGTCTAATGTTTTCACCGCATTCACCAATAGCTCAATCGATTCATTCATGGACAATGCAATCACCGGCTCCATGACATTTAATTGTAATTGCCCTGCTTCTGCGGCTAAAGTGATGGTTAAATCATTCCCCATTACTCGAAATGCAATTTGGTTGACCACTTCAGGGATCACAGGATTGACCTTTGCAGGCATGATCGACGAACCTGCTTGTAACTCAGGTAAACGAATTTCCGCTAAACCTGTTCGTGGCCCCGAACTTAAAAGACGTAAGTCATTACAAATTTTAGAAAGTTTGACAGCTAAACGTTTTAAGCAACTCGATAATAAAATAAATACGCCACAATCGCTGGTTGCTTCGACATAGTCTTCTGCACCTTGCAATTTTAAACCAGTCAAATGAGCTAGATTTTCAACGGCCTTCGCTGCATAACCCGCAGGAGAATTCACGCCAGTACCAATTGCCGTCGCACCTAAATTAATTTCCAATAAAAGCTGTCGATTTTGCTCAATCAACTTCAAATCTTCTTTTAATAATGTTGCAAATGCTCGAAATTCTTGCCCCAAAGTCATCGGAACTGCATCTTGTAACTGTGTACGCCCCATTTTGATGACATGTTTAAACTCATCAGATTTTAGATGTAAACTTCCAATAAGTTGATTTAACACCACAAATAAAGCATCAAAAGCACTATATGTCGCTAGACGTAGTGCTGTTGGATAAACATCATTGGTGGATTGTGACTTATTGACATGGTCGTTTGGATGAATCCGTTGATAACTGCCTTTTGCATCTCCGAGCGACTCAAGGGCAATATTGGCAATGACTTCATTGGCATTCATATTGATCGATGTACCAGCTCCCCCTTGATAAATATCAATTGGAAATGAATCTGCCCATTGTTCTGGATGATCAATCAATGCATCACACGCCTGCTGAATCGCTTGGCGAATATCATCTTGTATTAAGTTAAATTGGTAATTGGTTTCTGCTGACGCTTTTTTTACCTGAGCAATAGCGCGTACAAAGTTTAAATTTTGTCCGACATGCTGCTTTGATATTTGAAAGTTTTCGATGGCACGCAATGTATGTATGCCGTAATAACATGACTGCGGGACTGCTTTATCCCCCAATAAATCATGCTCTATTCTCGTTTTTTCCATTTGAACCGTTGTCACTGCGCATTCCCTCTAATTACGCACCAAGACTGTGCATACCTCATATTCAACCTGTTCAAATCATCTCACTACAGATGATGTGATGCACATTTGCAACCAAATATTTCAAATGCACATTTCTTGTTCATTATGTAACATTGTGTAATTTTTGCCTAATTTCATCAGTTCTCTTTTTGTGATGAGAAGTCTTAGGCAGATTGACTTACCAAAATTTAAATTCCCTTCTGGACAACATTTCAGCAGCACAATAAAAAATTCGATTTGTAATAAGAAAAAATAGTATTTACACAAAATATACATAAAATATGCTTAAAGGTTACAGAGTGTAATTTTTAAATCGTGCTTGAATCTGCGACTTACGACAGAAGTACAAATTTTCATCTAGGACAGAGATGATTTGCTTTCATTAAGGACGAACCGCCTATGAGCCATTTAAACCCGACATTAGTCACCTTTATTTTTTATATTCTTGCAATGCTTGCCATTGGTTTGTATGCCTACAAAGCTACGCATAACTTTGACGAATACATTTTAGGTGGACGAAGTTTAGGAAGTGTTGTGACTGCACTTTCAGCAGGTGCATCCGACATGAGTGGTTGGTTACTCATGGGTCTCCCTGGTGCAATTTATCTATCTGGTCTTTCTGAAGCTTGGATTGCAATCGGCTTAATTATCGGTGCTTGGTTGAACTGGCTGATCGTTGCAGGTCGCTTGCGTGTTCATACCGAATATCAAAATAATGCCCTGACCCTGCCCGATTATTTCACAAGCCGTTTTGCAGACCGTAAAAAGATTTTACGTATCATTTCAGCTGTAGTGATTTTAGTTTTCTTTGCGATTTACTGTGCTTCTGGCATGGTGGCTGGCGCACGACTTTTCGAAAGTTTATTCGGTTGGAACTACACAACAGCACTGTGGATTGGTGCCATTGCAACCATCAGTTATGTCTGTATTGGTGGATTTTTAGCGATTAGTTGGACCGATACTTTCCAAGCGGGTCTGATGATCTTTGCACTGCTGATTACACCGATCATCGCCTACCTTGCTTTAGGTGATAACAGTCAAAATCTTGCTGCTATTTTAGAAACAGCTCGCCCGCAAGCTTCCAATTTATTTGAAGGTTTAAGCACAGTTGCGATTTTATCCAGCATGGCGTGGGGCTTAGGCTATTTTGGTCAGCCGCATATTTTGGTTCGCTTTATGGCAGCCGATTCTGTTAAATCCATTCCGAATGCACGTCGCATTGGTATGACATGGATGATCCTGTGTCTAGGTGGTGCTGTAGCTGCGGGTTATATCGGCATTGCTTACTTCCAAGTTCACCCAGAACTAGCAAGCGTCGTTAATGCCAACCCTGAAACGGTATTTATGGAATTGACTAAAATTCTATTCAATCCGTGGATTGCAGGGATTATTTTAGCCGCAATTTTAGCTGCGGTGATGAGCACACTTAGCTGTCAGTTATTGGTATGTTCAACAACCTTGACGGAAGATTTGTACAAAGGATTTATTCGTAAAAACGCATCGCAAAAAGAATTGGTTTGGATTGGACGTGCGATGGTCTTGGCAATTGCTGTATTTGCAATCACCTTTGCAATGAACCCTGCAAGTAAAGTTTTAGGCTTAGTGGCTTATGCATGGGCAGGTTTCGGTGCTGCATTTGGCCCACTGATTATTCTTTCATTGCTGTGGAAACGTATGACGCTTAACGGAGCAATCATTGGCATGATCGTGGGTGCTGTGACTGTCATCGTGTGGAAAAACTACTTAGGCCACCTTGGTTTATACGAAATCATTCCAGGCTTTATTTTCTCTGCGATCAGTATCGTTGTCGTGAGCTTATTGGGCAAAGCACCAGACGCGGATGTGGTTGAACGCTTTGAAAAAGCCGAAGCGCAATATCAGAAAGAAATGTCTGAAATCTAAAAATTTTTGACACTAAAAAGGGGCTAAATGCCCCTTTTTTTATACTCGACTATTGATGATTAGCTACTTCGGCCTAGCCGCAGGTTTCAGTTTAATTTGCATACTTTCTTTGATCACTTCCATCACAGGATAACTACGCGTTTCCTTGATGCCAGGCAGTTGCCAAAGCACCTGCCCTGAAATTTTTCTAAATTCTTCCATATTTGCACAGCGTATTTTCACTACAAAATCAAAACCACCGCTGATCATATGACATTCTACGATTTCTGGAATTTGACGCACTGCATCTGAAAAATCTTCCAATACATTGGGCGTGGTTTTATCTAGTAAAATCTCTACAAAAACTACAAATCCATTGTTGAGTAAGACCGGATTTAAACGTGCTTCATAGCCTAAAATAAAGCCTTCTTTAGATAATTTTTGCACACGTGCCAACGCCGCAGTGGGTGATAAATTTACCATTTCCGCAAGCTTAATATTGGACAATTTTCCGTCTTCTTGCAGAAGCTCTAAAATACGAATATCTATACGGTCTAAGCTCAAATATGGGCTAGTCATCTGAATTTTTCTCTAAATATTATTAAAACTATAGTGAGTTATTCGCTAAATATTCTGTGATGATAAATTAAATAAAGGATCAAGCTCAAGATTTATTTGCTCGTCATAGAACTTTGACATGGAAAATTGAAACATGAATGGAAAAGTATTTGAAGTCACGGGAAGCGATGACTACATCACTGAATTTAAAGACAAGAATAGCTTTGAACAATCGATTAATACAGCATGGCGTCGTGCTGAAACTGAGTGCATTGAAAACTTATTAGCACACAGTGAAATCCCTTCCCCGATCAGCGATCAAATTCAACAATTGGCTTTTGACTTAGCCCATTCATTACGTGAACGTAAAAGCGGTACAGGTAAAGCAGGCATTGTACAAGGCTTGCTACAAGAGTTTTCATTGTCTTCTCAGGAAGGCATCGCGCTCATGTGTTTAGCTGAAGCGCTACTCCGTATTCCAGACAAAGCAACACGTGATTTACTGATCAAAGATAAAATCAACCAAGGTAACTGGAAAGATCATGTTGGCCAAAGTAGCCTCATGTTCGTAAATGCTGCTGCTTGGGGCTTAATGCTGACGGGCAAACTGATGGAAACCCCTCAACAAAAAAGTCTGTCTAGCCTATTGACGGGTATTTTAGCACGCAGTGGTCGTGGCATTATCCGTAAAGCTGTAGACGTGGCTATGCGTATGATGGGTGAACAGTTTGTAACAGGTGAAACCATCAATGAAGCGCTTAAACATGCAGAAGTATTAGAAGATAAAGGCTTCCGCTATTCATATGACATGTTAGGTGAAGCAGCATTAACTGAACCTGATGCAGAACGTTATTATCAAGACTATACCGATGCGATCCACGCGATTGGTCAAGCTTCTGAAGGTAAGGATGTTTATAACGGCGCAGGCATTTCGATCAAATTATCTGCCCTACACCCACGCTACCAACGCTCACAGATCGACCGTGTACATAACGAACTTTATGGCAAAGTGCTTGAACTTGCTGTATTAGCCAAGCATTACAATATTGGTCTAAACATTGATGCTGAAGAAACTGACCGTTTAGAAATTTCTTTGGAACTACTTGAACGCCTGTGTTTTGAGCCTAAATTAGCGGACTGGAAAGGTATTGGATTTGTGATTCAAGCCTACCAAAAACGCTGTTTCTATGTGGTCGACCATATTATTGACCTCGCAAAGCGTAGCCAAAAACGTTTAATGATCCGCTTAGTGAAAGGTGCATACTGGGACAGCGAAATTAAGAAAGCGCAAATTGAAGGTATGAGTGACTATCCTGTATTTACGCGCAAAGTTCATACCGACCTATCTTATATTGCATGTGCTAAAAAACTCTTGGCAGCGCCTGAGCAAATTTATCCTCAGTTTGCAACACACAATGCGCAAACCGTTGCTACGATCTACCAATTAGCACAGCCAGAGCTTTACTATCCAGGCCAGTATGAATTCCAGTGCCTTCACGGCATGGGTGAACCCCTCTATGAACAAGTGGTGGGTTCGAAGTCTGACAACAAACTGGGTGTGCCATGTCGTATTTATGCACCAGTGGGTAACCATGAAACCTTGTTGGCCTATTTGGTACGACGTTTACTAGAAAATGGTGCGAATACCTCTTTCGTTAACCGTATTGCAGATAAAAATTTAAAAATTGAAGATTTAATTGAAAATCCAAGACAGACGATATTAGCGACAGCAGAAAAAGAAGGTATCACTGGCGCTAAGCATCCCTCTATCCCATTTCCGCAAGATTTGTATGGCACAGAACGTCGCAACTCAAAAGGACTCGATTTAGCCAATGATCGAGACTTATCTCAGCTCAACACCACGGCAGTACAGCATGCACATACCCAGTGGCATGCTAGTGCAATGGGTGCTAATTTAGAAGAAATTCATACTGCAAGTATCAACATTACAAACCCTGCAAACCGTAGTGATGTGGTCGGCAGTGTCAGCGAAGCCAGTTTAGAACAAGCGGAAATCGCTCTCAATAATGCGGTAAATGCCCAAGGTTCATGGAAAGCTTTAGCCAAAGATCAGCGTGCAGCATGCTTAAACCGTGCGGCGGATTTGATGGAAGCACAATTGCAATCTCTCATGGTGTTGTTATCACGTGAAAGTGGTAAAACTTATGCCAATGCTATTGCTGAAGTCCGTGAAGCGGTAGATTTCCTGCGTTATTATGCAGCTCAAATGATTGATCTAGCAGAGAATACGCAAATTGAACCCCTAGGTACTGTGCTGTGCATTAGCCCATGGAACTTCCCGCTTGCTATTTTCACAGGTCAAATTGCTGCAGCCTTGGTTGCAGGTAATACCGTGATTGCCAAGCCTGCTGAACAAACGCCTCTGATTGCTGCTCAAGCTGTACATATTTTATGGGAAGCAGGTGTTCCGTTTGATGTATTGCAACTTCTCCCTGGCCGTGGCGAAACCATTGGGGCCAAACTCAGCGCGGACTCACGTGTCCAAGGCATCATGTTTACAGGCTCCACTGAAGTCGCACGTATCTTGCAAAAGACCGTGGCACAGCGTTTAAACCAATTTGGCGAAAGTGTGGTTTTGATTGCTGAAACTGGTGGTCAAAATGCCATGATTGTTGACTCATCAGCATTGACAGAACAAGTGGTATTGGATGTCGTTAACTCTGCCTATGACAGTGCAGGTCAACGCTGTTCTGCCCTGCGTATTCTCTGTGTGCAAGAAGATAATTTGGACGTAGTCCGTACCATGTTACAAGGTGCGATGAAGCAACTTCGTGTCGGAAATCCTGCACTTTTAGCAACTGACATTGGCCCAGTGATCGACCTTGAAGCACAGCAAAATATTGAAAAACATATTGAAAAGATGCGTAGCAAAGGCTATCCCGTACATCAAATCATGTTTAATGCTGATGGCAATGCGTTAAGTACGGGAACTTTTGTTGCACCAACTTTGATTGAACTGCCAAATTTAAATGATTTAGAACGTGAAGTTTTTGGGCCAGTATTGCATTTAATCACCTACAAATATGGTGAGATTGAAAACCTATTAACGCAAATTAATGCCAAAGGTTATGGTTTAACCATGGGCTTGCATACACGTATTGATGACACGATTCAAAAAGTTATCGGTCATGCAGAAGTCGGCAACCTGTACATTAACCGTAATATTGTAGGTGCAGTAGTCGGTGTACAACCTTTTGGCGGCGAAGGCTTATCGGGTACAGGTCCAAAAGCGGGCGGTCCTTTATATCTGTACCGTTTAATGCATCAAGTTTCTGAGAAAAAACTAGCTTCACCGTATGCAGCTCAGGCAGAAACGCAAGCTGCACACTTCCCTGCATATGAGGCTTTTAACACTTGGGCGAAGCAGCATTTTTCAGGCACTGCTATTCAAGCACCGCAGGCCATAGCCGCTGGACAAAGTTTTGAGCTACAAGGCCCAACTGGTGAAAACAACCAATATGCCATTTTGGCACGCAAGGGTGTGCTTTCATTGGCTAATAATGATACAGATCAACTGCATCAAATTGCTGCGATTTTATCGGTGGGTAGTCAGCCCGTGGTACTTGCAGACAATACTTTTGTGTTGAAACACTTAAATAGCATGCCAAAAGTCCTCGTAGACCAATTTAAAGTGATCACGGATCTTTATCATGGCAATTTTGATGCGGTTTTACATCATGGTGAAAAAGCTGAGTTATTAAAAATTCAACAAGTCATCGCGTCTCGTGAAGGTGCAATTATTGGCATTACACATTTAGCTTCAGGCCAATATGACATCCCTGTAGAACGTTTCGTGATTGAGCGGGCAATCAGTGTCAATACAGCGGCAGCCGGTGGTAATGCCAGCTTAATGACAATGAATTAAACACTGAATTGAACTCCAACTAATCAGTTCCTCACTTAGCTCAATCTTTATGAATGTTCCATAAAGATTGAGCGTTTTTTTAACTTCCCCTATATAAAAGTTCTGTTTAGCGCATTCAGACTCATCTTCTCTACAGATAAATACAGCCAAAAGTGGAATTAATTTAGTCTTATAAGGTGAATTTTGCTAACATGACTTTTTTTAATATGTTTGCGATTTTTTACTGCATATGACTTCAACTTATCAGCAACAACTTGATGCCAAAGTTGCCCGCATTACGGCTCAATTTTCAGAATACAACCCTCCCTCTTTAGAAGTTTTTCCTTCTGCTGAACAAAACTTTCGTATGCGAGCGGAATTCCGAATTTGGCATACTGAAAATGATATGTTCTATGCAATGTTTGAACGCAATGCAGACAATGAAAAACAAGTTGTAGAAATTAAAGATTTCCCTATTGCAGATAAAAGCATTAATGATTTAATGCCCGTATTATTAAATGAACTCAAGGCGCAAGAGATCTTATCGAGCCGTCTATTTGAGGTTCATTTCTTAGCGACGCTGAAAGGTGAAATGCTGGTTTCATTGGTTTACCGCTGCCCACTCAATGCTGAATGGGAAGTTGCTGCCAAAGCCCTATCTGAAAAGCTCAATATCAAGATTTATGGTCGTAGTCGTGGTCAGCGCGTGATTTTAACTGATGACTATGTGGTTGAAGAACTCCAAGTGTTTGACCGTAAATATCAGTACAAGCAAATCGAAAGTAGCTTCACACAGCCAAATGCCGGTGTATGTCAAAAAATGCTGGAATGGGCATGTCAGGCTGCCGATCACTCAGACCAAGACTTACTTGAGCTTTACTGTGGTAATGGTAATTTCACGCTGCCTCTTTCAACACGCTTTAATCGCGTTTTGGCAACAGAATTAGCCAAGTCTTCAGTCTATGCCGCACAGTGGAATATTGAGCAAAATGGCATTGATAATATCCAAGTCGCTCGTCTATCTGCTGAAGAGTTCACCCAAGCCTACAATGCTGAACGTACATTCCGCCGCCTTGAAGAAGCTGAAATTGAAATTTCAAGCTATAACTTCGATACGGTATTCGTCGATCCACCGCGTGCAGGTATCGATGATGAAACATTAAAACTGTTACAACGTTTTGAACGCATTATCTATATTTCATGCAACCCAGATACTTTGCATGACAATCTCAAACTGCTTTCACAAACGCATAAAATCAGCAAATTTGCCTTGTTTGATCAGTTCCCTTATACACACCATGTAGAGTCTGGCGTGTTTCTTGAGAAGATTTAAACAAATTATTTCAAGTCATGTTACTGTCATAAAAGGAGCTTTCTAAAAGCTCCTTTTTTATATGCTAAAAAAGCTATATTTTTTCGCCACATGCAGTGCAATTGATGCCTTGCTATATCAATTAGGCAAAGATTCTAAAAGTCCAATCGAAAAAATGATCATTCAACTGGCTAAAATATCACTTTAGTAGTCTTGCTTTATTTATTGGATTGGTTATATTTCGTCCTATGTTAGGTCGCAAATGAAGGCTCTATGAGTTTTTGGCATAAGTTGTTCGCTAAAGAACAGCAAAACGGGCATAAGAATCAAATTGCCTGTGTTGAAAATGATTGCTCTTGTAAAACCAATGAACAGCTTATTGCTGCTCTTACAAAGGCAACGGATGAAGATGTTATCCTCGGTATTAAAAAAGTACTCGCTTCGCGCGGTTATAGCCGTAAGGAATTAAATGAAATCCAGCATCTACCTCTACAGTAGAGTCTGAACATTCAATGTTCAAACAAGGCATTCTGTTTTACAGAGTGCCTTTTTCATTTTTAGTCTAATCAAAAGTATGCCGCTTATTTACAGATCAGGTTTTGTGGATTGGCCACATCGCTATTTACAGCTTTTATGCTATGCTCCAAGGCATCTCAGTGATGTCTAATTTTTAAACACACGACAATAAAACCTAATATTGCATCAAATAAGAGGCAGATGACCTCTAAACAGCATTGATATAAAAAAATAAAGGAATGAACATGAATAAATTAACAAGTTGCCTTATTGCCTGCTGCATACTTAGTCTAAGTGCTTGTAGCCAAATCCCCAAAGAATGCGAAGAATCTTGGGATAAACTCGAAGCCCTATCGAAACAAATGGGCTTAAACGAAGAGCAAATCAAAGAACAGAAAAAACAGTTTGAAGAAAGTATTAAAAAACAATCTAAAGAACAAGCCATTCAAATGTGCCAAACCCAAAGTACCTTTTTAGGTTTAGTCGGCAAATAAACAGTAGTCTCTATCAATCTAAACACTGTACAGATGAAGCCAGATTATTCGGGCTTTTATTGTTTGCATCGAGATGCTGTTGTATACGCTACAATTGGCCCTAAAGGTTTCAAACTCGAATCATGTCTATTTAACACTTGGATATCTGCACTAGACACAGATCCATCTAAATACAAGGCATTGTTAATCGATAATTGCTGCTTGAAATATTGTGCAAATGCATAAAACGACACGCCTTCACGACTGATCACAAAATACAACTTGCCGTTCTTGATCCCCACGCCATTGCGGATTTTCAATGAATCTGACTGTGGGATAAAGTTTGAATTGATTTTTCCATCTACCACCAGCATCGGGCCTGACTGCGTCGCATAACGTGCATTAAAATTTGTGGAAGCATATTTTTGTGTAGTTAATATCACCGCTTGCTTGGCATTCCATGCTAGAACACCATTCGGCTGAATTAAAAAATTACCAAAGCCTCGTGTTGCACGATTCAAGGCTTTTTTCTGCACTCCATTTTCAACGTAAAGACCAACAGGCGCTAAATCTGCATGATACATCCCTGCATTCATTGCGAAGCTCATCGTATTACACTTACGCGCTAATGACTGCTTTAAACGCTGTAGGTCTCGATATGGCTGCTGCTGTGTATCATATAAATAGAGCTTTAGTTGACTCAGATCGGAAATTTCAACGATATCTACTGCAATGGGCTGACTGACACGTTTTGCTTGAATATTGGCATAGGAAATACTCGGTGAGAAAATCAGACCGAGCAGCATCATAAAGCGCATTTTTTTAAACATTGATGTTAAATGAAGACCAAGCATGACCCTATCCATAGTGCACGTTAAAAATCGAACAAATTTTAGCTAAATCATCGCTAAAATAGTCGATTAATTCACAGATTAAAAGTAGACTAATCTTTAAAAATAATTCGGATTTAAAGTAGGACTGGTAAATTCATGCGTGTGCAGAAAGATGGTTTTCCTCTTGGAACACATCTGATTGTTAAACACTTCGGTTATAGCCATCATGGCATATATGCCGGCCGCGGTAGAGTCATTCACTACTCTGGTTTTGCACACCTTTTCAAAAAACATCCGATTGAAATGACTTCTATCGAAAATTTCAGTCACGGCAAAAAAATCATCGTTCAGTCTTACAGCAATCCAAAATTCAAAGGCCGTAAAGTGGTGCGTCGTATGCGCTCACGTATGCATGAAAACAACTATCATCTTATTATTAATAACTGTGAACACCTATGCACATGGGCCATTACTGGTGTTGAAAGTAGTCCACAAGTATTCCGTATGATGAACCGACTCACCACGATTGGTTATGTCAGTTCTCTAATGAGCTTCATGAGTAGTATGATGCTAACCGTGACCACTACTTGCTTTGCACTGGTGTTCTATATCAAAAAGAAACTGCGCGAAAAAGCCAAAATGCAGATGCCGGTTTATACCTATTTAAAGCGTGAAGAACATAAGAATCGTTAATTCACTCCAGCATCATTGAACTGTGGCTTTATCAAATTTCAGTACTTCAGCACATTGCTTAGAAATCTTGTGCCAATACACAAGCTTTTTATTATAGCGAATCAGATGCAATGCTTAATCTTGGTCACTCTTCACATTGCTAAAAGTTCGCATTGCTAAAAGGTGGAAATTTATCTTCAACCAAATTACTTTGCAGGCCATGTTCTAAATAAATTTTGGCTGCATCCAAAACCGTTGTAAAACCACCTGTACTATCGATAATAAAATCAATCAATGCCTGACCTTGCAGAGGAATCTGTGAGTTTTTGATACGAACGTAGGTTTCCATCGGGCTAATTTGCTCAAAAATAAAATCGACCTGAGTTTTTGGTTCACCCCACTGTATTTGAATTAATTGGTTTTCCTTAATATTCAGCACCTCTACATTGGCGACTGCATTATATTTTTGCCAAGTCCATTGCACGGTTTTACCTTCTTCTAGATAGCCACTCGATGCACTAAACCAAAAATGCTGTGTAATTAAAGGATCAACAAAAGCATTAAATACGATATTGATGGACTTACGAATTAACATCTGGGTTTCAATCACGACACTCATCAGCATTCCTACAGTATTTTAATTTTATTCAGTGATAGCACAGAGAACTGATCATTGCCTACCACTGAATTGTTATTGCCCTATTCTGCTGTATGTTCTGAAATAAATGCTGATGTCACTAGCGTGGGATTCTTCTCTGTAAATTGCCCATTCCAATACGGATAGTATGGATAAGGTGGATACACTGCACTGACTGCGTCTAATCGGGCTAACTGCTCTACGCTCAATGACCATTCCTTCGCCGCTAGGTTATCCAACAGTTGCCGTTCATTACGTGCGCCTATCAAAATGCTAGATACTGTCGGTCTGGTTTTCAGCCAATTCAATGCAATCTGTGGGATAGAGTGCTCTGTTTCCATGGCTATTTCTTGCATTACATCTAACACTGCAAATAACTTTTCGTGTTGAACTAGTGGTGCGAATTGTTCTGTCTTATGTAGTCGACTTTGCTTTGGAATCGCATGCTCACGATCAAATTTTCCTGTTAATCTCCCCCAGCCCAGCGGACTCCAAACCACTGCACCAATCTGTTGATCATGCTGTGCAGGCATCAACTCCCATTCATAATCACGTCCAATTAAGGAATAATAAACTTGATGCACACTTAGCTTTTCATAGCCCTGCTGCTGGGCAATCGTCTGCGCTTTCATGAGCTGCCAGCCTGAAAAATTCGACGCACCGATATAGCGAACTTTTCCACTACGTACCAAGTCATCTAAACTGCGCATCAGCTGTTCAAGTGGCGTCGTGCTATCAAACTGATGCAGTTGCAGCACATCAATATAATCCGTACCTAAACGCTTTAAACTCGCCTCCACGGCTTGAATTAAATAGCTTCTAGAATATCCACCTTGATTGATTCCATCATTCAATCGGATACCCACTTTGGTGGAAATAATCACCTCTTGGCGTTTTGATTGAAGTAATGCACCGAGCATCTGCTCCGAGGCACCATTTGAATAAGCATCTGCGGTATCGAAATAATTCACACCTTGATCAATACACAGATCAATCATGCGCTGAGCATCATTTAAGCTCGCTTGCCCCCATGCAGAGAATATTGGGCCTTGCCCGCCAAATGTACCTGCACCAAAGCCAAACTCTGATACTTTTAAGCCAGATTGCCCTAGATTGTGATAGTTCATGGTGATTTCCTGTGTTTAATTTATACACAGAATAGGCACAGATTTTTATCAGAAAAACCCTGAATATAGAGAAAGACTTTCTTGATTATATTGATAATGCTAACTGAAGATTTCGACTTGTTCACACGAATGGCGGCACTGGGTTCAATCAGTCAGGCCGCTAAAGAAGCCAATCTCTCTGTTTCTGTCGCTAGTAGCCGTCTACACAGACTTGAACAAAGTTTAGGGCTGCGCTTATTTCATCGCACTACACGGCAGCTACATTTAACACAGGAAGGTGCTGTTTTATTGCAACAAGGATTTCCCTTACTCGAACAATTTAATTCGCTACTGAGCCAATTTCAGCCTGAACCACAACAACTCAGCGGCATATTAAAAATCACCTGTTCAGAAGTCTTTGGTAATCGTATTTTAGGGCCAGTATTTGCAGCCTTTGCCAAGTTGCATCCAACATTGACTTTGGATATTGAACAGACCGATCAAAATTTAGATTTGGTCTCCGCAGGTATCGACGTTGCGATACGTATTGGACAGCTAGAAGACTCATCGCTGATTGCTAAACCACTCAGCTTAAACCGTCGTATTTTGTGTGCCTCGCCAAACTATATCGAGCAACATGGGGAACCTCGCTCCCTAGAAGAGCTCTCTATGCACCAATGCATTTTACAGAAATACCCTAAAGGCGTTTCGCAATATTGGACATTCTCCCAAGATCAACACAGCATAAAAATACCCGTTTCAGGGCAATTTCATATCAACTCAGGTGAAGGCGTACGCCAAGCAGCACTTGCAGGTTTAGGCATCTCAAACCACTCCATCTGGCATGTGGAGGAAGATTTAAAATCTGGCCGGCTGGTTCAAGTTCTACCTGCAATCCCTGTTCAAAGCACAGCAATCTATGTGGTAATTCCGCATCGACATTTTGTGCCGCCTAAAGTACAGGCCTTTATGCAACACTTGGACGATTTTTTTCAGCATCAATATGCGTGGTATGTATCGCCTAATTTATCTAAAAATTAAGCCAAGAACTTATCTTAAATTACTGTTAAAAGTCTTAATCAGCGGTGGCAGATCCACCTCTAGACTACTAAACATTTCACGCTCAATATTACGTACAATCGAATCCAGCGGTAAATCATTTTCCTGCAATCCAAAAGGCTCTTCCAGCTCTGCACTTAACGCATCCAAACCTAAAAATAAATACGCAATCAAAGCCACAATAACAGGTGTCCATATCCCTAAACTGGCCTCTAGGCTAAATGGCAATATCAGACAAAATGAATACACCGCACGATGTAAAAGCACCGAATACGAAAATGGTAATGGCGTGGTCATAATACGGTCACAGCCTGCATGGATATCACCCATTGCTACGGTATGACGTGTAAGCGTGCTGTAAATAATGTCTGTAATCTGACCTTGTTTATAGGTTCTGACTAAATCTTTTTGAATAATTTCAAGTAAATACTGTGGCGCATTGATATTGTCTCGGCATTGCTGCCATTGCTGATCTGTCAAAGCTACACCGTCTTTAAAATGCGTAATATCTTGTGATTCATGGCGTAAGCGATCACGCAACAAATTGCAAAACAGCATGATACGGTACATCAACACGGTTCTTTGCTCATCTTCAAGCACATGGCTATCACGAATCATGTGGCGAGTATTGGCAATCAATGAGCCCCAAAGCTTGCGCCCTTCCCACCAGCGGTCATAACAGGCAGTATTTCGAAAACTCAAAAAAATCGACAGAATTACCCCAAAAATGGTAAATCCGATGGCTGGAACTTCGGGCGTATTCAGGTAGTGCGCAGCGCTTAGATACACCAAAATCGCAGACAAACTCACCACGACCGCTAAAGCAGGCATGACTTTCGGGAGTATCGTGCCATGCCATGCAAATAAAAGTTTAAAGCTATTATTTTTATTTCGAATGATCACTGTTTTCCCTCTGTACTGCCTTAATGGACTATCTCAATAATGAAAAAAGCCCAACCGAAGTTGAGCTTAATCTTAACCTACTTGATCTTAACCTATTGGGGATTCAAAGATGAATCCATTGAAAAGCTAAGATTTTATTTACCTGGTTTGAAGCTGTCTTTCAAATCTAGAATACGGTTAAACACTGGTTTTTCCGCTGTATGATCAAACTGATCTGCAACAAAGTAACCTTCACGCTCGAATTGGAAACGATCTTCAGGTTTTGCTTCTGCCAATGCAGGCTCAATGACCGCTTGAACCACTTTCAGAGATTCAGGATTTAAGTTCGCAAGGAAGTCATCACCCACTTCAGGGTCTGACTCAGTGAATAAACGGTCGTAGATACGAACTTCCGCAGCAATACCTTTGCTTGCAGAAACCCAATGTACAACGCCTTTCACTTTACGGCCTTCAGGGTTTTTACCTAAAGTTTCAGGGTCGATTGAACATTTCAATTCAACCACTTCACCGCTCTCGTCTTTAATAACTTCATCGCACTTAATCACATACGCATGACGTAAACGCACTTCACCGCCCGGAATCAGACGTTTAAAGCCTTTAGGTGCAACTTCTTCAAAGTCTTTACGATCAATGTAAATGTCTTGAGTCAACGGAATGATACGGTCACCCATGTCTACGTTTGGATGACGTGCATGTACCAAATCCATTGCTTCAGGCAAGTTGGTTAAAGTCACTTTAAGTGGATTCAACACTGCCATACCACGCGAAGCAGTATTTTCTAAAGACTGGCGGATACAGTATTCAAGCATTGCAACATCTACGATACTGCCATCGACTTTCGTTACACCCACACGTTTACAGAAGTCACGTAGACCTTCTGGGGTAAAGCCACGACGGCGCATACCCACAACGGTCGGCATACGTGGGTCATCCCAACCATTCACAAATCCACCTTCAACCAATTTACGTAATTTACGTTTAGAGGTAATGGTGTAATCTACATTTAGGCGGCTTGATTCGTACTGACGTGGTACAGATGGTGATTTAACTTTCTCTACAACCCAGTCATAGAAAGGACGGTGATCAACAAACTCTAGTGTACACAGTGAATGCGTAACCCCTTCAATGGCATCTGATAATGGATGCGCATAATCGTACATTGGGTACATTTTCCATTTATCACCAGTTTGGTGATGTTCAGAATGCAAAATACGATACAAAATAGGATCACGCATATGAATGTTAGGTGAAGTCATGTCAATTTTGGCACGTAGTACTGCCTGACCTTCTCCCAACTCACCATTACGCATTTGTTCAAAACGCGCTAAGTTTTCTTCTACGCTAGCATCACGTTGTGGCGAGTTTTTACCCGGCTCCACAAAATTACCACGGTTTAGTTTGATTTCTTCAGGGCTTTGCAAATCCACATAGGCATCACCTTGTTCAATCAATTGAACTGCCCAAGTGTAAAGCTGATCAAAATAGCTCGATGCATAACGCGGCTCGCCGTTCCACTCAAAACCTAGCCATTTCACGTCATTGGCAATACCGTCTACATACTCTTGTTCTTCGGCATCCGGGTTTGTATCGTCAAAACGGAGGTTGCATAGACCCGAAAATTCTTGAGCAATACCAAAGTTCAGACAAATAGCTTTTACATGACCAATATGTAGGTAGCCATTTGGCTCTGGTGGAAAACGTGTTACAACTTGTTCTGTACGACCTGCTGATAAATCATCTGTAATCACTTGACGTACAAAATCTAAGCCTGGCTGTTGTTCCTGCTGCGCAGCTTCGACAGGGGCATTGTTCTTGGTTGTCGGATTGTTAGGCAGGGATGAAACAACATCGTTTGGCTTCATGGTAATAAAATCACTTCTATAAAGATAAAATTAGGATAATTAAAACGCTTTTCTTCATTTTTAACAAAGAAAGTAACGTTTTTACTTGCCTTGTAGTTTACAGTTTGCTTATGCTTCTCACAACCAAAAAACCCATGGCTTTCATGTCCATGTACAGGAGATTACACAATGAGTTTTCCTCAAGTCGAATTAAACACCAATAAAGGTCGTATTGTTCTTGAGCTTAACACTGAAAAAGCACCTAAAACTGCTGAAAACTTCTTACAGTATGTTCGCGATGGTTTCTATGACGGCGTGATTTTCCACCGTGTTATTGATGGTTTCATGATCCAAGGCGGCGGCATGGATGAAAACTTCAAAGAAAAAACAACTCGTGATTCTATTGAAAACGAAGCTGACAACGGTTTAAGCAATGATGTTGGTACGATCGCTATGGCACGTACTCAAGCACCTCACTCTGCTTCAGCTCAATTCTTCATTAACGTGAAAAACAACTCTTTCCTTAACCACACTGGTAAAACAGCGCAAGGTTGGGGCTATGCAGTATTCGGTAAAGTAACTGAAGGTCTTGACGTTGTTGACGCAATCAAAGGCGTTCGTACTGGTAACCGTGGCTACCACGCAGACGTTCCTCTAGAGAACGTTGTAATCGAATCAGCTAAAATCATTTCTGAGTAATTTTTAAATCCTCCCCAACCCTCCTTTAATAAAGGAGGGAGTTTCAATATGAAATAAATGTCGGAACTCCTCCCTTTTCCAAAGGGAGGCTGGGAGGGATTTTTAGAATAAGGAAAAGATTCGTGACCTATCTGTTTATCGCTGATTTACATTTGTCACCTGAACACCCTCGACTCGTTCGGGGGTTTTTAGCTTTGTTAGAACAATACAAAACTCAAAATACCCAGCTGTATATTTTAGGTGATTGGTTTAATGCTTGGATTGGTGATGACTTCACTGCCGCATGGTTAGACGAAATCATTGCAGCGCTAAAAGATTTTACTGCTTTGGGAAATCAAATTTATTTCCAAGTGGGTAATCGTGATTTTGCATTGGGTCAAAAGTTTTTAGATAAATTTCACGGTCAATTATTACAAGACGTGGATTATCTCCAGATTGGCAACTATAAAATTCGTCTCGAACATGGTGATTTACTTTGCACCGATGATGTGTCTTACCAAAAGTTTCGTAAAGTGATTCGTAATCCTTTCCTTTTAGGTTTCTTAAAGAGCTTACCGCTTAGCTTTCGACAAAAAATCGCCAATGGCTTCCGCAAAAAAAGTACAGAAACCAAGCAAGTTAAATCCTATGACATTATGGATGTAAATGCCGAAGCTGTAGAAAAAGCTTTAGAGCAAGCCGATCTACTGATTCATGGACATACCCACCGCCCCCAAATACATGATGTGCATGGCAAACCGCGTATCGTTTTAGGGGACTGGCGTGCAGAACAAGCTCAAATATTAGAGTTTAATGAAAACCCATCTGTGAGTGATTTAAAATTAAAAATTTGGTCTTACTAGTCCATAGCTTTCTAATCGTTAGCCTTTAAAAAAATTTACCATCATATCTGATTAATGTATGTATCCAGACCATGCAAAAGTAGACTTTTAATTAAGCAAAAAAAAACAGCAGATGATCTGCTGTTTTTTTTTGCTTTTAGGCTAAGCGATATAGCTGGTTTGGGCCAGTATAGAAGCTTTTGCCATCTAGATTCAGGTTAAATGTCTCGCCTGTTTCTAATTCAATCATTTGCCCAACATCAACCCAAATTAAACCAGCATTGGTATTTTGTTGACGTTTCAAAGGCACCAATTTCACATTAATTTCATCGCCATTTACGGCTTTGGCAATTTGCCAAGTATTTAAAATATTCAAAAGATTTACTCAACATGTGAGCTTTTTGTGACAGAACAAAGAGATTAATCAATCGGGTTTGGAATAATAATTCTGTAGTTACAAAGATATGATTCAAGTCAGAAGCTTGAATACAGATAAATCACAATCAGCTAAATAAAAAAAGATAAGCAGGAACATTACCCGCTTCGAGTTAAGCAGAAGTATACAATATTGCGCTTTGATTAGCAAAAGTAGGGCTTATATATACTCTAAGCCACTACTTTTACTAAAATTATTGAATTAATTTTTTAACCATCGAGTAAATTAACTACCTAGATAGTGAATAATATAACGAGGGTTGTACCACTAGTAACCACCTTCAGTTTTAATCACTGGGGTATCGGTTTTATACTTCGATAAAAGCTCTCGTAATGAATTCATGAGCACACTGGTATCGACACCCACGGCAACAAATTCTGTGCCTAACTCGATATACTTCTGAGTCGCATCATGCTGTGTTGACAAGATACCCGCGGCTTTACCCGCTTTACGTATACGCTGAATCGCATCAATCACTGTATTTTGTACTTCAGGATGATTCGGATTCCCCTGATAACCCATCGTCGCCGACAAATCCACTGCACCAATAAATACCCCATCGATGCCATCAATTTTCAGTATTTCATCTAAGTTTTTAATCCCCTCAACCGACTCAATCTGAATCAGTAAACAGATATTTTCATGTGCAGTTGCATAGTAGTCTGGAATACTGTTCCAACGTGTTGCACGTGCTAAAGCTGCACCAACGCCTCGAATACCTTCAGGTGGATAACGTACTGCCTTAACCATAAGTTGAGCTTGTTCAACAGTTTCAACCATAGGAATCAGCAAGGTTTGCGCACCGATATCCAACAATTGTTTGATCAATTGCACACTACCAATTGGAGGTCGAACTACGGCTTGCGAAGGATATGCAGCAATACTTTGCAATTGCGACAATGTCGTCCGTAAGTCACTTGGCGCATGCTCGCCATCAATGAGCAACCAGTCATAACCTGCATTTGCAGCTATTTCAGTCCCATAAGCATCGGCTAATCCGACCCACAAACCAATCTGCTGTTCGGTTTTTAATTTTTTCTTGAAATGATTGGTGTAATCCATCGCTGCTGTCTCATGCTTAAACTATGATTAACTACAATTGATTAAACGCCTTTTGGCAAAAACTACCAATAGCATTTATCTATCTTATGATTTTATATAACTCTAATTCCTACTTCATACAGCTTAAATCTGTTAATTTTTAGCCATTGAGTCCAGCATATACGACTAAGATCTATCCTTGGAAAATTTTCTCCTTAGACCATTCGGCCGTTTATCCGCTAAACTACAGCAAACTATATCTGGAGATATTCGATGGATCTGTTAAACGTATCAAAACAACGCTATACCACGAAAGCTTATGATCCTGCTAAAAAAATTCCGCAGGAACAATTTGAGCGTTTATTACAAATACTCCGTTTAGCACCATCTTCTATTAATATTCAGCCTTGGCATTTTTTTATTGCAGATCATGATGCAGCCAAACAACGCATTGCTAAAGCCTTGGTGGGTAAATATGCCTACAATGCCCCAAAAGTTTTAGATTCATCGCATACGATTTTATTCTGTACTAAAGCAGACATCACCGCAGAGCATTTAGATAATCTTTTAAATCAAGATGATCGTAGTGGTCGCTTTAAAGATGACAAAGCCAAACAAGGTCAAAAAGACAGCCGTACAGGTTATGTCGATTATTATCGTAATGAAAAAGGTGATATTCAACGTTGGGCTGAAAACCAAACCTTTATTGCTTTAGGTCAAATGCTTTTGGCAGCAGGCATTGAAGGTGTGGATGCAACTCCAATTGGTGGATTTGACGAAGCGATCATCTCTGAAGAATTGGGCTTAGTTGAACAAAACTTGATTCCTTCTGTACTGATGACTTTAGGCTATCGTAGCGAAAATGATTTCAATGCGAAATTACCTAAATCACGTCTGAATGCTGAAGAAATTTTTACACATCTTTAAGCTTTCCATAAAACCGACGAAAGGGGCAATTTTGCCTCTTTTTTGTCATTTCGGGACTTATTATTTAAACAATTATCGAGTATATTCTGCTCAAAATATACTCAGGTCTCTCCCTATGCCTACAGCTATAAAATTACCCATGAAATTTCATTGCGAAGCCTGCAATACGGTTTATTTACAAAAATATGCGGGCGATATGCTCCATAGCTATCCAAACTGCCCTAACTGTAAACAACCGGGTCAATTACAAGGCACCATTGAAACTCAAGATTTCCTGAAGCACCCTGTTGCTGTGGGTAAATGTTATTTTGAAAATACCTTACAACGTTTTCAACAACTCACACGTTAACCATGCATCTAAAACTAAAAGCCCTCAAATCGAGGGCTTTTTTTATAACGACATATTTAGCAACAATGTGAAAATATAAAATTTATAAATTGGTCTGAACTTTGCTGAATAAATTGAATCAAAACAACAAATCAAGCAGAGGTGGGATATGTCATATTTACTACAAATGCCGATGAAGTTTGAATGCGGTCATTGCCATCAAATGTATCTGCATACTTATCAATATACCGACCACCACTGTCCTGAGTGTCCGAGCTGTCGAGATCAAGGACTGCTCATGGGAGTTGCTGAATGGGATGATTTGCTACAACACCCGATCGTTTTTGCTAAAAGTTATCTTAGACAGACATGGCATATGCTAAGCAAACCACACTCATGATCCCTGCAATCAAACCAAATACGGTTGCGACTCTCAATTTTTCTTTAAAGATGATGAGGCCCGCAACCACACCTAAAACCACGACCAAAATATTCATCCCTGCAAATACGATTGCTGGTGTGTCTTTAAGCAACATGTGGGCTTTCACATACAGTGCAATATTGGCAAAGTTTAAGAGACCTAAGCCCAATCCAGCGAGGATATTTTTGGTCTGCCCCAGACTGCCATGTTGTACGATGTTATAAATACTCGAAAGTAGAAATGCACAAATAAACACCAGATTTAAAGTCACCGCAAACTGCATGCCCAAACCTGAGGCAAATTTTAATAGCACATCAATCAGTGCATAGCCTGCCCAAACGCTTAATAAAAATAAAATCCCCTGCTTTCCATCAATGCTTCCCTTGCGCTGTGAAAATAAAATCAGCAACACCGCAAGTACACCAAGTGCAATACCAATGAGCTTAATGGCATTAAAATACTCACTGAAAATAAAGTATGCTGCACTAAGAGAAAGCACAACAGATAAACGCTGAGCCAATTCGGTTTTTAAAATACCCGCTGTTTGCAGTGAGCGTGCTAAGCAATAAAAAATCGTCGGCAGTAATACACCCAAAGCCGCAATTAAAACCCACGGCGTTTTATTAATCGAAATATGAGCTAGATCCGGCTTAAACCATAGAAAACATAAAATACTCGCAGATGCATAATTCCATGTGATCATTTGTGCAGGGTTAAAATCACGATCACGACAGAGTTTTAGAATTACTGAAACGAGAACACTGCAAATCGCGGCAGCAAAGATCAATTCCATGACACGCTCTTATTCTTGAGTTGTATTTAAAGCAATTTTTCTAAGTTCAAATCAAAGAAAAGCCCACTTAATTGTGGGCTTTTCTTCAAAAATAATCTATCTCAAGACAAATTATTTATAGTGACTCACCATTTTCTCTAAAGAAATTGGACGAATCTTGTCAGCATTACCCGCTGTACCAAATGCTTCATAACGATCGATACAAATTTGTTTCATTGCATCAACAGTTGCAGAGAAGAATTTACGTGGGTCAAATTCAGCTGGTTTTTCAGCCATCATACGGCGCATAGCACCTGTAGAAGCAAGACGTAAGTCAGTATCGATGTTAATTTTACGAACACCGTGTTTGATTGCGTCTACAAGTTGTTCTACTGGAACACCGTAAGTTTCGCCGATGTTACCACCGAATTCGTTAATTACAGCCAACCATTCTTGTGGCACAGAGCTTGAACCGTGCATTACAAGATGCGTATTTGGTAACGCAGCGTGAATTTCTTTAATACGGTCAATCGCTAAGATGTCACCTGTAGGTGGACGAGTAAATTTGTACGCACCGTGTGAAGTACCCACTGCAATTGCAAGTGCGTCAACATTGGTATCTGCTACAAATGAACGCGCTTCTTCAACTGAAGTTAAAAGCTGAGAATGGTCAAGTACGCCTTCAGCGCCTACACCATCTTCTTCACCAGCCATACCAGTTTCAAGGCTACCTAAACAACCGATTTCACCTTCTACTGAAACGCCACACGCATGTGCCATTTGAACAGTACGACGAGTCACGTCTACGTTGTATTCGTATGAAGTTGGTGTTTTACCGTCTTCACCTAATGAACCGTCCATCATCACTGATGAGAAGCCAAGTTGAATAGAACGTTGACATACGTCAGGGCTAGTACCATGGTCTTGGTGCATAACCACAGGAATATGTGGCCATTCTTCGATTGCTGCCAAAATCAAATGACGCAAGAACGGAGCGCCTGCATACTTACGTGCACCCGCAGATGCTTGTACGATTACAGGTGAATTTGTTGCATCTGCTGCAAGCATAATTGCACGCATTTGTTCTAAGTTGTTTACGTTGAATGCTGGTACGCCGTAAGCATGTTCGCCGGCGTGATCCAAGAGCTGGCGCAATGAAATAAGAGCCATAATATCCTCCCAGGTAATGCCGCATATTCTACATGCTCAATCATTTCAATTCAGCAACAAATAACACTATTTAAAAAAAAATCCCTGCATTTGCAGGGACTTTTTAAATAAAGACAACAATCTTAGTGAGTTGCTGCTGCTGAAGCGGCTGTTTCAGCGTCAGCTGTTGCTTCGTCTGCAGGTGCATTTGCAATTTCAGCAGGAACATCTTGGTTCTTTTCATCCAATACTGGCTTATCAAGTTCATCAATGGCTTTTTGTTGTTCTGGCGTTGTTTGAGCATTATCTACGGCAACAGCTGATGCTTCTGATTCCGTTGGTGCAGACTCTTTTTTAGCACAAGCTGTCAAAGTTAATGGTGCGATTAAAAGTACAGCAAGTGCAAGTTTTAAGTTCATCGTTGTATCCTACTACTGCGAATTAGGTGTTGCGATGAATTTTATTGCAGAAATATTGCACTTTGATGACGGCAAAATGAATGGACCATAAAAAAAGGCTGACCGAAGCCAACCTTTTTTAAGACTGTATTATCTTATTGATAATGCTTCATTAAGCACGGTCAAGAAGCGCCGCTACAGCAGGAAGAGTTTTACCTTCAACGAATTCAAGGAAAGCACCACCACCAGTCGAGATGTAACCAATTTTGTCTGCAACTTCATATTTATCAATTGCAGCAAGCGTATCACCACCACCCGCGATCGAGAAGCCTTCAGATTCTGCAATTGCTAAAGACAATGCTTTCGTGCCTTCGCCGAATTGATCAACTTCGAACACACCTACTGGACCATTCCATAGAATAGTTTTTGAAGTTTTCAAAATCTCAGCAAATGCTTTTGCAGTTTCAGGACCTACATCCAAAATCATGTCGTTGTCTGTTACTTCTTCAACTTTTTTCACAACAGCTTTTGCAGCAGCTAATGAACCTAGGAAGTCTGCAAAATCAATTTCAGCAGCATCAGCAACAACAACATCCGTTGGAAGTGGTACAGATACTTTTGCAGCAATCACTTTTGCTGTATCGATCAAGTCATTTTCACAAAGTGATTTACCAACATTGAAGCCTGCAGCAGCTAAGAATGTATTGGCAATACCACCACCCACGATCAATTGATCACAGATGTCAGATAGTGAAGTTAATACATCTAATTTAGTAGAAACTTTTGAGCCTGCAACAATCGCAACCATTGGTTTTGCAGGAGTTTTAAGTGCACGACCTAGCGCATCAAGCTCAGCAGCAAGTAAAGGACCTGCAGCAGCCACTTTTGCACAACGTGCTACGCCTTCAGTCGATGCTTCTGCACGGTGAGCCGTACCAAATGCATCCATAACGTAGACATCACAAAGTGCTGCATATTTAGCAGATAATTCAGGATTGTTTTTCTTTTCACCCACGTTGAAACGGCAGTTTTCAAGTAAAACTACTTGACCTGGCACTACGTCAACACCATCCAAATAGTCAGTGATCAATTGAACATCTTGACCCAAAGCTTCTGTTAAATAAGCGGCTACAGGTGCTAGAGACTGTTCTGCTTTAGGCTCACCTTCAACAGGACGACCTAAGTGTGAATACACCATTACAGCAGCACCTTTTTCTACAGCTGCTTTAATTGTTGGTAACGCCGCACGTAAACGTGCATCGCTTGTAATCACGCCATTTTTAACTGGTACGTTAAGATCTTCACGGATCAGAACACGTTTACCCGCCAAATCTAGGTCAGTCATACGCTGAAAGTTCATGCATTACTCTCTTTTATTGATATCAAAACGCGACGATTTTAAATGATTATGCAGAAAAACGTTAGCTTCTTTTGCAGAAAAGCTATGTAGAGCCAAAGTTTTGTTATGATAGCGAAAAGCCTTATAAAGATTCAGCGCTTATGTCGATTCATCCAGACCCAAATATTAATCGTTTAAATGTTTTAGGCGAACCCTTGGCAAGCTGTTGTTTTGATCCGATTACCGGATATTTTAGAAATGGCTTTTGCCATACAGCAACAACAGACCTTGGTCAGCATACGATGTGTGCACAAATGACATCTGAATTTTTAAACTTTTCCCAAAAAGTTGGCAATGACCTAATCACACCCTTACCCGAAGTTGGTTTTCCAGGACTACAACCTGGTGACTTCTGGTGTATCTGTGTGACTCGCTGGGTGGAAGCGTATCAAGAAGGATTTGCCCCACCTATTAAAATACAAGCGTGTCACCAAGCGGCGCTGTCTTATGTGCCGCTTGATGTACTTATGGAATATGCAGTGTAATGAGTACTCCCAAAATCATTTTGGCTTCGAGCAGCCAAACCCGTAAAGACCTGATGGACCGTTTACGGATTGATTACCACTCAATCGTACCAGATATAGACGAAACACCTCGCGGTGAAAACCACGCCGATGAGTTAGCGAAGCGACTGGCATTTGAAAAAGCTTCAGCGATTGCAAACCAGCACCCAGACGCAATTGTGATTGGTTCTGACCAAGTCGCATGGCGCGAAGGCGCACCGGATATTTTTATTGGTAAACCGCTTTGCGATGAAAAAGCCGTTAAGCAGCTTCAAGCCAACTCTGACAAAATCGTTTATTTCAGTACTGCACTCAGTGTCCAACAAAAATCGACAGGTTTTGAACAAACCCTTGTCGAGCACTATAAAGTGAAGTTTCGCAAACTTAGCTTGCCTGAAATTGAACGTTATGTTCAGGTTGAACAGCCGCTGCACTGCGCTGGCAGTTTTAAATGTGAAAGTTTAGGGATTAGCTTATTTGAAGAAATGATCGGGCAAGACCAAACCACACTCATGGGTATGCCGATGATTAAACTCTGCAATATTTTGCGTGAGCTTAAGATCTTAGTCCCATAATTTTAAAATCTTTATCCGTTACAGCATAATAAACACATCATTAGCTCTTTATGGGCTAATGATTAAAAAGTCACTTACTTATTTATTACAACCAAGAACTGAAAACATGAAAACGTTTAATTTAATTTCATCTAGCCTCATTAGCATTAGCCTTCTATTTTGTTCGACAAACGGTCATACCAATACAGTGAATCAAACTGTGACCAACTCTCAGCAATACAATAAAAACTTAGTCAATGAGTGGGTTCAATATAAATTTATCTATGCAGAATTAGAACAACAAGGCGCTGCAATGCAGGAACAAATCATTCAACAGCTAGGCACTAAAACCAAAACCGGTGGTAGTAACTCGCCAGAACAACAAATCAATAAACTGGTTGCTCTAGGCAAACAAAAATTTGAAAGCATTCAGCCACAAACAGTTGAAGTTAAAAAACTTCTAAAACTACAAACCGAAAATGTTGAAATGATGGCAAAAGTCATGCCGAATCATTTTAAATTAATGTCTGATAAAGAAAATACTAAAATTGACACCAATGCACATTTTGAGCAATTCATGAAATTTTCAGCGACAACGGCTGCTGCCAATAGCTATGATTTGGAAGTTGAAAAATTAGTCATGCAATATCTCAAAGACAATCCTTTACAATAGTCTCAAGTTAATCGCAATAATTTAATGAAATAGAGCCTTGCTAAAAACAGGAATCTCAAGGGACAATATATCCATTGAAATTGTATGTATTTAGCTATGGCTCATTCTCTTGACATCCTCGGCGGCATCAGCGCTGAACGATTCCTTGCCGAATATTGGCAAAAAAAACCATTATTGGTTCGTAATGCACTCCCTGAAATTGCCCAAATACTTGAACCGAAAGACGTTCTAGAATTGGCTTTAGAAGACAATGTCACTGCACGTCTCATCAAACAAAAAGATCGTGATCCTAAGCAATGGACAGTGAAATCGTCTCCACTACTTAAAGCCGATTTTCAAAAAATGCCGAAACTGTGGACTTTATTGGTTCAAGCTGTCGATCATTATTCTTTTGACCTAGCCGAGCTATGGAAGCAGTTTTCATTTATTCCGCAATGGCGTCGTGATGACATCATGGTGTCGTATGCACAAAAAGGCGGCTCTGTCGGACAACATTTTGATTTTTACGATGTATTCCTTGTTCAAGGCTATGGTCACCGTCGTTGGCAATTGGGTCAGATGTGTGATGCCGATACTTCATTTGTCGAAGGTCAACCGCTTCGCTTACTGCCAGAAATGGACGTTCATTTTGATGAAGTGCTTGCTCCCGGTGACTTACTTTATGTGCCACCAGGCCTATCACACTATGGCGTAGCTGAAGATGAATGTCTGACGTATTCATTTGGCTTCCGCATGCCAAATGTCACTGAAATGATGGATCGTGTGACAGACAAATTCACAGACAATCCTCTACTTAAAAATCCATTAACTGACATTTTACGTGATCAAATCAGTGCGATCGGCCAAGTGACTGAAAATGAGCTTGAGTATTTAAAAGAAAAGTTATTTGAACAATTGCAAAATTCAACCGTACTTGAAGATGCAATCATGAGCTTAATGTCAGAACCTAAATATCCTGACAATATTCCTGAAGCAGAAGAAATCGGCACTGGTGATTTAGAGGAAGCTCTAGATCAAGGCTATCAACTCATGTTAGAACCTGCTTCACGCTTACTTTACACAGAGCAAGATGGTGATATTTTGTTTTGGGCAAATGGCGAAGGCATCTGTATCTCAGACGAATTTGCAGTGCATTTAAAAACCATTGCCGATGGTCAAAGTCTAGCGCTAGACGAATCTTTATATGATGCTGATATCTTAGAAGATATTGCCATGCTGTTAAATGAATCTGTGCTCATACTGGTCCCGACAGAAGCTGAATAAAATCAATAAAAAAGGGAGCGTCATGCTCCCTTTTTATACTGCTGAATAGCATTATTTTCGCTTTCTACGATTTAAAAAATCTTCAACTTGATCGGCTTTTTTCTCCACGATGACGCGATAAACCCATACAATCAATAACACCAATCCAATAAACCAAAGATAACGTATTACGCCGTATTGACTACCTTTGCCTTGCCAAATTTGTAATTCAATACTTTGAAACTCCACATTCCTCGACTCCAACAAACTCAGTTGACTGGTCATGCTATTTGGATCATTGACAGCATTGACTGAAAAAGGCGCACCATCCATGACAAAAGTAAAATCTTGTCCTGCATCTAATGTTTCTAATCGTTCAACCTGATCAACACCTGCATCCATTTGCATGAGGTTACTTGAGGTTTGTTGAATAGCGGCATTGTAGTTATCAATTTGAAATTTTACAGATACCTCACCACTGGTCATTGCCCTACCTTTGACCAACAAAACTGCACGATATGGGTTTTGGCTCGATGTCGCCGTGTAATCCACTGCAAAATTTTTAGTGTTTATTGCATTTGTATCGCTTTGACTTTCTGTGAGTAATTGCTGAATTTCTTCGGAGCTTAACACTGCTTGTTGGAACAAAATCTGCCCATACTCACCTGGTTTAGGCGCTTGATCCTGTGAACCACAAGCGGCGATAAAAGTGACACAGCAGAACAATGCAATGCCCTTAAGTTTATTTAATATCGAATTGTTCATCATTTTTATTATTTCAACATATTATTATGCAGCTGATTTTAAATTAATTTCTGTATGAATAATCGTACAGCCTTGCTGAGAATGAATTTTGAAATTCCCACCTATACGCTCTACACGCATTTTCATACTTCGCATACCAATACTCATGCCATGGTTAGAAACACTCTCAACATCAAAACCGACGCCATCATCTTCAATAGTTAATAACAATGCGCCATTCTCGAATTGTGACAGCGTCACATTGACATGATTTGCTTGGCTATGTTTCACAATATTGGTCAGGCTTTCTTCAATCACTCGTATTAAAGTCAGGCACTGAATTGCTGTTGGTTTGATCGCCCACTGCGAAGGAATGCACCATTTGGCATTCATTTCCACTTCATCCATCAACTGACTAAAGCGATGTCGAACTGGTGCGATCCAGAGCAAAGGTGAATCTGGCACCTTACTGTCCAAAGATGATCCACTATCAATAATTTGCCTTAAATCATCCCGTAATAATTTCAACATCGACAAGAACTGTCTATTTGGAATATTACTTTCACACTGATCAACCAAGATCATCGAGCGCACAATGGATGCGCCCAGACCATCATGCAGATCATGCGATAATTTAATCCGTTCCTGCAGGCGTACATTACTCAGTTCAAGCTGATGTTTATCATTCAGGCTACTGCATAACTCATCACTGACTTTCTGAACTTCAAATGCCAGATCATCATTATATTTTTCAATTTTTTGTATATTACGATTGAGCCTCGCCCCTAAGATCACCACTATAAATAAGGTAATAATCGGTGAGGTAAAAGGTGATAATGGTGTAAAACCTTCTTTTGGAAAGAGGACCAAGACCGTGATGTCTGCAATGACAATCACAATAATCGCCGTCATACAGGATGCGAGTAAAATATAGTCTCTTCTTCTTTCTTTGAAACTAATCCTACAGAGATAGAGGTAGGTGAAAAAAAAGAATGCGCAATACAACAAGAATATAATGTTTGAAACATCCGCATTTCGCTCAAACGGCCAGATACACACCACACCAATCAGTGCAGCTGTCAGCATGGTGAATGACAGTTCAATGCGCGGAAATTTACGCCCAAGAAAGCGCAAGATATAGATACTAAAACACTGAAAGTACAGCATTGCAAATATCAGATTGGCTTTGGTGGAAAATATTGAATCTGGGTACGGAAAAGTTTCAGTGGTCAATGCATTACTGAGAAATAAAATCCACAACACCGTTGATAGTGCAAACCAGCCAAAACTGGTATCACGACGCCGCATCAACCAAATAATGAAGCAAATTAGACCCAAGACCCCAGAAAGAAAAATATTTAACTGTAATATGGTTCGGCGTGTCCACGTGGCTTCTTCAGCCTGCTCTACCGTTGCCATGACATTGTTAAATTTCACTGGACCCAAGCCAGCATTTAGACTCGAGTAGCCATAAACATAGATCAAGGTTTCATTATGATCATGCTTGATTCCACTTATCGGTAAAATCCAATAGCGTGCAACATTCCAACTTTTAGAAATCGGTTCTTGAAGATTTTTATTGGTCCACAGCAAGTCGCCATTCAGAAATACTGAACCCGTATTAATGATGTAATCAACATATAGTGCGATGGGTTCTGCCAAACGGGCATTATTTTTACAGTACCAAGACCAGTCTAATTTATACCAAGCACCACCTTGATAACCCTCCCAGTCTTTATCTTCTTTCCAACGGTCAGGTAATTGCGTGGTTTTCCATCCCGTTCTGGGTAATTCTTGACTGGATGGTGTCTTCACCCGTGAAATGCTATTTACAGTTACATTACATTGATCATTTACAGGGAAAACTTGCTCTGCATGACTCAAACTCCCCCATACTAAACAGAGGATAAATAAGAAAAAATATCCTCCTTTACGCATTATAGAATACCCATAGATCTTGCTGTACTCACGGCTTTGGTTCGTTTCGTTACGGCTAATTTTCGATAAATATGTTTAATATGGCTTTCTACCGTATAGCGTGAAACAAAAAGCTGTTCAGCAATCTCACGGTTACTCAAACCTTGAGCAACCAAACATAAAATTTCTTTTTCACGACTGGTCAGCAGGTTCAAGTCTGCTTCATCGGCGACGGTTTGTTCTGGACTTGGCGCTTCAGCTTCGGATATTTGTTTAAGGATTTCTCGTGCAATAAATGGGTCAATCGGCGCCCCACCACGTAAAATACTCCGAATAGATAAAAGTACTTCAGCATCATCACGTTCTTTTAATACATAGCCCGTTGCACCTGCTTTAATTGCGGCAAATAAGCTTTCTTGTGTACTCCATGCAGAGACAACCAAGATCATGGTATTACTTTCGAGGGAACGTATTTTTTCAATAATTTCGATACCACTACCATCAGGCAAACCTAAGTCAACTAAGGCTAAGGATATCGGTTGGGTCTCTACGGCTTGAATAGATTCTTTGACATTTTTGGTGAAGATAAGCTCTTCCCGCTTATAACCCAGCTCCGTCAAAATTTGACGTAAACGTAATTGAATAATTTCCTCATCTTCAACGACGAGCACAGGTACGGGTAGTATGACTTCTTGTGGTGACATGATTTACTTCCCCCGAAAAATGAAATGTCTTTTACATTAACGAGTTTAATCCTTTTAGGATATCCCTGTAATTAAGTAAATTTCTTATTTTTAACAATTTATTCTAATTCAATTTGCGCAATTATGATGCATTTTTCTTCTAATTTTAGACCCATTTATCATTACAATATGTGTATAGCCATCTGTCTGACTATACACTGCACTTAGCTTAAACTTGAGTGAGATTAGCTTAAATATTGCTTTTTCAAATATTGCACAATTTTTTCAGATTCGAAAAGTTCAACACCAGTATTGGGATCTTTCAAGTATGGCACTTGAATATTGTTCCCCATGATTTTTAACACTTGTTCACGCTTACCACCTTTCAGGGGTACATATTTACCAGGTTTTAAGCGCATTACTGCTAATCCCTGATCTTGCCAACGCTCCTTAGCCACATTATGAAAAGTATATGCCAGCTCCATTTCAGACAATGCGCTACGTACAATGCGTGTATATGGACTCGCTTCAAAGCCCCACAGTTCTAAGAGTTGAGTTGGAGCATCACGATGAATGACTTTACGCTGTACCCACACTCCTTGAGCCCCATTAATTAAGGTTCCAACATAGGCAACATACGGAATTTTAGGATAACTGGCATATTTCTTAGGCGTTTGGCCTGTTTTGCCATAATGTTTAAATAGATGATGAATTATTTGCTGAGATTCGTACAAACGATCCCCAGTATTGTCATCCACCAAGAAAGGAAATTGTTGTTTTCCACCTAATTTCTGCACGTCTAAACGGTACTTTTTAGCCCCTTTGGGACATGGGTAGACCTCATAATCCAAATTGAGTGTGGTTAGTACTTCTCGTACACGACGACAATAGGGAGACCCTTCAAATTCGTACAGTTTAAGGGCTTTTTCAGGTTGTTTCGGATAAGGCGTCCCATTTGTACCACGTCCGCCCTCTGCTACGCCTGAGAGCAACGCTTGCGCCACTTTTATTTGATGCAATAACATACATTTCTTCCTTTCTTCTTTTATTTCGTATTTTTATACAACAGCCGAGAGCCCTCAGCTGATGTTTGTATTTTCTTTTTCACATTTATATCGTCGTGTATGAGCAAGAATCACACTTTCATTGCGCGACTAAAAACTCAAACACACTTATAGAGCAACCAATTGCTCTTTTGAAACAACGATGCCGTTATTATCAGCATAGATAAAATCACCAGACTGAATGTTTACACCACCAAAACTTAATGGAATATCTGTTTCACCCACGCCTTTGCGGTTACTTTTTTGTGGAATCGCAGCCAAAGCATGCACACCTAAATCAAGTTCGGCTATCGCATCGACATCACGCACGCAGCCATAAATAATGACGCCATTCCAATGATTATTGACTGCAGATTCAGCAATCATATCGCCCATCAAGGCACAGCGCATCGACGCACCACCATCCACAACCAATACTTTACCCGTACCATCGGTTGCCAATAATTCTTTAACACGTGAGTTATCTTCAAAACATTTGACCGTCACCACCTGGCCGCCAAAACTTTTTCGTGCACCATAACTTTGAAAGAATTTACCATCCAACGACGGGATCACCACTTGTATTTCTTTGTCTGGATGATCATCAAGTAAATCACAAGTGACGAATGGAACTGTAGACACGGTATTTCCCTCATTTAATTGTTAGTATGCGTAAATTATCATAAATCTCGAACTTTTCAGTCTGAGTTTGTGCCGCCTCGACCATAGTATGAGCCACTTGCTGTGCTGTCACTGGCTTAAATTTAAAACGGTCAGGTACAAAATGCGAAAAGCGCCTATAAAGTTTCTGTGTCGCATCTTCTAAACCTCGAGATTCATGACGTTCACCAAGCAACAGCGAAGGTTTTAAAATAGAAAGTTGATTTAACTTTAAGGTTTTTAAATAATATTCCAATTCACCTTTGACTCGATTATAAAAAAACGCGGAATTGGCTTTTGCGCCCATTGCACTGACAATGATCAGATGTGTGTCTGTATATTCTAATAATTCAGCGAAATGTGCATTGATGCTAAAATCGATATGATAAAAATGATCTTTAGACCCTGCTTTTTTAATCGTCGAGCCTAAACAACTAAAGGCATGACTATAATCTCTCACATCATCCTGAGTCAGGGAAAGAAAGTCGCTGATCACCAATTGTTGAACTTTTGCCAGTCCATTCAGTTCGTGGTCACGTTGACGTACCACAGCTGTAATATTCTTACATCCTGTATTTTGACTGAGCTGACGAACCAGCTCCCGCCCGACCAATCCTGTTGCCCCAATGACAATTGCATTCTCTATACTTTTAGTCATTTTTCATACAATCTCAATAACTTTAGACTAATCTAACGTTTTCTTTAAAATTTTTCTGCATCTAAAATGTTGTCAAAGCATGTCAAGACTTGACTTAAGCGCTTAGTTTAATCACAATATGGCACTTGTTTACGGGCTGGTGATAGTTCTTCTGATGTTGGTTTTCAGATGTAATTTCAGCCCGCCCAGACCAATCTATTTCAAGGAGTGCACGAGTGGCAAACTCTGCTCAAGCAAAAAAACGTGCTCGTCAAAACGTTAAAGCACGTCAACACAACGCAAGCTTACGTTCTATGGTTCGTACTTATCTTAAACGCACAGTAGCTGCTATTGCTGCTGGTGATTACGCTGTCGCTACAGAAGCTTACAAAAAAGCTGTTCCTGTAATCGACCGTATGGCTGATAAAGGCATCATCCATAAAAACAAAGCTGCTCGTCATAAGAGCCGTTTAAATGCACAAGTTAAAGCTTTAGCTAACTAATTTGTTGCGATGAAAAAAGCCCTTTTTAGGGCTTTTTTTGTGCCTATCGTTTTTTAAAAGCAAAAAAATAAGGTCCAATAAGGACCTTATTTTCTATTTACAGATTATTTATTGATCAGTTTCATATTCGTCGCTGATAAATATGTCCATAATAAGTTTTGGCTCGCTGTCAAATTTGTCCAACGTTGATTGCCACCATTGGTACAGCTATATCGAATTAAATCCGCACGGTTATTCTGCAAACGTCCCGTATTTAAATCCATACATTGACCACTTTGACGAATCGTTGTAGTCGCAGGGTCCATGGTCCAAATTTGGTTGGTTTGGTTTAACACGCAACGTTCTAGCGTCACTTTAGCTGAACCACCATTGCCAGTAATACATTGATCTGGATTTGACTTGCTGTGTATACGACCAATGGCATCATATACCCACTGTTCAGTATCATCCGCCGTACATCCGCTTGGGCCACTGATGTATAAATTTAATGTTCCATCAGTTAAGGTTTCAGATTTCAAACAGTTGTTACCATTTTTGATCAATGTCGCCTGCTCGAACAAACCTTCTTGAGTGACTGAAAGCTTTTTCATAAATGCTTCAAGTGCACTTTGTGCCTCAGGTAATTGATTGGTTAAGTCTTGTGCATACACATTCATCCAACGATTTAGTCGGTATGCGGTGTTTTGTTGCGATTCATAACGGGTTAATTGCTGACGCGCCACACTATTCATTAATGACTTGTCATTTTTATATGACTCATACAGCATTTTTTCAGTTGGATTTAGTGCAACAACAGCATTTGCAGCTTGCGCTTCCAAAGCACTTTCCAATTGAGGAAGTTCGATAGCACGCAAAGCACTATAACCATGTTGACGTCCAATTTTGACGGCCGGCTTGATCGCTGTGCTGTAGACTGGAATATCAATATTTGCTAATAATTTGGCTTCTTCACCTGCTTTTTTACAGTATAAATCGACCTTCTGTGGTTGATCTGCCAAAGCTAAATTGACATGCAGTTTATTGGCATTACTACCTAATCGTGCAGGTGCTAAAGCAATATTGTTGACTTTATGAGTGTATTGCACATTCAACCAACATGCCGCTTGATCTAAGGCCGTATTGGCAGCTGTTAGATCATAAACATTGCCCCAGTTTGAACGTGCCGCAGGATATAACAAACCGACTTGATTGACAGGATCATAGCCACCTAAAATTGTAATGACAGGCTGACCAAATACCCGTGGTCGTGGATAATTTTGATCTGCGTTGTACCAAACTGGAGCCGTCGAATTTGGCATTTTCGGTTGTGCGACTTCCATCTCACGAGTGGTTTTGTTCCACTTTTTGTAGCCGGTAGGTGATGTTTCATCCCAGATATAACGGTCAAAGTGCGGTTGAATTTTCAGGAATGTACTGTAACCCGTGTAGTGCGTATATCGTGATACATTACTATCGGTATACCCACCAGACATGGCATCTTTACCGTATGGGAACATATTTTTAAAATTAGGGATCCCATTGCTACCATCCCACTTCCATGTTGCTGTCCACGATAAATTACCACGCATCATATGACGGTTAGCAATATAACCCCATCCACTATCCGCATGATGTGCAGCCCAAAATAGATTGTCACCCACCTGACCAGGGTAATGCCCTAAACCATAGTGATGGCCGATTTCATGGCTAAATTCATTCCCTACAGAATCATAAAGTGTCAGCATACCATTACCACCACTCAGGCCATGGGTATGCACACCATTGGCATAGTTCCCCTTCGTATGATGGACAACCACTGTTTGAGTTAATTGTGGCTGACTTTGGTTGGCCATAGATGCACTAGTAATGCCCCAGTTGGCTAGGTTTATACCAACACTAAACGTTGATTTACCGACATCTTCACGCATGTCTCCTGCATAAACACCACCATCTCCGGCACTTTTACTGTCATAAATAACACCTGAAGAAACCATTGCACGTGTTAACTGCATATCATCATATTGTGCAACCGTCATTTCTGCTGCAGGAATGGTTTGGAAATAATCTGTACCCGCTTTTTCAGGCTCAAGCAGCATATAGTGACCGGTAGAATTTGGCTTATCTGCCAACATACCAACACGGATATTATTTAAAACCAATTCACCAGGTGCAGCAAAATCGATTTTATCCTCAGCCAATTCACCGCTGACTTTATTTGCGTCGATAAATTTTAATCTTAGACCAGGTTTAACTTCATCCCAATTGAGTTTCGTGGTCCACGCGCGTTTACTGTACCAAACATCTGGACGACCTCTTTGCCCACTCTGGTCTGAAACAGGCATTTGCGTCGGATCATCCAATGTCGCAGTGCGCACTAAGCGATTGTTTTGATAGATTTCTACTTTGAGTTGCTTGATGTTTTGCATATCAAGCGTTGGTGTCACGATAAGCAGCGCTTCTTTTTCACTGGTTAAACGTGGCATTTTCTTGGCTTCGTTCGCATTCGGGTCTACAACATGACTTTGACCAAATTGAACTTGCGCTGAAAAGCTGCCGACTAAATCATTTCGTATTTCACGAACAACATCATTGGCATCGTAGTCATAAAAACCAATGCTTGTTTCATCGACTATATCTTGGGTCGGTTCTGGATAACTGGCAGTTGATACAGAGCCACCTGAACTATCACCACCACCTCCGCCACCACAAGCAACTAACATTAATGACACAATACAAATTGATAATTTGTTATATGAAAAACCTATCACACTTTTCACTACTATTCCCCAATTAGCCACAAAAAAATCCAATTAAGAGACTTATATAAAATATATAAATCAATAAGTTACAACAATGTTAATGCTATTTTCTTTTTATTAATCATTCAATTGCCGCGTTTTGTCACTTATTAACAATTCAAATTAAATCTAAATATTTAGTATTAAATGAATCACGATTGCTGTGACAGGTACTTCACTTTTCAACTAAAATTAAGATGTAGGCCTTTAAATACAATCGTATATTCCCGACAAAAATTGTCAGGATATTTTTAGAAACTTTGTAAATAAAAATTTTTAGAAATGGTTTAATCCCATATATTTTTTATGGTATTTTAATTTTCATCCTAGGCAGCCTTTGCTGTACAAATGAAAAGAGGGATGAAAATGTCGATTAACCAATTTTTGCCATCATTAGAAAAATTTGCAGAAGCAGAACATCAATATATTGAATATTTTACATCGAAAGGTGAAAAAGACATTTTAGGTAAAGTCATTTCAAATATGAAATCGACCGCAGAGATTCAAGCCTCTCAAGGCGTAGACTCATGGTTAGCATATGGCGTGTATTTACCTGCTGTAGAACGCATCTTTGCGCTGCATCAAGGTGAAACAGAAGCTGAATTTTTTGAACGCACACAATATCCCGTTGAACTCGTGCAAGCGTATAGCATTAAAGATCATGACATTGCGACATTGATTGCTGCAGACAAATACAGTCGAATCCACCAACAGCATCTCCCTGTTAATACTAGTCGCTGGCCTTATAGTGACGACGGTTCAAGTATTGATTTAAATCAATACCCTGCGCGAATTAAAGCCAATATTTAATCTTTTATTTAGTAAAATATTGAAGCAGATAAAAAAGGCATCCATTTATAGGATGCCTTTTTTAAATATTTTGTATGCGCAAAAATACTTAGAGTTGCTGTTCAGCTTGCTGAAATTCACGAATATTTAATTCATTGAGTTCACCACGCCAAATCCATTTCAGTTTAGATTCAAGGAATACATCTCCTTCAAACCAAACAAATAGTCCTTCCATCATTTTCGGCCAGTCTTCGCGTGTCACGATATTTTTACCTGAAATAATGGCAAGAATTGCAGCCAAAATCGTGTCATGACTCACCGCTAGACTCAGCCCATAATCATTGGTTGGATGAGTGTTGTAAATCAACTCCAATACATCTACTACCCCATGAATAGGCTGTTTCATCCCCGGCAAAGCATTATTCACAAAACTATTGATAAAGCCTAAAGCACCTTGCTTTTGAAAGTATGGTCCTGCTTTTTTTATATCGAGCACAAAACTTCCCGGCTCGACCAATAATCCTTGTTCAATGATTTCTATATGGTGGGTATTTGGCTCAATCGTGACATTATCTGCACCTTGAATCATCAATGCTGCCGTATCCACACAGCGCTGAATTGGACTCGAAATACAGTGCTGAATAACACGGTCGGTATTTTCAACCAAATAGCTGCCCCACGCTTCGGCTAAATCACGTCCTTGATGCGTCAGTTGCAAGTCATAACCGGCCAAGCCTTGTCCTTGTACAACTTCACGAATGGAATGACGTGTAAACAATGTTACAGGCGTCTTTTCATCCGGCAATAAGTCTATTGCTTTCAGCATACTCGGTGGGAGCAAATCTAGGGCCATAATTGACAGTTCTTAAATGCAGGAGATTTAACGGAGTGTGCTGACACTATAGCATGAACCCGATTTAGCTCAAGTTTTGTCAGGCATGTTTGCCAAAGCATTTAAGGCCAATTCTTTCATTTCGGCATTTTTAAATGCAATAAATCCACCATTTAATAAAGTCGTGCGTTGGTTATATAAAAATGCGCGACCTTTAAAATCAACCAAGCCACCTCCAATACGCTCGATTAAACATTGTCCAGCGCTGGTATCCCATTCACAAGTCGGATGAAAACGCGGGTAAATATCCACTTGATCTTCTAACATCATACAAAACTTATATGCACTACCGGCATGGTAGGCCTGATAAGGAGTGAGTTTTTCTAAAGCGTCTAGATAGTCCGTATAAATCGGTTTATTTTTGGCACTCTGACTCAAGCCAACGTGTACGACATTCTCAACAGAGGTTTCAACATATTCATACCATGTGGTTGACTGGCTATCATATTTCAGCGGCAGTCCCGCAAATGGGCAAATATATACGCTATATTCCCCCGGGATCGCCAATATGGCAAAGGTGGTATTGGCCCCATCTACCAAACTCAGATTAATGGTAAATTCAGGTCTTTTATGTAAAAACTCTTTGGTACCATCCAAGGGATCAAGCAGCCAAAATTTTTGCCATTGCATACGTTCAGACTTGTCACCCTCTTCTGACAATACAGGCAAGTTAGAAACTTTGGATAATGCTTGGGTAATATAGCTATTTGCACGATAGTCCGCCTGCGTTACTGGTGAATCATCACTTTTACGTTCCACATCAAAATTCGCACCTGAGCAATAACGCTGATATTCTTCTCGCAAAATTTCGCAAGCTTGTGTCACAATGGGAACCAACTGCAAAATCAGTGGGTCTTGCGGTGCTGTTGTTGTTTTAAACATAGAATACCTTTATATGCCAAATTACTCAGAAAAGCCGACGATCATTTTCGATATGGACGGTACTTTACTCGATCTTGCTTATGATGATTTCATTTGGAATGAGCTGCTGCCAATTCGCTATGCTGAACAGCATCAGTGCTCACTCGAACAAAGCAAGCAAACGCTATTTAGTTTTTATCAACAACATAATCATACCCTAAAATGGTACTCCTCTCGCTTTTGGACGTCACAAGTTGGCGTTGATGTTCTGGCAATGCAAATAGAACAAAAAGCCAAAGTAGCCAAACGCGAAGGCTGCATTGAGCTGCTTACCTATCTTAAGGAAAATGGCTATCCTATTTGGCTTGCGACCAATGCCGACTATGCAGGCTTACAATTCAAACTTGAAGAAACCGGTCTTCGTGATTTTTTCGATGTGATCGTCAGTTCAGAGACTCTCGGTCATGCCAAAGAGTTTATTGAGTTTTGGCAAATATTAGCAAGCAAACATCCCTTCGATGCAAAAAACTGTTATTTCATTGATGACACAGAAAAAGTGCTTAATGGTGCAAAACTTTTTGGGATTGAACAGCTCTATTCGATTCAGCAGCCTTCATCTGCCAAAGCGCCTCGCGAGACTTGCAATTACCCAATGCTGTCCGCATTAACAGATTTAATCCCTATTTTAGAAGCTCAAACGACTGAGCAAGCCGAGGAACAGAAAAAATATGCGTAAATCAAATCTAGCCGAAGATGCGGTTGGTATGCGTATAGACAAATGGTTGTGGGCTGCACGTTTTTTTAAAACACGCTCTATTGCCAAAAATGCTATTGAAGGCGGTAAAGTTCATCACAATGGCGAACGCGTTAAAGTCTCTCGTGAAGTTCGTGTAGGCATGGAATTAACCATTGCCCAAGGCCTTGAGAAAAAAACCGTGGTGGTGAAAGCATTGTCGGATGTTCGCGGGCCTGCCCCAACCGCTCAGCTGCTTTATGATGAAACTGAGGTCAGTATTGCAAAACGGGAATTGCTCGCATCACAAAGAAAGTTGCATAATCTAGCTCGGCCAGATCATCGACCAAGTAAAAAAGATCGTCGAGATATTAGTAAATTTAAAAGAGAAAATGATCAACAGTTTGACCAGCAATGGTCTTATAATGATGATTAAGTTAAAGCGTCACAACATGTCGCACCTGTTGTGATTTTCATAGAACAAAAGGATGATTTCTGTCACTATACCCTCGTGGAACAGATTTAAACTGAATACATCCACTTGAGTATATTGTTTCGTGACATCGTATTGAGGTTGTAAGATGGATGATAATAAAAGCAAGGCGTTAAATGCGGCCTTAAGCCAAATTGAAAAGCAGTTTGGTAAAAACACCGTAATGCGTCTTGGTGATAATACTGTACAGGCGGTTGAGGCTGTCTCTACGGGTTCTTTAACACTAGATATCGCACTAGGTATTGGTGGTTTGCCTAAAGGTCGTATCGTAGAAATCTACGGTCCTGAATCTTCTGGTAAAACCACCATGACATTACAAGCCATTGCGCAATGTCAAAAAACTGGCGGTACTTGTGCATTCATCGATGCTGAACATGCATTAGACCCTCAATACGCACGTAAACTTGGCGTAGATATTGATAACTTACTTGTTTCACAGCCAGACAATGGTGAACAAGCGCTTGAAATTGCAGACATGCTGGTACGTTCAGGCGCCATTGACCTGATCGTTGTCGACTCGGTCGCTGCACTTACCCCACGTGCCGAAATTGAAGGCGAAATGGGTGACTCACACATGGGCTTACAAGCTCGTCTGATGAGCCAAGCACTGCGTAAAATTACCGGTAATGCGAAACGTTCTAACTGTATGGTGATCTTCATTAACCAAATCCGTATGAAGATTGGTGTAATGTTTGGTAGCCCTGAAACCACAACTGGTGGTAATGCACTTAAATTCTATGCGTCTGTACGTTTAGATATCCGCCGTATTGGTCAAGTAAAAGAAGGCGACGAAATCATTGGTTCAGAAACCAAAGTAAAAGTTGTGAAAAACAAAATGGCTCCTCCATTCCGTGAAGCGATTTTCCAAATTCTTTATGGTAAAGGTGTGAACCATTTAGGTGAGCTTGTTGACCTCGCGGTACAACAAGAAATTGTTCAAAAAGCAGGTGCTTGGTATTCATACCAAGGTGACAAGATTGGTCAAGGTAAAAACAATACCATTCGCCACTTAGAAGAACACCCTGAACTTGCACAAACCATTGAAAAACTGATTCGTGAACAACTTCTGACTACGGGTACAGCACCTGTAGAAGACAAAGACGAAGAAGAACCAGACTTTTTAGATGCTTAATTACAGCATGCTTTAATAGCAGACAAAAACGCCCTACGGGGCGTTTTGTTTTGCACTCAAAATTTGTATTAAAATGCCCCTCATGACTAAAGACAATTTTCCACTCTTGCTCGACTACGAAGCACTGAAACAACAGTTTACAGAAGCTGAAGAAACTACCTGCGCAATTCATGCTGCACAAACTGACATTTCACATGACAATGCTTCGGTGATCGATCACTCTGCGTTGCATTTTGATGCCAATGGTAAAGATATTCATGCTGAAAAAAAACCAGGACTGCGCGGCTCTCGTCTACGCTCGTACGCCTTTGCAGTACTCACACGCAAAGAATACTCAAAAGCGGATTTAATCGAAAAATTAGCACTGTATGCGGATAGTCGTGAAGAAGTCATACACTTGGTGGAAGAACTCGCACGTGAGAACTATCAAAGCGATCAGCGTGTAGCAGAAATGCTGTTGTCGAGTCAAAAACGTAAAGGTAAAGGTCCCAACCGTATAAAGCTCGCTTTAAAAAATAAAAAAGTAGACAGTGAATTAATTCAGGATGAATTAAAAGAAACAGATTGGGTCGCCGAAGCCTACCAGCTCAAGATCAAAAAATTTGGCAAAGCTGTTGAACGTGATCCAAAACAAAAAGCCAAACAAATACGTTTTTTACAATATCGAGGATTCGATCTCGATACGATTTTTAAAGTGATTGCACGTAAAGAATTTGATGACGAATAAAAAAGATATAGATCTAAATGATGAATTAATAAAACTAAAATAAAGAAGAATCTGGGATTGAAAAATGAGAGGAAGTTTAATTTATTATTATTGAAACTGGTGGCAACCCTACCAGCAAGACTTCGGCACATCATATTTCTACTACCGTTGCTACCTTCCGGTCCTGGCGGGGTTTGTAGAGTACAATTGCGAAGTAACCGGCAGGGCTACCATTGCAAGAACAAAGTATAGAGATTTTTAATAAACATGCAAGACTAAAACCAAGAATTCCTGAGTAGAAAACACTGTTTGATTATTTATAAATCAATATGATGGTCGATGATGTAGAAAACGTGAAACATCATCACTATATTTTTACTTTAATACACAACAAGATTGTAAAAGCTTATTGCAATTCAGAACTTTGGCGTTTTTAATGTGCTTATCGTTTTATCTAAAGCAGTCTGTAATAAAACTATTCAATACGGACATGCTTGCAACTACATGGAATTTTTATGATGTTTAAACAGCATGTATTGTGTGCCCTTACATTGACTTGTTCAGGTACACTATTTGCCAATATTCCAATTGAATCTCGCGGTTTGAGTGGCGCTGATAATGGCACTGTGTATACAGCAAATAATACAGCCATTCAAACAGGTGCTGGCTCTACCCCTACGCCAACAAATTTAAATTGGCAGCTCATGCAGAAGAACCAACAGCTCGAAAATGAATTGCGTAGCTTACGCGGTAAAATGGAAGAGCAAGACAATATTATCGAACAATTAAAAAGTGAACTTACAAACCGCTATGCAGATTTAGATCAACGTTTAGAGCTACTCCAACAAAAAGTAGATCCGAGTGAAGACACAGAGGCTGCGGAGGATAACCAACAAGGTACTGCACCCAGTAGCAGCTAATACAGCGCCTACACCTGTTAAACAACCTACGACCCAAGCAACATTAAGCTCATCTGCAAAACAACCTGTAAATGCAGGTGGTGACTCACTTGAGCTTGAGAAAGCAGCGTATACCGTTGCTTTAGATGCATACAAACAAGGTGGTGCAAAAAAAGCCATTGCACCAATGAAAAACTTTATTAAAAATAATCCTGACAGCGTCTACATTAGCAACGCATATTTTTGGTTAGCTGAGTTCAACCTGGCTGTTGAACCGACCAACTACGCAGAAGCGAAAAAGAACTATAGTATTGTGGTCGATCAATACCCTGAGTCGACCCGCGCGCCTAGAGCGTTATATCAACTGTATAGCATTGCAAAAGACGTCGATCGAAATAGCAGTTTAGCAACGCAGCTCAAAACCAAGCTTATCCAAAAGTATCCTAAATCTGAAGAAGCAGGCTTTGTTAAAAAATAGGACTATTTTTAACGCAAAAAAAAGACACCTTATAAGGTGTCTTTTTTTATTCGCGGCATTTAGCGTACGATACCACGCTTAGACTGCTCAAGTGAGTCAATCAACAATTGCGCTTCTGCCACATCAGGCAAAATTTCAGTACGAATACGCTCAATCGCTTCATTCGTCGTTAAACCATCTTTATAGATCAATTTAAAGGATTCACGTAAACCTTGAATCACATTTTTAGACCAACCTTTACGACGCATGCCTTCAATGTTCATGGCAAAAGCATGGGCTGGATTACCAGATACCATGACATAAGCAGGTACATCTTTCAAAATAAGCGATGCACCACCGATCATACTGTATGAATCGATTTTACAAAATTGGTGAATACCAGAGTTACCACCTACGATGACATAATCACCGATATGGACATGGCCTGCAACGCCGACGTTATTAGCAAAGATATTGTGATCACCTACCACACAGTCATGTGCAATATGTGTATTCACCATCAATAAATTATGACTACCAACTTTTGTTAGACCCTGATCTTGAACAGTACCACGGTGTAAACTACAGTGTTCACGAATCGAGTTGTGATCCCCGATTTCTAACCACGTTTCTTCACCAGCATATTTCAAGTCTTGGCAGACTTCACCAACACTGGCAAATTGAAAAATTTCGTTATGTTGACCAATACGGGTATAACCACCCACCACAACATGTGAATGCAGTTTAGTACCCGCTCCAATTGTGACATTAGGACCAATAATACAATATGGTCCAATTTGCACATCCGGAGCAATTACTGCTGATGAGTCAATAATGGCGGTAGGATGAATTAATTCGTTATTGCTCATGCTTTCTCTGTTTTCTGATGCGAAACCATAATTTCCGCGGTTGCTGCGACTACGCCATCTACAGTGGCAACACAATTATATTTGTAAATGCCACGCTTTTGCATCACTAATTCTGATTTTAATACAAGTTGATCGCCTGCAACGACTTGTTTTTTAAATCGGACCTTTTCTGCACCAGCAAATAAGAACAACGAACCCGCTGAAGGTTTCTCATTATTCATGATGAAACCTAAGATACCCGACACTTGCGCCAATGCTTCAACAATCAGCACACCCGGCATAATTGGGTATTCAGGGAAATGGCCTTGTAAAAATTCTTCGTTAATCGTTACATTTTTATAGCCTACAATCCCGTTGTCAGTCACTTCAACAACACGATCAACCAATAAAAACGGATAACGATGTGGCAAATATTCACGAATAGTCTGAATAGTCATTGGTAATTCAGGTTTTGTGAAAGCTGGGGTATTCGACTCTGTCATCATAATTATTTACGCAATTTAAATGTTGATTCAAGGGACTCAATTTGAGACTGCATATGATCAAGTCGTTTGACCAATTGGGTCAATGGCACATCTGCTAATTGTTTAAAGCGGATTGCTGCCTTTTTCCAAGAACCACTTTCAAGCATTGGTGTACCTGAAGAATAACTTCCAGCAACGGAAATACTTTTTGTGACCATTGACATACCGGTAATTGTCACATTATCTGCAATATTAATGTGACCTACGATACCAACAGCCCCTGCTAGCACACAATTTTTGCCAATAGTTGTACTACCCGCAATGCCACATTTCGCAGCCATTGCCGTATTTGCACCAACTTTGACGTTATGCGCGATTTGCACAAGGTTATCAATAATGACACCATCTTCCAAAATTGTGTCATCTAAAGCACCACGGTCGATACTACAATTTGAACCAATACGCACATCATTCCCGATACGTACAGAACCTAATTGAGCAATACGATGCCATTTCCCTTGATAAGGTGCAAAACCAAATCCTTCACCACCGACCACCGTATTTGCATGGATACGTACACGATCACCTAACTTGGCTTCACCAGTAATCGTCACATGCGAATCGATAAAACAATCTTTACCAATTTCTACACCATGATCAATCTTCACTTGGGATTCAATGCGAGTCCCTTCACCCACCACGCTATTCGCACCAATCACCACATAATGCCCAATATAAGCAGTATCAGAAATGATTGCGGAAGGATGAATTTGGGCAGTACTTTCAATCCCTGTTTCTACAGATTTTTTTTCAAAAAAATGCGTCAGAATAGCGAAAGCCAGATACGGATTGGGTACAACAATGAAGTTTTGCTGTGAAGGGATTTGTGACTGCATGTCTGCAGTCACAATCAGCGCACCAGCCTGAGACTGTTGAGCTTCATTCAGATATTTATCTGCGTTTAAAAATGCAAGCTGATGCGGTTGAGCACTCTCTAAACTTGCCATTCCACTGAATTGCAAGTCTAGCTGGCCAATACATTGACCTTGAACAAGTTGAGCAAGCTTTTCTAAACTGAATTTTTGAGAATTCATTGATTATTTAATTGCATTAACCTTTTGAATCATTTTATCAGTTAAATCAAACTTAGGGTCATACGCAAGTGCTGAATTTTTATTCAAAACAACATCTAACTTATTTTCTGTGCGCAATTGTTCTGCAACTTGCTTGATTCGAGTATCCATCGTGCGATTTAAGGACTGAATATTCCCTTGAACCGAAGCTTGAACTTTTTGCTGTAAATCAGTCAGCTCTTTAAGTTTAGCTTGATACTGTTGACCCATTTGCTGCTTTTGCGCAACAGTCAACTTATCACCACCCTGCTGAGCTTTCTGTTGCATTGCTTCCAGCTCTTTTGCCAGTGATTCAATTTTAGTGGTTTGTGGTTTCAACTGCTGTTGAATTTGAGCATTTTGTTGTTTTAGATAAGTGCTTTGATCAACCACCTTTTCTAAATCAACCACACCGTAACCTGCTGCATGTACCACAGCAGAACATGACATACCCAATACCGCCAAACCAGCAAATAATTTATTCATCTTATCAACCTGTAATTTTGTTATTCCCAGAAGGGTCGTACTTAGAACGTACGACCAATCTCGAATTGAATTTCTTTTGTTTCATCGCCAGCTTTGTCATTAAGCGGGAATGCATAACTCAGTGAAATTGGGCCAATCATCGTGATCCAAGTAAAGCCTGCACCAACGCTATAACGCATGTTATTCATATCAAAGCCGTAGTTATCTTTACAGTATTGACGGTCTTCACTAGATTTAGGAACGTCACATTGGGTATCAAATACTTGTGCGCCTTCAGCAAACAATACTGGACGAACTTGACGCGCCCAATCACCTTTAAATGGCACAGGTAAAGCTAATTCAGTACCAAATTGAATTAAAGCATTACCACCGACTTCCTCTGGATCGTAGTCAACCTGATTTTGCGCATCATAATACACACCAGGATATTTCGGCCCTAAAGTACTGTTATCATAACCACGTACCGAACCAAAACCACCTGCATAGAAGTTTTTGTAGAACGGTAAATCATTACCATAGCCTAACTTACCGTAACCACGTAATACAAAGTCTTTACCGAGTGGGAAATAAGCTTGTGCATCGTAAGTGATTTTTTGATATTCAACATCACTACCTGGTAATGCAATTTCGGCATTAACGCGGTGTGACATGCCCGATGTAGGGAATACAGGGCGATTCAAGGTGTTGTATGACCAACCCAAGTTAAGGTTATAAGTTAAGAAATCACCTTTAAACGCACTGTCGTATGATTCTTCAGGTACTGCGCAAGTGTTGTGAGTAACAATTTTATTACCTTCACTATCTAGTACAAAATCTCCATTCTCATCAGTTTTGTATACAGGCACAGTTAATTGTGAGTTACCTGACGCATCCGTAGGACAGAATGATGTAGTATCCGTCGCCTTCCCGCCATTTGCGAGTAAATAATCACGCACATAGGTAGAAACATATGGACCTGTTGTCACTTCGGTATTATCAATATTCAAACCCATACTGATACTTTGGTTTTCATCGATCGGATAACCAAAGTTGATACCACCACCAAAACTGTCAGTGACGTAGTTGTTAACGTTATAGTCGTCATCTAACTTGGTTTTACGGTAGTACAAGTTATAACCACGGCGTACACCATCAATTGTGAAGTACGGGTCAGTTACACTGAGGTTGTAGTAATCTTGAGTCTCTGATCGTGACAAATCGATAGAAACCGCATTACCTGTACCCAAGAAGTTGGTTTGACTCAAACCTGCTTGGAAAGTTACACCGCCACTTTGTGAGAAACCAACAGCCAAAGTACTTGTACCCGAATGCTGTTCTTCAACATTTACATTTAAATCAATTTGATCTGGGGTGCCCGGAATACGTGCAGGTTTAACATCAACAGTTTTAAAGAAACCAGTACGCTCTAAACGCACTTTAGACAAATCAATTTTTTCGTTACTTGCTAATGCGCCTTCCATTTGACGCATTTCACGACGTAGAACTTCATCAGCTGTTTTCGAGTTACCTGTGAAATTAATACGGCGAACAGTGACTTGCTGACCCGGATTCACATAGTAATTTAAATCAACCAATTTGGTGTCTTTGTTGATTTCAGGAACAATGTTCACTTCTGCAAAGTAGTAACCTGCGTTACCGTATTTACGAAGTAAAAGTTGTTTCACACCATTCACTTTTTCTTGTGAATATAAATCGCCATCTTTATAGAGTTTTAATGCGTTTAAATCAGTTTGCGTATAAAGCGTATCACCTAAGAAATGGGTTTCACCAAACTTAAATTGTTCGCCTTCATCCACCGAAACTTCGATAAAGACATGCTTTTTATCTTCACTCAAATTCAGACTTGAATTGCTAATGTTGAAGTTGATGTAACCTTTGTTGAGATACATCGCACGTAAAGCTTCTAAACTCGCAGCCATCTTTTCACGTGCATAGCGGTCATTACGAGAAATGATCGAGTTCCAACCACTTTCTTTTAATGCAAAAATTTGTTTAATTTCGCTTTCTTTAAAGACCGTATTACCAATGATATTGATATCAAATACTTTGGCAGATTGACCTTCTTCAAACTCGATTAAGACATTGACACGGTTATTCGGTTGAGCGGTTGTAATCACTTTGACATCAGCATCATAACGACCTTGCTGCATGTACTGTTGTTCTAATTCAGTTTCAACCGTTTGCAAAGATGATTTCTTTAAAACCTCACCTTCGGACAGACCCATTTTCTTTAAGCCTTCTTCCAAGGCTTCTTTAGGAATAAGTTTATTGCCTTTTAGCTCAACTTTAGAAATTACTGGGCGTTCAACCACTGTATATATAAGGGTATTACCGACTTGTGAAGACTTCACATCATCAAACAACCCCGATGCAAACATGCTACGAATTGAGTTTGAAATGATTTGATCATTGACACGATCACCAGCGGAGAATGGGATCATTCCGGCTACATTGTCAGGAGTTAAACGCACTAAGCCATCAACACGAATATCTTGTACTACAAAATCATCTGCTGCATATACTTGTTGTGCTACGGCCATAGCACTAACCAGTGCCAATGGCATAAATAAATGTTTGTGCTGCATGCCAGTCTTTTCCGCTGTTAATTTATTTCGTATAACGTTCTTATAAACGCATAATGTCATTGAATAGAGCCAGTAGCATCATGCTACCCAGCAATACCATACCAATTTTTAATCCAACCAATTGTATTTGTTCAGAAACAGGTTTACCACGAATTAATTCAATAAAATAGTAAATTAAATGACCGCCATCGAGCATAGGAATCGGTAGTAAATTTAAAATACCTAAACTTACACTCATCAGTGCCATAAAGGAAATGAAGGTTTGCCACCCCATTTCAGCACTTTGTCCAGCCACTTTCGCAATGGTAATCGGACCAGATAAATTATCTAAACCAACCAAACCACGCACCATTTTTACAATAGAATTCAGGATCATACTAGAGATTTGACCTGTTTTTTCTACCGCTTTGCCCATCGCCTCTACAGGCGTGTATTGAATGGTTTGTTTGTATTCGGCTGGAATATTGACTTTACCCGGATCGCTTTGTACACCTAAAAGCCCTGTGACTTTACCCATTTGGTCACGCTTACCTTGCGGCATCACGCTTAAATGCACAATTTTATTTTGTCGTAAAACATCAATTTTAAGTAACTTTTCTGGAGAAGCTTGTACAACTTGTACAACATCAAACCAGTCTTTCATTTTTACGCTATCAATCGAAACAATTCGGTCACCCACTTGCATCCCTTGGCGAATCGCTGCGCCATCTTCACTGAGTTTTGAAACCACTGCAGGAATTTCAGGACGATATGGCGTAAAACCAAGAACATCGAGTGGTGACTGAGTTTGGTCGCGTAAGAAACTTTGAATCGGTAAACTGAAGTTTTGAATTTGCCCTGCTCGTTCAGCTTGAATTTGAATATTGCCAGTTTCACCTACACGATCAACCAAGGCATAATTCAAGCGCTCCCAAGTGGATACTTGAGTGCCATCTACAGCAGTAATTTTATCACCAGCCTGCATTTGCGCAGCTGCTGCTGGTGTATTCGGTAAAATTTTACCTACGCGCGTATTGAGCTGTTCCTGTGCAGGTAAAAATAAAATCCAAAACAACACTACTGCAAATGCCAAGTTGATGAGTGGCCCTGCAGCAACAATTGCAATACGTTTCCAAGGGTGTTGTCTGTTAAATGCTTTCGGTAAGTCTTCTGCTGCGACATCACCTTCACGCTCATCCAACATTTTGACATAACCACCGAGTGGCAATGCAGACAGTTGATATTGAATACCTGATTTCTTCGACGTCCACTTAAGCAGTGTTGGACCAAAACCAATCGAATAAACCAAAACCTTTACGCCCAGTTTACGTGCAACGAAATAATGCCCAAATTCATGAATCGCTATCAGCGGTCCAAGTAGCAATATTGCTGCAACAATCATAAACAAGGCATTCATGTCTTAACTTCCTGAATTCAATACTGCTTTTTCAGCAACCATACGTGCCGATTTATCTGCATGCAAAATAACATCAATATTATTTGCAGCTGAGTTTTCAACTTGCCCCAACACATGTTCCACAATTTGCGGGATTTGAGTAAAGCCAATTTTCTCATGCAAAAATGCTGCCACGGCGATTTCATTGGCTGCATTTAAAATCGTAGGAGCTAAGCCTCCAGCCTTCATGGCTTGACGTGCTAATTTGAGTGCTGGGAATCGCTGTATATCAGGCTGTTCAAAATTTAGCTGTGAATGAACAAATAAATCTAATGGAGGCACATGTGTTTGAATACGCTTCGGCCACGCTAATGCATGAGCGATAGGCGTACACATATCAGGATTACCCATTTGTGCCAAAGTCGAACCATCTACATATTGAACCATTGAATGAATGATACTCTGTGGATGGACAACAACTGTTACAAATTGTTCTTCAACTGCAAAAAGATGACAGGCTTCGATCAATTCCAAGCCTTTATTCATTAGCGTTGCAGAATCAACAGAAATTTTTTGCCCCATCGACCAGTTTGGATGCTTACAAGCTTGTGCAGGCGTCACACTTTGTAATTGTTCTAAACTATGATGTAAAAATGGACCACCAGACGCGGTGAGTAAGATTTGTTTGACACCTAATTTTGGCTGACCATGACGCTCACCTTGTAGATAAGTTTCAGGCAAGCATTGGAAGATTGCATTGTGTTCAGAATCGACTGGCAACAACAAAGCATTATTTTCACGTGCGGTCTGAATCATGATGTCACCCGACATCACGAGCGCTTCTTTATTTGCAAGCAACACGCGTTTACCTGCTTTCGCAGCAGCCAATGTAGGTAGCAACCCTGCCGCACCCACAATAGCTGCCATGACCACATCAACCTGTGGATGTTCTGCTACTGCAATCAATCCTGCTTCATCATGCAGGATTTCAATATCAGTTAATTTTTTAGCTACGAGTAATCGGCGCAGTTCATCCACTTTATTGAATGGAACAACTGCGATTTTCGGTCGATATTGTTTGCATATTTCGACAAGTTCTACAATTCGGCTATGTGCAGTGACTGCAAAAACTGAATACTCTTCGGGGTGCTGTTGCAGAATCTTTAAAGTACTTTGACCAATGGATCCTGTTACACCCAATATACAAACAGATTGTGACATCTATAAATCTACGCCAATTAATTTTAAAACATACATACCTGCTGCAAAGATAGGTGCTGCAGCAAGCAACGAGTCGATACGATCCAGCACACCGCCATGTCCCGGAAGAATACGACCAGAATCTTTGATCCCCGCACGACGCTTGATCATCGATTCAAATAAATCACCAAGTACTGAACTAAATACCGTTATTACTGAAAGTATTAAAAATAAGATATGTTCAGCGATGCTTAAATCTAGATAAATAATTTCAACAACAATAACGATTAGCATTGCTGTGAATAGACCGCCGTATAAACCTTCGATCGATTTATTCGGGCTCACATCTGGTGCAAGTTTTTTCTTTCCGAATTTACGTCCCACGAAGTATGCACCACTGTCTGCACCCCATACCAACAGGAACAGATACATGAGCCACCACGGTGAGTTCATCCACACAGAAAAAATAGCAGTTACAGCAGCAGGAACTAAGACTAAACCAATACCACTCAGACTCGGGTTATACCAGTTGTCGTATTCAGGATAAGACTTCACCCAATAGACACTTAAGATCCAAGTAAAGATCGAAGCCGCCCAAAGCAGTAATGCAACATCCGTAAAATGCAATGCTAGTGCTGAAAGAATAGCAGTGACTAGACCATAGCCCCAAGCGAAAGGTTTAATCACATTTTGTGTATTCCGCGGCATGAGTTTAAACCACTCATAACCCGCGACAGCTGATGCAATAATCATCAGCACAAGCATTGGGTATTTAGACTCGGTTGCAAACATGCAACTCAGTACAACTGAAACCAGTACCAATGCGGTTATTATCCGCTCTAACATTTATTTATTCTCAAACTGCTCTTGTTGAATCTGCTCTGAGGTCTTACCAAAACGACGTTCACGACCACCAAATACCGCTAGTGCGTCGTCAAATTCTTCAATGGTAAATTCAGGCCATAATGTCTGGGTAAAATAAAGTTCTGCATACGCAGCTTGCCAAAGCAAGAAGTTCGAGAGACGGAAATCACCACCTGTACGAATTAACAAATCTACCGGAGGTAGATCACTTAAACTGACATATTGACCAAAGACTTCAGCATCCACTGCTTCAAGATCTATTTTGTTAGTTAAAACATCTGCTGCAATTTGTTTTGCAGCCTGTGCCATATCCCACATACCACCGTAACTAATTGCAATAGTTAAAGTCATGCTGTCGAAATTAGCAGTCCTTTGTTCGGCTTGCAACATTAAGTCACGTAAGTTAGGAGATAAACGAGAACGATCACCAATAAAACGTAGGGAAATGTTAAATTTTTCCATACGTGGCAACTGCTCATGAATGGTTTCTTCGAGAAGAGCCATCAACAAATCAACCTCAAACTGAGGACGATTCCAATTTTCACTCGAAAAAGCAAAAACGGTCAGTGCTTGGATATTTCTTTTACGACAATGTTCAACGATGGGATCTAGGATGTCCTTTCCAGAACGATGCCCTTCACCTTTTTGCATTTGATTCTTTTTGGCAAAACGATTGTTGCCATCCATAATGATGGCAACATGTTTTGGAAGACGGGAAGTTTCTTCAGATGAGGTCATTAAAACTTAGACCTTCATCAATTCAGCTTCTTTTGCAGCCAGACGTTTTTCAACTTCAGCAACGAATTTGTCTGTGATTTTTTGAATGTCATCACCCGCACGACGCTCATCATCTTCAGAAATTTCTTTTTCTTTCAACAATGCTTTGATATCACCCAAAACATCACGACGGATGTTACGGATCGCAACTTTTGCATTTTCAGCTTCGTTACGTGCAACTTTCTGCATGTCTTTACGTGTTTCTTCTGTTAATGCAGCCATAGGAACACGGATGGCATCAGCAGTAATCGGGTTTAAGCCCAAGTCAGATTCACGGATTGCTTTATCAATTGCAGCAACCATAGAACGTTCAAAAGGCTGAACAAGCAAAGTACGAGAGTCTTCTACGCCCACGTTCGCAACTTGGTTTAATGGCACATCAGAGCCATAGTAAGGAACCATAACACCATTTAAAATTGATGGGTGCGCGCGGCCTGTACGAACTTTGGCAAAACCATGCTCTAGAGAATCTAGAGATTTGTTCATACGGTCTTCTGCGTCTTTTTTAAGATCGTTAATCATGTGATCTTCCTTACTTAATTCGAAAAGATGTAAATTCTAAAATAGCTTGTAGTATAAAGAGCTTTAGGGCCCACGTACATTAGTTCGTAACGTGAGTACCCTCTTTTTCACCCATTACCACTGAAAGTAATGAACCTGATTTGTTCATATCAAATACTTGAAGTGGAACGTTGTGGTCACGGCACAAGCAGATCGCTGTTAAATCCATCACACCCAGTTTTTCATCTAAAACTTGGTCAAATGTTAATGCATCGTATTTCACTGCATCTTCAAATTTGCTTGGATCTTTGTTGTATACGCCATCAACCTTCGTCGCTTTAAGGATAAGATTGGCTTCAATCTCGATACCGCGTAAGCATGCTGCTGTATCTGTCGTAAAGAATGGGTTACCTGTACCTGCAACAAATACACAAACTTCGCCACGTGTTAAATGACGAATTGCATCACGGCTAGAATATGATTCAACTACAGCACCAATAGGTAAAGCTGACATTAGACGAGTTTTGATATTACGACGTACCAAAGCATCACGAAGTGCCAAACCGTTCATTACAGTGGCCAACATACCCATTTGATCACCTGTTACACGACCAACCAAACCATCTTTTTGTAATTGGCTACCACGGTAAAGGTTACCACCGCCGACAACGATACCCACTTGAACACCTAAACCAACAAGGTGCGCAATTGCGAGTGACATTTGATCGAGCACTTGTGCATCGATACCCATCTCTTTATTGCCCGCTAAAGCTTCACCTGAAAGCTTAAGCAGGATGCGACCAAAACGTGGTTTTTTAGAATCAAGCATCATCAACTCCGAATTATTTAATTTCAATTATTTTTAATGAATCGTTTAAGCAGACTTAACCGAGATCAGTTTTGCAAATAAGTCATATTCATCTGCATCTGTGATTTCTACTTCAAGCAAATCACCTGCTTTAATCACTGACTTATCGATATCTTCCACAAAAACATTACCATCAATTTCAGGTGCATCTGCATAAGAACGCGCAACAGCAACTGGGAACTCTTCTTCAAGATCATCCACAAGTACTGTCATTTTCTGACCGATACGACTTTGCAATTTCGCAGCAGAGATTTCTTGCTGAACTTGCATGAAACGTTCATAACGCTCTTGTTTGATTTCTTCAGGCACATGATCTGGCAAATCATTTGCAGTCGCGCCTTCAACTGGTGAGTAAGTAAAACAACCCACACGATCAAGCTGCGCTTCTTTTAACCAATTAAGCAACATTTGGAAGTCTTCTTCAGTTTCACCCGGGAAGCCCACAACAAATGTAGAACGAATCACAAGATCAGGACATTTCTCACGCCAAACTTTTAAACGCTCCAGTGTATTTTCACTGTGCGCAGGACGTTTCATGAGTTTTAAAATCTTAGGACTTGCATGTTGGAATGGAATATCCAAATACGGCAGGATTTTGCCTTGTGCCATTAAGTCAATCACAGCATCTACATGTGGATATGGATATACATAGTGCAAACGCACCCAGATACCCAATTGACCCAAGGCTTCACACATGTCATAGAATTTGGTTTTAACGGGCTGACCGTTCCAGAAGTCCAATTTGTATTTGGTGTCTACGCCATAAGCCGATGTATCTTGAGAAATCACAAGGACTTCTTTTACGCCTGCTTTTTTCAGCGCTTGAGCTTCAGTCAATACTGAACCTACTGGACGAGAAACCAAATCACCACGCATACTTGGGATGATGCAGAATGTGCAACGGTGGTTACAACCTTCTGAAATCTTCAAATAAGCATAATGTTTTGGTGTTAATCGAATACCTTGCTCAGGGACTAGATCAATAAACGGATTGTGTTTTGGTGGCTCAGGCACGTATTCGTGCACAGCTTCCATCACTTCTTGATATGCCGCAGCACCTGTCACTTTTAAGACATTTGGGTGCATTTGGCGAATTTTGTCTTCGTCTTTACCTAAACAACCAGTCACAATTACGCGACCGTTTGAACTCATCGCTTCGCCGATGGCATCTAGCGACTCTTGTACTGCAGATTCAATAAAACCACAGGTATTTACAACTACTAAATCTGCACCATCATAATCTGATGCTACATCATAACCTTCAGTCTTTAACTGAGTTAAAATTCGTTCGGAATCTACCAATGCCTTAGGACAACCTAAAGAAACAAAACCGACTTTGGGGGATTTCATGAATCTGCGCTCCACTATAATCCGCGTATTGTATGTCTTTTCAAAACATAAAAACAGGTGAAAAGGCCACTCTTTATATCACGCACCAAAATAATGCTATAAATTCATCCATATAATTTCACTTGCACCATTTTAATGCATTTTAGATTTACAGCCTGTTTTTAATCGGCTATACACTTTATTTAAAGTCTTAAATAAGCGCATTTATTCAAATAAGCATCAAAACTTAGCGTATTTCTCAAATAGTTGGCTTATATCTTGCATAACTTGCATCAATTCGAACCTTATTAGATTGAACGATTTGCTTTATGAAGATGCCATTGCGCCATTTTAAGACAGGAACCTCTCGCTAATGGATCAGACTATGACGATTGATTACCGGCTTTTAGTGGATAATTTAACCACTGCCATTTTATTGGTCGATAGCAACCTGAATATTTTTTATTTAAATTCATCTTGTGAAGCGCTTTTTGACATCAGCTTACTCCGTGCATCAGGTCAGCCTGTATTAAATTTACTCCATATGCCCGATGATGAGTTCAATACGCATGATGCATTAATGAATACACTAACTTCTGGTCAGCACTATACGCGCCGAGAAGCAACGATTAATGTCAACTTTAAAGACATACATGTTGATTACACCGTATCACAACTCAACTCTGGTAAACCCTACCACCCGTTGCTATTGATTGAGCTGAATCAAATCGACCGGATGTTGAAAATCTCTAAAGAAGAAAACCTGATTCAACAACATCAAGTCGCACGACAACTGATTCGTGGTGTTGCCCATGAAATTAAAAATCCTCTCGGTGGTATCCGTGGGGCGACACAACTTTTAGCACGTAGTTTGAACGATCCAAAATACAGCGAATTCACCGACATTATTATTAGTGAAGTGGATCGATTACGTAATCTTGCTGACACTATGCTTGGTTCAAGACAATTACCAAGTTACGAACCAGTCAATGTGCATGAACCACTTGAACGTGTCCGTTCACTGATCGTCAACCAAACCAAGAAGAAAATTAAAATCACCCGTGATTACGACCTTTCTTTACCAGATGTTCTGGCAGATCGTGATCAATTGATTCAGGTGATGCTGAATATCAGTGTCAATGCCGTTCAGGCGATGACAGAAAATAAAGAGTTCTTTGTTGAGCATCAACCAGAACTCACTTTGCGCACACGTATTCAACGTTTAGTCACCATCAACGGTGTATTAAAACGTTCTGCGGTACGCATTGACATCGAGGACAATGGACCGGGTGTCCCACAAGAAATATTAGAATCCGTATTTTACCCTTTAGTGACAGGACGAGCAAAAGGCACAGGTCTCGGCCTAAGCATTGCACAAAATATTATGCATCAACATAACGGAATGATTGAATGCCAATCAGTTCCTGGAAAAACAGTATTTAGCCTATATTTACCTTGGGAGTCAGATCATGTCGCGTAATAAGATTTGGGTCATCGATGATGATCGCGCCATGCGTTGGGTGCTGGAAAAAACATTCAAAGAAGAAGGTTTTGATGTTACCAGTTTTGAAGAAGCACAATCCGCTTTAGATCAGTTAAGTGTCGATGCGCCAGATGTTATTTTGACAGACATCCGTATGCCGGGTATTGATGGACTGACCTTTTTAGGTAAAGTCAAAGGCAACTACCCTGACTTACCTGTAATTATCATGACCGCACATTCAGATTTAGAATCTGCTGTGTCGAGCTATCAAACGGGTGCTTTTGAATATCTACCAAAACCTTTTGATATTGATGAAGCTTTAGCACTTGTAAACCGTGCAATTTTGCATATTGCCAAATTACAACAACAAGAATCTGCTAAAACCGTTCAACCGATTCAATCCACTGAGATTATTGGTGAATCACCTGCTATGCAGGAAGTCTTCCGTGCCATTGGCCGTCTTTCTCAATCACACATTACTGTATTAATTAATGGTGAATCAGGCACGGGTAAAGAATTGGTTGCGCATGCGTTGCACAAACACTCACCACGTGGCAACAAACCTTTTATTGCGCTCAATATGGCGGCAATTCCAAAAGATTTGATCGAAACTGAATTATTTGGTCATGAAAAAGGCGCGTTCACCGGTGCCAACACACAGCGTCAAGGCCGTTTCGAACAAGCCAATGGCGGAACACTTTTCCTTGATGAAATTGGCGACATGCCATTTGAAACCCAAACACGTTTACTGCGTGTTTTAGCGGATGGCGAATTCTACCGTGTCGGTGGTCACATCCCAGTCAAAGTGGATGTCCGTATCGTTGCAGCAACGCACCAAGACTTAGAAAAGTTAGTACATGAAGGTCGCTTCCGTGAAGACTTGTACCACCGTCTAAACGTCATTCGTATTCATATTCCAAAACTTGCACATCGAAGTGAAGATATTCCGATGCTTGCACAACACTTCCTAGCAAGTGCAGGCAAAGAACTTGGGGTAAGCCCAAAAATTCTGCGTCCTGAAACGCAGGAATACATGCAAAAGCTGCCGTGGCAAGGCAATGTGCGTCAGCTCGAAAATACCTGTCGCTGGTTAACGGTCATGATCACGGGCCGTGAAGTTTATCCAGAAGATTTACCGTCTGAATTAAAACAGATTCCAATTCAAGGCACAGATGGCAATCCTGCTACGCAAGGAATTGATCGCATCGGTGTGCATCATTGGGATGAGCTACTTGGTCAATGGGCAGTACAAAAACTGAAAAACGGTGAGATGAAAATTCTCGACATTGCTACACCAATGTTTGAACGCACCCTCATCAATGCTGCACTACAGCAAACACGTGGGCGTAAGCGCCATGCTGCAGAACTTTTAGGTTGGGGTCGTAATACCTTAACCCGTAAACTTAAAGAACTCGGTATGGACAGTGCCGAAGATGATGTCGAAGAAGAATTAGAAAGTTAATTTTCTGATTTACATTAAAAAAGCCAGTCACTTGACTGGCTTTTTTATTTTAGATTTTTTAGCAATATTTTATGCCGTAAAGCCGACATAGCGTGAATAACCTTCCACCCCTAAATCAGACTTATAAATCAGAAACTCAGGGAAGCTCGAGGCGGTAATTTCAGTAAACATATGATACTGATCATCATTGGCATGCAAGTCATCGACTGTATGCTGCATGGTTTGCTCAAATTCATCTGTAATAAACTCAAAACCAATATCCATTGCAATAAACAGCACATGCTCACATGGCTGTACATACTGCTCTTCTGACCAATCAATCACTTGCTGCTGGCAATGTGGACACTGAATGTTATCTAAAGGAGAAATATCAAGTTCGATCAATTGATAAGACATAGAAGTAAATTTATTCATGAATATTAGATTCATTCTAACAAAACTTAGTTTCAGCTAAAGATATTTATTCAATAAAAAAGGAGCCGTAGCTCCTTTAAATATGACTGATTTCGATTATTTCTTGAGGGATGACTTATAGGCTGACAATGCAGCCACCGCGATAGCCGACAAAGCAATACCCGGCGCACTTGCAATTAAAATACCTGTCGTTCCTAGACCTAGCGCCAAAATCTTGCCTGTAAGTAATGGACCTGTCATTGCACCCAAACGCCCCCATGAGATTGCACTTCCCACACCTGTCACTTTCCCAGCTGGTGTATAGAAAATTGGTGAGATTCCATACAAAATCGATTGACCACCTGTAGAGAAAATCCCGCCCATGATGCCTGCTGCGATGAGTACAGGAATGGAATTTGTTGTAAACAGCACAAACAATGCCACAAACAAACCTGAATAGATAATCACTGCCATTTGCCATAATTTTAGGCGATCAAGTAAGTAGCCTAAACCCAGCGTACCAATCACTGCGCCCACTTGGAACATCAACATGATCATGAAAGCTTGTTGCTTTTCCAACCCTTGTTCCATAAGCAAGTTAGGCAACCAACTGATCAGAATATAGTTCACCATTAAGGTAAAGAAGAAGCTTAACCAAAGCGGCAATGTATATTTATAACGCTGTTCAGCAAAAAGGATTTGCCCCATCGCTGGAACCGCTTCTTTGCTTTCAGCCTGAACTTTTTCAGTACGCTTATCTTTTAAGATAATCGCCATGAATGGAATCAGGATTAAAGGCGTCAAACCACCAATTAAAAACAGTGTATGCCAAGAGATATCTTTAAAGATAATACCCAAGCCAGCAACAAAGATTGCACCTACAGGTAAGCCACAGTACATCAAGCTATTTAAACGCCCACGGTTAGCATCCGTCGCTTCATCTCCCACCACCGAGATCATCGTTGGCATCGCAGCGCCCAAACCTAAACCTGTAAAGAATCGTGCGATATATAAAATTTCAATGCTTGGTGCAACTGCCGTGATCGACATAAATACACCGAAGATAAAAATCGACAACATCAGGACTTTCTTCTGTCCCAAATAGTCAGCGACACGCCCCCCAAAGAACGCGCCAAATAACATACCAAACACACCTAAGCTAAACACATAGCCCATTTGCACTTGATCTAAGGAAAATGTCGCTGCGATTCCTTTTGCTGCGATACCGGGCGCTTGCAGGTCAAAACCTTCAAAAAATGCTACCCAGAAACACAAAAATACCGTTAGAAATTTTTGCATTTTTCCCGATTGTTGATTTGCCATAATCGAACTCCATTCATGTAGCGTAAACTCACTTGTACGCCATGCCCTGAAGTTTCGGCTTTATTGGGTAGAATAAATACCACTACAAAGGTCGGAATTCACACGACCAAAAGCCCACCATTAAGACTTAAAACTTTGTATACCAATAGTTTTTAGATCTTATTTTTTGTATTTATAATTCATTATCAATCACTTAAGTTTATGAAAGATTTTAATAATCAAACCATAGCTAAAACTAATGATGATCAAAATATTCTTTTAATCCGATCAAATACCAACAGCCAATAATTTTTAAGCAATAAAAAACCCGCATCTAGCGGGTTTTTCTTTCAGCTGAAAAATTATGCAGATTTTTTCGCTTGGTTATTCTTACGGATGGTAATCATCACCAATTGAACAGCCGCAGGTGTAACACCCGGAATACGGCTTGCTTGTGCCAATGTTTCAGGCAATACATTTTTCAGCTTCATGGTGATTTCACGTGAAAGACCAGAAACGACATCGTAATCAAAATCAGCAGGAATACGTGTATCTTCCAAACGTTTCATTTGCGCAACGTCTTCTTGCTGACGGTTAATATAACCCGCATATTTCACAGCAATTTCAATTTGCTCTCCAACAAATGCTGAAACTTCTGAACCCGTCAATTCAGCAATTTGTGAGAAGTTGATATTTGGACGTTTGAGCAAATCAATTGCATTAGTTTCTTTTGACAGGTCATCACCAGTCATTTCAACGAATTTTTTGCCTAATGGATTGTTTGGTGCTGCCCAAAGGTGTTGTAAACGACCTTTTTCAGTTTCAACCGCTTCCATTTTTTGGCAGAACGAATCCCAACGCGCATCATCTACCAGACCCATTTCACGACCAATGGCAGTTAAACGCTGATCCGCATTGTCTTCACGTAGCATCAAACGGTATTCCGCACGTGAGGTAAACATGCGGTACGGTTCTTTGGTACCTAATGTAATTAAATCATCAACCAACACGCCCATGTACGCTTCATCACGTTTTGGTGTCCATTGCTCTTGATCCCATGCACGACGTGCTGCGTTTAAGCCTGCAAGCAAACCTTGCGCACCCGCTTCTTCATAACCCGTTGTACCGTTAATTTGACCTGCAAAATACAGGTTATTAATCGATTTGGTTTCTAAAGAGAATTTCAATGATTGTGGGTTGAAATAATCGTACTCAATCGCATAACCCGGACGCAAAATGTGCGCATTTTCCATACCACGAATCGAGCGAACCAATTCAAACTGAACATCGAATGGTAAAGAAGTTGAAATACCGTTTGGATAAAGCTCATGTGTGTCCAAACCTTCAGGTTCCAAGAACACTTGATGCGAATCTTTATCGGCAAATTTGTGAATTTTATCTTCAATCGATGGGCAGTAACGTGGACCCACACCTTCAATCACACCAGTATACATTGGTGAACGGTCTAAGCCGCCACGAATGATATCGTGAGTTTTCTCGTTGGTATGTGTGATATAGCAATTGATTTGCTCAGGATGCATCGACGCATCCCCCATGAACGACATAGTCGGAGATGGGAAATCACCCGGCTGTGGCGTCATCACAGAGAAATCAACTGAACGTGCATCGATACGTGGTGGTGTACCAGTTTTTAAACGACCTACAGGTAAGTTCAATTCACGAAGGCGCGCAGCCAATGAAATTGAAGGAGGATCGCCCGCACGACCGCCTGAAGCATTATTTAGACCTACGTGGATCACACCACCCAAGAATGTACCTGTAGTTAATACAACAGTTTTCGCATCAAAGCGAATACCCATCTGAGTAACCACACCTTTTACAGTGTCGCCCTCAACGATTAAATCGTCAGCTGCTTGTTGGAAAATATCCAAGTTCGCTTGATTTTCTAAGGTTTCACGAATCGCAGCTTTATAACGAATACGGTCAGCCTGCGCACGAGTCGCACGAACAGCCGCACCTTTACGTGAGTTTAAAATACGGAATTGAATACCGCCTTTGTCGGCAGCCAATGCCATTGCACCGCCAAGCGCATCAATTTCACGGACTAAATGTGATTTACCAATACCACCAATGGCTGGGTTACAGCTCATCTGCCCTAAAGTCTCAATATTATGAGTTAAGAGTAAAGTCTGTCGACCCATACGTGCCGCAGCAAGAGCTGCCTCAGTACCCGCGTGACCGCCGCCGATAACAATGACATCGTAAACTTTAGGATAATGCATAGTGGTAAAGGAGATTAAAAAAGGATGACGGAAGATTATAGCAAAAATTCACCGATAAGTTGACTGATTAACTCGATTTTATTGTTATTGACTACTGTTTTATGCCTATATATTTCTTTATGAACATACATACTTTGCATATTCCACATAAAAATATACATTTCTCAAGCAAATGTTACTCGAAGATTGTTGTTTTATTCTGATGATTTTTTATTCTGTTATAGATCCCATGAGAATCATAAGGACTATAAGCATGAATAAGAATATTTTGCTATCCACGGTTTTATGCGGTTTATGTTTATCACCACTTGCTGCCTCAGCCAATGATAAAGTTGAGAAAGTGTATGATGCACAGCGATATCAACAAGTCTGTAAAGGTAAAAGCCAAGGCGCTCAAGTTTCATTTGCCTATCGCGGTATTATCTGGAATGGTACCTGCGAACCACAATTTTTTAGCTCTTCCAAAAATGCAAATCTTCATGGCGAAGAAGCCGAATTATTAAGCACATGTAGTGCAGATGCAAAAGCCACTACTGCAACGATTAATGGACAAGAAATTAAAGGAAAATGTGCTTTAGGGTTCACTCCTCCTCGTCCTAAATAAACAGTTGTCGATGAAAATATCGATCAATTAACAGATCAAAAATAAAGCGGGTAAAACATCAGTTTTTACTCGCTTTTATTTATTGCTTATTTATTAAACTGAGATAAACTCAAAAATACTATAAGGATAAAAATATCAGGAAATTCCATGGATTCGGGATTATTTGCATTTTTTCTACCCATCGCTTTAGCCATTATGATGATGGGTTTGGGGCTTGAACTTTCTGTCAAAGACTTTTTACGCGTTGGACGCTATCCAAAAGTTATTTTCATCGCTTTATTTACTCAGCTTATTCTACTGACCAGTATTGCGTTTTTCCTGTGTAAGTTACTTGAGTTACCCCCTTTACTCGCGGTCGGGCTCATGTTGCTTGCAGCTTCACCCGGCGGCCCCACTGCAAACCTTTTTAGCTACCTATATAAAGGTGACGTTGCATTAAACATTAGCTTAACGGCCATTAACTCAGTTGTTTCGTGCTTTACACTACCTTTTATTGTCAACCTTTCCATTTTGCATTTTGTTGGTGAAAGTACCAGCATTGGCATGCCTATCGATAAGATCACCCATGTATTTCTGATTATTTTGATACCGGTATGTTTCGGTATGTTTATTCGCAACTCCTTTCCGACCATTGCATATCACATCAACAAGCCGATGCGAATGTTGTCTATTTTCTTATTAATTCTTATCTTTACACTCGCAGTTTTGCGTGAACAATCCAACATTATTACGTATTTTGCCAGCGTCGGCATTGCGACCTGTTTACTCTGTTTCAGTGGCTTATTTTTGGGTTACCTAATTCCGTTCCTCGCGGGCGTGCCGGAAAAACAGGCACGTGCGTGTACTTTTGAAATTGGCATTCATAACACCAGTATCGCCCTAACCATCGCACTGAGTGTGCTTGAAAACACCACAGTGGCGATACCTGCCGGTGTTTATTCTATTTTTATGTATTTATTGGCGACCTTATTTGGTTTTATTTTGACGCGCCGTGGCAGTCACTTGATTCAACAAGTGAAAACCTAAACTATTTTTTCTAACGCAATCACCATAAGGACTTTGGTGAAAAACCATTAAATATGCTCAAGGAGAATAAATAAGATGGATTCTGGAATTATTACGGTTCTTTTGCCATTAGCACTGGCCTTTATTATGATCGGGCTTGGGCTAGAACTTACCCCCAAAGATTTCGCACGTGTCACTAAGCACCCTAAAGCCGTGTTGATCGCATTATTTTGCCAGCTCGTGTTGCTTGTCGGTATCGCCTTTCTACTATGTAAACTGCTAGCATTACCACCACTACTTGCTGTCGGCTTGATGCTACTCGCAGCCTCACCCGGTGGTAGCACAGCTAACTTATTTAGCTATCTATTTAAAGGTGACTTGGCTTTAAATATTACCCTGACCGCCATCAACTCTGTCATTGCAGCATTAACCCTTCCATTGATCGTGAATTTTTCGATCATGTACTTCATGCAAGAAGGCCAACAGATTAGCCTACAATTTGGAAAAATCCTCCAAGTTTTCGGCATCATTATCATCCCTGTCTGTATAGGCATGCTGCTTCGTCACTATGCACCTAAACTGACTGAGAAACTGCATAAACCACTCCGTATCTTTGCCGTGGTCTTTCTCATCTTAATTATTATCGGTGCTATTTATTCTGAACGACATAATATTGCGGCTTATCTAACTCAAGTTGGCTTAGCAACGGTTCTATTCTGCATCTTCAGCTTATGCATCGGTTACTTTGTTCCGCGACTGTTTGGCATCAATAGTGCTCAGGCACGTGCATGTGCATTTGAAATCGGGATTCATAACAGCACATTGGCCATGACCATCGCCTTAACAGTGATGGCAAGCTCAGCGGTTGCAATGCCTGCGGCAGTATATTCAATCTTTATGTATATCTTTGCCGCTGGATTTGGTTTCCTGATTACACGTTTTGCACCGATCTCGACCACAGCAACCGAAACAATTAAAAGTTAAGTCTCTGAAAACTTAAAAGGATGCCACGTGCATCCTTTTATTTTTTGTCAATTTTGATAATCGCTAGCTGCAAGTTGCCGAGTTCCGTTACAATAGCTTTTTATAAAACTCATTTAGGTTATGTCCGTGAAGTGGTTACAAATTCATATTACTGTTGAAAAAGCTCAAGTTGATTACACTGAAACGCTGCTCAGTTCTTTAGGTGCAGTCAGTGTCACGCTAGATGATGCAGAAAATCAGGATTTACTTGAACCACTTCCAGGTGAAACACCACTTTGGAATAAAGTGATCGTTACTGGTATCTATGCACAAGAAGATGATGAAGAAATTGATGTTGCTGCATTAGAAACATTTATTAAAGCGCAACTTCCTGAAGCACCAATGCGCAGCGAATTCATTGAAGACCAAGAATGGGAACGCACATGGATGGATGCTTATGAGCCTATTCAAATTGGTGAAAAATACTGGATCGTTCCAGAATGGATGGAAGCGCCAGAAGCAGACGCCGTTAACATCAAACTAGACCCTGGTCTTGCTTTTGGTACTGGTAACCATGCATCAACATTCTTATGTCTACAATGGTTAGGTAAAGTTGACCTTAAAGATAAAATCGTAATCGATTATGGTTGTGGTTCTGGTATTTTAGGTGTTGCAGCTTTACTTTTAGGTGCAAAAAAAGTTTATGCCACTGATATTGACCCACAAGCAGTTTTAGCAACACAACAAAATGCCGAATTAAATGGTGTACTGGAAAATCTGTATGTAGGCCTACCTGAAGAGTTCAACCAAGAGCTCGCTGGACAAAAAGCCGATGTGTTTGTTGCCAATATTCTTGCAGGCCCTTTAATGGCCTTGGCTGCAGAATTCTCAACTTTAATTAAATCTGAGGGAGAGTTCGCACTTGCAGGTGTAATTGAAGAGCAAGTTTCTGATGTTTCTAGTGTTTATTCTGAATTTTTTGATATATTAGACGTAGAAAAACGTGACGAAACATGGTGCCGAATTTCGGGTAAACGCCAACAGTATTAAAATTTAAAATGTGTACTTATGAGCGACAAATTAACTAACTGCCCTACTTGTTTTACAACATATAAAGTAACTGTTCCGCAGCTTACTGTCGCTCAGGGCATGGTTTGTTGCCCAAAGTGCTCTACATCTTTTAATGCACTGTCTCATTTGGTGGTAGATAAAGCATTGTCTTTTTCTACCCCTGAGCCAGAAAATGCGCCGCAAAAAAACACCAATACTATTATTAATGTCAGCGAATTTAATAATACGCTGACACCAGTGACTGTTGAAGAAACACCAAGCCACCATTTATTAAAGCTATTTGATCAAAAAGTCGAAAACTCTAATATCGATCTAAAAACCTATTTAAATAACTTAAATTATTTCAGTACCGAACCGATCGGCAACCTTCCTGCTGTAAATTGGGCAGAACAGGCTGAAAAAGATAAAAAACGTACACCACTCAACTATTTTATGTGGTTCTGTATTAATGCCTTCTTATTTGGTGCACTTATATTCCAGTTTTTCTGGTTCAATCCTCAATATTTAAAAAATAGTCCAGTAATGGGTGCTGCATTCACAGCAGTATGTGATGTCTTTAATTGTTCACGTCTTGAGGAACACTACAGCTTAATTAGTACCAAAAAAGTCAAAATTCGTAGCATTGGAAATAATGAAACACGTTTTACTGGTGAAATGATCAATTTTCATGACCGTAGCCTTGCCTTACCCAATATGAAAATTTCACTAAAAGAAAATGGTGCTGAAATAGCAAACTATACGCTTTTACCTGAAGAGTATTTGGATAAAAGTCTGCATGGCATCCAACGGATCCCAAAAAGTAGTCCTTTTAAATTTCAATTTAGCTTACCTATTGCACGCAAAAGCTTCGATAATTATTCAATTGAGTTGATTCGCCCCTAATATTGGAAAAAACTATTAAAAAAGTAAAAAAAACATAAAAAAAATGCAGTTTTCTTGCTCACTTTTTCCTAGACAATGGTATGATACGCGCCACGAAAGCTTTGTGCTGCAAACTCCTCGCTAATTTTTCACAACAAATACAATCCCAACCGTGCGCTTTATTACTTATTGCGTATTGAGTAGATTTTTTGTTTGTTTTTTAGGCTGTAACAATTATTAATCTATTGTTACGCTTATTTTTCGAACAATTTTGCGAGTTGTGTCAAGCTACAAGTAATGTACAAGTTTTAGAACTCCGCATTAGGAACTAAAACGGAGTTCATTCAAGTTTATAGACCACTTTTAACAAATCACTTTACCCAAGTGATATTTGATTTTTCGGATTAATTCGCATGAATAGCAAATCTCCTATTTTTACTGCACAATCTGATGTCGCTCTTCGTATTCACGTAGATCGCGCAGTTCGCCATTACTTTGCACAATTGCAAGGCGAGCAACCATCTCAGGTATACGATATGGTGCTGGCGGAAATGGAGAAGCCTCTTCTATCTGTAGTTCTTGAATATACGCGTGGTAATCAAACCCGCGCTGCTGAGATTCTCGGCTTAAACCGTGGTACTTTACGTAAAAAGTTGAAAGCTCACGGTTTAATGAGTGAATAAATGATAAAATGCTTGCGGCTTCCGCAGGCATTTTTTTTAACCTGCATTTTGCTAATTTTGTTTTAATCTGTTCCTTGAAAACTGTGACGAAGATCATGACTATTAAACGCGCTTTAATCTCTGTGTCTGACAAGACTGGAATTGTTGAATTTGCACAAGAACTTGCTGCTCTAGGGGTAGAAATTTTATCTACTGGCGGAACATACAAATTGTTGAAAGACAATAATGTTGCCGTAGTTGAAGTTTCAGAGCACACAGGTTTCCCAGAGATGATGGACGGCCGTGTAAAAACGCTACATCCGAAAATTCATGGTGGTATCTTAGCTCGTCGCGGTCTAGACGAAGCTGTGATGGCTGAACACAACATCGATGCAATCGATCTTGTAGTTGTTAACCTTTATCCGTTTGCTGCAACTGTTGCAAAACCAAACTGTTCACTTGCTGATGCGATTGAAAACATCGACATCGGTGGTCCAACTATGGTTCGTGCTGCTGCGAAAAACCATGCATCTGTTGGTATCGTGGTAAATGCTGCTGACTATGCAACTGTAGTTGCTGAGCTTAAAGCTGAAGGTTCACTTTCACATGCAACTCGTTTTGACCTTGCGGTTAAAGCATTTGAACATACTGCTCAATACGACGGTATGATCGCTTCTTACTTAGGCGCTCGCGTAGGTAAAGATGAAGGTCAAGCTGACAAATTTGCACGTACATTCAACACGCAATTAAATAAAGTCCAAGATCTTCGTTACGGTGAAAACCCGCATCAATCTGCTGCTTTCTATGTAGAAGACACAGCAACTGAAGCATCCGTTTCTACTGCGAAACAGCTTCAAGGTAAAGAACTCTCTTATAACAACATCGCAGACACTGACGCAGCACTTGAATGTGTGAAATCATTCGCTAAACCTGCTTGTGTAATCGTTAAGCACGCAAACCCATGTGGCGTTGCAGTATCTTTAGACGGCATCCAAGCCGCTTATGACCTTGCATATGCAACTGACCCTGAATCTGCATTCGGTGGCATCATTGCATTCAACCGTGAATTAGACGTTGCAACTGCGCAAGCTATTGTTGACCGTCAATTCGTAGAAGTGATCATTGCTCCTAGCGTTGCTGAAGGCGTGCTTGAAGTAACTGGCGCGAAGAAAAACGTACGTGTACTTGTATGCGGCGAGCTTCCTGCAATCACTGAACGTAAAGCACAACTTGACTACAAACGTGTAAATGGCGGTTTATTGGTTCAAGACCAAGACTTAGGCATGATCACGAAAGATGACCTTAAAGTTGTGACTAAACGTGCGCCAACTGAAGCAGAAATTGATGACTTGATCTTTGCTTGGAAAGTTGCGAAATACGTTAAATCTAACGCGATTGTTTATGCGAAAGGACGTCAAACCATTGGTGTCGGCGCAGGTCAAATGAGCCGCGTTAACTCTGCACGTATTGCAGCAATTAAAGCTGAACACGCTGGTTTAGTTGTTGAAGGTGCAGTAATGGCATCTGACGCATTCTTCCCATTCCGTGATGGTATTGATAACGCTGCGAAAGCGGGTATCAAATGCATTATCCAACCGGGTGGTTCTATGCGTGATGAAGAAACAATTGCTGCTGCTGATGAAGCTGGTATTGCAATGGTCTTCACTGGCATGCGTCATTTCCGTCACTAAGTTGGCAACTTGATCATGACAATTAAGCACAGTCTTTTGCTTAATACACTAGATTTCTAATCTTGCATAAAGTCCTCTCCTGCTTTCAGGTTGAGGACTTTATGTCATTTTCGATTCATGGAGTATGAACCGATGAATATTTTAGTTTTGGGTAATGGCGGTCGTGAACATGCACTTGCATGGAAAATCGCACAAGATGACAAAGTCGCAAAAGTATTTGTAGCACCGGGTAATGCAGGTTCTGCAACTGAAAATAAATGCGAAAATGTTGCGCTTAACATTTTGGACAATGCAGCGATTATCGACTTTGCAAAAAACAATGCAGTTGATTTAATCGTGGTTGGCCCTGAAGCACCGCTTGTCAATGGTGTAGTCGATGCTTGCCGTGAAGCGGGTGTAAAAATTTGGGGTCCTACTCAATTTGCTGCACAGCTTGAAGGCTCTAAAGCATTTGCGAAGCACTTCTTAAAACGCCACAACATTCCAACTGCTTTCTATGATGTATTTACAGAAGTAGATTCGGCTAAAGCATTTGTTGAAAAAAATGGTGCGCCAATCGTGATCAAGGCAGATGGTCTTGCTGCTGGTAAAGGCGTGATCGTTGCCATGACCAATCAAGAAGCATTTGATGCGATTGATGACATGCTTGCAGGCAACAAATTTGGTGATGCTGGCTCACGTGTGGTGATCGAAGAATTCCTTGCGGGTGAAGAAGCATCTTTCATTTGTATGATTGATGGCGACAACATCTTACCTATGGCAACTTCACAAGATCACAAACGTATCTTTGAAGGCGACCAAGGTCCAAACACGGGCGGTATGGGTGCTTACTCTCCTGCTCCTGTGGTGACGGCTGACGTATTTGAAAAAACCATGAATGAAGTGATGCGTCCTACCGTTGAAGGTATGAAAAAAGACGGTCACGTTTATACAGGTTTCTTATACGCAGGCTTGATGATTGATGAGCAAGGTCAACCTAAAGTGATCGAGTTCAACTGTCGTTTTGGTGACCCTGAAACTCAACCAATTATGATGCGTTTAAAATCGTCTTTAGTTGATTTGGTTGAAGCGGGCATTGCGGGTAACCTTCCTGCGGAAGCTAAATGGGATGAGCGTAAGACTGTAGGGATCGTACTTGCATCTAAGGGCTACCCTGAAACGTCTAGCAATGGTGATGTAATTTCAGGTTTAGACACTGAAATGGCTGATGCGAAAGTGTTCCATGCTGGTACTAAAGCACTTGAAAATGGTGACATTGTGACTGCTGGTGGTCGTGTTCTTTGTGTGACTGCTCTTGGCAATACGATTGGTGAAGCACAAGCCAAAGCATTAGAACTTTGTAAAAAAGTAACGTTTGATGGTGTTCAATATCGTAAAGATATTGGTTACCGTGCGATTGCGCGTGAAAATGCTTAATCTGTAATTAAGTATTTAAAACCCCGCTATGTGCGGGGTTTTTTGTTATATTTCATTAGATATCAAACAAATACTTTATTAAAATGATCTTTAATTTATTTAATCGACCATCTGAAGAAATACAATATTTAGGGACACCTTATACTCAAGATTGTTTAGACGCTATTGGTGTCATTCTCCAAACTCAAACATATATTGAAAATGCATTACTTTTATCTTGCAATCAAATACATGCATATTTAATCAAATCTAATAGAAATACTTACATTATCAGATCAGGCTTTAGTTCAGGCTATTCTGGTGAAGGACCTAAAGGATTAGCATCATCACTGCAACTTCTTTTAAAGCACAATATTGAAGTTGAAGAAATTAATATTTCCGAAAAATTAATGAAGAAAGTAAATCATAGTTCATTATCAGATGCAGATCTTGAAACAATGTTCACAGCTAGAGTTGTACGGCCAATTAACATATACGAATACATCTATGCAATTTATAAAACTACGGAATACCAAATCAATAATGACCGTTTCTATCCAACAGAATTACCTTTCCACTTGGTTGATTCTCGAATTTTCGATCTTGCTCTTAAATTTAATGATGATCCCAATTACTCAATCTTAACGGCATATACAAGATTAGAAGATATTGTCAAAGATAAAATTAATGATCATAGTCTGTTTTCTAACAGTCTTTTAAAAACCGCATTCATTTCAGATAAACAACGCAAATCAATTTATTCATGGGATACAAACAATGAAAAGGTTTCAAATGCCCTAGGTTGTCTATTTACCAATATATTTACTGCTTATAGAAATGAACGTGCACATAGTGAAGTTGATAAGCCTTATTCACAACAAATACGTGAATTTTTATTGATTAATGAACTATATTTATTAGAAAGCAAAGCAATTAAAAGATAAAGATGAATTAGTATGAATCAGTTTATCGCAACCCCTCGCCTTATCCTCCGCCAATGGCAAGACTCCGACACTGCCCCATTTATCCAAATGTGTGCAGATGACGACGTCATGCGCTATTTCCCTAACAAACTTGATGCTGATGAAGCCGTCGCATTTATGCAACGTCTACGTAATTCAATAGATACACGAGGTTGGGGGTTATACGCTGTCGAGCTTAAAGCCACAGGTGAATTTATTGGCTTTATCGGCTTACACGTACACCCACCCGAATTTGAAATAGCCGATGCACCAGAAATTGGTTGGCGCTTACTGCCGCAATACTGGCATCAAGGTTATGCCACAGAAGGTGCAAAAGCAGTACTGAAACATGCTTTTAGAAACCTAAGATTAGACAAGGTCATATCTTTCACAGCGAGTTTAAACACTCCATCTGAACGTGTGATGCAACGCATTGGTATGCAAAAAATCCGTGAATTTAATCATCCACGTGTAGCTGCGGATCACCCATTAAACCGTCACGTGCTTTATGAAATACAGCGTAGTGATTACTTGCACATTCCATTTTGCTAATTCAATAATTATTCACTGAAAACTAAAGTACATTAACTCTGCCAAACAGTGACTATAGGTGATGTTAAATTCTTTAATTTTAGTAACTACAGGATTTCGTATAAGAAAGCTAAATCATTCATTGAATCATATAAAAAACCCCGCTAAATGCGGGGTTTAAGCTCTAAAAATATCAATTGCTATAACTTAGAAATAAAAAAATCATAAGGTGTAAAGCTGAAGCAACTGCAAACCTGTCTAAGCATACTTAATCAAAATGGCATACATAATCAACAACATCGGTACATTGCACTTTGAAAATAGAATCTTGTGGAACAATAAAGCTTTCGCCAGACGTATATTGAACAAACTCGCCCTGCTCTCCAATTTGCACAACACACTGCCCCGATGTGATTTCAACACGTTCTTTCACATGCGCCTCAAACGTCATGGGTTGCTCTGATGGCAAAAATACACCGATGGTTTTTTGACTACCATCTTCCATTTTTAAAACATGGCTCACCGATCTGCCGCCATAATGAACCGTAGGCTTTTTTACAACTGAGACGAAATCAAACTGATTTGACATAGCGTGCCTCACATAGCAATTTATTATGATCAATTATTAAGCAGTTTATATTAAACAATATAGCGGATTCAATCTTCCTCAGATTTAGATCTAAGATTTTGAAAAGCCATTAATCAGAGTTGAACTTCAAATATATCAATAAAGATTTCAATGCAGATTAGATTTAAACTCTCCGTTATTTTCACATATGAATGTTACAAATTTTGTGTATGACAAGACTTATTTCATTTTTATCATTTTTTCAGCAATACATTTTAAAATTTGTTATATAGAGCTAAACTTATACAAATGACGTACTTAAATAGTTTAATTATAAATAATATATTGTTTTTACTTATTAAATTATTTAATTAAACATATTCCATTTACATTTTTGCTGCTAAGCATAACTTTTTAAATCACTATATTGAATAATAAAAAATTGATATGATGCCTAGCGAAATATAGAGATTGGCTTTATTAAATCTTTTGTTTACAGCAGCTTGCAATGGCTATCTTTTCCCATTTGGAAATAGACTCAGATCTAATTGTATAAGTCTGTGTAGCATTTTAAATTATTAAGCATCTATCAGCCTGTCTGATAAAAGACTTAAGTAAATCTCTCCATAATATGATTTGTGAATTTATTAATTTTATAAATTTACTCGGGTGAATATATGAAAAAGCTCCTAGGATTAGTTCTCGGTTTATCTGTTGGCCTTTCAGGCTGTGGTAAACAAGAAGCTCCTGCAACTGACGCAGCACAACAAAAAGACACTGCCGAAGTGCAAACCGTCACCATGGCTTCGACTGGTTCGGATGCTGATATTTGGCGCTACATTGCTTCGCTTCCTGAAACCAAAGAAGCTGGCATTAAACTTGAAGTGAAAAACTTCACTGACTATGTGTCTATGAACACTGCTGTATCAAATAAAGAAATTGATGTTAACGCATTCCAATCATATGCTTATATGGTTGCGTTTAACGACAACAATAAAGATAAAATTGCACCGCTTTCGACAACTTATTTAGAACCAATGGGTATCTATTCAAGCAAAGTCAAAAAACTTGAAGAGTTCAAAACAGGTGCAACCATTGCGATTCCAAATGATGGCGCAAACGAATCACGTGCATTGTTACTACTTCAATCTGCTGGCTTAATCAAACTTAAAGCTGATTTTGACGATGTAAAAGGTACACCTGCTGACGTAACTGAAAATGCGAAAAAAATCGTAATCAAACCAATTCAAATGGCGACTGCGGTTCGTGTTAAAGATGAAGTTGATGCGATTGTTTTGGGTAATACCCTTGCAATGGAAGGTGGTTTAAACGTACTGAAAGATGCGGTTTACTATGAGCCAATCGATCAAAGTACAAAAATGAACGTGAACATTCTTGCTGTTGCTGCTGACCGTCAAAATGACCCAGTTCTACAAAAAGTAGGCGCGCTTTATCACACTCCAGCAGTTAAAGCTTACATCGATGAACATTTTGGTGGTACTAAAATTGATGTAAACAAACCAACTAGCTACCTCACTGAAGCAAAATAGTAATATAATTTCTTCAAATAAACAGGCAAAGTTTACTTTGCCTGTTTTTTCATTTTTGAACCCTTTTTTGACGCTATGATCCAATTTAAAAATATCTCCAAGCATTTTGAGCTAAAAGGCCAAACCGTTACAGCACTGGATCAGATTAATCTGGACATTCCAGATGGCTGTATTTTCGGTCTAATTGGCTACAGTGGTGCAGGCAAAAGTACCTTAATCCGTTTAATTAATTTGCTAGAACGTCCTAGTGAAGGGCAAATTATTATTCATGATAAAGACTTTACTGCTTTAAATTCGGCAGAGCTTCGTCAAGAAAGAACCAATATTGGCATGATCTTCCAGCACTTCAATTTACTGCAAACCAAAACTGTTGCAGAAAATATTGAAATGCCGCTTAAACTTTTAGGTGTAGCTAAAGCTGAACGCCAAAAACGTTTAGAAGAGTTGCTCGAATTTATTGACTTAAAACATAAGAAAAATGCTTATCCAGATGAGCTCTCTGGTGGTCAAAAACAACGTGTAGGAATTGCCCGTGCGCTTGCCAATCATCCTAAAATTTTACTGTGTGATGAAGCAACTTCTGCTCTCGATCCGCAAACCACCAAATCGGTATTGGCGTTATTAAAGAAAATTAATCAAGAACAAGGCATTACTATTGTCATGGTCACCCATGAAATGGATGTGATTGAATCCGTCTGTGATTATGTTGCGGTAATGGAACAAGGAAAAGTCATTGAACATGGATCAACTTTAGAGATTTTTAGTCAGCCAAAACACAATACAACGAAAAACTTTATTCAAACTGTATTGCAGCAACAGCTCCCTGTTAATATTTTAAATAATTTAGAAAATCAGAACCATAACAGTATTTATTGTTTGAAATTCCTCGGCAGTTCGGCACAAGAAACTGTCATTCAGGCGGTAATTAAACAGTTTGATATTAGCCTGAATATTTTGTTTGCCAATATGACTGAAATTAATGGTGCGGTGATTGGACAAATGTTCGTTCAGCTATTAGGTGATGCAGCATTGATTCAACAAGCGGTGGCGTTCTTAGAACAACATGGCGTTGAAGTCACTCAAGCAGGAGTTCAGCAATGAGAGATTTAATTGTTCAATGGCTGACTCAAATTACAGCACCCTTTTGGAAAAGTTCTTTGTCTATGGATCAGTTCGTCACTGCCCTACAAGAAACTTTTCACATGGTGTTCTTTGCCATGCTCTTCGGCTGTATATGGGGTTTTATCCAGGCCGTGATTTTATATGTCTCACGTCCACAAGGCATTTTGCCTAACCGTGTCATCTACCATGGTTTGAACCCGATTGTGAATGCGCTGCGTTCATTGCCATTTATTATCCTCTTGATTGCGGTCATTCCTTTGACCAAAGTCATTGTAGGGACATCGATCGGGACTTGGGCTGCAATTGTTCCGCTCACTATCTATGTTGGTCCTTACATTGGCCGTCTGATTGAAACATCGTTGCTCGAAGTGAACGACGGCATCATTGAGTCTGCTCAAGCGATGGGTGCATCTCCGCTGCAAATCATTACTAAATTTGTGCTACCAGAGTCTCGTAGCTCTTTGATTTTAAACTTAACGACTGCAACCATTAGCTTAATTGGCGCAACAGCCATGGCGGGTGCAGTAGGTGCAGGCGGTATCGGTGACCTTGCTATTTCTTATGGTTATCAACGTTTTGATAGTAGCGTAGTGATCATGACTGTGATCGTCTTATTGATCTTGGTGCAAATCGTACAAAGCCTAGGTGATTGGTTATCAAAATTACGCTAAGCCTGCGCAATTCATAACTTTAAGCTCTCTTCGGAGGGCTTTTTAGTGTTTAAGATTTGATTTTTTTAATGCTGAAATTAAACCAAAATTTCTTTATCCCTAAATTACTTTGACGGCAAATTAGCAACACCATAAAATTTAAAATATGTCCTTCAACATTACATTTCCAAAAACTTGAATTACGACAAAACATCAAAAGAACAAGATTATATATTCCCCATGCAAACAACACTGCCAGCACAAATTTTCCGCTTAACTTTTTTCACAACAACGATATTAATCACTTCAGCAGCATCTGCATCAATTGCTGATTATGACTATGTGACTAGTATTAAGGTGAATGATGTTGACTTAGCCTCACCCTTGCCTGCATCAAAAGTAAATGCATTAATCAGTAAAAATCCAGTGAGACCAAAATATGAATATTCAGAATGTACCGGTAATACTGAATTTCATGTCACATCAAAAGGTAAATTTCTAAAATTTGAAATTTATGCTGAGGACAATCCTCAAGTTAAAAATGATTCATTCTATAAGAATAAAAACAGCATCGCCCAACTTGGACAAACCAAAGGGGTTGTTTGGATGGAATGGGATAACTCCACGCTAATACACAATAAAATTCAAATTGGATCAAAAAACCTGACAAGCCAATATAACTTTCAACAATTTGTAAAAGACTTTCCTAAAAGTGCAAAATTAGCCAATCCAAATGAAGTGGCTTATGTGATTTTACTCTCACCTGCTCATGCTAAATCCGTGCTAAAAGAGCCGCAAAACTATGATTTACCCTATATTGGCAACTTAGCCTTCAACTTTAAAAATGGCAAATTAACTGCCTTTTCAGTGAATCAAGGTATTGCTTGCTAAATCGTGATTGTCATACAGCGTTTATTGCTTAAACAGTGAATTTATAAATCTGCATAAAGCCATGCAATAAACGCAAGTTTGATCTCAGAGCATGCTAAAATCATCAGCTGTTTTCGCAGGGACTCATCTATGCACTTTGTACATCTTGGTATTTTTACAGAATTTTCCGTTACTGAATCTATTGTACGTATACCTGATCTTGTAAAAGCTGCAGCTGCAGATGAAATGCCTGCTTTAGCCATCACTGACCTTTCAAATCTACATGCGGCTGTAAAATTCTATAAAAAGAGCTTAGATAAAGGCATTAAACCGATTTTTGGTTCGACCCTTCGTTTGAATGATGCTGAGCACAAAGTCACACTCCTCGCGATGACCAATAAAGGTTGGCGTAGTCTGACCGAGTTGGTTTCTGAAGGCTATATTTCAGGTCAACAGCTTGATATTCCTTGCGTACAAAAAGATTGGATTTTAAATCAGCACCAAGACCTGATTGTTTTACTGGGTATGCAAAGTGATGTCGGCAAAATGCTTTGCTCGTCCAACCCGCAAAAAGCTGAACCATTGTTAGCCGACTGGGTCGAAAAATTTGGCAATCGTGTTTATTTGGCTATTACCCGAACTGAGCGCTCGGGTGAAGAAGACTTCATTCATGAAGCTGTAAAACTTGCGAAGAAATTTAACATTGGTGTTGTTGCACATAATGATGTGCACTTTGTGCGTAAAGAAGACTTCGAAGCGCATGAAGCACGTGTTTGTATTGCCGATGGTTATGTCCTTGGGGACAATCGTCGTCCTAAAAATTATAGTCCTGAACAGTATTTCAAAACTGCTGCGGAAATGACTGAGCTCTTTTCAGACATTCCAACAGCTATTGAAAACACCTATCACATTGCACGACGCTGTAATGTGTCATTACGTTTAGGCTTCCATGACCTTCCCGATTATCCAATCCCTGAAGGTCATACCATTGACACCTATTTTGAACATTTATCAAAAGAAGGTTTAGAAGAACGCTTAGCGCATTTATATCCTGTCGAACAGCGTGGTGACGACTGGCCAGAAATTCGTAAGCCTTATGATGAGCGTTTGGCTTATGAGGTCGGGATCATCCTGACCATGCAATTCCCAGGTTACTTCCTGATTGTCATGGACTTTATTCAATGGTCTAAAGGTAATGGCGTCCCTGTTGGTCCAGGCCGTGGTTCGGGTGCAGGCTCCTTGGTTGCCTATAGTTTAAAAATTACCGACCTTGACCCACTACGTTATGACCTACTTTTCGAACGTTTCTTAAACCCAGAACGTGTATCGATGCCCGACTTTGACGTCGATTTCTGTATCGCAGGTCGTGACCGTGTCATTGACTATGTTGCACGAACATACGGTCGTGATGCAGTATCTCAGATTGCAACTTTCGGGACTATGGCGGCAAAAGGTGCGATTCGTGACGTAGCCCGTGTCTTGGGTAAATCCTATGGTTTGGCTGACCGTATTTCTAAAATGATTCCGACCAAGCCTTTAGGTTTAAGTTTGGAAGAATCGATTGAGGCCGAACCACAGCTCAAAGATATTGTCACCAACCCATCAAACCCAGATAACGACGATGCAGCAGAAATTTGGGAAATGGCACTCAAACTTGAAGGCATTACCCGTAATACAGGTAAGCACGCCGGTGGTGTGGTCATTGCACCAACCAAGTTAACCGACTATTCCGCAGTACTCTGTGATGCAGATGGGACGAACCGTGTAGCCCAATTCGATAAAGACGATGTGGAAGCAGCCGGCCTAGTCAAATTCGACTTCTTGGGCTTACGTAACTTAACGGTAATTGAAGATGCCATTAAGCACATCAATGCCCGTCCAGATATCACCACACCTGTCGATATTTCCTTGATTCCGTTGGATGATAAACCTGCCTATGCCGTGTTCGCAGATGCCAATACCACAGCGGTCTTCCAGTTTGAATCCGTCGGCATGAAAAAAATGCTGAAAGAGGCACGTCCAAGCAAGTTCGAAGAAATTATTGCCTTCGTGTCTTTATACCGTCCAGGCCCGATGGATCTGATTCCTGACTTTATTTTCCGTATGCATGGTGGCGAGTTTGAATACTTACATCCATTACTGGAAAGTGTCCTTGAACCGACGTACGGCATTATGGTGTATCAGGAACAGGTAATGCAGGCAGCGCAGTTCTGCGCCGGCTATAGCTTGGGTGGCGCGGATTTACTTCGTCGTGCCATGGGTAAAAAGAAAGTCGAAGAAATGATCAAGCACCGTCAGATCTTTACTGAAGGTGCTGCAACCAAAGGTATTGATGCAGATACGGCCAACCATATCTTCGACTATATGGAAAAATTCGCAGGCTATGGTTTTAACAAATCCCATGCCGCAGCCTATGCCCTTGTTGCATATCAAACCGCTTGGTTAAAAGCACATTTCCCTGCTGAATTTATGTCAGCGGTGATGACCTCGGAAATGCAAAACACCGACAACGTGGTGTTTTTGATCGATGACTGTCGAATTAACGGTCTTGAAGTTTTACCTCCATCAGTCAATATGTCTTTGTACAACTTCCATGCCAGTGATCCAGAAACCATCGTATACGGTTTAGGTGCAATCAAAGGCGTCGGCGAAGCTGCCATGCAGTCTGTAATTGACTCACGTATCCAAGATGGCCCCTATAAAGACCTGTTTGACTTCTGTCATCGTATTGACCTGAAAAAAATCAATAAGCGCACGCTTGAAGCATTGATTCGTGGTGGCGCACTAGATTGTTTAGGTTTAGAACGTGCTGACTTGATGGCACAGCTCCCTGAAGCCGTTCAAGCGGCGGATCAAGCACGCACTAACCGCGAAACAGGTATGATGGACCTGTTTGGCGAAGTGGAAGAAGTTCAGCGTAAACCTGCCAAACCAGTCAAACCTTGGTCTGATGAAGTTCGTCTCAAAGGTGAAAAAGACACACTCGGCCTTTATTTAACAGGTCACCCGATTGATGTGTATCGCCCAGAGTTAAAAGCCTTTATTTCACAGCGTATTAATGAACTTACGCCTACACGACGTGGTGTCACCACGGTATTTGCAGGTCTAGTAGTCGATGTTGCCAACTTCCCGAACCGTATGATGGTAACGCTCGATGATGGTACAGCACGTATTGAAGTGTCTGCGAATCACGAACGTTTTAACCGTTTCAAAGATGTAATTCAAAACGAAAAAGTGGTGGTAATTGAAGGTGAAATTTATGAGCGTGAAGGTTTTGATCGCCCAATGGGCCGCTTAACTAAAGCCTTCAGTCTGAATGAAATCCGTCAAAAACGTGCCAATGCGATTCAAATCAAATTAACCCCTGAACATTTTAGTAAAACGCTCTCAAGCGATATCCAAAATATTCTATTGCCTTTCTGCAATGTTGATATGTGTACGCATATTCCTGTGCAGTTATATATTGACTACCCATATGCAACGGCTGACATTCATTTGGGCTTAAACTGGAAAGTTGCCCCACTGGATGAGCTACTGTCTAAGCTGCGTGACTACTTTGGTAAAGAATCTTTGCATGTTGAATATCACGTCAAATCCAAAGCAGCCAAAGCGGTGAGTTATGAACAAGCCTCTATTCCTGCACAAGTTCCTCCACCGCCAGATGGGATGAGCATGGATGATGCCATGGATTTATACCAAGCAGAAGCCAATCAATTTTCTTAAAGTTTAAACGCTGTTTGAACTGCTTTTTTAAATAAACATATTGGAAATATCATGAATCAAACTGACAATGCTGCGGTTTCAGCACATCTCTCCCATGTGCGTATTGTCATGGTGAATACAACATTACCCGCAAATATTGGTAGTGCATTACGTGCCATGAAAACCATGGGACTTTCAAAGTTGGTCTTAGTTGCACCTAAGACTTACCCGCATCCAGACATTAATGCCTTGGCTGCCGGTGCTGTCGATTTAATTGATCAAATTGAAATCGTTGAATCATTAGAAGATGCCATTAAAGATTGTCATATTGTCTTTGGTACCAGTGCGCGTAGTCGTACCATCCCATGGCCATTGCTTGACGCTCGCCCTGCTGCTGAAATGTCTCTCAAAGCGGTCTGTGAACAACAACAAGAAATTGCCGTGGTGTTTGGCCGTGAAGACCGTGGTTTGACCAATGAAGAATTGGCAATGGCCAACTACCATGTCACTATTCCAGTGAATACTGAATATGGCGTCTTGAACGTTGCCCAAGCGATTCAGGTAATTTGCTATGAAATGCGTATGGCTGCCCTTGCACTTACTGAGTTAACTGCAAATCCTGATGCCAACATGCATGTGACAGATGACATCGATATGGAATGGGATGAACCTTTGGTGACCCATGAAATGATGGAACAGTTCTACCCGCATATTGAAAAAATGCTGGCAGAGATTGAATTTATGGATCCAAAAAATCCAAGATTATTACCTTTACGCTTGCGTCGCCTATTTGGACGTATACAATTAGATCGTATGGAATACCACTTATTACGTGGCATCTTTAGCCGAGTACAGGCTTTAAATAACGGAACATGGAAAAAATCTACAGACAATGAGGATCAATCTAATGCTTAAGCAGCTCAAAGAAGATATACAGGCTGTATTCGCGCGCGATCCTGCTGCACGAAATACGCTCGAAGTCTTAACCACTTATCCAGGAATTCATGCCTTGATCATGCATCGTATGGCACATGAACTTTGGAAAAAAGAGTGTAAAGGCTCAGCTCGCTTATTGTCTTCTTTTAGCCGCTTTGCCACAGGCATTGAGATTCATCCGGGTGCGAAAATCGGTCGTCGTTTCTTCATTGACCACGGTATGGGTGTGGTGATTGGTGAAACAGCCGAAATTGGTGATGATGTCACCCTTTACCATGGTGTGACCTTAGGGGGCACAACTTGGAATAAAGGCAAACGTCACCCCACCCTGGAAGATGGTGTAGTGGTTGGCGCTGGTGCAAAGATCTTAGGTCCATTTACGGTAGGTAAAAATGCCAAAGTCGGCTCAAATGCCGTGGTGACCAAAGAAGTTCCTGCGGATACTACCGCTGTAGGTAATCCAGCACGCTTTATCACAAAAGATAAACCAAAAGATGAAGCTGAAACACGTCGTCGCGATTATGCAGAAAGTATTGGCTTCCAACCGTATGCTGCAACACAAGACCAAACTGACCCGATGTTAGAAGGTATGCGTGTGTTGTTGGATCGTATTCAGCACAATGAAAAACGTATGAATAATTTGTGTCAGCGTTTGTCTCTCCTTGACCCAACGTTCAAAAAGCAACAACTCAATGAACAACCTTTTAGTCAGGAAGAACTTAAAATCATTGAAGATGTGCGCCGCGAATGCGAAGCTCAAAGTAATCAATCTAAAGCTTAACCAAAAGCAATCAGAATAAGTTGCCTTTAACTTGCATGTTGTTCAGAGTTTTTTTAGACTGACCAACATGCTTTTTTGTATAAAATAAATTAATGGATGAATCATATGACGCTTAAGCCCTTGGCAGTTGCTTGTATTGCTTTAACCCTTGCCGCTTGTGGAAGCGCCCCAACTAAAAATAATGCACCTAAAGATGCCATGATTTTTGTAGAGCCTGAACTTACTCCACCGTTCTACGCACTCAACCCATTTAACTACGATGCGCCACCTCCTTTTGAATTAAATTTACAAAAAGCTGCAGCACAGCCTGTGACTAAGATGGTGGTAACTAGCCCGACCGACCCATCTAAACAACTGACACTTGAAGAAAACCGTCTGATTATTCCAATCGTAGACAGCAAAGAACGCTCAATGAAATTTGCTGCTTTAGCGGGTGATAATGAAATCGACATTACTGAAATTGATGATTTCTTACAGCTCGTCGAAGGTAAAGCTCGTCACTATCCACCACGTTTTGTTCAACGCCAAGAACGTAAAGGATTTGAACTTAAACTTAAAGAAGTGACGCAAAAATTAGATACCCTTGCATCTAAAGACAACGCTTCTTTTGATGTTTTAGTTCGTGCATTTAAAGCCAGTGTAATGGCACGTAACCTTGACTTAGGTTCTGTATACACCACTAAATCATTAACTTACGCACAGCGTATTTTAAAAATCAACCAAGATGATGCTGAAGCAAACTTCTGGTTCGGTTTTGGTTTATCTGAAGGTGGCGGTCAACGTGAAGCGATTCCATACCTAGACAAAGCGATGAAAGCGGGTGTTCAAGAAGCGTATCTTTCTGCAGCAAATAACTACATTGCGATGGAACAAAAAAAGAACGCAATTCAGGTCTTAAAGAACTATAAAGTCAAATACCCACAAGAAGGCGAAGTCGCTGACCGCTTAATTCAAGAAATTGAAAAGCAAGGCCGTTGGAATGTTTGGCAGGTTTTAAATCCGCCTAAAGCTGCGTCTTAATTGTAACGATTTAGAAAATTCTTTTGAAAAAAGACCGTTTTAACGGTCTTTTTTCATTTAAGGCGAATTGAAAATCCTGACAATTATCGTATGATTTGAAAATATTCAACCCAATGTGCGACCCCTTTATGCAGCTAAATACTAAAACAATACTGCTCCTTGGAATCATGAGTACCAGCGTACTGAGTGGATGTCAGGTCGTCAGTGTCAAAAACCAAAAACTCAACGTTTCTATTGCCAATGAACGTGAAAGTATTATTTCTAGAAACAAACTTAGCGAAGCCAGTTTAAATGTCTTGTCGATGACAGGTCGTGAAGCCAAAGCGTGTATAGAAGACCCGAAAGCCTGTGTTGAGGAACTACAACAGATCCCTCAAATTCAAGACGAACAATTATTGTCTACGGCAAGTGAATTATATTTAGCCAAAGCCATCGAATATGAGTCTTCTTCTGCCTGTAAATTAGGTTTACTGACTAGCCACAAATCAGAAGAAAAACAAAAAATTGAGCAAGACACATATAACAAATGTTTAGATCAACAGCTGACGCTACTGGATAAAAGTATCCGCTATAGCTATGCCTACATGTTTAAAACCAAACGTGCGCCTGCTGACCGTATTTTTGATAACCGCCAAGTTCAAATCCGAGATTTCTATAATCAAGGGATTGCCAAACTGGTTAGCAGTTATGCACTACGTTATAAACCTCAAGAAGTCACTCAACAGATCAAAGTCGGACAGACAACCTATCATATTGACTTCAGCCATTACCCAGAACTCAAAAATCGTAAAATTGAACAATTGATGTCAACCTATAACCTCAACTTCTCAGGTTTACGTTCTATTACCCGTCGTGATGGTTTTGGTTCCGAATTTCTTGTGGTTTTACCCGAAGAATATACAGTTGAAACAGGCAAAGCCAAATACATTATCAACCCGATTGATTTTAAATATCCGTCTGGTTCAAACCCCAACATCCATCAAGCGCGCTATTTAGCTGCAACCTTAACGGCTGAACCTCTAAGCACCACAACTTCAGTTGATCAAATTTTGAATCAACATGAGTTTCAAATTAAGGCTTACGACCCGTACAAATATGAACTGGTCAATATTGCCAATAAAAACTATGCCCTTGCAGCCAATTTTTCTGCACCTTATGGTCTTTGGTTAGCACAAAACAACTTGGGTAAGGCCGCGTATTTATCCCTAATTGACCGTGATGAAAAACTCACGATGCCGCATCTCTACATGCTTGAACCATATAATCCTGACAAAAAAGTCATCGTCTTGGTACATGGTCTTGCTAGTAGCCCTGAAGCATGGATTCGTCTCACCAACGATATTATGGGCGATTCTGTGCTACGTGAGCATTATCAAGTGTGGCAAGTGTTCTATTCAACCAACATGCCGATTATTGAAAGTCGCTTCCAAATTTATTCCATATTGACCCAGACCTTTAATAAAGTCGACGCCAATGCTGCAGCTAAAAAAGATGCTGTTTTAGTTGGTCATAGTATGGGTGGCATTATTGCTCGACTACTGGTTAGCCAAGCGGATACCACACAATCTGCTTTAAAAATGATGAACTCACGTCAATTAAATCAGTACCGTAATATTCCAGTCGTGAAGCAGCGTATGGTGATTGACGATATTCCAAATTTCAGCCGTGCGATTTTCTTGGCTGCACCGCATCGTGGTACTGAATATGCAGATCGTTGGTTTACCAAAGCTGCTCGAAAAATCATTAAACTTCCGGGCGCTTTCTTATCAGCTATGGGTGATGTGTTAACTCAGGAAGAAGACCTGAAAGATTTATTCCGTGAAATCGACCATGGCTTAATCCAAAATGGACCAAGTGACTTAAGCCATCAATCTAAATTTATTGCGCTCACAGAAGATATTCAGCCGCGTAAAGGTTTGAAGTTCCACTCAATTATGGGAAATAACACAAATAGCCAAGATAAAAATGTAATCTCGGATGATGTGGTGCCATACACCAGTGCACATTTAGAGGGTGCTGTTTCAGAAAAGATCATTAAAGGTGGTCATTCAATTCAAGAAACCCCAGAAGCTGTACTCGAACTGCGCCGTATACTACGACTGCATTTGATTGAACTTGGCCTCTATAAACCTTAGAGCAATACATTTAATTCGAACCACATATTTTAAAACCGATCTCAAGATCGGTTTTTTTATTTCTGCATTTACTTGAATATGCCAATATTCACATAATTATTATATAAGCCTTTATTTTTTAATCATTTTAAAACTCAAAATCACTTGTTAAATTTTATACAAATCTTATATTAGAGATAAATACGGGTTAAATATAGACAAAATGTCGTGCGCATATCCTAAATTTTTTATGAGCATATCGAATTATGAAATTAAAAGGCTCAAAGTTACTTCATCGGGATGAAATTGAGGGTTTAATCAAAACTAGATTAAATAAAGTTTATTTTACGCCAAATTTAGAATCCATTTATCAGCCGCTCTACCGTGATGAAGCGGCGAAAGAATTTCGTTTTCGCGGAATCATTATTTTTCTCCTGTATGCCCTGTTATGTTCGGGTATTTATCAAGTGATCCCTGCGGGTCATGACGCAGTTTTATGGATTTCTCTGTACATTTGGGTGGGGATTATCATTCTGAGTGCATGGGTTTTATCTTTTGTTCCGCGTTTGAACCCTTATTTTGATGCTTATACTTGTTTAGGCTCGATGTGCGCTGTTGCGATCACATTTATCATCATTACCATGATTGGTAATTATCACAATGATGCGCTATTACATGCTGCCATGATGTATGCCGTGGTCATCATCTATGCCTTTGTTGGTATGCGTTTTTATACTGCCGTCGTTGCGGGTTGGTGCGGTGGCTTGATTGGATACATCATTACTAAAGCTTTTGATTTTCAAATTGACTGGACGTTCTTAAATCGTACCTATACCTATAGTAGCTTTCTGGGTATGGCGATTGCCTATGTAATTGACCGTCAACACCGTGAAAACTTCTTACAAAATTGTATTATTGAACTGCATCAAAATGAGATGCAAAAACAATCTGAACAATTGAAAAAAATGACAGAGCATGACCCATTGACTGGGCTTGCAAACCGTCGTCAGTTATCTGAAGCTTTAGAACAGCAATGGCGTTATGCCCTACGTCATCAACAACCGTTAAGCATCATGATGATCGATATCGATTTTTTTAAAAATTATAATGATCATTTAGGACATCAGGCGGGTGACATCTGCCTGACCCAAATTGCAGAGGTCTTATCTCAAATTACCAATAGAAGTGGTGAGTTAGCCGCGCGCTATGGTGGCGAAGAGTTTTTACTCCTCTTTCCGATGTTAACTGAAGCTGAGATTAAACCTTTGGCAGCCGATTTATTACACCGTATTCAATCACTTGAACTTCCACATCCAGCTAGCCATATTTCAAAATTTGTAACGATTAGCATCGGCACAGCAACAATCATTCCATCTGAATCTGATCAAATTCAAAAATTTATATTGGCTGCCGATCAAGCACTTTACCTTGCAAAAGGCAGTGGTCGCAACCAATACCGATTAGCGTAGGCTGAAGCACAGCTTGATGTTTGAGTTAGTCTATCGCTTTGTAAATGTATCCATTGCTGAATTTACACACAGACTTTTTAGGGTTTATAAATAATATTTTGACTGCTTTTTTTACATGCAGACAAACCTTTTCTGGCATTTTCCTGTCACTTTTTTTGCTAGAATCAGCAACACGATTTGTTAACGTACACCTGTGGTTTTGAATGAAGAGACAATATAAATATAAGGACTTTTTCTAAATCCAATTTTCATCAAAACAGTGTCATTCGTTTAGCAGCGCACAAATTTTTATTTTAAGGTATTTCGTTTCATGCAAGCTGATAATTCCAAAGTTGACCTTTCAACCCTGACCCCGATGATGCAACAGTACATGTCAGTCAAAATGCAAAATCCGCATTCACTGATGTTTTATCGGATGGGTGATTTTTATGAGCTCTTTTTTGAAGATGCGCATAAAGCAGCAAAACTCTTAGGAATTACACTAACACATCGTGGTAAAGCCAATGGTGAGCCTATTCCTATGGCTGGTGTGCCGTACCACGCTGCTGAAGGCTATTTAGCCCGCCTTGTAAAAAAAGGTGAAACGGTGGTGATCTGCGAGCAAATTGGTGAGGTGACAGGCAAAGGGCCTGTTGAGCGTGGAATTGTCCGTATCATTACCCCGGGAACATTAACAGACGATGCACTGATTGCCTCTCATCAAAGTTCCAATTTAGTCGCGATCTGCTTACAACAAAATCAGATCGGGATTGCTTTACTAGACCTCAGTGCAGGTATTTTTAAAGTTCAGCAAATGGACTATCAGCTGGAACAATTGGCAATCGAACTTTCGCGTTTAATGCCGAGTGAAATTTTGATTGATGAAGATCTCATTGACCCGAATATTGTCGAGCAAATTAAACGTCAATTAGACTGCCCTGTTACCAAGCGTCCAAACGTCGACTTCAATTTAAATAACGCGCAAAAAACCCTGTGTGACCAATTTGCAGTAGCCACACTTTCAGGTTTTGGTATTGACCATTTACCTTTGGCGAAAGCTGCCGCTGCGGCTTTGATTCACTATGCAAAAATCACTCAAAAAACTGCGTTACCACATATCCGCAGCATTCAACTTGAACAAAGTAGTGATTTCGTGGCGCTCGACCCCGTTACTCGTCGTAACTTAGAACTGATTGATCCCCTATTTGAACATGGCACTTCCCTGTTCCAACTTATCAATGATTGCCAAACTGCGATGGGTGGCCGTCTATTAAGTCGTACCTTAATGCAGCCTTTACGAGATACCGCTTTATTGGATGCACGTTTAGATGCGTCACAAGCGATGCTGCAAGGCTATCATGAATCTCCGATCCGTTTAGTTCTCAAAGAAATTGGCGATATTGAACGTGTGCTATCTCGTGTAGCGCTCGGCAGTGCTCGACCACGAGACCTTGTTCAGTTACGTCAAACTTGTGCACAAATTCCCTATCTTCGACATGCACTTGAACCGATCATTGGGGCACATAAATCTAAGCTGATCGCTCAGTTAAATGATGAAATGGGTGATTTTCACGGCTTACATGAGCGTCTCATGTCTGCCATCGTAGAAAACCCGCCGGTGCTTTTACGAGATGGTAATGTGATTGCCGAGGGTTTCGATACTGAGCTGGATGAACTGCGTAAAATTCGTGACCATGCTGGTCAGTTCCTCATTGATCTCGAAATCAAAGAACGTGAACAAACCGGTATTGCAACCTTAAAAATTGGCTATAACCGTGTCAGTGGCTACTATATTGAACTGACTCGAGCGCAGGCTGAGCAAGCACCTGATCATTATATTCGCCGCCAAACCCTAAAAAATGCGGAACGCTACATTACCCCTGAGCTGAAATCTTTTGAAGATAAGGTGCTTTCGAGTGAGTCACGTGCATTAGCGCGCGAAAAAATGCTCTTTGAGCTATTACTTGATGAGTTACGTGCAGATATTGGCAACTTACAAATGATGAGCGCCGCTATAGCGCAAATTGATTTATTGGCCAATTTTGCCCATCAAGCGCGATTACGCAATTGGTCACGTCCGGAATATAGCCCTGAAGTTGGGATCAAAATCAAAGCCGGACGCCACCCTGTTGTGGAATCTCTGAGCAAATCGGCATTTACCCCAAATGATACCAGTTTGGACTTTAATCACCGTATGGCGATTATCACAGGGCCAAATATGGGCGGTAAATCGACCTTTATGCGCCAAACTGCCTTAATCAGCTTATTGGCCTACTGTGGTAGCTTTGTCCCTGCCCAATCTGCCATTTTAGGGCCGATCGACCGGATATTTACCCGTATCGGATCTGCCGACGACTTGTCTACAGGCAAATCCACCTTCATGGTGGAAATGACTGAAACATCTCAGATTCTTCATCATGCAACCAATCAATCACTGGTACTGATGGATGAAGTTGGGCGTGGTACGAGTACCTATGACGGCTTATCTTTGGCCTGGGCATGTGTACTCGATCTCACCCGTCGCATTAAATGTTTATGCCTATTTGCAACGCATTATTTTGAGCTAACCGAGTTAGGCAAAGACGCCAATATTGATAACTATCATGTCACTGCCCGTGAGCTAAATGGCAACTTGATCCTATTGCATAAAGTTCAACAAGGTCCTGCGAGTCAAAGTCATGGTCTACAAGTGGCAAAGCTTGCAGGTATTCCTGCGGCAGTGATCAAAGAAGCGCAAAACCGACTTCGTATTTTAGAAACTCAGCAAAAACAGCAACTCAATACGGCAGTACAAACCGATCTATTTTCGGCACTAGCAGAGCCTGAAGTCATCGAACGCGTGGTTGAAGTTGAAAAAACATCACCCGTACTTGATGCCTTAGCAGATTTAGATGTCGATAACTTAAGTCCACGTGAAGCATTACAACAGCTTTACGCTTTAAAGGATTTACTTAAGATCTAATTGAGCAGAAACAATACATAAGATATGCAAAGAGCACCTATAAAGGTGTTCTTTGCATTGACTCCATTCAAACGTGTAAATTAGTAAATGTTTACTATCTACTTATGCAGCTATTCAGCAATAAATTGATAAAAAATTAATGTTCTAAAATGTTTCATGCTTAAAATACATATTAAAAATATTGTTCGATAAACAGATGTAATTTAATCAGTTTTTGAGTATGATTCTCATTCATTGTAAAATTTACATAAATTGTTCAGTTTTTAGTGATTTTAACAGCACTGCATATAATAATTATCAATAAAAGGAATTGTTAGTTACCCTATTTTTTGCCTAAAATACACCATTAGTTTATTAGAACCATATTTTTTAGGTAGCTGTCGCCATGACCTTTGTTGTCACTGAAAACTGTATTAAATGTAAATATCAAGACTGCGTAGAAGTTTGCCCTGTTGACTGTTTCTATGAAGGTCCAAACTTCCTTGTTATTAATCCAGATGAATGTATCGACTGTGCGCTATGTGAACCTGAGTGTCCAGCTAACGCGATTTTCTCTGAAGATGAGTTACCTGAAGGTCAAGAAGTATTTATCGAACTTAATACTGAACTTTCTCAAAAATGGCCGAACATCACTCAAATTGGTGATCAACCTGCCGACCGTGAAGAGTGGAACGGTAAAGCTGATAAATTACAATATCTTGAAAAGTAATTTTACGCTTACATGAAAAGATCAGCACATGCTGATCTTTTTTTATACTTAAAGCACACATTTCATTGCAAATTATTCAAATTTTCTCAATCAAATTGGATTAAAATAGAACGAGTTTATAAATAATTGATTTCTATAATGAAGCATTTACTCAAGGGATTATTGTCCGTTGCAATATTCCCTCTTGTTTTCATTGGTTGTACAACTACACCACAAAAACAAGGTCACACTATTACAACTCCCGACGGTAAACGTATTTACATACCTCAAGAAAAAGTGACGACCATCAGACAAGCCCCGCCTAAAGTGGTGCCTTATGCATACAACTCATGGGTCGCGTCTGTCGATAATTTACGTCGTGTCCGAGACTACGAAGTCTTTTTAGAGAAAAATGGTGTAGGCAATATCATTCCATCATTTGAGCTGATGCGTACTGCACGTGATTGGCAAAAATGTGGTCGCTCAGAATATATGGTGCCTAACCGTGAATTATGGCAAAACCAAATTGCGACCTTACGTGTCTTTAAATATTTAGTTGCTGCCAATATCTTAACGGACTTTGAAGTGACTTCGGTTTATCGTGATTTGCCTTTGAACCAGTGTGCCGGTGGTGCAAGCTCATCTCGTCACCTATATAACTCGGCGATTGATTTCCGCATTGGACCTGCTTACCCGCAGCCCGAAGACTATAGTTATATTGAAAATACCAAGTTCCGTTTATGCCAATTTTGGTCACAACATGGACAAAGCCTCAATATGGGCCTAGGTCTATATGCCAGCGGACAAATTCACATTGATACACAAGGCTACCGTACTTGGGGACCTGATCACTCAAGTCGTTCATCAATGTGTAATTACTAAAACATTACACCGTCATATCAAGACCTCTTCGGAGGTCTTTTTTGTGCATAAAATATGCAAATACAGAACAATAAATTGCGATGTTAGTGGAAAGGTTTAAAATGCTTGCATCAATCACGAGGTGCGACAACATGCAACAAATGTGGACAGACATTGATGCTTACATCGATTCACATTTAATTCCTGAAGATCCAATACTGACTCAAACACTTCAACATACAGATGAACGTGGCTTTCCTGATCATCTTGCTGTAGCGGCCAATCAAGGCATGCTGCTACAAATGTTAATCCAAATGAACAAGTGTAAACGCGTTTTAGAACTTGGAACTTTTGCAGCCTATAGCACCATGTGGTTAGCACGTGCATTACCTGATGATGGTTACATTCTGACCATTGAAGGGCGTGATACACATGCTGCCCTCGGTCAAGAAAATATTGATAATGCAAAGCTTGCACAAACGATTGAACTAAAATGTGGTCGTGCGGCAGATATTTTACGTGCCCTTCCTGAAGATACCGAAGCTTTTGACTTTATTTTTGTCGATGCAGACAAACAGAGCTACCCTGAATATTTAGAATTAAGCCTAAATTTATCTCATTCAGGTACAGTGATTGTTTTAGACAATGTGATTCGTGCAGGTGAGATTCTGAATGCTGAAAACCATAAACCAAGCATTGAAGGTATCCGTGATATGTTCAAAGCCATGCAAAATCATCCGAAAATTTTATCCTGCACAGCACTTCAAACTGTAGGCTGTAAAGGTCATGATGGTTTTGCGATTGCAATCGTTAAATAATCTTAATCGAGGTGTTTTTTAGACACCCTGAATAAAGGTATAAAAAATAATCAACATAATATTTTATTTTCAAAACAACTGCTTACAAACACTGCACACAGAGTTATCCACAATTTATGAGGATAACTCTGATTATTTTTAAAACAACAACTTATTATTTATTTACTCGCAATTGACCGGCTATTTAGTCACCTATTCATTGTCTCAACTTATTTTACAACCAATAGTGGAACACTCGAATTTCTAAAAATACTGGTGGTAATACTGCCCAAGAAGAACTGATGGATTTTACTGTGACTAAACGCCCCCAGTACGATTAACTGAATGCCATGCTCTTGTTGATAGTCCAGAATATTTTCCGAAACATCGCCATAGCGGTATTCAGTCACCACATCGAGACCCGCATTGGTTAAATAATTTTTTGGATCATCCAAGATTTGTGGATGATCCCCAACATAGACCAAATGACATTGCAAAAGTTTAAGTAGGTCACTTTGTGCCACACGCTTCATTAACTCAACGCATTTAGGCGAATATTCATAGGCAAAAATAAAACGAGTCGGTGGTTTAAACGTTGGCCCTACGGTCATAACTGTACAGCTTGCACCGCGAATAAAGTTTTCAACATTACTACCAAGCGGCTTATTGCGCTCTGCTGAACGTTCACCCACGCGACCAATTAAAACAATATCGTCATCTTGCAACACATTAAAACTTTGCTCTAAAAAGTCGCCCTTTTCCTGAATATGGGTGGTTTGAATACCATGCTTATCTTGGATCATTTCAGAAATGTGTTTGAGCAAGTTATTACTATAATCTAACGCTAAATCACTTTGTTTTTGTTCTAACTCCGCGAGTTCTTTCAAGAGCATGGCATTACTTTCAAACCCAATCACACCACTGATTTCACCTAAGTGATAACTTGCCGGATAGTAATCAAGTATTTGCAGTAAAACCAACTCACGGTGAGTTTGTTTAGCAACCCAAGCAGCAGCATCAGCTAGTGCATTAATGCATGGAGAAGAGTCGATACAGGCGATAACTCGTTTCATGATTAGCCCTCGTTTTATTATTGCTTGGCTATAAAATGTTGTTTGTTATTTTTAACTTATCACAACTCTGTTTCACTGTGCATGCATTTGTGTAAGCATAAAAACGATTTATGACCTATTTGGCGATTATTTATTCACGATATCGAATGAGTTTTGCAGGATTTCCCGCAATGATGGCACGCGCTTCGACATTTTTCGTCACCATACTGTTCATGCCGACCACAGCCTGCTCAGCAATGTGAATACCATCCTTGATTCCAACATGCGCACCTAACCAAACATCACGCTCTATCTCAATCCCTTGTGAACGTACAGCCTGCTGATAGATCGGTTGATTGACATCCATTCCATGATCAAAAGCATATAAATGGCAATACGCCGCCATACGGACTTGATTGTGAATTTTGATGCCCACGCGCCCACCATCTAAAATACAGTGATGATTGATAGCCACTTCATTGCCTATTTCTATTGGGCCATGCAGGGTGCAATCCGCCGCAATAAAGCTGTTATCTCCAATAACAATCTTACGTCCCGGTTCGGCAAAAATATGAGCCAATGGCGATATAAAACAGTTTTCACCAATTTCAACAGTTTCCATCGATTTGAGATAGTCTTGATATTCCTGTTGCCAAGCTTCAGCCCAACCACGATTTTTCGGTTTGAGTGACCAATACAACCAAGGCATATAATTCAGACGATGCTTATGTTGCTCTCGATATTTCAATAATGGATCTATTTCATTCATCTTCAGCAACCTCGACGATATGCAGTTGTTCACGTCCGCGAGTTACATCTTGAATCTTTAACTGTAGCGGTTGGATTTGATGAATTTGCAATGATGCAAGTACATTTACGCCCTGCGCTGTATAGTCTTCCTGAAATTCAATTTGCTGCTGATTGAGTTCATATTGGAAAATTGCCCATTCACTAAACTGACAACTAAATTGCACTTTTTTCTTCTCAATGAGTTCAATTTTTTCAGCTTGTAAAAGGCATTGACCTGCACAGCCACCATAGGCACGTACCAAGCCCCCTGTGCCGAGCTTAATTCCACCATACCAGCGATTAACCAAGACCAACACGTTGGTTAGATCATTCCCTTCTATGGTTGCTAGAATGGGCCGACCTGCTGTGCCTGAAGGCTCACCATCATCATTAAAACGTACAGTATCTCCAATTTTCCATGCCCAACACTGATGTGTTGTTGAAATATCTTTATGGGCTTCGAGAAAATCTTTAACGGTTTGTTCATTTTCCACAGGAACTGCGATGGCTTGAAAACGACTTTTTTTAATGTCTTCTTCATATTCAAACTGTGCGGCAAGTGTAAATGGCATAACGTCTTTAGGTCCTCTATCAGCGGATATTATAGCGTTTTTTGAAAGACTTACATCCACAAAAAAGCCCCCAATACTGGAGGCTTGATTGGCACTGCGTTATTAACGTTCGCGAAGTGCTTCTTTGGCTTTATTGAATGGCTTGATTAAGTACTCAAGTACAGTTTTTGAGCCGGTACGGATATCGACTGTTGCCACCATACCCGGAGTGATACTAAAACTTTTACCTTCTTTATTGCTTAATTTATCACTATCTGTACGGATATAAACACGATAATAGAACTGATCTTGTTTCACTTCATCACGTAACGTGTCTGGCGAAATGACAGTCACTTTACCTTTTAAACCGCCATAGATCGAATAATCATAAGCCGTAATTTTAACTAAGGCTTCTTGACCCGGACGAATAAAAGCAATATCTCGCGGTGAAATACGTGCTTCAACCAAAAGCTGTTCATCCAAAGGTACAATGGTCATCAATTTACCATTTTGCGGAATTACACCGCCCAATGTCATCACATCAATTTCTTTGACTACACCACGTACTGGAGATTTAAACACGGTACGACTCAATGTATCCGATTTACCTTTAACCACTTGTTGCTGCGATTCAATATCAGTATTGGCTTTCGACAATTCTTCCCGTGATTTCACCAAATATTGGTTACGGACATCATTTAACTGATTTTGTAAGTCATTTGCAGAACGTTTTAAACGAAGTACTTCAACTTCACTTGCTGCACCCTTAGCAACTAAAGGTTCAGTCATGGCCAATTCTTGTTGAACCAATACCAAAGCTTGTTTTAAGCCTGCAACGGATTCTTCCAAGTTTGCACGTCGTGAACGATATAAAGCAGTCTCTTCATTCACTAAGGCCGGAATCTTTTGAACATCTTCAGGGAAGCTTAATGGCGTACCGTTTACTTCTGCACGTAAACGCGCTGCTGTCGCACGTGATGCCACAAGTAAAGACTCGGTTTCACCAACATTTGATGCGAAGCGTGTTGGATCGAGTTGCGCAAGGACTTGACCTTGTTCAACAATTTGACCTTCCTTCACATTCAACTTGGTTAAAATCCCCCCTTCAAGCGACTGAACAATTTGTTCTTTCGAAGATGGAATTACTTTACCTGTCCCTGTAGAGACTTCCTCTAATTTAAATAACCAAGCCCAAACTAAAAGAATGGCCAGACCAATCGTAATAATCCAAATGATTAAACTCGATTTTGGTAATGGTGGCTCTTTAAAGCTGACTTTGGTCGAGCGTTGTAGTTCTTGTTTATTTTCACTCATGATTTAAGCCCCAGCTACTTTTTTCTGAGCATTCTGATTCAGAATTTGATCACGAGGCCCATCCATAACAATTTTACCTTCGTTCACCACAATAATGCGGTCAACCAACTCAAGTACCGCACGACGGTGTGTTGCCACCACCATAGTTCGGTTTTGTAAATAACCTTTTAAATGATCGATCAACTGCTTTTCAGATACGTCATCAATGGCCGCTGTAGGTTCATCAAGCAATAGAATATTGGGTTGACGAATCAATAAGCGTGCAAGCAGTAAAGCTTGGCGTTGACCTCCAGAGAAGCCGACACCACCTTCTAAAATGATATGGTCTAGCCCTTCTTTTTTCTCTTGAACAAAGTGAATTGCACCCGTAATTTTCAGTACTTCGATCAATTGTTCATCAGTCGCCAACGGTGCACCTAAGGTCAAGTTTTCACGAATCGTACCGTAGAATAACTGTGCATTTTGGTTCAATAGCCCCATATCACGACGCACATCTGCGGGGTCGATTAAAGACAGTTCAATCCCATCTAATTTAACTTTGCCTTGTACAGGCGTTTGCATACCCGATAACAATTGAAGTAGCGTCGACTTACCAGCACCATTTCGGCCTAAAATTGCGATTTTTTCTCCAGCCTTAATTTCCAGTTTTGGAATTAAAAGACTTGGACGTGGATCATCTTCACCATACTTAAATGACACACCATTGAGTTCATAATGACCATTAATTGATGGTCGATGAATAAGGTGAGAATAATCCGGTTGATCGACAGGTTTCTTCATGAGTTCATCAAGACCTGCTTTCGCCACTTTAGCCTGTTGTAAACGACCTAATACCCCTGCCAGTGCAGAAATCGGCGCCAACATTCGTGAAGACAAAATCGAACATGCCACCAAAGCACCTGTGGTCATTTCACCTTTCATCACAGCAAAACAGCCGACAAGTACAACGATTGCAAACGTTAGACCCTGAATTTTTTGTGTCCATGCCGACATTAAGCCTACAATTTTACGTTGACGCATGCTGACATCAGCAGACACTTCATTCATGTGGTTCCATTGGTTTTGGAAGCGTGATTCAGCACGAAGTAATTTGATATCTTCCATGCCTTGTACAGATTCAACCAATAATGCATTACGGATCGAAGACTCGCGCATCCCCATTTGTGCAAGTTTAGCCAATGGTTTTTGCGCCAAAATCCCTGGAATAATCATCAAAGGAACCACCAACAGCATAACCCAAAATAGATTGCCGCCAATTAACCAGAAGATGAACAGGAACAAGAAGAAAAACGGTAAATCGGCAATTGCGGTAACAGTCGTCGAAGTAACCATCTCGCGCACACCCTCTAATTCACGAATCTGTGAAATAAAAGTACCCGTTGATTTTGAGCGTTCGCTATTTTTAATTCTTAGTGCATGACCAAACACACGATCTGAAATTTTCAAATCGGCACGTTTACCAATAATATCCGACAAATAAATTCGTGAAACACGTAGTGCAAATTCAAATATCGCCGCAATTAACACCCCACCTGCAAGTACCCATAAGGTTGGCACAGATTGAGATGGAATGACACGATCGTACACGTTCATTGAGAACAAAATGGTGGCAAGGGCCAAAATATTCGCCATTAATGATGCAAACATAATGTCGATGTAGCGTTTCCAGTCTTTTAAAACAATCGACCAGAACCAATTTTTTTCAAACGGCTTGATGTATTCATCGACACGTGCATCAGGTACAGATGACTCTGGACGCAGAATATAAATATTGCGAACACCATGGCTCAATCTTTCAATAGAGAAGACTTGAGATAGGCCTTCATCTCCACTCAATTGGACACTGGCATTACCGTCTACGTCGATGCGTTCTACCACACCCACTTCACCACTAATAAACTCAACCAATACCGGTAAGCGCCATGGATTAAGCAAATTTATGTCATATTTGTTTTTACGAACACTTAATCCAATTTGGCGTGCCATGACTTCGACCAGTTCATCGGCATTTTTGTGTTGATTCCAATCCAACTGTAAACGTATACGTTCTTCAGAGGGTTCAATTCGATAATGCTTTGCAATATTCAGAACCGCTTGCAGCCACGGTTGATAATTTATTGTATTACTCATGGCTGAACTTCAAACCCCTGAATAGATATATTATTAAGTTCATAAATATTTCGTGAACGCCCTGTCACTTGAATGTACTGTGCAAGTGCTGAGTAGATATCATATTGCGATGTCACAATTTCTTGTGCGGCACTATGTATAGCTTGCTCAGCATTCAATAGATCGACAACCGTTCGAGTTCCTAATTTATATTGTTCTTGATACAGCTCTTTGGTTCTTACCGTCGTTTCACGGCGCTGCACCAATATCGACATTTGACGCTTTTTATTTTCGATTTGTTCACGAATCATTCGGACTTGATCAATCACATCCAAATACACTGTATTCACTTGTGCTTTTGCTGCTTCTTCAGCATAGCTTGCGGCACGTGTTTGCGCTGCGATTGCTCCACCTTGGTAAAAATTACTGGTTGCTTCCAACATGATTGAATTATATAAACCATCATCTTCATCATTATTTGGATTACGGCCATTCACCGCCTGACTCAGACTACCTTTGACATTAAGAGTTGGATAAGCACTTAATTTTGACTGTTGCTTTTGCAGTTTGGCAACTTCAACTCCAGCTTGAGCTTGCATCATGCTCGGAATCATCTTGAAGTCCGGATCATCATACAATGCCGCTGCAGTTAAGATCCGATCGGGTATCACCCAATTTATCTGACTCACGTCAAAACCTAACAAGGTACGCAGACGCTGTTGGTACTGTCGAAGCTGAGTTTCTTGCACGATTAAATTTGATTCAGCAGCTTCTAAATTTGACTTAGCTTGAATAGGGTCTGCTTGACTACTGATCCCTGCGGTTGCACGTAAGTTAGCAATCTCAGCAATCCGACTCACACCAGCAATTTGCTGCTGTGCAATTTTAGCGACTTCTTGATATCGTTTAATGTTGATAATGGCATTTGCAACATCAAAAGAAACTTCATCCAAATTCACAAGCACATTGGCCTGTTCTTGTAACATTTTTGCTTCTTCGATACCGACAGCACTTTTGGTTTTACCAAAGTCATATAGCATCTGCGTCGCATTTAAAGACACCAACTGACGTCCACGCTCGCCTTTGGTCAGATCTGCGGTGCTCAATCCACCTGAAATTTGGGGATAATATGCAGCATTTGCAAGGTCAATATTGGCGTTTTGCGAAGCAACTGTAGCAATACTTTGCGTAATTTCTGGACGTCTTTGCACGGCGATATGTATCGCATCAATAAAACTTAAATTCTTCGCTACCGTGTTTGGATTATAGTTGCCTTGTTGCGTTCGACCATAAGCAACAGCAGGCATTTCTTGGACACGTGAGGTATCTAAATTATATTTACTGAGTTCGGTGATGTTAATTTTTTCGGCAGAAGGTTTAGGCTTATTAGGTAAAAAAATCTTATCTAATGTCTTTTGAATGGTACTTTGCGCAGTGCCAGTATCTGCTGCATACACTGAACCAATGGAAAAGGGTAATAATAATATACAAAAGAAATTGCACTTATTTTTACGCGGACGCCCAACTTCTGGACCATTCATCTTTCGTAATCGCATGATTTTTGCAGGTCGTATTTTTAGTTTAAAGTATACTGAATTCTTGTTAATTTTTTAGATTAATCGCTCAGTTTTTGTCATTTCAGACAATAACATAAACCCGCTGAATGAAACTAGCGCCATTCAACGGGAAATTTCTTATTTTATTCAATTAAACAGTAAAATCATCACCAAGGTAAACTTTACGTACTGTTTCATCTGCAAGCACTTCTTCTGGAGTACCTTCTGCAATCACTGAACCTTCGCTCACGATATAGGCATGCTCACAAATCGCAAGGGTTTCACGTACATTATGGTCGGTAATTAATACACCAATACCACGATCTTTCAATGTTCGGATAATGTCTTTGATATCACCCACTGAAATAGGATCGACCCCTGCAAAAGGTTCATCTAGCAACATAAATTTAGGGTCTGCCGCTAACGCACGCGCGATTTCCGCACGGCGGCGCTCACCACCCGACACACTCATACCAAGAGAATCTTTAATATGAGTGATTTTAAAGTCAGCAAGCAATTCCGTTAAACGTTGCTGACGTTGTTGCTTATTTAGATCTTTACGGGTTTCTAAAATCGACATGATATTTTCAGAAATGGTTAATTTTCTAAAAATAGATGCTTCTTGAGGTAGATAACCAATACCTTTACGTGCGCGCTCATGCATTGCCAAGTCAGACAAATCAAGATCATCTAAATGAATCTCACCTTTATCCATACGCACTAGGCCAACAACCATATAGAAACTTGTAGTTTTACCTGCACCATTTGGACCAAGTAAACCCACAATTTGACCACTTTGCATGCTAAAGGACACATCCTTTACCACCCAACGCTTACTATAGTTTTTGGCTAAATGTTTAATACATAAAGTTTGAACTTGCGAGGTCTGCTCCATTAATCACGTGCTCCTGGGAAGGACTTAGTGCTTGACGGTGGAATCACGATTTGAACTCGACCTGAAGAAGATCCAGATTTATTTGGCGTACCTTCAGCAACGATATCGCCTTTATTCATACTGTATTTCAGGCTATTACCACGAATACTTGCACCATCTTGTTGTAACAAAGCACCACCCGTCATGGTGATAATACCTGTTTCAGCATTGTAGACGATTTTCTGTGCTTGGCCTTTTGCATAGCCTTTCGCAGGGTCAGTTTTTTGTTGAAAATGTGCTGGCCCACCCGTTGCTGTAATCATACTGATCTCTTTTTTGCTGTTTAAGTTCGCAACGATTGAGTTTGCCTGCAGCTTCATCGAACCCTGTTCAATGATGACATTACCTGTATACGTCGTAATCCCGGTTTTTTCATTAAACGTTGCACGATCGGCAACCAGTGAAATCGGTTGATTACGGTCTGAAGGCAAAGCAAAAGCTGCAACTGAACATAACGCCAGTGAACCGAGTAGCGCTGTACGTTTTAGGAAAGTTTTTGCAGTTTTTCGATTAAAATTATGGTTCATACTTTCCTCGAATATTAAAAAATTCGTATTGACCGTCGTTTAAATTTGCTTTTAAACCTTGGCTGACAAATTCGGCTTGTGGTGAAATCACCGTTACAGTCTTGTCCGTTTCTATTTCACGCTGTTTTGGAAAAGCAGTTAGTTCCTCAGTACGAAACTCCATTTGCCCTTCACGCATCAATTTCGTTGCAACCACATTGTCACTCAGTACGACTTTTTGGTTATCGTCCATACCATTGGCTTGTTTGGCAAAGAACGTGGCATCGACAGCACCATCTTGATAGGTTGATGCTTTTAGATTGACCAAATGAGAAGTTTGCTTTTGCAAATCCTGCTCAAGTCGATCGACTTGCGCACGAATATGCAATTTCCCCTGCTCATCAGTCTGCGTCAGGTTAATGTTTTCAGCTGAGTAAGTCATACTTTTCGAAGAGTCCGCCTGAAGCTTATTACCCTTTCCACCGAAATAGTAAAAACCACCGCTTACTGCAGCAATGACCACAGCTGTCACGTATAAAACTTTAGTATCCATAAGCGGAGATTCAATCCAATGACTGCATCAATTTATTAATAAGGTGCACTTGCATATTTTTCAAGTAGTTCCTGGTATACACCTTTAGAAACTAAAAGCATATCGCAGATTTCACGAACAGCACCACGTCCACCCATCGCCTGAGTAACAAGATCTGCACGGCGACGTACTTCTAAATGTCCATTCGGTACGGTCACTTTCATCCCAGCAATAGCAAAGGCTGAAAGATCGGGCCAATCATCGCCCATATATAGGCAATCTGAAGGATCAATACCAAACTGTGCACAGGCTTCAGTCAAGGCAACACCTTTGTCTTCACGTCCTTGAAAGACCAAATCGACACCTAAGTCAGACATGCGTTTTTCAACAATATTACTTTTACGGCCAGTAATAATGATGACTTTGATACCCGCTTTTTGCACCAACTTCATGCCTAAGCCATCTCGAATATCAAAAGATTTGATTTCATCGCCGCTATTGGTCAACGTTACAAATCCATCACTTAAAATTCCATCTACATCCAGTACTAGTGCTTCTATGTGACGCGCTTGTTCTAGCAATACATACGATGCCATTTTCTTAATTTACCCCAGCCTGAATCAGATCATGCATGCTGATAATCCCAATCACTTTATTGGTATCATCAACGACTACAAATTGTGTAATTTTCTTTTCGTTCATACGTTCTAATGCATGTACCGCGCGTTCTTCTTGTGAAATCGTCAAAGGATTTTTAATCATCACTTCTGAGACTTTCATATTCACATCAAAGCCTTGCTGTTTATCAATCAAACGACGTAAGTCACCGTCGGTAAAGATACCCAATAAGGTATCGTTTTCATCGACAATCGTGGTGAGACCCAAACGTTTATTTGAAATTTCATACAGAACTTTATTCATTGGTGTCTCTGGCGACACTTTTGGTAAGTCTTCACCTGTATGCATAAGATGTTTTACATGCAATAACAAACGTTTACCCAACGCTCCAGCAGGATGAGAACGTGCGAAATCATCTGAAGTAAAGCCACGTGCATCCAATAATGCAACTGCAAGGGCATCACCCAAGGCTAATGTTGCAGTGGTACTTGAGGTCGGCGCTAGACCCAATGGGCAAGCTTCTTGAATATTACCCAAGGTCAATGCGACATCGGCATTTTGTGGCATTGGGCCTTTATTGTCGCCACTCATAGTAATTAGAGGAATGCCCAAATGTTTGATCAACGGCATGAGCATCATAATTTCATCACTCTTACCTGAGTTTGAAATTGCAATGAGCACATCACCTTTAACCAACATGCCCAAATCACCATGCCCAGCTTCACCCGGATGCATGAAGAAAGATGGCGTACCTGTCGAGGCAAACGTAGCGGCCATTTTACGACCGATATGACCCGATTTACCCATACCAGTAATCACTAAACGCCCTTTGCACTGTAAAATGATTTCGCAGGCTTGGCTAAAACGATCATCTATTTGCGTCGCTAATACTTGTAAAGCATGCTCTTCAATACGCAAAGTTTCTAATGCGACTTTCTGAAAATCGACTTGATTCGGCATATTTGGTGGATTCAAAGTTGTTATACCTTAAGCCGTGAGAGGTGCGCTCTCACTTTCAAAATAAAAAATTTTCACAATTTTATCATATCTATGCAAATAGCACGTTTCCAAATGTATAAGAATTCATGAATTATGCAGAAAAGATGCATTTCTTCATTTTTATCTTCCGGACAGATAAATTGAATTCCGTATTCGAATGAGATTCAGCCTGAACCCAATGAGCCTTCTACGCTATTTTTAGCAACGCAAAGACATCAAGCATTAAAAAATATCTGCTTTTTTGGGTTTTAACTTTATGAATAAAAATGCTTAGGTTAAGATGAGCCATCTTTTGGTAGAAACAATTTGAAGAGCTATGCAACCTTTTGTTCTATATAACTCAGAGCAACGTAAAAAAGTAGAATTCGTACCTCGTAAAGAAGGACATATCGACATGTATGTCTGTGGAATGACCGTGTATGACTACTGTCATATTGGTCATGCTCGAGTTATGGTTGCATTCGACTACATTATCCGTTTCCTGCGCAGTCAGGGCTGGAACGTTAAATACGTTCGCAACATTACCGATATTGACGACAAGATCATTGCCCGTGCCAATGAAAATGGCGAAAGCATTACTGCTTTAACCGATCGCTTTATCAAGGCCATGAACGAAGATGCTGCCAATTTAGGTTGTGCAGCACCTGATGAAGCACCACGTGCAACAGACTATATCGATCAAATGCAGAATATGATTGGTAACTTGGTTAACAAAGGTACAGCATATCCATCTGCAAATGGCGATGTTTATTTTGAAGTTGAAAAGTTTGCCAAATATGGTCGTCTTTCGGGTCGTAAACTTGACGATATGCAGGCTGGTGCTTCTGAACGCGTTGATGTAGAAGTAGAAAAGAAACATCCTTTTGACTTCGTGCTTTGGAAACATGCCAAAGAAAATGAACCTTCTTGGGCTTCGCCTTGGGGCAATGGCCGTCCGGGCTGGCATATTGAATGTTCAGCGATGTCGACCTGCTGCTTAGGTAACCATTTTGATATTCATGGTGGCGGTTCAGACTTAACTTTCCCGCATCATGAAAATGAAATTGCGCAATCTGAGGCATCTACTGGCGAACAGTATGTTAATTACTGGATGCATGTCGGCTTTATTAATGTCGATGGCGAAAAAATGTCGAAGTCTTTAGGTAACTTCTTCACTATTCGTGATGTGATGGATAAATTCCACCCTGAAGTGATTCGCTTCTTTATTGTGTCATCACATTACCGTAGCCCAGTAAACTTCTCTGACACTGCTTTAAAAGAAGCGAAAAATACCCTTTCCCGTTTCTATCATTCATTTAAAGCGTATCAACAAGTCTATGGTGAAAAAACCGTAGAAACTTTGGATGATGCTTTAGTTGAGCGCTTTAATGCCGCTATGCGTGATGATTTCAACACCGCAGAAGCTATTGCAGTATTGTTTGAAGTCAACAAAGAATTGAACCGTGCCGTAAAAGATGAAAATGTTGAACAAGCGGCTGTGTATTATTCGACATTGCGTCACTTGACCAATATTTTAGGTTTGGTGCAACACAATGTGGATGATTTTCTGAAATCTGATATCGGTCAGGAAGCATTAGGCTTATCAGAAGAACAGATTGAAGATTTAATTCAACAACGTAAAGATGCAAAAAAGGCCAAAGAATTTGCCAAAGCAGATGAAATTCGTCAATCTTTGTTAGATCAAGGTGTTGTCCTTGAAGATACTCGTCAAGGTACTATTTGGCGCCGTGCTGATTAATTAAGCAAACAGAAGCATAGAGAGTTGACAGTTGTGTGAAATTCTCTATAATTCACCTCATTGCGGGAATAGCTCAGTTGGTAGAGCATAACCTTGCCAAGGTTGGGGTCGGGAGTTCGAGTCTCCTTTCCCGCTCCAAAATACGAAAAACCCTCATCGAAAGATGAGGGTTTTTTTATGTCTAATTTTTTCTTCAACGGCTTATTTTTAGATGTATTTACTCATGTTATGCACATGAAAGCCATTTCACATTTTTAAAATAATATTTAAATCTATTCGACGAAGTCTTACATTTAGGGATTGAATACAGGGATTAGCCTTCGGCTGGAGGTACTCTTACGAAACGTTGTTTCTCATTCGGCAAAATGAGGTGCGAAGCTTCGCAAGGAAACCATCTTGCGGTGTAATGACTTCACTGACAAAACACATTCACTACCGTCAAATTATTCAACGTATCGCAAAAACATTTTTGATTAGAAGTCGTCCTGTCTCAAACACTTGCGGATGACATTACCGCGTATCTTTTTTATTTGAAGCAAAGTACGCTTCTGATGTAACTGCGTCACATCAGTGATTTATTATATTGTAGCGACGTTAATAGGCCTGAATTATCTTCCAACCATTTAAACTTCCCTATTGCAGTATGACCTTTCGCCTACCTGTTAAAAAATAATCTAACGAAATGCTCATCTCGGCTATTTTCCTCAATTTTTCTCCATAATTTTCCGTTATTCTTTGCCAAAATTACATTTGGACAACCAAATAATGCACGGCGCGCACACCACACTCAAACTGACCAGCTTAAGTTACGCATTACTTACAATATCAACATCAATTTGGGCCGCAGATACTGTTCAAAATCCCCAAGAAACTGCAGCAGTTCAGCAAATGGAAGCTTTAACATTTGAAGTTCCAACAGCAAGCACAAAGCCCAAAGACCCAGATATCAGTGCTGTCGCAAAAACTATTATAAGCCGTGATGAAATGTTGAAATTTGGCGATCAGTCCATCAATGATGCGCTGCGCCGTGCTGCAGGGTTTCAACTGCCTGGTGCTGGCGGTGGTCCACGTGGTGGTGCAGGTACTGGCGGCATGCGTTTTCGTGGTGGTGGCGCACCCGTGTTCTTAATCAATGGTGAACCTGTACAAGGTGGTCCTCGTGGTGGCATGTCAGTTGTTGATAGCATTACACCGGAAATGATCGAACGCCTTGAAATCACCAAACAACCGAGCGTTGCTCAAGGCTCGGTTGCTTCATCTGCTGTCATTAATATTATTTTAAAAGAACCATTGAATGGCACGCGTTTGAGTGGATCTGTACGTGCTGGTTATGGTCTGACGAAGTCAAATACACGTGAAGAAGAACGCACCAATTTAAACTTTCAAATGGATGGTCGATCAGACCCTTGGATCTATAGTTTATCTGGCAGCCAAATGTGGAATGACTCAGATACGGTCACCCGTACACAAGATGCAACAGGAACGAAAACTCAAAAACGCATCACCAATCGTACGTCGCAAATGCTGACCCCACGTGTTGAATATCAACTTGATGATCAACAAAAATTGGTCGCTGAAATGTTTTATCGCAACAATGAAAGCGAAGGCACAAGTGGCTCCCAAGTCCAAAAAGATAAAAATGACAGCATTCGACTCAACACACGATATGAGCGTAAAGACCAAGGTAATTCTGACAAAATTCGCTTATCAATCGAGCAGCAAAATGAAACGGAATTAACAGAGTATAGAAATTCTCAATCATATATTGATGAACAAATTAATGAATATGGCTTAGGCTACGACGGTGTCCGCAAGTTCGACTCAAAACGCCAAATAAAATTTGGTACTGATCTACGTAGCAATGAACTTGAAAGCAATATTGCAGAGACCTTGGATGAACAATTGTATGCTGCCTATGTTGAAGGAAGTTGGAAATATACGCCGCGCCAAACCTTAACTCTAGGTGTACGCCAAGAGTGGATTGATCGTTCAGGTTTAGTGGATTATCAAGATCAGCATTTGAGTCCTGTATTAGCACACCGTTTTGACTTTAATGACCAATGGTCACTCCAAACCAACTTGAGTCAGGCTTTTAAAAATCCACGTAGCAATCAATTGATGCCGACGGTTTCAGTTTCTACAGATAGTGACGCAGGGACACTAAACAACCCTGATCGTGGTGGTAATCCTGACCTAAGACCTGAAACTATTAATGCTTACGAAACAACCCTAGGCTATAACACCCCTGCTGGCGGTGTAAATATCACTGCCTATTATCGAGAAATTAATGACTATATCGAAAAATCGATCCTGTCAGAAAATGCTACAGGCGGTCGTTGCGAAACAGGAAATACCGATTGCCGTTTTGTCGAACGCCCATATAACCAAGACAGTGCAACTACTTATGGTGTGGAAATTGCTGGACGTTATGCACTGAAGCAAACGGAGAATGGTCATTCATTTATGTTGAATGCTCAGCTTTCAACTGTACGTGCAAAAATTGAAGAAACTGACGGCTCTGATCGTTTGGCAAGTGATGTTGCACCTTATACCGCAAGTGCTGGTTTATCTTATAACTATCAACCGTGGCGTATTGCAACAAGTGTGAACCTCAATTACACCCCTGAATATACGCGTGCGCTGAGTAACGAACCTTACAATCGCACCAGCAATGAACGTGTCAACATGGATGTGAGTTTTACTAAACGCTTTGATCAAAATTGGTCTGCATCGGTCAATGCACGTAATATTCTCAGCTCAGATTATAAAGAAGTGTTAAAAGAACAAAGTTCTGGCGTGCTATACCAATCTCGTATCAATGAAGCAATTCCAAGCTTTATGTTTACCTTAGAAAAGAAATTCTAAACCATTTCTAAGGGACTGCTAAGAAATTCAAAATAAAAAACCGATATGTTGTCAGTATCGGTTTTTTTATGCATACACGACACACGACCGCAGACTAGCGCTCAATTGCCTTCAACATTTTCGCAATTTTTAGGGTATGTTGCTTCTGCCCTTTTTTCTCTAAGACTTTTTGCTCAACCCACCATAAATATTCAAAAATTTCTGATTCACTTGAATCCTCTTGAATTAATTTAAAAATATTGGGCAAATAATCATCATATTCATCACGTAAAGCAGGAATACGGCGAATCCCTAAAGGGTCCCATTCCTTTAATAATATTTTATGTATCGCATGCAAGAGACTGGCATCTCGATTATGTTTTGACTGCATACAAGTTCCCTGGCTTATATTTTTTTACCTTTAAAATCAGTTATCTAATTATGTGATGATATTAAAAGAAAAATGAACTGTTGTTTGTCGAAGATTTCATCATACGCATCTCTAAACGCTTTTCCATTGGTTTTTCATCTTTTTTTTATAGCAAACTAAAGCTTTATCAAAATTTCATGCACTTTTTCTCATAAATTTTGCCAATAAAGCCTTTCGGGAATCCTTTACTTCACAGTACAAAGGTTTTAAATGCTAAGTTCAATCTTCGAACCCAATCACTCAAAGAAAAAACAATACGCTTCAGCCAATTTCTATATTTATCTCTTTTCGTAATTGTGAAAAATTTACAGTTTTCCTTTTTATTCTCAGACAATTCAAGCTACATTCTATTTTGAAATCTTAATCCTGAAAAATCCCTATGAGTACTGCATTAAACGAAACCATCTATATCATTCAACACCTTGCATTTGAAGATTTGGGTTCATTGGAAGATGTATTTTACCAACTGGGGTATCGGGTGAGATACTTCGAAGCTGGTGTCGATGACCTGAGTAAAGCTATGCAACATACAGGGCTTACCATCATTTTGGGCGGCCCGATCGGAGTCTATGAAACTAATGACTACCCTTTCCTACAAAAAGAAATAGACTTACTTAAAGTACGCTTAGAGAGTAATTTACCAACTTTAGGCATTTGCTTAGGTGCTCAGCTTATTGCACACGCATTGGGAGCGAAAGTTTATGCAGGTCATAGCAAAGAAATCGGTTGGAGTACCTTAGAACTTGAAGCCATTACTCACAATATTTTAGCGCCATTAGATCAAGTACCGGTACTGCATTGGCATGGTGATACCTTTGATTTACCAACAAATGCACAGCTACTCGCCAGCTCGGCAATTTACCCGAATCAAGCGTTTAGCTATGGGCCCAATATTTTGGCCCTACAGTTTCATATTGAAGCAGAAGCACAGGCCATGGAAAAATGGCTGATTGGGCATACATGTGAACTGCATAAAGCACAAATTAACATCCCAAATTTACGCATGGAAAGTCAACAACATGCACCTCATTTAGAAGGTGTTGCTCCCATGATTTTGCAACAATTTTTACAACAGCTTGAGCTTTAAAATAGCTATTAATTTAATGCTAAATGGCTTATAACGGTTGCACTTTAAAACGTATAAGCCATTAGAATGACTCCCTTACTCAGCATTGCACTCATCCACTTTTTTGCTCTCATCAGCCCAGGCCCTGACTTCTTTTTTGTCACTCAAAGTGCTATTCGACAATCTAGATCACATGCATTATTTGCCGCATTAGGTATTTCACTTAGTATTTTAGTTTGGTCAATTTGTGCAATAAGTGGCTTACATTTTCTATTTCAAAAAATGGCTTGGTTACAACAATGCCTCATGATTTTGGGTGGCTTGTATCTTTTATATTTAGGCTCTCAGTTATTAAAGTCTGCATGGAGTAAAGACCTCGGCACAATAACGAAACCAACCGAGCAAGCTGTACAGAAAAAATCGCCTTTGACGCTGTTATTCCAAGGTTTCTTGACCAATATGGCCAATCCTAAAGCATTGGTTTATTTCAGTAGTGTATTTTCCATTGGGATCAGTGCAAAGGTCAGTATTTTTGATCAAAGCTCTTTATTGGCTTTAGTCTTTATTGAAAGTTTGATTTGGTTTGCATTGGTTGCGGTCTTATTCTCAGCACCTAAAATGACCCATTACTATCAAAAATTTAGTAAAAAAATTGACGCAATTACCGGTGGAATCTTCATCAGTTTTGGCTTCCTATTGCTGCTCAATCGCGATTGATCACACACCAATTAAATATCTTGAAGACATAAAAAAGCACCCAAATGGGTGCTTTCCTAACTTAGCTGAGGGAGCTAAATCTTATTTCGCTGCTGCCTTTGCTGTAGACACAGCAGCTTCAGTCGTAATATTTACCGTAATTTTGTCGCCTACATTCGGTACATATGCACCTACGCCAAATGCTGAACGATCAAAAGAAGTCGTTGCATTGAAACCAATCGTTTCCGCCTTAGTCATTGGGTGAACGGCTTGCTTGTTCAATACAGCGTCCAATACCACTGGTTTAGTCACATTTTTAACTGTTAAATCACCCGTGATTTTGTATTTAGTTTTGCTGATCGCTTGAACTTTTGTACTTTTAAACGTGATATTTGGATATTTTTCAGCATCAAAGAAATCAGCTGTTTTTAAATGATCATCTAATGCTTTGACATTGGTATTTAAGCTTGATAATGGAATCGTCACATTCACAGACGAATTTGCAGGTTTTGCATTATCGACATTGATTGTTCCTTGAATGTCACTAAAGTTTGCAGAAGGCGTTGAGAAACCAAAATGATTCCAAGTAAATACTGTTGCTGTATGAGTAGGATCAATTTGATAGGCAACAGGTTTTGCCATAGAAATTGTTGTAACTGATGCTACTGCCAAACCGATTGTTAATGCTTTAAAGTTCATGTTTTTATCTCACTTTCGAATACCATTAAGTCTATAGATTTTTAGCCGTATTACAGCTTTAAAGATAAAACGTTTTGTTGCATGTTTAGAACGATAGTTTTGTAAAATCTGTAGCAGCATCTAAAACCATTCTCAATTATTAAATTTCCCATATATTTCAAATGATTAATAATTTAATCAGACTATGAGCTATTTATCCCAAATTTAGGAAACATCAACCTATCTAAGTCGTAGGTTTTCAAAACAAATCCACTTAAGATTTTTAGACACCATAAAAATCTGAGTACCCTAAAATGACAGAACAATCGCTGGCTATTGAAAAAGCCTTAAACACTAAAATGCCCAAAGATGTCGTTTTGGCATTTCTTATGAATACGTCAAAAGAACTCGTTGAAAATGCAACTCAGCTACTGGTAGCTGAAGACGCAGCATATGTTTCCCTAAACTTTAGCAACCCAGAACTCAAACAAATCGAGCCATGGGCAGGGTCTGGAACAGGCAGAGACATCTATATTTATACCTTTGCCAATGTCGGAACCTACTGGAATATCGACGACTTTCAAATCACGGATATGATCGCTGAAGATGAAACCGTAGCCGTATTTGGTCAATTCACCTACACCTCAGTCTATGCAAAAAATACTTTCACCTCGCCTTTTTCAATTAAAGCCAAAGTTCAAAACGGTTTAATCAGCTTTTTCCAATTTATGGAAGATACCTATGCCTCAGCATCATCGTTCCGCGTAGGTGGAGAATGGATCATTCAGCAAGATGCAGACCCGACTAAAAACTTTAAAGTTTCAGCTTAATACTTAGATGCAGCAGCTCTTCACGCAAGAACTGCTGTTGATTTGGAATGGCCTTTTACACTGAGTTAATGACAGCGGTATTGGATAAATCCTGTTTTCCTTGCGATTTGATCATACAGTTTTTGCGCAGTTTCATTGTCCTGATGCGTAAGCCAATACACACGGTCACACTGCCTCTGATCACAATATTCTTTCACTTTCGCGATCAGCGCCTTGCCAATGCCTTGGCCTCGATAATTGTCATGGGTATATAAGTCCTGCAAATAGGCATAAGGCTGTAATGTCCAGCAGCTCTCATGTTCAATGACATGCACGATCCCAACCACTTGATGATCAATCACAGCTGCAAAGCCATAGATATGTTCGCAGTCAGCAGCATTTAACCTGTGCCACGTTTGCTCGGTCACAGCATCCGCCACCTGACTTTTATAAAATTCTAAATACAGCTCCCAAAGCGGCAGCCATTGGTTTTTTGATATTTCTGTTAAATTTTTAATCTGTATTTGCACGTTTGATGTCTTTTTTAAATGATCACTGTATTTTTTATAACTGAAATAAAGCTTCATGTGTTGAAAACACTGTATTTAATGCGCTCTTTTTTAGTCTTGGATGGACTTTTTCTTATCCGTTTTATAAATACGATAGGCAAATAAAAAGCCCGAAGATTCGGACTTTTTAGCCATTCAGCTTATAGCTTTTCAACCAAGATCCGATCTACCTGTTTTAGACCTGTATGCTTTTCATGGTTCTTACGGCGAATCTTAATCACTTTGTCTTCTTGCAAATCTTGCAGCATCAATTCTACTGCAACCATGGCTTCAAGCTCTAAGTCCGTGCCTATCCATTTCTGTTCACCAGCATCCATCAGTACAATTTCATCATTTATCTGATCGTAAAGGCTCATCGTTTCCTCACTTGGGGCAACATTGCACCCGTGGCTGAATACTGCATGAATGAATTAATTTTAAACCAATGCTTTAATTCATTCGTTACAAATCGTTATTTCACAATTAAAAATAAGTTTAATTACTGCAATAAAAAACGCCCCTTCTCTGGGGCGTCTTTTTTACTGTTAATCTTTATAGATTAAGCGGTAATTTCTTTCACTGCAGCAACAACAGCATCAGCTGTGATACCGAAGTGCTTGTACAAGTCTATTGCTGGAGCAGATTCACCGTAAGTCGTCATACCGATTACACGGCCGTCAAGACCTACAAATTTCCACCAGTAGTCCACATGCGCAGCTTCAACAGCAACGCGCGCGCGAATAGCTGCTGGAAGAACCGCTTCACGGTAAGCAGCGTCTTGTTTTACGAATTCTTCAGCACATGGCATAGAAACAACACGTACGCCTTCAAGCTGTGCGTAAGCATCCATTGCCAATGAAACTTCTGAACCAGTCGCAATGATGATTGCTTTCAATTCGCCTTTTTCTTTTGCAAGTACATAACCGCCTTTCGCTACGTCAGCAATTTGATCAGCTGTACGTGTTTGGAACGGCAAGTTTTGACGAGAGAAGATTAACGCTGTAGGGCCTTCTGAACGAAGTAGCGCAGATTTCCAAGAAATAGACGCTTCTACAGTGTCACATGGACGCCAAGTATTTAGGTTTGGTGTACCACGTAAAGATGCAATTTGCTCTACAGGTTGGTGTGTAGGACCATCTTCACCTAGACCAATTGAGTCATGTGTATACACATGAATAACACGCTGTTTCATCAATGCAGACATACGCACTGCATTACGCGCATATTCCATGAACATCAGGAATGTTGCTACATAAGGAACGAAACCACCATGCAGCGCTACACCGTTTGCAATAGCAGTCATACCAAATTCGCGTACGCCGTAGTGTACGTAGTTACCCGCTGGGTTAGATTCAACGCCTTCTGCGCCTTTCCATAAAGTCAGGTTAGAGCCTGCAAGGTCAGCAGAACCACCTAGAATTTCTGGAAGCTGTGGTGCAAATGCTTGAATGGCATTTTGGCTCGCTTTACGAGTAGCGATTGTTTCAGCTTTTACATTTACTTCGGCAATATATGCATCTGCTTTTGCAGCAAAGTCAGCAGGAAGGTCACCAGAAAGACGACGTTTGAGTTCAGCAGCTTCTGTTGGATATTTAGCAGCATAAGCAGCAAATGTGTCGTTCCAAGCAGATTCAGATGTAGTACCTTTGGCTTTTGCATCCCAAGCTGCATAAACATCAGCAGGAATTTCAAATGGACCTTCAGTCCAGCCTAATGCTTCACGAGTTAAAGCGATTTCATCATTACCAAGCGGCGCACCGTGGCAATCTTCTTTACCTTGTTTGTTTGGCGAACCTAAACCAATAATGGTTTTACAGATAATTAAAGTTGGTTTAGCTGTTTCAGCTTTCGCTTCAACAGTTGCTGCGCGGATTGCGTCTGCATCATGACCATCAACTTTAAGCACTTGCCAACCGTATGCCAAGAAACGCTGTTCTGTGTCGTCAGAGAACCAACCTTCCACTTCACCGTCAATTGAGATGCCATTGTCATCGTAGTAAACAACTAATTTACCTAGACCCAAAGTACCAGCCAATGAACATGCTTCGTGAGAAACACCTTCCATTAAACAGCCATCACCTAAGAAACAGTAAGTGTTGTGATCTACAACTGTAATGTCATCTTTGTTGAATTGAGCCGCTAAAGTTTTTTCAGCAAGTGCAAAACCTACAGCGTTTGCAATACCTTGACCCAATGGACCCGTAGTTGTTTCGATACCCGGTGCATAACCCAATTCTGGGTGACCTGGAGTTTTAGAATGCAATTGACGGAAAGATTTCAAATCTTCAATAGACAGGTCATAACCTGTTAAGTGCAATAACGCATATTGCAACATAGAGCCATGGCCGTTTGACAATACGAAACGGTCACGGTTTGCCCATTGTGGGTTTGCAGGGTTGTGGTTGAGGAATTCACGCCACACCACATCAGCAATATCTGCCATCCCCATTGGAGCACCTGGATGTCCTGAATTTGCTTTTTGCACAGCATCCATTGCCAATACACGAATTGCGTTTGCAATACGACGTTCGTTAAGCGGGGTTGTCATAGGTCAGAGTCCAAACAAATGGTTTAAAAGAGTAAGATGAATAAGAATTCAAAGATGTGCATATTGTCTTAAAAAAAGCGGAATGGGTAAAGCCTCAGGGGCAAATTTTCGCTAATTATTCCTGCACCACCTGTATTTTGGGCGCTTATTGCTCAATTTCAAGCCTATGCATGTCGTTTATTTTGTATACAGTGATGCTTTTATATGGCGAATCAATGACAACGCAATGCATATTTAGAGTTTGGTGGTGAAAGCAAACGCTTCATAACTGATAAAAGTCCGCTACATCGAATGGAAATCGTGAATATAAATAGCAGTCAAAGTTTGTCCAGATAAATGACCATTTGAAATTTGATTTCATATAAAATACACCCACTACGGTTTGGGTAACTCAAACAGCAAACTCATCCCTTTGAAATCAGCACTTATCCAATATACTCACGGTTTCACATTCAATATTTATATGCCACGACATGTAGCAGGTAAATTTCGCTGCGAAATATCATCCGATTGACAATTCCAAGCACCATCCAAACCATCTGGAATACTAAAATAGATCTGCTTTGAGCGAAGACCAAAATTGACATCTGTTGATTTAAAGGTAAAAACCACTGAACACGTTCCTGCTACATCAGTAATTTCACTACTCGCAATATACTTGGTACTGATACTTTCATTCAGCGCTGTATTCAAATCTACACAGCTTTGTTCTGCTGAATAATTTTCAATCAATTTTAATTTATAGGGTGAAATCATTGTTAATACTTCAGCCACTTGCGCCCGAGCAACATAGCCATTGTAAGATACAGTAGCAATTGCAGCCAAAATACCGATGATTGCCACCACGATCATAATTTCAATGAGTGTAAAACCAGACTGTTTCATTACGTTTCCCCATTCAACGTAATGACAAATAGGCAATTTGCATACCAAGTCTCAAAAGCCCGCACTTATTGTGTTTTATTTTTTAAATTAAACGAATAATTGTCATTTACAGTCATATTCTGACAGTTCATGACATTCATCATTGGTAAATCTTAGGATACTGATTTGATTTTTTCTTATAATTGATTCACTTAAAATGCCACTTTAGGCAATTTAACGCTTAATCACATTGTTGCTTGTACCAAAGCCCAATATCTCTGTTTTATCTCATCATAAAAAATTAAATTGAGAAATCCATAGCTCATATCAATTTTTTAGATGCCTATATCAATTAAAAAGTCATTGAAATGAATTAATTTCATCCAATTTGGTCATGTTGAGCTAGTCCTAAACGCTTTCTCGATGTAACATATTGCGTCTTTAAATTTAACTGTGATAGGACTTATGCGCGAGTACGCTGTATTTACCTCGGAATCTGTAAGCGAAGGCCATCCGGATAAAATGGCTGACCAAATCAGTGATGCTATTTTGGATGCAATCTTAAAAGAAGACCCATATGCACGGGTTGCTTGTGAAACGCTTGTAAAAACGGGTGCGGTTGTACTTGCCGGTGAAATCACAACAACTGCAAATGTTGACTTTGAAGCGATTGTTCGTAATACCGTAAATGGTATCGGATACCATCATTCAGATCTTGGCTTTGATGGTTCAACTTGTGCCGTGATCAACATGATCGGTAAACAATCACCTGAAATTGCTCAGGGCGTTGACCGTCAAAAACCTGAAGATCAAGGTGCAGGCGACCAAGGTTTAATGTTTGGTTATGCAAGCCGTGAAACTGATGTGCTTATGCCAGCACCTATTTCATATGCGCATCGCTTAATGGAAAAACAAGCAGAACTACGTAAACAAGGCAAACTTGCTTGGTTACGTCCTGATGCAAAAAGCCAAGTAACATTTGCTTATGAAAATGGCATGCCAGTTCGCTTAGACGCAGTTGTACTTTCAACTCAGCACGATCCAAAAATTACCCAAGCTCAATTGAAAGAAGCGGTAATTGAAGAAATCGTGAAAAAAGTGATTCCTGCTGAAATGTTCCATGCAGACACTAAATTCCACATCAACCCAACAGGTATGTTCGTCATTGGCGGCCCTGTAGGCGACTGTGGTTTAACAGGCCGTAAAATCATTGTAGATACTTACGGTGGTATGGCTCGTCACGGTGGTGGTGCGTTCTCTGGTAAAGATCCATCAAAAGTGGACCGTTCTGCTGCTTATGCAGGCCGTTATGTTGCTAAAAACATTGTGGCTGCCGGCCTAGCTGACAAATGTGAAATTCAAGTGTCATATGCGATTGGTGTTGCAGAACCAACATCTATCTCGATCAACACATTCAATACTGCAAAAGTATCTGAAGATTTGATTATTGCACTTGTACGTGAACACTTTGACTTACGTCCATACGGTATTACTCGTATGTTGAACTTGATTCAACCGATGTACCAACAAACTGCTGCGTATGGTCACTTTGGTCGTGAAGGTTCTGATACCGCATTCACATGGGAAAAAACTGACAAAGTGGAAGCGCTTAAAGCATCTGCTGGTCTTTAATCTTAATAGATTAATTTCTCAAAAAAGCCTGCATTGATTGCAGGCTTTTTTATGCCCCATATGTCCATAACTAAAACATCTAGGATAAAAATAACTAGTGTAAAAAATATTGACTAAAATTTACGCCTAGCTTATTCATAAAACACCAAAATAATTTAAGAACAACATCATGCCCTTTCCATTAGACTTAAAATTTATTACTGCAACTGAAGAACAATTAGGATTTAAGTTTCCAGAAAAATATAAGGCCAAAATGCAAATTGAAAATGGTGGCGAATTCGGCATTAGCTTTTCTAATGCGGATGAATTTGAAGATGATGATGACATCGAAGCTTGGTGGCTTATTCCCTTCCAAGACACCAGCGATGTGAAAAGAATAAAACGTACAACGAATCATCTAGCCGCAGAACATCAATCCATCAGTGAAATCGAAGACTTCCCTGAAAACAGTATTGCAATTGCACATAACGGCGATGGCGATTATTTATTGATGCGTACGGTAGACGATGCGCAATTAGGGGAAGAAATATATTTATGGCGCCATGAAGACAGTGAATTTATCTATCTACTTGTGACTTCAATTGAAGAATTATTTAGTCAAAACCCTTAACGTTATAAGCAGATCTGAAGCCTTTCAAACTACAAAATAAGCTGGATAAAATTACACTAAATCAACAATTTTTGATCGATTTTTGAATATTTTTTCAGCTAATATAAATTCAGCCCATGCTACGGGCATAACAAAAAAAGGAAAGATCAAAATGAATAAATTACTTGTTGCTTTAGGTTTGGCTGCAACTGTTGCACTTGTTGGCTGTAATAAAGACAAAGCGCCAGAAACAGGTGCAACAACTGGTGAACACCTAGAAAACGCTGCTGACCAAGCAGGCCATGACATTGCTGATGCAACTTCAGAAGCGGCAACTGCGACAGCGACTGCTGTAGATAATGCTGCAACTGCAACTGCGACAGCAGCTGACAATGCTGCAGAAAATGCTGAAGCTGCTGCACACAATGCAAAAGAAGCAGCTAAAGACGCGACTGCTGCAACAGCAGGTGCTGTTGAGCAAGGTGCAGCAAACGTGAAAGAAAAAGCTCAACAATAAGCATTCTTTAAAAAAAGCACCTTCGGGTGCTTTTTTTATATTTGTCTTTTGTTCAACGTGTTGGTTCAATCCATTTTTAACTTGAAATTTAACTGACGTCAGGTCAATCTTATGACGTCATATAAATAACAAATTTAGAGAAAAGAATGTCTTATTCACATCATTCCGAAAAACATTTTATGGAGCGTACAGGTTGGCTACGTGCATCTGTACTCGGTGCAAATGATGGCATTATTTCCGTCACCAGTTTAATTATGGGCATGGCAGCAAGTGGTGCTTCTAGCCATACCTTACTCATTACCTGTATTGCAGGACTCATCTCTGGTGCAACCTCTATGGCTGCGGGCGAATATATCTCTGTGAAATCTCAAGAAGACGTCGAAAAAGCAGATCTTCACATGGAACATAAAGAATTACAACGTAACCCAGATATGGAGCTCAAAGAGCTGACTCAAATTTATGTAAATCGTGGGTTAGAGCCAACCCTAGCCCATGAAGTTGCAGTCCAATTGACGGCCCATGATGCACTAGAAGCCCATGCACGAGATGAAATTGGAATCCATGACAATACAGCAGCAAAACCCGTTCAAGCAGCACTCTCATCGGCTTTAGCATTTTCTATTGGCGCACTATTTCCGATGGTTGCGATCTTGATCAGTGCTGACATACATATTGAAAAAACTGTTATGGCCGTAGGCGTGATTTCCCTAGCACTCCTCGGTGCCTTAGCCAGTTATGCAGCAGGCACTTCTATGTTGAAAGGCAGTCTACGTGTTGCGCTTTGGGGCATTGCAGCCATGCTTTTTTCTAGTTGGATTGGTTCTTTATTTAATGTAAATCCCGTTTAACGCTCGCTTTATCAGTTTTTCATATATGTTAAATCAATTATACGCAGCAATGATTGAGTGATTTTTCAACAATATTTATTTTTACAATATATAAAAACCGTAAAATAGAGATACATTTTTTAAGCTTTTTTCTCCATGTCTGTTATTGCTGCGCCAGCCAATCGATCCAATGTATCGATTTGGGTGGCTTTTGTTTTATTAATTTTAGGCACCATTGGTGCTTATCTGGTTGTAGGCGTTAACCAAGCATTGCTATTTTTAATTGGCGGAGCTTTGGGTATGACCCTTTATCACGCATCTTTTGGTTTTACCTCAAGTTGGCGTGTCTTTATTAAAGAGCGTCGTGGTCGTGGCTTACGTGCACAAATGATCATGTTGGCTTTGGCTGTACTGCTCTTCTTCCCTGCTTTAGGTGCGGGTGAATTATTTGGCAACCCAGTCAAAGGTAACGTTAATCCTGTTTCAATGTCCGTGATGATCGGTGCCTTTATTTTTGGTATTGGTATGCAACTTGGCGGCGGTTGTGCATCAGGCACCCTGTACACTGTGGGCGCAGGTAGTGCACGCATGATTGTAACGCTGATCTTCTTCTGTACAGGTTCTCTGATTGCAACTTCACATATTCAATGGTGGTTTGACCTTCCCCACTTTGAGCCGATTTCTTTAGTCAAAAGCTTTGGTGTAGTCCCTGCACTGGTTTTAAACTTTGTGCTCTTTGCAATCATTGCCGCAGCAACAGTTTACTTTGAAAAGAAACGCCATGGTCAGCTTGAAGTTGAACCGCAAGCCAAGCAACACGGCTGGAAACGTTTTCTACGTGGTCCATGGCCATTGGTTTGGGGCGGAATTATCCTGACTTTACTGAACTTTGCCACACTCGCACTTGCAGGCCGTCCTTGGGGCGTGACCTCTGCCTTAGCCGTTTGGGCCGCAAAATCAGCAAGTGTCATGGGGATCGATGTCGCATCTTGGGCATATTGGCAGCAACCTGCAAATGCCAAAGCACTGACAGAATCATTATGGTTTGATATCACGTCGATGATGAATTTCGGCATCATGCTCGGTGCATTACTCGCAGCGAGCCTAGCAGGCAAATTTGCACCGAACTTTAATATCCCAAAACGTTCACTGTTAGCGGCTGTGATCGGTGGTTTGATGTTAGGTTATGGCGCACGTTTAGCATACGGCTGTAACATTGGTGCATATTTCAGTGGTATTGCTTCAGGTAGTTTGCATGGCTGGTTATGGTTAGTATTTGCCTTCATTGGGAACGGTATTGGGGTCAAACTACGTCCAATTTTCTTCCCCGGTGAACGTCCGCAACCTGAAAAACTAACAGGTTGCTAATTTAAGTAAATAAAAGCCCCTCATTGAGGGGTTTTTTTTAATCTGTCAGTGCGCCTTTTAGATTACAACCATATTGCATGGTTTCTTGTGCCTGTTTGTATGTGGTATAGCGGTTGATAATAAAATCATAAAATTGGTCTGCATTCGCAAATACCTGACTCAAATCTTCGTTTGCAGCATTTGGCAGTTTAACGTCTTTCACCAAGGCTAAGTTCACATGTCCAAGATGATACATTTCGGCAAAATAATGATTCATTACTTCGCAATAGGCAATTTTGGAGCTTTTTAAAGCGGTATTGGCAACAAAATGCTGATTTAAAGTTTTTAAGTTCTGAACATCTAAAGCGGATTGATCTGAAAAAGCCATACTTTCTACTTTTTTTAGTTGGCTAAAATCTTTTGCTAAGGTTTGATTTAATTGTTCAAAGCGTAGTTGTAATCCAGCAGTATCAGCAACTTGATAACTTTGCGGATTGAATGTTTTCTTTTCTTGTTCATTTACAGAACACGCCGTGAGTGTCATTGCCGTCAGAACGGTCGTAACAAGAAATAATTTCATCAAGGTTTCACCTAAACAATCAAAAGCGCAATCATTATGCCCGAAAATAGCCGAATGATTCGCACTTAAATCGCTTTCTCATTCATATAACGCCAATAACGACGTGGCACATACTGCACATGTAATTTCATATTACGTCGGGCTTCAATATTGACACTTCTAAAATAATCTTTCCAAAGCTGATCATATAAAACTTCATCATCATCCAGTTCGATATTGAAAGATTGACTATGACCTGACTGTATTTGCCCATCTATGGTTGTGGCATCCATATCCACTTGATGCACCTGTTTTAAGTCATAGTAAATGCCGTAGTTGCGTTTTTCATCGTAAATCAACCAACGCTGATCTTGATAGCGTGCCTTAAAATGCCGCTCGATCAAGGGCAATACATTAAAATCAGGTGAGACTAAACTAATAAACAAACCATCCTGACATTTTTTAAAACGCACAAAAGCTTCCATACGATGCTTTTCACGTCCTACTTGCTTTGCCCATTGACTCAGACCCAAGACGTCTACATGACCATAATTCTTTGACACATCTCGCTGCTGCTGAAACACATACACCGCAAAATTAAAGCAATGCTGAAAAGCCTGCTGCTGCTCGGATAAAAATGCATAATAAAACTGTTTCAACGCACGATCAGATGCTTTGAGTTTTAAACCCTGCCATACCCGCTGTGCATGTTCATCATGACTTGCTACATCAATGACATCGGCGAAAAGACCCGCCTGTACTTGCCCATCCGTACAAATCTGTACATCAAATTGCTTAAATTGAAAGGCCCGAAAAATACAGCTTAGCAATCCTGTCATCGTGCCATCAAAGACATAAATACTCACGACTGTATCCTAAAATCCTAAGTTCAATTGGGGCGAAATCTGCTGTGTATATTTCGACTGACCACTTTGCAAGATCTGCTGACGTATTTGATGTGGCTGTTGATCTCGAATAAATTTGGGAGAATCTTCGCAGCGTATAAAATGTTGTGCTCTGTTGTAGGAAATACCCATACGTTTTAATTGGTCGATATGGATTTTCCCAAAACGTCGTGCTTGAACAATTTTTTTAGCAGAACGCACACCAATACCTGGCACTCGCAAGATCATCTGATATTCTGCACGGTTGATATCCACGGGAAATTGCTCCGGATGACGCAGTGCCCAAGCTAATTTGGGGTCAATATCCAATTCTAAATTTGGATGCTCTTCATCGACCAATTCTGTCGCTTCAAACCCATAAAAACGCATCAACCAATCACTTTGATACAGCCGATTTTCTCTTAATAAAGGAGGTGCTGATCCCACTGCTGGCAGCGCACGCTCCTCTTCGTTAATTGGAATATAACCCGAATAATACACACGCTTGAGCTTAAACTCTTTGTAATGACGGTCTGCCATCAGTATCACATCACGGTCAGACTCTTGATGTGCGCCCACCACCATTTGCGTCGTTTGTCCGGCGGGTACAAATTTAGGTACTGTGCGTATTATTTTTCGTTCATCTTTGAATTGAATCAAACGATCTCGAACGATACCTAAGTCCTTTTGAACTTCAACATGGCTTTTTTCAGGTGCAAATTTTTTTAAACCATCTTCTGTTGGCATTTCCAAATTAATGCTCATACGGTCTACATATAAACCTGCTTCGGTAATGATTTCCTGAGATGCCCCCGGAATAGTCTTCAGATGAATATAACCATTAAAATTTTCTTCTAAACGCAGCTTTTTCACCACTTGCAACATGCGCTCCATGGTGTAATCCGCCGATTTAAAAATCCCCGAACTTAAAAACAGCCCCTCAATATAGTTTCGACGATAAAAATTCATGGTCAAATCGACCACTTCCTGTACCGTAAATGCTGCGCGCTTTACGTCGTTACTCCGACGGGACACACAATATGCACAGTCAAAAATACAGACATTGGAAAATAGAATTTTTAACAATGATACGCAGCGGCCATCTTCGGTATAGCTATGACAAATGCCGTTTCCAGTATTACCTAGACCTTTGTCTTTATTTTGGCGCTTGCTACCACTCGAAGAACATGAGACATCATATTTGGCAGCATCGGCTAAAATTTGCAGTTTTTCACGGATACGTTCAGACATGGGAGAGTTTTAAAATTTAAAATGATCAGCGCATTATTTTAAAATGATCAAGTTCAAAAGTTAGGTCATACATCATCAATACGACATGAGGTGTCGCTTAATTTTAAGTACAGTATTGGTGCAGGCTCCAGACCATTTTGATATGAAATAACGAATATTATTTGCTTAATTTCACTCGCTTGGGCAAAGTAATTAGAGTGATTGGAGTATGCACATGACTTTATTAGAAAAACTTGGCATCAAACACCCTATATTTCTTGCCCCGATGGCAGGTGTTTCTACACCTGAGCTTGCTGCAGAAGTGTCAAATCAAGGTGGACTTGGTTCACTGGGTTTAGGTGCAAGCAGTGTTGAGAATGCACGTCAGCAAATATTACAAACTCAAGAACTTACCGACCAACCCTTTCAGGTCAATTTCTTTTGTCATGACACTGTAGAACTCGATGAACAAGTTGCTGCCCAATGGATCATGCAATTTAAATCACGCTTTACTCAATATAATGCAGAAGCTCCAGAAGCACTCAACTGTATTTATCCAAGCTTTAAAGACAATGACCAGTTTCTAAACCTCGTACTGGAAACGCGCCCTAAAGCGGTAAGCTTTCATTTTGGTATTCCGCACCCACATCAAATCCAAGCCTTAAAACAAGCGGGTATTTTGACCCTTGTTTCTGCAACCAATCTAGCAGAAGCCAAATTGATCGAAGCTGCAGGTATTGATATCGTGATTGCTCAAGGTATTGAAGCTGGTGGTCACCGCGGTATTTTCAATGAAAACTTTGATAGCAGCGTTAAAACTCGTGATCTGGTTCAGCTCTTGAAACGCCATATTCAATGCCCCGTTGTTGCTGCTGGCGGCATTATGAATGGACATCAAGCCTATCAAATTATGGAGTTGGGTGCAGATGCTGTTCAATTGGGCACTGCTTTTGTGCAATGCAAAAGCTCAAATGCCAATGAGGCTTATCGCAAAGCATTATTTGATGCGCCCATCACGCAGATTACATCAAGTATTTCAGGTCGTCCTGCACGTGGCATTATCAATAACTGGCACACCGATATTGACACACCAACGCGCCCGACCGTTCCGGCTTACCCATATAGCTATGATTTAGGCAAACAATTACATGCAGCTGCCAGCAAGCATGGTGTACATGAATATGGTGCTTTTTGGGCGGGAACCAATGTCTCTCAAATACGTGAATTGGAAGCACCCGACTTGATCAATCAATTGGTTTTAGAAATGCGCTTTAACTAAGACATCGCTCAACGCATCATTTAAACATGAATGCCTAATAAAAAGCCCTTCAACATTGAGGGCTTTTTATTATGTACATATTTCAAATCAATCTAACTAACTTAAAGCGGCCTACTTTGTATCGAATTGCACAGATCCATTTCGTTTGGCTTTAAATTATTTGGTTTCAAGCAAGTTGACCTGATCAACTTGAACATCACTCATGATCTGGCCATGATCAAGTAAGTGATTAAAATAGTTCTCGACGACTTTATATTGATCTGCTGTAGATTCAACTTTATACATATTTTGGCGGAACTCATTACTAGAGCGTAAACCCTTGGTGTACCAAGCAATATGTTTGCGTGAAATTCGACAACCTGAATATTCACCATAAAAACCATATAATTCAGATAAATGTCCGAGCAATACGTCACGGACTTCCATAATACTTGGTGCAGCCATATGCTCACCCATCGTCAGGTAATGTCCTATTTCACGGAATATCCATGGGCGACCTTGAGCTGCACGGCCAATCATGACTGCATCGGCACCAGTATAATCCAGTACATATTTGGCTTTTTCAGGTGTATCAATATCACCATTGGCAATCACAGGAATATTGATCAACGATTTCACATCTTTAATTAAGCTATAACGCGCCGTATTCCAATACATATCTTCACGTGTACGACCATGAAGTGCCAATGCAGCAATGCCAGCTTCTTCAGCACGTTTCGCAACGCGCATAATGTTTTCATGACCATTTAGATAGCCCAAGCGGGTTTTTAAAGTCACGGGTACATCAACTGCATCAACCACAGCATCTAAAATGCGAGCCACTAAGTCTTCATCTTTGAGTAGTGCAGAACCTGCCAACTTATTACAGACTTTCTTCGCCGGACATCCCATATTAATGTCGACAATTTGCGCACCATTTGCCACTTGATAGCGAGCGGCTTCAGCCAGTTCAGCTGGATCTGACCCTGCAATTTGAGCAGAAATAGGCGCTATTTCACCATCAAAATTGGCACGATAAAGACTCTTTTTACTCATGCGTAGCGTCTTATCTGCCGTCATCATTTCACTGACAGCATGACCTGCGCCAAAATATTTGCAAAGTGTACGAAACGGGCGATCTGTAACCCCTGCCATAGGTGCCACCCACAGTTTTCTCTCGATGGGACGATCGAATAATTCTTGAATGACAGGATGTTGACTCAATGTTTTAACCTCTAGCTATATTTAGCAAATGATGCCCGAACCGCATTCAAAATCGTCGAAGCCACTTTTAACAATACTAAATTCAAGTGTATGTTCGCAAAATCTGTTGAGCGTAAAAACGTTACATGGCAATGATTATGCAATTGAATGATGACAATGAACATCAACATTGCTCAACGATTGAATTGAGGAATTTGAAGCTTCGGAATTGGACGGCAAATTTGCAATGCGATAGTTTAGTAATTCCAAACAAAAATTTCTACGCTTTTGCTTAAGAGTCGTTAAAACTTACTCATCAGCCATCTAGTTAACACACTATCGATTCAACATCAGACTTTCAGCAGATCTGCCTGTACAGGTGTTACTATACAGGGATACTGCTAAAATCATTGAAAACTTAAATCTATAAATTCACACGAGTGAGTTGAACTTTATGAAAAAATTGAAAATTCTCTTTTTTATATTTTTCGCTACTTTTCTGACTGCCTGCCAACAACCGAATGACGAGGTGGCTGCAGCTGAAAGCCAAAACGCTGATTTAACAACGGAACAAGCGACTCAACAATTTGAGCAGTCAGATGCGCAAATCAGTCAATACCTTGATGTTTTAGATGCTCCAAGCACATCGATCAAGGAAAAAACCCAAGTCTTATGTCATGACTATCCTCATGAATATAAAACTAACTACATGCCTGCGATGCTCAAACTCGCAGCCCAAGACTATACTCAAGATAAAATGTTGAATGATTTGAAGATTGCACAGGACTATTACAAAGAAAAACTCAAAATTGAATGCTCTGCTGAATAATCTCCCTTTCATCATCGTGTCATAATTGTGCGATAAATTGTTATTAAGCGAAAAGTGTGTAAGTTTCGCTGTAATAACAACGTAAAATACACTTCCCGATTTATTCGGGTTTTTCTTTTTAAAGCCTTTCAAATATTAAACGACATTTGAATGACACATATTATTTTTGTGATAGATTTCAAACTATTGATTTATTTTGATAAGTTTTTCGTAAATGTTCACAATATAGACACATAACAACCCATTTTAATTACACTTTTATCATGATTAATACATTAAGTTGTTTTTTCCAAAAAAATAGACTGAAGATTGAATCATGAAAACTTTAAACAAAGTACTTTTCGCTACACTTATCTCTGCTGCTGCTGCAACTACATTTGCTGCTGAAGAACAAAAAGTTGAAGCTGCTGCATCTGAAGCTCAAACAACTGAAGTTGCTCAAGACGCAACTGAAGCGGCACCTGCTTCTGAAGCTGTTGCAAAATAATTGAGCAAAAATTTAAAAGCCCACAGATTGTGGGTTTTTAAATTCACAGACATTTTAAGTCTTTAGCAGCTTTCAATGAATTTGACTTCAATTATTTAAAATATAAACGTTGAATTTGACGTGCCCGCCGGTTTAAACCCAATACTTCTTTTCTTTGTAAAATGTCTTCTTCACTAAATCCTAAGCGCTGGATTAATTCAGACATAGCTAAATCTGCATGTTCGATCAACACGGCATCTTGTTCCGTTGACCAAATCACGTTTGATACCGTTAATTTTTGCTGGCGTTTTAAATTTCTCATTTGCACAGTATAAAAGACTTTATACACATCAACAAAAAGCCCACCCGATGTGAGCTTTTTGCACAGACTGAGTATTCATCATCTATTGGATTGAAAAATAGATTTACTGAGCGATGATTTTAAAGATTTTCATCCTTCGTGATCATCACTGAAGTTAAAATTGGAACAGCAAAACAAGGTAGTAAGAGTAAGATCCAATATTCCACCAACGGTTTAGCCACAACAAAGTTTATAACGATTGCCCCCAATACCATAACTAACGCAATCAAACCCAAGAAACGACTGAAAAATTTAGCTGGCATAATAATCCCCTTAAAAAATTATGGATTTCAACTAGTATATACCTTCATTTTTTATAATCTGTTGAAAATGATATTGGAATATTCATCTATTTAGCTCAAAAAGCATTCTTTTTCCAATCATCCTAACCAAACTGCTTGTTTTTACACGCGTAGAGCTCCATAAATAGATTGACAGTCCCCTATGAGGCATATACATATTTATTCATTACTTATGTATTTTGCATAGTATACTGCTCCTGCTTTGTCGCCCCCATATGGCTGAGTTTATTGGAAAATATGAACAAAACTTTTTCGACCACATTATGCTTTAAATCCCTTTCTGTACTGGCTTTATCCATTGGCTTGGCTGCCTGTGGTAATGGTTCATGGTGGAGCAAAGATGAACCCACTATGGAAGCAGAACAGATTAAAAAAGCCATTCCACCTCGCGTGAATGAACGTCTTTCATGGGCCAATGATATCTATGACATTAGTGATCAGCTCGGTATTCCGACCACGAAAGAAAATGTCTGTACGATTGTTGCTGTGGTCGATCAAGAGTCCAATTTTGTTGCTGACCCACATGTGCCGGGACTCGGTGAAAAAGCCGTTAAAGAAGTTCAAGATCGTCTTGAAGAAAAGTTTAAAGATAAATTGGGTGATGGCATCGGTGGTACAGTCGCTGGCTATTTCCAAGATGTGTTAAAAAATCAACCGAGTCCAGAAGATAACTATCTCAGCCAAATGCGCCGTGTTCAAACTGAACGTGAACTAGACGAGCTGTATCGTGAAATTTTTGACTATATGTCTAAACATTATCACGTGAGTGCTTTGACGGGCGCAGCGAAACTGGTTGGACAAGATATTGGTGAAAAGCTCAACCCAATTACCACTTTGGGTTCGATGCAAGTCCATATAGGCTATGCCAAAGACCACAAACGCCAAGGTGGAAATATTGCGGCACTACGCACAGACATGTATAGCCAATATGGCGGTTTGTATTATGGCATCCACCGTTTAATGATGTATCCGGCTGAATATGACAAACCGATTTATCGTTTTGCAGATTATAACTCGGGTCGTTATTCGAGTCGTAATGCGGCATTCCAAAGTATGTTGAATGTCTTAACCCCTGCTGAGCTCGGCTTAGATGGTGACCTCTTACTTTATAATAAAGATGGTTCTCCACGTTCTGCAAAAAGCCAGTCTGAAACCGCGTTAATTGCCGTTTTTGCAGAAAACAATGTGATTGCCACTCCACGTCAAATTCGTTCAGATCTTAAAAAAGAAAAAGATCAGGACTTCGAAGATACTTTGACGTATACAGCGGTCAAAAAGTTGTACCAAGAAAAGACTAGTAAAGAACCGTTTTATGCCATGATGCCTGAAGTCGTAATTTCTGGGCCGAAATTAAGCCGTGATTACAATACCAATTGGTTTGCCACACGAGTCGATGGACGTTATCAAACATGCATGCGCCGCATCAAAAACCTAAAACTCTAGCCTTATTCGATTTTGACGGAACCCTGTGTAATAAAGACAGTTTTACAGGGTTCATCTTCTATTCCCTGCCTAAAAGGCATATCGTGCGCCAAGGGATTAAAATTCTCCCTTGGATTCAAGGCTATTATCTCAAGCTATATCCTGCACATGCAATGCGTCCTCGCCTATATGCCGCAATGTTTAGCCAAGCCAACCATGAGCAGGTTTTAAATCAAGCAGCGAAATATGCTGAACATTTGATGGCCGAACTCAATCCTGCACTGTATGAACAATTACAGCAACACCAAAAACGCGGTCATGAAGTCGTATTGGTTTCTGCCTCAGTCGATTTATATCTTAAACCTGTGGCCGAAAAGCTCGGGGTCAAACTGATTTGTACCGAAACAGCAGCCAATGACCAAATACTGACTGGTTTGTATCAAACCTTAGACTGTAGTGGTGAGCAAAAGAAAATTCGAGTTTTGGAGCAATTTAACCTTCAAGACTATGAGCATGTTTATGCCTATGGAAATAGTGATGAAGACCTCGCTATGTTTGAATTGGCTACCCACCATTTCATGAATGGACAGGATAAACGCCTACCTGAACTCGACTAAAGTCGAGTGATTTAGTTTGGTTTATTAATCAAAGTTAACAATCACAAACTTAAATTTAAGTCGCTCTAATATATGATTAAATTTTGAAAATTCTGCTTTTATTTTGACTTTATAGTGTGCTATTTTTCTCATTAATTAGAAATAATGCGGTCAAATATTAAAAGCGGGAAAAGAATATGAATCAATTCAATCCACCGAAATATGTCAAAGGCCTCCATATTAAATTTGGCGAAAATCCATTTGTTCTCCTTGCTCAATTTGCCTTCTCAGCCACTCGCCAGATGTGGACGAAAGAAGAAATTGAATTGGTCATTCGTATGGCTAAAAAAGGAAATTATATGAATTTGATTAAGATCCTCAAATTACATATTAAAAAGTGAAGTAAATATTTCCCCCAAAGTTAATATAAAAAGCCATGCAAATGCATGGCTTTTTTGATCCAGTAACTCAAGCGTAGCTTTTATTACTTTTTAAATGGAAACGCATATTTCACAATACGTTTTAGTACACTGCCGTACTGTTTCACTAAGCTTGCATTGTTATAGTTCAAACCATATTTTTCACATACCACCTGTACTTTTGGTGCCATTTTACGATAACGACGTGCAGGAACATCTGGGTATAAATGGTGTTCGATCTGATGGCTTAAATGCCCTGTCAAAATATGAAATGCTTCTGAACCGGTAAGGTTTGAAGACCCACGAATTTGACGCATGTACCAATGTCCACGGCTTTCATTTTCAAGTACTTTTTTCGGGAAAACTTCAACATCTTTGGTAAAGTGACCACAGAAAATAATACTAAACGTCCAAATATTACGAAGTCCATTCGCCACTAGGTTCCCTGTAAGCACCGGCAATGCTGCAGGCCCTGCAATAAGCGGGAAGAACACATAGTCTTTAAATAATTGCTTGCCGATTTTGGCTTGCATCGGTTTCCATTCTTCTTTGGTCTGCTGTTTGGTTTTGCGACCTTTGAAGTATTTACCCAATTCAAGGTTTTGAATGGCAACACCCCATTGGAACAATAAGCAAAATGGAATGCTATAAATCGGTTGTAATAAATAGCCCGGCTTCCAACGCTGTTCTGGGAACAAACGAACGAGACCATACCCAATATCATCATCCATGCCTTTAATGTTGGTATAGGTATGATGTTTAAAATTATGTGTTTGGCGCCAGTTATCTGCTGTCCCTACGATATCCCATTCATAGGTCTGACCATTGAATTTAGGGTCATTCATCCAGTCATATTGACCGTGCATGACATTATGACCCAATTCCATGTTTTCCATGATTTTGGCAAAACCTAAAAGACCTGTGCCCAAAATCCACGCTGGTGGGAACCAACCTGCAAACAATAAAGCACGACCTGCCATAGATGAATAACGAACTGTCGAATACACTCGGCGAATGTATTTCGCGTCTTTTTCACCTAAGTCGTCTAAAACTTCTTGCTTAATCGCATCAAGCTCACGCGCAAGTTCGTCTAATTGCGATTGGGTTAACTCACGGTTTTTAGGATTTTTAAAATATTCAATTTTTACAGGCATGTTCATATTTTTTCTACCTTATAAATCAATAACAAGATCTGACTGTGCTGAGTTCACACAAATTTTGAGTAAATTACCCGGCTCTGTATTTTGGCTACCATTGACCATATTTTTAGTCGAACCTTCCACTTTATTGCAGGCACATTTATTACAAATGCCCATACGGCAACCGTGATTAGGTTTGATATTTTGCTGCTCAAGACTGGCTAAAATCGATTGGCCTTTTGGAATACTGATGGTTTTATTGGATTGCGTAAGCGTGACATTCACAAAGCCAATCTCATCCGTTGCGATTGGACTCATGCTAAATGCTTCACTCATAAAGCACTGTGCATGATCAAATAACGCTTCGGCCTGAGTAACGAAACCTGATGGACCACATGCAAACACAGTACTGTGCTCAATATTGTTAATTTGAGCAGCGTGAGCGGCATTTAATCGTGGCTCGGCAACATCTTCTTGGGTAAAGAAAATTTGAAACTTAAAGTTTGGATATTGATTTGCCAAAGCTTCGAAGCGTAATTTGAATGCGGCATCATCGTGATACTTAACCCAATACATTAACTGAATTGGTTGCTCCGCAATTTGCTTGGTTTTGCTCATCGCTTTCAACAAACTCAACATTGGCGTAATACCACTACCCGCAGCCAGTAGTAGCAACGGTGTAGAATTTGACACCAAAGTCATATCACCAAATGGCTGACCAAATTCTAAGATATCGCCCACTTGCGCTTGTTCTACAAGCCAAGTACTCACAATACCCGTATTCACTTTTTTTACGCTAAGTAATACGTGTTGATCATCTAACTGAGTCAAACTATAAGTACGTTCGTAACGGATACCATTTACGCGAGCAAAAACAGGATGATGCTGACCAGCTTCGCCAATTTTAAATAAACGATTCACCTGTATGGTTAGGCTAACCATCTCATTTGCTGCATTTTCTTTTTGTACAATTTTGCCGAGTGCCTGATTACCAGACCATAACGGATTAAATTTCTGCAACCAGAAATTTACCGCATTGACGTCTACAACACTGTCTTTAAGTGCGTTTAAAGGCTTTTTCGCTTTTTCGAGTACATGCATAATCAAATACAACTCATGGGAGGTTTTTAATTATTATACACATGTATATATATTTGTATATACGCTTGTGCATTTAATCGACATTTTCACAAAAGCTATTAGCAGACGCTATAATATGTTAATGTTTTTAATCTATTAAAAAATATGACTCAGTCTGCACAGACGAATATGGTTAACATGTACCAGGAAGATTTACATTCTGAAGCTGAAACCCCACTTACAGTTCGCACTGTAGGTCGTAAAGCAACGATTACCAAGGAAGAACTGTTTCAGGCAGCGCTTAATTTAATTGGTCCACAAAAAAGTATTTCATCACTGAGTTTACGTGAAGTTGCACGTGAAGCTGGCATTGCTCCAAATAGCTTTTATCGTCATTTCAAAGATATTGATGAATTAGCCATTGAGTTGATTGATCGAGCTGGTGGTGTATTACGCCAAATTCTGCATGAAGCACGCCTTCAGGCATCACGCCAAAGCAGTATTATTCGTAGTTCAGTTGAAGTATTTATTCAGCAGCTAGATGCCGATGAAGGCAACTTAAGCCTGTTGCTTCGTGAAGGCTACACTGGTTCGCATTCCTATAAAAATGCAGTTGAGCGTCAACTTAACTATTTCCAACAAGAATTAAGAGAAGATTTAATCGTGCTTGAACGTTTAAATCAGAGCAAGTTGGCTCATCCTGACATCGTGGCACGTGGTATTACCCAATTGGTGTTTAACATGGGTGCAAAAGTCATTGATCTACCGACAGAACAACGCAAAGAAGTTGCCGAACAAACCATGATTATGATTCGCATGATTTTGGAAGGTGCTCGCCATTTAGACGAAGCCCAGATTCGATAATCTCTTATATTCCCGCAGCTTTAGTGAATGAGTCCAATTTTCTTGGCTGCGTGAATTGCTTTAGTTCTCGAATTTACGGATAATTTTTGATAAATATTTTTTACATGCACACCTACAGTAAATTTTGAAATATTAAGTTCCGTGCCAATTTCACTGTTACTCAAACCATTTGCAACACAAGTTAATATCTCTTTTTCCCTTACGGATAATTTAATATCAATATTCTCATTTAAATCAAAAGATACATCCGTAGCATAATTTAAATTTTTTAAAATTATTTTCGCTATTGCTGGATCAATAATTGCTCCGCCTTTTAACATAGTCCTTATAGCAAACATTAATTCAAAATCATCTTTTTCTTTCAAAACGTAGCCTGTTGCACCTACATGTAAAGCTTGGTAAATAACATCCAATGTATTCCACGCAGATAAAACCATAATAGGTATAGTTTTTGCTATTTTGTCGCGAATGCTTTGAATAAATTCTATACCGCTGCCATCAGGCAGGTTTAAATCTACTAAAATAAATTTAACTGGCTTAGTACGGCAAATTTCTTTTGCAAAATCGACAGTCTGTGAAAAAAAAATTTCATTGTTTTTGTATCCAAAGCATTCAAGAATTTTGCAAATTCTACTCTGGTGTATTGGGTCATCTTCTAATACTAGTACTGGCTTGAGTAAAGGAAAATCGACGTTCATTTTGTTATACCTTTCATTTAAGCTCCGAAGTATTTATCTCCAAATTTTTCAGTGCTATCCCTAGAATTGGGTATATTAAATATATTAAATTGAAGTATTTAACCTATTATTATTTTTATGTGATATAGGTTGTATTATAGATAATAAAATATCCATAATATTTTCATAAACGCTTCCTTAATAAACACACAGATTAAATTTCAAATGACCCATTTCTGATTAAATACCATAAATATAGTTATATCATTGATTCAAAATAACTCATCCAAAGCTATTTATTCAAAATTCTAAAAAACATTATTGTACGTGATAAGTATAGTAATTTTTTTCAAAATACCTAAATTTAGGTATAGCTAACACAGCTTTTCAGCCACATAGTTCTACTTGATATGAACTAAGTAAAAGCTGACTTCACATGTCCAAATTTAAAAAATTAGCTTTTTTAAGCGCAATTATTAGTTTCACATTTACGCTGAATATTGCATACGCTGCAAACTGTGACATTTCAGCAAACACTCAATACGTAAATTTAAACCAATATTCAGGACGTACTGAAGTAAAATTTTTAAACTGTAAAAATGGAATTTATCTACAACATGAATTTTCAAATTTAAGCCTTAGGGGGCAAAATAGTGATCCCACCTTGGTTTTAGATGGCAACCCTAATATTTATATAGAATTGCCATTTGACGCTAGAGTAGGAGCAAGTTGGCTAAATCGTGGGGAAAGTTCTTCTGTCGTAAGGGAAACTTATACTTACAGTACTGCTTCAAATACAACTGCAGCAACAATGTATGTAGATATGTCTTTAGCACAATTTGGAGACTTATCAAAATATCCAGTTGGGATTTATCGAACGTCTATTACATTTTCAGCAATTGAGCATTAAAAGTTAAGATCAGTAATAAAAATTACTCACTAATCACAACATGCTCTTTATATATCCTTAAACAAATAAACTTTTGCACTTCAATGCGGTGAAAGAGTTGTCATTTAAATGAATAGGTCAAACTTTTCAGTTGCACTTGAAATACCTAATTTTAGTGATTCTCAAGCACCCATTCAAATTTAAACTTAATCATATATTTGACATTCAATATACATATTTTTTTACTCGCTATAAAAAGTGATTACATTTCATTTGGAGATTTTAAATTATGAATTCATTATTCAAATTGACCAGCGTTTTATTGCTAAGCTCAGGAGCTATCACTGTTCACGCTGCTAGTCAAAGTGTGACTATAAATTACACGCTTACAATACCTACTGCATGCTCACTTTCCAACCAGGGTACACTTATCACCAAAACTTTACCGCATAATGGAACTGCGGTAGATCAAAGCATTGATGTAAAATGTAATGTTCCTTACACCATTCAAGCTTCATCTGTAAACAGAGCGGGTAATAACAAGTCCAATGTGGTTAATAATTCTAATACCACCCTAAAAATCCCTTACGATATTACGCTAACTGGCGGGCCAATTGCAGTCAATGTAAATGGAGGGGCTTCTGCCAGCATTACACCATCATCTTCCACTAAAACAGATACATACAACTTATCTGCCAAAACTGCATCACCAATTACGCTTGAAGACTATACTGCTGGCATTTATACAGATGCTGTCACTGTAGAAATTAGCTACTGATTTCTCATAGGCATGTATGTATCCATAGCTCCACATACATGCCACAGCGTCATTTTGTAAAACTTCCTATTTAAACCCTCAATTTTACGCTTCAAGATTCACTCTATTTTTAAATGAGCTTTACTGCAGTCTATCTGCAATTGAAATACCACATGGTTTTGGGGAAAACATATGTCTCACTTATCATTGATCCGTCAGTGCTTTATAAGCAGCATTGCTGGCCTGATGACGGCAACCGCTTATGCCAATGTCGCAATTTATCCAGTCAAAATGCAAATCAATGGGGACAATCGTCAGCGCACAACGACCATCAACCTACAGTCCTCTGTGGATGAAACTCCCCAAAATTACGAAGTACATGTATATAAATGGACTCAGGACGAAAACGGCAATGATGTACTAACACCAGATAATCAGCTGATTATTAGCCCTGCTTCATTTGTACTTGAGCCAAATAGCAAACAAACAATTCGCATGGGCTTTCAACAGTCCATATCAGAAATGAAATTAGAAAAAGAAGAAGCTTGGCGCATTAAAGTTTTACCATTGCCGGATACACAGAAATCCAAGGGTATTAAATATGCATATGGTTTTAATATTCCGCTGTTTGCAGGTAAAAATTTTAAATCTGATTTGTCATTTCAATTCAAAAAAGATTCAAAAAACCAACCAATTATTCAAGCCAAAAATTTAGGAACTGGGCATTTCCAGATCACTGGTTTTACCTTGCAAGATGCAAAAGGGAATCACATTTTCACATCCAATGAAATGAAATATATTCTTGCGCAACAACAAGTAGAATTAAGTATTCCTACCACCCAACCGCAAAAAGGGCTTCAACTTATTCTACAAACCTCAAATGATCAGCCGTTGAAATTTGATATTGCAGAGCAAGAATAATGAAAAAAGTACGTAATATTGTCAAATTCCCGTCCACCCTCGTTTTAATCTGCTGTACGTTTTATTCTCAACATGGTTTAGCTCAGACTGTTGTTGAAAAACTACTTGTGGTAGACACTGCAACTGATTTAAGAAAAGAACTTTCCGCTGTAAATGCACCTGCAGCAGAAAACGCCATTTTAGGGCTTTGGATCAATGGTGTTGACCTGCAGCAAGAAGCTTTTATTCTAAACATTAACCAAAAGCGTTATATAGAATGTAGCATTCTGCAGCAAGGCTTTGTTGATACAACACAATTAAGCTCGTTAAACCAAGATAATATTCAATATTGTTTAGTTGAAAGCAACGGCTTCAGCAATGAAATTGATACACAGAAACAGTTATTTAAACTAAATATTCCCGCGCAATATATGCTTAAGCAGAATCTCTCTACAAAGCAGCGCTTTATACCTGACATGCCTAATTTAGGCGGGTTTATTAACTACAATGTGTATTACCAAGATGGTGATTACACCAAGCAATTCAATGCTTCGACAGATCTCAACCTTTTTTGGAAAAACATGCTGTTCAACAGCAGTCATTTATTTCGCAAAACCTATCATGACCAGCAAGCCGACGATCTGGACAGCAGCCGATTAAATACGTCCTTAAGTTTTGAATTCCCTGAAAAAATGACAACTTTAAAGCTCGGTGATAATGTCAGCAATTACACTGGGCTGAACCAATCTTTCTATTTTGGTGGTTTGAGCTTTGGCACCAATTTTAGCAGGCGGCCTAATTTTACCTATTGGAATACCCCATCCGTTCAAGGCAGCGCCTTAACACAATCGACTGTCGATTTAATGATTAATGGCGCGCAAGCCTATAATGCCAAAGTCAATCCAGGCCAGTTCAATATAGACAGCAATATTGGCTTTTCAGGTTTGGGAGATGCACAAGTGATTGTCAAAGATATTTTAGGCAATACCACAGTGCAAAATATCTCAGTTTTTGTCGACCAGCGGCTGCTGCGTCCCCGACTGACAGATTATAATTTTTCCGCTGGTAAACTGCGCTATAACTATGCTTATGACGACAATGATTATCGTGAATGGTTTGGCAGTGGCTATATCCGTAGAGGTATAACACCCTCAACTACTTTAGGCGCAACAGCAGACTATAGTAAAAAGCTGGAAAGTGCTGGACTGATGTGGAGCCAATACCTGCATAAATTAGGTTTATTAGAAGTCAATTCAGCCTATAGCCATGCAGATGATTTGGGTTTAGAAGGCTATACAGTGAATACCGAATTTAAGCGTAATACCCAAAACTATAGTGTCGGCTTACGCTCACAATATTACAGTTCTGACTTTCGTATGTTAGGTTTAGATGATTACAAAATCAATTATCTGCCTCAGCAAGAAAATCAAATTTATGTATCTAAAAATCAAATTCCTTTCATTAATAATCTATCGTTAAGCTATGTTGAAAGAAAATATAGAGAAGACACGGCACAACAAGATCAGCGGATTTTTAATTTAAGAACCAGCCAATCTTTTGCAAAAAGGTTATTTGGCAGCTTTGGTGTGTCTTATGATGCAGAGAACAATGACCGCGCTAGTGTTGATGTGATGCTCAGCTATAACTTTGATGACAGTAAACATTCTGCCACGCTCTCACAGCATGATGATGACGAAACCAGCCTCCAATTTAATAAATACAGTTTCGAAAATACTGGTTTTGACTATACGATTGGTGCAAGCCGCTCACATGATGTTTATTCAGGCAATCTATCCACAACATTAAAGACTAACTCTGGGGACTTAAATCTGCAGTATTTGCAAACAGATGATCAAAAATATTACAGCGCTAATTATATGGGATCACTTGTTTGGCTGGGCAATCGCTTAGATTTGAGTAAATACATCTCGAATAGCTTTGCACTTATTCGAGTTGATGGTACGCCAAATGTTGATATTTACAGTAATGGTTCCTATATTGGCAAAACCAACAAAAACGGCGAAATTTTCAGCTATAACTTATATGGCTATAGCGAAAACAATGTGCTTTTTGATGAGAGCCAAATCAGCATTGAAGATAGTTTTGCCCACTCTTCTCGCTCTATTATGCCCATTAATCAACGTGGATATATCATTGATTTTCCAATGAGTAATGCCGAAAGTTTCAACCTTACTTTCAAATTTATTGATCAAAATCAGCAGCCACTTGAAAGCGGAAGTATTGTTAATTTTAAAGATATTGAACAGGGTAAATATCCAATTAACAGCAATCACCTTGTCACAATATACGGTTTAACGCCAAGACCTTATAACATTGAGGTTCAAACCAACAAAGGTATGTGTAGCAGCAACTTTAATTTAAATGCTGATACTCAAGTCGATGAGCCGCCCATCACCCTTATTTGCCAATAAATAAGCAAGGTATAAAAGGAGATTTGCACCCTCTCCTTTTTATGCCTGTAAATTTATTATTTTTTGCACACATTGGGCGGTTACTTCCGGCTGCTCAAGTGGAAACATGTGCCCACCTTCAACCACACTATAATCTATACCATAGGTTTTCTTCATTCCGTCAGGCAAACCTTGTTTATAAAAATGGCTGCCATCAGCCGTGATCAGGTGTACAGGCATTTGAGGGGCTTTACGTGGAGTACGCCACCACCATGCAGGTACTGTACGGAAAATTTGCGCTTCCACGGCTTTTGGAATGCTGAGGGTCACGCCACCGCGTTTTTCATCAGTTTGAATGCCTTGTGCAAAGTAATCTTCAAAACACTGCGCATCAAAACTTTTAAATAAACGATTATTCCGTAGTGCCGTATAGGCTTCATCCAAATTTGGCCAATGGTCATTACGCTTCAATGTAATTGCCGCTGGGGTAATTTTATCGACAGCTTTGAGCTTTAATTTTTGCATACCCTCAAAAATGGCGGACTTAGGACCAATTACAAAAGGTGGATCCATAATAATCAGTTGTGAAAATAAATCTGGACATTTATAAGCCGCCATAAGGGTTACTAAAGAGCCAAAAGAATGCCCAAGCCCAATCACTTTTTGTTTTGGAAATTGGTGCTCGATATCTGCTATGACTTGATCGACCAAATATCGCCAATCTTTGGTGATCGGATAACGCTCATCCATACCAATCAGCGGAATCGCCTTCACATCAAATTGCGGTGCAAAGTAAGATAAAAACTTTCGATAACTCGCGGCAGGAATACCATTGGCATGGGTAAAATGGATCGCGCTTTTCATGTAAAACTCATCCTACCAACTGATGGTGACCCATCATAAAGAGATCAATACGATTTAAACAGGACTTAATAAGCTTATCTAGATGACCCCAAAGTCAGTATGCAGATTATTTTTGTGATCCGACCATCGTTTGATTAGGTAAGAAGGTTGCGCCACAAGTGGTTTTATCTCCAGCAACCACAACACCACGCCCCTTGACCGTTGTACTTTGATCTGCCGCGATCGCAGCCACAGTCGAATTGCATTTTGGGCAATAATGTTTCATGCCATTTAAATGCACCGCAATACCATTAATCACAAATGAAGGTTCACATTCTGAAACCACACCACCGTGTGACGTTTTACTACCTAAGGTAATTAAGGATTTCATATTTTTATTTTCTTCTAACGAACTGCTGAAATTTGAAGCATTTTAACGGAACTGTCTTTAACTCGCTAGCATCGACATATAAATTTAACCAAGCCAAAACTTTGCTTAACTAAAGCATCAAAACACGACATTAAGACAGTTCATGATTCAATCGACATCAATCACGACAGCTTATGTCGCGATGCCGATTCTTTTACTAATCAAAGCATGTATATTGGGTCTAGCAATGAGCATGAAGCGTAGCGCCCTATATTAACAATTTCAGTATTTAACTGAGCTTCGAATCAAAAAACGTTGCATTTCTACGACATGATTAACTTTTGAAAGTTCTTAGACTAAACACATTATCCAAAACCATTTTTAGTAACTTTTTAGATTTGATACTTAGCACCATTTAATTTTATAGCGCAGATAAATAAAGCATAACCATTCTATTTTCAGGAGGTTTTATGATTTTAATAAATGACTTTGATTTAACCCAACCGCAAAAAGTCATCGTGTTAGACCATACACTTGATGACTCAACCCTATTAACAGAAATACTGGCCTTGTGTAAGACTGCAGACCCAGAGCTCATCGTGGCGGAAAGCAAAGAGGCAGATTTAGTCTTACGCTTATTACCTGAAATACATGCTTATTGTGGTGCCATTGCCTTAAAAAAGCCGCTATGCAATGACATCAACTTTGATTTACTTACTGCTCATTATGCAACACGCAGCCAAGCAGACCGATGTACGATCCAAATTCAGTTAGCAAAAAATCATCCGGACTATACAAAGCTCGAAGCCATATTTTATATGTTGGATGAACATGAAGACTTTGATCAAGCTGTAGAATTGCTGAAGAATAGTTACTTTTTTTATGCCGATGTCGACAATTTAGATTAAAAATAAACAATACAAAACTTAGATTTAGCGTAAATCTGTCGTGATTAATTTTACAGTTATAATTTTAGCCATAAAAAAAAGCACCCTAAGGTGCTTTTTTAAGATTCTTAACTTATGGCTTAACCACTACCATAATTTGAATCGCTTCTGGTGTAACCGCCAGACCATCAAGCAGTGTTAAACCTTCTTTTTGCAGTTTTTGTAAACGTGCAATTTCGTCTTCACGAATACTTGGGTTGAACTGCTTCAAATAAGTCAAACGGTCAATTTCATACTGCCATTTGCTACCATAGATTTCTTTGGCTTGTTGTTTAAAGCCCGGTAATGCACCACGAGCAATTTCAAGCGCTTGTGTATAACGCTGTTCAATGACATCACGACGCGCCTTAACCACTTGGCGGCAACTGTTGCCATCAAGATGATGTAAATAAGGACGTAAAATTTCAGGTGCAATTTTTTGCGATAAATCCTGACCTTTTTCACTCAGTAATACACGAACCAACTGTTGTGGCAAACTTGACGGCAAATTCAATGCTTTCGGTGCAACGACATCGACTTTAAACCACACTTCCATTAACACAGAACCTTGTGGTAAAGCTGCTGATTTCAACACAGCAACGTTGGTACTACCAAAGCTTTGTGTGTTAATCATTTCCATCACACTTTCAGTGAATGGATGCTCAAGTGTTAGATACTGAGCATCTTCACGGATCTGTGCTTGGTCACGATAGAACGTCGCCGTCATGCCTTCTTCGTCCAAAGTCAGCCCTTGAACTTGCATTTGATCCGTTGGCTTGATGATCACGGTACCATTACTTTGTTCATCAAAATCAATGTTTGTAGACGCCATGAAGCGCTTCATAAACATTGGCAAGGTAGTATTGTCGTCGTAGTCTTCAAGTGCAGTCACAATTTCTTGCGCCACAATTGGACGGCAAGAATTGTACTCAAGCAAACGGTCACGGCCTTCTTGAAGTTCAGCTTCCAGCGCTTCACGCTGTACACTCACCGCTTCGAGCAAATCTTCAAACTCTTGGCCTTTATCTGCCAATAAACAATCTTTCAGATTGACGATAAAGTTTTCTTGTAAGGTTTGCGCTGTCGGCGAGATATTACAGAAAATATTTAATGCTTCGTTATACCAACGGAACATACGCTCTTGAGCAGTACCAACCAGATAAGGCACATGAATTTGAATACGATTTTCTTGACCAATACGGTCTAAACGACCAATACGTTGTTCAAGTACGTCTGGGTTGGCAGGTAAGTCAAATAACACAAGGTCAGATGCAAACTGGAAGTTACGACCCTCAGAACCAATTTCTGAACAGAGTAAAATTTGCGCACCATATGACTCTTCTGCAAAGTAAGCCGCTGCTTGGTCACGCTCTAATAAGCTCATGCCTTCATGGAACATCGCTGTGCGGATACCCGCATGCAAACGAAGTACATTTTCTAAAGACTCAACCACTGGACCACTACGTGCAATCAATAACACTTTTTTGTGTTTCAGGTCTGTACGCAGACGCTCCATCAACCACATCACACGTGGGTCGGTTTCCATCCACGAGCCATCAAGCTGCGCTTCTTCAGGCCACATTTGTTCACGTAGCTTGCCATCTTTAGACCAGTTTTCAGGTGCAGGTAATGGCGCAGGCTGACAGTCACGACCTGGGAAGCCTTGAATCGCTTCACGGGTATTACGGAATAAAATACGACCTGTACCATGACGGTCTAATAACTCATGAATAGCACGGAATCGTTGTTCTGGCTCGTCAGTAATTCGATGACCTAATAGGCTTTCAATCGCTGCCAAATGCCCTTCTTCGAGTGGCAGATCAGACATCAGCACTTCAGCAATTTTAGCTGTTTGGTGATACTGCTCTTCTTCATCCAAGAAACGATCAAGTGAACTAAAACGTTGTGGATCAAGTAAACGTAAACGTGCAAAGTGACTTTCCACACCTAATTGTTCAGGCGTTGCGGTTAGTAACAAGACACCCGGCGTTTTTTCAGCAAGTTCTTCAACAAGGTCATAACGGTCATTGCCGCCTTCTTCTTCTGACCACATTAAATGATGGGCTTCATCGACTACAAGCAAATCAAAACCAGCTTCAAGCGCTTGTTCACGCAAGTCATCATGGTCGATCATCAAATCAACACTAGCAATGATGCATTGTTCTGTTAAGAATGGGTTGAGGTCTGGATCGTGTTCTTTAATCGATGCTGTACGTGTTAGATCAAATAATGAGAACTCAAGATTGAAACGACGTCGCATTTCAATCATCCATTGATATTGCAATGAATCAGGTACTAAGACCAAGATACGTTCTGAACGACCCGTTTTGAGTTGCTGATGAATAATCAGACCTGCTTCGATGGTTTTACCTAAACCGACTTCGTCAGCAAGTAATACACGTGGGGCAAAACGCTTACCCACTTCATGCGCAATATACAGTTGGTGTGGAATGAGACCCACACGTGAACCCACTAGGCCACGTAAAGGGCTAGACTTCATATTGGCTTGAAGAAGCAATGCTTCGATACGCAGGTCATACCATTCTTTATAGTCCACTTGGCTTGCAAGCAAACGATCTAATGGTTTTGCTAACTGAATACTTGCACCAATACGTGTTTCATTCAGCGCTTTACGCTCTTCTGTACCATCGGCAAGTTTACGTACCGCGTTATAACGCACCACGCCACCACGGTCTTCAAGAGATTCGACAATCCAAATTTGACCTTCTTGGTCTTGGACTTCGTCATTTACATTGAAAACAATACGAGATAAAGGTGCATTGTGACGGGCATAGACACGAGTTTCATCACTTTTCGGGAATAAAATGCTGACCGATCGCTCATCAACATCAATAAGAACACCTAAACCCAGTTCCGTTTCTGTATCTGATAACCAACGTTGACCAATAGCAAACTGCTGCAATTTTTCCACCTTTTTCTCAAGTTCGGTCTGAAAATATTATGCTCAAACTGTGAACGTTATTTGAGCAAAAATCTAGACCATAAAGCAATATATTTTGACATAAAGCCCACTAAATAGTGAGCAGAATTCTTAGGGATTTAAATGATTTTCCTAAAATGGTACAGGACAGTGAAATTCCACTGTTTGCTCTGTTTCAGGATGGTTAAAACTCAAGCGCTCAGCATGTAAACATAAGCGCGGCATCAGCTGTTGTTGTTCAGGAGTTGCATACAAAGTATCACCAACAATAGGATGACCTAAATATTGCATATGAACACGAAGCTGATGTGATCGACCGGTAATAGGAGTTAAAACTACACGTGTTACGGCTTGCCCCTGAATCTCAAAATGTTCAGTGGCTTTCCAATGCGTAAGTGCAGGCTTATTATGTGCAGGATCGGCAATATGCAGTGGCGGATGTTCTGGGTCATACACGACGGGTACATCGACAGTACCTTCACCTTCGAGCGTACCCGCAACCAATGCCTGATATGTTTTTGAAGTTTGACGTTCTTGGAACTGGCGTGAAATTCGATTTTGCCCTTGACGGGTTAATGCAAAAACCAAAATACCTGAGGTATCACGATCCAAACGGTGGATGAGCAAAGTATTCGGCTCAATTTTTAATAATCGATTGATAACACAGTCTTGTAAATCTGCTGTTTTTCCCGGAACTGTGAGTAAACCTGCTGGTTTATGGATCACCATAAAGTCAGTGTCACGATGTATCAGGTGTTCGGTTAGAAAATTACTCAAAGTTCAATCCAGTTCTGATCTCGAAAAACAAGGCGGCAATAATAAAAAGCTTAGCCAACAATTACAATGCACAAAGGCATATTTCCCGACGTATTTTCCGATTTAGAACAAAAATAATTCCAATTGGCTTTGTTTAGTCTGTACTGAGCAATTTTTCTAACAATGCTTTTAAACTCGCATCAACTAAAAAGTCTTCATAACGAATGTTTGCACCATTGGCACGCCACAAACCAATTAAGCTAACCATGGCAACGGAATCAAGTCCATAACTGCGTAAATCGATTAAGGGATCTATTTCCAATGCATCCATATCTAACTGTTCTGCAATAGCCAATAATATGCCTTTGGCTGACAAAACGAACTCCGTTGGTGCTGACAGATTCCAAAGCCGCATCAAATTATAACTACTCATGTGATGAATCCCTTGGCCTGACATGGAGTCCACCCACTGAATATGCTGTTCCAGATTATTCATCGCAATCGCATCATCCACGATACAGATTTGCTCGGTTACGCTGTATAGGTGCGGCAAGATCTGTTTCAGCATAGGCGTAATTTGCCCTGCAAAGATGAGCTGCGGGTGTGTTGTTGCATATTCACCAAGCTGCTGCATGCCTTGAAGTAAATCATCGCCATATAAATCGACAATGGGAATCTCTAAGGCTTTGGCTTTATTGGTCAGTTGGATCAAATTTTCCATCAACTGCGTATCTTGTATACCTTGCTGCATGCGTAAATTTTGTAAGCCAACCAGCACCAATACCGACTGTGTTGATGACAGCTGCCATTTCGCTTGAGATGGTGCAAATTGGATTTTTTTGGGCATTGGGTACAGCATATAGGCTCGGTACAAAACTTATGTTAGAACAATTGTTATGCTAACGCAGAATCATATCTGAAAGTGACTTTCGGCTAATGATGATTTACTTTTTGGCCTATTTCTTGGATTTTGTTTATATACATTTGCGATTGTCTCGTACAGGCATTATTAATGATCTTTAATCTACTTAGAAAAAGAGTAAATTAAACGACTCATTAAAATATTATTTTTTATAATTATCCCTCATTTTAAAAAAAACCAATTTAGATTTAGTATTATTTGTTATTCATTTTTTAATTAACAAATAGGGTTATACGAAAAAATATTTCATTAAAAGTGTAAAAAATATTAAATATAATTCCATTTTTTGGAAATTTATACACAATTTTTTTACCAATTTTTATTTATATCACCCTTATCTAAATGAAACGAAAATTTAGAAATAAACGCAATTCATATTTTATTATCTTGGCTATTTAACTCAACCACCATTAGGTTTTCATCTTTATTAGTGACAAATTGTGACGCACAAATGTGATATTTTTCACAAAAAAATATATAATACTATTTCAAATAACGATTTTAGAGACTTTATGATTATTATGTATGAATCCTTATTGAAATTTAGATCTGATTTAGAGTTATTAAATAAGGATCAAACACTTCCTATAGAGATAGCTGAAAAATATTTCATCCAATTAATGGAAGATAAAATGATTTTTGACTATCAAGAGGTTTTATCCAAATATGCTGATATAACTGACGAAGTAATAGCTAATTTTGACCAAAATACAATCCTAGCCTTTTTTACCTCAATTATTCGTATGGAACGTTTTGTAGAAGGTACACTTTCTCATAATCTACGTTCAGGATTAGTTTTGATCGCGTTAAATAAATTAGCTGATTTATTGAGTAAAGAGCATAAAGTCATGTTAAATGATATTTTGCAAATCAAAGATCTTGACAATACAAAGATTAGACTAAATGTAATGTTTGGTGGAAATTGGAACCCTATAGAAGTATTTAAAGATGGTAATATGGATGAGATTCTCAGAGGGCACTATTGGAACTATAGTTCAAAAAAATCATACAAAGATGGTCAAATAACTGTTGGTTTAATACGAATAAAACCAAATGAAGATTTATGGTTATTAATTCATGTCGGAAAGATTACAAAAGATTTAAATAAATTCAATGATGTTGGTTATGAATTCGAAGTCTTAGAAAAATATCGAAAATATTTTGGACGAATCATTGTTAAATATAAGAATTCATCACAAACACTTATACGAAATGCTCTAACGATCATTAATGATTGTGAAATTCATCAAATATTACCTGATGTCTTTGATAATGATCTTTTCCCAGGATATGAAAATATAAATATTTCTTGGCAAGAATTAACACGAGTGATTGAAAAAGATTCATGGAAGACTGCTTTACAAAATCAAAAAGCAGTGTATTTAATCACTGACATTTCAAATGGGAAAAAGTATGTTGGTTCTGCATATGCTGAGAATATGTTACTCAATAGATGGCAAAATTATGTAAAAAGCAGACATGGTGGCAATGTTCAATTAAAGCTACTCTCAAAGGAACATATTGAAAATAACTTTAGGTATTCAATTTTGGATATTTTTAAGTCTACAACAGATGATAAAGTGATATTAAGTAGAGAAAGTTGGTGGAAAGATACTCTATTGACTAGAAAATTTGGATACAACTCTAATTAATAAATTTATATCCATCAAAATCAATATGATACAGTTATTCAAATACTGTATCATATCTTTATAAAACATACTAATAACAATAAAAAACCAAGTCTAAACTTGGTTTTTTATAACGATATTTTCTGGACTAGTTTCTTACAATATTAATGCTGACAAGAGCACTACTCTTGCCAGCCCATCGTGTTTATTACTGAGGTTCGACGGTCGGTGCAGCCAAAGGTGGTGACATCGGATGTGCAGAAGGTTCACCGCCTGCAACACGAGACAGAGGCAGCCACTGTGCAAGTATTGGATTGGTTCGGTCAAATAGTGGCGTTAACTCTAACTCAGATGGTAACAATTCACTCAAAGAGTTCATGCTTTCAAGTTTAGCCAAAGCCTTGATGCTATCTTCAGCCGCATTACCTGTATCCACTTTGGCAGCCACGGTCACAATACTGACTTGCTTTTCATCTTGATTAAACATCAGCCAAACACTGGACAAACCTTGCACCTGCGCTTGATCTCGCAAAGTTGGCCAAACCACTTTTAACAACTGATCTAACTGATCATGCTGTGTGGAAAACCGTTCAAAACGCACAACATGATGTGATGTTGCTAAGGGTTTAAAATCATGAGCACCAGCAACACGCCAAATATATCGCTGTACATTCAAGAAAAATGGACGGCTCCAAAACTTTACATTCGGCTCAAATTCCAATTCTTCACTGGTGAAATGCTCATAATCTTTTACATTTTCACAAGTATCAAATAAGTAGCGTCCACCAGTCCAAAGCGCACCACTAAAACGATCAAAACCAAGTGGCATATATTTGTGGCGCATGCCCGGACGCACATCCATGCTGCGACGTTCAATTTCCTGCATATTCACTAAATCATGCATCTTGATTTCATTTGCAACTGGGAAGTCTGAAGTAAACGCTGCTTCTGCCTGAATCGGGCCTGTTTCGTAGTTGAGAATCGCCATGTGTATCTCCGATATTCGTTGTGGAGTTGTATAAATAATTGCTCTCAGCCAGTGCTGAATCAGCTGTTAAACCCACTTTATCGAAAATAAATTCTTGAAAAAGACCTTCAAATTTAATTTACTTATTACATCATGTAATTAATAAGAAGAAATATTATGTTGCGTCACTATGATGATCTGCAAATCGGCAGTCTTGAATTATTTTGTTTAACCGTGGAAAAGAAAAGTTTCTCTGCTGCAGCAATTGCAGCAGGCATTTCTCCTGCCGCAGTCAGTAGAGCGATATCACGCATAGAAGCAAAATTTGGGGTAAAGCTATTTGTCCGCACTACACGCCAACTTAAAATTACCGATGCTGGGCAGCATTATTATTATTTTTGCAAACAAGCCCTTAACAGCTTACTCGAAGGTGAAATGCAAATCAGCGGCGAGCAGGAACACCCCATCGGCTTACTGAAAATTAGCGTACCTACAGCTTATGCACATTATCGACTGCTGCCTAAAATGGCTAAATTTGCCGAGCTGTTTCCACACATCAAGCTCGAGATTCATGTCAGCAACCATAATGTAAATTTAGTAACTGATGATTATGACATTGCGATTCGCGGTAATGAGTTAACCGACTCTGGCTTAATTGCACGAAAACTTGAAGATGCTGAATTATGCATTGTTGCTACACCTGAATATTTGAAAAGGCACCCTGCACCTATGAGCATCGAAGACTTACAGCATCACGAATGTATTTTGTTTGAATTGCCGAGTTCAGGTAAGTCTGGACCGTGGTCACTCATGGATGCAGGCAAAAAAATTATGGTTGATGTGCAAGGAAAAATTACCTGTAAAGATGATTATCTCTCGACCTTAATCTTAGCTAAATCAGGTGCGGGACTGATGCAGGTCTACCGATTTTCAGTGGAGCAAGAATTACAAAGCGGCGCGTTGGTGGAAGTTCTCCAACCTTATAGCCAAACAACTCGGCCTTTTTATTTACTCTATCCAAAGTCTAACTATCAGTCCTCTAAACTCAAAGCATTTATCAATTTCATACTGAATGCTTCGGCTCAATCTTAGAATATTTCGATTTAATGCTATGGGCGAAGTTCCTATACATTTAAATCAAAATAAAAAAAAGCCCAACATATCGATTGGGCTAAATTATCTATTTCACTCAAGATCATGCTTAGTCTTACTGTGCTAAAAACTTCTCAATCGCCTGCTGTGCAATTTCTGCATCCTGAAATGACTTCACACCAGACACACCTATTGCACCCACTAATTGCCCTTCATACAAAATCGGTTCACCACCTTCCAGCATACCGTTAAAGGTTTCCATCGTCAGAAAACCCATCTGCCCGCCTTTTATCAAATCTTCAAACAATTTAGATGGGCGCTTACTGATGGCTGAACATTTGGCTTTTTCTAAACATAAATTTGCTGTCATGGGCGATGCGCCATCCATGCGTTTCATCGCTAACAAATTGCCTGTTTCATCCGTTACCGCAATGCTGACATTAAAACCATTTTCTACTGCATAAGCATGTGCTGTGTTCAGTAAAAATTCAGCATCTGCCAAAGTTAAATAGTGCTTGGTTTTCATTTAAAAATCCTTTTCTTAAAAAGCTGAACTTAAAACAACAAAAAAGCCCACAGCAGGCTGCGGGCTTTATTCTAAAGCAGAATTTGCCGTTTTAAATGAAAATTACTTCATTTCAGCAAAAACTTCTTTTGCCATTTCAATGGTAAACGCAATATCTTCATCGCTATGCGCGCTTGAGAAGAAACCTGCTTCAAATGCTGAAGGCGCTAAGTTTACACCGCGCTGCAGCATGCCGTGGAAGAATGTACGGAATGCATCTACATCACATTTCAAAATTGAATCAAAACCTGTGATTTCAGTTTGATCTGTAAAGTAAATACCAAACATACCACCCACTTGCTGCGTAAAGAACGGAATGCCCGCTTCATCAGCAGCTGCCTGTAAACCAGCAAGCAAACCTGCCAATTTTTCAGTCAAAGTTTCATAGAAGCCCGGCTTACGCAGATGTTTAAACATCTCAATACCGGCACGCATAGCCAATGGGTTACCAGACAATGTGCCTGCTTGATAGACTTTGCCAAGAGGTGCAATGCATTCCATCACTTCACGCTTGCCGCCAAATGCACCCACAGGTAGGCCAGCACCAATAATTTTACCTAAAGTGGTTAAATCAGGTGTTACGCCATAATGCGCTTGCGCACCGCCAAGACCGACACGGAAACCTGTCATTACTTCGTCAATAATAAACACAGAACCATGTTCATCACATACATCGCGAATGGCTTGTAAGAAACCGTCAATTGGTTTCACCAAATTCATGTTGCCTGCAACTGGCTCGACAATTACACCTGCAATTTCTGAACCGAATTTTGCAAAGCATTCTTTCAGCATAGCAATATCGTTATACGGCAGTGTTAAAGTGTGTTTGGCAAAATCAGCCGGAACACCTGCAGAAGTCGCTTCGCCTTCACCCTTGGTCAACAAGCCTGAGCCTGCTTTTACTAAAAGCGAGTCTGAGTGACCATGGTAACAGCCTTCAAATTTTACAATCTTGTCACGGCCGGTGTAGCCACGAGCAAGACGAATGGCTGTCATGGTTGCTTCAGTCCCTGAGTTGGTCATACGAACCAATTCAATAGACGGCATAATTTCGCAAATAATATCCGCCAAAGTCGTTTCATGAACGGTTGGCGCACCAAAACTCAAACCATCGACAGCTGCTTCTTGTACTGCTTTGATAATGTCTGGCTGTGCATGGCCTAAAATCATTGGCCCCCAAGAACCGACATAGTCGACATAGCGTTTGCCGTCGACGTCATAGAGATATGCGCCTTGCGCTTTTTCGATAAATACCGGTGTACCGCCTACACCATTAAATGCGCGTACAGGAGAGTTTACGCCGCCAGGAATATGCTTACTGGCTTGTTTAAATAATTGTTCTTGCTTAGCAGATAAGCTCATAAAAATTCTCTACTTATTCAATCTAAAAAATAAAATTAAGCTTGTTCAGCAAAAAGCTCAGACCATTCATAAACACGACTGCTGACAGCAGACATTGAACGACCTAATACATCACTAATCACAGCACAAAGATCAGCACCTGCTTCAATCACTTCAGCAGAATTTTCTACAGTTAATCCACCAATTGCACAAATAGGTACATTTAGTTTCGCTTTGGCTTGTTTTAGCGTTTCTAAGCCAATATTGCCTGCTTCAGGCTTAGTTTCAGTTGCAAAAATGGCGCCAAAAGCCACATAGTTTGCACCGTCTGCAATCGCCTGCTCAGCCAGTTCTAAAGAGTTATTGCAGCTTCGACCGATCAAAACATTTTTAGGTAAGCGTGCTACAGCTTCAGCAATTGAACCGTCATCTTGCCCTAAATGGACACCCACACCATATTGAACTGCGGTTTCTAAATCGTCATTAATAACAAAAGGCACTTTGTATTGATTACACATATTTTTCATGTATTCAATTTCATAAGCCTGATCTTCCTTTGCCACTTTTTTACGGCGATATTGCAAAACAGCAACTTCATAAGTTGCCATCGCGCCTTCGAGCTTGGCTAAAAGCAATTCGATAGGATCATCATTGGTAATGAGGTATAAACCACGCATAGTTCAATCACAACTTAAAACTTTTGAATATTATAACGATTAGGTCTATGAAATGTTGCTTGGGGCATAAAATTTTAATGTTTTGCCGCTGTGAAAGTTATATTCCTTTTCACAGGACTGCTTATATAAATGTTTAATTGAATTTTCTGTAGAAAATGGCAAAAAATACCTATTTTCAGGTATAGAACAAAACTGATACAAATTATTTAATAGTGCAACAGAAGAACACAAAACGCAGCGCATAAAAACACAAAACTTTATAAAAATAAAAATGTGTAACCTATTAGACTTTTTGGTGCTTGGTAAGAAACGTTTTGGGGAGCGTTCAGAGCATCAAAAAGTCTAGCCTATTTTATGAAAATTTTTATTGTTATATCTTTCAAACAATAGACCTTTTCTAAGGCCATAAAAAAAGCCTAGAGAAGGTCACTCTAGGCTCGGAAAACTGGGGTTTATCGACTTTTCATCTTATAGACAGGAAGTAAATAAACAATATGAACATTATTAGACTAATCACTCTAATTTTGCAAGTCATTTACTCAAAAAAATCACACGTAGATCCATAAAAATTAAACGTTTGATTAATAAATAATTAACTATCAATCTTATCTAAATTACGGTCTTTTAAGCTTAAGTTTCCCTTCACAATATCAGACAGCATGCGCCAATCAGAAATAAAACTGTACAAAGGTTGCTTGAAACTTGCTGGCTTATTTTTTTCAAAGAAAAAATGTCCGACCCATGCACAGGCATAGCCTGAAACCAGGCCATAAGCAAAATACTTCGGTTGTTTTTTTAAAATTGCTTTTGCGAAGAAATAGAGTCCTATACTGCTGCCTGTGGCATGTAAACGTCGACTCATGATATTTCGATGTTCAGTCAAATAAAATCGATAAAATTGCGAATAGTCACGAATAGGTAACTGAAATTCGGGCTTTAAATTTTGATTAAACTCGGGTTGTACTTGTGAATTCATTTTGTGCTCATCCTGAACTTATTTTAACCAACATAGCTCAAAACTCGCCCACTTTAAAGGCGTAAAATTTTATTTTGATCCCATGAAAGTCGAACCATTGTGAATTATACAATTGATGGAATATCCATCTTTTAAAACTTTTCTTAGTCCAAAAGCAGAGTTTTCAAATCCGTCAAGTCTTACTTCTCAACTGTTTTTCGCTACAATCGATACGCGTTTAGCTGATAGAAAATTTACGCACATTTTAGTTTTTCATTTTTATAAAAATTTAAAGATCGCTTCATGCCAGATCATGAAGTTGTGACATCAGGACAGAAAACCATGGTTGAAGTTGAATTAAAGTTCCAGATTCCAGAAGCACGTCGAACTGCATTACTAAAAGCACTCGATCCAAAAAAATCGGAACAAATTCAACTTAAAGCTAAATATTTTGATACCCCAGATCGAAAAATGGCCCAGCAGCATGCAGCCTTGCGTCAACGTTTAGAAGGAACGCGCTGGATTCAAACCCTGAAAGCTGCAGGTAAAAGTCACATTGAACGCTTTGAACATAACTTAGATTTGGGCGAGCTTGAACAAGCCCCTGCCTTAGATTTATCTGTTTATAGCAATGAAGCTGAAGTTCAGTCAGTTTTAAAAACCACTTTAGGTGATCAGCAAGATTCGCTACAACTTCAATTTGAAACAGACATTCTGAGAACTTATCGCGTCATAGAGTTTGAAGACGCCAAGATCGAAGTTAGCTTAGATGTCGGCTGTATCCGTAGCAACAATACAGAAACAGAGGTTCACGAAGTAGAATTTGAGCTTAAAAGTGGCTCTATTCAATCACTCCTTGCCTTTAGTTTTGAATGGGTTAAAAAGTACCATTTATGGTTAGATGTTCGCAGTAAAGCCGAAATTGGCAACTTGTTGGCATTGAGTCAAACTGTGAGTCCATCAGTTGAGGCTAAAGAGTTTCAACTCAGTAAAAAAGACACTGCCGCAAAAAACTTACGACTTTTAATTGTACAGGAAATGCAGCACTTTCTGCCTAATATTGCCGCAATTTCTGCAGGTGTTGCTCAGGCCGAGCACATTACACAAGCTCAAAAAGCACTCCATCATTTACAATTGACCATTTCGCTGTTTAAAGATTGGAACAGCGATATCGTTGAAAAATGGGCTGTGCAATTGGGCGCATTTAAACAGCAGTTTGAACAATTACACCATTTTGAGCACATGCAAAATACCTTGGGTGGCTTTTTACAAAACCCAACGACCTCAGAAAATTTAACCAAAGATATTTTGTATGCCAAAGAGAAGTTAGGCAATTTGGTTAAATCGACTCAAAATGTGCATCATTATCTTGAGCTTTTAATGTTTAGTTTGAAAGTCGATGAAGCACCGCAACAACATGATTTTAAATGGTATGCTCAAACTACTCTGCAAAACCAATATAAAGCCCTGCAAGAGGCTTTAAATGATGCTGACATTAACAATTTTGAAAGCTTAGATGTGCTTTCTCAGCGCATACAAGAGCTTAAATTTAGCTTCCCTATTTTGACGTCGATTTATGATGTAAAAAACTTGCAGAAATATAGTAAAGCGCTCAATGATGCACAAGTCGCGGCTCAGGAATATCAAGTCCTTTCCTCTTCTGCACAATATATTCAGCAAACAGAACTTGAAGCTAGCGATTGGTTTGTTCTCGGCTGGTTGACTGCAAAACAAGAGGTTTATGCAGATAAGCTATTAGAAGCGACAGAGCAATTCCTTGTGAGTCGAAAACTCATTAAATAAAACCTAAGGGAGATTCAATGAGTCTCCCTTTTTATTTGTATCCTACATTGTCATAAAGATATTCATTTGTTGAACAATCAGATTCAAAGTCGGCTAATTTCAATTCATCATTTCTTTAGTTTGACTCAGTTACATTGAAATATTTTGAGAAGCTATTATTTTTGTTTTCTGGATAAAAACTTTTAAAATAAGCTATCTGAAAAATTAGATTCAGGGTGGTTTTATGTTGAAAAGTCACATACCTGTAATTCATCCCCTATTTTCATTTTCACTTATTTTTATCCTTTTCCCATTACTGAGTGCTTGTAGTGAACAACATAAGCCTGTGCAAAGCACCGAATTAAGGCGCACGGCATCCTTACAAGTCGAAAAGCCGCTTTCTCCAACTCAAAACTTTGATCAGACACGACGAACCTTTAAAGTCCTGCGCAATAATAATGAGGACTATGGTGATGAGTCTTACCAAATCAAAACCGATGCTGGCACACTGAGTATTTACAGCATGAACTTGAATCCACAACAAGGTCAGTTACTATCTAGCGTCAAGTCTGGAGAATGTCTCACCCTATCGAGTCAAAGCGATAATTTAATTGCGGTTGATGGTTATATCAGTGTGATGGAATTGGGTGACATTAAAATTCACCCTTGCAAATGAACTTCAACATAGTATTTGCATATCAGTCATTCAAAAAAACTAAGAATATTGCGATAAGGCTACGCTGCTATTGGGGGTTTAATTCATAATCTATACTGATTTGACCTTGTGCTAATAATCCCCATGATTTCATCGCATTACTCACCATACGCTGTAATTGCGTCAAGGCCATACCATCACGTGCTTGTATCGTCATCCCTTGCAATAAGGTCATATAAAAATCAGTCAATTGCTCTGCATGAGCCAAACTTTCAATTTCCGAATTTTGCACACCTATAGCGAGCCGATCCATAATTTTTGTTTTGGTATAGGCACGACGTTGTTTGAGCTGTTCCTGTATGGTTTGGTTCTGCTGTGAACAATTCATTGTTGCTACCACGACCATACAACCTTTAGGTTTATTGGTTTGCACCAAATGCTGAATACTATCGTACAGGTACAATTCCATCGCAATTTTAGCTGTTTGACCTGCTTGTAGAATTTTTTCGGCGGGCTGAACTTCGTGTTCACTATAGTATTCAATGCATTTTTCAAAGAGCGCCGCTTTATCGCCAAATGTGCCATATAAGCTAGGTGCGGTGATATTCAAAGCTTGAGTCAAATCACTGATGGATGTCCCTTCATAGCCAAATTGCCAAAACAACATCATGGCTTTTTCCAAAGCTTGCTGTTCATTAAAACATTTAGGACGTCCACGCTTCTTGACCGAATCGGCTGAATTAGCGTGCTGATTTTCTTGCTTTGAATCATTCATCATAAGCTAACATTTATATTTTATAACGTTCACTAATAAAATAATTGACGCTCACAATTTAATCAAATAGTTTATTTTTATAACAGTCACTATTAAATTAAATAATTAAGGTGTAACGCTATGAATACGCATGCTACAGCTTTAAAACCAGATGAACCGTTGACGCAGCAGCCTGATGAATCTTCTCCCAATCAAGGGAATTGGTTTGCAATCCTCACGGTTGCCATTACAGCTTTCGCACTAGTCACCAGTGAGTTTTTACCCATTGGCGTGTTAAATGCCATTGCTCAAGATTTAAAGATTAGTGTAGGTACCGCAGGTTGGGTGATTACCCTCCCTGGCATTATGGGTGCGATCGCAGCGCCCCTGCTTTCTGTTGCTGTGAAGCAACTTGACCGTCGTATCTTACTGATTGCTTTAACCGTGATTATGGTCATTTCTAATTTTATAACTGGCTTCGCAGAAAGCTTTGCGCTGTTGCTGTTTAGCCGTTTTCTACTGGGTATAGCTATCGGTGGATTTTGGGCAACAGCCATAGCCTTAAGTGGACGTGTCGCACCCAGTCATCTCGCCATAGCCAAAGCGACTGCAATCGTCATGGCTGGCGTCACTTTAGCGACGGTTTTAGGTGTTCCACTAGGTACATGGCTAAGTGACTGGTTAGGTTGGCGGAGCGCGTTTCAAATCATTGCAGCGATTGGCATCATCATCTTAGTTTTAGAAATCAAATTTCTCCCAAAACTTCCACCGACATCGGCTATTCGATTTAGTGATTTACCTGCACTGATTCAACATGATAAAGCACGTAAAGGCCTAATTATTATTTTATTAATTGGTTTTGCTCATTTTTCTTCTTATAGTTATCTCGCCCCATTTTTTAAGAATCATGCAGGCTTTGATCCGACCACCATCAGTTCATTATTATTGATCTACGGCATCGCAGGTTTCTTTGGTAATTTATTTGCAGGTTATAGCAGTAACATCAATGTCCGCTATACCCTTGCTTTTGTCGCCTTCAGTTTTATCGTGGTATTTTTTAGCTTCCCACACTTTGCAGTTCACTTATTCGGTGCATATCTTTTAACAGCATTATGGGGTTTCGCCTTTGGGGCATTTCCTACAACGGCCAATATCTGGATGTTTGTACATGCCCCTGAAGCAGTTGAAAAAGGCATGCCGCTGTTTATTGGTATTTTCCAACTCATGATCGCGTGTGGCTCTCTGTTTGGCGGCTATATTGTCGATCATTTTAATGCCAATACCTTATTGTATTCAGTCATGATCTTTGTCGCATTTGCCATAGTGGCTATATTCACTTTAGGGCGTGGCTTAAATAATCCGAAGCTTCCTTGTGCAGCGAACTAAGTCCACGCTCTAAATGATAATGTCAATACATTTGATTAACGATATTTCCCAAAGATTTTCCACGTATTGTTATCTGCTAAAGGGTCGCTATAGCTATCACTACGGGCTTTACGTGGTTTATCACGGGCATCCACCAATTTAAAGTCGTTTTCGACACTGAGTACAATGCCATTCACGTAAAAACGCGTACGGGTGTAATCACTTTGCCCATGTTGAAATACATAGATTCTGAGGTCAATAAATTCACGGTGTGCGACCAAAGCTGCCGTGTCATCGCTATCTAGCCATAGTCGCATCGCTTGAATTTGATCTGCTTCAAACTGCCCACATTTTTCAACTAAGCTAGCAATACCCCTAAAGGTTTTAGATTCTTTCGCACGTGTTTTGTTGATTCGAATACGATCCACATGAAAATAAAAAAGCGGCAGATTCAAATGACTCGGCAAATGGATTGCATCAAGGACTTCATCTTCCATAAAGGGCTGAAATAAGTCTTGAGCACGTTCAATTAAACCTGTCCACTGCGCATAATATTCAGCTACTTCAGACTGTGTACCATAATAAATGGGCAGCCCTTCTACATTGGCTAAGGTTGAGGGCGGCCAAATATTTTGTCGAAGTAATGCAATATCACTTTTCAGAGTTTGCACTGCGATTGCGTCTTGCATGAAGCATTCCATTTTCACTTAGGCTATTTTTTAGATTAAGTCAAAGGTTTAGTTTCTGCAAGGCTTTGCCTATAATACTGCATTAGATTTTTATGCTAGGACACATTCATGGTTCAAAAGATTGAAGCTACTGATGTAACCGAAGAAGAAGCGTTGAATGCAGCTTTCTTTGAACGTGCGGATGAATTTATTAAACAAGCCAATGAATTTTGTCGTGTTGAAAAGGGTTCTCAAGTCAAACCGGCAGAAATGCGCGGTCAAGTGAGCGCTGCCATGTTATTTGGTACCGCTCGTTTTAATACTTGGGTTGCTGCAAATGGCTTCAAAGATGGCAAAGAAATGCGTGATGCCAAAGATCAAGTGATGTCTTATATTCTTCAACAATTTCAAATGATGCTTGAAGATAATTATGATGAATATTGCGAACAGTTTGAAAACTATCTTCGCTTCCGTCATAACGAAGAATTCCATGCAAATAAGCATGATCACGACCACGATCATCAGCATTAATCAAAAGCCCTTCGGGGCTTTTTTTATACAACTTCTCTTTCACAAAGCTTTGATTTAATATTCAGTTATAACGTTGTATTTTCATCATTCAAACTATTTTCAGTGCCTCGCGTATTCGAAAATACAATGAAATACGCAAGAAATGGACATGGTTTTAAGGACAAGGATAGCAATGCAGACGCTCGATTTTGCCATCGTGGATTCACATATACATCAATGGGATCCGTACAATACCCCACATGCCGCCTCACTTGCCGTGAAATTATTGGGTAAACATCCCTACTTGCTCGACAAAATGATGCGCTTAGTTAAGCCGCAAGAGTTAATAGACACTGTTGGCTTAACCAAACATGTCACAACACCGTATTTGCCTGAAAATTATAAGCAAGATGCAGGACATTATTTGGTTGATCAAATCGTACATGTAGAAGCAAGCTGGCATGACAATAAAGGCAAAGGGGTGGTTGGTGAAACCAAGTTTATTGAATCCTTAGACTTTAACGCTCAAAAGATTAAACTTGGTGCCATAGTCGGCACTGCAGACCCATGTGACAGTAGTTTTAAGAAAATTCTTAAAATGCATAAACAAGCTTCCCCACATTTTCGTGGCATACGAAAAATGGCAGCTGTACATGAAGACCCGAAAGTTCATGCATGGACCAATGAACCGCATCTCTATACCAATAAAAAATTTATGAAAGGTTTTGAAGCTCTTGCTCAAATGAACTTAAGTTTTGATGCATGGGTTTATTCAGACCAGATTCGTGATTTAACCGCTTTAGCACGTGCTTTCCCTGAAACATCAATCGTGCTGGATCATTTTGGAACACCTGTGGGTGCCTTTGGCGCTGTTGGCTCACATACAGGCTTAACCCAAACTTCACGTGACAATATCTTGTTTCGTTGGAAAGATGATTTAGCCGAACTGGCAAGTTGCCCAAATGTTTATACCAAAATGTCTGGTTTATTCATGCCGGTGCTGGGTCATCAGTTTCATAAAGAACAACGCCTTGCTTCCAAACAAGAGATTTTCGATTGTGCCTTCCCGCTTATTTCTCATGCTCTACAATGCTTTGGGAAATACCGTGTGATGTTTGGTTCTAACTTCCCGATGGATAGTGTGAGTGCATCCTTGGTGAATATTATTGATGCCTTTTCAGATGCAGTCGCGAGTTATGATCCTGATGCACTGACTTTAGTCTTCCAACAAAATGCCCGTCAGTTCTATCGCCTATAAGTTCGTTTAGATAATCTTGCTATAAATCTATCCATTGCAGCTCAAAAAAAATCCTCCATCTGGAGGATTTTTTTATTCGGTTTATTTTTGAGTAGATTTTGCGGCTTGACCATATTGGTCAGACATCACTTCTACCAAATGTTCAGGTTGAATATATTTTTTGATGACAGCATCAATATCCGCTTTGCTCAAAGCAGCAATGCGTTGATCACGTTTTTCACGATAGTTTAGGTCACGACCTTTTTCTAACTGTGGAATCAACATGCTATGAATGCGACGGTCATCTTCAAGTGCAGTTAAACGCTTTTTCAAAATACTGGCTTTGGCTGCTTCTACTTCCTGTTCCGTCACGCCATTTTTCAATAAGTTTTGCAAAACTTTATGAACAGACTGAGAAACTTGTGCTGATTTACCCGCAGTGTAATTTGCATCAATACTCAGTACACCCGAATTCACCCATTCATCAAAATTAATGTCTGCACTAAAACCATAAACTAGTGCATTCTTTTCACGCAACTCTTGAGCTAGACGTGAAGACAACTGTGAATCACCAAGTATGTGGCGTAATACTTGTAGCGCAGGAGAATCGGTATGCTCCACACCTACAGGTAGAGTCATAATGGCTTGGTAACTACCAAACTCACGCTGTTCAGACAATGCATGCACTTTCTGTGCAGGATATGTCGTAAACGTAGACTCTAAGCGTTGATATGGCTCGCTAGTTTTCCAATCTGCAAATTCTTTTTTCAGAATTTTTTCTATTTGCTTAGTATCAAAATCACCTGTTACCGCAATTTGTGCATGCTGTGTTTTAAAGAATTTTTGATGTAACTGCTCCACTTGATCACGTGTAGCTGACTCAATTTGTTTTTTCGCAAGTTCAGGTTCGAAGTGATAACGAATATCCCCCGGCTGATAGATCTCGACAATACGCGACAAAGTCATTGCTGCAACGGTATCCGGCTCTGTATAAGGTCGATCCAAACTCGACAAACTTTGCGCTTTGATTAAATCAAATTGTGATTGTTCAAAAGCTGGCGCTTTAATAACATCAATGACATATTGCAAAAATTCAGCAAATTTTTCTTTACGAGCAACCACTTGAATCATGAGGCCATTATCATTTGCACTGACCGTTGCACCGCCACCGACATCAATAATTTTATCGGCAATTTGCTGCAAGCTTTGATCTTTAGATGCACGGAACATAAGGTAAGCTGTTAAATCTAGCAACTCCCCTTTATTCATTAAGCTTTGTGCTGTACCAAAATCCAATGCAATCGTGGCATAGGTTTTGTCATCACGGGTTTTAGTTGGAAACAATGCATACTGTATGCCGTTTTTAAATTTAGCGCGCTGAATCTGTTTTTCTTTCTGATTTAAATATTGCTTAGACTCAGCAACATATTGCTTCACTTCAGCACGATAAACACTCGCATCTTTCAATGGCTCTTCTGCAGGCGCTTGCTGATCTAAAGTTTCAGCTGGTTTTGACGCAGCCTGTTGCTGTGCTTTCTTTTGATCTTCAGGTGTCGGTAGAATATTTCCTGTAACGCGGTATTCAGGCTTTAGAAAGTCCTTATACACCTGATTCACGTCGCTTACATTCAGCTTTTGTACTTTTTCTAAGTCTCTGAAATATTGAGACCAGTCCCCGTTATAAGCCACAGTATAAGAACTGAGACGTTCGCCAAGTGCTGTTGCGCTATTTTTGACATTGTCAGCCATATTTCGAGTCAGGCTTTTAACACGGTTCAGCTCGACATCATTAAATGCTTTGTTCTGCTCCACGCCCTGTGCAAGACTGGTTGCCACTTTGTTTGCATCATGACTTGGGCCATATATCGCCCCCATAAATACCAAATTAAAATCTTTATCTAACCATGTGGTGGATTGAACTGCGGTTGCTGTCCCTGTTTCCACCATGCTTTGATACAAATGTCCACTTGGCTGTAAGGTATACAAGGTAGGAGATACCGCCAAAGCAGCTTTAATCGGTTCGACTGCACCATTTAAATAAATATTAAATTTGCCAAAGTCACTGCCCTTATGAACGGTAAATTCGCGTTGCTTTAATTTCGTTCCATCTAATTTAGGGACTTTGGCTTGTTCAGGAATTTGGCGTGCGGCAATTGGGCTAAATTGTTGATCAATTTGTTTTAATACAGCCGCTTTATCAAACTTACCAGAAATCACCATCACTGCATTATTTGGCGCATACCAACGACGATAAAACTGATTTAATTCGTTCATATTGATCGATTGAAGCTCTTTCAAATCACCAATCGGTAAACGACCTAAAGATTGATTACCATAGGCTTCTTTTAATACTTGGTCGATTAACACTGAAAATGGCTGATCTAAACGAATTTCACGTTCACGTTTAACGATATCAATTTCTGTCGGTACAAATTTTTCCTGAAGTACCAATTTATCCATCCGTTCTGCTTCTAAATGCAAAACTTGATCGATCGAACTTTGTTCAGGACGAATCACATTAGTGTATTTCGTTGAATAATAATCCGTACTGGCATTGGTCATCAGCGTGAATTGATCTAAGCGACGTTGAAATTCATCACCTTTGACATTTTCAGTGCCTTTAAAAGCTAAATGTTCAAGCAAATGTGCCAAACCACCTTTGCCCGCAGGGTCATTTAATGAACCCGTGAAATACACCGTATTCATAAACACTTTGCTTTCTTTATCGTTTTGCGCTAAAACCACACGAAAACCGTTGTCTAATTTATATTCTTCAATGGCTTGTTCAGTTTTAACCAATACAGGTTGAGCAAAGAGGCTTGTACTTAAACCTGCAAAAAAAAGTGAAAGCGTTAAATGTTTAATACGCATGTAATTCAAGTGTCCTTTATATTTAGCATCGATCAGCGCAGTGCTGTCGATCAGATTGGTTTTGATTTTATGCTGAGCTTTTCTGGATTAATAGTTACTTTTTATTAAATACATGCTGCAGATTTCGACAGCATGTATTTGATTTATGTTCAGATATAAATCTCAGACTGCATATACAAACACGCATAGCCTGAGATTTCTATACGGTCATTTTCGAGCATTTGACAGTGTAGTTCACCACCACGACTCGATGCTTGATATGCCAAGATCTGACGCTTGTGTAGACGTTCTGCCCAAATTGGCACGATTCCGGTATGAATAGAACCCGTAACAGGATCTTCATTGATGCCATTGCCCGGTGCAAAATAGCGTGAAATACAATCATATTGTTGAGCAGCCGCAGTGATTGCAACATCAGTAATCGTACCCGGCGCTGTAATTGCGGTGCGGATTTTGCCAAGTCGTTTTAAAATTTCAAAATTCGGTTGTTCGTCCAAGACCTGTTGAGCCGTTTCATATTCCATGATATACGCCTGCGCATTCAGATAAACCTGCTTAAAAGGTTGACTCAACCCTAGACGTAGCTCTTCAGGATATTCGCTCACGACCTGTGCCCGACGCACAGGGAAATTCATCAGAATTTTTCCATCTTCAGCTTTATTTACACTAAAAATACCGAGATTTTTGACATGAAATTGGATGTTTTTTTCTGCAGTATAAAACTCAAAAAGCACATAACTACTGGCCAATGTCGCATGTCCACAAAAATCCACTTCAGTGGTCGGCGTAAACCAACGAATTTCATAATTGCTGCTGTCGATTTTTTTCACAAATGCAGTTTCAGATAGATTATTTTCCAAAGCAATCTGTTGCATCAAGTGTTCATCTAACCATTCATCCAACACCAAAACCGCCGCTGGGTTGCCTTTAAATAACACTTGGGTAAATGCGTCAACTTGATACATTTTCATTGATAGAACTCCTGATTTAGTGATTTATATTAAAGGCTTTTGAAAATATTTCATGCGTTATATGCTATGTAGCAACACTTTTTAATAAAACATCTAAGTTTTAGATGAACTTAAATATAGGTACAATTTTGAAAACGCATATTCACCCTGTTCCTTTAGAAAAATCATACCGACTTTTAAATCATGGGCCGACTGTGCTCGTCTCTGCTCAGGATCAAACCCATACTGGTGTGATGACTGCAGCATGGGCATGCGCATTAGAGTTCAATCCTGCAAAAGTGACAGTAGTACTGGATAAATCAACTAAAACACGAGAGATTATTGAAAATTCAGGCTATTTCGCCTTACAAGTACCGACACTGAAACAACTCAAACTGGTCTATGCACTTGGCATGATGAGCCAACGTGATGCGCCAGAAAAATTACGCCAATGTGGCGTGGAATTATTTCAATTTAATCACTCAGATATTCCTGTAGTTGAAGGTTGTGCTGCTTGGCTACTGTGTAAACTTATTCCTGAGCCGCACAATCAACAAGCGCACGATCTGTTTATTGGCGAAGTCATTGCTGCCTATGCAGACGACCGCGTCTTCCGTAACGGACATTGGTATTATCATGAAGTAGAAGATGAATGGAAAAGCCTACACCATGTTGCTGGCGGGCACTTTTATACCATTGGTAATCCTGTATCTGTAGACGAGACACCAGACTAAAATAGCGCTGTGAGCTCTGTCGTTTATTTAGGGTTGAAAATGGATATTCATCCATTTTGAGCATTTTCATGTTAACTTTAACTTAATTTAAAAATATTGAAAGAATGGATATGACGTTTAAAATACATACATTGGATGTCAAAAATTCACTGCAAAATTATATTTGGCTGCTTGAACACACCGAAAGCCATGATGTCATTGCAGTAGATCCTACTGAAGCTGCCTTGGTCGAGCGCTATTGTCAGGAACATCAGCTTAATCTTACGCAAATTTGGCTAACGCATTGGCATAAAGATCACGTCGGCGGCGTACCGGAACTTATTCAAGATAAAAACATTGCCGTTTACGGCCCTCGTGCAGAATTAAGCCGTATTCCATGGGTGAATTATCCTCTCGATCATAATGACCGTTTTGAATTTCATGGGCTTGAAGTTGAAATAACAGCAACGCCCGGCCACACCCTCGGTCATATCGTATATTTTATAGATGACATTCATACACTTTTCTGTGGCGACGTATTATTTGCTATGGGCTGTGGACGTGTATTTGAAGGCACCTTTCAACAAATGTACGATTCCTTGAACCGTATAGCCGCATTCCCTGCTGAAACTCAAGTGTATTGTACTCACGAGTACACACTGTCAAATGCACAGTTTGCGCGGCATGTTGAACCTGACAACCTTGCCATACAACAGCGTTTTGATGAGGTTGAATCCCTACGCATGCTTGGACAATGTACTTTGCCAAGCAGCATTGAAATAGAACTAGAAACCAATCCATTTTTACGTGCAGAAAGTGTTGAAGCGTTTCAGCGCTTAAGAGAACTCAAAGACAATTTTTAATTGGATGGCGAGGTATAAGCATTTTAGATTTCATCACAAATAAACTGTTTTATTTGTGATGAATATTTCGGGCTGATTTATCATTTTATATTTATAAAATTTGATTGGTGGCAGCAAATTCGTCTAATTCAGCTTGAGTCACAACTCGAACCGCTTGCATTTCATCGATACGTACCATCAATAAGCCACCTAATGCAGGCTGATAACGTCGCGCACTGCCAAAAGGCGTATATGCCACTTTGGATTGCTCCGAAAAGACCAACCAATCTTCATGTCCAAGCATCACCGCAATGGGCGTCTGCCCCGCTTGCTGCATCTGTTCAATTTTTGCTTTGACATCGTGCTCAATGTTTTGCATGCGTTCAATCTATTTATATCGATGGGACATAGTATAAAAGCATTTCGACAAATCTTGATGTGAAATAGCTTTGCATGCTCACTTATCGAGTTAATTTGGCTGTGAACAAGTCTTTATTTGCAATCAATACTGCACACCTAATCCACTATACTTTCTAAGTTATGTCATCACTTATTTTGCACACAGCTTCTCTATACGCATAGGACAGATTTTAAGCCAGCAGTTAAAACCCAAATTTTTAAAATACGTTATATTTACTTACATTAAGTTTAGATTGTTATAAAACAGCAAGTTAAATGAATTTATACAGTTTACAAGCCGATAATCTGTTTATTTATCCATCAAAATTTCATATTTTAAATAAAAGTTTTCCATTTCCCCTTTAAAAAATATTTTGACACCCCTATTTAATATTTTAATGATTGATAAGGAGTTCGCTCGTGAAAAAAGTGGTTAAAGCAAAAAATTTAGTTGCCTTCCGTCTTTGGTTAGAAAAGTTAGGATATTCTGTTCGCACACTGGCAGATAATCGTGGATTTACATTCAGTTTTAAAAAAGAATATGGTCTAGTGACTGTAGATTTGTCTGGTAATGCTTTGGCCATGCAGCTCGGTGAAGAGTTTGAAGATCATTTAAAGGCATAATCTTCTCTATAATTTATTCGAACGATTTGAAATAAATGATTTAATTCTATTGATTCGAATCCGCATTTCAAAATTTGCCCGTATATTCGGGCTTTTTTTCACCTTTGTTTTACTGACTCATTTTTAACGAGATAAATTTCAGACAATAAAAAAGCAAGATTAGACATCTTGCTGTATCTCTTGGTTCATCATCTTTAATAAGATTTATTTCATTAGATTATGTTTTCATAAAAAACCACGTTTGAGACACTGATTTTTTCGAATTTCAAAAACAAAAAAGCAAGGTATAAAACCTTGCTTAATCTGATGGTGGGGACGGAGAGACTCGAACTCTCACACCTCGCGGCGCTGGAACCTAAATCCAGTGCGTCTACCAATTTCGCCACGTCCCCAACTCGGGTGCTGACAATGTCAGACTTTAATTTGTTTTAAAAACCTGTTTATTTGGCAACTTAATAAATTAAGTGGTGGGGACGGAGAGACTCGAACTCTCACACCTCGCGGCGCTGGAACCTAAATCCAGTGCGTCTACCAATTTCGCCACGTCCCCAACAGGGTTGCTGACAATGTCAGACTTTTTAAAACTTGGCAGAGGATCAAGGATTCGAACCTTGACGAACGGTTTTGGAGACCGTCATGCTACCATTACACCAATCCTCTGTGACCTTCATTACCAAACTCATGTTTAGTAATTCAGTGGTGGGGACGGAGAGACTCGAACTCTCACACCTCGCGGCGCTGGAACCTAAATCCAGTGCGTCTACCAATTTCGCCACGTCCCCGATGGCTGTGTATATTATAGAGATCACCCCTACATGACAAGCCTTTTTTATAAAAAAGCATCTTGTTTGTTTAAATAAAAAACAATAGTGCTTTTTTTGTATTTTTCTTAAGCAAATTCAGCAACTAAGTCGCTTTTTAAGCGATAAAAATCCACCAATCTGTCATTTTTTTGCTTCATCAACATGTGTTGCATTAGCTGAGTAAACCCTTGATATTGCATTGGCAGATCAAGCTTTAAGCGTTGGCAATGTAAATAGGCCCAATCTTGATAGTTTTTCGCCTCTAAACGCTGTGATGTCATCCATTCCAAGAAAATAATCCCCAAAGCGTAGATATCACTGTGCAAAGATTTTGCTTGTCCATGGAAAAGTTCTGGAGCCATATAACGTGGTGTCGCAGTTAAGGCATCTAACTGATCAAATTCTAAAGGTAGCGCTTGCTCAAAATCGATGAGTCTGCACTGCCCTTGCCAACTCACAAAATGCTCTTGTTTTAAATCTGCATGTATCCAACCGTGCAGGCTTAATCGTTCAACCACATCGAGTGCTTGCCATAGCACTTGCCTCACCTGTTCGATGCTCAAACTCGATGCAGGCTGTACGAACCAAGGCTCAGCATTCGGCAATATTAATAGTTGGTCAATAGACTCTTGCTGAATACTGAGATGCGACTGTTTTATCATTTGAAAAGGTAGCGTGATGCTGTTTTGTGTAGACGCTTGATTGAATAGCTGGTACAGCTCAATTTCTCGACCAAAACTGGCTGCATGTTCAGGGCTGCTGTCACTGACTTGCGCCTTGAGCCAATACCATTGTTGGTTGAATTGAAATTGATATAGACGTCGGCCAAAAACCAAACTTTTAGATTTGGTTTTTGGCTCATAAATGATTTGCGTTAAATCCGTGGATTTAAACTGCAATAAACTCTGCATGTCGTTGACTGGGTTCATTTTGATAATTTAATAATTCCAAACAATGCTGAATGGTCTTACCGATGCGGGCTTGCGTTTCGATTAATGAAATCTTCGGCCATGTGGCTCTTTCACCTTCACGTTGCAATACCTTAAACAGATAAGGTCGAGGATTTTGCAACATATAACTATAGTGTCTTAAGCCATATTTCCCCACAATATTGACATCACCATAGTAACGCTGATCCACCACGCCATAACCATGATCAAGCAAACGTCTTACCGGTGGAATACTTCCTGCACGCTCACGGGCAAAATCCATCACCCCTTTACTAATCACCTTACCTTGACGACGAACGATCCGCTCAGGCCAACTCAACATACTCTTACGGAAGCGTGAAGCATCATCCTGCATAAACGGCACAATATGCGGATTGACCTGACTGGCGATACTGTAATTAATATTATATAAACGCGCCATTTTCTCCTGTGGGAAATCACTGCGCACACTACCATCCACCCAACGCGTTGCCGACATATATGGCGTAAATTGCCCGTCATAACGCTTACTGGTCAGTCGTACCGGTGGAAATAGAATGGGCACTGCACATGATGCCAGTACCGCACTCCATACCAACAAATCTGGTGATGTATAGGCATTCATAATTCGTGCATCTTGTGATGCATCATAAGGCGCAACTGCTACATTGATATGCAGACCAGATTGCTTATAAGCTTCGGCAAAAGTTAAGTCACCTAAGTTTTCAACCAAAAACTTTTTCAGATATTTTACATCTGCCAAACCGCCATTGCCCTGCACTAACTCAGTCAATTTACGAAAGTGAAATGCCTCACTAAAGAAGTTTTGTCCGTTTAATAAATTGGTAAATTCTGACGGTTTAGATACACCCAACATCCCGGTCATAATTGCGCCAGCACTGGAACCTGACAGAACTTTTGGCATGAGATCTTGTTCCATCAGCGCTTTACACACACCGGTATGAAACAAACCTAAAGTTGAACCGCCTGAAAACATCAAAACAGGTTGACCATAGGCTTTTTGGCTTTGTTCAAAGAATTCAATTTTTTGTGCAGCATTGAGACAAACGCATTCTTCGGATGCAATAAATGCCAAACTTTGACTCACCTCATCAACATAGTCTTCAATAATTTTTTTAGTGCCGACATAGGCTTCTGTAAACAGTAAAGGATGGGCAATGTTACCCACATCATAAGTTAAACCTTCACTTAAAATGTACATCAAATCTCGGGTACGTTTCTGAGCACGATATCGTCTCAGTAACCCTAAACGATGAGTAATAATTTCTGCATCAAAATACGGTGAACTATTATCGAGTTTCCATTCTTGCGCACCCGATTCTTCATCTATTTTAAGTGCGATATCTTTCCATTCTTCATAACATTCAGCACGGTCGAGCTGACGCTTTAATTTTTTGATCCGATATGCCTGATGTGGATTAATACTTTTTGAAAACTCTGTAAACAACATGACTATCCCTCAGCACATTTTAAACTGTTCACTCGGCTAGATTTATAACAACTTTTGGGTTGTTCGAATAGCGCAGATCTGCCAGAACAATCATTTAACTTTGACATATTTCAGCAATTATAACTGCATTATTGATGTACACTGCTGTCATATACTAACCAACAACAAGACACGACAAGCTGACTTATCATGGCTACAATTGATTTACCTGACAACATCCTTCAATCGCTATCTACTGTACTCTTACAACTACAGCACAGTTTGCCTGAGCTTAAACAATCACCCGATTTTTCGAGTATTGCGTTTAAATGGCAAGATAAGCAGCTTAAAACCATTCAACAACCCAAAGTCATGTATTTAGAAGACTTAAAAGGAATTGAACGTCAAAAAGAAAAAGTGATTCAAAACACTTTACAATTTTTAAAAGGCTTACCTGCTAATGATGTTTTACTCACTGGCTCTCGTGGTACAGGTAAATCATCCATCGTCCGTGCTCTGCTCACCCATTATGCAGACCAAGGTTTACGATTAATTGAAATTGAGCGCGATGATTTATCTGATTTGCCAGAAATCCAAAAGTTAATTGAAAATCGGCCTGAAAAATTTATCGTGTATTGTGATGATTTGGCATTCAATGCTGAAGATGAAAACTATCGCAGTTTAAAAAGTGTTTTGGACGGTTCATTACAATCAGGTTCAAGTAATTTTATTATTTATGCTACCAGTAACCGTCGTCATTTATTGCCTGAATTCATGCATGAAAATACACCTGTAACTAAGGTAGATGTTCCTCAATATACTGAGCTCCATCCACAAGAAGCGATCGAAGAAAAAATATCTCTTTCTGACCGCTTTGGGATGTGGCTATCGTTTTACCCAATGGATCAAAATTTATATTTAGAAATCGTTGAACACTATTTGGCTAAAGCTGCAATGCCTTGGACAGATGAAGCGCGTGCTGAAGCACTGCGTTGGTGTCAAGGTCGCGGGCAACGTTCAGGGCGTGCTGCTTATCAGTTTTCAAAGCATTGGATTGGGTCGCAGCGGCTGCAGCACCTATAAGGGTACGCTTTTGACACTTATATGACGCGCAAGATGCGGTACAAGAATCAATCTGCGTTTAACAATTCAATATTTTTATCTGTAACGCCCTGACATCATTTTCAGGGCTTTACTTTTGCGCTTAAACTTCAGGAGGCTGAAATCCCCCTGACAGTTCTGCCAGCAATGATGCGAATTGAATGGTGACTTTATCTGCATAAGGCTTAGAAATAATCTGAATATTTACAGGAAGATTATCTTCAGATAAGCCTATTGGTGCACAAGTTGCTGGTAAACCCAAAACCGTCGCAGGCGCGATCCATTTAAATAAATCCAAATAAAATCGTTTTTGCCCATCCACATTCAAGCTGCGCATCACCATCGGTTCCTGATGATTGTGTTCAAAGGCTAAAGTAAAAATCGGCGGGCACAGAATCACATCATAGTCAGCAAAGATTTTTAAACATTCCTGCTTGAGATGCAGCGCCCGCTCATGTTCAGCAGCCCATTCAGCATGCGATAAATTGGCGCCGCGGGCATATGCATATAATTGCGCAGGCATTTTTACTTTCCCTTGCAGCAATTTGGTCCAAGGCGACAGCCATGACAAAGACATTTTCTGCAATTTTGAATCAGCAATCATCATCTGACTGACCAGCTTAGAGCTGTAACTTGCATATATCTCATCAAAATCCCAGCCCTGAGGACGGCCTGTATCGACCTGAATATTGGCTTGTTTTAACTTTAACAGCAGTTCTTCATACTTTTTCTTCATCCTTGAGTCAATTGGACAGGCGTCGTCGTCTAGCCAAAACAGAACTTTAAATTCCTCAAGGCTTTGTTTCCCGCAGTCTTTTAACTGAAAATCCCGAAACTCTTGAGCATCCGGCTGAACCAAAATATCCAGCATTAATTTTAAATCCCGCGCTGAACGCGCCATCGGCCCGATCACAGCCAAATCCGGCTCACTCAGCTCATCTGTTGTATTTAGAATATGCCCATTAAAACTGACCAAGCCGTATGTAGTTTTATGTCCATATACACCGCAAAAATGCGCAGGTGTTCGAATCGATCCACCTATATCACTGCCCAACTCCAATGCGCTAAAGCCCATAGCCAGTGAAGCCGCCGCTCCGCCCGATGAACCGCCGGCAGTTAAACTGACATTCCAGGGATTATTGCACGTCCCATAAATCTGGTTATAGGTTTGAATATCTGCACACTTCAAGGGCACATTGGTTTTGGCGAATGCGATCGCGCCGGCATTTAATAATTTCTGCACCGCCGCAGCATGCTCTGAAGGCATATAGTCTCGAAATAGCGGATTGCCGTCTGTACATGGCATGCCCCGGACCTTAAATGCATCTTTAATGGTCATTGGAAGCCCATGCAGCGCACCTAAGGAATGCTGTTCTCTGACTGCCAAATCCGCCTGATCTGCAGATTTTCGCGCCTGCTCAAAATCAAACGCCACGCAGCTGTTGATATCAGGGTTATATTGTTCAATGCGCTGAATTTGCGCCTCCAGCAAATCACGGCTGCTGCACTCTCCTTGCGCTATCGCCTGAACCAATGCTGTTGCATCTTGATAAATCCATTTATTCTGCATGATGTTCTCCTTGAATGACCTGTGTTGATTTTGTGCGAAGTCAGTGCCATAGTGAAGATCAGCAATAGACAGATCATCTGTCATTTTCGGACATAAAAATAAAAAGGACGGTGTATGTTTTTACCATCTGTATTGGTTGAAACTTACTTAGATTATGCGCAGCAACATGGCGTGCATCTTGATGATTCAAGCATTGGCTTTCACCCTTTTGACAATGTCAGCCGGATCGATTTAATTCAGTATCTCAAGTTAATCGACACCATTCGGACACAATTGCCCGAGCATGATATTGGTGCGGATATTGGCTGGCGCTTCAGCCCGCAAGTATTTGACCCCTTGGGCACAGCCATTGTTTCAGCGCCAAATGTACAGAGCGCTTTAGAGACAGCTCACAGGTTTTGGGATCTGTTCGGCTTGGGCCTAGCGCTCAGCGTGCATGAACATTCAGATAATATTGAACTGGAAATTCAGTCGGTTTTTTGCATTGAACAAGCTTTGCAGCGCATCATTTTAAAATCCGCTGTCATTTGCCTATATAAAATACTGGTTCAATTGCTGCCGTATCATCAGGCAGACTTTATCTTGTCTTTTAAAGATCCCCTGCAAACCGCGGATTTTTTAAACCGCAGAATCCAAATTCAGATGAATGCTGAGCGATGGCAAATTTCATTTCCGAAAGCCTTAATGCATGAAGTGAATTTCTGCGCCAATGCGCTGCGCTTTGATCAAGCGATTGCGGAGTGCGAATCCAGTTTAAAGCTTTCACAAGCCGCTGATCTGCATTATTCACTGCATGAAACACTGAGCACTCTTGCTTCACAGCAGATGGTCTCAACTAAAACCATTTACCGCCGGATGCAGCAGAAAGGGCAAAATTTTCAGCAATTAAAACAGCGTAAGAAATATGCGGCTGCATTAAATCTGCTGAATAATCCTGAGATATCTATTGAGCAGATTGCAGAACAGCTAGGCTATACCAACCCCTCAAATTTCAGCCGCGCTTTCAATCGCTGGGCCAATATGTCACCGAGTCAATTCAGAGCAAAAAGTTTTAAGCCTGAAGAGTCTTAAACTGGCCGATTGCCACATAAGGCTAAGCATATAAAATAAGCTTTGCAGCTGCCATATCAGGAAAAAAATCCCGGCTTTAGGCCGGGATTTTTTTACAGTTCAGCTGAACACGATTTTTACGCTTCGTTTGGATTACTCAATTCCGTCATCGGCCAACGCGGTGTAGTTGTAACAGACAAACCATCATGCTGACCCGCTTTAAGACGCTGATAACCAGCAAATGCAATCATTGCGCCATTATCTGTACACAGTGCAGGTTCTGCATAAAACACATTTGCACGGATTTTTGCCAAATCAGCCTCTAAGCGCTCACGTAAACGCTTGTTTGCACTTACACCGCCGGCAATAACTAAACGTTTTAAACCAGTTTGTTTTAAGGCTTTGACTGATTTTTTCACCAATGTATCAACCAACGCTTCTTGGAAAGATGCAGCGATATCAGCCTCACGACCTTCGCCTTCAACTTTTTTCAATTGAACTGAAACGGCAGTTTTTAAACCACTAAATGAAAAATCTAAACCTTGGTGTAACATTGGACGTGGAAATTCAAAGGCATTGATGTCGCCATTCATCGCCAATTTCGAAATATTTGGACCACCTGGGTATGGTAGACCCATCATTTTAGCGACTTTATCGAATGCCTCACCCGCTGCATCATCAATCGACTCACCCAATAATTCATATTGACCGATTCCATAAGCAGCCATCAATTGAGTGTGTCCACCAGAGACTAAAAGTGCCACAAATGGAAATTCTGGTGGAGTTTTAGACAACAAAGGCGCCAACATATGACCTTCCATATGATGCACACCAATTGCAGGTTTATTCAATGCAAATGCCAATGTACGACCGAACAATGCGCCAGTCATTAAGGCACCCATCAAGCCTGGTCCGCGAGTATATGCAATTGCATCAATTTCAGATTTATCCATCTGACTTTCTTCAAGCAATTGTTTTATTAAAGGAATTAACTTACGCACATGGTCACGTGAAGCTAATTCAGGTACCACACCACCATATTCTGCATGCAGTTTGATTTGGCTATACAATACTTGTCCGCGTAATCCTTGCTCACTATCGTAGAGTGCGAGTCCTGTTTCATCACACGAAGTTTCCAAGCCTAAAACGATCATTAAACTGCCTTTTGCCCATTTCAAAATATTGCGAAACCTATTATAGACTTGTGATATGAGATGTAAATGAGTAAAATACTGACCTTCACTTGTGATCAAGGGTAATTCGACCCTAGATCTTATCCATAACTTAATGAGGATTCTTCATGCCACAAGTTAAATTGAAAGAAGGCGAACCAGTAGACGTAGCTATCCGTCGTTTCAAACGTTCATGCGAAAAAGCAGGTGTTCTTGCTGACGTTCGTAAACGTGAATTCTACGAAAAACCAACTCAAGAACGTAAACGTAAAAAAGCTGCTGCTGTTAAACGCTACCAAAAGAAATTGGCTCGCGAATCAGTACGTACTACTCGCCTTTACTAAGATTAATTTGTGATTGATTGACTAACCTGGACAAGATAAATGACTACTTTAAAAAACCAAATAACTGAAGTTTTGAAAGCAACAATGCGTGCTAAAGAAATGGATAAGTTAACGGTAATACGTAGTCTACAGGCAGCAATCAAGCAAATCGAAGTCGATGAGCGCATAGAGCTTGACGATAAGCAAGTTCTTGCGGTCATTGAAAAGCAAATCAAACAACGCAAAGAATCGGTTAAAGCCTTTTTAGGTGCAAACCGAGATGATTTAGCTAGTAAGGAACAAGCCGAGATTGAGGTGTTATCTCAATTTCTACCAGAAGCTATGACTGAGGAAGAACTTGATTCCATCATTGCGCAAACAATTACTGCGCAAGAAGCTACTAGCATGAAAGATATGGGTAAGGTGATGAACTCTCTACGTCCGCTCATAGCCGGACGTGCCGATCCTGCACAAGTTTCAGCTAAAATTAAAGCGAAACTCTCTTAATCTTTCATCTATATTGTTTGATTTGGTCTATTTAAGTACGCTGATGACTTAAATAGCCAAATTATCCAAATTCAAAAATAATTCAAATACATACATCATTTATTTTTTCTCTATTTTTTTACGATTTCATACTTACAAATATCTCGCCAACTTCCATCTACTGGATTTTGAATTGCAGCTTCATCGATTTCAATCAATTTAAAATTTGCTCGTTCACATAGACGTCGCGCTCGCTTGTTTTCCACATCTACAAAAGCGTTTAATTGCTGAAATCCTAGATCATTCAACAATTGATCCACAAATAATCGCAAAGCTTCTATCATAAAACCCTGCCCTTTAAATTCAACATTTCCCCAAAATCCAACAGCAGCTTGGTTTTCCATCCAATTGATTTGATGAATATCCATGACACCTAAAAAGTTATGCGACTGTTGCTCACGAATCACATAAACAAAATTTTCCTGATTTAACGCAGCCAACACTCTCGAATCACAAAATGCCAATGAAGCATCTAAATTAGGTTCTTGTAAGGACCAAGCCAAACTTGCAGGAAACATTCGTAAGGTTTCTATACTTTGACAAATCGCCTCATAAAGTGCTTTTGCATCATGACGCTGAATCAACTGAAGCGTGATTCTGCCATGAGTCATATCAAAATCATTGAGTTTCATTTTTATTCAGTTTCTCGTGATGATTTAAAATGCTTATAAATTTATTTTTAATTTAGGGCACATTGCACATTATATTTTTTTAATAATTGCATCTCTCTAGAAGCAGTCACTTGCTGAATCACATCCTGCTTATTCATATTACGGTACTCACGATCTAAAAATGCACGATTTTCGTCTGCCGCACGATAAAGATCATTTACATAAGTCTGAACAATACCGCAGTATTTCACTTGCTGGTCTGCTTTAAATCCCTGTTGCTGTGGATCTAACTGACTAAAAAATTGTCGTACATCGGTTTTATATTTTTCGTTAATATCATTCACAGCGATCACATATTGCTCTGCGCTCGCTGCTGCAATATTCGTTGCTAATCCCAACAGACAGGCCGCCAAAATCATATTTTTCATTTGTAAGTTCTTAATCATAAACATTTTACATCCAGCTAGTTTACACTGATTAATCCAAGCCACTAAAACTACAATTTGCACTTTATAATCGACATAGATAAGTGCATCACATTTGAAATCTTTATATTTTTAATTTCCGTTCATTTTGCATTTCGTCTACACGCTGCTTGATTTTCGCAGAAAGACTTTTCGAGTCTTTGGCGATGCGCTGCGCCTGTAGCAAAGATTTAATCGCGCGTTCTTCATCCCCGCCCCAATACTCTACTTCAGCTCGATATCGCAGCACATTGACCGAACGGAAGCTTGCATCTTTGTCTGCATCAGCCATTTGCAACATCAGTCGCCAACCACTCAAGTCGCGTGGATTTGCTTGTAAAAATCGCTGTAGAATCAGTTGTGCTTGCGCATATTCTTTGTTTCGAATCAAAGCCTCTGCATATTTATAATTTAATGCACGATTTTCAGGCATGATGATTGCCGAACTTTTCACAGCGTTCACAGCATCGGCTGTTTTGTTTTGTCCCAACAGCACATCGGTCTGTAAAATAGTAAAAAGTGCATGCGATGCATTTTGTTTTGCTGCTTCATTTAATAACTTTTGAGCAGCACTAAAGTCACCTTGTTTAATATGCAAGCTCACTAAAGCCAACTCAGCTGCATAATTCTTTTGCGCCACCATCGCATTTAATTGCAATTCAGTTGCCTGACCTGACAGTACTCGACTATACCAACGCAGAATTTCAAAATCTTGATCAACCAAACTGGTTTTAACTTGAGGCAACTGATTGGCGCGTAAGCGCGCTTCGCTCATACGCTCCGTGGTTAAAGGATGCGTCAACCAAAAATCAGGCAGAAAGCTCACTCGACTCGTAGAGCGATGCATCACCTCAAAGAAGTCAGCCATGCTCTGCGGATTGTATCCAGCACGGTACATATACTGCATCCCAATACGGTCTGCTTCACGTTCTTGATTGCGGCTATAGGTAAGCTGTTTATCCATTAAAGCGGCTTGTGAGCCCATCATTACAGCCGCACCGACATCACCATCTGCCTGCGATGCAACCAAAGCTCCGACCAAAATACCAGCTAGTGACAGTAAACCTTGCCCTTTAAAGGCTTCTTGTGAACGACTGTAATGACGTTGTGATACATGTGCAATTTCATGTGCCATCACCCCTGCCACTTCATCCATGTTGCGTGCTGAATTAATTAATCCCGCATTTAATGCAAATAAACCACCCGGTACAGCAAAAGCATTAATTTGTGGATCATTAATTAATAACAAACCGACCGGTTGATTGAGTTGAGTTTGGCTCAAAATATGCGTAAAGACAGATAAAAGACGATCTTCCATCCACGGATTTTCAGTCACAGGGAGTTGACGATGCACCTCACGATACACCTTCTCACCAATGGCACGTTCTTTTTGTTGATCCAACAAGCCGACGCCACTACCAATTTCAGGCACAGAAAATTGTGGGGATGAACTAAAATCTACGGACTGCGTCTGCGCCAATGTCGAACAAAGCCCGAGACCACATGCCAGTAAAATCTTTTTCAAAGTCTATTCTCTAAATTTCATATTCGCACTTCATCGAATATAGCATTGAATTTTGGTGAATTATGGAGAAAACTGTTGTGATTGTTTATTCAAATTTTGGATTGACCACATAGCGTGGCGCGCGCTCATGTACCAAAACATCCACTAAATTTTGATATGCCAACTCTGCCATACGTTTACGGGTTGCCGCTGTTGCTGAACCCACATGGGGCAATGTCACGACATTGGCTAATGTAAAGAATGGGGATTCTTGAAGTGGCTCTTGCTCATACACATCTAAACCTGCTGCAAAAATTTGACCACGACTTAATGCATCGATTAAAGCAGCTTCATCAATCACTGAACCGCGTGAAATATTCACCAATACCGCATGCGATTGCATCAAGGCCAACTCACGTTCACCAATTAAAGCTTTGGATTCTGCATTTAAATCCACTGCAACGACCACAAAGTCAGCACGTTGCAACAAATCATCCAAATCGCAATATTGCGCTGATAAAGATTCAGCCAATTCAATTTTTTCTCGGCGATTATGATAGAGCACATTCATATTAAAGCCGTAGCGAGCACGACGCCCAATCGCTGCGCCAATATGTCCTAAGCCAATAATTCCGATGGTTTTAGCAAAGACATCCATGCCAAATTGCTCAGGACCCACTGTACGCTTCCACTGCCCTTGTTTGGTCCATTGATCCAATACAGGCACTTTACGTGCTGCACTCATCAACAAGGTAAATGCTAAATCTGCTGTAGTTTCCGTCAATACATGCGGTGTATGACTCAACCAGATATTTTTTTGATTTAAAAATGCTAAATCATAGTTGTCATAACCGACACTTACACTTGAGATGATTTTTAATTGTGATGCATGCGCTAAATTCGAAGCATTCAACAAACGTCCCGCACCAATCATGGCATCAGCATCTTTTGTATGCTCAAGAATTTGTTGATTCACATCGCCTAATTTAGGGCTAATTTGGAAAACTTGAAATTGCTGTTCTAAACGTTGAATTATTTCTTGATCTATTTGACTAAAAACCACTACTTTTTTTTGCATAAATTTTCCATTTACGTAATTTAAGTATTTTGTGCCGCCTTATTTTGCATAAATTGCCATAGGCGTTTTTTCAATAAAGGCTGTTCAATCATTTGCTGTAAAGATGCCAATGGATACACCTTCGCATGCTCTAAATGCGGAATATCGCCTAGGCAAATGACATTTTTATCCAAGCTCATCGCATCGATAAAACCCTGTACATAAGATGCTGCACCACGACCATCTTGCAAATTCACCCAACCAAATGGCCACTGTAAAGCAAAGAAATCGGCACTGACTGCGCGCTGAATATTGCTCCACAAAACTTGCTGCTCTGCCGTTAATTCTGTGGCATCAATGACAATGACACAGTGCATTAAACAGATGGCTTCTAAGTTAAACGAAGGGATTTGAACAATTGGACGAACTTCAACAGGCTCAACAACCTTTGGTTCATCTTTAGGTGCTTCTACAGGTTGATTTACAACAACATCAACGTTCTTTTTAAGCTCAGTCTGTGATGAAACAGGCGTTGGCTGAGGCGCATTTTTGAGTAGGATTTCAGAGACTATTTCAGGAGCCGCCTGATCTCGCCAAATATTTGAGCTAAATTGCTGACACGGTGCTGCCTGAGGAATCCATACATCAATTCCCATTGCCACCATTATGCTTCGCTGATGCCCAATCATGCTTTCATTTTCACCTATTCAAGGCTTGTTATTCTAACGGGATTCACGCTGTTTTGCTGAACTTTTATAAATCAATTAGACCACTCTATTTCTCTAATGATTATGTAGAATCGCTCAGACTACTTTTGATTTAAAATTAAACAATTTATTCATAAATCAAGCCGCTATAAACAATTATACGATCATTAAACTATTTTTCTTTTGCATTAGTTCAACCATCTCAGCCGATTCAAAGCCAATACGCCAATATAGTAGCTGCAAAACATCCAACTCATCTTGCGTGATAATTCGATCATTCCATAAACATATTTCTGCAACACCAAGAATGCTTAACCGCTCACGCAGCAACAATCCAGAAATATCATTTAGGATTTCAGCCAAGTCTATTGGCTCATCAGAAATATCACGATAAAACTCTAATTCTTCTTTCGTTAAGATTCGATTGAGGATTTTTTCACGCACTTCGAGTTGGTTATCACTGTTAATTTGTTGCACATGCAGCAAGGCATCAATCAACCGCACAATACTCGGTTTTACATCTTCTAAAGATGTAGGCGTGTGTGCAGGCAACAGATTTAATTCATATTTGACTGTTTCAAGTAGTAATGCATCGAGTAATCCAATTTCACCATCTTCTTGAATAATCTTGGCCAGCTTGGTTAAGAACTGCCGAGAAATCGTCGCAGGCATGGTGCCAATATTTTTACATGCCTCATGAAAAATGGAGATATGCACACGACCATCAAGATTCAATAAAGCATCTACAATCGCACGACTCACTTCAGCTTCAGTCGGAATAAACTCTCGATACTGACGAATCATTAAAATTGCAACCATCACCTCTCGCGAACCCGTTGCTGTTTGCAAGGCACGTTGGATCAATTCAGGTCGCTGCCAATTTTCACGAATCTCAGGATTCAACGGTTTAATTGCATCTCGTATCGCAAAACTGATCGGTGACAAGCGCAGTAAAGGTAATGGTTGTGGTGAATTCCATGGTGTTGCAACATCAGGACTGGCTTCTTCCAGTGAACGAAATAAATAAAATAGCGGTTGGTTTCGCAGTTTTTTTAAATTTTCTAGTTGCAGGTCATGAATGAGCGCCGGATTTAATTCAAAAATACGCTGTTCAATATTTGGGTGAATATTCATCCAGTTTTGCGGACTGAGTGAGTTTGCAAAACACATATGAGAAATCGATTCCGCATATTCACTATGAATTTGCGAACCTGAATGATGCACATAAATCCTTAATAAGGTTTGAATATTGGCATCATTTTGAATCAGGCGTTTAGTTTTCTGGTCATTACGATAGGTTCGAGAACCCAAAGAGATATATTTAATAAAGCGGGAAATCAATACACCCAAGCTTCCGATCAACCAAATGACCGCACCAATCGCAACAAAAAGGGTTTCAAACTTATTGTCCCGTGCTTGTCCATTTTTATAGAAGCCACGTTTTGCAATTTTACTTCCCCACTGACTAAAGGTCGTCAACCCGCTATATAAGATTTTCAAACGGGTATTTTCAGCAGCTTCCCCCGACAAGATTTTATTAAACTCATGGCTCAGCAAACCATACATTTCCATCTCATCTAAGGTTTGTAAGGCACCCCAAGTTAAAATGATCGATGTATCTCGAGGGCTAAAACCAGCGGTGAGCGCATTCACCCCCACTTCATCAGGTAAGACATAAAGTGCGGGAGTATCGATAAGAAAGGTATCTGCCAGTTGCTCTGTCATACGTAGTGCAACACTTTCTTCAGGAATACTTTCAATGAGACTGAGACGTCGCGCACCTAACTGTTTAGCAAGTGAATAACCACCTAAGCGAAAGGTGTAAAAATCATAGAGAACCGAAACCAACATAATTAGCAGCACAGCTGCCACTAAAAATGGGCTAAGGACATGCCAATAGATAGACTGAGTGGAATCATAATAATCCACAATTAAACCGACAATTACATTAATAATTGCGACGGTCAAAAACACTGCCGCCATACACATGGTGACAGGCCAAAACATATTTTTGTTTTTTATAAAATCATAACCCACACGTCTCAATGTAATACCCTTAAGTTACATTGTCTTTTGTTTGCTCATCATAAATGAAAAAAGCGGGAAATTCCCGCTTTTTCAGTGTGTTTTCAGCAGATTATTCTTCGCGAACACCTGTTAAATCCACAGAAGCCGCATCAATGTTGACATCGATATAAGCTGGCTTTTCATTTTTTGCAGAGTCATTACGCTTACGCTCTAATGCTGCTAAATATTCAGCATCAATACCGCCTGCCACATATTTACCATCAAATACCGAGCAATCAAAGTCCTGTAACTCAGGGACTTTCTTGGTACGTACTGCAGATTTCAAATCTTCCAAGTCTTGGAAAATTAGGCGATCAGCGCCAATAATTTCACGAATTTCTTCAACGCTACGTTCAGACGCAATCAGTTCAGATTTGGCTGGCATGTCAATACCGTACACGTTTGGATATTTCACCATCGGTGCAGCAGACGCAAAGAATACTTTTTTCGCACCCGCATCACGCGCCATTTGAATGATTTCGTTACAAGTCGTACCACGAACAATCGAGTCATCGACCAATAGTACGTTTTTGCCTTGGAACTCTAGCTCTACAGGGTTAAGCTTTTGACGCACAGATTTTTTACGAAGTTGCTGACCCGGCATAATGAAGGTACGACCGATATAACGGTTCTTCATGAAGCCTTCACGGAATTTCACACCTAAAGTATTTGCAAGCTCTAGCGCAGAAGTACGTGAAGTATCAGGAATTGGGATCACGACATCGATATCGTGCTCATCACCCCATTCACGCAGAATTTTCTGAGCAAGTTTTTCGCCCATTTTCAAACGTGCTTTGTAAACTGAAATACCGTCAATGGTTGCATCAGGACGCGCAAAATATACGTATTCAAAGATACAAGGACGATATTCAGGGGCTACTGCACACTGCTTGGTCGACATCACGCCATCAGCAGTAATATAAATTGCTTCACCCGGTGCAATATCACGTTCAACCTTAAAGCCGAGCGCTGTAATTGCGACAGATTCAGACGCAATGATATACTCCATACCATTTTCAGTCTCACGCGAACCGTAGATCAATGGACGAATACCATTTGGATCACGGAAGCCTACAAGACCCTGACCGGTGATCATAGCAACAACCGCATAACCACCTTTGCAACGTTCATGTACACGTGAAACCACGTGGAATACATCTTCAGCGCTTGGTGTAAGTTTTGCGCGTTTTTGCAATTCGTGTGCAAATACGTTTAACAATACTTCTGAGTCTGAATCGGTGTTCATGTGACGTAAGTCAGTCGTGAACAAGTCATCATGAATTTCAGCAGCATTGGTTAAGTTACCGTTATGTGCAAGCGTGATGCCATAAGGTGAGTTTACATAGAATGGCTGAGCTTCAGCACTGCTAGAAGAACCAGCAGTTGGGTAACGAACATGGCCAATACCATAATTACCCTGTAATGCACGCATATGACGTGTGTGGAACACATCACGTACCATACCCGTATCTTTACGCAGGAATAAACGACCATCCTGACAAGTTACGATCCCGGCTGCATCCTGTCCACGATGTTGTAACATCGTTAACGCATCAAACAACATTTGGTTAACAGGTGATTTACCAGCTATACCAACTACTCCACACATAGCAACCTCGCAGACAAGCTAGGGTTAATAAAAAGGATTATTTGTTGACTCACCCGATCCAGAACGTCCGTGCTTGTTCTGCGACTCAGATGGTAGGTCTGAAGATTTCTGAGCATCTTCAGACTGAATATGATGAAGTGCTTGATTTGCAGCATCTTTGGACAATTCGGTTGCCCAAGGCGCATATGGCAATAATGACTGAACCATTTTAGATTGTTTCCAATGTGGTGAACTTTCTACCCAAGGACCTAGCCCCTGCATAGTGATCAAAACCACCAACAATCCTTTCAAGCTTCCAAAAACACCACCCGCCAGTCGATTTAAAGGACCAAGCTTTAATGTTTTCAAAATACTGTTCAATAACCATGTCGCGACCCAAGTCATGACTACAATCAACAATACAATAAATGCGAACGCGGCAATCTTCTGTACCACTGGATCTGTACTTAAAGATGTCATCGAAGGTGCAAGGACGGTTGCATACTTTGCCGCAATGACAAGTGCAAGAATCCATCCAATGAAGTTCGCAAAGGCTTTTACAAATCCTTGACGCAAACCGTTAAGCCCTCCAATGAGCAAAATAATCAGTATAAAGATATCAATGGTATTCATGATATTTACAATGCGTCTACGCAGTCTTTTACAAGTGTCGGACCTGTATATATGAGGCCACTATACACTTGTACAAGGCTTGCTCCTGCTTTTTGTTTCGCAACAGCATCTGCGCCCGACAAAATACCACCCACACCGATCAATGGAATTTGACCGTTTAATACTTTAGCAAAAGCTGCCAAACATGCCGTACTTTTTTCAAAGACTGGCGCACCGGATAGACCACCAGCTTCATCACCAAATGGAAGGCCTTCAACACCTTCACGCGACAAAGTCGTATTGGTAACAATCAGACCATCAATTTTAAATTTTAACAATTGTTGTGCAATAAAATTAATGTCTTCAGGTTCTAGATCTGGTGCAACTTTAAGTACTAAGGGTACATAATGTTGATTTTCATCCGCCAACTCGAGTTGACGTTTCTTGAGCGTCTCTAACAGTTCAGTCAAAGCATCACCGCTTTGTAAGCTGCGAAGATTTTTTGTGTTAGGAGATGAAATATTAACCGTAATATAAGAAGCGTAGTTATAAACTTTTTCTAGACAAATCAGATAATCGTCAACTGCTTTTTCAACAGGTGTGACTGCATTTTTACCAATATTGATCCCAAGTACACCCTTAAATTTTGCAGCTTTGACATTTTCGATCAGCTGATCCACGCCATCGTTGTTAAAACCCATACGGTTAATAATGGCTTTTGCTTTCGGTAAACGAAATAAACGAGGTTCAGGGTTACCTGATTGTGGAAGTGGGGTAATTGTACCAATTTCGATAAAGCCGAAGCCCTGGCTCGCCAGCGCATCGATATAAGCACCGTTTTTATCAAGACCGGCTGCTAAACCAACAGGATTAGGAAATTCGATTCCCATACATGTCACTGGTTTAGACGCCACGTTTTGACGCATCATTCCCATCTTGTGAGAAGATTTCAACAGCGATAATGTCAGCTCATGTGCACGCTCTGGTGCTAAAGTAAACAACAAAGGGCGGGCTAGAGAATACAACATATCTATAAAAGTCTACTGCTTTTTAAGTCGGCATATTATAGGCACAGCACAAATAAAACACCATGCTTAGCAGATCTTTATTTTTACCGATTATTGTACACTCGCTGTTAATTTGACCTGTCCCGCTTCAGAACTTAATTCCATCTTTTCAATACTTAAGCCCATTTGAACCAATTGAGTCAAAAAATTGGCCAGAATTGCATAATTTTCATGCATCACTGCAATCTGTATTTGCTCACCGACTTGTTGCGATGCTACTGACAAGCCCTGTTGTTGCGATACACGCTGAACTTTTTCCAACGCGCTCAGTTGTGTATCACCTGCTGGTTTCATCGTGACGGCATTACTTTGCATCCAAACAACAGTATCTTTGAGTTCATTCACGCGCTTTTGTTGAAAATTTGCAGCTTTGTTCATATAAAACAGTGCCGAACCAATCGCTGCAACTACAACAAAAATCGTGGTAAAGATCACCATGACTCGTTCACGAGTAGAAAGTTGATCTAAATAATCGGTGATGCGCTCAATTTGCCCATCTATACGTTGCTGTAGGTTTTCCATTTTTGTCATTATTGTATTTTCACCAATCCAATCGCGCCGTTGGCACTTGGTTGAATATTCCCTAATTCAACTTTAAAACCTTGTTGTTTTAATTGATTGGTTAGGGTTTGTAGTACTTCTGCCGAATTGGCTTTTAGTTCCATATTCAACATCGAGGCTTCATAGCTGACACGATTTGCAGAAATTTGGTTTTGCATTAAAACTGGCCCGACACGGCTCAGTAAAGACAAAGCCTGCGCATTACCCGTTTGACTCTGACGCAATTGTGATTCGAACTGGCTTTTCAGCGTTTGTTCGGTCACAGGATAGTTTTGCCCAAACCAATATTTAAACTGATCAATCGCTTGTGCCGCAGTGATATTGGCTACTTTTTTGTATTGATACCAACGAACTGCATCATAGCTAAACTGTGTAATTAAAGCCGCAACCAAAACTGCTGCACATGCTTTCCAATAGCCACTCACACCATTATTGGCTTTGGCTTTCGGCAAAACATTGAGTGGATGTTGTTTCGGTTTTTTTATATTGGGTAGTTCATAATGAAAGGATTCAATGTGATCATGCGTTACAGCGGCTTCAAGACTATGCGTCTGATCTGAACTTAGATTTGAAATCTTATAGTTCGGCTGACCAATTTGATAATCTAAATACAATGCCAAATCATCAACAGACTGACCGACATATTCACTATTTCGGACCAATAAATGACCGCTGACATTTGCCAAAACATGTTGCCCTGCTTCTGGACTTGGCAAGACCAAAAAGTCAGGTAATAACGAAATGACTTTCACTGGGATTAGTGTCAAAGCATGCTGCATCGTTTCGACTGCACTATGCGCAATCCCCATGACCGTTAATTCATCTGGACTTTGAAAATGATGCAATACTTTCATTGCATCCAAAGGCAAAATGACATATTCCTCAAGTAAATATTTTACGCCGTCTGGGCCAAGTTTTTTATATTGGTTTTTTGGAAAATTTTGCTGAATGATTTGTACATCACGACTTGGAAAGAAAACAACCGCTTCCTTTCCCGCATGTGGCTGAATTTCCTGAATCAACTGTTCAAGTGTCGATGACTGCTTCCAGAAATCCCCTTCTGACCATTGCCAAACCCCATTGGCTTCGGGCATCCATAAATACAACATTAATTTTTCTGCCGTTTTAATTGGTTTTTATGTTGATGGTATAAACGTTTTAATTTGAGTCGATAACCCTGGAGCAATGACCGCTTGTTCATAAATACGCGCTTCTGCCAAAGCATAGGGATTAAAATATTCTGAGACCAAAACACTGGCCATATGTGCCACAACGTTCATATGGCACACCACCACAATAGACTCATACGGTAAATGTGACAACCATTCCACTGCAACTTTGGCATCATCTTCCGGTTTGATGGCATTACAAATAACCACAGGTACATGTGGAAAATGTTTTTGCAAAAATGAAAGTGTTTGCTGCGCACGCAATAACGGACTCACCACAAAAACGTCTGGTTGAATTATATCTTTCAAATATGCTGCAGTTTCTGCCGCTTGAGTTTGTCCACGCGCTGTTAAAGGACGCTTTTCATCATTCCCCATAACAGGCGGAGCAGCTTCGCCATGCCTAACCAATGTCAGTTGCATAAAATTTCCTTATTCTATTCCGCACATTATATACAGCCAGTATGACAAAGCTATGTGTATTGCATATTAATCAGCAAACTTAAACTTGCTGATGTGGCAAGACAAATTCAACATCACTACGATGGCCATTTTTCATCAATGACAATGCAATATTCAGTGCCGGCGCACCTTCAAAAATCACTTCGTACAAGGCACTGGTAATGGGCATATACACACCGAGCTCTTCAGAGCGTGCACGTACTTGCACAATGGTATTAATCCCTTCCGCAGTTTGTCCCAGTTCTTTGGTCGCTTGTTCTAAGCTTTTACCACTACCCAGTGCAAAGCCGACTTGGTAATTACGACTGAGCGGACTACTACAAGTTGCAAATAAGTCACCTACACCAGACAGACCTAGGAATGTTAATGGGTTTGCCCCTAATTTCACTGCAAAGCGGCTCATTTCGGCCAAAGCACGTGTCAAAATCATACTCTTGGTATTTTCACCGACACCATAAGCCGCAGCCAGACCCATCGCGACTGCATAGATATTTTTCAGAGCACCGCCCAATTCCACGCCATGCACATCATCACTTGCAAATACACGGAATAAAGCACTGTGCAGCGCTTGTTGAACTGCATAACGAACCAGCTCAGATTGGCTTGCGATCACTGTTCCCGCAGGCTGTCCCGCAACAATTTCCTTCGCCAAGTTTGGCCCTGAAAGCACACCATAAGGGACTTCAGGAAGTTCTTCACGAATAATATCGCTCATAAAACTAAAGGTATTGGCTTCAATACCTTTGGTCAAAGACACCACTGCTTGTGAGGTAATAAAAGGCTTGATCTGCTGTAAAACACTACGGAAAGAATGGCTCGGAATAGCCACTAAAATAATGTCACGATTACATACTGCTTTTTCTAAATCTGAAACAGCGAGCAAACCAGCTTCTAATTGAAAATCTGGCAAGTAACGTTTATTGATATGTGTTGCATTGATATCCGCAGCTACCGCCTCATCACGAATCCATATCATGGTGTCACAGCCATTACGTACGGCGGTATTGGCCATCGCAGTACCAAAACTCCCACCACCCAACACCGTAACACGTAGTGCAGTTTTTTGATCAACTGACACAGGGCTAACAAGACTTGCAAAATCAAGTTCTGACATTGTTCTTTTATCCTAATTTCTTTACTGATCGATCTAGTTCAATCGACCTATTTTTCACTTTTATTGGTTTGCTTTATGCCAATGGCTTACAAAGTCAGCAGACTGTATTTCAGCACGCGGTGGAATGGCTTTTACTGCTGTACCGATATAAATAATGCCTGAAATCAAATCATTTTCCGTTAAGCCTAAGGCTTGTTTAAACAATTTAGATTCAACCACCGCCCCACTACGCCACATGGTTGAAAAGCCCTGTGCTTGTAGAGAGAGCAAAAAGTTTTGTACTGCTGCGCCTGAACTTAAGATTTGTTCGAAATGCGGAACTTTGGGATGATCTTGTAATTGAGTTAAAGCCAAAACCAATAGTGGCGCACGAAATGGATGGTGTTTCACACGTTCCAACTGCGCTTCTTCTGTTTGTCCAGTATCGGCTAAAGCATGTGAAAGCAACTCACCAAATGCTTCACGTTCAGTTTCAGGAATAATCACGAAACGCGTAGGCTTAAGACGATGATGATCTGGCGCCGTTAAAGCGGCTTGAAACGCATTTTCCAATTGCTCAGCATTCGGCGCAGGTTCAATTAAATGACCAATCGACTGACGCTGATGAATATTTTGATGAACTGTATCAACTGCTGATTTTAGAATTGACATCTATACACTGTACTTTAAAACGTTTGCTCAAGATTAGCATATTCTCAATAACTTACTCTAGAATGTTTACATCAGACTCGGTGCTTATTTGTTAAGTCAGCTTTCTTCACAGATTTACTATAAAAAAACCGCATAACTTGTACAGCAGCTCCCTGTTCTATAAGAAATTTTATGTTCAAATAAATCAAATTGTTTCTAACTCGGGGCACCGCATGAAAAAATTCAACAAAACTGTTGCCATTGTTAGCACGCTAAGCGCGACTGTGCTTTTAGCTGCATGTACATCTACGCCAACAAAATCTTTAGCGATTCAAAAACCAAATAATCAATATGAAGTGACTGCCGTAGGTAAAACCAGTTTAGCGGCAAAAAATAATGCAATTGCAGCAGCAAATAGTACCTGTGGTAAAAATGCGACCCCTGTCGTGGTTGATGAAAAGCAAGAATACAACGGAGTTTTAAAAGGCGTGGTCGATGAAAAGACAGGTCAAATGATTCAGGCTGCAGCTGGCGTACTTGGTACCATTACAGGAAATAGCGGTAGCATCAGCAAAGATGATGATTACCAAACTGTACTAACCTTTAGTTGCCGTGCAAACTAAAACGTTAGTCTCTGATGTCGTTTTGTCATTAACTCAAAATGAAATTGTCGTTATGAAATAATTGTTTTGAAATAGTCAATATGAAATAAAAAAGCCTGCAAATCTGCAGGCTTTTTTAGAAGCAAAAATTAGCAATAACCATCTAAACGGGTTAAAGGTAATTTTTGACCAATGGCTTTTTCAATTTCAGGTAGTGAAAAAGCATCATCTTCCGACAAGAAACTGATACTCACACCACGAGTACCTGCACGACCTGTACGACCGATACGGTGTACATAATCATCAGACTGTTCAGGAAGTGTGAAGTTCACCACATGAGAAACACCATCCACATGGATACCACGACCCGCAACGTCTGTTGCAATCATGATGTTATGTTGACCATTTTTAAACTGATCAAGCATTTTCAAACGTTTATCTTGAGCAATTTCACCTGACAACATCACCACTTTATAACCGTCTTTTTTGAGGTGATCATAAAGTTTACGTACTTGATCACGACGGTTGGCAAAGATCATGACCTTTTCAATTGGTTCATCACGTAAGATGTCTTCCAACAATTTATATTTATCAGACTTCGCCACCATGTAGACACGTTGCTCAACGTCTGCATTGGTTTTCTTTTCAGGCTCAATTTCAACTGTAACGGGTTCAAACAACCACTGCTGTGCAAGATTGAGCACGTCATAACTAAACGTCGCAGAGAACATTAGTGTTTGGCGTTGTTCTTTACGTGGTGAGAAACGCACAATACGTTTCACTGAAGGAATAAAGCCCATATCTAAAAGACGGTCAGCTTCATCAATCACTAAGAATTCAATTTGATCGAGCCAAACTTCTTTTTGTTCCACAAAGTCAATTAAGCGACCTGGAGTTGCAACCATAATGTCGACAAAATTACGGTTTAATAGATTTTTTTGTTTATCGAAATCTACTCCACCCAATAAAGTCATGACATTGAGATCAGTATATTTCACTAATTCTTTGGCATCACTTTCAATTTGCAATGCAAGCTCACGGGTTGGTGCAAGAATCAGTGCACGCGGTTCACCGCGGAAGCGTTGTTCTTTAATTGGATTATTCAACAGATCATTAATCACGCTGACCAAGAAAGCAGCTGTCTTCCCAGTACCAGTTTGAGCACGGCCAATAGCGTCATGTCCAGCCAATGTAAATTTTAAAACCTTTTGCTGAATAGGCGTCATATCCTTAAAACCCAAAGCATCAATGGCTTTTTTAAGGTTCGGATGTAAATTTAAGGTTTCAAAACCTGATGACATATAGATGTGCCCTAAATGAATAATCACAAAATTATCGAAGCATTATAAACAAAAAACGCCCCAATTTACATTGGAGCGTTTCTGAGTACATTTAGACGATTAGTCTAAAGGTTGTACTTCTTCAGCTTGGAAGCCTTTTTGACCTTTAACAACGCTGAATTCTACGCGTTGGCCGTCACGAAGTGAACGGTGGCCTTCGCCCATAATTGCGCGGAAATGAACGAATACGTCGTCGCCGCCGTTACGTTGAATAAAGCCAAAGCCTTTAGTGTCGTTGAACCATTTAACAACGCCTTGTTCACGAGCTGTCATAAGTTAATCCTTATCGTATTTAAAAAAGAAGGACCACCCGGTGTTGCAAACAGCAGACCAAACAAGGTTAAAAAATATTTTTATTTCTAAGCTTGTAATCATTCTGTAAAACTATCAACAAAATCCCGGTTACATCCAAATATATCAAGAGTTAAGAGGCTTCACAGCCAACAAAAATCTTAACAACGCAACGAGCTTAACACGGGTTTACCGCAAATAATAGATTTTTTTGATCTATTTTCCTTTTGAATATTCTTATTTTTTCACATCGTTTGAGTTATAAATCACAAAGGATTTTTGCCTATTTTAGGTTGGGATTTGGCACTGTATTTGCTAATATTTCCATTGAAATGTAAACATGTTGGATCTGCTTCGTGAGTGACAGCCAAAATTCGCTTTTAACTGTAGATGCCATGGGTAAACCATGCCCGATGCCACTATTGATGCTCAAAAAAGCTTTAAAGAAAAGTCCAGACCAATCTTTATTGTTAAAGTCATCCGATCCGCACAGCCAACAAGATGTATCACGATACTGTCAAATACATCAGTTAAACTGTGAAATGCGTAAAATTTCAGATTCTGAGTTTCATTACTTAATTGAATCTTAAAAAGATTCAGTTAAACTAAATTGCTTCATAATTGAATAAAAGTTTACATTTCTATACCCAATTTTCCATAATTTACGGAAATATTGGATTAAGATGAATCTTAGTTATTGGGCTTATCCATTTTTAGTTCTCAAGGAGAAAACATGAGTGACAGCAGCAATCAATTGATGCCCCTGTCATTATCGGCACCTGGGGTGAATCTTGGTGCTTATATTAGTACTGTTAATCAGATTCCAATTTTATCGGCCGAACAAGAAAAAGAGCTGGCCGAGCGTTATTATTATGACCAAGATTTAGACGCAGCTAAAATGCTGGTGATGTCGCATCTTCGTTTTGTTGTGCATATCGCACGTAGCTATGCAGGCTACGGTTTGCCACAAGGTGACCTGATTCAAGAAGGTAACTTGGGCTTAATGAAAGCGGTAAAACGTTTTGACCCAAACATGGGCGTACGTCTTGTATCTTTTGCTGTGCATTGGATTAAAGCAGAAATTCATGAATATGTGATTCGTAACTGGCGTATTGTCAAAATTGCGACCACTAAAGCGCAGCGTAAATTATTCTTTAATTTACGTAGCTTAAAAAAGTCATCTAAAAAATTAACTTTGGCTGAAGCACAGTCGATTGCCAATGACTTAAATGTGACACCCGAACAAGTCTTAGAAATGGAAGGCCGTTTAACCGCTTATGATGCTGCATTTGAAGCTCAAGGTGATGACGACGATGAAGGTTCGACTCATGTCGCTCCTGCCCTTTATCTCGAAGATAACCGTTATGACCCTGCGCGTTTAGCGGAAGATGAAGATTACGAAGAACAAAGCACTTCAGCTTTACATGAAGCCATGGATCAACTGGATGACCGTTCACGCAACATCTTACAACGTCGCTGGTTAGATGACGAAAAGTCGACGCTGCATGAATTGGCGGCGGAATATAATGTATCTGCTGAACGTATTCGTCAGTTGGAAAAAAATGCGATGGAAAAAATTAAAGTCGCAATGTCCTCAAACTAAGTTGAAGGCTTTTCCAGTCATTCTAAAAAAAGAGCATTTCGATGCTCTTTTTTTATTTCTTAAAAATGTCAAAGGACAAACTGCAACACAAAAACTTTGGGCATTTTTGCTTTAACCCAGCGCGCTAAATATGCTATGGTTATGCGCAAATTTTGTTAAGGTGAATGCACATGTGGATTGCCATTTCCGCACTTAACTTAGCTTTTGCTGTGATGCTTGGTGCCTTTGGTGCACACGGATTAAAAGCTCGCGCGACTGAAGCCCAATTGGCTTGGTGGCAAACTGCAACGGACTATTTCTTTTATCATGCACTGGGCTTACTTGCCCTCGCGATCTTATCCAAAGTCATTCCCCAACTTCCAATAAAAGCCAGTTTCCTGCTTATACAAATTGGTATTTTCTTCTTCTGTGGTTCTTTATATGTGATGGCTCTTGGCTTACCACGCGGTCTCGGTGCCATTACCCCGATTGGTGGAGCGCTGATGATTGCTGGATGGCTTATATTGGCATGGAATGCGTTTAAATACGCAAAATAATCAACAGCAGAATTGGCCTTACTCAATAGGTAAGGCAGTAAGAACGGAATCCACAAATGCAAATCTATTTAAACGGCGAAGCTACACAAACCGAATGTATCAACCTCTTGCAATTGGTTCAACAATTACAATTGGAAGGCAAACGCTTCGCTGTTGAAAAAAATGAAATGATCATCTCGAAAAGTAAATTGGAACAAACCCCAATTGTTGAGCAAGATCATATTGAAATTATTCATGCCGTAGGTGGCGGCTAAAATGGAGCTCCCATGGAAGATACACCCCTAATCATTGGTTCACGTACATTTAATTCACGACTTTTAGTTGGTACAGGTAAGTACAAGGACTTAACGGAAACTGACCAGGCCATTCAAGCCAGTGGTGCTGAAATTGTGACCGTTGCCATTCGCCGTGTGAATATTGGTCAGCATCCAGACCAACCAAACTTGCTTTCAGTGGTTCCACCTGAAAAATATACGATTTTGCCAAATACAGCGGGTTGTTTCGATGCGAACAGTGCGGTCCGTACTTGCATGTTGGCACGTGAACTATTAGATGGCCACAATCTGGTTAAACTTGAGGTTTTAGGCGATGAGAAAACCCTATATCCAAATATTACCGAGACTTTAAAAGCTGCACGTACATTAATTGACGATGGCTTTGAAATCATGGTTTATACCTCAGATGACCCAATTGTGGCGCAAGAACTGGAAAGCATGGGCTGTGTAGCCATTATGCCTTTAGGTAGCCTCATTGGCTCAGGTTTAGGTATTCTCAACCCACACACCATTTCGATCATTAAAGACAATGCCAAAGTACCTGTTTTGGTGGATGCTGGTGTAGGTACAGCAAGTGATGCAGCGATAGCGATGGAATTGGGCTGTGATGGCGTATTAATGAATACAGCCATTGCAGCAGCTCAAAACCCTATTCTAATGGCTTCAGCGATGAAAAAAGCAGTTGAAGCCGGTCGTGAAGCATTCCTAGCAGGACGTATGCCGCGTAAACGCATGGCAAATGCCAGTTCACCTGAAACCGGATACTTCTTTAAATAAGAACTCATTCACGGTATAAAAAAGGACTCTATTGAGTCCTTTTTTTGATTTTAAAAACTGATAACAATGAAAATATCCCATATATTTTATACTTTGAGTCTTAGTGCCGCATCTAGTTGGCTGTCAGCCCAAGTGCCCAGCACAGCCAAATCACTTGCACCTCAAGGTTGGAACATTTTGATGGCTACGACTGGCGACCTAAACAAAGATCAAATGCCAGATATTGCGATGATCGTGGAAAAACAAAAAGTCGATGTGGCGACCTATGATGACGATGGCAAAGTTGTTCATAACCATCCACGAAAACTCATCGTATTTTTTAAAACCGCAAAGGGATATCAACGTATCGTTGAAAACAACAGCATCCCTGTCGCTCAGCAACCGAATTCATGCCTACTAGACCCACTTGCTGAAGCAGAAGACATCCAAATCAGTAAAGGCAATTTACTCGTTCATTTTAGTTATTTTATGGCTTGTGGTGGCTGGGAATGGCCCCGACATAGTTATACCTTCCGTTGGCAAAATCAACGCTTTGATCTGATTGGTTTTGATTACAATAGCTTTCACCGCGCTTCTGGTGAAGAAACATCGAAAAGCTATAATTTTTCGACCTTAAAACGTAAGGAAATTGTAGGCGGCAATATGTTTGAAGATGCCAAAACTCAAACCAAATGGTCAACCTTCAAAGCACCACAGCAACTGACGCTTAAAAATATTAACTTTGATGATTTCTATACACAGTTCGAGTATTAAGCTAAAACTGAGCAATAAAAATCTAGCAAAAAAAAACCGCCAATTTCGGCGGTCTTTTTTTAATTCAATTTGAATACACAACTTAAGGAATTAAACCTTCATCTCGCATCGCAATTTGAACTGATTGACGCTCTGCAACTTTGTTACGCAATGCAATGATATTTTTATATGGCGTTAAATCATGTCCGATGCCATTTGACCAATTTGTCAGTACAAAGAGATAAGCATCTGCTGGCCCAAAGTTATCATCGACCAAATAGTCGTTATCCGATTCACCAATCGCTTTATCGATGTATGTCAATAAACGATCAATTTCTGCATAAGCTTTTTCTTTAGCGTCTGCATCTAGTGGAGCACCAAAGAATACTGCATAAGCATCATGTAATTCTGAGTTCAAATAGCCAAGCCATTCTAAAACTTTGGCACGACCTAAACCTGATGGCGGAATTAAATCTTGTTTTGGATCATGCTGTGCAAGAAACGGTAAAATTGCCACGTTCTCGGTCAGGATCAAACCTGGGTTAATTTCTAATGCAGGTACATAACCTTTTGGGTTGATCTCGTAATAATCTACCCCTTTTTCTGTTTTATGGTTTTTTAGGTCAACACGGACCAAATCAAAATCGACATTAATTTCATTTAAAATTATATGTGATGCTAATGAACATGCACCTGGAGAATAATAAAGCTTCATATCTGATCCTTGTTATGTACTATTCAATGTTTTAAATCTCTTCTGTCAAACTTTCAAGTGATCAAACCTGTAAATTGCAAAAAAGCGTAAATGCTGAAACACATATACTCATTGACTATTGTCCATAATCAAGAAGATTTCAAGTCAATCTGTTATGCATTTTTATACTCAGTTGTTTTAACATAGCCGCGTTTAAGATTTGATGAAAAGTTACCGTGTTACAACTTAAAAAAGAACAATGGTTTTCCAATATTCGTACCGATGTGCTCGCAGGCTTGGTGGTTGGACTGGCGCTAATTCCAGAATCGATTGCCTTTTCAGCCATTGCTGGGGTTGACCCTCAGGTTGGTTTGTACGCTTCGTTTTGTATTGCCGTCACCATTGCCTTTTTTGGTGGTCGTACAGCAATGATTTCAGCTGCTACTGGTGCGATGGCCTTACTTATGATCACTTTGGTCAAAGATCATGGTTTGCAATATCTTTTGGCTGCCACGGTTTTGACTGGTGTGATTCAGATCATTGCGGGCTATTTTAAAGTCGCAAAACTTATGCGCTTCGTCTCGCAGTCAGTGGTGTATGGTTTTTTAAATGCACTCGCGATTTTGATTTTTGTCGCACAGCTACCTGAAATGTCAAAGATGGATAGTTTGGGCTATATCTTTATGCTTTTAGGGCTTGCGATTATTTATCTGTTTCCTCACCTACCGAAAATTGGCAAAGCCATTCCATCACCACTGATTTGCATTATTGTCCTCAGTGGCTTGGCATTATTTTTAGGCGCTGACCTGCGCACTGTGAGTGATTTGGGTAAGTTTCCAGAGACTCTCCCTATTTTCTTGATTCCTGAAATTCCTTTCAATCTTGAAACCTTCACTATTATTTTCCCTTATTCCATCACCCTAGCAACAGTTGGCCTATTAGAAACCATGATGACCACGACAGTGATCAATGAAGTCACTGGAACTGAAGGAGATCGTCATCAGGAATGTCGTGGTCAAGGGATTGCCAATATAGTCAGTGGCTTTATGGGCGGCATGGCTGGATGTGCTATGATTGGTCAGTCGATTATTAATGTCAGCTCTGGTGCGCGAACTCGCCTCTCCACTTTGGTTGCAGGTGTATTTTTGTTGTGCTTAGTGGTGTTCTTAAAAGACTGGTTGGCCTATGTCCCAATGGCTGCCTTAGTCGCGATTATGGTTATGGTATCGTTTACCACTTTCCAATGGAATTCAGTCAAGCAATTTTCAAAGCATCCGATGTCTTTTAATGTCGTGATGATTGCTGTGGTGATCGTGGTGCTTGCAACACATAATTTAGCCCTTGGCGTATTGGTTGGCGTGCTCCTCTCTGCGTTGTTTATTATCAATCAACTGGAAAGCTCGGTAAAAGTCACATCTGAATTTAAAGACAATATTCGTAGCTACACAGTCTATGGACAAATTTTCTTTAGTAGCTCTGAGAGTTTTTATCAATTTTTTGATTTTCAGGAGAGGGTTAGTCATGTACGAATTGATCTGAGCCATGCCCATATTTGGGATATTACTTCCGTCAATATTTTAAAAAATGTCGTGCAAAAATTTGAGTCAAAACAGATTCAAGTTGAGATTTTTGGCTTAAATGAAGCAAGTAGCACTTTGCTTGACCGTGTCAGTGACTAATGGATTTTTGAAATATTCACTTTGAATCAAATCAATTTTCAATAAAGTGTGACCTATTGAAACCCTATGCAGGATGAATATAGCAAAGGGTTTCAATAATCAAAGTCTCATTTGTAATGACATTACATAAAATACTAAGCCTATAAAAAAGAGAAAAATTCACCATTCATTCGATTTAACTGTATAATTCATCTCATAAAATTATAACTATCAAAAATAAAACAAAGATTTGATGTGACTTTCTATTTATTTTTTTAAATTGTGGATACACAAAATTGGGGGAATTTTGATGGTATGGTTTTGGTCACGACACTGCATTCAAGCAAATCGGCTGCTGGTCTTAGCGAGTCTATTTTGCCTGCTATGTTGTATCACTATACCCACTTTTGCTAATCCCACCCCACAGATCTCAAGCAGTCATTGTCCTGTTGAAATTACCCATATTGCCACAGCTAAAAGCGCTGTCGAGCAAGAGCGCCCACGTACAGGTTGGCAAAATCTGCAAAAGCTTCCAGACACTTGGAATAAACGTTGGCCGGATTATCATGGTATCGCTTGGTACAAAATCCAATTTAAGTTGAACTGTGACCTCCATCAGTTAAATCAACCCATTGCTATCGCTATACAAGGCATCACCCAAAGTGGACGGGTTTATATCAACGAAGCCCTACTTTGGCAAGATTACATTTCAGCAGAACATTTTTCACGAAGCCAACATCAACCTAGACTATTGAACTTGCCTAGCTCGAGTTTAAAGCAAGGTGTTAATACCATTTGGGTGCAAGTATATGGTTCGGTGACCCAAAAATCAGGACTCAGTTCAGTTCAAATTGGAGAATACCCGCAAGTCTATGACACCTTTAAAATTTGGTTACTCGAACAACGACAATTAGTCGAACTGAATACGATGATTAATTTCGTCGTAGCTGTGTTCTTTTTTTTAGCATGGCTCGCCAATCGTAATGAAAGAGCCTATTTATGGTTAACCATTACAGGCATGGCTTGGGTATTTTATAGCCTGTGTATTATTTTTAATGGGCCAATTGCATTTCTAACCACCGTACAGGTCGACCGCCTACAAAATATTATCTTCTGTTTTTATACGGTTTTTGGCTGTATTGGTGCGTGGTATTTTGCAAACCATCCCTTCCCGAAAATTCAAAAACTATTATTAAGCCTTGCCACTATCGCAGCGCTCAGTATCGGTTTTGCGCCAGAGGCTTATTTAAAAACCGTCATCCAAATTTGTTTTAGCTTCTTTGTTTTAGTCTTTGTGGCCAAATGTATTAGCTACCCGTACTTGGCGTATAAAGCCAAAATGGCCGAAACCTATTTGCTTGCAACGCTGTATCTGATTTATTTACCGATTGCAGTACATGATGCGCACTTTATGATGACCATGGAAGGCCATGCGCTCTCACCATATACTGGCCCACTAACCACCCTCGTTTTGGGCGGCGTACTGGCTTTGCGTTTAGCTCGACACACCCGTCAAATTGAACGTTTTAATAAGACCTTAACTGAAAATGTACAACGAGCTGAACTGAAACTGGCTACGTCACTTGGTCAACAACATCAACTCGCGCTTGAAAATGCACGACTTCAAGAACGAATTCATTTATCTCATGACTTGCATGATGGTTTAGGCGGATCAATTGTCCGTTCAATTTTATTGTTAGAACAAAATGACAAAATTGAAAAACCACAAATCATGTCAATGCTTAAACTATTCCGTAATGATTTAAGACAAGTCATCGATTCAGGTTCAAGTATAGGGACGAAAGTTCCAGACACCCCGATCGAATGGGCGGCGCCGATTCGCCATCGCTTTGTACAGCTCTTTGAAGAATTAGACATGAGCTCAAGCTGGAAATTTGCTGCCGAATGGATTCACTCACCCTCTGCGACCCAATGTCTCAATTTGACTCGTGTCGCAGAAGAAACCCTGACCAATATTCTAAAGCATAGTCAGGCAAGCAAAGTTCAGGTCAGTTTGTGCGAAACAGAGACTCAACTGATCTTACGTATTGAAGATAACGGTATCGGCTTCAACCCTGACGAAGTTGAGCAAGGCCTACATGTCGGCCTACACAGTATGCAAACGCGAATCCATCGTATCGGTGGCGAATTTAAAATACAGTCACAGCCAGGTTGTACCGTGCTTGAGGCCATTTTGCCGTTTAAGCTTGATGGTGCTGATCGTGCTGATATTGACGATAAAATCGCCTAGCTTAATGTTATTTCATCACTTTTGAGCTGAGCATTTGACTGCACATTGCAAATGCTCAGCACGGCTTCCGTCGGTGAGATTGAGCAAAAAGCGGATTTATTCACGGTAAAAAATTTGACTTGTGCATCTCAGGACTTAAAATACCGCATTCGAATTTTTTACATTTGCCTAAGTTATGTCGAACGATCAATTAGACCAGCACGCAGTAGATCTGGATAATCTAAACGAACACCGTGAAATCGTGACGTTTATGCGCCGCTCTGCGCCACTAAATACTTCGCAACGTACTGCGCTGGAACAATATGGTCATCTAATTTTGGAATACCCTGTTGGTGATTTGCGTCAGCATTTTGAACACCCTGAACGCCCATTAACTGTAGAGATCGGTTTTGGTATGGGCCGCTCTTTGGTACTGATGGCAAAAGCAAATCCAGAACGTAACTTTGTCGGCATTGAAGTGCATGTTCCGGGTATTGCTCAATGTGTGTATGAAGCCGGTCTTGCAGGTTTAACTAACCTTCGAGTGTTGGATGCTGATGCCATCCAAGTGCTACGTGAAATGCCAGACAACAGTATTAATACTGTCCAATTATACTTCCCAGATCCATGGCAGAAAAAACGTCATTTCAAACGTCGTTTTGTATCCCATGACCGTATGCCTTTGGTTGAAGAAAAATTAGAAATCGGCGGCACATTCCACTCAGCGACTGACTGGGAACCGTATGCTGAATGGATGATCGAAGTGCTTGAAGAACGTCCACGTCTTGAAAACCTTGCAGGTAAAGGCAATAGCTACCCTCGTCCAGACTGGCGTCCACAAACTAAGTTTGAACGTCGTGGAATTGAAGCAGGCCATAAAATTAATGACTTCATCTTCAAAAAAGTAAATTAAATTTTGAATGAAGCAAAAAACCACCGTTAGCGGTGGTTTTTTTATTGCGATTTTTGATCTGAGATTTCTCTGTGTTGTTTCAAATCACATAAAAACAAATAACCACTAGGCTACTTGCGCTTGGAGCTGACTTTGTCGAATCATATCCACGGCTTTTTCAGCAATCATCACTGTTGGCGCGTTGGTATTGCCATTCACCACAGAAGGCATAATAGAGGCATCGACGACACGAAGGTTTTGAATCCCGTAGACTTTCAATTCAGGGTCAACCACAGACATCTCATCTACGCCCATCTTACAACTACCGACAGGGTGATAAACCGTATCCACACGCTGACGTAAGATTGCACGTATATCATCATCGGTTTTGACCAGTGAGGTAAACAAATCTTGCTGATAATGACTCGATAAAGACGGCGACATCATCAATTGCTGTGTCAACTTAAAGCCTTGTACCAAATCTTCTAAATCCTGTTCATCCCCTAAAAAGTTTGGATCAATCAATAATGGATCATTTACACTGGAACCACTTAGTTTGATCGTGCCGCGACTTCTTGGGTTGAGCAGACACACATGACACGACAAACCATGGCTTGCATGAAATTTCCGTGCATGGTCATCTACTAACGCCACGACAAAGTGTAATTGCAAATTTGGAATGGCTAAATCGGGTGAAGACTTTAGAAAACCACCGCATTCTGCAAAATTTGAAGCAATCATGCCCCGCCGTTCCTTACGATAGCGACTGATCTGCTTGAACATATCAATTGAGCCGGGTAAGGACAGGCCAAAAGTACCTTGGTATTCTTTGACTTTATAACCAAAAATGAAATCGGGATGGTCGTGGAAGTTCTTTCCTACACCCGGTAAATGGTGCTTCACTTCAATGCCATGCGCTTGGAGTTCGCTCTGGTCGCCTACTCCAGACAACATTAAAATTTGTGGTGACTGCATCGCTCCAGCACTGAGTAAGACCTCTCGTCTGGCTTTTAAGTGTTTCATTTGCCCTGCATGTTGTACTTCTACGCCAGTCGCAACTTGATGCTCTATGGTAATTTTATGCGTTGTTGCTTTGGTCAATACCGTTAAATTTGGCCGATCTAAATGTGGAAATAAGTACGCACGCGCTACACTACAACGCTCTCCATTGATATGCGTAACCTGATAAACCCCTAAGCCTTCTTGTTCAGCGCCATTAAAATCATCGAGAACTTTATGGCCTTGCGCACGAGCCGCTTCGGTATAGCGTTGATGGAAAATATTGTCACTTTGTACATCTGTGACGGACAGAGGGCCGTCATTACCGTGGAATTCATTGTGTATTCTGTTGTTATTTTCTGAGCGAATGAAATAGGGCAAGACCTCATCATATGACCAGCCAGTATTTCCCTGTGCTGCCCATTGATCATAGTCATTTTTATGTCCACGAATATAAATCATGGCATTAATACTGGATGAACCGCCAAGGCATTTTCCACGCGGTTGATAGCCCTTACGACCATTTAAGCCAGCTTGAGGCACGGTTTCAAAGGCCCAATTATTGATCTTGGTCGGAAGGCTCACCACACATGCAGCTGGAATATTGACCGTCCACTGATCACCTTGACCACCTGCTTCTAGTAAGCACACGGATATATTCGGATCTTCACTGAGCCGTGCAGCCAGTACGCATCCCGCACTTCCGCCACCAATCACAATATAATCAAATTCCATTTTTGACATTATTTTCATCCAATTGATTCTTTTTATAAATGCACAATAAGTGATTTAACGCTGACTGAAAAGTTTCTTTTTTAAAATAATGAGCGTGCTACTGTGCAAGAAGGATGAAACTATTGATCGAAATTTTGAGGCAAGCGTCACTCATGCAAGGTAGCAACAATATCTGTCAAAATGATCGATGGATTTAATACACTTAATTTTGGACTTTATTATTTTTAATCCATAGACGTTTTAAAAGCACAGTAAGCTACGTAGCTGAAGATTTGGCTAAAACAGTGGATTTGATCAAAGCCTATTTCCGTTAGTAAACTTTGATAGTGCTGCTGGCTAATCAGTTCAAAATCATCCTCTAAACGCTGCATCATTTTTGTCGCTTGTGAAGCAGATAAACCCTGCATTTGGCAAAACTCAGGCAGGACACGCTGCTCAAAATTCGAATGAGCTTGAATCAAGTCAAAACTTAAAAAAATGCCCTGTGGTTTAAGCAGTTCAAATGCTTTTGCTAAAAAATTCGTTTTCTCTGACAACGGAATGAAGTGCGTCACCAAGATACTCAGCACCGCATCAAAACAACTCGCCTGCTCAAAAGTAGTATGACTGCCCAAAACAAAGTTGACGCGATGCAACTGTCCAGCGGCTTCAACACGTTGGCGTGTTTGATTCAGCATATTTTCAGACAATTCTGTAACGGTAAATGACCATGTTGGATTCAAGACCATGAGATAGCCCAATTCATAACCCGTCCCACATCCAATAATCAATATATGGGCATCTTCAGCGACATGGCAATTCAACACTGCCTGAATCTGTTGATGGACAAGTTCATAGCCGGGAATTAATTTTCGTATATGTGCATCATAACTTTCGACCACTTGCAGACTATTAAAATCTTTTGCCATGTAACATCCTGTTTGACATGTATTTCTAAGCTAATAAATATTCATTGTTCTTTATGGATTGTTTATTTCTGATGATGCCCAAGAATCTGCTGACTCAACATTTCATAGACCGCTTTCAGATCGGCTTGATCAGCTTGCTCAAGCATATTGGCATGCATCTGCATGATATTTTGATCCCCACGCATGGCAGGGCCTGTTTGCATGTTACGTGGTTCAGCCTGAGTAGCTTTATTGGCTGTCTCTAAAATTAAAGGATAAAGTAAGCTAAAATCGACATGTTTTGCATCGACAATCTGCTTTGCCATGTCATAACAATAATTACTAAAATTACATGCAAACACCGCAGCAAGATGCAGACTCAAACGCTGTGCCGAATCATATTGATAAACCCTTTGGCTAATGCTGTTTGCTAAATCTGTAAGTGTCCTCAAATCTGTAGGATCTGCCGCTTCTACAAAGATCGGTGTCAACATCCAGTCCACATCTCGATCTAAACTAAAGGTTTGTAAAGGATAAAACACCCCTGCTCGTGAATGCTGTTGGGTCAGTACCGTGATATTGGTGCTACCAGACGTATGCACAATCAAAACCTGTGGCACATAGGCTATAACTTGCTGAATAACGGTTGCAATCGACTGGTCGCTCACCGCAATAATCAAAAGATCAATCTCAGCATTCAACTCAGTTGGGGTATGAATGGCTTCGGCACCTACACTTGCTGCAAGTTTTTCTGCCTTTTCGAGATTTCGTGCATAAACTTGCACAATGTGATGTTGTGGATGAAGCACATTGAGCAAATGATGTGCAACACGACCTGCACCCACAATACTGATTCGCATATAGTTTTAACTCATTTTGGATGGCTACAGCATGTCAGGAAAATATCCGACGTGCAAATCGAGTCGTATCGATAGAATTATTAATTTTCAATTCTTCGCATCAGTTTTGCTCAGATAAGCACAAAAAAAGGGATTCACTTCATCCCTTTTGCTAGACGTCAATCTAAGTCTGATTCATATCATATCGCTTTCAATCTAGACAATATCCACGATATGCACTTTCGTTTTTAAGACTTACCAATGATCTGATTCAGTGTCTGTAGATAGTGTTCTGCATCTCGGCGCGCATTGAATTTCTTTTCAAATACACCTGTGTTTTGCACACTATTGGGTGTGTATTCTACCGAAACAACAAAGGTATCAAGCAAATCTCTATTAATCCGAATTGCAATAATATGATGTGAGTTTAAATAAAAACCATCATCAACCTTAACTAACATGACTCGCCTCAAAAATCTTGCATAATGAAATAGATAAAAAAATCTAAACATTCAAAAACTTGGATGACTTACCGCATACAGTGAGAGATACGATAAACCAACATCATTGTAACGCTATTATGTGATTTATATTGCAATTATTATGTAATTTAAATGAATAATCAGAGAATAGCATTCAGTTTCAGTCTTCTAAACATGATTAATTTTCAATCTTAGCTAAAGATTGGATAAAAAGACTGGATATAAAAATGCCTGTTGCCATAGCCATGGAAACAGGCTCATTTCAGTACGACTGATTTAACTGAAATCAATCGTACAAAGTGGTTGAACGATTAAACACTTAACATGCTGTTTAAAGTTTCTGACACATTCTTCGATTTCACGACAGGTTTAAGCGCTTCAAGTTTCGCTTTGACTTCACTACGCTGTGGCTCTGCCAAAGTATACCAACGTGACAAAATTTGCAGTAAACGTGAACCGACAATTGGATTCTTCTCATCGAGGAATTTTGCCAATTCAACAATATGCTGCACACCAAAGCTCCAAGTATTGACAGGATTGCTATTTAAGCCACCAGTAACTGCACGGATGCGGTTCGGTACTTTCAAGTCATAGTCAGGATGTGTAGTCAGTGCCTTGATAGTTTCCGCAGTTGCTTTCGGATGAGCCGCTTGCAACATAAACCATTGGTCCATCGACAAGGCTTCATTTTTAAAGCGTGTATAGAAGGCTTCTAAAGCTTGCTGTGCTTGTGGTGCATCATTCCAAACCAATACTTTTAAAGCACCAAGGCGTTCAGACATATTGCCTGTAGAGCTGAATTGTTCATAAGCCAATTCAAATACAGATGCATCGCCTTGACGTGCCATCATGCTCAACATAATGTTTTTCAATGCACGAACACCCATGGCTTGTGAAAACTCTTTCTGCGCATCTGGGTCTAAGGTTGCATAAGTCTCTTTAAAGAATGAACCTAGCTCACGTGCCACACGACTTAACAGTGCTTCACGCTGTTCTTGCACTTTAGCAGGACTGTAGTCGGTATCAATACGGCTACCTAAATAACCCTCTGTCGGTACATCGAATAAACGTGAAGCAAGTAATGGATCACGCTCAACCAATGCTGGTAATGTATTTTGAATGGCTTGAACATAGATGTCGGCATCATGGCCATTTAACAAAATACGTTCTAACAAGGTTTGGCTTGCTTGCCATTGGTTAAAACCATTCGGTTCGTACTGCATGAGGAATGCAAGTTCTGCATCTGAATAGTTAAATTCGAGATCGACTGGTGCGGAGAAGTTACGCAGTAAAGACACAACAGGCTGGGTTTTTACACCGCTAAATGTAATGGTTGCAGTATCGGTATCAAATAAATACACGCCATCTTTAATGCCATTTTCAACCAATGCATTAGAGCTGAGAACTAACTGTTCACCACTCGTCGCATCAAACAATGCCAAAGCCACAGGAATAGGCACTGCTTTTAAATTTGGATATTTTGGATGCGCTTTTAAGCTTTGTTTCAAGCTTAAAGTATAAGTTTGATTTGCAGCATCATACTCACCTTTTGCTTCAAGTTTTGGTGTACCCGGTTGGTTATACCAAATTAAGAAACTCGATAAATCTACACCTGAACCTGCTGTGAGTGCTGCTACCCAATCTTCAACAGTCACGGCTTGACCATCATGGCGTTTGAAATATTCGTCAGTACCTGCACGGAATTTTTCTTTACCCAGTAATGTCGCCATCATGCGGTTAATTTCCGCACCTTTTTCGTACACTGTTGCTGTATAGAAGTTATTAATTTCAACAAAATGATCTGGACGCGGTGGATGTGAAAGCGGGCCTGAATCTTCTGGGAATTGGTGTGCTTTTAACACTGCAACGTCATCGATACGTTGTACCGCAGCAGATTGTAAATCTTCTGAGAACGACTGATCACGGAATACTGTCAAACCTTCTTTTAAACAAAGTTGGAACCAATCACGACAGGTAATACGGTTACCCGTCCAGTTATGGAAGTATTCATGTGCAATCACCGATTGAACGCGCATGATCGCTGCATCAGTTGTATATTCTTCATCAGCAAGCACACAAGAGGTGTTGAAAATATTCAAGCCTTTGTTTTCCATTGCACCCATGTTAAATGCACTGGTTGCCACGATCATATAATTGTCTAAATCATAAGGACGACCATAATGTTCTTCGTCCCAACGCATCGAATGCTTTAAAGCTTCCATCGCAATATGACATTTTGGAATGTCTTTTTCTTCTGCATAGATTTCTAAAGCAACATTACGACCTTCAGACGTCACATAAGAATCTTTGAGTACAGCCAAGTCACCAATCACACAAGCAAAAAGATACGATGGTTTTTTGGTTGGATCTTGCCAAACGGTATAATGACGACCTTCACCGGTTTCACCCGCTTCAATCAAATTACCATTGGCAAGTAATACAGGGAATTTTTTATCCGCTTCGACACGTGTGGTAAATACCGATAGCACATCAGGACGGTCAGGATAATAGGTAATTTTACGGAAGCCTTCAGGCTCGTTTTGGGTGACGAATAGATCGCCTGCCGCTTGGTATAAGCCTTCGAGCTGAGTATTGCTTTCAGGATGAATCACGACTTCGGTTTCAATGACAGCTTGGTCAGGTGCATTTGAAATCACCAGTTGTTCTGCATCTACTACATAGGCATCTGCTGGCAAAACTTGACCATTTAAGCGAATTGATTTGAGTTCCAAATCACGGCCCAATAACACCAAATCCCCTGCCGTTTGACGCTGCATCACTAATTTTGCATTTACATTGGTATGGTCATCAAAGACTTGAATATCTAGATCGATACTATCTACGACAAATGATGGTTTTTGATAATCTTTTAAATAAACAGTTTGGTCTGCTTCGACCACTGGATTTGCCGCAATGTTCATATCTCGTCCTATTCCTTAGTTATTGCTTCATCAGCTTTTTGAACACATTGTGAATGACTTGATCATACGACAAGATGCATAAGCTGTCTTCGCATTTACAATGATTTATATATGGGCTCAGCGCATGTTGTTTTCAATCATCTTTATTGAATAATTTAAAGGCTGGCACATATTTTCGCCATGTTTAAGCAAAATAAATGCCTGAGTTGAGCACAGCTACTGCAATATGCAAATTATTTATCTACATCAAATAAATAAAGCACCTATATACTAGAAAGAGAAAGTACAGGTGCTTTATATCCTTCTGTAACTTCAAATTATTGCGCTCAAACTTTCCTGCTTAAGACTTAGAGGATTATTGATTTGCGAAAATTAAATCGAGCGCGCTGTCATAGTCTGCAGCAAAGTAAAATTGAAATGCCGTGACTTTTGAGGTGAGGAATTGCTGAATTTCTGCCGTCGCACCAGCCACATAAATTTTAGATACTTGATGTTGCTGCGCCAGGCCCAGTAACTCGATCGTTTTTTCTAAAGTTTGATCATGCCCAATAATCAGCGCGCCAACCGTACCCTGTGGCTGCTTATATAATTGCATGCGAGTGATATTGCTGTTTTTAAGTGCGTCTGACATATGTATTCCATACAAAGAAAGGATAAAAAAAGATCAAAACCTTTAGAAATCACGCTAAATCTTACTATGTATCAATTTCAGTAGATGCCGCCTGATTTCAATTCTAGAAGTAGAGATCATTAAAAATTATAAGCTCAATATATACAAATATACTTTTCAAATCCAATCGCTTAGGTGATTCCCTCCAAAAAGCACCTAAGCTCTCAAATAATCTCAGTCTTCTAATTTGGATTTGATTGCATACTTCTGTTTAAACCATGCACCAAGATGTTTCATTTTCAACAGTTTAAGCATTTTTGAGAATTCATCAGAGATAGCCCTACGCATCAATATTATTTTGTTACTTTTCAATTAATGATTTATTTTCAATATCTTAGTAAATAAATATACAGTTTATCTGCTTTAAAATCCCTACTCAAAACATTTGAGCATGCGTTTTGCTTCTACTTAATTGCCAAAAGCAAAATATTCAGGCTAAAACAAAAAGAGGTGCATTATGTTTATTAAAGAACACATCATCCGTATTGAAAATATGAAGACCCTGCAAGCGCTTGATGCTGCAAATATCGACCATCAGGTGATTGCAATGTTTATGACCTGCGAAGGGATTCCACTCAAAGCTTTTGAAGTCAGTTCTCTACTTAACTCATATAGTGCATTAGGCACTAAAAAGGTTACGTCTAAAAAAGTGCAAGCCTTAATACAAGCCAAACAACTTGGAGAGGAGGACGAATCGATCCCATGCCCAGCCGCCTATTAATAATCCATTCTGACTAAAAGCTGCATCATCACTATGCAGCTTTTTTCATTTGTCGACATATCGCCTGAGCTGCCGCAACTAAATTGCAAACCCGTCTTTAAACAGAGATGTGTATAATCAATTTAACCTTTCAAGAAACGCTGGCAACATGTTCAATATTCTACGCAAACAAATGGATGAAAGTACGCAATGCCCGTTGTGTCGTGCATCTATGTATTGGGTAGATGCTGAAAAATTAGATGAGCAAGAATTTAATTTTTACCAGTGTAGCCACTGTCATCATCAAATATTTCCAGAACAGCAATACAACTGTCATTGTGAAAACTGTCAGGCCGCGCGAAAAAAACTACTGAAAGAAACCCGCTTACAAGAACAGCGTAAACTCAAAAATAAAGATATCATTGAACGTGAATTAAGTGAACTGAGTTTTTTACAGAAACTCTTTTTGTTGGCTTTATTGGATAATCACGTCCAAGAACATACGGCGCATCAAGAATTTATCGACTGGGACACGATTAAATATCACAACATCAGCCCAAATTATCTCTTTCAACAGTCGCTTAAAAAGCATCTCGTGCATGAGCAAATTTTGATTGTGAAAGATGATGCACTACAAGCTGAACAGTATTATATCAATGTCCGTTTGGATGGATATTCAGAGCCCAGTCTTTTTAGCGTAGCGCAGCAACTCCGCCATTGGTTTTATGAAAATTTAGCTCTGGGTGTTCCGTTTAAAAGTGCTGACGAAGTGAAAGAATGTTTGTATCTCCTACTGTTTCAAGAAATTGTCCAATTCATGCAGTTTTACTGTAAGACATGGGGGATTCAAATTGCAGGGAATAAAAGCTTTCAAGTGTTCTGTTATCGCCTACTCGACCATCTAGCGGTTGGGCAGATTTACTATATGATTCAGTCAGCACTCGAATACCTACATAAACAAAAAGCTTTGCAAGTACGTAATGAAAACTTCATTAACACCAATCTATTAAAAAAGACCTTACAGCAATACCGTGAACGTGGCTTACAGGAAAAATGGGAAACCTTTACCCTCCCTCGTCCGCCACAATTACCGTTTAGTAAAATGAGTGAAATTTTGCTCTTCAACTTTTTAGGACTCGATGAAAGTATCTTTGTGCAACCGATACGCCATGCTTGGAAAAAAATCGAACCTCGCTTAAATTTTTACTCCACAAAGCGCTGCATGTACTGTGGTTCACAAGAGCTCTCTGTCGATTATGATGCCGCAGATTATGTGACCCTGTTCTGCCGTAATTGTAAACATCAAGACCATTACTTCACCCGCTAAGGGAGAAAACGATGAATCAATCTGAAAATTTTGAAACGACCATGAACAGTGAATTGACTGACTTAAATAGCCCGCTTTTGCAAAGCGTCATCAATGCGTGGATTGAACTTCAATCCAAACAACCTTTGGTACATATCATCACCAATGCAGTCGCGAGCAATTATGTGGCCAATGTCCTTTTGGCTGCAGGTGCTTCTCCTGCAATGATTGACAATCCCTTTGAAGCCGAAAGCTTTGCCTCAATTGCCAGTGCATTGAATATCAATTTAGGTACGCCAACGTCTGAACAAATGCAGGCCATGCAAATTGCTGCACAAACCGCACAAAATTTAAATAAACCTTGGGTGCTTGACCCTGTCGGTTATGGCCCCGTTTTGCCGTGGCGATCTGAAATGGTTGACCAATTACTCCAATACAAACCAAGTATTATTCGCGGCAACGCATCAGAAATTAGTGGTCTTGCAGGTAATCAAGGTGAATCACGCGGTGTCGATAGCACGCTCAATAGTGCCGAGATTTATTTAAATGCTGTGCCCTTGTTAGAACACTGTGAATGTGTGGCAATTTCAGGCGAATCAGATTTCATCTTATCGAAAGAAATGAATGCAGTGATACAGATTAATGGTGGGTCTTACTTACAACCCAAAGTGACGGCTTCTGGCTGCGCTTTAGGCGCATTAACAGCGGCGTACTGCGCCGTAAGTGAATCGCTAACTGCTGGCACGGTCGCAGCACATTTGCACTTTGCGATTGCGGGTCAAAAAGCCTATGAAATTAGCTCAAGTGTCGGCAGTTTTAATGTTGCATTTTTAGATGAAATTTATAGTCTCAATGAAGATGATTTCAATCAACTTGCCAACATGCAAATTTATGCACTATGAAGCTATGATAGCTTAAGAAAAACAAAAACAGCTTGAGTAAAAGGCTCAAGCTGTTCAGGGTTTCATGCTGTTTTTGAATAATTAGAACACGTCTAAAAGCTTACTGTGCCGTACTATCACTTGCAGCATTGGCATCAAACATTTCTGAATCTTCGATCATTTCTGTTGGATTACTCAAAATCATGTCGAGGTCATAGTCCCCCGCATAAACAATATTTTTGATTTTTGAACAGTCGCCACCACTCATTTCATAATTTAAGACTTTGGCTTCATCACCAATTTTAAACTCAGCACGAACGACGTTTTTATTTTCATCAAAACTCAGTTTAGGCTGAACGCCTTTTTTCGAATCTTGCTGCGGATCTTGGCTATCCGTGAATATATCAAAATCCACATTACACACTTGTTGCGACTGCTTACAGTTAATTTCTGCTTGCATACGTTCCGCTAACGATGGCTCAAAATAGGCAGCAAGTTGATCTTTACTCAAAGCATGTAATTTCAACTCTTGGTCATAAATTTGTTTGACCAGTTTTTCCGGTGCAACACATTTCTGCGATTGCTCTTGTACTTTTTGCTCTGCAGGCTGACACGCCGTTAAAAAGATTGCCGCACCGAAACCGAATAATCGATATATCGTCATTTGTCGCATAACACATCCATGCCCATCATTAAACTGCCCGCCCAACTGCCAAATTCATACTTGCTTCAAAAATAGTTGAAACATTTAATTTACAAATACACATTAAACCCATGCCATCAAAATAATCTGGCACGTGCTGCATAAAAAATTGAACATGTTCATCAGATTTTTTCCGTAGCCGAACCAACTGCTCAGGCGTCACCTTCGGTAAATCACAACGATGAACAAAAATATCCTCAGCCCGATGCTGCACATCATGCTGACGGATTTTATAACTGTTTAAAACATCCGCATACTCAGTGGGCATCGGGACACCGTGCCTTGGATAAAACTTAACAGAGCGCGAGGCAAATAATGTATATACCTTTGGTTGTGCCAATGTAGCCACAAACCACATCGGAATCGCTGGAAATCGAATCTGATGCTGCATCGCCACTTTAATCGCCGAGTTTAAGGTCAGGTTTTTCCGACGATAATCAACCAATACCCCAGCTCGTGAATTAAAAATAAAAATCGGTCGATTGTTATGCATAATTTTTAATATACGCACAATGTTTTGCCCGATCAGTTTATCCTGCTCAAAATACTGAATAATTGGTAATGCGACAATATCGGGGTCGTGCATGTATTGATAGAGTTGCTCAATTTTCGAAGTCGGGAAAATACATTGATCAAACTCCCAGAGCCGTTGAAACAACTCATGTTTTTCTTCAGTCGTGAGTTTACTAAAATCAATGATATTCTCAGTGATCGCCATACCAACACCCATTTTTTAATGGATTAACTTTGAATTTCTTCAAAGTCCCTAGTTATAAAGTTTTCAAAAACGATATTTAAAATGAAATAAAATTATTAATAGATCATCTATGATGATTAAAACCCCGAGTTAAAAATGAATCTTTATTTAACCTCATGCTTTTTTAAAACCAACCATATCAATATTTTTTTACTTTTGAACCGTTTTTTAGCCCTCTAAAAGCTCAAAAGTTGCAGCGTTTTTTGACTGTTACATCATGTAAATATAATACGTTTTAACATCATGAATTACAGCCCCCTTGGATAGGATTTCTTATACTTTCTAGTCATACAAAAAAAGACAGCTTCGAAAAGCTGTCTTTGAGTTATTTTAAAATTTAAGCATTAAGCTTGGTAATAGATATCGACCGTTTTAATGCGGTTTTCATCCATTGCCGTAACTTTAAATTGGATGCCTTTAAAATCAACCACAGTCCCGACTTCAACATTGCCGTGAGTCTGATCTAAAATGAGGCCTGAAACACTAATATAACCATCATCTTCTTCGATCAAATCCAGCATTTCCAATTCAAGTTCTAACTGATACAGATCGAGCATGCCTGAAGCTTTCCAATGTTCATCATCGATTTTAATCAAATCAAGTTGTTCATCCGCATCAGGGAATTCACCAGCAATCGCTTCAAACACATCGAGTGGTGAAATCAGACCTTGTACCGCACCAAACTCATCCGTAACCAGCACCAAAGAGCCTTTAGAAGTCCGCAAGGTATTAATTGCATCAATCACCTTCATTTTTTGGAAAATAAAGATCGGACGATGACGTTTAATCAATGCTTTTAGATCATCTTCACTGTCTAAAACATCAATAAGTTCTTTCGCGCGGACAATACTAATCACTTTATCCAAGCTACCACGACACACAGGGAATAAACTGTGCGGCACTGAAAGGACTTGCTCACGAATTTGCTCAGGTGTGTCATTTAAATCCACCCAAGAAATTTGATTACGGGGAGTCATGATCGACGCTACTGAACGCTCTGCAAGCGTCAATACACCACCAATCATGTAACGTTCTTCGTCTGCAAAGGTTTCTTGCGCTTGATTACCGACTTGATCGGCTTCTAAGCGTCCACCCATCAACTTTAAAATACTATCCGCAGTACGGTGACGTAATGGAATTTTCGCTTCGTGTTTTTGAGCATTACGCTGGCTAAACTGGTTAAAGGCTTCGATGATAATCGCAACACCAATACCTGAGTAGATATAGCCTTTCGGAATGTGGAAACCAAAACCTTCTGCAATCAAACTAATACCGATAAGCAATAAGAAGCTTAAGCATAGGATCACGACGGTTGGATGTCGGTTTACAAAGGCCGTTAACGGTTTAGATGCAAGTAACATCACTGCCATTGCCACAATCATTGCAGCCATCATGACATAAATGTTGTCGACCATACCGATTGCTGTAATGACCGAGTCCAGAGAGAAAACCGCATCTAAGACAACAATTTGCGCCACGACTGCAGTAAAGCTCGCATAAGCCACTTTTGTTGTCACTTGAACTTCTGGTTTACCTTCTAATTTCTCATGCAGCTCTGTGACCGCCTTATAGACTAAGAACAATCCACCGAACAATAAAATGAGATCTCGACCAGAGAATGTCCAATCAAAAACGGTAATCAGGGGCTTTGTTAATGTGACCAACCAAGAGATTGCAAATAACAATCCTAATCGCATAAATAATGCGAGTGAAAGACCAAGTACGCGGGCTTTATCACGTTGTTCTGGAGGGAGTTTTTCTGCCAAAATGGCAATAAAGACTAGGTTATCAATCCCTAGTACAATTTCTAAAATAATTAATGTAAGTAAACCAACCCAGATTCCAGGATCTAACAAAAATTCCATTAGCTCTCTTCCTCATTCTGGATTGTAAGAATATCTTCAAGCAGACCAACGCACGGCGACGGATCCATAAATTTAACCTGTGTAACTAGAGACCATTCCATTATGCACAATCTTGCGCATTTGTAATGTATTCAAGCATATTTTTTCGCATCAACAATATGACAAAATGTTAAAAAACGCTGAATGCATTACAAATCGAATGGCCGATATAAAATACACTTCTAGATGTTAAAACCTACTTTTTGAGACATCCGCTTCCACTTTAAAAAAAGCTTGAATTCACCTGACTTTTAATTAAATGTAATTAAATACGTTGTATGAGATTGTATGACAAATCTAATGAATTATTTATTTCAACCTTTTGGTAAAATATATTAATATTCAATTTAAATTAAAAACTTATTTATTTTCACTACACTATCTCTATTCCCAACTTTGCTTTTATTCTCTTTTAATCGTTTGGACAGAATATCAATATAATCTATTAAGATAATCTAAAAATGAGATATCTTCTACTTTCTATTTTTTTATTGTGAACTCTTGCTATTACCCTCTATTTTTCAATAGAATGTTAAAACATTAAATAAAATTAAAACAAATATTCAGGGGACTCCTTCATGACAAAAAAGTATTCAAAATTTTTACCATCCACCGATGACTTTAGTTTAGAAAATTTTCCTTTCTACTGGGTTACTCAGGTGCATTCACAATATGTTTTAAACGTCGACCATGCCTTAAAAAAGTATGGTGTTGATAATTCACGTCGTCGCATCCTGCTCGCACTCAAGTCTAAACCACATGCGAGCGTTTCGGATTTATCTGAAATGGTCGTGTCTAAAATGTCGACGACAACCAAGATCGTTTATCGCTTAAAAGATGAAGGCTTAGTAGATACCTATTCTTGTGAAGATGATGCGCGTATTACCCGCGTCGTGTTAACCGATAAAGGCATTGCTATGACTCAAAAGATTAACGATCTAACGAATGTCGTTCTAGAACAATCTTTTGAAGGCTTAACACCGCTACAAATTGAAAAAACCATGGAAAGCTTAAAGCATATCTTTAAAAACTTAGCGCGCTAAGCATTCTGCATCACCGAAATATCAATCGAAAAAGTTCAGTTGGGGACTGATTTTTTCGATTTTTATTTTGGGTGCGTGCGCACATTCAAATTCTTCAACAGGAAAACCCTGTACAAAACTTTGGATATTGGGTGATTTCCAACTTAGCCATTCCTCTAATCGCGCATGCGGAATCACAATGACCGAGCGCTTTACATTGCCCGGCTCATGAAAGTGTTTCATCATCTCATGCTGAATAGCATCCATCGTAATCATGGTACTTGAACGTACAATCTCGTCACCTTGCCGACAAATGTCATATAAGGCAGCGATATAAAACGCTTCTCCATCTTTGCGTTTAACGCTCCAACGCTGCGGTTTATTGTCGATATACATTGACTCATAAAACTCAGACACGGGAATTACACCAAATTTACATTTTGAGATTGCATTAATAAACGTAGGCTTTTGGTACAAAGTTTCATTGCGGGCATTATAGGTTTTTAGTGCAATTGATTTGTCTTCGGCCCATTTAGGCACCATGCCAAAACCCACTTTTCGCCACTCTAGCCCTTGCTCAGATTTAAAGAGCAATGGTAAATCATAATTTGGATAGACTTCCTCAGGATATTCAAAACTGATTTCAGGCAAGTTTTGAGACTTTAATTGCGCTAAGGTAATCGGTTTGAAATTGGCACACATATTTGCCATAATCCGCAAAAATTCAATCTTTATAATAAATGAAAAATCTAGACCGAAGTCGTTTTATCGTTTTAATTCTAAGTATGTGCCTGTATCCAACCGCACATGCCGCAAAAGTCTCTGTACATACCGTTTCATTTCTACCTTTTAGTCTCGACGCGCTCTATCTCAACGAATATCCATTTAAACAAGACCTAATCAATGAGACTGAGATTCCTGCAGGCAAGTACCGCATTCACTATAAGCATTTTCGCAATCAGCAAATGATCATTACACATCATTGGGTTACGGTCAAAAATCTTCCCAACACCCAAGAACAACAATTTTCATTGGTCATCTTGCCTCATGGTGAAGTGATTGATGTCTCAGACTTTAAAATCACATCTCCAGAGATGTTTCCTGAAATCCGTTTTGCAAAACGTGCTCAAAATAGTTATCGCTTGATGCAAAATAAGCAAAGACAAAGAGATCAGTTTGGCGTGATTCTTCCTGACGTAGATGAAGCCCACACGACAGAACTAGAAGAACAATTTGGCTGGTTTACGGTGAACTCAGATGAAGGCCGTGTCAGGACTAATTGTACAGGCACGTTTAAAATCAACCCTCAGGATGTGCTCCCCTATTTCACCACTGCAAATTCAGCTCTTCAGTTTAATTATCAACAAGGAAACCAAAAACATAACGCATACTTAGCGTTTAGTGATAACAATCCGCTTATTCCAATCGAAGATCGAAAAATTCATGAGGCAACGGATTACAAAAATGGCTTGAAGTTTGATGTATATATTCACCATATCCAAAAAATGAAAACCGAGACTATTTCTTCTAATTATTCAATCTACAATTATAAGGTGCAGGTCAAGCTGTATATGACGGCCTTGCAGCGTAAGCCTATGCTGTTGATGAATCAGCAAATGTATTATCAGGATAATTGTTCAAGTCAAGATATTGGCGCTTTTCTAAATTACAAAACACGTTGGAGCCGTTTTTGGGACTATATACTTCCGGATATTTCATGGAAATAAACTAGAAATGTCCTGCATAACAGAACCTGCAGTGAAGTCTATTGCACAAGATTAAATAGACTTCACTTTGCGTATTTTAAGCAGGGAAAGTTTGCCAATGGGTGCGGGTAAATTCCTCAAATATCCACTCACCATTAAAACGACCAAGGCCTGAATTACGCTCCCCTCCAAAGGGTGCATTAGAATGATCCGCCACACTGATGCCATTGATATGCGTCATGCCTATATCGAGTTTGGCAGCAAACTCTCCGCCACGCGCTAAGTTTGAGGTACATACCGCACTGGATAAACCAAATCGGGTTGAATTCGCCAATTTAAGTGCATGCGCTTCATCTCGCGCTTTTAAAATCGGCAAGATTGGCCCAAAGCTTTCTTCTAATGCAATATCAGCGTGTGCATCGACATGGGTGAAAATATGCGGTGCAACCAATTGACCTTCAATACCGCCTGCATAGGCTAAAATTGCATCTTGCTGAATGGCGTTTTGAATAATGGTTTTTAATTTATCGACCTGCGCCTTGTTGATGATGGGCCCTATGAGGGTTTCGGCAGCATTCGGATCACCGGCCACGATGCTTTTTACCCGTTTAATCAATGTTTCAACATAAGCATCATGTAAGGATTCATCCACAATCACTCGATTGGTACTCATGCAGATTTGCCCTTGATGTAAAAAACGCCCCATCACGGTCAGTTCAACGGCTAAATCTAAATCTGCATCATCTAAAATCACTAAAGGCGCATTGCCGCCAAGTTCCAGCGCTAAACGCTTAATCCTTGAACTTCCTAGCGCTTTCACCCCAACCTGTTGCCCCACTTCAGTTGAACCTGTAAATGAAATCATTTTAGGCACAGGATGCTCTACAAAATAGTCGCCAATTTCACTGCCACTGCCTGCAACGACATTTAATACGCCATGCGGCAAACCCGCTTCTTCAAATAATTTTCCGAGCAACGTTCCACCTGTCACAGGCGTGTCACTTGCAGGCTTCAGCACCACACTATTGCCACAAGCAATCGCCGTCACCACAGAGCGCATCGACAAATGAAATGGAAAATTCCACGGGCTAATCACCGCAATGACACCCAATGGTTTGCGCAGTACAAAACTCTTTCGGCTCGGGTCTTTACTCTCTAGCTGCGTGGTTTGCATTTTTTCAGGAAAACTCAACGATTCTTGGATAATGCCTAGCGCTGCATCAACTTCAATATTGGCTTTTAAACGTGTACTACCAGATTCATCAATCAGCCATTGAATAATTTCTTCTCTGCGCTGCTGAATGGTTTGGGTTAATTTAGTGATGACTTGCTGACGTACTTCAATGGACTTGGTCACTTCTGATTTGAAAGCAGCTTCTGCCGCACTATAAGCGCTGTCTACATCGACACTGCTGGCTGCCTGCAATTCAAAAATCTCTGCTTGGCTAAAAGGATTGATATTCTTGATGTGACGCGTTGAAGTCCCTGCTCGCCACTGTCCACCAATATATTGCAAATCTAATGCGGTATATGCTGACATCGTTTCCATCCCATTTTTATCATTCATTCCAATGTAAAGGCTTCAGCATTGAAAAGCTATGAGAAAAACAGGAAGAAACTTATTCCATAATTTATTGTACATCGCTACAACCTAAACAGGATGATTAATCTGCTGCATGGCTTTATAGATTCGCCAATAAATATAACAGCTAATAATGACTTCAAAACTCAGGTCTTTAACTGTAGTGAGTTGTTCAAGTGCAGCCTCCTCCATGTTTAGGGTCAACATAGGTAACAGCCCTTCGACAACAACAGCGATCACGATAAAGAGGACTAAACTCTGAATCGTTACGGGCAAATACAATGCAATAAAGCGCTTTAAAAAATCTCGGCCTTGCTCGCCGCCATTGGCTTTAAATATGGCATTCACCCAGCTAATCAGTAGACCAACTTGTAAAACAAACGAAGCCCAAGCTTCTGTAGGTTTGGATTCCGGGGTTAAGGTCAGTGCTAAGTAGCTAAAGAAAATCAATATTGAGCTGGCAATATAGTAGTTTTTATAATGGGTTTCAGAGACTTTATTCAATCGTATATCATCCACCAACCGATTTACATTCCATAAATACATGGAGTTTCCTTTTCATTTTTTATGTCGACATTCTAACTTTCTCAAGCAATAAAAAAAGCCTCCGAAGAGGCTTTTTTTGATTTACAGATTAGTCACCTGTATAACCTTTTAATTTTAAACGGTAAGCATGTAATAGAGGCTCTGTATAACCAGAAGGTTGCTCGCCCCCTTTGAATACTAAGTCATACGCAGCTTTGTATGCATAGCCATCAAAGCTTGGTGCCATTGGCGTGTAAAGTGGATCGTTGGCATTTTGCTCATCCACAACTTTCGCCATGCGCTTAAATACCTCTTCAACTTGCTCAGCAGTTACAATACCGTGACGTAACCAGTTCGCAACGTGTTGAGAAGAAATACGTAAAGTTGCACGGTCTTCCATCAAACCAACGTTGTTGATGTCTAGAACTTTTGAACAACCTACACCCAAATCAACCCAACGAACCACATAACCCAAGATACCTTGAAGGTTATTTTCGAGTTCTTTGGTTTTCTCTTCTTCAGACCAGTTTGTATCTGTCGCTAAAGGCGGTGTTAACAAGTCATCTAAAGAAAGCGGCTGAGTATTCAACAACTCTTTTTGACGCTCAGAAACATTGCACTGATGGTAATGGATCGCGTGAATTACAGCGCCAGATGGAGACGGAACCCATGCACAGCTCGCGCCAGCTTCTGGATGCTCAATCTTAGTTTTGTACATATCAAGTAACATATCTGGTTTTGGCCACATGCCTTTACCGATTTGCGCTTTACCACGTAAGCCTGCTTGAAGACCGATCATCACGTTACGGTTTTCATATGCAGGGAACCAGATTTGAGACTTCACTTCGCCTTTACGAACGAATGGACCTGCTTCCATGAAAGTATGGATTTCATCACCCGTACGGTCCATGAAACCTGTATTAATAAAGATCGTACGATCTTTCGCTTGCGCGATACAGTTTTTCAAGTTCACAGAAGTACGACGTTCTTCGTCCATGATACCGATTTTCAAAGTCTTCTCAGGTAAACCAAGCGCTTGTTCAGCACGCTCAAATAATTCAACTGCAAATGCAACTTCTTCTGGACCGTGCATTTTTGGTTTAACGATGTACATAGAACCCTTACGAGAGTTCTTGTTTTCGTTTTCGCCTTTGATGTCTGCAAACGTCAATAACGGTGTGATCAATGCATCCATGATGCCTTCGTAGATTTCAGCACCATCTACAAGGATCGCAGGGTTTGTCATCAAATGACCTACGTTACGAAGTAACATCAATGAACGACCGTGAAGTGTAGTTTCACCACCGATCAAGTTTTTGTGCGTACGGTCTTTGTTCAATGTACGAGTAACAGTTTTACCATTTTTCTCGATAGACTCAGAAAGTGTACCTTTCATTAAGCCTAACCAGTTACGGTAGCCTTCAACTTTCTCTTCAGCATCAACTGCAGCAATTGAGTCTTCCAAGTCTTGAATGGTGGTTACCGCAGCTTCAAGAACTAAGTCCTTAACGCCAGCAGCATCTGTTGAACCAATTGGGCTCGTCGCATCAACTTCAATGATTACATGTAAACCATTGTTTAAAAGTACGATTTCAGTTGGTGCAGCTTCATCACCATTAAAACCAACAAACTGAGCTTCTTTCGCCAAAGTTGCAGTTGAACCGTCTTTTAGGCTTACAACTAACTTTTTGCCTTCTACCGCATATTTAGTTGCATCTGCATGCGAACCATTAGCTAGCGGGAAAGTTTCATTTAAGAAGTTTTTAGCAAATTCGATAACTTTTGCGCCACGAGCTGGGTTATAGCCCTTACCTTTTTCCGCGCCGCCTTCTTCAGAGATCACGTCAAAACCGTAAAGCGCATCGTAGAGTGAACCCCAACGTGCGTTCGCAGCGTTTAAGCAGTAACGTGCATTACGCACAGGTACTACCAATTGCGCACCAGCCAATAATGCGATTTCTTCGTCTACATTTTCTGTGCTGATTTGGAAATCTTCTACTTCTGGTAATAAGTAGCCAATTTCAGTAAGGAAAGCTTTGTAAGCTTCGAGTTCAAATTTGTTGTTGCGGTGCCATTCATCAATCTTCGCTTGAATGTCGTCACGCTTAGCCAATAGTGCTTTGTTCTTTGGGCTAAGATCGACAACGACTTGTTCAAAGTTTTTCCAGTAAGTTTCACTGTCTAAACCTGAACCCGGTAGTGCTTCATTTTCGATGAAATCGTAAAGTTCTTTAGCAATCGCTAACTTGCCTTTTTGAATACGTGCAGTCATTGTCTTTCCTGATATTGCTATTTTTTATAACAAGAGATTCTAGTATACCCATTTATACTTTGCTGAATAGTACTATCACATTCCTAAATAATGATCATTTTCTATGTAATGAAATACCCTCATCATTCAACATAATAAAGATCAGAAATACGACGTCATCATCAGCCTGAATACCTTTTTACAGTGTATAAAGTTTTTGAAATGTCGAAATTAGACTTAAGTGCAGAATTTTGTTCTAAAACTGAACAAATAGACCCAAGCGTCAAACAAACTCACTCGATTAAGCCATGAATTGCTGCCAATGTCGATGCTACAACTTCAACCAATCAGTTTAAATTTAACGCTTTTATCGATGAATTATTATTCAGCCTAGCTTCTTATTTAATGATGCTTTTATCTTGAGACTTGGCTTTAACTTTTATTGTTCGTTCCACAGCTTTTCTTAATTTATACATGTTATCTAAAACAAAAAATCAAAAAAAAGAACGCCATCAAGACGTTCTTTTTTCATTTCAACAAAAACGCTTAATTTTCTGCGGTAGATTCTGGTGCATTGATTTGACGATGAGATGTATGTAGATATTCATCAGATTGCATTTCCAATAAGCGCGAACGTGTACGCTCAATTTCAAATGCCAATTTTTCACCTTGATATAATTCAATAATCGTATCTTCTGAAGTAAGCAACAACTTCACCCCACGGTCATAAAATTCATCGACCAAGTAGATAAAACGACGTGTCCCTTCAGACAAATAATCCGTCATGTGCGGCACATTACTCACCAAGACCGTATTATAAATATTGGCAATTTCAATAAAGTCCGCTGGGCTACGTGGTTTTAGGCAAAGTTCAGAATATTCACACCACAACACATCTTCCGTATGACCAATGTTTTCCACAATACGCTGATTAATAATAATTGGCTCTTGTGAAACCGTTTGGGTTTGCGTTAATGCTGTAAAACGCTGTGCCATCCACAACTTATGTTCATGTGTTAACGGCGACTTAAACAACTGTGCTTGTTTCAGCACACGTAAACGATAATCTACGCCTGAATCTACGTTTAAAATCACACAGTTCTTTTTCACCATTTCAATGGTTGGGATAAAGCGGTCACGATGGATCCCGTTTTTATACAAACCATCTGGTGCAATGTTAGATGTTGCAACAAGGGTGATGCCACGCGTAAATAATTTTTGGAATAGATCGCTCAAAATCATCGCATCTGTGACATTGGATACAAAGAATTCATCAAAGCAGATCACGACCGCTTCTTTATAAATTTGGTCGGCAACTAGGTCGAGTGGATTACGTTGACCTGAAAGCTTATTTAATTCACGGTGTACGTACTGCATAAAGTGATGAAAATGCATCCGTGTTTTGCGTCGAAATGGCACAGAGTCATAAAACTGATCCATCAGCCAAGTTTTACCACGTCCTACACCGCCCCACATATACACCCCTTTCGGTGCAGTTTGACGACGGAAACGACGAAACGCTTTTTTAGAAGCCTTAAAACGTTGGATTAATTCTTGCCAAACTCGATCCAACTCATGCACTGCTTGCGCCTGTTCCTGATCTGGTAAAAACTGACCAGATGCTAAGGCTTGAGCATAACGCTCAGCCGGTGAAATCGGAGTAAATGCGGTGTTGTGTGGTGACTGAAAATCTGACATATCATTAAATACTTTTTGGGGCTAAATGAATTATAACGAAGAATAAACTCGAAGATATAACACTTTGGCAGTAAAGCGCATTGGCTATTTATTATATTGTCTCGGACTATGCCCAAACCAACGTTTAAACGCATGATTAAACGCCGCAGGTTCTGAATAGCCCAGCAATTCTGCAATCATTTCAATTGAATATTCATTATATTCAATCATACGGAGTGCTTTATCTTTAATAATATCTTCACGAATTTGCTTATAACTGGTATTTAACTGTTGCAATTGATGACGTAAAGTTCTTTCTGGCAAGTTCAACGCTTGAGCAGTTGCTGCCATACTTGGCATCGCACCACTTTGTAATTCCAAATAATCTTGAACACGCTGAACCAATGATGGCGCATTTTCATCGGCGCTTAAACGCTCTAACTCTGCGATACATTTCGACTCATATAATCGAAAAGTAATAATATCTGCAGATGGAATACGAATATCTAAAACATCCTCATCAAACCAAAACGCTGCAAATGGCGCGCCAAAGCGAACTTGTGGGCCATAATAATCGGTGAACATTTTTAATTTTTCAGGATCTTTGGGTTCAGCAAATGGCAAATCAATTTGAACTTGCGGTGTAGATAGCCCCATCATTTTGTACAGATCACGGATGAATTTATACGTTCCTGAAATCTCTGACTGTGCCAATAATGCACCCAGTGGTGCATACACATCTTGGGGTTGATAACATAAGGCCACTTTATGCTGACTGATTTGCAAACTCAAACGCCCAGTTAGATGCGTCAACTGTTGAAAGCGAATCCCCTGATTTAAAGCTTGGCGTAAAGTATCACTGGTGACCAATAACATCAGCAAAGGGCCATAACCCGCCAACGTATAATGCTGACCAATAAATAACCCTTGCTCAGGTTCTACATCTTTACCAATGACTTTCAGTACATCCCACTCCAAACTTGGATGAATCACTGAAGTAGGATCGAGTGCATCAACACGCAGCCCAATGGTTTGCAAACGTTGATCGACATCTACGCCTGCTTTACGCATTCCTTGTACTAAATACATCAGGCTTAGAATGGATCGTTTCATAAATCGTAAAATGACATTAAATTTCTTCTTTTTTACTACAAATTTGCAATTATGAACATTGCCGTTTCGATCAATTTTTCTGTCACCTCAATCATATTGTTCTGATCATGAACTCAAGTATGCTTAGCTTGTAATCTCGCTTGGAATTAAAAAAATGATGCAGGAAGCGCAAACAAAAACAGTGCAAACCCCAAAAGCCAATTCTGAAACACATACACAAATCGCCATCATCGGCGGTGGTTTTGGTGGTATTGCTATGGCGATACGACTTTTACAACAAGGCAATCAAGATTTTCTGATCCTCGAAAAAGCCAATGATTTTGGTGGTACCTGGCGTGAAAACCGCTACCCTGGCGCTGCGTGTGATGTGCAATCACATATGTATTCACTTTCTTTTGCACCCAAAACAGATTGGTCAAAACGTTATGCTGAAGCGCCGGAAATATTTGACTATATCCAACATGTCACCCGTGAATATAATTTAAAACAATTCTGTCGCTTTAACAGTGAAGTGCTTTCAAGCCAATACAATGAATCAACCTGTGACTGGCATTTAGAACTTAAAGATGGCGTTAAAATTACCGCTCAATACGTGATTTTTGCATCTGGCCCGTTACATGTCCCACAAATTCCACATATTCCAGGCATTGAAAAATTTAAGGGTAAAGTGTTCCATTCTTCGCAATGGGATCATCAATATCCATTAGAAGGTAAAAAAGTCGCATCTATTGGTACAGGCGGCAGTGCCATCCAATACATTCCTGAAATCGCACCACAAACAAAACAACTGTATGTTTTTCAACGTACCGCGGCTTGGGTCATTCCACGAGATGAGCGTAGTTATCATGGTTTAGAAAAATCACTATTTAAAAAATATGATTGGTTTCGAAAAATTCACCGCGCTCGACTGTATTGGACCAACGAATCACGTGTCGTGCCCATTGTTAAACCGACCACCATGAAGTATGCGCAAAAACTGGCAGAACTGTATATTAAGTATCAAGTGAAAGATGCTGAACTTGCCAAGAAACTAACCCCAAACTACATCATGGGTTGTAAACGCATTTTAATTTCTAATAAATACTTTCCAACCTTTAATCGACCTAATGTGGAATTGGTCAGTGATGCAATACAAGAAATCACTGAAAATGCCATTATTACCAAAGATGGAAAATCCCGTGAAATCGATTGTCTAATCTATGGCACAGGCTTTATTACCGATCCAAGAATTTATTTAAAATCATTTGAATGTATTGGTGAAAATGCTCAAGAACTCAAACAAGTCTGGCAAGCTGGCGCAGAAAGCTTTTATGGCATTTGCACCAAAGGCTTTCCAAATTTGTTCCAATTATTAGGCCCCAATACCGTACTTGCCCATAATTCAGTGGTATTTATGATTGAGGCACAAGTCGATTACATCTTACAAATGATGCAATTGGTTTCAAAATCTAATGTTCAAGCCATCGCTGTCAAAGATCAGGTGCAAGATCAATTTAACACTCATGTACAAGACATGCTTGATGGTACGGTATGGCAATCAGGCTGCGTGAGTTGGTATCAGCAAAATGGCGGTAAAAATTTTGCACTGTGGCCAACTTATACATGGAAATATTGGCTGGCTACTCGAAAAATAAATCCAGCCGATTTTCGACTCCTCAGTAAAACAAAATCTAGTCATGCAGCTTAAGCAATAACAAGTCATAATAGGCAGGTATTCATTATCTGCCTATTTTTGTATGCAATCTTTCTGGTTGATTTTCCAGCTCTTGGCCTGTTTAGGGCTTGGTTTTATTCTTGCACGTCGCCTACCCACTTGGCTTGAAAAAATCGCCTTTAAACTTCTGCCGTATTTTACTTATATTTTGTTATTTGCGATTGCAATCGAATTTTCTGAAACATTACACACCATTCCAGCACCACTGCAAATCCTCTCTTCATCAGTACTTATTGCACTATTGACCTCAATGGGTGCTTTTATTTGCTGCTACATTTTGTTTAAGCTTTTAGGCTATAAACCCAGTCATGGCAAAGTGTCCATGCAGTTAGTGACAAGCTCACTCATCAATATTAGCTATGCTTTTATTGCATTAGGTTTAGGTTATGCTTTTGCTGAAATGGCAGCACATTTTAGTCTTCAGCCACATATTAGTACTTGGGATCTACTTTTAGTCTTTATGTTTCTGATTGGTCTAGATCTCGCCTATTCACCGCTCGATCGCTCTTGGTTAAATTGGAAAATTCTACTTGTTCCACTCGGTTGTATCGTCGGTTCACTTTTGGGCGCTTTTGCTGCAGCATACCTATTGCCACAAATCAGCTTGAAAGATTTGATTATGCTGTCACAAGGATATGGTTTCTATTCGATGACAGGCATTGTCGTGACTGAATTAAAAAATGCGCATCTAGGCAGTATCGCGCTGATGAATGATTTATTCAGAGAAATTTTTGCGATTGTATTTATGTATATTATTGGCTGGCGTTACCCACGCTCTGCAATTTCATCTGCGGGTGCAACAGCTATGGATGTCACACTACCGATGGTCAAACAAGCCTGTGGTAATGATTTTATTCCACATGCCATGGTCAGTGGCTTTATCCTTTCTGTACTCGCACCTATATTGGTAAGTATATTGGCGGCTATCTAACCCCCTCACCTAAATCCTCTCCCAAAGAGAGAGGACTTTCTCTCTCCCTTTGGGAGAGAGTTAGAGAGAGGGTAAATATTAAAGTGTCGCCAAAATATCTTTTAAAGTTTGACGCATATTGTCCGATTTAGTAATTGGACGGCCAATCACCAAATGTGTAGAACCATCAAGCATGGCTTGTTTAGGCGTCACAATTCGTTTTTGATCATCAGCAGCAGAACCTGCAGGACGGATACCCGGTGTCACTAAAGCAAAGTCAGCACCCAAAGTTTCACGCAGCATTTTCGCTTCTTGAGCCGAACACACCACACCATCTAAGCCACTTTCTTTAGTTAAAGTCGCAAGACGCTTCACATGTTCAAAGGGTTCAACATCTAAACCTAAATCCGCAAGATCTTCACGGCCCATCGAGGTCAAAACTGTAACAGCAATCAGCTGAGTATTGTAATTGCCCGCTTTTAAGCGCTCTACACAGGTTTCCATCATTTTACGGCCACCTGATGCATGGACATTGACCATCCACACACCCATATCCGCAGCTGCACAAACTGCTTGCGCTGTGGTGTTTGGAATATCATGGAATTTAAGATCTAGAAATACTTCAAAACCTTTATCATGCAATGCCTTAACGACACTTGGACCCTCATGGGTAAATAACTCTTTACCAACCTTAACTCGACATAATGCAGGATCTAACTGTTCTGCAATTGTAAGTGCGTCATATTGGCTTTTAGCATCTAATGCAACGATGATACTCAAGAGACTTACCCTTCATTTTGACTAAATTAGTGCATTATAGATGGATTCAACTTGATCAGAAAGTCATAAAACTCATGTTATTTGAAATGATTAATTTGAATTGAGCTATCTCATTATTTTATTTGAGATAAGCGTTTTATTTTTTCAGCCCATAAAAAAACACCCCGATGATCCACCGGAGTGTTAAATATAAAATTTAAATCTACTCATAAAAGTAGTTAATTTACTTCTAAAACCCAATTATAACGGGTTAGAAGGACGCTCATTCGCATCAATATCTAAAACTGTCTTTTCATGACGCGTATGTGCAGCCGCTTCAGCAGCAGCCAGTTGAGCAGTTTGAATTTGCTCTTTACGTAGGCGGTCAATATCTTTACGTAGACGTTTAATTTCCCAGTTATTTTGAAATACTCGGAATACTTGCACTGCCAATAAAAGACCTAACACCAAACCTAATGACAAGGTTAATAGCAATAAAAGCCCTAAACGCATTGCAGGCACTTGTGTAAACAACAAATCGACTGAAAGTTCAGTTCCGTTTTGCAGAACCAAAGCCAATGAGTATCCAAATAGGACCAGTAGAATTACGACCAATACGTAACGCATAAACACCCCTAACAATGTTTTGAATTAGTTTGCAGATTCGTTTACCGCATCACGTAAAGCTTTACCAGGTTTAAAGTGCGGTACAGCTTTTGCTGCAACTTCAACTGATTTACCTGTTTTTGGGTTACGACCCACACGTGGTTCACGGTGATGTAATGCAAAACTACCAAAACCACGGATTTCAATTCGGTTGTCTGTAGACAAAGCTTCGATCATTTGATCGATCATTATCTTAACGGCCTCTTCCACTAAGGGTTCAGCTAAGTGTGGGTTTTTAAGAGAAATACGCTCTATTAAGTCAGACTTATTAAGTGCTTCAGTAGTCATCTGCGACCTCTTTAATTATCAAGCTACCTAGGATCAGTTTCCTGATAATAACCTGTTTAAATACAAAACGGTAGCGTAATAATCACTTACTACGCTACCGTTACAGTAATTGTGTAAAATATATTAATTAATTTACATTAACAATACAATTCAAACACTTACTTAGTGGTTCATTTGAGCTTTGATCAAATCACCAATAGTCTTAGGACCATTGTCTGAAGTTGCTGTAGCTGTCTTGTTCAAGTTAGCTACTGCTTCTTTTTCTTCAGCTTCGTCTTTCGCTTTGATAGACAAGTTGATAGAACGTGATTTGCGGTCTACGTTGATGATTTTAGCTTCAACTTCTTGACCAACTTCAAGGAACTTAGTTGCATCTTCAACGCGGTCGCGGTTGATTTCAGATGCTTTAAGAGTCGCTTCAACTTCGTCAGCTAACTTAACAGTAGCGCCTTTAGCGTCAACTGCAGTTACAGTACCTTTAACAAGCGCACCGCGTTCGTTAGCTGCTAAGAAATCGTTGAACGGATCGCTGTTCATTTGTTTGATGCCAAGGCTGATACGGTTGCCTTCAGCGTCTACTGAAAGGATAACCGCTTCAACTGTGTCACCTTTCTTGTAACGACGGATAGCTTCTTCGCCTTGTTCGTTCCAAGAAATGTCAGACAAGTGAACTAGACCATCGATACCGCCTGGTAAACCGATGAAGATACCGAAGTCAGTGATTGACTTGATAGTACCTGAAACTTTTTCACCTTTGTCGTGTTCTTTAGCAAACTCTTCCCATGGGTTAGCACGAGTTTGTTTGATACCAAGAGAAATACGACGACGCTCTTCATCAACTTCAAGAACCATAACGTCAACTTCGTCACCGATCTGAACAACTTTAGATGGGTGGATGTTTTTGTTAGTGTGGTCCATTTCTGAAACGTGTACTAAGCCTTCAACGCCTTCAGCGATTTCAGCGAAGCAACCGTAGTCAGTTAAGTTAGTTACACGAGCTTTAACGATAGAACCTTTAGGGTAACGGTTCATGATCGCTAACCATGGATCTTCGCCTAATTGTTTAAGGCCTAAAGATACGCGGTTACGTTCGCGGTCGAATTTAAGTACTTTAACAGTAACTTCTTGACCAACTTCAACAACTTCTGAAGGGTGCTTGATACGTTTCCAAGCCATGTCAGTGATGTGAAGAAGACCATCAATACCGCCAAGGTCAACGAACGCGCCGTAGTCAGTAAGATTTTTGATAGTACCAGTAACTGTTTGACCTTCTTCAAGCTGAGCAAGAAGAGCTTCACGGTCAGCTGAAGATTCAGCTTCCATAACAGCACGACGAGATACAACAACGTTGTTACGTTTAGCATCAAGTTTGATTACTTTAAATTCTAACTCTTTACCTTCTAAGTGAGTAGTATCACGAATAGGACGAGTATCAACTAAAGAACCTGGAAGGAACGCACGAACTGGACCGATGTCAACAGTGAAACCGCCTTTAACCTTACCAGAGATAACACCAGTAACGATTTCGCCGTCTTCAAAGATTTTTTCAAGTTTAGTCCAAGTTTCAGCACGTTTAGCTTTTTCACGTGATAAAACTGTTTGACCCATACCGTTGTCAAGAGCTTCAACAACTACGTCAACAGTGTCGCCAACTTGAACTTCAAGTTCACGTTGTTCATTTAAGAATTCAGCGCGGTCAACAATACCTTCTGATTTAAGGCCAGTGTCAACTGTTACCCAGTCAGAGTCGATATTTACTACAACGCCTTGGATGACAGCACCCTTTTCAACGTTGAGGTTTAATTCGCTTTCTTCAAAGAGGGCTGCAAAAGATTCGGTCATGATATACCTAGTAAAGTCAGCGGTCTTGGATCAGACAAGGCCGGTTTAATTAAGCGTCTACATAGTCCGTATAAGACTGATCAAGCTATGCTTCTGCTGAAAATTCTTTAGTTTGCTAATTGCTGATCGATGTAATTCGTCATCAGCGTGAATACTTCATCAATACTCAAAGTTGAACTATCAATGAAATAAGCATCTGGCGCAGGCTTGAGTGGAGCGACTGTGCGTTCCATATCTCGCTTATCACGCGCTTCGATATTAGCTAAAATGTCGTTTATTTTAACATCCACGCCCATAGCCTGCAACTGATTTACACGGCGCTCCGCACGGGACTGAGCAGAAGCCGTTAAATAAATCTTGGCTTGAGCATTTGGAAAAATCGTTGTTGCCATATCACGGCCATCTGCAACCAAACCAGGAGCTTGGGCAAAGGCATGCTGACGTTCCAAAAGCGCAGCTCTAAGTGCAGGAATTGCAGCAACTTTTGAAGCAAACTCTCCAACTCTCTCAGTACGGATAACTTTTGAGACATCTTCACCATCTAAAAGCACCGAAACACCTGCTTCATTTGTCACAAATTGTATGTCTAAATTTGTTGCAATTTTTACGCATTCATCGAGCTTAGAGTCTAATGCATCAATTAAGTCTTGCTTATGCAATGACAATCCCAACAGACGATATAACGCACCTGAGTCGAGTAAGTGGAACTGATAATGTGCCGCAATTTTTGCTGCCAATGTTCCTTTACCTGAGCCACTTGGGCCATCAATTGTAATGATTTGAACTGTCATTGCTCTTCCACTTTTGTTTATACGGTTTTTGCAAGTTTTGAAAAACCAATTTTAATCGCTGACTTCAGTTGCGCAAGGATTAATTGACTAACGAATGGCGCACGCGCCTGTAATTCAATCGTATAAGTGACTAAAGTACGCGCAGCATCAATCGCTTCGAATTGAATCACACCCAAATGGTGTTTCACCAATGGGTTTTTAATAATTTTATATTCAATGCGTTGGTTTGGCTCAAGCAAGGTAATTTGCTCTTGTAAAGGCTTCACCGGCCCAAAGCCCATACGACGTACAGAACCTACACCATCAGGACGTTCAGGATCTGCTGAATCTTTAACACGCACCACTTGAATCGGCGCAAAAGCCACGTTATAGGTCGAATGTTTTGAAAGTAAGTCAAAAACCTGCTCGACCGGTGCATTAAATTCTTTTTTTACTTGAATGGATTTCATGTTGTACCCTATTTTATTTGACAATATTAATTGTCAGTAGAGTTTACTTGATTTTTTAAATTAAGTTCAGTCAAAGTGGCTTTTTCCTGTAACTTCATCAGTCGTTTTTGTTCACGACGCATTTTAAAAAAATCACTTAATTGTTGGGAGCATTGCTCTTGTAGGCAACCATGCTCAAACTCAAAGATATGGTTATAGTAGCCTGAATTTAATAATTGACGCGAACTGACCAAAGAACCTGCTTTAGGCTCAGTCGTCGCAAATACCACACGCTTAATTCTCGAATGTACCAAAGCGCCCACGCACATTGTGCATGGCTCCAAAGTCACATATAAGGTTGCGTCGTCGGGTAAACGGTAATTATCGATATTTAAACAAGCTTGACGCAAAGCTTGTACTTCCGCATGTGCGGTGGGATCTTTCAGAGAAATCGGCGCATTAAACCCTGCACCTATGACTTGATTTTGACTCACAATGACTGCACCTACAGGAATTTCCTGCAATTCTGCGGCTTGTGCAGCCTGCTCGAAAGCAAGCTGCATCCAATGTTCATCACTATATAAGTTTGGTTCAGACATCAATTAATTAAATTACACCATACTGTCTTAACAGTGCATTCCAACTGTCAATATTGGTTACAGGAGGCTCATCAGCCAGAATTCCTTTGAGGGAAAGATCTGTACCTTTTTTCCATTCTGGAGACAGGTCTTTATCGACTAGACGGGCGCGCACACCTTCAACAAAGTCCGCATGACGAATTTTCCAATCCGAAATTTGGGTTTCCAGTTCAAACACTTCATTCCAAGAATGCACTTGCTTGCCCCACTGCCACAACAACCATGTTAATGCTGCTGTTGCAGGTGAACCTTTTTGTAGATTTTCACTGGCTTGGCGTAACCAATCACTGCGCGCATCGCTTAAGCCAATAATTGATTCATAGTCATGTTCAAAATTATGCCCACGGCACACACTTTGAATTACATCCAATGAATTTTGTAATGGCCCCGGCCCCACTGGACGATGCATACTATTTAAAGTGTCATCAATGGCACGAAAATCGCCCGCTGGATAATGATCCCAATCAATATTGATGACAGTTTCAAGTACGTTATCACGCTGTGCATCACAAATGTGCGTTGCCCAGCCGATACCATAAGCACCTGCTGCGGTCATGATTGAGCCAGTTAGTCCCGTAAACAAACCAATGGCACCACGATCAGCCAAGAAACGTGTCGCACCGACATCTGGATACAAACCAATATTAATCTCAGGCATTGCTAAACGTGAATAAGGTGTCACCAAACGGAAAGGTGCGGCCATAAACAGACCTAATCCACCACCCATGACATAACCTTCGCCCCAAACCAAAATCGGCTTTGCATAGTTATGCAGCAGCAAATCTAAGGCATATTCTTGTTCAAAGAATTTATTCGCCGTTTCAACTTCATCATTGACCACCAATTGTCGCAATTTGCGTACATCGCCACCTGCACAAAATGCTTTCGGTGTAGTGGAATCTAACCAAATCGCTTTTACTGCATCGTCGTGTTGAAAGTCCTGAAAGACTTCAAGCAACGCTGTACAGATAGATTCATCTAATGCATGAAGCGATTTTGGGCGATTCAGGCGAACAATGCGCCAGCCCTTTTTCGCTTCTTCAACAATCAGATCTGGGTGATAATTTTTTGAAACGGGAGAATAAGTCATGCGTCCAGCTGCCAGTCTATTGGCTCAATGCCATTTTGTTTAAGATAATTATTACTTTTTGAGAACACCTTACAACCAAAAAAACCACCGCGGTTTGCAGCCAAAGGAGATGGATGCGCGGCTTTTAGCACCAAGTGCTTATTTTGGTCAATGCGTTGTCCCTTACGCTGTGCATATGCCCCCCATAAAATAAAGACGATATGCTCACGTTGTTCATTTAAAACATCAATCACATGGTCTGTAAAATCTTCCCAGCCACGTTTTTGATGTGAAGTTGGTTGCCCAGCCTCAACAGTCAGTACCGCATTTAAAAGCAAAACACCTTGTTCTGCCCAGCGTGTTAAGTCCCCATGTTTTGACACAGGTACCCCAAGGTCGGTATTTAACTCATGGAAAATATTACGTAAAGAAGGTGGTAATGCAACCCCCTTTTGTACCGAAAAACTCAAGCCATGTGCCTGATTTGGCCCATGATACGGGTCTTGGCCTAAAATCACCACCTTTACATTCGCCATAGGTGTCGTATTTAAGGCATTAAAAATCAGCGGATTCGGAGGATAAATCACTTTATCCTGTTTCATTTGTTGTAGCAGAAAGTCTTTTAACTCATCCATGCGGGGACTAAGCAAAAAATCACTTAGGCCATATTTCCAGCTAGCATCAAGCTGCACTTTAGCGAGTTTTGCTTGTTGCTCTTCTGTTAAAGACATCACTGTTAACCAATCCTAATAAAACCAAATATTTACTTAAATTTTAACTTGTAAATCAACTGCAGGGTTTAAAAATTTTTGACCCTGTTTTAATTTTTCATACATTTGGGTATCGTCCCATTCCGATTGAACCTGTTCGGAAAACACGATTTGATCTAACTGCAACAGCCCCATTTGTGCATTATCGATATCTTCTAAGAAGCTTTGCGCATAGCCTGTGTCTGTCTCATGTACGATCACAGAATACACCTCAACATCACCCTCACCATTTTGAGTTTCAGTTGATTTTAGAACTTGTTGTGCCAAGTAAAAGAAGATTCGTGAAAACTGCTCTGCTGAAGGCGAAACGGGTAGTTCAACCCAACGTGCGCTGAACTGTTTGCAGGCACGAATGTACTCGGCATCATCATGTTGCCAAAAACAAATCGCGTGATCAAAACTGTCAAATAAGTCTTTAATTACCCCTTTGAGCAAACCAAAATCGTAAACCATTTGTCCATGGTCAAGTTTCGACGCTTTGAGTAATAGTTCGACTTTATAACTGTGTCCGTGAATGGAACGTTTGCAACGGTCTGACGTGCAATTACGCACGATATGCGCGTTTTCAAACTTAAATAACTTACGAATTAACATATGTCGTAATGCAATCAAATAATCTATGGGTTCTCAGAGATTATAATGCAAAAGTCTAACAAGAGGCATTAATTTTGCTGTTCAGCACAATTGGGAAAAGGCATCATGAAAATTTAGCGATCTTTAAGACCTAAAATGGTGCCATACTGCGAAAAGCCACATATACATCTTTATCTTTTCGGACTAACTCACTGGTAAATTGACGCTTTCTTTCATTTAAATTAATTTCAATTTGCGCTTTAAAATAGTTCGACTGCACACCCAATTGTGAGTTTAAAACTTCTCGATTTTCTGTGCTCACCTGTGCAAATGGCTCCATTACCCATAAATCATTGATATTTTCGAAATGTTCAAATTTGGCTGCTTTTTGTTGCAAAGCTTGCTCGACTGCATTGACATCTAAACGATCATCCATAGTCGCTAACAAAAATGCAGGAGCGGTATTAATGTTTACCGTTGTTTCATGCGAGGGCAAGCTACTCACATAGGGCGCAATCAGTTTATATTGAGCACCTTCAAAACCACGGACTGATTTCAGTTCTTCCACACTATGGAATTTTGCGTTAGGTGGTAGTGCTGCATTATTTAAACCACGATAGTACGCCAGCTCTGCTCCCATCGGGCCAGAGGTCTCGTCATCTTCATCTTGCCAGTCAATCACGGCTTGGCTTAATTCTGCGGGCAGACCAACACGCTGCAATATTTTTTCAAACCATAATTTTGCTTTGTCATTTACCACCCCCTCTTCTGAAACCAAACTATTGAGGTTAAATTTTCCAGATTCGTCTTGGAGCACACCTGCAACAGTTCCACCTTCCACTGGAAAGGCTGGCATAGGCTGAGCCCAATTTTCTTGAAGGTGATCCACCTGCCCTGCATTTTCGGCATCATTTACCAAAAGCTCAGCAAAAAATGCTTCGGCACTTTTCGCATATAACATCGATTGATTTTGGCGCATCACGTAGGCGGTGTTTTCAGAAGTATTGGCTTGTTGTTTTGCTATGCCTGCCGCTACAATGGTTGCCAAAGCCACCATCATCAGGATCGTTAATAAAGCGATGCCGCGTTGCTGTTTCATAAGCAACTCCAAACTTCAAATAACCCTACCTGACCGTTAACCATTTTTATTTTTATCCAATAAAAAATCAGTATTTAACAAACTGAATAACCATTCGTAGTTTGTCCCATCAACTGTGAGCTGCATCCTGATCCCCCGCGGTAACAGTTGTATGGTTTTTTCATTATTCAAATCTGCGGCGGCATCTGGCCAATTCTCTAACTCATTTGGATTGAGTACCGTGATTTTAAATTGTTCAACATTATCCAGTAATACACTCGAATCTGGTTGATCATGCCCTGTTTGGTTGAGATTTTTAAATTTTAGCCGATACAATTTTTTTTCATCAGCTTTGTATTGATATTCCACTCGCTCATCAGGTGCAATGCCCTGATTTAAGGGGTCAGTGACACCAGTCTTACTGAAATTAAATCGGCCATTTTGCAACACCAACGCTGGTTGAATATCTCCATTAATATTGGCAGTTAATGGCACAGCTTGCACTGTGTCTCTGAGTATTTGCTGATGGGCATCTTGCAACTGACTGAGCCTTACTTCATGGGTTGCGTTTCGTTCTTTCACTTTCGAGACATAATCAAAGACCTTCCAACCCAATGCAGACAGCACTGCAAAAATGGCAATCGCAACCAAAAGTTCAACTAAGGTAAATCCTGCTTGATTCTTCATTCCTTGCTGCATAAGCACAGGCATATCTTGAGATGTACGTTTTTTTCTAGTTATTATTTTCATCCAACGGAGCCTTATAGTTAAAGAACACTAAACTGCTAATCCCTGCTTCAACATCCCCAGTTTCAGCATTCATCAAACTCACTTGGATATCTATACGTTGTACATTTGGACTAATGGTGGCTTGGGCTTTTTTGTCAATTTGCCATTGTTCGCCTTGTTCAGTGACTTGTTTAGATGCAGTACCTGTCATCCATTCACGATTGATTTCCATCTTAGCGATTTCATTCAGCGCGACGAATTGTGCCTTATTTCTTAAAATTGCATGTGCTGTAGACTGTGTATATTGCATCGCAACATTAGACAAAGCCATTGCCGCCGTCGCAAAAATCGCCAATGCCACCATAACTTCAAGTAGCGTAAACCCTTTAGCCCGCATTAACTTTCCCTAAATGATCGATTTCGATTTCATTACCTATGGGACGTTCTTCAAAATAAAACTGTATACGCACAGGCTTTACCTCACCATTACCCAACCAAATCAACTTAGGTGCATTGGTATTTAACAAATCATCATTATTGGCATTTTCATACTGCTGATCTAAAGGCTGAATCGTAAAAGAGACATTTTCAGGTAATACTCGGGTTTCAAAATCTTTATAGTTTTGCCATTTATTATTCTGATTTAAAATACTATTTTCTACACGTTTTTGTTCTGGTAAATATTCTTGTACCGCATAGCTTTGCGTGTTGACATCCGCTCCAGCTTTTTGCTGTAAGGCCAATATCAAAGCTTGATCATTTGCATCGCGTAAAATTCGCTTCAGATCCATCACAAACACTTCACGTGCTTGCATGGCTTTGCGTTGATCTGTCCCACCGATATTCAAAAGCACCAATGAGGCCATGATGCCCATAATCACAATCACCACCATCAATTCTACGAGGGTGAAGCCACGAACCGATGATGGTGATGCTATTTTCATAAGCAGCCTTTAAGCGAATTGAGCAACCGCATGCACTTGTTTTGGTAAGGCCAAGGCTTGATCAATATAAGCAACCCGCAAGGTGTCTCTTGAACCCAAATAACGCTGATAAAAACTTGAGTTCAAAATTGCTGCAGCACCATGTGTAAGTGACCAAATCGAAGCAAGATAATCACGTACTGGCATGCTACTTTGAATCGACTCCAAATAACGCTCAGTCATACGAATGATCAATCTTAGACGCTGTTTGCGTACCTGATATAGTTCACTAAACAAGTGCTGAATACCCACACCCGTTGTCGATAAACGCTCTTCAATTTGGTGAAACAACACTGTACGTTCTGGGTGATGTAAGTGATGCAACATAAAGAAAGCAAGGTGTTCAGGAAAAGCTTTGTCGGTGTCTTTAATCATTTCCAATAACATGCGTTCATTACGAATAATGAGCAACATATACAGTTCATCTTTACTTTGGAAATGTTTATATAACGTCCCTTTTGCCAAGTCGAGTTCTGCCGCTAGCGTATCTAGTGTCATCCCTGCTTCGCCATTTTCCAATAGCAGTTGCTCTGCCACTTGGAAAATTAATGCTTCTCTTGCTCTAAACTGAGCTTGACGATCCATCTTCACCCTATACTCTCTTACTCTTATATCAATTCAAATTATTTACTTAAGATTGAGGAGATTTTCAAAGTTTTGCATTGTAATGAAAGCCATCTCTTCAATTGACTTATCATATACATCACTTAAGGCTTTGGCTACATAGGGAACGTATTTTGGTTCATTAGACTTTCCTCTATAGGGCATCGGTGCAAGGTATGGGCTATCTGTTTCAATGAGCACGCGATCCAATGGTACTTGCTTGGCCACATCACGCAAATCTTGTGCATTTTTAAAAGAAACAATGCCTGAAAATGACACGTAATAACCACAATCTAAGACAGCTTTTGCCGTTTCCCAATCTTCAGTAAAGCAATGCAAAATACCGTGAGTAGATTTCTCTGCACGGATAATATCAACCGTATCATGCTTTGCAGAACGGGTATGTACAACCACCGGTTTTTTTACGGCTTGCGATGCGTGAAGATGGCGGGCAAAGCATTCTTTTTGCTCTGCAATAAAGTCTGTACTATGAAAATAGTCCAGCCCTGTTTCACCTATCGCCCAAACCTTTTCAGGTTGTGCTAATTCAATGAGATATTCTTCTGTTGCCCGAGCCATCGTTGCAGGATCTTCACATGGGTGTACCCCAACGGAATAACCTACATCAGCATGACGTGCGGCAATTTTTGAAAGTTCGATATGGTCATCTAGATCAACCGAGATACTCATAAATTTTGAGACCCCGGCTTGACGAGCCTGATCCAATGCAAGATCTAAATTACCCTCATAAGGGCTTAGGTCGAGCATGGTTAAATGGCAATGGGTATCTACAAACACAATATGTACCTACAAGTCTTCACTGTTGTAACTACATAGTGTAACTTCTACGCCCCTCAGATTTAAGCCCTGCAAGTAAACGTTCTGCTTCTGATTTGAAATAAACGCCTTTTTCGCCGCCTAATTGAATCCCAAAGCCTTGTGGTTTAATACCATTTTGCTTTTGCGAAATCCAAATTACTTTTCCTGTCAAAGGAATTTTTATACTTTGTTCAGGCAAAGTCGCCAATAAGAAAACCTCATCACCCATTTTCACAGCTTGCTTTGATGGTACAAATAGACCGCCACCAACAACATAAGGCATATAGCTCGCAAAAAGTGTTTCCACATCTGGAATATTAGCGTGAACGATCCCGCCCATACGTGGTTGCATGATGTTTCCCCCTTAATTAAACATTCATCAGTTTGATGCAAAGCTCATCTACGACCAGATTCCCCTGTACGTTCTGCTCGATGAACCGCTTAGACTGCTGTAATTCTGTATAAATCCCAAAGAGTGTTTCGAGCGAATATTGCTCTGCCAACACTCCAAAATCCAAATCTATATTTTTTATGGATTGATTTAGCTTGACACAAATTATATCGGACAACAAGTATTCAAACATTTGACTAAAATCACTAAAACTCAGTGCTTTATTCCACTTGGTCGCAATTGCCATCGGCATGTTTTTTTGTGTCACAAGTTTTTGCCAATCTTGTAGAAACTCTTGGCGCATATTTAGCCATTCGCTACTTGCCAATGAAATCGCTTGTAATGGCATTTGACTGGCTAAGTTCATGAGAACTTTGCGCTGAGTTTCACCACTATCGGGCAAATGCTGCTGTAAATAAAGTTGTGATTGTTCTGGTTCGATACGATCCAATGCATAGTGCTGCATTCGACTGCGAATGGTTGCCGGCAATTTCAAATAATGCTCTGCCAATAACATAATCACAATCCGCTCGCCCGGCTCTTCCAGTGTTTTCAGCAATGCATTTGATGATGCAATGTTTAATGCTTCAGCAGGCTCAATCAACACAACTCGCCAACCGTCTACGGTTTGCTGTACAAAGGGCAATAAATCACGAATTTTTTCGATTTTAATTTTGGCATTTTGCTTTTTATTGTCTTCATCTGTACTGATGTGGACAAAATTTGGATGTGTATCTGACTTTAACCACTGGCAACTCCCACACTCACCACATGGCTCAGTTCGCTCATCACGTTTTTGACACAGCACCCATGCAAGAAATTGTTTTGCAAATGCCTCTTTACCACAGCCTTTTTTGCCATACAAAAGCACGCCATGTCCCAGTTGTGGAAAACGGCTGGTTAATGTATTCCATGTATTTTGCTGCCAAGGGCAAACTTGCGCCACAATTTCATTTTGCATAAATCGTTTAACCTTATTCGAAGTTTGAAACATCCATTTGGTTCAAACGATCAAGGTCAGCTTGCGTATCTACGCCCGGTGGAAGGTTCGCTTCTGCCACAGCAATGGCAATACGGTGACCATTTTCCAAAACACGTAATTGTTCAAGGCTTTCTAATTTTTCAAGCACACCCATATCCCAAGTAACATATTCTTGCAGGAGTTTTACCCGGTATGCATAAAGGCCTAAATGACGAAAGGCTTGATCATGCAAGGTTTGTTCAGCTTGCTTTGCACCATCACGGTCATACGGAATAGTCGCACGGCTAAAATACAGCGCTTGATTGTGCTTTGACATTACCACTTTGACGATACTGTCACGTTGAAACTCATCTAGACTATGAATCGGCTCGCAGAGTGTCGACATTGAACATGTCGGCTGATCTACAAGTAATTGTGCAACTTGTTTTACCAATTGAGCGGGAAGCAAAGGTTCATCACCTTGCACATTGACAATAATGTCATCACTCGCCCAACCTTTGATGCGTGCAACTTCACTTAAACGATCTGTCCCAGATGGATGCTCTGCAGAGGTCAATACCACATCAACCCCTTCCGCACGACATACTGCTGCAATACGCTCATCATCTGTAGCGACACAGAGGTCATCGAACCCTGCAACTTTTTTGGCTTGATCGACTACACGTAAAATCATCGGACGGCCGTGAATTTCAAGCAATGGCTTACCTGGTAAACGTGAACTTGAAAAACGTGCAGGAATAACAATATGTTTCATAAATTAAATGCCTTCGGGAAGTTTCAGACCCAGTTGTTTCAACTGCGCATGCAAAGTTTCATAACACGCAGGTGACAACACTGCATCTACAGGAACAACCCATATTTCTCTTTTAAAATCTGGATTATTTTTGAGGATCGCTAAAATTTTAACTGCATCTTTTTCAGTGGTAATGATGGGATTGGCATCTTCAAACTGCAAATCACTCAGTTCATATTCATAATGATCTGGGAATTCATGACATTGAAATTGATGAATCCCCATATTTTCTAAAGTTTTATAAAATCGTTGCGGAAAGCCGATACCCACCACGGCATAAAAATCCTTGTTTGCATCAAATGTCGTCACAAGATCTTTATTAAGTAAATAAGGCTGCGCCGCTTCTAGGTGCATATTCAGTGGAGAACTTGGATCTGCTGAATGTTCAATGACCGTCCCACTGGCAAGGCGCTTTTTCGGTTCACGCAAATAGCCTTCGGGTAATAATTTTTCATTGCCTAAACCACGGTTATTATCCAGCACGATCCACTCCAACTGACGTTGAAGCGCCCAATGCTGCAAACCATCATCGCAGATGATCAAATCCAATTCATGCTTAGATAGCAGTAACTCAATACTTTGCTGGCGATTTGGACCGACCGCCATTGGCACACCTGTAGACTGAACGATTAAGCTCGGTTCATCACCCACGATTTCAGCCGTCGAGTCTAAATCCACATAGGCCGGAAATGGTCCTTGACCACCATAGCCACGACTGATCACACCAACACGCAGCTTTAAGCTATTTAAATAACTGACCAAGTGGATGAGCAATGGGGTTTTTCCACTTCCACCCACTGTGATATTTCCTATGACCATGACTGGAATAGGAGCTTTATAGCTTTGCTTAATACCTGATTGATAGAGTTTTTTATTGAGTAAAAAGCCGCCACGATAAAGCCATGACAAAGGTCTAAACACAACGAGCCACTTTGCCTGTTCATTCCAAGCATCCTGAATCAATTGTGCAAAAGACATGACTTAATTTTCCTCAAAATTACGCTGATGAAGTTGGTAATACGCACCACGTTGTGCCATCAATTCCGTATGCGAACCTTGTTCAATAATACGCCCTTTATCCATCACTACAATACAGTCTGCATTTTCAATGGTCGATAAACGATGTGCAATCACGATCGTGGTACGATCTTGCATCGCAGCGTCAAATGCTTGCTGAATGAAAAATTCAGATTCGTTATCTAGTGCACTGGTCGCTTCATCTAAAATTAAGATCGGTGCATTTTTCAAAATGGCACGTGCAATCGCAATCCGTTGACGTTGACCACCGGATAGATTTAAACCTTGGGCACCCAATGGCGTGTCATAACCTTGCGGTAAATCCATAATAAAATCATGTGCAAATGCAGCTTTAGCAGCAGCAATGATTTGCTCATCTGTTGCATGCTCGAGTTGACCATAAGCAATATTTTCACGCACAGTACGGTTAAACAAAACCACTTGCTGATTAACCATCGAAATCTGAGTACGCAAGCTATTGAGTTCTATGTCGTGAATATCATGCTGATCAAGCAACAACTGTCCTGACGACACCTCTTGGTAACGCACCAACAGATTGACCAGTGAGGTTTTACCTGCACCTGAACGCCCAACCAATGCAACGGTTTGCCCTGCATTGACTTTTAAATTGAAGTCATGAATCGCATGGTGACCATCAGCATAGATCAAATTAACATTTTTAAATTCGACATCGCCTTTCAAAGAAGGCTTAAGCGTGCCGTTATTCACTTCTTCAGGCATATCAAGCAATTCAAAAACTGAATAAGCTGCTGCCATGCCTCGTTGTAGTTTTTCGTTGACATCCGTCAGGGTTTTAATCGGCTTACTCAACATACCTGCAGCAGTAATATAGGCAACAAACTCACCTGCTGTTGTATCTTGTAAAATCTCTGGGCGTAGCGCGATGTACATCACGATACTGAGCGCAATCGACATAATCAGCTGAACAATCGGGCTATTGAGTTGTTGCACCACGACCATCTTTAAGCCGCGGCGTAAGTTCTCCATCGAGCTTTCATAAAAACGTTTTTGTTCATAATCTTGCCCTGCAAAGCCCTTCACTACTAGGTTGCCTTGCACAGTCTCTTGTACCACATGGTTAACATCACCCATGGTACTTTGTACTTGCATGGATAATTTACGCATGCGCTTAGACGCTTTACGGATAATCAGACCAATAATTGGGCCAAAAATCAAAATACACAGGGTTAAACGCCAGTTGGTATACAGCAAATAACCCAATAATGCGATGGTAATCAGACCCTGTTGTACAATCGTTTTCAGTGACTCAGACGATGCCGCCGTCAACTGTTCAACGTTATACATAATTTTTGCAGTGATATGACCGCTCGAATTATCTAAATAATATTGCGAAGGCAAACGCATGAGTTTTGCGAATACTTGCTGACGAATATTAAAGATTAAGTTTCGAGAAATCACTGCGGTAAAATATCCCCCCATGAACAAACCGAGTCCACGGAAGAACATCAATAAAACCACCAAGAGTGGAAATAAGGTTGTAAAGCTTTGATCTTTGTTTTGAATGGCTTCAATAATGCGTTCCAATAATTTTGCGACAGAAACTTCTGTCGCAGCATTAATACCGAAACCAAGCAAAACCAGCAGGCCGATTCCCCAAAAAGGTTTTAAATAACTTAATAGGCGTAAATAGACCTTAAAATCGTGCTTCACTAATAACCTCGAGTTGGAACTTTGGTACTGATGTTGATATTCACAAATCCAAGCTGACCTGCAACATCCATCACCCGAATCACATCTTGATGTGTTGCTTTTGCATCTGCGGCAATCACAAACATTAAATCACGACGATCATTGGCTGTCTGTTTAATTGCAGTATTCAAATCAGAGACTTCTTTACTGACCAATGACTGACCATTGACAGAATAATGTCCCGATGAATCCACCACAACTTCAATCTTTTGATCATAGTTTTTAGGCGGAACACCCTGTGCATCTGGCAAAGTCAGGTTCATTCGACTCATTTGGTTAAAGGTGGTCGAGAGCAACAAGAACACCAAAATGAACATCAAACAGTCAATCATCGGTGTGAGGTTGATATGAATATCTTCAACCTGACGACGTTTAAATTTCATGCGCAGTCTCCACTCAGCTGGCTTTCTGAATGTCCTGACTTTCTACTTCAGGTGTTTTTTTATAAAACAAAGCGGCATGAAATAATGTCGACTGCTGTTCTAACTCAGCCACATATTCCTGAACCAAACGTTGGAAATAACGATGCGCAAATAATGCAGGCACAGCAATTAACATACCGGCAGCAGTGGTAATCAAGGCTTTTGAAATACCCGGCATCATTAACACAGGATCACTATTGGTACCAATATCAATCATTAAGAATGCTTCAATAATACCGATCACCGTACCCAATAAACCCAGTAACGGTGCAACAGCGCTTAAAGTGCCCAAAAAGTTGATATTTTTTTCTAAATAACCAATTTCTTGTGACGCTGTGACTTCCATTTGCGCACGTGCATATTGCTCGTTTTGATCTTTACTAGCGTAACCTGCGCCCAATACACGACCCAATGTACTTTGCTGTAAAGTTGGACTTTGCTTTAGCTGTTGAACCACATCTTTCACCGATGTGTTTACATTCATCATCAAATCTTTTGGTAACACCATAGATTTTTTTAAACGAATAAAGCGTTCAATGGTAATGGCTACCGTAAAGATCGAACAAATGACGAGCGGGATCATTAACCACCCGCCCGCTTTGACTAATTCCCACATTTGATTTTCCCCAATAAATCGAATTTAAAAATTATTCAGCTAGACAAATATTTAAAATGCCATCTAGCTCTTCAAGAGTATGGTAGCTAATCACAAGCTTGCCTTTCCCTTGTTTATTATGATCAATTTTCACATCTGCACTGAAACGATCAGAGAGACGTTGTGTCAGTTGTTGAATGTCTGATGAAACACTTGGTTTGGCTTTTTGTAGTTTTGGTGCATTCAAATCACGAACAAATTGTTCGGTTTGACGTACAGACATACTTTTTTCAATCACCATTTCAGCAACTTTAAGCTGATCTTTGGCTTTTAAGGTCAAGATCGCACGTGCATGCCCCATATCGAGCAAACCTTGCTGCATAAAGTCTTTGACTTGATCCGCTAGAGACAAGAGGCGTAGCAAGTTACTAATCGTGGTACGTGCTTTACCAACCGTGTCAGCAATCTCTTGATGACTTAAACCAAACTCATCATGGAAACGTTGCAAAGCCATGGCTTGATCGATTGGGTTCAAATCTTGACGTTGAATGTTTTCAATCAATGCCAAGGCAATTGCCACTTGGTCACTCAAGTCACGAACAATGGCAGGAACTTCAGTTAAACCTGCAAGCTGAGCCGCACGCCAACGACGCTCACCAGCAATAATTTCGTAGGGATGCTTTTCATCTTCAACAGGACGAATCACGATTGGTTGCATGACACCATGCTTTTCAATCGATGCAGCAAGTTCTTGTAAATCTTGTTCTTTAATGAAACGACGCGGTTGATACTCGCCGCGTTTCAATAAATGCACATCAATTTGTTTTAACTGTCCATGATCTAAAGCTTTTGCTTCGAGCTGTAGTTTTTCTTTTTGGATTGAGCCGAGTAAGGCATCCAGACCACGACCTTTAGCCAGTCCGCGTTTTTTTACGGTCATGCTTTAGTTCCTTTTTTTACTTTGGTTTTTTTTAACATCTCAGCTGCCAAGTTCAAATAAGCAACTGCACCCTTCGAGCTTTTTTCAAAATAAATTACTGGCAAACCGTGCGCAGGCGCTTCAGCCAAACGAATATTACGCGGAATGACCGTGTCATAAAGTTTCTGACCGAAGTATTGTTCAAGCTCAGCAGACACATCACGTGTTAAGGCATTACGCGCATCGTACATGGTACGAAGCACACCCACGATCTCTAGATCTGGGTTTAAAGCTTGCTGAATACGATCAATGGTTTGGGTTAAATCGGCCAAACCTTCCAAGGCATAATATTCACACTGCATTGGAATCAGCACCGCACGTACCGCTGCAAGTGCATTGACAGTGATCAAACTTAAACTTGGCGCACAATCGACAATAATATAGTCGAAGTCTTTTTCAACACTTGCCAACGCTTCACGTAAAATAAACTCACGACCGTCTTGATCCGCAATCGCCAGTTCAACGCCGGCTAAGTCACGGTTTGCACCTAAAACTTTATAGCCTACTTCCGCTTTATAAATAGCGGTTTCAATTGGCACTTCACCAAGTAAGACATCGGTGACTGAATACAACAAATCATTTTTTTGAATGCCTGAACCCATCGTGGCATTGCCTTGTGAATCCATGTCCACAAGTAAAACTCGTTTTTTTAATATGGCTAAAGATGCAGCCAAGTTCACAGCCGTTGTGGTTTTACCTACGCCACCCTTTTGGTTTGCAATCGCAATAATTTGAGCCATGGTAACCCCAGTCCTTTGAAAATTTTAAATACGTTTAAGAAAAATTAAATGACGCTGCTCATCAAGTCGTGGAACTTGTAATGCAACGATATCAATCTTGAAATCACTTTTCAGTGTTTCAACTTCTTCTTCAGGAATTAAGCCTTTCATCGACGCAATAATACTTTGCTCATGCATATACGGTTTAGATGCATCCACAAAATCCGTTAACGATGCAAAAGCACGACTGGTGATCACATCAAACTGACCCAGTTCATTAATGCTGTCTTCATTTTCGACACGTGTTTGTACCGCAATGACATTTTTTAGTTTTAAGTCAGCAATAAATTGTTTTAAGAATCGAATTTTTTTACCGTTGGCATCTAAAAGCACACATTCACGTTCAGGCTGACACAGCGCAATGATCATGCCCGGCATGCCACCACCTGTACCGATATCCAACAAACGACCTGCAGGCAAATCATTTAGGATACTTAAGCTATCCAATAAATGCTTAACCAACATTTCTTTAGGATCACGAATAGCGGTCAAGTTATACGCTTTGTTCCACAGCACTAGGGCATCTTGGTATTTCAGCAATAGATTTAATGCTTCTTCACTCAAATCTAAGCCAAGCTTTTGACTACCTTGCTTTAAGTCTTGAAAAAAAGGATGCATAAAGAAGACATCTCAATAAAAATTAACTGAAGTATACCGATTTCTAAGCCGTGGAACAGTAGCTAACGCTTAGCGAATATGCACTTAATCGAACATGCCTTGGCGAATCTGTAGATCTAGATCACTTAAACGCTCAGGTGTGCCAACATCAACCCACGCAGTTTGCATTTTCTCTGCAGAAATTTTTCCATCCAACATGGCTTGTTTCAATAAAGGTGCGAGCGGACGCTTACCAGCTTCCAATCCATCAAACATATTTGGATGTATAACTGCGATCCCACTATAGGTGAGTGCCTCGCCTGTATGTTCTTGCTCAAAGGTATAACTACGCCCTGCATCCAAGACAAAATCACCCTTTGGATGTTGCGTTGGGTTAGTCACATAAACTAAGTGTGCCAAGTCATCCTTCAGCTCAACATTCAGCAAAGCTGAAAAATCGTAGGTCGTCCAAACGTCACCATTCACCAAAATAAATGGTTCAGTCCCAAGCAAAGGCAAGGCATTAATGATGCCACCAGCTGTTTCCAAACCTTCCGCTTCACGTGTCCAACGAATATCTACACCAAACTGCGAACCATCACCCAAAGTACCAATCAGGATATCTGCAAGCCATGCAGAATTGATGATGATTTCAGTTACGCCAATTTTTTTTAGCTTTTCTATATGCCAAACAATCAGTGGTTTTCCACCCACTTCAAGCAAAGGCTTTGGCTTATACAATGTTAAAGGGCGCATCCGATTTCCGATACCCGCCGCTAAAATCATGGCTTTCATTATGCAACAACCTCATAAGTGCCGTATTTGGCTTCAAATTTCGGCAATACTTTAGCCTGAATAAATTGCATAAAAGGTTGTAATTCTGCATACGGTTTACTTTCTTCGAGTAAATACCACATCACGCGTGGTAAATCTTTGAGATAACCCGATTTACCATCACGCTCAAATAAGCGCACAAAAATACCTAAAATTTTGATATGACGTTGAATCGCCATGAGGTCAGCGTCTTGTTTGAATTGCTCAAAGCTACGACCATCTTTAGCCGATGCAGGTAGCAAATCATAGAACGTTTTAAACCATGCATAAACGCGATCTGCATTCCACTGCACATAAGCATCACGCGTGATTGAGATCAAATCATAAGTATCTGCACCAATCACAGCATCTTGGAAATCAATCACGCCCTGATCTTGTTCACCGTCGAGCACCATCAAATTACGGCTATGAAAATCACGATGCACAATCACTTGAGGCTGAGCCAATGCTGCATTGGCTAAGATAGCAAAGGTACGTTTAATGAGTGCCGATTCTTCTGCAGTTGGCTGCACTTGTAGAGATGGCAATAACCAATCGGTTAACAGCTCCATTTCAGAAATCAGCTTTTCATAGGCATATGCAGGAAAATGAGCAGCACCATCAATTGACTGTAATTGAATCAACTGTTTAAAACTTTGAGCATAATGCGCGTCTACTGTTTGATCATTTAACAATGTAGACAACAAAACATCACCAAAATCTTCCAATAATAAGAAGCCTTGATCGAGGTCTTTGGCCACGATATGCGGCACACGCACGCCATGTGCATCAAAAAATTCATCAATCGACACAAAAGGACCACAATCTTCTTTTTCTGGTGGTGCATCCATGAGCATAAATGTTTTATTATTCAATTTGATTCGTGCATAACGACGGAAGCTTGCATCGCCTGCTAAGAAGTTAATTTCAAATTGATCTGAACCGAGTACAGATGAAATCCATGTTTGTATCAATTGTTCACGTTGTGTATTCATTTGCGATAAATTCTAATACAGGCTGAGTTTTTAAAGTGCTAAGTGTAGCTACTTATCAACTTTTTCTCTATGATGCGACAATAATTAATTGCGATTAAGCATACCTGGTTAATGAGACAAATGAAGCATCAGTTTAAATTTAATCCTTTAGCGACTGCGATCTTAACCCTTCTATGTGGTAGCTCGTTACCAAGCTATGCAGCACCTGTTTCAAACCCGTCCACGGATGACGATACAGAACAACTCAAACAAAGCATTTCAGAAGCTTATCCGGGGCAGCAGTTCTTCGAACAATATTATGTCGATAAGTCTGCACCTGAAGCACAGATTCGCAACACCAATCAGTTAAGTTCAGCGTTTTGTACTGGCACGTGGATTACCCCTGTTGCGCCAACGACAAAAGCGGTCGCACCTGAAGATGCAACCTCTACCATTACCGCAGACTATGGTCATTTTGACCCGAATGGCGATTCCATTCTTGAAGGTAATGTTTTGATTGACCAAGAAGGTCGTCAAATTCGTGCCGATCAAATCAAAATTGATAAAACCCAAACCTATGCCAATGCTTCTGGCCGTGTGCAAATGGCACAGTCAGGGCTGATCTCTCAAAGCGATTCAATTGATTACAATTTAAAAACCCAACAGGGTGATTTAAATAACAGCTTCTTTATTGCAGAACAGCAGCATGCACATGGTCGTGCTGAAAAAATTTCACGCACTTCAACCGAAACACTTGAATTAGAAAATGCGGTATATACCACTTGTCCACCCGATGAAAAACCAACGTGGAAAATTCAAGCAGACAAAATTAAGCTGAATCAAGAAACCGGTCGTGGCGAAACCAAAGGAACAACACTTTATGTAAAAGATGTTCCTGTCATGGCTGTACCCTACTTCAACTTCCCGATTGATGACCGTCGTACCACAGGTATTTTGACCCCAAGCTTTGGTTTTACCAATGACGGTGGTATTGAACTTGCAGTACCAGTTTACCTAAACCTTGCACCAAACTATGATGCTACGGTAACGCCACGTTATATCGCAGACCGTGGTGCAATGATGGAAGGTGAATTCCGTTATTTGACCAAAAACTTTGGTTCAGGGATTGTGTGGGGTGGTTATTTACCATCCGACCAAAAGTATGATGATCAAGATCGTAAAGACTTACATTTCCTTCATAACTGGAAAATTAACGATCAATTCACGACAAATTTAGAATATAACTATGCATCTGATAAAGACTATTTCTCAGATCTCAATAATAATCCAAACTCAAAAACTGACCTGAACTTACGCCGTGCATGGGAACTCAATTATAAAAATGGTATCCCTGGCCTAAAAGCACAGCTTAAAGTTGAAGACTTCCAAACACTGGATAAAACTGTCAGTGATGAAGACCGCCCGTATGCGCGTTTGCCGCAATTCCTACTGAACTACAAGACTGGTAATCCGCTCGGCTTACAGTACGAATTCAACAATGATACGGCTTACTTCAAAAAGAACTTACGTAGTAACAATATTCCAAGCAGTACTGGCGATTCGCCAATGTATGAGCCAAGCGGTGCACGTATTTATAACGACTTTAGTGTGCGTTATAACTATCGTACTCCTTGGTCATTTGTGATTCCTGAAGCAACGATTCGCAATGTCAACACGATTTACGATCAAGACACCGTTAATGCACAAAACATTAGTTCATCAAATGAAAGTAAATCGGTCGTTGTACCGCAATTTACTTTAGATGCGGGTCTTGTGATGGAGCGCGAAGGTCGTTATCTACAAACCTTAACGCCACGCTTCTTCTATGCGTATTCTCCATACAAAAACCAAGACACTAACCCGAACTTTGACTCAACTACAGCGTCAATTAACTATGACCAATTATTTAGCCCGCGTCGCTTCTACGGTAATGACCGTTTAGAAGACAACAACTTCGCATCTCTAGGCTTAAGCTATAGTTTATTTGATGATGTAGGTCTTGAACGTTTAAAAGCCAGCGTTGGTCAAAGTTTCTATTTTGAAGACCGCCGCGTCACGCTAAACAACGTCTCTGATAAATTTGATACCGAACGCCATACTGGCCCTGTCGTGAGCATTTCTAGCCAACTATCTGACAGCATCAGTGTGAATGCCAATTCTGCATGGATGGCGAATGGTGATAATGCTCAGCGCGACATTCAAATGTATTACACAGGAAATAAAGGCAATTTATACAATGTCGGTTATTTCTACCGTAAAGACATTCCGAACCGCCAAGACAGCTATGACCAAGCAGTAGCATCGTTTATTCAACCTATTCACAATAACTGGCGTATTATCGGTCATGCACAATATGACCTCGACAACAGTATTGCGCGTGAATATTTACTTGGTGTGAACTACGAGTCATGCTGCTGGGGTGTTTCAGTTTATGGTCGTTCGTACTATAACGATTTAGATGATGTAACATCATCAGATGTTAAACCAAAACGTGCCATTATGGCGGAGTTCACTCTAAAAGGTTTAGGTGGCTTCAACAATAAATTAACCTCTTTGCTTGAAAACCGAGTGTTGGGTTTTAACAATATTAATCAATCTTGGACAGAACGTTAATGAAGACAAAACAGTTAAAACAAATTTTTAAAGCATCAGCTTTGGCACTTTGCCTATCGACTTCTGTATCTGTATTTGCTGCTGCGCAACCTAAAGATGAAATTGTAGCTGTAGTTGACAATAGCGTGATTCTACGTAGTGATCTTGATCAAAGCATTGCCGAGATCACTCACCAACTTCAAGCAAAAAAACAAACCATCCCACCGACTGAATATTTGCAGCAACAAGCTTTAGAACAACTAATTACGCGCCAAGCACAACTTGAACAAGTGAAACGCTACAATGTCAAAGCGGACGAAAAATCGCTCAATGAAGCCGTACTTAAAGTTGCAAAAGATGCAGGTTCTCCAAGTTTAGAAGCGTTTCAGCAAAAATTAGATGCTGTTGCGCCAAACACTTATGCAGGTTTACGTGCACGTATCGCTGAAGACATCGCTTTACAACGTCTACGCCAACAGTTGGTCACTTCTCGTATTCAAATCAGTGACCAAGATGTGAAAAACTTCTTAAGCTCACCACAAGGTCAAGCTGCTCTAGGTAATCAAGTCCACGTCTTACATGTACGCGTTGCTAGCAGTGATAATGCCGTTAAAATCGCTGAAGACATTCGTAAAGAACTTGCAGCAAGCAACGATGTTAAAGCGATTACCAGCAAATACAGCACCAAAGACATTAAAGTTGACGGTGCCGATATGGGCTTCCGCAACTTATCTGATATTCCAGATGAACTTGCTGCACGTGTAGCACCTTTGCAAGTTGGTCAAACCACTGAACTGATTTCAGTACGTGATGGCGTTCATGTTTTAAAATTGGTCGACCGTAAAGGTGGCGAACAAAAAGCCATTGTTCCTCAATATCAAACTCGCCATATCTTGATTCAACCTTCTGAGGTAGTGAGTCCAGAAAATGCCAAGCAAATGATCGACAGCTTGTATATCCGCCTGCAAAAAGGTGAAGATTTTGCTGTCTTGGCTTCAACATTCTCGAATGACACCGGTTCTGCTGCCAATGGTGGTAGTTTAGGTTGGGTTAGCCCAGGTGTTATGGTTCCAGAATTTGAAGCGATGATGAAATCAACTGCGAAAGGTGAAATCAGCAAACCCTTCCAATCTCAGTTTGGTTGGCACATCCTGCAAGTGACCGATACACGTCAACAAGACATGACTCATGAAGTACAAGAACGTATGGCACGTCAGATTTTAGGTGAGCGTCAATTTGACACTGAACTGGACAGCTGGTTACGTGAAATTCGCAATAATGCCTATGTTGAAATTAAAGACCCTGCTCTAGATCGCAAAAAGAAATAAGTGAATAAACAAAAAACCAGCTTCGGCTGGTTTTTTTATGTCGATTCTTATCATCATTCGGCGTTGTAGTAATTATTAAAAACCCAGCATTTAAACCATCTACTCTTTTTATAGGCAAAAAAAACCTCCCATTTGGGAGGTTTTTTTAACTCAATTAACGATTGTTGTTTTCGTCGTCTTGAGCATCTTCAAATTTAGTTTCGCCATCAAAACCAGCATTTTGACCGCCGAAGCCACCTTGACCACCGAAGCCACCTTGACCACCGAAGCCACCTTGACCACCGAAGCCACCTTGACCACCGAAGCCACCTTGACCACCAAAGCCACCTTGACCACCAAAGCCACCTTGACCACCGAAGCCACCTTGACCACCGAAGCCACCTTGTTGACCGCCGCCGAAGCCACCTTGTTGACCGCCAAAGCCAGCAGCGCCTTGAGCACCAGCAGGAGCACCAGCAGGACGTGGGTTACGTGCTGGAACAACAGTTGAAATAGCATGTTTGTAAACCATTTGGCTTACAGTATTTTTTAATAAAACAACGTATTGGTCGAAAGATTCAATATGACCTTGTAATTTAATACCGTTTACAAGGAAGATCGACACAGGAATACGTTCTTTACGGAGAGAATTTAAGAACGGATCTTGTAAAGTTTGACCTTTAGACATGTTATAACTCCAAAAAATAATAAAAATCAGCGCAAAAGCTACCTTTACTTTTCAATTAAAAATTATCAAAAAGGTAGTCTGTAAATTTTGCTTTATCCGTAGCACTTTCGCAAGTCTTCTTGAGCCTGCTGCGCAGTTAAATATGTAGTAAATTTATGCGTTTCTTGCAAAGATCTTAACCAAGTATATTGACGTTTTGCAAGTTGTCGTGTTGCAAAAAGTGCCTTATCCTCCATTTCGCGCTGTTTTTCGCTACTTTGATCACTATTTTTCAAAAAATCTAAAGCTTGACGATATCCAACTGAGCGCATAGAGGGTAAATTTTCATCTAAATCGTATTTTTCAATGAGAGCTTTCACTTCATTTAAAAATCCAATTTCCCACATTATTTTTAGACGCTGAGCTATACGCTCATGTAATTCTAATCGGTCGGGCAATAATGCGTAATTATGAAAATTGTAACGGTATGGTACGTTTTTAGGTTGCTCAGCTTGTAACTGCGTAATGGGTTTACCGGTTAACTTAAAAACTTCGAGCGCACGAATGATCCGTTGCTTATCACTCGGTTTAAATTTTTCACCTGCCAATGGGTCGACATGGCACAGTTCCGCATATACAGCGTCCCAACCTTGCGACTCAGCTTTGGCTTCAATTTCTGCACGTACAGCATAGTCTGCACTTGGTAAGTTTGAAGACAACCCTTCCAATAAAGCTTTGTAATACAACATCGTACCACCGACTAAAATCGGTGTTTTACCTCGTGCATGCATATCATCAATCAGTACACACGCATCTTCCACAAAGTTCGCTGCTGAATACACTTCTAGTGGACTGATAATATCAATCAAATGATGTGGATATTTCTCCAACTCAGCTTTACTCGGCTTGGCCGTACCAATATCCATATCCTGAAAAACCAAAGCAGAATCGACAGAAATTAATTCGAATCCACCTTGCTCGTACAGTTCACATGCCAAGGCGGTTTTACCGCTTGCAGTTGGTCCCATTAAGTTGATGACCGGCAATTGATTTGACATGTAAAACTACTCTCCTCGAGCAAAAAGTTTATCTAGCTGTGCCAATGGAAATGCACGCCACGTCGGACGTCCATGGTTACATTGGCTGGCAAATTCAGTTTGTTCCATCTGACGCAGTAATGCATTCATTTCAGATAGGCTTAAAATACGGTGTGCGCGTACAGCGCCGTGACAGGCCATGCCTGCCAATATTTGATCGCGCTTTTGTAGTAACCCTGCAACCTGATCACTTGGGTCTAAATCATTTAATAAATCTGGGATCAACGCATCAAAGTCTGCTTTATGCAAAATAGCAGGAACACCTCGAACAATGACTTGCTCATCGCCATATTGGTCTATTTCTAAACCTAATCGTGCCAATTGTTCTTTGAGCTCATCGACGCGCATCGCTTGCATCCGACTGATACTCACAACTTTAGGAATCAGCAATTGCTGCGATGTCCAAAACTCAGGTTTATCCCAAGCAGTTTTCATTTGTTGCAAAACAATGCGCTCATGTGCCGCATGCATATCAACAATGATTAAACCTTCGGTGTTTTGGGCCAAAATATAAATACCATGCAATTGCGCAATGGCAATCCCCAAAGGATGCTCATCAACTTTCTGCTGAATATGTTCAGCTAAAGCGGAATCAGGATCATTTGTAGACTCAGTTTGACGTAAAGGCGCTAAAAAACTTTGCAATGCATTGTTGAGCTGTCTGGAACCCGCTAAATTTGACTGATATCCAGCGCTATTGTTCGACGCATTTGAATATTGCGGTGTATAAGCTTCCTGCCCTGTTGACGCATGATTTGATGCATATTGCACAGCAGCTGGCGAACTAAAATCAGTAAGCCCGCCTGCGATCTCTGGACTGACAAAATTTGTGCCTTGCTCTGCAACTAACTGAGGTTGATGTAATGAAAATTGTTCCTGATGACGCGGCTGCGGAATAATATTTTCGTGTGCCTGCCCATCAAGTTTCATTGCAGATGACAATTCGGCGGTCGCGGTTTGAAATTGCGCTAATGTCGATTTGGCAAAATGACGAACAAACTCATGTACTTCACGTTGATTTAGAAAACGTATTTCATGCTTCGTCGGATGCACATTCACATCAATATTTTCAGGATCAACTTCCATAAACAACAAATAAGCCGCATGTTGATGTCCATGCAGAATACCGTCATAGGCCATGCGAAGTGCATGTGAAACGGTCTTGTCTTTTACGATACGTCCATTCACATAGACATATTGCATATCGGCTTGCGCACGTGCATCTGAAGGATGACCTAACCAACCACTAAGACGCATATTGACGCTATCAGCATCCATCCAGTACGCATTTTCAGTGAATTGACGGCCTAATAATTGTTGCACCCGCTGAAAACGGAGCGCGCCACTGTCTGCAATAGGCAAGTTCAGCTTAATACTATTGTTATGCTCAAGGACAAAACGAATATCAAAATGGGTCAGTGCTAAACGACGGACAATTTCTTCGATATGTCCAAACTCAGTCCCCGGTTTTTTGAGGAACTTCCGCCGTGCAGGCACATTAAAAAATAAATCTTGCACACGGATGGTGGTGCCTTGCGTCGCTGCCACAGGCTGAATTTCTTGTGAATCAAATGCAGTGCCATTTACTTCGACCTGATAGCCTACACCGTCATCATTTTGGCTACTGGTCAATGTCAAACGAGATACCGCAGCGATCGAAGCCAAGGCTTCCCCACGAAAGCCCAGACTGACAATGGCATGTAAATCTTCAGCAGTTTGGATTTTACTGGTGGCATGGCGCATAACCGCCAAAGGCAAATCTTCAGGGTGAATGCCCCGACCATTGTCTATAATTTCAATCAGTGTACTGCCGCCTTGTTCAATACGAACAATCAGCTCAGTCGCCCCTGCATCAATGGCATTTTCCAGTAATTCTTTGACCACAGAAGCGGGACGTTCAATCACTTCCCCTGCTGCAATTTGGTTGGCTAAGGCAGGATCAAGCGTTCGAATGCGGCGGGCACTGATTTCATTCAGCATGGTTAAATTTTTGCTCCAAAGCGTTTTGCAAAGTTTCTGAAGAAGAGCTTAAAGTCGCTGTACGGGTGCTTTCATCCGCAGACTTTTCAATATTAATAATTAAATCAGCCGCAGGGATTTCGTCGCCCCCTTTAGATGGCCATTCAAATAAAAATAGGGCGTTTGGCGTTTCTAAATAATCACGGATGCCCATGAGTTCAAGCTCATAGGGGTCGTTCAGACGATATAAGTCAAAATGAAAAATATCTTTTCCTTGAATATTGTAAGGTTCAACCAATGTATAGGTTGGACTTTTTACTGCGCCTTGATGACCCAAGTGTTGTAAAAAATAACGAGTTAACGTGGTCTTTCCTGCACCCAAGTCACCAATTAAATACGCTACACCCGTCGTAAAATGCGTCGCCAGTACGGTAGCTAAGTTTTGGGTATCGACTTCACTATTAAGTTCCAGACTGAATGAATACTGCATATTACTCACAACATGTACATAAGAATTAAATATGATAGCATCGCACTGGCTAAAATGGATATGTTCACACTACAGATTGAGCATTTTTCATGATGTGTTCTCTGCTTTATTTGCTCAGTTTTTAGATCTTTCTTCATGCACAGTTTTGAATTTACGCCCCCGATGATCAATGGTGCAGACTTTTATATTTATTAATGAATATTCAAACTCTTACATAAAATCCAAAATATGAAAGTTGCAAATTGGTTGCATTATTATTTTCTTAATCAACTATTTCAGTTAGAGACCTCTACTATGTCAAGGACAAGCTATTATCATTAATATCAGTACATTACCAAACAATTGCCATCAAGCTGTCGCAAAAAATTATTCTTCATTCTCGTTTTCATTTCTAGAAATAAGCTCATATCTATGAGGTTTAATTTCATATAAAGCATAAGTTTCGAAAAATGATAATAATCCTTGTTCACTTAAAGCGTTCATAATTGCTTCGGCTTCGATTTCCTTTCCAAGTTCGACCTTGATCATGTTAAAAGTATATGACCAATCATTTTCAAAGAATCCTGAATAATGTATGAAAGTAGTTTTCAATTCACCATTCACTCTATAAACCAATAAATATTTATATAAATCACTATGAACAATACCGTTGAAGGTTTTGATACTTTTCATTACTCTGCGGTAGCTTTGGCTGAGGTCCGGCTTCTTTCTTGACTTGCACTTAATCAGCTTATCTGCAGTTTCTAAGTATACTTCAGAATTGAAAAGCTCTGGATCATAAGGATGACCTTTGATGTTCAGTGAACTATATGGCTCCGTCGTAATTGCTATTGTCTCATAAGGCTTTAATATCAATGGAGGCTTACACTCATGAAGTGTTAGTGAAATTTCTTTATCAAAAACAGCAATAATCGAAAATATACTAACTGGTTTATCTTTATGATTTATTAATACTATATTTGAAATTCTAGGTGCAACCAACGAATCACTCTCAACCGTGTATGTTACTGACACTGAATTCCCAAACTTTTTAAAGGTCAAAAAAAGTCCTAAAGATGTAGCCAAAACTACTAGTCCAGGTCTAAACCAACTATCTATAAAAGCTAAAATTTCATGCATTTTTTAATTACACAGGTATTATTAATACAAATATATCAGCAAATAAAATTTAAAAAATTTTTTCGACCTACTTAAGCCTAAATTATTTATGATCATGATTTTTCTGGGCAGATAAAAAATCTAGAGCGACTTATAATCACATCATCTTAAGATACGGACGCTAACTATGATTGTCATGAAGAAAAATAAAAAGTATCTCTCCTATGTAAAACAAGAAGAGGGTCTTGATTATTGGGAATTATCAGAAGTGAATTTTGTAGATCAATCGGGTTGGTATTGGACTAGTGATTATGAGAAAGCAAAATATTTTATGAGTGTTCGGGATGCAAACATTTTCTTGGCGAAAAAGAAGGGTGATTTCTGGGAAGGCGTGGAGATAGTTAATGAGTGATAGTTATGCGAAAAGCATAAAAGATAAGGTCCAAACGGTAATTTTCCTCTGCTTCTTAATTATTTTTCCAATTTTTGCTTTGGCTTTTTGTTTTTATTCTCAAACAAACCTTGGATTTTCCGAGGTATTGGATAAATCATTTTCAGTTTCCATGAGTTTTTTTGGTGGGGCGGCAACTCTTGCAACGGCTTATGTTGCGTCTTTATTATTTAATGATTGGCGTGAAATGAAAAAGAACGAAATTCAAGTAAATTATGTGCTTGTGATAAAAAAACAAGTCCAAGATATCTTAAATAGAATAAATTCCAATAGAACCCAATTTTATAAGTGGAAAATAAAAATTCGTCGTGAAGAGTTTGCCGTGGTTGAGTTGAGACAACTCAGTAATGAAATTTGGGAATTTGAACATGAGATCGTCGTATATTTGAATCAAATAATTTTGGATATGAATGAACTACATTATGTGATTCATAAAAAACCTGAAGACCCCAAAACCAATGACCTACGCAAAAAGATTGAGTCATTAAATAAAATTGGAATTAGAGAAGATAATTTTCATAAAGTATGGGAAGAGCGAATCACCACTAACGTATTAGATGATTACTTCAATTACTTTACGAATGATCTTACTATGTTTTTGTACAATGAAATTATAACTCAATACTTGGACATATTAAGGGTAACTGATGAATAAAGCCCTCAAGTGAGGGCTTTTTCATGTTCGATAATTACTTGAGCAACAGCTTTCGCAGCTGACCAATATTTTGAATGAAATGTTGCAAGTTCTGTCGCATTTGAAATAAAGCCAAGCTCTACAATCAAGCCACCAGCATTGATAAATCCAAGCCGTCCACGTGCTGACTCTGATTGATCAATCCAGCCATTCTGTCCACGCAATCGAGATCCAAATACATCAGCCACAGCTTTAGATAATTTTTGAGCCAAGATCTTATCTTTAGGGAGAGCAATTGTCTCAATGCCATTTGCTTGGCTATTTGTAGATGCATTCATATGGAATTCGATTGCGATCGATGCACCTTTCGCCAATGCGATAGCATTTGTAAGAGGGAGATTGATTGTGCCTGCGCCATCAGTTTTATAAGTCAGACCTGCAGCTGCAAGATAATGTGCTACAGCATTTCGGAATTGTCGCACCAATTCAGCTTCTTTATATTTACCATTAACTGCACCCGGATCGGAGTTGCTATGCCCTGCTGTAATTGTCACAAATTGATTTACATCGTGCAGTTCAGGTTGATATTTCAATCTCGAAATAACACTTAAAATATTATTCAAAAAGCCAAGCCATAACACCCACGAATGCGGCAATAGCTCTTTAATTTCTTGTGGTACTGCTGCCCAAAATTGTGGAAAGTTGGAGCCAAATAACCATAATAATTCAAAAGCCGCATACATTAGGGCATAAAAAAAGGCGCTTAATGCGCCCACTTGTACTGACTTGAGTTTCCAAGCCTGCTTCCAGTTATCGATTAGTTTCATTCATTACCTCTGTTCTACACTCGTTGTTTAATTTTCGCTTTGTAAGCTCGTGAATTTCTTTTTCGCGCTGATTGCGCTGCCAAGAAAAGTACGCATTAATGATTAAGCCAAGTATCGCTATGCCTAACGACAACCAACCAACCCAATTAATGCCCATAAAAAAAGCAGCTGCACTTGTCGCACTGCCGCCTAATGTAACTTTGGATCCTAAAGCCGCAACCGATGTTTCTGCCACCGCTGCTGTCGTTTCAGACATGTCGCCCCCTAATTTTTGGCAATAAAAAAGCACCCTGAAAGGTGCTATGCGAATGCAAATTGAAATCTATTTTTCGTCGTCATGCTAAATAGCCTGTATGCGTGCTGCAAATGCTGACCAGTTTGCTGCTGCTTGGTATGCTGCGACTGAAGCAGCAGGGACTTTAATGATGCAGGTTGATTTGAGATTAGAAAAACTACTTGATGTGATAGCTGGTGGTACTAGCGCCATGCAGATAATCTCATCACAAGAAAGCCACTCGTAAAATGCTCGCTCCCCTATGCTCGCAATAGCAGCAGGCAAGTATAGTTTTTTAGCACTATTCCAACCATAGAAACAATCTTGGGGAATTGAGGTAACTTGGTCTGGAATAGTTAAACCTAGAGCTTTCCCCCAGCTTGAGAAAGCGTACGATTCAATAATTTGCAGAGACTCAGGTAATTCTAAGTTTGTAGCATCCTTCCAGCCGTAAAATGCATAAGTATTAATTCGAGTTACATTACCAAGTATTTTTAAACTTTTTGCATATGTCCATATGGATCTATTTTGTGTGTCACCATTTGGTCTAAAGGAATGTCTCTGAATCGTACCTTCAATTTCAGCACTTAAAGTAACATCCGTAATATTGAGAGGGAAATCAACAAATGATCCATCTATTTGAATAACACCTCCGCCTGTTGTATTACTCGGAGCAAAGAGTTCAATAGATTTTGTTGCACCTTCTTTTTCAGCAGTCACAGTGACTTTTTGCCCACTTGTATAAGAAGCTGAAAAAGGGACTATAAAGTCCCCATTTGCATCTGCTCCCCCTGTATAAGTCGCCATTTTTACTCCTTAATTTCAATTGTAATAGTTGCCCCAGGTTCTGCTTTACCACTGATGCTCAAACCATCAAAGCGCATATTCGCTTTTAATGACTCATCCACATTTACAGAAATATTTGCGGTTGGTACTGTTGAACCCATAACTTTATCTTTTGATGCGGTAGCAGCAAGAACTAAGCTTACAGATTCAACAAAGAAGTTGTGTTCAAATATTTGATAAGATTTAAATCCTTCACGCATCGACCGAAGTTTTAATTTATGTGCTTTATTTTGCAAAAGCGCTGACGCTGGTATTGTGTGCCTATCTAAACTAATCCCATTTGTGCTGTAAATAACCCCCTCTTGAACAGTTGATAGTTCAAGTGAGTAAGTCACTCCATTTTCAACTGTTAAGCCACCTTCATACCAACCAATAATTTCACCACCAGTTTGCTGAACGCGGTTTCGATGCGCCCAAGTCAACAAAATATCGTTAGAAATAACGTGAGTTTCTGGAAAATAATTTCCATTGATTTTCACATTTGCCGGTGGGTACGGCCTAAATGCTCTCGCTTTCATATCAATGCCAATCGAGCCTTTATTCTCAAGCATTCCAGATGGTGTTGTAGTAAGTGCAGAAACAAGAACTTCCTCACCTAAAACATACTCGGTCGAATCAAAAGCAACATCATTTCCACAGAAATAAAGTTTTGTACCTGCTCCCCATTCTTGCGGCAACGAATCAAGTGCACCACGTTTTACGCTTACAACACCCGTATATGGATCCATGCCTTCAAACACCATCCATTCACTCGGTGTTCCAATCCAGTCGCTACCACATTTAATTAATGTGCTAATTGGCAAACCTGAAATTGCAGCACTATCTTTAACCACAAAACTCGTTGATGTTCTCGAAATGATCTGATCAAGTTCAGCAGTAGGCTCATAGTTAATTGTCGCAGCACGAAGCCATTCCTCGCCTTCTGTGCCGTCGTGCGTCATCATCACAGCATAAAGAGAATTGGATTGTGGCTTTTGAGCTACAACACCAACTAATCCAAAGTTATTTTCATAACTTAGCTCTTCATCAACTTGACGCTGACCAAGTGCCATAACAGCCAAGTAATAAGGCATTTCAAATGGCTCGTATGGACATGCTAAAGGCGGCTGTACACCAACATCAATTGGCTCATCAATAACAACATCAGACCATAATTGACTTGAATAAGGCACAACTTCAACAAAATCAATCGATACATCAGCACCCGTACCAAGATTAATTTTCATGATCCGAACAGTAATTTCACCTTGCCATTTGCGTGGCCAAGCTAATTTTAGAAGGTCATAACGATTCCATTTTCGCGCATTGTATTCAGCCGTCATGAAAGAGCCCTTCCACATCGGTGATGACATTTGCTTTAATTTCCATTGCGCCACAATCGCAGCATTTCGCTGATTCATGAAATATGGAAAATCTGCATCTTCAGCGTTTACTCGACCTTGCAAGTTTCGAATCGATGCATTTTCTGAAATAGAAAATGATGAGGTTTTGATTGCATCTTGATTGTAGTAACTCACGTTGAGTTGATTAATTGCTTCGTCGGCATTGGCAATCTCAAGCGACATGCTTTTAATTTTATTGATAGCAATGGTGTGGATTTCACTTTCTTCAAACCAATCATCACGAAACAAAACAACTTCATAAAGGCCAGTTTGTCGATTTATTCGCTCCCCCGCCTCAATATGCCCGCAAATCTCTTTAATCGCTTCTAAACAATTTTTTTCAGTAATTGACCATGAAATACCAAGACCTTCATCCCAGATTCGATCTGCTGCTTTCATAAAGTTTATGTCATTTACATCGGACTCAGGCTTACTCATTGCTGTGTCATCAGTGAGAATTTCGCGAATTTTGTGAATCGGGTTGATGTCCGGAGCTTCCGTCTTTGTTTTAAAATTTCCGTCAGTTTTGCTTAATCTAAAATAATCACAACTATAGAATAACCCCCAGGTATTATTCATAGCCAAGTCAGGCTTGATGCAATGAATAGAGATTCCTAGCACTCCACCAGCATTCATAATTCCTTTTACTATTACAGTTCTAAGTGCTGTAGATTCATCCTTTTCACTTGAAACACTAAACTCTAACCATGAGCCAATTGGCTCAACCAATACCTGCTCACCCCTTGCAACAAATTCTGCATTTACCTCATGTAAGCCAGTTACATTTTCAAGACTGAATGTGATAGATACCTCTATACTTCTATCATCATAACTTCCACCACTGCTAAATATTGGCGCATATGCAAAAGATAAAACAATTTCACTGCCTGGATTGTAATCTCTCGCATCACTTTGCGTGTACGGCAGCACATTTCCGAATGAGTTAATGTGTACTGGAATTCTAACAACATGGCTTATGTACTGTTTTGATTCACTTGCATAAAAATGAGTTTGAGGTATCTCACAAACCCATGGTCTTTCCACACTGGTTGCGTACCATTGCTCACGACCATCATTGCGAATTCTAGTGCGCTTCGGCCACAACAGCATTTCTTTCATATAGCCTGAGTTACCCAGGTAAAAATCTTTAAATGCTAGGCATGATTGATACGGATACGCAAGCGGTGGCAGATCATTTTTAGCCAAATAACTGCTGTAAAAATCGACAGGTTGAGGGTTTGCAGTGCCGTAACGTGCATGAATTTTCCCTGCAACACCACCTTCATTTTCGCCAAATAGGTTTGGTAGTTTAACTTCACCAACCGCAAGTGGGTTATCTCGATCGTCAATTAATGGGGTTTGCCATCCTCGTTTGTCAAAATTTATCCCAAGCACTTTTTCAATTGGGTTGCCAATAAATAAAAGGAAATTGGCAAAATAGCGATAGCCTGTTACTTGTTTACTGCTGCTGCCCATTCTTCACCACCTCAACTTCAATAGCTCTTTCAGCTAATTTGATTGCCATTAGATCTTTTGTTTCAATAAGCCGCTCAGCACTAATGCCGTTGCGCAGAAAGTCATCTGGATCAATTCCGTGACGCAAAAAAAATTCCTTAGTGCCTGGCCAGCAGTAACCTGGTCTAAGGTGTTTTAGGAAAACTTTTTTCATTTCTTCCCGCCTTTGCTTTTGATTGCAGTTGTTTTTTGACCCCAAATATGGGTGATGTTCCCATACATATGAGGGCTGCCTGCAATGTCACTAAATGAAGTACCTTCATCAGCGATTGTTCCATCAAGTTGATTTGGCTTTTGTTGGTTCTTTTTCTGCTGCTTTCGCATTTGCAAGAAGTTGTAAACTCCAACAGCAACAGAAATCACAGCCGAGATAATCATCCCGACAATTATGGGTGCAATGGCTTTTGTGTGCTGAATCTGAGAAACGTCGTAATGAGCTATGATGTGTTGTATATCCATGCTTTAACTCACTTAATTAACTGTGTTTCCAATGGGTTTTGACTCGGAATGAATGGATGCCCAGCAAAATTAAGGCTGTTGCTGAGTTTTTCATGGCATGTTTTTAATGATTGATCACAGCCCGGTGCCACACGCACCACATCACCGACTTTTAAACCGACGTGCTGACGATAAAGGTTTAGAGAATTTCCACCGCCCGACGTGATTGTGGTGTAAACACCATCTTTCACTAACAGGCCTAAATTCAGCCATGCTGCTGGATATGCTTTGGTTTCCATGACTGGTGCACCATCTTCATAAGTCGGATTGCCTTGACCATCTAAAACAGGTTGACCTAGTTCATCTAAAACAGGGATTTGTTCAAAGACCGGATTACCCTGCTCATCGAGCACCTGTGTTGGCACCACACTAAAACTTACAACCAAACCTGATACCGCTGTGACCACAACTTCAAATGACATCTTTTCGAAATCCAAACCACACCAGCGGTCGTAAATTGAGTTTGGACACGAAGACTGAAATTTGCGCGTCAGGATATTGCGGTTTAAGTACGATTCACCTGTTTCACATACCAGTGTCAGCGTGTCTGCATCTTCATCAAATTTCGGCTGCGTCACACGGCCTTTATGTAATACCAAGGTTTCGTTTTGGTATAGCTCCAGGATTGTGACCGTCACACCGCCATAAAAGATTTTCCCTGCAAATACTGCAGCAAGGTTTTCACCTTCAGCATTCAATAAGCTCATTTGCGGTAGCGTCACTTCGGTATCACACTTATCAATGCTTTCATCTTCAATCGCAGTGCGTGAAAGACCGCGAATTGGTAGATATTCAATACCTGCGTGTGTGATTACTTTACGCTGATTGGTGAAATACCACGTGCGAGTACCGTGCTTAAATTGATAAAGTTCCGCTCTCGTTTTCATGATGAAAGCTCCACAATTGGCACTGTGACTTGCGTTTTATGTGCGCCTAAAAATTGAAATTCAATTTGGTCCGCATCAAGGCGATGTAAACCTAAATAGCAGATTGTTTGAATGTTGCTGCGTTGAGCATTGATTGCTGGCGATACAGTGAGTGAACCGCCTGTTTTTGCAGTAATCGTGTGTGCTGTCCAAGTGCCGTCTTTGCGTTTCACAGCAATGTGTTTACGATCCGCTTCAAGCAAATACTTTGTATTTGTACTGAGTGAAGTTGTAATGTTGCCAGTATTGAGGATATTCAAATGTTTCTCATATAACGGCATCCAAAATAGCTGATAACGCCCCATTCGACGAAATAGAAACTTGCGATATTCCGTGTATTGGTTCCAATCACTCAGTAACGACTTGAATGGTTTCAAATATCGTGGTTTAGCCCAATGCGTAAAATCCTGAAAGCCACCAACATCACCATCGACAATATTTTGATGCTGCGTCAGTGTCATTTCTAATGAGCTGCCATCCAACAACAACGGCTTGAAGTAAATATCATCACCAAGGAATTGCTCAGGCATATCAGCTGCAAATTCAGGCGAATCCTCTGCAATCACACGAAAAACTACACTTGAGTTGGACCAAAAACCGCCAGTATTGATTGATGCATCACCATCGATGATACAGATCCGCAGCGGCATGATTGATGCATTGGTTGCTGTCACATTAGCTGCAAGTCGAAAGCCGTCCTGATATTCAGTAATCAATTCTTGAATGATTTCTTGCGTTTCAGGATCTCGAATTTCTTCTTGCACAATGATGTAACGACCTATGCTCACAATCTCAGCAACTTGAGCACCCTCAGAACTTTCAAGCAAAATAAAACCGACTTTAAGGTCGGCTTGGTGTGCTGTCGTGTTCATGATGATGAAATCACTATTCACCATATCTGGAATGAGCTGTCGAAATTGCGGCAGTGGAATACCCCACTGTTTACGCAAATTTGCATAGAGCATGTGGAACATATCACCCATGGCTTTACGCATATTCACATAGTTGAAGCTCAAGACTTGACGTGGTGCATCACGCTGAATGTATCGAATTTCACTACCATCAAACGATTCATGCACCTCGGTTTTAAACTCTAAGCGCTCGGTCGAATCAAGTAGAGGGCAATTTGTTAATACGTGTACTTCGCCATATTTGGTTTGTATTTTCATTTTGTCCTCAAAAATAACCCTGAGTTAAACACCCAAGGCTGAACGGTTTCGTTTAAAGAACTTCACAAATGCTTTTGTGCCATCAGGACTGAATAAGTAATCACTCAGACTTTCACGCTCATCTACAATAACGAAGTTCGGGTTTAGGTTTACTTGGGATTGACCACTTGAGTTTTGGGCTTGGGAAAGATAGTTAGTCAAATCCTTATTTTGTTGAGGGTTCAACAATTTAGGCGCATCAAGTGCGATTGATCCACCATCTGCATAAGCATTTGGCAATCTGCCGGTTTGATTCATAAAGTTCAACGTATCAAGACCAAGCATATTTACGGCTGCGGTTCGCATCATGAACTCACCGTTTGAAGCCATAATTGGGATTTCATCACTCGTACCAGTACCCTTCCCAGTGATATGGCCACCAGTCGCATAACCAACCGGACTCAACGCTGAAACCGCAGCCTGAAGCAAACCAGTTTCTATAGTTGCCATTGTAATCGCAGGCATATTGTATGGAAACGGTGCTGACGCCCAAGCTGCCGAAATAGCTTGATAACTATTCATTGCGGTAGAGAACAATGCAAAGCTTTTTTGAACACCACCAAGAATGGCATAAGCCGAACTTGATGAATCAACCAACCCCATCATCATGCCTGCAAAATCTGCGCCGTACTGGGCACCGTATGACATTTGCATGGCCAAACGCTGTTGTTGATACTCCTCTTCTGTCAGTAGCATGTGTTTACGTGCTTCTGCTAAAAGATCCATATCTTCTTGGTATGGCGATTTATCCAAGCCCATCATGGACTTGTAGTCTCCCCATACCTGTTCACGCTCAGCGTTTGATTCTAAACCTTGACTAAAGTTCGCCTCTTTAACAAGACTTTGCTTCATTTCAGGTGAATATTCAGCAGTATTGAGAATCTCTTCTCGTACTAATGCGTAATATTCTTTGGCGTAGTCAGCAGCAGATATCCAGTGTCGTTTTGCTTCAAGCAGCTGCTTAGATTGAGCAATCCTAATTTTTTCAATTTCAGCATTACTCTTATCAGCCAATGATTTTAAAGCTTGCTCTTTAAGCTCATCATTCATTTGAGAATCCAATTGAATTCTTAATGAATTAATTTTCACTTGCCGGTCAAGTTTTTCCGTCGCAGTCTCTTGCCATTCATTTAGATCAGCAGCAAGTATTTCAATATAAAGTTGCTTTTCAAGGCTTGCTCTCTGCGTAGCATTTTGAATAAAGCCACTTGTATCACCTACACTAAATTTGGCTTTTCGTATCTCCTCAATCTTAGCAGCTAAGTCTTTTTCAATCTGCATCTCACGAGTTGCGAATTCATACGCAATTCGCTCACGTGCATTAGCCTGCTGCTCCTTCAAACGCTCTGCCTCTTTAGCATCTTTAGCCTGTTGCGACAGGGCTGCTTTTGATGACTTGGCAGAATTACTCGCTGCTGCTTGAGCGGCTTTTTGACGAGCCTCACGCTGTTTATCTACAGCATCAAGCTGGTCAAGCATTTTCTTTTGCTCAATCGTTACACCCTTAAAACCATTCTTGGCATTCTCATTATAAACTTCTGTCCATCGAGCAGCAGATTGACTTGACTTCCCTTGCTTTTCAAATGCGTTCTGCAGTTTTGCTGAAAAAACATCAGAACTTAATTTCGTGTTTACTTCATTCAGAGCAGAAGCTAAATTGCGCACACCTGTTGCTGCATTATGGCCAGCATTTGCAGTTCCGTTTAGCTCCCCAGATAATTGTGCAATAAAATCTTTTTGAGTTTTTGCTTCAGTGCCGGCCTCATAAACAGCTTTTGCAAAATTTGCCGTTTTGTCTTTTGCAACTTGTGATACCCTGCTTGAGTTCTGAACAGAAGTATTGAATGCATCCAAATCACCAGTTTTCTTATATTCAGCAAATAACTTTGATAACTCAACTTGAGATTCAGTAACAATTTCCCCCATATTGCCCATATTACTGGCATAAACCATTAGTTCGGCAGATGCTTGTCTGTATGCTTCATTAAGTTCTTCTAGTTTCTGACGCTCAGCGGCTATTTGTGCGTCACGCTGAATACTATTTAATTCACGATATTTAATCACCGCATCACCAACAGCTTCATTATTTTCTCGCAATGATTTTGTTGATTTCTCTGAATTATCGCTTAAATACATATACCCAGCGGCCAGCGCAGTCACACCGATAGTGATTGCACCAATCGGCCCGCCTACTAAAGCCAACGCCCTTGAACTTGCTGTGCGTGCTGCAGTAAGTTCAGATTCTGCAGCTACTTGCGTTGCCACAGCAGCAGCCGATTGCTTCATCGCTATGTTGTGTGCAATTTCTGCTTGGGTTAGACGCATTGTTGCTGCAGCACGTTCTTGACGTGTTGTTGCCGAATTCATTTCCGCTCGTGCAAGATTAAGTTCCGTTAGTGTTTGTGCAGCAGCTTGACGGCTTCGCTGAACCTCTAATGCCAATAGACGAGCTTGACTAGCAGCCTCTGCTTCTGCAGCAGCTGCTCTGGCTGTAGATGCGATTATAGCTTCACGAACAGCGACGGATTGTTCAGCAATTCGTTTTGTCAAATAGGCCACACCACCCAACATCGCAACATTTGCAACAGTTTCTAAATTTCCAGCTAAAATGCCCAATGCTCCAGCCATCATTCCAGTCGCAGAAGTTGATTCGTTTGCTTTACCTAAATAATCAGTCACAGCATTTGATAGCACTGTAAATCCATCAGCAAGACTATTCTCCATACTGTTGGCCAGCGCTTCACTTTTTTCACGGCTTGCATCAAGTGCATTATTTAAATCTTTTGTGCTTAATTTTCCAGCATTACCCATAGACAAAATATCAGCTTCAGATTTATTTAAACTCTTTGATAAATCTCCAACAATACTTGGAACAGCAGACAAGATTGAAATCCAAGCATCACCTGAAACTTTGCCGCTATAGATGCTTTTCATATAAGCATCAGTTGCACTGGCTGCTTTATCTGCAGCCGTTGCATTATGCGTAAATGAAAATGACAGACTGTCTGTAATACGCAAAGAGCGCTCTGTCGTTTCACCATAAGCCTTTAAAGCACCACCAACATCTAAATAAACCTGCTGCGCCTCTTTTAAAGGACGGTATGTGGTATTTGCGGTTTGCAAAAGATGTTCTTGAACTTGGTTATATTCTTGCTGACTGCTGGTTGCATTGCGGATCTGCGCTGCCATCTGGGTATATTCATCTGCCATGCTGATCACTGAACCAACAGTAAAGCCTGCCAATGCTGTAACCCCTAAACCTTTGATCATTTCAATCGCAGAACCCGCGCTGTTTTCAATACGTTTAGATTCGCGCTCTGCAGTATCACCGGCCTTTTTCATTGGTTCAGTAAAACCGGCAGTTTTGGCAATTAAATCAAGCGTTAATGTTCCAAGCTTAGTAGCCATATACTTTCCTCTAGACGTAAAAAAACCGCCTTTGAGCGGTTAGTTAGATATATTTAAATCACTTAAGATGCCTCTTACAATCTAAATATATTTTTGCGGAATATTCATTTATTGCTTTAGTTTTATTTTTTTCTAAAGAATAAGCAGGGGTACTAAACGCTCCCTCAACAATTGATTCCATGAGCTCTTTAACACTATCACTACTACTAGATCTACTTACGGCCAAAAGCAATGTTTTAATAGACATGCCATTTTGCCTTTTTTCCATCACCAATTCAGCATAGGAAGATATATCTTTGCAAAATTCTGATTTTGAGATATCTCCAAATACAACAGCAGGATATAAGAATACACCCAGAATTATTATCTTCTTCATGTTAATTCCTTAACCCAGTTGTATATATTTTGCCGAATTTGCCACTCTTGATGGCATATCCAATCTAACACCAAATTTATAATCTTCACTGCGACCGCCAACAATTACAGCATTAACAAATACTTCAGAGTTATCGGACATATTTAATCGCCCCAAAAGCTTAACCCAACTTTCAGCATTATTCCGAGCAAAATATCCAACAGTTAAGCCATTAATATCTACTTTGGTGGCATTTTTATCATAACTATTATTAAGATCTCTAATAATTCTTGCCTCGACTTCAGTAAAACTGCCTTTACCATCTCGCTTAACAGCAAACCGTTCAATATTAGATTGATATGATGCCTCGCCCACTATTTCAAATGTGTATGATTCAAAGTCATAAGCACCGTCATAGACCAGTTTGTACTTTTGGCTTTTCTGTACTGGCTTAGTTTCATAAGTAGGACTTGGTAATCGTCCCTTAGTTGTACCAGGAGTTTTCGGCGCAGGCACATATTTTTCAAAGTCACCACTTTTTTTCAATTCTTGTGTTACTAAATACCCCACCAGAGCAACGGCCACTAAGATAATTAAAACCCACATCATAAAAAATCCCCATTAAACCCAAAAGTTCAATGAGGATATTATGTATTGCTTAATTTATCTACTATACACCGCGCCAATTCAATCTTCCTAAAATTGGCAATAGATTGAACTAAGGTGCAAAAAAATTATCTTGATAATCAAAACCTACTTAAGCGGATTTCTTTCTAATCGCTTTCATACGTTCTTCTTCAAAAGACTTTTCTGGTACATCTTCATGCGGCATATAGGCCAAAGCAGAAACACTTTCAGGATCTTTCACTTTAAACATCGTGTAGTGTGCCATCCAGTTCCCAAAGCCTTGCTCTATTCTGCGACCAAAAAACAAAGAGCCTCTTTTTTTACGAAAGGCTCTCCATATTTGAAGCTCAGCATTATCTAAGTTTCGCTTTGCGTCTCTGATCGTGTTTCCACCGATTCCGCAGCTGACGAGTTCGCACCAGAATTCATTTTCTTCAAGTGCTTGATCTGCTGCTTCCCCGTAAAATCATTGACCACTTCAGATGCTTTATACATCGCATCAATAATGGCTGGAACAGGTTTACCTACACTTTCAAGCGTTGGAAAACACGGCTCATTTGTATCTGCATTATAAATCGTTTTTTGCACACGAAGCTTATGCAGATCCGCCACGAGCATATCTGTTAGATCTTTCCCGCGAGTCAAATCTACCGCTTCATCAAAGCTTAAGCGTTTTACTGCGATATCAGCTGTGTAATCTTTACCATCAATGGTAAATACAATTTCTTTAGGCACTAACTCCGTAGAAATTTTATCCGAAAGACCTAATAGATCAGTTGAACTTAATTTTTTCATTATGGCGACACCTTAAATTGATCAATCACTTCAGTTTGGCGCTTCATTGGAATCGTGTGATTCACCATTGCATCTACAGCAAACACTGGTGAGCCTTTTCGCAAGATTGCTTCAAAACTTGACCAAGTTCGTGTTTCAGGAAGCTCAATATCACTGCCAGTCAATGTTGGCTCTGAAATACCATCCGACCAGCCCACATATACTTCTACTTTTTCCTTAGCTGCCGCCAATTCAAGCAATTTCATATGTGAACCATTTTTCGGGTCGGTATCAATTTGAATAGAACCTTCACCCGGTGTCACCAAACCATACTCAGAAGTTTTTGTACTGGTTTCTTCCAAGCAAGTCGTGTCAACTTCTGATGCGCTATCATCACCAAGTACCAAAGCTTTAATACAACCCATTTTGGTTAATGTCGGTACAGTGCCATGGACGATCCACACTGCTGTACCATTAGATAAAACACCTTTCTTTTGTGCTGCCATGAGTAGCTACTCCTCAAATTTTTGGCATAAAAAAACCACCTTTCGGTGGTATATAAAACAAATTAATTAATGACTCATACTCCCGACCAGTAACTCATATCCCAGCCGCGGCCAAACAGTTTTGTTTCAAAATCTTCATTATCTGGATGCTTTCCTTGATAGAAAAAACCAATCTTTTCTAACACTTTTACTGCACGTGAACGAATTCTTTCAGCTTCTTGAATATCGTCATGCCAAACCGAAAATTGATACTGGTTATTATCATTCACTGCACCACAATCTATAGCATGTTCAGGATCGGAACCGATTCCCTGAAAAACGATATATGGAACAGGTGTATCCAAGTCTGCAGTATTCGGGAAAATACGCACACCCAGTAATGGCCCCAAAATATCATCCGCCTTAAGCGCTCGTGAAATTTCAACCGTCATGATGCTAACTCCTTATCCAGCTCTGCATTAAACTCTTCAGCAAATTTGGTTGTCACGGCATTAAAATTATTAAAAAATGCAATTCGCATAAAAGGAATGGCAGGCTGATATTTAGTTCCAAACTCTATATAACGCCAGTGCCGAGTATCTCCACCGCTCAACCCAGCTGTGCTGATCGAATGCTGGTTTTGACTTGCGCCTCCTCTAATACCAACGCGCATTTTAATATCGTTAGCACTTTGAGTTTTCCCTGCCTGAACTGCAATATTTTTATGAATCATTGCGACAGTTTCAGGGTCATCAATTGACTTTGCATTTGTACGAGCCGCATCTCTTACAATGTTCATTGCTTTACGGGCTGCTTTACGTGCAATAGATTTTGCTTTTTTAGGATTGGCCAATTGATCTAATTTAGGCTTAACCTTATCCAATCCTTTTATTTTAAATTCAACTGACATATCACCCGCCTTAGGCGTGCTCTGTACCTTGAGAAAGTAAAAAAGTGATGTATTCGTTGCCGCTATTATTGTCTTCTAAGGCTTGGCTATCAATTGCGTAAATTTTGTCCTTATAAACAACGCGCATAGTCGTATTAATATCTTCACGATAACGCAGTTTTAAGCGGGCAACGACTTTGGATTGATTCGCCTGTGCCGCAATCAAATCCTTGCCGGACAGATGCGTCACTTTAGCCCAGAGTTTTTTGTATTCAGTCCAAGCTACATGGATCGGATAGCCATCTGCATCACGATCAGGCCCTTTTTGTTGAATCATCACACGATGGCGTAATTCACTTGCTAAATTCATAATCTAGCCATCCAAATATCCGGATAATGAAGATTCATTATCCTCATCATCTTGTATAAGCTCAGCAATCAGTTCGTTATTTTGATCAACAATTTGCGCCAAAACTTTGTTTTGCTCAGCGTGACTATTGATCAGTGCTGTGATCTGCTGAGTTTGGTTGTTTATTGTTTCCAACATTTGATGCACCAAGCTGCTGCAGCAGTTTTTGCATTCGCAGCTTTGCGCGCTGGGTGTGTTTTCTAATCCACTCACGTCTTTCCTCACATCCTGAACAGGTCATTTCACACCACCAAAGGAACATAATATTTCGATAGCAAATCTTTCACTGGCTGCGGCAAAAATCCATCATTTGATGGCGTGTCTTTATTTACACCGCGATGCTCATCGAAATACCCGCACATCATCAAAACTGCCCGCTGCTGAATTTTGTTTTCAGGATCATATTTCGTCAGCACATGATCTTTTACAGCTTGCTCTGCACTGTCCATAATGGATTTCAGGTCTAAAGCCACAATATCGTCATCGTCATAGCGAAGATGACGCGCAACGTCATTCACTGTTAGAGGCATCACCATCTCCATTTGATTTCCCTGAAGCTGAAGCAAAGGGATCATCTTTCGAATCACGCTTCGAAATCGCTTCAAGTGAATAGTTTTGCTGTTGTATATATGGCGTATCACCGCCAGTTTTAGGTTCGTAATTGAATACTGCCCGCGCTTCGTTTGGTGCAAAAATACCGCGCTGCACGCCAAGCGAATAAAAGTTCATTTGCGAAATACTGTCCATGCGAAGCAAAGTTGAAAGATCAAGAAATACTTCGTAGCCTTTGGCTTTCAAATCGAAGGCCGCATCAAAGCAGTTTTCAATCGCTTCAATTGGACTTTGCAAACAACTATTCAGATAGATCCGCTCCATGTCTTCAACTTTTTGCCCCTGTGGAATACTACCAATGCCAATTTTCCAAGGTGGGACATTAATAACAGAACAACAAATTTCAGCAGACCATTTATGCTGCTCGATCATTTGCGCATCTGCAGCTGGCATAGACATCGCAATGTATTTCACATCACCGCCAAGTACTGCTGTTTTGCCAATATTTTCACCAGAATAATTGGCTTCCCAGTTTTCTTTGATTGTTTGCGCATCTTCTTTAGATATTTTCCCTGGCATTGTCAAAATACCGCTTGGACGCCCATTATTACCAAAGAATTTTGCGCCATACTTTTGAATGGCCGTGCCTTGTGAAGCCGATAAACCACAAGCGACCAAAGGGCTAATCCCAACCAGCGGATGGTACAAACAGTTCCAACGATCGTGGATAATTTCAGATGCTGGAAGAATGATTGATTCTTGCAATTTAGCCAGCTTATCAATGCCCACTTTGTAGAACACATCACCGTCATCGCTGACCAAAGGCGTAACATTGTCAGGATTAAGTACAATCAGCTGCTCTACATCACCTTTGAAGTTTCTTAACTTGAGCACATAAGTGTTGCCACGAGTTTCTTTGGAAATGATGTAATACTCAAGAAACTGCTGCATGGTTTGAAAATGATTTGGTTTTTCAAAGAATGGTAGGTTTTTGTCCTTGGTTTTGACCCAAACCCCGTTTTCTTTTTTGCGAAGCTCCAAAGGAAGTTTACCTATATCCTTTGAAATGATAGAAATGCAGGCAAAAACAGCATGAAATGAAAGTAAGTCTTCACGATTTAGCTCTATATTTCGCTGCCATGCGCCCATGAATGGTTCCAGTATTCGCCATCCGCCACCGCCATTTACCGGTGATAAGGATTTTTTGCGAAACATATTGCTAAAAAGACCCATTAAATTCACCCTTATTTAGACGCTTTTGAGCCTTTTTTGGCAGGCTTTTCGGTTTCTGGTAACGGTTCTAGTTGCTGAGCCATATCACAAAAGTCATCTACTACAGGACGACCATTTAAATTTAATAAAGCATCTGGCGGTATCTGCTCATATTCTTTTTCAGCTGCCAGACGTGCAGCTTCAGCATGTTCTGCTGCTAAACGTACAGCTTCAGTTTGTTCTGAATCATCAAAAATTTCAGCTGCACCCAATTGAATTAGTACATTTGCTTCATAGTCCTGCAGATCATGTACATTTCCAGTACGACCAGAGCAAAGATCTTTCAAATATTTAACTTTTGGCATTTTCTCTACTCAACAAAAAAGCCCCTTAAAAAGGGGCTTTATGGAAGTTCAATTTAATTTTAAGACTAAAATTGAATATAGCCAGCAGCTTTGCCACGTGGTTTCCAGCGAATAAAACGTTCTGCACGAATGGCCATCAAATTATTTTCATACAAATTGACCCAATTAGGAGCCGCATCTGTACCCATGTTAATAGTTGCTTCTGTACTGATTGCAAAATCCATTGAATCATCATCTGCCAGCAAAATTTGACCAGGTAGCACTAGCGCAATTTTATCAGTACATGCTGCTGAAATTTCAACAGGCAATGTCACAAGCTCTTTAGTACCATTGATATTCATGCCTTCAAAGTATTTTTTGCCCAAAGCATCACGCAGCATACTCAGCTGAGCAGCACGAGTTTCAGACATCACCCACGTTGCACCTTCTAAGCTAAGACCTGCATCAGTAATCTGCTTCATAACCAAAGCCAAATCCGCTTCGATTGCTGCACCTGTAACACCTGAACTAGGCACAGCATCAAGTCCATTTAAAATTGAAGCAGGACTATCATCCGATTCATCTTTAGTGGGATCAAAAAACTGTCCATCAATAAATGTTGCAGTAGATTTGAGCAAATCATCTAAAACAAGGCCGTCCGCTTTCGGGTTAGAAAAACGCACTAACTCATCAGATAACAATACAATTCCTGCAACTTTTGATTTGGTCAGAGTCAAACTACCAAAAGTTGGATTGGTTGTCGGTTTGCGTTTCTTTTCACCAACCCAACCAACTGAAGCAGCTCCAGTTTGCGATGGAACTTTAATATTGAATGGAACTTGACGCATTTTTGCTGCTAGTTTATCTACTGCTGTTTTTCCACGTAGCAATTCGATAAATTCACCCGTATAGTGTTGCAACTCTACTAAAGATGCGCCAAATGTCGGCTCACTCGTACTGCCAATCAAAGCTTTCTGAGTCACAGCTTTACATACAGACTCCGGAGCACCCCAATTTTTTAGAACTGCATCTGCCGAAATTGAACCATTTGAAGATGAAGCTACTGCCATTGCTTTGACCATCAATGCAAAACCAATGCCTTTCGGAATGTTGCTTGAAGTTTCAATAACAGGCTTTTTCCCTTGGGTAGAATCCAAACCTTTTTTAGAAGTATCACCTTCAATTGGTGTTGAATCATCGCCCCATGCTTTTTGATTGGTTTCGATGCCTTCAAGACGCTTCAAATTAGTGTCCATTACATCAATTTCTGCCTGCAACTGTGTGATTTCTGCTTCAGTTGCTTCATCTGGTGTTAAGCCTTTAGAAATATGTTTACCTGATTTTTCAACAATTTCATTCTGCTTTAAGCCAATATTTTCTTTTAACTTTTTGATTTGTTCAGCCAGTTTCATACGAGTTTTACTCCAAAAGATTTTGATGTTTCAGCCAATTTCACGACTACATGTTTTGATTCAGGCTGAGCCGCTGCTGGCGGCACACACGGAACAGATTTCTCTGCAATGGGTGTTTGTTTGTTTTGCTGATCTTCAGCTTTAAAAAAGGATTTAACGCTTGTGATTGTTGCTTCCTGATTTGCAGGAATAGTCACAGCAGAAAGCTCAAGCCACTCCCATTCAAAGAAATGCAAACCCCATGAATGCTGAATGTCTGCGACCTTGAGACCACGCAAGCGAATTGAAAGACCGCGTACAAGGCCAGTTTTAATACTGTCCCAAGCCAAAAGAAGACGTTCTTTAAGCTCAGCTGACTTCACCTGATCAGCCAATACCATCTGAATTGCTACATGAATGCCATCATCTTTGACATCTGCCTGAATTACATTTCCAACAGGTTTCTGATCGTTGTGCTGCCAGAGGAAAGGGATTGGCAACGTAAACTTCGCACCTTGAGGTTCAACAACGTCATCTACACGATCAGTCGCTGGGGTAGTCGCGATGCCGTAAACTATTCCTTTTTCTTCATCAATCGATTTAATTGTTAGCAAGCTATATGCTTGATTCATGTGTAAAGCACTCCTATTTTTTACTTCGCTTTAAGCCTGCTTGAAGTGCTTCTAACTTTTCACAAGCCAAAAAAAATCGCTCATCTATGTGAGCGATTTCTTTATCTGATTTGCCTGTCGTTGTGCAGGCCCCTAAATGATTTTGTACTGCCAACTGGTGACGAATTTCCTGCCGAATATTTTGATTTCTTGTCATACAAAAAATACCCCATAACTTTGCGCTGATTGCTCTGGATTTGCTGACATCAGTGCTACCGCGTTAAATGTCGCTATTAACGGATCAATTTTACCTTTGCCTGATTCCTGCTTGCGAATCGTCATTGCATTACCCTGATAAACACCCTTCGCATTGCCAACGCACCAGTTCATCATGCGCTGTCCAGCATGCAGAAACTTTCCTTCAGCAACTTTTCGCTCAGTTGTTTGAACGTATCCCGAAAGTTGATAACCTTGCGGTACACCAATCAATAACTCGAATGGAATTTCTTCCAACAATCCATCTTGAAGTGAAGGCATCCCCAATTTATCCAAACCGATAGCAGCCTTTTCAGGAAACTTGCCTGCATCATAAATACGCTTACATATTTGAGCTGCTTGACGAACATCATCACCAACGTTCTTTACGATGACCAAATCACCTTCTTTTTCAAAATCCTTATAAGCTGGAGCATTCTCTTGACGACGTTCTAAAGCAATAGGATGCACCCAAGCACGATTCCAGCAATACCAAAGTGAACGATCATGTTTATCTCGACCAATAATCGACATACCAAACATATCATCAAGGCCACCACCATCGAACCCTGCAGTACATATTTCACTAAGATCCAAAATAGACTCTACAAAAAGCTTATCTTTGTATGCTGAGAGCATCCAAAAATCTGCACCGGCCCATCGATCTGCACGCTTGTTCATGCCAATTTCGACGTTTAAATATTTCGCCAAGAAAATTTGAACTGAATCATCACCACTTTCCTTTGCCTGCTCATATTTATTGAGCAGATAACGAATATGAGTTGAACGGCCAAGGTTTGGATTGGTCACATAGAAATATTCAGGGTTAAGATAACTTTCATCATCAATCATGCTCTGAGGGAATTCATACAGCAGCGGCAAAAATGATGGATTGATAATTTCTCCATCACGCACCTTTCGAGCATAATCTAGTTTCTTTTTAAACACGCCAGCTGGCGGTTTATCTGATTGGGTAGATAGCCAAATCAAAAAACCTTCGGGAAATGAGGCCATCCCGCCCGTTGCTTCTTCAAGCATAGACTCAGCATTGGCGCGTTCCCCAAAGACCCAAAGTTCATCGACTAAAATAAATGCACCTTTAGCGCCAGCACTTGAACCAGTTTCCGCTGCAACAACCGTTAGAACTGCCTTCGTGTAACGATCCGTTATTGTCCGTGTATGCTCTGAAACGCTAAAACGAGCCTTTAACTCTGGATCTTCACGAATCATATTTTTAATTGGTGTGAAGCTGTTATCTGCAACTTTTTTTGTAGGCGCAAGAATAATAAATTCAGCTGCTTCACGACTATTCAAAATAATCGCTGTCAGCATAATGCCTGCAGCAAGCGTGGATTTAGTATTCTTCTTGCTTATCAGCATGAAAAATTCATTAATAAGCCGTTGTTTCGAGTCTGGATCGTAAGCCCCAAAGATCACGCTTACAAAATCAAAGACCCATTCAGCTGTAACCTCACCAATTGTAGGCTTTGAATCCACATCCACTAAAATAAGTTCTTTGATCACATCAAGAGCCATTTCAGCTTCATCTCTAAATAACGGTTCACATGGGATTAAAGACTGCTTAGATAAAATCCTTTGCTCCCAATCGGGACAAGCCGTCGTCCATGTTGGAAACATCGAACCCATATCAACTCACCCTTTGGTTTTCACGCTGTTTACGTCTTTCGTCAGCTGTGGCGAATTTACTTGTTTTAGCGACTTCGCCAGCAGCCTGCTCACGACCTTCTTTGATACCCATTTCACCAACCTTGCCAAACTCATATGGCAAAGCCGCTTTGGCAGCTTCAATTCTCACCTTACGTTCAAGCCGTGAGTTTTTATAAATGGATCGCAAATACTCTAAAGAGTTTGTTACACTCTCCATCTCTTTCATGTCAGCTTGTATAGCTGCTTCACCTAAAGACATGGATTCAAATGCAGGGCCCGCCCCCTCTCCCCCTAATTTCAAAAGCCCGTCCAGATATGCAATTACCTCGGGATTTTTAGCTAGCTGGCTTCCTTTTGACCCTGCCGACTTCTCAGAATAGTCTGCTTCGATGGCCGCTTGCTTGTTTGACAGTTGCTTTCCAGTTACGGGATCATTTTTTAGTTTGGCCCGAGCAAATTTTTTCATCTGTTCAGTCAAAGCCATATTTTCACCTTTAAAGCTGAATATTTAAAAAAATTAACCTAAATTTATGATTTTGAATAAAAAGTTTATTTACTTTTACTCAAATCAGGAATTTTTTTATAAATGAGATTAGGGGGCGGTGTCCGCTGGGACCGAAATTTTTAAATTTTGATACCCCCCACGGGGTTAAATGCGCACCAATATAATGCAAGTCATTAATTTTATTAAAATGTTCCACGAAAACTTTAATAAAATGAATCACGATATATGTTCCACGAATTAAAAATCCCTGCCATTTCTGACAGGGATTAGAGTCGTCCACGATGGCCAATTGATGTGTTAATGGCTTGCCGTCACCAAGGTATGAATCCTTTCACTACCCACTCTGTCCTCTCAGCATCCTGCTGAGACATAGAATCATTCATGAGTTTGCTTACACATGAACGTGCCGTCTATTCCGAGCTGCCAACATTGAACCAAGCTAACGTGTGCCGGTTCTGTATGTTCTTTTAATCTTTAATACGTTGAAGTCCCAAGGATGCTAGCTTCTCATCATCTAATTGTTCAAGACCTACAGACTTGTCCAAGAACACAACTGGTTTAGAAGCCAGCTTTGAGAACTCGTTTAGCCACTCGCGGAAACTAGCTGCGTCTTCCATTGAGTCAAAACAAGTATATTCACCACGTACCACGACCATCACCGTGTCTGCATGGATCTGCTCAATATCCTTTGAAATGCCTACAGAAAGTAATTCAATATCTATTGGTTTTTGATTTATAAATCGCGGGGACACTTCCAAATGTAAACCCCAAATCTCTTGATCAATACCACCAGTCAATGTGACTTGCTGAATGCCGCCAATTTTGGAACCATCTTCAAGCACCACCTGAGACCCCACACATGATCCGCCATCAGGTATATGCAGCTGAGCAATCTTATTCATTAACGTTTCATCCCGTGTTTGCTTTCTTGTTGTGTCTTCTGGTCATGGCATTGCTTGCATAATGATTGCAGGTTGTCCATGTCATCCGTTCCGCCTTGGGCTTTGTTGACAATGTGATCACACTCAAGCGTCATGGATATACGCTGGCACTTGCAGCACGTCCAGTTATCACGTACATGCACTTCACGTTTGATCCGACGCCATGGCCGACCGCCGCGACCTTGGCCATAGTTTTCTTGTTTGGCTAAGGTCGGTTGATTACTCTTGAGTGTTGGTAGTGATCCACCCAGCTTTGTTAATCGTGCCATTACTTCACCGTATATAATTTTGCATCTTTAGGTATGGGTTCCTGCACAGTCAGTGGCTTGCCCTCAGTAATCCGCTGGAAGCATGGCTCACACAATGCCTGCCAGTTATCGATGTTCCAGAACTTCACTTGGCTGATAGGCTGATCAATGTGCGCAACCTGATCTGCTGGGCTTGTATAACCACGCTTAGTGCAGTCATAGCAGTATCGATTCGCCAGTAAATAATCTGCACAGGCTTTACGCCATGCTTTGGCCTTGTCATCCTTTAGCGGTTTTGATCTGGCCTTCTCAGCTTTGTCGGCTGATTGCTCATGCTCCTGCCAGTGAGCAGCTCGATTCTTTTTACCCATGCCTGCGTATCCCATAAAAAAACCCGCATGATTGCGACCAGTGCAACATGCGGGCATAAAAAAACTGCATGAACTTTCCGAGGGTAATCATGCAGTTTGTTTAAAGAACCTTTCGGTTCCATGGAGAACTACAGCGCTTTTATCTAGAGTTTTCCATTGTGGTAAAAATTAACTTAAATTCGTTATTGAGTCAATAATAAAGTTTACTTAATTTTATAGACCTGAGTAAAAATTTTATCTTCGCCAATAGCAATCTCATTGTTTATATCTTTTAGAACATTCTCAATATGCCCAATCATGTACTTATGAACTGGAAAATAAGACCATCCACAAATTAAAGCCCGAGCTCTCACAGATGGTACATAGCTTGCTGGCACTAAACAAAACTCTGTCAAAGCAATTAAGACAATCGATCGATGATAAATTTGATTAACACCAGCATCAGCGAACTGTTGTTCATATTTCCCAACAAGAATTTCACTGAAGATCTGTACATTGGCTTTGGTGTTTGCACCAAAGTATTTTAAGCGGATTAGGTTGTCTTGTAGCTTGGTCAGCTTTGCGAAGCTCATTGCAAGTAGAATATCTTGTGCAGTCATTGCAGGCTGGCCACCATCAATGCGATCTGCTTCGTAATTGATTGACTTTGGATTGAGTAAACGCAAGAATTTTTCCATTACAAGCGCTCCTCTACAATGGTACACACAAAAAACATTTTAAAAATAACTACTTGGAGTGCAATGTTTACCATAAGCGTTTTTTGTGTACCGTTGCATAAAAATGGTACACACACACAAACCTTATATATCAAGGCTTTTAGGAAAATGTGTACCATGTGTACCATTAATATAATATCTCTCACGCAAGAGAATTTTTTTGAATCATTTTTGAAATAGAAATTTAAATCATAATTACTGGCTGCAAAATTTTCCCGTGTGCGCGTGCGCGCGCAATGGTACACATGGTAAACATTGGACAATAAAGTGTTGTGTGGTAAGGCTTGCAGGTGTGTACCATTGGTCATAAATGGTAAACACGATGGTACACATGGTACACATGGTACACATTTAACCCTGTAATTATTATGGGAATGGGTATGGAGCATCATTATTATCACCTTGTAACGTCTTGTCAAATTTTTCGATGTCTGCACCGTACCAATCCATTTTCACGGTTGGCCTAAGAACTCCCTGCTTATCCGCTGTCTGCTCTGGCATCACACCAATAACCACCAATTTACTTTGCTGCTTGTTTGCAGGCTGAGATGGTTTTCGCCAATGCTCCTGTTTATCTGTCGATACAACCCCATATTTTTTAGCTTCACCCATAAACCTTTTTAGACTAACAATATGTTCATTGGTTTTTTTAGACCACTTTTGATATGCGTCATATAGCTGGGATACCGTACACGTACAGTAAGGGTAATCGGTTTCTTCAGCAATCCACTGAACAATAAACGTGTCATATCCTGCGCGCGTATATTCAATAATTTCCCGTTTTGCTTTGGTCATTGGTGGCTTGGTATGCGCATTAAAACCAGTTAAATCAATCTGTAAAAGCGTTGCATAAAATGCTTCTATCACATCGTTATCGTCAAGATCTGCAACGACTCGGTCTAATAATTCTTGCGGTACTGTTGACTTTGGATACAAAACCAAGAATCGCCGGTCATTTTCTTCAATCGGCAAAGGCTGAGTATGATTCGATAAAAATACCGTATTCATATGGTTTGCCTGTTGCATAGACGATAAGAATTTTTGATGAATTGATAGTTTAGATCCAGTGATCAAATGCTTAATAAACCCCATCATGCCGTGTTTAGTTTTGTTATTTGCGATTTCTTCAAACAGCAAAAAAAGCACTTCATCAGCCCAGTCGTTATATTGGCTTTCAAGATCTCGCTGGTCTAGTGTCTTATGATATTTTGTGTAGATTTTCTCCATAATACCGCCAAAAAATAGCGATTTACCTGCACCATGAATATTACCGTGCATGAGTATTGAAGTGGCCATTTTGGCCCCTTTATGTTGAAGCGGATATGCTAACCATCGAATTAACCAGCCATATGCCTGTGGTTCACCAACACATAAATGACGTAATAATTGATCAAAACTTTTACATTTTTCATAAGCGTCTTTTCGGTTCATCAACATGTCTGGTGCATCAGCATCTGTTGCCGCAACTACATCAAGTCCCGTAAACCTGTTAATTTGATGAGGTTTGGATGAATTTGTCGGATCAAATACCAAATCAGTATTATGAATCATTCGGCGATGTGGTGATTTAAACCAAATTTCATATTGGTTCGGAAATGCTTCACGAATTGCCGCATTTTTAACACGCTCACGATGAAGTGTGTCCCATGATTCAAGTGTCCCTTCCAAATGTACATAGCGTTTAATCAAGTCAGTGATTTCAATTGCTGTCTGACTATCAACCTCTGTTTTTAAGGTATCCTGATCAATCATTTTACGATTGCGATGCGATTGCCAGCGCTCTGCAACTGACTTTCCAACCATTTTTGTAAATGCAACCGCTTTGATGGTTTTTTTACGGAAGGAATCCCATACGTCAGTTTTACCCTCCACCAACATGAAGCGACCTAAACATTTCTCAACTGTAAAATCTGGACGCTCAAAGTCTTCAGATTCCCCATCCCCCTCCTGCTGAGGCCCACCAGAATGATTTTCACGCTCGATTAAGTCCCGCTCTGTATAGGTTTCAAGTTCAAAATCTTCATGACTATGAGTATTTGGCTCATCTTCAGCCAAAAATGCCTGATCCTCTGCTGAAAATCGCCCCAAATCTTGGCCTGCATTTTCAAGGGGGTGCGGGGGAACAACAAAAGCAGAAAATTGAGAAGAAATCCCGCTTTCTATCTGCGATCGCACTTCTGCTAACCCTGAAATCACATGCAGGTCATTAAAGTCAGACGGATGAGAATTTGATGGTGGCTGCTCTAACATTTCATCTTGACTCATACGTTCACCGCTTGACTAAATTCGGGGATAATCACAATGCCGCCTGTTGCAGCCACAGCTTTATTCGCAGCTTTTAAGCCTGCATCAGGTGGAGTCGAATGACTGTCATCGTCAGCGCAATACACAAGACGTGCATGCGGATGCAATATGCGTATTTCTTTACCCACTTTGTCTATATTTCCTGAATTAAACGCCACAACCGTGACGTGACCGGTCGCCTCATAAATGCTGGCACCAGTCGCATAGCCCTCAGCTATACAGATAATTTGATCTTGCTGAATCACTTGGCCGATCATGTAAAAACATGCGCTTACTCGCCCGCCTGGTAAAAAAGGCTTATGGCCATCTGCATGAATTTCTTGGATATTCCAAATTTTTCCGTCTTTATCAAACAAAGGAACAATCAGATTTCCTTTGCCATTTATGCGACAGCCATGGTTTTGAACCTGCTTGCGTACCAAATACGGGCAATCACGGTCAGATGACTTATATCCCCAGATCCGGGCAGAACGTTTGGCAGCAGCTTCTTGTGCTTTACGCTCTTCGAGTTCAGCAGCTTTGGCTTGCGCTTCGGCTTTTTCTTTCCATTTTTTACGGTCTTCATCCGTAACTTTTGTATCTGCAGATAAGCCCAGGACTGCGCCAACTTCTGTTAAAACTTCTGAATAGTTCATGCTGCGAGATTTTTCAATCAATGCAAACCCATCACCTGCACCGCATTGATTACAGATCCACGTACCTTTCCCCTGTTTATCGTCACAACGAAAGCGGTCTTTACCGCCACAAATCGGACATGGACCATGTATATTTTTTTTAGCTGGTACTGTGATGCCAAATGCGGGGTATATAATTTCTTTCCAACGCCCTTTTGCAGCATCACGCACTTGATCAAATGTTAGAGCCATTAATTTGTCTCCACATCACTTTCTGCCTTTTGACGGGCTAATTTTTTAAGTTGTGCAACAGCTGCAATAAGACACATTGCATTTTTTTCAATGCTTGCCAGTTCAACATCGACTATTCGGCCATCTTTCAGTGCATCACTCACAGTCGTGAATAACTCACCTACTCGGTTTGAAACTGTGCCTATATTGGCCAAAAAACCTGTGTCATGAATATCTATATCGGCAGGTAATTCATATACCACTGCATTACCATGCGCGGCAGCTGCACTTTGCAAAATGCGAATGTCTTTTGTGTAATTCAAAATTGCTTCGACATGTTCTGGATGCAAATGATATTGCGTATTTTGAATATCTACACATTTGCTGAATACCATTGGATTAAACCCATGAATCTCAGCTATAGCCGCTTTACTTCCATGTCGATCTTTGCAAGCGCGGTATAGCGCAACATCCAATGGCAAGACAGCATTTTGTGCAGCGAAATTTGATAAAAAATCACTCATATCTAATTTGTCCTTAATTTTGGATGTTTGCACAGTCAGACATTGAGGTTACATTTTGATCATGTTGATTCCCTAGCAATAAAGCTTTTTCTAAAACTTCATATTCTCGACGTTTTGGTATGCAAGCAGGATTCCATTGACTAACTGCTTCTGGAGAGATGTCTAATAACGCAGCTAGCTGTTTAGATTTACTGCATTTCAATTTCTTTTTTGCATCATCAAGCGTCATGGGTACACCAATAAATTAAGTAAAGTTAATTTATTAAACACAACAAAACTTTGCTAGTCAACAATTAAGATAAGTTAATTTTTAAAAGGTTTTAAAATATGAGCAGCATTGGGACACGAATAAAATCTTTAAGAAAATCTCAAAAACTCACATTAAAGCAATTGTCAGCCAAAATCGGGCCTTCAGATGTTGCTATTTCACAATGGGAAAATGATGTAAATGTACCCAAACATGAGCATTTAAATTCTCTAGCTGAAACTTTTAATACGACTATTGACTACATAATGTATGGAATATCAGAAACTTCTGATAATGTTAAGGACTACCGACCTATAACGCGGATGCTGCCAGTTTTGACTTATATTCAATGCGGTAATATGACAAATGTGAGATCAATTCAACCCCATGAAGTTGATCGATGGCTTCCAGCGCCTCCTGAAGCAGGGAAAAATAGTTTTTATTTAATTTGCCAAGGGATAAGTAATTCTCCAGAGTTTAATGATGGTGACTTCATCTGTATTGATCCGGATTGGACACTCGATTGCGTTCAAACAGGTGAAATGATTGTTGTTTTTCAAGATGATGAAGCTACTTTTAAAGCTTTAGTAAGAGAATTCAATACCCTTTATTTAAAAGCATTAAATCCAAATTTTCAGCCAAACATCATACCATTAAAGGAAAATGCCTTATATCGTGGAAAATATGTTGGAAAATTTACCCCAAGCAAAAAATTCCTCTAAATTATTAAAATCATATGCCGACAACAGTCGGCTTTTTTTTGTTTCGGAAAAAATAAATTAAGTAAAATTAATTTTTATATTGACAACAATATTAAGCAAAGTTAATTTATTTGGACAAATTAACTTTTCTTCTTTTTTTTGGTGTCACTATGTTAAAAAATCTTCATGATAGAAACAACATGGATCATATAATCATCACACGTTTAAAAGCTGATGATTTTGGCCAACCACAGACTAAAGACTTTGATTTCTACAAAGAACGTGCTGTTTCACAGATTCAGACCGCTATTCACAGCATCTACAAATCAACCAATCAACACGAATTTACAGTCGCAATTACACAAGCAAATGCATTCATTGATGCTGCGATCAATTTCGAATTTATTGATTTAACAGAAAAAGCTAAATGGCTTGACGATGTTGCAAAGGCTATGCGTGCTCAATTGATCGAGGAGTATGTATGAACTTATCAGTTACCCCTGAAAGCATAGTACCCGAGCAATCAGTCATTGATTCATGGCCAAAACTGCATCGAAAAAAAGGTAGCCATGCTTGCCAAGGGAAATGTCCAAATTATCCGGACGAACAATGCTGTCATTGTTTGATCCAAGACACTCCAGCTGCTCTATCTGATGAAGACAAGCACCTTAACAATGCTGTTGAAGCTGTGGGGTATGTGCCATGAATTTAGAAAGTAATTTGCTTACTGGCATCGCAAATATTTCACGACTGTGTATGACCAAATCAGGTACTGATTTTGAAATCAATATGTCGCTCTACCCGACTAAAAACGAACTAAATATTTATGTTTTTAAAGGAGGTTATGCGCATGCATGGCGTAATCCCAAAAAACGTATTGAAAAAATTCGTATTGATTTACGTGATCCAAAACTTGCAGCAATGCATATGGTCGAAGCTTTTACTCATATTGAAAATATGGCCAACGGATTTCGTAAGGAGATGAACTAATGAATTTTCATTATGGCCATGTTGCCGTGTTCATTTTTATTGTTTGTCCCGCTGTTTTAGCTGCCTCAATATTTTTCCGCTTGATGATTAATCATGCTGGTGAACTGAAGGCGCAAGCAATGCAACATAAAACTAAAATTGGAGAATAAGACATGCTTCAGTTTACTGATTTGAATCATACAAAGCACACGATCCATTTGGCAAACATGACAAATGTGGTCTACAGACTTCAAAACGGTGCTCATATCATCACTTTTCACATGCTTGGAAATCATATCGTACCTGCGACTGTAGACCGTGTAACCGCTGAGCGTTTGATTCAAGAATTGGGAGAGCTGCAATGAATAATCCAATGATGCAAATAAATTCATTTCATGTGCTCATGATCCGATATTCATCACCAGTTGTCCCACTAGAAACCATAGTAAACGACTATTTCACACATATGAAAATAGAGGAAGCTAACCGCAGAGCAAACAAAATGAATCTACCTTTTCCAGTGTTTAAATCAGAAGACACAAAGAAGGCTAAATGGATGGTAAATATTGTTCAATTTGCATCTTATCTTGACCGGCAAAGTGAACTAGCCAATCAAGATTTTAAAAGGCTATGCGGAATAAGTAGTGGAATTTAAGTTTTAAGAAAAATCCGTATTTCGGAATAACGTGTGTAATTTAAAAAGGTAATATCATGAAACAAGCACTAAAAATCAAATTGGCAGATCATTCAGAATTTACACAAGCATGGTTTGCATTCATCAAATTAGGCTATCAATGGGGCGGTAATTGCACCGAACCTTGCACAGCACCCTATCTATACACATACGAAGATGGGCGCATTCTCGCTGATTATTTTGATGTTGAAGGAGCTGATTTATCAAGCCCTAATTCTGCTTTTGGGCACTTCAATGCTCATGAGAATAAGGAAATCACACTAGCAGAGTTAAAAATCACTGCATTTGGGCGTGAAGAAGCTGTATTTATCGGGATTGATGCTGATTACAAATATTACAGTGTGGATGCTGATGGAGATGCTTGGTACACAAAAAATGAGCCACACCTTTCAGAACGTGGTGATTTTTGGGGTAAAGATATTTCAATGAAAGAAGCCCCTAACTTCAATCTGCATAGTGATTGGAAGCAATCATTAATAAAGCGTAACAGCGTTGAAGAAGAAGTTGATGATCTTGAAGTTTCCACTCAATAAGTCGTTTCGTGTGGATTGGTTTTTATAAATTTTCCACACGTTATTCCGTATAGCCTTTTAAAATGATGAATAAAAGCTCACTAATGTGAGCTTTTAATTTATTCAATTGGTACGTAAATATAATCTCTAAATACTACATTTTGCTTAGAATCAAGCACATCACATCTTATATAATGCAAACCTTTAAAATTGCAATCTCGTTGAAAAGTCTTATTTCCCCTAAAAATATTTAATGTACTGGTACCATCAGCCTTAATATCTTCTTTAATAATTTCCTCTTCTAAAAATTTTTCCAATATGGGTTCATTTTTAAACCCAGAATGGTTTTTTTTATAAAAGATTACCTTTAAAAACTCTCCTAGAATTAGATTTTTAGAATTTAAGGTTGCAATAATCTTAGAATTTTTTTTAATAACCTCTGAGTTAGAAATGTACTTCTTTTTAAATCCTTTCGGATCATGAACCTCAGCTGTTAATTCAAACCTATGATTTGGAATCACATGCTCATTATTAGATATTCCTGTTGTAACCGATCTCTTTAACTGTAATGGAAGAGGTAAACCAAGAATATATTTATTTATTTTCAACAATCTCATTGTGTAGTTTAAAGAACTACCATCAGCCTTAATATAATTAGGAGTAACAAAATGTACTGGTTTATCTTCATAATTTTCCTGAACAGACTTTATCTCACTAAGATCTTCCGGAAAGTTAAAAAACTCCAATATTCCTTGCCCCATCATAATTTGATTTTTATTCGCTAAACCTTGTAGTTTTGCAGCAAGATCAACTGGAAGTCCAGTAGGCGAAACCTCCCCAACTGCACCAAAACCATAATTACCCCACAAAACTTCAGAGTCATCTCCAAAGTTACAACCAACACGAAAACCAAAATCTCTTACATCAAAGTCTTCTTTTTGACTTTTAAGCCATGGTTTTATTGTCTGTTCTAGCAATACCGTGAGCATCGAGGCAGCGTTAATACAGTCAAGAATGGACTGCTCTTTAGAAATTTTAGTGGAACCAAAAAAACCTAAAACAGCATCGCCCATGATTCGATGTACATGACCATCAAAAGCATGAATGACTTCAATGCAAGTTTTAATAACAGCATTCTTAAACTTATAAATAAATTCAAGACTATCTGGATACTTAAGCGATAATTTAGTCGAACCCTTAATATCGACAAACATTGTTGTGATGTATTGTTTTTTTACTCCTCCATGTACTAAGGAATTAAAATCTGGGTGATCTGCAATGGTACTAAAATTCAGAGTATTTCCGCGCCCAAAAACTTCACGAATTTGTTGTTGTAATTTATATTGTTCAGGTTCTTTAATGGTTAACTTTAAACTTTCATCCAAAGCTCCTGTTGAAACTTTACCCTCTGAATTAGATGCTGATTCAAGCCCAATTGAATCAATCATCATTCTTGGATTATTAACATATTTGTCAAAATCACTGGTCGAAAAATCAAAACTCACTATCAATTACCCCAAGCGAATAATAAAACTTAATAGTAAAATTATTAGAAAAAATATAAATGAAAAATTTACCCAAAAACCAACTTTTGAATACTCACTCATTTTATCAGCTGTAATTTCTGCAAGCACATGGACTTGACTTAACAAATCTTCAAATCTTCCTTTTTCATTTGTATTTTCTACAGCATCCACAAAGTCTTTAGTGGATTTAAAATCTCTAACATGGCCGTAAAATATGGTAGATAGCTGACCCTTTTTACTATCTGTACTTGGATCTTTGGTTGGCTTCAGATTTGGTTTAATCACTTGCATACATTGAAGATACCCCTTGAAAGCAAAAAAACCGAAACCAATAAAACACATTATTAATATGACTTTTTCACTACTTATTGAAATAATATTCTCATCCGCTTGACCACCCATCATGCCCCAACCAACTAGCCCTGTGGCCGCCACTGCTAAAGAGCTAATCAATGTAATAGTATTTGAAGCTTTTGTATTTGCAAGATTTATATAGTGGTCATATCTTTGGAGCACCCTAAAGTAAAATTCATTCTTTTCCATTTCCATTCTCCCCAATATGAATACCAAAGGAATTAGGGTATATCATGAATAATTAAAAACAAGCATCATTTTGAGCAAAATCTATAGCCTCGTCATAATCTAATAAATTTTTGCGATATAAGTCTAAATTTACATATCGCTGCAAACTAGACCAACTATCATGCAATGTAAACTGCTGAATTTGAGGAACAGTCAAACCTTCTTCAGCTAGACGAGTTGCACCTTCATGCCTAAAGTCATGCCACCATAAGTCATTAATACTATGAATTTTACAAGCTTCTGTGAATAAACGGGTTGTTGAGGCTGCGTCAAGTGGGATAAGTAGATCTGGATCTCCACCAAGTCTCATCATTTTTTTTCTTACTTCTGGGCTTAAAAGTTCATCAATAATTGCCTTGGCTTTAGATGAAACTTTAAATCTTTTATTGTTCCCTTTTGAACCCTTTGGATTTTTCATATTTCTAACCAACCACACACCATGTTCAGCATCATAGTCACTAATTCTTAATCCAAATAACTCACCTCTTCTTCTAGTGGTATAGATTGCTAACCACATAATTAAATGTGTAGGCATAGTGACATTTTTGAGCTCCCACCTTTTATAAAAATATGATGTTAAAATCAGTAGCTCGTCTCTAGTTGGAAGCCTCTCTCGACTTTCAGACCGGTCTATTTGTTTTGCATTTCTTAGACCAACCATTGCTTTTTCTAATTCAAACAAAGCTGGGCTATCCTGATTAAGGACAAATTCAGCATGCATTAATACAGATTTAAAATAATAGAGATCTTGTTCAACAGTGGATTTAGCTACTGGTGCCCCATCAAAATTACTATTTCTACGTTTTAACGCATAAGCTGAAAAAACATCTCTGGTTAAATTAATGAGTTGCAATTTGGCAAAATCATAAGTTTTAAATTGTTTCAACTTATAGAGTTTAGATTGACCAATTTCAGTTACATCTTCGATATAACGTTCAATTGCATCATATAGAGTCATGGACTGTTTTATTTCACAACCTTGAAGTATTTCAGGATTTATTTCAATTTCAGCTTCACGTTTTTTTATCCATGCTTCAGCTAAAGTTTTTTTACTAAACGTCTTCGATTCGCTAAAATTCACACCTTGCTTTCGTACTTGTATTAACGCTCGATAACGCACATCCCCCTTGGTAGTAGTACGTTTTGAGATAGTGCCCATAAAATTGCAACCTCGGATTTGCGGTTGCAATAAGGTTGCATAAAATGCAGATATTAGCAAATATTCAATAGTATTCACTGTAATACACAAAGGTGGAGTTTTAATGCAAGCAAATGTTTTTAATAAATATATTAATAATTCAAAAAGTTGTAAAAATTACACTCCCCCGATGATCAATGGTGTTAGTGCCAGCAAAGTCTTCCTTGACGGTCACCAAACTCAAGCCTCTACCGTCTATGCATATTTGTGTGAGCAATTTCCTCATATCCAAGCAGCAGAGTGGCAACAACGATTTAAAGATGGATTGGTCTATGCCGCAAATGGTGACGTTTTAACACTAGACAGTCCTTTTGAAGCCAATCGTCATGTTTATTATTATCGATTCTTAGCGCATGAAATCCATGTTCCCTTTGAGCATCAGATTTTATTTGAAAATGATCATTTCATTGTGGTCGATAAACCACATTTTCTCACCATGAGTCCAACCGGTCAGTATGTACAAGAAACCTTATTGGTTCGACTCAAAAAACAAACGCAGCTTGAACAGCTAACGCCGATTCATCGTTTAGACCGTGAAACTGCAGGTGTGGTGCTCTTTTCCAAATGTGTCGAAAGCCGTGGGCTGTATCAACAGATGTTTGCCACTCGAAACGTTCAAAAAACCTATCACGCCATTGCAGCTTATCGAGATGAATTAAATTTCCCAATCACAACTCGCTATCGTATGGAAAAAGGTCAGCCTTTTTATACAATGCAAATAGTAGGTGGGGAGCCTAATAGTGAAACCTTCATTCAGCTGATCCAGCAGCATGGAAACCGCGCTAAGTATGAATTAAAGCCACATACCGGCAAGCAACACCAGCTCCGTGTGCATTTAAATACTTTGGGCATTCCAATTCAAAATGATCCCTTTTATCCCATAGTGCAACACAAGGCAGATGATGATTTCAGCCAACCTTTACAACTACTTGCGAAACATCTTGAGTTTATCGATCCTGTGACAGAGCAGGCTTTTCAATTCAGTTCTGCCTATGAATTGACACTGTAAATCGATTGTCATTACATTAAATTGATAAAATACTGCCGAACATTCTTGAATTTATGATAGTTTTGATTAGAATAAATGCGAAAAGTTAAGTATTTTAAAGCTTTCTAAGAATATGAGAAAAACTGAAGTCTACCAAATCCGCCTCGATTCACAGGAAAAGAAACAGGCCTTTGCCGTGTTTAAACAATTAGGCATTACACCTGCACAGGCTGTACGTCTATTCTTTAAACAAGTTGTTTTAACCAAATCAATCCCCTTCTCTATTGAAAACCAAAATATCAATATTGAACAATTGATTAAGTTACGCAAATTAAAACAACAAGAAGCCCAAGCCATTTCAACCACTGAAATTAGCCCTGCGGAATTAGAAATTTTAAATAATGATCCATTATTAGATGATGATCATCTCGACTTGTTTGAAGAACTCAATGCAATTTTGGGTGAAGGTGACAAAACTTAACACTGTCGCATTTATAAACAATTTATAAATCAACCAATTTCGAAAATTCGATATGCTTCATGCAAGACTGATAAAAATAGCATGGAGTATAGAAAAAATGATTGTTCGACGCGCAACTGAAGCAGACCTTCATCCACTTGCTGTTTTATTTGATGAATATCGCCAATTTTATGGCACCTCTTCTAATCTCGATATCTCATATAAATTCCTAAAACAACGTTTTGAAAATAATGAAAGCGTTATTTTTATTTGCTTAAAAGATGATGTGATTACTGGGTTTATCTTACTGTATTTGGGCTTTTCATCTGTGGCTTGTTCAACCTACTATATTTTAGATGATGTCTATGTTAGCCCTGTATATCGTCGTCAGGGTTCAGCCAAACAATTGATCGATACTGCGGTTCTCTTTGCTCAACATGAAGGCGCGCTTCGAATCAGCCTCGAAACTCAAAAAAATAACTATCACTCCCATCAGCTTTATGAATCGATGGGCTTCATTAAAGATGATGAATTTCAAACCTATCATTACTTTATTCGTTAATGCATTACTCAACTTTAAAATACATCAACAACGCATGTTGAAAAACGCATCTTTAAATAAATAATTAGCAGTCATACTTAGGGCTTTAATACCGCACATTCATCCTTCAAATGATGAAGTATCAAAGCCCTGTACCTATTACTGTGGATTTAGATTTTCACGAAATTTCGATTGTTCAATTTGCGCTGCATTCAAATAGATCCATTCACCTTCAGCAATATCTTCAAGCTTTAATTGTCCAATTTGAGCACGATGTAAAGTTTCAACTTTATTACCGACAGCCGCCAACATCCGCTTCACTTGATGATATACCCCTTGATGGACAGTCATTTGTAATTGCTGTGAAGCCAATAGCTGTACATCGGTTGCAGCGAAGATGCCTTTTTCGTTTCGAAGCTCCACGCCTTGTTCTAATTGTTGTATTTGCTCAGGTGTCACAGGATCTGCGGTATGCATCGAATACACTTTGGCAACATGCTTTTTAGGGTGTGTAAGCGCTTGTAGATATTGACCATCATCCGTGAGCAGCAACAGTCCAGTGGTGTCTTGATCCAGTCGCCCGACGCATTGCAGACCACGATTTAACAGCACATCATCAAATAATTCAAAAACACTAAAATGATGGGTTGCCTGATGCGAACATTCATAACCTTGGGGTTTATTTAACGCAATGTAAACATGCTCACGATAGACATAGTCCTGACCATACACACTGTAAGTTAATTCATTCAAGTCCAGTTTATGCTTTGGATTATCTACAATCTCACCGCGTATTTCGACCGCACCATTTTTAATCAACTGTTGGCAATATTTACGCGAACCAAAACCTTGTGATTGCAGCATTTTTTCCAAAAACATAGAACAACCTAATAAACACCATATAGTGCTATTTTATACTGAACCACGAGCCAACTTGCAGGAAAAATAGCGGAAATGATCTTGAACGCCAGTTTTTAATGTTTCTGCGCTACACTATTGATTATTTATTGAAGTTTCTCACGAATATCCTATGTCTCAGTTGGATTTAAATCTGATCGTGTTATTGGTGTTATTGGCTTGTGGCATCTTTAGCCACAATACAGCGATCACCATTGCAGCAGGTGTCTTGATTGTTTTCCGCATCACGCCTTTGAGTGAATTTTTCCCCTATCTGCAACAATATGGCTTAAACATTGGCATTATTATTTTAACCATTGGCGTACTCACGCCGATCGCTAGTGGGAAAATACCCGGCGATTCGATATTAAAATCCTTTTTAAGTTGGAAATCCCTCGTCGCGATCGCCATTGGCGTCTTTGTTGCTTGGTTAGGCGGTCGCGGAGTCAAACTGATGTCGAATCAGCCAGATGTGGTTGCCGGACTACTGATTGGGACAGTCGCAGGTGTTGCGATGCTACGTGGTGTACCCGTCGGCCCACTCATTGCAGCAGGCATCTTGTCGCTACTGATTGGGATTAAGCAATAAGGCCGTTGTTGCCCTAGAGGTTTAACAAAATTTTAATTTGAGCCATGCTGCATTTGAAATAATCGCCGACTGAGCATGACTCCAACGAATGACAACGCTGACATCAAGATACCCGCCCAAAACCACGCTCCAGTATGAGAAACTACAGAGGCAATCACAGGTGGCAGAACAAATTGGGAAATTGCAGAACATTGTAAAATCATGCCGACCGTCGTACTAATTGCCGCAGGATAAGGTGCAAAATGCAGTGCTTGCGCAAAGACCGTCGCAGCAACTAAGCCACCAAAAAGCGAAAAACTGAACACCGTTAAATAATGCAATAAAAACGGTAACGCGTCTTTAAAGAGATAAAATCCTAAGGAGCAAATGATCAAGACGGCAAAACCCAGTTGGACTAAAGTTTTAGCTTGAAAACCACGCTGTAATAGCAGTCCACACCCCCATGTGCCTACTGCATTGGCAACGGCAACACTGGCTGTTAAAGCGCCTGCCAATTCTGCTGAAATTTGGTTTTGTGCATAAATCATCGGTAAGAAACCCACCAATGCAAACCACTGCCCTGCATATGTCCCAAAAATGAGCGCCAAAAGCCATGCTGCTGGATGTTTAAGAGTATCCCTAATGAGACCAATAACAGGTGTGGTATTGAGTGCCACATTAGGCTGAGGAATAAACATGGCGATACAGAGCAATAATGCCGCAGTAACCATAGCGAAACTGAGCCAAACTACGCTCCAACCATATTGAGCAATTAGAAATGGCGCCACTAATAAGGCAATTCCCATACCTCCGCCCATATAAGCACTCCACAGCCCCATCTTCGCGCTGATGTGTTGTAGCGGTACTAGCTGACGGATAAATGCAGGCCCTGTGAGAGTCACCAATAAGAAGCCAAATCCTTCTATGACACGCAGCAGCAACAAAACATCAAAGCTTTGTGCAAAACTCCCCCATGTACTTGCAATCGTCAATAAACTTAAGCCCAGTAAAATACACAGCTTAAATCCAATTTTTTGGATATAACTGCCAATCAACAATGCAAAGCACATTCCTGCACCCTGTACCAATGAGAGCAATAAACCAGACTGAATAAAGCTAATGCCGAGTTGCTGTTGTAATACAGGTATTGCGGGCGGTAGTTTCCCGATATGCATTGCTGCAATAAAACCTGCTGCAATAATGAATAAATCTTTTGACATCCCTTTCATTGAATTGTCATGCTCTTTTCGCCATGCAATAGCGCTCAGCATAACCATTCAAAATATTCAAATCAGTCAAAAAACAAATAACGTTAGATTAATTTTCAATTAGTTATTCAATATTAACTTGTTTCCGCTCACGCTTATTGGCGTACATTTTCAAATCTGCCATTTCCACCAATTGATCGATGGATTGTGCATCTTCTGGAAATAAAGCCATGCCAATACTGGCACCAATTTTCAAGCTCATTTGCTCAAATGCAAATGGCAGTCCGCAACTTTCTGCGATTCGATTCATCGCCGTTTGCGCACGTTCTAAGTTGGCAATATTGGTTAAGATCACAGCAAACTCATCACCACCCAAGCGTGCGACCAAGTCATCTTGACGTGTTTCACGCAAAATGCGCTGTGCAATTTCTTTCAGTGCAGCATCCCCAATGCGATGTCCAAACTGATCATTGATCGGCTTTAGACCATCCATATCAATCATCAATATGCCCAATACTTTTTTCTGCGCGCGAGCTTTTTCTATCCCTTGTCGTAAAAAATCGACAAACAAAGCCCGATTGGCTAAGCCGGTTAAGCTATCTTGAGTCGCCAATTTATATAACTCTGTCGCACCGAAACGTGTCGCATGGTACATCGCCGCAGCGATCAACTCAGACATCAAACTCAATATATGTAAGTCAGCTTCCTGAAAGGCATCGACTTGATCAGAGTAAATCTTTAAAACACCAACACCTTCATCACAGTGAATCAATGGCACCACAGCCATCGAACGCAACCCGACACGTCGACATGCCACGCGATCTACCCGTGCATCTGTTTCCGAATCTTGGCAATACAGTGTTTGTTTCTGCGCAATACATAGACCTGATAAGCTATTTTCAATATGTAGTCTTAAACCCAGTAAATGACTCGCCCCACCAGACACTGCACGATAGACCATATCACCATCTTCAGCCAACTCTACAACTGCACCTTTGGCATGTGTAATCTGCTGCGCCTGTTCTGCCACTACGGTCATCACTGCATTTAGATCTAAACCCAGTTTGGCAATTGCTGTCTGCGTTTGAATCACAGACATGAGTTGAGTTGGTGAGGGTTCTATATTATTCGGCATGATTGAGCTCAAACAGGTTTCAGTGTGAGATACAGCTCAATTCTAAAAATTATTCATCCACTTGTATAGCAATCTTAAAGTGATTTCTGTGCATTCAAGCACTTTAGATACAACTCTTTCAAATATTGCTCTTTAAAAAAAATGCACTCAAGGAAACAACAGAGCATGCAGAATCATCGATACATATTTCGAAGGTTGGGGAAAGTCATGATGTATAGATGACCCACGTATTTCACGACCCTCCACTGGATATTATTTCAAGGCGTAAATTTCACTCTGCATCCATTCTCCGCCTTCCAATTGTACATCTACAGCCACACGTTGGTATTCAGCCCCTTCAAATTCATCTAAAGCCGCCCAATGTGCTGCTAAATTTTCAGAGATAAAAACATAGCCTTCAATGGCTTGACCTGCCTTCGATAAACGAATGCCCGGACTACCCATCGCCGCGCCCCAGCCTTTATGTTCTAATTCACCCCAAACTACACCTTTCTTCCACTCGCCACCAATACGCTCCATCACGTGTGCATTAGGCTGACCTAGACGTAATGTCCCGTATACAAAAAGACTCTGTGTCATAGATCCTCCTTAGTTGGAATAATATTGATTGCGTTTTTGTGAGAATTTCGCCAACTGTTTTAGGAAGCCTTCAAAATAGCTTTTTTCAGCCTCTTCTGTACGATAGCCGGCGTACAAAGTTCGTCTTAAACCTTCAGGTGAAACACAATCTAAGCGTCGAGAGGTCACCCAACCTTTTTGCTCATATTCATTCACGACCCAATCAGGTAACGCCGCGATACCACGACCGCTTGCAACCAACTGAATCAGCATCTGGGTCAAATCTGTAGTACGGACATGTTTAGGCTGAATATTGGCCGGTAAAAATAATTTCGCCATGATATCTAAACGATGTTTATCGACCGGATAGGTAATCAGCGTTTCTTCTGCTAATTCTTGAACAGTCACATTTGTCGCACGAACCAATGGATGTGTATTGGACAATACCAAACGAGACTCATATTCAAAGATAGGGAAATATTCCACACCTTTTAAATTGATTGGGTCTGCCGTAATCAGAAGATCAAACTCGCCCGTTTGTAATAGTTCATGCGGATTGGCTTCAAAGCCAGATGCAAAGTCTAAATCTACATCGGGGTATTGCTGACGGTAGACATTCAATAACGGCATCAGCCAATCAAAACAACTATGACATTCAGAAGAAAAAATAATTCGGCCGGTTTGACCATGCACAATACGTGTAATGTCCGATTGCGCAATTTGAACTTGCGGCAAAATGTCATCGGCAAGGCGTAGTAAACGTTGCCCAACATTCGAAAAGGTCACAGGACGTGTGCGTCGGTTCACCACCTCTACCCCATACCAATGATCGAGTTCTTTCAACTGGTGTGAAAGTGCAGAAGGCGTTAAACACAGATCATTAGATGCAGCGACCAAAGAACCGTGTTCTCTGAGTGCCAATAAGGTTTTGAGATGGCGTAATTCCAACATGAATGTTCTCAACTAAACTTGGGAGCAACTTTGCAATCGAATAGTTTTCGCAAAGCATTAATGAATTAAACTCATCTTATCATTATTTTATTAAGTTTTATTCATTTTGAGTTTTATTTGGAACTTTAATCACCAATTCATCGTTTTTAAGCAGATGTAAAGGATGAAAATAAACACAATGCCCACTTATTAAAAAAGCCAGATCGATCAATCTGGCTTTAAAAAGTCTACATTCCAAAATGAATGAAAGGGTTATTCCACAAATAATAAAGCCAAACGAACTTGGTCATATCCCATGCGTGGACTGGTCAACTCCACAATTGGGCGCAGCTTAACCGTGCCGTCATCATTATAATGTGCTGGGTCTTGTCGTTTCGCCAAACGTTTATAGATTTTACGCACCTGCTCAACCACGTCTTCTCCCGGATGTGCCACCGAGATATCTAAACCTTGCTCTTTTTGCAGACGAGCCAAATGATTAATAATAGTAGCTGGTGTTAAACCACGCTCCACTGCAATATCTTGAATTTCATAACCTTCTTCAAACAATTCACGAGTTTGATCTAAAGTCGCTGTGGCAAAGCTTTGTTTTGCACCAGTTTTGGCAATTTTCTTTTCATTGCGCTCGATTTCCACTTCATTCAGCGTTCCGCCACAGTGACGAATAAAGGCTTTATGTTGTACGGTTAAATCGGCCTCTGCAAAATTGGTTTCCGCTTCATCAGAAAGTTCCTGAAAACGTCGATCGGCTTTAATCGCCAAACTGTCGAGTTCTAAGGCTTGTTCATTAAAACCAAGTAAACGCAAACCATCTAATGTTTTTAAACGCGACAATGCCACATAACCCTGACCTTTCTCAAAAGTATGGGTCAAGTTAATTTCTGCCGCTGCAAGGGTCATCCCTTGAGATTTGTGAATGGTGATCGCCCAGGCCAAACGCAGTGGAATTTGTTGGAAACTGGCAATGGTTTTACCATCATCATTATCGACAGACCATGTTTCAGGTTCGACCACCAAGGTTGTGCCATCAGTGAGTTTTACTTTAGGCAAAATGCCATATTCATCATCTTCTTCAAAACCTATAACTTCACCAAGGCTGCCATTGATATAGCCCACATCAAAGTTGTTTTTTACAAACATCACTTTGGCATTTTTCTTTAAGGTCAAAGTTTCCGGCGCACGCACTGATGATTTTAAGGTTTCAATCAGTTTGTCATTACCATCACATTGCGCATCAAACTGGCGAGATTCTTGTTTAATTTCATTTAGATGCTTATAGTTAATACTGTCCACATCCATATTATGGGTATACAGACGCGTAAAGGTTTCACCAATATTTTGCGCACGGGTTTGCCCTAAAGCATGTAAATGATCACCCGTAATTTGCTGAGCACGAATCGCATTTAAAATATCATTCAGATAGTCATTGCCCTGACGATGTTGTTCGGTCAAATAACACACGCGAAACTTCGCTTCTACCCATGCTTCAGACATAAAGCAAAACTTATCACGGTTTAATTCACCTTTACGTCCCACAGGCGGTAACTGGAAGAAGTCACCAGCAACTATGACTTGGATTCCCCCAAAAGCGTCTTCACTGTCTTTAAAAAATTTTAAAACTTTATTGACCAAATTTAATTGCTTGGCATGTAGCATCGAAATTTCATCGATAATTAAAACTTGGGCATTTTCCAAATGCTCTTTTAAATATTTACGTTCTTTTAAGCGCTTTAACTCATCTTCGGAAATTGCATCTTTAATACCAATTCCTGCCCATGTATGAATCGTCATACCATTCATATGGGTTGCAGCAATCCCTGTAGAAGCCGTAATTGCCACTGGCACTTTGCGTGCTTTCAGATAATTGATGTACTGATTTAAAGTATAAGTTTTACCTGCACCAGCCGAACCTGTTAAAAACACATTTTCGCCTGCTTTAAGCAGCTTGAGTGCAGTTTCTTGTTTCATAAGACCTATACCGTAAAAGAACGGCTATAGCCTAACGATTTTTGACTCAAAAGTTAAGCGCACAACATAGTTTACTAAATCCGTATTTCGCCAATCTTACTTTAAGCTATTGAACCCATTTAAAAATTCTTTGGCGATATTTACTTTTTCTATTTCTGCTTGGGTATTATTTGAATACTCGAGTTGATCAAAAACCAAAATCTGGTTTTGCACATGACAACCCAAAGTCATGGATACATGCAAAATGGGATGGTACATATGAAAAGCCACATACGCCCCTGCAATGATGCTGGCACTATAACTTGATGCTAAACAATGTCGAAAGTGAATAGATTCATCAATGATTCGATCAATGGTTTTTAATTCCTCAAAGACCCAATCTTGAAAATAGATCTTGTCGTCAGTTGTAAACGGCTGCCAGACCGTTGTCGCAAATTCACGCTTTAATTGAGTTAACACTTCCTGCTTTTGTTGCTTGGCATGCCAATGCACTGCCTGATGAAAGACCCCATTCCACGTGATATTTTTAGGCACTGTATGACCTGTAGAATAAGTCGCACTGACATAGTCACGCACGTAGGCATCAAATACAGATACTCTTAAATTGGCATGCTTTAAATAAAATAAATTTCGAAAATCCTGCAGTTGAATTTTATGTTGTCGTAAAACATTTAAAAACTGGCGATTTTCTTGGGTTTCTGGACGAATAAAATCCATCAAATCCTGTGGTAAATGCTGCGTACAACGCATTAAATGCTGCAGATAGGCCAGCATAATACGGCTCAAGGGTAGATAGACTTTTTTTATGGCCTGATCCTCTGTACCCAAAACCTGTCGCATTAAAATCAACCATTCATCTAAATACAAAATCGATGGGCTGATGACAACACGGTGATCATCATGTTGCTGATATTTTCGTTGTAAAACAAACTGTAGATTTTTTTCATGATTAAACCAATCATGTTCATACGCAATCGCATGGCAATTTTGAATAAATAAACGCGCAGCAACAAACTGAAAATGTTGTAAGGTCGCAAGAATCAATGCGGGATGAATATGCTGCGTATCGACAAAACTCAATGCCGTCACAGCCACTCGTACATTACTGTGTTGGAAATTACGACTCAGCCAATCCAACACTTCGACTGACTGCTTGAACATCCATCGCACTGCACGGTTGTTATCAAGTAAAGGGAGTTTTCCACATTTTTTTTGCCAAATTGCTGTGGTTTGCACAAAATTACTATGGCTTAATATGCCCTGCTCTGCCCAAACATCCCGATGCATCAAACGAATAAAACCTAGTAAATTGGGACGCTCATATGCATGGTCGAGCAACAATATAATATCTTCTATGTGTTCATTTAATTCTTGTAAATTGAACCGATCTTCATAGCTCAAACTCATAATCCTGTATATTGTCGGATCTAAAAATTGTGCTGTAGCAAAACAAATCTCATCCAAACTATCCATCAAGAGCTGTATCGGCAATATTTCAGCTTCTGTAAGTGAATGAAGCGCAAACATCTGCTCAATCTTTTGCATCAACCAATGTGGTAGACAGATTTGGCATTCGATATACGTTTGTAATAGCGGTGTCTGATAAATCTGCTGCTCTTGCATCAGCTGATCAAAAATTTGCGCTTCAACTGCTGTCATCTGTGCTAAAAACTGTCGAACACGCGCTGGTCCATTTAGATTTTGAAAAATCGACTGTAAGATCAAATGTCTAAATTGCTGTGCTTTTTCTCTGAGCAAGAGTGAATGTTGCGGCTTTAGGTCGCCAGTAAAAAAATACAATTCATGAAATAAGAAATCTTCTATTGCCTCAATACAAGGTACTGTCGAATGCAATTCAGTAATTTTGATAGGTCTAAACGGACTTCTTGGAAACTGGTAGCCAATTGATTCACGACTTTGTAGCTGTAAGGTCCATAGTCCATTACACAGTTGAATGCGGTGCTGCTCTTGCTCAATTTTAAAGATATTTTGTGAATTTAGAGCCGTAGCAAGATTCATTTGCTCTTGATACAACTTTTTTAAAATTGGTGATATTCGAATATGTTGCCGAGCAATATTCTCTAGCTGCGGGGTCAAGCTTTTCTGTTCCATCTTCCGCCCTAACGATCATTGATTACTTTTCAACCTTCACTATAGTCAAAGTTTAATGCTCCGACTACTGCCATTAATCGGCCAAATAGCTGTTAAAAAGGTCAATGCAAAGGCGTTAAATAAAAAAAATCTAAAAGCTATTGTTGTGACAAAATTCTCTACAATTTTGAGCTGTGACGGATAAAAAATGGATGAAGTTTAAGAGTAGTCACTATTATTAATCTGTAGAATGTTGTTCTGCACGGATTTTTTTAAGCTGTTCTATCGCAGTGTAAATATCTTGTTGTAGAGCCTCTCGATAACGCTTTAAATCCTCCACACTCTGAATATGACTCAAACTTTGACGGGGTAAAAATTGAAAATAGAACGGAATGCGCTTGGGGATAATACGTTTGGGTAAAGACGGAATCACATCACCATGACGTAATAATTTATCGAGTTTTTGTATTTTTAATAGTTGTTTGAACCAACGATGTTCAACGATCACACTGGCATCAAAACCCAGTTCAAAGACTTCATCTCCACCTAAAGCGGCAAAAGGCACGATGTCATAATTAAATTCTTGCGCCAGTTTTAAAAAGCCATAACGTTGCTTCCAGATCAGTTGATAGGCTTCCCCTTTTCGCTTCAATACCTCTCGACCGCCGCCGGGAAAAACTAAAATGGAATAGCCTTGTTGCATCACTGTTCTGACATAGTCCTGAATGCCTTGGACTGCACCGAACTTTTTGACCATGCCACGCCAACCGGGCAAATAAAAATGGCTATGATCAGCAATACTGACCACAGCCACTTTATGTTCATTGTAGAGATAATCAATAATCACCGGTGAATCGAGTACACCGTAAATTGTGTGATTCCCTACATACATTGCAGGTTTAGATGCATCGATGTATTCAGCACCCAAAAAGGTCGGTGTGAAATACATGCGGGATAAAGCGCTTAAACGCTTTATCCATTTTGCATCATGTTCAACCTGCAAATGTGCTGACCTTAGGCAGCATCATGTTTTTGAACAAGTACAGAACCTACTGAGTAGCCTGCACCAAATGAGCAAAGTACACCGTACTCGCCATGGTTTACTTCATTCGCAGTACGGTGCAATGCAATAATGACACCTGCTGATGAAGTATTGGCAAATTCATCAAGAATAATTGGCACAAGGTCTGGCTGAGCATGTTCTTTGCCCACAACCAGTTTCAGAATCAATTCATTCATGCTGGCATTTGCTTGGTGTAACCAAAAGCGTTTTACATCTGTTGCCGCAATTTTGTTGTCATCCAATTGCTTAGTGATCATTTTCGCCACTAATGGACATACTTCTTTAAATACTTTACGACCGTCTTGACGGAAACGGTTATTGTCGATGTCAGCATCGACTTCACTCATATTTAAGTAACCGAAGTTGTTACGAATGTTGTTTGAGAACTGTGTAAACAGGTCAATATCCAACACTTCAAAACCAGCTTTGGTTTCAGTTTCTTCAATGATCGAAGCCGTTGCAACGTCACCAAAGATGAAGTGGCAGTCACGCATACGGAAATCTGTATGACCAGATGTGATCTCAACGTTCACCAATAACACGCGACGAGCGCCTGATTTAATCGCGTCATAAGCTTGCTTGATACCAAAAGTTGCAGCTGAACATGCAACGTTCATGTCATAGGCATAGCCCTGAATACCCAATGCAGTTTGGATCTCAATCGCTACAGCAGGATAAGCACGTTGAATATTTGAACAAGACAAAATCACTACATCGATGTCTTCTGCAGTCACGCCTGCATTTTCCATCGCTTGTTTAGCCGCAGCAACACCCCATTCCGCTTGTAGCGAAATTTCATCATTTGGACGTTCATGTAACACTGGGCGTAAACGTTTTGGATCTAAAATACCGCTTTTTTCAGCAACATAACGTGCTTTCACGCCAGACGCTTTTTCGATAAATTCTGCACTTGAACCACGGCGCGCTTCTAGCTCACCGGCTTCAATTTTTTCAGCATTGTCGCTGTTGTACTGTTCCACATAAGCATTTAAAGCTTCAACTAACTCTTCGTTAGTAATTACGTCTTCTGGATGATAAAGACCTGTACCCGTAATGCGGATGCCCATGTAAAACTCCTTTTAGAAATTACCTATATCTTAACTGATTCCGAGCTTATCCCATACTTTTTGCAAGCGGGATGGAGAAATTGGCATCTTGGTCTTCATTGGTTGAGAGAAAATAGAGATGCGTAACTCCTCAACCATGAAATACAATTCTTTAAGGCGAGTGTCATTTTTAAACTTAAATAATTTTTCCATCCATGGGTCAACTTGATCAATGGCAGAATTGTCCCTTTGTAGGTTATTTGGCAAGCGGTCTAAACGCAAGACTAATGCCTTCAAATATCTTGGAAATTCGAGCCACACATCGGAAGTTTTGCCATAAACAAAATCTGAAAGTTGCATCAAATCGAGTTGATCTTCAATGTCATCAATGTTCTTTCCAAACACAGAATCATCTAAAACCAACAATTTCCGACGTATATCCTGCCATTGAATATAGGTTTCAGTTAAAACGGCTAATGCTTGTTGCCCATGGGTTAAGAAAGATTTCTTTACATTTAAAATCAGGTTTTGGTACTCCTGCACATTGACAGGTAGCTCATTTATTGCAAGCTGAAGTGTGGCATAAACTAACATTTGCTCTAGTTTTGCTTTGTCACCGAGTGGTGAATAAGCCAATGCCAAGGGCTTTGAAATCTGTTTTTTCAACTGACGAACTAAGTCCCCCAGCTGCATATGAACCAAACGAATGATCCCTTCGCGGTGTTGTTTGACTGCTTCAAATTGGTCATTGAAGGTCTGAATCACCACGCCAGATTCGTCTTTGGCATCCAACTCTGCAAAGCCTTTGACTGGAACAAGCGCTTGGTATTGTTTCACCACCACACCCGTGACTTTTTGTGATGCTTCGAACACAAAATTATCAGGGAAGGTTTTAAACTCACCTTTTAACTGTTTGACTGGGCTATGAGTTTCAGTACGACAGCGAGCTTTGAGTTCATCTAGGTCACGACCTTGCTCAATCACACGGCCTTTTTCATCAATGACTTTGATTAAAGGCAGCAGATATTGCTCAACACGTTCCCAAGAAAAGTCTTTGTCTGTGATTTGCTCACCACGCAGTTGGAACGCCAAAAAACTAAAAATATGCTCGCGCAAATGCACGGCATCGACACGATCCATTAATTTACGCGCCGTATCTGGGATTGGCACCAAGTGACGGCGTTTATCCTTAGGCAATGCTTTAAGCAAGGCTTCAATCAGGTCTTGTCGCCAACCAGGTATGCCCCATGACCAAATATTTTCATCCACTTGCGGCAAAGCTTGAACTGGAATTTTGACCGTTGCGCCATCTTCATCATGACTTGGGTCAAAACGATAACTTGCAGCCAAACGCAGTTCACCATTGCGTAGGTAGTCTGGAAATTGCTGGGTCGTTGGACGGTCATTCATCCAAAGTGCATGATCATCGATAAATAGATGCCGTGGATTTTGTGGTTCTACCGTTGCACGCCAGTCTTCAAAACTACGACGGCTTGCCACCTCTTCAGGCACTTTAGCAGCATAAAACTGGTAAATGGTTTCTTCATCCACCACCAAATCACGACGACGCAGTTTATCTTCAACGCGCTCAACTTCTTCGAGTTTTAATAAATTGTGTTTTAAGAACGGCGGCGTAATACCCAAATGCCCAGTCGTCAGCGCATCTCGTAGGAAAATTTCATGCGCCGCAGGATGATCCACTTTTTCATAATTTATTTGACGACGTGGCTCAATAATCAAACCAAACAAAGAAATTTGGTCATAGGCATTGACTACACCAGATTTTTTTGACCAATGAGGTTCAAAATAATGATGCTTCAATAAATCGCCTGCAGCCAATAGAATCCATTCAGGTTCAATTTTTGCCAACGTTCGAATATAAACCTGAGAGGTTTCAACCATCTCAAAAGCCATGACCCAAGGTGTATTGGTTTTATGCAAGGTTGATGCAGGGAAAATACGTGCCTTTTGCTGACGTACTGCCATGAACACATTACGTTCATCGGTTTTGTTGGCAATAAATGAAAGTAAACCCGTTAATAGCGCACGGTGCAGATTTTCATAATTGGCCTTCTTTTCATTAAAGGACAGTTTCAAGCCCTGAGCCAAATCCACTAATTGCTCATGGGTTTTTTTCCACTCACGGAGGCGTAACCAACTGAGGAAATGGTTGCGTGCAAAGGTTCGACGCTTATTTTCACTCATGTCACGGTTAGCAACCAAAGCTTCCCATAACTTGATATAAAACAAGAAATCTGAGTCCGCCTCACGGAACAAAGCATGTTTCTGATCGGCCTGCATTTGTTTATCCGCAGGACGTTCACGTGGGTCTTGTACCGCTAAAGCAGCGACAATAATCAAGACTTCATTTAATACGCCAAAATGCGCCCCACCCAAAATCATCCGTGCAAGACGCGGGTCGATTGGCATTTTCGCCATTTGCTGACCAATTTTGGTTAAAGCACCATTTTTATTATTCGCATGTTTTGTGCCTTGTTTTGCTTGACTATCCGAAGCAACTGGCGATGCATACGCCGATTTTTCTTTTAAAGCACCTAATTCAATTAACAGCTTACGACCATCATTCACCAAACGATGATCTGGCGGCTCAATAAAATCAAAGTCTTCTAATTCACCAAAGCCCAAACTTTGCATTTGCAAAATAACCGAGGCCAAGTTGGTTCGTTTAATCTCAGGCTCGGTAAATTCAGGACGACTCATAAAGTCTTCTTCTGAATATAGTCGAATACAGACACCCGGAGCGATACGACCACAACGACCTTTACGCTGATTTGCTGCCGCCTGCGATACAGCCTCAATCGGTAGACGCTGTACACGTGAACGATAGTTATAACGGGATATCCGAGCAAAGCCACTATCAATTACGTAGCGAATATTCGGTACAGTTAAAGCCGTTTCTGCCACGTTGGTGGCAATAATAATACGTCGCCCACCACCCGATGGATTAAAGATCTTTTGCTGTTCTGCCAAAGCCAATCGTGCATATAAAGGTAAAACTTCGGTATGTCTTGGCCCAAACTTTTGCAGTGTTTCTTGTAATTCTCTAATTTCTTGTTCGGTGCTGGCAAAAATCAAAATGTCCGCATGTTCAGGATGACCTTTTTCCTGCGCATCTTGAAAACATTCTTCTACGGCCGAAACCACGGCACGGGGTAAATTTTCTTCAAAATCGTCAAATTCATCGTCATCACTGCCGACAATGCTCAGCTCTGAAATCGGACGATAACGCAACTCTACAGGGAAGCTTCGACCTTCGACTTCAAAAATAGGTGCCCCATTAAAGTAATTCGAGAAGCGATTTACGTCTAATGTCGCGGAGGTAATGATAACTTTGAGATCTTTACGACGAGGCAAGAGCTGTTTGAGATAGCCCATGATGAAGTCAATATTCAGCGAACGTTCATGCGCTTCATCGATAATAATCGTGTCGTATTTATTTAAGAATCGGTCATTGGCCAGTTCAGCCAATAAAATACCGTCAGTCATCAAACGGACGATAGAATCTTGTGAACCTTGTTCATTGAAACGAACTTTAAAGGAGATCGACTCCCCCAGCTTTTCGCCCACTTCTTCGGCAATACGTTGCGAAACGCTACGTGCAGCCAGTCGACGGGGTTGAGTATGACCAATCAAACCCGTTAAACCACGACCTGCAAGCATGGCAATTTGCGGTAACTGCGTGGTTTTACCCGAACCGGTTTCACCTGCCACAATAATCACTTGATGCTTTTGAATCGCGTCAATCAGTTTGTCTGCATACTGGGTAACAGGTAAGTCTTGATTTAATTTAATATTTGGGATGCGGGCAATCCGTTCGCGCACTTTCGCATTCGACTTTTCAAACAATTCTTCATGCTGCTTTTCGTTGGCGTCTTTTCCCTTACGCAATCGATTTAAACGGTGAACATCACGAGCCATCACCATCTGATCTACATTTAAATCTTTCGCCACCAAGAATACGCCTTACAACTACATGAAACCCGATATTCTACTCGGTTTCATCGCATTTCCCAATGCAACAATTAAAAACCCGAAGTGAATTTATCTGGCGCGACTAGCGTGGTGCGAATTAGAACTCAAATCTGAAAATAGGATGAATTCACCATATCCCCCTTCATCCGCCTAATTGAACGAACAAAACTGCTTCGCAGATGTACAAATCGGCATGCCTAAAGATGGATTGAATCAACAATAGAAAAATTTAAATCACTTTTTTTAAATTTCACCCTTGAATTTTAAGGGGTGTGACTTCATGTCTGTGTAGGACGTTTAGGGTAGTTCCTGTCATTTAATCCTCACACAACTGCGGTTAAATGAGATGAAATACTGGTCTATTGGGAAATGAGTAAATCACTATTAATTCGGATTTTCCGATATTAGTTATGTAAAAATACTATTTCAGCAATAAGAAAAATTTCTGTACCCTATTGGAAATCAAAAACAAACCTCAATCATGGAGACAATGATGAGCTTAATTAATACTGAAGTTAAACCGTTTAAAGCTACTGCATTCCAAAATGGTCAATTCATCGAAGTAACTGAAGCTGATCTTAAAGGTAAATGGTCTGTTGTATTCTTCTACCCAGCTGACTTCACTTTCGTTTGCCCAACTGAACTTGGTGACCTTGCTGACAACTATGCAGAATTCCAAAAACTAGGTGTTGAAATCTACTCAGTTTCTACTGACACTCATTTCACTCACAAAGCTTGGCACGATTCTTCAGAAGAAATCAAAAAAATCCAATACGTAATGGTTGGTGATGCGAACTGGACTCTTGCTAAAAACTTTGACGTATTAATCGAAGCTGACGGTCTTGCTGATCGTGGTACTTTCGTTATCGATCCTGAAGGTAAAATCCAAATTGTTGAAATCAACGCTGGTGGTATCGGTCGTGATGCTCAAGAACTTCTTCGTAAAGTTAAAGCAGCTCAATACGTACACGCTCACCCAGGCGAAGTTTGCCCAGCTAAATGGAAAGAAGGCGACGCAACTCTTGCTCCTTCAATCGACCTAGTTGGTAAAATCTAATCTGTATTAGATTGAACTGATTCAAAAACCACGCTTTTAGCGTGGTTTTTTGTGTCTATTATTGGCGAGTATGTACCTCTATACACCCTACACAGTTCACACTTTATTCATACAACTTTAACGTTCTAGCACTTTCCACATATCTGTAGATATTCATCAAGTTAGAGCTTACACAAATATAATAAAAATGCGCCTCAAACCTGATTGTCTAGACTTACATCTTTGTCGGTATTTCAGTATTTTTAACATGAATTTTAGGTCAATTGCTTATTTCAGGAAGATGTAAGCCCATGAAAAAATATTTCGTTTCGATCAGTTTAATTTTATGTTCGTTTACGACATTTGCTGCCGTGAACTGCGAAGGTGAAATTAAAAACCAAAGTATTCGTGAAGATATAAAAGTCAAAAAAAATTGTCAGCTTGAAGGTTTAATTGTTCATGGCAATGTTATTTTAGAAAATGGTGCCAGTGTTGAACTGCATGACAACCACATCAAAGGCAATATTGAATCGAATAAAAATTTTACCAAGATCATTGCCAATCATAACAATATCAGTGGCAATGTCGATTTTACGACAGGGAAAAACATCCAACTCCTCAATAACCAAATTTCAGGCGACCTCAAATTAAAGAAAAATAATGGCAATATTGTTCTAAATAATAATGAAATCTCAGGTAATTTGATTTGTCTTGAAAATGCGTTCTCAATTAATGGTAGCAACAACCAAGTCAAAGGCAATAAATCAGAACAATGCCGTAGTTTTTAACTCCCCCGACACCAACAAGCGAGAATGACGCTTATGGCATTTCTCTGAACTGGCATTATTTTTATCAAATTAGTTGATAAAGAAATGAAAAAAATGTGAGATAAAACATTATTTTTTAACAATTCTGCAATACTCCACGCCCTGAATTTGTCTTAATTTCAAATGAGATAAACCTTTAACTGCAGTATGACTATAACAACGCAATAAGGGGGTGGCTTATGACAACAACTGTTGTAACTTCTTGGAAATACAGTTCTTCTTCACGTTACTTAAAAATATTTTATGCGAATGGTTCTGGGGATCTCTTTTATCCAGTTTCACCTTTTATTTATGATAATTTACTTCGATGTAGTGATAAAACGGCATTTGTCCACAAATATTTAGAATATGATCTACATTTTTCACGAGTAAGCTTACAGGGTTAAACCGCTACAAACTCAGTGCTATAGCAACAGTATTTTATTAATTTAAAAATATTTTTTGATCAAATCAGGGCTATATGCCCTGATTTTTAGTTGCGCCAAGTCACCATAAAAAGCCCTGCACCCACATTTAAGGTCGTACAGATAAAACGATCATCCGCTTCAACACGTTGGATAAATTCAGCGACCTCATTGGCATGTGACAGCACATTGTCCACGATTAACACGCCACTTTGAGCTTGTATCAATTCAGCTAAATATGGCCAATACGCGATATACGCATCACGTTCTGCATCCAATAAAATGAAGTCATAACGCTGATTTAACTGCTGTAAAAAATGCAGTGCATCGCCATGATGAAATTCAATGTATTTGGCTAAGCTTAAATTTTCCGCATGTTGTTTGGCTTGTTCGATACGCGCTGCATCAATTTCAATGGTTTCGACACGCCCTTGTGTAGACAGTGCCGCATCAGCTAACCACAGCGTGGAATAGCCTGTAGATGTTCCAATTTCCAAGATCTGTTTGGCTTGTTTTAAGCGAATTTGCATAGCCAAAAACAGTGCAGACTCAGGCTCAATATTTCGGTAACGCGCAAGTCGGTGATTTTGTGCAGCATCGTGAGCGCTAAAGTCTGCATAGAGTTGTTGCATATAGTTTTTAAAATTTGCATCCATGCTCATGATTTTATCCTTGCTATTTCATTCATATTTATAAATTGAAGTACTAAATATCTGCTCAGTGGGTTTCTTGGATCAGTTTAAAACGTGGAATCACTTCACCATCAATTTCAACAGTTTCCATAAACATCTCTAATGGTCTGACCCACATGGAATAGTCGTCATATAAGCACTGGTAGACCACAACTTTTTCACGCGTTTCACTATGTGTTGCAACATGAAAAACTTGATACAACTGACCTTTATAATGCTGATAAATCCCTTGCTTGACCTGCATGCCATTTCCCTAAAGAGTTCTCAATACGATAGCGTTGACTCTAGCATTCTCTCGCTTAAAGTGCGATGAATTCGTTTATTTTTCCACTATTTAACTTGCATTTCTCGGTAATGGCCCAATATTGACTGCATTCACATCGGTATATTCTTATGATTTAGAAAGAAATTTAATCATTTGATTTATAAAACCGATTAATTTTATAAAAACAAACCGTTTCATCTATTTAATGGTTTGTTCTATCATTCTCTCATCAAATAAATTTACTCCTCTGGAGACGTTAGCAATGTTAGATCAAAATACTTCTGCTCAATTAAAAACCTTACTTGAACGCCTTGAAGGCCCGATTGAAATCGTCGCGACTTTAAACGGCACTGACAAATCAGACAAAATTAAAGAATTGGTAACTGAAGTTGCTGCTTTATCTGATTTAGTGACTGCACGTTTTGACGGTAACAACAGCCGTGCGCCAAGCTTTGGTATTGCAAAAGCAGGTGAAACACCACGTGTATTCTTCGCAGGTCTACCAATGGGCCACGAGTTCACGTCTTTGATCTTGGCATTGTTACAAACCTCTGGTTATGCACCGAAAGTTTCTGACGAAGTACTGAATACCATTAAAGGTCTAGGTCTTAAAACTGACTTTGATGTGTTCGTATCACTCAGCTGCCATAACTGTCCTGACGTGGTTCAAGCTTTGAACCTGATTGCGATCTATAACCCTGGTACAACTGCAACCATGATTGATGGTGCATTCTTCCAAGACGAAGTGGAAGAACGCAAAATCATGGCTGTACCGATGGTCTTCCAAGACGGCAACCATATCGGTCAAGGTCGTATGACCTTGGAAGAAATCATTGCCAAATTAGACACTAACTCTGCAGCAAAAGATGCTGAAAAGCTAAATGCCAAAGAAGCATTTGATGTCCTTGTGATTGGTGGCGGCCCTGCGGGTAATACTTCTGCAATCTATGCAGCACGTAAAGGTATTAAAACCGGTATCGTGGCTGAACGCATGGGCGGTCAGGTGATGGATACCATGGACATTGAAAACTTCACGTCGATTCAAAAGACTCAAGGTCCTAAGTTTGCTGCTGAAATGGAAGCACATGTACGTGAGTACGGTGTGGACATCATGAACTTGCAACGTGTATCTGACATTAAAGGTGCAGATCAAACAGCCAATGGTCTAGTTGAAGTAACTTTAGAGAATGGTGCAAAACTTGAATCTAAAACAGTGATTCTTTCAACAGGTGCACGCTGGAGAGAAATGAACGTTCCGGGTGAACAAGAATACCGTACTCGTGGTGTCGCATACTGCCCACACTGTGACGGTCCATTGTTTAAAGGTAAACGTGTTGCGGTGATCGGTGGTGGTAACTCAGGTGTCGAAGCAGCGATTGACCTTGCTGGTATTGTGGAACATGTAACGCTTGTTGAGTTTGATACTAAGCTTCGTGCTGACCAAGTCCTTCAAGATAAGTTAAACAGCTTACCGAATACCACGGTGATCATGAATGCATTGTCTACAGAAGTGGTCGGTGATGGTTCTCAAGTGACTGCATTGAACTACAAAGACCGTGCAACAGATGAAATCAAAACAATTGAATTGGCAGGTATCTTCGTACAAATTGGTTTGTTACCAAACACTGATTTCTTAAAAGAAACAGCTGTAGAACTTTCAAACCGTGGTGAGATCGTAATTAACGAGCGCAATGAAACCAATGTAAAAGGTGTATTTGCTGCTGGTGACTGTACAACAGTGCCATACAAACAAATCATCATTGCGACAGGTGAAGGCGCGAAAGCATCATTATCTGCTTTTGATTACATCATCCGCTCTGGTCAATAATTCAATTTAGACAGAACAGCAAAAGCCAGTTTTCGAACTGGCTTTTTTTATGACTGAAAATTCATGTCTTGTTTCATTTATAAATTAGCAATAAAACAAATATTTAACTCTCTGACGCTTTTCACTTACACAATAATGAGCAAAACAAACCGTTTAAAACTTGTACAGCAGCTTATTTGCACATTAAGATAAAACAATCATCACGGATTGATGGTTGACAATAACAACAAGAATGTTGGTCAAATTCGACTAAATGGAGAAACGCAATGCACTATCAATATCACTGTGCTTGTTGCAATAAAGTATTGGCTTCAAGCGATAAAGAATGTTCCGAATGTGGCTCGCATAATATCCGTAGCCCATATGGCTTTTGGATATTTTGCATACTCAGTTGTTTGGCTGTTGCCATTCTATTTAAGAGTGTCCAAGTGTATTTGCAACAGCACGATACTGAAGCGACAACCCAACTCAACATCTTTGAAGTACTCAAGCAGGATGATAAAAATTAAGCTTTTTTGACAACAGCCAAATACAGCCCTATGAACAGGCTGAAAATGCCTAAATATTAGACAATCCGTATTTAAGCGCTATTATCCAGTTGCTTTAAAGTCATTCAATACGAGAAATTAAAATGATGAAAGCCTGAATGATTTCAGGCTTTTTTATGCGCTTGCATCGCCCTGCTCACTTATCTTCACGAGGAAAATTCTTTAAACTATGGCAATAGCAATGAGGTTCTAGACGATGGTGCAGTTAATTAAAAAAGGTGGTTTACGTGAGCGCGCCAATCGTAGCAGATCATACAAAGGCTCTGAAAATACCGAAACCACCCTCAAGCCAAACCGTTATCGTGATCATGCCGAAACCACCGATATTGCACAAGATCCATCAAATACAGCACAATCCAAAGACCAAGATCAAACCAATCCAGAACAATAAAATTGGCACATAAAAAAAGCCAAGTTTTAATACTTGGCTTTTGCTTTGCTGACAGCAATATATTTACTGCTTTTATAGATGGAACATTCTAATTGCGTCGAACCACAACCAAATCGCAAAAATTAAAAATAACGCCCCTGAGACCACATCAATATAACTACCTGACCGTTGGTAGAGTGCTTTAATTTTAGGCAAAGACATAATCATCATAAACAGACTAAACACAATAAAGGTTTGAATCGGAATGATGACAGCAAGCTGTGCTTTGAGGTTGCTACTGGCTGATGAGCTCAACGCCAGTGAGAACACACTACTAAAATAAATTAATGTTTTCGGATTGGCTAAATTTGTAAATAAACCTAATAAGAAATAATTTTCAGTTTTCTGCTGACTTAAGGCCTGCCCATCTTCTAAATTGGCTGTTTGATTTAAACTTTTAAGCCCGCCACTAAACATTGCCCAGCCCATTTTCGCCAAGAAAAACCCACCAACAGCCATTAAAACTTGTTGTATCCATGGAAATTGCTCGACCAGAACCGTAAAGCCCAATAAGGTTAAAACGACCCACACCACTATCCCGACAGAGATCCCCGCAATAATTTTTAAGGTATTTGCACGGGTTGTTGATGCTGCACTTTTAGCAATTAATAATACGTCTGGACCGGGACTCAACTGCGCAACAAAATGTAGCGCACAGATGGTGAATAACAGTGACATGCAAGCTGATTCATTTGAATTAAAACGTGAAGATTATATCGCCTGTTCAATTTTTTTGTTGGCAACACAAGGTTTATTTTAGGCCGTATCAAAATTTACGCAAAAAAAAAGCCGAATACACATTCGGCCTTTCAAACTGAGTTACTTATTTTTTATTAACATCTTTCAGTTCAATTTGTTTTGCCTCTGGCGTCACTTCACGAGCTTCACCATCAATAACGGATGAATCACGACCTGATTGCTGATTTTGCATATCTTGCATTTGACGCATCATATCTGCAAATGGGTTCTGACCTTGAGCACCGCCCATGCCTCCCATATCGCCCATCATGCCACCCATCATTTTTTCCATCATGGCTTGCTGACGCTTCATCATGGTTTTCATCATGACCGCTTTCATGGCATTTTGTACAGGTGGAATCAAAATAAGTAATGCCATAATATCTGAGATTAAGCCCGGTAACAGTAACAAGAAACCAGCCAAGATTTTAGGTAAGTTTCCAGTTAAAGCTGGATCATTACTCATTTGACCCGCTTGCATTTGCTGCATTTGAGGCATCAGACCTGATGAATATTTACGGATAATATTCATCCCTATAAAGAAGGCCGCCACGAACCAGAAAAAGACATACCACATGCTGCCGACGAGGTCGCCCACACCGATCCAGACAAACACTTCCAGGATCAAGCCTGCTAAAATCAGAAGAAATAATTTCATGAAAATTAAACAAATCTCAGTAAATTAATTTAAGGTGTTGCGTTCAACTGCTCAATCACTATCAAGCTTTTTTGACACGCTTATGTAACAATATGGGCATTATTTTATTTTTAAAGGGCAAATAGGGCAAACATGTCATTAATTATCGGTATTGACCCTGGGTCGCGCTTAACTGGTTACGGCATCATCGAAAAGGATGGTTCTAAACTACGTTTTGTCGATGCTGGCACCATTCGTACCGAAACAACAGAAATGCCTGAACGCTTAAAACGTATCTTTGCTGGTATTGATCGTATCGTAAAGTTTCACGGGCCTACTGAAGCAGCGGTTGAACAAGTCTTTATGGCTCAAAACCCTGACTCGGCCTTAAAATTAGGTCAAGCACGCGGTGCCGCCATTGCTGCTTTAACCAATTTAGATTTACAAGTCGCTGAATATACAGCACGTCAAATTAAACAATCAGTGGTCGGCTACGGCGCTGCAGACAAAGAACAAGTTCAAATGATGGTTATGCGCATTCTGAACCTAAGCATCAAACCCCAGCAGGATGCAGCCGATGCTTTGGCTGCCGCAATTTGCCATGCGCATGCGTCCGGGAGTATGAGTAAAATGGCTGTACTGAATGCCTTAGGTGGTATGGCTCGTGGCCGAAGCCGTGTAAGCACTCGACGTCGATAAATAATCGTCAAATCATATAGCTCAGTAATTCAGACAGTTTTCAAAGCCCACTCAATCTAGTGATCAAATTTAGCGCATCATTTTAAAACCGCTATAGTCTAATTCATGCATTGGAATTTCTTGCTGATCGATTTTAGTCACGTCTGCTCGTAAAGGCCCCACTAGACTGTGTTTCAGTATTTTATGAATGGCATCTTCAGTTCCTATAATCAGCGCTTCAACTTCGCCCGTCGCTAGATTTTTCACATAGCCATTTAAACCAAGTGCAATCGCTTGCTGTTCAAACCAACGACGATAACCAACACCCTGCACTTTACCTTGAATTCGCAATTTAACCGCATGCATTTTAATCTTCATCTCCTGAATGATTGACCACATGATAAACCGCTTGGGCCATATCCTGTGCTTGCAAACCACGCATCCCCGACTTCGCTAATACATCACCTGCTAAAGCATGCAGGCTTACGATTTCGTGCAGATGAATTTGCTGATGGAATTGTGCTTTTAAACTTGCAATCATCCCTGCAAGCACATCTCCCATACCGCCTGTACCCATTCCTGCATTACCTGCGGTGCAAATCCAAAGTTGATCTTCAAGTATCAAGCTGCCTGCCCCTTTAAGCACCCATTGACCTTGAAATTTTTCTTTTAAATGTTGAATTGCTTGTACACGATCTGCTTCAACTTCAGCAGTAGATAGACCCAATAATTTTGCAGCCTCACCCGGATGTGGCGTTGCGTAGGTGCGTGTATTCAATTTTTCAGGTGTTTCAGCTAGAAACCACATGGCATCTGCATCCAAAACTATTTCCAAGGTTGACTGCTGAATCAATGGTAACCATGACTGAAACTGCTGTTGTGCCCAATCGTCACGACCAAGCCCCATGCCAAAGCTAATCGCATCGACATGATCGATCAGTTGCTGAATCGCTTCTGTATTTAAAGCATTGATATCGCGTAGCATAATATTCGGTGCGCGCGCCAAAATCGCGGTGTGATGTCGTGCATCACAAACAACCGTGACCTTACCTGCACCTGCATGGAATGCAGCCTCAGCAGCCATAATCACCGCCCCACCCATTTCAGCATGTCCACCGACAACCAAAACATGGCCATAACTGCCTTTATGACCAAAAGCTTGGCGCGCAGGTAAAGTGATTTTCTGCGGTGATAAATATGCAAGTGGTTCAAGCTCAACATCAGTCGGTATGCATGCCATCACCGCAACCTCACCTGCATATTCCTTCGCTTGACCTGTAAATAGCCCTGCTTTTAGACCCAATGCCGTAAAGGTATAATCGGCTTGAAATGCGATGGGTAAAGGCTGCCCTGTATTGGCATGTAATCCGCTTGGAATATCAATCGCAACTTTGAGTCCCGTGCATACGTTCAATCGTTGAATAATGGCTTGCCACTCGTGAGAAAGTTCACGATTGAGCCCTATACCAAATAATGCGTCGATGTAGACATCATAGTCACGCTGAAAATCAAAATGTGTATAGATCTTGAGCTCGTGATCTATCGCTCCCTTTACCGCAGAATGCAAATCTTTCGATGGCCCTATTTCAGCAGCATAAATATCGACTTGAAAGCCTGCTTGCTGTAGGTATTGCGCTGTAAGATAGCCGTCGCCTGCGTTGTTACCCTGCCCACAACATACGGCAATATTTTTTAAATTTTGCTGCTTTAACATTGGAATGAGTTGCTGAGCAATCGACCATGCGACCTGCTGCATCAGACCATAACTGCTATTGTGCTGAGCAAACCAACGCTGCTCCCAAGCTTGAATACTTTGGCTAAGATAAACAGGGCTATGGTAAACTTGCAGACGCATTGTTTTTCCTTGTTATGATTATGGCCGCTTCAACTCCTGCACAAAAAATTCCTGTCGATCAATATGATCCAGAAACCCTAAAAGCATGGATTAAAGCACAAGCCTTAAATTTAGGTTTTTCTGATTGTGTCATCGCAAAGCCAGATGCTCAAGAGGAACTCCCTCGTTTTAAAGAATATTTAGAACGTGGTTATCATGGCGATATGAAATTCCTAGAGGAAAACCTTGAAAAACGTGCCAATCCAGCACTTTTAGTCCCCGGCACCCGCAGTATCATTTGTGTCCGCATGGATTATTTGGTCGAAACCCCAAAACCACGTTATGTTCCTAATGAGCCAAATGCAGCCATCATTGCACGCTATGCACGTGGTCGTGACTACCACAAAGTCATGCGTGGTCGTTTAAAAACCTTGTCGAATATTATCCGTGAAAAAATCGGAGATTTTGAATCTAGACCCTTTGCCGACTCTGCCCCAGTGTTTGAAAAATCCTTAGCTGAAAATGCAGGTATGGGCTGGACAGGCAAACACACCTTACTGATTCATAAAAAATCAGGCTCATTTTTTGTATTAGGTGAGCTGTTTACATCACTCGAATTACCCATTGACTCACCCGCAACCAAACATTGTGGTTCATGCACAGCCTGTATTGATATCTGTCCGACACAGGCCATCGTTGAGCCCTATATGTTAGATGCACGTAAATGCATTGCCTACTTAACCATCGAATACAAAGGCATCATTCCTGAAGAATTACGTCGTGGCATTGGCAACCGTGTGTTTGGTTGTGATGACTGTCAGCTCATCTGTCCATGGAATAGTTTTGCACATAAAACTCAAATTGAGGACTTTTATCCACGCCATGGCCTCGACCAAGTGAGTTTATTAGATCTTTGGCAATGGGATGAAGCCACCTTTTTAAGCTGTACTGAAGGCAGTCCTATCCGACGAACAGGCTATCAAAGCTTTATGCGAAATATCGCCATTGGCTTAGGCAATGCACCATACAGTTCAAATATTGTTCAATCATTAAAAAATTCTCGCGAAAAACATGACGCGATTGTGCAAGTTCATATTGATTGGGCAATTAAAGAACAAAACTCAAAAATGATTTAAGGGTTTTCATTCTATATTTTCCAGATCCTTACAAAGTTTTCTTTTAAGCTAAAACTTAGTGACGCAATCAAAGAAAATTAATTTTTCAGCTTAAAATAAACATTGCAGCGATTGTGCTGTCATTTAACACAACTTTGTAAGCATCTTAAATATCAAAAGTTCTTTAAAAAAGTCATTTCAATGCATTTTAGCTAAATTTCAATGTTACAAAATAGTCTTGGAAGTCTGCAAATTTTACGTATGATGATATGCATTAGGCAGAAAATATGGATCATTTATGAGCTACCGAAATGACTGGACACATCCAGAAATACAAGAGTTGTATCAACAACCATTAATGGATTTATTATTCCAAGCACAGACCATTCACCGTGAATATTTCCAAGCCAATCATATTCAGGTTAGCACCTTACTTTCGATTAAAACCGGTAAGTGCCCTGAAGACTGTAAATATTGCTCTCAGTCCGCACATTATGACTCTGGATTAGAAGCCGAAAAACGTCTGGCTGTGGAAAAAGTCATTAATGAAGCGAAAGCTGCACTTGCCTCAGGTTCTTCGCGTTTTTGTATGGGCGCTGCATGGCGTAATCCACATGAACGTGACATGCCCTATGTGCTAGAAATGGTGCGTGAAGTCAAAGCGCTTGGACTTGAAACCTGTATGACCCTTGGCATGCTAAATCAGTCTCAAGCAGAGCGCCTACACGAGGCAGGCTTAGATTATTACAACCATAACCTCGATACTTCTCGTGAGTATTATCCCAATGTCATTAGCACACGTAGCTATGATGACCGTTTAACGACGCTGGACTATGTCCGCCAATCTGGAATGAAAATCTGTAGCGGCGGAATTGTGGGCTTAGGTGAAAGCCGTGATGACCGTATTGCCTTTTTGATGGAGTTGGCAACGCTGCCGATTCATCCTGAATCTGTGCCGATCAATCTCCTTGTGCCTATACAAGGTACCCCACTTGCAGAGGTTGAGAAACTCGATGTCATCGAATGGATTCGCACCATTGCAGTTGCACGGATCATTATGCCAAAAAGCTATATTCGACTCTCTGCAGGTCGTGAATCCCTGAGTGATTCAGAACAAGCTTTGGCATTTATGGCAGGTGCAAATTCGCTCTTTTCTGGTGAAAAACTACTGACCACGCCAAATGCAGGCGAAGGCAAAGATCAGCTTTTATTTAGCAAACTCGGTTTAGTGGCTGAACAGCCAAAACCAACTGCTGCACAGCTTTCAACTAATGCCATGCAAATGGCTTAAAACCCAAGCCCCGAACATCGGGGCTTAGTTCAATTGAATGATCAGTGATAGGTTTCAATGTGCAATGCAAGAGATGGGGTGAATCAATGAAATGGTTAAATCACGATGAGCAGGGAAAATATATCGATTACTTCGCAAAGTTATGTGCTGTTATTAAAATTCCATAGCCTGCATTTAAATAATCCCCTTCACGAATGATGTCCTGGCCATTGGCATGTTGAACCACCAATTGCTGCTGAATCGCATCATACTGAAAAGATTCATAGCAATCTTGATGGTGTAATAACCATGCAATGGTATCTGCCATATTGGCATCGACGGTATAACGCTCGGCTTGAAAATCTTTACTCATATCTGCATGAAAACTGTGAATGTGATTCTATTTTAATGATTTCAATATTGACCGACATTAAAAAAGTGAGCTTTCGCTCACTTTTTTTTCGGCTGAGACTCTGCATTACTTTGTCACACCGCACTTACGACATTCCTTGTGCGAACCGATTTCTTCCATTTGCTCGTATTCGTAAATATGCATGCAAAATAGTTTTCTGAATAATTGAAGCATGTTGTTAAAACTCCCGTTTATTTATTAATGTGCTTCTGAATATTTCGTCCTGAAATATTATGATCATGCCTAAACACGCCATAGCTAATTTATTATCATATTTTTCCAATGAGTCAAATATCTTTACTTTAAAATGACACAATTTCGGATAATCGGTTACTTTAAAGCCTGCCTTATATTCATCTGAGTTCTAAGGTTTTTTATTAATATCAACATCACAGATATAGATTAATTTTCAGCAAATTTTGCACAAAAAAAACTCCCCCTTAGGAGAGTTTTTTCAAATAGATGATCACGTGAGTAACGTTATTCACAAGCCCAGATTTAAACGTTCTGACTGGCAAACTTCGCACGTGCAGCATGCAATTTTTTATAGCTATCAATCAAACGTAAATGACGATCTAAACCTTCAAGTTGCATATTGGTTTCAGTTAAACCGTAGAAAGTGATACTTCCATCCATTGAACCAATCACCGCATCCATACGTTCGTCACCAAACATACGACGGAAATTATGTTCATAGTCATTGAGATCTAAGTCATCGTCCAATTCAACTTCTAAAACCACATTCATACATTGATAGAACAAACCACGTTCGACCGTATTGGTGTTGTATTGAAGGAAGGTTTCGACCAACTCTTTTGCTTCTTCAAACTCTTGTAGAGCAATATAGATCAGTAGTTTGAGCTCAAGAACTGTTAATTGGCCCCATACGGTGTTGTCATCAAACTCAATCCCGATGAGCGTCACAATATCCGTGTAGTCATCCACTTCAAGCTCTTCTAAGCGCTCAACCAGTGATACCAACTCGTCTTCATCTAAACGATGAATATTTAACATATCTTCACGGAAGTCCAAAGCTTTGTTGGTGTTATCCCAAACCAAGTCTTCAACCAAATACACTTCAGAATAACCCGGAACCAAAATACGACATGCCGTAGCACCAAGATGCTGATAGACTGCCATATACGCTTCTTTGCCCATGTCTTCTAGAATTGCAAACATCGCTGCAGCTTCTTCCGCATTGGCATTTTCACCTTCTGCTGTGAAATCCCACTCTACAAAATCATAGTCTGATTGTGCGCTGAAGAACTTCCAAGACACCAAACCACTTGAGTCAATAAAGTGTTCTACAAAGTTATTTGGTTCAGTGACTGCATTTGAGCTAAAAGTTGGTTTTGGTAGATCGTTTAGACCTTCAAAGCTACGGCCTTGTAGAAGCTCGGTTAAGCTACGCTCTAAAGCCACTTCCAGTTTAGGGTGCGCACCAAAAGATGCAAAAACCCCACCTGTTCGTGGGTTCATTAAGGTTACACACATCACAGGGTACTGACCACCAAGTGAAGCATCTTTTACCAATACAGGAAAACCTTGTTCTTCTAAGCCTTGAATACCTGCAACAATACTTGGATATTTGGCTAAAACCTCTTCTGGTACATCTGGTAGAGCCAATTCACCTTCCAAAATTTCACGTTTTACTGCGCGTTCAAAGATTTCAGATAAGCATTGAACCTGCGCTTCTGCCAAGGTATTCCCTGCACTCATGCCGTTTGACAAGTATAAATTTTCAATCAAGTTTGATGGGAAATACACTGTTTCACCGTCGGACTGACGGACAAACGGAAGAGAGCAAATACCGCGTGCTGTATTTCCAGAATTGGTGTCATATAGATGTGTGCCTAATAACTCATCTTCTGGGTTATAAATTTCACGCGTATAGTCATCTAAGATTTCGACAGGTAACTCGCCTTCTGGGCCGGGTTGGAACCATTTTTCATCTGGATAGTGCACAAAGTCAGCATTGGCAATCTCTTCACCCCAGAACTGGTCGTTATAGAAGAAGTTGCAATTGAGACGTTCAATAAATTCACCCAAAGCCGAGGCTAAGGCACTTTCTTTGGTTGAACCCTTACCATTGGTAAAACACATTGGCGACTGTGCATCACGAATATGTAGTGACCAAACATTCGGTACGATGTTACGCCATGATGCGATTTCAATCTTCATGCCTAAACCAGCCAAAATACCTGACATATTGGCAATGGTTTCTTCTAATGGCAGATCTTTACCCGGAATAAATGTGGTACTTTCTGACGCTAAATTTGGCATAAGTAAAGCTTGTGCATCTGCATCAATGCTTTCTACTTCTTCAATGACAAACTCAGGACCAGTTTGAATCACTTTTTTAACCGTACAGCGGTCAATTGAACGCAAAATGCCTTGACGGTCTTTTTCTGAAATATCCGCAGGCAGTTCAACTTGGATTTTGAAAATTTGCTTGTAGCGGTTTTCAGGATCAACAATATTGTTTTGAGATAGGCGAATATTGTCTGTCGGAATGTCTCGCGCTGCACAATACACTTTTACAAAATACGCTGCACATAATGCTGATGACGCTAAAAAGTAGTCGAATGGTCCGGGAGCAGAGCCATCGCCTTTATAGCGAATAGGTTGGTCGGCAATTACCGTGAAGTCATCAAATTTGGCTTCTTGTCGAAGGTTATCGAGATAATTAACCTTAATTTCCATGTGGGCACCTAAATATTCTTATGTGTCAGTGCAACACATAAAAATGAAAACATAAGCCGAATAACTGTAGGACATTGACTTAAAAATGTGAGGCCAGTACCAATCTATGCGCTGTTGAGCACGGTACTGACAAGAATGGGCATTATTATAAGGTTATTTTGCCTATTTGATAACTTTTGTCGTGATTTACATCAAGCTAGAATTCAGTGCTTTACCATTTTTGTCGAATCAAAGCTTAACCGCCGCAACTACAGACATTTTGTTGTGTTAGTGTGCAGCCGTGAAGAAAAAGGCTTGTCTTTTAAAAAAATCTTCGCTAGTATGCTTTGCGTCTGAACTTGTTGATAAATAACACATTCAGAATATAGGGCCTATAGCTCAGTTGGTTAGAGCAGCGGACTCATAATCCGTTGGTCCACAGTTCAAGTCTGTGTGGGCCCACCATATAAAACAACCCCTTACGTGCATTAATCGTAAGGGGTTTTTTAATGTTAAAAGTTAAGTAAAGTTTGTATAAGCTTTTAAAAGATGTGGCAGATAACATATAGATACGTACAAAACTTCAAGTCAGCTTGAGTAAGCCACAATTGGTTAATAAGAGAAGTAGATTTAAAAGAAATACATTCAAGAAAAATTTAAAAGCTTAAGTTCTAGATACCCTTAAATAAAGTCATGATTTGTTATACTTAAAAGATATTATTTTATTCATTATAAGCAAATGTTTTTTGATTCATGACTTTTAGAAATACTATATATTTCACACTTTAAATGCACAAAAATTAAGACTCAACCTGTTCAGACTTTCTTAAGTCCAAATAAAACTCAACAATTGACCAAATAACAATCAAAGCAAACATAGCAACAGCGAATAACACAGCAGTTAAATAAATCATGCTTGAGTTCTCCGTTAGAAAACGAGTTAAGACCAACAGGTTAAAAGTTTTAACCTACGACAAAAGTCTAATAAGAATTTCTGACGGTGCCTAGCCATATTTAGCAAATTTTTAAGAGTATTTTTATCTATGATGATAGCTTTGCTATATAAAATTTAACCGATTTATTGCTAAAAAGTATAATTCTTCAATCCGCCCTTCTTATTCCGATTTGAAATATATGCACAATTCAGATCAAAGCTCACTTAAATCCTCTTGACTCATACGACAAACAAGCAGAAATTACACCTTTTTAAAATCACCGTATCACCGACTATGTTGAAAAAGTTTATTGGCGAATCTGCATTTAAATTGGCAGGCTGGAAATACCACGTAGAACCTGATGTTTTAGAAAATAAACAAGTGATCGTCGGCTTTGAACACACCTCAATGATGGATGCTGTTCTTTCACTGGCCCTTTGCCAAATTTACGACATTAAAATTCACACGCTGATTAAAAAAGAACTCTTTAAAGGTCCATTTAAACCTGTCCTTGAAGCGATTGGCGGTATTCCTGTAGACCGTAAAGCCAATAAAGACATCGTGACTCAAATGGTTGAGCATTTTGAAGCCAATGAAAAATTTAATTTAGTCATTGCTCCAGAAGCGACCCGTGCAGAACGTGGTGAAGCACGAAAACCGATTCGTACAGGCTTTTGGTATATCGCTAAAGCAGCAGGTGTGCCAATTGTATTAATGTATGCCAACTCAAAAACCAAACAAGGCGGTATTTTCGGTAAGATTTACCCGACTGACCTCGATCACGATTTAGCTTTAATCAAGCAGCTCTATAAAGATAAAGTAGGTTTAGACATCGTGATCCCAGAACCTAAAAATAAAGACTAAGTGCCATTCACGTTTTTTAAGATATACGTATTTAAAGGTATAAATGTATCGTGCTCCACGCATTGTACATTTATATCTTCCTTTTATAACAAGATCAGGCTCCCCCTTTCAGCCCGATTCTCATCATAAGAAAAATTACAGTACGAGCGTTTTGACATTTCGCATTAATTTCTCAAATTTGGATATTTTTTTTTCAACTACTCAATTCATGAAATCCAGTACTTTCACACAAAAAAGCCATTATGGTAGAATTTGCTCAATTTGATAGGCATAAGGCCAATCTACAAGGAGCATATTTCGCATGGCGGGTCATTCCAAGTGGGCTAATACTAAGCATCGTAAAGCAAAACAAGATGCGAGCCGCGCTAAAGTATTCACAAAATTTATCCGTGAAATCGTGACAGCTGCACGTTTAGGCGGCGGTGATGTAGCGTCTAACCCACGTTTACGTGCTGTTGTTGAAAAAGCATTAGTTGCAAACATGACACGTGACACCATTAACCGTGCAATCCAACGTGGTGTCGGCGGTGAAGAAAATGCTGATCTAAAAGAAGTCACTTACGAAGGTTATGGCGTTGGTGGTGTTGCTGTCATCATTGAAACAATGACTGACAACTTGAACCGTACTGTTCCTGACGTTCGTCACTGCTTCTCTAAAACTGATGGTAATTTAGGTACTGCAGGTTCAGTGGCTTATATGTTTACCAAACGTGGTGAGATTACTTTTGAAGATGTTTCTTTAGAAGATCAAATCATGGATATCGCTTTAGAAGCGGGTGCTGAAGACATCGAAGTGGACGAAGAAGAAATTCTAGTTATCACCACACCAGAAACTTTCGGTGAAGTTCAAGATGCACTTGCAGCAGCAGGTTTAAAATCTGATAACGCCGAAGTAGTCATGAACCCTTCAACTAAAGCGTTAATTTCAGATATCGAACAAGCGAAAAAAATCATCAAAATGATTGATATGTTTGAAGATCTTGACGACGTTCAAAACGTATATACCAACGTTGAATTCACCGATGAAGTAATGGCTGAGTTAGAAGCTCTATAATTCAATCGAGTGATGTATAAAACGCACCCATCGGTGCGTTTTTTATTGCCAAACTTTCAACTGTTTGAGTTTATAGATGAGGGCTGCATTTAAACCTTATTTAACAAACCATTACAGTTAAAGACATTATATTGTTTAATTACAAAGCTCGAATGTAATGCGACCACATGTTCAATTTTACCAATGCGTTTGAGTAAAATTTCACTATAGTTTTCCATATCTCGTGCAACGACTTCCACAATAAAATCGGCAGACTGCCCTGTCACCAAAAATGCATTAATGACTTCTGGAATACTTTCTAATTCTTCTAAAAATTTAGCAAAAGTATCTGTATCATGTTTGCTTAAGGACACCTGCAGCAGCACATGCAAACTAAAGCCCAATTTTTGATAATTAATTTCACGTTTTAGACCACTGATAATATTGTGATCAATCAATTGTTTGATCCGACGATGAACTGAACTGACCGATAAATTCACCCGCTCTGACAGTTCATTTAAATTAACATCTTCATGGGTCAAAATTTCTAAAATTTGTTTATCAAAACGGTCTAGTTCCATCAGTCTACTCCAGCCATTTTTGAAAACAGTGTTGATGATCCTGATTCATCAAACGTCTGTTGTCATTTTCAATGTTATTTTAAATTTTAAAATCAGCATTAATGTGCAAGTTTTCTCATGTATAGCATGATTTATTAAAAATAATAAAGCTCATACGCATTATGAACATAATAATTTGCATTAATTCGACGATTAAATGAATGTTTTTTCATCAAAGTTTAGTTTTTATATTCTAAATGACGTCTTTAGACAACCTACCAAGAAAGCTTCTCGATGCATTCCATTGATCTGAATAAATCAATTTCAGATAAAAGGAAAATATATTTTATTTATATTTTTCAATTTTTTATTTTTACTATATTTTTCAATGTGCGCTCTATTTCACATTTTGCTTTTTTTCACTTATTTACTAGGTTTGGTAATTACATTAAAAAATAGCGGCGGTTCATAAATATACAAAAAAACAAAAACGGAAGAATAAACATGGCAATTAAATCACTAAGTTCACTCAGCTCAAAATTAAGTTCTGTACTAAGTCCTTCCCTACAGCTCAGTACAATTAGCAGCACGGTCAGTAACCTACTTAGCCCGCTTAAACCTACAACCAATATCACGGATACGCTGACAGGATTATTAGGTAATTTAGGTGGCACAAAGTCTTTTGATTTTAGCGCACTGACTAAATCGCTTCCCCAAGTGATTAGCACGATTCAAAGTCTAACATCCAATAACGGTTCAAATTCGGATGCACTCAAGACATTGATGACAACTCTGCAACCACTCCTACAAAACTTAGGTAGCAACGCTGGCTCAACAGAGATGAATCAGTTGGTTCAATCACTACCTACCATTGTCAACAGCTTGCAAAGTTTACTGAGTAGCACCAATAATCAAGGCAATCTTCCTGACAATATCAGCAGCGCTGTAAATGCCATAAAACCACTGCTTGCTATGCTTGGAAGCGCAACTGGGTCAACAGATTCAACGCAAATTATCAATACACTCAGTCAAGTTTTAGAATATGCGCAACCCATTATTCAGATGATTGGGAGCTCGTCTTATGGAAACATTGACTTTGGGCAAATTGCACAAGGTGCAACGACTGCCCTCCTACCTTTATTAGCCTCAATCAATAAAGATAACTCAACTATTGATATGGAACAGTTGAGCCATGCTTTACCGACTGTGATTGGAAGTGTGACCAATCTAGTGACTGCCATTTCTTCAGCCAACCAAGGGAATATCCCTGAGACTATTTCAGGGGTGATCAAAGGACTTAATCCGCTTCTAGATTTACTGGCAAAAAGCGATGTCATCGATACGGATCAGGCTCAAACCGTCAAAGCGATTTATGATGTATTAAATAGCGTGAGCACCATTTTGGATGTGGTCAACAATCCATCCTTACTAACGCTTTCAACTGATTTAAATCAAGTAATTGACTCGTTGAAACCAGTCATTGCTCTGATGGACAGTAATGGTGAAGCGACTCAGTTCCTCGATCAACTGACCATTCCAAATCTTGGCGATTTACTTGGCAATCTTGCTCCTGAAAAAATTGATCTGGATTCTATTTCGGATCAGTTCAACCAATTGACTGAAAACCTCACAGGCCAATTACCGAATATTAATGACCTATTGGAAAATTTAGGTTCTGCTCAAGGTGATTTTGATATCTCCACCATCATCCCAAGTATTAAAGATGCGATAGAAAATATCTTCTACCCGGTTATGCCGCTCAATACTTTACAAACCGATAGTATCAGTCCAGTGTTGAATATTATGGATATCCAACAACAAAACTATATTTAAGGATTGAAAGTCTTATAAAAAAAGCGCGCCGTTGGGCGCGCTTTTTTAAAGCAGTATGACGCAAAGTTTTCATATAAAGGGTTTATACACCACGCCAATCTACCCGCGCATTCCGTTCTGTTTGGTATATACGTTGCACATATTGACCTAAAGGCAAATCGCTCAAATAGGCTTTGTAAGCTTTAAATTCTTCAGACAAGCTTTCGCCATGCTCTTTTTCCCACGGCGTTCCGACAATCTCTAATATCGGCGCCAACATTGAACACACTGCAATATCAGCCAAACCTAATCGGTCGCCTACAAAATAACGCCCACCTTGTTCGATCAGACGTTGATTTAAATCAATCACAATTTCATCCAATCGTTCACGAGATGCCGCAACTTTATCTGTATCTAATTGATAACCTTTAGAAACCAGTGCCTTTATTATGGGCTTGGAATATTTCTCAAACTGACGTAAATAACCCTTTTCACCAATTAAAATATCAAGCGATTCTTCACTTTCATTTAGTGCATGTGCCAAACCCCAACGGCGCACATGTTGCCCTAACTCAATGGAAAGTTCATTAATTTCCAAAGCATCTTCACGCAGTTTGACATCTGGACGGATCAGACTATGTTCGGGGTAGGTCGCATCCAAGTAAAAGGCAATTTGAGTTGAATCTGCCACCCAATGATCTTGATCACGTAAAATCGGCAATTTGTTTTGCCCTGTTTTAAGCTGTGCAAATGCACGATGCACACCTGGCATTAAATTATGAGCCACATAATCCAACTCTTTATGATCGAGTAACCAGCGCGCCTTTTCACAAAAGTGTGAGAGTGGAAACTGGTAGAGAGTTCGCATAAATGCTCCAAATTTTTGTTGTAACTGCAGTTTATAAAACCCAGTAATTTTATAGGGATACTTTAGTCACTGTGTTATTGAAACACAATGTCATTTTTGCACCTATTCTGCATCCGTAGTGCAACTCAAGCTTTATTCAGACGTGAATTCATCTCGATCTCTGCGCGATTCAATAAGTTATACATTCTCCTTCCCATATCACCTGACTTTATTATGGCTTTCATGTAAAATCATCCACAATTTTTTTATAATACTTTGTGAGTTATTTCATGGGTTTTAACTGTGGTATTGTCGGCCTGCCGAACGTTGGTAAATCAACGCTTTTCAACGCATTAACCAAAGCTGCGATTGCTGCTGAAAACTTCCCATTCTGTACAATTGAGCCAAATACTGGGATCGTACCTGTACCTGACCCACGTATGGATAAACTTGCTGAAATTGTAAACCCACAACGTGTTGTCCCAACCACTATGGAATTTGTGGATATCGCAGGTCTCGTTGCTGGTGCATCTAAAGGTGAAGGCCTTGGTAACCAATTCTTAGCTAACATTCGTGAAACTGATGCTATTGCACACGTTGTACGTTGTTTTGAAGACGAAAATGTCATTCACGTAAATGGCAAAATTGACCCACTTGACGATATCGCAACGATCAACACTGAACTTGCACTTGCTGACTTAGAAGCTGTTTCTAAAGCAATTACACGTCTAGCAAAATCTGCAAAAGGTGGCGATAAAGAAGCGATTGCGACTAAAGCTGTTTTAGACAAAATTTTACCTTTACTGGATGAAGGTAAACCTGCGCGTGCAGCAGACCTTGATGAAGATGAACGTAAATTGGTACGTGGTTACGGTTTCTTAACCCTTAAACCAACCATGTATATTGCCAACGTTGCAGAAGATGGTTTCGAAAATAACCCTCACTTAGAAGCAGTGCAAAAATTAGCTGCTGAAGAAAATGCAATTGTGGTTCCACTTTGCAACCAAATCGAAGCAGAAATTTCATTACTTGAAGATGAAGACCGTGCTGAATTCCTTGAAGCTTTAGGCATGGAAGAACCTGGTCTAAACGTAGTTATTCGTGCAGGTTATGGCTTACTTGGTCTTCAAACATACTTCACAGCTGGTGTACAAGAAGTTCGTGCTTGGACAGTAAAAATTGGTGCAACTGCACCTCAAGCTGCAGGTGTGATTCACACTGACTTCGAAAAAGGCTTTATTCGTGCTGAATGTGTTGCCTACAACGACTTCGTTCAATACAACGGTGAAGCTGGCGCTAAAGAAGCAGGTAAATGGCGTTTAGAAGGTAAAACATACATCGTTCAAGATGGCGATGTTTTACACTTCCGTTTTAACGTATAAGACAGTACTCATAAGAAGCCAGCAATTTGCTGGCTTTTTTAATTTCAGGCAAAAGCCCAAGCCAAAAATAAGCATATTTAAAAACTTAAAACCTGCTTAAAAACAAAATTATATCGACACGAATACATGATTTGGTTGCTGAGTCACCACATTCCAACGACTTAAATCTCTACCCTTCTGCTATAAATTTACTCATAGGCACTAATGCCTATTTTCATAGAACAATAGCAATGAAAAAAATCAGCACAATTCTAACAGCAGGTATCTTTACAATGCTTAGTGCAACTGCGTTTGCATGTCCACAAGGCACCACACTTACAGGTGGTACAGGTGCAAACCATAAAGGTGGTACTTGTGTTTCCATTGCTAAAGATGCAAAACATCAGGAACGTACTGCTACACATGCAGCTCAAGTTGCCCAGCATGATGCAAAAGTCGCTCGACACGATGCAAAACAAGCCAGCCAATTGGCTCAGAGTAAAGTGAAACATAATCAAAAATTAGCAAAACATGATGCAGCTCAAGCACAGCATCTTGAAACACAAGCAAAATCAGAAGCTAAAACTTCAGCCCATGCTGCCAAAGCTGCAAATACTGACGCAAAAGCAAAAATCGCTGCACAAAAGGTCGCAGCGGAACAACATAAAGCAGCTGTTAAATCCTAAACAGTTGAGAATTAACACATCGCAAAAAAAAGCCGGAATTCTCCGGCTTTTTTATTCAAATCATTTATGGGTGAGCGGTATGTAATGCTTTTGCATCCATCTCTGCGCGCTGTCTTCTTGCTTCTGTCAGCATGCGTTGTTCAAGCTCTTTACGAAAGCCTAGTAGAAACACAAACTCAGCTAGGACAAATAAAGGCCCTATTGCCAAGCCAATGACATCATCCATAAACGCAGGCTTTTTCTTTTCATAATAATGACCGATAAATTGGATGATCCAACCCACAACAAAGATCCCCACACTCCAAATCAGCCATGACATAAGGCTCATTTTTGCGATCATTAAGGCTAAGGGATATGTGACGGCAAACACCAAAAGCATGATCAAACCGAAAATTTTATCTAAACTCAGGTAATAAATGACACTGGCAATAATCAACAACAATGCAAGGGTCAGTTCAAAACCTGAAATCATCAGCCCTGCTCGTGCTGTTAGACACATAATCGAAAACACAATAAGCGGAATACCTACAAAATGCGTCAGCACATTTTTTCGATCCAAATGATATGCTGCATATTGGCTTAGCAGCCTTTCAAGTTTGCTCATCAACTTACTCCTTGTTCATTCACTCATTTCACTATATAAAAAATGCATCAATAAAGTTGTCAGCTAATAGACAAGTTGGACCATAAAATAAGGATATGCTGTGCTGGACGCTCAATATGTGCATCAACTCAATAAAAATGTGTGGTATTCAGGCTTAAATATTTCCTTCCAAGACTTTATCTGCCGCCATGCCCTGACCTTAACTTTCGAAAAAGACGCACGTGTTTTTTTATCAGGACAGCGTTTTAATGGTATGTATGCAGTCTTAGAAGGCGCAGTTCGCTTAGGCTATATCGATATTCATGGCAAAGAAGCGATTGCCGCCATTGCTGAGCCGATTATGTGGTTTGGCGAAATATCCTTGGTTGACCAATTACCACGCTCTCACGATGCCATCTGTACCAAAAAGTCCACCTTATTACACTTACCAGCTCAAGCAATTCAGCAATTATTACAACAACACCCTGAGTTTTGGTTTCATATTGCCCAGCTCACCAGTCAAAAACTTCGCTATGCCTTTATGGAACTCATTGCCTTACAAACGCAAAGTTTAAGTCAACGTCTCGCACAGCGTCTGCTGTTTATTTTAAATGGATATGGAAATCATTTGGAAATTGAGCAACACACCATATACATCTCGCAGGAACAACTTGCACAACTGATGAATTGCTCACGACAATCAGTCAATCATGAGCTTCAGCAATTGGAAAAAATGCAGGTGCTTCGTGTTGCGTTTAAACAAATTGAAATTTTAGATCTAGCGCAGTTACATCAGATTGCTCATGCACTTCCTGTGCATGATGTCTGACATTTGTGATTTAAATAAGTGCATTTAATTGCACCAGAATGATTCTTTATAGTTATTTTGCTTTTATTTGTGGCACTTCACTTTATCGAGTTTTGATCAAGACAATAATTGGCAAACATTTACACTGTCAAAACCATTTGTACATGCTGCAACTTCTTGAGTTGATGCTTCTGATTTGTCTTCAGTCGCTGCTTGTACATTGACTTCTGCAGTCAAAACAGCCAAAACCGATAATATCATTAATGTTTTTTTCATCTTAATCACCTATTCAACGTCTTTAATATAATGTACATACTTCATCTTTTACGCAGTTATTTTTACACACTTTATCAAATAATGATAATTTTAATTTTTTATAACATTATCCATACTTTGTATTATTAATATTTTAAAGATATTAATTAAAGAAAAAGACAGACGACTAGCGTTCTAAAATGGAGTGTTTTTTATCAATAAATCTTTCTAAAAAAATAATTATGTACTTAATAATCAATGTTTTTTATCTATTTAACTTCAGAAAACAACCATACAACTTGGAATTTAGCTCAATACCAAGACAGCAGTCTGATTTAATTTTTATAAGAAATAGCGATGCTTTTAGGAGGATTTTCCAATCCTCTCTTATAGATTTATTCTTGTTTTTTGATATTTTCCAAAAAAAGCAGTGAAACTTCACTGCTTTGATCGGGTTAAACGCCTACTTTTTTCGGATCGGTATTTCCGAGTTCAGGGTTTTCAATCGCACCTTTGCATTGATTTTTATCACGCTCATAATCTGCTTGCTTTTGTGCAACAGTCGAACTCTGATCAATACTTTCACGTGCCCAAATTTCCAAACTTGTCAAAGCCTTACGACACAGTGCATATTTTCCTTCAGTCACAGAATCGGTCATTTTTACATTAATACGCCATTCCGTACTTAATTTACGCGCTGGAACACGGACTTTCTCTTCCATCTGATCGACTTGCTTTGCATAAACAATCGGATCGACTTCATTGATAAACGCCCAAGCTTTGGCAGCATACTCCGTTGCATCATTGGTTAATTTGGGTGCTGCTTTAATTTCGACTTGAGCTTGTTCAGCTCCATCATTACCACAGGCCTGCAACAACACCGTGCTGCTCAATAATGAAACAATCAGTATCCCACGCATCTTTAACCTCTGCATATCCGGCTCATTTCAGCAAACATATTCGGCAATATGCTAGTGAATTCGAGTACAATACTCAATCATCATTTGACCTGTTGTTCAACTCTTTCAAAGGTGTGTCGTGTCTGAGCACAAACTTCCTACAGTTCAGCCTGCGGGTTTTTGGCAAGGTGCTAAAGATAGCCAAGCCATTATCTTTACCTATCTTCCTGTTTCTTTTGCATTTGGGGTTTCTGCGACTCAATTTGGTTTCACTGCGTGGGAAGCCTTATTCTTATCATGCTCTATGTATGCAGGTGCCAGTCAGTTTCTCGTCGTTGCGTTACTGGGAAGTGGTACATCCATTTGGATGACTGCACTCACTGTGATTGCTCTCGATATCCGCCATTTACTCTATGGCCCTGCCTTACAAAACCTGATTCAAGACCGACTCAATTTAAAGAAAACGGCAGTTTGGGCTTGGGGTTTAACCGACGAAGTTTTCGCATCAGGTATGATCAAACTGTCGCAACGTCGTCAAGAATGGTCAGAATCTTGGATGTTAGGACTCAGCTTATTTAGTTGGCTGTCTTGGGCAACAGGCTCATTTTTAGGCGGTTTATTTGCCGATCAAGTCAGCAACCTTCCACAATTTTTACAAGCTGCACTCGACTTCCTACTGCCTGCATTGTTTTTAAGCTTTTTACTTGCAGCATTTGAGAAAAAACATACATTTGTGGTCACGGTTACAATTATTGTTTCTGCGATTGCCTGCTACTTTATCGACTTGTCTGCCGCGATTTTTATCGGTATTTCTTCTGGTATTCTTGCCGGTTTATTCAAACATTATGTCTTAAAAAAACCTGATCCAGAACATATGGGTGAAGCATCATGAATCTAGAAATTATCTTGGTCGGGATCTTGGTCGGAATTGCGAATTTTGCATCACGGTTTGGGCCATTTTTTGTAATTCAGAAATTTCAGCAAGGTTCACAACAGCGTGGTTCTTTATGGCTCAAAATCGCTTTGGGCTCGATTGGTATCGCTGCAATTAGTTCGATGTTGGTGGTTGCAACCTTACCGCCTTTACTTGAAACCCCAAATAAAAGCTTTGCCATGTTGGTTGGTTTTGCTGTGCTTGCAGGTTTGTATTTCAAGTTTAAGAAAATTGTACCTGCTACGCTGACTGCGGCACTGACTTATGGCTTAGTCTATACCTATATACCTTTTCATCTCTAAAGCTGAGTCAGCGACAATCCAAATCCCCCTCAAGTACAAGCTTCTTCAGCCTGTGCTTTTTAATTAGCAATATTTATGAGATAGTCAACGCATAACATAAAAAATCTAGCGAAAACCAATAGATGGCAAAGTACCATTTTATTCAAGGCAAAATTTATATTCATTCTAGACAACCATCTAAATTGAGTTGGGGACTGCAAAAGCCCATCGAAAGCGTATATTTTCAATGCTTCATTCAAAGCCAACTGTTCAGTGGTAATTTCTGTGCTGTACATTGCCAACCTGCAGATCAGATCCGCGCCATTTATATCGAGAAAAATCAGCAAAAGACGATTGTGGGCTTATGTAACTGCACACAGCAGATTCTGCACTTACATCCGCGTCGCCTGATGTTTTCACACATCTCGATGCCCCGTCTGTTCAGCAATTTTCTGCAGCTGTCCGGTTTTTTATTGATTTTTTCTATTGTGCATTTTCAGCCTCAGTGCATGGCTCAATTCATCATTTCACCTTCTATCGGTAGCTGCGGACGCATTCTATTTCACTGCCGTTTTAATTGGCTTAATATTGATTTTATGTATATGCACCGTACCACTGCTCGGATTACTGTACTGGCCCAATTTCCGCCAAACATCTATACAGCTCCGTGCGCTTCAATGTGCAAATTTGAATTTTAAGCCATTCCCTGCATCTGTAAAAAATGCAAGCATATTTAAAGTGAATTTAAATAAAAACAACTAAATACCACTTTTTAAAGATTCTCACAGATAAATAATTACACGAAAGCTTACCCATAAAGATATAAAAAAAATTGTTGGACAATATCATTTATTTATGTGAACACTCGCTTATCTCTCGAACAAGTTCTGCTATGCTTAAATTCCCATAAAATCAAGCATGGATGATTACATGAGCGTCACTATTGGTACTCCACTTCAGTCTTCAGCGTATAAAGTCTTACTGTTAGGTTCTGGTGAACTCGGTAAAGAAGTTGTGATTTCATTACAACGTTTGGGTGTAGAAGTTCATGCTGCCGATCGTTATGACCATGCTCCTGCCATGCAAGTTGCACATTTTTCTCATACTTTAAATATGGCAGATCCTGAGGCACTTAAAGCCTTAATTTCTCAAGTTAAGCCTCATTTGATTGTCCCTGAAATTGAAGCCATTGCGACTCAAGTTTTGGTCGAAATTGAAGAACAAAGTATTGCCACTGTCATTCCTTCTGCAAAAGCTGTAAACCTGACAATGAATCGTGAAGGGATTCGCCGTCTAGCTGCCGAAGAGCTTGGACTCCCGACTTCAGCCTACCGATTTGCCAACACACTTGAAGCGTTCCGTGCTGCATGCGATGACATTGGCTATCCAAACTTTGTTAAGCCTGTCATGTCGTCTTCGGGTAAAGGACAGTCACGTGTAAAAAGCTTTGATGAAGTTGATGCTGCTTGGGAATATGCACAAACAGGTGGGCGTGTAAATCAAGGTACAGTGATCGTAGAATCACAAATTGACTTTGACTTTGAAATCACCCTGCTGACTGTTCGTGCAAAAAATGCAGAAACAGGTGAAATTGAAACATCATTCTGCGACCCGATTGGCCACCGCCAAGACGCTGGCGACTATGTTGAAAGTTGGCAGCCACAACTCATGACTGCTCTTGCTTTAGAAGAAGCCAAGCGTATTGCCAATAAAGTAACCATTGCATTAGGTGGATGTGGCATTTTTGGGGTGGAACTGTTTGTCAAAGGCGATAAAGTATGGTTTAGTGAGGTATCACCTCGTCCACACGATACAGGCCTTGTCACTCTTGCATCGCAATTCCAAAGTGAATTCGAACTGCATGCACGTGCCATTCTTGGTCTCCCTGTGAATACTGCTCGACACAGTACTGCTGCGAGCGCAGTCATCTATGCAGGCGTGGATGATACCAATTTATCATTTACTGGCTTAAATCTTGCTTTGGCTAATCCAGACACCGATTTACGCCTCTTTGGTAAACCAGAAGGCTTTAAACGTCGCCGTATGGGCGTAGCAACAGCACGCGCTGAAACCACAGATCACGCGCGTGAACTTGCTCAACATGCTGCACAACAAGTCAGTGTTCAACAAAACTAAGTTTGTAACACCTTAACGGACCACTGTTCATGATCAATACGCTTCCTCTGCTGAATTACATTAAAAGTAACCACGACATTCAGGCGATTAACCAATGGCGCTCAGATGTTGAAAATCAGCTACAGGAATGCTTTGAAAATGGACAGTCGATTCGTGATGTGATTTTGGCTCGATCGAATCTAATCGATGAAGCCTTAAAGTTCTTATGGACACATGCTGAACTCGACCAAACCGATCTCGGTTTGTTTGCTGTCGGCGGCTATGGTCGCCGTGAAATGCTGCCATACTCCGACGTCGATATCATGATTTTATCTGAAGATGAAATCAGCCCAGAACAAGAAAAACTCATCTCCAGCTTTATTTCAACTCTTTGGGATGTTGGTAATTTCAAGCCGGGCATCAGTGTACGTACTATTAATGATTGTGTTGCTCAAGCCACCAATGATTTAACCGTGGCAACAGCGCTAATCGAAGCACGCTTGATTGTGGGCAATGAACACCTAGCCAAATGGCCACGCCGTATCGTGTCGCAGACATGGACGGATAAAACCTTCTATGATGCCAAAATGCAAGAGCAAGCCAAACGCTATGCTCAACATAACAATACCGAAAGCAACTTAGAACCCGATATTAAAAATGCGCCCGGTGGTATCCGCGACATCAACCAAATCGGTTGGATTGCAAAGCGTCATTTCCGTGTCAATCGCATCTATGACCTTGTACATTTGGGCTTTATTTCAGAGTTTGAACTTAGCGTTCTTGAAGAAACAGAAAGCTTTCTTTGGGAAATTCGTCATCATTTACATCGCTTAACCAAGCGCGACGAAAACCGTTTACTGTTTGATTATCAACGTGACATTGCCGCTAAATTTGGCTATCAGCGTGAAGAAGGTAAATCACCGAATTATCCAATCGAACAGTTCATGAAACGTTACTACCGTAGCGCTCAGCAAGTGACGACCTTAAATGAAATGCTCTTGGCTTATTTTAATGAATCGGTCATCACGCCACGCTTGCCTGACTATGAACGTAAGATTGAAGAGATCAATGCCAACTTCAAATTAGTCGATGGCAAATTGGCGGTGCAGCATCATAAAATTTTCTCTGAAAATCCAAGTGCTATTTTAGAAATTTTCTACCTCTTGGCGAATCGTCCAGAAATTGAAGGGATTCGTGCCCGAACTTTACGTCTATTGTCTCTTGCGGCAAAACGTATTGATCAAAACTTCCGTGACAATCCTGCACATCAAGCCTTATTTATGGCAATCATTCGCTCACCCTACCGTTTATATGACACCATGGTGGCGATGAAACGTTATGGTGTGCTCGGCAACTATATTCCTGCCTTTGGGCAAATCATGGGACTCATGCAATACGACTTGTTCCATATTTATACTGTCGATGCCCACACCCTGTTATTACTGCGTAATTTAAACCGTTTTAAAGAGCCTGAATTTGCTAAGGACTTCCCTGTCGTTAGCTCCGTATTCCAACGACTGGCGCGCCGTGACATTGTTTATTTAGCGGCAATTTTCCATGATATCGCCAAAGGTCGTGGTGGTGACCACAGTGAACTTGGTGCAGCGGATGCAATTGATTTCTGCCGTACCCATGGGTTTACTGAACGTGAATGCAACCTTGTCGCATGGTTGATTCAAAACCATCTCCTGATGTCCGTTACTTCTCAGAAAAAAGACATTTCCGATCCAGATGTGGTGAAAGAATTTGCTGAAAAAATGGGCGACATGGAGCATCTCGACTATCTTTATACCTTAACAGTTGCTGATATCAACGCAACCAATCCGACGCTTTGGAATACATGGCGTGCATCACTCATGCGTCAACTGTATACACAAGCGCGTGATGTGATTCGTTCAGGTCTGGGTCGTCCTGTAGACTACCCAATGCTGATTGAAGACACCAAATTTGCAGCCAGTGAACTGTTAGTCAATGATTTTGCACTCTACGATGTAGAAACTGTTTGGCAAGAACTTGGTGATGAATATTTCCTGAAAGAATCTGCCGATGAAATCGCATGGCATACGCGCGCCATTTTAAAACATGGCAATAATGCTGAGCCATTGGTGATGATGCGAGCACATCGCAAATTTGCACAAGATGCGGTACAGATCTTTATTTACACCCAAGATCAGCCTAACTTGTTTGCAACCACAGTGGCTATTTTGGACAGAATGAATCTAGACGTTCAGGATGCTCGGATTATTACTGCATCCACTGCATTTAGTTTGGACACTTATGTTGTACTTGACCGTTTTGGCACCTTATTAACAGATCCTGAACGTGAACAAACCGTTATTGAAGCGCTCAAAAAAGCCTTGAGCCAATCTGACAAGTACCCAGGCCTGATGCAACGTCGTATTCCACGTCAACTGCGTCATTTTGATATTGAAAATACCGTGAGTATTTCTTTTAATGAAGCGCTTCAACAAAATATGGTTGAAATTGCGACACTTGACCATCCGGGCTTACTTGCTAAAGTCGGTGGTTTATTTATGATGCAAGGCCTAGATATTCACTCTGCGAAAATTGCAACGCTCGGTGAACGTGCAGAAGATATTTTCTATGTCACTAAAAAAGATGGCTCACCTATGAGCGATTCAGAAGCGGAAACGTTTGCTGCACAATTAAAGTCAGCACTCGATGAAGCTTCGAATCAGGTTTGTAGTCATCATTAACTTAAATTGATCGGTATCCATTCCATGAACTCCAGTTTGTCATTATTGCACCCTTATCCATTTGAAAAGCTAAATAAGCTATTTCAGGATGTGAAACCCGCAGATTTGCCTTTGATTCCCCTATCGATTGGTGAACCAAAGCATCCTGCACCGGAGTTTGTGAAACAGGCCATTATTGATAATTTTCAGCATTTATCCACTTACCCAAACAGTAAAGGTTTACCTGAGCTTCGCACGAGTATTGCAAATTGGTTAACCCGTCGCTTTAAACTCAATAGCATCAGTGCAGATACCAACGTACTGCCTGTGTCAGGTACGCGTGAAGCGATCTTCTCGTTTGTACAAGCTTTGATTAAACGTGAAGATGCCCCTTATGTGGTGATGCCAAATCCGTTCTACCAAATCTATGAAGGCGCAACTTTACTTGCGGGTGCAGAACCTTACTTCATTAACTGTACAGAAGAAAATAACTACCTTGGCGACTTTGACGCTGTACCAGCTGAAGTTTGGGAAAAAACAGCTTTACTGTTTGTCTGCACACCGGGTAATCCTACAGGTGCGGTACTTTCTAAAGAACAGTTTAAAAAACTGATTGCTCTGTCTGACCAATATAATTTTGTGATTGCATCTGATGAATGTTACTCAGAGCTTTGGTTTGATGAAGCACCTGTTGGTCTGCTTGAAGTCTGTGCTGAAATGGGCCGTGATGACTATAAAAACTGCGTGGTATTCCACTCATTGTCTAAACGCTCTAATTTACCGGGTATGCGTTCTGGCTTTGTTGCAGGTGACGCGGCACTTTTAAAACCTTATTTACAATACCGTACTTATCATGGCGCTGCGATGCCTGTTCAACACCAGTTGGCTTCAATTGCAGCTTGGGATGACGAAGCACACGTCGAAGAAAACCGCGTCCAGTACCGTGCAAAATTTGAATTATTCCAACGCGAACTGAGTCACCTACTACCATTACAAAAACCTGATGCTGGGTTTTACTACTGGTTAAAAGTCGATAATGATGAAACTTTTGCCAAAATGCTCATGGAAAAAGCACACGTTAAAGTGCTTCCAGGCCGTTATTTATCACGCGATACAGCACAAGGTAATCCGGGTGAAAACCATGTCCGTTTAGCCCTTGTTGCCGATATTGCCCAATGTGAAGAAGTGATTCGTCGCTTAAAAGCAGTGCTTTAATTGATTTAAAGCGTTTTGCTTAAAACAAAAAATGCCCCAAATTTGGGGCATTTTTATTTGAGTTATTTCTTAACCATCATTCAGAGAAAATCATTTAAGGGTATTCACTTAGAAACAATTATTAAGAAATCACTGAAAACCATTAGAAATCAAATGTAGCACTCAATTTAAATGTTCGAGGTTCGCTGAGTGACAAATACGTATAATCGTTCACCGATGCCGAAGCCCAATAGTCTTTATCTAAAACATTGGTCACACTAAAAATCAAACTGGTAGGTACACTCTTGATTTGGGTTTTATAGTTTGCACCCAAATCTACACGTGTCCAATCTTTAAGTTTCAATGTGTTGGCATTGTTTGCATAAGTTGAACCCGTATAGACAACACGCCCATTTACACTAACATCTTGCTCAATCGGTAGTTTCCAGTCCGCTTCGACATTGGCTTGGAACTCCGGCACACCAATCACACGATGCCCATCAAATAAACCTTGGTATGTGTCTTTTTGTTCGGTATCAATCCACGTTGCGCCGCCCAATATTTTGATTGAATCTGTTAATTGACCATAGGCATTAAATTCAAGCCCTTGGTGAATATTCGTCGCTTGACTGATTTGTGCTGTCCCTGAGCTATTCACTGAGGCTTTTTGGCGATCTGTATAGAAATAATTCAATGTTCCGCCAATCAAGCCATTTTCATATTTCACGCCCAGTTCTTTTTGTTTCGAGACAAATGGATCGGCAATAAAGTTATTACCTTCACTATCCAAAATCGCTTCGCCTTGAACCAAAGCTTCGATGTAATTGGCATACATAGACCATTCAGGCGTTAATTTATAACTCACGCCCAATGCCGGAGTCAGCTGATTTTTATTAATATTGTATTTATAGGTTCCGTAAGAATATACGTCTTGATCAACTTCCTGATAACGCGCACCAAGCATGAGGGTCAAACGATCATCTAACATCGAAATATTGTCGCCCAAGGCAAAACTTTTCAAGGTACTGACACCTGCTTTTGGATAAGTCCCTTCTACCCCCAACCATTTGTCAATGTTAGAATCTTCGGTGTAAATCGGATCATAAAAATTATCATTCAAACTGGTGGCATATCCATAGCTATAGCGTTTATCTGCACGATATAAAGAACCAGAAGCGACCACTTGATGTTTTAAAGCACCTGTTTCAAATTTAGTTTTCACACCGAGTTCTGCTGAGTGATTACGATCTTTACGTGGAATCATCGATGCAGAAAGTTTTGCCGTTCCTGCTGCGGTATCACTTAATTGCTGGCTTGAGTAAACACCAGCTTCTTCTGATTTGCGAAATCCATATGCGGCATAGGCTGTCGTTGCATCGGTTAAGTCATATTCAGCACGTACACTTCCGAATAAATCTTCTTCATTTGAATAAGTCCAAGCTTGACCATGATAATTAGCATACTGAGCAGCACTCGGAAGCTGTGTAACTGCATTGGTTAAACGTAAACTCGGTCGATTTTCTGAAAGGCGGTTATTGTTATATCCAAAATCACCAGATAGACGGAGACGCTCCCCTTTGTAGTCCGCAGCAATCAAAGCCAATCCAAGTGTTTTCTTTTCTTGGTCAATCTCGGTTCCACCATCATGGTAAGCTGTATTGACCCGCATTCCAAATTGATCATCTGTCCCAAAGCGACGTGATACATCCGATGCCACATAGGCACCATTGAAGTTTGTACCCACCGTCACACGTGTTAATGGATCATTACTGGCACGTTTCGGAAGTAAGTTAATTGAACCACCAATTCCTGTTCCACCCGGGATTGCACCATTTAAAAATGCCGAAGCGCCTTTGAAGACTTCTACCCGCTCAAACAGTTCTGTTGGAATATATTGGCGTGGCAATATGCCATACAGGCCGTTATATGCCGTATCATCTGATGCCAGTGCAAAACCACGAATAAAATAGGCTTCTTGAAAGTTCCCATAACCTTTGGCCGTACGCACACCCGCATCTGCTTGTAGCACGTCACCAACACTTTTCGCTTGGCGGTCTTGGATATATTGCTGGGTATAACTGGTGATATTAAATGGTGTTTCTAAATTTTTCTGATTACCAAAAATACCTACTTTACCGCCTGTCGCGACTTGCCCCCCTGCATAAGGCTTCATCAAGCCATTTGCAGAAGCATCCGCACTCACGACCACATTAATGGCTTCTAGCGTTTGAACTTCTGTACTATCGATATTGGCAGCGGGATGTTCCGTTTCAGCGACTTCATTCGCATAAACATATGTGAACCCTTGTGTAGCACACGCCATCATCACACAGAGCTGCTTCATTTTTAACATTGGGAGAGTAATCCTAGAAAATACGCCCACATAATAAATGATAATGATTAGCGTTTATTCTTTCATTTCATGTTTTACGATGCTTTTTATTTATTACTTTTTATTTTTTAATTGTAATTTTTTATTAAGCTCAACTTAACGAATTATACTCACCTGATTGGTGAATAGCGTTTTATTCCATCAAAACACAGACATCAAGCGGTTTATAACTAGTCACAAAATCAATATCCACTCTTTATCCATCAGATGAAAACCCAAGCAATGACAAATCATTCACGGAGCATAGACAATGATTAACATATGCCTTCTGCTATAGGCTTATTGAGGTGGATGAATAGCAAATTCATGTTCAACAGTATAACTGAGATTTTTATCGACCATTGGAATGGGTTCAAGTCGCGCAACCAATAGGGATTTTTGTACTTTTTGATCAAAGCTTTTAGAGCCTGAACTTGCAATGAGTTTTGAGCTACCAATATAGCCAGTTGCAGCAATCACGGTGAGCTGTAGTTTGACAGGATGCTTATATGTTTTCATTTCAGACGCAGACAGCACATATTGTGGTGCATTTACCCAAGAGACTTCATACATTTTCAGTTTGACATGTGGATCAATTACATCGGCAACACGCGTAGGTTGGTATTCTTCTACAGGTGTTTTTAATAATTGCAATAATGCGTTGACCTGAGCATCTGTCGTGTAGTCTAGATTGCTGGCATCAACAGAAGTTTCTGCAGATTCAGAAGCGTTCAAATTGCTATCTGCCCACGCTGTACTCAAACATACGGGTAAAAAAACCGTTAAAACACAAATTCGACGTTTAACCATCTGCTTAAACAATGTGATGACCTTCAAATAAAGAGCCGTCAGTATAAAACATCCAAAAAAAATAAAGACGCTTTCGCGCCTTTATATCAACCTCAGTGCCACCAATAACTCACTTTATTTTGACTGAGCCAATGCTTTTTCAATATCTTCATTCAAGGTTTCAGGCTTGGTCGTGGGTGCATAGCGGTTCAAGACCTGACCATTTTTCCCAATTAAAAACTTCGTAAAATTCCACTTAATACCATTTCCCAATACGCCTTTCGAGTTATTGGTTAAATAACGGAAAATCACATGCGCTTCAGGGCCTTTTACATTCACTTTGGCAAACATCGGGAAAGATACGCCATAATTTTTTTGACAAAACGCGCCAATTTGATCATTCGAGCCCGGATCTTGCCCGCCAAATTGGTTGCATGGAAAGCCTAAAACCTCCAAACCTTGATCTTTATATTGTTCGTAAATTTTTTCCAAACCTGCAAATTGAGGAGTGAACCCACATTTGCTGGCGGTATTTACAATTAATAAAACCTTACCTTCATAATCTGCAAAGGATTTATTACTTCCGTCCAGTAATTCTGCTTCAAACTGGTGAATGGTGGTCATGGATAAGTTTCCTCATCATTTTTTTCTTTTGTTTCTAATTCTAAGGATGCCGAATTAATACAATAACGTAATCCAGTCGGCTGTGGGCCATCAGCAAAAACATGCCCTAAGTGAGCGTCACAATGATGACAAACAATTTCTGTTCTGACCATACCGTGCGTCGTATCTACATTTTCTTCTACCGCAGCAGGTTCAATCGGCTTATAAAAGCTTGGCCAACCACAACCGCTATCGTATTTTGTTTCAGAAGAAAAAAGCGGCTCCCCGCAACAACGACATACATACGTCCCAGCTTGTTTAGTATTCCAATATTTTCCAGTGAAAGCTTGCTCCGTGCCTTTCTGACGCGTTATGCGAAACTCTTCTGGCGACAATTCTCTTTGCCATTCTCTTTCTGTTTTATTGAGTTTTCCCATGATGACGTCCCTTTATATCGTGGTATTTAAAATAGGATAATCCTATATTTACGTCATTCAATCTTAAATTTCTAGTCTTTATTCAACAATTTACAAAATCTATATAATGACCAAAAAAGCAAAAGGTAAGCAAATATAAAATCATGGTGAGCAAAACACCAAATTAAATGCTTTTTTGTGAGCAACTTTAGTGATAATCTTAGCGCTACTCTTGCTCAGGATTAAAAAATGTCGCAGAAAAAGAGCGTAATTTTTAAAAATCTGCTGCCCGTGATCAAACAATATCAACAGGCAGGGTTTACGCATGAAAAAATAGTTGCTTTACTCAGAGATGAACATCATCTCGATTTAGTAACGACCGAGACATTTAAAAGCTATTTATACCGTTATGCAAAAGTGACCTCCACTCTTTCCGAGAATATAAAAATGCCGAATACGTTTAACACACCACGCGAAATTAAGAAATCGTCTAAGCTCGAGCATGTTTGCTACGACATTCGCGGACCAGTGTTGCGAGCGGCCAATGAGATGGAAGAGGCTGGCCATAAAATTATTAAATTAAATATTGGTAACCCTGCTCCTTTTGGTTTTGAAGCGCCTCAAGAAATTATTAACGACGTGGCACTCAACCTGCCAAATGCAATTGGTTATACCGACTCAAAAGGCATCTTCCCTGCGCGTAAAGCGATTTGTCAGTATTATCAACAAAAAGGTATCTTAAACATGCACGTGAATGACGTGTATGTTGGTAATGGCGTATCTGAACTGATCGTGATGGCAATGCAAGGCTTGCTCGACGATGGTGACGAAATGCTAGTGCCTATGCCAGATTATCCGCTTTGGACAGCAGCAGTTAACCTTTCTGGCGGTACAGCTATTCACTATAAATGTGATGAAGAAAATTTCTGGTATCCAGATATTGCCGACATGGAAAGTAAAATCACCCCGAATACCCGCGGTATCGTGGTGATTAACCCGAACAACCCAACAGGTGCGGTTTACCCACGTCATGTGCTTGAGCAAATTGTAGCTCTTGCGAAGAAATACGACTTAATTTTGTTTGCTGATGAAATTTACGACAAGATCGTTTATGACGGTATTGAGCATGTCTCTGTTGCTTCATTGGCGGGCGATCAGCTGTGTATTTCTTTCAATGGCTTATCTAAAGCGTATCGAATTGCAGGTTACCGTTCAGGCTGGATGGCAATTACAGGTGATAAATCACGCGCGCTAGACTACATTGAAGGTTTAGACATGTTGGCGTCGATGCGTCTCTGTGCCAACCACCAAGCGCAATATGCGATTCAAACAGCTTTAGGCGGTTATCAATCAATTAATGATCTCATCCGTCCGGGCGGTCGTTTATATGAACAACGCAACATTGCTTGGGAAATGCTGAATGATATACCGGGTGTGTCTTGTGTGAAACCAGAGGGTGCTATGTACTGCTTCCCTAAACTAGATCCTGAAATTTACCCAATTCAAGACGATGAGAAATTCATGCTAGATTTCCTCCGTGCTGAAAAAGTGCTTTTGGTTCAAGGTACTGGCTTTAACTGGCCAACACCTGATCACTTCCGTGTGGTGTTCTTGCCTGCTGAAAATGAACTACGTGAAGCACTCACTCGTTTAGGTCGTTTCTTGGCGAAAATGCGTTAATTCATAATTGATTTAAAAATAAGAAAACCGTACGCCATGTACGGTTTTTTTATTACTGTATCTTTAAATTTGATTTCTTACTGTACTCACACCACAGCTATCTTTTTGAATCGTTAAGTTTTTAATAATTTATTTTGAGCTTAGACCTTAGTCAAAACTTTAAGATCTGTTGATTTTTCTACAGCATATTCATGTTATTTTTTAACCAATCAAAAAAATACATGAGTACAGGATGTTCTCAAACAAAATTAAACTGAGCCTATTTCTCTGTCTAAGCATGTGCCTCGGCATCGGGATCTTACGTTTTTCCTATACCGCACTACTCCCTTCAACCCGTGAAGCCTTTGGTTGGAGCCCAAGTTTTGCCAGCATCTTAGGCAGTGCCAATTTGCTCGGCTACTTAATCGGCGCATTTTGGGCCATGAAATTACCCCAAAATAAAAGCATGGTGAGCTACATCCAACTCGCGGCTATTGCAGGGACACTCAGTTTACTCAGTTGTGCATTTTCAGGTTTTTCAGAAATTTGGTACAGCACTTGGCGCGTAATTTCAGGGATCAGTGGTGGATTATTGATGATCCTCTCCCCAAGTGTCGTGGCCCAATGTTCACAGCTTCAAGACCGCTTTAAAATCAACTTTATTGGTTTTAGTGGTATTGGCTTGGGGGTCCTAATGGCAACGCTATTTTTGCCTTACATCCAAGATATTTCCACGATGTGGGCTTGGTTGATTTTGTTTTCTTTTTCAGCCCTGATTTGTATGTTACTCAGCGTGCTTTTGAAGGGGTTTAAAACACAGCTCACAACACTCACCGAGGTTCCAGCAGTAGAACATAAAGTCGATGGAATTTTCTATTGTCTCTTAATTGTGTATAGCACCAGTGCTTTTGCTTACGTGCCTCATTCATTATTTTGGATTGACTATTTAACTCACACCCTACACCTCAGCCCGATCGGGATCAATTTCAATTGGATTTTATATGGTTTAGGTAGTGCTTTAGGGGCCTTTGCCGCTTACTGCTTAGCACAAAAACTGGGAAATATTAGCGCTCTTAAAATTTTATATAGCAACTATGTCTTGGCGATTTTTATAGCGATTATTAATATCCATCCACTTTTTACTTTTTTATCTTCTTTTGCGACAGGCTTGCTCAATCCGGCAGTGGTTTTTCTCACCTCTTATACCATTTTGCAAATCTATGGTAGCGCCTATAAAAAGCTCTGGAGCATTGCAACTCTGTGCTTTGCATCTATTCAATTGATCGGTGGTTTAAGCTTTAGTTTTTTACAGCGAATTGGTATTGATTTTTCACAGCAATTTATTATAGCCGCATGCGTCCTCTGCATTGGAACACTACAGCTCTTTTGGTTTACTCGCACAGCAAAATTGAGCAAAAATCTCGTCTAGGCCGATCATATGACATTCAACTGCATCATCAATCACACATACAAAAGTCATGCATACAAAAATCATGCATACAAAGAAAAGACCTATATAAATAGGTCTTTTCTTTTTGATAAAGAGTGAATGGGCTAAGCTTTTTTCAGCTTTTTCTTTAATTTTTTCAGAGCAGAATTATGCTTTGAAATTTTGTTCAACCTCGCTTTAATTTCCTTTTTAAGTGATTTGGTTTTCTTAGACAAATTCATCTCCTTCTCGTCTACGTATAAATCTTAAATTTAGTTCAATGAGTAAATCGTTTGACCAAATGAACTTTGAATCACAAAGTCTTTAGCCTATTAATGATGTTGTTGACGCTGATTTCGTTGATGTGGCTGTTGTTTCTGTTTCTTTTGGTCTTGTTGCTGTTGCTGTTGCTGTTGCTGTTGCTGTTGCTGTTGCTGTTGCTGTTGCTGTTGCTGTTGCTGATCATTTTGCTGCTGTTGTTGATCAGATTGTTGGTTTTGTTGATGCTGTTTACGAGACATTTCATTTCTCCTTTTCATCACAAATATCGCAATGTACTGCTGCTAGGTGTACTTCTACTAAAGGACAACAACCAATGTACCGCTAATTTTTAAGGATCCAAGCCGATAAATGTTTCGAATTACGTCATTGTAAAATCACTGGAGAATAATTAATTTGAAATCAATCCCCCTCTATTTTCTGCATTACTTAAGTTCACTCGAATAGTGTGGTTTTAAACTTTTAGTAACATGACAAGCATGCCAGACCATTAGAATAACAGCGTGAAGTCATTTTTTTATCTCGTCTTTTTTAATGGCATTGAGTAACCCTTTTTCTGTGTGTTTAATTAATTCCCATAAAAAAGGACTGAATCATTCAGTCCTTTTTACCTAGCCTTTTTATACATCTAGCTTTTTTACACCTAGATTAGCAAATAAACTTAGTCCATATGCTCAATGATGGCTTGTCCAAACTCCGAACAACGCAAAAGTTTTGCACCTTGCATGAGTCGTTCAAAATCATAGGTTACCGTTTTGGCTTCAATCGCCCCCGCAATACCTTTAATAATTAGATCTGCCGCTTCTGTCCAGCCCATATTTCGCAGCATCATTTCTGCAGACAGAATAATAGACCCTGGGTTTACTTTGTCTTGACCTGCATATTTAGGCGCAGTGCCATGTGTCGCTTCATATACTTGCACAGCGCCACCAATATTGGCACCCGGTGCAATACCAATGCCGCCAACTTCTGCCGCCAAAGCATCTGAAATATAGTCACCATTTAAATTTAGGGTAGCAATGACTGAATAATCGGTCGGACGCATCAGAATCTGCTGTAAAAAAGCGTCCGCGATCGCATCTTTAATCACGATCTCTTTGCCCGTTTTCGGATTTTTTATTTTGACCCAAGGACCGCCATCTAGTAATTCACCACCAAAGCGCTCAACTGCGACTTCATAGCCCCACTCTTTAAATGCCCCTTCGGTATATTTCATGATATTACCTTTATGCACCAAAGTGACATTCGGCTTATCGTTATCAATAGCGAATTGAATAGCTTTACGTACCAAACGCTGAGAACCTTCTTTAGATACAGGCTTAATACCAATACCACAATTTTCCTCAAAGCGAATCTTGGTGACGCCCATTTCCTCTTTGAGAAATTTGATCATTTTCTTGGCTTCAGGCGAATCTGCTTTCCATTCAATCCCTGCGTAGATATCTTCTGAGTTCTCTCGGAAGATCACCATGTCTGTACGTTCAGGATGCTGAACAGGTGAAGGAACGCCCTTAAACCAACGTACTGGACGCACACAGACGTAGAGGTCTAATTCTTGACGTAACGCAACATTTAGCGAACGAATGCCGCCACCGACAGGCGTCGTTAACGGCCCTTTAATTGAAACTACAAATTCGCGTAAAGCCTCAAAGGTTTCTTCGGGCATATAGGTGCCATAAATTTTATTGGCTTTTTCACCACAATAAACTTCCATCCATTCTATGGCACGTTTTCCACCATACGCTTTTTGTACTGCGGCATTCACCACGGTTTTCATCACGGGCGTGATATCGACGCCAATACCATCGCCTTCAATAAATGGAATAATTGGATTATTGGGAACATTGAATGATAAGTCTGAATTTACTGTAATTTTTGTCCCATCCACTGGAACGACGATCTTCTGATAACCCATTTTTATGATCCTCCCTGAGAAGCGAGTGAAAAAATAATTGCTGTTTGATAAGACTTTTAATTGCGCTTCACGCATAATACTCTAAAGCAAATCTACCTTTTTTGAGATTTAGATGGGAAATAGCTGCATTTCCCTATTGAATAAATCTTAACCAATTTGAATTATTGTATTTAATAGAAGTTATTTCCTATGAAAATCGTCATCTTAAACAAGCCATATGACGTGCTCTCCCAATTCCGTAAAGACGAAGCGCATATGACCATATCTGACTTCGTGGACGATCCTAGTCTACGTATTGCAGGTCGTTTAGATATGGACTCTGAAGGTTTGGTATTTTTAACTGATCATGGTGGTTTAAATCAGTACATTACCAACCCTGAAAATAAAAAGTTCAAAACCTACTTAGTGCAAGTCGATGGCGACATCACAGAAGAAGCACTTGAGCAATTACGTAAAGGCGTTGAGCTGAAAGACGGTATGACGTTGCCAGCCAAAGCCATCAAAGTACAACAACCAGAATGGTTATGGGAACGTGATCCTCCTGTACGTTTCCGTGCAAACATTCCAACCTCTTGGGTTGAAATCCAAATTTGTGAAGGCCGTAACCGCCAAGTTCGTCGTATGACTTCAGCAGTGGGTTTCCCAACTTTACGTTTAATTCGTACACGTATTGGTGCAATCGATTTAGTTCAATTGGCTTTAGAGCCAGGTGAAACCAAAGAAATTGAACCTTTACTTTACCCGGACTTTCAAAATGTACCTGCAGAAGAACCTTACCGTTCGCGCTCTTATGTGAAAAAACCAGGCGGTACAGGTGGTAAGCCAATGGTTCGTAAGAATAAAGATGGCTCAGTGAAAAAGTCTGGTACAAAACGTATTTGGCAAATGGATGAGAGCGAAAAACCAAAACGCCGTACCAATGGTACAACTCGTCCGAATACCAAAGCCCCACGTGGCCGCGGTCGTAACGGACGTTGATAAAAAGCTTCAAAAAAGGCCTACATTTGATGTAGGCCTTTACATTTTTTTATAAATTTAACAATTATTTAAGATTAATTTCATATTTCATCTCTAAAATAAGCTATAACAATATAAACGTTGATTATTTGAACATCAAAAATGAGCAGCACATCTACACACAATAGAAGCAAAGTATTAATTATTCATGACAACCGAATTGGACATTTAAATCCAGCTATCGCAGTCAGTGAAATGATTGAGAAGCGCTTTTATCTACAATCTGAGCAGTTTGCAATCCCCACTTTACCTAAACGTACAGTGAGTATTTTTAAGAAATTGTCTCATTTCCCAAATTTGTTTCGCACACTCGGGCGCTTATACTTTAAATTCTTGCCACGAAATTTAGAGCATACCGACGTTATTGTCTGTTCAGGTATGCCAAATTTAATTTATGCCGCTTATTTATCTCAACGTTTCAATATCCCGCTTATTTATGCAGGTGGGACACGTAAATTTAATTGGCGACTTATTGATTGGACGATTACAACGATTCCCGAAGATCATTCAGGTCGACAAATCATTATTCCTACAGGTGCTGTACCTTCTAAAATTACTCGCTTAGCGCATATTCCGTCGAATCATGAAGCATGTCTGTTAATAGGTGGACCGACAAAAGAGTACCCTTTTACCCATCAAGACTTTGAAGAGATGATTCAGCAATTTGTTCAATTCGCAGATCAACATCAAATTCAGGCTTCGGTCGTATGTTCTCGTAGAACGCCTGCGTTATCAGAACATGTAATTCAAATGTTAAAAGATAAAAATATAGAGCTTGTAAATACCTGTTCCAAAACTTCTATTTGCGATGTTTTAAAGCGAAGTGAATATATTTTTGTGACTGAAGATAGTGCAACGATGTTATCAGAATCGATCCAAACCGGTCGTATTGTGATTTCAGTTTGTCGTGAAGATTCTAAAAAAGATGAAATTATTCAAAATTATTTAGATCTTGAATTAATACAACGTAAAACTATTGGGCAGATTACTGAAGCTGCTTATATCAAGCCAAAATTAAATGCTCAGCATATTGAACAAATCGTGACTCAACAACTTGCAGAAGACTTGAGGGCAAAATCCCAAGAACTCAGTTTTTATAAATGTCATGCAAAAAAAGCTGTTATTTATTAATTAAAGATTTTATTCGGTAGAAATTAAAGCTCACTTAGGCGGGCTTTTTTACTATTTACTTTAACTAATCATCTAAATACATGTTTACATGAAAAAAGGGGAATTTACATTTCTTGGATACAATTGCATGAATAAATCTCTTTGAATTTTCACCCCATTTTTACACTCATAAGAAAGATTGAAGAATTCATCTAATATTTTGTTTAAATTCAATTGATCAACCAATTTTGTTGATAGATGTAATTTAATTTTATAGGTTTCTGATCTTTTCAAAACATCTATTTTCTCCAAACACTCTAGACTATTTTTTCAATAATTTTAAAGTGATAGGCTTCTTCACCTAAGTTTTCTAAATTTAAATATATAGTAATAAATATAACATTATTGTAAATATACTCACCCGAGCTATTATCAGCAGACAGATCATTGCCAAAAGCAGCTCTTGCGTGAAAATCTGAAATAAAAATTTTTGGAGATAACAGTTTTCGCTGTTCCAACTGTTGTTCTTTTTGTGTTTGAACCAACTGTTTTTGCTGCTCAATTCCATTTTTCATTACTTCAATTTGCAACTGTAGCGCTTTTTCTTGCTGTTCCAACGCTTTAGTATTTTGATCTAATTGTTTACCCTGCTGGAGATAACCGAGTATTAACCAAAGAAAAGCAACTGGAGCAAAGATACCTGCAAGGAAGTCCCCTAGTGAATTCAGCTCTCTATTGGTAAATACAAAATTGTTTTGAACGCAAAACAGTCCTATAACTAAGAACCAAATTACAGTTATCGAAATTCCAATTATTAAATTTTTACTATTCATTTTCTAATAAAAAACCCATACCTAAGTATGGGTTTTACATGAAAATTAAATACTTATCAAATTAAGCCTTCAACCACTTCTCAGCTTTAGCCTGATCTTCCACTTTAAGTTCCACTTCCGACAATTCTGAGCCTGCAGCTTTCACTTCAAAGCTCATCAGTTCATCGCGGCGGAATGCTAGTACGGTATAAGTTCCGTCTTGCTTGGCATATTTTTCTGCCAATTTAACCGTCGCTTTTAAACCATCAATTGCAATAATCACATCATTTGCAGACAAGCCAGCTTTTGCCGCTGCACCATCACGGCGAGCAGACTGAACCAACATACCTTCAGGCTTATCAGCCAGTTTTAAACCAAATGGCAAGGATTTGTCATTTTTTAGCGTATAGCTTAAGCCAAACTCTGGGAACAACTGATCTAGCGGCAATTCATCTGTAGTATTAATCAAGTGATTGATTTGTTCTAACCAATCATCACCTGTTAATTCATTACATAAATTGAAAATTGTCCGTTCATTGACTTGAATTCCATTTTGCGCATTTTCATATAGCTTACGCATTAAGGCATCAAGACTCGAACCACGTAGGCGTAAGCCAAGATCTAAACACAGCGCCACGAGGCAGCCTTTGTTGTAGTAACTGGTACCTGCGTTATTTGAGTTTTCATCCTTACGGTAGAATTTCACCCATGCATCAAAGCTTGATTCAGCAACAGTTTGAATTTCACGACCCGGATTTTGCAAATAGCGATCAATTTGTGCTTTTAAAAGCTTGATATAAGAATCCTGATTAATCACACCGCTACGCAGCAAGATCAAATCATCATAATACGATGTGAAACCTTCAAAAATCCAAAGCAAAGAGGTATAGCCTTCTTTGTTCAAATCATAATTCACAAAGTTTTCTGGACGGATAAATTTTACCAACCATGAGTGGAAATATTCATGACTGCATAACCCTAAGAAACGCTGATAATCTGCCGATGGCTCTACAGGTTCACTGGCTTTTGGCAAATCATCACGCGGACTAATTAAACTTGTACTGTTTGGATGCTCTAAACCACCATAGCTATTGGCCGTTGCCATGGTCATAAAGGTATAGTCTTTAAAAGGTGCCGAACCAAACATCGAAATTTCAGTCGAACATATTTTTTCGATATCTTGCTGCATACGCTGCGCGTTCATGGCATGTTTGCCCGACACCACAAATTCGTGTGGAATGCCGTTGGCTTCAAAACTAAAACGGGTTTGTTCCGCCAGTTCAAATGGTGCATCAATTAACTGAGCATAGTTATCTGCATATAAGGTATAACGACCTTTCACTAAACTTTTTGACTTTAATCCTGTCGCAAGTTGGAAATGTTTTAACTTTGGTGGTAAGAAAACTTCAACCTCAATGGCTGTATCTTCTTGGTCAACTAAACCTAAACATGCGCAAGCTGGATTGACATATAAACGGCTTTGATCAACATAAGCCCCACGGACCGACAAATCGAAGGCATATACATCATATTCAACCGTGATCAACTCATGATCTGTATTGAATAAGCGCCATTTATTTTTTTCAAATTTTTCAATTTGTAACAAACGCCCATCTTCATCATATGCTCGAACAGCTTCGATATGCTTCGAAAATTCACGGATTAAGTAACTTCCGGGAATCCAAGTAGGCAGAGAAAGCACCTGTGTAGGATTTGCTAAGAAACGTGCAGTGACATGGACTAGATGTTGACGATAATCGTCAAATTCGATTTGATAATGCAACATAATGGGCGATATAAAATAAATAAAAGATAACTTATCAATTAGATTAACATTTTTTACAACTGAATGCGGAACTGTCGCAATTGTCTACAATTATGACTAGTCAGCAGAAAAAAAAAGGCATAGCATGCCTAAAAATTTTTTCGTTTTACCACCAACGGAATGGTTGGTTAAGGAACCTCATTGAAACACGTGATCTACTTCATCGCGCTGCTTAGTTTTCTATGCTCCACGATAGCAAATGCTGCCCTTTTAAATATTGTCCCTGAAACTGTTGAAGCTGAAGCTTGGACCATTTTAGACCCTCAGTCGGGTCAGGTGATTGCAGAACATAATAGCCATGTTCAGCGTGCCCCTGCTTCGCTTACCAAAATGATGGTGGCTTATATTGCTTTAAAGGAGATTAAAGCAGGTCATTTAAAGAAAAATGAAATCCTGACCGCCACCCCAGTCGTGCAAGTGGTTCAATGGGATGAATCACAAATGTATCTCAAAGCTGGTGAACAAATTTCAGTTGATCAGCTTTTGGCAGGCCTTGTGGTCATGTCTGCCAATGATGCCGCAGTAACCTTAGCTGAACGCATTTCTGGTGATATTCCAAAATTTATTGAACGCATGAACAAAGAAGCCAAAGCTTTGGGCATGAATGACACCAATTTTCAAAATCCAGCCGGCATTACCATGCCAGAACATTACTCTTCGGCGGCTGACCTTGCACGTTTAGGGCAAGCGCTAGTGACCGAAACACCTGACTATTTATATTATTCAAAACAACAAAGTTTTAGTTATAACCAACGCTTCCACCGTGCAACCAATATCTTATTAAAACAAGATCCCACCGTGGATGGCTTAAAAACAGGTTTTACCAAAGCTGCAGGTTATAACTTAGCCTTAACAGCCAACCGTTTGATCGCGAATCCTGACGCGCCAGAACGTCGTTTGATTGTTGTGGTATTAGGGGCGAAAAGTGGCTTAAAACGTGCTGAAGTAGCTCACAGCCTCATGAACTTGGCTTATACCTATACCCGTAATGAAGTTGCAATCAAAGATAAGCAATTAATTGCAGAATTACCTGTGGTTAAATCAACCTTGAAAATGTTTAAGGTGGAAACTCAACAACCTAAACTGATTACAACTTCACTTTATGATCAAGCTTATGCCATCGATTTAAAAGCTTTTGACCCTACACAGCAACGTATTCTTTTAAATACAGGCAATGGCCAAATTCAAGCCATTGAACCACTTCACGAAACACAGACTAAACTGAGTGTTGAAGTGAATGAAAAAGAACTCACTGCGCCATTGGCTGAAGTGATGAAATTAGCCACCGTTACGGTTTATCAAAATAATCAGCTGATCAATACCTTTGATATCGAAGATGACGTGCAAATTGAAGAAGCCAATATTTTTGAGCGTTTTATGATGTGGATTAAAGGCCTTTTTAGCATCTTTAATACGGATGCAGCAGAAGTTAAAACCTACCCTTTAGGTCAATGATGTGATTATGTAACTTGTAAGACAATTCGTTATTCGTGCAAAAAAGAAGATGGCATACTCGTGCCATCTTCTTTTTTTCAACAATAATAAAATAGGTAATTCAATGAATAACGCTGATGACTCCAAGTTACACCATATTGTCATTGTCGGTGGTGGTGCCGGTGGTTTAGAACTGGTCACCCAACTCGGTGATTTACTCGGTAAAAAAAAGAAAGCGCGCATTACCCTTGTTGAAATGAAACTCACGCATGTCTGGAAACCCCTCTTGCATGAAATTGCCGCAGGGACGATGTCAGTCAGCGAAGAAGAAATTAACTACTATGCACATGCTGCGAAGCATCATTATGAATTTGTCTTGGCTAAGTTTGAAAATGTTCATCCTGCTGAAAAAACCATTCAGCTCAGCAAAGTTCAACAAGGAAAATATGAATCTACTCAAGAACAACTGCAACTGAGTTATGACACCCTTGTTCTTGCTTTAGGCTCAGTTTCTAACGATTTCAATACACCGGGCGTGTATGAACATTGCCACTATTTGGACAGCCTACAACAAGCTGAAATCTTCCAACAAGATCTCTTACAGTTATATTTGGATGCGCAAAATAGCAATACAGCACGTGAGTTAAAAATTGCCATTATTGGTGCAGGTGCGACTGGCGTTGAACTCTCCGCAGAATTGGTCGAAGCCAAACATAATTTTTATAAATATGGTTTAAATAAAATACATCCGCAAAGCGTACAGATCAATTTAATTGAAGGTGCTGATCGGATTCTGCCTGCACTCCCTGAAAAAATGGCCGAGCATGCACAGCAGCAATTAAAACGCATGAAAATTGAAGTCTTAACCTCTAAACGTGTGGAAAAAGTCGATGCTGAACATGTTTATTTTAATGATGGCAGTAAAATTAAAGCTGAACTGAAAGTATGGGCTGCAGGTATTAAAACACCAGAAGTGATATCGAAGCTTGAAGGCTTTGAAAAAGACCGTATGGGGCGTTTGAGTGTATATGCAACACTACAAACCAAAGCACACCCTGACATTTTCGCGTTTGGTGATTGTGCACATTGTCAACCGCGTGCAGATGAACCCGTCCTCGGCCCACGCGCTCAAGTGGCAAGCCAACAAGCGTCTTTTCTCGTTGAATGCTTAAAAGCACGTATCCGTGGTCAGCAACTCCCTATGTTCGTATTTTCAGACAAAGGCTCCTTAGTCTCATTAAGCAAGCATAAAGCAGTTGGTGAACTTTTAGGTCAGGTCAATGTTCAAGGCTTTGTTGCCAAATCAATGTATGTTTCATTGTATCGAATGCATCAAGCCACAATTTACGGCTACGCACATGCAGGACTATTAACGGCTAAAGATTTTGTTACACGAAAAATCGCGCCTAAAATTAAATTGCATTGAAATTTACAGATCTGCCCCGATTAATGAAAAAAGCATCATAAACATTTAAAAATTGCATTTTTTTGATAAATTTAGTCTACAAAAATGCAATTTCACTTTATGATGTAACCCTTAAAAAATTGAATGGATCAATAACATGACTGCTATTGCAAATAACTCTGTGGTTTCTTTCCACTACACATTGACTAATGCAGAGGGTGAAACTCTCGACCAATCTCAAGGTGAGCCACTAGCATATTTGCACGGCGCTGGTAACATCATTCCAGGTCTTGAAAAAGCACTTTTAGGCAAAACTGTTGGTGAAAAATTCACTGTAACTGTTCCTGCTGCTGAAGGTTATGGCGAATACAACCCTGACCTAGTTCAAGAAGTTCCTGCTCAAATGTTCCAAGGCGTGGACAACATCCAACCTGGTATGCAATTCCAAGCTCAAACTGATGACGGCGTTCAAATTGTGACAGTTAAAGCGGTTGAAGGCGACAACGTTCTTGTTGATGCAAACTTCCCACTTGCTGGTCAAGATTTAACTTTCGAAGTTGAAATCGTAGAAATCCGTGAAGCTTCTGCTGAAGAACTTGAACACGGTCACGTACACGGTGCAGGCGGTCACCACCACTAAGATCTTCTGATCTCTAGTGCAAAAAGGCAAAGTTTTTACTTTGCCTTTTTTATTGCGCTTAAAATGGGTACGCCATATTAAAACTTTTCAAACTATTGAATACAAAAAAGCAGACCATAGCCTGCTTTTTTTAAATGGATAATTAATTCATAATATTAACGACGTTGGTTATAAATCTGCTGCGCTGCAGGCAGATTTTTACGCATCGCTTCAATACGTTGTGAGTTTGATGGATGCGTAGACAGGAATGATGAACCACCCGCACCTTCAAGCTTATTCATTTTTTCCCAAAGCGTAATTGCCGATTGAGGGTTATAACCTGCACGTGCCATTAACATTAAGCCACCTTGGTCAGCACGGCTTTCCAAAGAACGTGAATAAGGCAAACCTACACCAATTTGGCTACCTAACTGCGCAGCTGCAGTGCCCAATTGACCGACATTATTGCCTGCGGCACTTAAACCAATATTCAGCGCAAGATCCGTTAAGGCTTGAGCACCCAATTTACTTTTTGCATGTTCTTCAAGAGCATGGACCATTTCATGTCCCATAACTGCTGCAATTTCTGCATCGGTTAAATTTAGTTTATTGACGATACCTGTATAGAATACAACTTTACCGCCCGGAGCCACAAAGGCATTGACTTGGTCTGATTTCATGACTGCCAATTGCCATTGGAACGCTTGACCCGTTTGGTTCATTTGGTCTGCAAATGGTCGAAGTTTGAGGAATACTGAATTAATTCGTTTATACGTGCTTGATGAGGTATCTAACTGATTTTTAGAACGCGCATCCGTCACCATCTGGTTATAACTTTGTGTTGCTTGCGCGTTCAATGTAGCAGTATCCGCTCCTGCCATATCTGCTACTGTCGCACAGCCCGAAATCGTCATTACACCGGCCATACACAGGCTCGTTAGAATTATTTTTTTCATTTAGGCTACTCCAGACCATTAAAATATAAGTAAATTTATGGATATTATATTCTTATGGTTTGGAGCTTAAAACGAAGTTATAGCGACTTATAATAGTATTTATGTAATTTTTTTAAGCCGAAAATTGAAGAACTAACCAATAAACTAAACAAACCACATTCAACCCCAAATACACATGCATTAATGGCTTTATTTTTTCTTCCAACTGCACATTTTTTCGTTTAAAAAATAAGACAGCATTTTGTATCAAAACTATAGGTACAAGGATACAGGCAATAATCACCGACAACCCAATCAGGGCTTGATAAATCAATTGTGGATCTTGAGTTTGGGCACGAATGATCATCATAGCAATAGTGGGTGCTCCCCCCATCGCAAATAATAAAGAATAAAAAATGGTCGTCGAAATATTCTTTTGCATCCTGCACTTCTCTTCCTAATTCAAATTGCATTTTAGCAACTCACCACAAAGTGTATAGCGTACTAAAATGCAACTTTAGTCTTGAAAACAGCCGATATTAACGACGTACACTCGAAGGTGTCGCATTTTTATAATATTGCTGTGCTTCTGGCATCATTTTTTGCATAGCAGCAATACGATCATTATTACTTGGGTGTGTAGACATAAATTTGCTCAGTGCATCATTGCCACTGTTGTCATTCGCATTCATTTTTTTCCACAACGAGATCGCTGCTTCTGGGTTATATCCAGCTTTTGCCATCATCACTAGGCCACCTTTATCCGCGCGGCTTTCCAAATTACGCGAATACGGCAAGCCCACACCGAACTGACTACCCAAATCAAGCAAGGTTGCACCATAGCCACCTGCAGCATTGCCTACATATTGTGAACCGATACTCACCGCAAGATTGGTCAGTGCTGAAGCGCCAATTTTATTTTTTGCATGTTCTTCTAAGGCATGCACCATTTCGTGGCCCATGATTGCTGCGACTTCATCATCCGTGAGTTTGAGCGTTTCAACAATTCCTGTATAGAAAACAACTTTGCCGCCGGGTGCAACATAGGCATTGATTTCTTTAGACTTAATCACAGCAACTTTCCACTCAAAAGCCTGACCCGTTTGATTCATCTGATCTGCAAATGGTTTCATTTTCCAGAAAACACGGTTTACTTTTTGATAGGTCGCAGACTTGGTATCGAGCACTTGTTTGCTCTGTGCGTCTTTCAGCATTGCGTTATAAGACTGAGTTGCTTGTAAGTTCAAAGATGCAGAATCGGCACCTGCAAGATCAGCAATTGTGGTACAACCTGACAAAGAAGCTGCTACGGCAAAGCATGCCAAAGATTTTTTATAATTCATCATGATCTCTAGTTATTTATAAAGAGTGTCAAATATATACAAAAAATTGACTGACTCAATATTTTTATGCTTATTTTTTTCAAAATCTTTATTTTTCCATTATTTAAATTTAATATCTGATGTTATCCGGTAAAAATAATTTCACATTTTTTAAATACTTTTAAGTATATTCGACGGAGTCTTACATCTGGGGTTTAAATAAAGGGATTAGCCTTCGGCTGGAGGTACACTTATGAAACAATGTTTCTCATTAGGCAAAATGAGAAGCGTGCTTCGCAAGGAAACCATCTTGCGGTGCAATGCACCTCACCGACAAAACTCGTTCACTAGTGTCAAATTATTCATAGTATTGCAAAAACATTTTTAATTAAAAGTTATCCTGTCTCAAACACTTGCGGATGACCTTACCGCGTATCATTCTTTTATTTGAATCAAATGGCACTTCGGATGTTACTGCGTATTATCAGCTAATAATACCTGTCGTTTTTTGAAGTTTTATTCTTCGCTCTATAAAAAAAGCCCCGCTTTCGCGAGGCTTTTGACATCTTAATTCAACAGCACATTATGCGTCGAATGGATGACGTAATACGATTGTTTCATCACGGTCTGGACCAGTTGAAATGATGTCGATTGGACATTCAATCAATTGCTCTAAACGTTTCACGTAGTTAATTGCATTTTGTGGCAATTGATCTAGTGATTTCGCACCGAAAGTAGACTCAGACCAACCTGGCATAGTTTCGTAGATTGGTTTTAAAGTTTCAAATGCAAGCGCATCAGAAGAACCTACACAACCAGAATCAGCTGCTTCGTAACCTACACAGATTTTCACTTCTTCTAAACCATCTAGAACGTCTAGTTTAGTTAAGCAAATACCAGAAAGTGAGTTTACTTCTACTGAGCGACGTAGAATTTCAGCATCGAACCAACCACAACGACGTTGACGACCAGTAGACGCACCAAATTCAGAACCTACTGTACCCAAGTGTTTACCGATCGCATCACCAACATCGTTAGCAGCATCATAAACAAGTTCAGTTGGGAACGGACCAGCACCTACACGAGTTGTGTACGCTTTAGTAATACCCAATACATAGTCAAGGTGTAATGGACCAAGACCTGAACCTGAGCTTACGCCACCAGCAGTTGTATTTGAAGAAGTAACATACGGATATGTACCGTGGTCAACGTCAAGAAGTGAACCTTGCGCGCCTTCAAACATGATTTTCTTACCTGCTTTACGGTAAGCATGAAGTTCGCCAGTAACGTCCATCACCATAGGTTCGATGACTTTACGCCATTCGTCACATAGAGCGATCACATCTTCAACTTTAACGGCTTCAACACCGAAAAATTGAGTCAATTGGAAGTTATGGTATTCAAGAAGCTCTTCAAGTTGAGCTTTAAGATGAGCACCACCACGAACCAAGTCAGCAACACGGATTGCACGACGAGCCACTTTGTCTTCGTATGCAGGACCGATACCACGACCTGTAGTACCAATTTTCGCATTGCCACGTTTTTTCTCACGTGCTTGGTCAAGTGCGATATGGTGTGGAAGGATCAACGGACAGTTTGGAGAAATACGTAGACGTTCACGTACAGGCACGCCTTCTTTTTCTAAAACTTCCATTTCGTGGATTAAAGCTTCAGGTGATAAAACAACACCATTACCAATTAAGCACAATACGTTGTCACGTAAAATACCAGATGGAATGAGGTGTAATACAGTTTTCTTACCACCAACCACAAGTGTATGACCTGCGTTGTGTCCGCCTTGATAGCGAACTACCGCAGCCGCTTGATCTGTGAGCAGGTCGACGATCTTACCTTTACCTTCGTCGCCCCATTGGGTACCAAGTACCACAACATTCTTGCCCATAATAGCCTCATTGCATCATGCTGTTAAAATTGGAAAAAACGTGTGTGCCCGCAGGCACATCCGCGATTAAATTTGTTTGATTGTCCACTCGCCATTTGCATTCACCAACTGGTGCGTTGCATATGGTGCTGAGCTTAAATCATCATTACCTAACAATTGAACCACACTGAACCCTTCGGTACGTGCTGCCTCAATTGCCTTTAATAAATCTGCTTCGATGCCTTTTGGTGCAACCAAAACTTGGCTTTTCTGAACTTGACCTGCAGTTAATGCATATAAGTCACAAGAGAAACCTGTTGCTGGACGCGCACGACCGAAGTGTTCACCAATACCGTCATAACGGCCGCCTTGAGCCAATGGCGCAGCGCGGTTTGGCGCATATACGGCATACATTAAACCAGTGTGATAGTGATATGAACGAAGTTCAACCACATCGATACCAATGTGTAAGTCTGGCCAACGGGCTTGGATTGCCGCTTGAGTCGATTTCACTGCATCAAAAGCCAGTTTAAATGCTTCATTTGCCAATACATCAGCCGTTAAATTGGCTTGCAATGCATCTAAGTCACTTGCAAAACGACCTAAAGTATAGAAGTCAGCACCATTTGGAATGCTTTGTGTGAATTCAGCAAGTTCAGGTAGCGCTTTACGTTGATACAAGTCAGATAACTGACGTTCAACCGCTTTGCTCAAGCCAGCTTGTTTTACCATGCTGCGGAATAAACCGACATGCCCTAAATCAAGATGGATACCATCTGCATGACCTGCTTTAGCAAGCAAGTTGATCATGACATCAATCAGTTCAACGTCAGCATCAATGCTGTCTGAACCAAATAATTCTGCACCCAACTGTAAAGGTGCACGTGTGGTATTAAAACCCTGTGGCTTAGTATGTAGTACTGTACCAGCGTAGCAATAACGAGCTACACCTTCGACAGGATGTACATGCGCATCAATACGAGCCACTTGTGGTGTCATATCGGCACGCACACCAAGCAAACGACCTGAAAGTTGGTCGATCACTTTAAAAGTGGCTAAGTCTAAATCTTGATTCGATTCTGAAAGAGAAGATAGAGATTCGATGTATTCAATGAATGGCGTGTACACCAACTGATAACCTCGAGATGCGAGGAAATCTAATGCTTCACGACGCAAAGATTCAATCACTTGCGCCTGTTCTGGCAGTACATCAGCTACACCATCAGGTAATAACCATGTCTCTGAAATGGGCATGTTGTAAACCTAAATTCTTGTCAGCGCGGAACAAATCCGCATAAAAAAATCGGGAGCACACCCGATTTCTCCTAGTTTAGCACGATAGTTTTACGCTTGCACACGACTTTTTCATAAAAGATGCTTCAGCATTCATTACTTCATCAACAGCTTTAGCTTTTACAACTAAATTGATGTTTATGCTTATATTTTAAAATCCTGTGAACGTTATTTTTTTAACCATTTGATAAAAAATAATAAGCATCCTACTTTCTATAGATGAAGTTTTAAACAAAGTTATAAATATGATCAGGCTCAATTACTTAATTTAAGACTCGAACATCAATCCAATGGAAGTGCTGTGGTTTGTTTAACAGCCTGTAACGGTATCTCTGTTTTTACATTTTGCACACTGGCGATCTGCGTTAAATGATGAATCTGAAACTTTCGATAGGCTTCTAAATCTGCCACGACGATACGTAAGAAAAAGTCACAATCCCCTGCCATGAGTTGACATTCAACCACTTCAGGCATCGTTTGAATTGCTGCGACAAAATCATTCACGGTTTTTGCATCTTGACCTTTTAGCCAAATCCGAGCAAACACTGTTAAACTTAAATTCAATTTTGACTGGTTCAGTAAAGCCACATATTTCTCAATATAGCCTTCATCTTCTAGTTGCTTAACCCGTCTCAAACACGGCGAAGGCGATAAACCAACAAGTTGGGCCAATTCATTATTTTGTAGTTTTCCATTTTGCTGTAATGCTTGCAAAATGCGTTTATCTATCTGATCCATCAATAAAGGCACTAAATTTCACAATAATCTTTATTTTAGCAATTTCATTGCACAATAAAAGCAATCTTTCATAAAATAGCTGCCAAATGCTGCTCAGATATCCATAAAATATTGCTTTCGATCTCGCTTCATGGAAAACGTCATGTTGATGTTTAGACAAAGTACACTCCATCACACCCATTCAGAGCATTCTATTGAGTTTAAACGAGGTCTAAAAACATCTATTCCCATGCTGCTGGGCATTATTCCTTTTGCATTAGTTTTGGGTGCTCAGGCAACCCATAAAGGCTTTTCTAGTTTAGAAGTTCCGCTTTTGACTGGCCTTAACTTTGCCGGTGGTTCTGAATTTGCCATTTTAGAAGTTTGGACCAATCCCCCTAATATTCTCATGCTGATGTTTATTACGTTTTTAGTGAATAGTCGGCACCTATTAATGGGGGCGAGCCTTGTCCCGTATTTAAGACATCTACCAAATCGTACGGTTTATACCGCTTTATTTTTTATGTGCGATGAAAGTTGGGCCGTAGGTTTGGCTGATGCGCAAAAAAAATCTAATGCTTTGGGAATTCAGCGCGCCTTTAGTTTAATGTTCTATGCAGGCTTATGCTGTGCTCTATATTTGATGTGGGTTGGCTTTACCACGCTAGGGGCAATGATCGGACCGATACTTGGCGATATTAGTCGACTTGGTTTTGATATGGCCTTCCCTGCTGTATTTCTTGTTTTACTGCGTGGCATGTGGAAAGGCTTTAAAGCAGCGCGCCCTTGGTTGGTCAGTTTGATTGCCGCATCTCTGGCGTATTTGTATTTCCCTGCGGGCTGGTATGTTCCGATTGGCGCAGTTACGGGTATTGCTTCTGCATTTTTCCTAATTGGAGATGATGTATGATCCACTCTAGCACCCTGATCGCCATCTTATTTATTGCCTTAACCACTTACCTGACCCGAATCTTGGGTTATGTATTACTGAAAAACCGTAGCCTCACCAACAAACAACGTCAAATTATGGAAGTTGTTCCCGGCTGTGTGTTGATCTCAGTGATCGCGCCTTATTTTGTCAAAGATAATCCTGCCGATCTGATCGCGATGGCCATTACCCTATTTGCAGCATCACGTTTTTCATTATTGCCTACCGTTGTGATTAGCATGCTTTCAGCAGCCGTGTTAAGACAAATTTTGATTTAGTCCCATACGATCATGCGTTGAAAAACGAGTGAACTACGATTTGAACCCAATGATGATGAATATTTGGAATCATTATATTGGATAAAAAAATACCCATACCTTGAGATCACATGCCTTCAGCAAATATCGAGGTATGGGCAGTCTTTTGTATTTTTTGATTAGCTTTGGTCTGTCTTGACCACTTTTGCCAAAAGGTTCACCAACTCTGCATTTTGCAATTCAACTTGCTGTAATTTGTGAGTGGTTTGATCTAAAACTTCTTGCTGGATATGCATTTTCTTTGCAAGGTCTTGCATAATTTCCAAAGTCTTTTTCAGGTTGGCTTCAAGATGCACCACTTTTTCTTCAAGTGGCAAGGTTTCATGCGCGGTAGATTGCGATACGTCGCGATTAAACTGTAGCCAAATTAAAAATATAACCGCTAGCGCCAATAATAAAATAAATCCCCAAAGTAACATCAACATCATGCTCAATACTCTTTATATCTTTCTTTGACTTTCATCTTAAACAATAAATCGGCTGTGCTTGAATATTTTTTAAAGTTTTTCAATATTTTCGAGATACATCAACGTCATTACGCATGATTTTTCATCTAATTTTAGAAAATAAAAAAACACCTATAAGCTAATAGATGTTTTCTATATCGGATAAGTTTGAATTTTTATAGAGAATGAAAACTTTCACATAAATCGAGTAAGCGGTTCGCATAGCCCCATTCATTGTCATACCATGCAAAAACTTTTGCTTGTTTTCCTACAACCATGGTTTGATTCAAATCGACAATCAATGAATAAGGTGAATGATTAAAATCGCTCGAGACCAAAGGTTCATCGGTTACTGACATAATTTCATGATAATCAAAACGTGCAGCTTTGCTTAACACTGCATTTAACTCATGTTTGGTGATGACCGATTGGGACACAAAACTTAAATCGATTGCAGCAACATTAATAGTCGGTACACGAATCGAATAGCCATCGATTCGATCTTCCATTTTCGGCATCACCCGTTTCAATGCCCCTAGAGCTGAAGACGTCGTTGGAATAATATTTTGACCAGAAGCTCGGGCACGACGTAAGTCACGATGTGCATGATCCAATACAGACTGATCCGCAGTCACAGCATGAATTTCTGTCATGAGTGCGGTGTCTATACCAAAGGCATCATCAATAATTTTGACTAAAGGCACCAAAGCCTGCGTGGTACACGACACACTCGAAATAATTTGATCCGTCGCTTTGACTTCATGATGATTAACACCATACACAATCGCAGCATCAACACTGTCAAACGGGGCCGCACCAATAATCACACGTTTAGCACCTGCACCAATATGCTGTGTGGCTGCCTCTCTCGATCGAAATAAACCTGTGCATTCGAGTACCACATCGACATTCAGTCGTTGCCAAGGTAAAAGACTTGGCTGTGGCTCATTCAACACTTGCACTTTGAGATGTGCTTGAGCACAAGAGATGTCTAGAAAAATCGCGCCATCTTGTTCAAGAATTTCGACTTGGCCTGCAAAACGACCATGCGTGGTGTCGTATTTAAACAAATGCACCATGGTTTCCACGTCAGCGACATCATTTATGGCAACAATTTCATAATGAAATTCTTTTGGATTTTCAAACCAAGCGCGTAATACATTGCGTCCGATTCGACCAAATCCATTAATTGCCACTCGCTGCATGACCAATCCTTCGTTTTGAAACAAAAATAAAGCATCTATATGTTAATGGATTTCAACACGAAAACGTTATCATTAATTTGTTTAATGCTTATTGGCTATAATTTATTTTTAATAAAAAAAGAGAACCGCAATGATAAAAAGAAACTTCAGCCTAAGAATTGGCCTGCACAAATTGCTCACGGCATTGAAGCTCCCGCAGTCAGTACCCTTCATCATGTGCATAGCGGCCTACTCTAACTTTAGTTCAGCAGCTGTGTTTCAGCCCTGTACTGCAAGCGACATTCAGAAAATCAAAATAAAATCAGCTGCGAGACCATCAGCAAAAAATTCGGCGCCGACAGAAGAACCCGCATTTTTTGACTGCATCTATGTGCAAAACAATAAATTCATTCTTAGCTTAAGCAGCCATTCTACCGGAACAAATCAAGATAACGCCGGCAACTATAATTTAACGCTCACACTGCTTCAGCCAGCAACGCTCAAGGTATTAAATCAATTTCAGCCCGTTAAACACATCATCCCGAAAACCCGCTTAGATGCTATTAAATTTGATCGAACCGCTTTTTCACTCCAACAAGATTTAGTCGGGATCGCCATGTATCAATCCCATATAGGCGGGATCAATTCATCTAGACGTGTGCTTAATCTGTATTCGATCAAACAGCAAAAGCATATTCAGCAAGTACTCAATGGCCTCACGACCCATTATCAAAGCAGCACACAAAACACAGCATGCGGAGAATGGCATACCTTAGAAATGAAACGCACCATTCATTTCACTGGAAAAATGAAGAATAAATTTCCAATTTTCAACATCAAAGAACAAATCAAAGAAACCGATTTCAACCGCCAATCATGCCGTGCAGAAACCGTTAGAGAACAAAATAATCATCAAATCCAATTTAATGGCGCGCACTATTCGATTCAGCACGTTCAATTAAATGATCCCGACCTTTAAAATACCAAGGGTATTTAAAATCAAACTTGATATGAATTTGCTGTTAAACATCAGCAAAAAACAGCTGTTCATCTTATTCAAAAAAACCTGTCAGCACTGAATAAAAATTAAGCAAAAAACTCACTTGATTCAGAGAAATGCATTAATTCAGATGAATTGTATAAAAAGTCATAGAGATAGCCGAAAATCATTGGTGACTACACCTTTTTCCGTTATAATTTAGCGTTTTTAAATTTTATGTCAGCATCTCAAGCCAGCTTTAAAATTTTGTAAGACTTGCTTGATATGCTATTACCAAATCGAAATTAGGAGAGACTTGGTTGTGAGTACTCGTTTTATGACATCAGCTGAAATTCGCGAAGCTTTTTTAAGCTACTTTGAATCGCAAGGGCATACACGTGTCGCGTCGAGTTCTCTGGTACCTGCCAACGACCCAACACTATTGTTCACAAATGCTGGTATGAACCAGTTTAAAGACTGCTTCCTTGGTCTTGAAAAACGTGACTACGTTCGTGCAACTTCTTCACAAAAATGTGTCCGTGCTGGCGGTAAACACAACGACTTAGACAACGTTGGTTATACAGCGCGTCACCACACGTTCTTTGAAATGTTGGGTAACTTCTCATTTGGTGACTACTTCAAACGTGATGCCATCACATTTGCTTGGGATTTCTTAACCAATGAAAAATGGTTAGGTCTGCCAAAAGATAAACTATATGCCACTGTTTACCATACAGATGACGAAGCATTTGATATCTGGAACAAAGAAATTGGTCTAGACGCTTCACGTATTATCCGTATTGGCGACAACAAAGGCGAAAAATACGCTTCAGATAACTTCTGGGCAATGGGTGATACAGGTCCTTGCGGTCCATGTTCTGAAATCTTCTTTGACCATGGCGACCACATTTGGGGCGGCTTGCCGGGCACGCCTGAAGAAGATGGTGACCGTTTCATCGAAATTTGGAACAACGTATTCATGCAGTTCAACCGTACTGCTGATGGTGTTCTGCATGCCCTTCCTGCACCTTCTGTAGATACAGGTATGGGCCTTGAGCGTATTTCTGCAGTTTTACAGCATGTAAACTCAAACTACGAAATCGACCTATTCCAAAACTTACTTAAAGCTGCTGCAGAAATCATTGGTTTAGATACCGCTGAACTTGAAGAAAAAGCGCAAGCAGAAAACAAACCAGTTGAATACCCTGCTTCACTTAAAGTTGTGGCTGACCATGCACGTTCTTGCTGCTTCTTGATTGCAGACGGTGTGAATCCTTCAAACGAAGGCCGTGGCTATGTACTTCGCCGTATTATCCGCCGTGCAGTACGTCACGGTAACAAATTGGGTGCAACTGGCTCATTCTTCCACAAAATGCTTCAACCGTTAATCAATGTGATGGGCGCCGCTTATCCTGAACTTGCTGCACAGCAAGCACGTATTGAAGCTCAGCTTTTAAAAGAAGAAGAACAATTTGCAAAAACTTTAGAGCAAGGTTTGAAATTGCTTGAAGGTGAATTGGCTCAACTTAAAGGTTCAGTGATTCCGGGCGAAACAGTATTTAAACTTTACGATACTTACGGCTTCCCGACTGACCTTACAGCAGACATTGCACGTGAACGTGATTTAACCATTGACGAAGCTGGTTTCGAAGTTGAAATGGCAGCTCAGCGTCAACGTGCGCGTGATGCTGGTAAATTTGCTGTCGACTACAACTCAATTGTGAAAGTTGAAGGCGAGACTCAATTTGACGGCTATGACGCAACTCAAGGCCAAGGTCAAATTGTTGCAATCTACAAAGACGGCGAACAAGTTGATGAAGTTTTTGAAGGCGATGAAGCGCTGATCGTTCTGAACCAAACTCCGTTCTATGCAGAAAGTGGCGGTCAAGTTGGTGATACAGGTATCTTCAAAAACGAAACTGGTATTTTTGAAGTTCAAGACACCAAAAAATCAGGCGGCGCTTTTGTACACCAAGGCATTGTGACCATGGGCAACTTAAAAGCGGCTCAAGCAGTTGAAGCGATTGTGAAAGCGGATATCCGTGAAGCAACTTCACGCAACCACTCTGCAACTCACCTGTTGCATGCAGCACTGCGCCAAGTTTTAGGTACGCACGTACAGCAAAAAGGTTCATTGGTTGCCAGCGAATTGCTTCGTTTTGACTTTGCCAATGACCAACCTGTTTCATTTGAACAGCTTCAAGAAATTGAACGCATTGTCAATGCCGAAGTGATTGCCAATACGGCTGTTTCAACTGAACTTTTAGACATCGATGCTGCCAAAGAAAAAGGCGCAATGATGCTGTTCGGCGAGAAATACGGTGACGAAGTACGTGTACTTTCAATGGGTACAACCAAAGATGAGAAAAACTTCTCTATCGAGCTTTGTGGTGGTATTCACGTAAAACGCACAGGTGACATCGGCCTATTCAAGATCACTTCTGAAGGTGGTGTTGCTGCTGGCGTACGTCGTATTGAAGCCGTTACTGGTACTAAGGCATTTGAAGCTGCGCAAAAAGCTGATCGTGACATTCATGCAATTAACGACTTGCTGAAAGCGCAAAAAGATCAAACTTTAGAAAAAGTAGAAGCTTTATCTCACACAGCATCTAGCTTGCAAAAGCAAATTGAACAATTAAACCAAAAACTCGCGAGCTTCCAAGCCGCTGAGTTATTGAGTCAAGTTCAAGAGATTGCTGGCCGCAAAACCTTAATCACCACGGTTCAAGGTGTAGATGCGAAATCACTTCGCAACTTGCACGACGGTGTGAAATCTAAGTTAGACAATGCTGTGATCGTGATCGCAGCGGTTGATGCCGACAAAGTGAGCCTGATTGCTTCGGTTGCTAAAGAATACACTGCTGCTGTAAAAGCAGGTGACATCATCAAACACCTTGGTCAAGAACTTGGCGGCAAAGGTGGTGGTAAACCTGATATGGCTCAAGGTGGTGCGCCGTATAGCGACAAACTTGAAGCAGTAATGACTGACCTCGTTGCATGGTTAGCTGCAAAATAAGACCAAAAGTCCTATAGCTCAAAGTGATTCACCTCCTTTGAGCAAATCAACAGGTTTAAGCAGTGTGTTTTTTAATGCTGGATCCTGCTTAAACACTGTTGATGCGTGAAAGCGCAAACTCAATCATCATGTTGAAACCAATATTCAACCTCTGACTAAATGATGAAAATGGAGTCTAAAAGGCTGGGTTCATGTGAATCCCCTGCAGACACAAAGTATCTATTTGAACTCCTCCTACCTTGGAGTTCATGAGCTACGTGGTATATTAAAATCGCGCTCAAGTGCGGTCTTAAAATATGTGTAAGTGCTTTAAGTCTTTAGACTTATTTACTTGGTAAGGATAGTTATGGCATTAATCGTTCAAAAATATGGCGGTACCTCAATGGGTACTCCAGAGCGCATTTTAAATGTTGCTCGTCGTGTAAAGCGTTGGCATGATCACGGTCACAAAGTTGTGGTTGTTGTATCTGCAATGAGTGGCGAAACCAATCGTCTACTTGCTTTAGCGAAAGCCATTACCGAAACACCTGATCCACGCGAATTAGACCAAATGGTGTCTACGGGTGAACAGGTAACGATTTCTATGTTAGCAATGGCACTTAACTCTATTGGTGTTGAAGCTAAATCACTTACAGGTCGTCAAGTTGGTATTAAAACCGACAGCGCATTTACCAAGGCGCGTATTGAAGCGATTGATACGGATGTATTGACTTCAAACCTTGACGCTGGACGTGTCATTGTTGTGGCAGGTTTCCAAGGCTTTGATGCTGAAGGTAACACAACGACTCTAGGTCGTGGTGGTTCTGACACTTCAGGTGTTGCATTGGCTGCTGCACTTAAAGCTGACGAATGCCAGATTTACACAGACGTTGATGGTGTTTATACCACTGACCCTCGTGTCGCTCCAAAAGCGAAAAAAGTTGATCGTATTTCTTTTGAAGAAATGCTTGAAATGGCATCACTTGGCTCTAAAGTCCTTCAAATTCGCTCTGTAGAATTTGCAGGTAAATACCAAGTGCCTTTACGCGTATTATCAAGTTTTGATAATGACGATGATGGCGCATTCGACGAAAACTTTAAACAAAACGTCGGGACACTAATCACCACTGAAGCGGAAGACAACATGGAACAACCAATCATCTCAGGTATCGCGTTCAACCGTGATGAAGCTAAATTAACTATTCTTGGTGTACCGGATAAACCGGGTATCGCTTCAAACATCCTTTCACCAATTGGTGATGCCAATGTTGAAGTGGATATGATTATCCAAAACGTTGAAGAAGACGGTACAACTGATTTCACATTTACAGTTAACCGCGGTGAATTACCAAAAGCGAAAGCCATTCTTGAAGCGACTGCTCAAGAAATTGGTGCACGTGAAGTTGCAACTCGCGCAGACATCGTTAAAGTATCGATTGTTGGTGTTGGTATGCGTTCACACGCTGGCGTAGCAAGCAAAATGTTTACTGCTCTTGCAAAAGAAGGCATTAACATTTTGATGATCTCGACTTCTGAAATCAAAATTTCAGTGATTATCGATGAGAAATACTTAGAGCTTGCTGTACGTGCTCTACACACTGCATTCGGTCTAGACCGTGAAACAGGTGAATCAAGCGCACGTGCTTAATTAACCTTGCTGTGTGTCAAAATTTGTCATTGTTAGACAGATTTTGAAAAACATCGTAAAAATTCAGAGCCACTATAGTTTTTTTTATAGTGGCTCTGTTATATTAAACCTGAGGATTTTAAAATTTACTCAGTTTGCGACTGTCACAATGATTGTTTCAGATGCACTGCTAAATTTTTTTGCTTTTACAAGTTATGAATTTTACATAACAGATCATTTGCAGGTTTTGCATTTTGCAAGGAGAGAAACATGCTGATTCTGACTCGTCGTGTCGGAGAAACATTAATGATTGGAGACCAAGTTAGCGTGACTGTACTTGGTGTTAAAGGTAATCAGGTTCGTATTGGCGTGAATGCTCCAAAAGAAGTATCTGTTCATCGTGAAGAAATTTACCAACGAATTCAACATGAACGCGCAATGCACGAACATCTCCAAAACATTGATCAAGAATATCAGCCATCTTTTGAAGAAACTGATTATTCACAAAACAACTATAATCGCTAAGATTTAAGTTGTTTAAATGATAAAGCGGCTCATTAGGCCGCTTTAAATTTATCTAGAACATGCTTTTACTATAGACGTTCAACTAAGCTTTATTACTGCCCTTCTAGAACTTTACGTACGGGGCCAAAACTACGGCGATGTTCATCAATCACCCCATACTGCGCAATCGCTTCGAAGTGCGCTTTGGTTGGATAGCCCTTGTGTTTCGCAAAACCATACTGTGGATATTTTGCATCTAGCTCAACCATTTCGTGGTCTCGAGTCACTTTTGCCAAAATACTCGCAGCCGAAATCTCCGGATGAATCGCATCTCCGCCCACGACTGCATCACAGCTCATCGCTAAACCGGTTGGGACTTTATTACCATCGACCAACACGTGTTCTGGCTGTACATTGAGTTTTTCCACTGCACGACGCATTGCAAGTAATGATGCTTGCAAAATATTGATCTCATCAATTTCTTGTGCAGAACTTTCAGCAATCGCCCAAGCCAAGGCTTTTTCTTGAATCTCAATAAATAACTTTTCACGTTTTTTTTCAGTGAGTTTTTTAGAATCGTTTAAACCTTCAATCGGGTTATTTGGATCTAAAATGACAGCTGCCGCAACAACCGAACCCACCAATGGACCGCGACCCGCTTCATCTGCACCAGCAATTTTCATATATCTCTCACTCAAAATAAAATACGACCCTTAATTTGAATTTGCTGATACTCAGCAATACCAATGTTTGGGTCGTATTAAATGTTCTAAATCTTAGTTTTTAAATGTTTCGATCACGCAAGCATTTAAAGTATTTGTCACGATTTTAGCCGCAAGATTTGCTTGTGAAGTTTTATCCATTGCTGCTACAACCAAATCCGTTGCAGTCACGCTAGTTGTCGCTTTCTCGCCTACACATGAACACACTTCAGTTTGTAGTTCAGATTTTTGAGTTTCTGTTAATAGTTTTGAACCTGTTTTCCAGTAGCTGTTGTTATTTAGCTCAGTCACGCATTTCGCTTGAACACCCACTTTAACAGCCATCATTGCCAAGCTATTTGCTGAAGTTGTACCTGTAGATGTACTTGTACCAGTTGTACCAGTCGCAGCACATGCAGAAAGAACAAGCGCTAATGGCGCTAGAACAGCAACTAATTTTTTCACGAATATTTCCTTTGTTCTGTTAATTAACGCGCATATTGTGCCCCAAATCACACACCATCCGATATGACTATTTAAAATAAATTCGGTAACTGTGTAGTTAATCATCAAAGCCTGTGTTGCATATTCACAACACTGTGTCCCGATTTTAAACGACGCATATTTTTGTGGTCTGTATTAGAATCTGCATAAGATTGGACGCTTAAATAATCAACATGAGCAATAACACACAATACTACACTCGAACAGCTCAGGTCCTACATTGGCTGATGGCAATCATATTCATCGTGGCATGGTTAATTGGCTTTTATAGTGGCAATTTTCTCAGTTATGACGTCGATGGCAGCTTTAAAGGACAAGTCATTACCCTCCATAAAAATATTGCTACTACGATTATTTTTTTGGTGGTGATACGAATCTTTTGGCGCTATACCCACCCCGCTCCAGATTTACCTGACAACATGTCATCCGGCATGAAAACCTTGGCACATTTGGGTCATTTAGCACTTTATTTTGTACTACTGGCTTTACCGATTACAGGTTGCTTATTTAGTTGGAGCGCAGGTCACCCGGCCCCTGTCTTGTATTTGTTTGAAATACCACGTTTGGTCCAAGATAATCCTGAATTATTAGCCATCGTGAAACCGCTACATATTTGGATTTCTTGGGCAGCAGGCTTGCTCTTAGTGGGTCATATTTTGGCAGCACTGAAACATCATTTTATTGATAAAGACCATGTGCTCAAAAGCATGACACGACAACCAAAACCTTAATAAAGACAAAATAAAAGCCACATCATGTGGCTTTTATTTTAAGCATTATCTTTTAATTCAGTACTTGCTGAGCACAACCGCGCATACTATTTAAAACCGCTTTAGAAATCAGTTTATTCTTTTCAGTTTCATTCACTGCAGCAGTCATCAGATCTTTCGCACCGATATCATCCATGGCATGCTCACTCACGCACTGACAAATCGCAGCTTGATTGTCTTTTTTCTGTTGAGCACTCATAAACAACGCAGCGCCTTTCCAAATTTTAGAAGTATTTAATTCTTGCGAGCATTGATATTCAATCACAGGCTTTAGCATACGCTGACTTAAACTTGATTTATCTGCAATAGCAGCGGATGAAATCAATACTGAGGCTAAAAATGTAATCGATGGGGCAAATATAGAGCGATTTGAATGAGAGAAAAGCATGATTTAAACATAAAAAAGGCAGTGAATATTCACTGCCTGAGATTATACGCTGATTATTAATTCAACGCTTCAATCTTTTTAATCCAAGCTTGTTTTTCAGCATCTGAAATAAATGATGCTTCAAAAGAGTTAATTGCCAGTTGCTTTAACTCTGCATTGCTTAAATCAAGCGCTTTGGTGATCGCAACAAAGTTATCATTCATATAACCACCAAAGTACGATGGATCATCTGAATTGACAGTTACATGCACACCTTGTTGCAAGAGACGGCGAATATTATGCTCAGCCATATCTTTGACCACACAGAGCTTTAAATTGCTCAGTGGGCAAACGGTTAATGGCATTTTCTCTGCAATTAAACGCTGCATCAAAGCAGGATCTTCTTCTGAACGAACACCATGGTCAACACGATTCACTTTCAGTAAATCCAAGGCTTCCCATACGTATTCTGCTGGACCTTCTTCCCCTGCATGCGCAACGATAAGAAAACCTGCTTCACGGGCTTTTGCAAAAACACGTTCGAATTTTGATGGTGGATGACCCACTTCACTCGAATCTAAACCAACACCAATAATTTGATCTTTATATGGTAAAGCTTGTTCTAATGTTGCAAATGCTGCGTCTTCAGATAAATGACGCAAGAAGCACATAATCAGATGTGAGCTAATGCCCAGTTTCGTTTTAGCATCATCACAAGCGCGTTGTAAGCCATTCAAAACAGTTTCAAAAGCAACACCACGGTCTGTATGAGTTTGTGGGTCGAAGAACATTTCGGTATGAACCACATGATCTTCTGCACATTTTTCAAAGTATGCCCATGCCAAATCATAAAAATCTTGCTCATGAATCAGTACATTTGCACCTGCATAATAAATGTCTAAAAAAGACTGTAAATTATGAAAGTTATACGCTTCTTTTAATTCTTCGACTGATTGATAAGGGATTGCAATATTGTTTCGTTGGGCAATTGCAAACATGAGTTCAGGTTCAAATGTCCCTTCAATATGCACATGTAGCTCTGCTTTTGGCAAAGCGCGAATCAGCTCTAGTTGATCCATCTCTTATCCTCATAAAAATAAAAAAGGGTGCAAACTGAGTTTACACCCTTTCGCTATTTGACAGTATTAACCGCCAAATGCAGCAAATTTTAATGCCCAAAGTACAGCAATAATCCAGACCATATACGGTACAGTTTTCGCCTTACCTGTAAGCAATTTAACTAATGCATAGCTAATGAAGCCCATTGCAATACCGTCTGCAATTGAATACGTAAACGGCATAAATACAATTGTTAAGAATGCTGGGACTGCTTCAGTAATATCATCCCACTCAATATGAACGATACCTTGAATCATCAACACACCAACAAACAACAATGCTGGCGCAGTTGCAAAACCTGGTACAGACTGAGCAAGTGGTGCTAAGAACAATGCCAAAATAAACAATACAGCAACTACAACTGCAGTTAAACCTGTACGACCACCGGCAGCAACACCTGCTGATGATTCGATATAAGGCGTAGTCGAAGACGTACCCAATGCCGCACCCGCAACAATTGCAGATGAGTCAGCAAATAATGCTTTCTTCAAACGTGGTAATTTACCGTCTTTTAATAAGCCTGCACGGTGTGATACACCGACCAATGTACCTGTAGAGTCAAATAAATCGACCAAGAAGAATACAAAGATCACGCCAATCAAACTTGCGGTGAATAGACCTTCGAAGTTCATTTGCATGAATGTTGGAGCGATTGAAGGAATAGCACCTACAACACCTTTAAATTCGTTGAAGCCCAGCAGGGTTGAAATTGCAGTAATCACCAAAATACTGATGATGATTGCACCACGTACTTTGAAGTGATGCATAACCACAACCATCAAGAAGCCAAGTAAAGCCAACAAGACAGACGGCTGTTTTAAATCACCCAGACTGACCAATGTTGCAGGGTTATCAACAATAATGCCGGCATTTTTCAAAGAAACCAGCGCAAGGAATAAACCAATACCGCCGCCAATCGCCAGTTTAAGCGACATTGGAATCGCATTGACAATCGCTTCACGGATTTTGAACATGCTGATAGCGATAAAAACAAGGCCAGAGACAAAAACAGCTGCTAAAGCAGTTTGCCATTCCACGCCCATACCCAAACATACAGAATAGGTAAAGTAAGCGTTTAAGCCCATACCGGGTGCTAAGGCAATTGGATAGTTAGCAACAAGACCCATCACCAAACAGCCAATGGCTGCTGCTAGACAGGTTGCGACAAAAACAGCGCCATGATCCATACCCGTTTCGGACAAAATCATTGGATTGACAATAATGATGTAACACATTGTCAAGAAAGTAGTTACACCTGCAATGACTTCTGTTTTGAAACTGGTTTTGTTTTCGCTCAGTTTAAACAGACGTTCAAGCATGTTCTCGGAAGATGGATTAGGAGTCGTCATGACCTAGCCCCTATGAAGTAAACTTTATGCATATAAGCATTCCACAAAATTAATCATGTGATGTATTCATCATTAATTTTGTGTATGCCTAAGCAACGAATATGCCAATTCGGCAGATTGTAGGCTTTAAAAAATCCTATTTTCAACAGCATACAACACAGTACAAATGTTGAAATTTGCAAACAAAAAAGCTGCATAAACCTATGCAGCTCCTCTATTTATGTCATTTAATTCGTATTTAATATCAATAAATACTGATCAAATTAATTTCGGCAAATTATAACACATTGATTTTTTAATGTTTCCACATTTTCATCGCTTTTCAATTTAGTAAATTTAAGGCATTGTTTTCTTTATAAAGTTTCAAATTATTATATATAAAAATAAAATATCAAGATTTAGACGAATACTTCAAGACCATGCTTGAGCTCAATGCAAAAGCTGCTAGATTGACTTTTTTTTAGCGCATATAAGGTGATGCGTTCAAATCATCATTGAACACTTGATTAATTTCTTGCTGTCGCTTTAACTCTGCATTTTTATAAACACTAAACCCTAAAAATACAATGCTGAGTATAAAAATTGGTATCAGTATTTTTTTCATAACAAAATTTTATTCATGTTTAAATATTTGGCTATAATAACAAAAAACTTAAACAAAAAAGTGACATATTTCACAATTTCATATCTTATTAAGTCATTTAATAAGCTATTTGTTCGATCAATGTTAACTTTGTAATATATTTTAGACTGCTAGACAAGATAATCGCTGAATGTTTTTTCGAAACCTTTTCCCCTAAAAGCTTCAAATCATAGATCATTTCACCTACGAAATTTAAAGCACGATCAATTTCACAGCCCCACCATTACATCTCGAGTGAAGAAGATAAAAAAGCCGCTGACTTAAAAACAGCGGCTATTCATATTTTTTACAGATTCAAAATTTCAATCTTGAACTTAAGCGGCTTGTTGCTCATCTCGCTTAAAGACCAATTCGCCCTTTAAGCTACTCTCAGCATCGAAATAATAACCATCGGTATTGAACGACTTGATATCTTCAATACGTTCAATTTTATTTTCCAACAAATAACGCGCCATTAGGCCACGTGCTTTTTTGGCATAGAAGCTGATGACTTTATATTTGCCGTTCTTTTGATCGAGAAAAACTGGCTTGATGATTTCGGCTTTGATTTTTGATTCTTTGACCGACTTATAGTATTCATCTGAAGCGATGTTGACCAAAAGTTCAGAGCCAGCTTTTTCCAAATCGTCATTGATGAGATTCGTGATGGTATTATCCCAAAACTCGTATAGGTTATGTCCACGTGGGTTTTGCAACTTGGTCCCCATCTCTAAACGATATGGCATCATTAAATCCAGTGGACGCAATAAACCGTATAGACCTGAGAGCATACGCAAATGGGTTTGTGCATATTGAAGGTCTGTGTTTGCAAGTTGATAAGCATCTAAACCCGTATACACATCACCTTTAAAGGCAAAGATTGCTTGACGTGCATTGGCAAAATCAAAATCAGGCTGCCAATCTCGGAAGCGCTCAACATTTAAAGTCGCAATTTTCTCACTGACACTCATCAAGCTTGAAATTTCACTTGCCGACAATTTACGTGCAACTGAGATCAATTCTTCAGAATGATCTAATAGCCGTGGTTGAGTGAATTTTTCAGTCGGTAAAGCGGTTTCGTAATCTAAAGTTTTTGCTGGAGAAATTAAAGCGAGCATAAACATCCTGATTAATTTTTAATTAAACAAACTATAACAGTAGAGTATTTTCAAATCCAATCTGTGTTTTAGATAATATTAATCTGTAAACTATAGACTCTCCCGCTTTCACATTTTAGTAATTATGTCAGAACAAATGTTCATTCAAGGGCCGATGGGTCAACTTGAAATTTTTGTTGATTATCCACAGGGTGAAGTGAAAGGATTCGCGGTAGTTACACACCCTCACCCATTGCAAGGTGGTACACCACAGCACAAAGTCCCTGTGCTTTTAGCGCAAATGTTCTTAGAACGTGGCTATGTTGTCTATCGCCCAAGTTTCCGTGGTTCTGGCCAAAGTGCAGGAATACATGACGAAGGCAATGGTGAAACCAAAGATACTATGCAAGTCATTGAATTTGCTCGTAACCAACATCCGAACCTGCCATTTTATGCAGGCGGTTTTAGTTTTGGTGCAAATGTCATGACTAAATGCTATGCCCTATTGCCAGTAGAATTGCAGCCTGTACAAACTATTTTATGTGGCCTACCAACCACAACAGTTGCAGGTGTACGTCATTATGTGACACCACATATTAAGGGTGATATTTTATTTATTCATGGTGAAGAAGATAATGTCACACTGTTATCTGACTTGATTCAGTGGGCCAAACCACAGCGCCATTTAATCACTGTATTACCCGGTGCAAACCACTTTTTTACGGGTTATCTAAAACAGCTTCGTATCGCGATTTCACGCTTTTTAGTTTAAAAAATACCAAAAAAATGAGTCAGCTTAACTGGCTCATTTTTTTTGCCTAGTGACCGCTCTACCAACCCAATATTCCAGATAAACTGAACTACTCGCTTTTCGATTTATCCAATTTTTTTGCATTAGTGATCATAATTCGTTCAACATGTAATGACTTAAGCCGATGCTCGTTTAATTTTGATTACGCCTCAATTTTTTATCTAAAAACCAATTATTTACTTGTTTAAATAAACAACTACAGAAATAATACCCAGAAAAATTAAGATAAAATTTAGAGGGAAAAATGAAATTTATTGTTGCTGTGATTTTAAGTCTAGGCATTGCAGCTTTGGTCTATTATTTTAATTCAACCCCATCCACAACGACAAATTTGCCAGCGTCTACGGTTGCTGCGAACGATGGTCCCAAAGCCTATTTGACTGCGTCATACAAGATGAATGTCGATGGTCGTGATTTTAGCTTAAAGATGGTCTATGACTTTCCCAACAGCCAAGTGTGTGAAGCCCAACTCAACAGCACTGACACCATGAATATGATTTCAACCTTTAAGCAACGCTGTTCGAGTGACTCGGTATGTAAAGAAGCAGATATTTCGTCTTGTTCATCTTTTACCGATCAAAAATATAAAGATATGCTCGATAAAAACTATCATGACACCCATTATATTTATTTAAGCGATAGCAAATTGACTGATCAACGTGGTGTGATTGTGTTTTGGGGACTCAATGAACAAGAGTCAGAAAAAATGTGTGACTATGTGAAAAAGAGCAATCGAACCATTAATCCTATCAATATTGAATGTCTATAACGTTGTAAATACATTCCGTTAAAAAAACAAAAAAGCAGCGCTATGCTGCTTTTTTTATGGATGATTTTTACTTCAATTTTCAAATCATTTTGTCATTTGTTTCCATTGAAACTCACTATATGACTCTTCTTCTTTTAAACTGTTTTCGACCGCTTGAGCCAATTGGTTCAATAGACTTTGCTCAGTAATACGATCTAACCAATCTTGGTCTTCATCTGGATAAGAGGTAATTTCACAGACTAGACGACCTGATTCATCCTGCCCCTGACATGTCACTGAAAGTGGCAATTCATGCTGATCGACACTGACTGCAATCTGATCACCACTTTGCGATAACGTTTGAAAGCCATAACGCTCTAATTTATTTGCCAATAATTCAGCAACCTGAGTTTGCGTATCAGCACTGCTTTCAACTCGATTTGATTCGCTATGCGCGGTGAATTGTAGTTTTCTCATGTATCTATCCAAAGACATTCTTGTTGTATGGTTTTAGCATAAGCAATTAAAACCAAACAGCCAAGCATTTGCTTGGCTGTTGTTGAATAAATATACAATTTTAGTGAATTATTTATTCACTTACTGCAATCGTTAAACCAGCTTGAGTCGCTAGCTCTGTAAATGTCGGGAAGCTAGTCGCAACAGTTTCTGTACCCACGATATTAATTTCACCCGAAGTACGTAAACCTGCCATTGAGAAGCTCATTGCAATACGGTGGTCATGATGTGATTCGATTTGACCACCTGTGAAGATTGCACCCCACTCGCCCGTTTTACCTTGACCTTCAATGATGATGCCGTCATCGGTTGGCGTACAGTCGATACCCATAATTTTTAGGCCATCTGCCATCACTTGAATACGGTCTGATTCTTTCACTCGAAGTTCAGCTGCACCAGTCAAAATGGTTTGACCTTCAGCGCATGCCGCTGCAATAAACAGTGCTGGAAATTCATCAATCGCCAATGGCACTTGATCCTCTGGCATATGAATGCCTTTGAGTGTCCGTGAACCACGAATACGAATATCTGCAATCGGCTCACCGCCAGCGATACGTTCATTTTCAACAGTTAGATCAGCACCCATCTGTTTTAAAATTTCAATCACACCTGTACGGGTTGGATTAATACCGACCGCTTCAAGGGTGACATCTGAACCTTCGGTAATCGCTGCACCCACCATAAAGAATGCTGCAGATGAAATGTCAGAGGGTACTTGGATATCCGTACCGACTAACTTGCCGCCACCTTGAAGTGAAATGCGGTTGCCTTCTGTTTTCACGTCATAACCAAATGCACGAAGCATACGTTCTGAATGGTCACGTGTCGGTTCTGGTTCAGTGACAACCGTCTCACCTTCCGCCCAAAGACCAGCCAACAAAATACCTGATTTTACTTGTGCAGATGCCATTGGTAAGTCGTAGTGAATACCTTTCAGGTTTTGACTTCCGGAAATAGACACGGGCGGCGTACCACGCTCACCTGTAGTTTGAATTTGCGCACCCATTTCACGTAATGGTTTGGCAATACGTTCCATTGGACGTTTTGATAATGACGCATCACCCGTCATCACCGAATCAAATTTTTGTGCCGACAACATGCCTGAAAGCAAACGCATTGAAGTGCCTGAGTTCCCCATATACAAAGCGCCTGCAGGTGCTTTTAAACCATGCATACCTACACCATGAATGGTAACTTCGCCATTTTTAGGGCCTTCAATACTCACACCCATATCGCGGAATGCTTGGAGAGTTGCCAAGGCATCTTCACCTTCTAGAAAACCAGTGACATGCGTTGTGCCTTCTGCAATAGCACCAAACATGATAGAGCGATGTGACACAGATTTATCACCTGGCACAGTAAATTTACCTTGGAATTGCTTTGGACCCGGTAAAATTTTGAATTGCTGTGTCGTCACTTTATTTTTCTCCATCAGTGGTTTCTTTGCGAGCATGTGATTGAAATGTTGACGTGCCGCTTGTGCATGTCCCAACAGTCCCATCAACGCTTGTGAGTTTTCATCTTCAATCAGTTTGCGAAGAATAGCCAATTGTTTTTCAAAGCCATCTACCGCATTTAAAATTGCCTTTTTATTGGCAAAAAAGATGTCATGCCACATATGTGGGTCGCTTGCAGCAATGCGTGAGAAATCACGAAAACCGCCAGCGGCATAACGGAAAATATCTAAATTGTCTTCTCGGTTCGCAAGTTGCTCAACCAAGTTAAATGCCATCAAATGCGGAAGATGACTGGTATGGGCCAACACTTCGTCGTGTTTTTCCACATCCATGCAAATTACTTCCGCTTTGGCAGCTTGCCACAATTGAATCAGTTTCTCTACAGCCCAATCTGCACTGCTTGGTAAAGGTGTCAAAATCACCTTGTGATTAGCAAATAAATCCACCTTACCTGCATGCACACCTGTCAGTTCAGCCCCCGCAATCGGATGCCCCGGTACAAAACCAGCAGGTAATTGCTCACCATAGACTGCTTTCGCTGCATCAACGACATTGCCTTTGGTACTCCCAACATCGGTAATAATCGTCTGTTCGGATAGATAAGGCTTGATCGCTTCAAGGACTTTTTGTGTCGCACGTACAGGTAAAGCCAAAACAACGAGATCTGCAGCTTTGACCGCTTCGGCAGGATCGCTATAACCCTGCTGAATAAGTCCTAAAGCTTTTGCATCTTCTAAGGTTTTTTGTGAACGCGTAGACGCCACAATTTCCTTAGCCAAACCTTCAGCAATCATGACGCGAGCTAGGCTTGAGCCAATCAGCCCAAGCCCAATAAAAGCAACTTTTTCAAATAGTGGCACAGACATGACTTAAGCTTTAGCCTCTAAGCCCAACACTTTAGCCAAGGCAGCTAAGAATTTAGCATTTTCAGCTTCAGTCCCAATTGATACACGTAAATGCTCAGGGATACCAACTGGACGAACAATCACACCTTCTTTTAATAAAGCATTAAAGGTCTGTGCAGGATCTGCTTTTACATTTACTAAAATGAAGTTCGCACGTGAAGGTACATACGCTAAACCTAGCGCATCAAAGCCTGACTCAAGTTGCGCCATACCCGCTTTATTCACTACACGTGATTTTTCAATAAATGCTTCATCTTTAAGTGCAGCAACAGCAGCCACCATCGCAAGATGGTTCACGTTAAATGGTTGACGAATACGATTAAGGAAATCCGTCACTTCAACTGAAGCCAAAGCAAAACCAACACGTAGCGCAGCCAAACCATAGCATTTTGACATGGTACGGCTAACGATTAAGTTTGCGTATTGATCTAAGAATTTTAAGCTATTGAAGTTTTCAGGGAAATATTCCACATAAGCTTCATCTAAAACCACGATCACATTTGCAGGTACTTTTTGCATGAACGCTTCAAATTCAGCTTCTTCAAACCATGTACCTGTTGGATTATTTGGGTTCGCAATAAAAATCAATTTAGTATTGTCTTTAATTGCCGCAGCCATTGCATCTAGGTCATGTGAAAAACCTTTTGCAGGCACTTCAATCGCTTCAGCATTAATCGCTTGAGTCACCAGACCATACACAGCAAATGCGTGTTGGCTATACACCACAGAGTCTTGCTCTGAAACAAAAGCACGAGCAAAAATTTCTAGAAGATCGTTTGAACCATTACCCAACGTAATGCGGTCATGTGCAATACCAAATTGTTTTTCAACTTGGTCTTTCAAAATAAAACCGCCACCATCCGGATATCGACCAATTTCAGCAAGTTCAGCAGCAACCGCTTCTTTCACTTTGTCAGAACAACCCAATGGGTTTTCATTTGATGCGAGTTTTACGATATCTGTAATACCCAACTCACGCTCAAGTTCACTAATTGGTTTACCTGGTTGGTAAGGCTTTAGCTTTGCAATGCCTTCATTGGCTGGGACAAACGTCATTTTACACTTCCAGTTTTTTCAAATGATGAAGGTGATCAACTCCTGATGGAATTGATCACAGTTGTGATCTTAAAGAACAGCAATCGGATATGAACCCAATACACGAATTTCTTTAACCAATGGACGAATTTCTTCAATCGCTGCTTTGACATTGTCTTGTTCTACATGACCCTCTAAGTCAACAAAGAAGACATAGGCCCATTTTTCAGGCAATGCAGGACGTGTTTCAATACTGGTCAAACTGATATTGTGTTTTGCAAATGGTGCAAGAATTTCAAGCAACGCCCCTGCACGGTCATGCGCTGAAATCAACAATGATGTTTTATCATTGCCAGATGGTGGCACTTTCTCACGACCAATCACCAAGAAACGTGTGGTGTTTTCAGGATTGTCTTCAATATTGCTATGCAAAATTTCAAGGTTATAGATGTTCGCAGCAACTTCAGAAGCAATCGCCGCAGAGTGCCATTCATTACGAATACGGCGTGCCGCTTCTGCATTTGAACTGAGTGCAACGCGTTCTACACCCGGATAATGAGCATCTAACCAACCACGGCATTGCGCCAAAGTTTGTTGATGGGCATAAATTTGTTTAATACTGTCTTTACGTGTGTTTTCAGACACTAGGAACTGGTGATGAATGCGCAGTTCAACTTCACCAATAACATTGAGATGTGAAGATTTAAAGCAATCTAAAGTATGGTTCACCACCCCTTCAGATGAGTTTTCAACAGGCACTAAACCATAGTGTGCGCTGCTTGCTTCAACTTCACGGAACACTTCATCAATTGTTGGTAATGGGCGCACCACAGCGTCTTGACCAAAGTGCTTCAACACCGCCGAATGTGTATATGTCCCAACTGGACCTAAGAACGCAATACTTTGCGGTGCTTCAAGGGCTAAACAAGCTGACATGATCTCACGGAATAAACGTGCCATCGTCACATCAGACAATGGGCCTTCGTTACGATCCATAACTTTACGTAAAACTTGCGCCTCACGTTCAGGACGATAAAACAATGGATTCTCTTCTGCAGCAAATTTTGCTTTTGCCACAGCTTCAGCTAGTTTCGCACGACGGTTGATAAGTTGTTGAATCTGCATATCAACAGAGTCGATATCTTCACGAATTTGAGCTAAGTCCAGAGAAGTCGGAGTGTTTTGATCATCGTTGATCATTGTTATGTCGCCCTTCAAAAAAATTTTGCAAACAGTATAACAATAGTTAGCTTTCAAATGTTGCGCAATACGACTTTGATGGTTTCAGCCTTAAAAACATACAGTTGATTAAAGCTTCATCAGCTTAACTTAAGAGCCAAAACAGCCAAACTGATAGGTCAAGCTATAATTGAGACAAATCTTACCTTTTGACAGCTTTATTGATCATTCAACTTAAGCAGCACAATAAATAGACCTTCTCTTTTCATCTAAATTTGCATCAGATCCATCCCCTTATATAAGCTCACCAATTCATCTGTTTCATTGGTCATTTCAGTTTTAAATTTTGCTCTCAATACTTGAAGCAAAATAAAAAAATTCAAAACTTGGCTTTCATGGCATAGAAATAATTTGAAACTTAAAGATGATCTGTATAAACACTTGGTCATTGATCGTTTTTTCAGTGACTTAATAGGCACTTTCATCTAGTGTTTACAGTCATTGACGCATTTATTACAAAAGACACAGGTAATTTTTTTCATTGCTTTGTAGTCTAAATATCAGAAAAAAAATAACAGACCCATAGGTACAAGTATGCACAAGAAAATTGCAGTGTTAGTGACCTACGATTTTGAAGATATTGAGTACCTTGAGCCTGTGGAGGCCTTTCGAGCCGCTCGGCACAGCATTATCAATATCGAAGATCAGGTTGGAAAAATCGTTTACGGCATTAAACGCCGTTCCCAGATCACCATTGACCAGAGTATCGACGATGCCTCTGTGCATGATTTTGATGCCTTGTTTATCCCCGGCGGTTATTCCCCAGAGAAACTCGCTTTAGATGACCGTTTTATCTATTTTGTTCGTAATTTTGCAGATAGCCAAAAGCCGATCTTGAGCAGTTGCCACGGTCCACAGTTGTTATTAGAAGCTGGCGTCATACAAGGTCGCCATTTCGCCCAATCTGAAACGCTGAAATCTGCTTTGTTAAACGCAGGTGTGGTGGTGTCGGATCAATCGGTTGTAAATGATAATAACCTGTATATATCGTCGCGTAGTACTTTAGATACGCCTGAATTTATTGAAGTCTGTCTGCAAGTTTTAGGGCAACCGTCATTATCATAGGTCTCAATATATTCACTCAAACTCAACTGCATAATCTAATTCAAACACGCAAATCTGTAGAAATACATCCTCAAAAAAATAGCGAAGTCATCACTTCGCTATTTTAATTTTCAGCCTGATAATTTGTTTATCGACCTAAAATACTTCGTGCCACGATTTCTTTCATAATTTCATTGGTGCCACCGTAGATTTGCTGAATACGTGCATCGACAAAGAAACGTGAAATTGGATATTCCGTCATATAACCATAGCCACCAAATAATTGAAGTAGATTATGAGCCACTTTCATTTGCATATCGGTAGAGAAGCTCTTGAGTGCTGCTGCAGTTTCAACATCAAGTTTGCCTTGCATATAAAGCTCAACATTTTGATTATAAAACGCCGCTGTAGCCAATTCGTCAATCTTAGCCTGCGCCAATACAAAACGTGTATTTTGGAACTGTCCAATCGCCTGTCCGAACGCTTGACGCTCTTTGACATACTGCGTTGCCACATCAATGGAACCACGAATCGCACCAATTGCAGTCGAGGCAATTGCGGTACGTTCACGCGGTAACTCTTGCATCAAGTAAGCAAAGCCTTGTCCAGCTTGACCCAAAAGTTGCTCTTTCGGTACTTTGACATTGTCATAAAACAACTCTGAAGTGTCTTGCGCATGCAGTCCAATTTTGTCGAGGTTAGTGCCCTTCTTAAATCCATCCAAATGTGTGTCGACTAAAAGTAATGACACGCCTTTAGCACGTGCTTGTGGATCGGTTTTCGCAGCCAATACCACTAGGTCTGCATGTTGACCATTTGAAATAAAAGTTTTCGAACCATTGAGCAGATAATGATCACCCTGCAAAATCGCACTACTGCGCATAGACTGTAAGTCCGAACCTGCACCAGGCTCTGTCATACCAATGGCACCGACCACTTCACCTGTGACCATTTTCGGTAACCAATGTTGTTTTTGTTCTTCTGAACCAATGTGCAAAATATACGGTGCTGCAATTTCAGAATGGCATGAAATACCTGTCGATAATGCACTAAAACCTGCGCGCGCAGATTCTTCAACTAGCATCAGTGAATAATGCGTTGGGACGCCATAGCCGCCATATTCTTCAGGCACATCGACACATAAAAAGCCATTTTCACCCAAGGCATTCCATACTGAACGCGGCATAATGCCTTCACGTTCCCATTGCTCATAATGTGGTGCGACATGCTCTGCCATAAAACGGCGAAAGTTATCTCGAAATAATTCTAAGTCTGCATCATAAGCCAGCATGTGTTTCTTCCTTGGTTGAGTTTGTTGTTTTGTTGAGCTCCATCCTATTGCAGTTTAGAACGGCCGTCATGCCCAAAAACTAAAGCGTTCAAATTTGGCTTTGGCCTTGCATAAAAAAAGGAAGCCGAAGCCTCCTTTTTAAATTACATCTTATACATCACAGCATTAGCCTTAGGCATGATGTGCATTACCTTCTTCTTGCATCTGACGGTCAATTTCTTCAGGGTTTGCCAAAGCAAAATCCAGTTTTTCTTTGTCTAATTGACCCACCCATTTCGCAACCACAATCGTTGCCAATGAGTTACCTACAAGGTTCGTTAATGCACGTGCTTCTGACATGAAACGGTCAATACCAAGAATCAATGCCAAACCGGCAACAGGAATATGACCCACAGCAGACAGTGTTGCAGCCATGACAATAAAGCCTGAACCTGTCACACCCGCAGCACCCTTAGATGAGATGAGTAGAACCAACAACAACGTGATCTGATGCGAAATATCAAGTGGTGTATTGGTCGCTTGTGCAATAAAGATCGCCGCCATGGTCAGGTAAATAGACGTACCATCTAAGTTAAATGAATAACCTGTTGGAATAACCAGACCCACTACAGATTTTTCTGCACCAGCAAGTTCGAGTTTTTTCAACATACGTGGCAGTACAGATTCTGAAGATGACGTACCCAGTACGATCAAAAGTTCTTCGCGAATCATACGAATCATTTTGAGGATACTGAAACCGCAAATACGTGCAATCGTGCCAAGTACAAGGAAAATAAACAGCAAACAGGTAATATAGAAGCAGATGATCAACTGACCCAATTGCGCCAAACTACCGATACCATATTTACCAATGGTATAAGCCATCGCACCGAAGGCACCAATTGGCGCAAGCTTCATGATCATATTTACAATGTTAAAGAATACATGTGCAATTTGATCAATAAACTTCAATACAGGCTTACCTGCATCTCCAAGTTTATGCAACGCAAAACCAAATAATAAGGCAAATAATAGAACTTGAAGAATCTCACCCTCAGCAAACGCACCAACAACGGTGTTTGGGATGATATTCATAAAGAAATCTTGGGTAGATTGTGCTGCACCAGATTCAACATATTTAGAAATACCTGAAGTATCTAAAGATGCTGGATCTACGTTCATGCCTACACCTGGTTTTGCAATATTAATCACTGCAAGACCAATAATGAGTGCGATGGTCGAAACAATTTCGAAGTATAGTAAAGCGACACCACCTGTTTTACCCACAGATTTCATGCTTTCCATACCTGCAATACCACTCACCACGGTACAGAAGATCACAGGTGCAATAATCATTTTAATCAGCTTGATGAAACCTTGTCCTAGTGGATAGAACAATTCACCCCAGCCTTTTACGTATTGCTCGGTACCATTGATAATTTGCGTGCCACTTGGTGAGAAATGCCCCACCAATACACCCGCAATAATGGCAACGATCACTTGAAAATATAGTGACTTATAAATTGGTTTTTTAGCCATGACATTACTTCACGATATATTTCTGCTTCAAAGAAATATTCAGTTTTTGTCTATTTTCAAAAAATAAACAGCCCAAAACCCCTTTGTCTTCGACAAAAGAGCACCAAAGGTATTTGACTTAGCCAAATACAGAAAAACGAAATATGTATGGTGATTAAATAATCACATCAGGACCTGATATAAAATCAGCGCATTGATCAGGAGATGAAACACATACTAAAGTAGGTTAAATTTTACCTGTTTTTTAATGGCTTGTTCTGCCACAAATGTTAATTTCGGTTAAATAATAGACCGAGTTCATTAGACTATAGTCTAAAGACCGCGTTTTTTAAGCCCATTATCAGGCTGAAAAATACCAACTATAGAAGTAAACTATCCTTAAGTCCTAATTTTAAGCCCAGTATTTGCATGAACAATAAACGAAATATTTACAAAGATTTTGAACATCCTTTTGCGCAATTTGTCCGTATCGTGGGTAAAGGTAAAAATGGCGCACGTTCGCTCACTTATGATGAAGCCTACCAAGCGTTCAGCATGATCTTAAAAGATGAGGTTTTGGACGTTCAATTGGGCGCTTTCTTGATGTTATTGCGTGTAAAAGAAGAATCTGTTGATGAACTCACTGGCTTTGTCCAAGCCACCCGTGATCAACTCAAGTTTAAAAAGCTTGATGTTGATTTAGATTGGTCATCTTATGCAGGTAAACGTAAACATTATCCTTGGTTTTTATTGGCCGCATTAACGCTGGCAAAACACGGCTACAATGTCGTAATGCATGGCGCTTCAGGTCATACCATTAACCGCCTTTATACAGAACAAGTATTAGAGTATTTGGGTTTTCCTATTTGCCAAAATGATACAGATGTGGAACAGCAACTCATACAACGTCATTTTGCTTATATTCCGCTCGACGTCATTTCACCAATACTTAGTGATTTAATTTCACTGCGCAATGTGATGGGTTTACGTTCCCCAATTCACACCCTTGCGCGTCTGATAAATCCATTTAATGCCAAAGCCACCATGCAAGCGATTTTCCACCCAGCCTATCGTGGATCACATCAACGTGCGGCATTCCAATTGGGTTATCAAAATAGTGCTGTCATTAAGGGTGAAGGTGGTGAATTCGAACGTAACCCCGATGCAAAAACCTTAATTTGTGGCATCAAGGATGGTGAAATGTATGAGCATGAACTGCCTAAACTGACGGACAACCGCAGTCCCGTTGAAGAAGAACTTGATTTGGCCGTTTTTAAAGCCGTTTGGGACGGTCACCAGACACATGAATATGGTGAAATCGCGGTGACTGAAACCATGGGAATCGCACTGTATACCATGGGCGCCGTCGCAAGTTTTGATGAAGCAATGCAAACTGCCAAAACCATGTGGGCAAATCGTCACGCTTAAATAAGCAGATATGAAGCAACAAATTTAGGCATGCATCAGCCAATAAAAAAAGCCAGCATTAAGCTGGCTTTTTCAATCAGAAAGAAAACGGATTAAACAAAACGAATCGGCTTGAACTCAGGTTCTTCCACATGTGAGTCGCAATGCTCATCTTCTTCTTTGGTCCCTCGGTCGATATAACCGCTACGCTCATCTTCTGGCAAATGTTTAATTTCCCATGCATACACCGCTTGCATACAAATTTGACGTTGTTCTTGAGTCAGCGCTACACCATTTGGCCATTTACCAATTTCAATTGCCGTTTTTAACCGACCAACAATTTCAGGATCGAGTACGGCAAGCATCTGTTCAATATTCATAATTAATCCTGCTTTAATGAGTCAAAATCTTGGTTCCAGCCTAGCTTGGTACGACAAGCCATATAGAAGTCATAACCAGGTGGATGTAATAAGTTGAGCTTAAATGGATGTTTGCGGATATGTAAACTATCGCCTACACCCAATGATACACTGTGTTGACCATCGGCACTGACCATTGGTAGAACACGATTTTCACGAATCAAAATTTTAATTTCACTTTGTCCGCCCACGACAATCGGCCGTGACGACAAAGTATGTGGATGCATTGGTACTAAGGCAATCGCATCCATACTTGGGTGGACAATCGGACCACCACCAGATAATGCATAAGCTGTAGAGCCGGTTGGTGTCGAAACAATTAAACCATCACTGTGTTGGCGGTACACATATTGGCCATCGATATTCAGTTCAAAGTCGATCATATGTACCGATTTACCTGAATGCAGCACAATATCATTTAAAGCCACAGCATCATAAATCGACTCACCTTTCGAGCGAATTTCCATTTCCAGCAAGAAACGTCGGTCTAGCTGAAACTCACCTTTGAGCACTTGATCTAACTTGAAAATCACTTCTGTCGGTTTGATATCGGTCAGGAAGCCCAAACGACCACGGTTCACCCCAATCACAGGGGTATTGTATTTCACCAAGGCACGTGCGGCATGAAGCAATGAACCATCACCGCCGACAACGATCACCAAATCGACAACTTCACCCAATAAATTACGGCTGACTGTCTGAGTATTATTGTAGGGAACCAGCTGCGCTGTTTGCGTATCAAATACAGGATGTAATCCCAAACTCAAAATATGATCGTGGATCAAACATAGGGTTTCGATCACTGATGATTTGTCTGGACGACCAATCAACCCAATGTTTCGAAATGATTTATGTGAAATTTGCACCTGCGCTTTTGCTCCGCTTCGCCTCATTGGTATCATATCACTAACAGAAATGATTTAAAAAAACTTTAAAGTTTCGACTTTAGTGAAGTAGCTTCCAATATTTTGCATACATATAACAGTTTAAATATTGCAAAATACTGAAAAGCTTCGCATGATTAGCAAAATTTCTCAGGGTTTTATCACTATTTATGAAGTCTGAACGTGGCATAGGCATAATTGCACTGATTTTTTCGCTGTTGATCATCGGCGGATTTCTCGTGTTCAGCATTTATCTTATTCGTCTAGATAATATTGTACGTGACAAATTCGAAGGTCAACGTTGGGATATTCCAGCCAAGGTATTTGCTCGTCCTTTAGAAATTTACACCAATGCGCCTGTAAGCCAAGCAGACCTCAACCAAGAACTGAAACTTTTGGGCTATAACGCTCAGGACAGCTATGCGAAAACGGGGAGTTACGTTACTTCTGGCAATGTGACCTATATCCATACGCGTGGTTTTGACTTTGGTGATAGTGTCGACCCTGAACAAGTCCTTAAAGTGACCTTTGGTGAAGATCAAATCACTGAAGTGAGTGCAACCAAGCCTTCAAGCAGTGGTATTGCCCGCTTAGAGCCGATGTTAATTGGTGGTATTTATCCTCAGCACAATGAAGACCGTGTGCTGATCAAACTTGATAAAGTGCCAAAGCCTTTAATCCAAGCTTTAATTGCTACAGAAGACCGTAATTTCTATCAGCATCATGGTATTTCCATTCGTGGTACAGCACGTGCCATCGTAAGTAATGTCACTGGTGGTAAACGTCAAGGTGGTTCGACCCTCACTCAGCAATTGGTGAAAAATTTCTATTTATCACCTGAAAAAACCATTAAGCGTAAGGCCAATGAAGCCTTAATGGCCATGCTGATTGAACTTCACTATGACAAAGATGAAATTCTTGAAGCTTATTTAAACGAAGTGAACTTAGGTCAAAATGGTAACTATTCAATCAATGGTTATGGTTTAGCCTCACAATTCTATTTTGGTTTACCGCTGCGTGAACTAAATATTGCTCAGCAGGCGTATTTAGTCGGTTTGGTTCAAGGTCCGACCCTGTTTAATCCGTGGAAAAACCCTGAAGGTGCGATTAAACGTCGTAATATTGTGTTGAACAATATGGTGGTGATGGGCTATTTAACTCAGGAACAATATGAAACTGAGTCAGCGCGTCCATTAAATGTCATTACAAAACCAACATTGGGCCCTTCTCGCTTCCCTGACTATATGGATATCGTGCGTCGTCAACTGCGTACTGAATATCAAGAAAGCGATTTGACCAATCAAGGTCTGCGTATTTTCACCGCGATGGATCCTATTGCTCAAACTCGTGTACAAACTGCATTTAAAGAATCTGTGGCACGTTTAAGCAATGCCAATCCAGCACGCTTGAAAGAATTACAAGGCGCGGTACTGGTGTCTCATCCTGAAAATGGTGAATTGGTTTCAGCAGTGGGTTCAACGCAGGACTTTACTGGCTTTAACCGTACGATGGATGCTAAACGTCAAGTTGGTTCATTGCTAAAACCTGTGATTTACCTCAGTGCGATAGAATCAAACCGTTATAACTGGGCGAGTCAAATCGAAGACAGTCCGATCAGCATTCAAAGTGATGGCAAAGCTTGGACACCAAAAAACTATAGTGGTGGCGCACATGGTGTCGTACCAATGGTCGATGCCCTATCAAACTCGTATAACCTCTCTGCGGTACGCTTAGGTCAAGAGTTCGGTATGTCGACTTTTATTAACCACCTTAAAAAGTTTGGTGTGACTTCTAATATTCCAAACTACCCTTCGATTTACCTCGGTGCTATCGATATGTCACCGATGGAAGTCATGAGTGTGTATGGCAACTTTGCAACCGGTGGCTTCAAATATCCAGTGAAAGCTATTCGTTCAGTGGTTGATGCCAATGGTCGTTTATTAGATCGTTATAGCTTAACGGTACAACCGACTATTGCACCAGATGCAGCCTTTATCTTGAACTATGGTTTACAACAAGTGATGAGTTCAGGGACAGGCCGTTCTGCTTATGCATCATTACCAGCTTCACTCAAACTTGCAGGTAAATCAGGGACAACCAATGATACGCGTGACTCATGGTTTGCAGGTTATTCAGGCAATTACTTAAGTGTGGTTTGGTTAGGTTTAGACAACAACAAAGTTACAGGCTTAACTGGTTCGTCAGGAGCACTTCCTGTTTGGACCAATGTGATGAAGCAGTTACGTCAAAAACCAGTTAATTTACGTCAACCAGACAGCGTACAGTGGCATTGGTTAGACCGTTATTCAGGTAATTTATCTGCGCAGCATTGTACAGGTGCAATGTATATTCCTCTGTCGCGTAACTCTATTCCAAATCAGGCGACAGCATGTGGTTCGACACAATATGAAGTAGAACCTTACACAGTTGATACTGAAGAGACGCAGCCAACTCAGGAACAAAATGATAGTTTAGGTGACTACATTCGTGAAAGTGATGCCGATAATGATCAGGGTTCATCTGATCAACCTCGCATCATCTCAAGTGGAGAGTATTCAAATTAAACTGCAAAAGATTAAAGTTTTAAAAACGTTCAGTATTCTGAGCGTTTTGACGATCATTTTGGCAGGTTGCCAAACCATGAACGAACCTGAGCAAAAGCCGCCTGCTGCGCCTGAAAAAAAGGCAGATATCCATGACCCTTCTGGGGTCATCATTACACCTTATGACCATCCAGAAATTAAACGTCAACGCATCGTTATTCCTGAGCAGAAAACCCAAATTCAAAAGTTTGATGATGGCCGCGACTTACCTGCATTCAAAAAATTGATGCAAACTACGCAAACCGCTTATGCCAATGGAAAATGGAATGAAGCTGAAAGTGCTGCAACTCATGCACAGCGTTTAGCACCACAATCTGCGGAAACTTTTTTATATTTGGCAATGATCGCCAATCGAAAAAATCAGCCTGCGAATGCAGAATCGTTGGCACTGCGCGGATTAAGCTATGCGCAAACCAAGCCGATGAAACAACAGCTTTGGAATGTTGTTTTAAAAGCCGGTCAAATGCAAAAGAAAAGCAGCACCATTCAAAAAGCACAACAAGCCATTAAAGCCCTTTAAGCACCCATAAAAAAGCCTGATCTTAATTGAGATCAGACTTGTTTTTATTCATCACATACTAAAAGTAAGTTTATTTCCAATAATTACTTTAAGTCTAAAATATCGACTTTCAAATACAAATTTAATTCAATGCACGTATTTTTAACTGATGTTACGCACCTAAAAGTAATTTCGCATATTAAAAATGAATTTTAAGCCTATTCAACGGAGTCTTACATCTAGGGTTTGAATAAAGGGATTAGCCTTCGGCTGGATGTACTCTTACGAAACGTTGTTTCTCATTCAGCAAAATGAGAAGCGTGCTTCGCAAGGAAACCATCTTGCGGTGCAATGCACCTCACCGACAAAACTCGTTCACTAGCGTCAAATTATTCAAAGTATCGCAAAACCATTTTTGATTAGAAGGAGTCCTGTCTCAAACACTTGCGGGTGACCTTACCGTGTATCATTCTTTTATCTGAAGCAAACTGTGCGTCTGATGTTACTGCGTAACATCAGTTATTAATTTAAAAATTGCGAATACCAGCCACCCCATAAGCATGATGTTGCTGTGCAATAGTTAGCAATTCAGGACGCATTCCACCTAAAGCAAAAACTGGGATTTCAATGCTTCGTGCAATCTCAGAAAAATGCGCCCATCCCATACTTTGCGCCTCTGGATGACTTTGTGTCGCTAGAACTGGGCTCATAAAAATAGCATCACAGCCAATTTTTTGCGCATGCAACGCAGAAACGTGATCATGACAAGCTGCGATATAGCGCTTCCCAAGCTGTAAATCACCTTTATTTTTTTGCAGCAATTGGTGCTGTTTAAGATGTAAAGCTGAAATATGTGCTTGCACCTCTGTAGACAGCAACAACCATAGATCTTCATTAATTATCAATTGTTTTAAAATCACGGTAGGTAATTGATTTAATGCCGCTGCATTTTCTGCGCTGGCATCGACTCGCCAATAATACAACAGCGTCTCTTGAAGCGTTTCAAGTGTCGGTAGATCAGCAGTGATTTTGATCTGTTGCTGCCAATATAAACGCTGCAAAATAGCTTGATTGGCCTTTGGAAAATTCAAACTCATGAGCTGTTGACGTGAATACCAGGCCCATGGCTTTTGGATTTCATTCAGCAACGCATGCGGGACGGTGGCATGAAATAAATGTAATTTCACAATGACATCATCATATTCATGTTGAATAAAATCAAAAGCATGCCAGTCGTGTAAACCGATGCCAACTTCTTCAAAAATTTCACGACGACAAGCTTGCTCAGGACTTTCCCCCTGCTCGACTTTACCACCCGGAAACTCATGTTTATTGCCCTGATGTTGTTTTGCTTCACGCCAACCCACCAGTACTTTGTCTTGATGCAATAAAATCGCAATGGCGACATCGATTTGCGGTTTCGACATAGTTCCCTGCTCTCTGCTCTGTTCCAATTGATATCCAAGTGTAAGCAAATTTATCTTTTTTATAAAATCCTAAAATTACCGTTGACAGGGCTATTCGATAATGATTATCATTTAAACCATTCAGAAATACACCACGGAGTTGACGGAATGAACGCACCATTTAGCCTTTTTACTCGTAGCAATGAAGCACACCACTCACTGCCTATGCTACATTCAAACAACCTTTTTGCCTTAGGACGTGAAATTCGCATTATGCATGCAGGTGAAGAATATCGACTACGTTTAACACGAAATAATCGCCTTATTTTGACCAAATAATTTCTGATAAAAATAATAATTATCAGCGCAATAAAAATAATCGTGGACACAAGCAGTAAGCCATCCGCTTACTGCTTTTTAAGTTTTGTGCTTTGTGCTTTGTACCTAGTCAAATTAAGCTTTATAGCTACTTAAACTTAATTTAAATCACAACACTCACCTTCCTCTCACAATACTCTTTCGCTCAAATTCCATAGGGCAAATCATGTGTTTAGCGGATTGGAAAAGTGAGTTGTACCTTTAAGCCGCCCAGTTCAGAGGCTTTCACACTTAATTGACCTCGATGTAACTGTACAATTTTTTGGGCAATTGAAATACCTAAACCTGAACCTTGCGTCTTCGTTCCCAATACGCGGTAAAACCGCTCGCCAATACGTTGCAATTCTGCGGCTGTCAGTCCTGCACCTTGATTTTCAATCGTCCAAACCGCCTGCTGTGCTGAAACCGTTAAATCAATCTTGACCTGTCCTTGCACAGGACTATAACGGATGGCGTTATCGACTAAGTTTCGCAGACAACTAAACATCAATTCTGCGTTCATCGCAAACCATACAGGCTGGGTCTGTAGCTTCAATTCGATCTGTTTTTCTTCAATAAACGGCTGTAACGCATCAATGACTTGTAAACTCATCTGTTCTAAGTCGTTCTGTTTTTTATCTAATTGCTCCGATTGCGTCGGGTCGAGCCGCGCCAAAATCAGTAGATTTTCCAGCACACGTGTTCCTCGATTAACATCGTGCTGTATGCTCAATAAATCCTGCTGAATGTTGGGATATTTTCGTTTTAATACCTGAAGTCGCATTTGTATTGCAGAAAGCGGTGAGCGTAATTCATGTGAGGCATCGGAGGTAAAGCGTTGTTCTGCCTGTAGCGCTTGATCTAATCGGCTTAATAAAAAGTTCAGCTGTGTTTGGATCGGCTCTAGTTCCTGTAATACAGGTTCAGGTAAGACGATGGCTTGTAAGTCATCTACATTTTTTTCAGCGATTTGTTTGGAAAATAGCTGTAAAACTTTCAATTGACGTTTAATCAAAATATGCAGTAATAACCATTGGATCAACCAGACAATCAACAGAATCCCTGCGTAGCCTAAAACGCTTTGCAGCGTTTCTCTCAGCCGTGTTTTCATCGGTTGAAAGATTTGTACGGTTAATCCATCGTCCTGAAGTGCATAGCTACGCCAAAGCGCTCCGTCTCTCCATTGATAATGTAGCCCCTGTTTTAAATTGGGCTGATGTTCAAATGCTGTGTGTTGTTCCGATGTGGTTAAGACTTGCGACCCTTGTATGAGTTGATATTGCATATCAAACTCTTCACTCAGCTCATCTATTTGTTCGTCTTGCTTCAGCGTGAGATCAGTAGCAGTAAGCATATCTGCCACTTCGTCCATCAGGGCATCGTGTACATTCATGATGTGATAAAGACCAAATCCCAACATCAGACACAGAGAGATTGCTCCCGCCCAAATTGCACTGAGCAGTGAAGTTTTAATCAGCTGCGACTGTAAGGAAATGCTTTTTTTATCACTCATAAACTTAACTTTTTTGCGGAAGATTCATGCGATAACCCAAGCCCCTTAAGGTTTTGATGTAATCACTGCCAATCTTCTTACGTAATTGGTAAATAAAAACTTCGATCGCATTACTTTCAACTTCATCGCCCCAAGCATAGAGTGATTCTTCGAGTTGGCTACGTGTCATAATATGCTCAGGATTCAACATCATCTTATGCAAAATTTGATATTCACGCGATGTTAGCGTAATCAGTTCAGCGTTTTTACGCAGGGTTTTGGCTTGCACGTCTAAACTTAAATCCCCGAAAGTCAGAGAATTATCACGCTGTTGATGATGCAAGCGTAATTGGGCACGTACCCTTGCTGACAACTCCTCCAAGCTAAAAGGTTTCACCAGATAATCATGGGCTCCCAGATCTAAACCTTCAACACGATCTGCAATACTGTCCCGAGCAGTAATAAATAAAACTGGTGTAAGCGGATGCAACTGTACGATACGTTTTAAAATTTCATCACCAGTTACTTTTGGTAAGCCACGATCTAAAAGTATGCAATCATATTGATGTTGTTCTAAAGCCAAAATAGCGTGATCGCCGCGATCAACCCAATCGACACTGTAGCCATCCATTTCAAGCCATGTTTTTATACTGTCGGCTTGGGATGCATCATCTTCTGCCAATAAAATTCGCATCTTACCTACCCTATTTCTATGGTTCCGACTTCAGTGTATCGAACTTTTGCTCATATCTACTCATACCATAAAAAAACCACAGCAAGCCGTGGTTTTTTTATGGAGCAGCACTGTAATGAATAACAGGCTAAATTAAAATTTTACTTGATCGACATCCACTTCAACACGTTTTGTTGGTTTGTAATCAATGTCGATTTCACCAATGAGCGTTACTGGTGTTTTAGCTGAAATCGCTTTGCCTTGCCAAAGTTCATCATCAATATCCACTGTAATGCTGCCTGTGCTATCGCGGAACTGATATTTTTCATCGCCCATCGATTTTACTACATAACCTTTCAATTGAACTTTACTATCATCTTTTAAGCCTAAGGCATGTTTCACCGATGTGGTTTTCATCGGTGCAACAGCTGTTTGATTAACTGCTGTATTCGCGACTGCAACCGATGCCACACCTGCAAATGCTAAACCACATACCAATTGAGTTAATATTTTCATCTTCGGTCTCTCTTACTGTGTCTATTTCGATAGCGCTATTTAAACAAAGCAAGATGAGTCGAATCTTAAGCTGCAAAGACGTTTTTATTTATTTGATCAAACCATTAGTTGAGCGGTACGACACGCAGGACTTCTTCTAAAGTCGTCACCCCTGCAAGTACTTTACGCGCACCTGCAATTCGTAATGGTTCGACATGCTCTTTACGTGCCTGTGTACGTAATTGGGTTAAATCTGCATTAGCACCAATCAATTGCTTGGTTTCAATGCTGAGCGGCATAAATTCATAAATCCCCACACGGCCTTTATAACCCGTTTGACGGCATTCATCACAGCCCACCGCCTCGTAGACGAAATCAGGCATTTGAATCGTATAATCAAAGGTCAAATGTTTCCACTCTTGTTCATTGATAAAAGTCTCACGCTTACAATGCGGACACAGTTGACGAACTAGGCGTTGTGCCAAAACACCCAAAATAGTCGCTGCAGTTAAAAAAGGTTGAATACCCAGATCATGTAATCGCGTCAAACTGGATGGCGCATCATTGGTATGTAAAGTTGAAAGCACCAAATGACCTGTTAATGCAGCCTGGATCGCCATATTTGCCGTATCATGATCTCGGATCTCCCCGACCATGATAATGTCAGGGTCTTGACGCATTAAAGCCCGTACACCATCGGCAAAGCCCAGATCAATCCCTGTATTCACCTGCATTTGGTTAAAGCTCGGCTCTAACATCTCAATCGGATCTTCAATCGTGCAGACATTCACTTCTTCAGTTGCCAATTGTTTGAGTGATGAATAAAGCGTGGTGGTTTTACCTGAACCCGTCGGACCAGTCACTAAAATAATACCGTGACTATGACTGGTTAAGGCCTTCCAATCATCTAACAGACGCCCTTCAAAACCGAGCTGTTGGAAGCTACGTACCAAGACTTCAGGGTCAAAAATACGCATAACCAACTTTTCACCAAAGGCTGTTGGCAACGTCGATAAACGCAGCTCAGTTTCTTGGCCTTTGGGTGTACGGGTTTTTAAACGTCCATCTTGCGGCTTACGTTTTTCAGCCACATTCATCCGACCTAAGATCTTAATTCGTGAGACCACGGCTGTCAGGGTATTTGCAGGCATGTTGTAGATGGTATGCAATACCCCATCGATACGAAAACGCACCTTTCCTGTATCTTTACGCGGCTCGAGGTGAATATCACTTGCACCTTGTTCGAAGGCAAACTGTAAAACCCAATCCACAAGCTTCACAATATGCTGATCATTGGCATCTGGATTTTGTGTATCACCTAATTGTAAAAGCGCTTCAACGCCTTTATTTTCACGGTCATAACTCGATGATTTTTGCGAATTACTGACCGCACGACTTACTTGGTAATATTCAACCAAGTAGCGCTGTAGTTGATCTGGACTGAGTAATACACGTTGAATCTTGCGTGGTAAAACTGTTCTTTCTAAATTGGCAATCCATTCATTTTTATAAGGTTGATCCGTTGCAATCAACACATGCTCATTTTGTAATTCCACCGCTAAAATGCGATTTCGTACTGCAAATTCCTGCGACATAATGGCTGTCAAAGCAGGCACATCAGCTTTTAAAGGATCGATAATATAAAACGGTACACCAGACTTTTCTGCCAACCATTGACAGAGTCTATTGAGTGTTAAGGTAGACTGCGGATGACTCTGATCGACTAAATTAAAATTGGCAATCCATTGTAAAGGATGCCATTTTAACTGCTCACGCTGACGGTGCGTGGTTTGAATCAGCATTTTGTCCCGTTCAGTGATACGTCCATCTTTTTGTAATTGGTCTAAACACCAAGAAGTGTCAATTTCAAAATTAAAAGTCATTGTTCTATGTTCCCCAAACATAGAACTACTATAGCAAGTTTTTGACATCACATTAGATAAATTGGGCGCAGCAGGTGTGTAATTGCCTAGAACGTAAATAGGATACAACTGTCGGCTATGCTGAATAAAAAGGAAAGTATTAAGAAGTTGATTGCTAACTTAAAGACTTGGAATATCGCTTGGCTAATGAAATCCAATATGAAGCACTAAAGAATACCAAAGACAAAAAAAGGAGCTGAAAGCTCCTTTTTTCATTGAGATATTTCAACAATCAAAACATGTTGTTTACTGACCTGAAATTTTACATTCAATCCACCAAACAACATGCCATACACACGTTCATCATCATGCTGATAGGCAGGACGTGGGTCTAAACTCAATACCTGCTCAAGTTCAGCCCTTAATTGCTCGGTTAGGCTTCCTTTGGTTAAAAATGCCTGTTTTTGTTGCTCAGCGTGCTCAGACCAAATCACAGATTTTCGTTCTGGCTCATCCTGCGCATAACCGCTTTGCGCATCCATCACTGCATCTGAATATTGAATATACGGTTTGATATCTAAAATCGGTGTTCCATCTAACAAATCACTGCCGACCACATAGACTCGTACCGATTTACCGACTTTTTTCACCGCTTTGAGCTGCACAACCGACAATCCCATAGGTGACGGCCGGTACATACTCCGTGTCGCAAATACTCCGATTTTTTGATTACCACCTAAACGAGGTGGACGAACTTGCGGACGAAATTTTGTCGAATTTGCATTTTTATTTTCATGAAACTGCCAAATCAGCCAAAGATGACTAAAATCCTCAATCCCCTCAAAAGCCAATAAATCGTTATAAGGTTCCACCATTTCAATATAAGATTCGACCTGCACCAAATTTGGCTGACGTGGAATACCAAATTTTTCTCGGTAGGGAGATTTCATATACCCGATAATTGGCATTTTAAGCTCAGACATAATCACTTTTTCTGATAAGTTCAATTAAATATATTCAGTTTATCGAGAATGATTTTAGATTAGAATAGTAAGCTGTTCTAATTTGATAATTTTATTGAGACCTTTAATGGCTGCTTTTAACGTCGAAAAGATTACTCACGTCCACCATTGGAATGACACTTTATTCTCTTTTAAAACCACTCGCGATACAGCGTTACGTTTTAAAAACGGTCAATTTGTGATGATCGGCCTTGAAGTAAATGGTAAGCCTTTAATGCGCGCTTATTCTATTGCAAGCGCAAACTATGAAGAAGAATTAGAGTTTTTCTCTATTAAAGTTCCAGATGGTCCTTTAACGTCTATTTTACAAAAAGTAAAAGTTGGCGATGAAATTTTAGTGTCTAAAAAACCTACAGGTACTTTGGTTCTAGATGACTTAAACCCTGGTAAAAACTTATACCTACTTTCTTCAGGTACAGGTCTTGCACCGTTCCTTTCAGTGATTCGTGACCCTGAAACTTACGAACGTTTTGAAAAAATCATCGTTGTACATGGTACTCGTTTCATTTCGGAATTGGCTTATCAAGATTTAATCTTAGATGAAATTCCTAACCACGAATTCTTTGGTGAATTAGGCGCGAAAGAAAAATTGGTTTACTACCCTACGGTAACTCGTGAAGAATTCCATACTCAAGGCCGTGTAACTACTGCCATTGAATCTGGTCAACTTTTCGAAAAAATTGGTCTTCCTCGTTTCAACCCTGAAACTGACCGCGCAATGCTTTGCGGTTCACCTGCATTCCTAGACGACGTTGCTGCACTACTTGACCAGCACGGCCTGAAAGAATCTCCTAAGATGGGCGTTCTAGGCGACTACGTGATTGAACGTGCATTCGTTGAAAAATAATTAGCTGTAAATTAAAAAGCGCATGTCATCATGCGCTTTTTTTTTATCTATATGCCACTAATGACTGATACAGCTATTTTTCTTCTTTTACCTTCAATTCATCAATAATTTTTGCTCTCCACTCTAAACCTTTCTCAGTAGCATCAGGTAATTCATTCGATAAATTAATTTCCACACTGTCATCTGGATATATATGTACAGCTAAATATTTTTTATCTTTTAAATTTTCATTCGTCAATGTGGGGACATTGGTTGCAATATGCTTTTTAGAGCTATACCTTCTCCCCATTTAATATATTGAGCTCCTGTTATCACTGCTGATCTTTTCGTTCCACTACCTAGCCCTCCACCTAACTCCTCTCCATTTAATTCAACAATATAAGGAATATAACTTGCATCATAACCATAAGATGTTGTCGTCAATACATAAGTTTTTGTTGAATGTGTATTACACCCTATTAAACTCATTGCTGAAAGCATAATAAGCATTAAATTCGTTTTTAAAACTTTCATCATTATCCTTTAAAAAATATTGGGTTTTAATTTATTTAATTAAAAATAATAATCAAAGAAAATTAAAAATATTATCCATTAGAAACGAATAACCAAAAGGAAAATTTATCCTATTTATCACCAGCAAACTGCCAATATATATTCGCATCCATTTCAAAATACCCCGAAGGGCATCTACTTATTCAGTCAGATACCAAATCGTTAGCCCCCAAGGGTTGTCTTTAATCTCAGGCATATCTTCTCCTTGATTAAAATGACGTTTTTCCATGTTATTCGCAGGACTATACCATTCACCTGTTTTAGGGCAAGTTTGGCCTGCTTCGCATTTTAATGTTTTTGTACTAGGATTACTTATATCCTTCTCGGATGGTACAAATTCTCGGGCAAATTTAACCAAATCTTTTGGATAAATCATATGTGTTATTTCGCTATCATCTAAATCTAACAGATAAACGTAAGCAGCAGCTTCTATAGCCCAATATCCAAAGTACAAACCTTCATCCATTTTATGGGTATCATGCCAAGCTGCACTTTCAAATGCGGGATACCATAATTTCAAATATTCCTGTATATCTTGAATACTCTCTTGTTTAGTATCTCTATATTTACTAAAAATTAATGGGCGATATGGATTATCAAAAAACCATTGATCTACATCATATCTATCCGTCAACTCAAATGATAAAAAGTCCTCATACAGCGTATCTAATTGTTCTGTTTGCTCATGGTAAATTTTGTCTTGCATCGCTGCAATACGTGGTAATAAGTCTCTTCTGTGTAATAGATAACACAGTCCTATCAACTGCATACATCTTTCGTACTCATCTATTGCGGTGAAATAAAATGGTGCCCAATCTTCATCATCTTCGTCTTTGCGTAATGCTATTGTATATTCTTCATATTTCGTAATTATATTTTCTAATTCTATTCTGAGAGGTTGAATCGACTTACCAATTGTATAATGTAAACTAAATAATTGATAAGCTTCTTCAGCGATATAATAATTTAACCGTCTTAAATCATTTATGGATCCATTATACTCAATTTTTTTTTGAACCAATCTTTGATAAGAGTTTAATAAATACTTCGTGGTTTCAATATAAGTATCCTCAGTTAAAAAAATTTGTCGTCTTTTATGTTGCTGTATCATCTTATTTTTCCTGATTCAAATTTGAAATATCTACATTTAGACTCTTAGAGTATTTAGCTTTTAATTTAGCTTTTATTTTGTTAACTATCGCCTTCACCTCATTTTCATTATATAAAACAGCTGCATGCTCCCTATGCAACTGCTCATTATCATCTTGCCCAGCCATAAGAACTTTTGCATGATTTATTGCATCCTTTATCGCAGCAGGAATTTGTGAAACTTTTAATGCTTCAATTGACGAATCTGAATATAGGGGGCTATAAATAATATACCTAGAATATACTTTTCTACCATCTTCTTTAAATATCGAAAAAATGTTTCTATGTACGGACTTTGATATATTTTTTGAAATCCATTCCTCACTCATTTGCACAATTAATTGAGTTTTATTCTGCTTTCCAGCAGGCTTAGGAGGATTTGCAGAATTACCCATACTAGGTTTTCCACTTCCAGTAGTATTTGGTTTCCCGCCTGGTTTACCTGCTCCCCCACCACTAGGTTTCCCCGAGCCTCCATCATTGGCATAAGATTTTGCATCAGCTGTACCTGATTTTTCACCATCAAGTAATAACGCACCTAGTGTTTTTAATTCCCTTTTTACAGCCTCCATCCCATTCACATCTAAACGACTTGCCATAGATGGCTTATTCGGGTTTTTCCCTTTGAAATAACCATGTGGTTTTTTTGTGATAGGTAAATGGCTTTTAGCTTCTACAATAGCAAATGGCTTACCACCATTTTGCGCATTCGAACTGACTTTCCAAACCGCATCCAATCCTTGACCATTCGATTTTCCTGTTTTCAATAGAAAAAGTTTATGTGAATTGCTTAATTTACCTGCAACAGTATTTGAGGGATTGCTTTTGCCCCAATTTCCATTTGGTCCTAGATCATGACCTTTCCAAGATTTCCCCCATCCTAATTTTTCTGCACAATAATAATCAGCAATATGCTCACCCATATCACCTACTAAACCTGTCGTAATCTTATCTAGGCTTTGCGAAGCAATTGTAGCTAATAGCTGCTTGCTTGGTTTCCCATATTTGGGAGCATTTGATCCTCTATTACTCGTGTTTTCTTTCTTCGGCTCAGGAACTTTTTCCTTATGTCCTCCTCGTTTTTTCATCTTATTCGAAAAGGCAACATTGTTTGGAGCAAAACTCAGCCAATCAATAACACGTCTCTCCAATAATGCTACTGAAGCCATAAATACTTGAGTCAATATCTTGAATACATCACCAACTATTTTTTGCTTATCTTTAGGAAGACTTTCATAAAGGCTTGAATCCTCTATGACTTTTTTAGCACTATTAAGATAGGGTTTTAATTTAGAACTGTCTGTAGCATCTAAAATAAGCTGTTCTATATTTGTATTTATACCGCTCTTTTGTGCAACATAACGAACTAAATCCATCATCACTGGAGCATATTTCTTAGGTTCACGATTGACCAATCTAAATATTTTTTTTATTCCATCACCTGGTCCAGGCATCCACCCAATTAAAGCTAAAATTAGATCTACAGTAACTTCATCTTTCTCTTTTTGGGTACTATTTCTTTTACTATATACTCCCCATATCCCTTCAACTGTATCATAGATATCTATTGCTTGACCTGCGAATGGCACTGCGCCTAAAGTGATAGCAGTACCAATCGCAACAATAGCATCTGCTTTAGGATCATTTGTTAAAGTCTTTGGGGCTTGTGTATTAGCCATTATTTTCGCCCTCATTTAGTTCTTGTTGTGCAATCAAATCATTTAAAGCATTAAATGGGTCTAAATCTCTTCCCGAACACTCTCTTAAGAAGCCTTCTAAATCAAAATCTGGTGTTTCTACATCAATTCCAATACTTTTTAAATCATCTAAAATATTTTCTTCTGTTACAACTAATTCTGTTGCAGGCCGTAATGGTTCTATATGATCCGTATCACCAAAGAAAACTTCATATTTCATATTGGGTGCATTTTCAATCCGTTTAAATCCATTTTTATCCAGAGTTCCTTTGAGTGTTGACCCATCTTCAAAATTGATTGTAAAAGGTGCATTAGAAACTGGTTCTAAATTTTCAGTATGCAATGCCAGCTCAATCCATGCAGGCTTAATATTCAAAATTGGTAACGGTGGAATTACTGGACTGACTTGAACACCACCTACAAACTTATGCTGTCCCGCCTTTACCTCAAACTTTGCCGCAGTTGTTGGAAATATCCCTGCACTGGTAATTTTAAGTTGTGATCCACCAGCGGTAAGAATAATTTCCTTTGGACTTTTTATATCAACAGTTTCTTCCGTGGAAATAATTTGAATACCTTTTCGGGCAATCAAATCAGCCCCATCTCCTTGGGCTTGGATTTCAACTTTGCCTTTGCCTGCATACGCGCGTAAACCTTCTTGTGCCGCAAATAGACTGATCTTACTTTGTGCATGGGCAATTAAGGATTTTTGACTGCTGAGGTTGATACTATCGCCTGCACTTTGGCTGATTTGTCCATCTGCTGAAAGATGAATATCTTCCTGACTACTCACAGCAATTGAGTTCGGTGCAGATAAAATCATTAAGGCTTGTTTAAAAGCGTCGGCTTTTTCTTTACTCCCTTTTTCGATTTGGCCAAGGAAGTTTTTCAGGTTATCTAAGACTTCAAGTGGGTCAGTTTGTTGATTTTTCGCCACTTCACTTAAGGCTTTACTGCTGTTTAAATTGGCTTCGATTTGTTCTTTCGCCGCTTGTGCGTCGAGGTGCATTGCCGCTGCTTGTTGTTGTGGGTGTGTGCTGACAAGTAGCCCTTGTCCTGCTCGTACTGCGCCCCATTGGTCTGTTCTCAGTTCAAAGCCTTCGCCTCGACCCTCACTTTCTGCGGTTTCTTTGGGATGACTGAGGTTCCCTAGGTTGAGCTGGGTGGCACCATGGGTACTTTGTAATTGTGTTGAGATTTGTCCAGTCGTGTCATCAAAGCGCAGTTGTCCAAAGCCTTCACCTTGGACTTCCTTACTTTTTATTCCAGCCAATTTTTTGGTGTCTGGCAGTTTGCCTTTACCATCAAATTGGGTTGGGCTGCGCTGTGCTTCATGTATACGCCCCACCACAAATGGTCGGTCGATATTACCGTCAAAGAAATCGATGACTACGATTTCATTAATACGTGGTAAGAATCGTGCGCCATAGCCTTCACCTGCCCATGGAGTCAGTACATCAACCCATGCAGAGTCCGTATCATTGTCATTGCTGCCTGCACCGCCATCATGGCTGTGGTCATCACCACGGGTAAATAAGAAGCGGACTTTGATTCGCCCCCATTCATCGACATGAATTTCTTCACCACTTGGCCCAACGACTTTGGCGCGTTGCGGATGGGTGCTTGGACGGTGTTCGAGTGGGTTATATTCAGGAACAGTCGTAATATTGCGGCGTTGTAATGTGAGCTGATTAGCCTGACGCTCGGCCTGTTCATGGATCGGTTTAATGTTCCACTGACTTTGTTCAATCAGTTGATTAACTTGTTCGGTGAGGTCTTTAGGTAAGTTATTTTGGTTATAGAATTTCTTTTCTGTGATTAAAAATTGTTTGTCTGCACCACTGTGTTGATCGATTTCTGGGTGTTCGTTCAGTTCAAACCAATAGCCCACTTGGGTATCACGCACGGTCGATTGTGCATTGAATTTTTTCGATTGCAGCTCGTGATAGCGCGTTAGGTTTTGATTCAGTTTTTCAATCTGACTGTTGGATGAAGCCGTAGCTTGGTCTTCACCTTTTAAGTCTTGCATCCATGCAGGGCTGATATGCCATGCTTGTTCCAAACTTAAGCTGGCATTGTCTTGGCTTTGGCTATGCTGATGTTTGCTTTGAACTGAACCTGCGCCTTCTTCTTGGCTGAGTCCATCGGCTTGCCAGCGCTGCACATGGACCGCAGTCGGTTGAATGCTACGTTCACCAATCAAGCTAGTGATGCTGTCTTGTTTTTCTGTGGCGCTAGAGCGATGAAAGCGGATACTACGACGGCTGAGTGCTTGATATTGGCTATTGTCATCAATCAGGCGGAGTTTTTGTTTTTCAATTGGCGCTGAAGAATGCGGCACTTTCAGCTGTGCTTCATCGATGAGCCAATTGATGCCTTCACTGCGCCAAAGTCGGGTTAAAAAGTCATAATCGCTTTCATTCGACTGCATGATGAAAGGTCGGACATCATAGTTTTGGCTTAAACCGCTTAGATCTAGCGTTAGACTGGCAGCAAAGAGCGGACTTTTGCTTTGCCATTCTTTAAAGAGAGTTTCACTGACATCGCGAACAGATTTATTCATAAACACACGGCTGTTGCGGCGTTTATGCCATAGCGACGTTACGTCTTCTAAAGTGAGTTTATATAGGGTGAGTGAACCGTCACTCTGGCCTTGGGTCGCCTCTGTAATAATACCCGTGGTACGGAAGAGTTCGCCCTGATCGGTCACTTGATCAACGGCAACTTGTGCGCCAATAAATTGTTTTAGTGGAATAAGGGCATTGGTAGATAGGCAAATCAAAGTCGCTTGCACGCCTTGGTTTAAGACATGCTCCCCATCAATACGTTGAATAAAAAGCTCGTCATTCAACGCAGGGTTGGAAAATTGCACATGAATGGCACGTTTTTGGGCGGATAGACCCAATTGTTCTAATACAGCAAATATTTTGCCTAACATAATAAAAATTCTAAATTGTAATCATGGAAATAATTTTGCTGCTAGTTTAGTCAAATTCATCAATAAACTTAATGCTTAAAACCATAGAAGATGTTTCGTTATGTAAAATCCACGATTCAAAAATTCACTTAAAAATAAAAAGCTGAGAACCCACTCACTAAATACTTCTTGCATATAAAATACTCACCAAATGGTCTTAGACTATGCACTTGCATCCAACAAGAAACGTCATGCACACAAGTGTAAAAATAGTTTTATCGTCTAATTAGCATCGAGCTTAATGATCAAATTTTTAATATTATCTTTAAAAATAGTGGATTAATTTAAACTTAAGCTAGATTAAAAAACACACAAACCTTTCTTTCCTGTCTTGTAATTCACCTAAGATTCCCTATAATTCAAAAAAAACAGACAAGTCTGTCTATTTTGCTGCAAAAACCGAATGAATTTAGCATTCAGAGGGTAAAAATATAAATGAGAGAAAACGTATAAAACGTTCGAAAATCAAATCATTGACTTAAGCTAACAAAGTGAATGATTTGAACGCACACTTGTCAGCAAAGCGCGATTACCCCAAATAATCGCGCTTTTTATTTTCTTAGAATCTTAAAGCATGTGAAAAAAAATGATTGTTATTCAATACAAATAAGTCGTCGCTAGATTTAAAACCTAGATACCTACAAACAAATTTTAAGCGGTCAATTCCAAACGAATTAAGGTTTCAACTCGCTTCCAATAATCTGCTAATTGCACTTGGTTGGGGTCAATTTGGGCTTGGATGGTCATGCCATCCAAAATACTACTCAGAAATGCAGCTAGTTGTTCAGTTTGCTGAATGCCCAGATTTTGTAAGGCAGTACTTAATTTTGACTTGAGCCACTCTTTATAGTCAATCGCAGGTTGCAATGAAGACGGATAAACTTTAGATATTTCTTCTACTGCTTTTTGAAACATACAACCATTAAAATCTGCAGTATGAAACCAAGCATCGTACCAAGCAAAAATGGTTTTAATATGCGAAAGATGGTCTTCTGGATCACATTCTGCAATAGCAGCTTCAAGTGATTCCTGTAAATTAAGATTTCGAATCACGAGACATTCTTCAATTAATTTGGCTTTAGAGGGGAAATATTTATAAAACGTCATTTTAGCAACGCCCGATTCCCCAATAATTCGATCTATACCAATCGAGTTATAGCTATAAGAATTGAAGAGTTGGAGCGCAACGTTAATGATGTCTTGCTTTTTCGACATTTAATTTACCTGATGCACCAATGGGGCCTAAACATAAAGCTTTTAAGGTAGAAAACCTAATTTTTAAACATGATTTTCGCGCGCTATTGTAAAGCATAACTTAACTGGAGTCTGTAGATAAAACCTCACCCCCCATTAAATACAGTCTGATTTCAGAAGATTTATCGATATAGCAGTCAGGAAAATTTCGTATAAAACTGACTGCTATTTTAATTTCAACTAGCGATTTAACGACTATTCATCTGCGTTAAAAACATGGATAAAATGAAAGCTATTAACGGTGGATTTAAGAGTAAGTATTTAAGAGCAAGGAGTACTCAGAATATTTTTTTGCTTACGCTCTTGCAGTGCTTTTCGAATCACCTGATAACCGCCCGTTAAACCTAAGATCGCCATGATTGCGGCCACGATCAAATCTGGCCATAGACTGCCTGTACCAAATACTCCGACTGCAGCCAAGATCACTGCGACATTACCAATGGCATCATTACGGCTACATAGCCAAACGGATTGCATATTGGAGTCACCTTCTCGGAAGGCATATAAAACATATGCACAAATGACATTAGCGACTAAGGCCAAAATACCAATCACCCCCATGGTGATCGGTTCAGGTGCGATCCCATTGGCATAGGCATAGAGCACTTTGGCAATCACCAAGATCCCAAACGCTGCCATGACAAAACCTTTAACTAAGGCAACTGTTGCACGCCAATATAAACTGGCGCCTAGCACGGCTAATGAAACTCCATAATTAACAGCATCACCAAAGAAATCTAACGAGTCCGCCCAAAGCGCAGAAGAATGTGCATAAGCCCCACCAATCAGCTCCACCAAAAACATTATGGCGTTAATGATTAAGGCAATCCAAAGCGCAATACGAAATTTACTGTTGGGTTTGCTTGGTGCTGGCTCATGACTACATGTACATGCCATAAATGTGCTCCAATTTAAAAATCAATGGATTTGTATTATTCTTATTCAAAACTATGGACTCACTCCAAGGTCAAGCATGAACATACAAAAACATTATTTGATTAAAGAATTGTCCACCAAATCTGGGGTAAGCGTTGACAGTATTCGCTTTTATGAAAAGAAAAAACTGCTGAAACCTAGCTTCCGCGCAGACAACAATTATCGCTATTATGATGAAGAAATGTACAAACGTTTGGTTTTTATTAAGCGCTGTCGAAACCTCGATATTTCTCTCACCGAGATTCAAACCCTGCTTGAACTTGAGCAATCACCTACACAAAGCTGTCATGCCGTGAATGAATTAATTGATAATCATATTCGTCAAGTTTCTGAAAAAATTAAAGAATTAGAAAATTTTAAAATACAGTTAAGTACGCTCCGTGCCAGTTGTAATGAAACCAGCCAAATCAATGATTGCCAAATTTTAAAACATTTGGAAAACGGAATATCTTGAAAACCCAACTAAAATACTTGGTTGAATCCTTTTTTTAGATCACTACAATAAAGCCATAAATTTTTTATGCCTTTATTGACATGACGATTCAACACGTAACCGAACTCCTCTCACCTGCTGGCTCATTAAAAAATATGCGCTACGCTTTTGCTTATGGCGCAGATGCCGTGTATGCAGGTCAGCCGCGATATAGCTTACGTGTGCGCAATAATGCTTTCGACCATGACAATTTAAAAATTGGCATTGAAGAAGCCCATGCTTTAGGTAAAAAGTTTTATGTGGTGGTAAACATCCAACCGCATAACTCAAAACTGAAAAATTTCATCCGTGACCTTGAACCTGTGGTTGCCATGAATCCTGATGCGCTAATCATGTCTGACCCTGGTCTAATCATGATGGTGCGTGAACATTTTCCAGAAGTGTCCATTCATTTGTCTGTACAAGCCAATGCGGTGAACTGGGCAACGGTTAAATTTTGGAAAAATATGGGACTGACACGTGTCATTTTGTCACGTGAATTATCAATCGAAGAAATTGAAGAAATTAAACACAATGTACCTGATATGGAAATTGAAGTTTTCGTACACGGTGCATTATGTATGGCTTACTCCGGTCGTTGCTTACTTTCTGGCTATATGAATAAACGTGATGCAAACCAAGGTGCATGTACCAATGCATGCCGTTGGGATTATAAAATTCACGATGCAGTTGAAGATGAAACTGGTGATGTTATTCCAGTCACACAAATTGAAGAATCATCATGCTGCAATAATAAAAATGCCGATGAGCAACACGCCCTAGAACAACACCAATTCGGCGAGCCGGTTTTATTACAACGCAATGAAGAAGACATGTTTGCTGCCGAAGAAGATGAACATGGCACTTATTTCATGAACTCGAAAGACTTGCGTGCTGTACAGCATGTTGACCGTTTAACCAAAATGGGCATTCATTCTTTAAAAATTGAAGGCCGTACCAAGTCTTACTTCTACTGTGCGCGTACCGCTCAAATTTATCGTAAAGCCATCGATGATGCCCTTGCTGGCAAACCATTTGACCCAGCTCTCATGTCACAACTTGAAGGTCTTGCGAACCGTGGTTATACCGAAGGTTTTCTACGCCGCCACGTTCATAGTGAATATCAAAACTACGAAACCGGCTCATCACGTTTTGATCATCAACAGTTTGTAGGTGAGGTTTTAGAGCGCGATGGTGACTCTCTTAAAATCGAAGTGAAAAACCGTTTTGTTGTGGGTGATTCTTTAGAACTGATGACCACTTCAGGCAACATCACCTTCGTTTTAACTGAAATGAAAGATAAAAAAGGTAATCTAATTGACGATGCCAAAGGTTCAGGTCATATCGTGGATATTCCTGTACCTGCCGATGTAGATATGCGATACGCCTTACTGATTCGTAATTTACCCAATTCGACCGTAGATATTTCGGCTTCATCTTTAGCGTATCAGGCTTGAGTTCGCTTTATGGCTTTGTTGATTACAGATAAATGCATCAATTGTGACATGTGTCTACCTGAATGTCCCAATGATGCCATTTATGAAGGCTCAAAGATTTATGAAATCGATGTCTCACGTTGTACTGAATGTGTCGGTTTCTATGAGCACCAAACTTGTGTTTCAGTTTGTCCGATTGAGTGCATTATTCCGCATCCGGAGCATATAGAGAGCCCAACTGATTTATTGGAGAAGTTTAAAGGTTTGAATTTATTTAAATCTTAAATGCATGGTGAGATTGGCGTAAGACTTGCTTAATCCACTTTATATAGAGAAACAACCTTGGGGAAAGTATAAAAATAAGGTTGTAAAACAAAAATAGCTGGGCAACGAATAGGGTTCAAAATGTGTGGGGACATTTTTGAATCCTAATTTTGCAGACAAAAAAAAGGAACTCCGGTGTTAGCGTCCAAAGTTCCTGTAAAACGAGAATATTAAGAAAAATAATATTCAAATGACAACATTCAGCGCGGCCAGTGTGTTTCTCGAAACCCACTGGCCTTTCTTTTATTGACCAGAACGGATGATGTAATCAAAAGCAGACAATGATGCTTTCGCGCCTTCACCTGTCGCAATGATGATTTGTTTGTACGGTACTGTTGTACAGTCACCGGCAGCAAATACACCTTTTACATTGGTTTCGTTACGGTCGTTAATTACGATCTCACCACGGTTTGAAAGTTCAACCGCTGTTTCTTTTAAGAAATCAGTATTTGGTAACAAACCAATTTGTACAAAGATACCTGCCAATTCAATTGTTTTGATTTCATCTGTTGCACGGTCTTTGTAGTTCAATGCAGTCACTTGAGAACCATCACCCACCACTTCTGTAGACAATGCATTCATGATCACAGTGGTATTCGGTAAGCTGTTTAACTTGTCTTGAAGGACTTGGTCAGCACGAAGCTTAGTATCAAACTCAACAAGTGTTACATGTTCCACAATACCAGCAAGGTCAATCGCTGCTTCTACACCTGAGTTACCGCCACCGATCACTGCAACACGTTTACCTTTAAACAATGGACCGTCACAGTGTGGGCAGTATGCAACACCACGTGTACGGTATTCTTGTTCGCCCGGAACGTTCATTTCTCTCCAACGTGCACCTGTTGAAAGAATTACTGTTTTAGATTCAAGTTTTGCACCATTCTCTAAAGTTACTTCAACTAGACCATTGGCTGTTTGATCTGCACCTTTGATGTCAGATACCCGTTGCAAGTTCATGATGTCCACACCGTACTCACGTACATGTGCTTCCATTTCAGCAGCAAACTTAGGACCTTGTGTCTTTTGAATCGACGTGAAGTTTTCAATGTCCATGGTATCCATGACCTGACCGCCCATGCGTTCAGCCACGATACCGGTTTTAATGCCTTTACGTGCAGCATAGATTGCAGAGGTATTACCCGCAGGGCCACCACCAATCACAAGGACATCAAATGCTTCTTTAGCATTTAGCTTTTCAGCATCTTTTGCGGCAGAGTTGGTGTCTAATTTGGCAATGATTTCTTCCAAGGTCATACGACCTTGACCAATGTGATTGCCGTCTTGGAATACCATCGGTACAGCCATGATTTTGCGTTCTTCCACTTCGTCTTGGAAGAATGCACCATCAATCATGGTTGCAGTTGTACCTGGGTTATAGATCGCAATTAGGTTCAAGGCTTGAACCACGTCAGGACAGTTATGGCAGCTTAAAGATACAAACACATCAAAGTCAGTTTTAAGACCTAGACCTTTAATGGTATTCAGTACTTCGTCAGAGACTTTCGGTGCATAACCAGAGGTTTGTAACAATGCCAAGATCAAAGACGTGAACTCGTGGCCCATCGGCAGACCTGCAAAGAATACACGTGGTGTTTCACCTGCTTTTGCAATACCAAAGCTTGGCGCACGGCTGTTGTTACCGTCAAAACGTGCAGTCACTAAATCAGATAAAGCAGCAACTTCAGTTACCAATTCTTTAATTTTGTCTGATTTGTCTGTGCCGTTTAAAGTCGCGACGATTTCAATCGGGCCTTCAAGGCGTTCAAGTAAGGTTTTTAATTGAGCAGAAGTATTTTGATCTAACATTGCTAACGTCTCCAGAGGAGTAAATTTATTTGATGAGAGAATGATAGAACAAACCATTAAATAGGTGAAACGGTTTGTTTTTATAAAATTAATCGGTTTTACAAATCAAATGATTAAATTTCTTTCTAAATCATAAATATATGGACGTATATTAACATTAAAATGATTTATTTCGTACACATATATCGTGATAAATCCCTCATTTTTTTCTTTTTTATTGAAATTACACCAACCCTATGCAAGACCTGATCAATTACAAAATCTTTATAAAGCTTTAAGTTTCATTTCAGCAAGTCGGCATTAAATCAAATGAAATATCAGGTGATTTGACCGCTTTTGAGACTCATCAATAAAGCCGCAATCAGTCCCTTGCATCAATCAGCCATCGATCTACATGTATAAAATCAACAGTGAGCAGAATAATGAAAATTGAATTTGTCTTTGATATTGTTTATCCCATGAGTTATGTAGCGTTTCAAAAGTTAAAGCAAAATTGGAATGAACATACAGCAACCCGTGTAGAGCTATTGCCGATTCAGCGTGTTCCTGAAATTCCTGAACAAGGCTTAGATGTGCTGCAGTATTTAACCGATAAGTATGGCGCGAGTGCAGCAAATCGAAAACTTGAAATGACAAAATTTGCCGCTTATAGCGAAGATGTGATTGTCAATATTGAGCACATGAAACGTATGCCAAACAGTCAACTGGCTCATCAAGCTATTTTGGCCTTGGACAATATTCTGGACCAATATGCCCTGACTCAAGCCCTATTCCATGCATTATTTGCACACGGTCAAGATATTGCTGATATTCACGTTTTAAAAAGCATCATTGAAGGCATTGGTTTAGATGGCTCGAAAGTACTGCGCTCAATTCAACATAAAGATATTGCAGACCGTCAGCATGAAATTACACAGTATGTAAAATCAAAGGGACAGCACCCCATTCCTTTTTACCTTGTGGATGGCGAAGTGAATGATCAGACCTTTTCTACACAGGAACTTCGACAACTGTTTCATCGCGCAAGTTAATCTACCCAATAGCAAAAATCCCCATACAATGTGATGGGGATTTTTATTCTGAGCAATGCAATTCTCTAAAAAAGAAAATAGGCCTGTTAATGAAGTCCCTGCTCTATTCGATTTATCCGTGATTTAAACTGCTGAGATAGTAGATACAAAATTAAGCTCAAAACCAGCGTGAGTACCATCACGGCGATCAACACCCAGCGTACAACAACTTCAACCACATTGGCTTGCTGAACTTGTTTTTCCACGCTTTGCGCCATCGGTGTCATGGTTTTATCCAATAGCTGATTTTGCATCGCCCAGAGCTGTTCAGGCTGAAAACCATATTCACGGAATTTTGCTGGATTTTGTTGCTCGGCATTGATTAAGGATTGCACCAAGGGAATGGCTGTCGCACGATCTACAGGCTTATGCATCAAAGCAGCCTGCGCAAGTAAATAGACTTGCACGGGTTTTGCCAATTGTGCATCTTCCATCTCGAAAGCCAACTGACTTTCCTGAATATTTTTTTCATAATGTACCAATTTTTGATCTGCTGCACGGTCATCATGATCAAGGTCATATTGCACATAAGTTAAGCCTGACCAAAGCACAATAAACGATAAAATCCAGCCGACAAATTTCAATACAAAAGATTGGAAGCGAATTCTAAAAAATTGAAATTTCTTTAGAAATCCAACCAAAAAAAATGCGCCAATAAATGAAACGATGAGTTTGAGAAATAACCAACCAATAAAGGATAAAAAATTTGAAAAATAGTCGGAGGACTCACCGAGTTGATATGCCAGATCACCTGCACTAACAGGGATATGCAATTGCTGTACGCTAGAACTTAGGCCAAAAAAACTATAGACCATATCATGCTGAATAAACAGCATCACAGCCGAAACGATCAGCACAGAAACACTGGTTAAGGTCAATAACGTCAAATTGCGTTGACGCTTCTTAATGGTTTGAAGCCCTGTTTTCAGTTGCTGCGGATTTAGCGCATATTCATCAATGGGAGGCAAAGACATACTCCTTCAGATTATATTTTCACCTCCCTCACCGTTTATGAAGAAGGGTTTGAACCACTCGATTCAATCACCAAATGATTCAAATTGTTTTGTAAGGCACGAATACGTGTCGTCGCTTCTTCACGCTTTTGTACACCTTCTTTCTGAATTTGAATCACATCATTAACGGTTTTAATGAGGGTATTTTGCACATGTTCAAGTGTTTCGATATCAATCACTGAACGCTGATTGGCTTTTGCTGTATCGACAGAATTTTGATGCAACAAATCTGCATTGCGTTTTAACAGGTCATTGGTCGCATCATCAATGCTATTTGCCAATTGCACGCTGTTCTTTTGTTCCTGCAATGAAATCGCCAAACTAATTTGGTTTTTCCATGCTGGTAAAGTGATGTTTTTAATTGCATAAAATTTATCGACCAACATCAAATTGTTGGATTGAATTATGCGAATCATCGGCAAGGTCTGCATGGCAGATTGTTGCAAGATCTGTAGATCACTCACACGTTTTTCAAGATTATTGGCCAAATGGTTGAGGTCATAGACTTTTTGCGTAGTTGTTTGATCTTGAACTTGGGTTGTTAAACTTGCAATTTCCTGTTGGATTTCCTGCTCTTTCAACTTACCTGCGGCGATATACACCCCTAATTGTTTATATTCGTCTTGCACGCCTTCAAACATTTTATCTAAGGTATTTACACGCGCTTTTAAGCCATTTTGCGAAGTTTCAATTTCTTTAACCAAAGCATCAATTTGCTCTTTAGTGGTATTAAAGTGCTGATCAAAACTTTGCTTGGCACCTTTAAATTTACTCAGTAAACCACCAAAAAATCCTGAGCTTTTAGATTTATTTAAAATGCTCGTGGTATTCAATTGCTGTGCGACTTGTACCACCTGATTGAGCTTTTGACCTGTCGCATCTAGATCTTTATTTTGCACCAAATTTAATAATTCATCGGTATAGGTCGACGTCTTGGTGGCAATATTTTTACCATATTCAGCAACACTATTATGACTTAAATCTGCCAATTCCTTACGTGCAGCTTCGACTTCGTGAAAATCGGAAGTTTGTAAGCCAATTTCCTGTAAATTGAGTTGCTGAAACTTTTCTTCAGTCAATTCTTTGCTAACTTCAACGGGTAAATTTTTGGCATCTAAATCGGTCATAACTCACCTTATATTTCTAAGACTTAGAGGAATTCTCTAATGATTTTTTTAAAGTTTTAATCAAATTTTCACGGCTATTATCAAGCTTTTCCAATGAACTTGTCGAGTTACTTTGACGACTTTGTTTCACATGATATTGCCATGCTGGAATCAACACCTGCTGAGCTTCCTTATATCGATCTAATAATCCAAAAGAAAGCTGCTGAGAAAGCTGCATTTGTGTAATTGCAATATCATTACTGGCTTGTAAGGTTTGCAAGGTATTCACCTTTTTGGATAAGCGTTCTGCAAAGTTATCGAGTGGATGCTGATTTTTCACAAACTGTGGGTATTCCAACAAAAACTCTTCAGCCGCGACGATATAGCGCGCCATTTGCTCACGTAAACCCTGTAGTTGATTAAAACGTGCTTGGGACTTTTGAATTTCTAACTGTAGTTTTTGGCTTAGATGATTTGCCCGATCAAGTAATTGATCCAGATTTTTATAATATTCAACTTGTCCTGAACCATACTCCAAATCAATGCCTAACCATTTTTGCAGGGCATTAAATTTGCGTGTTTTTAAATATTTTTTTGAATTGGCTAAGGCTTGAATCAACTGCTCAATGGTTTGACTAAGTTGTTTCGTCAACTGAGGGTCAACACCGTCTAGCAGCACCGACTGTGCTTGAATTAATTGATCGGCATAATGATTTAGACGATATTGATCGGTCAGTAATGGCACAAGGTCATTCCGCTTAATCGAAAGCACTTCCGCCCGATCTACCGTAATATCCTTTAACGGCACCAATACATCAATTTGTGACATAGCCAATTAAACTCAATAAAATCATTTTTATACTACAAGTTTTGCCATAAAAGTCTTGTAGTATTTTGCAAAAAATACATCTATTTCATCAGTCAAATTTCGTCATTAAATTCAACCGTTGCCTATAGATCCGCCAAAGCAGCCATACAGCATCATTTCAATGGATATGATGACCTACACAGATGAATTCAAGCTTAAGATACCCAAATATTCAATCTAGATTTAAATTAAACAACTGACTCTACATGAATTATTATCAAAATTATCGTAAAATTTAATCCATATACTTTAGAACCAAATATTAGATCAATAATTTTAGAGGCTTAAATGGAACGTTTTTTCCATAACACAATGTATGCTGCACGTTGGATTCTGGCTCCCGTGTACTTTGGTTTATCCTTTGCACTGCTACTGCTCGCGATTAAATTTTTCCAAGAAGTCATTCATGTCCTTCCGCATATTTTAGAATATTCAGAAGCCGACCTGATTTTAGTCATTCTCTCTTTGGTCGATATGACTATGGTGGGCGGACTGATTGTAATGGTGATGTTTTCAGGCTATGAAAACTTTGTTTCGCAATTAAAAATTAATGAATCGACCAATCGCTTAAACTGGCTCGGCACCATGGATGCCAATTCATTAAAACTCAAAGTTGCAGCGTCAATCGTGGCAATTTCTTCGATTCATTTATTGCGTATTTTTATGGATGCGAAAAACATCCCCAATGACAAAATCATGTGGTACATCATCATGCATTTAACCTTTGTTTTTTCTGCTTTTATGATGGGTTATTTGGATAAAATCAGTAAGCACTAATCTAAGTAAGGTCAATGAAGCCATTTGCGATCATGGCTTCTCGTCAAATTTTAAATCTAGTTATTCATCAAGTTCACTCATTCGCCTTAAACGCTCAAGATCCAAGATCACGATTTGTCCATAATTCCACGCGATCACCTGTGTTTGAACAAATTGCTGTAAATGTTTATTCAACGTTTGGCGTGAAATATTAAAAGACTCTGCAAATTCCTGCTGACTGAGTTTCAGGGGAATTTCCTGCCGACAGCCATATTGTTCATAGAGTCGAACCAAATGTCTTGCGATACGCTGCTCTAGCGTTGCCGTTCTCAAATAACGATTATGCTCAAACATCAAATACATGCGTCGGCTGAGAGATTGCACCACATTCCAAAGCGCCTGCGAATCACGCTGTAAAACCGCTAAAAACGTTGCTCCAGAAATGATCGCGACCTCGACATGTGTCGCAGCAAAATAATCATAATTCAAAGGCTTTTGTTGTAAGACTGCGACAAAATTAAATACCGACTGGCGACGAATATAGTCATTTACAATCAATTCACCATTATTTTGCAACCAACCAATTTGTAGCGTACCTGAAAGCAAAATATAAATATCTTGCACGATTTGTTGTTGTTTTAAGATGTGCTGCTGTGCATGAAAACGTGAATATTTCACCTGTTGTACAAGCTGTTCTAAAGTCTGATCGCTAAAGCCCTGAAAGATGTCTTCATTACGCAATATTTGCAACAAATGCTGTTGGGCGGTGTTCTTTTGATCGCTCACGTCTATAAAAAAATGCCTAAGATCTCATCGATCTTAGGCAAGTGCTGAAAAATGTAAAAACATTGTTTTTCGCATTATTTATCTGTTTTTATGCTGTTTTAAATGACGCTCTCATACTTAAGATGCTTTCTCATAAATACGGCCTGCTTCAGAACGCAAGTTTGAAATGTCGGTGTTTTGAATGTTTTTCAACACCGTACTCGGCTGACCATTTACATCGACAGGTACATCACCCTCAATGGTGACACGTGATGCAATACGTAGCGCATCACCATAGTCATTGATGGCACGGTGCTGCGTCGCACGATTGTCCCAAATCGCAACATCACCTACCGCCCAGCGCCAACGCACAACATTTTCCCATTGCACGATTTGCTCTTGAAACAGTTCAAATAAACGACGTGACTGTGCCGGACTATATCCACTGAAGCGTTTAAAGAAGTGACCCAACACCAAACTTTTTTCACCTGTTTCAGGATGTACACGCACCAAAGGATGCTCGGTTTCCACTTCTACCGCGGTACGGAATAAATGGCGACCTTCTTCATTGTACTGACCTTTGGGAGTCGCATAGTCATAACTGTTGCTATGCACCGCGCGTAATTGTTCCGCCAACTTTTGCAGCTCCGGACTTAAATCCTCATAAGCGGTCACGGTATTGGCCCAAACCGTATCACCACCATGTTCAGGTGCAACTACATTTCTTAAAATTGTGGCTTTGGGATAATTGGGCAAAAACGTAATATCGGTATGCCACGAATCTGCGCGCCCACCACGTGAGTCAATTGACAACGTATGTGCTGTACCATCTTTGAGTGGCACACTTGGGTGATTCAACGGATTTCCTAACAGTCGTGCAAAGGCTTCTTGTTCTAAATCGGTGAGATCTTGCTGTCCACGTACAAATACAACTTTATATTTTAATAGTGCATGATTAAATTCATCGACCACGCTTTTGTCTAAATTTCCAGACAACTGAATGCCAGAAATTTCGGCACCAATACGACCGGTTACGGGTTTTACTTCAATATGCTGATATTGATAGTCCGGATTGTAATGATTCGATTCTAATTGTGTCATAGGGCTCTACCTTATTCTTCAAATTATTAAGCAACGATGGTGTTGTTGAAATACAGTGTGCCGACTTCGTGCCCATGACTCTGTCAATTCTTTGACAGTTTTCCCAAGTTAAACTGCTATGGTTGTGATGAAATCTGCTTAACAACTTTTGCCGATTTCATATCTAAAAATGCGATATCAAAAAATAAAAAAGCCATCGATATCGATGGCTTTGTGTGTAGATTTTATCAGTAGAACGCAGCGGAATTATAAATAATCCCCTTCACGCTCTGGTTGATAGAGCACTTTAATGATTTTGACTTTCATGGTGTGACCATCAGGCTGTGGCCATTCTATTTCCTGCCCTTCAGCCAAACCTAAAATGGCAGCGCCCACTGGAGCCAAAACATTGACTTGGCCTTTATCGCCACGAAAATCATGCGGATAAACCAATGTAATTTCTGTAGCTTCTGTCGCAGGTGCAATATTAATGAGAACTTTGGCGTTCATACTCACCACATTGGCAGGCACATCTTGTGGAGCAACCACTTCAGCACGCGCCATCTCATCTTCCAAATGCTCCATCGTCGGTGTCAGCTTTGACTGATGCTCCAACATGGTTTCTAAGCGATGTAAATCTTGTTCTGAAAGAATAATATTGGGTTTATTCATATAAAGTTCCTTTGCGACCTTGCCAGCAGATCTATAGCGATGGGCAAATTTTCTTGTTATCTCTTCTTCTGTTATATCAGAAATATAAATGTTTAGATAACTTTTGAATTTTTCTGATGACATAAAAAAAGCCCCCTTGAGGGGGCTTTTCTCAAGTCTGTTTTATTTTGCGTAAACTGGGAATTTAGCGCATACAGCAGCAACTTTTTCTTTCACTGCAGCAATTACAGCTTCGTCACCTTTGCTGTCTAGAACGTCAGCGATCCAGCCTGCAAGGTCACGTACTTCAGCTTCGCCAAAACCACGTGTTGTTACAGCAGGTGTACCGATACGGATACCTGAAGTCACGAATGGAGAACGTGGGTCGTTTGGTACTGAGTTTTTGTTCACAGTAATATGAGCAGCACCTAACCAAGCATCTGCTTCTTTACCAGTGATATCGCCTTGTTTGATTAAAGACAATAAGAACAAGTGGTTTTCAGTACCACCAGAAACAACGTCATAACCACGAGCGATTAATACTTCAGCCATCGCTTTAGCATTTACAACAACTTGCTTTTGGTATTCTTTGTATTCAGGAGCCATTGCTTCTTTGAAGCAGATCGCTTTAGCCGCTACAGCGTGAACTAAAGGACCACCTTGGTTACCTGGGAATACAGCTGATTGTAATTTTTTCTCGATTTCTTCGTTTGCTTTCGCAAGGATTAAACCAGAACGTGGACCACGAAGTGTTTTATGAGTAGTCGTTGTTGTTACGTCAGCAATTTGTACTGGGCTTGGGTAAACGCCAGCAGCAACTAGACCAGCTACGTGAGCCATATCTACGAATAAGTAAGCGCCAACTTTGTCCGCGATATCACGGAAACGCTGCCAATCAACAACTTGGCTATACGCAGAGAAACCAGCAACGATCATTTTTGGCTTGTGCTCTTCAGCTAGACGTTCAACTTCTTCGTAGTCGATTTCGCCAGTTTCTGGGTTCAAACCGTATTGAATAGCGTTGTAAGTTTTACCAGAGAAGCTAACTTTAGCACCGTGAGTCAAGTGACCACCGTGAGCCAAGCTCATACCTAAAACTGTATCGCCTGGGTTAAGAAGCGCAAGGTAAACTGCAGAGTTTGCTTGTGAACCAGCGTGTGGTTGAACGTTTGCATAATCAGCACCAAACAATTCTTTAGCACGGTCAATGGCCAATTGTTCGATCACGTCTACATACTCGCAACCGCCGTAGTAGCGTTTGCCAGGGTAGCCTTCTGCATATTTGTTAGTAAGTTTTGAACCTTGAGCTTCCATTACTGCAGGTGAACAGTAGTTTTCTGAAGCGATTAACTCAATGTGCGCTTCTTGGCGAGCATCTTCATTCGAGATCGCTTGAGCTAATTCAGGGTCAAATTGAGCAATAGAGGTGTTGGCAAACATTAGCGAGGTCCTATTAAATTAGGGCTTTTAAGCCGTGCTAAGATTGGCGCGTATTGTAGCATGAAGTTTTAGAAATAAGAGAGGGAAGTTTGTGCTGTTTTTAAATAAATAATGCCCGTGTTGAATGTACACGAGCACTATTTAAGTCAAATCAACTTATTGATTTGGCATGAGAGTCTCTACATCTTGCACAAAATTTGCCAGATTATCGGTATAAATACTAATATGATCTGCTGTCGCTTGCTCACGATAGTCAATCGATGTTCCCGGCTTAGCAAGGCTAATCATAAATTTAGTCGCATCTGCTGGAATGGTCTGATCCGCTTTACCTTGATAAATGATGATTGGCGTTTTCACCGCTGTCGTTAAAGGCTGTGAACCTTCACTCATAAAGTTTTGGATTGGCTTTAAAGTTAAGAAATCAGACTGAGTGCGTCCATAGTTATCCAATGTCGTATTCTGACTCGCATAACTGAGCATATCATCTTGAATTAACTTGGTTAACTCACCTGAACACACTGTTTCAGCTTGAGGTGCAATCGCAGCCAAATGCCCACTAAATACTTTTGAATAATCCACACTGTCCTTATGCCCTTGCATACCTGCAATGATCTGCGCAGTAAAACTGTCTAAAGGTGCATAAATCATACTTTGCACAGTTGCAGGTTTGTCTTTGGCTAACTGTTCGCCTGCTTTAAGAATGAGCTCAAGATTATTTGCAGGTGCTATGGCAATCGTTCCCTTATAATTTAAGTCAGCACGGGATGCGAATTCAGCTGCACCTAACACGGCTTGACCACCTTGAGAATGCCCGATTGACACCCAATCCTTTGAAACCGTTTTACCTTGGCTGGTTAAATAACTTCGAGCAGCGACAACAGCATCCGTAATCGAAAAGGCTTCACTTTTTAAATTCAGATAAGGATGGTTTTCACGTCCACTTGGTTCACCCAATCCTTCATAATCAGGTGCCACAACGACATAACCTTTTGCCAATAACATTTGCAATAAATATTCAGTGCCTTGCAAACCTTGTCGGCTCGGAGCGCATTTATCAGCCACACCAGTCGTCCCATGTGCCCAAGCCACAATTTTCCAACCTCCTGCGGGAGCAACTGTTTTGGGGGTAAAGACTAAGGCTGTGGCTTGAACAACTTTGCCATCCACGCCCAGCATCTTATAGGTCATCAACCGGCTGTCTGCACTCACAGCAGGCATATTGTCTTGACTATAGGCAGTTGTAGTTACCACTGGATTTTTGATCTGATTGAGATCAGCGTTTGTTTCAGGATTACTAAATTGTTGATCATTACTATCATTACCGCAGGCTGCTAAAAATAGCGCACTGCTGACTAAAACCGTTAAACGCAGCATTTTCATTCCATGATCCTTTTGTTTGTTGTTTTAAAGTCAATTTTTCATTGAATATGAATCATTAAATACATGGAACAAACTTTTGTTCAAGCCTAATTTTTAAGCAATTACTCTTATTTTAATTTATTGAAATAATCTTGAATTAACACTTTTTTTTAACTTGATATTAATCAACATCATCCTAATACATCAGCCACCCCGATCTCAGAAAAATGGCTGAACTTATATTTCTGATTATTGTACAGATTGGGCTATTTTTTTAGTAGGTTAAAGAAAAATGCACAACCAACAATTCTGCTGTATCAGCCCTTGCCTGCTACACAGACATATACACAGAACTAAAACCGAAAAGCCGCCATGCTAGAGGTCGTGATCATGTGCCTTGTACTATTTTTGAATATCGTGATGGACAAAAGCCTTTCAAATGAGTCGGTTTAGAAGATGGGTTAGCTTTATCCCGCTATAAAGGTTTTATTTCGGCAGATGCGATAAAAGCAGATTATTTAAACATTGCGCAGCCATCTTCATAATATTCCTACAAATAATCACAGCATGGGTTTGTCAGTGTGGATGTGATCATGTACATTCATAAACATTATTCAACATGCTGGAACTGGACATGCAAGCCATCATTCTCGACACAGAAACCCATACACTAAATGGACAACCCATCGAGATTGCCTATGCTCCAATTCAGGTGGCAGATGCCAAAATTACCCTAGATAAATCTAAAATCTTTGATCAACTTTATCGTTGTGATGAAGCGATTTCTTTTGCAGCAATGGCTGTACATCATATTTTAGAATCAGATCTTGAAGGTCAGCCCCACTACAGCAGTTTTGAACTTCCAACTGAGACGACATATATCATTGGGCATAATATTGACTATGATATTCGCGCGCTCGAAAAATGCGGTATAGATGGTTCAAAAATTAAAGCCATTTGTACCCTTGCCCTTGCTCGTCGAGTTTGGCCTGATGCAGAAGCGCATAATATTTCTGCCTTGATTTATATGATCACCAAAGGCAGTGAAAAAGCCCGTGAAATGATCCGTAAAGCTCACCGCGCAGATATGGATATTATTTTAACTGCCAATATTTTGATGCATATCGTCCATCACTTAAAAATCAACAGCATCGAAGAATTATTTGAAGCTTCGGAAGATGCTCGCATTCCACGCAGTATTAATTTTGGTAAACACCGTGGTACCGCAATTACAGAATTACCTGCGGACTATGTGCAATGGCTATTACGTCAAGATGACTTAGACCCGTATTTACGCAAAGCTTTAGAAAATTCTGCTGTTATTACATTATAAATCATTGATTATTTAATATTTTCTTAATATTACTGTCATTATCACTGCATAGGATTGCCTTAATTCTTTTGAGCTATGGAATTAAGGCATGTTCAACTATCAAAAAACTGAGCTGGGTTTTCAAACATTAAAAGACCGACAGCTCACATTAAATGCAAGACAACGTCGCCTGCTACTCTTGATTGGTACTGATGACTTTAACCAAATGCCTGTGCATTATCAGCAGCGCATTGCTGAAGCGACATTGCTCAAGCAACTGATGGATCTCGGGCTGATTCAGCCAATTACAGCACATGATCATCAACGCCTTCAAAGCTCCGATTTTTCTGCTTTTAATACTCCTAAAAAAGCGTCTAGCAATACGTCCGATCTCAATACCTTTAGCCCTGCATCCGATCTCACAGCGCAAGAACATGTGACTTTTAATGAACTTTCAATGCCTACAATGGAAGTTCCTCAGACTCAGTCACAGCACGCACTGACGAACACCCTTCCAATAGATCCGATCAGCTCCACACCCCATCAACTCCCACAAGCCACACCTGAAACAACGACAACGAACGACCTTGTATTACCAGAAAAAATCGTTGATTTCATCGAGCATGATTTTGATGAGTTACAGAATTTTATGTGCAGTTACTTACAGCGCTATTGTGGGCTGATGGCAAAAAAATTAATTATTAATATTCAACAGGCCACGGACATTGCAGACTTAAAAGCCTGTCAGATGCAATGGATCACCTGTCTAAATGAATCCAATATTCAACCTAAACTCTTACAACATGCATTACAGCAAATCAATTACAGTCTAAAAAATCTGCAACAACTGGTTTAACTTAGAGACTTTTCCTCACTTCTCATTCAAAAAACAACTTAATGAGGTGAGTTATTTTTCACACATATCAACATAATAAATTGAATTTCATTAATTTTATATATTCACTTATTTCTTTTATGGTTTTAACCACTGTTTTATACGACCTTCCCCTAATGTCAATCAACAGTAAAAAATCGCAAGAATTAAACCGACCTCCCAGCGTTTGAGCATGTCAATGTCACAACAATTTTGTTTAGAATTTGATTCTTTCGATAATCCAATGCAACTCAGCAAAATTGGCAATTGGGTGTTTACATTCTTAACCTCACCAGACGAATTGCCCGATGTTCAATTGGCCATTACCTATGTCATGCCTCGAAAAATTAGTGATGAATTACAACCTCGACGTGTGGTCATTCAAAATACAGCCATTGAAACGATTTGGCGTATAGAACAAGTCGAATGCTTTAACAGCCAAACGAACCAAGAACTCACATTTACAGCAGCTGAGCCACAAGCTCAATTGGTTTTAAACAGTATCATTGAAGAATTTGCCCGCTATGATGTCCCATTGGTATTCAAGCCCCTATAATTTAAAGCGACTTTCAACTTATTTTTCATAAAGATTTAAGCTGTCTCAATGATTTAACCAAAGTAAGCTAGACAGCCATTAAATGAAAAATAATCCATACAGATTATTATTGCTCAATTCGTATACACTATTCCTGCTCAATAATTTTTTGACCATGGATAATAAAAATGAACTTAGCCAATTATTCTAATGATCAGGCACTCATCCTTTTCAACCTATATAGCAGCCTAGAACAATGTCTAGATGCGATTGGACATCTACACCTTGGACCAAAACTGGTGCTGACCGACCATGATGTATCGAAAGATCATATGATCGTGCAACGTTTTCAAGCTGGGGTTTTAACTCAAGAGATCCAAGTACGTAAACAAGACATTGAACTGTCTTCTAGCAACCCGATGACACGCTATCAGTTACTGTCTTATATCTTGAATCAATTTAAAGCAGATCAAACAGCTTAAAGATCTATCTCTAAAAATAAAAAAACTCACCATTAAGGTGAGTTTTTTTATTCATTCAATTTAAGCTTCTAAAAGTTTGTAAATACTGTCCGATTTTTGACTTTCAAAAAGTAATTCAATACTGGGTAGGATGATTTCACCTGCAATAATGATATGTTCAATGCGATGAAACAATGCTCTTGAATCTTCTTCTGAAGGATTACGCACCAAAGCTTGTGCTTCATAAACCTGACTAAATTGGTCCTTCACTTTAATATCGATCATCTGTGTCATAGTGACGTCTCTACTTGTTTTAATAATTGAATTTTTTATATCACACCTTTACGCAACAACCTGCTTTGTAAATGTTAGATTTCATGGCAATGTAAACTTATTTTACTTTAGTAAATATATATCAATAACATAGATTGACTATTTAATTATTGTTTGACAAAAACACTATATTTTCACATTTTGAAAGACATTAAAAAGCCCGCATTGCTGCGGGCTCTATGTTGGAAGGCTAGTGCTGATTTCTTGTCTGTAATATTCAAAAACATCTTAAAAATTACTAAACTCAACGAGCTGTCATTGATCCGTCCAACCTATTAGTAGCGTCTTGGTTATGACCTACTGTGATTTCAATATAGCACTTTTTTACCCCTTGCCAAGGGGGCGTGACACTTCTAAACATTTGATCAAATAAAATGCAATTGAATATCTCATCTTGTAAGCAGATAATATGTTCGCAACTGGACGGCTTAACTGATATTTACACAACCATTTGTTTTGTAAAACATAAATCATTTTCAAAAATGCCAAATGTTTAGCCTGGGAAAATTCCACGCTCTTTACGCGCTTTCAAAATACGCTCACAGGCCAAAATATAAGCTGCTGTACGTAAGGTACAGCTATTCTCTGTAGCGCATAACCATACATCTTCTACCGCTTGTACCATCAGTTTGTCTAAACGGTCATTAATTTCAGCTTCGCTCCAGAAATAACTCGCCATATCTTGCACCCATTCAAAGTAACTGACCGTTACACCGCCGGCATTACAAATCACATCTGGGACAATGGTGATTTGACGTTCAGTTAAGATGTCATCCGCTTCAGGATACGTTGGGCCGTTTGCACCTTCCAAAATCATCTTAGCCTTTAAACGCTGTGCACGTTGTACAGTGATCTGACCTTCTAAAGCAGCAGGAATGATAATGTCGGTCTCAACATCCCAAAATGCTTCATTGTCAATTTTGTCTGCGCCGCTAAAGCCTGCAACGCCTTGGGTTTCCTGCACATAAGTGTGTAGAGCATTTAAATCTAGTCCACTTGCGTTATAAATCGTTCCGGTATGATCTTGAATACAGACAATTTTCGCATTCGATAAATAAAATAAATTGGCTGCTTCACTACCGACATTACCAAAACCTTGAATGCTCACTTTGGCATTTTCAATATTCAAACCAATTTTTTCTGCTGCCTGACAGCCTGTGATATACACACCACGACCTGTTGCTTTTACACGGCCTAAAGATCCGCCTAAATGCACTGGCTTACCCGTAACCACACCTGTCACGGTATAGCCTTGACCCGATGAATAGGTATCCATCATCCAGCCCATGACATTTGGATTGGTTCCTACATCTGGTGCAGGAATATCTTTTTGTGGGCCAATAATATGTGCGATTTCACTGGTATAACGGCGGGTTAAACGCTCAAGCTCACGTGCTGAAAGCTTACGCGGATCGACACGTACACCGCCCTTTGCACCGCCAAAAGGCAAATTTAAAACCGCAGTTTTAATGGTCATCCACGCAGAGAGCGCCATTACTTCGTTTAATTCAACTTCTGGATGAAAACGGATACCACCTTTGCCCGGCCCGCGCGATAAATTGTGCTGAACACGGTAACCTTCAAAATGCTGAATTGTTCCGTCGTCCATGATGATTGGCACATCGACAATTAAAGCGCGTTTTGGGCGTTTTAAAGTATCAACATAATCGGCCAGATCTTGACTTAAATAAGGCGCAACACGATCGACTTGTGCCAAAAAGGTTTGCCATGCACCGTTGCCGCCATTGGCGTATGAGAGATTAGACATTATTGTTCCTGTATTTTTAAATTATTGTGGGTTAAATATATAACTATAAGCAATGAACGCTGCAAGCCTTGCTGTCATTGCATCCTGATCGTATTTTGGATTGCATTCTGCAATGTCCAGCAGCTTGATTTTTCCACTACCCTGAATATGCCACATCAGCTGTTCAAACATTTTTAAATCAATGCCTCTGACCGCCGGCGCACTGACTCCAGGCGCAATCGATGCGGCAAAAACATCTAGATCGACCGTGACATATAGCCAATCGACCTCTTGTATAAATTGATCAATTTTAGAAAACACCTGTTCCAACTGAGCAGCTTCAAGCTCATGATCAAAAATACACTGACTGCCTAAACGCGCCGCTGTATCAAACAACTTTTTAGTATTGGAATGTTTCGCCGCGCCAATGCAAAGATAGTGAAACGATTTACCGTGCTGTTCGCTGAGCTTAGCCGACTGTAAAAACGGTGTGCCTGAAGTTGCATGCTCGTCTTCACGTAAATCTAAATGCGCATCAAAATTGATAATGCCGATGTTTTTTTCTGGATGCGTATTTTGTGCATATTGGAAAATACCGCTAAAACTGCCAAATGCAATCTCGTGCCCACCGCCAAATACAATTGGTTTTAAGCCTTGCTGTAAAGACATTTCGACTTGTTCGGCCAAAGCAGTTTGGGCTTTTTCCAATTCACCGTTGGCACACACCACGGTGCCCAAGTCACGAATTGAAACTTGTGAATGCACAGGCAAGTTTGCCAATTGTTTACGGATTAAATCTGGCGCTTCTGCTGCACCGATACGTCCACGATTGCGGCGTACACCTTCATCTGAGCTAAAACCAAGAATCGCAAATTCAGCTGAATCGGATTGATTGACGGTGTGGAAAATTCGCCGATGTTCTGCGCCTTCTCCATCCTGCCGCCCTTGCCATTGAAAAGAATGATCCATAATGAATACCGTCTTTAAATCTTCAACGCTTTTAAATAAAAAACTTAGGCTTAAGCCTTGGGTTTAAAAATTGAATGACACTATTCCACTCAAACCCTAGATCTGTACCTGCTGGCCTTTGTAGATGACTTTTTGATTAAGATCTCCGCCTAGCCAATAGGTAATTTCAGAAGGATGCTGAATATCCCACGCCACAAAATTGGCGAACTTTCCAGCTTCTAAACTGCCATGCATCTGTTGCAAGCCCAGTGCTTGAGCCGCATGAATCGTCACTGCCGCCAATGTTTGTTCTGGTGTCAAACGGAACAAGGTACTGCCCATATTCATCATCAACCGTAAGGACTGCGCTGGCGATGTGCCCGGATTTAAATCCGTCGATAAGGCAATTTTCACCCTATGTTGAATCAAACTTTCTACAGGCGGATATTGTGTTTCGCGCAGCAAATAAAATGCCCCCGGCAATAAGACTGCCACCGTATCGGAGGCTGCCATCGCTTTGACATCATCTTCGGTCATATACTCCAGATGGTCTGCAGATAACGCGTGATACTTAGCCGCTAAACTTGAGCCGCCTAAGGCAGACAACTGTTCCGCATGCAATTTAACGGGGAGATTCAATGCTTGTGCGGTTTGAAAAACACGTTCGACTTGTTGGGGGCTAAAAGCCAAATGTTCACAAAAAGCATCCACCGCATCGACTAAGTTTTCAGCATGCAGCTGCGGCAACATTTCACTGCAGATGTAATCAATATAGTCATCGCTGGCATTTTTAAATTCTGGCGGTAAAGCATGTGCAGCCAAACAGGTGCTTCGTACCGTCATTGGTAAAGCTTCACCTAACTGACGAATCACTTTCAGCATTTTGCGCTCATTGGCTAAATCCAGCCCATAGCCCGATTTAATTTCAATCGCTGTGACGCCTTCACGCTGCAAGTTTTGAATCCGCTTATAAGCAGATTGAAACAGTTCAGCTTCTGTCGCCTCGCGTGTTGCGCGCACCGTACTGGCAATGCCGCCGCCATTTTTCGCAATTTCGGCATAACTCACACCCTGCAGGCGCTGTTCAAATTCAATGCTGCGGTTGCCGCCAAAAACGCTATGGGTATGACAGTCTATTAAACCCGGCGTCAGCCAAGCGCCTTGCAAATCAATCTGTTCACTAAAAGATGCTTGAAGAACATCACTGCGTTTACCAATCCAATGAATCAGCTCAGCATCTGTAATGAGTGCTGCATCTTCAATGATGCTGTATTGACCATGCTGCATGGTCGCAATATGACAATTCAACCAAAGCTTCATTGTTGTATTTCCTGTTCCGCCGCAGCATTTGCCTTGGCGGAAACATGTATAAATTAAGAAGTGTTGTATTAAGAGTTAGATTCAAATTGCTGCGCAGCAGAATTCGTCTGATTCAAGTTCATTTTTGGACGTACTTTGACAATGTAGGCAATCCATAAAATCACTAGCCATGCTGCACCCACATAAATTGCCGGACGAGAGTCTGGGAAATACGCAATGATGCCTAATACAAACAACATGAAGACCACTGCAAATGCAGGCGCATACGGCCAGCCCACAATAGGGAAATCTAAAGCTTTAATTTCCGCTGTAGATAATTTGCGGCGCATACCCATTTGTGACAGCAGAATCATTAGCCACACCCAAACCGTCGCAAAAGTTGCAATTGAAGCAATAATCATGAATACATTTTTAGGAATCAGATAGTTCAGCACCACACCAACCAACAGCACACCAGCCATCACCACAACAGTCATCCAAGGCACACCGTTTTTTGATAGCTTGGTAAAGACTTTAGGCGCTTGACCATCTTGCGCCATGCCGTACAGCATGCGCCCTGCACCAAACACATCACTGTTAATGGCAGATACGGCAGCTGAAATCACCACAATATTTAAAATGGTTGCAGCTGATCCAATGCCTAGGTTTTCAAAGATTTGTACAAATGGACTGCCTTGGGTACCAATTTGATTCCATGGGAAAATCGCCATGAGCACAAAAATAGTCAGTACATAGAACAGTAAAATACGAACAGGAACGGCATTAATGGCTTTCGGAATGGATTTTTTCGGTTCTGCCGTTTCGCCTGCAGTAATACCAATAATTTCGATACCACCAAAGGCAAACACCACTACAGACAAGCAGGCAATCAAGCCGCCAATGCCATTTGGCATAAATCCGTCATGAATCCACAGGTTTTGTAAGCCAGAAACTGCTGTACCATGATCTGAATGGAAGCCATACAACATCAGACCGAAGCCGCCGACAATCATGGCAATAATGGCGGTGACCTTGATAATCGATAACCAAAACTCTAACTCACCAAAGACTTTGACATGAATTAAGTTAATTGCGCCTAAGAACATAATCAGCGAAAGAATCCAGATCCATCGCGGTACATCGGGATACCAAAAGCCCATGTAAATACCAAAAGCAGTGACATCCGCCAAAGCCACGATGATCATTTCAAAGACATAGGTCCAGCCTGTAGTAAAGCCTGCAAATGGGCTGATGTACTTACTGGCATAATGGCTAAATGAACCCGAAACAGGATTATGTACAGACATTTCGCCTAGAGCGCGCATCACGATATAAATGGCAATACCCGCAACGATATAGGCGATTAATACCGACGGGCCTGCCATTTGAATCGCACTTGCTGAACCATAAAACAGTCCTGTACCAATGGCAGAACCTAAAGCTAAAAATCGGATATGGCGGGTGTTTAATCCCCGCTGTAAGGTAGAACCCTGTGATGCTTCTTGTGACATTTTGATCTCCAATCCATGAGGAAATTTTTATTTGATCGGGCCGCATCATGCGACCCTTTTCTCAATCACAAACTTATTTTAGGCTTGGCAATAAACCATCAATGATCAATTCATTTAAGCAGCCGCTTGCCAATAATTCGCTCGCTTGTTCAATATCTGGCGCGAAGAAACGGTCTTCACTGTAGTACGGCACTTGATCACGTAATACTTTACGCGCACGTTCCAATTTCACCGAGCTTTTTAAGCCTTTACGGAAATCTAAACCTTGGCATGCGCCCAGCCATTCAATAGCTAAAATGCCGCGTACATTGTCCGCCATAGACCATAAACGTTTGCCCGCATTTGGCGCCATAGATACATGGTCTTCTTGGTTTGCAGAAGTTGGCAGGCTGTCTATACTCGCTGGATGTGCCAATGCTTTGTTATCACTTGCTAAAGCAGCCGCAGTCACTTGTGCAATCATAAAACCTGAGTTCACACCGCCATTTTCCACCAAGAATGGTGGAAGCTGTGACATGTGGCGGTCCATCATCATAGAAATACGACGCTCAGATAGTGAACCTACTTCTGCAATCGCTAAAGCTAAGTTGTCCGCTGCCATCGCTACAGGTTCCGCATGGAAGTTACCGCCAGAAATCACATCGCCTTCTTTGGCAAATACCAATGGATTGTCAGATACAGCATTGGCTTCAATTTCAAGCACTTCAGCCGCTTGGCGGATTTGTGTTAAGCAAGCGCCCATGACCTGCGGCTGACAGCGCAGTGAATAAGGATCTTGTACTTTTTCGCAATCTTCATGTGAATGACCAATTTCACTTTCTTCAGTCAATAAATCACGGTACGCTGCTGCGACATCAATTTGACCACGCTGACCGCGTACTTCATGTACACGCGCATCGAATGGTGAACGTGAGCCCAACATTGCTTCTACACTTAAACCGCCACAAACTGTTGCCGCCGCAAATAGATCTTCAGCTTCGAATAAACCACGAAGTGCATAAGCTGTAGACACTTGTGTACCGTTGAGTAATGCCAAACCTTCTTTAGCTGCCAATGCAATTGGTTCTAAACCTGCAATTTTTAGTGCTTCAACCGCTGGCAGCCATTCGCCTTTGTAACGCGCTTTGCTTTCACCCAGCAGCACCAACGACATATGCGCAAGCGGCGCCAAATCACCTGACGCTCCCACAGAGCCTTTTAAAGGAATATGCGGATAAACTTCAGCATTAATGAGAGCCAAAAGCGCTTCAATGACTTTTAAACGAATGCCTGAAAAACCGCGTGCCAAGCTGTTGGCTTTGAGCAGCATAATCAAACGCACCATTGAATCATTGAGTGCTTCGCCTACACCTGCCGCATGTGACAATACCAATGAACGTTGAAGCTGTTCTAAATCTTCTTGCGCAATTTTGGTCGATGCCAATAATCCAAAACCTGTATTAATGCCGTAAGCCGTGCGGCCTTCACGAATAATTTGCTCAACACAATCGACACTGGCTTGAATGGCTGGAATGGCCTGCTGATCTAGCTTAACTTTGATCGGCTTTAAAAATGCTTCACGTAATTCTGCTAAATTAAGTTTGCCTGGTTGAATTAAAAGTTCCATGTATGCAGCCCTGTTTCCTATTTTTTATACGCTGCTGACTCATCAGGAGAGAGTTGAGATGAATCAGCAGTTGTCCTTTTTACGGCTTAGCCAGTAATCATCGGCAGATTTAAGCCCTGTTCTTTTGCACAGTCAATTGCAATATCATAACCAGCGTCTGCGTGACGCATTACACCAGTCGCAGGGTCATTGGTCAGCACTCTCGCAATACGTTCTGCAGCTTCGTCTGTACCATCACACACAATCACCACACCTGAATGCTGTGAAAAGCCCATGCCTACGCCACCGCCATGATGCAATGACACCCAAGTTGCACCGCCTGCAGTATTAAGTAAAGCATTCAGTAATGGCCAATCTGATACTGCATCTGATCCATCTTGCATCGATTCAGTTTCACGGTTTGGACTAGACACAGAACCTGAGTCTAAGTGGTCACGGCCAATCACTACAGGTGCAGATAATTCGCCTGAACGCACCATTTCATTGAATGCCAAGCCAAGTTTTGCACGCAGGCCTAGACCTACCCAGCAAATACGCGCTGGCAAACCTTGGAATGCAATTCGTTCACGCGCCATATCTAACCAATGATGCAAATGCTCATCATCTGGAATCAGCTCTTTCACTTTTGCATCAGTTTTGTAGATGTCTTCTGGGTCACCAGAAAGTGCAGCCCAACGGAAAGGACCAATACCGCGGCAGAACAACGGACGAATATAAGCAGGTACAAAACCTGGGAAATCGAAAGCGTTTTCTACGCCTTCTTCTTGCGCCATTTGACGGATATTGTTGCCATAGTCAAATGTTGGAACGCCCATTTTTTGGAAGTCCAGCATGGCTTGAACATGAACAGCCATAGATTGCTTCGCGGCTTTTACCACGGCATCTGGTTCAGTTTGCGCACGTTCACGGTATTCTTCCCATGTCCAGCCAATTGGCAAGTAACCATTTAATGGGTCATGCGCACTGGTTTGATCCGTTACCATATCTGGATGTACACCGCGGCGTACCAGCTCAGGTAAAATTTCTGCAGCATTGCCGTGCAGCGCAATTGAAATCGCTTTCCCTTCTTGGGTATAGCGCTTAATACGTGCTAAAGCGTCGTCCAAATCTGTTGCTTGCTCATCTACATAACGGGTGCGTAAACGGAAATCGATGCTGGCTTGCTGGCATTCAATGTTCAAAGAACACGCGCCTGCCAAAGTTGCAGCCAATGGCTGAGCGCCGCCCATACCGCCTAAGCCTGCTGTTAATACCCAACGCCCTGTTAAGTCACCGTTGTAATGTTGACGACCTGCTTCTACAAAAGTTTCATAAGTACCCTGCACAATGCCTTGGCTGCCAATATAAATCCATGAGCCTGCAGTCATTTGACCGTACATTGCCAAACCTTTTGCATCCATTTCATTAAAATGCTTCCAGTTTGCCCAATGCGGAACTAAGTTCGAGTTGGCAATTAACACACGCGGTGCGTCTTTATGGGTTTTGAACACGCCGACTGGCTTGCCAGACTGAACCAGCAAAGTTTCGTGATCTTCTAAATCTTTTAAAGTTTCAACAATTTTGTCATAGCATTCCCAGTTACGTGCTGCACGGCCAATCCCGCCATACACCACCAATTCTTTTGGGTTCTCTGCGACATCTGGATCTAGGTTATTCATCAACATGCGTAGCGGCGCTTCTGTTAACCAGCTTTTTGCATTTAACGTTGTACCGCGAGGGGCGCGAATTTCTACATCACGAAATTTTGTAGTTGTTGTCACCGTTGGACTCCTTCCATTCAACAATCTGTGTTTCTAATGACATCCCTTCAGCACCAATACAAACATGTGCTTACTTGTATATACATGTACATATAATATGCATGTCTACCGATCTTTGAAAAGACCTCACTATTGAAAAAAGTGAAATTAATAAATAAGCAGATGTTTTAATTGATTTTAAAGTTTGATGACTTTAGTTGTAGTGTGAAAATTTATGCGATTTATTTGGCATTTTTAAAGACTTTAACTCAAGAAAACAACTCAATGAAACAGCAATCCTTCGCTGTATTTTGTGGTAATTCGATCTTTAATGTTTCATCTTGATTGGCAATTTTTAGACATTCAAATGCTGCCAAATGATACATTTTTTCATGAATGGAAATCTGTAACTGATCTGCCATATTAAAGATCAGGATGTCTTGTGCAGCAGATAAAACCGTCTGATTTTCACACCCTACCATCAACTGCATGCGCGGCCTTACTTGTTGTGCATTGTAAATCAGGTTTAAATCTCGAATTGAGCCATCAATCAATTGGCAAAACACAGGCAATTCACCATCAAAAGCAAATAGGTCACGTGAATAAACATCGACATATGCTTGCTTGGCAATTTGCAGCTGCATTCCAGCACCAGATAGCGTACAAATAATGCGCTTTTTCCCTTCAAAATAAGAAAAATCACCATCATTTTCGACATCTGCCATAGACAAACGCCAATCAAAATCATCATTAACTAAGCTAGATTGACGTGCAATTTCAAAGGTAAAACCTAGACCATTTTTCCATGGCATTTTTTGATAATCATGCAGCTTCAATACTTGAATCATTGCACGAATTTTCCTTCCAAATAATAACGGCTGCCCGGATACGTTAAGCGCGCACTAGAAATTAATTGTTTATTGGACCAAGTACGGCGACGAATAAGCAGACACGGCTCTTGTTTGGTAATTTTCAGCCATTTGCATTCCTGCGCATTGGCTAAAACGGCTTCTACTATATGTTCACCCTCACTGACGGGTGCCTGCGCCATCAAATAGGCATTGGGGGTAAGTTTGCTAAAGTCCTGCTGTAAATAGTCAGGGATCAGTGCAGCATTGACCAAACGATCTTCAATTTGTACAGGTACTTCATTTTCATAATGAATAATGATGGAATGAAAAAGTGTCTCGCCTTCTTTGGTTTGCATAAACAAGGCTTGCTGGACATCCGCCTGTACTTTTTCTAGCTTTAGAACTTCCGCCCGATGAATATGGTTACGCGCCACAATTTCATCTGCAATATTATGAATTTGAAATAAGGCCGAATGACCTTGGCCTTCTGCAACAAATGAGCCGACGCCTTGTACGCGTACCAAAACTTTATCAGCAGTCAACTCACGCAAGGCACGATTAACCGTCATACGGCTGCAATTGAGTAATTTGACCAATTCGCTTTCAGAGGGAATTTTGTCATTCACTTTCCATTCGCCGCTATAAATTTTGCTTTGAATGTACTGCTTCACCTGAGCATAAAGCGGTGATGGCACTTCTATCCCTTTTGTTGCGTCTAAAACTGAATTTGATAACATCTGCTTCTCTTCGATCACAATGTTTGATTATTCATTGTTTGTTTATTCATTTATATAGATCAACAATCTAGCAAATGTAGACCTAATATGGTTTCTAAGATAACAATACTTAATCATTAGAATAATAAACAGTATAAGCCAAAACCAACTTGTATATACAAGTGTTTTAATTCATCTTTAAAATAAAGAAATCGACCTTGAATCTAACTCATCTTTTATAAACTTAACTAAATTCATTTCGTTTTAATAATTTTTTATCGCCTGCTTGGTTTTACCCCAAGTATTCCTATATCGAGTATTTACAGCTCCCTTTATATTCTTTGACAACTTTTATATATAAATAGCTTTTATTCAAAAAATTTCCACAAAAAAAAGCCCCTGTATCACTACAGGGGCTTTTTTGAATTTGGCGGAAGCGGTGAGATTCGAACTCACGGAGGACTCGCGCCCTCGTCGGTTTTCAAGACCGGTGCATTAAACCGCTCTGCCACGCTTCCATGTGCGCCATAATACGGAGGTTTTATTCATCTGACAAGTAAAAATTACAACTAAACCTTTCAAATGAATATTGTTTCGCCAAATCCTTAAAGTTTAGCCGCGAGCTCCGCACCTTCACGTATTGCGCGTTTTGCATCTAACTCTGCTGCTAGTTTTGCGCCACCAATAATATGGTAATTGGCAAGGGTTTTCTCACCCTGTTCTGGCATCAAATGCTTTACCGATTCCTGACCAGCACAGACAACAATCGTATCTACACGTAATAATTGATCATGCCCTGCATGTTCAACCCAAAGCCCTTCATCAGTAATGGCTTTGTATTGAACACCACGCAGCATACGAACCGCATTTTTCTTTAATTGTGTACGGTGTACCCAACCTGATGTTTTACCTAACCCTGCACCAAGTGCAGTTGTTTTACGTTGTAATAAATAAATTTCTCTAACAGGAGGTTCGATCTCAGCAGCCTGCATACCGCCTTCTGTTACATAGTTCGGATTCGGATCGACACCCCACTCTCGCTGCCAATCCGCTAAAGGCATTGGTTGTGGCTGATGTGGCGGTTTGAGTAAAAATTCAGATACATCAAAGCCAATGCCGCCTGCACCAATCACAGCAACTTTATTCCCCACAGCTGCGCCTTTCAGCACTTCTGCATAAGACAAGACATTCGGTGCATCACTACCTTCGATTTTCAAGCTGCGAGGAACTACACCTGTTGCAATAACCACTTCCTCAAACCCTTCACGTTCAAGTTGTTCACGGTTAACGCGTGTATTTAAACGCAAATCAACCCCTGTTTTTTCGATTTGAACTTTAAAGTAGCGAATCGTTTCGTGAAATTCTTCTTTACCGGGAACGACTTTCGCCAAATTAAATTGGCCACCCACTTCTGTACCCGCTTCAAATAGTGTCACCGCATGGCCTCGGCTTGCCGCTACCGTTGCAGCAGACATGCCTGCCACGCCACCACCGACGACTGCAATACGCTTCGGTTTTTTGGTCTTTAAATAAACCAATTCAGTTTCATATGCCGCTCGTGGGTTGACCAAACACGTCGCACGCTGATTTTTAAAAGTATGATCTAAACAAGCTTGGTTACAGGCAATACAGGTATTGATTTCATCGACACGATTGGTCGCTGTTTTATTTACCCAAAACGGATCTGCCAAGAATGGACGTGCCATCTGCACCATATCCGCCTTGCCTGAAGCTAAAATTTCTTCAGCTGTATCTGGCATATTGATACGGTTGGACGCAATGACAGGGATCGCAACATGTTTTTTGACTTCAGCGGTATAGTCCACAAACGCTGCGCGAGGCACTGAGGTCACAATTGTCGGAATACGTGCTTCATGCCAGCCAATCCCCGTGTTCAATAACGTCACACCTGCTGCTTCCAATGCTTTAGCAACAGTAATGACTTCTGCCATGGTGTTCCCATCATGGACCAAATCGAGCAATGACAAACGGAAGCAGATAATAAATTTCTCACCCACTTCAGCACGTATCGATTTCACAATATCAACCGCAAGGCGCATACGATTTTCAATTTCACCGCCCCAACGGTCTGTCCGTTGGTTGACATGACGGCTTAAAAACTGATTCAGCAAGTAGCCTTCTGAACCCATAATTTCTACACCATCATAGCCGGCCTTATGTGCAAGGCTTGCCGTTTTGACATAATCATCAATGGTTGAAAGAATTTGTTTGTCCGTTAATTGACGTGGTTTAAAAGGTGAAATCGGAGATTTAATCGGACTTGCTGACACTGCAAAAGGCTGATAGCCATAACGCCCAGCATGCAAGATTTGCATTAAAATTTTGGCACCATGCTTATGTACTGCATGGGTCACCAAGCGATGTGGAGCGATATCACCTAACGTATTCATGGTACCGCCAGCAGGTAACAGCCAACCTTGACGGTTTGGCGAAATACCGCCTGTAATAATCAGGCCGACACCACCTTTCGCACGCTCACCAAAATAAGCTGCAAGCTTAGGATAATTATAAAAACGATCTTCCAGCCCACTATGCATGGACCCCATCACGACACGGTTTTTAATCGTGGTAAAACCCAAATGTAAAGGTTTTAAAATATTTGCATAGCTAGTCGTTGTCATGCTGAATCCTTATTTTGGCTTTGCAACTTGTTGCATAACACTTTAGCGGTTTTTTTATATTTTGGGATGACAATTTAGAAAATATTCTTCTCCTTTATGGTCAATACCTCCGGATATATCAATCCTTTAACCATAAAAAAAGCCGTGAACTTTCACATCACGGCATGTTGTTTTTAAAAGTATTATTTCCAATGTTTCAGCTTGCTGGTCTGCCCAATTCCCACGTTAAAACTATTAGTCGGATCCAGTTTTTGATAATGATTTTTTAATGCAGGCTTCGCCACATATAAATGCCCAACATTGTGTTCCGCAGGATATTCAGCACCACGATCATCGAGTAAATGCCACATTGCATGTTCCATTGCCAAAGGATCTACACCTTTTTTCACAATATAATCTTGATGAAAAACATGACAGAGAAAATGTCCATAATAGAGTTTATGGATAATTTGCTCATCCATGGCTTTCGGCAAAGTTTCGACCCATTCACGATCATTGCGACGTAATGCAATATCTAAAGCCACTATATCTTCAACTTCTGAACGATGCGTATCGCGATAACGAATGGCGGCACCTGCCACCGCAAAGCGATGTAAAAATGCCTTGCGTCCTTCTTCATCCGTACATTTAAAATAATGACCTGACGTTTTATCTAAAAAATACGTTTTCAAATACTCATCGACTTGATCAAGATCCTGATTTTCAATACGAATCATCAAATGATGTTCATATAAATCACGAAATTCATTCATACGTTTTGGCAGATGATTCGGCATAAATTTAGTCACCAGCTGCAAGACTTTATCCGTCAAACCTCGCAAGCCCAGTTTTTCTAAATAGCCATCGACTTTATCTTTCATAGCAAATGCAGCCGGCACCTTTGCCGTACCGAATTTTTCAATAAATACAAAAGAATCTTTACCATATTCAGCCCCAATATCGTATGCCACGCGATGAATGTACTCACCTGCAATCGGGAGGCGTGCAAGATCTTTTAATAGAAAACGACGAATTTCCGTTAAATCATCTTGTGAATTGGTCCCTACATAAAACACCTGACTAGGGATTTTTTCAAAGGTATCTAAACGTACTGCAAAGACGCAGACCTTACCTGCTGAACCCGATGCTTCAAATAGTCGACTCGGATCTGCATTAAAACGTGCAGGCGTATTTTCATCAACTTGCTTTACGTCATGTGAATAGCGTTGATCTGACGCACAGCAGCTTGAATTATTCACAATATCATTGATTTGATAGTTTTTATTTTCCAACGCTGTGAGGATTTCTTCTGGCGTATTGCCAAGATGGACACCTAGATGATTGACCAGCTCCAATTCACCTGAGTCATTTACTTGTGCATACAGTGCAAGCTCTGTATAAGCAGGACCGCGGCGCACCAAAGCACCCCCTGAGTTATTGCACACGCCGCCCAAAACCGATGCCCCAATACACGAAGAACCAATCACCGAATGAGGTTCACGATTAAATGCTACTAAATCTTTTTCAAGCTTGTCTAATGTCGCCCCCGGTAGGCAAATGACTTGTTGACCGTCATTAATCACTTGGATGCCAACCAAACGGCGAGTACTTATCAGCACCACAGGACGGTCATAGTCCTCACCAAAAGGCGTTGAACCACCTGTCAAACCGGTATTGGCGGCTTGCATAATCACAATACAATTTGCATCCACAGCCGCTTGCAGCACTTGCCATTGCTCAAGTAAAGAGCCAGGTGTAACCACAGCCAATACTTTTCCTGCACCGTAACGGCGACCTTGGCGGTATAAACGTGTGTCTTTATCTTCAGTTAAAACGTGTTGCTTACCGACGATGTTGATGAGGTTTTGAATGGTTTGTTGTGGTGAGTGGGTAGTCATGGTCGTATATCTTCTTTTTTTCAATACTTTAATTGGATAGTTTTCTCTCCTTTTCAGGAGATAAACTGCACTGCTATGCAGGGAGTATTGCTTTGAAGTTCCCTCTCCTAAGCGTGTTTTAAAGCACTGCTTTAAAACTCAGCACAAGTGAGGGTTAGGGAGAGGTTCTTTTCAATTAAATGAAGGAATAAACTCCCCCCTCATCCTAACCTTCTCCCTGAGGGAGAAGGGACTCCAATATTTTTAAAGGCCGTGTTTAACCGACCAACTCTTTCTCTAACTTCACCAAACAATCAGATGTAATATCCGCAATGGTTTTTGCACCTGTTAAGGTCATCGCTACACGCATTTCTTTATCAATCAGTTCTAAAAGATTGGAAACACCTTCACCACCTGCTGCACCGAGCGCATAAACAAAGGCGCGACCGAGCATACAGGTATCAGCACCCAAAGCCAGCATTCGCACCACATCTAAACCATTTCGAATACCTGAGTCAGCAAGAATTTTAATATCGCCTTTTACGGCATCAGCAATTGGCGGCAATGCACGCGCTGAAGATAAAACACCATCGAGCTGACGGCCACCATGGTTTGACACCACGATGCCATCTGCACCAAAGCGCACAGCATCTTTGGCATCTTCAGGGTCAAGTATGCCTTTAATGACCATCGGGCCATCCCAAAATTCACGAATCCACTCAAGGTCTTTCCATGAAATTGATGGGTCAAAGTTATTGCCCAACCAGCCGATATAATCTTCCAAACCTGTTGGTTTACCCAAGTATTTAGAAATATTCCCCAAGTCATGTGGACGACCTAACAAACCCACATTCCACGCCCAGTGTGGGTGGAAACACGACTGCATATAACGACGCATAGCTGCATTTGGACCACTCATCCCCGAGTGTGCATCACGGTAACGTGCGCCCGGAACAGGCATATCCACGGTAAACACCAGAGTTGAACAGCCTGCTGCTTTGGCACGTTCTAAGGCATTTTTCATAAAGCCACGGTCACGTAGCACATATAACTGAAACCACATAGGACGCTGAATCGCTGGCGCCACTTCCTCAATTGGACATACTGAAACTGTAGACAGCGTAAATGGAATGCCCTTTTTATCTGCGGCAACGGCTGCTTGAACTTCGCCGCGGCGTGCATACATCCCTGTTAAACCCACAGGTGATAAAGCCACAGGCATTGATAAGGTTTCATTAAACAGTTGGGTTTCTAGACTCAACTGTGACATGTCATTCAGCACACGTTGACGCAACGCTATTTTTGATAAATCTTCTACATTACGCTTTAAGGTATATTCGGCATACGCCCCGCCATCGATGTAATGAAATAAAAATGGCGGTAAACGACGACGTGCCGCTTCACGGTAGTCATTGGCAGAAGAAATAATCATGCTTATATCCTGTTTAATCGACTGGCACGCTGACGACGAGCTTCTTCTTCATCAATCATGCGCACCTGTTGTACTACAAACTCAATGTGCCCACAGACTGCTTTACGTGCAGCTTCTGGATCACGGCGTTCAATTGCATTCATGACTTGAAAATGCTGATCATGCAATTGATCAAATCGGTGTGCTTCGCTATAAACTTTTCGACGACCTAAAACGACATTAAATTGCAACAGATCAAATAGACCACGCATCATCTGAATCAACACTAAATTATGTGAAGCTTCAGCAATCGCCAAATGAAATTTGGCATCTGCACGCGCTGCTTCATCGTCATTGCCTAAAGCCTGAAAATGATTGATCTGATCATAATAATGTCGGATATGTGCCAAGTCCTCTGCTGTAGCACGTTGTGCCGCATACCATGCAGTACCACCTTCCAAAATAATGCGCGCCTCTTGCACATCAAAACGGTAGGCAGGGTCTTCACTAATCAAACTGCTGATGGGCTGCACAATTTGATAACTCGACCAAGTCGCTGGTAATTGCTTTAAAAAAGTCCCCGCACCGACTTTACTGACCAACACGCCCATGCTGGTCAATTGAGAAATCGCTTCGCGTAAAGAAGTGCGTGAGACGCCAAGTTGTTCACACAGTTTCCGTTCTGCAGGCAGACGATCTCCAACTTGCATATTGCTTTCTTCAATCAATACACGAAGACTTTGAACAGTTTTATCAGAGACTTTCATCTGCTTTCCTTAACGTTGTTACACAATGCGTGTTATGGAATCATCCAAGGGAACACATAAGCTTGTAGGGTGATTAAAATCCCCATCATGATTGTGAACGTTATACTGTGTTTTACGGTAAAACGGAATAAATCAGACTCTTTACCTACCAAGCCAACTGCCGCACATGCAATTGCAATGGACTGGGGTGAAATCATTTTTCCAGTCACACCACCACTGGTATTGGCAGCAACGAGTAATACTTCTGGTACACCAATTTGCTGTGCAGTAGTTGCCTGTAATGCAGCAAATAGCGCATTGGCTGACGTATCTGAACCCGTGAGGAAGACACCAAGCCATCCTAAAAATGGTGAGAAGAAGGTAAAGGCTTGACCTGTATGCGCAAGTGCTAATGCCAATGTTGCTGACATCCCTGAATAGTTGGCGATAAATGCAAAAGCCAAGACCATCCCAATCGAATAAATTGGAATTTTTAATTCATTAATGGTTTCACCAAAGGTCACAATCGCGTCTTTCGGCTTCATTTTTAAGAAAATAATGGTAATGATCGCAGCAATGACAATTGCCGTACCTGTTGCCGAAAACCAGTCAAATTTATAGATGGCATCGTAGTCCTTCATTTCAGGTACGACTGGCGGCATCTTTTGAACCAATTGATGTAAAAATGGCACTTTGATCGAAATAACTAAATCATGTAAGGCACCGTCTTTAGTAAATAAATCCTTAAACGGTTTAATACTCCAGATCGTGACCATCACCGTTAAGATCGCAAATGGCGACCACGCTTTTGCAATTTGACCAAAGCTATATTTTTGCTGTTTTTGCGCAGCAACATCTTCACTCATCGTCGCATCTTGATCTGCAAAGCGGAAAATATGTTTAGGCTGCCAATATTTAAATAAAATCGTTAATGACACTAAAGAGGCAATCGCCGCGGTAATATCGGGTAATTCAGGACCGACAAAGTTCGACGTTAGATACTGTGCAATCGCAAAGCTACTCGCGCCAACCACAACTGCAGGCCAAGTTTCCTTCACACCGCGCCAACCATCCATAATCGCCATAATCCAAAACAGTACAATCGGTACCATAAATGGCAACTGTCGACCAACCATCTGACTGATTTCCATCGTATCAACACCAGACACTTGTCCAGCAACGATAATTGGAATACCCATCGCACCGAAAGCCACTGGCGCTGTATTTACGATCAGACAAAGACCTGCCGCATATAAAGGTTTAAAGCCTAAACCTACCAATAGTGCTGCGGTAATCGCTACAGGGGCACCAAAGCCCGCTGCACCTTCGAGGAAAGTACCGAAAGCAAAGCCAACTAACAGCATCTGTAAACGTTGATCTTCAGTAATGGAAAGAATCGAAGAACGGATGATGTCAAACTGTCCTGTTTTGACTGAGATTTTATACAGGAACACCGCACCAATAATGATCCATGCAATCGGCCATAAACCGTAGAAGAAACCGTAGACCATCGAAGCCAATGCCATGAGCACAGGCATGTCATAGGCAAATAAAGACACCAACAGTGCCAGTACAACGGTGATCGTACCTGCCACACTGCCTTTTAAACGAAATACAGCAAGCGCTAAGAAAAAAAAGATAATCGGAATGAGCGCAATTAAACTTGATATCCATATATTCCCCATTGGGTCATATATTTGCTGCCATTGAAGCATTGTCATCTCCTTGAAATGCTTACTAAGATTTAATTATTGAGCAATATAAGCATGTGGTCTTTTATAATGGTATGACCATTATAAATATTAAACACATAAAAACTCATACTATTGCTGAAATACTCCGCAATTTTTAATTATTTCAACTCAATCATTCAAGCTTTTCTTGTTTTTGGTATGACCAATATAAAATGCAAAAACATTATTTTTCCGTTTAAAAACTTCCATATCAACTTTTAAATATCTGTTTTGTATTTATTATTTATAACTAAACTTTATAAAATATACTTTAGTCTAACAATAAAGCTTTGTTTGACCTCAGTCTCATTTCAAAGAAAAATATAAAAACCAAATAAACCTATTATTGGTATGACCAATTATTTAAATCAAATAAATTTCTTTATATTTGCAACCTATTTCTTTCAGAAAATGTATTTTCCGCCTGCAAAAACTGGATGAAGTATTCAACAATAGATTTCAACGATCATTTTTTTCCACCTCATCGCTTGTATCTCATGATTTTTTAGAAAAACCGTGCAGAAAAGTGCTACAATCGCGCACATATATGTATTCTTTCAGGCCACCCATTCTCGGTGCCTATATTTATATCGTTAGGATTAACAATGACTGATAATGCAACTATCTTGCAGAATGTCCCAGTTGGCAAAAAAGTTGGTATTGCCTTCTCTGGTGGTCTAGATACTTCAGCTGCGCTTTTGTGGATGAAACAAAAAGGTGCAGAACCTTACGCTTACACAGCAAACTTAGGTCAACCTGATGAAGACGACTACGATGCGATTCCAAAAAAAGCGGAAGCGTATGGCGCAGTTAAAGCTCGCTTAGTTGATTGTCGTTTACAACTTGCATTAGAAGGTATTGCGGCTATTCAATGCGGCGCTTTCCACATTTCAACTGGTGGTATGCCTTACTTCAACACGACTCCTCTTGGTCGTGCAGTTACAGGTACAATGCTTGTAACCGCAATGAAAGAAGATGACGTAAACATCTGGGGTGACGGTTCGACTTATAAAGGTAACGACATTGAACGTTTCTACCGCTATGGTCTATTGACTAACCCATCGCTAAAAATTTACAAACCTTGGTTAGACCAAACTTTCATTGACGAGCTAGGCGGCCGTGCAGAAATGTCACAGTTCCTGATCGACAATGGTTTTGACTACAAAATGTCAAAAGAGAAAGCGTACTCAACTGACTCAAACATGTTAGGTGCGACTCACGAAGCAAAAGATCTTGAATACCTTAATGCGGGTATCAAAATCGTAGACCCAATCATGGGCGTTGCGTTCTGGAAAGATGACGTAGAAGTAAAAGCTGAAGAAGTTTCTGTAACTTTCGAAGAAGGCTTCCCTGTTGCATTAAATGGCAAACGCATCGAAAACCCAGTTGAGTTCATTCTTGAAGCCAACCGTATCGGTGGTCGTCATGGTCTAGGTATGTCTGACCAAATCGAAAACCGTATCATTGAAGCAAAATCTCGTGGTATCTACGAAGCTCCGGGTATGGCACTTCTTCATATTGCTTATGAACGTTTAGTGACTGGTATTCATAACGAAGACACCATCGAACAATACCGTATTAACGGTCTGCGTTTAGGTCGTCTTCTGTACCAAGGTCGTTGGTTCGATTCTCAATCATTAATGCTTCGTGAAACTGCGCAGCGTTGGGTTGCTAAAGCCATCACTGGTACTGTGACTTTAGAACTTCGTCGTGGTAATGACTACACTATTCTAAACACTGAATCTCCTAACCTCACTTATGAAGCTGAGCGTTTAACTATGGAGAAAGGTGACTCTATGTTTAGCCCTGCTGACCGTATCGGTCAATTGACTATGCGTAACCTTGATATCACAGATACTCGCGCTAAATTAGGCATCTACACAAACTCTGGCTTACTTGCAGTAGGTACAGGTTCTGCAGTGCCTCAATTAAAAGACAAAAACAAATAAGATTTGTTGAGTCATAAAAAAACCGCGCAGCTAGCGCGGTTTTTTATTGCCGATTTCAGAAAATTACACTGACAAATTAAACATTAAGCCACATGTGCTGAACGAATCGATTGATAGTAAATTTGATTCCGCCCGAGTTGTTTTGCACGATACAAAGCCTGATCAGCGATCGTCAATAATTCTTCCTTGGTCAGCATCTCCGCACGATATACGGTTATTCCCAAACTGATGGTGACATGGTTGGATACCAACGATTTTGCGTGTGGAATCTCTAAACGATCAATTGCTTTATAAATATTCGAGGCAACTGCATAAGCACCATGTGCATCGGTTTCTGGCAATAAAACCACAAACTCTTCACCACCATATCGCGCTACAAAATCCATATGTCGAATGGCATTTTTAATGGTTTTGGCAATGGTTGAAATTACATCATCGCCTTTTTGATGACCGTAGAAATCGTTATAGTTTTTAAAATGATCGACATCGATAAACAGCACAGCAAGCGAGGTGTTATTACGTCGAGATTGCTCATAAAAGGTATCGAGCATTTCGTCAAAAGTACGTCGGTTTGAAATCTTGGTTAATTCATCATGCTGACTTAAATGCAAAAGCTCAGTGGTATGAATCCGATGGATTTTTTCACTAATATCCGCGCGCAGCATATTCAAAAAAATCATCCGTTCACGCGCACAGAGCATCTTACTGATTGCAAAACCCAATACACAGCTTCCAATCAGCACACGCCCCAACACCATTACATCAAATTTCACTTCTAATGAAAAAAGCATCAACATGGTGACCACAGCAGCCAACAAGCCAGACATCAACATTTGGACTGGTTTCACCCCCGTCAAAATATAGCTCAAGATGTAAATCATACAAAGGATCATCATGGCCTGATGTTTAAGTGCTTCGGTATACACGGTCATGGTGAGCCAAGACATTGAAATAACTGCCCAAAACACCACAAACATACTGGCATGTGAAAAATAAGGCTTCAGACGCTCGTAACGGGCAAAGGCATATAAAGTCAAAAGACACAGCGCTCCATTGAGCTGTCCAAGCAAACAATGAATAAAATCATGCACAAAATGCTGTTGATCAATAATCCAGTAATCGCCGGGAATGATCAGCATGGTAAGCACAAAGTAAATCAACACCCCCATCCAGAAAAAATGACGTATGTTGGTTTGCGCACGATCAAGGTTTAAAGTCCAAAATTGTGTTTCCAGTTTTTTAGGAAACATTTCCCCTACACGACGAGTTTGCCGTGTAATCAGTTCCTCTATTTTTTCTTTATCGTATTGCAACTTTGCAAGGTTATACTTGTATTCCATTTCCAAGCATTTATCTAATTCTTTTAGTCATTTAAAAATACCACAGTTTTATTCTTTATTTATATCTGTTCAGTCATTTGTACAGAAATCTCGTTACCATTTTCACATTATTTGCATTATCATTTGTTTTATTTCCAAGCTTGGAATCGCTGTGAACACGATTACTCTTCTTCAGCCAGATGATTGGCATGCACATTTACGTGACGGTCTAGCCCTAAAGCGTACAGTTCCTGATTTAGCACAACAATTCTCTCGCGCGATTTGTATGCCAAACACCGTACCACCGGTAAAAACCGTTGAAGAAGCAAATGCATACCGTGAACGTATCATGGCACATGTGCCTGAAGGCGTTCACTTTGACCCGCGTATGGTGCTCTATTTCACAGATAATACCCCGGCGAGTGAAGTTAAAAAAATTAAAGAATCTGAGCATGTTAATGCCATCAAGCTCTATCCAGCAGGTGCAACTACGAACTCAGACAGTGGTGTCAGCGACATTAGTAAAGTCTATGGTGTGATTGAACAACTTGAAGAACATCAAGTGCCATTACTGTTACATGGTGAAGTGACACATAACCATGTCGATATTTTTGACCGTGAAAAACGTTTCCTTGATGAAGTGCTTTCTCCACTGTTAAAACAGTTCCCTAAATTAAAATTGGTGCTAGAACACATCACTACTAGTGAAGCTGCGCATTTTGTATTAGAACAAGACCGTAATGTCGCTGCGACAATCACACCGCAACATTTATTATTTAACCGTAATGACATGTTGGTGGGTGGCATTAAACCGCATTTCTATTGCTTACCGATTTTAAAACGCCAAACCCATCAGCAAACTTTGCTTGAAGTCGCGACCAGTGCAAACCCTAAATTTTTCTTAGGTACAGACAGTGCGCCGCACTCAAAAAATGCTAAAGAAAATGCATGTGGCTGTGCAGGATGTTATAGTGCACCAACAGCAATTGAGCTTTACGCTCAAGCATTTGATCAAGTCGGTAAAATCGACCGTTTAGAAGGTTTTGCAAGCCACTTTGGTGCAGACTTCTACGGACTCCCTCGAAATACCAATACCATTACTTTGGTAAATGAAGATCAAGTGATCCCTGAAAGTTTAGACTATTTGGATGGCGAAAAAATTATTCCGTTGTATGCGGGTAAGACCATCCAATGGAGAAAAGTGTGACAGATGAAACTCGACCAGTCATTGGTCAACGTTTCCGTGGATTCCTACCTGTTGTTGTCGATGTCGAAACAGCAGGTTTTAATTCACAGACCGATGCCTTACTGGAAATTGCAGCTATTCCTATTGTGTATGATGCAGAAGGTAATTTTGTACCAGGTGAAGCCCACCATGCACATATCAATCCGTTTGAAGGTGCCAACCTTGACCGTCGTTCGCTGGATTTTATTGGTGTAGATCCATTTAATCCAATGCGTATGGCCATGGCTGAAGATGAAAAATCAGCATTAAAACGTATCTTCAAAGCAGTAAATGAAGTACGTCGCCAACAGAACTGCACACACGCGGTTTTAGTTGGTCATAATGCCCATTTTGACTTAGGTTTTGTACAGGCAGCCATTGCACGTACTGGGACAAAAAATCAAAATCCTTTCCATAGTTTTTCCGTATTCGATACAGTGACTTTGAGCGCTGTAATGTTTGGACAAACTGTGCTGGCAAAATCATGTATTCAAGCAGGTATTGAGTTTGATGGTAAAGAAGCACACTCTGCGCTTTACGATACTCAGAAGACCGCTGAACTGTTCTGTTATATTTTGAACAAACTCGGCCCTCACCTACTTGACACTATGATGGCGGATCAATAAGATACCGCCATCTTCTAAACGTCCCTATCGTCTAGAGGCCTAGGACATCGCCCTTTCACGGCGGTAACCGGGGTTCGAATCCCCGTAGGGACGCCAATTCTTATTCAGACTTTCTCCAAGCTGATTATTCAAGTCTATTGAATACACATCACCGCCTCTACTGATTAGTTAGAATTTTCATTCATTGAAATTGCTGTGTATTAAAAAAACACCTATTGCAAATAATTCTCATTTCTATTGATTATTTTTGTAAAGTTAATGATAATCGCTATCGTTTTTATCTGCATAATTGTTGACAGCCATGCGCTTTGCCTATTCTCCCCTCAATATCGCAATTTTGACTGCTTTAGCATCACAAGCTTATGCCAATGAAATTGATTCAACTCAAGTTATTCAAAGTAATAACCTCAAAATGACGCCGATTGAAGTTGAAGTCAAAGCCAAGCAAGAAGTAGGTAAAACCGTCTACACCAAAGAAGATTTAGAAAAAACGCCGAATGGCAAAAAAAGTATCAGTGATTTTTTAAAAACTCACACCAACGTTCAGTTTGACCGTGAGGCTTATAGCAGTGGCAATCAAGCATCCCTCGCCCCAGAAAAAATCTCGATTAATGGCGCACCAAACTTTGCCAATAAATTTACGGTAAATGGCGTCAATACATCAAACACCTTTGACCCCGTTGGTGAAAGTGCAGATTCCAACTATTACGGCGCTCCAAGCAACTCTCAAACCGCCAACATTAATACAGACTTAATTTGTGAACTTGAAGTTATTGACAGTAATGCCAGCGCTGAACACGGCGACTTTCAGGGTGGTGTGATTGCGGCCAAAACTTGTGCGCCAAAATCTGAAATTGGAAAATTGCATGGCTCAATCAGCTATGACTACACCAATTCCGCTTGGTCCCGCTTTAATTATGTGGATGATGCTGAAGAAGCGGATTTTGAAGACCAAGATACCGATCACCACAAGGAATACACCACGCAAGGCATCAGCGCCAATGTCTACGGACGCTTAAATGAAGCCTGGGGATTTAACGCCTTTGGAGCGACACGCGGTTCGCGTATCCCAGTTATGAGTGGTTTGGGTGAAAATGATAAGATTAAAACCGAAGAAGTGAATAATAATGCCGGTTTCACGGCTTACTTTAATCCAAATGATCAGCAAGCGTATCAATTCGGTGTTGAGCACTATGAATACGACAAAGAAGGCTATTATAAAAATAAGATCAATTCTGACTACAGCATTGACACCATTACCGACACTTTATTTTTCAATGCTAAAAATAAGTTCAATGGTTTCCAGCTGGAACAAAACCTGAACTACCGCACGACTGAGCTTGACCGGCACTTAAAAAGCAACAGTTCAACCGTCTGGAACTATGCAGCGGGTTCAAAAGATTGGATACCAGGTTCAAAAGATGGCGATACTCTGACTGAAGGCGGTTTCGGCGGCAATATTATCAACCAACAATCGACCCTGTCTTATGACTTAAAAGCCATTTTCGATCCGGTTACATTTGCCAATACCACACACCGTTTTAAAGCGGGTACAGGCTATCAGCACAATGAAGGCTCATGGGAACGCCCTGACTCGATGTCTTTATACACCACACGTGCAAATTTAGGAACGGCATCTTGTGCGGTTGGCGATGCTCAATGTGATGAAGCAGATTTACAATACCGTGCAAGCTCAACCAAACCTTGGGAATCATGGACAGGTCAGTATTCTCGCTCAGGCACATTTTATAACGCAGGCAAATTCACAGCTCGCCAAGATCAGTGGCATGTGTTTGCTGAAGATGATATCAGTTGGGATAATTTCCGTGCGCGCCTAGGTTTACGTGCCGATTATGACTCTTTAGCCTCAAACCTCAATGTTGCACCACGTTCAACATTTGAATATCTGCCATTTTCAAATGAGTCACTTAAATTCACAGCGGGCTTTAACCGTTACTATGGCAATGTCTTCCTCATGACTGAGCTGGATGAAAAAGCCTATACCACATATGCAACTTTATCCCGTTCTGCAACTTATGACTCAAGTTGGGATGAAAGCAATAATTACGGCTGGGTTGCCACTTATCCTAGCTCACAAGCGGCCGCAGTTCGTGCAACGGATGTCAAAACACCGTATAGCGATGAAAAAGTGTTTGCGATAAGCAGCCAAATCAAAAATTTAGATTTAAATTTAAAATGGGTGAACCGCCAATTTGAAGACCGAATTGAAGAAACCCGTATTTACAAAACCACAGCAGCCGGCACGCAAGCATTAGACTACCGTACTTATGCCAATGTTGATGGCGGTCAAGCAGATACCTATACATTTACAATCAGCAACATTAACCCGTGGGACATTGGCCAGACACAGCACAAACTTGCGCTCGGCTTAAGCTATATTGAAAATGAAACCACCCGCGGCTCATATAAAGATATGGATACTGACTCGCGTAACGCCTATGTGTCTTTAAACGGTTCTATTATTCCTAAAAGCCAGCTTCCAGTGAAAGATGCGCCATTTACAGCGCGTTTAAACTGGGAAATGAAAGGGACAGCGCTGCCGTTTACCCTGCATAACTTCTTAAACTTCCGTTCTGCTTCAACAAACTACGTCGCAACGGGCGATAAAGTATCGTGGGATGGCTCAGATATTTCGGTCATGGAAGAAGAAGATTTTTCCAGCAAATTTACTTGGGATGCCCGCGCAACCTATGACTGGAAAATTACACCACAGCAAAGCATGACCTTCGGCTTAACGGTTTCAAATGTTTTAAATAAACAAAATAAGAACGTTAAAGATGATGGGACGCTTTATTCTGAAGAAGGACGTCGTTTTATTGCTGACGTGAGCTATAAATTTTAATCTTCCCTATCAAGAGCGCTATATGCGCTCTTTTTTTTATAGAATCATGTAATGAAAAAAATAATCTTACTCTTTGGCCTGTGCATTGTATCTCTCGGTATCTTCATCTACATTTTTAGACCCGAAGCCAGCCTACCGACAAATCCTTCAAATACTGTTGAGCACGATGCCAATCAGACAAATCAAACAACATTGAATGATGATCAAGAATCTTATATTCCCGAAACCAACGATCATGACTCTCAAATACAAGCGAAAAAACCAAAAAAATTGAGCGAAGAAGCAATACAGTATTACCGAACAGCAAGCAAATACGGTTGGGAGTCAATCGTTCGTGATTTTGAAAATGGAACCATCCTTAAAAACAAAATGCCTAAAGGGGAAAAAGAAAAACTTTGCGAAATTGCACTGAGTCAAAGCACTGCAGATCAAACCAAACGCTTATTTAAAGCAAATTGCAAACCACTCAATGGCCGTTCATCCTCTATGATTATTAATGGCGCATTAACCAATGCAGAAGGCAAAATAGATCAAAACGAAATCATTGAAAAATTAAAGCTCTATAAGTCGGAAAACGTTTTACAAACACACGTTACGTATAAATTTGGCCCGTATGAAGAAAAAAGCTCTTTGCAATCCAAAGCAATTGGTTGGGGGCTTGAAGAGGTTTCTGATTATTTGCTGAGTATCGGTGTCGATTACACAGGCGTGGATGGTAATTTAATTTTAGACAATATCAAAGGCCGTAACCCTTCTGTGAGTTTGGTTCAAAAACTACTGAATGCAGGAATCGAGCCCAATAGTAGCGTCTATAAGCAAATGGAACAGAATGACTTTTCCACCAAACATCCTAACGTTTACAATTTATTAAAAGCACACAAACCATGAAAAACATCGTTATTACCAGCTGCCTGCTAATGAGTATGCATTGCTTTGCAAATGCTCCATTACCACAAAATTTCTCTACCAATGCACCATCACTGAAAAACATTCACGACTTTAAAAAGATCAAAGGGATGACAAATGATGCATCTCGTTATTATAAATTTATAAGCATATATGGTTGGTCAGCCATAGTGCAGGAATTTGAAAATAAAAATATTCAAAGCAGTAAAATGAAAAATAAAGAAGTTAAAAAAATGTGTGACACAGCACATCTTATACTTCCACTTCAAGATATCAAGCGACTGATTGCTGCTGATTGCAAACCTAGCTCAAACGATGTCACTTTTAATACCATCAATAGGACTTTAAAAAATGGCGATGGTTCTATTAATGAACAAGAAATTATTGCCAAATTAGAATTTTATAATGCATTAGGATTATTAAAAACACATCAAACATACGGCCGTGGCTATCGTGCAGAAACATATAATTTACTCTATAAAGCTGCCGGTTTTGGTTTGCCTGATATTTTTGATTATCTACTTAATATTGGACTCACAGTTAAATATACCGATGGTAACTTACTGAATACACATTTTGATGGTCGCTCTCCACAACTCGCGTTAACCCAAAAAATTTTAAAACTGGGTGTCGAGCCAAATGCCTCAACCATCACAATCATGCAACAACGGAACTTTAAACAACACTACCCTGACATTTACCAAGTCATCCTGTCTAATCTAGAACAGAAAAACCGTAAACTTTAATTAATTACAGCCTGACTTGTTTTGTTTATACTTCGACTTGATCTAATTTGAAGTAAGAACATCCTATGTTTAAAAAGTTGCTCTTGGTTTTAGCCATCTTATTTCCATCTGCACTCTATCTGTATATTGTGAGCCGCGATGACAACAAAGCCCCTGTAGCAGAACAAACTCAAGTACCTGCAACTTCTGAAGCTGAGTATCAAACTCCTGACCATTAATCCAATGGTCAGTGCTAAAGATTTAAATTTTAGATCAGTATTATCACATTATAAGAAAAATTCGATTTATCAATAATTTCACTGCATTCAATCATAAAATATACCTTTCGTTCAATTTTCTTTTCACTATGCATTCTCCCTCTGAACCTTCGCAACACTCGTCTGCTGAAGGTAAAAGTCCATCGCTTAAACGTGCGATGACGACTCGACACCTTGTGATGCTCTCACTTGGTGGTGCAATTGGTACTGGTTTGTTTATGGGTTCAGGTGAAGTTATTTCACAAGCTGGGCCTTTGGGCGCTGTACTTGCCTATATTATTGGCGGTCTGATTGCCTACATGGTCATGCTCTGTTTGGGTGAGCTTGCCGTACATTTACCTGTTTCTGGCTCTTTTGGTGCTTTTGCGACAAATTATATTGGCCCGGGTACCGGCTATATGGTGTCTTGGATGTACTGGTTGGGCTGGTCTGCCACCTTAGGTACAGAATTTACTGCGGCGGCTATTTTGATGCAGGAATGGTTTCCACAAACCTCTATTTGGTTATGGACACTGATCTTTGCTGCTGGTGTACTGATTTCTAATCTAAGTTCTACACGCGCATTCGCAGAGTCAGAATTTTGGTTATCAATGGTGAAAGTTGCAACAGTGTTGATTTTCATCATCCTTGGTTTTGCCTGCATCTTTGGTTTCGTGCCTTTCCAAGGCTATGAATCAGCTCCAATGTTCCACAATCTGACTGAACATGGTTGGCTGCCAAATGGTTTGTTCCCACTGTTTGCCACGCTATTGATCGTGAACTTTGCCTTTAATGGTACGGAGATGATTGGTATCGCTGCAGGTGAAACTGAAAACCCTGAAAAAAATGTGCCTAAAGCCATTCATGCTGCGGTATGGCGCTTAATCATTTTCTTTGTCGGCACTATTATCGTTATCAGTTCCCTGTTGACCTATACCGATGCAGGTTTAAATGTCGGTGGACATGGCGGCTTAAGTAGCAGTCCATTCGTATCCGTATTTAACCTGATGGGTATTCCCTATGCAGAAGACTTAATTCGTTTCGTCATTATTACGGCTTTACTGTCTACAGCTAACTCTGGTTTATATGCTGCATCACGTATGATGTGGGCGCTGTCCGCACAAAAACAATTACCACGTGCTTTCGGCAAATTAAGCAAAACTGGTGTGCCTTATATTGCTGTATTGGTCACTATGATCGGTGGTTTACCGGGTCTATTGTCAGAACAATTTGGCGCAGATGTCATCTTCAAGAACTTGATGGGGATTGCCGCTTTCACCATGGTGATCGTCTGGATGAGTATTTGTTGGAGTCAATTTAACTTCCGTCGCCAATGGCTGAAACAAGGTCATAGCGTGTCAGAACTTAAATTCCGTACACCATGGTTCCCACTGGTTCCAATCCTTGGCTTTGTCTGCTGTACCGCAACAGGTTTAAGTATGGCTGCAGATCCTGAAATGCTTTCAGGCTTTATTGGCTGCCTGATCTTTATGGCGGCATGTTATGCAGGTTATTATTGGTTATATCATAATCAAGATTAAGCTGATTTAATGATTAATCTTTAAAGCGAATCCAAAGCCATTGGGTTCGCTTTTTTATTTTCACAGCTTTTCTTTTTTATAATTTATTAATCGTTGATTTTTATGTATAAATAACAGACAAATGAGCTGAAATTTAAATTTTTTCTTTGACTCACATCATGTTTATTCATACTATGACAGCACCTCAAAACGTCCCTATCGTCTAGAGGCCTAGGACATCGCCCTTTCACGGCGGTAACCGGGGTTCGAATCCCCGTAGGGACGCCAATTCTTCTGTCAGTTCTGACAAACTTAAAGTTTATTTATCTATAATTTATATTAATTGATTGCATCATCATTGCATTCTTCTCTACAATTACTCGCTTCATTATTTGATTCTCCTTTTTCTCTATGCAGTCATCTCATTCTCCGAATGATGCTTCGCATCAGGGCAATTCTGCGCCGTTAAAACGCGCTATGAGTACTCGACATCTGGTGATGATTTCGCTTGGCGGCGCAATCGGTACTGGTTTATTTCTTGGTTCGGGTGAAGTCATTGCACAAACGGGGCCTGTAGGTGCCATTATTTCGTATTTTTTAGGCGGTATTATCGCCTATATGGTGATGCTTTGCTTAGGCGAGCTCGCTGTACATATGCCTGAATCTGGTTCATTTGGCGCTTATGCTAAACGCTATATCGGACCGGGTACGGGTTATACCATCACTTGGCTGTATTGGCTGACATGGTCAGTAACGCTAGGAACTGAATTTACCGCTGCTGCACTTTTAATGCAGGAATGGTTCCCAGACAGCTCTATGTGGATGTGGACCTTAATCTTTGGTGCTTTTGTATTCTGCTTGAATATGATTTCAACCAAATGGTTTGCTGAATCTGAATTTTGGCTAGCCTTAGTCAAAGTGATTACCGTTGTAGCCTTTATTATTTTAGGTCTATTGGCCATTTTTGGTGTTTTAGGCTATCGAGGCTATGAAGCTGCACCACTGTTTAGCAACCTCACTGCACAAGGTTGGTTCCCTGAAGGCTTATTCCCAATCTTCGCTACAATGTTGATTGTTAACTTTGCATTCTCAGGTACTGAACTGATTGGTGTTGCTGCGGGTGAAACCAAAGATCCAGCGAAAAATGTACCTAAAGCCATTAACACGGCGATTTTCCGCTTGTTGATTTTCTTTGTAGGTACCATTGTTGTTATTACTGCATTATTGCCCCATCAAGAAGCTGGCTTATCTGCCGAAGGTGTAAGTAGTTCACCTTTCGTAACGGTATTCCAGCACATTGGTATTCCTTATGCAGAAGACATCATCCGCTTTGTGATTATCACAGCCCTACTTTCTGCTGCAAACTCAGGTTTATTTGCTGCATCTCGAATGATGTGGTCATTGTCCTATAGTAAGCAATTACCTGCGGTGTTCTCTAAAGTGAACTCACGTGGTATTCCTTATGTTGCGGTGATTGTGACCATGATCGGTGGTATGCCAGGCTTACTTTCTGAGCAATTTGCACCAGAAACCATCTTCAAAAACTTGTTAGGTGTTGCGGCATTTACCATGGTGGTGGTGTGGATGAGTATTTGTTTAAGCCAATTCAACTTCCGCCGTCAGTGGTATAAAGAAGGCAAAACTGCAAAAGATTTAGCTTTTGCTGCACCACTCTTCCCAATCGTGCCGATACTCGGTTTTGTATTCTGTCTGATTACCTGTATTAGTATGGTATTTGACCCAGAAATGTTAACTGGCTTTATCTGCTGTATGATCTTCATTGTGGCGTGTTATATCAGCTACTACACCTTGTATCACAACAAAGATTGATCTGTGTTGTCATGCCAAACACGATAAAAGAGTAACTTCGGTTGCTCTTTTTTTATGGCTATATTTTAATAAAAGTAGAATAAAAACTGGTCCGTCGATGAGGTGCAATATGCAGATCATCTTTATCCATGGCATGAATCAACAGCAACAAACTGCACGTTCACTCGAACAGCATTGGCTTGCACTGTTGTCTCAAGGCTTAAAGCAAAGCCATCAAGAGACTTTTTTATCGTATATACAGCACCATATGCGCATGCCTTTTTATGGGGACTTACTCACGCGTTATCATTTGCAGAATATGCTTCAAGCCAGCACCTTGACGCCTCAAACGTGGCCACATTTTCCGTTTATCCATCGCACTGAACACCCTGAAAAATCACCTAAAGTGCTTGAGCATCACGCAGTACAAAACAATCTACCTGACATCACCCTCAATGATGCCATGGGATTGAGCCAGTCATTCAAATCGATCACCGCACTCGGCAAAGATCTTGCGCTACGCGATTTTGCAGTTTTAATGAATTATTTTCCAAAATTACATGCCACACTTTTGCATAAATTTTTGGTCGAAACTTATCTCTATTTATCCAATCCACACTTTATTCAAGCAGTTCACACCCGTCTGCATGAGCAATTACATCAAACGAAACCTACCCTGTTGATTGCACATTCATTAGGTAGCGTGATTGCGTATCATTTTTTACTGTTACATCCTGAACTCAATATACAGCGCTTTATCACCTTGGGCTCACCTTTGGCTTTTCGCGTCATCCAAGCCCACTTACCTCAGCCTTTACAGCGGCCTGATGCAATTTCAGGCGATTGGTTAAACTTTTATTCACATGATGATTTTCTCAGCGCTTTTCCGCTGAGTCATGCACCATTTGATTTTCAACCCGCCATTATTAACCAGCAAATTCAGACATCGATTGAACACCCACACGATATTGCAGGATATTTAACACATCCAGAAGTTATTGCTACAATCTTACAAGTGTTGAAAAAATCGACATAAATAATGTATTTTTCAAACATTTTTAGCAAATTGTTTTAATTTTATGCACTCAACATCAAAAACTGAATTTATTTATAGAAAAGCGTTTGACACCCCCCGATTTTCACCCTAATATACGCCCACCTCTGAAACGTCCCTATCGTCTAGAGGCCTAGGACATCGCCCTTTCACGGCGGTAACCGGGGTTCGAATCCCCGTAGGGACGCCAATTTTCAGAAGTACATTTTATTAAGTCCCTATCGTCTAGAGGCCTAGGACATCGCCCTTTCACGGCGGTAACCGGGGTTCGAATCCCCGTAGGGACGCCATTATTTAGTCTAAAAACTTAGACTGAAATAAACGGTTTTAAAATTTACTTTCTGTACTGTCCCTATCGTCTAGAGGCCTAGGACATCGCCCTTTCACGGCGGTAACCGGGGTTCGAATCCCCGTAGGGACGCCATATTCGAGTTGGTTTTAACCACTCATTAAAAAGCTCAAGCATTGTGACTTGGGCTTTTTTATTGCCTTAATTTCTAAATATTTCTTTTAAAAGTTTTGAATCATAAATGGCCTTAGGGGCAATCACTTGCTCATCTAGCGGAATTTTTTGACCATAGCGCTGCCGCATTAGACGCTGTACTTCATTTTGTTTTAAATCAAATTGTTTCAGTTGTTGTAATGGAGAAAGTTCGATTCCTAAAGCATGCTGATAAGCTTTCCAAACAATTTCCGAACAGTAAATTGCACGATCATCCCATTCAAAATAAATATCATAGGGTTTGCCCAAGTACTTTTCTGCATTTTGTACCAGCTTCGTTTTCTGCGTCACATTTAAGGGTTGTTTGAGCCTTTTCACCACATAGTGAGCATTTTCCCCACGTGCGATCCATTGATTTAAAGCGGTATATTGCACAGGTTGAATGGCTTCAAGCACCCACGTTTGGTTATTTTTATTTACGATCATGCCCATATGACTATAGGGCGAATGTGTGGCCTTTTGAATGCTTAAACTTTGCTGTGACTTTGAGATATGAAAAATAATATCTCCTGTCTGAAATGTAGACTGAGCATAGAGGGCAGAACTGAGCCCCGAAAGAATGACCGTTAATATTAAAATTTTAGACATTTTTATTGTAAGTAATATTGATATGAATGAAGGCAACCATAACATGGATGTACGCTGATTGCCCTCATTCTCGTCACTCAAAGTGCCACTAAGCCGACTTACGTGAATTGACTTGCCCTTTAATGACCGCGGTTAAATTTCCTTTGAGATATTTAAAAAACACTTTTAACGGCGAAAGTTTAGGATTTGGCTGTTTACCCTCACCAATCGATTTAAACTGAGCGGCATACCAAATAATTTCCATAATCGCCATTTTATCTATCATCGGTATGCCAGTTTTAATTTTGTCCACACCATAACGAACATCCTGACCCGCCAATAAACGATCAGCCAAATCGACTTCAACAGCAAATGGACGTGCAATACCAATAAAATCACAAGCTCCACTGTCTAGTGCAGCATTCATGCCTTGCACGGTTCTAAACCCACCAGTAACCATCAACGCACACTTTACCTCTTTACGGATATTATCAGCAAAATCGAGGAAATAAGCTTCACGAGCAATGGTACTGGCTTTACGTTTTTCTTCTTTAGCACCCGCCATCGCTGGCGCTTCATAGGAACCGCCCGAGATTTCAATCATATCAATCCCTGCGGCATCGATTGCCTTAAAGACCTCAATCACATCTGTTTCGCTAATTCCGCCCCGTTGGAAATCAGCAGAATTCAGTTTGACCGAAATGATAAAATCATCTGTCGTCGCGGCACGAACTGCCTTATAGATTTCAAGCAAAAAGCGCATGCGATTTTCATTTGAGCCGCCCCACTGATCTTGACGTTTATTGGTCAGTGGCGACAAGAACTGACTAATTAAATAACCATGCGCACCATGCAATTGCACGCCTTCGAAGCCTGCCTTTTCACAAATGTGTGCGGCACGTGCAAAACGCTGAATGATATCTAAAATTTCATCTTCACGAAGTTCGCGCGGTGTTCCAAAAGTTGTAGCTAACATCGGACTAAATGGCACAGCAGACGGTGCAACCGTTTCTTTATTTAAACCTTTAGGACATTGACGACCCGGATGTGAAAGTTGAACCAATTGCACCATGCCGTGCTTTTTCCCTAGCTCAGCCCACTGTGTTAATTGCGCTAAATCTCGCTCAGTTTCAGCGACAACTACCCCCGGCTCATTTTTAGCACGGAAATCCACCATGACATTACCCGTAATGGCACAGCCTAAACCACCCTTCGCCCAAGCTTCATATAACCCAAAATGTAGGTGATTGGGTTGGCCTGCGGTATTGGCCAATGCTTCACTCATTGCACCTTTGATGATGCGATTTTTAAACGTGGTATTACGAATTTTAAAGCTTTCAGCTAAATGGCTCATGGCAATGTCCAAAATGAAATAACAAGTCCTGAGTATTTACTCTAATTATTATTTTCTAAAGGTCAAGGATATTTTGACAATGACACTTGTCAAAATATCCATAAGTTTGATTTTAGTATTGGCTGGCTTCAATTAATTTACGGGTATAGTCCGTTTTTGGTCGCACAAATAGATCTGCGGTGTCTTGAAATTCCATGACTTTGGCATGGCGCAGTACCAACACTTTTTGACACAAGGCTTTGACCACGTGTAAATCGTGACTGATAAATAAATAACTCATATTAAATTCTTGCTGCAAGCGCCGTAGTAGCTTCACGATGGCTTTTTGTGTCGTCCGATCAAGTGCTGATGTGGGTTCATCAAGTATCAGCAATTTAGGGCGTAATACCAACGCACGTGCTAAGGCGACTCTCTGCCGTTGCCCACCCGATAACTCATGTGGATAACGCTGCTTAAATGAGCTGGCTAATTCGACTTTCTGCAATGCTTCATCTATACGCTGTGCAATTTCATTTGCAGATAAATGCTGTAAGGCCAGACCTTCCCCAATGGTTTGCTCTACATTTAGCCGCGGATTTAAACTACTGAATGGATCTTGAAAGACGATTTGAAATTCACGACGTAAAGGTCTGAGCTGTTTTTCTGAAAGTTGATTGATGGCGTGTTGATTTAACATAATTTCGCCATCACTTTCTATGAGCCGAGCAATAGCCAGTGCTAAAGAGCTTTTCCCTGAACCACTCTCTCCAACAATACCGATCGACTCACCTTCAGCTACTGTTAAATCCAAAGCTTCTACCGCAACGACATAATTTTTGATGCGGTTCAATAAGCCTTGTTTGACTGGGAACTTCACTCCTAACTGGCGTAATTCTATAAGTGTCTGCGTTTGCGAAACATCTATTGCTACACCAAAATCATGGTCTAATAAATTTTTGGTATACGCCTGCTTCGGTTGCTCAAAAATTTCCTGAACATTACCTTGCTCCACCACTTGCCCACGATTCATCACAATCACATGTTCTGCATAGCGCTTGACCAAATTCAGGTCATGGCTAATTAATATCATCGCCATATTACGCTGCTGTTGTAGCGACTTTAATAAATTCAAGATTTGCGCTTGCAAGGTGACATCTAAAGCCGTGGTTGGCTCATCAGCGATTAAAATATCAGGATCTAAGGCCAATGCCATGGCAATCATGACACGTTGACGCTGCCCGCCTGATAACTCATGTGGATAGCGCCTTAACTTATCTTCAGCATCAGGAATTCCGACATCATTTAATAATTCTATAACCCGCTGCCGAGTTTTTGCCTTAGACCATCCCTGTAACAACAGTGACTCACCAACTATCTTTTCAACCCGATGTAAGGGATTTAAGGCCGTCATCGGCTCTTGAAAAATCATGGCAATTTTCTGTCCACGAATATGTCGGTGCTGTTCAGGACTCAGTCCAAGAATATTCTGTCCATTCAGGCTGACGCTGCCTGTGACCTGTAAATCACTCGACAACAAACCGAGTATAGCTAGGCTGCTAATCGATTTACCTGAACCGCTTTCTCCAACAATGGCTATCGTTTCACCTGCATGCAATTTAAAATTTAGGTCTTCAACCAAGACCTGTGCTGCATGTGAAATATGTAAATGTTCCACCGCTAACACGATGGGAGGTACATTAACTTGATGATTATTGACGTCTAGGATCGAATGCATCACGTGTCGCTTCCCCAATGTAAATCAATAAAGACAGCACGATCGCTAAGGTAAAAAACCCCGATAAGGCTAGCCATGGTGCATTCAGATTGTTTTTCCCTTGAAGTAATAACTCACCTAATGACGCTGCATCAGGCGGTAAGCCATAACCTAAGAAATCCAAGGCTGTCAGTGCAGTAATATTTGCCGTAAGCATGAAAGGTAGCTGTGACAGACTGGAACTCATCGCATTTGGTAAGATATGCCGAAACATAATAGTGCTATCTGTAACGCCAAGACTCCGTGCAGCACAGACATAATCAAAATTACGAGCCCTTAAAAACTCTGCACGAACCAAGCCGACCAAAGTAGGCCAGCCAAACAACAACATAATAGCAAAGAGCCAATACACACTCGGTGTAAACATACTGACCAAAATCATCACCATGAATAGCATCGGTAGTCCGCCCCAGACTTCTAAAATCCGTTGACCGATCAGATCTACCCAGCCACCATAGTAACCCTGTATCGCCCCAGCCATGATGCCCAATATGGCTGAAGCAAACGTTAATGCAAAACCAAACAAGAGCGACACACGTAATCCATATAAAATACGTGCGAGCACATCACGCCCTTGGTCATCGGTACCAAGCCAATTTTGTGCAGTTGGGGCAGATGGCACGGGCACAGCCAGTTCTAAATTCGGTGTTTGATAGGAAAATTTAATCAGTGGCCATACAGCCCAACCTTTATCGTCAATCAGTTGCTGCACCACAGGATCTTTATAATCAGCCTCAGTTTCAAATACCCCACCGAATGCGGTCTCTGGATAGCTTTTTAGTACGGGTACATATAAAGAATCATCGTATTTGACCAAGAGCGGCTTATCATTGGCAATGAATTCGACAGCTAGTGACAATATAAAAATCAAGGCAAAACTGATAAAGCATGTAAAGCCTAATTTATTTTCTTTAAACCGTTGAAATCGCGCTTGCATGATCGGAGACATTATTTTGCCCCCTGTGAATCAAAATTAATTCGTGGATCAATCATTTGATACATAACATCACTGATTAATCTTAAGATCAGCCCCATCAAGGTAAAAATAAACAAGGTGCCAAAAATCACTGGATAATCGCGCTGTACAATGGCTTCAAATCCTAACAACCCCAGACCATCTAGATTGAAAATAATTTCAATAAATAGATTTCCCACAAAGAAAATGCCAATCAAGGCTTCTGGCAGACCAGCAATGACAATGAGCATTGCATTACGAAATACATGTCCATATAGCACACGTGATTCGGTCAAACCTTTAGAACGAGCCGCAAGAACATATTGTTTATTCAGTTCTTCCATAAAGGAGTATTTGGTCAGATAAGTTAAGCCTGCAAAACCACCAATCAACATGGCAAACAAAGGCAACGCCATATGCCAAAAATAATCTGCAATTTTGCCAAATACACTTAAATCAGCAAAATTCTCTGAAACTAAACCTTGCAGAGGAAACCACTGAAAATATGAACCACCTGCAAAAAAAACAATGAGTAAAATGGCAAAGGCAAAAGCAGGAATGGCGTAGCCTATAGCCAATAAAATAGACGTACTTTTATCAAATAACAGACCATGTTGACGGGCTTTTTTAATGCCTAAAGGAATAGACACCATATAGATCAGCAAGGTACTCCATAAACCAAGGGATAAGGATACAGGCAGCTTTTCCCAAAGTAGCTGGGTCACAGGCTTATCTTTAAAAAAACTGGTACCAAAATCTAGCGTCATATAGCCCTTTAACATGAGCCAAAAACGTTCGAACAATGGCTTATCGAAACCATATTGCGCTTCGATTTTTGCCACCATTTCTTCACTGAGGCCTTTAGCACCTTGGTATTTACTGCCTGTCGTCGCAGTTTCACCACCGCCGGTATTGCCCATGCCTTGAAAGGACTCAGCTTGCTGTATGGCTTGTTCAACAGGTCCTCCTGGTGCAATCTGAATCACGACTAAGTTAATCAGTAAAATGAAAAACAATGTTGGAATAATCAGGAGCAATCTTTTTAAAATATATGTGCCCATGTTGCTTTAACATTCCTTATCATTCAGGTGTATTTATTGCTGCCGTAGATATTGTGTTATTTGCTTGGCTTGAGCTGCATCACTCCACCAATAGTCAATCCCTACAGAAAGTTTAGGTTTGACATAAGGTTGCTTATACATATGCCAATAGGCAAACCAGTTTTCACTTTGCCCAAACATTGGGATTTGATAATAACCCGCTCTAAGCAGGCGGTCTAAAACACGCGTACGAACAATCAATTCCTCCCGATTTGGAGCATTGATCACCTGTTGAATAAGCTTATCAATCACAGGATTTTTAATCCCAGCATAATTATAATTACCCACTTGATCGGCTGCTTGACTGCCCCAAAGTTGAGCTTGCTCACCCGCTGGAGTGAGCGATTGAGGCATTTCATCCACGATCATATCAAAGTCAATATTTCGCATACGCTCGGTGTATTGCGGTCCATCGACTTGTCGTAATAACACCTGAATACCTAAACGTTTCAAATTTCGTATAAATGGCATTAAGGTTCGCTGCAAATCTTGTTGCTGAATCAAGATTTCGAATTTCACAGGCTGAGATTTTGCATCCACCAATCTGCCGTCTTGATAACGATAACCCGCATTCAATAACAGTTGACGTGCATGCAGAAGGTTTTTTCGATTAATTCCACTGCCATCAGAAACGGGATATTGCCAATTGGATAAAACCCCCTGTCGTTGAATAGGATCAAGTTGCGATAACATCGGTTTTAAAATATCCAACTCTTGGATAGAGGGTTTCCCCTTCGCTTCTAGCACACTATTACTAAAATAACTCTGTAAACGCTGATACTGCCCATAAAACAACGCTCTATTTTGCCATTCAAAATCATAAGCATAGGTTAAAGCTTGTCGAAAGCGAATATCCCTAAATGGCGCACGGCGGGTATTAAATACGAGACTTTTTGTGGGAATCGGTCTTTCATGTTTAAAGCGATATTTGACAATTTTACCGTCTTTAAAAGCAGGAAAATTGTACGCTCCCACCCAATTACGTGCAGTCTTTTCCTCATATAACGTAAATTGACCCGCTTTAAAGCCTTCGAAGGCAATGTCTGGACTGCGGTAATATACATATTTCAGATGGTTAAAATTATATCGACCACAATTAACGGCTAAGTTCTGCCCCCAATAGTTAGGATTACGCTTATAGCGAATACTCCTACCTGCATCGATCTTCTCAATCGTGTAAGGGCCAGAGCCTAAGATGGGCTGCAATGTAATTTGAGTAAAATCTTTTTTTGCCCAATCTTTTTGGGAATAAATCGGCATTTGCGCCAAAATCATGGGCATATCAGTATTATGTCCAGATTTAAAACTCATCTTCACCTGATATTTAGATAAAACATCTGTTTTGTCCAAATCTGCTAAGTACATTTGTAGACCGGGATTTGATTTAGTTTGGAATGTATCAAAACTAAACTTCACATCATCTGCTGTTAAGGCACTCCCATCACTAAATCGTGCTTTGGAGTTTAAATGAAAAATAACAAAATTAGTTTTTTCCGGGTCAAATGTCACTTTTTCGGCAAGTAACGGATACATCACGCCCGGTTCATCTAAAGATGAACTCATCAAACTATCAAATAGATAATTGATACCTTCAACAGAACGCCCTTTTCCATTCATGCTGTTTAAATTATCAAAACTCCCAATACTCGAAGTCGTGATATATCCCCCCTTATTGGCAAGAGGATTGGCATAGGGCATTGCCTGTAATTGATGATATTGAGGGCTACTATGTATGGCAAGAAAAGGCGTGGTCTGCAAAGCAGCCCACGCCCCTGTTGAAAGTATGCTCACAGTCATACCAAACACGTAACGCGAAGTTGAAGCAGAATACATTCAACTTAACTCCTTTATGTTTGGACTCAGTTCGGTACTTTAATCACTTCACCAATACGTAACTGAGCAGACGGTTGCATATCATTCATTTCAGCGAGTTTTGATGTATCTAGTCCATAACGACTTGCTAAACCAATCAACGTATCGCCGCGTTTAATACGGTATTCACTAATGGTTTTAGGAACTTGTAAATTTTGACCAACACGAAGCCCAGCACGCGGGTTCAAGTTATTTAACTCAGCCAATGCTGCCACAGTTAAGCCTGTCCGACTAGCAATCGAATTTAAAGACTCGCCTGATTTCACAGTATAGCTTTCAGTATTTGTTGGTTTCACATTGCTCGTAGAGGATTTAGCTTCCGTTTTTTTGGTTTCAGTTGCTTTACTAGCTACATCAGCAGGTAGTTCACCATCTACTTTTAAACGCTGCCCTACACGAATCGCACTATTGGTATTTAGGCCATTTAATTCAGCTAAATAACGCAATTGAAGATGATATTTCTTCGCAATCACACCCAGCGTTTCACCTGATTTCACCACATGAATATCGGTCGCTTCAACAGAATTCGTTCGTGTATTGGTTTTGCTTTCAGTTTTGGCCGGCTCAACTTTAGTTTCTACTTTAACCGGTGCGACATCACCTGTTAATTTTAATTTCTGCCCAACACGTAGACCTGAACTCCGCTCTATGCCATTTAAATTTGCGACATAGTCCATGCCTAAATCATAGCGGCTAGCAATGCCTGTCAGTGTATCGCCAGACTGCACCACATAACTATCCGGAACAGTTGAACTTGCAGGTACTTTAATGCTTTGCCCCGCCATCAGCCCACTATTTGCCGACATGTCATTTAGACTCGCCAATTCAGACAAACTTATTTTTGACTGCGTCGCAATGCTGTAAAGCGTATCACCACGCTGCACTTTATAGCTTTCAACTTTATAAGCAGGATCAACTTTGACATTTTCAATGCGATTCACCACTTTGCTGTCGAGCTTTTCAACTTTGCTCTCAACCCCAGCTACAGCTTGTAATGGCACATTAATTTTTTGCCCCACCATCAAACTACTGCCAGCCGTTAAGCCCGTTGTTAAATCTGCCAACTCTTGATTTGACAGCGCATAACGATCTGCAATAAGTTTTAGATATTCACCACGTTTTACCGTGTAGGCTTTGGTTTGAACTTTTGCAGATTTTTCGACAACTTGAGCTGCTTTCTTGTCCGCTTCCAATTTTGCTTTAGATGCAGACGTTTCTTTTAAGGATAATTTCTGCCCAACATATAAACCACTCGTGGTGGTTAAACCATTGTAGTCTGCGAGTTGTTTCGTACTTAAACCAAATTGGCTCGCCACTGCTGTAAGACTGTCATTTGCTTTGACCACATAGCTATCTGCGATAGGCTTGGCTTTCGATTCTTCATTATTTTGGACAATCGGTTTCGCATCATATAAATAGATGGTCGTACCGACATACAAGGTCGAATCTGGAGAAATTTGGTTCCAAGCTGCAATATCACGCCAATTCACGCCATTTTTCATCGCGATCAATGCTAATGTGTCGCCCGCCAAAACTGTATAAGTACTGCGTTTACCTTTAGGTGGTACAACGACAATTTCAGAATCTGTACGAATGACATTTTTACCTTGGTTGCGTTTGGCTTCTTCGGAATCTGCACCTGTATTTTCAGCCACGCTTTTCGGGTAAGAGAAACCTTTAGTCAGTTCTTTACCTTGTTGATCTGCAATCGACTGACTGGTCTGAATCGCAGTCAACTTAATCTTGCCATCATAAGGATCGACAATTTCAGTGCCTTTCGGCGCAATAGCTTTAATTTCCTGAACGACTTCTTCTTGCTCTGCTTTGGTCGCTACTGGTTTTAATACCTCATCGACTGTTTTGGTCTCACCTTCAGCTTTAATTGCCGCCATAATTTGCTCACGCTCATTTGCGCTGAGTGGTGGCTCGACAGACACGGCTTTCACAGGCGTCGAAGGTGTTACAGCGACTGGAATACGCGGCGCACTTGGAATATCACTATTCGATGCAAAAGCAGCCAAAGCAGATGATCCTATTGGCGTTTTGCCTTTCGTTCCTGATGGAATACTTGGCGTTACCGTTGCAGCGACTACAGGTGGTTTGGCAGAAGCTGTCACTGTCGGCTGTGTGGTCAGCGTAGGCGGCGTCACTTTTGCAGGCTGAATAGTTTTACTATTTAATTCCGGCGGAGTAACACGTGACGGTGTTATTTCAACATTATTTTTTGGTAGGTTATAAGTTGAATTACTTGCCCAATAACCTGATGAACCACCTGATTGTAATTTTTTCAAACGTGCATCGACTGATGGACTCACATCCGCAGGAATTAAAATCCGCATTGGGCTGCTACTATCAATCACATCGCCACGATGTCCAGGGTTTAGTGCATAAAGTTCTGCACGACTTAAACCAGTAATAGATGCAATTTCATTTAAATTTGCAGGCCCTACAGCCACTTCACGAAAGTGTGGACGGTTAGCAATTGGCGGTAAACTTACGCCATAAGCACTTGGATTTTTAATAATTTGAGCAACAGCCAAGAAACGTGGGACATAGTTCATAGTTTCTTGTGGCAGTTTTAACGACCAATAATCGGTTGGCAAACCTGCTGCACGGTTACGGTTAATCGCCTGTTGAATACGGCCCGGCCCTGCATTATATGAAGCCAAAGCCAATTCCCACGAACCAAACTGGTTATGTAGCGCACCTAAAAACTCATAAGCTGCACGGGTAGACTCTACAACGTCACGACGACCATCATACATTGAGGTTTGTTTTAAGCCGTAAATACGTCCAGTACTTGGAATAAACTGCCATAAACCCGCTGCGGCAGCACTTGAAGTTGCTGCTGGGTCATAAGAACTTTCAATCACTGGCAATAATGCCAATTCGGTCGGCAAACCACGACGTTCTGCTTCTTTAACCGTGTGATATAAATAACGGGATGCACGCGCACTTAAACGGTCAATATACGGCTGACGTGAAATAAACCAACCACGCTGTGCTTCAATTCGCGTATCCCAGTGGTTCAAATCCATTTTGAATCCAACGGTCATACGCTTCCAAACATCACCGTGCTTCAGTACTAAAAGGCGGTCGCCTTCTACGGCACGCATGTCTGTTGCAGAAAGTAAATCTTCGAGTGAATCTAAACTATTGGCATCGAGAAAGTTTGAGCCGACTTGTTTACTTGCTGAGTTCTGCTTAGTCGTTTGCGATGAAGAACAGCCCGTCAGACCAAGAGCTGCGAGTGCAGAACCCAAGACTGTAAATTTAAAAATTTGTGGTAACGTAGGCTGCCAGACAGTCGCAGTTGATTTATACATAAAAAAATCCAGACAACTCATATAAAATTTATTTTTTAGATATGCCATTGTAGTGAAGCAGGACACAGACACAAGGCGTTAATTTAACGCTATTTCAGTATAAATGTTACAAGAAATTAAAAAAATCGCCAGAAATGGATTTCTCCCCGTCATTTGCGTTATACAATATACGGTTCTGAATGCTCGTTTTTCTCCGGATTTGATTTATGTCTCAAACAATCACGCTTTATGTTGATGGTGCATGTAAAGGCAACCCTGGCTTAGGGGGTTGGGGGGCGTATATCATCCGTGAAACTGGAGAAGAAAAACTCTGCGGCGGCGAAGCTGAAACCACCAATAACCGTATGGAATTGACTGCCGCAATTGAAGGCATTCAACATTGTCCGTCCGATGCAAAACTGATCATTTGGACAGACTCCAACTATGTCAAACAAGGCATTACCGAGTGGATTCATGGTTGGAAAAAGAAAAACTGGAAGGATGTTAAAAATCCAGATCTGTGGAAATTACTGGATGCAACTTGTCAGGGTCGGGAAATTGAATGGAACTGGATTAAAGGGCATGCAGGCCATCCGGGAAATGAAATGGCCGATCAATTGGCCAATCTAGGCGCGGAAAAAACCCTTGAACAGATCAAACAAGCGGCATCAACTACAGCTGAAGCGCCTAAAAAAAAAGCTGAACCGGATTGGTTGTTAAATGATCCGTTTGGACTCGAATTTGCTGATAGCGACGATGAAGAAGAAATCTCTGAAGAAGCTACGATTGCAAATGAAAGCATTGTTGACGCTTCAATTCAGGAAGCTTCAATTGCTCAGCCGCTAGAAATTGCTCCATCGCTTGAAATCTCTGCTGAGACAGCGATCAATGCAGAGCAGGTTGATGACATTGCGTTAGAACAACAAGCAACTGACACTGCTTCAACGTTGAATACAGCTGCTCCTACACAGTCTAAGCAAGCTGCTGAAATCCATCCAATGATTGTCATTACACCAGCAACCGTCGATGTATCTGGCCCACGACAATTAATTTTGGATACGGAAACCACGGGTTTCTATTTCCAAGATGGAGACCGTATTATTGAAGTCGGTGCGGTGGAAATGATTAACCGTAAACTGACCGGCAGCTCAATTCATATTTATATCAACCCGCAAAAACCTGTCGGTGAATCTGAAAATATTCACGGAATCAGTGATGACTTTCTAAAAGACAAACCACTGTATGCTGAAATTGCTGATGTCTTATTTGACTATCTAAAAGGCGCAGAAATCATTGCGCATAACGCAACCTTCGATATGAACTTCCTAGATATGGAGTTCAAACGTGCAGGTTTTGTGGCCTTATCGGAAGTTTGCGAAGTCACCGATACCTTGGCTATGGCCAAATCCAAGCATCCAGGCCAGAAAAACTCACTCGATGCGTTGGTGCGTCGTTATGAAATTCCACAACGTGACCGTACCTTCCATGGTGCCTTACTCGATGCGGAAATTCTGTCTGACGTATACCTAGCAATGACGGGCGGTCAGGTATCCTTTGATATCGATGCCCTGACCCACTCGCAAAATGAAGATGGTTCGCAAACCCGCACCGCTGTTGAAATTGAATTACCGGTAATTTTACCTTCAGCGGATGAACTTGAAGCCCATGAGACATGGGTCAAACAATTTGAAGAAAAACATGGTACACCTTGCCTTTTTGCGAAATAAAATCTAAATTTCGTGTTACTTTTTGTATATAAACAATTCTTACATACGCTATAGTAAAACCATAAACATGGACCGCCTTAAGGGGCGGTTAATAAACAAGATAAAACATCTAGGAAAGGTGCAGATACATGTCTTACCAAACCTCTATCCATTTTGATCCAACGGCTTTGCTGATAATAAAAAATGAGGTTGATAACTCAATCAAGTTAGTCGAATCAGCAGTCAGCACCTTAGTTGAAGATCAAACTTTACCTTTCGGGATTGATGATGCACTGATTCAATTTGAACAATGTGCTCAAGTATTAGCTTTAGTTGATATGCCAAGTTTGGCAAAAATCGCTCAATATTCAGCAGAGTTAATGCGCAAGATCATGGGGAATCCTGCGCAAATTAACACTCAAGATGTCATCGCACTGAGCGAAGGCACGACCATGCTGAAACGCTATATCGAATTTATCTGCTTGCGTGAAGTTAAAATTCCACAGTTCCTACTCGATAGTCTGAATCGTTTAGAACTGTCTTTAGGTAAACCTTTAACGTCAGAAGGCCAACACATTGAGTCCCTACTCGATTGTATTACTCCTGACTTTGACTTACCTCAAGCGCCTGCACTTGAAAAATCAAAATACGTTCACCGTTTGTATAAGTTGGCGTTGAATAAATTGATTAAACAAGAAGAAACTGAGCTAGATCTGCAAGCGATTAAATTGGTCGGTGCGTATTTAGCAGGTCTTTCAGACAAACATCCAAGCAAACAATATTGGAACTTGGTTTTTGTTGCGTTTAATCAAATTGATCAAATCTTGATTACCGATGCTCGCTTACGTACCTTGGTAAGCATTGAACGCAATATGGCTCAATATTTTGCAGGCACTGAGCGCTTTAAAGCCTCCATTTCTGATTTAGCCAATGTCTTAAGCCTAAGCATTAGCCAAGAAGATGACATTTCTCATCATATTCGTGGCAAGTTAAATATCGGTGAAGACCTTCTCACCGACACGCAATTGCAAGTTTTCAGTCGTCATTTATACGGTCCTGACTTTGACACCATGCACACCATTGGTGAATTGGTTACAACTGAAATGACGCAAATTCGTAATGATATTGAATTTAACTATCAAAATATGACGCCTGAAAAAACCCAAGAACTTCAAGCGAAATTGAACGAATTGGCAAATATTTTCAAAGTCTTGAACTTAAATGAAGCGTATAACGACTTGTCGCGTCAAGCCGCGTCATTAGGTAATGCTGAGATTTTACAAGATGAAAGCTTTGCCCAGCAGTTGATGAACAATATCTTGTCTGCCATGAACTCGATTGGTGTGCTTGAACGTCATCACACTTCTAGCCGCTTACAACTTCGTGTGAATAATATGAATATTTCACTCGACCGTTTAGATGAAGCACATGCTGCCCTGTTAAATGAGACCAAGGTTTTAATTGATGCTGCTAGCCAATCTTTGGTTCAGTATTTACAAAACCAAGATTTGACACAACTTGAAGCGACTGCAACTCAATTCCGCGAAATTGGTGGTGCAATGTTGTTCCTTAATGCAGATGCAGCTCAAAATGCACTGAACTCAACAGCTCAATTCATTTTGAAACGTGTTGAATCTTCAACAACGATTGAAGCAAATGAAGTGAATCAAGCATTAGATTCATTGGCAAGCGCAGATATGTTGATTGACAATTTAAAGAACAAACAACCTGTTTTACAGGGCATGTTTAAGGTAGCATTGGACAGTAGCGAAAAACTGAAATCAGCAGCGGCCTAATGTCTAAATTATCACTTGCGTATATCTTCAAACAACAGCAATTGCTGGTCGATGAAAACTTTCAACTTCCCGAAGTTGAGCAACTCGCAAGTGATTTAAATATTGGCACGGGTGATCAAGTGATTGCCCGTGACCTACTTGAAAATGAGCCAATTCCTGATGGCTTACAACTCATCCCTATTCGCCAGCTTCTACAATTGTGGAATGTTCAGCAATTTGAACAAGCCAGCCGTGCTATTCAACTCTTAGAATGGCGCCGTAATCATAAATTTTGTAGCCACTGCGGTACAGCAACTCAAGTCCATGCCACAGAATACGCCATGGTTTGTCCCGCTTGCGGCTATCACCAATACCCTCGTGTCAATCCTTGTGTCATTACCGTCATTACCCGTGGTGAAGATGAAATCTTATTGGCAAAAAATGCGAAAAATGTCCGTGCCATGTATGGACTGATCGCGGGTTTTGTTGAAGTGGGCGAAACTTTAGAAGAAGCGGTTCGTCGTGAAACTGAAGAAGAAGTGGGTTTAAAGGTCAAAAATATTCAATATCTGGCAAGCCAACCTTGGCCATTCCCAAGTAATTTGATGATCGCCTTTAAAGCAGAATATGCTGCTGGTGAACTTCAGTTACAAGAAGAAGAAATCAGTGATGCGGCATTCTTTAAATTTGATGCATTACCTGAAATTCCTTTCAAAGGAAGTATCGCCCATTCGATGATTATGCATGTCATCCATGGTTCTGCGGTTGCAGATGACACCCAAGCATGGTTATAAACAGCTATTTTTAATAAAAAATCAGTCAATAAAAAACCGCCATACTTGGCGGTTTTTTATTATTCATCATTTAACCAAAGACATTAACGTGGACTAATTTCATCGAGTACACGCATGATTTCAGCTTTGGTTTTAAAGAAGCGACTAAATAGGCTCGAAACAGAACCAATCATCGTGATGTGCCCAACACGTGGGATTTGAATCAACTGACTGTGGTTGCCTGAGGCTTTTAATCGGCGATCTAAATCTTCACTATTGCTATAGCCAACGATATTGTCTTTATCCGCAGTGAATAGATAATGCTTTACTTGATTGTGCTCAACAAAATAATATGGCATCACTTGTTGATACGGTACACTTTGATCAAAGGCATCTGCACAAATCGGATCACCTTTATAATCAAAATGATATGGCCCTGCCAAACCCACGATTGCACGAATATTCTCTTTCACTTGCAGCTGATATGGCGTCGGATGATACAGTGCAGACATGACATTAAATGCCCCTGCCGAATGTCCCATTAACACCACATTTTCCACTTCAATTTGCAACTTATGCTGAGACTGCGTCAAATAGTTTAATGCAAGGCTAAGATCATCAATTGAAGCCGGAAAAATATATTCAGGTGCGAGATGGTAATTGATGACTGCAACATCGAAGCCTTCTTTGGCAAAAGCCTCACCAATGAACCCATAATCCTTTTTGTCACCATGCATCCATGCTCCACCATGTACAAACACGATGAGTGGACGTTGCTGACGAGGTGCTGACGTGCGATACAAATCTAGACGATGTCGCGCTTTTAGACCATAAGGGATATTGTTTTGAACACGATATCCTTGTTTGGGTGTCAGTCGATTTAAGGCATAACTGCCAAAATCATATAGCCGAAAATCTCGGTATAAGGATTTAGCCAACTCCAGTTTTTGCTGGAGTTGCAGAGACCATTGATTCATATATTACAACATCAATTCCAACAATTTATTGAGCATTTGGATCGACAGCATCCGGATCTATCGCAACAGGCGTTTGTACTTCAGGTTGCACATTACCTACCGCAGGTGTGGTGTAACTTGAGTTAATCGAACGTGCCTGTGGATTTGGGTTCTGATCAATATTGTCAATTAAAGTCACAATGCGAGTCACGTTCCCCACTTGCTGTAATACCTGATTTAAATCGTTAACTTCAGCCGTGTTTAAACGTCCCATCACATACAGCACAGCATCTTCGGTATGTAAATGAACTTTGCTATCAGACACCACAGGTGCTTTCATAATCAAACCGCGGGTATTTGCAGTGACCGCAGTATCTTGCATGATCGTGCTATAGCTGATCTGATTACCCACTGTAATATAGTTATGTACAGTTTTAACATCACTCATTGAACGGACATTTTCTTCTGCCAATTCTTTCAAATGATTATCTGGCACTTGCCCAGTCAATAAGACATTGCCATGAAAACTTTCAATATTGACACGTGACTGTTTAAAACGAGTATCTAATTTATATAAGTTAATTTTTGCTGTTCGAACAATGGAAGAGTCAATAAAAACTTGTCCCAATGAGCGTGCGCCGCTTTCAGTTCCTACAGGTGCTGATCCTGTTCCATTCGAAATAAAACTCGCACAGCCAGATAAACTTGCGACACAAAGCATCGTTATTGCAATACGCTTAACCACTCAGCACGACTCCTCAAATTTCCACACGTATTTTTCTATGCGTTTACACAGTTTGTTTTATCAGAGATTAATCAACTCTTGATCAAAAGTAAAAGCATTTTCAATCCATTGCTGATGATACGGGTATTTAGAAAAGTCTTGCTGTAGTGTTTTTGCAAAGTGTTGATAAAAATCAAAACAAATTGCATCAAAGCGACAATAATAATTTTGAAAATGTGACTGTTCATTTAAAAAATGCAACGCAGTCTTCATCATCTTACGTTGTTTGTGAATAGAGATACTTTCAACGGCTTGGGCATAGCGGGTATTCGAACGGGCTTTAACTTCGATAAACACCAATTCTTGACCACGCACAACGATCAAATCAATTTCACCATAACGACTATGATAATTCTGTTGCACCTGTACATAGCCTTGCTGCTCAACCAAATGCAACGCTTGCCGTTCTGCCCATTGCCCCAGATTCATCTGTCCCAAATTCATCTGCTCTAAGTTTAGCTGCATCGTTTCATCCCTAAAGTGAGATCGCAACGATGCCTTTTTTACTTCGCTCATAGCAGTGAGGAACACGCTGAATATTGTTTTGACTAATTTTGATTAGCCCTGTTCGCCCCTGAAACTCAATGCTTTTTAATTTCGGTTCTTGCAAATATTGTTTTGCGATATGCCATGTGTCTCCGCCAAACGCTAAAAGACGTTGATATGGCATATCTACTGGATTTTCCTCATATGCTCGGATCAGGTCAGGCCAACGCGCGTCATGCAAGGAAGGTGCATCACAAAATTTCAGCCCTACAGGAATGGGCTTAGTGGCTTCAATCGCATTGGCGACGGTATATAGTTTTGCTTTGGGCAGTTTTTTTTGACTGTTTAACCATTCATTATTGCCTAACAACAGCACCCCTTGATTTTTGTCTAGCTTCTTTGGGAGTTGTTCAACCACTTGAATCGGCACTGAACTTTGACTAATTAAGGACATGAGCAGTAATTCATGTTCTGCCTCAGTTGCGGGCTGACGTAAAACTAGCACCTGCGCTAATTTGTCTTTTTCAAAGACCTTTTGGAGTGCTAAAGCATCATCACGTTTCGATAAACTGTACTGCCAGACATTTGGAATCTGGCTTGTCGTTTCATTTAAAGCCAACACGCGGACTTTAGGCTTTGCTTTTACAAGTGCCTCAACATCTTGACGTGCTAATGGACCAATCACCAATTGAGTTTTTTTATTCACCTGTTGCTTCAATATCGCTGCAATTTGCTTTTGATTTGAATCCACAAACTTAATGGGTACTTTGTAGTCTGATGATTGATATGCGCTATTGAAACCTTGCTTAATACTGGATGCGGCTCGCGCCATAGGGCCAGATTCAGGTAGAATGACCAAGACGTCTGCCTGTGCAGCAGTAAACAGACTGCTTAAAAGGCAAAGACCCAAAATTTTGTTCTTATTATCCAACATGGAGAAACCTATGAGTGCTCAGTTATTTGTTGTTGCAACTCCAATCGGGCACTTAGATGATATTAGTTATCGTGCAATTGAGGTATTGAAGTCGGTTAAAATTATTGCCGCCGAGGATACACGAACTTCAGCACAATTACTTAAACATTTTAGTATCAATACACCTTTAACCGCCTGCCACGACCATAACGAAAGCAACAAAATAGACCAGCTCATTGAACGCCTAGAAAAGGGTGAAAATATGGCGCTGATCAGTGATGCAGGCACGCCATTGATCAGTGACCCCGGCTTTAAATTGGTTCGAGCTGCACAAGAAAAAAATATTCGTGTCATTCCTGTGCCGGGTGCCTGTGCTGCCATTGCAGCTCTCAGTGCTGTCGGCCTACCCAGTGACCGTTTTAGTTTCGAAGGCTTTTTACCTTCTAAACAGTCACAACGTCTTTTAGCATTGGAAAAATTGAAAGACGAAACTCAAACCATGATTATTTATGAAGCGCCGCACCGTATCGTGGACTGCCTAAAAGATATGTCGAATGTCTTTGGTGCAGATCGTCCTGTGGGCTTTGCACGTGAAATTACCAAAACATTTGAAACCATTAAAAAAATGTCTTTGGGTGAGTTAGTTCATTTTGTCGAATCTGATCACAATCAGCAAAAAGGCGAAATCGTTTTAGTGATTGGTGGTGCGACCGAAGAAAAAGACCTAGAGCAAGAAAAGTTAGACAAATTGCTGACACGTTTACTTCAAGATTTGTCCGTGAAAGCTGCCTCTCAGTTGGCTGCAGATTTAACTGGGATTAAAAAGAAAGTGGCCTATCAACGTGCTTTAGAGTTAACCCAAGCGAACGATTAAGCTTAATTTTTTTTATTTTTAATTTGAACCGCTTATGGGACCTACGGGTTCCATAAGCTATCCCATACAATAATTTAAATAGAATGAAAAAAGTTGCTTATAACATGTCCATAAATCTATCTGTCAAAAAACCGCTGGTGTTCATTCTCTTTAATCTGGTTTGGCTCACGGCCCTTGCACATATTATTTATACTGGCATTCAACCCTATCCGCACTATATTAGTGGCGAGCAAATGACGGCTGATGTAGGTGCGATTGCGATGGTCTGTGGATATTGTTCCCTCTATTTTGTAGTCGGTAATGTACTGAAACTGAGCCAATTTGGGGATAGACATCGTTATTGGGCTTATATCGTTTTGAGTGCGGTATTACTTTTTCAATCTTTTGTTGCTGCTGTAGCAGCCATGCATGCACCACCGTATATTGCTGCATTTATTATCAATTGTATGTTTTTGCTTTTACTGCATTTTGTGTTCTATCCTATTTACGCGATCAGTCGTAAATATATGAAGCCAAAGACGGCTTAAAATAACTTCACAACGTCATAACTAAACATGCTTAGTTTAAAAATGAATGACCATCAGCCTCGCACAAGCGAATGAAGCAAAAAAAACACCACATGACGTGGTGTTTTTTCATTTTTAATCTTTTGCCGATTCGTCTGGAGGGACTTCGGTAATACGACCACCACGCGCTAAGAACGCCGCAACTTCATCTTCAAGCGCCTGACGTTGTTTTAGTTTTGCAGTCACTGTTAATGTTTCAGCTTCAGAGGTGTCACCATCAGAGGCAGAGTCAGCTGCATCACCTGCACCTTTTTCAGCTGCTTGTGCTTCATCTTCATCAACTACTGAATCTTCTGGATCATCATAATCGTTCATATCAGTCATTGTGTTCTCCCCGCGAATGACTTCTGTTTGCCAGCGAATGGCTGGTTTTAAATTAACAGAAATTTAGCAATCTCTGAGCATTTCGACTAGTACCCATAATCAAAAAATCGTATCTTTTTTAATCAAAATCGTAACCTTGTTTATACGACTGTCTAAAAAATATCTGACTTTGACCTAAGCTGCGTAGATTGTATCTTTTAAAATATTCAGACCATTGGCTTGCGCCATAAACGCATCTTTAAGAACAGTCTGATTTTCCACTTGTTTTAAACCAAAGTTTCGCGCCCACACCACAGGAGAAAAAGTGGTGGTTTCTAACCAACCAATCGCGGACATACTATGCATCATGGCATCGTTTTGCCCTTTACGGCGGTGTTCATAGCGCTTCAAACTTTGTTCATGTGCCCACACACCCCGTTTTTTATCGGTCAAAAGCACATCGCAAAGTACTGCTGCGTCTAAACAGCCAATATTCACGCCTTGTCCTGCAAGTGGATGAATCACATGAGCCGCATCACCAATCAACGCCAGACCATCATGAACGTATTGCTGCGCAGCTCGTGCCTTCAATGGAAATTTGGCACGTGGTGTTGCGTCTAAGACTTCACCGAGCATGTGATGACTTTCTCGAGTGAGCAACGCAGTAAATTCAACATCGGATAAAGCCACATATTCATCGGCATAATCATCTGGCAAGGTCCACACAATCGATTGCCAATAACCGCTTTCTTCATTTTTCAGACTCGCCATCGGCAAAAATGCCAAAGGCCCTGTTTCTAAGAAAATTTGACGTGCTACATGCTGATGCGGTTGGGCGGTTTTAATTGCACAGCTCACACCGGCTTGTTTATAGTCCAGCACATCTAGATCGATGAAAGCTTGCTCACGGACAAATGAGTTTGCACCATCTGCACCAATCACCAGTTTTGTTTTAAGCTGGGTACCATCTGCAAGGTGAATGATCCACACACCAACGCCACGCTCAACTCGACTGACCTTAACTTGGGTTCGGTAGTCTTCAAGCTGTTCTAGCATTTTTTCTTGAATGGCTAAATTCAATATGCTTGGTTCAACCATTGAACCTAAAGCTTGCTCAACTGATGGCGTTTGCTCTGCAACATGACCAAAATTGATTTCGCCATAGCCATTTTTATTCCACACCTGCATACCAGTATAAGGCTGCTGACGGGCAAGCTTTTCCCAAACGCCCACGGTCTTGAGTAAATGAATAGTGGCTTGACTGAGCGCCAAAACCCGAGGATTCGCAACACTTTTGGTTTTTTCTGCATCCAAAATAGGTGCCGCATCCAATACCGTAGCCTGTACGCCACCTTGCGCTAAAAGTAATGCTGTTAACCCACCGACCAAACCACCGCCGACAATTACGGCATCCAATACATCTGTATGATTTAAACTCATGCTTTTAGCCCCATTGCATAATTCGCGACCAAAGGCTTGATACCCGGAATGGTGTCAAAGGCAACCAATCCTGTATTACGGATCAATTTTAAAATTGGGTTCTGGTTGCTAAAACCACGTACAACTGAATCACAGAATTTAATCACACGCTGCTGATCGGTCAGGCGCGATTTTTCATAATCCAGCAGCATAGCTGCATCACCCAAATCAGCACCTTGGGTACTTTGCTCTGTTAAATAACGGCGCAGTACATAGGCATCACGCATACATAAGTTAAAACCCTGACCCGCCACTGGATGAATGGTATGTGCAGCATTGCCCATCAGCACTACACGGCCGACAGCTTGTTTTTCTGCAAGCACTTGGGATAATGGGAAGCTGAAACGTTTACCCGTTTTTTGGAATTTACCTGCACGGTCACCATAGGTTTCTTGTAAGGCATCTAAGAAGTGCTGATCATTTTCATCACCCATCCACTCGCCTTCAGTTCCTTTAGGCACTGGCCAAACCACTGAACGGCGGTATTCACCTGGCAATGGCAATAATGCAAGTGGCCCCAATGGACTAAAGCGCTCAAAGCCTACATGAGCATGCGGTTTAGAAGTTTGTACCGTCGTTACAATCGCAACTTGATCATAGTCATGTTCTGATGCACCAATGCCCAAGGCTTTACGGCAGAATGAATCACGACCATCTGCTGCAATCACAATTTTAGATTGCAGCTTGAGCTGTTCTTCAGCACGCTGTGCTTCTATATATGCAAAGTCTGCATCTTGCGTCAGTGAAGTCACTTGTACGCCATCAATTAATTCAATCAAAGGTTCTTTTTTGACTTCTGTGAGCAACACACGACCGAGCCATGCATTTTCAATAACTTGTCCAAAGCTTTCGACTTTTTCTTGTTCTGCTTTGAGTCGTGCCTTACCAAAACTGCCTTGCTCTGTAATATTCACTTCTAATATAGGCGTGGCGTGCTCCTGCAAAGCACTCCACAGGCCAAGTTCTTGATAAATCTGCACCGTACGGCGTGACAAGGCGCTGTTTCGCGCATCAAAACTAGAGTGATAAGGCGCAAGGTTTGCATCATCATAATTTGGGTATTTAATGGCTTCTAAAAGTTTTACGCCAATTTTGGCTTTGGCCAACATGAGTGCCAGACTTAAACCGACCATACCACCACCGACAATGATGACTTCTTGCTGCATGCTTGCTTCCTTTTTTATCAAGTATTCGAATTTAGGAAATTCACTCGAAATACATATAATCTGTAATGGATTTTATCTTACATCAAGGGCATGATTTTTTATAATGAAATACAAATTTGTTGCAGGTATTTGCACTGAATAAATACAAAATAAAGTCTATCTTGCCGCAAATATTCATCTTAAAAATAGCGAATCAATCAAGATCACAATAAAAAATGCTGAGTCCTTCAGACTCAGCCACAGGTTGTTTAATTCATCTTCATTTGAACAGGTCATGTTTGGATGCATTCAAATGGAGACATCTAGCTAAATACCTGATGCGTTGATGTTAAGCCTTGCGGTTTATACTTAGTGTTTACTTGGCATTTAAAAAGTCACCCACAGTTTTATTCAGTTCAGGCGCACACTCTTCAGGTAACCAATGGCCACAGTTTGGAATCACTTTACCCGTCACATTGGTCGCATATTGCTTCATTTGATCTACTTGGAATTGCCCCATACCACCATGACCGCCACCGCCAATCGCAAGCACTGGCATATTCAATTTGGTTTTGGAAATGGTTTCATTCTCTTTGATGGAATCATTCAGAGAACGGTAATATTCAAATGATGCATTCAGCGTATGCGGTTTGGAATACGACTTGGCATACATGTCTAACACTTGTGGTGTAAATACTGTTTTATTGGTGGCATGCTCATGAATAAAGTGGGTTAAAAAGAATTTTTCATGCCCTTTAATTAAGGTTTCAGCTAGGTTTTGTTTGGCTGCGAAGAAACTGAAATGCCAAACCAGTGATTCGCCTTCTTCTGAGAATGCTGGGAATTCATACATGCTTTTGTCTGGAATCGGCGCTTCCATAAACACCAATTTTTTAATTTTATCTTGATGCTTCACTGCCATTGGATAGCTATTCCAAATGCCAATATCATGTGCAACCAAATAAAACGGCTGATCATTGCTTAATTTTGTTGCCAACTTATATAAGATTTCAGATACATCTGAACCTTTAAAAGATTTGGGTGGCTGAGAAAGCCCAAGACCCGGCAAGTCGACCGCAACAACTGTGTAATTTTTCTCTAAAGTCGGCATAAGCTGGTGCCATTCATACCAAGACTGCCCAAAACCATGAACTAAAAATACCAAAGGCCCTTTTCCGCCTTTCACATAGTGCAGTTTCACGCCATCAATATCATCATAATAACTGCTATATCCCTTCATCACAGGAAATTCATGTGTGGTATTCAGTTGCGGTGCAGCTATCACGGATTGTGCTAAAGTCAGTGACGTGAATGTTGCGAGTAATAGTTTTTTCATAAAATTAAACCTCTTTGATTGTGTATTTACTGCTTTGTTGATTGTTGCGTTGTACTCAAACTGAATAACGTTTAAATCTTCATTTCATGTTTGATTTGATTGGTGTTTTGTTGTTTCATCTTTAGTTGATACTGGTTTAGAGATACTGAGTTTTAAAGCCATTCGACTTGGCACAAAGGGCAATGATGAACGCCGCAACTAAAATCAACAGCATGACCCAAGGCAAAACTTGTACGCCAAATTGATTGAGCAGCAAGCCGCCCAAAATACCGCCCAGTGCAATTGCGCCATTCCAAACCACCACATTAATAGACAAGGCAACATCGGCATGCTGTCCTGCTGCTTGTGCTAATGCCGTTTGTAAAAGTGTTGCAGCGCCGCCAAAGGTCAGTCCCCAAATGGCAATACTAAAAATCACCACTGGCGCTGAATATAAAAACAGTCCTAAGAGCAGTGAAATCACTGAAAAGATCAATAAACTGGCAATGACCAAATGTCTTAAATGCTGATCAATTAAATGACCTGTAAACCAAATGCTGAGTAAAGCCATCGCACCGAATAAAAATAAAATCTGGTCTACATGTGCGTCCAAATGGGACAAAGACAAAAATGGTGTAATGTAGGTATATAAAATGTTATGTGCCAGCATCCACGTCACAATCACTGCCAGTACGGAAAACACACCGGGTATTTTCAATACGCTGAAAATTAAATTTTCTGGTCGCGTTGTTTCACCTGAAAAGTCTGGAACTGCAATAAAGATCCAAATCACCAAGGCAATTGCCAAAGCAGACATCAAGAAAAATGTCATTTGCCAACCAATCATCTGCCCCAGCCAAGTGCCTAAAGGTATGCCCAGTGACAACGCAATGGGTGTCCCTACCATGGCAATTGCTAAAGCTTTGCCTTGCTGAGCTGGACTGACCATGCGTCTTGCATAACCTGCCAATAGGCTCCATGCCAAGCCTGCTGCGGCGCCTGCGCCAAAGCGAGAAATACAAGTCAAAATATAATGATCAGACAGCGCTGTAATTGAATTAAAAAGCAAAAAACCAAATACCGTCAGGAGTAAAGTACGGCGTCTTGGCCATGCACGTGTCCATATGGTGAGTGGAATTACCATCAGTAAAGAACCGAGGGCATAAATCGTAATCAGCTGTCCCGCTAAGGCTTCAGAAACATTCAGCCCTGCTGAGATTTGCGGTAATAAACCTGCTGGAATGGTTTCGGTAAAAATACAAATAAAGCCAGTCATGGCCAGTGCCAATAAAGCAAAAACTGGCATGGGCACATTATTTTTAGAATCCAGCGATACATCTTCTAACTGTTTCATCATGTTATTCACTTTTAATTGACTGATTGTTTAGCGCCATTTCAAATGCGCCCACACTTATGTATCGATTGGTATATAATTAAAAACAATGAATAGCCTTTTGTCAACGAGTTCTATATCGATTAGTATATTAATAATATGCAACAGGAGAGTTTTAATGGCGAAGACTGGACGTCCAAGAGAGTTTGACCGTGATGAGGCCTTGAAGCAGGCCATGTATTTATTTTGGAATTATGGTTATGAATCAACCTCTTTAAGCCAACTAAAAGTGGCTATGGGCGATATTTCTTCCCCGAGTTTTTATGCAGCCTTTGGCTCCAAAGAAAATTTGTTTCAAGAAGCAAGCCAATATTATATAGATACCTTTGCAACGGTGACTGAAGCGCTTTGGGATAATACGCTATCTGCCAAAGACGCAATCGGGTTAACCTTACAGCAATCTCTAGATATGCAATATGATCCAAGCCATCCTTTGGGCTGTATGGTGGCTTTGAGCACGGTGCTGGCGCCATCTGCAGAGCATCAGCATGTAATAGAAATATTGCGGCAATCTCGGCAGAAAACCCGCCAAGGGTTTATTCAAGCCCTGCAGCGCGGCATCGACTCTGGCGAAATACCAAAGGATATCGACAGCATTGGCTTAGCCACCATCTTTGATAGTTTCCTGACCGGCATTTCAAGTTTGGCCCGCGATCATGTCAAAAAAACCGATATCGAGTATGGCATCAGCAAGCTGCTCAAGCTTTTAGAATGATTGAGCAGCATAAGTTGATCCAATAGTGAGATGAAATAGTCAGATCAACTCATTTAATCAATTTATTTAGCCGTACAATCAGATTTTATCAAAAGCTTGGCGTGTTTTTCGCTTAGCTCAACATGCTCTTTTTTTGCTGCAAAATGTTTAAATAATCCGACAAATACTGCTGGCTGATTTGCAGGTTTTCAATTTTTTTATTGATATTGTCTAATTCATTTTTCAGCGAATCAATGACTTGTTCGCAAGGATCGACATCCAGCTGTTCAACCGAAATACACGGCAGCAAAAGGCTGATGGCTTGCAAATTCAGCCCTGCCTTGGTCAGCACGCGGATACGGCGCACCCGCTCTTCATCCTTGGCATTATAAATGCGATAGCCTGACTCACTGCGCATCGGAACGATTAATCCTTGATCTTCATAATAGCGAAGCATGCGGATGCTGATGCCTGATTTTTTAGCTAATTGACCAATTTGCATTTTTACCCCTTGACTCTCACAGCGCTGTCAGAGTTTATAGTGATTTCATTCCAAACACATGAGAATGTACAACGAATGAACTTATTTACAACAATCGAAAATGCAAAAATCTCCTATAGCGTTGATGGCAGCGGCCCATTAAACCTCGTGCTGGTGCATGGCGCAGGCGCAAACTCCAAGTCTAACTGGGGGCATTTTATTGAATTTCTTGCCCCGCACTATAAGGTAGTTCGTCCGAACTATTCAGGTTCGGGTGAAACAACCGATGATGGCCAGCCTTTAAGCACTGCGCAATTGGCAGAACAAGTAATTGCAGCCGCCAAAGCCGCCGATGCTGTGCCATTTGATTTAATCGGCTTTTCATTGGGCACCAGTGTTTCGGCTTATATCGCTGCTGAATACCCTGAATATGTAAAATCTGTGGTGTTATTGGCCCCTTATCTTAAAGGTAATGCCCGCACTAAGCTTCAATTTGAGCTATGGAAAGATTTAGGTCAAAACAACCGTAAAGCGATGTCGAGTATTATTATTCAAACAGGTTTTAGCGCAAACTTCACCTCGGCATGGGATGAAAACACTATGGCGCAAACCTTAGAAAACACGCTGCAAACCAATAATTGGGAAGGATTTATCCGCCAAGCTGAACTGCTGATTCATACCGATGTAACTGCTCAAGCGAAAAAAATCAACAAACCAACTTTGGTAATTGGCTGTACCTATGACTATATGGTGCCCGGTGTGCTGGCTAAAGACGCGGCAGCGCTGATTCCTCATGCTGAATATGCTGAACTGGCAGCTGGGCATATGGCTGTATATGAAAAACCGGAAGAGTTTTTAAAATTAGCGACTGAGTTTTTGCAAAAATCTTAATGTTTAATGAAGTTAAAAAGCCGGTCTGATGATCGGCTTTTTTTATGCAGAATATTCAAAATACACACTATTCATTTAAAGGTATTTAAATATGTGCCTTAAAATATTGTATGAAATTATTAATTTGCAGTATTCACGTTAACCCCTAAAAGCCTAATCTTCATTTATCCGTTGTAAATTTTTACAAAAATTAAAGCAAATTTCACTTAAATTAACCCTTTATATTTATTCTATTTTTTGAGATGCCTGATGCACCACATTATTCTAAAACAATCCATATTATTCGGTTCAATCTTTTTTATTTCTGGATGTCAGGGACTTCCAATGATAGGACCTGCAGAAGATTACCAACCAATTTATCGTACAGAATCAGTCGATTATGATTCTAATACCCAATCTCGTATACGTATTTATCATCAATGGTCAAATACAAATCTATACGAAAACACCAGCTGTGAAGCATGGGGAAAAACGAAAACAAAAAATCTTTTCCGTAGTTTTGCAACGAGTATGCCCAAAGGCGAAAGTGTTATTATCGGCATACCGCAAACTGAAAAAAGTACTTCTGTACTGAATACGCCTCAAAAGGGCTGGGGACCAAAGCTAACATTTACTGAACACGTTATCACTGCCAATCAGCCTTTCGTAATAGATGCCCGACGTGTTGAAGCAACAGGAAGTTATACCTGTAACATAGCAGGAAGTTTCATACCTAAAGCCGGGACAAGTTATGAAGCTGAATATAATGAAAACGGCAACAGCTGTAGTCTTCAATTACGTGAAATCAGTAAAACCCAAATAAATACAGTACATACATCTCAAAATATTAATGGCCTTCGCCACTGTTTTTAATACTAGATCAAAATCCATATACTTAAAATGAAATAAAAAAGCCGATCATCTGACCGGCTTTTTTAAATACTGTATAAACTTAAGCGGCTTTCGCTTTCGCCATCAGTGCTTCAATGTCTTCTACAGATTTCACCACTGCAGCGGTTAAAACACGTGGACCATTTTGAGTTGCTACAACATCATCCTCAATACGGATACCAATCCCACGCCATTTTTCATCAACCGTTTCATCATCCGGTGCAATATAAAGACCCGGCTCTACAGTCACAACCATACCCTCTTCATAGGCACGCCATTCACCGTCTTGTTTGTAAGAACCGACGTCATGCACGTCCATACCTAGCCAGTGACCTGTTCCATGCATATAGAACTGGCGGTAACTTTCTTTTGCGATGATTTCGTCAATATCGCCCTGCATGATGCCAAGATCCAGCAACCCTTGAACTAAAATACGCACTGCAACGTTATGCGGTTCTTTATAAGAGTTGCCGATACGCACGGCATCAATCGCCGCAATTTGCGAATCGAGGACAACGTTATAAAGCGCTTTTTGTTCAGGGCTGAATTTACCGTTGACTGGGAAGGTACGGGTAATATCCGAAGCATACAGTTGATATTCGCAAGCTGCGTCAATTAGTACCAAATCACCATCTTTCAGTTCTTTGTCATTTTCCACATAGTGCAGAATACAGCCATTTTCACCACCACCAACGATGCTGTTATAGGACGGTACACAACCATTTTGACCAAAGACATAATTCAGTTCTGCTTCTAGTGCATATTCCATCATGCCCGGTTTAACCGTTTGCATGGCGCGGGTATGCGCTTCTGCTGAAATATCCGAAGCAATCTGCATCAATTCGAGTTCATCATCAGACTTATGCAAACGCATTTCATCGATAATGCGATCCAATTGAATGACTTGTGCAGGCGCGCTTGCACCCTTACGTGATTCACCGCTTGCAGCTGCAATCCACTGCGCCACACGAGCATCAAAATCTGCTTGCTGCCCGATTCGGTAGAATAATTTATCTTTATTTTGTAATTTTTCTAAAATTTCTTCGTCTAATAAATCGATAGCAAAGGCTTCATCCGCGTCATAGTCATCAATCGCGCCATCAATACCCGCACGGTAACCATTCCAAATTTCCATTTCACGGTCACGTTCACGACAGAACAAACTATAGCTATAACCTTCTTCTTCGCTATCAAAGGTTTCAATCACTGCAACCGCTTCAGGTTCAGCAAAACCTGTTAAATAAAAGAAACTACTATCAGCACGGAATTTATAGTCAGCATCTCGGTTTCGCATGGCTTCTTTGCTCGTGGCAATAATTGCGATGCTGCGTAAGCCCATTTCACCTGCAAGGATGTCACGACGTTCCTGAAAATCTGCTTGAGTTAATTTCTTCATTGATATGCTTCTTATACGCTTGGACTATGATTGATTTAATAGGATGATGAACTCTAAAGATAGAGCCCATCATCTATTAATTATTAATGCAAAAAGAATGCCTTAACTTGGACGGTGAGGTGTGAACATTTCAACCACATTACCCGCTTGAGCCGATGATTTTTTTGCGCTCAGTTGTAGCAACGGTGTTTCTGAAACATCTACTTTGGTACGTCCCATAGATAGGCTCACTGGGATTAAACGAACAAATTCGTATAATTCTTGATAGCTTTCTTCACCTTCTTCATCATCATCTGAATCTTCAAACTCAACTGAAGCGACATCTTGTAAATGCTCAATCAATTCTTGTTCATTGGTACGCAGATGTCCTGCCGCTAAACCAAAACCTAGAACCACACCTGCACACCAGTCTGCCAAAGCTTGTACACGCTCACCTAGTAAGTGATCATCATCTGGTAATAAAGGAAGATAGTCGAGTTCATCATCTGAAAGTGAATGAGCTACATCTTCTGCTTCTTCAGTTAACAATGCCAATGCATCTTCATCTAATTCAGCAACATCAAGCGTTGCTAAAATTTGTTGCCACTCTTCACGACTCGGTGGCTGTGACACACAAACTATACCGGTGAGTAAACCATGTAACTCACTTGGGCTTGAAATTTCTTCAATTTTAGAAAAATTGTGGGACCAATCTGACCAACCTGAAATATCGTCTTGCATTCGCTTATCCAATCTCTATACTTCGTATATATTACCTTTGTTTGCAAGACTGTGCGACTACGTTATGTTAGAAGAATTACAGCGTCTCCAAGCGCATATTAGCGTTTTAAAAACGCGACTGGCGCAATTTGAAAGCGAAAATGGTGCCTTACAAGATGAGAAAAACTCATCTAATGAGCAGCATCATGCTCAAATTGTACATAAGAACGGCATTATCACCTCGAAACAAGAAGAAATTGAAACACTGAATGAGCAATTAACTGATTCACGTGCTCAACTTCAACAGCTCAATACTGATGCAACTGCCTTGGCTGACCGATACAGCCGCCTCGAAAAAAGCTGTACTGATCTAAAAAATCGTTTTCAGGAAATTTTGGCCGAGCGTAATGAGTTACGTATCGTCAAAGAAAAAATGCAAAATGAACAACGTCATGCGCAGCAAGAAATTCAGGGTTTAAAGCAAGAACGTGAACGTCTGCTACAAAAAAATGAACATGCCAAAGCCAAAGTTGAAGCGATTATTCAACGTTTAGCCATTTTAGGTACTGCTCAAGATCAACATGCACAAGAAATTCAACAATTGGCGCATCCGACTGAAAGCAATGAGGAAGTTTGATCATGAATGAACAAATTGCAGTTGATTTAAAAGTTCTAGGTCATAGTTTCCGTTTAGCGACGACCTCTGACCAACAAGCAGATTTAGAACGCGCAGCACAATTACTGAATGACAAATACGATGAATTTCGTCGTAAAGCACCACGTATGGAACCGAGTAAACTGATCATTATGGTCGCACTTGAGTTAATGCAAGAAGTCCTGTCGATGAATAAGAGTTTGCAAGAATATGCAAACTGCGAACTTTTGTTGCAAAATATTTTGGAACAAGTGGAAGAATTGACTGATTAATCGGTGGTTTAGTGATTATACTTTACCCGATTGCTTCATTTTAAACACTTTGTCCGCGTTTGGTGATTTGCCAATAACGCTGAATTCGTTATACTGAGCACATCTCTGAGGTGTTCGCCAGCTAGGTCTAATCCCCTGCCGATACTTAAACTTATGGATGTGTTCTGTATATTCTGAGCGTATGCCCTCCTTGTGTGGGAAACCCAGCGAGTGTACGTCGCGTCCACCTTGAACTCATCGGGTTCAGGGTCACGACATTTGCAGCGGCATCTTCGGAGTGTTTATTTTCTAAATCATTATTAAAATTTTCAGCATTCAACTCTAACCGTTATTCTAAAAACTATTATTCTGTTTCAGCTCTATTCAACTTCTGTTCTTCGCTTCAAATATTTCGTTCAAGCTTGTTCACGTTCAAAAGCATAAATCAGCCTTATTCAATCTTTAAGTTGTTCTAGTTTGGCTTGTTGCCCATCTAAAAATCGATCCATTTCAGGGAGTATTTGGCGTAAATATTGAATAGATGAAATGGCTTCATCTACGTTCACGACACCTTTTTCAACCAATCTATATTGTTGCTCGAGTAAAGTGAGTACTTGATTTTGATTCGGCTGTTGCCCCTGACTCATCTGCGTATTTATTTGCTGAAATTGTTGAAATACTTGTTCACGTTGCTGTAATAACTGGGCGTGCGTTTCCTTATCTTGTCTTTTTTGTTTTGAACTTTGATCATTTAAAGCATTTTTAGTGGTTCGCTCTGAATGTATTTCAGACACTTTTTGTTTATCCAGTTGAGTCTGTTGCTGCTTTACGTGCTGTTGCTGTGGCTTTAAAAATAGAATCATCAACAATAAAATTAAGCTAACCATTAAGCCTAGAACAATCCATTTCTTATACATGATGCAGTCTCTAGATACATTCTTATATTTAAAAAATTCAGAGCCGATTTGACTCTGAATTTACCTTTTATTTAATTTTATCTAAATTATTAGTTGCCCCATCCTCTGCTGGCGCATAACCTAAACGAACACGCTGTGGGTGATTGCCAACAGGCACTGTGATGACTTTTTCACCTGTCGCGAAATCAATCACGGTTACTGCATCTGTCGCACTTTCAGAAATCACACATCGTTTTCCATCTGGACTTTGCGTTGCCCAATACGGTTTACCTGCAGCAATCAATTTTGCTGCGGTCAAAGTTTTACGATCGACGATGGTGGCATAATCATCCATGGTTCCTGCGACACATAGTTTTTCACCATCTCCACTGATCGAAAGCCCATGATGGCGTGAGTCATTCACCCATTTCGTGCGATCTGAGGGAATAGTTGTACTTCCCGGAAGCTGTGCAATACGTGTGACTTTGTCTTGATTGAGATCGTATTCGACTAGACCATTAAAAAATGAGACTTGCGCATAGATTTTGGATTCATCTTTACTAAATACAATCGGTCGAACTGAGTTAGACAGGTCTTTACGTCCTACGGCATCTAAAGCAGGTCTAAAATCGATTTTTTTAAGAACTTTATAATTTTGAGCATCTGCAATCGTGATATAGCGTTTGCCTTTAGTAAAATCTTGCCAAGATGCATCCATAGCTGTTTCGACATTACCAATGGCTGAATTTAAGATTTTAGTTCCATTGGCAAAATAGATATTTTCATGTGGTTTATCGCCCGTCGCAAAACGTCCTAATTCTTTGCCCGTGTTGATATCGAGTACATGTACGACGTTCCCCGAAGATGCTGAAACTGCAACTTGCTGTCCATCAGGTGAAACTGCCATATGGTCTGCTCGGAAACCTTCAACGGGTGTGCGCCAATTGATTTTCCCTGTTGCAATGTTAATCGAGACTACATCTGCATAACTTGGGCGTGATGCAACCACCGATTTGCCATCTGGTGTGGAATACATGTCATCGACCAATTGATCATTTCCCTCTCCTGCCGTATTTCGAATATAGCTATAGGCGATCAATTTTACTGGATTGAGGTAAATCTCAGTGAGCCGTTCTTTTTTGTCGGGCACCATATTGATGACACCAACTTTTTGATAGTTTTTTGCAGGATTAATCACTGTTACCGTACCATCCCAGTTATTACCGACAAAAAAAACTTGCTGGCTATTGGGTGGAATAGGTGCTGTGCTGGTCGCTGCAAGAGTGAGTGGAGACACAGCAACCGTCATACAAAGAAGTGTCCTGATCCAGAGATTCTTTTTCATTTTTATTGTCCATTGATTTGTTTTTATGCATACCTTTTGAGCTAAGTCATCAGATAAGTGTCACTTTTTAGCGCCAAGAAAGCTTATAAAATATACAAGTGTAGATATAGCGTATTTGTTTTAATTCCGATGAGTTGTTGATTAAAACCAAGTCTTCAATCTGCATTCACTTTTTTCAAAACAAAAAAAGCACCCGAAGGTGCTTTTTTAGTTCATCAAATGATTAGTAAATAATTTGATTATTATTGATTAAATCATCTAGTTCGACTTTGCTCGTTTGATTGAGCAATACTACGAGATCTTGTGATTCGTATTTCGGACCTGATGTGCCATCACGGTCAATTGAAATCACAGCTGAATCAGTTTCTTCGTCATATACTACTGTTACAAACTCTGCGAGATTCGCTTCAGTTGCATCGTCAGAAAGTAATGACGAGATGTCGATTTGGTCAGCAATAGAAAAATCATTTACAGTTGTTAATGTATTACCACCCAAATTGTCGTCTGCAAGAAGGTCGAAAACAATATCATCACTAATAAGTAAACTTTCACTTTCTAATGAGAACATCGCAAACGATGCTGTCGCAGTCACTGTTTCCTGAATAGGAAGCACATTGTTACTATTTCCTAACTCTGTTTCGAGCTGGGTTGTAAGTACATTTACATCTTGAATTGAGGTTTCAGGGACTGTAACTTTCACGACAAAATCTTCAACTTGACTACTTGAAGTGCCTTGATAAGTATAATACCCATCTGAATCTTTGCTTACTGATATACCATTTACCGAAACTTTGGCATCAACTAAAGCATCAAGAGCAGCAGATTTAAATTTCACACCATTTACATTCACATTTGCCTCTGCATCATTTAAAACTTCTGCATGTAAAGTAAATTGTAAAACTTTCTCTGGAGTGCCTGCTTCAGGAGCTACTACCCCAAGTTGATCCTGTCCATTTTGATTTTTCTCACCTGTCTTAGCAATTTGAGTTCCATCTGCAAATAGTACACCTTCCAACATATTAATTTGGAAACCATTTACATTTTGGACACCCGTAATACTCAAGTTAAAGCCATCAATATAGTTGGTTGTATCAGAGTTATTCAAGACCATTGAATTAACTGGATATTTTGCACCTGAATACGCTTCATCAAATACAATCCAGTCACTCGGAGTACCTTTTTGACTTGAAAAGCCTTGTGGGAAACTATTTGAGAAATTAAAGCCAAGTTCATTCTGAGTCAGGACTTTGTTAATGTTCTCCCAGTTGATGATGATAATTTCAGAAATGCTATTATCACCTTTCAAATTATTAAAGACTCTTAGAGCATTGGTAATATTATTGAAATCATTGCCATACTGTGGATCATTGATAATAGCTTGCATCTCTGCAGCAATATCTACAATTTTCGCACCAGCAACAAGATCATTAGAAACATAATTACCTTGTGCATCTTTATAAATTGTACCTAGGTTTGGAACGTTAATCACTGAACTAGTTGAACCACCACCAGTTCCACCTGATGTTGACGTTGATACCGAAATTTCACTTGTTAATGTTGCTTTTAACTCAATGAGTTCAGCATTACCAGTTACAGGAGTTGTAACTTTACCATCAGTAACTTGAAGACTTATCGAAGGCAGTGCAGCACCTGAATTTAACTGATCCGCACCTTTCTGAGTTAAGGTTACAGATTGATCAACCACTGACAATTGATAGAAACCGTCGGCACTAACTGTCGAGCCATTCGCAAATGTCACGGTCAGACTATCATTATCTGCATCCGATGCAGCATATGTAGCAATTTTTTGACCGGAAACAGCTGAACCAACAGTGACTACTTCTGGTTCAATTTCAATTTCAGGTGCAACGTTTGTTACAGAAGCAGGATATAAAATTACACCGAACTCTAGTTCTGAACTTGCAGTTGAACCATTCGATTTTTCAGTTGCAACAGATTCAAGCTTCACATTCAACTGTAAAGAATTACCTGTAACAACCAAACTTGGTGGTGCAATCGCCACTAAGCTTGAACCTTCAATACTCATGCCATCAGCGACAAAACTTAAATTACCATTTGTATCTGCAGTTCCGAGTAATACTCGAGCTCCATCTACAGTAACAGCGTAAATTTGCATTCCTTCAACCAAGCCTGAGAAATTCAGTGTTAAGTTTTCAGAACCATCTTGGTCATTCAATTTCGTATTAAGTAGTCCAAGAGAAATATCCTCCCCAACTTCACCACTTAAATTAAAGTAAGGGCGATGGAAGCCATATTGGTCTTTATCAGTAGCATCTTTTTGAAGTAAATCAGAAACAGTCCATTCAACTGAAGGTTGCGTAGCACTATAAAAGTCATTAAGTCCAGCAATAGCAGATTTTAGATCAGGGTAATAAGCAAGCTCTTTGCCTGATTCTTCTACCACTTTGAAGTTATAATTGCCATCACCCTCTGCATTGTGCATGTAGAAATCAAATGTGTAGAATCCTGTTTCTGCTACAGTAAATGTACTATCTACAGATGTAATACCTTTCCAGCTCACATGCTTAGGATCTTCATTACCAATGATTAACATACCACTATCATCAGCCTTACCAGTATATTTATAAACAGTGCCGGCTTCTAAGAATACGTAGCCTGTAATTGCCACACCAGTTTTAGCCGTTATATTGCCTTCTGAAACCAGAGAATTCGTATTACCTGTTGATACGATCTGGTTTTTATATGCAGTCTGCCCAGCATCAGATAATAAATATTCAAAAGCTTTCTTAAGTGCATCTTTAGAAGCACCTGATCCACCATTGGCAGTCAGATTATTGCCATTTACAGTTCCTAAATTACTCCATGTTGTTTTATTAAGGTTAATCACTGTTGGATTCCAATCTAATAAATCTAGAGTTAAGGATGGCTTATCTGCCACTGCATCGACAACAATTTCTAGCTCGCCTGACGTCACATGTTTGCCATCAGAAACATTAAATTCTAGGCCCGCATAGACTCCACCGTCAGTTGCTGAAGCTTCGTTAGCATCTGGAGCAAATACCACTTTTCCTGCATTAATGTCAGCATAAGATAATGTTTGACCCGCGATGATTGGAGTTTTATTCCCAGCAGCATCCACGATTGTTAATACACCGTCTTTTGGCAGATTTGTTACCGTAATAACAAGCTGATCATTTGCTGTATTTGCATCTGAAATACCAAAATGCGCCCAAGTTAATGTCACACTTTGATCTTCTTTCGTAACCACTTGGGTTGTTTCAACTTCAGGAGCGATATTGTCCACTGGGACAGTTTTATCTACTTCCTCACCCGGATTGCCTGATTTATCTTCATAGCTATCTGTAGGGACAGTTACTGTAACCTTACCATCAACACCCGGAGGTACTTCACCAGTCACGATATAAGAGCCGTCAGGTTGTTCCACTGGTGGGTTAAATGGTACTTCGATTGGACCATTTGGACCTTCAACAATGATTTTATCTTCTGTAATCGTCGATGGATCAACATCATCAGGATAAGTTACAGTGATCTTACCATCAGGTGTAATCGTTACTTCAGCTTTTGGCGGAACAGTATCTACAGGTGTTTCTGTCGTTGTAACGTCCTCACCCGGATTGCCTGATTTATCTTCATAGCTATCTGTTGGGACAGTTACGGTAATGTCACCATCAACACCCGGAGGTACTTCACCAGTCACGATATAAGAACCATCAGGTTGTTCCACTGGCGGGTTAAATGGTACTTCGATTGGACCATTTGGACCTTCAACAATGATCTTCTCTTCTGTAATCGTCGATGGATCAACATCATCAGGATAAGTCACAGTGATCTTACCGTCTGGTGTAATCGTTACTACAGCGACAGGCGGTACAGCATCTACATCAGCAGAATCTTGATCTAAAGTACCTTTGTTACCTACATCATCTTGATAACTACCCGCTGGAACAGTCACCACGATACCAGTTTCAGTACCTTCAGGAACACGACCCACCAATACAAGCGGATCATCTTGACTTGGGACAAATTCAACAACGATAGGATTACCAGACTTGTCAGTAACTGTGATTTTTCCAGTTTGGATGGTACTTGGAACCGTATCATCGTCAAACGTTAAAGTAATCTGACCATTTGGTGTGATATCGATATTAACATTAGGTGCAATAGTATCTACTGGTTCAGTGACATCAACCTGAGCGCCCGGATTACCCGTTTCATCGGTATAACTACCAGTCGGAATACTAACTGTAATATCAGTATCATTTCCGTTCGGTACTTTACCTGTAAAGGTCTTGCCATCTGTAGAAGGTGTTAATTCAACCACTACTGGATCGCCATCTTTATCAGTGAAAGTGATCGTCGATGTATCAATCGAATCTGGGTTGGTATCTTCAGGGTATTTAATAACAATGTCACCATTCGGTTGAATTGTCACAATTGCAGTTGGTACGTCGGTATCGACTTTACCATTACCTGAATTTGGTTCACCTGGGTTACCCGATTCATCTTCATAAGAGGTACCCGGAACGGTCACTGTTACTGTGCCATCTACACCCGGAGGAACTTCACCCGTTACCACATAAGAGCCATCAGGTTGTTTCACTGGTGGATTAAATGTCACAGGTATATCGATTGTTTCATTTGGATCCGTTGGATCTGGAATAGTTACTGTTATTGACTCTTCCACAATCGTATTTGGATCTACATCATCTGGATAAGTCACAGTGATCTTACCATCTGGTGTAACGGTCACTTCGGCTTTAGGTGGAATGGTATCGACAGGAACCGTCGTGTCAACCTCTTCACCTGGATTACCCAAGGTATCTTCATAACTTTCTGTTGGAACTGTAACAGTCACATTACCATCTGTACCTTCAGGAACTTCACCTGTCACCACGTATGAACCATCGGGTTGTTTCACTGGTGGAGTAAATGGTACTTCGATTGGACCATTTGGACCTTCAACAACAATTTTACCTTCTTCAATGCTGTCAGGATTGACATCATCTGGATAAGTAATGGTGATTTTACCGTCAGGAGTAATGCTGATTTCTACTTCAGGAGACTGAGTATCGACAGGTTTTGACGTGCTGCCTTTACCGCCCTTATTACCCACTTCATCTTGATACGAACCACTTGGTACAGTCACAGTAATTTGACTATCAATACCATCAGGAACTTGACCAACAAGAGTCAAACCGTTTTCGCTTGGTGTAAATGTCACAGGTACAGATTTACCATTACCATCAACAATCACAATTTTTGAGGTATCAATGGTCGATGGAACAACATCGTCTTCGTATTTCAGGGTGATTTGACCTTCTGGCGTGATCACGACTTCAACTTTAGGTGCAATCGTATCGACAGGGTCAGTTTTTACCGAAGTCGTATTGTCATTACCTGTGGTGTCTTTGAAGCTATTTTCAGGCACAGTCACTGTGATATTTTCATCAATCGCAGTTGGCACTTTACCTGTGTAAGTCAAGCCATCATTTGATGGAACAAAATCAACCACAATGGTATTGCCCTTGCTATCTTTCACCACAATGTCAGCAGGATCGATGGTTGTTTTATCCGCATCAGGTGAATATGTAACGATAATTTCACCATTCGGTTCAATCGTCACTTCAGCCGCTGGAGATTCAGTATCAATCGTTCCTTGTTTTTCAACAGGCTCGCCTGAATTTCCTGTGGTGTCTTCATAAGAACCCGCAGGTACTTTCACGACGATGTCACCATCTGTACCTTCAGGCACTTCACCTGTGACCACATAAGAACCATCTGGTTGTTTCACAGCAGGTGTAAATGGTACTTCGATTGGACCATTTGGACCTTCAACTACGATCTTATCTTCAGTAATTGTCGATGGATCGACATCATCTGGATAAGTCACAGTGATTTTACCGTCAGGTGTAATCGTCACTTCAGCCGTTGGTGTATCTGTATCTACAGTACCCGGTTGAGCAACTGGCTCGCCTGAGTTGCCTGTAGTGTCTTCATAAGAACCCGCAGGTACTTTCACCACGATTTCGCCATCTGTACCTTCAGGCACTTCACCTGTTACCACGTATGAACCATCTGGTTGTTTCACTGGTGGTGTAAATGGTACTTCGATTGGTCCTTTTGGACCTTCAACCACGATCAACTCTTCTGTAATTGTCGATGGATCGACATCATCAGGATAAGTGACAGTGATCTTACCGTCTGGAGTAATGGTTACGGTTGCTGTTGGTGTATCTGTATCCACAGTACCCGGTTGTTCAACTGGCTCACCTGAGTTACCTGTAGTGTCTTCATAAGAACCCGCAGGTACTTTCACAACGATCTCGCCATCAACGCCTTCAGGTACTTTCGCAGTGTAGGTACCATCTGGTTGTTTTTCGAAAGTCACATCAGAAATTGGGCCATTTGGACCTTCAACAACAATACCTGTCGTATCAATCGTGTCAGGATCAGTATCTTCTGGATAAGTCAGTGTGATCTTACCGTTTTCATCGATTTGAACATCAACGACTGGAGATTCTGTATCTACCGTAGCTGGTTGTTTTACAGGTTCGCCTGAGTTGCCCGTAGTGTCTTCATAAGAACCCGCAGGCACTTTCACGACGATGTCGCCATCGATGCCTTCAGGCACTTTCGCTGTATATGTACCATCAGGTTGTTCTTCAAAGGTTACACCCGGAATCACTTCACCATCTGGACCTTCCACAATAATACCTGTGGTATCAATGGTGTCTGGTTTTGTGTCATCTGGATATGTAATAGTGATCTTACCATCTGGTGTCACAGTCACTTCTGCTACAGGCGGGGCTGTATCCACTGTAACTGTTTCAGAACCTTCTTCACCTGGGTTACCCGCTTTATCTGAATAAGATGCTTCAGGCACTTTTACTGTAATCGAGGTATCTACACCTGTAGGCACTTGACCGGTATAAGTCAAACGATCTTCAGATGGCGTGAAATCAATCACTACTGGTTTGCCGTCTAGACTTGTAATCACGAAGTCTTTTGGATCAATCGTTGCAGGATCAACATCTGGTGCAAATGTTACTTTGATCTCACCTTGTGGAGTGATGTCAATTTGAACTGTTGGTGCATCATTGTCTAAACCTGGGTTACGAATTGCAGGTTCTGAAGTCACTGTATCTGTTTTCGCAGTTGCAGTGATTGAGTTTTCCGGTTTGATTTCAGTTGCAGGAACTTTCAGTGTCCACTGACCTGTAGGCGTAATATCTGCAGGATCAACAGTATATTCAGTGCCATTAACATCGACAGTAATAGCCGCATTCGGGTTCGAAATTGTACCGGTGATAATGAAGTTACCATCTTCATCGGTCAATTCAGCCATTTCTTCTTCATTAATGACATCATCACCCGCAATCACATTGATCGAAATCAATGGTAAAGACACGGTGTCTTTCGTTGGGTTGCCATCTTGGTCTGTTGTAGACGCAGATAAGTCATCACCATCTTTTAATGGAAGTTCAGTCGTTGTGGTCCATGTACCATCTGGACCTGCTTTCACTGGTGGTAATTCTGTACCATCAGGCAAAGTCACAACCACATCATGACCCGGCTCAGTTTTACCTGTAATCACGGTCACGTGCGTACCGTCTTCCGTGGTATTTGGTGTAACAGCTGTGATATTAACCGTGATTAAACGATCACTTTCGCCTGAACCTTTATTGCCTGCTTCATCTGTATAACTTTCAGGAAGGACTTCAACAGTTACGGTTTGACCTGGTTCAACTTTGAGTTCAACTGACCATAGACCTGTGGTTTCGTTATAGGTTGGCTGACCAACAATTTGACCACCTGTCACTTTCAAGTCAGCAGAGCTGAAGCTTGCAGGATCAATTTTCTCGCTGAACTCGAAAGTCGCTGTAGCTTTGCTATCAGTCGCTTGAGCAATAATATCGACAATCACTGTTGGCGCAATAGTATCTACATCTACAGTTTCTTTATCAGTTACACCTGGGTTACCCACCAAGTCAGTGTATGAACCTGTTGGAACTTCAACTGTAATTTGCTCATCCACACCTGAAGGGATTTTACCTGTATAAGTCAAACCATCTTCAGAAGGTGTTAGCGTCACCTCAACAGGTTTGCCGTCTTTATCAGTGATAATAATTGTTTCAGGGTCAATCGATTTCGGATCAACATCATCTTCAAATTTCACCACGATATCGCCTGTAGGCGTTAAGGTGATTTCAACAGTTGGCGCGATGGTATCGACAGGATATTTACCTGTACTTGGTGTACCTGGGTTTCCTGTCAAATCTTCATAAGAGCCTGCTGGTACATCGACAGTCACTTTACCATCAATGCCTTCTGGCACTTTAGCGGTATACGTTAAGCCGTCTGGTGATGGCGTTAACTCAACAGTGATCTCTTTCCCTGTAGGATCTTTCACCACAATCGCATCTGGTTTGATGGTTTTCGGATCTGTATCTTCAGGATAAGTCACAGTGATATTACCTTGCGGATCAACCGTTACAGTCACTTCAGGAACATCAGTATCTACCAACTTGCTGTCGATATCATATTGACCTTCATTACCTGTTTTATCTTGGTAACTGCCTTCAGGCACGATCACGGTCACTTTTGAATCTACATTTGGTGGGATTTGACCTGTCAGGGTTAAACCATCTGGAGATACCGTTAATTCAACTTTAATCGGATTACCATTTTCATCTGTAATCACGATGTCTTTTGGATCAATCGTAGTTGGATCGACATCGTCTTCATATTGAATAACAATCGAACCTTGTGGTGTTAAAGTGATTTCAACACTTGGACGGTCAGTATCGACATTGCCTTGAGTTTCACCCACTTTACCCGGATTGCCAGTCAAGTCTTCATACGAACCTTCTGGAACGGTAACAGTCACTTGACCGTCAACACCTTCAGGAACTTTAGCAGTCACAACAACAGTGCCATCTGTTTGTACTTCAGGCGTACCAAATTCAACAGTGATTGGGCCTTTAGGGCCTTCAACTGTAATCGTGCTAGTACCAATAGTCGTTGGATCAGTATCTTCAGGATAAGTCAGGATAATATCGCCATTCGGAGTGATTTCCACACCCACTTGTGGACGGTCTGTATCAACTGAGCCTTTACCTTCACCTGCTTTACCCGGATTTCCTGTAAGGTCTTCATATGAGTTTTCAGGAACATCAACCGTTACTGTACCGTCGATACCGTCTGGAACTTGACCTGTATACGTTAAGCCATCTTCTGACGGTGTTAAAGTCACAGTGATTTCGTTACCTTCAGGATCTTTCACCACAATCTTGTCTGTCGTGATTGACGTTGGATCAGTATCTTCAGGATAAGTCACGACGATTTGACCTTCAGGTGTCACAGTCACTTCGACTTGTGGACGGTCTGTATCGACATCACCTTTGCCTTCGCCTGCTTTACCCGGATTACCTGTAAGGTCTTCATACGAGTTTTCAGGAACTTCAACCGTTACTGTACCATCGATACCTTCTGGCACTTGACCTGTATACGTTAAGCCGCCTTCTGACGGGGTCAATGTCACAGTGATCTCATTACCTTCAGGGTCTTTCACCACAATCTTGTCTGTCGTGATTGAGGTTGGATCGGTATCTTCAGGATAAGTTACGACGATTTGACCTTCAGGCGTCACAGTCACTTCGACTTGTGGACGGTCTGTATCGACATCACCTTTGCCTTCACCAGCTTTACCTGGGTTACCTGTAAGGTCTTCATAAGAATTTTCAGGAACTTCAACAGTGACTGTGCCATCCACACCATCTGGCACTTGACCTGTATAGGTTAAGCCGCCTTCTGACGGTGTTAAAGTCACAGTGATTTCATTACCTTCAGGGTCTTTCACCACAATCTTATCTGTTGTGATCGATGTTGGATCGGTATCTGTAGGATATTCAACAATGATTTGACCTTCAGGCGTTACCGTTACTTCAACTTGTGGACGGTCGGTATCTACAGAACCTTCACCTTCACCAAGTTTACCTGGGTTACCAGTAAGGTCTTCATAAGAACCTTCTGGCACTTCCACAGTGACTGTACCGTCGATACCTTCTGGCACTTGACCTGTATAGGTTAAGCCACCTTCTGATGGGGTTAACTCAACAGTGATCACATTGCCCGATGGATCTTTAACAACAATGTCTTCTGGATCGATGGTCGCTGGGTCAGTGTCTTCAGGATAAGTCACGATGATTTGACCTTCAGGAGTCACTGTCACGTCAACTTGCGGACGGTCTGTATCTACAGAACCTTCACCGCCACCGACTTTACCTGGGTTACCTGTAAGGTCTTCATAAGAACCTTCAGGCACGTCTACAGTCACTTTACCATCGATACCTTCTGGCACTTTACCTGTGTACGTTAAGCCATTATCTGATGGTGTTAACGTTACAGTGATGTCATTACCTGATGGGTCTTTAACGATAATGTCTTGAGGATCAATAGTCGTTGGATCAGTATCTTCAGGATAAGTCACGATGATTTGACCTTCAGGTGTCACCGTTACTTCAACTTGTGGACGATCTGTATCCACATCTCCTTCGCCTGTTCCAGCTTTACCCGGATTACCTGTTAAGTCTTCATATGAATTTGTAGGAACTGAAACCGTTACCTTACCGTCAATACCATCTGGCACTTGACCTGTGTACGTTAAGCCATCTGCAGATGGTGTTAACTCAACAGTGATCACATTGCCCGATGGATCTTTAACAACGATGTCTTTTGGATCAATAGACTTTGGATCAACATCATCTTCATAAGTCACCACAATTTCACCTTGCGGCGTAATGGTCACATTTACTGTAGGTGAAGTTGTATCGACAGATTCACTTGCCGAACCTTTGGTACCATTGTTGCCACTGAAATCTTGATAACTGTCTTTTGGTACAAGTACAGTCACTTTGCCATCCACTGGGCTTGTGATTTTACCTGTAACGGTTAAGCCATCTTCAGACACTGTGTATTCCACAGTAACTTTCTTACCGAACTGATCAACCACTGTATAATCGGCAACATCAACCGTTGAAGGATTAACATCCGATTCGTATTTAATGCTAATCAGACCTTGTTCAGTAATTTCAACAGTCACAGTCGGTGCTTGATTATCTAAACCAGGTTGACGTTCAGCTGTATTTGACGTTGCTGTATCTGTTGTTGCTTGTGCAGTCACGGTGTTGCTTTCTTTCACATCTGCAACAGGAACACGGATGCTCCATTGACCTTGTGGAGTCACAGTCACTTGTGAACCGCTATAAGGCGTACCATTAAAGTTCACAACCAAATCTGCAGCAGGATTACTGATGGTACCTGTCACTGTAATGAAGTTTTGACCATCTACAGTTTCAGTTAAATCAGCCAATTCTGTTTCATTGATGACATCATCACCCGCCACAACATCGATATAAACGAATGGCAATTCAACTTCATCACCAGTGCTGACGACATCACCATTTTTATCTTCATAAGTGGTCGTCGCAGTAACTTCGTTACCATCTTTCAAAATACCCGGAACAGTTAATTCCCACAGACCATCTGGGCCTGATTGTACTGTTAATGGTGTATCTTGACCCGGAACGAGCACACTCACTTCGCTATTTGGCTCTGTCTTACCTGTAATAACAGTAATATCATCGCCATTCGCATCTGTATTTGGCGTTACACCGGTAATTTTGAGTGTAATCAATTGATCTTGATCACCCTTACCTGTGTTACCCGCAACATCGCTATAACTGTCATCTTTCACTTCAACAGATACGGTTACACCCGGCTCTGTTTTAAGTTCAACAGTCCACGTAAATTCATCGACTTGGGTAATAGCGCCAACAACCTTGCCACCCGTAACAATCAAATCATTCGTAGAGAAAGTTGCGGGATCAATTTTTTCTGTAAAGGTAAATGTAGCCGTTGCTGAAGTATGGTCTGCAGATGAAGAGGTCACCGTTACAGCCACTTCAGGCGCAATCGTATCTACAGTCGTTGTGTCCTGACCTTCAACACCTGGGTTACCTGTTACGTCTTCGTATGAACCTTCAGGTACAGTCACGGTAATCGTACCGTCTACACCTGCTGGAACTTTACCGGTTACAGTGATTGAACCGTCCGGCTGAGTCACTGGTGTACCAAAGTCAACGACGATGTCTTTACCCGTAGGGTCTTTAACCGTGATTTTATCTGTGGTGATTGAAGATGGATCTGTGTCATCTGGGTAAGTCAGTACGATGTCACCATTTGGTGTCACGGTCACTTCTACTTGTGGACGGTCAGTATCAACTGTACCTGTACCCGTACCCGGTTGTCCTGGGTTACCCGTAGTATCTTCGTATGAACCTTCAGGTACAGTCACGGTAATCGTACCGTCTACACCTGCTGGAACTTTACCGGTTACAGTGATTGAACCGTCTGGCTGAGTTTCAGGTGTATCAAAGTCAACCACGATGTCTTTACCTGTTGGGTCTTTAACCGTGATTTTGTCAGTCGTAATCGTAGATGGATCTGTGTCATCTGGGTAAGTCAGTACGATGTCACCATTTGGTGTCACGCTTACTTCAACTTGTGGACGGTCAGTATCCACTGTACCTGTACCCGTACCTGGTTGACCTGGGTTACCCGTAGTATCTTCGTATGAACCTTCAGGCACAGTCACAGTAATCGTGCTGTCCGTACCTTCTGGAACTTTACCCGTTACAGTGATTGAACCGTCTGGTTGAGTCACAGGTGTACCAAAGTCAACCACGATGTCTTTGCCATTTGGATCTTTGACGATGATTTTATCAGTCGTAATAGAAGACGGATCTGTGTCATCTGGGTAAGTCAGTACGATGTCACCATTTGGTGTCACGGTCACTTCAACTTGTGGACGGTCAGTATCAACTGTACCTGTTCCTGTACCTTGTTGTCCTGGGTTACCTGATACATCTTCGTATGAACCTTCTGGTACAGTCACGGTTACTGTGCTGTCAAAGCCATCTGGAAGCTGTGCAGTATACGTCAAGCCATCTGCTGATGGTGTGAAGCTGATGGTGATATCATCACCATTTCCATCTTTCACCACAAAGTCTTTTGGATCGATGCTCGCTACATTCACATCCGGTACAAATTGAACTGTAATTTTACCTTGTTCTGTAATTTGTACATCCACCGTTGGTGCTTCGTTGTCGAGTCCTGGATTACGGATCGCAGGTTCTGAAGTCACTGTTGGTGTTTTTGCAATGGCAGTGATGCTGTTGTCTGGACCAAGTTCAGTCGCTGGAACTTTTAAGCTCCATTGACCTTGTGGCGTAATATTCGCAGGGTCAACAGTGTACGGTTTACCATTTACAGTGACCGTAATTTCAGCATCTGGATTACTGATGGTACCAGTGATAAGGAATAGACCATCTGGATCAGTTAAGCCTGCCAATTCATCTTCGTTAATCACGTCATCGCCAGCGACCACATTGATGTAAATCAATGGCAAAGATACTTTATCTTGAATCGGTTGTTGGTCTTGGTCTGTCGTTGTTGCTGTTACAAAGTCACCATCTTGTAATGGTGTAGTCGTTGTAATCGTCCATGTTCCGTCAACACCCGCCTTTGTCGGTGGAAGTGTTGTGCCATCTGGAAGTTGTACAACAACGTCTTTACCAGGTTCAGTTTTACCTGTAATCACCGTAATGTGTGAACCGTTTTCGTCCACATCTGGAGTTACACCGGTAATTTTAACAGTGATGAGTTGGTCATCACCTGCTGTACCTGCATTACCAATTAAATCAGTATAACTACCCGGTTTTACTTCAACCGATACGGTTTGACCTGGTTCTACTTTAAGTTCAACTGACCAGCTATCTGTTGCTTGATCATAAACAGGTTGACCGATTAACTTGGCACCGGTCACAACGAGATCAGTGGCATTAAAGCTGGTTGGATCAATAGCTTCAGAGAATTTAAAGACTGCTGTTGCTGTTGAGCTGTTTGCTGCATTTGGAACGATATCTACGGTTACATCAGGGGCACGTGTATCTACTGGTGTACCTTCACCACCATTGGCTTGACCCGGTAAACCTGGATTACCCGTGGTATCTTCATATGAACTTTCAGGTACAGTCACAGTAATCGTGCCGTCTACACCAACAGGTACTTTACCCGTTACAGTGATTGAACCATCTGGTTGAGTCACAGGTGTACCAAAGTCAACTACGATGTCATTGCCATTTGGATCTTTGACTGTGATTTTATCAGTCGTAATCGTTGACGGATCTGTGTCATCTGGGTAAGTCAGTACGATGTCACCATTTGGTGTCACAGTCACTTCAACTTGTGGACGGTCAGTATCGACTGTACCTGTACCCGTACCTGGTTGTCCTGGGTTACCCGTAGTATCGTCATAAGAACCTTCAGGCACAGTCACAGTTACAGTACTATCCGTACCTTCAGGTACTTTACCGGTTACAGTGATTGAACCGTCTGGTTGAGTCACTGGTGTACCAAACTCAACCACGATGTCTTTGCCATTTGGATCTTTG
>NZ_MVKX01000010.1 GCF_002018365.1 Acinetobacter amyesii
AAATAAACTTCGAGTAATTTCTACCATTAATCAATGAAAATAATTTCGATCAATCAATCAGTAAAAATCCACACAAGTTGTTCTTCATAATCTCTTAATGATCTTCTTGTTGGTTCGTCACCAGCAAGCTAGGTCGGCTATATTACTCTTTATTTCTAAAGAGTCAACCGGTAATTCAAATTATTTTTAAACTCATCAAATAAAACCCAACTTAATCAATTCAATCAAGTCATTGTTTTATCAGAAGTTTTAATCTTCATCACCGCCGATGGATGTGCATTCTACAGCATTTCACATTCGTTGCAACACCTTTTTTATGATTTATTTTACGCATGTCGCTTTTTTAAACACATAAACATTCTTTTGTATTATTATTGGGCTATATACGCCCTATTTCATATAATAAAACGTATATACACCCAATTTTCATTCCATTTAATTTAAGACTTTTTTGATTTCGTATGGTTGTTTTAAAAAAAACTGCCTATTTAATAATGGCGTGCTCTATTTCACCCTTATTATATGCAGCTCCCACAGCAAATATTTTCACAACCACTTTCTCTATTTTGAGTTATGCCAAGTGGGAAACCACTTCACCCAAGTTTTGCGTGATTAATAATTCAAGTTTAGTCAATGATTTTAAAAAACTTGCGCCAACCCACAGCACTTATAAAATTACAGCCATCAATGTGAATGACATCAAATCCAATCATTGCCAAGTTTTATTTTTTTCCAACCTCACTGCAAAAGAAGAACAGAGCATTTTAAACAATCATGTCAATTTCCCTGCCCTCTCTCTAAGTAGCAACAATAGTGAGTGTGAGTCGGGCAGTGCATTTTGTTTGTATAAAAAAAATCAGAGTTATTCGTTTAAAATTAATATGGAAAGCTTAACGCAGTCACAAATACATATTGATCCACGGGTTTTATTACTGGCGAAGTCATCGGAGTCAGCTGAATGAAACAACTCTATAACCCAATTACATTACACCAATTATTTACACGTTCGCAGCTCACCATCTTTGCTTTAACTTTTACGATTTGTTCTGCGATTTTTTTGGTGATTTCCACCTATACCATGCATACCTATGCAAAAAACAGCTTAACGATTTTATCAAATGCGATAAACGAACGTGTTCAACCCGCTGTGGTGTTTAATGACCAAACAACGATGCGTCAAATTTTAAATGAATACACCCAACTGTATCCTATTCGCTCTATTGAAATTACCAACCATCAAAATGCATCGCTTGCTCATGCCGAGCAACAAGAAATTTCAACATTTTCCAACCAAGCGATTTTGGATTATTTCTTTTTTAGCCAACCGATTCGTTTAGATATCCATCATGATCAGAAAAGTTATGGCGAACTGATCGTATATGGAAACTCTTCAGATTTAGTTAGTTTCTTCCATAAAATTTTGCTGGGTTTATTTTTAGGTTTTATTCTTTTATTGGCTACTGTGTTTTGGTCGGTGAACTCTGTTTATCAATACTTAATGCAATCCGTTCGCTCGATTGTTGAATCCGCTCAAACCATTAGCATTAAGAAAGATTATAAAATGCGGGTTTCAAACTCTGATATTCAAGAATTACACGCACTCAGTACCGCCTTTAATGGTTTACTTAGTGAAATTGAACAGTCAAATAAAAACTTAATTTCAGAAAATGACAAGCTAATTCATCTAGCACGTCATGATGCATTAACCCAATTGCCAAATCGTAATTATTTTTATGAAAAGCTGTTTGAGCTATTTGACTTACAAGCTAACGCTGCTGTGTTCTTTGTCGATATTGAAAACTTTAAACATCTGAATGACCAATATGGACACTTAGCTGGGGATGCAGTACTACGCGCCTCATCACATTGTTTAAAACAAGCACTACCAGATGATGCTTTCGTTGCGCGACTCGGTGGTGACGAATTTGCAATTATTATCAATCGTTTAAATTTCCTGACAGAAATCGAAGTCTTTTGTCACAAAATACATGAATGCTATGGTTCCACATTTGTTTATGAGCAACATAATATTGCATTACAAGCTAATATTGGTGTGGCACTAATCCAAAATGCGAAATCGCCAGAAGATCTAATCGCAGATGCGGATCGCGCCATGTATGATGCTAAACTTTCGAATAATCATTGGTGCATTGCACCACAACGCCCCAACTCATAGGATTTGCTATGTTAAAGAACGCATTTAAAGTTTTATTTATACTTGCATTCACGGCCACTATGACAGCCTGCATGAGTTTAGGTAACTTAAGCTACAAACAAGCACGCATGCTTAAAAAAGAAGGTTTTGTCTTGACCAACGATGGTTGGACACTTGCCCTACCAGAACGTCTTTTATTTGGTTTTGATGATTATCAAATTCAACCTCACCAACAAGGCAAGTTAAATACACTTGCCACTCAACTGATTAAATATGACCTGAATAAAATTAAGTTTATTGGTCATACGGATAATGTTGGACAAGCCAATTACAACCAACAACTGTCAGAAAAACGTGCGCAAAGCGTTGCAAACGTCTTCTTAAAGCAAGGTTATAACAGTTCAAATATTCAAATTATTGGCCGTGGTGCTGAACAGCCGATGGTTTCCAATGACACCGAAACAAATCGTGCCATCAACCGTCGTGTAAATGTCACAATCATTCCCTAAATAGCGGAATTTGGAAAAGCCACCTTATGGTGGTTTTTTATTGTGTTTATAAATTTTAGGCATAAAAAAACCGCTAAATGCGGCATCTTTTTTTTACAGTATTGCTTTTGAGATAAATGGTCGGAGCAGTAGGATTCGAACCTACGACCCCCTGGTCCCAAACCAGGTGCACTACCAGGCTGTGCTATGCTCCGAATTGGGGTGAATGATGGGATTCGAACCCACGACAACCGGAATCACAATCCGGGGCTCTACCAACTGAGCTACATCCACCATCATGTTCTTGCTTGTGAATAACCAATATAACGCATTTTAAATTACAGGCATAAAAAAACCGCTGTATGCGGTATCTTTTATCGACCGTTTTCTTTAAGAAAATGGTCGGAGCAGTAGGATTCGAACCTACGACCCCCTGGTCCCAAACCAGGTGCACTACCAGGCTGTGCTATGCTCCGAATTGGGGTGAATGATGGGATTCGAACCCACGACAACCGGAATCACAATCCGGGGCTCTACCAACTGAGCTACATCCACCATCACAACAAGTTTCAGATTCTAGTATCAGAACACCATTAAAATGGCGCGCCTGACAGGATTCGAACCTGTGACCATCCGCTTAGAAGGCGGATGCTCTATCCAACTGAGCTACAGGCGCATTACCGATGACATAGACTATCACGCGATTTTTGCCTTGAGAAATTGGTCGGAGCAGTAGGATTCGAACCTACGACCCCCTGGTCCCAAACCAGGTGCACTACCAGGCTGTGCTATGCTCCGTTTCATCTCAGCTTTCGCTGTATCGCATATCGTGCGGTACGGTGTGCATTCTAGGCGTGACGTTGATTAACGTCAACACCTATCTTCAAAAAAACATAAAAAATCATTTCAAGCGATTATTTATCAAGCATTTTAATCATTTTTCAAGCAAAAATTAACGTTTTAAACTGGCACTGAAATTCAACATCCGATCTAAAGGCAATTTAGCACGCTCAGCCAAGGCCGGATCTACGAAAATTTCCTGATCGCCCTTTTGTAAAACTTCCAGAATGCCATCCAATTCATTCATCGCCATCCAAGGGCAATGTGCACATGAACGACAGGTTGCTCCCTCACCTGCCGTCGGTGCTTCGATGAGAATCTTATTCGGCACAGCTTGCTGCATTTTATAAAAAATACCGCGATCAGTTGCCACGATTAAACGTTCATGTGGCAAGGTTTGTGCAGCCTTGATCAATTGCGAGGTGCTACCGACGGCATCCGCAATATCCACCACAGATTCAGGTGATTCCGGATGTACCAAAACTGCTGCATCTGGATACAGCGCTTTCATATTGGCAATACCACGCGCACGGAATTCTTCATGAACAATACATGCCCCATCCCATAGCAACATGTCTGCACCAGTTTTCTTTTGAATATAACGACCGAGATGCTGATCGGGTGCCCAAATAATTTTTTCGCCTAAACTATCTAAATGCTCAACAATTTCAACAGCACAGCTCGAGGTGACCACCCAATCTGCACGTGCTTTCACTGCCGCCGAGGTATTTGCATATACCACAACCGTATGGTCCGGATGTGCATCGCAAAATTTGGTAAATTCATCGACAGGACAGCCCAAATCAAGTGAGCATGTTGCTTCTAGGGTTGGCATCAGTACGGTTTTTTCAGGAGATAAAATCTTCGAGGTCTCCCCCATGAATTTCACCCCTGCAACCACCAACGTCGTTGCTTCATGATCACGGCCAAAACGTGCCATTTCTAGCGAATCCGAAACACACCCACCGGTCAGTTCTGCCAACTCCTGCACTTCAGGATCGCAGTAATAGTGTGCAACAAGGACAGCGTTACGCTTTTTGAGTTCCGCTTTAATTAATTCAAACTTTTCAAGCTTTGCAGCTTCCGTTAAGTGATGCTCTTTAACATCGCCCAAACGATCCAAATGCGCTTGTACAATTGATTTTGCTTCATTTGCAATTAAGTTGTTTGCATTATTCATCACAACGTCTTCTCTATCCTTAATGCCTGCTACTACACAGGTGCTTCACAACTGACCCATAAATATGGCACTTGGCTATTTTTTACCGGTCATTAAAAAGTTCCACTTATAAAAAAGCCTCACAACGGAGGCTTTTCAAAAACATCAAATATCTTATGAACGGTAATCTGCGTTAATCTTGACATAGTCATACGACAGATCACAGGTATACACAGTATCTTGAGCACTGCCACGCCCTAAATCTACACGGATCGTGATCTCAGATTTCTCCATCTCCGCAGCCCCTGCTGCTTCGGTATAATCTGCTGCGGCACCACCGTCTTTACAGATTTGGACATCACCTAACCAGACCTGAATTTTTTCAACATCTAAGTTTGGCACACCGGCATAACCAATTGCTGCCAAAATACGGCCCCAGTTTGGATCTGATGCAAAGATTGCAGTTTTAACCAACGGTGAATGTGCAATGCTATAAGCAATATCACAACATTCTTGAGTATCTGCACCGCCTTCTACCGCCACAGTAATAAACTTCGTCGCACCTTCACCATCACGGACAATGAGCTGTGCAAGACGTTTCATCACACGTGTTAACACGTCTAAAACCGCAGCATAACGTGAATCTGTTTCTGAGGTAATTTCTACGCCACCAGCTTGACCCGTTGCAATCAAAATACATGAGTCATTGGTCGAGGTGTCACCATCAACCGTAATACGGTTAAACGACAGGTTAACTGTGGTTTTTAAAAGCTGTTGCACTAGCTCACGGCTAATGGGTGCATCCGTTGCCACATAGCTCAGCATGGTCGCCATATTTGGACGAATCATGCCTGCACCTTTAGAAATACCTGTCATGGTATACAGAACGCCATCTAGCTCAAACTGCTCAGATGCACCTTTAGGCGTGGTATCTGTGGTCATAATACCTGTTGCCGCATCCAACCAAGCATCTTCTTGTAAACTATCTAATGCGGGTTGCAAGCCTTGAACCAAACGCTCAATAGGTAATTGCTCGCCAATTACACCCGTTGAAAAAGGAAGGACTTCTGTATTTTGAACACCAGCCAGTTCTGCCAGTTTTGCACATGTCGCTTCAGCATTTGCCATACCGATTTTGCCAGTACCTGCATTGGCATTTCCGGTGTTAATCACTAAATAACGTGGATTACCTGCTAATAAGTGCGCTTTCGAAATATGCACCGGCGCTGCACAAAATGCATTTTGAGTAAAAACGCCTGCGACATTAGAACCCTCAGCAAATTCAAAAATGACAAGGTCACGTCGGTTCTGATAGCGCACATACGCTTCAGCCGAACCGATTTTTACACCTTTCACCACATGCATCTGTGGCATAGATACGTCACCAACTGCCATTTTTCAACGTCCAACTATATGAGTTATAAAAAATACAGCTTAGTGCAAAATCTATAAAAAATCGAGCAGAAGCACGGTTTTGCTGTAATTTTATTGTGCATTTCTTTTGCGCATAAAAAAACCAGTCTTTCGACTGGTCTTTATCGCTGTTCGTCGTAAATTAGTTACGCGCCAGCTGAGTTGCTTCATCAAGAAGCACTTGTTTCGCTTTTTGTTGACTCGCAGCAGAAAGTGCTGGGTTTTCAGCCACAATACGGTCAGCATTCGCCGCATTGGCTGCTGCAATTTTCGCAGTTTGCAATACGATCGGACGATTTGGATTGGCAAAGGTATAACGAATACCCGTACGCGGGCTTGCTACAGTCACTTGACCGTCAGTACCAACCTGTACTTGAGTTGTTGTTGGACCAACTGCTTGTTGAACTTTCTCGACAGAAGTCGTCTGAGGAGCGTTTGCAAAGGCAAAAGTTGGCAAAGCCAAAGCAGCAATCATGAACGGTTTTAGTACTTTTTTCATTGTCTTTTCCGTCTTACGGTTATTGATAGAAACTAAATAACATTTAATCTGCTGAACTGCAAATACTATTCAGGTCAGATCAGCAGTGTAAATAAAAAATCAGAGCGCGAAGGCTCTGATTTATTTGAAATTAAGCAATGTCGTTTAGATTTTACCGTGACACTGTTTATATTTCAGACCTGAACCACATGGGCATGGTGAGTTACGACTTTCTGGCGGAACAATCACTTGCTCTGCAGGTGTGTATTGCGCATCGATAACGTCATCACCATTGGCTTCAGCCAATAAATTATCAAAGTCATTGTGTGACAATTGAAGATTCATTGATTCAGCTTGAGCCTGTTTTTGAGCTTCCATTTCTGCAAGTTCTTCGGCTGTTGGTACATGAATACGAGATAAATCTGTCACGACATCTGACTTAATCACCGCAAGCATGTTTACAAATAAGTTAAAGGCTTCTTTTTTGTATTCTTGCTCAGGATTTTTCTGCGCATAACCACGTAAATGAATCCCTTGACGTAAGTAATCCATCGCTGCCAAATGCTCTTTCCAATGGCGGTCCAATGAATTCAACATAAAGTGACGTTCGAGCATTGCAGCCGTTTCGTCACCCATTTGCGTACGACGTGAACGGTAGTGTTGAAGAACTTCATCAGTAATACGTTCAACCAAAGCTTCTTCATCTAAACGACGATCTTGCTCTAGCCACTGCGAAATTGGCAGTTCAATCGATAGATCTTCACGAAGTGCTTTTTCAAGACCTTCAATATCCCACTGATCGTGAATAGATTCAGGTGGAATATACACTTCGATCATGCCTTTAGTCACATCGTGAATCATCGTTTCGATGTAATCTTGCAGTGACGCTTCTTCAAGAATTTCATCACGTTGAGAGTAAATAATCTTACGTTGTTCGTTGTTTACGTCATCGTATTTCAATAGATTTTTACGAATATCGAAGTTACGAGCTTCAACTTTACGTTGTGCATTTTCAATCGAGCGTGACACCATTTTATGTTCAATGGCTTCATCTTCTTTCAGACCCATGGCACGCATCATCGCAACCACGCGATCACCCGCGAAGATACGCATCAAATCATCTTCAAGCGACAAGTAGAAACGTGATACACCTGGGTCACCTTGACGACCCGCACGACCACGTAACTGGTTATCGATACGACGAGATTCATGACGTTCTGAACCAATGATGTGTAAACCACCAGAGTTCAACACCATGTCATGATTTTGTTCCCACTCAGCTTTTAAACGCGCTTCATCTGCTGCCGTTGGTTCTTCAATCTTCGCCAGTAAGGCTTTCCAGTTACCACCCAACAGAATATCGGTACCACGACCGGCCATGTTGGTAGCAATCGTCACTGCACGCGGTGAACCCGCTTGCGCAATAATATCCGCTTCACGCTCATGTTGTTTCGCATTGAGCACTTCATGTTGAATGCCAGCTTCTTTCAGCTTATCTGATAAAATTTCAGAGGCTTCAATGGTTGCTGTACCAATCAGAATCGGTGCAACACCTGCTTCATGAACACGTTGAATTTCTTGAATGATGGCGTTGTATTTACCTTCACGGTTTAAATAGATTAAATCGTTTTGGTCATTACGAATCATCGGGCGATGGGTTGGAATCAGTACAACATCCAAGCCATAAATTTCTTTCATTTCTGCAGCTTCAGTATCTGCAGTACCCGTCATCCCTGATAATTTCTTGTAAAGACGGAAATAGTTCTGGAATGTGGTGGTTGCCAACGTTTGGTTTTCAGGTTGAATTTCCAAACCTTCTTTGGCTTCTACTGCTTGATGCAAACCTTCAGACCAACGACGACCCGGCATGGTACGACCGGTGTTTTCATCAACAATGATTACTTCACCTTCATGGATGATGTAATGCACGTTGCGTTGGTATAGGTAATGCGCACGAATGGCCGCAGAAACATGGTGTACCAAGTTTAAGTTTGCAGATGAATATAGACTTTCACCTTCAGCAAGCAAGCCCATTTGAATCAATTCAGCTTCAACGGTTTCATAACCGACTTCGGTCATTTCTACAGAACGCTGTTTTTCATCAATCCAGAAGTGACCGCCATCTGGCACCTTCTCTTCTTTTTGTGCATGAAGTTTTGGTGGGATGCTGTTAATTGCGGCATACAACTGAGAAGAGTCTTCTGATTGACCAGAAATGATCAACGGTGTACGTGCTTCATCAATTAGGATCGAATCGACCTCATCGATGATGGCATAGGTTAAGCTGCGCTGTTTTTTCTCAGCCGCAGAAAACACCATGTTGTCACGCAAGTAGTCGAAACCGAATTCGTTGTTGGTACCGTAAGTAATGTCTGCACGATACGCTTGAGCTTTTTCAGTCGGGTCTTGCATTGAGTAGATGATCCCAATGCTTAAACCTAAAAATTCGAATAATGGACGGTTTAACTCGGCATCACGCTGCGCCAGATAATCGTTCACTGTAATCACGTGAACGCCTTCAGCACTAATAGCATTGAGATAACAAGCAAGCGTTCCCATGAGGGTCTTACCTTCACCGGTACGCATCTCTGCGATCTTACCTTCATGCAAGGTAATACCACCAATCAGCTGTACGTCATAATGACGCATGCCCATGACACGCTTCGCAGCTTCACGACAAACAGCAAACGCTTCAGGTAATAATTTATCAAGGCTGTCGCCTTTTTTATAACGTTCTTTGAATTCTTCAGTTTTTGCAGATAAGTCTGCATCGCTTAGAACAGATATCGTCGGCTCGAGCGCATTAATCTTCTCTACGATTTTACGCATGCGTTTGAGTTCGCGCTCATTTTTGGTACCGAAGATTCCTCCGATCAGACTTGCCAACATGAATAGACTCTCTAAATCTTGCTTGTCAAATGAATATGTTTTCTTAGTCGTTATTATGGTGCTAGAAATTCGAAGTACAAGGGTTTTGCACAAAAATCCCCTTAAATATTCTGCGCTCGGGTTCTAGCCCCGGAGACTTAAGGCAAGCTAATGTAACAAATTTTCTGCAGACAACATAGTGACTCTGTCGTGAGATATTTCGCTTTTATCCACCAATAAAACTGTTTTATATAAAAAATATTCATAAAGAAATGAGAAAACACTATTTTTAATCATAAAAAAATTCCTTCATATTTATTTTCAAGTTAAACAAATTCAATAAATACGGGGATATTCCATGACGATTCGTTTAGGTGACACTGCACCAAACTTTACTCAAGACTCAAGCGAAGGCAGCATTCATTTTTATGACTTTTTAGGTGACAGTTGGGGCATTTTATTTTCGCATCCTGCCGATTACACCCCAGTCTGCACCACAGAACTTGGATTTACCGCAAAACTAAAAGATGAATTTAGCAAACGTGGTGTTAAGGCCATTGCCCTGTCTGTTGATGATGTTGAATCGCATCATGGCTGGATTAATGACATTAACAATACTCAAAATACCACGGTGAACTTCCCGATCATTGCAGACAAAGACCATAAAGTGTCTACCCTTTATGATTTCATTCACCCTAATGCTAGCGAAACATTAACTGTTCGCTCTTTGGTGATCATCGATCCAAATAAAAAAGTCCGTTTAATCATTACTTATCCTGCATCGACGGGCCGTAATTTCCATGAAATTTTACGTGTCATTGACTCTTTACAACTGACAGACAACCATAAAGTTGCAACACCGGCCAACTGGCAACAAGGTGAAGATGTGGTGATTGTGCCATCATTAAAAGATGAAGCGGAAATCAAACAACGCTTTCCTCAAGGTTATAACGCAGTTACGCCTTACCTTCGTTTAACGCCTCAACCTAAGTGAGAATAAAACGGAGCATTACGCTGTCCGAGCGTAAGATAAGAAGCTCGGCTGCGAGTGACCAAAGCAAAGATACAACTTTAACTATTTTTAGGCGTAGCACTAGAGCCAACGATGGATCATAACCATAGTTACTATAGTTTTCCCCTCAGAACGAATGACGAGCCCGTTCTGGCATTCTCCAACCTGCTCATCTTCGGATGAGCTTTTTTTTGATTACAAATTCCTCTCAGGGATTAGATTGGTTAAACCTATCAAATCCGTTATAACTAAGAAAAACTTGAAAATAACAAACCGTGATTCATCAAATTCATCATTTACATTGTGGTAGTTTTTGTCCAACGTGTGCCCCTTTATTTGGACAGAAAGGCTTTCGCGCACATTTGGTCTGTCATTGCCTGCTCGTTGAAACCGATAAAGGACTCGTCTTAGTCGATACAGGACTGGGCTTACAAGATTATTTACATCCACAAAATCGTTTAGGTCGGTTTATTTCACGCACAGCGCAGATCAAATTTAATCCGCAACTAAGTGCGATTCATCAAATTCAAAAATTAGGCTATAAGGCTCAAGATGTTCAACACATTTTGTTGTCACACTTAGATTTTGATCATGCTGGCGGGATCTCTGATTTTCCGCAGGCGACCGTGCATGTGCTAGCCAGTGAATATAACGCCCCTCAAAATCTTCACAGCCTTAAATCACGACTGCGCTATCGACCACAGCAATTCCAACAACATCGTTATTGGAACTTTATCGAAAACATCGGGACGCAAGCATGGTTTAACTTAGAGCACACTGCCGGTCTATCTATTTTTCAAGAGGAAATTTTAATGCTCCCGCTTTTGGGACATACCGCGGGTCATGCCGGTATTGCAATAAAAAATAACCATCGCTGGTTGTTATATTGTGGCGATGCTTATTACTCACATCATCAATTAAATCCAAATTTTCATTCGCGGGCCTTAAATCAGCTTGAACGTTTATTTGCCACCGACAATACACAGCGACTGCACACACTTCATAAGATTCAGCAGTTAGCGCAGCAACCAGACATCGATCTCATCTGCGCACATGACCCATTCGAACTTGCTCATTATCAGAACACAGGCTATGACCGCTAAAATCCTGCCAATGATCTTACTCAGTGTTAGCTTCAGCTTCACGGGTTACATGACATCAAATCCATTACCGTTAAATGAACGTCCTCAGCATTGGGGGAAAGTCGTTCATCAACAACATAATTTTTATCAAATCAGCCCAATGCTATTTCGCAGTGAACAACCTGATACAGATCTCGCCCCTGTTCTACGAGAACAGCACATCGATGTGATCATAAATTTACGTTCACGGCACCATGACCCAGAACGCTTAAAAAATGCTATTGATACACAAAAGATTAAATTTGCACATATTCCGATACACACGTGGCAAATCGATCGTGAAGATTTACTGGCGGTGATGAAAGCCATAAAAGAAGCTGAACAACAGCAGCAAAAAGTGTTAATCCATTGCTACCACGGCTCAGACCGTACAGGCGCGAGTGTGGCAATGTACCGTATTATTTTTCAGCATTGGTCCATTGAGGAAGCAAAGCGTGAAATGAAACAAGGTGGCTATGGCTTCCACCCTATTTGGAAAAATATTGACCGATTATTCAGCCCTGAAAATGTAAAATGGATTCAGCAGCAACTACTGAATCCATCTTATTAAAGGTCATTCCTCAAATAAACTTAGCGTTTATCGAGTGGTACCCAATCAATCACCCACGCAGATTTCATATTCAAACTTGCATCTGAATTGATCTTTTTACGTGTTGCGTCCGCAGCATCACGGTCCTTAGAAGGGCCGACCATAATACGAATGCCTTTAGATGTTGGACTCTTCGTCACTTTATAGCCTTTTGCACGTAATTTTGCAGCGACGGCATCTGCATTGGCTTCATTGGCAGCTAGAGCAACTTGTACCATCCATTGCTTATCGCCATTTTCCAACAGATCACGTGCTTTTTCAGCTTCAGCTTTTTTCTTGGCTTCGGCTTTACGCTTTTCTTCTGCCTTGTGTTTTTCTTCGGCTTTACGCTTTTCTTCAGCTTGTTGCTTCGCTTCGGCTGCTTTCTTATCTGCAGCTTTTTTCTCAGCTTCAGCATGTGCTTTACGTTCAGCTTCTTTTTGAGCATCCGCTTTACGTTTTGCTTCAGCTTTTTGTTTATCTGCTGCGATACGTGCCTGATCAGCCTTTTGCTGCGCCGACTGAGTCTCTAACTTTTTTTGAGCCGCCAACTTATCCTCAGCTAAACGCTTTTGCTTGGCTTTTTCATCTTCAACCAATTCGGGAGGAATATTATCCGAACTTTGTTGAGCTGAACGATGTGCGTTTAAAGCCGCATATTCTTCTGCTGCTTTGCGTGCTGCATCAGCTTCCGCTTGTTGTTGCATCGCTAAAAACTCTGCTGCACGTGCTTCTTGCTCCGCAACCGATTTTTCACGGGTACGTCGTTGTTCTTCGAGCAAGCGCTTTTCAGTTTCAACATCAACAGTCAATGATGACATTTTACCCGCCCCCTGACCTTGTTGCTCAACTTGAGCCATTTCAGGGGTTTGGCTTTGATTTTGATGTATTTCTTCTTTGCCTTTAAGTAAAAGTGCGGCCAGCAGTACACCACCACCTAATAAAACAACACCACCCATCCAGCGTTGTTTGTTATTCATTGACATTCTTCCAGATACTCCCATACCGCTTCTAAGGTATGAAATGAACCACATACCAGAATCAGCTGATTATTCTTTGTTTCTTCCAGCGCGGACTTAAAAGCTAATTGCACATTGTCATAATGTTCTACGACTTGATGCTGCAGTGCGTTATCCAATTGTGTGATAGATGCCGCACGTGGCACATTTAATTGTGCAATTTTCCACATTCTTACCGTATCTTTCAATAAGTTAACGACAGAATTTATGTCTTTATCAGTCAGCATGGAGAAAACGCTGATCACTTCTGTGTATTGTTTATTGTACTGGAGGAAATTTCGCAATTGCTTTAACAAAAATTCAACACCATGCGGGTTATGTCCCGCATCGAAAATCACCGTTTTTCCTGCAATTTCTCTAACTTCAAAACGGCCTTGTAACTTGGCATTGATAATCCCTTCAGCGATCGATTGCTGTGAAACCACCAAACCACTGGCCAATATTGCGGCTACAGCCGTAGAGATATTTTCGAGCGCCAAAGAACCCACAGGCAGTTTTAAAGTTGTACCTGATGAAGCAAACATCCAAGATTGTCCGTCATCACTGTACTGATAAAAATAATCACGATTGAGTACATGTAAAGCGGCTTTGCAATCTTCTGCTTTTTGACGAATGGCTTCAGGCAGTACTTGCTGTCCACCAAAAATTACGGGAATATTCGGACGAATAATCCCTGCTTTCTCAAAAGCAATTTTTTCAATGGTGTCGCCTAACCAATCGGTATGGTCTAAACCAATATTGGTAATCACTGCAACATCTGGATCGACGACATTGACCACATCAAGTCGACCACCAAGGCCTACTTCAAGTACCCATACATCGCAATGTTGCTGTTTAAAAATAACAAAAGCGGCCAAAGTGGTCGCTTCAAAAAAAGATAAACTTAATTCACATTCACGACGCGCCTGATCAACGGCTACAAAAGCATCAATCAGGGTTTGGTCGGCCACTTCAACACCTTGAAGCTTTACACGTTCATTGAATCGATAGATATGCGGTGATTGGTATAGCCCCACGTTATAACCTTGGCCATTTAAAATCGCAGCCAAAGTGGTCGTGGTTGAACCTTTACCGTTTGTTCCCGCGACCGTCAGCACTTTCGCATCAGGTTGGGTTACACCGAGTCGCTCTGCAACAGGAATCACCCGTTCCAGACCTAAATCAATACCCGTAACATGAACATGGCTCCAATAATCGAGCCATGTACTTAAAGAATCAGATGCAAGTGGTGCTGTGTTCAAGTCAAATTCATCAATTTCGCTACAATACGATAAACTGTATCACGTAATGCATGACGGTGGACAATTTGATCGACTACACCATGATCAAGCAAATATTCCGCACGTTGGAACGGTTCTTCCAATTTTTCACGTACAGTTTGCTCAATCACACGCTTACCAGCAAAACCAATCATGGCTTTTGGTTCAGCCAGATGAACATCACCGAGCATTGCCAATGATGCAGTTACACCACCATAGACTGGATGTGTCAACACCACTAGATAAGGCAAGCCTGCATCTTTCATTTTTTGGATGGCAGCAGAAGTACGCGCCATTTGCATTAATGACAACATGCCTTCTTGCATACGTGCACCACCAGAGGCAGCGAAGCAAATAAGTGGTTGTTTGGATTTAATCGCTAGTTCAGCCGCTTGAACAAAACGGTCACCGACCACTGTGCCCATTGAGCCGCCCATGAAATCAAATTCGAAAGCAGTCGCAATCATTGGAATGCCTTTCAGCGTTCCTTGCATTACCACTAAAGCTTCTGTTTCACCGGTTTTTTTCTGCGCTTCAGACATACGGTCTGGATACGCTTTGCTATCTACAAATTTAAGTGGATCTTTGGCTTTAAATTCTTGACCCAATTCTTTTTGTACTTGGTCAAAGAACCAGTTCAAACGATCACGCGCTTTCATTCGCAAGTGTTCATCACACTGTGGACAAACGTAGGCATTAAATGACATCGCAGTACGAGTCACAAGTGCATGACACTCAGGACATTCAATCGTCGGCTCAGTAAATGTCGCCTTTAATGCTTGCTGTTCATCAGGTACATGAATACCTGGTACCGCACGCTCTGTCCATGGCGTAGATGCGCTCAGAATTTTGCCTGTTTTTGCGTCTTGACTCATACTAACTCATCGAGCGCAGCTCGAAGCTCCTTCACTTTATTCACTGTTTCGATTACAGCTTGTTCTGGCGCTAAGTTTGCAAATTGTTTAACAAAAGCACTACCTACAATTACCGCATCCGCAGCAACACCCATGGCTTTCGCCGATGCTGCATCACTGATACCAAAGCCAACGCCAACAGGTACCTGAGTATACGATTTGATTTTTTGAATACGTGCCGCAGCTTCAGCAACGTCTAAAGTCGCTGCACCTGTCACACCTTTCAAAGAAACATAGTAGATAAATCCACTGGCTTGTTTCACCACATGCTGAATACGTTCATCAGTGGATGTTGGCGCAAGCAAGAAGATTTGATCCATGTCGTATTTTTTCAATACTGCATCTAGATCTTTTGCTTCCTCTGGTGGAAGGTCCACCAAGAGCACGCCATCTACACCGCATTCATGTGCATAGGCAACAAACTTTTCATAGCCGATTACTTCAACAGGGTTTAAATAGCCCATCAGTACCACAGGTGTTTCTGTATCGTTTTTACGGAACTCTTTCACCATGTTCAAGGCATCTAGAGTATTGGTTCCTGCAGCAAGCGCACGCTCAGCGGCAAGTGCAATAACAGGACCATCCGCCATTGGGTCTGAAAATGGAAGACCTAATTCGATCACATCTACACCTGCCTCAACCATTTGATGTAACAAAGGTACCGTTACTTGTGGATGAGGGTCACCAGCCATAACATAAGAAACCAAGGCCTTACGCTGTTGAGATTTAAGCGTTCCAAATCGAGTGGCTAAACGTGACATAGGGTTATACTTTCCTTGAATGAATCAAAACTATGATGTGGGTTTTGTCGAAATACAAGACATCGCATTGTAACGCTATTTTTTACCCATTGAACAGGGCATACAATCCTCAGTCGGCATTTCTCATGCAAACATAATTTTCCAGAACAACCCGAAAGCATCATTTACCGATATTTCAGTTTTTTTCACAATGATCAAAGATGCCTAATTTTAGGATCTGGCAAAATTATAAGGTTTTAGATTAACTTAATTTTATCATCAAAAAAATGTTAAAAATAACAGGCTTAGCATTTACATTTTAATTTTCCTTAAATTGCAAAACCTGCTTTATACTAGCCGCATACTTTTATTTTTTTATCTCCTATGTCCTCCGATTCACAAGTGAAAGTGCCTGCTCGGGCATTTGCACTGCTCCCGCTTATTGTTTTTCTGACCATTTTTTTGGGCAGTGGTATTTACCATTCCATCATTGGAACTGAGTTTGCGTTCTATCAAGTGAAAGCCCCAGTCGCTGCTCTTCCTGCGATTGTATTGGCAATTTTGCTCTATCGCGGCAAGATAAATGACGCGATTGATACCTTTATGAAAGGTGCCAGCCACCCGAATTTGATCTTAATGTTCATGGTCTTTATGCTCGCTGGTGCTTTTGCCAGTGTCAGCAGTGCCATCGGTAGTGTTGATGCAACAGTGCAGTTGGGACTATCAGTGATTGCGCCTGAGTTCGTGCTGCCTATGCTGTTTATTATTGCGGCCTTCATTGCCACAGCGATGGGAACCTCCATGGGCACTATTGCAGCCTGTGCACCAATTGCCTTTGGTTTTACTCAAGTCACCGAAATTGAAGTGGTGTATGCCATTGGTGCTGTGGTCGGTGGTGCCATGTTTGGTGATAATCTGTCGATGATTTCAGATACCACCATTGCTGCAACGAACAGTCAAGAAGTTCAGCTTCGCGATAAATTTAAGGTCAATGTTTGGATTGCTGTTCCTGCATCGATCGTTAGCATTTGTATTTATTTATTTATGAGTCAAGGCTCACAAGCGATTGAACACAAAGCCTATAATGCTTGGCTGATCTTGCCTTATTTAGCCGTATTTATTTTGGCCTTTTCACGTTTACACGTGCTTGCTGTGCTGACTATTGGTGTCTTACTGTCTGGCTTGATTGGGTTGGTGATTCAACCTGAATTTAACTTCTTAAGCTTAAATAATTCTATTTATGACGGCTTTACCGGCATGTTTGAAGTTGCCCTGCTTTCTATTTTCTTGGGTGGTATTTCTGCCATTATGCAAAAAGAAGGCGGTTTAGAATGGCTGATTCAACGTATTTACAGCATGACACGCTGTTTTAAAGTCGGCGCTGAACGCGCGGGTGAAATTGGTATCAGTTTCTTGGTGATTTTCTCCAACCTATTTGTGGCAAACAATACTGTCGCAATTATTTTATCTGGTGAAATGGCACGTGAAGTCGCGAAAGAATATGGTGTAGACCCTAAACGTGCTGCTGCACTTTTGGACATTTTCTCTTGTGTAGTCCAAGGTCTCATTCCTTATGGCGCTCAGCTGTTACTGGCTTGTTCGATCGCCAAACTTTCGCCTGTGGAACTGATTGGTAGTGTGTATTACTGTTGGGTCTTGGCGATCTTTGCCATCCTTGCCATTTTACTGCGTTATCCAAAATTAAAAGCTGCGGCATAAGCTTGGCTTAAAAGAAAAGCGGTCGTTTGACCGCTTTTTTTAATGCTGTATGAATGGCTTTTTTTGACGAGATGTCTGCAAATTTTATTCTAATTTCAAAGCCTTTTTTCGCGCCAACAATGTCTCTCCGCTATATGCCTTAAAAGCACGTGCCAAAGCCGACTGATCTGAATAACCTAGCTGTAAAGCGATATCTGTCAAATGGGTTTGTTGTAAAAGTAGATATTCACAGCGTTTCATCCGCTCAAGCTCCAAAAGCCGCTTAAACGAGGTGTCTTTCTCCTGTAACTGTCGTTGCAAGGTTCTGACTGACAGATGTAACTCCTCTGCTAACCATTCTATTTTCGGGGCTTGCTGTTTTAGTTTGAGATAATCAGCGATGCATTGTTGCATCTGTATAATTGGATCTGCATGTTGCGGACGAGCGGCTATCGCCTCTTCGGCTTGGCGTAATAACAATTGCATCAGCGATGGATCTGCAAGTTCTGACTTTAAATCCAAACTATCGGCATGAATCACAAATGAATATTTAAGGGTCGAAAATTCCATTTGGCAACCATAAAACTTTTCATAGTGATAACGTGCCATCCGCGGCGCATGGGCAAAATGAATGCGGAGTAGCTTTAAAGAATCTGGAAAAATTTGCTTGGCCAAATGTGCCATACAGGCCATGGTCAATTCATTCACCAAAGCATATTCATCATCATGCTGTGGCCAAGACAGAATAATTTGATGATCTTGATGGCTCATATTCATCGGCACAATTTGCGCCCCATCAATCACCAAACGACTAAACCGCATCACATATTGCAAAGCATCTGCAACACTATTACTCAGTGTCGCCATATAGCCTAACACCCCAAAATGCTCTGCACGAATATACTTGGCCATTTCAAAAACCAATTGCGGGCAATCCAGATGCTGCTGAGTCAGTTGCATGATGCTGTTAAAAAAAGAATTCGGCGATTGAGAGTCGATCGGCAAAGACAGCACATGCTGAATTTGCGCAGCATACGGCGCAATCCATTCGAGCTGTGTATAGTTTAATTCACGCTCAATTAAGACCATATTCCATAGTTGGAAGTAACCATTTGGGATCTGAATTTCAGCCATCTCGCCCCTCTTTCTGACCTGCCAATTCTGACATTTTATATTTTCATCATGGCGTAAAATGTATAAAAATTGGCAATATCTGTCAAAACAAAGTGCAATTTCTCCGACATACTGCAATCAATACGACTCGCACAGAAAAAATATCATGAATGCTATCGTCAAATATCAAGTCGAACCCATTGTTCGCACAAAGCTAAATTTTAAGTTAGAAGAAATCCCGCGCTATTGGTTTGGCGGAGACCCCTTTTTAACACGTATGTTTGATGCCTTGAGCCTGACCTTTCCTGATGGCGAGCGCTATTTTATTGAATCTGTACGTCTGTTCCGCAGTCAAATTCAAGATCCTGATTTACAGCAACGTGTAGCTGACTTTATTCGTCAAGAAGCGCAGCACGGTATGGCGCATGACAAAATGAATATGTTAATGAAACAACAAGGCATGCCTGTCGATGCGTTCATTAAACGTCTAAATAAAATTTTTAAATTTGAACTGAGCAAACGCTCACCTGAATACAATATTGCCATGACGGCTTCAGCCGAGCATTTGACTGCACTGATGGCTGAAACCTTTTGTAGCCAAAAGTCCGTACTAGAATCTGCACATCCTTATGTCCGTGCATTATTTATTTGGCATGCGATAGAAGAAATGGAACATCGCGATGTGGCTTTTGATGTGATGAAAGATGTGGCTAAGGTCGATGAAAATCTAAAGAAATTCACTCTGGTCTGGACCAGTGGATTGATGCTCGGCTTTACCTTATACCGTGCCAATGTGATGCTGAAACATGACGGCTTCAGTTTCACGGAACGTTTAAAATTAAATATGAAAGGCTTACCGTGGTTCTTTGGTAAAAATGGCACCCTCACCCGTATGAGCAAGCCATATCGAGATTGGTTTAAAAAAGACTTCCATCCGAGTCAGCATCCCATTGTGCAAAATTATGATCTCTGGTTAAAAACTTATGAAGAAACCAATGATCCAATTCAAGCTGCGGAAGTGTTTTGGCAAGCTGCAAAATAAAAACTGAATAAAAAAAGCCGCATCGATTGCGGCTTTTTTTATAGGCTCAGACTCACCATTTGGCATAGTGCTGCTCAAGTAAACCATATTCATTTAAGAATACAATTTCTTCGCCATCACGTTGAATTGTACCGCTAATTTTTGCTTGCCATTGACTGAACTGACTGCCGACCAATCTTAAATTCAGGTTTTCATAGCGCCGCCAACCTGTAGTGACGATCAAATTTAAGCTGTTGTCTAATGAACTAATATTCCATTGATTATCGCCTTGTTGCTGGAACAGCACATCAGACATGGCATACAGATGTCCATTGACCCAAAGGCAATTTTCATTGCCAAAGCTTTCATTTACACCAGAGGCAAGATTAATCCCAACGCGTCGATTTTGACTATCCCAAAAGTTACACGACAGCCAAAACCATGCGGTTTCAGGACGAAGAAAACCACAGGTATCATCTAAAGACACCAATGTTCGGTCATGGAATTGAATGGTCTTGCCTTGCTTATTGATAAAAAAACCTTCACACCCTAACGTTGTCAATTTTTGAGTATAGGTCCAACCATTAATCCCTGTAGGGCTACACATACTCAGCGGATCAGTCCCTGCGCAAAACACTCGAGCGCTCAGTTTGAGTTCGCCATGTTTCGACATTTGAATGTATCGCACACCATTGGCGTGCTGAATATCCAGTTGAATCCCTGACTTGATAAAATGACTTTGATTAAATAAAGGTTGTTCATCTAAAATGGTATTGCGTGACAGGAAATTAATCGAATTCCATTCCAATACTTCATTCGTAATATGATCATACACATAAACAAAACCGTGCCCTGCCCACGCGATATCGGCAATCGCTAGACCAATCGTATAATGCTCATGCTGAATACAACAAAATTTAAATTTTTTATATTTTAAACGCTTACGCCAACCTTCAAGTCGTTTTCCATACGGTGTCTTATATTCATACTTACTTAAATCGATGCGATTGGGAAGTTCACTAAAACGCCCATAATGCGGCTGTCCATTCGGCCGTATTAAATCCATATACGCCATTCCATTGAGGTTTAAGGTCTAAATCCTGAATGTTATTATGCCTATTATTTAACGCCTGAAAAGACAATCCATCTGATTTCAGGCGAATATCACAAAAAAATATAAAAGCTGACATTTCAGCTCTTAATCATCACAAATGTTCATTTATTAAGATGTAATCATTTTTCCATGAATTTTGCTGGCTATACGGCGTTTCAACCAATTCGATATAGCGCCCGTAGACATGATCAATCGCAATACAATCATCAACATCTAGGGTTCGGTCGGTATGTTGTTTTTGCCAATGTGACTCAAAAAAAGCCTTGCCCCGTTGTTTTGCGACACTAGCGTTTTGTCCTGTCACCAAAACATAACGATGTAATTCACGAAATTCGCGGGCATCATATCCCCCGAGATTAATCAGCCATAATTTTTCATCTTCAGCTCGGGGCGCGGCATCACAAAATTGGATGCGATAATGCCGATTTTCAGTGCTGACTGTATGTACTTGTGCCCAAGCATCAATATGTAAGCCTTTTTGCTCACCAAACCATGCTGTTCTCAGTTGCGGATAAACCTCTTCTAATGCGTTACCCACTGCAAGAATGACGTCATGTACTTCAATATTTGCTCTTGCATGGCGTCCGCCGAGCATCACCATAAATAAACTGGACACAATCTCCCCCTATTTTTGACTTCAACTGCCCACATAGGGCTGAAGTAATTTCAATAAAATCACGCCGCCTAACGATAGTACTGCATTGTTGACGAAATGAATGAGTAAGACATGCCAAATGTTACGCGTCCACAAATAGATGAGGTTGAGAAATAGACCTGCCGCCATAAAACTAATGGTCGCAATCAAATCGCCATCAAAATTATGATAATGAATCAAGCCAAATAAGATTGAGTTCAGCAAGACCAAAATCACTCGCCACAGCCACGGCTGTACAAACAGCTTTTGTAGCAAGGTATAGCGGAAAATAATATCTTCGAGCAAAGCGGTAAATAATGGCCCAAGGCTGATGATCAGCAAGCTAAAAAACGCAATCGTATTAGGATCAATGGTCGATTTTTTTTCAATGCTCTCTCCCACTGGCAACAGACTGCGTGTAAAAGAAATCACTACTTGTAAGACGACTGCACCGACAACCACCAACAGGCTTGAACGCCAAAAGGCCTGTTTATACTTTTGCCAGTGTGTATACAGCATCGTTTTATAGAGCCAACACACGGCAATAAATAAAATACCGCGAAAAATCGCATCACCCAAAGCAACCTGAGCCGAAACACCAAAAAACTGGTCTAAGACATAACTGTTGAGCAAGATCAGCGGAAGAATACACAGCGCAAAAGTATCACGCCATTGCCAATAAATATGGGTGGGAAAGGATTCAGCACGAACCAATTGGGTAAACGTCATTGTTATAAAGTCTTTCTAAAGCAATAAAATTTCCGCAGTATTGTGATTTATTTCACACTTTTATTCTGCATCTGTTTTGTAGTGATTTGCCTCAATAAAATTTTCAGCCCAAAAAAAAATCGCGCGGAATTGCTTCTGCCCGATTTTTTTTAATCCTCCCCTTGCGGATTCAGAATACATTCTGAAATCCTCACCTTTAACAAAGGAGGGCTTTTCCCCTCTTTATTAAAGAGGGGTTGGGGGAGATTTTACATCTCAACCATTTCCACACCATCAATGCGGGCAACGGTCATTAAGTCTTTATCGCCACGGCCAGAAACCGTCGCGATAATGATTTGGTCTTTGTCCATCGTCGGTGCAAGTTTCGTCACATAAGCCATCGCATGTGAGCTTTCTAGCGCAGGGATAATACCTTCAATTTGAGTTAAATCACGGAAGCCTTGCAATGCTTCATTGTCATTGATTGGCACATAGTTCACACGGTGCATATCTTTGAGGAAGCTGTGCTCAGGGCCTACACCTGGATAATCCAAACCTGCAGAAATTGAATGCGTTTCAATGATCTGACCTTGGTCATCAGACATCAGGTAAGTACGGTTGCCGTGAAGTACACCGACATGACCTGCGTTTAATGGTGCTGAGTGCTTGCCTGTTTCAATGCCGTAGCCTGCAGCTTCAACACCGTACATTTTCACGTCTTCATCATTCAAGAATGGATAGAACAAGCCCATCGCATTTGAACCACCGCCCACACATGCAACAAGCGCATCAGGTAAACGGCCTGCTTGTTCCTGAATTTGTTTACGCGCTTCACGGCCAATGATCGATTGGAAATCACGAACCAATTGCGGATATGGATGCGGGCCTGCCACAGTACCAATCACGTAATAAGTTGAATCAACATTAGTTACCCAGTCACGCATCGCTTCGTTCATCGCATCTTTCAATGTTTTTGAACCGCTTTCCACAGGTACAACCGTTGCTCCAAGCAAACGCATACGGTACACATTCATGGCTTGACGTTTTACGTCTTCTGCGCCCATAAACACCACGCATTCTAGGCCTAAACGCGCAGCAATCGTTGCCGTTGCTACACCGTGCTGACCTGCGCCTGTTTCGGCAATAATACGTTTTTTACCTGAAAGTTTAGCCAGCAAAGCCTGACCAATGGTGTTATTCACTTTATGTGAACCTGTATGGTTCAGGTCTTCACGTTTTAAGTAAATTTGCGCACCACCCAACTCTTTCGACCATCGCTCAGCATAATACAAAGGACTAGGACGACCGACGTAATACGCCAAGTCACGGTCGAATTCTGTCAAAAACTGTGCATCATCTTTCATACGGAAATAGAGTTTTTCTAAGTCCTCAAGTGCTGCCATAAGAGTTTCTGACACAAAACGCCCGCCATGAATACCGAAATGCCCTTGTGCGTCAGGGAATTGGGTATAGTCAATCTTATTTTGCTGATCCACGATGGACTCCTTGCATAAAGCGTTCTATGAGTTGTTGGTCTTTAATACCTTTTGCCGATTCTACACCACCGCTCACATCTACGGCATAAGCGCCTGTGGTTTGAATCGCATCTTCAATATTGTCAGGCTTTAAACCGCCCGCCAAAATTAAAGGAATATCGAGTTTTGGGAACTGTGCCCAGTCAAAGCTATGCCCTGTACCGCCTTTCAACTCTGGATGCCACGCATCTAACAGTACCGCGCTTGCCCCCGCCTGCTGAAAAGCTTGGATTTCGCTAATCACGTCCAAATCTGGCTTGACCTGAATGGCTTTATACCAGCGGCGGCCAACATGCTGTGAGATCTGCTTGCATAGTTCAGGCGTTTCATCACCATGAAACTGCAAAATATCGACAGGCGCTTGTTTTAAAATGTCTGCAATTTCATCCTGCGATGCATTCACAAATAAACCCACAGTTTGCACATATGCTGGGACATGCTGAACCAATTCAGCGGCCTGCACTACTGTTACACTGCGCGGACTGGGCGCAAAGAAAACAAATCCGATGGCATCTGCGCCAGCTTGGACGACAGACTGTATATCTTGAATACGTGTGATACCGCAAATTTTGGCACGGGTTCGCATATTATTGTGGCTCTAACTCCGCCCTATTCATAGCCAGTCTATAAATAATGGGCGAATCATTGTAATGCAATTTTTAGACCTTGCGTAAAGTTCATCCTGAATATTTATTCACATCCGTTGTTTAAGTCTCATACAAACTTTATACTGCGCCCAAATTGCTGCAAGTTGAGCTTAGGCTTAGGGAAGCTGGTGAGAATCCAGCACTGCCCCCGCAACGGTAAAATGAACCGCATATCTTTATAAATGTCTTCAATTCATGAAGGGATTTACACCACTGCATTTGTGCGGGAAGGTGGATATGCCAATATTGTTTTAAGCAATATTTATATTTAAGTCCGGATACCTGCTTGCTGCGTTCTTCAACTCAATCATTCACGTGGGGTGAATGTATGGAGCCAAGTATGTCTACTTTTTTTCAGCCTACAGCATTAGTGGGCGCAATCGCCATTGCGATGGGTTTTTCCGCAAATGTTTTGGCTGCCGACGCAGTTGAAAAAGCAAACAGCACAACTTTAGATACCATCGTAGTTACCGCTTCACGCAGTGAAGAAAAAATTAAAGATGTTCCTGCACGAATTTCTGTCATTGATCAAAAAACGATTGAACAGTCTCCTGTTGCTGATTTTCCATCATTACTTAGTAAAGAAGCAGGCCTAGCCGTTAAACAAGTTGGCGGATACGGCCAGACAGCTTCGGTATTTTTACGTGGAACGAATGCCTCTCATACCCTGTTTCTACATGACGGTATGCGTTCAAATATTGCGACTGTAGCTAGTACCAATATTCCTTTATTTGATTTGTCGGATATCAAACAAATTGAAATTCTAAAAGGTCCTGCATCTGTTCAATACGGCACAGATGCTATTGGTGGTGTTATTCAACTGATTTCAAAAACACCTGAAAAAAGCGGGATTTTCACAACGATCGAAGCGGGTGAGAAAAACACATATAAATCAATTTTAGGCGTAGATCTTGCCAAAGACGGATACTATGCACAGCTTCGTGGGCAACGCTTTGAAACCGACGGCGACCAAATTATTACAAACAATCCAGACAAAGCTGGTTTTGATCAAAAAGGCTATGCGGCCAAAGTTGGCGTAGAAAAAGACCAATATGCTTTTTCTGGCGAAATTAAAGAAAATAAAGGCCATGGTGATTATTTCAGTTATGGCGCACCGCAAGCTTATGATTTTATCAACCGTATTTATAATGTACGCGGTCGCTTAAATCTCAGTGACAATCTCATTTGGAATACTCGCCTGTCTCAATTTGAAGATCAATACAATGTTGTTAAAGCCTCATATCCATCTATTGTAAATACGGAACAACAAGAGATTGATTCAAATTTAAAATGGGGCTTTACTCCCCATCAAAATGTAATGTTTGGCGTACAGTTCAACAAGACTGAAGCTGAAAAAATTGCGGCCTATGCAGGCGATGAAGGCTTCGATTCCAACAATGAAACCGTTGGCTATTATCTGCAGCATCAATTTAAAAATGAATTATTTTCAACACAAGCTGGTATTCGCGTAGAAGATAATCAGCAATTTGGTACACATACCGTTGGTCAAGTTGCAGCACGCTATTTCGCAACACCTAAAACCAGCATATTTTCAAATATTGGAACAGCATTTAGAGCACCTGTCGTTGGGCAAATTATTACTGAACCATCATGGTGGGGTGGAAACCCAGACCTGAAACCTGAAGAAAGCCTGTCATACGAAATTGGCTTTGATCATGCATTGAATGACAGTATTAAGATTTATGGTTCTGTCTATCAAACTAAAATTGATAACTTAATGGTATCTGATGCATCTACAGGCTGGAAATACTACAACTTAGACAAGGCAACGTTTACGGGTTCAGAACTTGGATTCAAATGGAAACAAGACAACCTATATGCCAATGCTGAATATGCCTACATACAGCCTAAAAATGACGAAACAGATCAAGACGCCCCAAATCGCCCGCGTCAAAATTTCAATTTGAGCCTCGGCTGGGATAATGGCATTTATGGCGCATCAACTTCGCTTGTAGCCAAAGGCCGTTCTAAAGATGCACGAGATATTCCTGGTTATGCCGCAATTGATATGAATGCTTTTTGGCAAATCAATCCGCACGTTAAATCATTTTTAAATATCCGCAATGTCGGTGATACCCAATATAAAACAGCTGTAAATGATGCTGTTTCGGATTATGTTGCCAGCGGCCGTCTATCTACCATTGGCTTCACTTTCAGTTATTAATCTATTGAATTTTCAGCTGATGTAACTGTTGCATGGATTACTTTGAGGATAATGTCATAACTATGGCATTATCCTTTTTTATGACAGAACCTGAATTTTCATCATTTTAAGGACAAGACATGGGCCACCGTTTAAGCAAAATTTACACCCGCACAGGCGATTCAGGCACAACAGGTCTCGGCGATGGTTCGCGCGTTGCTAAGGATGATTTACGCATTGAAGCCTTAGGCGATGTCGATGAACTCAATTCCAGTATTGGTATTCTGCGTTCGCAGATTGCACTTAGCAGCATTGAAGACAAAGCGACTTGGGACAAATCCCTTAGCCTTATTCAGCATTGGTTATTCGACCTTGGCGGTGAAGTCTGTATTCCAAACTTCAACTTGGTGCTGCCTGTATCTATTGAGTTTTTGGAAAATGACATTGACCGTATGAATGAAGCGCTTCCGATGCTGAAAGACTTTATCCTGCCTTCAGGCACTTTAGTATGCAGCTTTGCCCATCAAGCACGTGCAGTTTGCCGACGTGCAGAACGCCGTTTAATGGCAGTACATAACCGTGACCAAAACATTCAAGCACCGTCATTGCAGCTGTTAAACCGTCTATCAGACTGGTTATTTGTCGCTTCACGTACTTTGCAGCGTGCTGAAGGCGGCTCTGAAGTGTTATGGCAAAAGAATATTAATGACACGATTGATCAATAAGTTTTGGATCAAAATATTTCTCAAATCCTTTGACCAATTAAAAGTCTATTTTACATTGAAATAAATCGAAACATTTCGTCCGATCATTCTTGTATTTCAGAATGATCGGCTCAAAATAATAGTGTCATTTCCCTGTCATGCTTACAGGACACTATGCTTTTATCTTTCAACTTTGCAGGCCCTATATGCGCATAATCGGACACCGTGGCGCTCGTGGCGAAGCACCTGAAAACACCCTTGGCGGTTTTCAATATATTCAAGATTTAGGGATTCGTGCTGTCGAATTTGACGTTCGGCAACTGAAAGATCGTGCCCTAGTGATCATGCATGATGACCAATTTATGCGAACGGCAGGTCAAGATAAACATCTATATGAATGTAGTTCACAAGAGTTAGAACCCTATAACCATGCCGTTACTTGGTCAGAATGGAATAAAGTTGAACCGACGCCACTGCTCGAACAAACGCTCAAAATTATTCATAACTTCGATCATATTGAAGTTGAAGTGAAAGCGGTGAAGACACAAGCTGAAGCTGAAGCGTTGACTGAAACATTGGAACAACAACTTCAAGGCTTTGAACATTCCGCTGTGATTACCAGTTTTGACCCTAAAATTCATCTTGCTTTGCAACAGAAAAAATCTAGCTTCAAACGCGGGCTACTGGTTGAAACGGACGTAAAATTTAAAGCGATTGAACAAGCACTCGAATTGGGTTGTATTCAAATTGGTTGGATGAACCAACTCGCCAATTCAGACATTATTCAGGCCACGCAGCAGGCAAAATTAAATGTGAGCGTGTGGACTGTCAACGACGTTGATCGTGCTAAACAGCTTAAAGATTGGGGCATTAACGGCTTAATTACCGACTATCCTAAATTGATGATGCAGCATTTTTAATGCTGCTTTATTCCCCTAGATTTGTGTAATTCACTTCTCGATCAATACGTGGCTTTTTCAACTTATTTATTTTCGTTCTAAAACCAACACGGTTTGACCCCGACTGTTTTGCATCGTCATCTGTTTCGCTTGAATTTGAAACTGTGTTGCGGCTTGCAATGCATCTGAAAGTTCAGCCTCTTGAGCTAAAGCCGAATCACAACTGAAATAGCCTGCTCGCGCATTCAAATCAATACTGTGTTTTAAGGTATCGATCACATAAGTGCCACTGATGTTATTACATCCCGTATTGCCTTGAATTTGGCGAAATTGTGAACTGAACTGCAAATAAGGTTGATGATGAAAGAACTTGGCTTTTTGCCCTGCAATTTGCACAATCGTCCATGGAATATCTTGTATCCCATCATTCACGCGAATAACTTTTAATGGCTGCTCAACGCTGCTGCCATGTGACTTCCCTTGTGACTTTGTAGTCACCTTCTGCGTCGGAGAACTTTGACAGGCCATGAGTCCCAGACAACTGATCAGAATGCCGCCCCAGATACAGTGTTTGACAAAAAATTGAGGATTATTTTGACGATTTTGCTGTTTTTTTAGCATCTTTTTTACCCCATAAAAAGTCAAATAACTTCAGTCGTATTATGTTACTGTTTAGAACAATACAACTGTACAATAACAGTGGTGAAAACGGGTTTTCCCGTGCTACTATTCTGTACGTTTAAAATCCCTTAAAAAATTAATGGGATTAGTCCTATCTATACCTCCCAAGGTTTCAGGAGTGCTGTTGGAGATGAATGCTCCCCTACCCAAAGCCCCAATGAACTGGATTGCTATTTTTGCATTGGTGTTTTTACCTATTGTCGCAGTTATTGCAATTCCGTTATATGCCATTAATCATGATTTTAGTGCCGCTGCTTGGATCAGTATGTTTGTTTTACTGGGTGTCAGCAGTTTAGGTATTACCGCAGGTTATCACCGCTTATGGGCACACCGTGCTTATGAAGCAACCTTGCCTTTAAAAATCATTTTAATGCTCATGGGTACTTTTGCTGTTCAGAACAGTATTTTGTTCTGGGCTTCAGGTCACCGTACACATCACCGTCATGTAGACGATATTGACCAAGATCCATACTCGATTAATCGTGGTTTCTGGTATGCCCATATCGGGTGGATGCTTCGTGATTATCCAGCAGCAGAACCGAACTACAAAAACGCACCTGATCTATTAAAAGATAAAGTCGTTTTGTTCCAAGATAAATACTACATTCCACTGGTAATTGCTGTTCATGCAGCGATTTTAGTGCCAATTGGTTGGGCTGTAGGCGATATGTGGGGCGTTCTATTATTGGGCGGTTTAATGCGTCTAATCTTGAGCCATCATGTGACGTTCTTTATTAACTCACTGTGCCACATGTGGGGTAAACGTCCATATACTGACGAAAATACCGCGCGTGATAACTTCTGGTTAGCTATTGCTACTTGGGGTGAGGGTTATCATAACTATCACCATATTTTCCAATACGACTACCGTAATGGTGTGAAATGGTGGCAATACGATCCAACAAAATGGTTAATTTGGAGCTGCTCTAAATTAGGTCTTGCTAAAAATTTACGCCGTATTCCTAGCTTTAATATTAAAAAAGCTGAGTTGGCTATGAAGTTCAAATATGCTGAACAAGACCTTGCGATCTATGGTCTCAACATGACCGATGATATTGCGACAGCTAAGCAACGTATTTCTCAAGAATATGATGCGTTTTCGCAAACTTTGAATGACTGGGCAAAATTAAAAGAACAGGAAATTCAAGCGAAGAAAACAGCAGTTGCTGAAAAAATTCATCAGATGGATGACAAACTCAAACTTGAATTCCTACAAGTTGAACAGCGTTTGTCACAGCACCGTGAAACACTGAATCAATTGATGCGTAACTTGAAAAAGAAAACCGCTTAATTCTTTTGAGCCTATCAAATGATAAAGCCTCCCTTGTGGAGGCTTTATTGATTTCAAGCTACAGTTTTTCTATCTGGTCTTTGCTATAGTTTCAACATAACTTGAATTTTTAAAGATCATTATGCTGTTCAATGCCCGCTATAACACCCTGCCACCTCGCCTGTACCATCATCAGCAGCCTGTACCCTTAAAAGGCGCAAAAGCTGGGCATTTTAATGCCGCTCTTGCGGATGAGCTGCAATGGTCTGAGACAGATAAACAGGCTTGGGTAGACATCTGTAGCGGACAAAAAACCTTTGCTGAATTTGAACCTTTGGCCATGGTCTATGCAGGTCACCAGTTTGGACAATGGGCAGGCCAATTAGGCGATGGACGCGGCTTACTGATTGGGCAAATCATCGATAAACATGGGCAAACCATTGACTTACATCTCAAAGGTGCCGGCTCTACGCCTTATTCACGCATGGGCGATGGACGTGCAGTGCTGCGCTCGACCATTCGTGAATATTTGGCAGGACATGTGCTGAACAACCTAGGCGTTGCCTCTAGCAATGCGGTGGGTTTTACCAGTTCTGAGCAAGGTGTACAGCGCGAAAAACTCGAGCTCGGCGCGATGATGCTGCGTACATCTGACTGTCATATCCGATTGGGACATTTTGAATGGATCAATCAATATCAAAGCGATTTGCTACCTGAATTCACGCAGAAATGTATTGAATGGCACTACCCTGAATGCTTGAATGCCGAACAGCCTATTTTGGCTTTTGCCACTCAAGTTATTCAGCGTACCGCAGTGATGATTGCCAAATGGCAGCTGATTGGTTTTGCACATGGCGTGATGAATACCGACAACCTGAATATTACCGGTTCAACTTTGGACTTCGGCCCTTATGGCTTTATGGAGCGCTTCCGTCCAAACTGGATCAACAACCATTCGGATTACCAAGGCCGCTATACCTATCAGCAACAGCCGAGCATCGGTCATTGGAATCTCTGGCAATGGCTGAATAATCTCGTTCCACTCTGCCCTGCGGACTATGACAAAGAACAGTGGAAAGAAGATCTAGCCAAATGCTTAGAGCATTTTGAACTGACCTTCTTGGAACATTATAAATTGGGCTTAGCTCAGAAAATGGGCCTGCCAAGTTTCCATAAAAACAGCTTTGACTGCGCCATGGCCTTTTTACGCATACTGCAAAGTGAGCAGCTGGATTACACACAAAGCTTTATCCGTCTGCAAAATCATAAATATGAAGCCATTAAAGATGACTGTTTAGACCGCCGCGCCTTTGAAGGTTTCTTGGCACAATATGAAAGCATCCGTGCGCATCAGGACACCGATGCTTTAGATGCTGAAATGGCACAGGCCAATCCGCAATATATCTTGCGTAACCATATGGCGCAAAAGGCGATTGAGCTTGCTGAACGCAATGATTTTTCAGAGGTAGAACGTTTATTTACATTGCTCAGTCGACCATTTACTAAACAGCCTAAACTGGAAACAACAGAAGATTTAGGCCCCTTGCCAAGTGATGTGCCTGAAGTGATGGTCAGCTGCTCGTCTTAAACATTTATCCACAAATCCACACTTTAATCGGGTCATAATTGTGGATAATTTAAACATTATCCACAATTCAGAAATGGATAGACTGCGAAAGCACTTCATCCTCTAAAAAATAATGACAAGAAAAAATATCACGATCTTTAGTTTCGCTACCCTCTTCTGTATTGCGGTAGCCTACTTTGCCTATCAAAAATTTGAAAAATATCTACCTACACCTGCCAATGCACTGGTCTTTCTGCCGGCATTAAGCGATTTGCAAATTCAAAAAATTCGCACAGAAACGCCGATCGACAATATTCAGGTACATAAAGCTCAGCGTTATTTGGAATTAAAACATCAGGATCAAGTCATTCGGCGTTACCCAATGCGTCTGGGTTTTCAACCGCTTGGACATAAAGTTCAAGAGGGTGATGGCAAAACGCCTGAAGGCAGCTATATGATTGATTGGCGCAATCCGCAAAGTTCATTTTATAAGTCTTTGCATATCTCCTACCCTAATGCGACCGATAGACAAAAGGCTAAAGATTTAGGGGTTTCTGCAGGTGGTGACATTATGATTCATGGTTCTGCGACCAGTTTGCAGATGAAAGCTGCACCACAACTGATGACTTATTTCCCACAAAAAGATTGGACTTGGGGCTGTATTGCAGTGCGTAATATTGATATGGATGAAATTTGGCAATTGGTAAATAATGATACTGTTATTCATATTCATCCTTAGGCTTTAACGTTCAAGCTTATTTTTAGGTTATCCCCTATGATTGCATTACACGCTGTAGCTGCTAAGACGGCCTTAGCCCTGCCTGAAACTACATGCAGCCAGCCTTTTGGTGAAGGCTGTGATGTGTTTAAGGTGATGGATAAGGTTTTTATGCTGAGTTTTCATTTAGAAGGCAAAGCAACTATCAATTTAAAAGTGCTGCCTGATAATGGCACGATGCTGAAGGATATTTATCCTTTTATTCGTGCGGGCTGGCATATGAATAAGCAGCATTGGATTTCTGTTTTTACAGATGAAGAATTAGAAGAAGAACTGCTGCAAGATTTGGTACTGAATTCTTATGAATTGGTGGTGTCGAAGCTAAATAAGGGACAACGGCAGAGGATTGAATTGCTAAGAAGTGTTTAAATACTCTTATAAAGGATAAATTAAATTCTAAATAGCAGCCATTAAGTAAATAAGGGTTTAAGTCATTAGACTAATGAGCCTCTACTCCTCTAAGTCTTTAATCAATGTGTAGTAAGAGTCCGATAAATCACAGTTTAATTTTTGCATTAATGCAGAAAAATAATCATCCGAATCATCAGCTTCAAAATAAACAGTTTTAAATTTTTTTAGTAATGTGCTCAATTCATTTTGAAAGAAAAACAGATAGTCATCCATATGATCCTCATCCATCCCTCCCAAATATGCAACTTCAATTGAATTTTCATCTGAACCACCAATAAGAAAGTAAGCACATAGTTGAGAATGTTGATTTAAAAGGATTGTTGACTCCATTATGTTTATATTTTTTAAATATTCGAACAATAAGTCAGGTGAAAATTCCTGAGCTAAAACATTAACACCTTCATGAAATCGCCTGTAGTTTTTATGGAACAATTTCTTTAATTCTTGCCATTCTTCTTTCGACATCTGATTTAATTTTTTAGTTTTTATTCTTTTTATATCTGTATAGATTTCAGTTATTTCGGTTAATTCAATCAAGTAAGTCGTTCTAGCAATATAAAAGCGATGTGACTCAAACAGTTCACGTAAAGAATTATTCCTAGAATTGAGTATGAGTTGTAATCTTCTCGTTTTAGATTTTTTCTCTAAATTATTGATCAATTTTATGAATAGATTAGCCTCTAAGTCATTTTGTACCTCATGAAATAAAATATAATCTCGATGAGGATGGACATGATTAGAATAAAGCATTCCTAAGGCAATGATCGTATCACCTTTTTTCGCAACGACATGATAAAAACCTATCTTTGGTAAATGATGCTCAATTAAATATTGCTGTAAATGCATATTCATTTTTGAATCAAAATGCTGAGAATCTAAAATTTTAATATTCATAATCATTTACCGATTTATTTTTAAAAATAAAAAATTAATTAATCAGCCCTCAAAAATATTCAAAAAATATACTTCTTACCAATTTTTTTAATGTTTTTAATTAATATCAATACTTTAACCTAAACCATAGAAATTTAAAGCATACTGGAACGGCTGCTATCGATACGAACACTCCATAAATATGTTTATTTTCAAAATAATTTAGCAAAGACATTATTTTACAGCACGAAACAAGAACGCCTGCATATCAAAAGGCTCTTCCCTAAGCCTCCATCTTATTAAACTTTCTTTGCTTGCATCACCTTAAACAGTACAAACAGCAATAATATCCATACCGGCTGCATCAGCACCGACAACATAAAACCCTGATTCCACATGATGTACAAAATCATCAGCATGAACACTAAGACAAAGTAGTTGGTGAACGGTGCAAATAATGCAGGAAATTTAGTTTGTATACCCTGCTGCTGCATCGCTTTTCTAAACTTCAAATGAATCAAGCTGATTAACATCCAATTCAGCACCGCCGCACTCACCACGATATAAATCAAATAGCTCAATGCTTTTTCAGGCAAGAAATAATTCAGCAGCACACAGCCAAAAATCAGCAAAGCAGAAAATAAAACCGCAGCAATCGGCGTACCGTGTTTATTCACCTGCTTAAACGCTTTTGGTGCATTACCCTGCTCTGCCAAACCGAGCAGCATACGGCTATTGGCATACATGCCGCTATTGCAGACCGAAACGGATGCCGTCAAAATAATAAAATTCAGCAAATGTGCCGCCCAATCAATCCCCATCTGATTAAAAATCATCACAAAAGGACTATGATCCAAACCACCAAGTTTCAATTGATTCCACGGCACCAGCGACAGCAATACCGCCAAGGAACAGATATAAAATAAGAACACGCGGATCACGGTCTGATTTACGGCTTTCGGAATGTTTTTGTCAGGATCTTCTGTTTCTGCTGCGGCCATGCTGATCAATTCAATGCCACCAAAAGCAAACATCATAAAGGCCAACATGTAAAATAAGCCTTCAAAACCATGCGGAAAAAAGCCGCCATGTACCCATAAATTACTAATCGAAGCCGTAGAGTCTGCGCCTGCGGTAAGTAGCAGATACACACCAAAAACAATCATGGCAACAATCGCCACAACCTTAATCATCGACAGCCAAAATTCTGACTCTGCATACAGTTTTACATTGGCTAAATTGGCAAGGGTAATGACCGCAAAAAATACCAGTACCGAAACCCAAGCAGGCACATTCGGCCACCAGTAATTGACATATTTGCCTATTGCGGTCAGCTCGGTCATCACCACTAAAATATACAGAATCCAGTAGTTCCAGCCCGTTAAAAAGCCCGCAAACTTGCCCCAATATTTAAAAGCAAAATGACTGAATGAACCTGTGACTGGCTCTTGTACAATCATCTCACCCAACTGGCGCATAATCAGAAAAGCAATCAAGCCACCAATCAAATAGCCCAAAATAATCGATGGCCCAGCCGACTCAATAATATGCGCAGAGCCTAAAAATAGCCCTGTACCTATTGCGCCACCCATTGCAATCAGCTGAATATGGCGGTTCTTTAATCGGCGCTGCAGTTGAGGCATTTCGCTGCTCACAACACGTTCTCATCTTATAAAAAAGTGAATTGTAGCCTGTGCAGCTCTTTGCAGCCAAATATTCATAGACTATTGCTGTATGAGCAACAAATGATGCTGATAAAATCAGACTTCAAATCTATCCATACCGTCAACTGCATCTATGAATCAGCAACATTTATCAATGGTCTTCATTCCTGGATTTATGCTAGATGAATCCTTGTAGGATGAGTTCATCCCACAACTTCCTCACACATGGAATTTCTTTAGGGCAAGTTTAAAACACGGTCAAACGATTGATGAAATTGCGGAACATATCCTACTCAATGCCCCGCCACGCTTTGTCTTGGTGGGTTTTTCACTAGGCGGTTATATTGCCAGAACCATTGCGCAAAAATATCCTGAACGTATATCTGCACTCATTTTAATGGCAAGCTCTTTACACCCTGATAGTGAAAAACAGAAGCAGTTAAAAATCGCGGCCATCCAAGCTGCATCAGCAAGCACGTTTCATGGTTTGAGCAAAATAGCGATTTCGAAATCACTACACCCAAACCATGCGGACAATCGGCAGTTGATTCTACGTATTCAAAATATGGGAAAAAATCTTGGATTTGAGAGCTTTAAAGCGCAGTCATTATTAGACCGTAGCCATATTCGCAGCGATGCCATTCAGTGCCCAACACTGATTATTTCAGCTGCTCAAGATCGGCTACGTTCACTAGATGAAGCGCAGGAGCTGCATCAATCTATAGCACATAGTCAACTTGATACCATTGAAAATACGGGCCATATGACTCCCTTGGAACAGCCGGAAGCTTTAGCTGCCAGTATGCTGAAATGGCTGAATACATTGCCCCTTTAAATATAAACAGCCCTCAATTGAGAGCTGTTTTTAGCATTCACCACGCTAGATGGATATTGATAACGAATGCAGTACGTCTAAACCGATTCTATTCATTCAGACTACGCCGCCATGTAAATCGTTATTTACGCTGTGGCACTTCAGCCCACCGTGCATAACTCTTCGTGCTTTTCAGCACAGCGCCCGCTTGTTTTGCAGCGACGCCACTATAGTCCTGAGAGAAACCATCTGAATTTTCATCAAAACTCGCACCATTAAATAATGGGAAAGTTCCAGCTTTTTTCTGAATCACCACATCATCAATCATCCAGCCACGGAAACCGTTATAAAGTTCATCGACCGTTCTGAATTGGAATTTCAGCTGAACATTGGCTTTGCCTGCATATTCATCTAATGAAATTGCTTCTTGCTGAACAGCAGCTGGCGCGAGGTTAAAGCCTAAATTGCTGTATGGGATCGGCGCGCGCTCATATGCAGAGGATGGATCTGCCAGCGGGTTTAATCGAGCCAAAGTCTTAAAGCTATTGCCGCCGTCGGTAGAAACTAAAATATTCATCAAGTCGAATCCTTGATTATTTGGATTGACCGACTCAATTTCCCACCATGTTTTAAAACTTAAACTCAAAGGCGCTTGATATTGGCTCAGATTAATGACAGGTGAAATCAATTCTCCCATATTGTCATACTGAGACGTACCGCCATCAAACTCTAGAGCAGTCGAAGAATCACTTAAAGTACCAATGAAATTGCCATTTACTTTATCGCCATACCAATATGCTGTATTGCCCTGCAGCGGTTCTGGCACTTTGCCTTGGCTCTGATCATTCGGCGCCAAACGCACACGCTGATTGACCTTATTGTTTACAATGCCGTGACCTTTATTGAGCAACTGCCAATCGACATTGGCCACACTTGGCTGCGACCTTGTCCATGCATTGCGAGTAGCAGAGTCCGCTTCAAAAGTTTCACGCCATACCGCATCTGCAGACACTGTTTCAGGCAACACTTCAAATTGATAGCCCGATGCAGAAGAAGCAATGACCGTAACTTTTTTCGTAATGGTATTAATTCCTGCACCGCTAATGGTGAGCGTGGCATTTTTCAATGCTTCAAGCAGCATATTAGACACGTTAAATGAAAGCGTGAAATATCCATTGGCATCAGTCAAAGCACTGACAAATGCGCCATTGGTCGCCGCACCGCCAGATAATGCGACTTGCGCATTCGCTAAAGGCGTCCCTTTAAAAATCACTTGACCAGACAATGTTCCGACCACGGCATCATTGACTGGCGCATCACTTAGAGTCTGACAGTCTTGATCTAAACAGTTGAGTACCACATTTAACACAATGCTCTTATTGGTATTTTTTGGATGGATCAAGAATGCCGAAACTGCAGACTGTCCATTTTTAGTGACCAAAACATAATATGTGCCTGCAGCCAATTTAGGCAGTTTAACGATGCCTTGAGCATTGGCAAGGTAACTTTGACCTTTAAAATGAGTCGCTGTCGGTAAACTATTGATCGGTGGAAATAGCTGTTCAGAATCATCTGCTGTGATTGCATTTGTTGCTGTTTTCAAACTGCCTGCTTGTACCTTCTGCCACTCTTCATCACTAAAAATCTGAATCGACGCTGCATTTAAGGCAAGATTATTCACATCTAATAAAGTCAGCTCTTCTACACTTTTCTGTACCATGGCATCGGCAACTGGCTCTGGCGGTATACTTCCAGTCTCATCACGATCATTACCGCCACATGCCGCTAAACCCAAGACACCCGTGACCATTATTATTTTTGCAAATGCGCTATTTTTCATCTGTTCTGCCCTCTGGCTGTTCCATTTTTAAAAATTGTTATCTCTACATTGAACTCTGCCAGCCCAAACATACTGGTGAATATTCAAGCAAAATAATAACCAATATTCATTAAATGCGCAAATTTCGCATTTTAAATGCTTATGGATTTTGTTGTTCTTGTTTTTAAAATTAATTTAGCTAGACATGTGACAAAAAAAAACAGGCCGAAGCCTGTCTTTTAAAATTTATAATCTATTTTAATCTTCTGGATATTCAAAACGATAGCCGACGCCATATACGGCTTGAATCCATTCGTGACGGTTTCCAGTTTCAGCCGCATCCGAAATTTTACGGCGCAGGTTTTTAATATGGCTGTCAATCACACGGTCAGCCACTTCAAAACTGTCTGGATTGATATGATCCAGTAACTGCGCACGTGAATACACCTGCCCTACATGCTCTAAAAACAACTCAAGTAAACGAAACTCAGTTGGCGTTAAGCTCAGCGCTTTTTGTTGATACCAAATGCGTTGCTGTGCTTTGTCCATACGGAATAAATCATTCACCTCTGGCTCTGCTTTACGTTCTAAACGACGTAATACCGCTTGCACACGTGCCACCAATTCTTTCGGACTAAATGGTTTGCAGACATAATCGTCAGCACCCATATTGAGCCCCAATACACGGTCAATTTCTTCAGTGCGTGCAGTCACCATAATAATCGGCAAATCAGACTGCTCACGGACTTTACGGCAAATGGTTAAGCCATCCATACGTGGCACCATCAGGTCTAAAATCATCAGACTCGGTTTACGTTGTGTGAAGCTGTCATAGGCTTCTTGCCCATCATGAAACATGCTGACTTCAAAGCCTGCAGCCTCTAGATAATCACGCACCAGCTGTGCAAGTTCCACTTCATCTTCAACCAACATGATATGTTTCATGCATGCTTCCTTTTAATGTTTCATCTGTTTGGGAAATGTCAATTTGCAGCGCAAACCGCCCAATGGAGAATGATCAAAACTCAATTCTCCGCCCAATGCTCTAGCTATTTTTACGGATAACGCCAATCCTAATCCTGTACCACCGGTTGCACGCGTGCGCGAATCATCCACACGATAGAAACGCTCACCTAAACGTGACAACTGTTCATCAGTTAGACCAAATGGGCTGTCATCGACATACACGGTCCAATGCGTTTCATCTTGCTCAGTTTGTACATGCACTTCACCACCGGCTTCCGTATAACGAATACTGTTGCCCAATAAGTTGACCATAATCTGTTTAAAACGGTCTATATCTAATTGTAATGAAGTCCCTTCGCCCGTTGCGGTAATTTTCAAATCGGCTTGCTCAAACTTCGGCTTAAAGCTTTCAACTTCTTGCATCACTACATCCCAAGGATTGAGCGTAGTCAAATAACAATTCAGTTGTTGTGCATCGGCTTGCGCCAAATCCGCCAAATCTTTGGTCAATTTTTTCAAACTACTCACTTGATTGAGCATTGAAGCAAAATGCTCTGGCGTTGGCTTACGAATACCGTCCTGCATCGCCTCAATTTGAGCCTGCAACACGGCCAATGGGGTTTTCAATTCATGTGAAGTATCGGCCACCCATTGACGACGTGACGTTTCATGCTGATCGAGAATCACAGCCAACTGGTTCAATTCATTTGATAAATCGCCGAGTTCATCATTACGGTTCACCGCGACTTGATGTTGATAATTGCCCTTGGTTAACTCACGTGTCCCCATTAACAAACGCTGAATCGGTTTTTTAAAGTAGGTCGCCAATAACAGTGCAGCAATTAAACTTGCAATAAATGTAAGCACATAAACCAATAACAAATAACGTTTTTGCTTACTAAAGAAGTTAATACTGATCGCATCATCTTGCTCGAGTACAGGTTTGAGCCCCAAATACCCCACGATTTGATTATTTACCATAATCGGACGATAAGAAATCTGTTCATCTGTCGGTTCGCCCACAACAAATTGGCGCTGTGCATCATATAAAGATAAACGCGAACTCAAGCCCAAGCGGTCAGGCATTTGAATAAACTGTTTTTTACCACCATTGTTGGTATTGTTTTGAGAGGATTGACCGGCATCTTTATCTTTTTCATCCGCATTCGACTCTTTGGGACGAAATACATTTTGATTCGCACTTAAAGGAAATTTTAAACCTTCAAAGGGTTGAAACTCAGACGGTAAGTTTTGTTCCAGCCATTTCAGCTCTTCAGTTTTTTGTTCTGCCGTTTGCTGTGACGTTGCCAACATCGATGCTGCATTCAAACTATGATCTTGGAAATAGCGCTGCTGCAATGCAATGTCATATTGACGACGCAGCCACCACCGAGAGAGACGATCATAGTCATCTGGCGCTGCCTGCCCTTCAATTTGCAAAATCTGCGCCTGAATCGCATTGCCCCAATCATGATAAACCGTATATACATCGGCTAAATTTTCAATGACATGGTCAAGCTTTTGCATCTCGACATCGGCCACATATTTGGTGAAATTACGCTGCATATTCCAATGCAACACGCCAAGACTTACCGTTGTGATGACGAGCGTCGTCAACAGCACAGTCAGAAACAAGCGTAAGGCAATCGGGATACGACGTATTTTCAAAAGAGAACTCTCATTTTTCTTCTATATTCATTATTGTAGCGAACACGCAACTAAAAAACTCTCCATTGTTTCTACATCTTTATTATTTAATCTTTAACCATCGAAAAAATATCTAATCTGGTGGGGTATAGACTATGAAACAAATGACCAAAATGGCTTTAATCGGTGCAAGCGTATTGAGCATGGGTGCATTAACTGCCTGTCAATCGACAACCGCACCAAAAGATAACGATCATGGCCGTATGATGAAACAACATCATGGTGATCAAGATCGTCGTATGTCACCTGAGCAACGTGAACATTTTAAACAAATGCGTGCCGAGCAACGTCAAGTGTTTGCTGATATGCAAAAAGCCTGCGATGGCAAGGCTACAGGTTCAACAGTTCAAGTAAAAGCTGGCGATAAAAACATTGATGGTACATGTACCATGGTGTTCAAAGCAGACCGTCAAGACATGAAAAAAGCACGTGGTGAACACAAACCAATGCGCGGTGAACATCGCCCAATGCGTGGCGACATGCGTGGTCAGATGCAACGCGGTGAGCCAATGACTGATGCAAAACGTGCAGAACTGACTAAACAGTTTGATCAGCGTTTAGCTGAACGCCAAGCAAAGCAACAAGCGATTATGAAAGCATGCCAAGGCAAGACTGATGGCAGTGCGGTTGCGATTAAAGATGGCGAACAGCAAATCAATGGTAAATGTGAAGTGCGTTTCCAACCTAAAGCCCCTGTTGCCCCAACGCCAGCACCAGTGAAATAATCCAAACTTAGATCGCAATACCATTGCGTAAAAAAAGGCACTCCAAGGAGTGCCTTTTTTATTGGACATATCTTTTTACGCTTTTTGACTATTTGTGTCATTCATTTTCAGCCAAAAGTGTTTACACTCAATGCACTTAGCATTTTCAAGGGATATTTCTTTGACTTTACAGTCACCAACAAATCGCCCTGAAATGCTTGTACCCAATAAGAAGATGTTGCACGATTAGAACCATTCCAATACGTGTCATTGAAGACACGTTCAAATGTTTATTTAGGATTACTAACGCTGGTAGAAACCAGTATTGAGGAAAACGATATGCCACAATACAAAGCGCCCTTACGTGATATGCAATTTGTTCTGCATGAACTTTTAAAAGCAGAAGATCACTATGCACAACTGCCTGCATTTTCTGACACCGTAAGCCGTGAGTTGGTTGACCAATATCTAGAAGCTGCTGCTGACTTCTGTGAAAATGAACTTTCTCCTCTTAACCAAGTCGGCGACCGTGAAGGTTGTACTTGGAATGATGGCGTTGTCACAACACCAACTGGTTTTAAAGAAGCGTATCAAAAATATATCGAACTTGGTTTCCCGTCTTTGTCTGCTGAAGAACAGTATGGCGGTCAAGGTCTACCTGTTTCACTAGGTAACATCATTTCTGAAATGGTGGGTACGTCAAACTGGGCTTGGGGTATGTATCCTGGTCTATCTCATGGTGCTGTACGTACTTTAGAACACCACGGTTCACAAGAACAAAAAGACGCTTACCTGCCTAAACTTGTTTCAGGTGAATGGACAGGTACCATGTGCTTAACAGAATCTCATGCAGGTTCTGACTTAGGTATTATCCGTTCTAAAGCTGAACCGCAAGCGGATGGCAGCTATGCAATTTCTGGCGAGAAAATCTTTATCTCTGCTGGTGAACACGACATGGCTGAAAACATCATCCACATCGTACTTGCTCGTCTTCCAGGCGCACCGAAAGGCACTAAAGGTATTTCATTATTTATTGTTCCTAAATTCAACCTCAATGCTGACGGCACTGTAGGCGAACGCAACGCAGTACGTTGTGGTTCGATTGAACACAAAATGGGTATCCATGGTAACGCGACTTGTGTCATCAACTTTGATAACGCAAAAGGTTTCTTGATTGGCCCTGAAAACCGCGGTCTAAACTGCATGTTCACATTCATGAACACTGCACGTATCGGTACTGCTGTACAAGGCCTTTCAGCTTCTGAAGGCGCTTTCCAAGGTGCGCTGGCTTATGCAAAAGACCGTTTGGCAATGCGTTCACTTTCAGGCCCTAAAGCACCTGAAAAAGAAGCAGATCCAATCATTGTTCACCCTGCTGTACGCAACATGCTCATGACTCAAAAATCATTTGCTGAAGCTGGTCGTGCGCTGGTTTACTTATTGTCTTTCCATGCCGATATCGTGGAACAAGGTGCAACTGAAGAAGAACGTAAATTCTCTGACAACATCTTGTCTCTATTAACACCAATTGCTAAAGCATTCTTAACTGAAACAGGTTCTGAATCTGCGAAACACGGTGTTCAAGTCTTCGGTGGTCATGGTTTCATTTCAGAACACGGTATGGAGCAAATCGTACGTGATACACGTATCTCTTGCTTGTACGAAGGTACGACTGAAATTCAAGCAATTGACTTGTTAGGCCGTAAAGTATTGGGTACTCAAGGTGCAATGTTGAAAGACTTCACCAAGATCATCCATAAATTTGTTGAAGCTAACAAAGACAACGCTGCCATGAAAGAATTTGTTGAGCCGCTTGCTGCGCTAAACAAAGAATGGGGCGACCTAACCATGCAGATTGGTATGAAAGCAATGCAAAACCCTGAAGAAGTGGGTGCTGCTGCGGTCGATTACCTGTACTTCTCTGGTTATGTAACGCTTGCTTACCTATGGGCTCGTATGGCGTTAGTTGCACAAGAAACTTTAGCTGCAGGAACAACAGATGTTGATTTCTACAATGCAAAAGTAACGACTGCTCGCTTCTACTTCAAGAAAATCTTACCGCGCGTTCGTTCTCATGTAGAAGTGATCGCAGGTGGCCTAGATCCTCTTATGGCATTGGATGCAGAACACTTTGCATTCTAATGTGAATATCTAAAGCATATTCAAAAAATTGTACTCTTGAGTGCAGAAATAGAGAAAGGACGGTCATAGCATTGGCAGTCCTTTTTCTTTATAAATAGTCCCATAATTTTACTTTGGTCAATTTTCTCCACGCTTTGTGTCGATACAAATTGCCCTAAGTCCACAGATTCAAACAATAAACAGGTGAACGAACATGCCAATTTATAATGCGCCGCTTGCAGATATGAAATTCATCTTAAATGATGTTTTTAAAGCAGAACAATTCTGGCAAAACAACGAAAATCTTGCTCACGTTGATGCTGCAACTGCAGAAGCCATTCTTGAAGAAATGGCAAAATTTGCGCAAAACGTCACTCATCCTTTAAACCGTACAGGTGATGAAGAAGGCGCAACCTATAGCAATGGCAATGTCACGACTCCTGCTGGTTTTAAAGAAGCATTTAAACAATATGCAGAAGGCGGCTGGATTGGTCTAGGTGCAGACGAAGAATGGGGCGGACAAGGCATGCCAAAAATGCTGACTGTTCTGTCTGACGAAATGCTGTTTGCAACCAACCCATCATTCATGCTCTACCCGCTTCTTTCTGTAGGTGCAGGCATGGCCTTAAACAGCTATGCATCACAAGAGCAAAAAGAAACTTATTTGCCAAAAATGTACACAGGTGAATGGTCAGGCACCATGTGTTTAACTGAACCGCATGCAGGTACAGACTTAGGCATTATCAAAACTAAAGCTGAACGTAATGAAGACGGTACTTATAACATTACTGGTACTAAAATCTTCATCACTGGCGGTGACCACGACCTTTCTGAAAACATCATTCACTTAGTTTTAGCGAAAACACCGGATGCGCCTGCGGGCTCACGTGGTATTTCACTCTTCATCGTACCTAAATTCTTGGTGAATGCAGACGGTTCTCTAGGTGAGCGCAATGCTGCAGGCCCTGGTTCTATTGAACATAAAATGGGGATCAAAGCGTCTGCAACATGTGTGATGAACTTTGACGGCGCAAAAGGCTACCTCGTTGGTAAAGAGAACGAAGGTCTTGCTGCAATGTTCGTGATGATGAACTACGAACGTCTGTCTATGGGTATTCAAGGCCTAGGTGCTTCTGAATTTGCCTACCAAAATGCTGCGCAATATGCGACTGACCGCCTGCAAGGCCGCAGCGCTTCTGGCGTGCAATCCCCAGCAAAACCTGCAGACAGCATCCTTGTACACGGTGATGTACGTCGTATGTTGCTAAATGCACGTGCCAACAATGAAGCATCTCGTGCATTTGCGGTTTATGTCGGTCAACAACTGGACATTACCAAGTTCTCTACTGACCCAGAAGCAGTCAAAGCAGCCAATAACCGTGTTGCGCTGTTAACACCTATTGCGAAAGCGTACTTAACAGATACAGCTTTCCAAGCAACGCTTGATGCTCAAATGGTGTTTGGTGGTCATGGCTTTATTCGTGAATGGGGTATGGAACAATGTATCCGTGACCTACGTATCGCACAGATTTACGAAGGAACCAACGGTGTTCAGTCTCAAGACTTAATTGGTCGTAAAACCATTAAGTGCAATGGTGAATTCATTGCTGAATATATCCAAGAAATCCGTGATTTTGCCAATAACTTAGATGCCAGCTTGAACTACATCAAAGATGCAACCTTAGATGCAGCAGCTGAAGTTGAAGCTGTAACTCAATATGTACTTGAAGCTGCTCGTGAAAACATTGAGTTCCCGAACTCAGCCGCGGTTGATTACCTACATGCTGTAGGCTTACTCAGCTTTGCCTATATGTTTGCCCGCATTGCAGATGCAGCAAAAGACAAAGATGGCGAGTTCTACCAAAACAAACTTGCACTGACTCTTTACTTCACGCAGCGTATTTTACCTGAATTGGCTTTACGTATTGCTAAAGTGAAAGCAGGTTCTGAAGTAATCATGAACTTCTCTGAAGATTACTTTACCAACCAAGCTTAAGCCTCTTTAAGTTTGAAATAAAAAAAGCCCGAATATTCGGGCTTTTTTTTATTCATTTACTACTCTTATTACATAACCACTGAGTACAACTTTTTTCAAAAAATCATAAGAATATTTACTTATTCGCAATCACCTAATTCCATTCGATATGTAAAACAAAGATGGAGCTGATCGTCTAGCATTGGAAATTTAGCCCAATGCGCTTTCTCTTTATCTTGTTTAAACCCTGCCTTCATTAAGACATTTTGTGATGCTAGATGTTCCTCAGCACAAAAAGATGAAACAACATTCGTGACTTGATTCTGCTTTAAATACTTAATTCCCCCAATTAAAGCCTCAGTCATATAACCACAACCATGAAAATTCACCCCTAACCCAAAATGTATTTCTCCATGGTTTTCTTGATTGAAGAAATACAGTAAGCCCATCGCTAAATGCGTATTCTTATCACTAATCACCCATGCAAAATCAGGATTGTTTATCGACCAATAATGATCTGCCCACTTTTCTAAAACACTCTTGGTCTGTTGAATCGTTAAATGTGGCAACCGCTGCAGATACCGAGTTGCGTCTATATTCGAAAAATATGTTTCGTATAATGAAATTTCATCTCCTAACTGATACTTTCTCAGGCATAAACGTTCCGTTTCAATCATATTGGGCATGATTCTTTAGCCTATTATTTCATGGGATAAAATTTTTTGATCGACTCCGCCATTTCAGCATTCGACCTTTCCAAAGCTTTTGCCACATTCATCGCATCTACAGCACTTCGGTTTTGACTGACTTTAAATTTCCCGATCATCGACTGAATATCGATTTCAATCGCTACAATTTTTTCCAGTTGTTCCGCAATAAAATCATGAGGCGCATCGCCCATTTTCCACGGCACGGGTTGGCTAGCTTCATGTTGTCGAGTCAGCCGAGCCAGAACCCCTCGTAAATATTTTTCATGGTCAACTTTACGAATTGTGCCTTTGACATGTACCACGCGGTAATTCCATGTCGGTACAACGCGATGATGCTCCTGTTTTCCTTCATACCAGCTTGGCGAAATATATGCATCATCGGCATGAAAAATCACATAGCCTTGCGCTGACTGATTTAGCAATTCAAACATTGGATTAGCCTTGGCAATATGACCGCGTAATATGCCCAATTCGCCTGACTCAGCATCATATTCTAGTGGTAAATGATTCACTTCCAACTCACCATTGGGTGCAGTCAGTATTACTGTCGCCAAAGCATACTTACGCATAAGATCAATCAGATCAGGGTGTGCATCATGTTTAAAATGCATTGGTTGATACATCGTCTCTTCATTCTTATAGGACAAAATTTAAGCTCAAACTTAACATTAAAAACTTTATTAAACCTAAAAAATATTTTTGTCATATGCGCTTCATGTGCATGAAATTTGCTTGGTATTTAATGACTTGTTCTTCATTGAATATTCACGCAATTTACACAGGAGGAATATATATGACACACCGTGATCCCAAAGTAGAAAAAATCGAAGCCCTCCTCGACCGACTTGGCAATCTTGCTGTAGAAGGTTTTCATTATCTTGCGCTGTTTGTCATCGGCTGTATGATTTTATGGTCTGCGGGTCATACCATTTTTGAAATTATTACAGTTAAACAATTCGCCACGATTGACGATATTTTATTATTGTTTATTTACCTCGAACTCGGTGCCATGGTTGGTATTTATTTTAAAACCAACCACATGCCTGTTCGCTTCCTGATTTATATTGCTATTACTGCCCTGACCCGTTTACTGATTTCGGACATTCAACATGACCATAAAGCGGATATGGGCTTGGTCATAACTACAGGTTCGATCCTCATCCTTGCTGTGGCCATTATGATTGTGCGCTATGCCTCTTGGACCTATCCTTCGGTTATTCGAGATAAGCATTCCGAGAAGCCACTGCCTGAAGGAAAAACCCCTCGCCCACAGGATGATGAATTAGCATAAACACTAAATCGTTCCCTCTCCTTTTAGGAGATGAGTAGCACTGCTACGCAAGGGAGAGGTTATAAACCTTATCTATTAGGCACCAGCACATAGCGACCATTTTCAAAGATCCAGTACATGCCACTTGGGGGTGCCGGTAAACCGATCCGTTTCCAATCACTGATAAAAGTATAGGTCGAACTGGAAATACTGGCACTGGCAGGATCGCCATTGACCCAACTATAGCTCTGCGAATTTTGAGTAATCGTGGTTGGTGCATTGTATTGAATGCTAATGCCACTCTGTGGATACTGCGGATAAGGTCTATTTGGATATTGCGGATAAACCGGCGGACGACTTGGATACTGAGGATAATGTTGAGGATAATTCGGCGCATGCTGCGGATAGCCAGGCCGATTCATCGACGGTGGACGGTGTTGTGGCTTTGACGTATCTACACCTTGGTAGTTTGCCCATTTGTTTTCCGCAAAAGTACTGGCTGAAGCACTGATCAGCATCACACCTGCAATCGCATAGAATAATGTGGTTTTCACTTAAGCTCTCCTCGACGGTTTATACGCTCAGTATAAATTCCATTGTAGGAGAAAAAATGAATAAAAATCCATCAAGTGCAATAATTTGTTAAATCATCCACGCGATTCGGATCAGCAGATGATGCACTCGATTTTCGACGGAATATGCTAAGATGCCTTTTATTTCGTAGTGGATCAACGCTGTGCCTGAATTAAGTTTTGACCGACTTCATCAATTTTTTTCTAAAGTTCCAAGTATTCAAGAACAACTGATTGACTCGTACGGAACCGATGGTAAAACTGCTTGGTGGTTTAAATTTCAAATCAATGTCGACCATCCTTTGGCATGGCAAACTGTTCAAGAGTTGGGTCACGTTTTAAATTATATTTCTAAGAACGAACGTTTACCGACACAGTTTTTACCTGTTTCTCCACCCCCATATATGAATGGTGAAGCCAAACAATTTTTATCATGGGTGATTCAATGTAACCATGCCGATTTTCCACCAGATGTCATCTGTGACTGGTTAGAAGCACGTTTACCGCAACCGGTAGATGATGCCGATAAATGGAAAATCAAAACCGATATTAAAGAATTGGATCAAATGACGGATAAGGATTTAGATCAAATCGTTCCGCCAAATCCTGAACCGAAGAATTAAAACTGATTAAATCCCTCCTAACCTCCCTTTAAAAAAGGGAGAAAAGTCCCTCTTTTTAAAAGAGGGATTTAGGGAGATTAAGACAATTCTAAAAAGTAGATACTCCGCTCCATTCCATAAAGCGATACAACACATATTTCAACTTAGAGTCATCGGCATACGTGTCATAATCCACACTCATTTGCTTACCATCACGGTTTGACCAAGCCGTATTAAAATACTGATTTGCCTCTTTAAAGACTTGAGCGTCTTTCAAACCGATCACGCGTAAATCAGTTTCTAAATTATAGTTTTTCAGGTTACGCGCTGTGAAATTGGCAGAACCTAAAATCATATCTGCCTGATAGGCTGTTCGTTTTAAAATCATCTTGCTATGGCACTGCTCACCTTGGGTATTACACCAACGTACATCAATACCGGCATCATGTAATTCAGAAGCAACTGGACGGTTTGGAATACCATTTTTGGTTCGACCAAAAGCATCTTTATTCGGATCGAGTAATACACGCACTTTCACGCCACGCTCATGTGCAGCAATGAGTGCTTTAATAATTTTACGTTCTGACAAGTAGAACATGGCGATATCAATTTCAGTTCCAGCTTTCTTCGCGCTATCAATTAAGTCGAGTGTGGCATCATAAATTGCTTTTTCAGTCAGCACTTGAACCTGTGGCTGAGTTTTCGCGGCTTCAACATCTTTAATCACCACAAATGGAATATTGGCTTTAGACATCATGCCTACAGCTTGCTCAGTCTTTAACAAGTCAATCGCAGTCATGCCTTTGACGGTTAAGGCCACATTGGAATGTCGTGAGCTACCATCATGTGGATTCATAGAGGTGACCAAACCTTTCCAACCGTCAACGGTATCTACCACCAAGGTTTTACGATGATTGGCTTTAAAGTTAAAAAGATCCATATAACTGCGGATCGTCACCTTTTCGGTTCCCAATGGGTTCGGTAACCAGCCTTTTTCAGGATTATTGCCAATATCTTGACAGCAGATATACCAAAAACCTGACCATGCTGGATTGGACGCACGAAGCGGCACCAAATTGGTTTCCATCAACTCAACCCCCCCTTGCCGTAATTGACGATAATGCTCGGGTTGAATGCCGCCATAGACCGAATTGACCGGGTCAGTAATCACAAAAATTTCCACTTGAGGAGATAGTCGACGCTTCAAAATCAGCGCATCGGTCAGCTCCTGTGTTAATTGTTCATGTTTTAATTGCGAGTCGCCAACTTGCGGATTAAAAAGAAACATATCTAACACAATGGTCGACTGTGCTTCTTCAATCATTTTCAGCATTTCTTTAAAAATGCGATGTTCCTGTTGCTGCTTTCCTTGCGCATCGATATAGGTTTCATCCACTAAAAAGTTCACTTCGGCATGGCGAAGTTTTCCCGTGTAGTTCAGCCCTTCTGGGAGTGGTTTTAGCGTGTGATAGGTTGCCGATGCCAAATAACCTAAAACCAATAAACCAATGACCACACCCACATAGCGACGACGTGACCAATTGAGCTTGTGATGTATTCGTTGAATGATGCGCATAAGAAAAAACCTAGTCTAATGAGCTCAGACTAGGTTTTATTCATTGATTTTTCAAGAGGATTTCTGTGACTTTACCTAGACTTACTTAGAAAAGTCTGTGCAAATTCAATTAGAAACCAAATTCAAGACCAACCGTAAAATTACGACCAACTTGAGGAATATTGGCAAGGAATGACGTGTGAGAGTAAACATCTTCATCCAATAAATTATTGGCTTTGAAATAGACTCGATAATCATTTTGATCTTTCAACTGACCACTATAGGCCACACCCAAGTTCACCATGTTGTAGCCATCTGTTTCACGCTCAAATGCAGTGATTTTGTCTTGTTTGAATACATGTGAATATTCTGCAAGACCTGACCAACCATCGGCAAAGTCAACATCGACCTTGGTTCCTAAGCGCCCTGCAGGCACACGTGGCGCATTTTCACCATCAATTTTGCCGCGAACATAATCACCAAAGACACTCAGCTTATACATATCATTGATGGCATAGCCTACTTGAGCTTCCGCGCCATAGAACTTGGCTTTGTCTTGGGTGTAATCAACTAAGCGGAAGTTTCCAAAATTATCTTTGGTTGCTGCATAAATGTAGTTGTCGTACCAGTTGTGGTACACATGAACGTGATAATCCAACTGATCTTTTTCATAATGGAAACCTAATTCTAGATTATTGGATTTTTCAACATCTAGATTTTCATTCCCACGTTCATAGGTATTGGTCGCAAAATGCTTGCCATCTGCATACAGCTCTTGCGCCAATGGCAACCGCTCTTGATGAGAACCCACCAAGGACAATTTATAATTTGGTGCAAACGCCCAATTCACAGCACCTGAATAAGAGATGCCATAATCATCATAATCTTTTTGTGCAGAATCGATTTGTATTTTCTGCTGATCGACACGGGCGCCCAGCTCGACATGAAAATCACCAAATTGTTTATGCTCTAAACCAAACACACTCCATTTTTGGGTTTTATTTGGGTTCATCAATGACTCTTCACCACTGATATTGAGCTTTTGCTGATTGTATTGTGCGCCAATCACCCCTTCCCAATCCGCAATCGGGTTATGCACTAACTCTAAACGACCATCGTAACCTTTACTTTTAAAGGTCGTTGCCGCTGTATCGCCTTCAATTTCGTCATGTTGATAATCGGTATAACTTGCATGTGCACGGAGTTTTTGGAAGCCCGCAAACGGATTCGCAAGTTCGGTACGGAAATCATAACGTTCTGACTTTAAGTCGACCCATGGGCCTGCGGCATCATGATCGTGATCATGTTCGTCATGCGCTGAATGATCATGTTCATCGGTATGCCCATGGTTATCATGACCATCACAGTGTAGATGGTCATCATGTGGATGACAGCTTTCATATTCATGACTATGACCTGGCAGGCCATATTGGTCTTGACGGTTGCTATAAGACAGTCCAGCAAAACCACGATCATGAATCCATGACGCGCCCACACTGACATTTTGCCCTTCTGCAAAAGTGTTGCCAACGCGGCGTTCTTTTTCTAATTCTCCATCATGATCATGAAAATAATTGGGTGCAATATAGTCATTGGCTTTACGTTTCGAACCTTCTATACGGATGGCAAATTGCTCACCTAAAGCAGCCGTCACACCGGCACTCGCCAATTTTTCATCACTGCCTGAGTTATAACGAACCCCAACTTGCCCTTCATAACCTTTATCAGGAACCGCCGTTGGAATTTTCTGATCCGTCACATTGACCAAACCGCCAACTGTGCCTGCCGCGTATAACAGTGTTGATGGCCCACGGATGACTTCAATTTGTTTTGCCAAAATCGGATCAACAGTAACCGCATGATCAGGGGATAAGGTCGAAACATCTGCAGTTTCTGAAGCATGTTCTAAGACTTTGACACGAGGGCCATCTTGGCCACGTAGCACAGGACGACTTGAACCTGCACCAAACTGATTTGAATATACACCCGGCTGTCCCGCTAGCGCATCACCAATTGTGACGCCACCTTGTGCAAGGGCCTTATGTTGAATGACATTATCGGCAACAGCAAAATCTGCCGCACTTTGGTTTAAAGGATGGACCTGAACATTAATAGCTTCGAGCTTTTGTACCTGTTGTTCTGGATCATCGGCATAAAGGTTGGGTGCAATCACTGCAAAAATCGAAACAGTTATTAAATTCTTATGAAAAGACATGTTGGAGAGACTCAAATCAGGCTATTTTTGAATAATGTTATAATATAACATTTCATTCGTTTTGCAATAAAAAACATTCCAATCTGCCCAAATCATATACACTCACCTATACCACATTGTATTTATTCATATATTTATTTTAGTTCAATGCCTTTTACCATATCCCATGCTGTACTCGCACCGCCTATTTCCAAATTAAGCGGAAATCGCCTGCCTATTGCAGCACTCGCAATTGGTAGCATGGTGCCAGATTTATTCCGTTTATTTACCAATGCTGACTATGCAGGTTCACATCAATGGTCGGGGTTAATTGTTCCAAACTTAATCCTAGGTTTGCTGTTTTGTGTGCTGTGGTATGTGCTTTATCGCCCGATGTTATTTGCTTTTTTTGGTTTAAATAAGCCGCTGCATCTACAGAGTCTTAATCAATTCTGTGGGTTTATACTCAGTCTCATCCTCGCTCTCATCATTGGAACTTCGACGCATATTATTTGGGATGGATTGACCCATGTTGACTTTCGTACCTTTGCATTTAAGGATCTATTGAGTCTACCGATTCAATTTTTTGGTCATTCATATCCTCTACATCGCGTGTTGCAAATTGGATTATCTGGATTGGCACTCCCCGTTTTGGCATGGATGATTTATCGTCATCATCTTCATTATCGAAGTACTGTAAACGTCCCCACAACCATCAAGGTCTATGTATATGGTTTAGCAGTCCTGTCTTTAGCTACGGGCATCGCAAGTTATTTTTATTATGCTGACAGTATTTATTCAGATGCATTTGTACATGACCTGTATGCCTATGTCGGCAAGGCTATTAATTATTTTTTCCGTGCATTTTTAGCCACGCTTAGCCTCGGTAGTCTGATATTTCTGATCTTAAGCAAGAGCACTAACATTTTTTCTACGTCATCGGCTTAAGCCCTTCATTGACCGAAAATTTGCTGTAAATTTGGCTGTTTTAGCAATAAGTCCTTGTGACAAAACAGCCAAAAAGAGGCATAATCCCCTATTCGAATAAAAGCGGTACGCTGTTTACGTATTCGCTGACCTTAACCCATATAGTTGGATTTCTAACGCTATGATGCGAACTCATTACTGCGGCTCACTTACTGAAGCCCAAATCGACCAAACCGTTACATTATGCGGTTGGGTTCACCGTCGCCGTGACCACGGTGGTGTAATCTTCCTTGACATGCGCGACCGTGATGGCCTTGTTCAAGTGGTGATTGACCCTGATACTCCTGAAGCTTTCGCGACTGCTGATAAATCACGTTCAGAATTCGTATTAAAAATTACAGGCCGTGTGCGTCGTCGTTACGAAGGTACTGAAAACGCGAATATCGTGAGTGGTCAAATCGAAGTTTTAGGCAAAGAAATTGAAGTTCTTGCTGCGTCTGAAACTCCTCCATTCCCATTGAATGACGAAAATACCAATATTTCTGAAGAAGTACGTTTGAAATATCGTTTCCTCGATATTCGTCGTCCAGAAATGTTAGATCGTTTACGTTTCCGTTCTAAATTGACTAACCTGATTCGTAACTACTTCGAAGAAAATGGTTTCCTAGACGTTGAAACACCGATTTTGACTCGTGCGACTCCTGAAGGTGCACGTGACTATTTAGTACCAAGTCGTGTTTCTAATGGTAGCTTCTACGCGCTTCCACAATCTCCGCAATTGTTCAAACAGTTGTTGATGGTTGGCGGTATTGATCGTTACTACCAAATTGCTAAATGTTTCCGTGATGAAGACTTACGTGCTGACCGTCAGCCTGAATTCACACAAATCGACGTTGAAACATCGTTCATGAGTGACGATGACATCATGGATTTAATGGAACGTTTAACGGTTAAGATGTTCAAAGAACTTCTTAATGTTGAATTCGACAAATTCCCTCGCATGACTTATGCAGACGCAATGCGTGACTATGCATCTGACAAGCCTGATATGCGTATTCCTTTGAAATTGGTTGACGTTGCAGACATGATGCAAGACGTTGAGTTCAAAGTATTCGCAGGTCCTGCTAAAGATCCTAAAGGCCGTATTGTTGCGCTTCGCGTACCAGGTGCTGGCGCGCTTCCACGTAGCCAAATCGACGAATACACTAAATTCGTTGGCATTTATGGCGCGAAAGGTTTGGCTTACATCAAAGTCAACGAGCTTGAAAAAGGCATCGAAGGTCTTCAATCTCCAATCGTTAAATTTATCGAGCCAATCGTACTTGATCTATTGAAACGCGTTGGTGCTGAAAATGGCGACATCGTATTCTTTGGTGCGGACAAAGCGAAAATCGTAAATGATGCGATGGGTGCTTTACGTATTAAAGTCGGTCACGACATGAAACTTGCAACTTGTGAGTGGGCGCCACTTTGGGTTGTTGACTTCCCAATGTTCGAAGAAACTGATGACGGCAAATGGACGTCTGTTCACCACCCATTCACGCTGCCAAAATCAAGCGTTGAAGAAGTGAAGAACAACCCAGGTGCTGCATTGTCTGTTGCTTACGATATGGTATTGAACGGTACTGAAATCGGTGGTGGTTCACTTCGTATCTTCAACCTAGAAATGCAAAAAGCGATCTTTGAAGCGCTTGGCATTGGTGAAGAAGAAGCAGAAGAGAAATTCAGCTTCTTATTAAATGCGTTGAAATTCGGTGCGCCTCCTCACGGTGGTTTAGCATTCGGTCTAGACCGTTTAGTGATGTTGATGACTGGTGCATCTTCTATCCGTGACGTGATTGCATTCCCGAAAACTAAGACTGCGGAATGTCCTTTAACTCAAGCGCCTGCGCCAGTTGAAGCAAACCAATTACGTGACCTTGGTATCCGTTTACGTGAAAAACCAAAAGCAGAAGAAGCTAAATAATATTTAGTCTCACCTGTTAAAAAACCCTGCGCTATGCAGGGTTTTTTATTTCGACCTACAAAAGATCGTTCAAAACCTACAAAACATAAATTAAAGATTTGATTTACTTTGCTAATATCAAAACGCTTCAACTACGTTATGATGTTGCACCACATCCTTTGAGCAATGGACGGCTCAATTTCCCACTTCCGATTATTTTGTTTTTAGATTCAGATCTTTTGTACTTTTTCACTGAAAAAGTCCGGTCTCTTGGCAAAATTTATTTTATTCCATGCTGTAAATTTTGAGACCTTGTGATCTATGTACTTTATATTCAAAATCATCGCGCTATTGCCACTTTGGCTGTTACAAAACTTGGCCTTGATGATCGCGTTTATTCTTGACCTGTTTAACTCATCAATCAAACGTATCACTAGCATCAATATTCAACTAGCCTACCCAGATTTTTCAGAGACAGCGCAGAGACAGCTCGTCAGTCAAAGTATCCGCAGCCAATGCCTGACCTATATTGAATTTATTAAATGTTGGGGGATGCCGCCGAGTTATAGCCTGAGCTTATTGAAAAACATTTATAGTGAAAATATCCTCACGGAAGCACTTGCGAATAAAAAAGGTGTCATTGTTGTGGTTCCGCATTTTGGCTGTTGGGAACTACTCAATGCATGGCTAAACCTCTATACAGAACCGATGATTATGTATAAACCAAATAAAAATAAAGGGATTAATCGTTATCTTTTAGAAGCACGTGAGAAGTTTAATGCAACCTTAGTCCCGACAGATGAAACAGGAATCCGTGCTATTTTTAAACATTTGAAACAAGGTGGTCTAACGGTGATTTTACCAGACCATTTGCCAAAGCCTTCGGGCGGCATTTATTCCAATTTTTTTGGGCAAAATACTTTATCGATCACACTGGTTTCAAAGCTTGCTGCAAAAACCCAATGTAATGTCATCGGCTTAAGTTGTATCCGACAACCTGACTTAAGGCACTTTGATGTGCATTGCCAAACCTTAGCAGACGAGATTTTATCTAAAGATTTACAACCCTCTGTCGACGCATTGAACATCGCGATGCAAGACATCATTAACCAAGCACCAGAACAGTATATCTGGTCTTATAAACGCTTTCGGGTCTGCTTAGGCAACATCAATATGTACCGTAAATGAAGGTGATCTGAACAGAACTCAACCTTAAGATTTGTGTATCACGGGCTTGGATTAATCTTATTCAATTGAGATCGATTATCGACAGTGGCATAATAGCTTCAATTTCCACTTTAAGTGATTCTCCTATGGCTATGCGTCCTGAAGTCCGTCGTCGTGCAATCGTGTTGATTGTTTTTTCTGTCGTACAATGGTTGTTCATGCGCTACATTTTAGCCAACGAATTATTTAACTTAACCACCTATAACCGTATTGTTTTATTCTGTGTCAGCAGCCTTGCAGGTGCATTATTAATCTTTGTCGGTTTGATTTATATGGTGTTGAAAGGTAATGCGGATCGCACTGAAGATTAATTCAGTGCTCTCTCGGTTGTTTCCAAACTGATCACGTGTTGTGCTGTATTCCAGATTTCATTGCATTCTTGCCATTTCGCATGACTTACAAAGTGCGACTCATCTAAACGTATAAATGCCCCTGCTGCACCATAAAGCTGTGTCAGGGTGTCGATAGCAGTCGAACGTATCGAATAATAACGCTCAAAACACCAGCCCTGCTCATACTGAAAAAGCTCTAAAATCGTATCATATTTCAAAATTTCATAGCCCATGCTTTCAATCGCTTGAACGGTACTTTCACTCAGATATCGATGTGGCGCATAGTATAAATGTCGATCTTCTAATTGCTGTTTAAGCGATTTTAAAATACTTAAATACTCAGCTTCCGACTTAAGATATGTTCCCACAAGATTCGAACCAATGACTAAATCGCAACCATTTTTTGTCTCTAGCGCACGAGCGTTTTGTTTAAAGATCCGATAATCATTGATCGTCACCAGATGTGTAGTTTCTAAATCGTCATACAAGGTAAATAATTGGATTTTTTTTAAAACTTCAGGGTTTTGTTTAATCCCGAACAACCCTTGTGATCGATCTTTTGTGTAGTAAGTGCCCTGATTTAGATGTTCCACAATCATCCGAGTTTCATTACCATCATCGATTAACCAATAATTTTTTGCATTCAAACTATTCATGAGATGCAGTGGAATATGCGGAATCATCCCTGTAAAAATATCGTCATATTGACTATGATCTGGAAAATACTTTTTCAACTGAAATGCATAAAACTTCTTTTTCCACCCCATAAAAGGTTGATATACAATACGATTCCAGCCCTGAAGTGTCTGTAACATCTGTTGCATCATGCGATGGTCTCGCAGTGAACCATAAACCACTAACAGTTCATTTTGCGAATCGGCTTGATGAAACCGTTGCATTGCCTCAAAGGCATTAAATAACTGTAATGGGGTCCGCACAATAAACAATCGTTTTATCATCACTATTACACTATATTAAGGGTTGAGGCAGAATGATTTGCCCACCAAAATTAAACGTTATGATTTCCAATGCCATTTTGATCTTGAACAATAGGTAACCTTTTTGAAACACTTTTTTATTCTCAATGATACCCGTACCAACCTACACCATGGTTGCGAAGTCGTAATGAATAATCTGTACAGTCTAATACAGAAAAATCATCCTGATGCGAAGTTTTCTCAACTTTGTACGGGGCAAACGATTTCTGAAGAAAAATGGCTTGAGTTATTAAAAGATATCGATATTGTCCTGATCAATGGAGAAGGTACACTGCATGATGCAGCACCTTTTGGTGAGTTTCTCCTCAAACTTGGATCTATCGCCAAACAACAAGGCAAACCTGTATTTCTGCTGAATAGCACTTGGGAAAATAACCCAACGTCATGGAATGAACTGATTCAAGATTTTGATGGGCTCTATGTACGCGATAAAAAAAGTTTAGCAACGTTGCAGCCGCAGCATCCACATTGTGAATATGCCGCCGATTTAACCTTTTATTCGAGTCATCAGTTTAATCCAACCCATACAACAGAATCAGCAACAACACGTCCTGCTCAAGTCATTGTGAATGATTCGGTGTATAGCCATGTCAGTGATGCCCTATTTGCCTATGCTGAAAAGCAACGCTTTGACTATCATCCGATCACCAAAAACTTGCCCTTAGATGCGCAGACGATTGGCTACAATCCAAAAAAAATGAAGAAATTAAAACAATATAATCTTCTTTCTAAATTCACCTTTGGGCTGTATAAACCACGTCGTTATTATCAAGACTTTAATTATTGTATTGATGACACACAGGCTTTTAAGCAAAAAATGCTCGCTAGTGATTTAGTAATCACCGGTCGTTATCACTGCTTATGTTTTTGTTTACAGATGCAAATCCCTGTGCTGATCGTGGCATCAAATACCTCTAAAACGCATAACCTGCTCAATGACGCACAGGTGACAGATCGCCATATTCGTCTAGAAGATTTAAATCAACTGAGTCTTGAACAACTTTATGCAAAGGCAAAATTTAGCGATGAAGAAAAGCTCAGACTTCAGTCCTTTGATCAGCAAACCAAGTTAAAACATGAACAGATTTTTAGCCAAATTTGTGCCTAAAAAAAGCCGCTCATTGAGCGGCTTTTTTATTGCGATTCAGCTTGTCGAATCGCGGCTAACGCAGCATCCGTCACAACTTGCTGACCTTGAGATGATAAATGGGTTGAATCATCATAGTTATTAACCAGGTCTTGATTCAATACTTCATAATTAGGGACATACAGTACACGTTTACCATCACTCAAATCTTTCAGTGCTTGGTTGTATTTGAGAATACGTGGTTCACGTGATTTATCTTTATTCGGATAAGTTTCAACTAAAAGAATATATTGAGCTTTGCTGTGATCAATCATATAACGAATATTATCGATATACTCTTGATATGGCACAACATTCGTTTCGCCTACAACATTATGCCAATGAATTTTTCGTGCATATTTCTTAATTTTTTTGACGATTTTTCTCAGGAATTTACGCCATGGTGAATCTGGATAATACAGGACAAAAGGTGAACCTTTGAATGTCAACCAACTGTCTACCCCACCAAATTGAATGCTAATCACATCTGCTTCAGCGACATTTTTCAGATTAAAAAATTGAATGCCTTCACGTGTACTCGACATGGTATAACCATAGTTTTCAAGTGCCCAGCCTTGTGCCTGTGCAATACGTTCAGGATATGCATTACCGATGTTGTGTACTTCACCAGCGGTATTACAACCACCTAAAGCAACATAACGAAGTGGATTGCCCATTCTTTTTTCCAATCTCAGCGAATACGACATTATACGCTACAAAATCAGCCATGTTACACTATCGTGAATCGTTCAAATTTATTTCATTTGATGTGAGTCCACATGCAAGCAAATTTCGGCCTATCTTCAGAAACTTATCATGTTCATCCAGAAAGCTTAATCACTTTATCGCAGCGTGATTTTTCTTTTCAAGGTGATCATTTAGGTTGTGATGCGGTTGTTCTTTTAGCGTGTGAAGCAAACCAGCATCAAGACTGTATTATCTATTTAAAGTCAGAGACTTCATTAGAGCAAGATCGTATACGTACGCGTTTTGCGTTCCAAACCGAAGGTTTTTTGTTTAACTTTTTTGGTTCATTTATTAAAAAAATTCGCTCTCGCCGCCAAAATTTTGGTTCTCATAGCTATCGTATTTTACTCAGTGACATTACAGAAAATGCGTTAGAGCGAAATATTAAAACGCCTGAAACAGCATACAACTGGACGAGCCGTCGTTGGAAGCTGGATGAAGATAAACGTCAGGAACGCTACAGTAAACTGGAAAACTCTTTTAAAGATTCGGGTTATGACTTCAACTTTCCAATGCACATCATGTTATGCCGTTCTATGGGGGTAAAAGATAAGCTGAATCAAGGACATCATCGTATTATGTTCTGTAAAATTTACGGCATTACAGAAGTGAGTACCAAATTTATTAGTTCAGCCTACATGCCACCAGTGTTTCAGCCATTCTTTAAAAAGTTCATCGAAGTCACTAACTATAAACAAGTTTAAGCAGCCTGACTCGCAATCGCCTGCCTATATACATGTTCTGTATTCAAGAGCATGTGCTCGATGGTTAAATGCTGCTGTGCTAAATCAAATGCATCCTGAAAAACAGACTCAGGATGCTCCAAGGCGCAATAGCGTTTGATCAGTTGTTGTAAAGCATCGACATCATTCGTTTCACATAACCACGTTTCGGAAAGAAACTCAGGCATCATCCCAACGCGGGTTCCAAAAACAGGTCGGTTTAATAATAAAGCTTCACCCAAAGTGTAAGGACCACCTTCACGTAAAGACGAGACGATAAGAGCTTCATGCTCACTGATCTGCTGTTGTATCTCTTCACAAAATCCGATGAGCTGAACCCGATCGGATAAATCTAAATCTTGAATAAGCTGCTCTAATAACAGACGCTGTTCCCCTTCGCCTGCAATCGTCAACTGATGAGGAATGTCTTGCCAAGCTTGAAGTAAAACATCGAAACCTTTCACCTCATTTAAGCGACCAACTGCAATGAATTTACGATTCTTTTGAAATTCTTGAGGAACGATCTTCAGTTCAACACCGTTATATACCACTGAAGTTTTGGATGGATTTTCCAATTGATTTTTTAGCTGTTCACTCACCACAATAATATGATCAAATGATTGATTCATTTGATTCTTTTTCTTTTGACCATGAACCGTCACGACACAAGGGAAAGCAAATGATTGGACCATTCCATGCACAAATTGGGCTGTTTTTGCTGCATGTACATGTAATACATCTGGCAGAGTTTCAATAATTTTCTTTTTTAACTGATACTTTGTCCAAGGGTTATGCCGACTTCCACTCAAATCCATTTTTACAACATTCACTTTTGCATCGAGTAAATGAGCAAAACGCTCATGCGCAATCAAGCTGACCTGATTGTTTTGGCTTAACCCATTCGCCAATTCAATCACATGCTTTTCTAGACCACCATCTTCAGCACTGGCCATGACTAATGTAATACGCATGCTCAACCCTCTCGCTTACCTAATTTGAGTCTTAACTTCACTGCAAACATCGAGTCTTTACCACTAATTTTAATACGACGTAATTGCATAAAATCAGGACTAAAGTCATCAATGCCTTCTATGGTGGTCACAGCATTGGTATAGCCAGCTTGTTTTGCTAGTCCGACATCACGTTCCGAATATATTCCAAATGGATAAGCAAAACTATGTACCGATTTTCCTGTCATTTCTTCTAATTGCTGCTTCGATTGAGTTAACTCAGAAAGACACGCTTCATCATTCAATTTATCTAGATTTGCATGCGTCATGGTATGTGAGCCAATTTCAACTAAACCACTAGCTGCCAATTGTTTGACTTGCTCATCATTCAACTTAGGCTCACGTGCTAACTCACCACTATTATGATGGGCTTTCTTATAGGTTGACCAATCTCGGTCATGTCGATCTACCACCACGTAAATCGTGGCTTTCGCTTGATATTTTTCTAAAATCGGAAAGGCATGTTCTAAATTATCTAGATATCCGTCATCGAAGGTAATCGCAACGGTTTTTTCAGGATGTTTTCCCCAGTCATCTTGTAGTTCTTGCATGGTCACAAAATGAAAACCTTCGGACTTCATCCACGCCACTTGCTTTTCAAACTCTTCAGGCTTTACTCGCAGCTTATTAAATTTTGCACCATCAATATGCTGACGAACCATGTGATACATCAATACACGCGGTTTCTTCCAATCGACTGCAGGTTTCCACCAAGCATATTTGTAGCTGAATGCAATCACCAATAACAGAAGAATAAGAACAATATAAATCACAGGGATAAGCCTTTAAGCACACTCAGGCTATGTTGCCACACGCTCTAATGCTTTAAAAGTACAAGCCTGTAATTTCCTTGATTCTAAAAGATTTCGCTGACCGTATTTAGCCCCATATGAATGAGCATGAGTCCGATTGCTACAGACCTTTTAAAGACTGATATGGCACATAATCATCCCAATCAAAAACAGTGACATTTTGATTGTCTTCGATATTCTTCAACGATTTTTTAGGATCTAATAAAGCTGATTTCACCCCCAATAAATCTGCATAAATATGCATATAATCGTAGGCACTGACAGTCTTGTTATAGTGGTTTTTGGCCTGCGCATCGCTACGTAATACAAAAAATGGGACCTGATAATTATCTTTAAATTCATTATCTACATGATATGAATCTTCATCTACGGTCATACCATGATCAGAAAAATACGTTACAGTGAAACTACGCTGATCAGCCTTTAAAGACTTATAAATCTGCTCTATAAAGTGATCCAACTTATTGATCGAAGATAAATAACAATTAATGGTTTCAGGCTTATTCGCATACATACGTGGTGCCTTAAACAGACGTTCACACGCATCTGGATGTGAGCCCATCATATGAATAAAAATCACATTTTTTTGCTTAGCATATTTCTTTAACTGAGCCTGTAAGATTTCGACCATTTTGTCATCGTCGATATTACTCGACATATAGTTACCACTTTTCAGGAAGAACTGATGATCGGCATGAATGGCAATCTTAGAAATCGCCGTATCATTTTTCCCCATAAATCCCTGATTTGAAATCCACATGGTGTTATAGCCAGCTTGTTTTGCAAGCGTCACCACATTTTTTGCAATTTGAGGTTCACGGTTTTGATCGACCAGAGTCAGCGTTCGAGTCAGACTGGTTACCGTATTTGGTGCTGTCGCGATGTAATGATCTACAACATCTAGTGGCATCTGATTTAAAAAAGGCGTGGTATCGTCTTTCGCACCGTAAAGTGATAAATGGTCTCGCTGAACACTCTCACCAATGATAATCACTTGATTATCATAGCTAGCATTCACCTGCTGAATTTCCCAATCGACATCTTGCACATTATCTTCAAGGAGTTTGGCCTCTTCTTGTTTATATTTAACCGTCGCCAGTGCAGTTTGAACACCAAACACACTGACTCCGTTTGCAATAAAGATAAGTGCCAAAATCAGCTTGCGATAATTTCCCTGAAGGGTTGGATTAAAAAATAAAATATAAAAACAGAGACTTAAAAAAATAATTATCGCAAAAACAATATATTTTGGATCGACTACAGATAAAAATTCAAAGGCTTCATTGGTATTACTTTGAAACATTGATGCCACGATTCCCAAAGACATGTGTCCTTGTAAGAACCCCGTCCCACTTGCAATATACAGGCTAATGACAAAAAACAGCGCAAGGAAAATGTACTTAAAAATACGACTATGTAGTTGTTTTACTGCAATGAAAAAAAACGTACTCGAAAGAACCAAAACAAAGAATAAAGGAGCATCTTTGATTTCAGATAAATAGTCCCAAAAACCCAACCCAACGCAAAACCCAATTGAAAGCAAAAATGGAAACAAATAGGTTTTTAGCATTGACCCGACAACCCTGTAATATTATTCAAACATTTTCGAGATAGACTGAAATGTTGGTAGAAATTTTTCGTCGGGTATTATCTATACTTTAGGGACCGAGTACAATCTTTTTGGCGATACGGTCAGTTTCTTTAAATTCGGTAGCGAGATTCAAATCAGTTAAAGTGGTCTGTAACGACACCAAGCCTTGTTTTAAAATTTCATCTACCGACTTGGTAATCCGGTCTTCCTTCAACCGATCCACTTCAATCACCCCGACTTTACAACCCGCGGTGAGTGCCTCGTAAATCATTGAAACACTATCTTCAGTCACCCAAACTGCTTCGGCTTTTTGCATTTCTTCAAAAATCCAACCTTGCGGCGTATCCTCAACAGGGAAAATCTGCAATTTTTCAATATTTTTCAACTGCGTTAATTCTGCTAAAAATTCTTTCGGGGTACGCCGTGAAGTGGTCAAAATGATTTCTGAATTTGGATTGTGTTCGACTATCTGTTCAATTGCATGAAGTACTTTAGCCGCATTCCACTGATGGCGTTTTGAAGAGCCACCCAAAGCGATTAGGATTCGACCATGCTGATGCCGCTCTTCATTTACAATTGGATTTAACGCACCTTGTGTCGTTAGTACTTTATTTGATGCTTGAATACCATCGTGCTGTGGAATCACCGCATAATCAAACCATGCAAACGGCAAGCTTGGCTTCATTAAAATAATGGTTTTGGCTTTGTTATACACTTTGCCCAACAGCCATACCCTAAAATGTGTATGGCTGCCGACACCAAAAATATAGGTTGGCTCGTGTTCTACGGCATGAAGCTGATGGCTAAATAGCGCAGAAAAAAGTGTCACTATAGGCAAATCATCAATTGAAATTTCTTGAAATGTGACTACTTCCTGAGATTGGCGCTGCATGGCTTTAAATAAACCCAAAGCTTGTGAGCGATGTCCCGCTTTACCATCACTGACATAAACAATATGCATAGTCACGTTCCAAAAATTCAATATCTTCAAGCCAATAAAAAAGGCGAAACTTAGTTTCGCCTTTTCATCTTAACCGATCAGCTTATTTTACGTAAGTTAACCAGTGTGCATATTTAGGGTCTTTACCCTGAACCGCATTAAAGAATGCAGTTTGGATTTGCTCAGTGATTGGACCACGACAGCCTTCACCAATTTGACGGTCATCATATTCACGGATTGGCGTCACTTCAGCAGCAGTACCTGTGAAGAATGCTTCATCAGCGATATAGAATTCGTCACGTGTAATACGACGTTCAACCACTTCAAAACCAAGGTCTTTCGCAATCGTAATAATGGTTTGACGCGTAATACCATCAAGTGCACCACCCGCGATGTCAGGAGTATGAATCACGCCATCACGTACTAAGAATACGTTTTCGCCTGAACCTTGACATACATAACCTTGTGGGTCGAGTAACATTGCTTCGTCATAGCCTGCATGTGCCACTTCTTGGTGTGCAAGAATTGACAAAGTATAGTTACCAGATGCTTTTGCTTTACACATGGTCACGTTTGGATGATGGTGCGTAAATGAAGACGTTTTAACACGAATACCCTTCGCCATCGCTTCATCACCAAGGTAAGCACCCCAGCTCCATGCAGCAACAACAGCATGAATTGTATTGTCAGTTGCTGCAATACCTAATTTTTCTGAACCAATAAAAATAATTGGACGTAGGTAGCAAGAAGCCAACTTGTTTTCACGAACCACATCAATTTGAGCTTGTTCTAATGCTGCATGATCAAATGGGACTTTCATTTGATAAATTTTTGCAGAATTTAATAAACGCTTAGTGTGTTCTTTTAAACGGAAAATAGCCGTTCCATTCGGAGTTTCATAAGCACGGACGCCTTCAAACACACCCATGCTGTAATGCAATGTATGTGTTAATACGTGAGTTTTCGCCTCACGCCAGTCAACCAATTGTCCATCTTGCCAAATAAAACCATCACGATCAGCCAAGTTCATGGCACACACTCCAAATTTTTATACACAGTCATTTTTATCCAATGCAAACGTTGCAGTTGGATCAATTAATCTTTGCCATAGCTTGCAAACGACCACTCGGGTATCGTGCCAATCGTCAGCTGAAACTTGCATGGATTGATTCGCAAGTGCTAAACGGTGGCTCTCGGCTCGTTCACGGAGATAAGCTTGAATCAATGCTGTCGCATCGGCGCTGGATAAGCAATCCGTTCTTGCGGCATCCTCAAGGATTCGTACGTTGTCAGAGTAATGGGCGAGATCGGGATTCGACCCACTCCATGCTAATACTGCATACTGTGCCATAAATTCGATGTCAACGATACCACCTGCATCTTGTTTTAAATGAAAAATTCCATCTTTTTGCTGCTCTTTGGAAGAACCTAGATGGTCTTTCATTTTTTGGCGCATTTTGAGCACTTCTGCACGAACATTGTTCTCATCTCGTGGCTGAGTCAAAATATTGCAACGCAAGTTTTCAATTTCAATCCGCAAACTGTGCTCACCTGCAATGGTTCTAGCACGTACCAAAGCTTGATGCTCCCAGACCCAAGCATTTTTATGTTGATATTGCTCAAAGGCTTTTAAGCTGGTCACCAATAACCCCGCTTCTCCCGAAGGTCGTAAACGTGTATCCACTTCATACACTCGACCATCTAGGGTTTGCGTGGTCATTAAGGACATAAATTTTTGTGCAACCCGCATGGCAAATTCAAAGCCACTAATTGGTTTTTGTCCATCGGTATCGGCTTGTTCGTCCATATAGTGAATAAATACCAAATCCAAGTCCGAACCATAACCCAGCTCGATGCCACCCACCTTGCCATAGCCAATTACCGCGAAAGCCGTGTGATCAATCGAACAACGCTGCCCTTCTGCATCAATTGGATAGCCATGTTTTTTGGCAACAATTTGATATGCCAAATGCAAGGTTGCATTCACCGACACTTCTGCAATATCGGTCAATGCATCCGATACTTTCATCAACGGACTTTCTGCCAAAACATCACTAGCAGCAACCGCTAAGACATTGGATTTTTTAAATAATCGAAGAACGCGCATTTGATCTTCAACTTGATCAATTTCAATGCGAAGCAATTGTTGACGTAGAGAATCTTCTAAATCTTTACGCTTTGGCAGCTCAAAATCCATCGACAAAAACTCATCCAACAGCACGGGATAATGCGTCAATTCTTCGCAGATCCAAGGACTCACTGTTGCCATTTTCACTAATCGTTGTAATGCTCCTTTGCTCTCAATCAGCATCACCAAATAGACCGTACGGCGCAGCACCGACTCCACCAAAGGCATGAGACGTAGTAAGGCCACCTGAGGTTTATCTGACTGTAATATCGCCTCAATGAGATGCGGCCAAAAGGTTTTTAAACGCTGTACTGCTTTGGCAGGTAATTTTTTCAGCGCATGTCCATACCAAAATTCATGAATTAAGTTTTTGGCATCATCATCTAAAACATCGTTCAACTGGGCTTCTAAATGACTAAAGCTTTCCAGTAACGGATCGGGTTCTTTTTCTTTAATAAGATGTTCAAATTGATAAATGACTTTGGCGCGTTTCTGATTGAGTACATTCAAAAAGTCATCCCAAGATGCAAAACCTAAAGTATCTAAAATGCGCTGGCGGGGTTCAGGCTCATGTGGCAACGATTGGGTTTGCTGATCATTGAGTGCTTGAATCGCATGTTCAATACGACGTAAAAATAAATACGCATCTTCTAAATCAGCAACTGCAGTTTTTTCTAATAATCCAACTTCACCTAAATGATGCAGACTCACTAAACATTGACGGTCTTGCAGCTCGAGTTTTGAACCGCCATAGATGAGCTGAAAAACTTGAACAATAAACTCTACTTCACGAATTCCGCCTGCACCGAGTTTAATATCATCTTCGATATTACGACGCAGCACTTCACGTTCGATCATGGCTTTCATTTCACGCATGGCTTCGAAAGCGGTGTAATCGACATATTTACGGAAGACGAAAGGTCGGGTCATTTCCAGCAACTCAGCGCCTTCTTTACCGCCCGTGACGATACGTGCCTTAATCCAGGCATAGCGTTCCCATTCCCGGCCATGCTGGCTTAAGTATTTTTCTAATGCTGCATGACTGATTGCCAAGGCAGAACCATCACCCCATGGGCGAAGGCGCATATCTACACGAAAAACAAAACCATCTGCGGTAATATGGTCAAGCAGGTAAATTAATTTTTGCCCCCATAAAATACAGAACTGCTGCACATCGATACATTTTCGACCGTTGGTTTCACCCTGTTCATCAAAGGCAAATATAAGATCAATATCACTTGAAAGATTAAGCTCCTGTGCGCCAAGTTTTCCCATGGCAACCACAATCAGGTCTTGAACTTTCCCCTTATAGCCTAGCGGTTCGCCATATTTCGCAATCAACGGATTCAGTGCAAAATCTTTTGCCGCACAGATAGAAGCATCGGCAAAGTCTGAAAGCTCTCGAGTTAAAGTAACGACATCGGTGAGTTGATTGGCATCTTGCCAAATCCAACGGAACATGAGGCGTGCGCGCAGCACACGAATTGCACGCATCCAGCTATTTTCATCTTGGATATCAGCGAGGCTGCTTGCGACAAAATGTTGAATTTGTGCTGTACTGAGCGAGGTTTGAAACTGATCAATTGCATAGTCTTGTTCTAAACTGGCCTGATGGATTCCGAGCACCTGTTCAGCATATTGACTGGCACGTAATGTTTTCTGCAATTGCTCCGCATTCATTTCACAAACCCTAGCGTGATTTTTTTCTAGTTATAACAGTTGATAACGCTTAGGGAAAAGTATTTTTAGGCTTTTATACCAATAGACGGACTTTAAAGTTCGCTTAAGGTCGCATCTTTCTGTGCGCTGCTACTCTCTGTACTTAAGGTTTGATGCAGACTCGTCGCCTTTGGCAACCAGACTTTAAATTGTGTGCCTTCACCTTCTTTCGAGTTCACCACAATTTCACCCTGATTTAAGTCCACAAAACGTTTACAAAGCACTAAACCCAACCCCGTACCACGTTCTCCTGCTGTACCTTTAATACTAACCGTCAGTTTTTGCTGAAATAAATCATCAATCTGAGCTTGGGTCATGCCCAATCCAGTATCCTGAATGGTGAATAAAATCCGTTCGCCATCTCGTTCGGCAGAAATCGTCACCACACCTCGTCCATCGGTATGAGTAAATTTCAATGCATTTGACACCAAGTTTTGCATCACTGACGTGATCATATTGATATCTGCATTGACTTTAATGCCTTCAGGCACGGCATTGATCAGTCGAATATTTTTCTTCACAGCCAAGCTATTTAAGACATCACTGACGATTTTTGCAGACTGATGTAAATCAAAATTAATCGGGTGATAAACAAAGCGACCACCTTCTGCCATAGCCCAGTTTAATAAGCTTTCTAAGAGGTTATACGTCGACTGTGTGGTGTCATATAAATAGTCCGCAATATTTTGCACACTTGAATCATCTAAGGTATTGCGTTCCTGCGCCAAAACTTCAGAAAAGCCCAATAGACCATGAAATGGCGCTCTTAAATCATGAGCAATAATTTGGAAAAATTTAGTCTTACTAAAATTCAGTGCCGACTGCTGTTCATAGGCTTCTTTTAATTCGGCATTTTCAACACGGAGTTGAATGATGTTGACTAGACTTTGTACAAATTCTTCAACGATCTTTAATTGTTTGGCTTCAAATGCAGTGACTTGATCATCAAACAAAATCACTTTACCAATAGAGTCTTGATCATATTTTAAATCGAAAGCCACTAGACGCTGATGTCCTAAACCCAGTTCCTGCATATAGTCGCAGTAAGCTTGGTAATTTTCAGCGTCGCGATCTATACGGGAATGTTCAGCAAAAAACTGATCGAGACGATCATCGTCAGCTTCGGCCAAAAAGGCTTTAAATGTGTGCTCTGAGGCATACCAGATATAAGGCTCATTTTTAAACGCTAGGACGGCGTTATCGACTTGCACGATACTGCGCGCGAACTTTAAAAATTCTGCAATGCGGTTGTCATCAGTATAAACCCCCATCAATAAAGACAAACGACAGGCGGTCAATAATTCGGTTTGTGTCCCAATATCTAGTAAACGTAAAGCCATCCTGTTGCTCTCCTCAGGGTTTATCTCATCGATAAAAACCAACTGCTACGATCAAGATTAATAGCAAAAATAGCCAGAACACTCAATAACAAATTCTAACAAAAAGACCAAGATCATTTACGAATCAGTCATTTAATCGAACTTTCATCCAATTAGAAAATAAAAAAATCTATAAAGAACATCAGATTAAATGCAATACAAAAATTAAAATAATAAAATTAGAAACTTAAATTAATTTAAATTTTATTGACTGTTTATTTTAAATCGTACTTTTCGCGTTTTATTCAAACTAAAAACACGACCAAAAGAAACATTCATTTACATAAGACCTAAAAAACTAGGCTTAATTTTCTTTAACCACATCACAAAAAATAGTGATATTTATGACTATTCTATGACCAAATTGCTCAACAAAATGCTCGTTTCAATCAGCTACACTAAATGAATCTATTTTTAAGTTTTTCTATTAGACTAATTTATTAGTTTTTATCAGTTGAGCATGTCATTGCTGCTTCAAACAAAACTGTCTCGCTTTTAATTTATTAAACTAAGCTAAAGATTCGATTCATGCTTCTGCTCTACATGAAATCACGCATTCAATCGACTAAGGCTAAAAATAGCCATGCCTTATTCATCAGATATATAAGTTATCGCATAAACATTCCGCGAGCGTTCAAAGTCAAACGGAGCATCAAATTCACGTCGTTCTTTTATAAACGCCCCAATCCTGATGAATTTTCGAACTTACGCACCAAATCTACACCTAAAAGCTAAGGCTTTCGGTTTGACCTGCCCTACGCTTTGCTTTACAACTAAAATTCGAACGAGCCATAAAGAACAGATCAGCCCCAAGAAAACGATATAAATTTAATTGTTCAATAGCTTTAAGCTATGAATAACAAGCTTTCAATATTCCCCTTCTCGGTTTTGCGCTAAAATTGGGCGTCAAACTGCACTTCTTTTGTATCATTTTTCTACGAAATGACCACATCACAGGATCTTGCGTTGACTGAAAAGCAATGAACCCCGATACTTTCATAGTTTTATTTAAGCAAATCGGTTCATAGAGGCGAGCCACAAGCTCGGACCTCAAAGACACAATCTAAAGCAAGGGGCTATATATGGCTGGTGGAAAGTCAACTATCATCTACACACTGACCGACGAGGCGCCATTATTGGCGACTTACTCTCTGCTGCCGATCATTGAAACCTTTACTAAACCTGCTGGCGTTGAAATCGTTAAACGCGATATCTCAGTTGCAGCACGTGTACTCGCTGAATTTTCAGGCTACCTAAGCGAAGAACAAAAGGTGCCAAATAACTTGGCAGAGCTTGGACAATTAACCCAAGATCCAAGCACAAACATTATCAAACTTCCGAACATCAGTGCTTCAGTTGGCCAATTAACTGCTTGCATTAAAGAATTACAGTCTAAAGGTTTTGCAGTTCCGAACTACCCAGAAAACCCAGCGACTGAGGAAGAAAAAGAAATCAAGGCGCGTTATAGCAAATGCCTAGGTTCTGCTGTAAACCCTGTACTTCGTGAAGGTAACTCTGACCGTCGTGCGCCTACTGCAGTAAAAAATTACGCGAAGAAACATCCGCACTCTATGAGCGAATGGAAACAGTGGTCACAAACTCACGTTTCTCACATGGACGAAGGTGACTTCTACCACGGCGAAAAGTCTATGACTTTAGACCGCGCTCGCAATGTAAAAATGGAATTGATCACTAAGTCTGGTGAAACTGTTGTTCTTAAGCCAAAAGTTGCGCTTCAAGACGGCGAAATCATCGACTCAATGTTCATGAGCAAAAAAGCACTTTGCGACTTCTATGAAAAAGAATTAGATGATTGTAAAGAAGCAGGCATTTTATTCTCTCTACACGTAAAAGCGACCATGATGAAGGTGTCTCACCCAATCGTTTTCGGTCACTGTGTGAAGATTTACTACAAAGATGCATTCGAAAAACACGGCAAATTGTTTGATGAGTTAGGTATTAACATCAACAACGGTATGTCTGGTCTTTACGAAAAAATTGAAACTCTTCCGACTTCTCTTCGTGAAGAAATCATTGCTGACTTACATGCTTGCCAAGAACACCGTCCTGCTCTTGCAATGGTTGATTCTGCAAAAGGCATCACTAACTTCCACTCACCTAACGACGTAATTGTAGATGCATCTATGCCTGCAATGATCCGTGGTGGCGGTAAAATGTGGGGTGCTGACGGCAAACAGTACGACTGTAAAGCTGTAATGCCTGAATCTACTTTCGCGCGTATCTACCAAGAAATGATCAATTTCTGTAAATGGAATGGTAACTTTGACCCACGTACTATGGGTACAGTTCCTAACGTTGGTTTGATGGCGCAAAAAGCTGAAGAATACGGCTCACACGACAAAACTTTCGAAATCGCTGAAGCGGGTGTTGCAAACATCACTGACCTAGAAACTGGTGAAGTGTTGATGTCACAAAACGTGGAAGAAGGCGATATCTGGCGTATGTGCCAAGTGAAAGACGCTCCAATCCGTGACTGGGTGAAACTTGCTGTGACTCGTGCACGCAACTCAGGCATGCCTGCGATCTTCTGGCTTGACCCGTACCGTCCACACGAAAACGAACTCATCAAGAAAGTTCAAACTTACTTGAAAGAGCACGACACTACTGGTTTAGACATTCAAATCATGTCTCAAGTACGTGCTATGCGTTATACACTTGAACGTGTTGCTCGTGGCCTAGATACAATTTCTGTAACTGGTAACATCCTACGTGACTACCTAACAGACTTGTTCCCGATTATGGAATTGGGTACTTCTGCGAAAATGCTTTCTATCGTGCCTCTAATGGCTGGTGGCGGCATGTACGAAACTGGTGCGGGTGGTTCTGCGCCTAAACACGTGCAACAACTTGTAGAAGAAAACCACTTACGTTGGGATTCTTTAGGTGAGTTCTTGGCGCTTGCTGTTTCTCTAGAAGAAATGGGCATCAAAGAAGACAACGCGAAAGCTAAACTTCTTGCAAATACACTTGATGCTGCGACTGGTAAATTGCTTGACAATGACAAGTCTCCATCACGTCGTACTGGCGAACTAGACAACCGTGGCAGCCACTTCTACCTTGCTAAATACTGGGCTGAAGAACTTGCTGCGCAAGACGAAGATGCAGATCTTAAAGCGAAATTCGCCCCTCTTGCTCAAGCACTTGCTGACAACGAAGAAAAAATCGTTGCAGAACTTGCTGAAGTTCAAGGTAAAGCTGCGGACATCGGTGGTTACTACGCTGTAGATACAGCGAAAGTAAATGCTGTAATGCGTCCAAGCGCAACTTTGAATGCTGCTCTTGATGCTGCTCAATAAGTTGATGCAAAACTAACGCAAGTTAGTGATGTAAAAAACCAGCGCGAAAGCGCTGGTTTTTTATTGCCTGTAATTCTTATTCTAAAATTCAACTCATAAATAAAGGTAAAATATAATTTTAGATTAAATCAATTCCGAAACGATGTAATACAACTGACCATAAAAAAAACAATCCTATTGTAACAACACAGCAAATTACTAACGTCGGCCAAAAACCACAGCGTGCATAAAGTATTGGAAACAATAAAAACATAGGCAGAGTCGGCACTACATACCAAAACGTATACCATGCATGATTTGAAATTTTCTGCGGATCTTGATTTTCAAGTTTCATCCAAATTAATACGAGCACCGTTACAATGGGTAATGCTGCAATCAAACCACCCAAACGATCACTACGTTTAGCTACTTCTGAAATCAATACCACCATTCCAGCCGTCATCGCATATTTTGCAATAAGCCAAAGCATTTTTAGATCCTTTAAAAATGAAGAGGGAAAAGCAAATATTGGAATTATTAATACATACTTTTCATCATAAAAATATTTCTTTTTATTTGAATGTCCAAAACATATTTTATAGATTTAATTACGGGCAATAAAAAACCCCAAGTCTTAATAAGCTTGGGGTCTTTTAGAATTTTGGTCCCGAGGGTCGGACTCGAACCGACACATCATCTCTGATAGTGGATTTTGAATCCACCGCGTCTACCAATTTCACCACCTCGGGAAGGTGTTGAAACGTATAATAAACTGTTTCAAAAACTTGTCAACGCATGATGTTCTCATTTGATTAAAAATAAACCGTATAAGAATTTTTAGATGGATAATCCATCAATTTCAGCGTTAAAACCCAAAAAAGCTTATACTAAGCCAAATTTCATTATCCCCTTTTCAGATTTCTTAAACATGCAACTTTCTGACTTTAACTTCAATCTCCCTGACGAACTCATTGCCCGCTATCCGCTTGAAACACGTAGTGCATCACGCCTGCTCCATCTCGATCTAAATGGCGAATATCACGACCATCATTTCACTGACATTTTAGACTTGCTCAATGAAGGTGACTTATTGGTACTGAACGATACCAAAGTGATGAAAGCTCGCTTAAAAGGCAAACGCGCTACAGGTGGTGCAGTTGAAGTCTTGGTTGAACGTATTCTTGATCCAAAAACCGCACATTGCCACATTAAAGCCAGCAATACGCCTAAAGAAGGTGCGGAATTATTTATTGGTCCAGACGAAGTTAAAGTGACCGTTCAAGGCCGTCATGAAAACTTATTTGTTGTGGAATTTTCACAGCCTATTTTACAAGTTTTAGATTTATACGGTGCTTTACCGATTCCGCCTTACTTTAACCGTGAAGCAGAAGCGATTGATACAGAACGCTATCAAACCGTGTTTAACGATCCAACCAAATTGGCATCTGTTGCAGCACCAACAGCAAGCTTACATTTTGATGAAGCGCTACTCAAAAAATTGGCAGACAAAGGCGTAAATAAAACTTTTGTTACCTTGCATGTGGGTGCTGGTACATTCTTACCCGTGCGCACCAATGACATTGAAAATCACATCATGCACAGCGAATGGTGTGACGTATCAGAAGAATCTATGGCTTTAATCCGTGAGACAAAAGCACGTGGCAATAAGGTCATTGCTGTCGGTACCACCGCGACTCGTGCGACTGAAAGTGCTGCTCAAGCCAATGGCGGCGAACTCAAGGGTTGGACAGGTGATACACAAATCTTTATCTACCCAGGTTATGAGTTCAAAGTAGTCGATCGTTTAATTACCAACTTCCATTTACCTGAGTCTACCCTGCTCATGTTAGTGTCAGCGTTGTCCAATCGAGACAATATTTTGAATGCCTATCACCATGCCGTCGACAGCCAATATCGCTTCTTTAGTTATGGTGATGCGATGTTAATTGATAATATTAACCACAAATAAAATTACGCTGAAATCATCCCTATGCCGATAGATTCTGTAAAGCACTCCATCCATATTCGTCGAAAAAAGAATGCTGTGGTTTTTCAGAATATCGCTCGGCTCTGGGATATAGGCCGAAACGCCAAAACACATCAAGAACTCCTCGATGGGCTACATCCATGGAACGCGCCCATTACGCTCAAATTTGAAAATTTACTGCCCCTAGCTTTAGCTGCGCTGGGTATCGGCTTCATGCTGTTTATTGTGATTCAGCCCGATCATGGCTGGGCACAGCTCTGCTTTGCTGTGGGGTTGGCCATGGTATTCTGGGCCTATATCAGTTATGAAAAAGATGACCCGCTCGAAGAAGTTATTGCGTTTTTAGAAACCGAATGCATTGCTAGAAAATACCAACTGGCTTTTAACCGACAGCCTCAATACATTTCGATGCCGCTGAATAATCTGCAATTTATTGGCAATCTTAAACGCATGTTCCCCGTGTTTAAGCAAGGCAGCCTTTCGAATGACATTCAGACCTTTGCAAGCACCGTTTGGGAAGATGAAAATCAGCAACAGCATCAGGTCATGGTCTTTCATTATCACTATGTGAATGAACTGAAAGTACGTGACAAAGACGGTGATGAAGTCACGGTTAAAGAAATTCATAAAGACCTGTGGGGCGTATTTGTTTTTGATATTGGCATCCATGGACTTGCCGTATCTGCAACAGGCAAAAACTTTGGCTATCCCTATAGTTTTCCTTGGCACAGCAGCGATATTCAAACCAATCAAAAATTAAAGTTTTATGGCGATAACCAAATGGAAATCGCTAAATTACTCAGCCCGGGCTTTGTCCTCCGACTGGCGGATTTTTTTCAAAACCGTGAAGGTGATCTGCTATTTCATCCGAGCCACCGAATAATGTGCTATCTTGGCTCTACAGATTTATTTAAAGTCAGTAGTAAAGCAAAACGAATTCAAGATGTTTCGGCATTGCGTGGGCATCTTAGAACCTTTAAATTAAATGCTTTAGAAAATTTGAAAAACGACTTAACGCAGTTTTTAAAATAGATTTCATACAATAATGTTTTAACTTACGACCTTTTATCTTGAGGATAAAATTTTATGGGGCTTTTGATCTTTGTTTTAATCATCATTGCATTGGTGATTGGCGCAATCATGATTCGCAACAATATTGTCCGACATCACAATGCAACCATTCGTGCATGGTCAGATGTAGCCAGCTATGAACGTCAAAAAATCAAAATTTTAGATGGATTACAGCCTTTGGTTGAGCAATATTCCAATTTTGAACAAGGGACTTTGGCAAAAGTCACTGAACTCCGTCAAAACATTATGAATTTAAACGTCAATAGTACCGATGTCAGCCAATTACAGCGTATTGAAGCCTTAAATCAAGATCTGATGCGCAGCCTGAATGTTGTGGTTGAAAACTATCCTGAGCTCAAAGCCAATGATATTTATCTGAAAATGATGAATGAAATTGAAGAACAAAATGAAAATGTCGGTGCGGCAATTACTATTTTTAACCGCAACGTCGAGTTGTTCAACAACCACATTCAAGTGTTTCCTAACAATATTATTAATACGCTATTGCTGAGTAAAAAAGCGGTTCGCCCTTTCCGCGATCAAGCTGCCAGCCAAAATTTTGATTATCGTCCGAACTTTTAAGTTCGGGCTTTAACGTACCAAAGTAAAAAAATAATGATGAGGTGATCAAGCACCTCCAAAACTAGAAAGAAAAATAAAATATGCAAAATCAAATTAATGCACTGAAAAATGTGCTGATTCAGGCGTTTTTCAAACTCTATGAGCAGCACCAAGACGACCATATTTACGCATGTACGTTGGTGTTCAATCCCTATTTGTCCATGGACTATATCGCAGTCTCTACGCAGCGTAGTATTTTTTCCGAAGATGAAGATTCTGCTCAATATCTTGCAGCGTATGATCGATGGAATGTGTCGAAATGGCGCTATCGTAGCCTACCGTCTTTAAGTCAAGACTTCTCGCAGTTCAAAATGACATCGGTAAATGAAGTGTGTCTTTTAGACCTTGATCCATCTTCAATCGAAAGCTCAATGAAGTCTGAGTCAACTAACCATCTTTCAATCTTGCTCAATGCCATACAACAAACAAAAGTCGACTTGGCTCAGTCCTATGGTATTGAATTGGACAATATTCTGTTTTTTATCACGGTCCCAACACAGCCCGAAATAGAGATTTATTCAGCTCAGGTTTTAAATACACCAAGTACACAGCTTGACGATTTTCTCAAATCCAAACAACCACTCAAGCTCGACAGCTTACCCAAGCGTATGAAGTTGTCTCAGTATGATAAAGACCTGCTGATTGATTTGGCACAAATCGTTGAGATACAACCTTATAACTATTTACATGTTGCCAATGAAGTCTATCTATTAAGCTTAGAAAAAAGCTATGCAACCACGAATCCCTATATTCAAAAGCTCATTGACAGCATCGTGGCCATGACATCGGACCCGAAAGGTACATTTGCGATGGAAAAAGAAGAAATTTTGCAGCGAATTAACCAGTTCTATTTTAATGCCAAGAGTTCAGATGAAGCCATGTCACAAGATGCGATCTATAAATTTACAGACTTAACACCCGACAAAGCTAGCGTTTAACCGCAGAATCAAGGAAAATAGAGCACTTTTAGCACTCTTACCATCAGCGAACTGTTTTTTCGCCTTGATCTGGACCTTGTATGAAGTTTGAAAAATTGGCGCAATCGGGCCGTGCTCGTCGCGGCCGTTTAACCCTTGAACATGGTGTCGTTGAAACACCTATGTTTATGCCTGTCGGTACTTACGGTACTGTAAAAGGCATGCTCCCACGTGACATTAAAGAAATTAAATCCCAAGTTATTTTGGGCAATACTTTCCATTTATATCTACGCCCAGGCCTAGATGTTATTCGTGAACATGGTGGCTTACACCAATTCATGAAATGGAATAACCCGATTTTGACAGATTCAGGCGGTTTCCAAGTCTTCAGCCTTGGCGCTATGCGCAAAATTAAAGAAGATGGCGTAACTTTCCGCTCTCCAATTGACGGCTCTAAAGTCTTTTTATCTCCTGAAATTTCGATGGATATTCAGCACACACTGAATTCAGACATCGTGATGATTTTTGATGAATGTACGCCTTATCCTGCGACACATGAAGAAGCGCAAAAATCATTGCAGCTTTCATTGCGTTGGGCGAAACGTTGTAAGACTCAACATCATGACGTGCTGAAAAACCGTAATGCCCTGTTTGGTATTATCCAAGGCGGCATGTACGAAGATTTACGTGATGAATCTTTAAATGGTCTGAAAGAAATTGATTTTGATGGTTATGCCATTGGCGGCTTGTCTGTTGGCGAACCAAAAGAAGAAATGATCAAAGTATTGGATTATCTTCCAGAGAAAATGCCTGCGGATAAACCACGTTACTTGATGGGTGTTGGTAAACCAGAAGATATCGTAGAAGCGGTTCGTCGCGGTGTCGATATGTTTGACTGTGTGATGCCAACTCGAAATGCACGTAATGGTCATTATTTTGTGACCGACGGTTTAGTGCGTATTCGAAATGCCAAATATCGTCATGATCAAAGTCCACTTGACCCACATTGCGACTGTTATACCTGTACAAACTTCACCAAATCTTATCTCTTCCATCTTGAGAAATGCGGCGAAATGCTCGGTTCGATGCTCGGTACTATTCATAACTTACGTTATTACCTACGTCTAACTGAAGCGATGCGTGATGCTCTCGATCATGGCACTTTTGATGAGTTTGTTGAAGACTTTTATCGTCGTCGCGGCATGGAAGTGCCTCCTTGTCCTCAAGATTAATTCTTTCAGCATTTGCGCTGAAGAAAAAGACAAGGTAAATTGCTGAACAAGTCCAATTTATTTATCAAAGTATTGATAACCAGTTTTTTTAGTTTAGGAAAATGAAATGAGCCTTTTTATTTCTACTGCTCACGCGGCAGGTGAAGCTGCACAGCAACCAAGCATGATGGCAAACCTGTTGATGATTGCGGTATTTGTCGCAATCTTCTACTTCTTGATCTGGCGCCCTCAATCAAAACGTGCAAAAGAACATCGTGCACTAATTGAAAGCCTAGGTGTTGGTAGTGAAGTTGTTTTTGCGGGCGGTTTAATGGGTAAAATCACAAAAATCGAAGGTGATTTTGCAGTTGTTGAACTGAACCGTGGCGTAGAAGTAAAAGTACAACGCGCAAGTGTGATTTCAGTTCTGCCTGAAGGCACTCTAAATAACCTTTAATCAAAAAATAAGTCGTGCACCCGCACGGCTTTTTTCATTTTAAGAAGAAAACGAATGCGTTACCCAGCATGGAAATATCTACTGATTCTAGTGGTACTAGTCATCAGTACATTATATGCCCTGCCAAGTTTGTATCCTGATGAACCTGCTGTTCAAATTTCAGGTGCCAAAGCCGGTACCCAGATTGACCAAAGCATCGTACAAAAAGCAGAGCAGATTTTAAAATCTGAAAATATTGCCAGCCATGACAATAGCTTCACCAATAATGCCGCTTTATTACGTGTTGATTCGAGTGAACAACAATTAAAAGCGAAAGAAGCACTGCGTCGTGGGCTCGGTGAAAATTATGTCGTCGCATTGAACCTTGCGCCAACTACGCCAGAATGGCTACAAAAAATTGGTGCTAAACCAATGAAGCTGGGTCTGGATTTACGTGGTGGTGTACATTTCCTACTTGAAGTGGATATGGATAAAGCCATTTCACAACGTATGGAAACGTCTGCGGCTGACTTACGTCGCCAACTTCGCGACAATAAATTAAAATTCAATAGCTTATCTTTGAACAACAACACCATTACGATGCAATTTGCAAATAATGATGACCGTTCTGCAGCTATGGATTTCCTTCGTCGTAACGGCAATGAATATACTCAACAAGCGGTTGCAACAACAGAAGGTTCGACTCTTCGTCTAAGCTACACAGATACACGTAAACAAGAAATTCAGTCTTATGCTGTCAACCAAAACTTAACGACTTTACGTAACCGTATTAACGAGTTAGGTGTAGCGGAAGCATTGGTGCAAACCCAAGGTAGCAACCGTATTGTGGTTGAATTACCGGGTGTACAAGATACTGCTGAAGCAAAACGTGTGCTTGGTCGTACGGCAAACCTAGAGTTCCGCTTGGTTTCTGACTTAAATGATCAATACATCGATCCATACACAGGTCAAGCAAAAGGCTCATTACCGCCGGGTACAGAGGCATTTGCTTATGAATCTTTGGACAGTGGTCGTCAATTATTGCTTAACCGTAACCGTATCTTAACGGGTGAACGTGTACAAAACGCGTCATCAGGCTTTAGCCAAGATACAGGTGGTGCTGAAGTAAACATTACTTTGGACACTGCGGGCGGTAAGTTGATGTCAGAAGCTACTCGTAATGCTGTAGGCAAACGAATGGCTGTTCTGTTCATTGAGAACAAACAAAAAATTAGTTATGTTGCAGATCCTGCAACAGGTACACAAACTGAAGTTCGTACACCTTATACCGAATCGGTAGTCATCAATGCGGCAACGATTCAAGCTGTATTAGGTTCTCAGTTCCGTATTACTGGTCTAGATTCACCTCAAGAAGCGTCTGAACTTGCATTGATGTTACGTGCAGGTGCATTGGCAGCGCCAATGTACTTCGTTGAAGAACGTGTGATTGGTCCGAGTCTCGGTCAAGAAAACATCGACAAAGGCGTATTATCAACTCAAATCGGTTTCTTATTGGTTGCGATTTGGATGGTGGTCTTCTTCCGTCTATTCGGTTTGATTGCCAACTTTGCTCTCGTGGTTAACCTTGCCATGATTTTAACCATCATGTCTTGGATTGGCGCGTCCCTCACCCTTCCGGGTATTGCAGGTATCGTGATTACCATTGGTATGGCGGTCGATGCCAACGTACTGATCTGTGAGCGGATACGAGAGGAAATTAAATGGGGTGCCTCGCCGAAACAGGCGATTGTTGCGGGTTATGATCGTGCGTATAACACCATCTTTGACTCCAACTTAACCACATTCTTGGTTGCTTTCATTCTGTTCGCAATTGGTACTGGCCCAATTAAAGGCTTCGCGGTTACCCTAATGATTGGTATTGTCTGCTCAATGTTCACAGCAATTACTGTGACACGTGCAATCGTACAAATCATCTATGGTAAAAAACGTAACCTGAAGAAGTTGAGCATTTAGGAGATCGAAGATGACTGAAAATACTCAACCGAAACAATACGGCCGTCCGGATAACGAGCACATTATTCCGTTTATGAAGATTGCCAAACCGGCAGCCTTGATATCGATTATCTTAACGCTCGCAAGTATCTTTTTTATTTGCACCAAAGGTCTAAACCTCGGTTTGGACTTTACTGGCGGTGTGGCAGCAGAGTTGAACTATAGTCAACCGGTAAAATCTGCCGATGTGAGCTCAGCGCTGACAAAGGCTGGCTTTAAAGACCCTGTAGTACAAACTTTAGGATCTGACCGCGACCTGATGGTTCGTATGCCAGTTCAAAAAGACATTGAAGCTGAAGACTTAACCAAAGCCATTACGACTGCTGCTCAATTGCCAGGCAATAAAGCAGAAGTGCATAAAGTTGATGTGGTGGGTGGACAAGTCGGTAATGAACTCTACGTGCGTTCTGCGGGTGCTGTAGGTCTTGCCCTACTGCTCATGCTAGTTTATGTCACTATTCGCTTTGAGTTCAAACTTGCGATGGGTGCTGTATTGTCTTTATTCCACGATATCGTGGTGACCATTGGTATCTTTGCCATGATGCAGTGGCCGTTTGACTTAACAGTTTTGGCTGCGCTACTCGCGATTATCGGTTTCTCGCTCAACGATAACATCGTTGTATCTGACCGTATTCGTGAAAACTTCCGTAAGATTCGCGGTGCAGAACCTCTCGAAGTTGTGAACAGTGCTTTGACTGAAACACTTCGCCGTACCATTCATACTTCTATGACACTGTTACTGGTTGTTGTGGCGATGATGGTACTGGGCGGTGATGGTCTGAAATGGTTCTCTGTTGCAATGTTTGTTGGTGTATTTGTGGGTACATATTCATCAATCTACATTGGTACAGCCTTCGCATTATGGCGTGGCCTGAACCGTCAAGACTTCATTGTACAAGTGAAGCCTGAATTTGAAGAAGAAGAGATTCCTTAAGCTTTTCGACTTATAGTTCAGATCAAAACCCATCTTCGGATGGGTTTTTTTATGCGACTACGTTAAATAAATGAGCTAGGTAAGATCGCAATAATAGGATGTAATTTTTCAATATCTGATTGCAGGAATTCCACCTGTCGTTTTTGGTCTAGACTTGCAAATTGCCACGTATCATCTGTTTGCTGCATTACGTTTAAAATAAGATTTAAACCATTCCGCAAATATACACAGGCTAGATCCGATCTCTCCACTCCTCGCCGTTCATCACAGACCACAAGCCAACCCTCTTGTAATACAGGTGCATAATACGACGCTGTGATGCGAATAAAATATAAGTCTTGAGTGTTTTTAAATAATGCTGAATATTGAGATGCATTATTTGAAATCGGTTTTAATGAAAATGCCTGTGTCTCAACCACCTGCATTTCAAAAAGGACTAAACTTACTTGCTCCTTAGTGCGCTTGTCTTGTTCTATAAACTGAACTTCATCATCCAAACTTCCCTTTATGAGTCCCAATTGTGACTCTAACTCACGTGCAAATTTCTCTCCAATCTGCCGATGACTATTTAATAATTGGGAAATTAAAGGAACTGCTAAGCCAAAATGTTCACACACGGCTTTGCCATTTTTAAAAGAGCCTGTTGCCACCCAGTGGTCAATGGCTTGTGTTAGATTCTGTCGACGCTTTTCAAAAAGCTCTGAAGGCAGCATAAGCATTCAATTTTATAATTTCTCTCCCCCAATATAATAAAAAACCCGCACGCAGCGGGTTTTTTATACAGCTTTATTTTTAGCTACCTTGTACCAAGCGACGTGCGCTGATAATGCCTGGTTGTTGCTCTAGACGTGCCAACAATTTTGATAACTGCGCCAAGCCCTTCACTTCAATCAACAGCTTCATATTGGCAATACCATCACTTTCCGAAATCGTATTCACCTGACGAATGTTGATTTGGTCTGAGAAAATCACTTGAGTCAAATCTTTGAGTAAACCACGACGGTCATAAGCTTCCACCACGATTTGTACACTTTGACCACGGGTTGGCTGCATTTCCCAATCTGCTTCAACCGCACGTTCAGGCTCTTGTCCAATCATACGGATATAATCCGGACATGCGACCTTATGGATACTCACTCCACGATTCAGGGTGATATAACCAGCAATCGATTCACCATGCACAGGCTGACAACATTGAGCAATGTGTAGTTCTACATTGTCCAGACCATCAATCAAAATACCATGCGCCGAAAGCGTATGACTTGCACGTGGGTTCAAGGTCGGTTTTAACACCAGTTCAGGCTCATCCTGATCGAGGTGCATATGACGGTTAACCTGATTGATTAAGGCATGTAAGCTAATATCGCCACTCACCAAGCCAATCAAGATATCTTCACCCAATTTCACATTAAAATGATTGCAGTAATCATTCAAATCGATACTTTTCGGGTGAATCGCCAAACGTGACAATTCTTTATTCAGAATCTCACGTCCCACTTCCAAGTTTTTACTACGGTCTTGCTGACGGAACCAATGACGCAACTTATCACGTGCACGAGCCGTCTTGATATAACCCAACGAGTTCACCAACCAATCTCGATTCGGTTCACGATCTTTCTTGGTTAAAATCTCGACCTGTTCCCCAGTTTTGAGGGTATAGGTTAAAGGCACATAACGTTGGTTCACCCGTGCTGCATAGCACTTGTTGCCTACTTCAGTATGCACATGATAGGCAAAGTCGAGCACAGTCGAACCGCGTGGTAATTCTTTGATATCACCATCACGACTAAACACATAGATTTTCTCAAAATCTTCAAACTCTTGGATTTGTTCGAAGTTTTCAGAATCTTCATCTTCTTTATGGGCGCTAGCATCATTTCGTTCTTGATAATGTTCAAGCACGGCACGCAAAGAATGTAAGCGATGATTAAATGAATAATCTGTGGTTTTAGAGCCTTCTTTATAGTTAAAGTGCGAACACACCCCGAGTTCAGCTTCTTCATGCATATTGTGCGTACGAATTTGCACTTCTAAAGATTTGTTCTCTGCAATCACGGCCGTATGCAGTGAGCGATAACCATTGGCTTTCGGGTTGGTAATATAATCATCGAACTGATGCGGAATATGACGCCAAATCTGATGAACGATCCCCAGTGTGTGATAACACTCAGGTACATTATCCACCAAAACACGAACCGCTCGAATGTCATAAAGCTGATCAAAGCTCAGGTTCTTACTCTTCATTTTTCGATAAATCGAATAAATGTGTTTCACCCGACCATTAATCTCGGCCTCAATGCCATGATCTAATAGTTCTTTACGCAACTTTTCTGTCACGAACTGAATATATTGTTCACGCTCTAAACGTTTTTCATTCAGTAAGGATGCGATTTCTTTATAGCGTTCAGGTGCAAGATAACGGAAAGCAAGATCTTCTAGCTCCCACTTGAGCTGTGCAATCCCTAAACGGTGCGCGAGCGGCGAGTAAATGGTTAAAATTTCTCGTGCGACACGCTCTTGACGTTCTTTGGTTGAGTGCGCTAACTCACGTAATGCATAGGTACGTTCAGAAAGTTTGATTAATACAACACGAACATCTTCAGTCACAGAGATCAGCATTTTATAAATGCCGGTCAAATGTTCACGTTGGTTATTATTAAAATGATCTTCTAGACGTTTATTTTGCTCAATCAGGTCAGACAACTTACCCATGGCAAGCGTGCCTTTCACCAAAGCATGCACTTGATCGCCAAATTTGCTTTGGACTTCTTCTAAACTGGTTACGCCTTCACGAACACTTCGATACAGCATGGCTGCTGATAACGTATCTTCATCCGCATACAGATGAGCAAGAATATCCGCCATTTCAATACCGGTATAGAAGGTATTCGAGCGATGGTTGACCGTTGTTTCAAGTTCATTCTGTAAGGTCAGATGTGCAACTTCTTCGAGTTGCTTTAGAGGAGCCCCGTCAAACATGCCACTCACACGCTCTAGCCATTCAGCCAAATCATGCTGTGCTTGCTCGGCATGTTCTACAGTCGTTTCCTGTGACAACTCATTGAGACGTCCAGGTAATTGTTCACGTACTGTGACCATACCCTACTCCTAGTTTTCTACGCTTCATAACTTTTAATCGTTTATCTGATTTTCTTTTTCGAACAAAGCAATCGATTCGACATGCCCTGTATGGGTAAACATGTCCATGACACCCGCTTTTTTCAAACGGTAGCCTTGTTGTACCAGCATTCCAGCATCGCGTGCTAGTGTTGCAGGATTACATGACACATAAACGATTCTTTTTGCACCAAATTTGGGCACATAACGCATTATTTCTTCTGCACCAGAACGTGGTGGGTCTATCAATAATGCATCAAATCCTTGTTTTGCCCAAGAATGATGCGAAAAATCTTTTGTTAAATCTTGTGAATAAAATTTCAGTTGCGAAAGGCCATTGTTTTGTGCATTTTCTGCACCACGCTGAACCATTTCTTCACTCCCTTCAACTGCAACGACTTGACCCGTTGAACCCACACATTGAGCAAGTGGTAAAGAAAAGTTTCCTAAGCCACAAAACAGATCTAGAACTCGCTCACCCTGTTGTAACTGAAGCAATTCACATGCCAGTTTCACCATTTGCGGATTAATCGTGGAATTCACTTGCGTGAAGTCTTGAGGATTAAAGCCAAATTCCACACCAAAGTCACTTAGACCATAGTGCAGACGCATCGGTGCATCGGGATGATCCACACGATGTAAGCTGTCTGGCCCTTCAGGTTGTAAGTACAGTTGCCACTCTTTATGTAACGCAAATTTTACTAATTGGTTGACATCTTCCGCGCAAAGTTCCGCCGTATGACGAATCAGGAGAGCAATTTCTTGATCTCCCATGGCCAGTTCCATATGCCCAATATCTGCTTTACCTTGCAAACTTTGTAACAATTGTTTGAGTGTGGTGATTGAGCCAAACTCACGATCCAACACCATACAACGGTCAATCGAAGTCAGTTTATTTGACTGGCTCTCACGAAAGCCAACCACGAGCTTATCTTTTGCAGGTAGGTAACGCACACCGATACGTGCTTTGCGACGGTAATCTTCACGCAATGAACGTAACGGAGCTAACCATTGATCAGGCTGAATGCCGGCAAAATGTTGCAAATGTGATTGTAAAACATCTTGTTTTAAACGAATTTGCTCGTCGGGATGGATATGTTGCATGCTACAACCGCCACAGACCCCATAATGTGGGCAGGCCGGTTTTACTCGTAGTATAGACTCTTCACTCAGCAACTCCAGACTGTCTGCTTCTTCAAGGCGCTTAACCACATTGGTAATACGCGCACGCACGGTTTCACCCGGCAAGGCATAACGGATAAAGACTTTCTTACCGTGTTTTTCTGCAGGATGATCTGGATGCGTCCCAAAGTGCGCTATGCCTCGCCCCTCATGTGAAAGCGATTCAACCTGAAATGTATAAATGGGTTGTTGGGCTTTTTGGGGTTTGGCTTTGTGTTTCATGCGTACCTAATGTGTGGAAGATGGGAAATCAGATTGAGTGAATTCGGTACGTTGCGAGGTTTGCTGCCATACCGATAAAAAGTCAGCGTGTTGCGGCTGAGTTTGTAAATATTGAATCGTACTTTGAATCAGGTGCTGATGATCATTCAACAATAACTGTCCTTTCAACAACAGCCAGCGTAAATAAATCAACCATGTATTGAGCACATCGCCTTCACAGTAGCTAGTCAGTTCCGTCCACTGTTGTTCACGTACATATTCAGGCACATGGTAGCCACCATCACCACGTTTACCAGGGAAACCAAGTAAATGTGCTGCATCGTCAAGTTTTTGAAAATGACGACCATGGAACATGGCCATGACATCCATCAAATCTACATGACGATGATGATAACGATTCTGGTAGTTATTATAGCGCTTTTGCGTATCAATCTCGCCCTGATCGAACAAACTTGGTGCAGATAGTCCGTGATACATGGCACGGAACAAAATTACAGGCAAATCAAACTGCGAACCGTTCCAACTAACCAAGGTCGGATGACGCTTTTCAAAAATAGAAACGAATTTTTTTAAAATTTCAGCTTCGCTATTGTCTTCACGGCTAAATGAAAACAACTTCATGCCCTTTTCATCAATCCATAGTCCAGAGATACAGACAATTTCATGCAAGGCCAAACGCTGAAAATCCGTGCCCGCCTCTTGGCGACGCAGTTTAGTCAGCGCAGCATCTAGATCTACCTCAGGCAGATCCAGTCCATACAAATGCGCACCTGACTTCAAATCTGTCAGTGTTTCGATATCAAAAATTAAAACAGGTAAACGCATAAGTACTCACCAGTGCCCATTGGCCACTGTAATTATTCAGGATCAACAACAGAGAATAGACCAGTAGATAAGTAGCGGTCACCACGGTCACATACGATGCAAACAATCACGGCATCCGGATTTTCTTCAGCCAATTTAACTGAAGCCCATACCGCACCACCCGAAGATGTACCTGCACTGATACCTTCTGTACGCGCTAAACGACGAGCCGTTTTTTCCGCTTCAATTTGCGGAATATCCATAATACGATCAACACGTGAAGGGTCAAAAATCGTAGGAAGATATTCTTGTGGCCAACGGCGAATACCAGCAATGTTTGAGCCTTCAGACGGTTGTAAACCGACAATTTGAATATCCGGATTTTGTTCTTTTAAATATTTCGAAATCCCCATAATGGTCCCCGTGGTACCCATAGAGCTGACGAAATGTGTAATTTTACCGCCTGTTTGTTTCCAAATTTCAGGCCCCGTAGTGAGGTAATGTGCTTCCACATTGTCTGGGTTACCAAACTGGTTTAGGACTAAACCTTTGCCGTCTTTTTCCATTTGAAGGGCAAGATCACGTGCTTCTTCCATGTTTTCTGATTCGATCAGTTCGGCACCGTAGGCACGCATGGCATCTTTACGCTCTTGGCTAGAACTTGCAGGCATGATCAAAGTCATTTTATAGCCACGCATTGCTGCAACCATGGCTAAAGCAATCCCTGTATTTCCGCTCGTCGCTTCAATCAACGTATCACCCGGTTTAATCTGACCACGCTTTTCCGCTTGCATAATCATGTTATATGCAGGGCGATCTTTGACCGAACCCGCTGGGTTATTGCCTTCTAACTTGGCTAATACTGTTGCTTGAGTATGACTTGCCAGACGCTGTAAACGCACTAACGGCGTGTTGCCGACGTAATGGTCTAATAAAAAATCGTCTGCTTGAAAATCAGGGGTTGTATTACTCATTATTCACACCTATATCGAGGTGCGCCTATTGTATGAAAAAATGCCTTTGCCTGCACCCATTTGCCTCGCTTTTTCGCGAAAGTGATTAAAGCGCAATCAGTTTTAAATAATCCATGCTAATATTCGGGGCATAAGGAATAAACTGCTTAAACCATGTCAAATATCAACAAAAAGCTTTTTAAACGCCTACACTTAAATCATGCCTATGGTCAGTTGATTGCACTTATTTTCGTGCCGATCACCATTTTGGCCTGTGTCGGTGCGATGTTGGTAATAACAGAAACCTCCAATGCAGCCAAAGCACAACAAAAACAAATGGCTGTCGCGATCCTGACGCGCTATCAACCGACATCAGAATCTGCCATAGAGTTGCTCAACCATTATCCGTGGCAGTTTGATCAAGCTCGTAATGCCATGCAAAGCATGTTGAATGAAAAGCATTTGATTCGTGCTGCGATTTTAGATCTCAAAGGCAACAACCGCCTGAGTATTGGCTTTCAAGATCAAGATATTTGGCCTGCTTTTGACAGTAAAGCGTCTTTTATTGGACCGATTGCACATCAGGGTAATCATATTTATGCCCTGAAAATTTCAGATTCAACCCAGACACCAGCATGGTTAAGCATTGAACTGGATAATCAACCGCTGCAAATTGCCCGCTATCGCGTGTTAATCGTGTTAATTGCAACAGGCTTATTGACGCTCTTATTACTTTTGCTGTGTTTGAATTTCTATTCACGTCGTTGGATCGCACCAATGTACGAAATTCGCATGCAGTTACAACGTTTAAATGCCGATACTCTAGATCAGCACATGATCATTAACAGTACTGGCGAACTCCGTTTATTACAGCGTGATATTGCCAATGTGGTTAAACGTTTACACTTCAGCTTTTTAGAACTGCGTGAACATACCGAACAAACTGAAGATGATTTAAGACGCACGCTTGATACTCTCGAGGTGCAAAACATCACCTACCGTCAAGCACGTGACCAAGCGATCCATGCCAATCAGTCGAAGTCGGTGTTCTTGGCCAATATTTCCCATGAACTGCGCACGCCACTCAACAGTATTGATGGCTTTATTCATCTTTTACTGCGCCAAGGCAACCTCAGTAATGAGCAAAATTTATATCTACAAACGATTCGTAAATCTTCTGCGCATTTATTGGCTTTAATTAATGACGTGCTTGATTTCTCCAAAATTGATGCCGGCAAACTAGAACTCGAAACTGCGCAATTCGACTTAGAAGAAGCCGTCTTTGATGTGATGGATATGTTGTCGCCATTGGCAGCGCAAAAGCATATTGATATGACCTTCTACTATGCGGACAATGTGCCGAAATTTGTGGTTGGTGATGCCCTGCGCTTCAAGCAAATTTTGACCAACTTAATTTCAAATGCGATTAAGTTCACTCCAGATGGTGAAATTATTGTCCGTGTCCGTATGGAGCACGATGACATCGGTCAATGCCTGCTGCACTTTAGTGTCCAAGACAGTGGAATTGGCTTAAGCGGTACCGACCGCAAAAAACTGTTTGAATCCTTCTCGCAAGGTGATGCATCTGTGACCCGTCAATTTGGCGGTACAGGTTTAGGTCTTGCCATCTCCAAACAATTGGTCAGCCTGATGCATGGACAAATTGGTTTTGAAGATAACCAAGAACGTGCGCCAACAGAAAAAGGTTCAACCTTCTGGTTTACTGCGCGCTTTGTGGTCGATGAAGAAATTGAAATTGTGCATCCACAATTTAGCAATCTACAAGTCGTTTCCTACTTGGCACATCCAGCAACTGCCAATGTCCTACGTCATTATTTAGAAAATTATGATGTTGAACATATTGAAACGCAGTCAATCCTAGATTTATTTAGCCGTCTCAATCAGCTGCAAACCAATGAAAACACTTGGTTAATTGTTGATCATAGTGGCGACTCTGAAGCTTTACTGAAAGAAATTCGTCATCGTTATAGCGGTAACTTAGCGGTTTATGGCTACCAAATGATGCTCGATCCAAACATGTTGAACGAGTACCGTGCCCGTCCATTGCATCAACCACTCAGCCGTACAGCGTTGATTCAGTTGTTGAGTAATGAGCCGTGGTTTGATCAAGAGCAACATGAAGAATTTAATGGTCAAGGTCTGCACATTTTGGCTGTCGACGATCATTTACCGAACCTGATTGTGCTTGAAGCCCTGCTCTCTGAGTTAAATGTGAAAACCACCAAGGCTTTGAGTGGACAAGAAGCCATTGAAATCATTCAAGCTCGCCAAGAGCAAGGTTTGGCCGCTTTTGACCTCATCTTTATGGATATTCAAATGCCTGTGATGTCAGGTGTTGATACCACGCGTGCCATTCGATCACTTGAGTCGACCTTTGAAAATCATAAGCGCCTTCCAATTATTGCATTGACGGCACATGCGCTCTCGGATGAAAAACAAAAGCTTCTGCAAAGTGGTATGGATGACTATGTCACCAAGCCAATTCAAATGGATCAAATTATTCAAATCTTGACTCAATGGACTACCGATAACTTTAAGAAAGTACCGGTTTTAGAGCGTAGTTCGGTGATTGAAGCCCTAGAGCCGAGTATTTTAGATTGGCAGCAAAGCTTGCAGTTGGCCGCGAATAAAGAAGACCTTGCGGTTGATTTACTGAAAATGCTCGTCGATAGCTTTGAGCAAGAAACCCATGAAATGGCACAACTCATCGAAGATGAAGATTTCCCACAATTAGAGCATGTGCTACATCGTCTTTATGGCGCAACCCGCTATGTCGGTGCTCCAACCCTCCAAGAGGTTTCAGGTCATTTTGAGCAGTTTGTTTCAACCTTACGTAAGGAACGCCGTAAAGCAGATGATGCTTTTGTTCAAGAAACCCTAAACCGTTTTGATGAGTTAAAAAATGTCATGGCACAAGTTGAACACGCGGCTCAACAAATCTTAGCTAAACAAAATAATTAAGCGCAGTCCGACTAAAGTCAGTGCCGTCCAGCTTCTGTTGTGACTGCACTGTCATGTATCCTGTCAGGGTGCATGCTATGCTCGGGCGCAGAAACAACAAGAGTAATTACCATGGCTTTATTACGTGTAGAAAAAAATAATGGCATTGCAACGGTTTACTTAAACCGTCCAGAAAAACGTAATGCAATGAGCTTTGCATTGCTCAAAGAGTTGGTCAGCACCGCTGAAAAATTAAAAAAAGATCGTAGCTTACGCTGTGTCATTTTAACGGGTGAAGCCAATGTATTTAGTGCTGGCATTGATTTGGCTGACCTAAATGATCCAAAAAATCGTGCCTATGCCGCGTGGGAACTGTTAAAGCCCGGTCAAAGTTTATTTCAAAAAGCCTTTCTAATTTGGCAACAACTTCCTGTACCTGTAATTGCAGCACTTGAAGGCTTTTGTTTTGGTGCAGGCATGCAACTTGCCTTGGCTGCCGATATCCGTATTGCCCACCCGAAAACGCAAATGTCGATTATGGAAAGTCGTTGGGGCTTAGTCCCTGATATGGGCTTAACTCGCTCACTGAAAGGTGTAATTGGACTGGATTTAGCCAAAGAATTAACCCTTACAGCACGTATTTTTGATGCAAAATATGCCAAGGATATTGGCTTAGTAACGCATTTAAATGAACAGCCTTTGCTTCAAGCGCAGCAGTTAGCCGAAGAATTATCACAACGTTCACCAGATGCCTTGGCAGCGGCAAAACAAGTACTAGATGCCATGGAACATAGTCCAAAACGTTCTTTACGCTTAGAAAAAATCTGGCAATTTAAATTACTGCTCGGCAAAAACAGCCAATTGGCACGTAAAAAAGACAAGAACCCAGAGGTTCAGTTTTTACCACGCCAATATAAGTAAAATAGTCACACAGGATAGATTGAGTACAGCACATGGCGTTTGATCGTAATACAAAAATTGCATTTCTAGGTATGGGGCTGATGGGTAGCCGCATGGCCACGCGCCTCATTCAGGCAGGATTTGAAGTTGCGGTATGGAACAGAACTGCCGCTGCGTGTGATGAGTTGATTGCGATTGGCGCGACGGCGCTTCAATTGGAGAATATTGCCCATTATCCTGTGGTTTTATCTTGTCTCGCAGATGATGCTGCTGTTGCCGCGGTGTATGCAAGCATCGAAACCCATTTAGCGGCAGGACAAATTATTGTCGACTTCTCGAGTCTTTCTGTGAATCAAACCCATCAATTGGCTCATGCTGCAAAAATAAAACAAGTCACTTGGATTGACTCGCCTGTTTCCGGGGGCACAGCAGGCGCTGAGCAAGGCACCTTGGTCATCTTTGCCGGTGGTGATGCTCAAACGATTCAAGATTTGAGTCTGATCTACAATGTTTTATCTCAACGTGTTACCCGCATGGGCGACTCAGGTACAGGTCAAGCCACCAAAATTTGTAATCAGCTGATCGTCGCTGCCAATAGCACGTTAATCGCAGAAGCTGTCGCACTGGCCGAGAAATCAGGTGTAGACACCACGTTATTAGCACCAGCGCTTGCCGGCGGTTTTGCAGATTCAAAGCCTTTTCAGATTTTAACTCCACGTATGGCAACGCATCAGTTCGAGCCCGTGCAATGGAAAGTTCAAACTTTATCTAAAGACCTGAATAATGCAGTCCAACTGGCTGCCCAATTTAAATTAAGTATCCCTGTTGCCAGCCTTGCTTTATCGCAACTCAAAGCCCATCAGGACAATGGTTTTGCAGAAAAAGATTTAGCCACCATCATTCAACATGTCGAACATAACTAACGACTTTCACTTTAGAAGTAAATTGCTTCAAGGACGATATACATGACTCAGCTCGCGGTTAATTTATCCATGATTTTTACCGAAGTGCCGTTGTTAGAGCGTTTTGCTTTGGCTCGTGAACACGGTTTTAAGCATGTAGAAATTCAGTTTCCGTATGAGCTGAGTATTGAGCAGATCCAAACCCAACTCACCATCAATGATTTAAGCCTGTGTTTAATCAATGTCCCTGCGGGTGATTTGATGCAAGGCGGTGATGGTCTTGCGGGAGTTCCGGGGCGTGAAAATCAATTTCATCAGGCCTTAGAACAATGTATTCGCTATGCCACTGCGTTAAATGTACCGAGTGTCAATATTTTAGCTGGCAAACAGCCACAAGATGCTGACTTGCTGCCATGTTTAAATACCTTGTCAAGCAACCTCAAACTGGCGTGCCACATGTTGTCTGAACATCATATTCAACCGGTATTTGAAATGATTAATGGCACTGATATGCCGCGCTTTTTGGTCCAAAATATTGCCCAAGCTCAGGAAATGCTTGAAGCTGTACAACACTCTACTTTGAAGATGCAATATGACTGCTACCACATGGCGATGATGGGTGAAGATATTCTCAGTACTTTGGCAGAAAATATTCAGGATATCGGTCACATACAGTTTGCTGACTGTCCAGGGCGACATGAACCTGACTCAGCACAGATTCCATTTGCAGAGATTTTTAAATGGTTAGATCAAAGCCAATATACAGGTTACATCGCGGCTGAATACCGACCACGAAGCAACTCATCACATTCTTTTGCGTGGAAAGACAAATACTTCCCTCATTTAGCTAATGGTCAATGACGTGTTGATTTGAAATTCAGCAACAAAACCGCTATATTAGATCATGTAAAATTGTCAGGAAATCATACCCTCTATGAATTTAGAACCATCGCCCAGCGCTTCTAATTCTCTCGATCTCGCAAAATCAACGCAAATCAAAGACGTACAAGCTTGCTTAGCTGTTGTACGTGAAGCACTTGAAGATGTAAAAGCCAAAGATATTATTGAACTTGATATCAGCACTATCAGCAACGTAGCAGATGCGATTGTTATTGCGAGCGGTACTTCAACTCGTCACATTAAGTCTCTTGCAGACAACGTGGCAGAAGAAGCACGTAAAGCTGGATTCCGCCCTATCGGTGTTGAAGGCGAACGTGATGCAGAATGGATCCTGATTGATCTCGGTTTTGTAGTGGTACATGTGATGTTACCTACAGCACGTAAATTCTATGATTTAGAAAGCTTATGGCGTACAGCTCCAGAAACTGTAGCTTAAGCTTCCAGAAAAAAGCGACCTAATTAGGTCGCTTTTTTATCCCTTGACTTTATACACGGACAATCAGCTTCATGGTGTTTTACCCCTACACTAAAGCAGTTGATGTAAATCCACCTCAGGATAATTGGCTTTAATTTTCAGCTTGGTTTGTGCATAAACTTGGTCTGCACGCATCGGGCCATAAAAGTCACAATACACTTCATAAATGCTCGTTAAAACTTTGGCATAACTGGTCAAGGGCAAAAACTCGACAAAACTCGCTGTATTTATTTGTGCATTTGCCGCAATTGCCAGCCCGATTTCTTCTAATTGCTCAATCACATCTTGGGTGAAATCAGCCTGATCTGTAGATTTCACCGTCAGCATGACTGACTCGATAAAGCCTAAAAAGGCCTCGCTAATCGTTTCTGCAATGAGCTCGTCTTCTTGCACCTGTTCCTGTGGTTTTTCAACCCGTAACAGTTCCTGCTTTTCTAAGGTAGATAACTCATACAAAACTTGCTTCAGCATATCTTTACGATAAAAGCGAAGCTCCTCTGTGGTACAGATATCATTTAAGAAGCGATTCAATACAAATGACGGTTTCATGCTGTACTGCTGCTCCCAGTGCCGTAGCGCACTCTCGAGTAAAGTCCCATGAATAAATTGTTGTAAGCCTTTTTCTAAAGCTTCGCGGCGTTGTGCCAAATTCAACAGTTCTGTGCTCATTGCTTTACTCCTATTAATGACGCTTGGTCATATCATCCGTTTCAAAAGTCACATCTTTTTGAAACTCGGGATAAGACAATTCAGCATGTTCGGTATAGTCCAAACCACGTTGTTCATGTTGCTTACTCACCCGTAAGCCACCCAACAATTTGTCCAAGACCTTAAATACAATGAACGCAACACCAAAGCCCCATAAAAAGGCTGCAATCACCCCAAGCCCTTGTATCGCGATGACATCGCCATTAAACATATTATTTTCAAGGAAGATCCCTGCAGCCAATGTTCCCCATGCGCCACAGAAACCATGCACGGTCACCGCATCCACCACATCATCCAGTTTCATTTTTTCCATGAACATTGGTAGGCAGGTCACCATGACACCTGCACATAAACCGGTGATGACTGCATACAGTGGAGACATCGTTGCACAGCCTGCCGTAATGGCAACCAAGCCACCCAGTGAGGCATTGATCGTGCTGCGGATCAAAATGGCTTTTGAACGGATAAGGCAGAGCAACATATATGCAACCGCTGCCGCACACGCTGCAAGATGCGTATTTAAAGCAATACGTCCTACGCTGACATTGGCATTAATGGTCGAGCCTGCATTAAAACCAAACCATGCTAACCATAAAATAAAACCACCTAATGCCACTAAGGGTAAGTTATGCCCCGGTAAATAATGGCTTTGCCCATTGCGTCCAAATCGCCCCAAACGTGGACCCAGTACGATGATGCCCGCTAAAGCCACCCAGCCACCCATCGAATGCACCACGGTCGAACCTGCAAAATCGATAAACCCGAGTGCTTTTAACCAACCGTCTCCGCCAAATAAACTGCCCCATGCCCAACTACCAAAGACAGGATAAATCAGACCGGACACAACGGCCGCACTCACCACATAAGCCACAAAATGAATCCGCTCCGCCATGGCACCACTGGCAATAGTGGTTGCCGTTGCAGCAAACATCATTTGGAAAAATAGAAGGTTCCAGTGCCAATCATCCAGTTGATCGGGTGCAAAATGACTTAAGCCAAACCAGCCCGTGGTATTGACCCCAAACATCAGACCAAAACCCACCAACCAAAATACCAGACCACCCAAGCAGGCATCCATGTAGTTTTTCATGAGTACGTTCACGGTGTTTTTACTGCGAACTGAACCACTTTCGATCATGGCAAATCCAGCTTGCATAAAGAACACCAAGATACCGCCCAGTACTACCCAAATACTGTCGAGCGAAATACGAATTTCTTGAATATTACTGGCGATTTGCGGGTCAACTGCCCATGCAGTCGATGTCAGGACACTCAGAAACAGTGCCATCAAGTATGTTTTTTTCATGATTATTCCCCCAAGAATAACCATGCTGTGCAAAAAGAATACCAAATTTCAGACAATTAATTATTTTTCAATGCATTGCGTCACAAAACAAGTTCGCGACAATATTTTGAATCACTGAGATCGAATTTAATGAAACAAAACAGCGCATCAATTTGATTCAAGCACCTGATGCGCTAAATATTTGTGCACTTTTAGTGTGAGGCATCCATTAATCAAAAGCCAAGAAAATAAAAGCGAAGAAAACAAAAAACCACCCGAAGGTGGTTTAAATCTTCCTCAATCCCGCTTTATCACAGCGGGACTTTGGCAATATGGATTAATGACCGCCGCCATTAATGGCTTTTGTCATATCTTCCACAACTTTCTTCGCATCACCGAAGATCATCATCGTTTTATCATTATAGAACAAGTCATTATCTAGACCTGCGTAGCCTGTAGCCATAGAGCGTTTGATGACCATAATGGTTCGTGCTTTATGTGCTTCAAGGATTGGCATGCCGTAAATTGGGGAACTTGGATCGTCTTTTGCCGCTGGGTTCACAACGTCATTCGCACCAATCACCAGTACTACATCTGTTGCAGGGAAGTCTGAGTTGATCTCGTCCATTTCAAGAATGTCTTCATATGCAACGTCAGCTTCAGCTAAAAGTACGTTCATATGACCCGGCATACGACCTGCCACTGGGTGAATCGCAAAACGAACTTTTACACCTTGCTCTTTTAAGATTTCACACAATTCTTTCACGGCATTTTGTGCACGACCTTGCGCCATACCATAACCCGGCACGATCACCACGCTGTCCGCATTTGACATCAAGAAGCCAGCATCGTCTGCAGAACCTGAACGGTGATTACGCTGTGCTTTTTCACCATTATCCGCTGCAGCTACTGCTGTACCACCCATTGCACCACCAAACAAAACGTTGATGATTGAACGGTTCATGGCTTTACACATGATGTAAGACAGAATCGCACCTGATGAACCAACCAGTGAACCTGCAACAATCAGCATGTTATTTTCAAGCGTGAAACCAATCCCTGCTGCTGCCCAGCCTGAGAACGAGTTCAGTAGTGATACCACCACTGGCATATCGCCACCGCCTACTGGCGCAATCCATACCCAACCAAATGCAAGTGCGAGAACAGTCATTGCCCAGAATGCGTTCATGTTGCCTGTAGTGAAGAAGTAGATACCACACGCCAACATCGCAAGGAAAATTAAAGCTTGAACAGGTTTTACCCATCCACCTGAAATGGTTTTTGCCCATTTCTTCGCAGCCAATTTACCGTAAGCAAATACCGACGCTGTGAAGGTAATCGCACCAACGAAACAACCTACAAACAATTCAAATAAATGAACTTTGCTCATGTGGGCATGTTCTACACCCGCAGCTGTTAATACCGCTTCATTCTCCGCAAATGCTGCAGTCAATTGGTTGTTATGCAGAATCGCAGCGATCGCAATCAGTACCGCAGCCAAACCAACCAATGAGTGCATCAGTGCCACAGTTTCAGGCATTTGCGTCATTGGAACTGTTTTTGCACGTGCAATACCAACGACTGCACCCAACACCATTGCACCCACAATCATCCAAATCACTGGATGATCTGCGACAAAGAATGTGGTGATTACAGCAATCGCCATTGCGATCATGCCGTAACGGTTACCTTGAATCGCAGTTTTTGGACCAGACAAACCACGCAACGTTAAGATAAAAAGAACGGCACCAATCAGGTAGAACCAATCCGCATATTCTTTAATGAATTCCATGGATTAACCCTCTTTTTTCTTTTGCTTAGGTTTGAACATTTCTAGCATACGTGCAGTCACCGCAAAGCCACCAAAAATGTTGATACTTGCAAGGAAAACGGCAATCGCACCTAAAATACTCACCACGTTAATGCTTTGGAACTGTACGCTTGCATCCACAATACCTGGGATACCAACGGTTTGAATCATCGCACCAACGATAATGATCGATGACAACGCATTGGTTACAGCCATTAATGGTGTATGTAGTGCAGGTGTTACCCCCCAAACCACGTAGTAACCAACAAAGATTGCCAAGACAAAAATAGTAATCGTTTCAACCATGATGATTCTCCTTAACCACGTTTCAGCAGCACTTGGCCGCCATGAGTGACAAGTAGTGCTTTTTGAATTTCTTCTTCAGGGTTAATCGCGAAGTTCTTTTCGCTATCAAACATGGTTTCAATGAAATTCAAAACGTTACGTGCGTACAGTGCCGACGCTTCAGTCGAAACTGTTGAAGGAATATTTGGAATACCAAGAATTTTTACACCATTGGCAGTCACAACATTTTCGCCGCAGACAGAACCTTCAACGTTACCGCCAGTTTCAACCGCCATATCTAAAATGATTGAGCCCGGTTTCATTTTGGCAACGGTTTCTGCTTTGATTAAACGTGGTGCATCACGACCCGGCAATAATGCAGTCGTAATCACGATGTCAGCATTCGATACGGCTTTATCAACAATAATCGCTTGGTCACGAATGTAGTCTTCACCCGGCATCCAGCCATAACCATTTTTCGCAGCATCAGCTGCTTTTTGTTGCTCTTCTGGTGACATTGGTACGTCTAACCATTTACCACCCAAAGATTCAACTTGGTCACGTGCTGTAGGACGTAAGTCAGTTGCTTCAACTACGGCACCTAAACGTTTCGCTGTTGCAATGGCTTGTAAGCCTGCGACACCTACGCCCATGATCACAACACGTGCAGGTTTTACTGTACCTGCTGCTGTCATCAGCATTGGGAACATACGTTGATATTCTGCCGCAGCCAAAAGCACAGATTTATAACCTGAAAGGTTGGCTTGAGATGAAAGTACGTCCATGTTTTGCGCACGAGATAGGGTTCGTGGCAAAAGTTCCAATGCAAATGCAGACACGTTTTGTGACGCAAATTGGTCAAGTTCGGTGTTGCGGTAAGGGTCAAACATCCCAACAACGGTGGTACCCGCTGTGAGTTTTTGAATTTCGTCACCTTTAGGCGCACGAACTTTCAAAATCATTTGACTACCGGTATAGGCATCATCCGTAATTTTGGCACCAACTTGTTCATAGGCGCTATCGATGTAAGCAGCGTTTACCCCTGCTCCACGTTCAATAACAACGCTATGACCAGCGCTGATCAACTTCTTTACTGTTTCAGGCGTCGCAGCGACGCGATTTTCACCGACAACAGTTTCGGCTGGAATTCCGATCTGCATGAGCGTTCCTCAAGCTAATTTTTCTTAAGTAAACATCGCAATCCGCGATGTCTCCCCTCAGGATGTGTTTTTGTACAATTTTTGGATTCTAATTGAACTTTTTTAAAATACTACCCAATATTTATTTAATAAATACCCATATTTTGAACTCATGATTCATGAAAAGAATGGTGCGATATTTCATTTATTCAGTTTTATTTGTCGATTTATTACTCATTTTTATCCTATTTATAACTTTTTAATATTACTTAAGACCAAAAACATAAATAATCTCGCTAGTTTTAGTGCAAATTGTTTCACTGCGTTGATCATTGTGACATTTTCATTCAACACACAATAACCTGAACGTGTCGTGAAAAATCGACTTAAGTCAGGTAAAGCCACTCTTTCATTTAGACTGCATCAGCTCGTTGACTCATTTGACAGTTTTGACGTGCTGACTGGTGTTGAAAACTGACTTATTTCTAACACAGTCTCGTCAAATCGGTCAGCTTGAATGTCCGATGAATTTTTGTGCACTTTTCGGGTTTATTGAGATCTTGCCCTCCCCACCTGATGCTTCGCCTTAAGTCTTAGAATTGACTTTTTTAGCTAAAAAAATAATTTTTTGAATATTTAGCATCATGATATCGCTACTGACTTTCTATCCCTAAAAAACACTATTGCACCATTTATGTGCAATTTTCACCTTAAATGTTTCAGCCTGATATATTTGACCTGCCGAGTCATGTTGAGATTAAAAATTTCAAAACCAAATTGGTCATTTCTTCCGCTGTTTTTCATGTTTGATCTAGCAATCCCTTATGCATAAAGGAATAAGTACTATTCTTTTTTTGCATTTTTACTCACACGATGCATTTTTTATAATCAAAATGACAGTTCAAACTTATCGGAACAATGCTGTCGAATTCATTCAGTCGTCATGAGGCATACCTTAACTTATGTCAAGAAATCTTAGTCCGCACTTCATCGGTGCAATTTTTGCGCTGATTGCTGCCTTCTTGTTTAGTACCAAAGCGATTTTTATTAAGCAAGCCTATGCACTTTCTCCTCTTGTCGATGCCACAGTCCTCATGGCTTTACGCATGATGAGTGCATTGCCGTTTTTCTTGGTCATTGCATGGCTGAGTCGACGTTCTTATCAAACGATTCAACGAAAAGATTGGGTGCTCTTGCTCATTTCAGGTTTAATCGGCTATTACTTTTCGAGCTGGCTCGACTTCCGTGGCTTGATGTATATCAGTGCTTCGCTTGAACGGATTATTCTTTTTTTATACCCCACATTAACCGTACTGGCTTCCGCTGTTTTATTCAAAAAGCCACTGAGTTTTAAAACCATCCTTGCCCTGATTTTAAGTTATGGCGGAACAGTGTTAGTGATGCTACAAGAACAAAATGCCACACCACATGATCAGTACTTTTGGCTCGGATGTAGTTTGGTTTTTGCCAGCGCCGTGTTATTTGCGATTTATTTATTACTCACGCCAGGCCTCATGCAAAAGTTTGGTTCTTTACACTTTACTGGTCTAGCCCTGAGCATAGCCTGCGTTGGGACGATTATTCATTTTCTATTTGCAACACCGCAGCCCATTGCCTTGCTTCAACAACTTCCGTATCAAGTCTGGCTATATGGTTTAGCGCTAGGGCTATTGGTTACCGTGCTTCCAACTATTTTGATGATGCAAAGTATCGTCCGACTGGGGGCTGCACAATCGGCCATGATTGCCTCTATCGGGCCCATTTTAACGATTTTACTGGCCGTCGCTTTACTGAATGAACACTTAAACCTATGGCAATGGGTCGGTTGTGGTCTGAATATGTTGGGTGTCTTAATGATCAGTCTCAGTAAGAAATCCTAAACGCGTACGTGGATACTATTCACAGAGAAACACTTTAAGACCGGTTTGATTTTCCTTATAGTGACCACAACAGCGTGGCAGCAAATTCTTTGCATACGCTTCCGCCCAAAATCTGGACAATTTATGAAAGCCTCGATCGACATTAGCCATGATAAAACCCTATTGTGGCTTATGGCTGCTGCATGTGGTTTGTGTGCGGGTGCCAATTATTATTGCCAACCTTTAGTGGCCTCTATCCAACAAAGCTTTCAAATTCCACAATCTGAAGTGGCGCTAACCGTCACCTTTGCGCAAATTTCTTATGCTTTGGGTCTACTGTTTATTGTGCCGATTGGCGATATTGTGAATAAAGCCAAATTTATTCCATTACTCATGCTTGGTGCGACTGTCGGTTTAGCCCTCTGTGCTTTTTCGACCAATCTATACATGCTTTGGGCAGGAACCATTATCACCGGGCTATTTTCAGTGGCTGCTCAGGTCCTCATCCCTTTGGTCACTGTTGCGATACGACCTGAAAAAATTGGGGCTGTTGTTGGCTTTTTAATGAGTGGGCTATTGGTCGGCATTCTGTTATCAACCAGTCTCTCTGGCTTATTGTCCTATCTGTTTCATTGGAAATCGATTTACATCCTCAGTGCGCTCTTGATGTTGGTATTAGCCGTCTTACTCAAGAAGCGTCTGCCCGTGGTTAGCATCACACGGATGCCCTACAGCCAAGTTTTCCAGTCAATGGGCGCATTACTCAAACATGAGCCACGGTTAATTTTCCGATCTCTGATTGGGGGCTGTGTCTTTGCTGCGATGAGTATGCTGTTTTCCACAATTGCCATGTTACTGACTGAGCCACCTTTTCATTTGGCAGATGTTTGGGTCGGTGTTGTAACGTTAGTTGGTGTGTTTGGTGCCCTATCGACACAATGGATTGGGCGTTGGGCGGATTTAGGTTTCAACCGAAAATTAACCTGGCTCGGTTGCAGCATCTTAGCCCTCAGTTGGGGACTGCTGTATTTGGGTGGATCATCACTTGCCTTTTATATTTTGGGCTATGGTTTAATCAACCTAGGTTTGGCAATGGTACATAGCTGTAATCAAAATATTATTTTCCAACTCAACCCGATTGCACGCTCTCGAATCAATTCAATTTACATGACTTTTTATTTTGTCGGTGGTGCATGTGGTTCAGCTTTGGGCGTATTTGCATGGCATCATGGCGGCTGGACCACCACCTGCATGACAGGGATTGCCTTAGTCATTGCTGCTGGTTTTTTTGTATTGATCGATCAACTCTATACTTCGCGGCAACTAAAATATCCACAATGAGAAGTATTCATCACCGCAATAAAGCCACAATAAGTGGCTTTATTTTTGCAAATTAACTGACCTGCACCACGGGATAAAAGGGTTTGCCTAAATCCAAGGTTTCTGCATTTTCCAAAAGAATCACCATAAACACCGGTAAGAGTGCCGACAGTATTGTGCAGCCATCTTGAAGCTGTTTCCGATTGACCGAACTTTTATAGGTCGCGCCGCCATGAACCATTTGATTGCGTAGCGTATACATGCGATTGAACAGCACCATTAAAATATCAACGGAATCTTTTTCTTTAAGCGCGCGTAGTACTTTCTGTTTTTCATGCGCCAGGCCCTCTTTGCATGCGTCATGGCTAATTTTTTGATTTTGATAATCCCAAAAGCCCTGATAAACATAGGGATTATCTAAAAATAACCGTATCGGCTGACTAAAACGCTCCCATAAAATATTATAGATTTTATGCTCTGTATCCTTTTGGCAAATCACATATAAAAACTGCCTTAAGCTTTGCTTGTCCTGCGCAATCTGTAAGTCTTGCGCGTATATTGCGTTGAAGGACACCCATAAACTGATAAATTGCAAATCGAGGTCATCTTGAAGATCAATCGACTTTTTCAGCCAACTTAAACCTCGATGAATGCGTAAATTAAATTGGTCGGTATGTTCCGACTTTTTACTTTTGAATATTTCTTCAAGTAGCATCATGCCTGCTAAATTCCAATGGATAATTCGTTTATTTTTCTACCATTTGAACTTAGCGCAATTGTTTACCGGCATGCAATAAAAATATCTCTGTATTCAACTATTTGGTCTCATCTTGTGTGAGATAGGTATAACGTTCTAACTGATCATTTTCATCAAAAATCAATTCATAAGACATTTTCTTTCCGTTAAAAACGGATTCGGCAGGTGTTCCTAAAAGTTCCCATAAACCCACAGTCGCCACATCTGCCGCACCATGCCAAAACGCACGTCCCACTTTACTTGCAGTCGAATAACCTTGGGTAAAGGTATAAATTTCATGGCGTTTGCCATTTTTATATTCAGAGGTGATCGGTGCGCCAAATTCAGCAATCACCAAGTTACGAGACAGGCCGCGTTGAATCATTTCGGTATTTTTCTTGCTCGGCTGCTTGCTTGCCATAACAACTGAACAGCCTGTTGTTCCTGACAATGTGAAAACTAAAGCTAATCCTAAGCAGGTTTGTTTCATCATGTGGTATTCCCCAAATTCTTCACATTTCTATTTTTAATTTTTTGATTTTCATCTGCTGTTGATCTTAATTGTTTCTTTCATCTTTTTCATTTTTTTATACGACTATTCGTCTGATTTTTAGAATGATTAACACTTTAAAAATTCACATTTATGAAGGGTTAGACTAAATAATGCTTTAAGTTAATTATTGTTCTGTTGGTGACGAAGTCGGTGGAACAAACCAGTTTTTCCAAGAGCTACTGTGGCGAGTTTCAATTGCAACGGTAGGGATGAGCTCTTGCTTCAGCATTTTTTCTTGACCAACGGCTTTCGCCAACCGAGCTTTGACCGAGTGTATGCACTCACGGTCTTCAAACTCACAGCGGTCAAGGTTGGAGCCACCACAGGGTCCATTGGCTAATCCTTTTGGGCAGGTTTCAGGACAAATATATAAGGTTTCACCTAAACGACATTGTCCGCAACTTTCACAGCCCACGATGCCATGTTTACTGATAAATTCTGTTTGCAGCAAGGCTGCATCAGCTTTCGGTTTTTGCCATAATTTGGCCGAAAAAATATAAGATCCCGCCCCTTTGGCCAGTTTTGAACTAAAAAATAACTCATGCATAACATGCATACTTTTATATTTCAAAACTTGTTCAATTGGAGCCTTATGGTTATTTGCTCCCGTCGGTTGGAAGTTCACCTCAACACTTGAGCGCCAAAGCATTTTCCATTTTGCTAAACATTGTTCATACGTTAATTTCGCAAATTGCAAAATTGCTTTTTGCAACTTCTCTTGTTCTTCCGCTTTATGACAAGCCGATAAATGAACCCCTGCATAGCCCAATTGCTGACACATTAAAATTTGTAAGGCACATCGGGCATAGACATTTTGTTCAGCTTGTATGGCATCAGTTTGCTGTTCTTGTTGCAAAAAATTTAATACATCTGCTGAAAGCACGATGCCTGCAACTTTTTGCTTGGCCATAAAACGGGCACGGGCAAATGTCAGCGGCATGACACAAGCCAATACAGGTACACGTGGATAATATTGCTGCATATAGCGTTGGTAACTGCTCAACACATCCATGTCAAAGCCCAACTGTGTAATCACATAGTCAGCGCCAGCTTGAATTTTTTTATTCAGTTTAAAATACTGCGCATCCTTTTCTGCTTCTGCATATTTAAAAGGATTAAACGCCACCCCTAAATAAAACCCGCCAAAGTCTTTGGCTGCCATGACTTGATTCACAGACTCTAAATAACGACTCCGTAAACTCGGATCATTTGCCCCATCCTGATGCTGCTTCAACTTATCACCACTGAGCAAGAGTAAATTCTCTACACCGTGCTGCTGAGCATCTTTCAGAAAAGTTTGAAAATCTGAGATATCTCGACCTTTCCCCGAATAATGCAGAATTTTTTCAATGCTTTGAGGGTAGTCATGCAATGCTTCCAAAGGAGCAATATCCGTGTCACTTTGTACTCGGTCAGCCAATGTCATGCACACAGGAAAGCCCGCAAATGTCTTTGGGACGAGATGCGGTTTTTGCGTCGTTAGATATTCTAACGAGATACAAAACTGGCGTTGCAATAGATATTGGGAAAATAAAGACATATAGGTAGGCAGTTAAATCTGCTGAGAAACCATACAATAAATTTTATAAAATTATAGATTAATCACATAAAAATTTAAATTACTTAAGCCTCACTTCCGACTCTTTCTAGCCTGACTTTGAATACGCCACACTAGCAAGACCATGCCCCAAACCACAATTTATGCTAATATTGCGCGCGTCTTGAAATGCGGTTTTTTTCATCGTATTTCGGACTGCTTTTGGTATTTCTTCACCATTTTCCATTTCGTTCTTCCATCTTGTTCTTTTAAGGCGTGTTTTTTTAATGACTGATCTCCAACCCATTGAAAATAAACTTCAACCACGAATTAGTGTTGCGCCAATGATGGATTGGACAATTGAATGCAATTAACCAATAAATATCAATGATTTACAAATAAACAAAAATCCAATGGCGTAAATTAGGTGTAAAAAATAATACAATTACACCACTATGGACATACCATTGAGTATAAGGATCAAACTAGATCGAGAGATTCCCTCGATTGATTAAAGCTTGATTGTAGTAGGACTAGTTGGTTGTGCGATAGATTTAAGGTGCGGACTTATTCATCTAGGAAGTATATTGCTGAATAAGCCTTTAGCAGAGATTTTTGCAACAAAGCCCAGGAAAACTATTGATTTCAATACTACGGAAATTCGTCAGTGGAATATTAGTCGCCCCCCCTTTTCATAACGTAGCTCATTAATTTGAGCTACGATTTTACGCAGCTCTTTATAAGCAATGACAAGGAAATTTCCAGATCCCATTCACCCGTAACATTCATCACTGGTGACAACGTTTTTAGGCCTGAATTTCTCTGCATTGTAGGCGATTTCCAAGTTGTCCATAGGTTACCATTTTAAGTGGTGACATTTCAGTGTTTTTTGTCACCACCCCATTCGACTATTCACAATTGTTAAACCCAATATTCTAGCAAGCAATTACTAGGAGATATTCTCTATGCTCAAATATACCGCGAAGCAATTTGAGCTAGAGATTCCTGCGCACTGGTTGTGATTAATTAATCCGGTCAAACATTTTTCTAAGGTAACTGTTCCCACCATCTTCCATAAACAGCACGTGTTTGTCTTCCAGTTCCTGTTTATCTATCCCCCATTGAAGTTGCGCGTATTTTGTCGGCGATAAAATAAAACTGTTAAGAACCACATCAGGGTTGGCAAAGCGCTTTTCAATATCTTTAATGCGGCTATGGAACAAAACTTTATCGCTCGCGGGGCCTTCATGGAGCAAGCCGTGCGGCTCAATGAAGGTGACATATTGCTTGCCGCCAACAATCATCCACAGAATAAAGTCGGGGTGAAAATTTCCCGCCTCAAAAAAACCGACACCTTTGCCGCGACTCTGATTGCGCAGCAAAAAGAGTTCCGCTCCATTTTTTTGAAGCTGCTGAGCATTTACTTCTGCCCACTCTTTAAGGTCAGTCACAAACTGAAATTCGCTTTCATTTAAAGCCACTGGAAGAACGGTAATTTTTCCGCCTTTCTTGATATGGAAAAGCGGTTGAAATAAATGCATTCCAAATTTACAGGCTTGCAAGTCGCCGGCTTTTAACAGCGTTTTTTTGTTGTCTTCGAGTTCTTTTTTGAGCGTTTCAATGGCAAGAATTACCTGTTCCTCACTACCATCAACGATAAGCTGATAAAACTCTTCCTGGGGGATATTGTCATCTTGTGGTGTGAGTTCTCTTAACTCTAAGCGAGGCTCGATAAATGAGCGCTTACAATAATTGTAATAGTGCTCTGCAAACCGCTTAAGTAATTCAGTGGCTACCTGTTGCAACAAAGAAACACCAGCAAAATTTACTGGCGCCAATCGGTCTGTGGGCAGAAAGAGGCTATACCATGCGTTATCAGAAAGCAGTTTTTTAATGCCTGCTTTATCAATGTTTAAGTTGTACCAACTACGCTCGCGCTTGAACTGCTCAAGTTCAAAATACAATTGATCGAAATTCAGTAGCGCAATATGTTTATCTTCCAACTTCACATCATCTTTTTTGGCCGCATCGCTCGTTTGCTTTGAGTGAATGGATTGAATGCGCGGATACCAATCTGATACCACCGGATGAAGTTCAAGGTACTTGGTAAGCTGACCAAGAGTGGGGACTGGCGCATCTTTTTTAAAGTCATATTCTTTTCCGTCATCCGCCTTACGTTTTGGGCGGATAATCTGAAGCTTCTTGCCGAAGTCATAGGTAACGTTTAGCGGTATGGTAAATACGCGCCGCCGCTCGTTGCCGGGCAAACCTTCATCAGCAAGGAATTGACGGAATTTCTCCATAAAATCGGCTTCCACACCGAATACGTTTAGCGTTTCGAGTTCCTCGATATATTGAGGAATTGTTGGTGCATAGCTGTGACCACTTCGTTTGAGACTCCATTCGTATCCTTTCAGCCGAACGCCACGTCCAAAAAGCTGAATAATCTGCGCACCTTCGCTTTTACCAACGTGCATCAAACCGAGAGTGCTGACTCGCCAACAATCCCAGCCCTCGACAAACTTCTTTGAACCAATAAGCAGGTTAACGGGTGATGATGAATCCTTAACCGTATCGAATGTTGCTTCCGAAAAATCGCTATCCGCTACCACAAGTGACAGACCATCCTGTTTGGCTACACCTTCAATGTGATCAGCAAGCGCTTTGGCATCACCAACGTTAATCAACCCGAAAGGTATTTCTGATGTACCAACCCGCAGAGCAATTTCGCCGGATTCGCCTTTTACGCGATCAAGCGCTAAGTGGCCGCCACTACTGGTATTGAACAGGCGCTTCAAAATATTTTTGTAGAGGTCTTCATAGGAGATCCCTGTATTTATTGCCTTAGCCAGCCATGTAAATGAACCTTCAAAAATATCAACACCGTTATTGTCCAGCAGCCCGGTATCCTGCCCTTTACCGAGTAAAATTTGTTGCATACGCCTACAGGCGTTTTCTTTATTTGAGAGAAAATCGGCGATAAACGCAATGATTTGTGCCACATCGGTTGCGACAATTTGTTCATCTTTTCCCAGCTTGCCACCGGTTACCGTACTCCCGACAAATACCCATAATGGCTTCTCTATGTTAAATGGCTGCAAAACCTGGCTTTTTTCTTCGTATATATCAAGTTGCTGATAAAACTTAAGCAAGCAGGCGGTTAAATAGATCGCCTTGGTTTCCTGAAAGGAATTTGGCAGGTTTAGGATCTGGTAATCTTTTCCAAAACCATCTTCATAAAACCAGCGGTATGAGTAATCAAACACAATGGTTTTTGCATAATCGTCTTCGTGCCCTGTACCGGATACCGCTTGATCAAAGGTAGCGGAGTATTCGAAGGTGAAGCCTTTTTCACACAGCATGGCACGGTTTTTAAACCATGCGTTTTCATCGGCTTTGGCATTTTTTCCTGAAAGACCGCGGTGGCCCTCATCAACAAGCAGAAGGTTTTGATCACCAAGGCTGCGTGTTGCTATGGTATTTGGGCCTTCTTTATCGCCCAGCTTGGTAATTTCCACAACATCAATTTGAGCTGTGGTTTGCTGCTTTATTTCAAGCCGGTTAGCCGCAATATTGCTCTCTGAAAATTCGGCAATATGCTGTTCGCTCAACCGCTCGTTGGGTGACATAAGAATCGCTCGGGATAGCTCTTTCTCTCGGCCGTATTTTTTAGCGTAATGCTTATATTGCAGGTAGTTAACATGCATGAGCAGTGTTTTGCCGGAGCCGGTGGCATTCTGCAATGAGAGTTTATTTAGCTCATCTTCATTGAAAAAATCCATATCCGCATAATCTGGCCAATGCTTATTAAAGCGGTCAACGTATTCGTTCAATGCCGCAAGCAAGGACTCGCGGTTACTGAAATAACGGTCGAGATAAATCTCAACAAATAATAGTGAAAGCCACTGATAATACTTCCAGACCACGGGGCGATGACGCTTGGCATTGATCGCTTGCGTGTAATGGACGATATTCTCCTCATAGGCCAGCAACTGAGCTTTAGTCAGTGCAGAACGAGTACCTACAAATAGCTTGCTTGCTGTTAGTGTGTGGTAAAAATGGTGCAGGTTATCTTTATCCAGCCCTTCTAGCCTCGGGTCACGAATAGGCTCTGCCAATTGGTGAAAGGGGCGCATTTTGGCGTCCTTATCGAGCGGATCAATGCCGAACAAAGTGAGCAGCCATTGGTTTAGTAACAGCTTATCTCTGAACTTATGCTGTTTTAGCGCTTGAGATTTTGCTTTTGCCTTCGCCATTAAGCCTCTCCCTCAACTGCCCACATCAGCTTATGGAAGCTCTCTTCTATAAGGCGTACTTTCCAGCGCTCTTCATCCTTTTTGAGATTGGGCAGGTTGTTGGAGCCATTCACATAGATAACATCAAACTCCGCCGACTCGCGGCTGGATATCCGATACTTTCTAAACCACTCATCCAGCATCAGGTTATCTTCTTCCAAATTGCCAGTGAGCTTACGCCACACAATCAACACCTTTTCTTTCTTGCCGTTATTCGGATTCATAGGATCGGCAGGCACCCAGCCTTCCAATTTACGGAACCACCATTTGCCATCGGTAGCCTGCTGTATTTTTCCATCCACAACCAATTTTGTGTGCTGGTCTTCCGGCAATTCCGAATCGGGCTTACGGGTAAAGCTGGCGGTAAAATTTTGCGGTGCCGCCATGTGTTCAAGGCGCAAGCCGAGCAGGTAATTAAAGGTTTCAATTAGGTCGATATTTCTTGTGACCTGTTCATCGCTACCCGTTTTTTTGACGACAAGGGAATAGGCCGTTGGGTCTGCAAATGCATCGATATTCAGTAAGCTTTGACTGCCACGGGTTTCCACATCCAGTAGATAGCGGAGCATGTAGTCTTCTTTGAGAGATGGATTATTCTCAATGGCCTTATCACGAACAGGATTGCCATCAAACACTAGGTTATTCAGAGTGTCTTCGTAAGATTCCAGACGGATGTACTTGAAGCACTGAGAAATACCGGTGTTACGGCTAGTTGGTTTACCGTTTTTCCAATCGGAGGCGTATATAACCTTGGAAATACGGGGTTTAGTTACATTGTTGAAGTAATCCCCCATTTCAACGAGTATGAATTTACGCTTGCCTTGATCATCCCGGTTGAGGTTAATAACAGCGTGACCGGTGGTGCCAGAACCAGCAAAGTAATCCAGAGTAATTCCGTCGCTATTTTCACTCAAGCTTATACTTTTAACTATTAATGCCAGAGGCTTTTTACCATTAGGAAAAGCCGTATCTCCTTCCATTTTAAGATTATTGTAACTTATGTTACCCCACAAATTACCCGCGTTATCTTTTTTATAAATCACACCATTATCTGTGAGGGTAATATCACTAAGCCAAGTAATTAGCCTTCGTGCAGCCCCTCGGTAAAATTGGTCAATTAGCCTACCTTTATTTCTACCGCTAGTAGGAACATAGGAGATACTTATTAAATCTGAATCAATAGCATGACTATTTTCAATCACTTTAGTTCTTATTGAGGATTGCGCTGGCTGCGTATCAAATATTTTATCTAGATATTTATAATAAGCTTCCCTCAAATCACCATTAAACTCTTCTTTTGCAATCTGTTGAATTGACTTAAATGTGTGGCCAGTATGTTTGTATATCTTAATTAATTGACCATATCCATCTTTAAATTCTGCTACTTCAGTTTTCTCTCCGAAAGATGTAATTACTTGTGTATATTTCCAGCTTCTTCCTTCATCTTCCATTTCCTGAATATAAGCCATCAACTCAAACAGATCGTAAACACTTTCTGAAAGCTTAAATTCCCTTTCTGAATTTGTAGCAAGCACCAAATATTCTAGAGAGTTTTTTAATGATTTCCCATGATGGGATCCAGATACACCTGATACTTTTGTCTTAACTGACACTGTATTAATTAAATGCATATTCTCTTTAATTATATATTTTGCCTCATCGATCTGGTTTTCATCCAAACTAATCATAAATGGGCACCCCTTATTCAAAAGAGGCGCCTGCAAAAAAGTAAGCTGATAAAACATTGAATTCCAAGAAGAGCTTTTATAATTATCTTTATAAGCAAATCCATCGCTACCTGTATTATATGGCGGATCTATATAGACACATCCCACCTGCGCCCGATACCGCTCCTGCAGAAGATTCAGCGCCTGAAAATTTTCCGAATTAATCAGCAGTCCATTGCACTGCTCATCAAAATTTTCGATTGAAGCAATCAACCTTGCCTTAAAGTCACTGCTATAAAATGCAGTGTCCAATACCAATTTTTCATTGGCTTTCAGAAATTCAACCGTCAGTGGAATGGAATAACCCGGAATATCTCCCTCAATCAAATCGCCATCGGTAGCACTTATTTCATCAATAGCAAAAAGTTTTACCCACTCTTCACGCTGTGCATCGTTAGCCGCAATTTCTTCGTAAAGCTCTTCGGGAACTCGATCCAGCGTTATGCAGTAATTGGTTTGGGTAATAAACTTCTTTTTCAGCCAGAGCTTTTTCTGAAAGTTTTCCAGCTGGGCAAGAAAGTCTATCAGCTTGGTAGCAATTTTGCGGATTACTTTGAGCTTGGCCAGATAGTTTTCTACGGCGGGAGCATCGGCATTTTCAATATCATCCAGATGCATCACCTCGTTTTTAATATAAAAATCCAGCTCTCGCTTAAGGAAGCCAGAAAGATCTTTATGAATAAAATAATCGCAGGTGTTGCGGGCGGTATATTGATTGATGTACTTCGCTAATAGTGGGCGATTTTTGATTTTTTCTGTCGGTGCAAGGAGCCCCATTACCTCAAGATAATTTTTGGCTTTTTCTATTGCACCAGCTGCCGTAATGATCCTTTCGGCAATAGCCAGATTTGGCATATCACCTTTATTCAGACTCTTTCCGAATTTAATTTTTAACGCCTTTTCTGTATCGGCATCAACATCATTACTCCCACCGGGTAGCGCTTTGTATTCAAAATTAATAACCAGCTCATCAGCATCGTTTAACTCAATGGGGTTTTCCTCGTGCAGAATGAAAAAACGCTTTTTATCCTCTGCGGCTTTCACATTGCCATGCTCACCTTCGCTAACATCAACAATTCGGAAATGCACTTTCAGACTAGCCGGAATGTCTAGCGGAGACAAAGATTGTTGGTTGTCTAATACTTCCTTTGCCTTGGCCAGGTCGAATGTAAAATTCGTAAAGTACTCTGCCGTTTTCACGTAATATTGATCGGCATTGGCCCAATGCAACTTAACTTCTTCTCCGTTATAAGGAATGGCAAACGGCGCTGCTTTACCGGCATTTTCGCGGGCATAGTAACGACGCGAAATAAAATCCCCCTGATCGTAGTAGCGTTCAAAAAAACGATATAAATGGTCATACACATCAGCTTCTGCGTTAGCACCATCTTTTAGGGAATCGTATTTAGCTTTGGCAGCCAATACTTTTGGTGAGTTTTCAGGGTCAGCAACACCATATTCTTTTGCGGCTTCAATTTCTTTCTGAATATTTGCTTGTAACTCAGCCTTTCTATTCTCATCCACCTGCCCAAAAGCGTCTTCAATGATCTTCAGGAGGTCTTTATCAATGAATGATGTAACTTGCGCTGATTTGGCTTGCATAATGCGATAAAAACCAAAGTCCAGATCGGGCTGATCTAGCTGAAACAACTCCGTCAGTTTGCCCATGAGTTTGTTTCTAATTTTTTGTGTGGATGCCACTGGCATTTCTCCTAAATAATTGCTTCACTTTCCAACGAATAGTAAATAAGTGTCCTGTTATTGTGGTTTTGCCAAACCGGCCAATTGTTGCTTCAATGTACAGTGTCGCTTCAATCTGATGAGGATTCAAATCTACCGTTACGTCGAACAGGGATTGTGAAAGTCGATCTACACTGTCCACCGAGTGAAGGCACGTGAGCTCATGAGCGTGGTATTTTGCGTGGTACTAGTGATCTGCATCCATCAATTCCTTTCCTTGGGCTTTAACTCCCTGAGCCTGAAGCTCCAGCAGATCGCCAATGCCACAACCGAATAACAGACAGATTTTTTCTATCGTGTCTAAATCCACTTTTTGAGCAGTCTCTTTATAGAGCAACGTTACAGTAGCACGACTGAGTCCCGTCTCTCTGGCAACGTCGGCAATACGCAACTTTTGTTCACCCATCATTCGGGCGAGGTGGCAGCGGATCATGGCTGTGCCTCTTGTTGTGAGTGTCAATATTGGTCAGGAGCATAACATTATCTATGAATTTGCATAGCATTTTGCAAGTTAAAATTACATTGTGCTCAGCTAGGCTACTATTAGAGATGGGTTAAACCCATTTTTGTCAACGTACTTGGCTCTAATCAATAATGGTTCACCAATATTAATTGGCGGAAAGCGGCTCTATGGAGGATACGGAATCGGAAAAAACGCTAAACTCCAAGATAGTAGTTATTTTTCTCTGCTTGCAAACCATAATTTTTTCTATTTTAGCTGACAGGGATTACTGAAAATTGGAAATTGATAAACAAACTAGCCAAAAAAATAAGGGAACCGTAGCTCCCATTTATTCTCGACTTGCTAGCTTAGCCTCAATCCACTGATTAATTTCCCAAGCCGACCAGCCAATAGTTCTACGACCTGCTTGATACTAATCAGCTAGTTCATCGGGAAAGTTTGACCAACAAATGCATTCATGATGTTTACTCCTATCTCATGATTTCGAGCAACTCGCTCATGAGATACGGCAATCTCGTAAGGTTTTACCCTGTTAGATTTAATTCAAAGCCGTCACTGATCCTTTCAATCCCTGCTGAATATTAAATTCAGGCTGCGTTTCCTCAATCTGCTGGCCTTCAACAAGCTGATAAAACTCCTCAACCACATCCAAACCTTCCTCTATATCCACATCCATCCTTCCATTCCCAAAACCCTTCCTTGCGGTAAAGTCTAAAGCTTCCTGATAAAACCCAGCCTGCTTGCTCTGTTCATCAATTTGCTTCGCCTGAATAATCGCTTCATTCAAGCTAATCCCTTCCCTTAAAGTTAGATCCACGTAATACACCGGCTGACGATAACTCTGTGTCGTACTCTTGCCCCGCAATATCAATTGCAAGGGTAGACATGACAACAAGCCTCCTGATGCTGCATGGTAATAGTTCAACCGTGCTGCCAAAGTCCGAATACTATTAAAGCCAGTGGTTCTAAAGATGAAGGTACCAAACTCATCCGATTCATCTAAGTTCACATGCAAACGCCCGTAGGGCTTGCAGTTCCCTCCTTGAGCCAATGGACATAAATCAGGGGATGGACAGGGAAGTTGCTCCACGCCTTGATTGGTTAAACGTTGGCAGGTTTCTCCATTACCGACACAGACAGGTCTTCCAGTCTGTCGGTCAAACAGGCTGTATTCTGCACGCAGGTTTAAATCAGGATCATTAAAGATCATTCTGACAGGGATTGAACGTAGCTTTTGATTCGGAGCATTCGCTCGCAGCTGATCATCCAGTGGATGTTTAACCCAGCCTTCTTTGCTTTGAATCTGGGAAGTAATGGTGAACTGGTCATCCTTTTCCGGTAGGCGTTTGCCATTCTTCTCGATCATCCGGCCGATACTGATACGCCCCAGGATTGGTGGAGTAATTGCTAAACCTTTAATCATGTTGATATTCCTTAATGTATTACCTTACTAATTTGAGTCTATGTATGTAGGTCGGAACAAGGACCTAATAAGTTACCCAAAGAATGTAGAGCCAGATAAAGTGCTACAGAGATCGCGACCGATTTGCTCTCTACCGAAGGGTAGAAAGCGGGGAGCGTTTTTTGTGAATTTTCGATTTAGTGCTGTAGATAGGGCTTAGTCGGTATAGATGTTGAATCGACGACTGCCTTGCTTTTCAAGTGGATAAAGCTCGATGAGTTCAGGCTGGTGCTGAAGCAATGCTTTGGTATTGAGGCTGATAGAGTCCTTAGCTTTCTTCCAGACTACCGAGCCATGTGCAAAGACCGCCCTTTCCTTGTCTTGCATCATCATCTGAATTTCATGTTTAAGCTGATCAAAGCGTTCCTGCTTATGCTGAATCTCTTCTTTCATTTTGATGAGCTGATCAAACATCAAATTGGCATTTTCATTTTGCGAGAGATCCTCTACCGTTAAAGGTACATGTGCTGGATAAAGTTGTTGAATCGCTTTAGCTGCGGATTCACTTGCATCCACGGATGGTGGTGTATCCTTTTCCACGCATTCCCAGAAATATCGTTCTGCTTGAACAATATGTTCAATCACGGATTCTGATCGTGTCACTTTGAAGATCTTGGTTTCATGCCCACAGATCAAGACACAAACATGCGCTGCCTGTTTACCAGTCACCGCCAGTTGATGTTGTACCTGACAAAGCACGTATAAAGGCACACCATCACGCCACAACTTTGCTCCATGCTCACCTGCTGTTTTACATTCCAAAATTTGGACTTCATCACTGCCGACCACGCTGTAATCCAGATTGGCTAACATAAAGTGTTTATCGGGATCAGGATGCTGAAGTACCGCATTGATCCGTCGCACCTTATTATGGGTGTGCATGCTATAGAACTCTGCCACCAAAGGTTCCAGCTGCTTGCCCCAATACAGCGGTGCTACACCTGAACTTTCATCTTCAATGGATTGAGCCTGCCGTCCGGTTTTGATCAGCCAGAGTTCCAGCATCGACATGTAGGGATTAAGCCCACAGGCAGTCGCGGCATCACTGCTACCGATACCTTGTTTACGAACTTCAAGCCAATCCTGATATTCCATCCCTTTGGTGTTGACCAATCGCTTGGCTGCTGTTGAGCGTTTGGTGGTGATGCTTGGATTAACTACGATCTTTGATCCTACCATCGTAGGCTGATGGGAAATAGATACAATTTGATTCATGGAATTATCCTTATAAATTCTGATCTATGTAAAAGAAATACATAAAAAAGCCATACCCGACACGAGGTCGGGTATGGCTTTTTGTTTGCTGTTTTAATTGAAAGGGGTTACATGAGTGCTCTGATGAGCATTTGTTTGGGGTGACTTGATTTCAACATAAGTGAGTTAGTTAATTTCACGCGATCAAAGCAAGTGCTTGCTCTAATCCTCGTTGTTTCACCCCCGCACCTGCACCGAACCAAGCTGAATCAAGACGGTGATCTGTACTCATGGCACGTCGTTCATGATCCACAAATTCCGTGATCGAACACAGTAAGCCATAAGCCGTATCTTTAGCTGATGACAATTCAGCACCACGACCTTGACCATTAAACATCTCCAAAGCTTTATTCATGGCGCGACCATTAGGTTCAGGCTTTTTCTCCTGAGCTTGCTGCGCGACATTGCGATAGAACTGAATGATGTTTTCTTCAGGATCTTGTATCGACATGGTGCTGTTGTTGAACACGGCATCAAAGTAAGCTGCGGCTTCTTGCTGACTGACTTTACGTTGTGTCAGTTGCTTCATTTCATACATGTGTTCATCCCATGCACGTACTGAAACACCTAACTGCTGTTTGACTTTCTCTGCATCAAATTTAGTGCTATGTGGCACTTTCACCACACCTGCATTTGCATTGGCTCCCTTAAGTGCTATGGCAAGTGTGTTGTTGCACACCACACGAATATTGGTGAATTGTGCAGTGGTCGCCAAGGTTCCATCACAAGCAGACGCAAGCAAGATATAGCCATTACTGATATCTTTACCTTTTAGTGCGGTACTTTGACCTGTACGTGCCAATGCCCAGAATTTCTTACCGCCTTTGAGCACGCCTGCGGTTTCCAGTTCAAAGCCTGACTGTTCTGTTAAATCCCGGTAGAACTCCAAAATTTCTTTCGGCTGTACTTCCTGATAACGCTGACTGACTACGGATAACGGTGCATGGGTATCTGAACGATACAGCACTCGCTGTTCTTCAAAGGGCATGATGATGCTTTGACCACGTTCATTCTGAGCCATGTAGCTGACATTGGATGATTCAATCCTCCAATCCATCCCTGCCTGCTGTGCCCACACTTCAATCGGCTGATTTTGAGTGAGTTGATTACCTAAGCCATGCCAAGGGGTTTCACCTACATAGGCCATTTGTTCAATTTGATGTGCCATTGTTCTAATCTCTTATGCTGCTTCAGCGAAAGTTCTGCTGACAATGATTACAATGAAAATAAGTCAACACTGCTGGCTTTGGAGGCTCATCAAACATGCTACCGAACAGCCCGCCAATCACTGCACCAGCTAGACCGCCAAGCATAGGAGATAGAGGTAAAGGTAGTGATTTAGATAACGTTGCTCCAATCGTTGCAAGCGAGGCCGATGTAGCTATGCCAGTACTAGCAGGACCACCTACTTGCTGATTCACCACTTGAACAATTTGCTCAGAAAAACAGTAAGGACAATTGATACTCATAAGATATACCTCAAAAATGAAAAAAGGCTTACCGCATGGCAAGCCTCTGTTTTTGAATGTCAGTGGGAAATAAACATTCTTCGTTCATGTTAATGATGTATATCTATGATTTTTTGGGATCATTGGAAAGTACGCATTCTTGCTTTATGTTTCACCCTAAGATACTGATCTTCTTTCTCAGGATTAACAAGGTATGCACCAGCATTACACAATTTCTCCACCTCTCTGGAACAATCACGATGTATTTTTCCTATACCTAAAATACCCAGACTTGCGTATCTTTTTATTTGCTCAGTGTCATGGCAATTAAAATGGTGTCCCTGTCCGGCTGTAAGCTGTTTCCACAGCTTTCCAAGCTGCTCTGCAATAGCCCATCCATTCTGATGCTTATGACCGTTGAAGATTAATAACAAATGACAATGGTAGCCCTTATCAGCCCCTTGCTCTAAAGCCCATGCATAATCAACCAAGTTGTTGAACAACCCTTCACGTTTAGATATTTCCTTTCGGAATTTACCAATATCATCGTAAAAATTTTCAATATCAATGAGATCATGACAGTCCTTGAGATAGGAAAGATCCACTCTAACCACTTCAGACTTAGAGTAAACCTGTATTGCTTTTTCTATTTTTTTTAAAAATGACTTTGTATTTCTAACCTCATTTGCACGGTGTCTTCGAATATCTTTACGGTATTGCGAACGATAGCCTTTGAAATAGCTCTGATACTCTTCAAAAGTTTTATTCCTTAAGACAACTTCAACCTGTGCCGTACCTAAACCATGAATATCATGTTCTTCCAACAAGTCGCACCAAGCATTGATATAACCAAAGTAACAATATGATCCACAATATGCCCGATCAAAATCTACCAATAGCCTTGTAAATTCTGTATAGAAATTTAGTGACTCTTTTTTTGTTTTGACCCACGCTTTGGTCTTATCTTCTATTTCAATCAATAATCTAGATCTACACATTCCTATTTCTCATATGATATACCTTCATATAAAATTAATAATCTGTATAAATTTGATTTATATACATATTATCTAAGGATTATTAATTAATAATATTAATAACCTGCACACTAAAATTTAAAATCCGCATAAAAGATACGTGAAATAAAATGCTGCTTCAGGGTTTCTGGCTATGCATTAGCCCAAACAGTCTGACTCATTCTCCTATACAAAAAAATATCAGATGTAAAAAAAGTTATGTGTCACTTTTTCAACTCAACTCATTACCTTTCCTAATTTTTCAACACCTAACTTCCCATATACAAATTTCCCAAAAACTCAATCAATGACTTCTCCTTCAACAGGGGCTTGGAACCGTTTTAGCATTCATTAGAACGTATGAAAAGCATTTAAAAAAATAATGCAAAATAATGCAAAAAAACACGAAAAAATTACTAGAAGCTATTGATTTATTTATCTAAAGTTTGACGTAAGCTTTCCATAAAAAGGATATTACATGAACAACTATGCAGCTTTAAATGATCTTAAGTCTTATTTAACTCAACTCCGTGATGAGGATTTGATATGGGTTCTGCATGTGTTTAAACACCCAGATATTCATCGTAGTTCAGCTGATAAATACCATGTCCTTGACGCAGAAATTGAAATTCTGAATTGCATAGAAAAACTTAAAGCGATTAAAAAAATCGTGATCGATTATTTTGAGGAGGAAGATGCCAGAACTATCGATGATTTTCTATACGACTTAAAAAACCATAGACAATCAATTATGAGTTCGATGATTGAATATTCACAAATAGCAAGTAACCAGAGATTCCTAAACTTTGCTTGCGAAAGCATGTGTTCTCAAATAGGCGAACGGAAAATTCGTCAAATCAAAAACCTTTATTATAAGTTCCTTTATATGGCTTATACATCTCCACATTTTTTTGAAAATCCTAGAAGGATAGAAGCTCTACATATAGATTTCGATAGAGTGTATTCTAAGTTTAATACGCATTTTAAATTTGCAAATACTGATTTTTTTATTTGGGCAAAGCAATATATCAATGAAAATCCAGAGTTCCGTAGATACAAAAAAGAATCAGTAGAAATATCCGAATACGAAATACTCATTAACTCAATATTTGACCTTATCTATATAGAAAATGAGAATATTCACTATGCACTTCGCAAAAAGCTCAGTAATGCTTGGTATCAAAAAAAGCATCGGGAAGAGAAAAAGGTTAAGAAAACCAACTATTACGCGCTTACAAAAAAGGCTAAAGAATCACTTGAGACCCTAGCATTAAAATATAATCTAAGTGAAGAACGTATAATTGAAAAACTTATTAATGAGTGCTTTGCTAATGAGTGTATGTCACCAATAGGAAAACCTTTATACGATTGACAACATATTTCAAATTCATAGAACTCAGCCTATTTGATTAGGTTGAGTTCTAAAGTTACATTTGAATCATACAAATAATAACTACTTCTTTAAACTAGCATGAAATTCATCAAAAGCATTCTTCGCAGCTTCACCAATCATTGGATCATAAAAGAAGTAATCTGTGAGTATGGGTTCTAAAATTCCATAAAGCTTTTCTTCATTAATTTCATTTACTAATATTCGAATTGACTCATAAGCCTTATAAACAAGATTATGCCAATCACGCAAATTCCTTTCAGAAGTAGAGAACCCATAGGTGAGCATTTCCTTATTCGCTATTTCTGAACAAGCTATTTCAGCTTTGTGAATACTTACAGGCGTTTCCCTATACAATGTTTTATCTAAATTTGTTTTTTTAACGCACATTAAGTGCCAAGCACCCAACAGACTTATCCAATTAGCTAGGGTATCTGAAAAAATAGCACTATGACCTAATCTTGATTCAATGTTGATTACATAATCTTTTAAGGCATTCTTATTAAACAGATCTATTTCTGAAATTTTTACAAAATCAATATCTTTAAGGGCTTTTGCTTTTGATCTACTTAGCATTGACAATGCTATTCTTTCAGCATCATCCAAATTATTAAAATCTATGTATTTTTTATATTCTTGGCTTTGCCTAAGGAGCTCATTTTTAAATGTTTCGAACTCCAAATACAACATTGCTCTAAAAAAGAGCTTATCTAAAAAATGTTGAGTAATTTCACAACTATTATTTTGATATTCTTTTTTATATTTTCCTAATGTTAAAAAATCAGAATCCAAAAATTTGATGAGTACACCAATAGTTATATTATCAAATTCATAGCAAAGAAACTGACTAACAATTTTATAGTATAAAGCACTGTCCATCAGAGCTATTGAGTATTGATCTAGCAAACTATTTAAGTCTTCTTCAAATTCACCTAAACCAAAACTAGCCTTCACAACTTGTGAACATAACTTCTCATTCAAAGCACGAATAAAACTCTCATTGTCATCCACTAATGATTCTATTGGATCCCTCAAATTCGAAACATTTAGGTCAATTCCACATAACAATAAATGCTTATAGTGTTCGGCCCTCAATCCGCCATATTGTCGCTGCTGAGTAATTAAATTTAATGAGTAGGAAATGTCTCTATAAAACTCTAATTTTTCTTCGGAAAAGGTTTCCATTGCAACAATGTCATAGAAGTAAAGGTAGTCTAAAAGTTTTATTACACTAATCTGAATTTCTGGAGTTTTTGACATGATCATCCTATGAGTAAAAAAGTTACCTTTATTTCATCATTATTTATGGTTTCTTATCTTTTACAATTATTTCAATGAATTTATTAGCTATATACGTAACTCATACGGATACGAATAATTCTGAAAATTTAGTACGTAACTTTAGGAGATTTAAAGATGAAAACTGGAAAAATGAATTTACCCGATTACTTATTCATGCAGTTTAAAACAATGACCCCAACTCTAGAACAAGTAGGAGCCATGTATTACCCTCATCTAAGTAAAGCAAAACTATTAGAAAAAGCTAGAAAAAGGGAGTTTCCATTTATTTGCTACAAAATAGATGAAAGTCAAAAATCACCATATTTAGTTGATATTATTGACTTAGCTTTTGTCCTCAACAAACGTTACAACGAACAAGCCAAAGAGTATGAAACTTTTACGAAGGGAGCTCTAACAACTTCTCAAAATTAAGGGTCTGTTTTCTTTGCTTAACAGATACATATCTTTCCAAACTCCCCCATGAATCGTGCAAACTAATTTGCTGTATCTGGGGGATAGTGAATCCTTGCTCAGCTAAGCGGGTACATCCCTCATGTCTCAAATCATGGAATTTTAAATCATCTATTCCAAGAAGCTTACAAGCTTTTCTAAATTCACCACCTATTGTTTTTGGACTAAGAGGTATCAGATATTCATCGCCATAGCCTCTTTTCAACATTCTAGCTCTAACTTCCTTCTCCAATAAAAGCTCAATAATTTTTTCACACTGAGGTAATACATTAAACTCTTTATGATTACCTTTAGAGCCTGTTGGGTTTTTCAAATCACGTATTTTCCATGAGTTGTTATGCCTGTCAAAATCACTTAATTCCATTCGAGTTATTTCCGCTTCACGTCTACATGAGTAGATCGCAAACCAGATAATTAAATGCATTGGATAGCTATAGTTCGGATTACGCCATTTTTGTACAAAATATTTTGTAAGTGCCATCAGCTCATCATTGGTCGGGAGCCTATCTCTTTTCTGACTTGAAGAAATTTGGCGTGTTTTTCGTAATTGCGCTGTCGCTTTGTCAAAGGCATTTAGATCAATATCTATATCCCACATCACCGCTGCATGAGATAGCACCCCTCTAATATGTAACAACTCATGCTGGAGTGTACTAGATGCAACAGGAACGAGTCCTAGATCTTCAATGCCTTTTTTGCGTAGAGCTACATGTTCCGCAATATGAGTCGATTTAATTTTTGTGATAACATGCCGCGCGATTGGAAACTTCTGAATAAGTTTGAGTGAATATGTTTTAGTTCGTCCATACTCAGCTCCCACTTCCGCCAAATATTTCGAAATAGCGTTAGAAAGAGTTAGATCTATTACATCTTCTTGACCAAACAAAATTTCAGGATTTTCTTCTATTTCAGCTTCCCTTTTTGCTAACCAAATTGCTGCAACTTTCTTCGATCCAAATGTTTTACTTTCTTTATATATTGGTAAATCTTTTCGATTGATTCGAATTTCAGCACGATAGCGTATTGATCCATTGACTAACTTACGCTGCGTGATTGTACCCATTTTTACGCCTTATGATATTTTTACTTATTATGGCGTATTTATGGCGTAAATCAAATTTTAAAAAGAGCAAAAAAAGATGAAATAGATGCAAATAAATTCAGCACAACACTGATTCAATAGGTTGATTTTCAATGAGTATTTTATCAAAACCAAGTAACACACAGAATCCTCGAATCAGTGTTGCGCCGATGATGGATTGGACGACTCGTGACTATCGTTTCTTTGCACGCTTGTTTAATCCCAATGTGATTCTCTACACCGAGATGGTCACCACAGGTGCGATTTTATTTGGCGGTGCCAATCGTCATTTGGACTATAACAACGAAGAACACCCGATTGTGTTACAGCTAGGCGGTTCAAACCCTAAAGATTTAGCGACCTGTACCAAGATGGCACAGGACTGGGGCTATGATGAAGTAAACCTCAATGTCGGCTGTCCGAGTGACCGCGTTCAGAACAATAAAATTGGCGCATGCTTGATGGCAGAGCCTGATTTGGTGGCTGAATGTATTGCTGAAATGCGAAATGCTGTTGATATTCCAGTGACCGTGAAACACCGTATCGGGATTGATGACATGCAGTCTTATGAAGAAATGCTGCATTTTGTTGATACCGTGGCAAAGACTGGCTGTGACAATTTTATCGTGCATGCCCGTATTGCTCTGCTGCAAGGGTTGTCGCCAAAAGAAAACCGTGATGTGCCACCTTTACGTTATGAAGATGTTTATCGTCTGAAACAAGAACGTCCAAATTTATTGATCGAAATTAATGGCGGGGTGAAAACCTTTGCTGAAACACAGCAACATTTACAACATGTTGATGGCGTGATGATTGGCCGTGAGGCTTATCACAACCCGTACTTATTGGCTGAGATCGGTCAGCTTTGGGATCTCGAATTACCCAACCGTTTCGATATTATCGATCAGATGCTGCCATATATTGCTAAACGTATGGAAGAAGGTGCGCCGCTTTCTATCATTACCCGTCATATTTTAGGTTTATTCCAAAATCTACCAGGTGCTCGAAAATGGCGTCAGGCTTTAAGTGGTGGCAATGCCAAAACCTTTGCCGATGTGGAAAATGCCATCCAAAATATTAAAGATGCAATGCAACGTACAGAAGACTATTTACGTGATCATCCGAAAGTCGTTTTAGAAGATTAATCCTATAAAAGTAAAAGCCCGCTATTTTGCGGGCTTTTTTATTTTCATGCCTCACAAAGTACGTGTTTGGCAACATCGTTACAACTCAGCTAAATCATCTAAACAGTCACATCATCACTCAATGACTATTGACCGTAATGTTCCCTTTGGGAAAAGGCTCATCATCATAGCCAGTCCATTGATAATCGGATGGATCTTCTTCCTCACGTAAACCCACATAGCTCTCAGGCGCCGATGTAACAGGCTCAACCTCTTCGGTTGGTTGTTCCAATTCTTCAACCAAATGATTCAACTCTTGATCTAACTGCGCCTGATATTTTGCAATTTCAGCTTCGTCAATGAAGGCAAATTGTTCTTCATCTATTTTCCATGCATAGCCTTGCAGGTCTTTGTAAATATCGACCAAAACTGTATAAGGCTGACCATCGTATTGCAATGTCGCCTGAGCCTTAAAGCTTAATCCCTTACGCTCTAACACTTTTATATTTTGAATCCGTAAATGGTACTGCCGATAATCTGGATTCTGATCAAACTCGTGCTGCATCTGCTGCTCAATCTGCCGAGATAATTCATCTGTCGAGACAAAATAGCTACAACCAGCCAAACTCAACAGTAAAAAAATGGTGAGCCATCGAAACATATTGCATCCCCCATGATGCATTTATTCTTGATGAAAAAGTCAGACCGATCACAGATTGCGATCCAAACATTCCTCATTGTTTGCTTCATAATAGCCAATAAAACACACAGTACAAGCCAAATTATCGAGATTTCTCAATTTTATATTTAATTTTGATATCAATCACTTAAATTGCATTTTTGCTGTTTTAAAACACTGACAGCCTTGGTCTATTGCTGACATATTTTTGTTGAAAATGACCATTTTGGTAGTTGTTTCCTAGCCTTCATATTTTCAATATGAAATCGATCCTATTGTGATCTCTTCAATATAAATCCTGAAATAAAACATCGTAAAGGCGCCATAAAAAAATCCCCGAACATTGCGGGGATTTTTAAGGCATCAACTGAAATTATTCATCGTCCGTTTCAGGCTCATGATGTAGCGCATCATGTATGGCTTCCACCAATTGCTGTGCAATTTCTTGTTTGGATGCCTTCTCTAAATCACGCTTTTCCATTTGATATTGATCGGCGAAGAACACCGTCATGGCATTTTCATCTGAAGCAAAACCAATGTCTTTACGTGAAACATCATTGCACGCAATCATATCGAGTTTTTTCGCCACAAGTTTGCCTGCAGCATACTCTTCGACATTGCGTGTCTCAGCAGCAAATCCCACCATAAATGGACGTTTTGACTGCTGCGCAATCGTTGCAACGATATCTGGATTTTTAATTAAAGCCACATTGAGTTCATCGCCAGCTTTTTTGATTTTATGCTCTGCAACTTCTGCCACGCGATAATCAGCAACAGCTGCTGTTGCGATAAAAATATCACAGCCTTCATCCAACATTTGCAGACTGGTCTCTAACATTTTAATTGCAGACTGCACATTAATCCGTCGCACACCATTTGGTGTATCTAAACTGACAGGTCCTGCGATCAGCGTAACTTTAGCCCCAGCCGCATAACAAGCCGCTGCCAGTGCGAACCCCATTTTACCTGTGCTGTGGTTGGAAATATAACGTACAGGATCTATCGACTCACGTGTAGGACCAGCTGTAATCGCCACATGTTTACCGGCAAGCATGCCAAATTTTTCAGCAATAGCTCGCTGTGCTTGATGAAAATAGGCCGTCACTTGATCCGCCAAGTCTTCTGGCTCAGGCATACGTCCTAAGCCCACATCTCCACAGGCTTGAGAGCCGGCATCGGGCATGATCACATGTACGCCATCTTCAACCAGTGTATTTAAATTACGCTGTGTCGCTTTGGCTGCCCACATTTGCTGATTCATCGCAGGGGCAACCCAGACGGGTGCTTTTGTTGCAAGATAAAGTGTAGAAAGAAGGTCATCTGCTAAACCCGCCGCAAATTTTGCCAGCGTGTCGCAACTTGCAGGAGCAACCAATACCAAATCAGCCCAACGTGCCAATTCAATATGCCCCATACCCGCTTCTGCTTCGGGATTGAGTAATTCAGTATGCACAGGGTTGCCTGAAAGCGCCTGAAACGTTAGCGGGGTCACAAAGGCTTGCGCACCTTGAGTCATCACCACGCGCACATCAAATCCGGCATCTTTTAACCGACGGACAAGAATGGCACTTTTATAGGCTGCGATACCACCAGTGACACCTAAAAGAATATTTTTTGTGGGCATTACACTTAAATCAAAGCTCACGAACAGGCTACCTATCTGTTGCAGTGGCGCTCACAATAGCATTAAATATGCACTGACCCAACAATCTGCTGCGAAAAAGCCGATTGACTGATAATAAAAAAGTCTAAGAATAATGAATAATTCAATTAAAAATTGGCCTGAACAAGAGCGTCCACGTGAGCGCCTGATTCAACAAGGCGCACAAAGTTTATCCGATGCTGAGCTACTGGCTATTTTCCTACGCTCTGGTTCCCAGCAGCACTCTGCTGTCGAACTCGCACGACTTTTGATTCAACATTTTGGTCAGTTGCAAGCGCTAATGGATGCGTCACTTGAGGATTTACGCCAGTTTCATGGCATCGGAAATAGTAAATATGCGCAGCTCATGGCGGTAAAAGAACTCGGTAAACGCTATGTGAGTCAGCATTTTCAAAATGAAGCCTTACACTTGCAACATTCTGAACAATTGCAAAAATTTCTTCGCTTTGAATTTTTATCGGAGCGTCAAGAAGTCTTTGGCGTGCTTTGTCTAGATGCGCATTTAAGAAAAATAAACTTTAAAAAACTTTTTTATGGCAGCCTCAATACCTGTGAAATTTCCATCAATCAACTGCTGCGTTATGCCATTTCTGAACACGCCAGCAGTATCGTCATTGCACATAATCATCCTTTCGGTCGTGCAGAACCTTCTGCTGCCGATCTTGAATTGACTCGACTCATTCAGCAGGCTTGTCAGCTGGTGGAAATTCGACTGATTGATCATTGCATTATCTCAACAGAAGGGAGTTTTTCCTTTGCTGAACATGGCTTGCTCCGAGCACACTCATCTGCATGAAACAGTTATTGACAAGTGCTTGAGCAAACCCGAAGATCATCATAATTTTTTAAAACTAGAAATTATCATTCGAACATGATCGTCCGTGACCAACCGAGTATTTTTAAACTGCTATTTTCTTGGCGAGGAACGATTTTACCTAAGGTTTTACCGCCGCTCGGGATCGTTATGTTGCTGTCTGCCATTGTGGGCGGCTTATCCTATGTCGATATCTTCCATTTTACCGAATTTCCTTTGGTCGGCTTTACCCTAATCGGTGTTGTGCTGTCGATTTTCTTAGGCTTTAAAAACTCAGCCTGCTATGACCGTTGGTGGGAAGCTCGGCGTTTATGGGGCATTTTGATTGCCAACGCGCGCCATTTTGACCGTGACTGCCGTTTACTCAGTCAAGGCCGTCGTGAACGTGTGATTCAACATGTGATTGTCTTTGCCAATGTTTTACGTGACCGACTCCGCCATCAAACTGCCAATCCCACAGAACTGGTTGAAACCAGCGGCATGAGTGCGAATGCCATCACCCAGTTATACCAACAAGCCAATGCACCGCAGTACACGTTGAGTTTGATTCAATGGGAGCTCATGCAAGCACTCAAAGATGGTGAAATTTCAGATATTATTTATACCCAGATGAATCAGCATGTGATGGAACTCAGCACCGTACAAACCGGCTGTGACCGTATTGCCACCACGCCATTACCGTTTGCTTATTCAGTCTTGCTAAATCGAACCGTTTATTTTTTCTGTTTTGTCTTGCCGTTTAGCTTGGGTTCTACTCTAGGTCTCGCAACTCCCCTTTTGGTCGGGATTTTGGCCTATACCTTTTTAGGCTTAGATGCGCTGAGTTCAGAGATAGAAGAACCCTTCGGTACACAAAGTAATGACCTTCCATTGGACTCGATGGTGCGAACTATTGAAATTGAACTTCTAGGAACTCTAGGAAAACCCACCCCACCACCGATTCAAGCCAAAGATCATAATTTACTGTAATTGATCACTGCGTCTAAACCCTCGCTTACATAGCCTTGCGCACACTTTTTGTACATCGAAAATTTGTAAGTGAGAGCAATCATTGCGCAAGGCTTTAAGCAAAACTCTCCCAAATTCCAATTTGCCCCTCTTTCACTCGAGGGATATTGCCGAGTTTAATCCATGGCATATTGTCACCATGAAAATCACTGCCAACAGAAACTTTTAAGTTAAAGGCCGCAATCATGCGATCCACCATTTGACGAGTCGATAATGGCTCAATTGCCGGTGGTAACTCCACCGCATCACCGCCTGCTTCAGCAAAGATTTCGATCAAATAACGAATATTGGTCGCAGATAAATCATAACGTGTCGGATGCGCCAACACTGCAAAGCCACCACTGGCATGAATGATCTCAATGGTTTCAGTAAGACTTGGACCTTCAAATTTTACAAAGGCTTTTTTACCTTCTTTAATATATTTATCAAAAGCTTGTTGTGGACGTGAAACCACACCCTTTTCCACCAAAGTTTTGGCAATATGGGTACGTGTTACCCGATCTGGAATATGGTCGACTTTGGCAATCACATCGCTATAAATATCTTGACCAATTAACGGTATCAGTAAGTCACAAATCTGCCGAGCACGTTCCGCTCGAATACGCTTTTGATCCATCAATAAGGCTTGTAAGGGCGCAGGATTTTGCATATTTAAAGCGACGATATGCACACCATAACTTTTTTTGGTCGCAGGTCTCGACCACTGGCTAGAAATCTCCACACCAGAGATTAAGTGCAGCTTTAATTCATGCGCGACCTGCTCTGCTGCCAACAATCCGTCCATCGTATCGTGATCAGTTAAAGCCAGCGTATGAATGCCGATAGCACTTGCGGCCTGCACCAAAGCCTCTGGTGACAAAGTACCATCAGAAATATTACTGTGTGTATGTAAATCTACGCCTTGCATCTCTATACTATGTCATTTATTTGATCAGATTTAGATACTCTAACATGAAAGCACTTTTAGACTTTGTGCCACTCATTATTTTCTTTTATTTATATAAAACTGTAGATCCAAAAGATACGCAGCACCCATTATTACAATTGATTGGTTCTGCTGGGGGTGTCGATAACAATAACATTCTTGTGGCAACATCAGGTCTCATCATTTCCATGCTTGTGGTTTATGGTGCATTGTTTGTCATGCAAAAATTCCGTCTAGATAAACAACAATGGATTGTGTTGTTCATGACCGTGATTTTTGGTGGTATTACCCTGATGCTAAGCGATGATTTTTATATTCGTTTAAAAGCCGTTTTACTGAACTTAGTGTTTGCTGGGGCGTTTTTACTTTCTCCACTATTTAGTAAAGATAAGAAACCACTCATCGAACGTTTATTTGGTCCAGTCTTAAATTTAACCGCTGTCGGTTGGAAACGATTGAACTATGCATGGGCTGCAATGTTCGTGGTGATGTCATGTTTACACACCTTTTTCGCTTATTTGTTTGCAGACGGAAAATATTGGGGTGAATTCACTGCTTTTGGTGACATGATCGTGATGTTTTCCTTTATCATTATTCAGTTTATTGTATTACGTAAATACTTTAAGACCTCAGAATAATCCATTCGGTCAAAAATCAGGAAAAGTCATGCCATTATTCGTCGTAAGCTGTACAGATAATGAAGGTACAGTGGAAAAGCGCCTTGCAGTTCGTCCTCAACATCTTGAACGTCTACAAAAACTTGATGATGAAGGTCGTCTGATTGTTGCAGGTGCAATGCCTAAAGATCCGGCAAACCCGCAAGCTGGTTTTTACGGCAGTACGATCATTGTCGATTTTGATAGTCGTGAAGCCCTAGACCAATGGTTGGCAGATGAACCTTTCCTCAAAGAAGGGGTTTATGGCCAAATTGATGTCAAACCATTTAACAAAGCATTTCCTAAAGGATAAGGTTCATGCGCGTCGTTGTTTCTAGTTTACTGGGCTTATCTTTAATTTGTTCAACTGCATGGGCTGAAGAACCGGCTCCTGCACCTGCTGTAGCCCCTGCTGCTCAAGCAACGACTGCAACACCTCCTCCCAATCCTGTGCCGCATACCATTCCTGCCAATAAACCGGGCATCATTAAAGTGGCGGCAACCGTCAATCCTAATGGTCAACCTCAAGATGCAAATCCATTGACCATTGAACAACTGGCAAAAAATAAAGCGCTGCAAGATGCCAAAGTCAAAGCGATGGTCAAAGACCAATCTGTACGCTTACAACAGTTAGAAAAAGCTAACCTTGAAGCCTTGGCGCAAAACCAAGAATTACAACTTAAAAATGATAGCTTGGGCGTACAAGTACAAGTGCTACAAAGTGAACGTAGCGCGCAGATGTTTTTATATGGCGGGACCACACTTGGTGTTGGCGTGATTTTAGGTTTCTTGTTGGCCAGTTACGTCTATACCAAACGTCGTCGTCAATGGTAATTCGTTTTTCTACTTCAATTTAAAGGTTGCTTGAGTTTTGTCAGGTGCAATTCAGACTGCCGATCTCGATTGGCAAATGATCGATGGCATTGATATTCCAGTGTCTAAACAGTTTGGTGATGTGTATTTTTCGAAGGACAATGGCCTACTCGAAACACGTCATGTGTTTTTAAAAGGGAATGACCTCGACACTCGCCTTGCGGCACTGACTGATTTTGAATATTTCAGTGTCGGCGAAACAGGTTTTGGTACAGGCTTAAATATTTTGGCTCTGTGGCAATTATGGCAACAGGTTCGTCCAGATAATCACAGTCATCTGCATGCCATTTCTGTAGAAAAATTCCCTTTATCTAAAGTAGACCTCATTCGTGCATTAAATGCATGGCCTGAATTACAGCCATTGGCACAGCAACTGATTGCGCAATATCCTGAACCTATTGCGGGATGTCATCGACTCAATTTTCCAGAAGAACGTTTTTCAATTGATCTTTGGTTAGGCGATGCACACGACGTTTTTCCCGTCATGGCAAAAACTGCTACGGTCAATGCATGGTTCTTGGACGGTTTTGCACCTGCCTGTAATCCTGACATGTGGGAAGAAAACGTACTCAAAAATATCGTGCGTCTATCGGACATTGGGACAACCTTCGCCTCATTTAGTGTGGCAGGTGTACTGAAACGCGGCTTACGTGAGCATGGTATTACCATTACACGACCACGTGGCTTTGCTCATAAGCGTGAAATGCTCAAAGCCTTTTGGCTCGCACCTGAAAGATCAGATGATCAATCCGATGTTGCTGACCTTCCCACTTTAGACGAAAAAAAAAATCCTAAAATCGCTCTAGGACATAAGCCCCGTCAAATCGCGATTATTGGCGCTGGCATCGCCGGTTTAAGCTGTGCTTGGGCATTTGCTCAACGCGGGCATCACGTGCGTATTTACGAGAAATCAGCACCACTCAGCGGTGGGTCGGGTAATCCTCTTGCCTTACTCAACCCTAAACTCTGTCCAATTGAACAAAGTGCTGAACATCTGATGACCCTGAGTTGGTTATATGCGCTCAAGCATTATCAAAACTTCAAGGCATTTCGTCCCTTACAGATTCACCAATCTATTTTAAAAAATAAAGCAGAACACCTTGAGTTAGCTCAAAGTTATCCTTCAGAGGTGTTAGCTGCTGAAGAAGGCACGCTAAATCAATTAGCCTCAACATATTCAACCCTGCTCCTCAAACAAGCAGGTGCAGTCAGTCCACATCAGCTTCGTGACCAAATCTTGGCACATCCGCACATTGAATTGTTACAAGCAGATATTCAACGCATTGAACAACAACAAAATGGCGTTGCGCTATTTACACAGGATCAGCAGCTTCCATCTGCCGAACATGTCATTCTCTGTGCGGCACGTGAGAGCATGCAGCTACAAACAGATTATCCAGAACTGCGTGCCATTCGTGGACAAGTCAGTTGGTTGAACAATCCCGCTCAACAAATGGATATGCATACCGCCTATAGTTATGGGGGCTATTGTATACAACTGGATGCCGAACAGATGATTATGGGCGCGTCATTTTATCCCGGCCGTGATGACACCGACGTTCTCACAGAAGATCATGTGCATAACTATGAACTTATCCACAGTGTGTTCCCCGACTTTGCCAAAACCTTAGCACCGATTGAGCAATGGCAAGGACGTGCCGCGATTCGCGCACAGACAAAAGACTTTTTTCCGGTGATTGGTGCAGTTCATGAAGATCAGCACATTTATAGCTGCAGTGGACTCGGTTCTAAAGGTTTCCTGTATGCCCCGCTCTGTAGTGAAATCATTGCCGCACTGGTCTTAAAAGAAGCCTGCCCGATTCCAACTCAGCTACTCGATAAAATTCATGCAGCACGTTTTATACGACGCTCCAAAGCGAAACAAAAAACCAAGAAGCCTTATTTTCAGGGTCAGATGCCGTCATCTCCACCTCAAGAAAAATAATCCGCAATAAAAAAGCGCCTTTCGGCGCTTTTTTTGATTCGATCTTATTTCCCTTGTTCCAAAGGAAGACCGGCATCACGAGCAGCACGCGTGCCGCCCATTAAGATTACATATTCACGTGAGCTGTCAAAACCCTCTAGTAACTCTGCTGCACGTGGAGCTTTACTTCCGCCACCACATAAAATGTAAATGGGTTGATCCGTTGACACCTGAGTCAGTGCATCTGATGACAATGCGGTGATCGGTTGGTTAACCGCACCTTTCACATGTGCCTCAGCATAAGCACTTGCATCGCGAACATCCCAGATAATCGAGTCTTCTGGGAACTCAAATGTTGTAATTTCTTGTTTACGGATCATTGCGCACTCCTTTTGATGTAAACAACACTTGGCAAATGAAGAAAACATCCCTAGCATCTCAGATATTCTTTCCCTTTGTAAAGGTCTAATCTATGCCTTCTTTTGATATTGTTTCCGAATTAGAAGTTTTTGAAGTAAATCATGCAGTTCAAAACACGCAAAAAGAAATTGCGACGCGTTTTGACTTCCGCGGTCATGACGTTTCAATTGAGTTAAATGAGAAAAATAAGGAAATCAAAATCTCAACAGAAAGCGATTTCCAATGTGAGCAAGTGTATACCATGCTCGAAAATCATTTCTTCAAACGTAAAGTCGACATTCAAGCGCTCGATCCACAAAAAATGACTGCTTCTGGTAAAAACGTCATTCAAGTGATCAAACTAAAAGACGGTCTTGACTCTGATACTGCAAAAAAAATCAATAAAGCCATTAAAGAAAGCGGCATTAAAGTGCAGTCTTCTATTCAAGGCGACAAAATTCGTGTGACTGACAAGAAGCGTGACACTTTGCAACAAGTGATGGCGTTCTTAAAAGAGCAACAGTTTGGTGTGCCGCTTCAATTTAACAACTTTAAAGATTAAGGCAGCACAACTGCCATTGAGGTCAATATGGCACGTCCAAATCGTCTAAATAAACTGGTCAAAGCAAGCTCTAAATTACCCAAAGGTATTCAAAGTCGTTTGCTCAGTCGAGCTTTTGGTCGTGTCGTGCCCATGGTTGGAACGGCTAAAATCCAATATCAACATGTCAGCCCTGAGCGTGTTGAGGTGAGCATCGCCAATCATAAGGCGATGCAAAACCACATCGGGCAAGTACATGCCTGTGCCATGGCGCTGATCGCAGAAACAGCCACAGGTTTTGTCACAGCAATGAACGTCCCTGATAGCGCCATTGTCCTGATTAAAAGCTTCAAAGTTGATTTTAAACGTCCAACCCAAGGTGGGATGAAAGCCATCGCAACACTTACACCTGAACAGCAACAACAAATGCAAAGCACAGAAAAAGGTGAAACCTTAGTACAGGTCTTAGTCACCGATGAATCTGGTGAAGCACCCATCCAATGCGAAATGCTTTGGGCTTGGGTGGCAAAATCCGCTCTGAAAAATAAATAAATGTAAATAAAACTTACTTTTAGGTAAGTGTAAGTTTTACCAAATTTCAGCATAATCAAGACTGTTTTTTACTATTTATACGCCCTAATTCCGCTCAATATGCTTGCACGACACAAATATATTGAGCACTTTATGAAAAAAATCATTCCCCTTTCATTCATCGGCATGGCGGTGTTTTTAACTGCATGTCAAAGTACTATTCCTGCAACGCCAACGACTCCAAATCAAACGGCTGAAAGCAATATTCAAACCAGCCAAGCGGCGGAAAATAAGAAAATCGTGATTGATTTTTATGAAGGTGTCTTTCTTAAACATCAGGTTAAGACATATGCTGACCGATATATTGGCAATCAATATATTCAACATAATCCGCATGTACCTGATGGCAAAGCGCCTTTTGTCGATTATTTCACCCAGTATTTTAAACAATATCCTGAAGCAAAAAACCAGATCAAACGTGCCGCTGCCGAAGGTGATTTGGTCTATTTACATGTACACTCTACGCAAAATAAGCAAGACCGTGGAGAAGCCATTATCGATATCTTCCGTGTTGAAAATGGCAAGATCGTCGAACATTGGGATGTGCAACAAAGCATTCCTGAAACCAGTGCCAATTCAAATACGATGTTCTAATTTCTCAGTCACTATTCATAAAAAAGCCACTCGATTGAGCGGCTTTTTTATTGCGTCATACTTTAATTAAGCTTGATCTGCAGCAAATTTAGCTTTTGCATCCGCAGGAATTTGACGCTTAGCACCTTTCACATCGACAGCGACAAATGTAAACACACCTTCGGTTACGCGAATTGGATCACGTGAGCTGTCATGGCTATCCCAAACTTCAATCTGCATTTGGATAGAGGTATTACCCACTTTTAAAATTTTGGTATATACACTGATGACATCCCCGACTTTCACAGGAACGAGGAAGGTCATTTGGTTAATTGAAATCGTTGCACAGCGTCCTTGACTGAAACGCTCTGCGTGAATTGCACCGGCCAAGTCCATTTGTGACACGATCCAACCACCGAAAACATCACCACTCCAGTTGGTGTCTGCAGGCATCGCGATGGTTTGTAGGGAAAGCGTTCCTTCAGGTTTTACATGAGTTTCTGACACTTTAGCTCCTGGCGCTGACATTTATTGAGGTAGATTTAACTGCTGATTGAGCCATTGTTGTAACTCACCAGCACGCATTGCACCACTTATTCTAGCAATTTCGTTGGTTTTATTCATCAAAACCAGTGTAGGAATACTACGAACATTAAATGCACCGCTCAATCGAGGGTTTGCTTCGGTATCAATTTTAGCAAAAACCACCTTCGGATTTGATTTTGCAACTTGTGCAAAGTGTGGCGCCATCATCTTACATGGTCCACACCATTCAGCCCATAAATCGATCAGCACAGGTAAATCACTATTGCTAATAAAGTTTGCAAAGTTCTTTTCATTCAACTCGATGGGTGCCAATGGAATCAATGCTTGGTGACATTGACCACATGCAGGTCCAACTTCGAGTTTTTCTTCAGGCACACGGTTTTTTGCACCACATTCAGGACACACAACGATCATTTAGCTGACTCCAACATGTTGATGTAAAAATTCTAATTGGGTTGCCATGGCTTTTTCAAACCATTGCCCATGATAAATATCAAAATGTTGCATTTCCCACTCATAATACTGCACATACGGTGCAATATTGGTCGCAGTTTCTCGGCTTGATTCGATGGGAATCAAACTATCTTCTTTGGCTGCAATAAAAAGTACTGGTATGCTAATTTTTCGGACATCCAATATTGGGCGATAACGGATTAACTTAAAAAAGGCCCGAGCCGGAATTTCTCCACTCCAATAAAAATCAGGATTGACAATCGATAAGTAGCCCGCATAACTGTCTTCAGACTGTAAAAAACACAATCGATGTGGATCAACTACAGGTAAAGTCGTTGGGCTCATCCCAACTTTAGAGCCCATATAGTCCTGACTCGATAATTTTAACGCTTTAGGTAATTGCTGTAAGGGATACAATTTTGCACTTTCAGCGCCGTCGACAAATGGAACTTGTACCATCACCGCTTTAATATTTTTAAGCTCTGCCGCTAAACTGAGTACATAGCCACCACTCAGCGATGTTCCCCATAATACAATGCGTCTTGAATCAATCGATTTACGCTGCTGTAAATGATCGATCATGGTCCGCCAATCTTCAAGTTGTGCCTTCAGGTTTACTAACTCTCGCGGACGCCCTGTACTGCCCCCCCAATAGCGATAATCAAATAACACGACAGCATAGCCTGCTTGCACAAAGCGCTTGGCATATTGCACTAATTTAAATTGGCGTAATGCCGCCAAACCATGTGCCATGAGAATGACTGCAGGTTTTTCAACAGATTTTGGACGATAAAAGTCAGCAGCTATAACATCTTGTCCGCTTTTGACATACAGTGGTTCGACTGTATAGGCGTGCATACGCGCTCCATTGCGTTATTTTATGGTTGTAATCGCTTATAAAAATTTAAGAACATTCTGCTCAAGTTTGTGCTTAATGCTATCATAAAGCATAAATCTATGAATTAAATTATGGAGTGACTCAATGAGCGAAAATGTTGGTTTTGCAGGTCAAATCGGCCCAGAACATGTAGCGCAAGTGGTTGAAAAAGGCTTTAAATCGATTATCAATAACCGCCCTGACATGGAAGGTGGTCCTGAGCAACCAACCAGTGCTCAAATTGAAGAAGCAGCACGTAGCGCTGGTTTAGACTATGTTCATCAACCGGTTGTTGCGGGTCAAATTTCTGAGCTAGATGTCCGTAACTTTGCTAATCATTTTAATGAATTGCCAAAGCCAGTTCTCATGTTCTGCCGTACAGGTAACCGTTCAAACAACCTGTATCAACTAGCAAAACAGATGGATCTTTTGGATGACTAAGGCTTTCATTCAAAAAGCTTTATTGATCGCAACGTGCATCTTCTCAGCACCTACATATGCAGATAATAACAGTCAGCCCTTAAATGCAAATTTAAGTGTATCTGGACAAATGACCACAGATAAGTTTTCAAGTTTACTCAAACAACTTAAATTTAAATCTGTGATTGTGAATCGACCAGATAATGAGACGGGCAACGAAGTGACTGTTTTACAGTTACGAGGAATTGCAGAAAAGTCTCATGTGAGTGTTGTGTATCAACCTGTGCAAAGCGGTAAAATTTCTCAAACAGACGTGAAGGAATTTGCCAAATATTATAATGAGCTTCCTAAACCCATTTTGATGATTTGTCGCAGCGGCTCACGTTCGACATCTCTTTTCAATCAAGCTAAGGCTCAAGGTTTGCTCAATGACTAAATTCGTGTTTACCGTTTTATTTACAACGTTGTTGCTAACAGGGTGTAATTCTATGAATGTACGTCCAACCGTTGGTGTAAGTGTCGGGACTGCACTTTGAATTGAACAGTCCCTACAATAAAAAACAGCGCCGAAGCGCTGTTTTTTATTTATTAACGAATCGTATATTCTTGTTTTGTGATTTGTCCTGTCGGAGCTGTCACTGAAAGCACTAAACTATCGCCTGAGTCACACTCTTTTAAGCGGTAAGAGTAAAACACTTGTGAACTTGTAGAGAATGTAGATGGTGTAAGCAGGTTGAACACTGAAGGTACAGTGGCATTACCACTCCAAAGCTCTGCCGAACAAGACTTTTCATTATCTTTGGTATTATCTTCAGCTTTCACTGCAACAGTCGTACCCGTCGGCATTGGAACAGATTGCGCGCTATTACCAAATAATTTGAAAGTGAAGTTTGACTTAGTCTCTGATACAGCTAGATTTGTAATAGTTGGAACATCATTACTAAATGAAAATACCAGTTGTTGACGAATAACTGCAGAAAGCTCAGTATTACATGTACCTAAGATATTCGGTTGTCCGAAAGTGCTTGCGGCACAAGTATTACCTACAGCTCCACGTTTATATAAAAACTCACCTAAAGCCGCTTCAAAAATCGTGTTTTCATTATCATCACGGAAGAAGTCACCAATATTACTTGTTAACTCATCCACACCTGCAGTGTATAGGTTATCTGAGTCTTTATCGATATAAGACTTATCTCCTTCAACATATGCCAATACCGTTACACGGTTATCAGCAGGTCGTGGATTTTGAGTCTGTAATACAACATTACATTCACCATCAGTCGTAGAACAATTTGGTGTAATACTTCCGCCTTCGGTGACAAAACTAACAACAGTACCATCAGGAACTTTATTACCTACTCGGTCACGTAAACGTGCAACGATTGTCGCTTTATCCCCATCAACATCCCATTGTAATGCATTTTTTGATACAGATAGACTTAAACCATTTTGTGTAACACGGCCTGTTGCCACTGAAACATCTTTAGTTAATGCGCTGACACTTGTATCACTGACTAATGTTGCTTTTAATTCTACAGGGCCAGGTAAACTACCAGGGAAGATATCAACTACAATTTTACCGTCATCATTAGATTTAATAACTTTCTGTGTCTTATTATGTAATGCAATAAAACTCAAATCAGTTGGTGCATAAATGAGCTCAACCAAGACATCTTGGTTTTTAGCAGGTAAATTATTTGAATAAACTGTAAATTCTACTTTACCAGATGCACTTGAGCCGCTATTTGCAGCACCAAGTTTTACTTCACCTGAACTATAAACCAGTGAATTGGCTTTAATAGGATTTATTGTAATATTTTTAGTAGTGGTGGTTGCACCATTATTCGCAGCAATTGTAATTGCTTGGGTGCCTGAGCAAAGCTGACCACCTGATGAAATTGCAGTATATGTTGTTTCAACCAAACCTTGATTTGAGTTTACTGAACTATTCGTAAACGTACCGCAATCAGCTTTAAAATTGACTTGTACATTATTTTGTACCGCATTTGAAGTAGCATCAACAGTTGTTAAACTAATTTTAACCGATCCACCAGCATCAATACTTGATTGATCAAAAGTTAAATTTTCAAATTTTGTTTTCAGTGCTTCAACAGAAACAAATGAATCGCTTGTATTCGCAGTATTCCCATTAAGCTCTGCATTTGCAGATATTTTAAAAATACCTGTTTTTGTTTCATCGGTCGGCTTAATACCAATTTTAGCAACACCTTCAGCATTTGAAAGAACTGTTGCATTTGAAGTTTCAAATGTAATATTTTCACCGGTAAACGTAACGAGTGCACCACTTACTGGCTGTCCATTTTGATCAGTTACTTTTACGCTCGCACTTGCACCTAAAATCGTCAAGATCGTAGTTTTCAGATTATTACTATCAGCAAGTTCAACATTTGTAATATTTAATTTTGCAACTACAGGCGTTTCAATCCCATTATCGTTACCAGAACCGTTCCCGTTATTATTTTCCCCTTGATTAAAATAACCATCACTACCACCACCGCCACAACTCGCTAACAATACGGCTAAAGCTACAGCTGACAGTTTCATAGTCACTTGTTTTTTTTGCATGGAATTCCCCTAAAACCCTCAATATATATAGAGTTGTTATAAATATTTATTGGTTGCTATGTAACCATAGTTATAGCTTTATGTAAACAAAAGGAAGACAAATGTTTGATATGTTAAATTTGAAGTATGAAGGAGAATTTTATGTACGACATCATCATTATCGGTGCAGGAACAGCAGGCATTTCAGCCTATAAAGAAGCAATTAAAAAAACACAAAATATTCTTATCATTAATGATGGTCCTTGGGATACTACCTGTGCACGCGTTGGTTGTATGCCAAGTAAAATACTTATCTCTACTGCCAACTGTATGTACGAAATAAGACATGCAGATAATTTAGGACTAGATGTCAAAAGTGAAATTGATACCTCTCGCGTCATGCAACATGTTCAAACCTTACGTGATCGTTTTACAAGAGCCACGTTAAAAGATGTTGAAAGTTGGCCAAGCCAACATAAAATTTCAGGTAAAGCTGAATTTATTGATTCAAATACCATTCAAGTAAACAACCAAACATTTAAAGCCAAGTCATTTATCCTTGCTGTAGGTACAACTCCTGCTATAGATGCTGAACAAAAACAAATATTAGGCGATAAATTAATTACATCAGATCAGATATTTGAATTAGAACAACTCCCTAAATCAGTCGCAGTTATTGGAAGTGGCGTCATCGCTTTGGAATTAGCCCAAGCTTTAACACGCCTCAATGTAAACACCACTGTTTTTGCACGTAGTCGAAAAATTGGCTCACTGACTAGCCCCGTATTACAGAAGCTTGCACAGGAAGAATTAAGTAAAGAGTTAAAGCTAAAGTTTGAAATTTTACCTGAACATTACTCTGTTAAAGGCGATCTGGTTCATCTAACCTACACTGAAGAAAACGTACAAAAAATGCTACAAGTTAACTATGTCTTAGCTGCAACTGGCAGACGTACATTATTAAATACCTTAAGTTTAGAACGTATAAGTGCCGAATTTAAAGATTTAAAAAAATTACCGATCAACCCTCATACAAAGCAATTAGCAGATTATCCTATTTTTATCGTCGGTGATGCACATACCAATACCCCTATCCAACATGAAGCAGCTCATGAAGGTAAATTTGCTGTACAAAACTGTTTAAAGTTTCCACAAATTAAACCCATCAAGATGCTAACATCTCTAGGCATCTTATTTTCTACACCACAAATGGCAACCATTGGGCAAAGCTATAAGCATCTACAAGATAAAAACACAGAATTCGTCATTGGTTACGTTTCTTATGAAAAACAAGGTCGTGCGATTGTTGCTGCTAAAAATAAAGGGGCTGCCGAAGTATACGTGGATACAATTAGCCATAAACTATTAGGAGCTGAGCTATTCTGCGCGGAAGCTGAACATTTGGCACATTTATTAGCTTGGATGATTTCAGAAGAACGAACCATTCATGAAATTTTAGATAAACCTTTCTATCATCCAACGTTAGAAGAAGGGTTAAGAACAGCATTAAAGCATGCGCGACGTCAGTTAATATAATTTTATCGTTTTATGTAAATTTATAGCGTTGGATATCCAGCGCTTTATTTCGTATCCCGTTTATTTTCCCTCTTTTCTTTCCCTTTTCTCCACATAAAAAAACACCCCAACCGTTTGGTTGGGGTGTTTCGAATAATGAGCTGGCGATGACTTACTCTCACATGGGTAACCCCACACTACCATCAGCGCTAAGAGGTTTCACTTCTGAGTTCGGGAAGGGATCAGGTGGTTCACTCTTGCTATTGTCGCCAGCACAACTGTTATGGATACTTGCTTAGTCTTACGTATTGCTAAGTTTTCTACCAAATGAGT
>NZ_MVKX01000011.1 GCF_002018365.1 Acinetobacter amyesii
GCTGTCGGAGCTGTCGGAGCTGTCGGAGCTGTCGGAGCTGTCGGAGCTGTCGGAGCTGTCGGAGCTGTCGGAGCTGTCGGAGCTGTCGGAGCTAAATTTAGCGGGTTCCAACGGAACTGACCATCATTCATTTCACTTATTTTACCAATACCCGGAAATGGTAAATGTGCAAATGCAACAAAGGTTTGCTCTTGAGCAAAACGTTTAAAAATTGCTAAACGAGTTTCACTGGCTTTGACCGGATCGACATCAAAATCGACAGATAATTTGGGTTGTTCAAACTGTAAATGATAGGAATGAACCACATCGCCGAGGATAGCAAAACTTTTAGCTTGCGATTTTAAGATAAAAGAATAATGTCCCGGTGTATGTCCAACACTCGGTAGTACTTCTAATCCATTAATCACAGAACCAACGCTAAAAGTCTTAAAACTCCGCATGGTTTGATAAGGCGCAATCGCAGCTTTAATTTTCGCAACGGTCGCTAAATAACCGTCACGCTTTTCAGCAGCTAAAGTATCGACGGTGCTTTCACTTAACCAATACTGACTTTCTTGTTCATTGACGTAGATCGTTGCATTCGGAAATACGGCCTTACCTTGTTTTGCAATACCACATGCATGATCTGGATGTAAATGGGTTAAGAAAACACTGCGTACACGATTAAGCTTATAGCCAGCCGCTTCAATATTTTGTGCAATAGAACCTAAGTTTGGTCCAAAACAACTGGCTGCACCACTATCAACAAGACTGATGCCGCCTTGTCCATCATCAATCAGATAGGCATTGACACTGGTTTGTATGCCTTTGCTCTGATCAACTGCAAGCTTCTGGAATAAAGCACTAACTTCTTCTGGAGTTAAATTTTGTTTAAACAAATCAGGACTTAATTCGAGTGTCCCATCTTTTAAAGCAATGACTTTATATGCACCCACTTGGAAAGGATAAAATCCCATGGGCTGTGTCACATTCGTTTTGATTTCCGTTTGAATAACTGCCGGCTCTGCACTGACAAACTGGCTGGTTAAAAGTGTTGCTGCAAGCACAGCAAAACTAAAGTTTTTCATTGTTGACCTATATCACTTTTATTATTTCATGCAATGAAGCAAAGGCTTCAAAATTAAAAATTTTAAACGCCTGTATTGTGCCTGAAATTCAGGCAAATTTTAAGTCTAATACTGGATAAACATAGCACTAACTTGATACAGGCTTATGTAAATCATCCTAAATTTTAATGCTCAATAAAATAAAAACTGAATGCAAGAAAACTTTAAGCTTGGCATGCTATATTTTCGCCAGTTTTTAAATCTATACGTCTGTACAGTGCTATGAGTGAAATTTCCCCGTTTAAAGGTAAATCTGGACTTAAACGAATATTAAATGCAACGCAATATTCCCTCGACGGATTCAAAGCTGCGTATCAAAATGAAGCTGCATTTCGACAAATTGTCTGGATGAATATGGTGCTTATTCCCACCAGTTGTTTTCTCGATGTCAGTCGTGCTGAACATGCCCTTATGGTGGTGGTGTGTTTATTTGCCTTGATTGTTGAATTATTCAACTCTGCCATTGAAGCCGTTGTCGACCGCGTATCTTTAGACAAGCATCCACTTTCTAAAATTGCTAAAGATATGGGAAGTGCCGCTCAATTCGTTGCATTAGCAATTATCTTTTTTACTTGGTTAATTATCCTGTTGCCTTAAATAAAGGCTGTCCCACTCTATTTGCAGGGTTATGCCCTGCTTTTTTATATCGATACATGTCAGTAAATGGATTTAACAAAATTTTAAAGCCATAAAAAAACCCAGCTTTCGCTGGGCTTTTTTTTGAATCAGTTCAGTGCTTAGTGAGCAGCGAATTGGTTCATTGTGTTTTTAGCATCATCGTGCGCTTTAAGAGCGTTGTCACCAGAGAAGATTTCTTTGTGATCATCACCGATGTCAGAACCAGCCATTGCTTGGTGTTTAACACAAGAGATCGTACCGCGGATTTCTTTACGTTGAACGCCAGCTACATAAGCAAGCATACCTTGGTCGCCGAAGTAACCTTGAGCAAGCTCATGAGTAGAAAGAGCAGCTGTATGGTAAGTCGGAAGTGTGATCAAGTGATGGAACACACCAGCTTCACGAGAAGCATCTGCTTGGAATGTACGTACTTTTTCGTCAGCATCAGCAGCTAATTCAGTAGCATCGTACTCAGCGCTCATTAGTTTAGCGCGGTCGTAAGCAGAAACGTCTTTACCTTCAGCAACCCAACGGTCGTAAGCTTGTTGACGGAAGTTTAAAGTCCAGTTGAATGAAGGCGAGTTGTTGTAAACAAGCTTAGCATTTGGAACTGTTTCTTTAACACGGTTAACCATGTGAGCGATTTCTTCAACGTTTGGAGTCGCAGTTTCGATCCAAAGAAGGTCAGCGCCGTTTTGAAGGCTAGATACACAGTCAAGTACAACGCGGTCGATTTGCGTGTCTGGACGGAATTGGTACAAACCAGAAGCAAGACGTTTTGGACGGTGAAGTTTACCGTTACGCTTGATTAGGATTTCGTCTTCTTGAGCTTCTGAAATGTCAATTTCAGTTGTGTCTAAGTAGCTGATGTATTGAGAAGCGATGTCGCCTGGCTCTTTAACCACTGGGATTTTTTGAGTCAAGTCAGCGCCTTCAGAGTCAGTACGAGCAACGATGATACCGTCGTCAAGACCCATTTCTAAGAATGCATAGCGAAGAGCGTGGATTTTCGCGATGAAGTCTTCGTGTGGAACTGTAACTTTACCAGCTTGGTGACCGCATTGTTTAGCGTCAGATACTTGGTTTTCGATTTGAAGTGCACAAGCACCCGCTTCGATCATTTTCTTAGCTAGTAAGTAAGTCGCTTCTTCGTTACCGAAACCAGCGTCGATGTCCGCAATAATTGGCACAACGTGAGTTTGGAAACCGTCGATTTGAGCAGTGATTTCAGCAGCTTTAGCAGTATCACCAGCTTCGTTTGCTTTTTTAAGCGCACGGAACAAGTCGTTTAATTCTTTCGCGTCAGCTTGACGTAGGAAAGTGTAGATTTCTTCGATCAATGCAGGTACTGAAGTTTTTTCGTGCATAGATTGGTCAGGAAGTGGACCGAATTCTGAACGAAGAGCTGCAACCATCCAACCTGAAAGGTAGATATAGCGACGTTCAGTTGTACCGAAGTATTTTTTGTTCGCAATCATTTTTTGTTGTGCGATGAAACCGTGCCAGCAACCTAATGATTGAGTGTATTTGCTAGAATCAGCATCATAAGCAGCCATATCACGACGCATAATAGCAGCTGTATATTTCGCAATGTCTAAACCAGTTTTGAAACGGTTTTGCATTTGCATACGTGCAGCATCTTCTGGGCTAATATCGCGCCAAGTGCTTCCGAATTTTGCTTTTAATTCACGGATTGCATCAATCGCTGTTAAGTATGTAGACATGATATGTTCCTGTAATAATATTAGGATTTTTCTGCAACGTAAGGCTAAAATCATACCCTCGAATGATTGTTCAGATTTAGAACACTTCGTTGCGATAGACACAGAGTAGATTGACTAAAAAAATTAATCCAATATTCTGCATTAATTTTCAGTATTTATTTAAAAAATATGTAGATTAAAGTCGTATTATAATAATTAACCAATATTTATAAGTATTTGTATTTAAATACTTTTATTAATATATTTTGCTAATTTTTTTGTCTATTTTTCAAACATTTTGATGAATTATTCTTCATTAGACTTAAGTCGACTGAGCATTCACTTTTAAAAAAAACAGCATTTTTTACGCCATTTTTGCCCAAATTTACCAAGCTAAATACTTGGTTATTCTGTCTTCAAATGATCATGCAAATGAGATATTTCATCTAATTTTTTTGTTTTATGAACATCGCATCACATAAACAAAATTGCTCCGTATTTTTATTTCATTCACTTTAAAAATATCGGTCTAAACAGGTAATAAGTATTTAAGAAGTATGTGCTACAACTTCAGCAAATTTGTCTTAAAACTGCTGAATTTTAGTACAAAAGTACACGTCATTTTTTCATCCATTTTTTACACAAGCCTTAGTAGTTATGGCATAATCAGATAAATTTCATGATTTTATTGTCGGTATTTATTTTATGAATCTGGAGCGGGTCGATCTCAATCTATTAATTTATCTTGATGTACTTCTTCGTGAAAAAAATGTGACTCGTGCTGCCGAGCAACTGGGTGTAACTCAGCCTGCGATGAGTAATATTTTACGTCGTCTACGCAACTTATTTAATGATCCACTTCTTATTCGTTCTTCAGAAGGTATGACACCTACAGAACGTGCGCTTGAATTACAGCCACGTATCCGTGATGCACTTTCTGACCTTTCGATGATTTTAGAACCCCGTACCGAGTTCCGACCTTACACTTCAAATCGTGTCTTCCGCATCATGACTTCAGATTATGCTGAAGCAACACTGGTGCCGCGCCTAGTAAAAGCTTTGCGCTCAGAAGCACCCAATGTGGTTCTCGATTTTTTAACGCCTAGTGATGTGTCTTATCGAGATATGGAACAAGGTAAAGTCGACTTGGCGATTAACCGCTTTAATGAAATTCCGCAAAGTTTCCACCAAGTTTTGGTCTGGCGTGACAGTTTTTCATGCCTTTTAAATGCCAAACACCCTGCTGCAAATAATTTAAACCTGAAAAGCTATCTAGATGCACAACACATTTGGGTATCTAAAACAGGTATGGGTGTGGGTTTTGGTGTCAATCCAGAAAAACAAGCGGGTTTAGGGTGGATTGATCAAGCCTTAGAACGTATTGGCCAAAAACGTAAAATTTCAGTTTTCACCCGTCATTATCAAATGCCAGGCTTATTGGCATCGAATGTTGACTTGGTTGCGACTCTGCCAAGCCGTATTGCTCGCCTTCAAGCCAAAAGTCAAAACCTATTACTTCGTGATCCACCATTCTATATTCCTGAATTTGAATTAAAAATGGCATGGTGTCCTTTACTTCATCATCACCCTGCTCATCGCTGGTTACGTCAACTTATTTTGTATGTTGCACGTCAAATGATTGAAGAAGAAAACCGCGAATACTTAATGAATAACTCTCAGTTTTCACAGTATCAGTAATTAATTCTTTAATTCCTTATTAATTCAAACGTATACTGTCACTATATAGGTAGTAGTTAAGACTACTACCTTGCCCATTTTTGTGTTAGAAATACAGAAAAATAGAATGAATCACAAACAGGTGTATTCGTGAGCCTTTTCCAAAATATAGTCATTATTATTCTCCTGATCGTCGGTGCGGGTTTTCTATCCTTAACAGAAATTGCCCTCGCGGGTGCACGAAAAGTAAAGCTTAAAATTTTGGCTGAATCTGGAGATTCACGTGCACAACGTGTGCTTGACTTACAAGCCAACTCAGCAGACTTTTTCGCCGCATCACAAATTGGCTTAAATGCCGTGGCAATTCTCGGCGGTATTTTGGGTGAAGGTGCATTTCGTCCTTATTTCATAACCTTAGTGACCCGTTTTTATCAGGGCCCGTGGACTGAAACCATTGGTTTCACCCTGTCGTTTACTTTAGTCACCTCCTTATTCATTCTATTTGCTGATTTGATGCCAAAACGTTTGGCGATGATCGCACCTGAAAAAATTGCCGTTGCTGTTGTTGACCCGATTCAAATCTTTATTAAAGTGTGTAAGCCAATGGCGTGGGTGATTAATGCCATTGCCAATTTGTTGTTTCGTTTATTCAAAGTGAATACAACACGTGATGACAATATTACCTTTGACGACATTTCAGCTGTGATGGATGCCGGTGCTCAAGCTGGTGTACTTCAAAAACAAGAACACCATTTTATTGAAAACGTATTTGAACTGGAAGAACGTAATGTCCCTTCAAGTATGACCACACGTGAAAATGTGGTGTACTTTACCCTCAAAGAATCAGAAGCCAGTATTCGTCAAAAACTCGCTGAATTTCCATATTCGAAGTTTTTGGTCTGTAGTGAAAATATTGATGACGTGATTGGCTATGTCGATGCCAAAGATATTTTGGTTCGTATCTTGAACAATCAGTCACTTTTACAACTCAACGAAAATACCATTCGTAATGTCCTCACGATTCCAGATACTTTAACACTGTCCGAATTACTCGATCGTTTCCGTTCAACCAAAGAAAAATTTGCCGTTGTAATTAACGAATATGCGTTGGTTGTCGGCGTTATTACCCTCTCCGACATTATGATTACCGTGATGGGCGACTGGGTAACACCGATTGAAGCAGAACAACAAATTATTAAACGTGATGCGGATTCTTGGCTCATCGATGGCAGTACACCAATCGAAGATCTAAAACATGCACTCGCTCTAGATGAAATGCCGGATGAAGAAAACTATGAAACCCTTGCGGGCTTTATGATGTTTAAACTACGTAAAATTCCACGTCCAGCGGACTTTGTTACCTATCATGGCTACAAATTTGAAGTTGTGGATGTAGACCACTTTAAAATTGACCAATTATTAGTGACCCGCTTACAACAGGCTGAAACTGAACTTGATACACCAGAAGAATCGGATTAATTCGATTCTTCTTTTTTCTAAAACAATAAAATATAAATACGATGGAATACGAAGATGTCTTTTTCACTTAAAGCGATTTTGACTTGCTTTAGTTTTTATACTGGGGCTTATCTGATCTATTATTTTTTCAAAGCTCATCCACAACCTTTATTTCTATTGCTCGGTGTTGCACTGATCGTCACTGCTTGGTTTTTAACGCCTTATCCCTATGAACGTGGCAGACAACAATATGACGAAACTATGCGTTTTGGTCTGTTTTTTTATAATCCGTTAATTTTTTGGTTTCGATTTTTTAGTTGGCCGATTCGGACGCTACTGTCTATTTTTGCTTAAGCGCATTTGTTGTGATCAAACTGGATCTGCACAGCACTTACAGTTCTCTACAGATGTTGAATAAATGTAAACAGACCACTTTTTTTGAATAAAAATTAAAATAAATCAAAAAATCCCTCTTCCCTAATACCTTCATTATTAATGACTATTTTTCATTAAAATAGTGATGTATTTCACATTTTCTCACCTTTGTTTTGACTGATGAAATTTCTCTTTATGCTCTGCCCTTGGATTTAAAAACAGCTTTATATTTCAAAGGAATGAACCATGTTAACCGTACTCGGTTTGGGCATGATCTTGTGCTTTATGTATTTGATCATGACGAAACGCTTAAGCCCACTTGTCGCACTGACTTTAATTCCCCTTCTTTTTGCCTTGATTGCGTGGTTACTTGGTTTTTATTTTGACAGCTTGTCATACATACAGATAAATGAAATTGGCGACATGATGATTGAAGGTGTAAAAAAACTTGCACCGACCGGCATCATGCTGCTTTTTGCAATTCTGTATTTTGCCATCATGATTGATACCGGATTGTTCGACCCTTCGGTGAAATTTATTTTAAAAATGGTCAAAGGTGATCCCTTAAAAGTCGTCCTTGGAACCATTACCCTGACGTTAATTGTCTCTTTAGATGGAGATGGTTCTACAACCTATATGATCTGTGTTGCTGCCATGCTGCCACTCTATAAGCGCTTAGGTATGAGCCCATTGATTATGGCATGTTTGATTATGCTCTCTAGCGGCATTATGAACCTTACGCCATGGGGTGGGCCTACAGCCCGCGCCGCCAGTGCACTTCATGTCGACCCAAGTGATGTTTTTGTTCCGATGGTTTTACCGATGCTATTTGCCATCGGCTGGTTGTACTTTTTGGGAACCATGTATGGTCGAATGGAAAGAAAGCGTCTGGGAATTGTCCAATTGGATATCAGCCATGGTGAAAACATTCAAATCTCAGACAATCCAGAAGCCAACCGCGCAGATCTACGTTGGTTCAATGCACTGTTAACCGTCATTTTGATGATTTGTCTGGTTTTCAGTATTTTACCTATGCCTATTTTATTCATGGTGGCTTTGTGTATTGCGCTAGTCGTCAACTACAAAAATGTCGACTTGCAGAAAAAGTTAATCGCACATCATGCAGGTAGTGCTTTAAATGTGGTCGGTATCATTTTTGCTGCAGGTATTTTTACCGGAATTTTAGCCGGAACAGGCATGGTAGAAGCCATGTCTAAAGAACTAGTGGCAATTATCCCTGAAAGTATGGGTCCCTATTTAGCACCGATTACTGCTGTCATTAGTATGCCAATGACTTTCTTTATGTCGAATGATGCTTTCTATTTTGGGGTATTGCCGATTCTTTCCGATGCTGCCGCTCATTATGGAATTGCACCTGTAGAAATGGCACGTGCCTCGATCGTAGGGCAACCTGTACACCTACTCTCACCGCTTGTCCCTTCGACCTATTTACTCTGTGGACTTGCGGGGATCGAGTTTGGACAACATCAAAAATTTACCATTATCTGGGCTGTAATCACGTGTTTTGTCATGTTAGCAGCAGGTCTGATCTTTGGAATGTTTCCGTTTTATTCGATCTTAACTTAAAAAGTTAAAGATAAAAAAAGCACCATCAGGTGCTTTTTTATGCTTAACAATACAGAACTAGCCAGTGCTTTACACTCACAGGTTCATTTGTAGTGATTAATGCTTTGAAATTAATGCTTCTAGAACTGCTTCATAATGAATGCGAATGTCATCTTCTAAAATTTTATAAACATTGTCGAATTGCACCATTGGCCAGCCTTCTTTCCAAAATGGGAAAATATTATGCAGGTCATGAGTCACCGTTGCGTCTTCACGTACAATTGCTTGTGCAACTTGTGACAATACTTGTGCAGTTTCAGCACCATCAATTGCTAAATAATCGATACCACGAACTTTCAAAATACGGATACGATCTTTTTTGTAGCGGATTTTTTTACTTTGGCCTTCATTTAAGCCTAAAGCTAAAGTCACAGCTTCAACAAATTTATCTTCAAATGCTTGATTTAATTTTACCAAAGCTTGTTTGTGTGCTTCTTGACGACCAGCTTTTCCCCCACTACGAATCACTTCATTTGCTTCAGTATTTAAAACATCTGATTTCATCGACTGAAGAATGTCTAGAATTTCGATATCGCTTAATGTTTCAGGAGAGTGATCAGTCATAAACTGCCTATAAAAACTTAATATTCAATAAGTATGTATTTTCGCATAAAAGCAGCATGAAAACTGCGACCTTCGCTATAGAAATTGCGTTTTCTCTTATAATGTTCAGATATACAACATAATTTAGAAAAAAATTATGTCAAAAATATCGAAATCAACTATATTACTTTCACGCTTTAATACTAACGTCACAATATGGCTCAAAAGAAACAGGCTGCTCTTTACCTTCAACAACTGAAACAGCAATATCCAGCAGCCTTTAAACATAATTATTTATTTTATAGCCAACTGAAAACTCAAGGCATTTTAGACGAACTCAAAGAGCTTATTCCTTGGGTTTTGGCGGCGATGATTTTTATTTCTTTGAGCATGAGTATTGGACATGCAGTGCAACTGTATTTTCCAGAAATGAGTGAGTTTCGAGCTCATGGTATTGCTGTACTAAGTATTATGTTGTTTTTCATGCTGGTTGTGCCCTTAGTCATCAAGCAAATTAAGCACAGTTCAATGTCCCTGTATCAAAGTTTGAAGAATACGCCGTTCAGACTTGCGATCGTGATTTTATTACAGTTACTCAATATCGCCTTTTTACAAAGCACCTTCGTTCAATCTGTATTGTTCTTTTTCGCCATGAGTTTCGGCTTCGTGCGTTTTTATAAAGAAAATCTATTCAAAGGTGGAAGTAACACGCAAGAATACTATTTTCTGCAAGAGACACGTCGTATTGCTTATTGGTCGTATAAACAAATGCTTAAAGCAAAATTACGTTTGACACTCAGTAATCCAAATCAAGCACATCATAAACAGTTATCTGAGCGCTTTACACAGTTCCAAAATTTGCACATACAAATGCTACATCAGGAAAATCAGCTGTGTAAAAAGCTAAAACACCAAAATGTTGAACATTATCTTGATGAGTTAATGAAATAAGTCAGCGTTAATGAAGTGCAATAAACTTTCAATTACAGCTTAAAAAGTCCTTCAATACATCAATATTTTTGAATATTTTCAACTTATATGCATGAATTGATTGATTTTAAAACAAACACCATCAAATACACTTGCCAAGCTCCATTTCGTCCTCTATTATTGCGCACATGCCCGAGTGGTGAAATCGGTAGACACAGGGGATTTAAAATCCCCCGCCCACAAAGCGTGCCAGTTCGAGTCTGGCCTCGGGCACCATTCTTATACTTCTAAGATTGGTGCAATAAAAGATCCAGCAATTTGCTGGTTTTTTTATGCCTAAAATTTATAAATCTATTATTATTCAATGCCAATACCTTCAGATTTTGATCTCCCTGCACTACAACTCAAGCATCCCGATGCTTTTTATCAACGGTTGCTGTTTGCGCATTTTAAAATTATCAATCTCACACCCACTGCACCTGTTTTAATCTTTAGCTTTTGCCTGATACTTTTTATCTCACTTGGCAGCGCTGTACTTGGGCATATGCTTTCAACGGCATTTTCAATACACGACCCCAAAATGGCGTTCAATCTTGGTGTATTGATTATTCTTCCTTTGATCTATTGCTATGTCTGGTATGCACATTATCAAACACGTTTTAGCAGTAAGTCCGCAGTTCAACGTCTGCAAATACAACTGTATCTCCTTGGGGGATTCACACTTATCCTCGCTATAAACTTTAAGTATCTACAAACAGATGTATTAAACCTCATCAGTCTCTGCGGACTTTTTTTCAGTCTGTTTTTATGTGTATTTACTGAATTATTTTATAAACCTGAAAGCAGCGCCATTGAACGAGTAAAACTACAAAAGCTTCGCCAACTGGCATTTTGGTCTTATCAACAATCTTTAAAACAAACAGAGCATCAAACGTATTACTGCACCCTTCACCTACAAGCCATGCAAGAAGAACAGAAACTTTCAGTATCGATCAAATCATCGTTTAAAGATTTTATAGACAATTCTGAATAATTTTATAAATCCCTAGACACAAAAAAGCCCTGTCACTACAGGGCTTTTTTTTAAAGTTCAATTACCATTCTCGGTTAGCAACCAACTCTTCCATTTCAATATCCATATGGCCTTCATCTTGCAGCACCATCATCATGGCTTCTGCAATATAATCTGCAGCTGTATCATCCAAAGACGAATCTAAATCTTCAAATTGAGGTTTCATCTTATTGAGCTGTGCAACCGTTTCATTGGCAAAATGGTAGATATCAGTTGAACTTAAATCTGCTTTTGCAATTTTCTTCGCAAATTGAACAACCAATAACTTCACCTCTGCAACCAACACATCTGGGTAATATTCATCATCAAACATGGGTAGCAGTAAATCTGCAAACATACGAAACTCTATCACAAAACATTCAGGGCGCTTATATAACACAAATACTACAATTCACCAAATTTATTGGGATTTAGTATTTTTCAAATTACACCGCATTCTGCATGGCTTGCCAAACACGTATCGCATCTACCGTCGCTTTGACGTCATGTGCGCGAACCATACATGCACCTTGTTGAATGCTGAGTAAATGCGCTACAACCGATCCTACAGCGCGATTTTGTGCATCTGCACCGCCAAGTGCCTCACCGATAAAACGCTTACGAGATAATGCAGACAGGATCGGATAGCCCATGTCACTCAATTGATAGAATTGCTGTAAAAGCTTTAAGTTTTGCTGCGCATTTTTAGCAAAGCCGAAACCCGGATCAATCATAATGTTTTCTGCACGGACACCTGCGTCTAATGCATCTTGCACACGTTGCTTTAATTCATCGATGACATCAGCCACGACATCTTGATACTGATCTAGATTATTCATCGTGGTGGGTTCGCCACGCATATGCATAATGATCACTGGAATATTCAGTTTTGCAGCGGTTTCTAAGGCATTCGGCCGAGTTAATGCACGTACATCATTCCAGATATGCGCACCTGCCTGAACCGCTGCCTCAATCACCTCAGGTTGCGAGGTATCGATAGAAATCACCACATTGTGTTTGGATAAGGCCTCAACGACGGGTACCACCCGTCGAATTTCTTCTTCAACCTCAACAATAGATGCGCCTGGACGTGTTGACTCACCACCGACATCGATCACTGTCGCGCCATCCGCAATCATTTGTAAGGCATGTGCTATAGCTTGGTCTTTACCATTATGTTTGCCACCATCACTGAAAGAGTCCGGTGTGACATTTAAAATCCCCATCACATGTGGCTGAGACAAATCTAATTGCAAATTACCACAATTTAAAATTTTATTAGGCAAAGACACCAACTTCATATTACACATCCCAGATTTTGCAGTGCTTATTTTAACGCTAAGTTTGCTCTGCATTTCGCTCACATGCATTTATTTTCATATAAAAAAACCACCCGAAGGTGGTTTTAAAATTTTATGCTTTTGGCAATGACGGCAATGGTGGTGGAACATCTGGACCATCCGTTGGTGTTACATCAATCACTGGATTTTCAGCAATGTACACTTTTGGTGGTTGAGGTTCGCGACCTTCCATAATGTCACGGATTTGATCACGATCAATGGTTTCCCATTCAAGCAATGCTTTCACCATGGCATGAGCGATATCTTTGTTATTTTCAAGAATATCACGAGCAACTTTATATTGCTCATCTAAAATACGGCGAACTTCACGGTCAACTTCAAGCTGAGTTGCTTCAGAAATCACACGACTTCCTAAACCACCCATGAATGACTGCTGTGAATCATCTTCGTAAACCATGACGCCCATTTTATCGGACATACCGTATTTAGTAACCATTGCACGTGCCATTTTCGTTGCACGTTCAAAGTCATTTGAAGCACCAGTCGACATTTGGTTAATGAAGACTTCTTCTGCAATACGACCACCAAACAAAATTGAAAGTTCATTCAACATTTTGTCTTTGTAATGGCTAGTTTGGTCATGTTCAGGCAACTGCCAAGTCACACCCAGTGCCCAACCACGCGGCATAATTGTCACTTTATGCACAGGGTCTGTACCCGGCAAGATTTCAGCAACAATCGCATGACCTGCTTCATGATAAGCCGTCGCACGACGTTCTTCTTCACGAATCACCATCGATTTACGTTCAGGACCCATGTAAAGCTTGTCTTTTGCATCTTCAAAGTCATGCATATCGACCGTGTTCTTGTTACGACGTGCAGCAAACAGTGCCGCTTCGTTTACAAGGTTAGCCAACTGAGCACCCGAGAAGCCCGGTGTACCACGTGCCAAGACTTTAACATCCACACCAGTCACAGAAGGTAATTTTTTCAAATGTACATTCAGGATTTGCTCACGACCTTTAATATCCGGTAGAGATACCATCACTTGACGGTCAAAACGACCCGGACGAAGTAAAGCTTTATCCAATACGTCAGCACGGTTTGTTGCAGCAATGACGATAATACCTTCGTTGCCTTCAAAGCCATCCATTTCAACCAACATTTGGTTTAATGTTTGCTCACGCTCATCATTACCACCGCCTGTACCTGAACCACGGTGACGACCAACGGCATCGATCTCATCGATGAAAATGATACATGGCGCATGACGCTTTGCTTGTTCAAACATGTCACGGACACGAGACGCACCCACACCCACGAACATTTCAACAAAGTCAGAACCCGAAATACTAAAGAAAGGTACTTTCGCTTCACCCGCAATCGCTTTAGCAAGTAAAGTTTTACCCGTACCCGGAGGACCAACCATAAGCACGCCTTTCGGAATGCTTGCACCAAGTCGTTTGAACTTAGATGGATCTTTTAGGAAGTCAACGATTTCAACAACTTCTTGTTTAGCTTCATCACAGCCCGCAACATCAGTAAATGTCACTTTGATTTGGTCTTCAGACAGCATTTTTGCTTTTGACTTACCAAAACTCATTGGGCCATTCTTACCACCAGCTCCACCACCCATGTTGCGCATAAAGAACATGAATAACAGAATGATTAAAAGAACAGGGAAACTTGCAATCAGAAGTTGCATCAAAATACTTTGACGCTGTGGCGCTGTACCTTCAACAACAACATTGTTCTTGATCAGGTTCGGCATAAGTTCAGGATCTTGAACCGCAGGACGGATACTTTCAAACTCTGAACCGTTTGATTTTTCGCCACGAATTCTTTCGCCATCAATGGTGACTTGTTTAATCTGACCCGCATTTACGGCTGCCACGAACTCAGAATAGTTCATCGCGGTCGGTTGATTGCGGTCACTGACGTTGCTGAAGATTAAAACCAGCACGCCTAGGATAACCAGCCACAACACGGCATTCTTAAAAAGATCGCTCAAAGCTTTATTCCCATTTCTATCTAATTCGTTCAATCCCACTTACATGGGTGACTCTAATACTTACGCTGCAGAGTAGCTTCGCAATAATTTAAAAACGTACAAAATGCACAATTTTTAACGAGTTGGCAAGTAAACTTTACTTGAAAGCTTTCTTACGTCCCTGCCCGATTAAAAACACTTCTTTAGATCGAGCACGTGAAGCCGCCGGTTTTGCTGTTTTCAGCACATCAAATGTGTCTACAACTTGCTTACGGTATTCATCAAATCCAATACCTTGGAACACTTTAACAACAAACTGTCCATTTGGTCCAAGAACCTTTTGAGCAAAGTCGATTGCTAATTCACAAAGATAGATCTGACGCGGTTGATCTACAGCCTTATTACCTGATGTATTGGGGGCCATATCTGAAATTACAACGTCTACAGTACGTCCATCTAAAATTTTTAACAATTCATCGAACACTTCTTGTTCACGAAAGTCACCTTGCAAGAAGGTCACATCGGGTAAAGCATCCATTGGTAGAATATCAGAAGCAATAACCAAACCTTTGTCGCCAACAAGTTTACCGGCAATTTGCGACCAACTACCTGGTGCAGCACCTAAGTCGACAACAGTCATGCCTGGCTTGATCAATTTGTATTTTTCTTGAATTTCAAGCAATTTATAAGCGGCACGCGCACGATATCCTTCCTTTTGTGCTTTTTTCACAAAGGGGTCATCAAGATGCTCACGCATCCAGTCACGACTACTTTTGGATAATTTCTGGTTAGTAATGCGGGTAGCCATAACTCTCTAAATAAAAAAAACTTCTCAGTCTTGATTGTACGTGAAATTCAGCACTTTTGCAGTAGACATGTGTATCTAAAAAGCATCTTAAATCATGTTTTTTTCAATAATCTTCATCGAGAAAATGCCGATTAAATACAGCGCTTCAACTTTGATTTTGCTATACTAGGTCGTTTTTAAAATTAGGTTATATTTATGGCGGCTTTATCTATTCAAGAACGTAAACGCTTACGTCAAATTGGTCACACCCTAAACCCAGTTGTAATGGTTGCGGACAAAGGCTTATCAGAAAGCGTTGTTGAAGAATTAAACCGTGCGTTAAACGACCATGAGTTAATTAAAGTGAAAGTTGTGGCAGAAGACCGTGAAGCTCGTGCTGCAATGATTACTGAAATTGCGACTGTTTCAGGTTCTGAAGTTGTTCAAACGATTGGTAAGATTGCTTTGATTTACCGCAAAGCGGCAAAACAAAATGCAAAACTGTCTAACCTTGTTCGCTACGCACACCTGTCTAACTAAACATTTATGGCAAGTTTCGAACTCAGCGCTTTTGATCGTCGCTTTCAGGCTGTATCAGTCGTTGGTGCTATCGAACAACAAAGCCCATATACTTTAAATGTGGGTTATTGGATTCGAGACCCAAATCAACTGATTCAATGGCCAGAATTGGTATCAGCTCATCCACGAATCGATTTTTTGTGGGAACAGACCTGCTTAGAAGTTTTTATTGGTGTACGCAACGAAGACTTTTATCGTGAAATCAACCTCTCCCCTTCACAAGCTTGGCAGGCTTACCAGTTTGAAGAATATCGCTATCCAGAAGATATGCCGCCACAAGCTGCTTACGATATTGAACTGAATCAGTTGAAACGGACGCACTATGGCTTAAATGTCAGTCTTGATCTGACAGAATTTATGCTGAAGTACAAACTTAAATGGGAAGATCTCTATATCGGTCTAACTGCAGTACTGAAAACCCCTCAAGGTGAACAGTACTATGCCATGCAGCATAGTAGTCCAAATGCTGACTTTCACAACAAGCGTGATTGGCTACATCAGTTCTAAACTATTTGATGTTTTGATCTTCGATAAAAAGCAAAAGTACGATCTTTTGCTTTTTTATTGCCTGTTTATTTTAAATAAGTATTTTGGACTTAAATGTACTATTCACAATAAGGGAGCCATTAATGACTCCCTTATGCATATATAGCGTTAACTTGAAGTTTAATTCGCTCTCACCCAATCCAACTCCCTGGAATGACTAGACTTAGCTTAAGCGTTTTAAAATTCATGTCATTCACAATTAACTTTTAAGATCTGTGGTTTGATCCGTAACTTCAGCTTTCACTGGTGAAACTTTTTTCCACGCTTCTAAAGTATGTTCCTTAGAACGCTTAAATGTTTCTGTTAAATGATCTTTGTGTTTTCCTGAAATTTGGGTCACATCTTCTTTCAGCTCTTTTCCAAGTTTTGAAAGATCATCAATAACCGTATTAAACTCAGTTTTCACAAACTCTTTGAGTTCAGTGAAATCTTTTTGCGATGAACCAAACTGAACTTTTAACTGATCAAGTTTATTCAATACATCTTGCTTCAACTGACGCAATTGATCTTGCACACTGGCATTCAACTGCTTTGCCTCTGCTCCGATCTTTTCTTTGCTTTCAGTGACCGCTTCTGTGGCTTGAACACTCGCCTCTTTTGCAACTTGTTCAAGCTTTTCAGCACCTTCGATAACGACTTCTTTCAGGGAGGATTTAGTCGCTGTTTGTTTTTGTTGTGTTGCCATGACTTTGTACCTATAGTTTTTGCTGACCAACCCACATTAGCGCTTTTTGATAAATTTTAATTTATGATTTGTCTGACAATAATTAATTGCTTACATTTTTCTACGATTTTGCAAAAACAAACTTTATTCTAAAATGCAAGCGCTTTATCTGCTTTATTCCTGATATTTGCGATGGACTTTCAGTGGCTTTCTGCGTATAATGCCGTGTTAAGTTCAAGCGAGCAGATGTAAGGAGGGTAGGTTTTTAAGCAGCCTTCCTTTTTTTTCGTCTTCTCGCTTTTTTACAGCCTAAATTTCAGGAGCTTTGGTTTGAGCACCCCAGCAATTTTAGCCCTTGCCGATGGTACTATTTTTAAAGGTACTTCAATTGGCGCATCGGGTAGTACGACTGGTGAAGTCGTTTTCAACACTGCCATGACTGGCTATCAAGAAATTTTGACTGACCCAAGTTATGCACAACAACTTGTGACCCTAACTTACCCACATATCGGTAACACAGGTTGTAATGATGAAGACGCTGAGTCAGGTCGAATTCATAAAGTATGGGCCAACGGATTGATCATTCGTGACCTACCTTTATTGCATAGCAACTTCCGTGCTGAGCAATCACTAAGTGATTACCTTAAACAACACAATGTTGTTGCTATCGCAGATATTGATACTCGTAAATTAACGCGTATTCTGCGATCAAAAGGTGCGCAAAACGGTTGTATCCTTGCTGGTGAAAACGCGACTGCAGAAGAAGCGTTAGCTAAAGCACGTGCTTTTGGTGGTCTTAATGGTTTAGACCTTGCAAAAGAATGCTGTGATCCTGCCGGTTTCGAATGGACTGAAGGCTCTTGGGCGCTTGGTAAAGGTTTCGCTCAACCAGAACTTAAATTCCATGTTGTAGCATACGACTACGGTGTCAAAACCAACATCTTACGTATGCTCGCAGACCGCGGTTGTAAATTGACTGTTGTGCCTGCGCAAACTCCTGCTGCTGATGTACTTGCTCTTAATCCAGATGGCGTGTTCTTGTCGAACGGCCCCGGCGATCCAGCAGCATGTGATTATGCAATTGAAGCTGTAAAAACAATTGTAGAAGACGCACGCAATGTACCTGTATTCGGTATTTGCTTAGGTCACCAAATTCTTGCACTTGCAAGCGGTGCTAAGACTGTGAAAATGCCTCACGGTCACCACGGTGCCAACCATCCTGTACAGAACATTGAAACTGGTACAGTGATGATTACTTCGCAAAACCACGGCTTCGCAGTGGATGCAGAAACTCTTCCTGCAAACCTTAAAGCTACGCACAAATCACTGTTCGACCAAACTCTTCAAGGGATTCATCGTACAGACAAACCTGCGTTCAGTTTCCAAGGTCACCCTGAAGCAAGCCCTGGTCCACATGACTGCGCACCATTGTTCGATCATTTCATCGAACTTATCGAAGCATCTAAGAAGTAATTAAGGAAGCATCATGGCTAAACGTACAGACATTAAAAGCATCTTAATTATTGGTGCTGGTCCGATTGTCATCGGTCAGGCATGTGAGTTTGACTACTCAGGTGCTCAAGCGTGTAAAGCGCTTCGTGAAGAAGGTTACCGAGTTATTCTTGTAAACTCTAACCCAGCGACCATTATGACTGACCCTGCGATGGCAGACGCAACTTACATCGAGCCGATTACTTGGCAAACTGTAGCTGCAATCATTGAGAAAGAACGCCCAGACGCAGTTCTTCCTACAATGGGTGGTCAAACAGCATTGAACTGTGCCCTTGCACTCGATGCCAACGGTATTTTAGAAAAATACAATGTTGAATTGATTGGCGCGACAAAAGAAGCAATCGAAAAAGCGGAAGACCGTAAACTTTTCGATATCGCAATGCGTAAAATCGGTTTGGAATGCCCTCGCGCTGACGTTGCAGAAAGCATGGAACACGCACTTGAAATTCAAGCACGTTTCGGCTTCCCTGTGATTATCCGTCCATCATTCACTATGGGTGGTTCAGGCGGCGGTATCGCATACAACCGTGAAGAATTCATTGAAATCTGTGAACGCGGTTTCGATCTTTCTCCAACGAAACAATTATTGATCGATGAATCTTTAATTGGTTGGAAAGAGTACGAAATGGAAGTTGTTCGTGACAAAAACGACAACTGTATCATTGTATGTACCATTGAAAACTTTGATCCAATGGGCGTGCACACAGGTGACTCAATCACTGTTGCTCCTGCGCAAACATTGACAGACAAAGAATTCCAACTTTTACGTAATGCATCTTTAGCTGTACTTCGTGAAATTGGTGTAGAAACTGGCGGTTCGAACGTTCAGTTCGGTATCAACCCGAAAGACGGCCGTATGGTTGTAATCGAGATGAACCCGCGTGTTTCTCGTTCATCTGCTCTTGCGTCTAAAGCAACTGGTTTCCCAATTGCAAAAATTGCTGCGAAACTGGCTGTTGGTTATACCCTTGATGAATTGAAAAATGACATCACTGGCGGTACAACCCCTGCATCTTTCGAACCTGCGATCGACTATGTTGTAACGAAAATTCCTCGTTTCAACTTCGAGAAATTCCCGCAAGCTGACGCAACTTTGACGACTCAGATGAAATCTGTAGGTGAAGTGATGGCGATTGGCCGTAACTTCCAAGAGTCTGTGTCTAAAGCGCTTCGCGGTCTTGAAGTGGGCGCATGCGGTTTTGACGAAAAAATCGCTGTGAGCACTGAAGGCGCACGCGAGAAAATTCTTGTTGAATTGAAAGTTCCTGGTCCAGAGCGTATTTGGTACGTAGGCGATGCATTCCGTCACGGTTTCACTCTTGATGAAGTATTTGAAGCAACCAAAATTGACCGTTGGTTCTTGATTCAAATCGAAGACATCATCAAAACTGAAAACCAAATCAAAACTTTAGGTTTTGGTGATTTGAATGCAGATAACATCCGTTCATTCAAACGCAAAGGTTTATCAGATCTTCGCATTGCGGACTTGATGGGCATTTCACAAAAACAATTCCGTAAACACCGTTGGAACTTGGGTGTAACTCCGGTGTACAAACGTGTGGATACATGTGCTGCAGAATTCGAATCTGACACAGCTTACATGTACTCAACTTACGATGAAGAATGTGAAGCGAACCCATCGAACCGTGACAAAATCATGGTTATCGGTGGTGGTCCTAACCGTATTGGTCAAGGTATCGAGTTCGATTACTGCTGTGTACACGCTGCCCTTGCAATGCGTGAAGACGGTTACGAAACCATTATGGTGAACTGTAACCCTGAAACGGTTTCTACAGATTACGACACATCAGATCGTTTGTACTTCGAACCAATCACTTTGGAAGATGTACTTGAAATCGTGCGTATCGAGAAGCCTAAAGGCATTATCGTTCAGTACGGCGGTCAAACTCCGCTTAAATTGGCTCGTGCTTTGGAAGAAGCTGGTGCACCAATCATCGGTACATCACCAGACGCAATTGACCGTGCAGAAGACCGTGAACGTTTCCAACAAATGATTCAACGTCTGCAACTTCGCCAACCAAACAACAGCATTGTAAAATCTGCTGAAGAAGGTATGGCAGAAGCTGCTAAAGTTGGCTACCCACTTGTAGTACGTCCTTCGTATGTACTTGGTGGTCGTGCGATGGAAATCGTATACAACGATGACGAATTGAAACGCTACCTACGTGATGCAGTTCAAGCATCGAATGAAGCGCCAGTTCTGCTTGACCACTTCCTAGACGATGCAATCGAAGTTGACGTGGACTGCGTATCTGACGGTAAAGACGTTGTGATCGGCGGTATCATGCAGCACATCGAACAAGCGGGTATTCACTCAGGTGACTCAGCATGTTCTATTCCACCTTACTCTTTATCTAAAGAAGTACAGGACGAAATGCGCCGTCAAACGATTGCAATGGCGAAAGAGCTTGGCGTAATCGGTTTGATGAACGTACAGTTTGCGGTTAAAGGTACTGACGTATACATCTTAGAAGTGAACCCACGTGCATCACGTACGGTTCCATTCGTATCTAAATGTATCGGCGAATCTTTAGCGAAAGTGGCTGCGCGTTGTATGGCAGGTCAATCTCTAGAATCTCAAGGATTCACGACTGAGATTATTCCTGAACACTTCTCTGTAAAAGAAGCGGTGTTCCCATTCAACAAATTCCCTGGTGTTGATCCAATTCTTGGCCCTGAGATGAAATCTACAGGCGAAGTGATGGGTGTAGGTAAAACATTTGGTGAAGCGTTCTATAAAGCTGTGTTAGGCTCTAATGATCGTTTACCAGGCCTACCAACGGAAGGCGAAGTAAAACATGCATTCTTATCTGTTCGTCATTCTGACAAGCCTCGTGCTGTTGGTATTGCGAAACAGTTGACAGATCTTGGCTTCAAAGTCATCGCTACTGGCGGTACTTATGATGTGATTAAAGATGCTGGTATTGAATGTGAACGTGTGAACAAAGTAACTGAAGGCCGTCCTAATATCGTAGACCGCTTGAAAAATGGCGAAGTTCACCTCATTATCAATACAACTGAAGGCAAACAGGCTCAAGAAGATTCATTCTCGATCCGCCGCTCTGCATTACAAGGTAAAGTGTATTACACAACTACCCTTAACGGTGCTGATGCAGTATGCCAAGCTTTAGCAATCAAATTGCCAATGGATGTATACCGCTTACAAGACCTTACTAAAGGTTAATTAAGTTACCGAGAAGTCCCGCCACCTCTCGGTGGCGGGCTTTTTTTCATTTCTAGGTCAGTAAAAATTTTACTGATTTTTTCTTTTTACAAACATGAGGGACAACAATGCAACGTTATCCTATGACTCCCGAAGGCAAAATTGCCCTAGAGAAAGAATTACAGCAACTTAAAAGTGTTGATCGTCCACGTATTACTGCAGCAATTGCTGAAGCGCGTGAACATGGGGATTTGAAAGAAAACGCAGAATACCACGCTGCTCGCGAGCAACAAGGTTTCTGTGAAGGCCGTATCCAAGATATCGAAGGTAAATTGGGTGCTTGCCAAGTGATTGATGTTAAATCACTTGAGCAAAATGGCCGTGTGGTTTTCGGTGTGACTGTGACCATTGAAAACTTAGATACTGAAGAACAAAAGACTTATAAAATCGTTGGTGATGACGAAGCAGATTTTAAAATCAACAAAATCTCTGTGAACTCTCCAATTGCTCGTGGTCTTTTGGGTAAAAACGAAGGCGACGATGTAAAAATCAACACACCACAAGGTGAAGTTGAGTACGAAGTTTCTAAAGTTGAATATCTTTAATTCATTAAGATAAGCAATTTTAAGCCCCTCTTTTGAGGGGTTTTTTATTATTCTATGTTTTTCGCTTAAGCCAATGCATCCTATCGAGTGACCAAAATGTACGTTCAGCAACAATAGTCGACTGAATACGTCATTGTTCAAATGGCTTATTTCATTAAAGTGTTATCTAAAACAAAAGAGTCATAACACACGATGAAATTTGGACATGCAAGCCGAACAGCACAAGCTGCCGCTGCCATTCGCGCAAATCATTATTTATATGCGAACGAACCTGTTTTTTCCGACCCTTATGCCTTTCATTTCACCAGTCCAATTTGGCGTCGACTGCTTTCAAATCGTGCATGTATAAAAGTGTTAAATAGTAAAATTCCTAACCAAACATTTGGATTACTCACCGCACAGGTGGTAGCACGTTCACGCTACGCCGAAGATCAATTAGAAATGGCAGTAAAACAAGGGATTAAACAATATGTGCTGATTGGTGCAGGCCTAGATTCTTTTGTCCTCCGATTAGCTCAGAAATACTCAGATATTAAAATCTATGAAGTTGATCACCCGGATACTCAGATATTGAAAATACAAAGTCTACAGAAACTCGGGCATGTTCCAGACCATGTTGAGTTTGTTTCGATTGATTTTGAGAAAGAAAATTTAGCGCAGGCCTTAAAACGCAGTTCTTATGATACAAAGCATCCTGCTTTCTTTTCTTGGCTTGGTACAACGCATTATTTAAAACCAGAAACTACTATGAGCACCTTGCAAACCATTGCCGAATTTGCAGCCGCGGGCAGCGAATTAGTTTTAGACTATTCCATTCCCTATCAAGATTTAACTGGTATAGATCGTGTCGGAACATTTGCTGTTTCCAAATTTACCTATTTTTTAAGTGAACCCATTATTGGGACATTTCACAGTGATGAGTTACACCGTGCCGTGACAAAGCTGGGTTATGTGGTATTAGAGGATTTATCTGCACATGAGATTACTCAGCGTTATTTTGCAAATCGTAAAGATGGAATACGACATACTCAAGCCACGCATTTGCTGCATTTAAAACGGGCTTAAGCATTTATCTATAGTCGACATTTATAATGAGTCAGCTAAAATAGTCGCGCGAATCATTATTGCTATTAAACCTTATGTCTGAAAAATTGATTAATTCACCTGTCAATCATTGGTGTGAATTTGAGTTCATCTCTAAAACAGTGAAGAACCCTAATATTCACATCAAAGGTAATTATTCATATTATTCTGCATATTGGGATCAGGGTTTTGAGCGCTGTGTGGTGCGTTATCTACATGATAAACCTGCAACACTAGAGAAGCCGATAGACCAGCTACATATCGGTAATTTTGTCTGTTTTGGCGCAGAATGCGTGATTATGATGGGTGGTAACCAACTCCACCGCACCGACTGGATTTCGGCATTTCCGTTTGATACACGGAGTTTTGTCCCTGCGGGTGACACAATCATTGGTGATGGCTGCTGGATCGGCTCACGTGCCATGATTATGCAAGGTGTTACACTCGGTGAAGGTGCTGTGGTGGCTACTGGTGCTGTGGTAACTAAAGATGTGCCACCTTATGCTGTTGTCGGCGGCGTGCCTGCTAAAATTATTAAATATCGCTTTCCTGAAGAAGATATCAAAAAACTGCTTTCACTAAAGCTCTATGATTTAGATGAAAAGCAGTTTTTAAAGATGCGGGAGCAGTTTCAGACGGATGATGTTGAACAAATAACAATCACATTAAATAACTAAATTAAGTATCCCTAACCTAGTATTTAAATATATCTGCTGTGTATCACAATCCAATACACTCTCAACTTCACAGGTAATTTGATTTCTGTAACGCTTGCCATATACATTTTGATACGTAACCTCAAATAAGATAGTCAAAGAACTTTCTTGTTCAGTTAGCTCCACGGCACATTGACTATCTATATTAAACTCAATATTTAAATTTTCAGTATGTTTGAAATTTGGTTTATTTTTTCTGAGATATGGATAGGTAGTCGATTTGATCTGTAAGTTTCTAGCTATCTCACCTAAATTTTCAACAACCAATTTCAATTCAATAATTTTTTCTTCATACGTATCAATGATTTTTTCCTCATCGTCAGTAATATAGTCTTCTCTAAAACCTACCCGAACCAATTGAAAACTATAGTCAAGATTTGGCTGTGCCTGAAAATGTTTTTGCTGAAGTTCATCTTCATACACCTTTACTAAACGTGATTGTTGTTCTACAGAAGCCCTCATTTCTTGGACTTGTAATTCCAAAGCTTTAGTCGTTTTCTCTAGCTCTGTAGCTTGCATTTTTAAAGCTTCAGAATTTTGCTCAAGCCCTTTACTTTGTTGATAAAACCCTCTCACTAACCAAAAAAATGCTAATGGAGCAAATGCACCAGCAATAAAATCACCAAACTCATTTAAATCATTCGGTAGAACCCCATTATGAATTTTAAAATAAATAAAAATTAACCACGCAATTGTTATAGCCCATGATACGCAACTACTAGCATTCCCCATAAAGCAGGTTAAATATTTTTTCATTTCGATTCTAATCAAGTTTAATCTTTAATCAGTATACTGATTTTTATAAATTTCTCATTCCTATGAATCAACTACTGTATAAAGCCATAGCCTTTTACCCAAATACAGACTATAAAGAACACATAAAATAAAAAGACCCCACTTTTCAGGATGAATGATGACGAGAACCACTCAATTCTCAGGCATATTTATACTTGCCCTGCTGGCAGCAGTCATCGCAACTTTTTGCGATGCAATTCATGTCTATACTCAGGCGCTTAGTTATCCCAACCCATTATTTTTTCATCAGGCTTGGTGGGTATTCCCAGGCTTTTTTATTGCCTTTGCTTTCATGGCATTTAGCTATATTCAACTTACACAACGACTTAAACACTATGTGATGACTCAGCTCAGTTGCCATCATGACGGCACTGCGCCCCTCGTCGAGAGCCTAATACTATTTGCCATAGTCTATATACTCAGCGGATTTGGTAATTTTCATCCCGAAGTACTTTGTTGGATTTTTTACCTGAGTTTTTTTATTCGCTGGTTATTTAGCTATGAGCGTACATGGCTACTGATATTAGCCATCATGCTTGCCATTGGCGGTATGTTCTTTGAAGGACTATTGGCTGAGTTTGCATTAGTCAAATATCGCCATGAAGATATTTACAATGTGCCGTATTGGCTCGGTGGCATATATATGCATGGCGCATTTGCCTTACGTGCAGGTATGCGTCGTTTTGTCTATCGATGATATTTAAGAAAAAAACTTTAGACTTTAAAATGTAGAGATAAAAAAAAGACCACTCAATCGGAGTGGTCTTTTTTTGAATATGGTGGCTATGACGAGACTTGAACTTGTGACCCCCGCATTATGAGTGCGGTGCTCTAACCAACTGAGCTACATAGCCTTAAACTGTGCGCGCATTATGGAGGGATATTTAAATATCGTCAAGCCCATAATGCGCGTATTTGATCAAAATTTGTTGAAGTGAACCGATAAGCCGGGTTCTGTCGAGGACGATCATTCCTCTAGGCGTACAATCACTCATACGCTCAAGCGACCTACCCGGATCCAGCATGGGCCATGCCTAAAGGATCCCTATTTGGTCTTGCTTCCGGTGGGGTTTACCATGCCGTGAACTGTTACCAGACACGCGGTGCGCTCTTACCGCACCCTTTCACCCTTACCTCCGATTTCGATTGCTCGAAACCATAATGAAGGCGGTCTACTCTCTGCTGCACTTTCCGTCGGCTCACACCGCCCAGGCGTTACCTGGCACCTTGCCCTATGAAGCCCGGACTTTCCTCCCCTGCTTTAGTCACGGAGACCTATACACAGCAGCGATCGTCTGGTTCACTTCGGGGCGCATTCTAACAAATCTGACAACTAATTGCTTGATGTTTTTTGAGCAGTTAGTTTTTCGTACTTTTGTTGAAGCTGTTCCTGAGTTTCAGGATGTGCCGGATCCAATGGAATACAATCCACCGGACAGAACAACTGACATTGCGGTTTATCGTGATGCCCAACGCATTCCGTACACAAATCAGGGTTAATCTCATAAATGAGTTCCCCCATGAAAATCGCCTCATTGGGGCATACAGGTTCACAGACATCGCAGTTGATGCATTCATCAGTGATATATAAAGACACTCTACCAACCTTGCTGTTGTTTACGCTTAAAGGCTTCCACGACAGCTTGTGGTACAAACTGAGTGACATCACCATTTAAACGTGCAATTTCACGCACGAGCGTAGATGAAATAAACGAATATTGCTCTGATGGGGTTAAGAACACCGCTTCAAATTTACTGTCCAATCGGCGATTCATATTTGCCAATTGAAATTCATATTCAAAATCTGAAACTGCACGTAAACCACGTAATACGGCTGTTGCTTTTTGCTCGTTAAAGAAATTGACCAACAGCCCATCAAAACCTACAAACTCAACATTTGACAAATGACTTAAAGACTCTTGCGCTAGTGCAACACGTTCTTCCAGACTAAACACAGGGTTTTTGTGATGTCCAATTGCAATTGCCACGACAACTTCGTCAAACATGCGTGATGCACGTGTCACTAAGTCGATATGACCATTAGTAATTGGATCGAATGTGCCCGGATAAATTACACGAGTTTTAGACATCCAGTTGTACTCTGTTATTTTGTAGATGGGTATTTTAACAAAATCTTGATTTATAGGTGAAGTCAGCTTGTAAATTTAAAAACTTCATCTTATTCAAAGTTCGGGTACAATAGTGCTAAGTTTGGAAGTTTTTGATTATGACGAAAGCAGTAGTTAAAAAAAATAGTAGCAGTACGATTGCCCTTAATAAACGTGCGCGTCACGATTATTTCATTGAAGAAAAATTTGAAGCGGGTCTTTCATTACAAGGCTGGGAAGTCAAATCAATGCGCGCGGGTCGTATGACCATCGTAGAAAGCTATATTACGTTTAAAAATGGCGAAGCATTTTTATTCGGCGCTCAAGTGCAACCTTTACTGAGTGCTTCGACGCATGTGGTGCCTGAAGCGACTCGTACTCGTAAATTATTGCTGAACCGCCGTGAAATTGAAAAACTACAAGGTGCGATTAACCAAAAAGGTTATTCATGTGTGCCTTTGGCATGTTACTGGAAAGGTCCTCATGCCAAACTTGAAATCGCCCTAGTAAAAGGTAAGCAGCTTCACGACAAGCGTGCAACGGAAAAAGATCGTGATTGGCAGCGCGATAAAGCCCGTATTTTTCATAAGTAAGTTGTATAAAAAAACCTCCATTTTGGAGGTTTTTTTGTTTGATTCATTGCAAAGTTAGCAGAATTTCAACCCACCAAAACAGTTGGTCCGAACTTCCTGATTCCCCAAGACCTGATTTTTTAAAGTTAAATTGGCCGCACCGGCATTACTGAGGTTAATTGAACCGACATTTTTATAAATCGGTAAACCAAATGCTGCACCGACAGCAGAACCTAAGGGAATATAAATCGGTTCATTGGTTAAAATTTGCGATACTTTTTGTGCAACTTGTGGCAAGACGCCTGAAATATCCACTTCAGATGTTGGATTTAATTTGCCAATATTGATCGGGTCTTTAAATGACATCCACCAACCTGTACGTGCAATATCATCTGCATTGGCATCTGGCCAACTAATATCTTGAGATTGAAGCGATAAATAACCGGCTGTGCCATTTAATGGAATGTTATGAATCATATTTAAGGCTTGCTCAAAGGTAATGTTCATTTTCAAACCATCAATTGATGAACCCGAATCCATAAAGAACTGCGCCCCTTCTACCCATAACAAATTACGGTCAAGTTTGACCTGCAAACTACCACTATCACGGTTGAGTTGAATCGACGGTACAGTCGCACTGATATTTTTGGCAACGGCTTGAGTTTGTCGTTTTCCGTTAATGGTAATTTCAGGGACGGTGAATGGCACATTCATTGAAGGAATTTTTAAACCCTTACTATTTTCAGGTTGGCTGACAAAGCTACGATCATTGTTCCAAATCGTATTAATCACCAAGTTCCCCGATAAAGTCTCACTGCTGCTATCCCCAAAGATCGCTGCTTGGGTCTTTGCTGTCCCTGTAGTCGGTGCAATTTTCATATAACCGCTCAGTGACTTAATCCCGTCTGTCGGCGCACCCGTGTTTTGAATACCTGTGGTCAATAAACCTGTAATTGATTCAGCACTGACACGGAAGCCTTTAACTTCACGTAAAGCGGCTTGTTTTGGGTTTTTAATGGCAAATTCAATAAACGGATTTTTCAGTTCGGCACTTGTCGACGCTCGATCACCATTAAAGACGGGATTACCATTGGCATCGGTCGATGTTGCATTACCACTTAGCGCAAGATGACGAATATCAATATCACAGCCATTTGACCCATTTACTCCACCACAGCCGAGTTGCAAACTTTTGACATTGACGTTCAGATCCATGACGGCATCTAAACTGAGTTTGTAGAAACCAATATTTTCATCGACCATTTGTTGGTTGACTAAAACAGGATCGGTATAGGACATATTCATCAATGCAGCACCATTGATGGCAGACAATTCTTCATCCGCTAATCCCACCAAGCCTTCTGCTGCAAAAACAACGTCAGAAACACATAAGGTCAATGCCATTGCGACTATTGTTTTTTTCACGATTATTTAATCCTTTTTAATATTCGTCACTCATCCCGAGTGAAATTTATGAGAAGATTAAATCAATAGCATTGGCGTAAATGAATGGCAATTTGTGACACACATCACAACTAGATTATACAAAATGCCAATTTTCACGAATTTTAGGCCAATAAAAACCCCAGCAACATTTCCATCACTAGGGTTTTCAAAGATTTATAAATGATAGTTCAAACGATTTATTTACAAATTAATTAAATTTATTTAACAACAGCCCCAGATATTCTCCGAACCAAATGGCGGTTTCTAAATCGCCCGCAGGTGGCGTGACTTCAACAGGTGCATTATCCGATTGTGTCATTAAACCTAAAAAGCTCGACATCCGATTTAAATCTGTTGTGCTGCGTCCAGTTGGCATCAATGGAAGACCGCTCCACAACATACCGTGCTGCATGGCGAATAAATTGATTTGCTGTAATACCGCCAATTTATCTCCACTTAAGCCGCCACCATTAGTAAAACCTGCGGCTAACTTGCCTTGCCATGTCCGTGCTAACCAGCGTTTAGATGATTGCTCCATAAACAATTTCATTGCCGCACTCATACTGCCCATATAGGTTGGGCATCCAAAAACGATGGCATCAGCGCTGTCCAAAACATCCCAATCCACATGTTCTACATTCATGAGATGGACTTTTACACCGGCTTTTTCTGCACCTTGTACAATGAAATTCGCCACTTTGGCAGTGTGTCCATAGGGACTGTGGTAAACAACAGCAAGAGATTTAGCAGTCAAAGACATAACATTTAAAAGTCGATAGATTCAGTCAAGTTTAGCATTTTCAAAGCATAAAGACGAATGTTGCCATACGTCCTGTTTTCGCTTCGCGGCGATAAGAAAAATATTCTTCAGCTTGCAAAAAGGTACATTGGTCGCCACCTGTTACAGCTTTAACCCCATGTAATGCAAGAATATAACGCGCTATCGCATAAAGATCAGCATAATATTTGCCTTCCTTTACACCAGCTTTAAATGCACTTTCAAGTTCTGGGTATTTGGAACAAAAGGCAGCTTTGACTTCTGCGCCAATTTCAAAACTCTCTTGGCAAATAGCTGCCCCCAACCAAGCCCATGTTGGCTGAGTGTGCATAGCTGCAATGGTGTTTTCCACAATACCATTAGCCAGACCCTTCCAACCTGCATGCAGATTGGCAACCTCAGTCCCGTCAGCATTACCCAAAACCACGGGTAAGCAGTCTGCGGTCATCATCATCAGGGCATGGTGTTTAGACTGCGTGACCATGCCATCGCCTTCAGGTGCAACAAAGTTGATCTGTTCATCAATGCGATGGCATAGCGTACTGTGCGTTTGGTTCATCCAACTGATTTTATTCACGCCATATTCAGCAAAGTCGTTCAGCAACTGCATTCGGTGCTTTTGCACACGTGCTGCATCATCGCCTACATGCAATGCTAGATTAAATCCCGCCAGCTCAGGTTGTTCAGCGGGTTGCGTCTGATCATGATGAACTCGAGTTTGTCCTACAAAAACACCCTGTGGAAGTCCCTGAACAAATTGCATGTTGCCGTCCTTTTCTATCTATGGCGTGTAAATCAGTTTAAAACTTAATAGGCTTTGTTTTCGCTACGTAAAACTTCAACCAATTGATTAAAGTCTTCAGGCCATGGTGCTTCAAACATCATGTCTTCACCTGTACGTGGATGAACAAGACCCAATTTAACCGCATGTAAAGCCTGACGTTTAAAGCCACGTAAAGTGTCATCTAATAACATCGACGCGCCTGCAGGCATACGTACACGTGGTACATACACTTGATCGCCCACAAGACCATGACCGATATAAGTGAAATGCACACGAATTTGATGGGTACGACCCGTTTCTAGACGTGCTTGAACGCGGGTAAAGTTTTGGAAACGTTCTTTCACATTATAGTGAGTCACCGCATCTTTACCGCCCGGCAAGACTGCCATTTTAATGCGATCAACAGGATGACGTTTAATTGGTTCATCGACTGTACCGCCGGCAATAATGTTGCCATATACAATCAAATCGTAAATACGGTAAACCGATTTCTTCGCCAATTGCTTACTTAAAGAAAATTGGGATTCGAGGTTTTTCGCAACGACCAACAGACCTGAGGTGTCTTTATCAATACGATGCACCAAACCTGCACGGGTCAACTCTGAAGATTTTGGATAGTGATGCAAAATTGCATTCACCAATGTGCCTGTACTGTTACCAGCGCCCGGATGAACAACCATACCGACAGGTTTATTAATCACCATAATATCGTCATCTTCATAGACAATATTGAGTGGAATATCTTCAGGTAAGCTACGTGTTTGTGCTTCTAACTCGACGTCTAAAGTCAGTAACTCTGTGCCTTCGCATTTGTACTTTGGTTTCACAGTGTTACCATTGACCAACAAATGGCCCTCTTTGAGCCACTGTTTTAGCTTTTCACGAGAAAAATCAGTCCAAACCAGTGCTGAAACCTGATCAATACGTTGTCCTAAATAGCTTTCATCCAATTGAAATTGCAACGATAAACGTGTTGCAGTTGAGTCTGAAGTATGGTTATCTGCATCCTCAGAATCTTCAAGTAAATTGAAATCAGTTTCAGGGAAATTAGAATTGGAAGATTGTGCTTGACTCATTTGCTCATTCAGACAAAAGTGGTTTAATAGTTCAATTGTAGCTCATTGCCCGTATTAACAGAGGAATTTTTATGTCGCTACCAAAATATAAAATGACAATGCTTGCTCTAACAATAGGCATTGCATCGGCAATGGTAGGCTGTAGCAGTAATCCAAAGAAAGAAGTGGTCGACACAGGTCCACAATCAAGCGAACAGATTTATATCGAAAAAGCACAAAAAGCGCTTGAACGTAACCAATATACAGATGCAGCAAAACACCTTGAAGCTCTAGAGACCTATTACCCTACAGGTAACTATGCGCAGCAAGCACAACTTGAATTATTGTATGTAAAGTTTCAGCAAAAAGACTATGAAGGTGCAATTGCACTTGCAGACCGTTTTATTCGTATGAACCCGCAGCATCCGCAAGTTGATTATGCGTACTATGTGCGTGGTGTTTCAAATATGGAGCAAAATTACAATGGTTTGCTTCGCTATACCTCTTTAAAGCAATCGCATCGTGATGTGAGCTATCTCAAAGTGGCTTATCAAAACTTTGTCGACTTTATTCGTCGCTATCCATCGAGTGAATATGCAGTCGATGCCGCACAACGTATGAAGTTCATCAGTCAAGAATTGGCTGAAAGCGAAATGAATGCGGCGCGTTTTAATGTGAAACGTAAAGCATGGCTAGCTGCTGTTGAACGTTCACTTTGGGTGATCGAACATTATCCTCAAGCACCACAAGTTCCAGAAGCCTTAGCGACTGTAGCCTATGGTTATGACAAACTTGGTGATAAAACCACGTCTCAGCAATACATTGACGTGCTTAAACTGAACTATCCAAAACTTGTGAAGTCAGACGGTACGGTCAATATGCGTGCTGCACGTAGTGAAGGCAGCTTCCTTAACCGTGCAACGTTGGGTATTTTCGGTAAAGAAGCACAAACGATGTCTGAGCAAACCTCTACAGACGCAGTTGAAACTGATGAAGAAAAACGCAGCTTAACCAATCGTTTAAGCTTTGGCTTATTGGATCGCCCTCATAGCGAAAAAACTGAGTCGTCAGAATCAGCTGAATAATATAGTCGCAACGAAGGTCGATTTTTCACAAAGGGCAAGTTAGAATACTTGCCCTTTTATCTTTTCAGGATCTACAGATTCGGTTAGATTAAAAGGTATACAATAGTTCGATGGACAATGCTGTACTGCATCTCCCCTGAACTTACAGCATTGCTGATTTCAACATATTTCACGAACTGCCCAAATTCAATAGATAGACAGATAAAACAGCATGGCCATTCCTCAACATACAATTGATCAAATTTTAGATCGCACCGATATTGTCGATGTGATTGGTCAATTTGTGAAATTGAAAAAGACTGGACGCACCTACTCAGGATGCTGCCCATTCCATCAGGAAAAATCGCCATCTTTCCATGTCTATCGTGATAAACAATATTTTCACTGCTTTGGTTGTCAGGCCAATGGTAATGCCATCCGTTTTTTAATGGATATTGGTAGCCGTAACTTCATTGAAGTAATGAAGGATTTATCAAGCCAAACAGGTATTGAACTACCGAAAGACAATAACGATTCCAATAAACTCAAATATAAGCGCGAATCTAAACCCAAACCTGTACAAAAACCTGCAATCGAAGCAAAAGCTCTGCCGCCCAAAACAGGCGAAACACACACCGCTCCTGCTGCAGTAAATTTCGAACACGACCCATTTGCTGAGTTTCAAAATAACGAAGACGCCTTTTATGGGAACGATCCGTTTGCTCACTTTGACCAAGTTGCAAATGCTTTTGAAGATGTGCCGCAAGATGGAAATTTATATGACTTGCTGGAAAATGTCGCACAGTTTTATGAGCAACAACTTCCGCTCAGTCCAATTGGGCAAGCTTATTTTAAACAACGGGGTCTCAGTGCAGACACCATCGCCTATTGGCGCTTAGGCTATGCCCCTGAAGATTGGCAACATCTAGAAAAAGCCTTTCCACAAGATATCGAAGGACTCAAACTCCTCGGTTTGATTCGAACCAGTGACAGTGGTCGTGACTTTGACCTTCTGCGCGAGCGGGTGATTTTCCCTATTCGAGATGCGAAAGGTCGTGTGGTCGGTTTTGGTGGTCGTGCCTTAAATGATGAAATCAAACCGAAATACATCAACTCCCCTGACTCCGAAGTTTTCCATAAAAACCAGTTACTTTATGGTTTATATGAAGGCCGTAAACAAAAAGCCAATGACTGGATGATGGTGGAAGGTTACATGGATGTGATTGCCCTACAGCAGTATGGCGTAACTGGTGCAGTTGCAACCTTAGGAACCGCGAGTAATTCAGAACATTTAAATATTTTATATAATCAAAATGACAAGAAAAACAACCGAATTACTTTAGCTTTTGATGGTGATGCCGCAGGTCAAAAAGCAGCTCGTCGTACGCTTGAAATTGCCCTTCCATTACTGAATGATGGACGTGAACTTAAATTCTTTGTTTTGCCGAATGACCACGACCCAGATTCATTGATCCGTCGTGAAGGTATCGAAAATTTTCGACGGTTACTGGACACATCACCGCTACTTTCTGAGTTTGTTTTTGCACATTTAACGCAAAATCATAATGTTGCTTCGCCTGAAGGTAAAAGTCAGGTGATGGGTGAACTGAGACAACTGACTGAACTGTTACCGAAAGGTGGTTCATATCGTTATTTGCTACAACAATATTTCCGTGAAAAATTAGGGTTTAGCCGAAAGTGGCAGCCTCAAGTCAATAATGATGCGTCTCTGAGCTTTAGTACAAAAATTGATGCTGAAGAATATGTGATTGCGATTTTAATCAATCATCCTTATCTCTACATTCACTTTGAACCTTTACGCGCCTTAGTTTCGCAAGATCTCTTGCTTTATCACGTTTTAAATATTTTCAATGTGATTTTTGATGAATTGCCTGATGACCCAGAGTTATCGACCTATTATGTACTCGGTGCTTGCGCAGCACATCATCATGAATTACAACATATTTTAGAGCATGCCAATATCAGTGACTATACGTCATCACCTGAACAAGCAGATAAACTCGCAGCAGATTTATCGACAAAATTGCAATATCAATTCTTACAACTCAAGATCAAGTCGAATAAGTTTTCTAGCCTTGCAGAAATGCGTAATTTAAAACAACGTATTTATGATATTGATAAAAAAAGATCGCTCACACTCCTTGAAGATTAAGTTTTAACTTCAAGTTCAAGCTGTGAACGACATACTATTCAATGAATCAGCTTATTTATTTCTTTGGTTTACGGCGATTTTCAGCCACGTTAACTAAATCTTGTTCTATCATTTCAAAATAAGCAGGGTCTTCCGCCATCGCTGCATTGCGCAGCACGATAGAGGTTGGATGCAACAGCTTTTGGGTTAAACGATGTGACATTTCTTGCATAATCTTCGCAGCATCTTCGCCCTTTTGTAGACGATTCAGGGCTAAAGCCAGTTCTTCTTGACGCAATGACTCACCATGTTCACGGTATGCATGAATCGTCGAGCCAGCCAAATTCACTTTTTGCTGTGTGATTAAATCTGTCGCAAGCTGATTGACCATCACTTCAGCTTCAACTGCCGCCTGACGACGCTGAGCCAAATTTTCTTCAATGACAGTTTGCAGGTCATCTACACCATATAAGTAAACGCCATCTAGACTTTCAACTTTGGCTTCAATATCTCGTGGTACAGCCAAATCAACCAATAGCATTTGTTTATAACGACGTTTTTTCAGTGCTGCTTTGACATCCGCAAAATAAATCACTTGATGCAAGCTTCCAGTACAACTTGAAATTACATCTGCACGATGTAAATTGTCAGCCAAATCTGCAAAATCAATAATTTCAACTTCTACACGATGAGCAATCTCTTGCGATAAAGCTTCGGCACGGGCACGTGTACGGTTACAGATAATAATTCTGCCCACACCCATTTCAGCCAAATGCTTCGCAACCAAGCTATTCATTTCACCTGCAGCAACAATCATCACCGTTAATTTTTCAGGCTGACTAAAAACCTGTAAAGCGAGCTGAGCAACGGCATAGCCCATCGACACCGCATGACTTCCGACTGCTGTTTCAGAACGCACTCGTTTTGCCGCATAAAAGGCATATTCAAAAATACGGTTTAAATTTGGGGAAACGGTTTCAGCATCTTTGGCTAAGGACAAAGCCGTTTTGACCTGACCTAAAATTTGAGGCTCACCAAGCATGAGCGAATCTAAGCCGCTGGCCACACGCATGAGGTGTGTCACCGCCTGTGCATTTTCATAACGATACACATGATTTGACAATTGCTTTACATCGATACCATTTGATTGGGCGAGCCAATTCAATACCATGTCTGCATTTTCAGACATCGCATAGACTTCGGTACGATTACATGTAGACACCACCACCATGTCATTGAGTTCAGGCGTATGGCTTTGCTGTTCAAGCAGTGCAGTTAACTTTTCAGGGTTAAATGCAATCTGTTCACGCAGCTCTACAGAGGCGGTTTGATGGTTGACACCCAATGCAAAGAAAGACATATCAGATCATCATTTCGCTAAATTTATGCTATTGTGCAACATCGGTGTCATAAAAAGCATTACTTGGATCAAGAAAAATTGCGTCTAACAAATAGCCGACTGAACGGCCAGACAATAAAGCAGTATTCTACCACATTCTTACTTGTCGGTAGCATGGCTTCTACTGCCCCAATTCGGGCCGTGGGAGAAGTTTACCATGCAAATTCAGGATATGATGCAATTAAACAAAGTATGATTGCGGAATTTGCCTTAGCTTATAACGACATTCCAACCGCGCTTCATAACTACACCGTGCTTGCTATCAAAAGTAAATCCACCATGGTCAAACAACGTGCTTTAAACGTTGCTATTGAGCAAAATGATCTACAAGCAGCCTTAGACATTGCCACACATTGGGTCGTCCAAGAACCTGAAGATGTCCCGGCATTATTTTATTTATCACATATTGCCCTGAAAGCCCATGAATATGAGCTTGCTGCAGAAACACTTGATAAAATTTTAACCATTGACCCGAATGCAGATTTAGAACAAATTTTGGCGGGTATTTCCCCTGAATCAGAGGAAGATCGTGCTTATCTGATTCAAGCATTGACCGCCAGCAAAGAAAAAACCAATCCCTCTATTTTGGTTTTAGTCGCAGGTTTACAAGCTCAAAATGGCGCCTTTGCCGATGCCTTAGACACCATTAATTTAGCACTGAAAAAACGCCCCAAAGTGACTGGCTATATTTTAATGAAAGCCAATTTACTCATGTCGTTGGGTGATGAAGACGAAACCTTAAAATGGTTCGAAAAATCGAGCCGCAAACATCGTAACAATATGGAAGTTCGCTTAGCCGAAGCGAAATATTTAATTAAAATCAATCAGTCAGAATTAGGTCTAAAAAAACTCGAAGATATACTAAAGAAGTGGCCATCTGCTGAAGAACCGCTATTTATGGCAGGTTTGACCAGTATTGACTTAGAACTTTATGAAAAAGCCGAAAAGTATTTGGTGGAGTTGCGCTATTCAAGCAAATACCAAAATGAGGCGTATTACTATCTCGCAGTAAATGCTGAACGTAAACAGCATTATGAAACAGCGAAGGCCTATTATCGCCTTGTAGATGGCAGTCTTTATACGGTTTCACGGCGCAATATGATCAGCATTTTTAGCCAGCAAAATAAGCTGCATGATGCGCTGCGTTTTTTAACCCAAGAGCGGGTTAATTATCCTCAACATGCCAGTTTTTTATATCTTGCTCAGGCAGATATTTTAAAACGCATGAACAATAAAAAAGCAGCAGTTCGTTTGCTTGATGAAGCGGTAAAGAACTTACCTGAAGATCCAGAGCTCATTTATGCCGAAGTTCTATTGCTCGACGCCCATCAAGATAAAGATAGACTCGATCAATTATTGAAACAATTACTTGAAATTGAGCCCAATAGCCCGACTTATTTAAACGCATATGCCTATACCTTGGCGGTACAAAATAGACGCTTAGATGAGGCTCGAAAGTACGTCGAACATGCCTTGGAATATGCTCCTGAGCAAGCCTCAATTTTAGATACGTTCGGTTATATTTGTTATTTGCAAAATGATTTTAGCACGTCTGCATCGGTTTTGGCCAAAGCATATGAACTGAGTAATAGTTTAAAAATTGGCATTCGCTATGCACGATCAGTCTTCATGCAAGGTGATATGAATAAATTTGACGCGTTGTTACAACAACTCCAACAAAAACATCCGAATGATCCGCAATTAGAGCAACTACATTCGTTATTGTTACCCCAACCCCTGAAAAAGAGTTAATACGAATTTATGCAAGTATCTTCAAAATTTGGGGTATCTGCCCTGACCTGCTGCGCTTTATTTTTTACCGGTTGTCAGCAATACGTTAAAACGCCCGCTCAACCGAGCCCTGAAGAAGTCGCTGCAAATCAATTCAACTTACAAGGTAAGATTGGTGTGCGCACGCCACAACAGTCAGGAAGTGCTTTTTTTACTTGGGTTCAAGACCGCAATGAATATGACATCGAACTGAGTGGTATTTTAGGTGTTGGAAAAACTCAAATCAGCGGTAAACCCGGTCAAGTTCAGCTCAATAGTGCAAAAACCGGTTTAATTGAAGCAGAAACACCTGAAGAATTACTGGAACGTGCTACTGGTTGGCAAGCTCCCATTACCCACCTCGTCGACTGGGTACAGGCGCGCCCTGCAACCACACAAGCAAAAATTCAACGCGATACTGCACAGCGCCCACAACAGATTATTGAAGATGGTTGGACGGTTGACCTAAGCTATAACGAGACTGCGACGGTACCGAACAAGTTAATTTTAAAACAAGCACTTGAATCCGGTCAGGAAAACCGTATTACAATGGTGATTCAAAATCGTTAATTTGCCTAAAAGCTGAGCTATGACTTCTGTGATTCGTGTACCTTCTCCTGCAAAACTTAATTTGTTTTTGCACATTACTGGCCAACGTCCTAATGGATATCACGAATTACAGACGATTTTTCAGCTCATCGATTTATCTGATTGGATGGAATTTCACCCACTTGCAAATTCTGCTGATGAAGATTTTATTCAAATTGAGGGCTTAAACAGCGTCAATCTAGAGCAAAATTTAATTTATCGTGCTGCTCAAATACTCAAACCATTTGCTAAAGCACTGACTGCACAAAAAATCCACATTGAAAAAAATATTCCGATGGGTGCAGGGCTCGGTGGTGGTTCATCCAATGCAGCCACCACCCTAATCGTGCTCAATCAACTATGGAAATGTGGCCTAAATACCGAACAACTTGCAGAACTCGGTTTACAACTTGGGGCAGATGTTCCCGTGTTTGTACATGGTCTAAATGCGTGGGCTGAAGGCATCGGTGAACACTTAACATTCATAGATTTAGCTCAAAAACAGTACATTGTGCTGAAACCTGACTGTTTTATCAGCACTCAACTGCTTTTTTCACAAAAAACGTTGACAAGAGACTCAAAGCCCACTAAATTTTGCGGCTATCAGGAAACGCCATCTGATTTTGGAAATAACTTTGAGCCTGTGGCACGAAGCTTATATCCCGAAGTCGATGAAGCAATGCAGTACTTAGATCAGTTCGGTGCAGCAAAGCTTACAGGTACAGGTGCTTGTGTATTTGCTGAAGTAACTGAAAATATGAATATTGATGACATATTGAAAAATGCGCCATGTAAATCTTACTTGGTTCGCAGTTTACAAGAATCACCATTACGTCATTTTGAAGTTTGATATAGGGGCGTCGCCAAGTGGTAAGGCACCGGGTTTTGATCTCGGCATCCGTTGGTTCGAATCCAGCCGCCCCTGCCATCATTTTTCACCTGTAGATGTAATTGCTGTAAAGTATTAGGGGCGTCGCCAAGTGGTAAGGCACCGGGTTTTGATCTCGGCATCCGTTGGTTCGAATCCAGCCGCCCCTGCCATTTACTTTATTCGCTATTTCATCAATTTAGGGGCGTCGCCAAGTGGTAAGGCACCGGGTTTTGATCTCGGCATCCGTTGGTTCGAATCCAGCCGCCCCTGCCATTTACTTCAAAAAAGACAGAGCATAATTTGCAGTATCTTTGTTGTTTCAACTTGACAAAATACCGCAAAAATATTAAAGTTCTGCCGCATTAGGGGCGTCGCCAAGTGGTAAGGCACCGGGTTTTGATCTCGGCATCCGTTGGTTCGAATCCAGCCGCCCCTGCCATCTAATTCCCTAATTTGCCAACCGCCAAGGGTGCTTCATGCCCAATCTTGTCGTTTTTAGTGGATCTGCACATCCACAATTCGCCCAAAAAGTCGTTAGCCACCTTCACATCCCTCTAGGTGCTGCATCTGTAGGTCAATTTTCTGACGGTGAAATCGCTGTCGAAATTACTGAAAATGTTCGTGGTAAAGACGTATTCATCGTACAACCAACTTGTGCCCCAACTAACGATAACCTTATGGAAATCTTAGTTATGGCTGATGCTTTGCGTCGTGCAAGTGCTGGTCGTATCACTGCTGTCATTCCTTACTTTGGTTATGCTCGTCAAGACCGTCGTCCACGTTCAAGCCGTGTGCCAATTACAGCAAAAGTTGTTGCAGATATGCTCACAACTGTTGGTATTGACCGCGTTGTCATGATCGACCTTCATGCTGACCAAATCCAAGGTTTCTTCGATATTCCTGTAGACAACATCTACGGTACTCCTGCGCTTTTAGCAGATCTTCGTCAACAGTCACACGACAACTTAATGGTTGTTTCTCCTGACGTTGGTGGTGTAGTACGTGCGCGTGCTGTTGCTAAGCAAATGGGTGATATCGATCTTGCGATCATCGACAAACGCCGTCAAAAAGCGAATGAATCTCAAGTAATGCACTTGATCGGTGACGTTAAAGGCCGTGACTGTGTCATCGTTGATGATATGGTGGATACAGCAGGTACATTGTGTAAAGCTGCTGACGCACTAAAAACTTTTGGTGCTCGCAAAGTTGTTGCTTACGCAACTCACCCAGTACTTTCTGGTAAAGCTTTAGAAAACTTGAAAAACTCTGTGATTGACGAATTGGTTGTAACAGACACCATTCCGCTTTCAGAAGAAGCTCAAGCTCTTGGTAAGATTCGCCAAGTTTCAGTTGCAAGTATGGTTGCTGAAACTATTCGTCGTATTAACAACGAAGAATCTATTAGCGCAATGTTCGATTCTTATCTATAATATAGCGCTAAATTTAAAAGCCCTGCCTTTTGGTGGGGCTTTCTATCACTAGACTGGTCGAAGGTCTAGTCAATTAAACTTAAATAGGAATGTCTATCATGGCAAACTTCGTATTAAATGCAGTAGCACGTGAAGAAGCAGTACAAGGGAAAGGTTCGAGCCGCCGCCTTCGTCTTCAAAATAAAGTACCAGCAATCATCTACGGTGGTGCAGCTGAACCTGTAGCAGTTACTTTAGAACTTCGAGAACTTGTTAAAGCTTTAGAAAACAATGCTTTCTTTGAAGAAGTTATTGAAATCAACATCGACGGTAAAGCTGAAAGCGTTAAAATCCAAGCTTTACAACGTCACCCAGCTAAAAACACTCCTATGCACGCTGACTTCAAACGCGCATAAGTGTTAAATGGTGTAAATGAGTGAGTAAACTTTCACTGATTGTTGGTTTGGGTAACCCAGGTTCTGAGTATGCCCAAACCCGCCATAATGCAGGCTTCTGGTTTGTAGAACGCCTTGCAGAACAATATGGCATCCAACTCAAAGCTGATCCTAAATATAAAGGTATCAGTGGTCGTGGTAATATCGAAGGTCAAGACGTTCGTCTGCTGTTACCCACAACCTTTATGAACCTCTCTGGTCAAAGTGTTGTTCCCTTCGCCAAATTCTATCAAATTGCTCCTGAAGCAATGCTTATCGCACATGATGAACTTGATATGAACCCTGGTGTCATTCGCCTGAAAACTGGCGGTGGTCATGGTGGTCATAATGGTTTACGCGATATCGTCCCGCATATTGGTCCAAATTTCCATCGTTTACGTATTGGTATTGGTCATCCTGGTTCTAAAGAACGTGTCTCAGGCCATGTTTTAGGTAAAGCACCAAGTAGTGAACAAGGCTTAATGGATGATGCTATTGCATATGCCTTATCACGTACTAAATTGTTGGTAAGTGGTGAGATTCAGCAAGCCATGAACCAGATCAACGCTTACAAATAGAACTGACAATTCCACAAATTGTTGAACAATACTTATTGCCATCTGAATGATTTCAGAGCAAAATGCGCTTGCATTTGACTGCTCACCCAGCATTCAAGAGATTGTTCCACCATAAGATACGATCTTAGGTCTACCAAGGAGACGCTAGCCATGCTATCTCGTTTATTAAAAGCTAAAATCCACCGTTGCGTCGTTACACAAGCAGAATTACATTATGAAGGTTCTTGTGCAATTGACGGTATTCTTCTAGATTTAGCCGGTATCCGTGAATATGAAGAAATTCATATGTGGAACGTGACTAATGGTAAGCGTTTTACCACTTATGCCATTCGTGGTGAAGAAGGTTCTGGCATTATCTCTGTAAACGGCGGTGCTGCTCACCAAGCAGATATTGGCGACTTGTTGATTATCGCAACTTTTGGTGATTTCACAGAAGCTGAAGCAAATGCACATAAGCCACGCTTAGTCTATGCGAACCCAAACAACACTGTGAACCACACAGCGAACTGTATTCCAGTTCAAGTTGCTTAATTCAAGTATTTAAAAATTCTAAAAAGCCCGCAAAATTTGCGGGCTTTTTTATGGCTGAAATATGCATTATTGATTACGAAAATTCAGTATTAGACGCATATCACTACATACAACTCAACAGCTCAATTTATCTACCCTGCTCTAGGGCCCTTCCACCATGCTTGGTTTTGTTTACAATCAAAGGGCTGTAAATGCTCTCCGACCAACCCCACCAACAAAGGCTGACCATTTTCTTGTACCTTTAGCTCTGCATATTGCGCATCGCGATAGCACGCTTCCAAGCCTTCTGCAAATAAAAAGCTGCTCGCAGCGGGATATAAACCCTCAAATCTATTGTCAGGATTTTTGAGCACCAGTTTTGTAGATGAGCTTGGATACTGCGCTAATAACTTTGGATTGAAACTGGTCCGAATCACTCTACGCTGTGCATCAAGCTGCACATAACTCACAATACTTTTTTGATCGACAAAATCGTCACGGTGTACATTTTCTTCTTTGTTCGCTTTGCCAGCCTGCCCATTGGCAGATTGCTCTTCAGAAGGCTGACCACCAAAGTAGAGCTGATAATTCAAGGCCATATAATCCCCTTGAATCAACGAGCGAGGATCGACAGGTTGCAGCTTTACATAAATACTCTGACTGTTTGCCAAATGCCATTCATGACGTGCAATCATCAGCACAAATAAAAGAATACTGAGTACAGCCAAACCAATAGGAAGCATTTTTTTATTGAGTATGTTCATCATGCTCCTCCCCCTTGTTTAAGCTGTATCGCAGTTAACATTCTGGTGATGCCAAGCAGCAAAAGGCCAGAGATCAAAATCGTTAAACTTTTCAATAAAAAACTCAGACCCAAATTGTAGTACAGCATCCATAAGCTAAAAATGATCAACACGATGCAAAGGGCTTTAACCAAAGATTGCTGATAGACCTGCGCCCATGCCAATAAAACCAAAAACAAGAAAATTCCAAAATAGCCCATCGCAATCAGCACAAGGCCCAATAGCAGTAACGGCCATTTTTCGCTCCCCACCTGTTTTTGCTGATTTGCGATGTAAAGGCCAAGCCAAACCGCAGGCAGTAAATAACCGATAAACAGGTCAAGAACGCCATGTTGGGTCTGTTCAAACTGTAGAACGTTATTTGACAGCGTCTGCAACACCACAACCGCCAATACGATGCATAACATCCACAACACAATGCTTTTTCGATACATCGTGTGCAACCAAGCTGTTGCACTCCCGAGCAAGAAAATGAGTAGAATATAATTCAATCCAATCACAGCTAAGATGACATGTTCATCGCTTATAAAAAGATCGGCATCAAATAGTGTGGCCACCGCAAGGCCATATCCTGCAATGAGTTGAATAAAAACAATAAACCAATGCATTCGACTAAACAAACAGAGCAAGATAACGCCAATTTGTAATACTAAAATAAACCCAATGCTATCGGTCAAGCTCTCTGTATGAATGAAGACCGCAGATTGGCCACATACCCATAAGCAGTAAGCAAATTGGCGACTAAAGATACTTTTAGCTCGTCGAATCAACCACCAAGCCATAGCCACAAAAACTAAGCCTATGACGATCGAAAACGCCTTCCAATAGGTCAGCAATAAGCTCGATAAAATAATGCCTGCGAACCATGCCCCAATCGCTAAAGGAATAACCGCAAATTTAGTCTGTGGCAGAAATTTCATCAGTGCCCAACTGATCACCGCAAACCAAGCAAATATCAGCAAGGCAAAAACCAACAATCCTGCACTCGAGTCAGATAAAATATGTTCTGCCCATTGGAAAATCAAAATACTGAAACTCGCGGCGAGACCTGCAGCTTGTATACTTGTTTCTAATGCACGATGTTGTCGATAAAAATAGATAATCAGATAAATTGGAAGCAACAAGGCAAAAATTAAATATTGCCATTGATACTGCTCTGCCCCATTTCCACAGTATAAAAACATGCAATACATCGACATTAGTGTAATGAATGCAATAAATACAAAGCGCAGTGCAGCATAATATTTCAAACACAAAGTCACACATATTGCCGTCAATACATTCATACAGAGTAAATACCACCATGAATGATCAACGATTAAATAGCTTTGTTTAAAATATAAAAATAATGCCAATTGACTGATCAAACACAGTAACGCAAATACTCCGATATTCGGTCGATATAACCAAGGTAAAAGCAGCAAAGCCCAGACCAAAAATAACAGATAACTGTCTGCACCTGTTTGATAGACCTGACCAATCACAGCCATACTCAATCCGAGCAACAAAGCACTTAAAGCATCTAAACTTTGCTGAATCCAAGCATGCCTGGCAAAATATACACTCGTCACAGCACTCAGTACCAACAGCAACATTGGAATTGCTAATTGAATGAATTTTGGCAACATCAACCAGTTTGCCGCGATCAAATACACGAAACTGGCTGCTATCAGTGCAACACCGATCACTTGCAGATACCGAATGACCTGTACATCTTGGAACAGATTTGTTGAAAACTCTTGATCTAACTGTGAACGATGCAGCTTTATATTCTGCTGCTGAGAATGCTGAGGAAGCGTCATTTTTTATCATTATGCAATCATGGTTAATTTATCGGCACGATAGCATGCTTTGGCACACTTTATAAAAATGCTTACAAATCCAATCTTATAACTTTACTTATCTAAAATTTTGCAAATGATTCTAGGCAATAATCCCCCATCACCACACAAACAGGTCTATACTCAAGACACATCGCTTCAGGGCGGGGTGAAATTCCCCACCGGTGGTAAATTTGCTGGGTTGAACGCCCTGCAAAAAGCCCACGAGCCAATCGTTTAAACGCGATTCGCAGATCAGGTGCAATACCTGAGCCGACGGTATAGTCCGGATGAAAGAAGACGACGTCACATCTCTATATCATTGATCATTTTCAATATATATCGTAACGCCACTATTTCACATGTCCTGAAATGTTCAACCGTATCTAAAATTTACGCGAGCGTTTCAATGTCTAGTTTAATTCAACCCGAAATTTTCTTTTCTGCCCTTCCACCAGCAGAACAGCGCATGCTGCAAGCCTTAGAAGACATTCGTCAAGGTAAACCAGTTTTAGTCATGGACGATTTTGACCGTGAAAATGAAGCCGACCTGATTGTTGCAGCAGAAACACTCACTGTAGAAACCATGGCACGTATGATTCGTGACGGTTCAGGGATTGTCTGCCTGTGTTTAACCGATGCGCAGGCCAATCATTTGGAACTTCCACCCATGGTGTCTGATAACTCTAGCCATTTTAAAACCGCCTTTACCGTCACCATTGAAGCTGCGGAAGGTGTTACGACTGGAGTTTCAGCAAAAGACCGAACAACTACAGTCAAAGCCGCAATTAAAGATGGTGCTGTTGCTAGTGACTTAAACCGTCCGGGTCATGTTTTTCCTTTACGTGCGCGTGAAGGCGGCGTATTGACCCGTCGTGGACATACTGAAGGGACTATTGATTTGGCACGTCTGGCCGGTTTAAAACCTGCAGGTGTTTTGTGTGAATTAACCAACCCAGACGGTACGATGGCGAATGGCGTACAAGTTTTAGCGTATGCACAAACCCATCATTTGACTGTACTCACCATTGAAGAAATTGTGCAATATCGTTTACAGCACAATCTCTAGTGCGAATTAATTAAAGCTCTACACGTTCATAAAAAAGGCTGATTCAATCAGCCTTTTTTATTTTTTACTGCACATTTCAAGTTAAGAATTAAGCCGTGAATGTGCTATAGATCCCGTAAATTGCTACCACCACTAAAATCAACCCACACAGTGCCAACAATTTTTTATACCAGCGAGATTTCGACAATCGATGAAAAGACAAATACACCAAAGACAAAGTTGCGAAATCTAAAACGATCCAACTCAGGGTCAACACAATTAAACTCAGATTAAGATGAGGAGTAATTCCTACAAACTGCGGAAAAAATGACGCGAAGAAAATAATATCCTTAGGATTTGAAATCCCCACGATCAGTCCTTGCTTAAAGCCCCCTTGTGCTGCTTTTAACTGCAGAGATTGCTCAGTGGGCTGTGTCATGACTTCTTTTAAAATATCAAACCCAATATAAGCAATATATAAACAACCCAGTATTTTGATGCCATCGAGCCAGTGCGCATTCACATTTAAAATACCTTTTAAAATACACACCGACAGTACAATCAAAATCAGTGAAGCAAAATTCGTCCCCACAATGGTTTGAAATGCCTTTTTATAGCCGCCTTGTAAACCTGCACTTGCGACCAACAGCATCACAGGTCCAGGCGTTGCAATCATCACAATGACTGCCACACAATATAAAAAGTACTCCGAATAATTCACACTGAGATTCCTTCACTTATTTTTAGATCACTAATTTTCATACATAAAAAAAGAGGACTTAGTCCTCTTCATCCATGTTTTGCAATAAATGCAAGCGAATGGCATCCGCTCTTAAGAATGCCAAATCGTAGCTGGCTGTGGCGAGTGCCAAAACACGACGCTCAAATTCATCCCACAACGGTCGTACCTGTTTGTAATGTATCCCGAGTCCACTGTCATCTGTGAAATGACGGTTTTTTTCGCAGAGCTTGAGTGCGTGATACAGTTTTCGGCCTTTGCTTGCATCAGGACGTAAGCGAACTCGCTTAGACAAGACAAAGCCTTCGACATGGACGATATCCGCTTGCGGCAACATCGGTATTAAAATTTGATCTAACTGCGCATCTAAACGACACCAAATGGCCGTGTGTTGCTCTGCTGTATAGGTATTCCATTTTATGACTTCATGGTTAAAGCGGCGGCAACCACGACAGACTGAATCACCAAATACCGTAGAACAACGCCCTGCACATGGGGTCAACGAGGCAATTCGACGATCAGTACTCAAAACCGGCTCCATTCAATCAATATTTATGGGATAAAAACAACTCGGCATGACTATACACGCTAAAACTGCTGAAATGAAGCCATGATCAAATGTGTGGCTAAAAGCCACCACATTACTCGCTTATTCATCCAAATCACGGTAGAATGTGCGCCTTAATTTTTATCCTGTTTTATTCATTTGGAGTACTCCATGAACGCTACTGTAGAACAGCTTGCACCTGTAGAACAGCAAGCGACCTCTGGTTGGGTTGTTGCCGCACTTTATCAATTCAAAGAAGTTCAAGATCCTGCTGATCTTCAACAACGTCTTTTAGACTTGGTAAAAACCATCAACCTTTGCGGTACTCTAATTGTGGCAGGTGAAGGTATTAACGGTACTGTTGCCGGTGACCGTAAATCTGTAGATATCATCCATCAGTTCCTTCTCAATGAAGGCTTCAATGCGATGGAATACAAAGAATCGCATAGTGCGGATAAACCATTCCGTAAAATGAAGATTAAACTGAAAAAAGAAATCGTGACTTTAGGTGTGGAAGTGAAACCACGTGATTTAGTCGGTCACTATCTTGATCCTAAAGAATGGAATGAACTAATTGCACGTGATGACGTAATCCTAATTGATACACGTAACGACTATGAGTACAAAGCAGGTACATTTAAGGGTGCGATTGACCCGAAAACTGAGACTTTCCGTGAATTCCCTGAATACGTGAAAAAAGAGCTTGAGCAGCATAAAGATAAGAAAATTGCCATGTTCTGTACAGGCGGTATTCGCTGTGAAAAATCAACCTCACTTTTACTTCAAGAAGGCTTTAATGAGGTTTATCACCTTAAAGGCGGTATCTTGAAATATTTAGAAGAAACCCCTGTTGAAGAAAGCATGTGGGAAGGTGAATGTTTCGTCTTTGACGGTCGTACTGCTGTCACTCACGGTATGGAAGAAGGCGAGAACATCAAATGTCACGCATGCGGTTGGCCATTGGTTCCTGCTGAAGTTGAACTTCCAAGCTACGAACACGGCGTGTCATGCAAATACTGTATCGACAAAACCACTGAACAACAAAAAGCTGGCTTCCGTATGCGCCAATCACAAATTGTGGCAGCAAAACGTAAGCGCCTCTAAGCAAAATTTGTTGTAACGATATATAAATAAAAGCCCTATTCTTAGGGCTTTTTTTACGCATTCTAAACAGTGACTTAATTTTTTTGACAAAATAACTATATCTGGTTATTTACGAGAATCAGTTCGCGCATTTATGCTTATTCTGATCAATTGATCCGAGAAAATCCTTATAGATAATTGAAAAGGAAAGCATTATGCCAAAATTAATCAACTCTCCTATTGCAAGCTCTAGGCGCCTTGCTTTACCCGCTCCACGTGTAAAAGAAAGTGTTGCAGAATTAAAACACCTACTGAACCAACAGTCACATATTTTGATAGTCAGTATTGCTACATGCATCGGTGCAATTTTTGCCTTATTTATTGCTTATACCTTGCACTTACAACCCACTCTGCTCAACATTCTTGGACTTTGTGCGATTCCATTTGCTTTATCACTGAGCTTACGCCAAGTCTATATTCACACGCTGTTAAATATGGAACATGATGATTAATTTACGCACCTTGCAACGCTACTTATGGCAACTTTGTCCTACGCTGTTCAGTACATAAAACGATTTTTTAAGGCTGCTAAAGCTCCAAAATCAAAAATAAAATCCAAACTGTACAGCGTAAACTCAGTGCCATAAAAACCGTACTCTATGCCTTTCAATTATCAGTCTTACTATTATTCAGCATTGCTCAATACCATCATCATTTATACATTTTCCTTCTCATTAAGCCTACGTGCTACTTAATATAAGATGAACTCAACATTTGTTGTTTTTGCTCAGGTGGTTTCAGGAATATTTAAAACGTAACTTTACCCACTGCACTTTTCAACATAGGATAAATACACCTTTTCTCTGCCTTGGCTGCCATGAATTTAACTGAATGGATTATTTCAATCATGGAACAATTGGGTTATCTCGGTATTGCCCTGCTCATGTTCCTTGACAATGTCTTCCCCCCAATCCCCTCAGAAATCATCATGCCCTCGGCTGGCTATTCTGCCTCCCAAGGTCAACTGCTACTCATTGGTGTCATTATTTCAGGTTGTATCGGCTCTTTACTGGCAGCAGCCGTGCTGTATTGGATTGGCTATAAATTTAAGCATGAATCCATCTTCCGCTTCGTCGATCGCTATGGAAAATACTTATTCATCAAGTCGGCAGATGTCAAAAAATCTCTAGCATGGTTTGAGCAATACGGTCACCGCATTGTATTTTTTGGCCGGATGATTCCGGCTGTGCGTTCTCTCATTAGTATTCCTGCGGGAATGAGCCGCATGCCATTTTGGAAGTTCATGTTTTATAGTGGTTTAGGTACAATTATTTGGACCACTTTTTTAGCCTGTGTAGGCTTTTATTTAGGTGAAAATCAGCAGTTAATGCAGCAAATATTTAGTAAAGTTGGACATGTGATTATTCTGATCACAGTCATCATTATTGCTTGGATTTTGTATCGCCGACATCAACGTCGACATCGTTAATTTTTTGTTTTTGGGGCTTTCATGAAACACTATCTCCTGCACTTTGCTGCTGTTTATAGCATTGCCTTGGTGCTTTTGATTACCGTATTAATCTTTGGATTAAATCTTGGTGGAATCACATTAATTCCTACATTGGTGGCATGTGCATTAATCAGTGTTGGGCATTTTGTAAAGAAAGAACAACGTGTACCGAGCAACCATGAAAAGATTCAACTGGTTTGGGGCTCCAGTGCTGTTGCGATCATCATTGGTAGTTTTTTTGTGCTGTTCTTGGTGCTGATGAATCCCAATGCCGAAAGCATTATGAAGTCTGTAGATAATGCAGGCATTGGGCTAACTGCTGTGGTTATGCTTTGTTTGGTCGCTATTCATGGCACGATATTTCATATTGCCTACGGTTGGTATGCTGACTATTGTGCTAAAAAATTATAAATTTTTTTTCAAGGTATTGAGTTAAAATTTGAATCAATACCCCTTCACTGAAACTTAAAATTCAGTGAAGAAACTTCGGGCAAGCCATACTCGCCCTTTATATAACGACAACATGAACATTGAATAATGAAAAAATACATCATCACATTTAGCATTGCTTATGCCCTCGCCATGGTCGCTGTCGCAGCCATCGAATCTTTCTTTGATTTACCCGGTGGTTCATCCATTACCTGTCTCATCGTGGGCGGTTTTGCTGCGGCATCCAGCTTTGTCAAAGACCATCAGCGAGTGCCAGATAAGGCTGAAAAGAAAACCCTGATTTGGAGCTGTATTTTGGCTTCGGTACTGATTAGTGTCGTCGCGACCGTCATTTGTCTCTTGATCTTCCCTGAAACCCAAGCCTTTATTCAAATGGCGCTAACGCAATTACCCGCTTGGATCTGGCTGCTTGCTATCAGCTTTACGCTACTGATCCATTATCTCGTGTTGGCTTTATCTTTTGGATGGATGGCGAAAAGCTTTTTAAAAGCCAAACGTAGTTAAGCCTTGAGATTGACTTTGAATTGAAAAGGTACAGCGCTAAAAAAAGCACCCCAAGGTGCTTTTTTTAAATTTCGTCGAAATTAATTTGGTGTGTGATACATCAAATATAATTCGTTCAAATTGGTTGGGATTTCTTCTGCAAGTTCATCCATCAACTGACCATTGCGACGGAATGATTCCATTTGTGGATCTTCTTCATCAATGCCGCTGAACACCATGATTGGCAAAGTTAAATCAACCAATTGTTCTTCAAACTCGTCGGTGAACCATGCATCTTCGTTTAGGAACATGGCATCAACGAAGCCAACACTCCAGTCACCAAGACTTGATTCAACATCGGCTTCTTCAATTTCAAATGGAAATTCAATACCATCTTCATTGGCAAGATTCTGACGAATCGATTCGAGCCATGCTTTTACTTGCGCAATAATTTCAGCAGGTACTTTTTTCTGATTGTTATCAAAAAGTTCGTCTAGCCATTTATCAAAAGCTGGGCCTACTGCAATTGCACACAAAAAACCATGAGTCGCTGCAAAATCTAGACCATGCTCGTTGTCATCGCCGTCTAGATAGTCACTCAAAAGGTCTAAATCTAAAGCACTCATTTCAAATCCAGAGTTAGAAACTTAATGCGTAAGCATAGCATTTTCAAGCGCTATGCTAAATCGCTATTTAGTCTTCTTCGTCATCAAAATCATCGTCATCGTCGATGTCGTAATCAAAATCTTTAAGCTCACGTTCAAGACGGCGCTGAGCCAGAAGGTCATCAATAAGTCGGCGCTTTTCTAACGATTCTTTCGCGCTAGTTTTTGCACTGGCCTCATCGAAATTCACATCATCATCACCGTAGTTATCATCTAGTTCAAAATCTGTAGAAGACACCAAAACTACCTCATAATGAAAAAAATTGAAGGGGTCTAGCCGCTATTTATATGGGATATAAAATATTGTCAAGTTTTATTTGTTTTTTTAACAACTAAACTTTAAAAATAGGGCTTTTTTTCTTACCAAAACCTGTGGCATGATATAATCCACCCTGCGTCCTTCATTTTTATGACAGTCAAAGATGACCCATAAAATAATCGATGCATGGGATGAACTTGAAAACAACAATTTCAGCCCCACCTAAATTACTGAATTTAAATTTTTAATATCTCATTGGACAGCTTGATGCTGTACCGTCCTAATGGGATAAGCCAGCTATTCACAAGATTTAATGAGACGATCGTGCTAAAATGCACGGTTTTTTACTGCCACAGATTCAACGAAGAGTAAGCAAAGATGAGCGATATGACTTCCCCTACTTCTCAAGTAGCGGCTCTGATTAGCCGAGGCAAAGAGCAAGGTTACCTAACTTTCGCCGAGGTTAACGATCATCTCCCGGACTCAATCACCGAAAGTGAACAGATTGAAGACATCATTCAGATGTTGAATGACGTGGGTATTCCGGTACATGATCGTGCACCAGAATCTGACGATACAATGTTTGAAGGTGGCAGCGAAGCGACTGACGAAGTTGCTGAAGAAGAAGCCGCTGCTGTACTTGCATCTGTTGAAAATGAACCCGGTCGTACCACTGACCCTGTGCGTATGTATATGCGCGAAATGGGTACAGTTGAACTTTTGACACGTGAAGGCGAAATTAGCATTGCAAAACGTATCGAAGAAGGTATTCGTGACGTTTTACACTCTATTGCTTATTGGCCAAATGCGGTCGAAGTGGTACTGCAAGAATATAAAGATTATGAAGCGGGTGAACGCCGTTTAGCTGATATTCTTTCTGGTTATTTAGATCCAGAATCTGACGAAGCCATCCCTGAAGTGATCGACGAAGAAGATTCTGAGATCGATGAAGACGAAGCGTCAACCAACAAGCCGACTAAAGATGTCAAACTTGATGATGACGATGAAGACGAAGAGTCTGAAGGTGATGATGATTCTGAAGGCGAATCTGGTCCAGATCCTGAAATTGCTAAAGCACGTTTCACTGAGCTTGAACAAGCATGGTTAGTGACTAAAGCTGCTATTGAAAAAAATGGCCGTAACAGTAAAGAAGCTGCTGCTGCACTTGAAGCACTTGCAACTGTGTTCATGATGTTCAAATTCACACCACGTTTATTCGACATCATCTCTGATTTGATCCGTAATACCCATGACCAAATCCGTACTTCTGAACGTGAAGTCATGCGTTATGCAGTACGCCGTGGTCGTATGGACCGTACTCAATTCCGTACGTCTTTCCCAGGTCAAGAATCTAACTTTGCTTGGTTAGATGAACAAATTGCTAAAGCACCTGCAGAAATGAAAGGCTATCTTGAAAAAGTCCGCCCTGACGTTCTGGCATTCCAACAAAAAATCGCTGACATCGAAAAAGAACTTGGTCTAGATGTTAAAGGCATCAAAGATATTTCTAAACGTATGTCGATTGGTGAAGCAAAAGCTCGCCGTGCGAAAAAGGAAATGGTTGAAGCCAACTTACGTTTGGTAATTTCGATTGCGAAAAAATACACCAACCGTGGTTTGCAATTCCTCGACTTGATCCAAGAAGGTAACATCGGCTTGATGAAAGCGGTGGATAAATTCGAATATCGTCGTGGTTATAAGTTCTCTACTTATGCAACTTGGTGGATTCGTCAGGCGATTACACGTTCGATTGCCGACCAAGCACGTACGATTCGTATTCCAGTACACATGATCGAAACAATTAACAAGATCAACCGTGTATCTCGCCAACTTCTTCAAGAAATGGGTCGTGAACCGACACCTGAAGAATTAGGTGAACGTCTAGAAATGGACGAAGTGAAAGTTCGTAAAGTGCTTAAAATCGCGAAAGAACCAATTTCAATGGAAACACCAATTGGTGATGATGAAGATTCGCATCTTGGTGACTTCATTGAAGACGGCAACATCACCTCTCCGATTGATGCTGCAACGTCTGAAGGCTTAAAAGAAGCAACTCGTGAAGTTCTTGAAAACTTGACTGAACGTGAAGCAAAAGTCTTGAAGATGCGTTTTGGTATCGATATGCCAACAGACCATACTCTAGAAGAAGTTGGTAAGCAGTTTGACGTAACACGTGAACGTATTCGTCAGATTGAAGCGAAAGCTTTACGTAAACTTCGCCATCCATCACGTTCAGAGCATTTGCGTTCATTCCTTGAGAATGACTAACCTATAACTAGGACAATGCAGGCTTGAATATGGGGTTTTCTGCCCCATATTATGAGCATGTAGCAAATGATTCCAAATACCTGCTCATCGCAGGTATTTTTAAATAATGAGGTGTCCCATGACTGATATGACTAATCGCGCTCCTTCACGTGAATTGCAAGAGCATCTTTGGGTCTTCCCTATGGACTACCCAATTAAATTGATTGGTAATGCTGGTGAAGAACTTCGCCTTGCAGTGAATGAAATTTTTGTTAAACATTTTCCTGATTTTGATGGCAGCAAAATGACGGTAACGCCATCTCGCACAGGTAAATATCATTCAATTACTGCTCAATTACGTTTCGAAGAGTTAGAACAAGTACATGCGGTCTATGCGGATTTAGCAGCTTGTAAACACATTCGTACTGCGCTGTAATTCTGTTGATGCAATTAAAAAAACACGCTTTAGAGCGTGTTTTTTTATGTCTAAATGCAATAGTGACCCCTTCAAGTATTCAGTATTTAACCCCCTTTTGTACGTTTAATTCATTATAATCCATACATAACTTTGATAGAAAAGGACACGAAATACGTGACTGAAACTGTTCAAAAACCCGAATTAATTATTCGTCAATATAACCACCTGACCCCTTATGCAGACCGCTTTTTAGAGATGAAAACACTCACTGAACAGCGCGATGAAAACACCCCTGATGAACTGTGGATATTACAGCATCCCGACGTATTAACTCAGGGGCAAGCTGGTAAACCTGAACATATTTTGGTGCAAAGTAACATCCCTGTGGTACAAACAGACCGTGGTGGACAAGTCACTTGGCATGGGCCTGGTCAATTGGTGGCTTATTTCATGTTTGACCTAAACCGTTTGGGATGGAATGTTCGTACACTGGTTTCGTATGCCGAAACCCTCATGATCGATTTGCTGAACAAATATGGTATTCAAGCTTATGCCAAGCCTGATGCGCCGGGTGTTTATGTCAATGAACGAAAGATTGGTTCATTGGGCTTTAAAATTCGTAAAGGCCGTTCATATCACGGTTTAGCACTAAATATTGATTGCGATTTATTTGGTTTTCATACGATCAATCCATGTGGCTATGCAGGATTGGAAATGGTGCGCATACAAGATTTAGTACAGAACTACCCTAAATTTGAAAACTTATGCGTCGATATCATTGATACTTTGAAAAACAGTGGTTACTTTAAAGACGTAACAGTCAAACAACTATAAAAGACTTTGCTTTCTCAAATAAAATAATTTAGAGTAAAAGCTCTAAATTTAATAATTATAGATAAGGGATGTACACGTGATTGCAACTAAATCCGTTAAACCCGCGCTCCAGCAGGCCTATGTCAAACTCATGATGGATGTGATTGGCAGAGGTCTGGTCATGGCGAGCCAGGTCGATGAAGAAATTAAACAAGAAGTTGCTAAATTTCCAGTTAATTTTATTTTATCTATGAACGTTTTTCCTAATGGTGCTGCATTTGTCGCGCAAGTCTCGGAAGACCACCAACTCAAACTCCTCACACCCGGCACTCAAAAGCCGGACTTAACCATTACGTTTAAGCATTTGAGTCATGCATTTTTGGTCTTCTCATTTCAAGAAAGTACCGCACAAGCCTTTGCCAATGACCGCATGATCGCCGATGGTGATTTGTCTTATGCGATCCGACTGGTGCGTTGTCTCAACAAAATGGAAGCATTAATTTTACCTAAATTGGTGGCTGAATTGGCTGTCAAAGAATATCCAACACATTTAAGCCTAAAAGAAAAACTGAGCGGTGCTGCAAATATTTATTTAAAAGTAGCCCAGTCTTATTTAAAACGGAGCGCATAACACATGGCTAAACCATATTACGAATTTTTCTGTCCTGTAAAAGTGATTGCTGGCCATGCTGCTTTAGAACACATCCCATTCGAACTGTCTACTTTGGGTGCTAAACGCCCCATGATCATTACCGACAAAGGCGTTCGCAGTAATCAATTACTTGCGCCGATTGAAGCGGCATTTGAAAGTACCGAGACGGTAATTGGCTATATTTTTGATGATGTTCCGCCAGACTCAAGTCTAGAAACCGTACGTAAAGCGGCTCAGCTTTACCGTGACAACCAATGTGATGCCATTATTGCAGTCGGTGGTGGTTCAGTGATTGATACCTCTAAGGCAACCAATATCTTGGTGTCTGAAGGTGGCGATGACCTACTGAAATACTCAGGTGCGCACAACTTACCAAAACCTTTAAAACCATTTTTTGTGATTCCAACAACCTCGGGGACAGGTTCAGAAGTGACTATGGTCGCTGTAGTTTCTGACCCCGAAAAGAATGTCAAAATGGCCTTTGCATCGAATTATTTGATGCCACATGCGGCAATTCTTGACCCACGTATGACGCAAACTTTGCCACCCCATCTCACTGCGATGACAGCAATGGATGCGATGACGCATGCCATTGAAGCCTATACGTGCATGGCGGCGAACCCTATTTCAGATGCCTATGCAACTGCCGCAATCAAGAAAATCAGCAATAGCTTATTTGGTGTATTAGATAATACCAGCGATGCACATGGACGCTTAGAACTTGCACAAGCCTCTACGATGGCAGGAATTGCATTTTCAAACTCAATGGTTGGATTGGTGCATTCATTAGGCCATGCGCTAGGTGCAGTCGCTCACCTGCCCCACGGCTTATGCATGAACTTATTCTTGCCGTATGTCTTGGAATACAACAAAGAAGTGAATGGCGATAAGATTGCTGAATTGCTATTACCACTGGCTGGCCCTGATATTTATGCACAAACGCCGGCCAACCTCCGCGCTGAAAAAGCCATTTCAACGCTTTTAGCCATGCGTGACCGCTTGTATAGTTTGACCAAATTACCTCGTACTTTGAGTGAAACTGGCAAAGTGACAGAAGCTCAATTAGATGAAGTGGCAGAGAAAGCACTGAATGATGGATCGATTATTTATAATCCTAAAGAAGCCAGCTTAGAAGACCTCAAAACTATTCTAAAAAAAGCTTGGTAATTGCTGAAAAATAAGCGAATATAGCGAAAAATTAAGCCTGATGTTTTTTTAAACATCGGGCTTTTCACTTGCAGAACGCAATATCAGTTATTTTTTAATCAAACTGGCATAATTTCTGCTAAAAATAATTTCAAAGTTACTGACAAAATGTACCAATTTGGAGTAGATTGGCGCACTTTTGTTTTAAAACGTAGGGGGGATCGTTCGTCTCAAACGATCCTTAGAATATGACTGATCCTTGATCAACGATAAGAGGATAACGCCGTTGACAAATATCTCTGGGACTCAATCGGCAGCTAAACTGCAAAAAACGCTTGGACTCTGGCACATTATTATTATTGGTTTGGCTTACATTCAGCCGATGACCTTGTTCGATACCTTCGGTCTAGTTTCTGAAGAAAGTCATCGACACGTGCCGACATCTTACATTATTGCCCTGATTGCAATTTTGTTTACCTCTATCAGTTATGGACATATGATCCGTCGCTATCCATCATCGGGTTCGGCGTATACCTATGCTCAAAAATCCATTCACCCGAACGTTGGTTTCATGGTGGGTTGGTCGTCATGGCTAGATTACCTGCTGTCTCCAATGGTGAATATTATTCTTGCAGTGATTTACCTTGAAGCACTATTTCCAACAGTTAACCACTGGGTATGGGTCATTGTGCTAACGGCATTCATGACTGGAATTAACTTACGCGGTGCGCGTTTTGTTGCTAACTTTAACAGCCTGATTGTACTTGTGCAGTTATTAGTAATTGGTATTTTCACGTGGATGGTCTACAGCAAGCTTCAAATGGGCTTCAATGCTGATGGCCCGATTTCTGCGGCAGAACGCTACCAATTATGGAGCCTTGAGCCATTCTGGAATGAGCTGACGTCTGTTGGTGCGCTGATTACAGGTGCAACATTACTGTGCTTCTCCTTCACTGGTTTTGACTCATTAAGTTCATTGGCAGAAGAAACCAAAGATACTGAGAAAACACTGCCGAAAGCGATTTTCTTAACTGCTTTAATCGCAGGGATTATCTTCATTATTAGTACCTACTTCATGCAGCTATTCTTCCCTGCTGAGCCGGGTAACTATTTCAAGAATATTGCTGAAACGCAGCCAGAGATACTCATGCTCGTCGGCGGCTCACTGTTCCAATCCTATGTTTTAACTTTTGCGATTGTGACAGTAATGGCATCAGGTATTTCTGCACATGCCGGTGTATCACGTCTGATGTACGTAATGGGGCGTGATGGCGTCATTAACAAAAAGATTTTTGGTCATATTAGTCCGAAAAACTTCACACCATCGTACAACATCATGATCGTAGGTGCGGTTGCATTAACTGCGGGCTTTATGGATCTTGATATTGTCATTTCAATGATTAGTTTTGGTGCATTGACAGCGTTTACATTCGTGAACTTATCTGTGATTTCACGTTATGCACTTCGTGATGGCCGCACAAAAACAGCCAAAGATATTTTTAGCTTTGTCGTTATTCCAATGCTTGGCTTTATCAGTATCTTTGCGATGTGGTTAGAAATTGAAGAAACTGCATTGAAATACGGTTTATGGTGGGCAATGTTCGGTATTTTATACCTTGGTTATAAAACTAAAGGTTTTAAACACCCTGCACCGCAACATAACGAATTTGATGACAAACTTTAAGTTTTCCATCTCATAAAAAAGGCGCTTTAAGCGCCTTTTTTTTATTTCTAACAAATGATCTTTAAGGCTGAATACGCTTAGCTGATTGCTTAAAGTGGATTGTCATTTCTTCGCACTTCTCGCCTGTATTGCCTTTAAACTCAACAGCGGTTCCCACACCGTGGGTCCATGTGCCTACTTCCACGGTTTCCAGATTGACTGCCGCTTCAAAGACATACTGCTGCTGCGGATACAGCTTGATTTCACTTGGCGTTTCACAAGTCTGTTTTGGAAAATACGGTCGAACTTGCTCATCCAACTGCATTGTTAATGGCATATCACATTGCAATTGAATCGTGACTGGCACGCTATTGGTGTTCTTTAATGTCAGACGTACATTTTGTGAATTTAGTTCAGACTGTGCAGCTGGTATTTCTACAAACGTCTGGGTGTCTATTTTTTCACGGTCAAGTGGATTTAAGAACGTCAATTTGCGCTCTACACCATGACAGGTATCTTGCTCAGGCGCAGAAAATTCTAGATAGCGTGTTCCAAGTATAAAGCTACCATTCTGCTCACCCGCATGACCAATATCAATAATTGGATCACCTGTGCCTTCGATCGTTACCCCACCGCTCGAAAAAAAATCAATCTCACAGCCTGACAATATGGACATCAGGCTGCAAAGTGTCAGTATTTTAAAATTTAATTTTCGCATCATGTTGATAAACTCCAAAGCGAAATGCACGATTTGCTTCAGGATTCCCGTCATCCATTGCGCAACGCTCCGCGGCAAGTTTTAAAAGTTGTAGTGAGTATTTCTGCCAAAGCTCCAAGCTCATTTCATGTAATTTATTAATCGATTCTTCTGTTAATTCGTCGGCACAAATGGCTTGTTCTAAGTAAGGTATTTCATCAGGATTCAATAAATTATGCAAACCCGCTTCTAAATGCGCTTGAACATTTCGCGTTAAAATTTTACGTGCTTCTAACTGCGAAGGATCAGGAATAAAACGACGTTGTTGTAAATACACCTGTCCATCTTTTTCAGTGGCAATTTCCAAACGAACAAGCTCATTGAGTACCGAACGTGGATGGCGCTCGGTGGAGATTCGTTTCACTAACATTTCAAAACTATTTTCCGACTCACTGCTGAAGGGCAATGAATCCCCCCAGCCTTCTGCAAGCCACAAACCAATCACACGTGATGGCACACTAATTGGCTCAGAAACAGTCGCTTCAGTCAGATCCTTACCCTCAGAAATCACTTCTTTATAAGCAGTCACGTCTTTACGGTGTAGACCAGAAAGTAAACTGATCGCAGAAATTGTCGGTTTTTGATCGATACGCTCTAACTCATGTACAGCTTGTTGGAAAAAAACCGGTTTCAATGCAGCAGTAAACTCGGTATACCCCACACCTGAGCGAATCAGCCATTGGCTCAGCTCATTCATCAGCACCAATACTTGCTGTAAATTTTGATCTGCCTCATTAGTGAGAAGTTTGCTCATTGAATTGCCATGAAAATTAGACTGCATAAGTGAAATTTTCGCATTGTTTAATCTACTTCACAATTTTTATCTGATGAGATCTTGAGGATATTCAGTAAAAAAATGATTATTTACATTAAAATGCGTAAAAGAAACACTGATCGAGATATCTAAACTTTCAACACTATGCCACCAACCAATTGGGATAAATAAGGTTTCCCCTGGCTGCAAAATGCACTCGATAGGCGTCACTTTTTCTAACAGTGGATAGGCTGCGAGATCAGCCTTTGCAACGTCTGAAACCTGACTGAATACCCAATGATCGTTATACATATACGGCATTTGCCATGCAGGAATCAAAGTCACTTTTTTACGTCCATAGATTTGTGCCAACATATTATTGGTTAAGTCATAATGCAGTGGTGTAAATGTGCCTGCTGGACCAAACCATAAAAAATGTCGATCTTTGATCTCGTTTTGACAATAACCTTTGGCGAAGTCACCTAGATCTTCACTTATCTTTTGCATGAACTGCTTATTTTGAGCGGCGTTATTCGCAGTTAAATAAATGTCATTGCTACGCTTAGTGGCTTTGATTTGTGCGACAAAATCTTGCATCAAAATAATGCGTTTCAGCTGTACCGATTTTTTTTCAAATTCTTGATGCTGCTCACGATGCATCTGGACTTCAACCAACTCATTTTCAAAATGCTGTGCAAAATAATCAGGACTCCATTTATGCAATGCAGGCCAATGTTGTATCCCACCTTTTAAAATGACTGGCCGCATCTGGCTATAATACTGCTCTATAAATGTTTTAAAATCAGGTATTTCTATGCAATCGATTGTGGATGGACTGTGGTCGTTCAATTGATTCAATTGACCCATCACCTGTAATAACCAGCGCTGTTTATTCTGCTGTTGCTGTAGTTGCTTCAGTTTTTTAAAAATTACGTTATTGTTTACATGCTTTAAAAACAGAATGATCAAATGATTTGAAATATTTTTTTGCTTAATTTTTTCTAAAATTTCAACTATCTCTAAGCCCTCAAGACTGTAGCCTAAAAGTTCATTTTGCAACTGTTCTGAAAGTTGGTCTGCATCAGAAAATAGGTATTGATCCGCCCTTGGGCTTAATCCATGTGATTGTAAAATTTCACTTATTTTCTGTACATCGCAACCATTTTCAATATTTTCATTCAACCAATTTTGCCATTCCGTCGGTAAGGACTGATACCAATTTTTACTTTGCTTTAGATGTTCACTCTGGCTTTCTACATTCATTTTCACCACTCCACCCTCTTTACAAGTGAAGTATAAATGATCTATTTTAAAAATGCTAAATTTTCGCATTTTATAATTATTTAAACACCGCGAATGTTATGAATCCGTCAAATATCACGCGGAATGACATAACAAAGTAAAGGAGAAAGTTCATGAAAATTCGTCATTTAGTCATCGTTAGCAGTCTGTCTTTAGCTTCAATACCGGTATATGCAGGTTTTGCCGATACCATGCGTGATTTAAGAAATACGCTGAATCAATTTAATGAAACATCCAAAGAAGTATCGAATACCGCAAAAGAATGGACAGGCAGTCGGGCCACGACTAACTCAAGTTATGCTGCAAATGGTTTCAGCATGGGACAGCAACTCAGACCTAAAATTAATAATCTACCGCTTTATCAAACTGCAGATAAATCGAGCCAAGTCATTAATAAACTGTCAAAAAATGCAGACATTATTTTTGCGGGAAACATGACTAAAACAGGTTTGATCGAAGTCACTACAGAACATGGCAATGGCTGGATTGAGTCACACCTTGTGCAATAAATCTAGATTATAAAAGTGTATACAACGGCATCAGCCCTACATAACAACTTCACTCTATTGAGCACTAGTCATGAATAATAATCACAAAATCAGCATTATCGCTGCTGTATTTACGACATTGGTGGGCTGTGGTGGATCAAGCTCTAATGATGATGGCGCGACACCTACACCTACACCTACACCTACACCTACACCTACACCTACACCTACACCTACACCTACACCTACACCTACACCTACACCTACACCTACACCTACGCCAACACCAACACCAACACCAACACCAACACCAACACCAACACCAACACCAACAACTGTAGCGGATAAATTCACAGGTGAATGGATTCAAGGGAACTCTGCCCTCGGTAACAGTAATTGCGATTTACCACAAATTTCAATTCATAAAACCAGTGAAAATTCAGTCAGTGCACAGAACGAAGAACTAAAATATGCAGTACACAATAGTTCAAGCAAAACCTGCAGCGGTGAATTTATTTCCAAACGCTATCAATTACTTCATGACATGGTCATGAGTGAAATACAGCCGGCTGCAACACTAAATAACTTTGAATATCATGCGATTAAGTTTCAAGCAGTCAGAGGTGGCGCGACGAGCAACCGTGTCTTAACTTTTTTAAATAATAATTCTTTCTGTGTGATCAACGCGACGATTTCAAATCCAAGCTATATCATCATGCAACGCGGTCTAATTACTGACCCACTCAAGGACAGCCGCTGCTATACAAAAAACACCAATGAATTCTTCACCAATTTAAAACCGAAAGCCAAAATCACAACTGCAGACTTTAAGTCTGAAAGTTTTATTAATTCGACCGACACAGTAAACTTCTTGGCTCAGCTCAATACAATGGGACAAAGTGGTTATAAGTTAATTGGCTATGATTCTAAAACTTTGGACAATGGCAATGTTAATAGCTACATGAAACTTGCCAATGAAAATACGCGTTTCAATCATATTGTGGCAGATCGTACAGCACCCTCTACCGCTGACATTTATTTTACATGGCGTAATCAGTTAAATGAAAAAGGCAAATCAGGTTATCAATACTTGCATAGCGTCAGACCGACCAATGCCCTGAATTTCAAAGATTATTTTATTAAGAAGGAAAATGATACCGCAACATACACCTATGACAGCGGCTATGCTTCCCCACTCGTAGACCCAGTGCAACTGGAAACCATGCTTAATACACTGGGTGCCCAAGGCTGCCGTATTATTCAATTCAAAAGTTATTTCACTGGTTTACGTCCTGAAATTCTGAACGGCAATCAAAATAGTCCTAAAGTTGCAACCTGTATAAATAGCAGCGCACACCATGGCACCTACAGCTATCGTCATAAAACTTACCCAACCGGCAGCAATAGTGTAGAGCGCAGCTTAAAATTACAGGAGTTGATTGATGAGCAGGCTAAAGACGGTTACCGCTTAGTCAGCCGTGCTTTAGATATGAGTTCAACCACCAAAAACGGCATGCTGTTTATGAAAGACAGTGAAAACACCAATGTCGGTGAGTTTAAAGTCTTTAGCGAAACTGTCTTTGCAACGTCGACGTTTAACGATGTCTTGCTGAAACGTCTTCAGCAGCAAGGTCAACTCGGTTGGTTATACACCAGTGGTCAACTACTGTTTGCAAACAATCCAAAACATCTACAAACAGAACTGAGTGACTTTAATTTAATTGATTAATTCACGAGGTAATTTGAGCTTTTAAAAGTCCTTGAGCTTTTCCATGTCCTTGATGTCTCGGCATCAAGGACATTAATTATTGAGATGGATCAAAAGGGTTTCAGCAAACCACTTATTTTAAGCGGCAATTAAAACCCATCTTGGTATCTACGATATTTTTTTCATAACCCAAACTTTGAATAAATTGATTTCGATCTGCTACTAGCTGTTGATCAGCAACGCTAAGACGCGCTTTATTTTTTTGAGCCAAGCTGTATGTTTCATTGACTAAGCCTTGATATAGTCCACATACTTCCTGACGCTTTGCTTTTTTCAATTGGCGACCACCATACCAAGAACGCTCAAAATCGTCGGCTTTTAGTGTTTTCCCCCATTCCTCAATACGCTGATTTTGTCTTTGCTGCATTTCCAGCATGCCCTGCTGGATTTCAGCCTTAGTAAAAGGCTTAATCACCTCAGCCTTTGGTACAACTGGAACATTTTCTGTAGTTGCAGTGACGGTCACTGGTGTCTGTTCCGTTGTGGTCGATACGGTTGGATTAGCCCAACTCATTGATGAAATGAATCCGGTCGCAATCACGACACCAAAAGCTTTTAAATTTATAGATTTCAAGTTTTAAGTACCCGTTTTATTTCTTCACAGTGTTCTTATACACATTTTTATATTGATGCTGAAGTTTTTAACCCCTTATTTTACAAAACTTCATTGCTGTAAACGGTTCACTGTGCTCACTCCCAATAAAAAACCGCTCGATAGAGCGGCTTTTTGAACAGATCACACTTAGACCAATTCTTTAAAGTCTTGCTGACGCCAAGCTTCATATAAAATCACAGCAGTAGCATTAGACAAGTTTAAACTGCGTGAATTAGGTGCCATCGGCAGGCGAATCCAATGTTCTTTCGGGAACATCAAACGGACATTTTCCGGCAAACCACGTGTTTCTGGCCCCATCAACAAAGCTACAGGACGGTTTAAATTAGAGGTATGCGGTGTTTCAAAACCTTTGGTGGTTAATGGATAAATGGCATCCATCTCAATACCTTGCGCTTTTAAGCCCGCAAGGCATTCTTCAACGTTTTCCCACACTTTCATGTGTGCCCATTCATGATAATCCAAACCTGCACGGCGAAGTTTTTTATCATCCAGCTCAAAACCTAATGGCTTGACCAAATGTAACTGCGCTCCAGTATTGGCACATAAACGAATGATATTCCCTGTATTTGCAGGAATTTCTGGCTCGTATAAAACAACATGGATCACAGTTTTTTTCTCTACTCTTTAGTTAAATAATGGCTTTAAGCTCAGGCTATAGTTTCTATAGCTGAAGCATAAGTTTAGATGGTACAACAAGCGCTTGCTTATCTACATTGCTTAGCTTGCGCATTGCATATGGACTATACGAGAGTTTGCATATCCTCTTTGCTTAGCTTTCGCATTGCGATTGGATAATATCAGAACTTGCTTATCCTCTTTGCTCAGGCATAGCCTTCGCCTTGCATTTGGACAATTCAGCAGCTTGCTTATCCTCTTTACTCAGGCATAGCCTTCGCCTTGCGCTCGGGCAACGCGTTGCGTTGCTTATCCTCGCTCATGCCATTGAAGTTGTTCACGCAGACTCACCACATCACCAATAATGGTCAATGTAGGCGCCTGAATTTGGTATTCACTGACTTTAGATGCAATATCTGCCAATGTCCCGACCACGACTTTTTGTTCAGGTGTCGTCCCTTTAGAAACCAATGCGACAGGCATGTCTGGACGCTGCCCATACGCGATGAGTTTCTCACAAATTTTTTCTAGACCGACCAAGCCCATATACAGCACGAGCGTTTGATTTTGATAAACCAACTCATTCCAAGGTAGCTCAGGTGAACCTTCTTTCAGATGCCCTGTCAAGAAGCGTACACTTTGCGCATAATCACGATGCGTTAAAGGAATCCCTGCATAAGCCGAACATCCAGAGGCAGCAGTAATTCCCGGAACGACTTGGAAGGCAACGCCTGCCGCAAAGAGTTCCTGAATTTCTTCACCGCCGCGGCCAAAGATGAACGGATCTCCACCTTTTAAGCGGCAGACGCGTTTTCCTTCACTGGCATATTTCACCAGTAAGGCATTGATGCCTTCTTGCGGAACAGCATGATTGGATCTTGCTTTACCTACATAGATTTTTTCAGCATCACGGCGGCAGAGGTCCATAATCGGCTGAGAAACCAAACGGTCATAGATCACCACATCCGCTTGCTGCATTAAACGTAGGGCTTTTAAGGTCAGTAGTTCAGGATCACCCGGCCCTGCACCCACCAAATACACCTCACCTTTCGGCTGTTTCCATTCCAATAAGGCCTGTTCAATCAAACGATTGGCTTCAGTCAAATTATCATTAAACACCTGCTCTTTGAGCGGACTTGCATACAAGTCTTCCCAAAAAATACGGCGTTCATCTGGATTAACAATTTTGGCTTTAACAGCTGCGCGCCATTGACCTGAGAACTCAGCCAGTTTGCCCATGCCATGCGGTATTGAGCTTTCTAACTGGGTACGTATTTGGCGCGAGAGTACTGGTGATGTGCCATTGGATGCAACGGAGATGACCAGCGGAGAACGGTCAATAATTGCAGGAACCATAAAACGGCAATGTGGCGGATCATCAACACTATTGACCAAGACATTTTCAGCTTCACAGGCTTCAAATACCGCCTGATTGACAGCTTTGTCATTGGTTGCTGCAATCACTAAACGAAACTGACGCAGCGCAATGGCATTTTCTTGATAAACCGATTCGTGATAAACCGAGTTGAGATATTGACCTTGGGTTTGATTAACCAAGCTCAATAAATCATCTTCAATTTCGGGTGAACAAACTGTCAGCTGTGCGCCCGCTTTTGCAAGCAGCACAGCCTTTCGATATGCAATTCGACCACCACCAACAATCAGACAAGGTTGCTGCTGCAACTTCAAAGAGATTGGAAAGATATCCACACACGACCTCAATAGTTTAAATCTGATTGTCTTAAGCAATTTTTGTGCACAAATGTATGCACTTTATCGACTATTAATCGATAAATTCAGCACCGCCCATATATGGACGAAGTACTGCTGGAATTTCAATTGAACCGTCTGCACGTTGATAGTTTTCCATCACGGCAAGTAAAGTACGCCCAACGGCCAAACCTGAACCATTCAGCGTGTGTACAAACTCAGTTTTCTTTTGGTCAGCACGGTAACGCGCTTTCATACGGCGTGCTTGGAAGTCACCCATGCATGAGCAAGATGAAATTTCACGGTAGGTATTTTGACTTGGCACCCAAACTTCTAAATCATACGTTTTGATTGCGCCAAAGCCCATGTCGCCGCCGCAAAGTACGACTTTACGGTACGGTAAACCAAGTGCTTGCAAGATTCCTTCCGCATGGCCTGTTAACTGTTCCAATGCTTCCATTGACGTTTCAGGTTTTACAATTTGAACCATTTCAACTTTGTCGAATTGATGCTGACGAATTAAGCCACGCGTATCACGACCATACGAACCTGCTTCACTACGGAAACATGGCGTATGCGCTGCATATTTTAATGGCAAACGTTCTGGGTCAATGATTTCATCACGCACGAAGTTGGTTACAGGCACTTCTGCAGTCGGGATCAAGTAGTATTCTTTTTCGCCTTGAAGTTTAAATAAGTCTTCTTCAAATTTAGGCAATTGACCTGTACCACGTAAAGAATCTGCATTAACTAAATACGGTACATAAGCTTCGGTATAGCCATTTTCCAAGGTATGTGTATTTAACATAAATTGGGTAATTGCACGTTGTAAACGCGCCAATGGGCCTTTGAGTACGCTAAAACGAGTACCAGTCAATTTAGTTGCGGTTTCAAATTCTAAACCGCCCATCATTTCACCTAGGTCAGTATGGTCTTTGATCTCAAAATCAAACTGACGTGGTGTACCCCATTTTAAAACTTCAACATTGTCATTTTCATCTTTACCTTCTGGCACAGACTCATGAGGTAAATTTGGAATCGATAAAGATTTGGCTTCGAGTTCAGCTTGAAGGTCAGTAAGTGCGAGTTCAGCCGCTTTAATTTCATCGCCAATAGCAGACATACGTGCCATGATTTCAGATGCATCACCGCCAGCTTTTTTAATTTGACCAACTTGTTTTGCACCAGCATTACGTTCAGCTTGTAACGACTCAGTTTTAGACTGAATTTCCTTACGGCGAGCTTCAAGGTCTGCCCACTCTGCTACGTTGAGTTGAACACCACGTTTTGCTAAGGCTAAGTTTACAGCCTCAATATTATTTCTGAGTAATTTCGGGTCGATCATAGCCAATCTTAAGTAAAGAAAAAAACTGGCTATAGTGTAAGCTCTTAACACTTAAAAATACAGTGACCGAGCTTACAGCTGCCCCTTATTAGACCAATAATCTTGCTGCAAATTGTCTTATTTGGTTTCGTAATTTGGCAAACTTGGTAAATATTCAGGTTTAAATAGCCCTTTAGCCATAAAATATGGAAGTTTTAGCTCAGGCATGCCCTCTGCGTAGCTCGCCAATTCATACAATGGATAAGCAAATACGATCCCGTTCGCGCCATAATAAAAATTATCGCTTAACTGTAGTTTTGAACGTTCAATATCGTGACTATCTAACCACATATAGTTAGCATCAAAAAGTGCGCTAATCACTTTCGCATCTGCACCTTTGACTAAGACATCTTGTAAAGCCAAACGTTTTTTGGCTTTTAAATCAAAATTGACATATTCAACATGCGACATGCCATGAGCAGCATGCGCTGCGTAGGTATAGCTTTCGATCGCAAAAGTTGCGATATGCCCCCACTGACTAATATATCGAACAGAAGTGGTACTTTGACTTAGGCCTGCATCGGTCTTGTCCGATAAATCAATTTTTTGATTCGGCTCAGTTGAAAATGCAATTGGATCTGCCTTTTTAATCCGGTCAGTAAAATATTGATTGATCCAATCAACATTGGTTTCAACCGTTTGAATCGTATATTGGGTACAACCTTCCGCATCGCAAGCTTGTGCTTTCGGCAATTGCATCGCAACAGATTTAGATTGAATAAGTGGAATCGCATCAGCGACGACCGCTGGCTTCTGTTCCGTTGTTGCACCTTCAACAGGTTCATTTCGAGGATGACAGGCCGTTAATGATCCGACTAAAACCACAGCTGAAACAGCCCAAGCTATATTATTCATATGATTTTTTTTCATCCCAAAATTCCCTATAGCAACAGTCAAAACCACAAGTCACTTCATTTAAGTAACCTGCGAATATCAGCATACTACTAAATTTCACTTAAATTCAGCTTGCTTGCTTTACATTTCTCCATAAAAAAAGCAGACCGATGTCTGCTTTTTTTCGTTCATGACAATTATTGATCGATAATGTCCGTACCTTTTGGAGGTACAAAGTTAAAGGTTGACGCTGGAATAGACGCATTCACCTTCACATTATTGAAACGAACATTTGTTGTTTGACCTAATGAGTCTTGGAGAATCATTAAGGTCGGCGCATTTTTCGCACCAAAACTAATGGTTAAGCTTTGAAACACACCATCATCACTTTTTGGGTATAAGGTGTAATATGTTTTGGTCTTATTCGGCTGTGTAATACGATAAGACTTCATGATTTGAGCAGTATTACCTGACAATAATAATGCAGGCGTATTCGCAACTTGGTCATCTAAGCTTTGGCGTACTGCTTGTTGTAGGTCTGGGTCATAGATCCAAACTGTTTTACCTGTAGTCGCAATGGTTTGCTTAGATGGGCTGGTTGTTTCCCAATAGAATTTACCCGGACGCTGAACTTTCATGACCCCACTAAAAGTTTGGTTCATATGCTGCGCACTTAAACCTTTCTTTTGAGTAGCTTTCGGGTTAGTCACTTTTGTAGTTTGCTGAAAGTTAGCTGTAAAACTTTTAATACCCGATAATTGTTTCACCAAATTGGCAGTTGCCTGCTGCTCCGACGCTGCAACTGGTGCCGCGAATACTGTCGTACTCATAACCGGTGCCAGTGTCGCTGCACCTAATGCCATAGCACAGATGGTTTTACGAAGCATTTTCATAGATTCACCTTTTATATTTGCATCAACGCAATTTGTTAGATGGCTCCATCTTAAACCACTTTCATTGACTAAATTTAGAGAAAATAAGAAGTTTTGTATGGTTATTAATGCAAATTGCTGTTTTTTATTCATCATGATGGAGAAATATAAAGTAAAAAGGCACTTGATTTAACTCAAATGCCTTTCAAATAATTAAACAACATTTTAGCAATTTCAACATTCCAATATTGAGTTATTTCCATTGCCAACCGATCGATGCACCAGCGCCAAAGTCACCTTCAGAGTTTCCTGTTGCAGCCAATTTATAAACATATTTATTGCTCTCAGTTACTCCACTAAAACCTACTGCATAGCCTTGTGAACCTTCCCAAGTCCCCATACCTACGCTAAACATGTTGTATCCAGCATCTGTCGGTTGCGGTAAGGAGGCGATTGCAATACTTGAAGCAACAGCACCATAAACATTATCTTTAAATTTATTGAAATTATGGTTCAATTCATTCACACGTTGGTTGGTATAACTATTGGCTTGATTGAGTACATTTGCCCCATGTTGATCTGTATATGCTTTTGAGTTATTTAACACGTCTAGATCGGCGTCTCGCATTTGTTTCACATTTACCGCATCGGTGTCCGCCGTACCTGCTGCCACATAAATAATTTGGCGCTCTGCACCAGTCGATCCAACAGAAACCGTATTATTGCGGTTAGAGCTTGAACCATTGCCTAGTACTACAGCATTATTTGCCGATGTGTTGATATTGTTACCAACCACATAGGTATTATTACCTGTGACTGTGTTATTTGAACCTACTGCACCAGAGCCATCACCATTGACGGTATTGTTTACACCGAGGGCAATAGACTGATTACCATCAGCTTTATTACCTGCACCGACTGCAATCGCATCTTGTCCATTCGCAGTTGGTTTAGGTGCTGTATTGGCAACGTTTGATTGGATTTTAATGTACGGATCTGTTCCTTTTAAGCTCAATAACCAGTCCACTTCAGTACCTACAAATCCATTTTTTATCGCAAGTTCATATGCACTGAAACCATTTTCACCAGTTAGTCCTTGTGCGCCAACTGCACCACGTAGACTTTCTAACCATTGGTCTTCATTGCCTTCATAACCATTGCTCACCGCAACTTGATAAGCACTTGCACCATCTAGACCATTGCTGCCATTCAGACCGTTCAAACCATCCTTACCATCGATGCCGTCTCGGCCATTGAGTCCATCTTTACCAGTTGCACCTGTAGCACCTACTCCACCAGTATCACCTTTGTCACCCTTAGCTCCGGTTGCACCTGTAGCGCCTACTGCGCCAGTATCACCTTTGTCACCCTTAGCCCCAGTCGCACCTACTGCTCCAGTATCACCTTTGTCACCCTTAGCTCCGGTTGCACCTGTAGCGCCTGTTGCGCCAGTATCACCTTTGTCACCCTTAGCCCCGGTCGCACCTGTAGCACCTACTGCTCCAGTATCACCTTTGTCACCTTTAGCTCCGGTTGCACCTGTAGCGCCTGTTGCCCCAGTGTCACCCTTAGCTCCAGTCTCTCCTGTAGCACCCGTATCGCCTTTGTCACCTTTAGCTCCAGTCTCACCCTGTGCACCCGTAGCACCCGTATCACCTTTTTCACCAGCAGGACCTTGAGGTCCCATTGGCCCTACTGGCCCTACTGGCCCTTCTGGCCCAGGAATACCACTATTGCAACGATTACAATTATGCTCAGGATATGACGAGCCACTCCCACCAGCCCATGCAATTGAGCCTAGAGAAAGTAAAATACTCACAGCAAGTAATTTTGGTACAGCTTTAATAGCGATTGAAGTTGTTTCACCAAGTCCTAGTGTCTTTTCAAATGCAATTTGTTGGCTTTTATCAGGACAATTCCTTTTCTGATAGTCAGCATTGATAAAAACTGTATTCAATATTTTATTCATGTCCTTATCCTTTTTTTGTATTTGTACTCCTCTATTACGCTCTTTAAATTTTGTGATTTAAATCACTATTTATGGTGATTTATTGCTTTATACATCATTTGTAACAATCAAAAAAAATACATCACATTTTCTTCAGACGAAAAAAACCCGCAAAAATTGCGGGTTTTTTTCTATTAAAGCTTACGCTTCAACAGATACGTAGCGACGACCGAATTGGCCTTTCACTTCGAATTTCACAACGCCGTCAGCAGTTGCAAATAAAGTATGGTCACGGCCCATACCTACATTTACACCAGCGTGGAATTCAGTACCACGTTGACGAACGATGATGTTACCAGCAGTCACAGATTGACCGCCGTAGATTTTAACACCCAACATTTTTGGGTTCGAGTCACGACCGTTTTTAGTCGAACCACCGGCTTTTTTAGTTGCCATGTCTACTTACTCCTCGTAATTAGCCTGAAATAGCTGTAATTTTCAACTCAGTGAACCATTGACGGTGACCTTGTTGTTTACGATAGTGTTTACGACGACGCATTTTGATGATGCGGATTTTGTCGTGACGACCATGGCTAACTACTTCAGCAGTTACTTTAGCGCCAGCTACTACTGGTGCACCAATTTGAATGCTGTCACCGTTAACAAGCATCAACACGTCATCAAAAGTAACAGTTGAGCCAGTTTCAGCTTTCAATAATTCTACTTTAAGGGTTTCACCCTCAACTACACGGTGTTGTTTACCACCGCTTTGGATTACTGCGTACATTTAAGTACTCCAAACATGCCCGTGTTGTCGTGCCGGTAAAGGGATATACCGATCTTAAAACGATCGTCACTGGGGTTTTGCAAAGGCAAAGATTTTAAGGGATAACCCGAAAAACAACAAGTCATTTCCGTAAAATATTAGATGAGTATGCGTTTATTATATAAACAGCGTCATTAAAACCATTAAAATGAGTGCTCTATTTCACTTATCATGCTTTTGGCAAGGTTTGACATAGATTTTTAGCAACAATTCGCTAATATACACTGGACTGACATCAACAACATGCTGTTCAAACAACATGCTAAAGATAAAAGTCTGTTAAAAAATAAGTACAATACTTCCGCTTGATGAAAAAAATCACTTAAGATTAAGTCAATTGAGTAAGTTCTTATCTGTTATTCATATAACAAATTGCTACACTACGTCTGTAATTCAAAAATTATTGAGGTTTCTCTTCATATGACCATCGACTTTAAGCAAGATATTCTCGCGCCTGTTGCCACTGACTTTGCTGCGATGGACAAATTTATTAATGAAGGGATCACCTCTAAAGTTGCCTTGGTCATGGCAGTCAGTAAACATGTGGTTGAAGCAGGCGGTAAACGCATGCGTCCAATTATGTGCTTACTTGCAGCAAAAGCTTGTGGTGCAGAAGATTTAGAAAAACACCGTAAACTTGCAGCAATTATTGAAATGCTACATACCGCAACCTTGGTACATGACGACGTAGTAGATGAATCGGGTTTACGCCGTGGTCGGCCAACCGCAAATGCGACATGGAATAATCAAACTGCCGTACTTGTGGGTGATTTTCTAATTTCTCGTGCTTTTGATTTATTGGTGGATCTAGACAGCAAGGTATTACTCAAAGACTTTTCAACAGGTACCTGTGAAATTGCTGAAGGTGAAGTTTTACAACTTCAATCACAGCACCAACCAGAAACCACAGAACAAACTTATTTAGATATTATTCACGGCAAAACATCACGTTTATTTGAGCTCGCTACCGAAGGTGCCGCAATTCTGACTGGTACACCAGAGTACCGTGAACCGCTTAGAAAATTTGCCGGACACTTTGGAAATGCCTTTCAAATTATTGACGATATTTTAGATTACACCTCAGATGCTGAAACATTAGGTAAAAATATTGGTGATGATTTGATGGAAGGTAAACCAACTTTACCTTTAATCTCTGCCTTAAAGAATACCACTGGCGAAGAACATGACATTATTCGCCGCAGTATTGCCACAGGTGGTACGGCAGATTTAGAGCGTGTTATTCAAATTGTACAAAGCTCTGGGGCACTCGATTATTGTAGCCAACGTGCGACTGAAGAAACTGAAGCAGCACTAGCCGCTTTAGCAGCGCTACCAGATACTGAATATCGTCAAGCTTTAATCAACCTCGCAAACTTGGCATTACACCGAATTCAATAATTAACAATATTCATCGTAATTCCCCTTGCCTATGCATATAAAACTGAATGATATCTTTTTGACCATGCAGCAACAGCTCGATACCCCTCGGGCTGTGCTGGATGAAAACTTGCTGATCGAATTGGTCAACCGAATTCGACCAGAAGATACAAAAAATACTGACGAAATTAAGAAAAAATTTCAGGCTTTCATCCAAGCTTTACTCATCACGCCAGATGCAGCCTCTACCCTGCAAAGCTTTGTTCTAAAACTCATTAGCCGATATAAACAAACCAGTTTATATGCGGACACGGGTATTTTGTCTCTCGATGGTTTTTGGGGACAACTGTTCCAACGTCTTGGCGCACATTTTCTTCCCCTGATCAATGACGAAACTCAATTACAAGATTTAGTCCGTCGAGTTTTTTATCGTCATAGCGACAAATATTGGCTCGACAGTATTGATGATCAGCAATGGATGCAGCTCTTTCGATTGTTTAACCAAGGCCATAGCAATCAAGAAGAAAAAAAGAAAATTCGCCGTGAGTTAATTAAGGCCATTACCGTTTTGTCCTATCGGGTAAGTGGTATTGGCTTATATCCTGAATTTATTAATGCGCAGCCTGAACTGACCGAATATGAATCGCCTTTTTTGGTGCAAAACCGTGAAATAAACGATTTTATTCAACAGTATAAAAAGCTCCATCAAAGTGCTGAAGAAATGAGTGCCGTGCTACCGCCAGATGCTTCTCAAGCGTTGGTGATGCTGGAACAATGTCGTGATGTAGTCCTGAAGATTCGCCGTGCGACCAAACGTATTGGTGTAAGTGTCAGTCTGACTTACTTATTATCACTTTTAGAACAGTGTTTAGATCGTTTAGAAATCTTACTCAACCTGATAGTTGAAGAAGATGACGTCCGCTATGTGTCTATGGGCAGTTTACTCAGTGATGTGACGTCAGCGATTTATAGCGAGCGCAGCGTGCGCGATTTACTTGCCACCAATAGTGAGTTAGTTGCGCTACAAGTCACCGAAAACGCAAGCAAAACTGGCGAACACTATGTAAGTACCGACAAACAAGGCTTTATGAGCATGTACCGATCTGCGGCAGGTGCCGGCGTGATCATAGCATGTATGGCAACGTTAAAAGTGCTGATGGCCCGTGTGACCATGGCACCGCTCATGCAAGCCATTTCATATAGTCTGAACTACTCTTTCGGCTTTATGCTGATTCATGTTTTACATTTTACAGTTGCCACTAAACAGCCTGCAATGACAGCTGCCGCACTTGCCTCGACGGTTCAACATCGTAAAGGCTCGAAAATGGCGCAGATTGCCGAACTGGCTGCGCTGATTATTAATATTATCCGTACACAGTTTATCGCGATTTTAGGCAACATCAGTATTGCGATTCCAGTTGCAGCACTGATCGCCCTCAGCTGGGACATGGCTTTACATGAACCTTTAATGAATCATGCAAAAGCAGCCAAAACCTTACACGACCTTAACCCCTTCACTTCTCTCGCTGTCCCACATGCTGCGATTGCTGGGGTATGTTTGTTTTTATCCGGTTTGATTGCTGGTTATTTTGACAACATGGCGGTTTATCGCAAAGTTGGACCACGAATTCAAGCGCATCCAAAGTTAAAACGCATCATGGGTCAAGACAGACTGGATAAATTTGCCGCTTACATTGAACGAAACTTAGGTGCTTTGGCGGGTAACTTCTTATTCGGGATCATGCTGGGTAGTATGGGAACAATTGGTTATATCTTAGGTTTACCTTTAGATATTCGCCATATTGCCTTCGCATCGGCCAACTTCATTCAAGGCCTCATCAATATCAATGGTTCACCAGACATTGGCTTAATCATTGTGTCATTCTTGGGGGTTATTCTGATCGGTCTTACCAACTTATTCGTCAGTTTCACGTTAACAATTATTGTGGCACTACGGGCACGTCGCGTAAGATTTGAACAATGGAAACCTCTGGCTAAATTGGTGATGACTCATTTTCTAACTCGACCAAGTGACTTTTTCTGGCCACCAAAAACCCCACTTGAAGTTGAAGATGGCACACAAGCCAGTAAGAACAATCATTAGCAGATTTGTGTTTTATTTTAGTAAGATGTAAATGAACACAAAAAATAAAATCAGTATGATTTACACAGACTTGAAATAAAGTGTACTGATGAGTACACTTTATTCCATTAATTAACCGAGCTCGAACCGGTTAAAATGACAAGGAATAAAATATGCCACGAACGCTACTGTTTGTTGGTTTTTTTGCATTAATTATCAGTGTGTTGTCGCTTTATTCTAGCCATTTAAATCTAATAGATTTAAATCTCGTGGAATGGATGAGTCAGCACCGTATTGCTGTTTTTAATCAAATTGCCATCGGACTTTCGGCGTTAGGCGGCATGCCTTTTGTATTATTTTTCACCACGCTATGGTGTTTACACTTTGCGTGGTATAAAAAATACACAGAGATTATTTTTATCAGTATAGGGATCTTTGGAAGTATCGGCCTTGCATGGTTGCTTAAATTTACGTTCACCAGACCGCGTCCCCCAGAAATGTACCATCTTGTAGCGTCTTACGGGAGTTCATTTCCAAGCGCACACAGTTGTTATGCTGCATCGCTTGCGTGTTTGATGATCTTGATTTACCGACAACATGCTCAACATCGCTTGATCACCATTTTGGCATTGTTATGGATGCTGTGTATGGGTGTTTCGCGAGTTTATGTTGGGGTTCATTTTCCGACTGATGTCTTATCCGGTTGGAGCATAAGTTTTATTTGGATCACGCTACTTTATTTGAGTTACATCAAAATCAGTAAAGCGTAAACAAATGAATTATTTAGATAAATATCTAATTGAGGTGGAACAATGATGTCTGCAAAGCTTTGGGCTCCTGCCCTGACTGCTTGCGCATTGGCAACAAGTATTGCACTTGTTGGTTGTAGCAAAGATCCTAAAGATGCACAGCAAGCTGCTGCTGCACAGCAAATGCCACCAACTGAAGTCGGTGTCATTGTTGCCCAACCGCAAAGCGTTGAACAATCTGTTGAACTTTCAGGCCGTACATCTGCCTATGAAATTTCAGAAGTACGTCCACAAACCAGTGGTGTAGTACTGAAACGTCTATTTGCAGAAGGCAGCTATGTTCGCGAAGGACAAGCCTTGTACGAGATCGACTCACGTACAAACCGTGCTTCAGCTGACAGTGCTCGTGCTGCTTTAACACGTCAACAAGCTAACTTAAACGTGTTACGTGTTAAAGAAGGTCGTTACCGTCAGCTTGTTGGCTCAAATGCGATTTCAAAACAAGAATACGACGATATTGTTGCTCAAGTTAAACTGGCTGAAGCAGATGTTGCGGCATCTCAGGCAGAACTTAAAAATGCAGAAATTAACCTAGGTTACTCAACTGTACGTGCGCCAATTTCAGGTCAAACCAACCGTTCTACAGTCACAGCGGGTGCATTAGTTACTGCATCTCAAGCTGATCCATTGGTAACAATTCAACGTCTTGATCCAATGTACGTTGACATTAACCAATCAAGTGCTGAACTTCTTCGTCTACGCCAACAGTTAAGCAAAGGCAACTTAGACAGCAGTAATAACACCAAAGTGAAATTACGTCTTGAAGATGGTAGCGAATACCCAATTGAAGGTCGTCTTGCATTCTCTGATGCGAGTGTGAACCCTGATACAGGTACGGTTACGCTTCGTGCTGTGTTCTCTAACCCGAACCATTTATTGCTTCCGGGTATGTTTGCCAATGCTCGTATCGTTCAAGGTGTGATTCCAAACGCTTACCTTATTCCACAAGCTGCTATTACACGTACCCCTACAGGTCAAGCAATGGCAATGATTGTGAATGCAAAAGGTGCTGTAGAATCTCGTCCTGTAACAACAGTCGGTACTCAAGGTGCAAACTGGATCGTGACTCAAGGTTTAAACACTGGCGATAAAGTGATTGTTGACGGTATTGCGAAAGTGAAAGCTGAGCAACAAGTTGTAGCCAAACCGTATCAACCTCAGGCTGCTGCACCTCAAGGTGCTCAACAACCTGCTGCAGCAAAGCCAGACGCTAAAGCCGCAGAACAAGCAGCGCCTAAAACTGAACAAAAAGCTACTTCAAACGCATAAGGAGTAGACTGAATGGCTCAATTCTTTATTCATCGCCCCATTTTTGCGTGGGTGATTGCATTGGTAATTATGCTAGCGGGTGTACTCACGCTATCAAATATGCCAATTGCACAGTATCCGACCATTGCGCCGCCAACGGTTTCAATCTCTGCGACTTACCCTGGTGCGTCTGCAGAAACAGTTGAAAACACCGTAACCCAAATCATTGAACAACAAATGAATGGTTTGGATGGCTTACGTTATATTTCGTCAAACAGTGCGGGTAACGGTCAGGCATCTATTACATTGAACTTTGAACAAGGGATCGATCCAGATATCGCCCAAGTTCAAGTCCAAAACAAACTCCAGTCTGCGACAGCGCTTTTACCTGAAGACGTACAACGTCAAGGTGTAAAAGTCACCAAATCTGGCGCAAGCTTCCTACAAGTTGTAGCATTTCACTCACCGTCAGGTAAGTTGACTGCGGACGACATTAAGGACTATGTAAACTCGAATATTTCTGAACCTCTCAGCCGTGTGGCAGGTGTAGGTGAAGTCCAAGTATTCGGTGGTTCTTATGCGATGCGTATTTGGCTAGATCCAGCCAAAATGGCAAACCTACAAGTTACACCGAGTGATGTGGCTGCGGCTATCCGTACACAGAATGCTCAGGTAGCTGTTGGTCAGTTAGGTGGTGCGCCTGCAACTGAAGGTCAAGTCCTGAACGCGACTGTTACAGCACAAAGTTTGTTGCAAACACCTGATCAATTCAAAAACATTTTCTTACGTAACAGTGCCAATGGTGCTCAAGTCCGTATAGGTGATGTAGCACGTGTTGAATTAGGTGCGGACAACTATCAGTTTGACTCTAAGTTCAACAACAAACCTGCAGGTGGTGTAGCGATTAAACTGGCGACTGGTGCGAACGCATTGGATACAGCTGAAGCTGTTGAAGCACGTTTAAAAGAGCTACGTCCAAACTACCCTGAAGGTTTAGAAGACACACTTGCATTTGATACAACACCATTCATTAAATTGTCTATTGAAAGTGTTGTACATACCCTTGTAGAAGCCGTGATTCTCGTATTCTTTGTGATGTTCTTGTTCTTACAGAACTGGCGCGCAACGATTATTCCGACATTGGCTGTACCTGTAGTTGTATTGGGTACATTTGCTGTCATTAACATGTTTGGTTTCTCGATCAACACACTCACCATGTTCGCGATGGTACTGGCGATTGGTCTCCTCGTGGATGATGCGATTGTTGTCGTAGAGAACGTTGAACGTGTCATGGTCGAAGATCATCTTGACCCTGTGACTGCAACTGAAATCTCAATGAAACAGATCTCAGGTGCCCTCATCGGTATTACCTCTGTGTTAACCGCAGTATTCGTACCGATGGCATTCTTCGGTGGTACTACAGGTGTAATTTATCGTCAGTTCTCAATCACGCTGGTAACAGCAATGATTCTGTCATTGATTGTGGCATTGACCTTTACCCCTGCCCTATGTGCGACCATGTTGAAACAACATGATCCAAACAAACCTGAAAGCAACAACATCTTTGCCCGTTTCTTCCGTTGGTTTAACAGCTCTTTTGATAAAATTGCGCATAAATACCAAGGCGGCGTGAACTTCATGACACACCACAAGATTTTCTCTGGTGTGATTTATGCGGTTGTGATCGGCTTGTTGGTACTTTTATTCCAAAAATTACCATCGTCATTCTTACCTGATGAAGACCAAGGTGTCGTGATGACCCTTGTACAGTTACCACCGAATGCTTCACTTGAGCGTACGGACAAAACTGTCACTGCAATGACCAATTACTTCCTGAAAAACGAAGAAAAATATGTCGAATCTGTATTCAGTGTTGCCGGCTTCTCGTTCACAGGTGTGGGTCAAAACGCAGGTCTTGCTTTCGTCAAGTTAAAAGATTGGGAAGACCGTACATCACCTGAATCTCAAGTGGGTGCGATTATTCAACGTGGTATGGCATTGAACATGATCGTGAAGGATGCTTCATACATCATGCCAATCCAATTACCAGCCATGCCTGAATTGGGTGTAACTGCTGGCTTCAACTTGCAGTTAAAAGCTTCTGCAGGTCAAACCCATCAACAACTTATCGATGCCCGTAATATGGTGCTCGGTATGGCTGCTCAAGATAAACGTCTCATGGGTGTTCGTCCTAACGGCCAAGAAGATACGCCACAGTACAAAATCACGATTGACCAAGCTCAAGCCGGTGCTATGGGTGTCAGCATTGCTGAAATCAATACCACAATGGGTATGGCATGGGGTGGTTCTTACATCAACGACTTCGTTGACCGTGGTCGTGTGAAGAAAGTCTATGTACAGGGTGAAGCTGCAGCACGTATGATGCCTGAAGACCTGAACCAGTGGTATGTTCGTAACAACCAAGGCACAATGGTTCCATTCTCGACCTTCGCTACTGGCGAATGGACTTATGGTTCACCACGTCTTGAACGTTATAACGGTATCGCATCTGTGAACATTCAAGGTTCACCGGGTGTGGGTGTAAGTTCGGGAGACGCGATGAAAGCGATGGAAGAAATTGTACAAAAACTTCCTTCGATGGGCGTTCAAGGCTTTGACTATGAATGGACTGGTTTATCTCTAGAAGAACGTGAGTCTGGCGCACAAGCACCATTCCTATACGCACTTTCATTGTTAATCGTCTTCCTCTGTCTTGCTGCCTTGTATGAAAGCTGGTCTATTCCGTTCTCAGTATTACTGGTTGTACCATTAGGTGTATTGGGTGCGTTATTACTGACTTTCCTTGGAATGGTGTTCTTCAAAAATCCAAACTTGGCGAATAACATTTACTTCCAGGTGGCTATTATTGCCGTCATTGGTTTGTCCGCGAAGAATGCGATCTTGATCGTAGAATTTGCCAAAGAACTTCAAGAAAAAGGTGAAGATCTGTTTGACGCAACTTTGCATGCCGCTAAAATGCGTCTACGTCCAATTATCATGACCACTTTAGCCTTTGGTTTTGGTGTACTTCCTCTTGCGCTTTCATCGGGTGCAGGTGCAGGTAGTCAGCACTCTGTAGGTTATGGTGTATTGGGTGGCGTAATCAGTTCTACCCTACTTGGTATCTTCTTTATTCCTGTGTTCTACGTATGGATCCGAAGTATCTTTAAGTACAAACCAAAACAACAAAATAATCAGGAGCATTTATCGTGATGCAAAATGTATGGTCTATTGCAGGTCGTAGCATTGCGGTTTCTTCACTTGCGCTTGCTTTGGCTGCCTGCCAAAGCATGCGTGGTCCAGAGCCGGTTGTTCAGACCAATATCCCCGAAAGCTACACAGCAAGTGCTTCTGGCACTTCTGTGGCTGAGCAAGGATATAAAGATTTCTTTGCTGACCAACGTCTGGTACAAGTTCTTGACTTAGCTTTAGCCAATAACCGTGACCTGCGTACCGCAGCTTTAAATATTGAACGTGCACAGCAACAGTACCAAATCACTGCCAATGGTCAATTACCAACCATTGGTGCAAGTGGTAGCGTACTTCGTCAAGACACGTTGAATACGCAAAAGCCTGTAACTTCTTACAATGTCGGTTTAGGTGTCACTGCCTATGAACTTGATTTTTGGGGTCGTGTACGTAGCTTAAAAGACAATGCCTTAGATAGTTACCTTGCAACTGCAAGTGCCCGTGATGCAACGCAAATTGCGCTCGTGGGTCAAGTGGCTCAAGCATGGTTAAACTATGCGTATGCCAACTCAAACTTGAAGCTTGCGGATCAAACATTAAAGGCTCAACTTGAATCTTATAATCTCAACAAAAAGCGTTTTGATGTTGGTATCGACAGTGAAGTTCCTGTTCGTCAGGCTCAAATTTCTGTAGAAACTGCACGTAATGATGTTGCGAATTACAAGACTCAAATTGCTCAAGCGCAAAACTTATTGAACCTATTAGTGGGTCAACAAGTGCCTGCGAACTTGCTTCCAAACCAACGTGTCAATCGTATTACTTCGACCAATACCATTGGTTCAGGTATTCCAAGTGACTTGTTGAACAACCGTCCAGATGTACGTGCAGCTGAATATAAACTGTCTGCTGCTGGTGCGAACATTGGTGCAGCTAAAGCACGTCTGTTCCCTACGATTAGCCTGACAGGTTCTGCGGGTTATGCTTCAACGGACTTAGGTGATCTATTTAAATCAGGCAACTTTGTATGGTCTGCTGGCCCTAGTCTAGATATTCCAATCTTCGACTGGGGTACACGTCAGGCCAATATTAAAGTTTCTGAAACTGACCAGAAAATTGCATTGTCTGATTATGAAAAATCAGTTCAGTCAGCTTTCCGTGAAGTGAATGATGCGCTTGCAGTTCGCCAAAACATTGGTGACCGTATTGCAGCACAGCGCCGTTTAGTTGATGCAACCAATACAACGTACAAACTATCAAATGCTCGCTTCCGTGCTGGTATTGATAGCTACCTAACTGTACTGGATGCGCAGCGTGCATCTTATGCAGCTGAGCAAGGTTTGTTGCTGCTTGAACAAGCAAATCTCAACAACCAAGTTGAATTGTATAAAACACTTGGTGGCGGTATCAAAGCCAACACTTCTGATGCTGTGCAATACCAACCCTCTACTGCTGAGCGTAAAGCGGCATCAAAACAATAATTTGATTTAGCCTAGTCAGTAATATTTGAAAAGCTCACTTCGGTGGGCTTTTTTCATTTTTAGATCGAAGCTTCAAAATAAAAATGAACATATTGCTTTTTGTTGAAGAGTTTCCTATCTTCAATTCACCTTTTTATATTGATAACTAAAAATGCTTTTAAGTAATCTTGAATCTGTTCCAGGTCATACCATTACACAACAACTTGATGTCGTTTATGGCAGTACTGTCCGCAGTAAACATGTTGGTCGTGACTTTATGGCTGGCCTAAAAAATATTGTGGGTGGTGAGCTCAAAGGTTATACAGAACTACTCGAAGAATCCCGTCAAGAAGCCATGAGCCGTATGATTGATAAAGCACGTGCCTTAGGGGCGAATGCGGTCGTCGGTATCCGTTTTTCAACCTCAAATATTGCTCAAGGCGCCTCTGAGTTATTTGTATATGGCACGGCTGTTCGCGTAGAAGCCAACTCAGAAAAACTCCCAGACCCATTTCCAACTCAGGACTAAGTCATGGATGCCTTTATTTTTAAAGTCCTGATCTTTGTGGTGCTCTTTTGTATTGGTTGGGGCTTCGGTCGCCATATCGAACAAAAGCATCTCAAAGAACTCGAAGCTCAAGAAAAGCGTTTATCGCATATTCAAATAGACAACAACCGCTTTAAAACTACTGAACATTTTGGACAACTGATTTCGAGTAATGTGGTGATTTCACATGATTATTTTAAATATGTGATTGCCAATATTCAGAACTTCTTTGGCGGACGTTTGACTAGTTATGAAAGCATTGTCGATCGGGCACGTCGTGAAGCCGTGGTGCGTTTAAAACAAGAAGCTGAAAAAATGGGCGCAACGCAAATTATGGGCCTGCGTTTAAGCACCACTGAGCTGGGTATGCAAGGTGGCATGGTCGAAGTCTTTGCGTATGGGACTGCTATTCAAAAATAGTTTATGCTTTAAAATGCGCACTGGGTGTAAATCAAGAATAGTGGATTTTACGCCCGTTAATAAGAAAAATGATGGGCTATGTTTTAGGTAGAATTGGCGGATATTGGGCGTATTGCTAGGTCCATTCACCTTATTGATTGAGCAGCAACAAAGCGAAAGTTCAACAGCAGATTAGCGCAATGCTTGATGCTGAATTCAATGCATGATCATATGGGTATCGAATGACGCTTAATTTTTATAAGCGTCATTTAGCTACGAACTTGATTTTATAAATGTAAAATTAAGCCCTTATTTCACTTTGGTTTTACGAATCATTTTATACAACGTTGTCGGTGATAAACGTGACACCCAAACACCGAGCTTTTCTTTAGAACCACCCACCACGATGTATTCTTCCCCACGTTGCAAAGATTGCACTACTGTTTCGGCAAACTCATTGGCCTCTAGACCATTTTCAATAGCTTCATCCTGATGCCCTTGTGGCTTGCCTGCACCATTGAGTGCATTAAATGAAACATTGGTTTTGACAAATCCAGGGAAAATCACCGATACGCCCACCCCTTGATCCGCCACTTCTGCACGTAGACTGTTTGCCCACATATGAATGGCAGCTTTTGCAGCAGAATAGGTCGCGCGGTACTGTGTCCCTAATAAGCCTGCAACACTAGAAACAAAAGCAATTCGACCAGACTTTTGCGCTAAAAAAGTCGGTAAAACGGTTTTAGTCAAATAGACTTGCGAAAAATAATCTACTTCCATGATGGCACGTTCAGTTTGCATAGTCGTATCCGTGATCAATGCACGCTGACTCAATCCCGCATTATTGATTAGCCAATCAATTCGGCCTTTATGCGCAAGGACTTGTTCATAAGCATGGCGAACTTGTTCTTCATTGGTAATGTCTGCACACACTGAAAGATGCTGATCTGGATGTAATAATGAAACCCGGACTTTTTCCAACTCTTCAAATCGACGTGCGGTCAAAATGACCTGTGCCCCTTGCAAAGCACATTCTTTCGCTAAAGCTTCACCCAAACCTGAAGATGCCCCAGTAATCCATACCACTTTTCCGTTCAAATCATCACGTTTTGCCATTTTGACATCCTTTTAAATAACTAATTTATTCATTTATATGTATTTTATGCTTTATGTAGTACAGGCTCATTGTTCAAAAACACCATAAAATGGTCAAAATACTGACTCATCGATTGTGCATCATAAATTTTGCCGAGTTTATCGAAGCGTTTATAACCGAGTTGCGTGGTGAGATTGATGACACCAGTTAAAGTCTTATCCACCACCATATTAAATTTCAGCATTTTTTTCGGTTCACGCACCAAATGCGTCACCCCTGCATCGACCACTTGCGTGAATGCTTTCAACGCAAGCGGCACATATTGATTTTGTCCATCTTTCATCTGACTGACATAGCCTAGCAAGTCAGTCGCTAGAGAGGCATCGATCGGGTAATGCATAAAATGCTGACCCTCTTCGCTATAAAAACGTCCATATAAATAATTCACCATCGGTACAAGGCGGTCATTGCCGAAAAAAGACACTGACCACGGCATATATTTACGGGTCGTTTCACGTATTTGCTGAATAATTTTTTCGGATTCATTGTCTCCAGACTTATTCATGCGCGCCATTTGACCAAAAACTTGATCTAAAATTTCACATGCAATATCCGCTAGATTATCCCCTAAGGCTTTGGACTGACTTTCTGTTTCACCCGCGTTGAGTTTTTGATGAATCGCCTCAAAACGTTGATATGTCGTAGGTTGAATCTTTAAAGAAATAGAATAAGTCATTTGATATTGCTCCTTTTATCTTAGTTTTGGGATCAATGGATACTTCTTATCTTAGGTCCTATCATACGGACTCTTTTATTTACTGCCAAATCCTAAAAGTTAACATTCGCCCAACATCCCTAATACACCATTTTTTTTGCTACAATAGATCTAATTTTTTATCCACTTTTGATCTGTTTAGACTATGACTGATTCAGCGCAAAATATTGCTACGACCTACGATCCGACCGAGATCGAAAAAAAATGGTACAAGACTTGGGAAGAGAGAGGCTACTTCAAGCCATCTCAAAAAGGTGATTCATTCTGTATTATGATTCCGCCACCAAACGTCACCGGTAGCTTGCACATGGGTCATGGTTTTAACAATGCCATCATGGATGCGTTGACTCGCTACAACCGTATGTCTGGCAAAAATACCCTTTGGCAGCCGGGTACCGACCATGCGGGTATCGCAACGCAAATGGTTGTTGAACGTCAATTGGGCGCAGAAGGCATCAGCCGTCACGACCTTGGTCGTGAAAAGTTCATCGAAAAAGTGTGGGAATGGAAAGAACAATCTGGCGGTAACATTACCCGTCAAATTCGTCGTCTAGGTTCATCTGTAGATTGGTCACGTGAACGCTTTACGATGGACGAAGGTTTATCAAATGCTGTGAAAGAAGTATTTGTTAAGCTACATGAAGAAGGCTTAATTTACCGCGGTAAACGCCTAGTCAACTGGGACCCTAAACTACAAACTGCCCTTTCTGACTTAGAAGTTGAGTCTGATAAAGAAGAAGCAGGTTCATTGTGGCACTTCAAATACTTCTTTGAAGACAAATCAATCCGCACCCACGACGGTAAAGATCACATTGTCGTTGCGACGACTCGTCCTGAAACATTATTAGGTGATACAGCCGTTGCAGTTGCCCTTGATGATGAACGCTATGCAGCGCTTGTTGGCAAAAACATCATCCTACCTATTACAGGCCGTGCTGTTCCTATCGTTAAAGACGAATATGTAGACAAAGAATTCGGTACAGGCTGTGTGAAAATCACCCCTGCACACGATTTCAATGACTATGAAGTGGGCAAACGCTGTGAACTTCCAATTATCAACATTTTCAACAAAAATGCTGAAGTGTTGGCTGAGTTTGAATACATCGCGAAAGCGGGCGAACAAATTTCTAAAACCATTCCTGCTCCAGCGGACTACATTGGTTTAGAACGTTTTGCTGCACGTAAGCAATTGGTAGCTCAAGCAGAAGCTGAAGGCTGGTTAGACCAAATTCAACCGTACACATTGAAGCCACCTCGCGGTGACCGTTCAGGCGTGATCGTTGAGCCACTATTAACAGACCAATGGTATGTGAAAATTGCGCCACTTGCTGAGCCTGCAATTAAAGCAGTGAAAGATGGCGAAATTAAATTCGTTCCTGAGCAATATAGCAACATGTACATGGCGTGGATGAACAACATCCAAGATTGGTGTATCTCACGTCAATTGTGGTGGGGTCACCGTATCCCAGCTTGGTACGATGCTGAAGGCAACGTATTTGTAGGCCGTGATGAAGCGGAAGTTCGTGCGAAAAACCGCATTGCACCTGAAGTTGAATTGAAACAAGACGAAGACGTGCTTGATACATGGTTCTCTTCTGGTCTTTGGACGTTCTCAACTTTAGGTTGGACTGGCGACGCGGCGAAAGATAAAGAAAACTACTTCTTAAATACTTTCCACCCGACTGATGTACTGGTAACTGGCTTTGACATCATTTTCTTCTGGGTTGCCCGCATGATCATGATGACCATGCACTTCATGAAAAATGAAGACGGCACACCACAAGTGCCGTTCAAAACTGTGTACGTTCACGGTTTGGTACGTGATGGCGAAGGTCAAAAAATGTCTAAATCTAAGGGCAACGTGCTTGACCCATTAGATTTGATTGACGGTGTGGATCTTGAAACTTTAGTACAAAAACGTACTACAGGACTCATGAACCCGAAACAAGCAGCTAAGATTGAAAAATCAACCCGTAAAGAATTCCCTGAAGGCATTCAATCTTACGGTACTGATGCTGTACGTTTCACTTTCTGTGCACTTGCAAACACTGGCCGTGACATTAAGTTCGACATGAAACGTGTTGAAGGTTACCGTAACTTTGCCAACAAAATCTGGAACGCTACCCGTTTCGTGATGATGAACTGCGAAGAGCAAGTGATTGGTCAAGAAGTTCGTCAAGACCTTTGGGAATTGCCTGAACAGTGGATCGTAAGCCGTCTGCAAAAAGCGGAACAAGCGGTGCAAACAGCATTCGCGACTTACCGTTTAGACTTGGCTGCGCAAGCGATTTATGAGTTCATTTGGAATGAATACTGTGACTGGTATGTCGAACTGACTAAGCCTGTTCTAAATGACGAAAACGTATCGGTTGAGCGTAAAGCTGAAGTACGTCGTGTTCTGCTTGCTGTGATGGAAGCGTCTTTACGTTTGGCTCATCCGTTGATGCCTTACCTAACAGAAGAAATCTGGCAAACACTTGCGCCGAAACTGAACATTTCTGGCGAAACAATCATGTTGGCGCAGTATCCTGTTGCTGACCAAGCGTTAGTGAATGAACAATCTGAAGCAGATATGCAATGGCTTCAAGGTTTGATTGGTGCGGTACGTAACATCCGTGGTGAGATGGGTCTAGGTAATGCACGTTTATTGCCTGTTCTACTTCAAAATACGACGGATAGCGAGAAAGCACAGATCACGCGTATTGAAGCGTTATTCACTGCATTGGCTAAAGTTGAAAGCATTACTTTCCTTGCTGATGGCGAACAACCGCCATTGTCTTCATCTTCTGTAGTGGGTCATGTGTCTGTATTCGTTCCAATGAAGGGTTTAATTGACCCTAAAGCGGAATTGGGCCGTCTGCAAAAAGACTTAGACAAGGTTCAAAAACAGCATGACCAAATTGCGACTAAATTGGGCAATGAAGGTTTTGTGGCGAAAGCACCTGCGGCTGTGGTTGAAGGCGAGAAAGTAAAACTTGCTGAGTTTGCTGACCAGCTAGCGAAGATTAAAGCGAATATGGAGCAAATTGCAGCGCTTTAAGGTGTTGTTAATTTAATCTGATTTGTGTATAAAGGGCTGATTATTCAGCCCTTTATTTTTTATGAAATATCATCGCGAAGAAGAACTCAAAAATAAGCTAAATCATTTTTTTATAACACAATTTTCACTTCCTGAAGAAGATTACTATAATCGCCTTGATAGTGAAAAAATTATTTCTTTAAAAATGGCTCTGTCTGATATCAACAATTTATTAACCATGAAAATCACTATTTCGTTTATTAACTGGATTTCAGAAAAGTTTAATATTTCTCATACTTCAAGAGAAAAAATATTGGATGAAATTTTAGCTACGAAGCCGAGTACTAACGGCTATGATATTGTTTCAAACGAAATTATAAAATTAATAGGCGAAGTCAAATGTAACATTCCAATAAATGGTGGAATCAAATATGGATCAGCTCAACGTAATGGCATAAGTAAAGATTTAAATAATCTTCTTTATGGAAAAACTAAGTCCAAGTTTGATACCAATGACTATCTAAAATTTATGGTTTTTTTAGAAAATGAATCTGTAAGATCTGCTAACCAACATTACATTCACCTATCAAAAGAATTCAGAGAAAAAATAATAGTTGTTGATGAAAAAACTATATTTGATCGAAAGGACTGCGTTTATTTGATACATATAAATTTTATCAATTGATTTTAATTATAAAAAGACCTTCATAAGGTTTATAAGCAACATGACCAAATTGCCACTAAACTTGGCAATGAAGGTTTTGTGGCTAAAGCACCTGCTGCAGTAGTTGAAGGCGAGAAAGTTAAACTTGCTGAGTTTGCTGATCAGTTAGCGAAGATTCAAGCGAATATGGAGCAAATTACAACGCTTTAATGTGTTGTTAATTTAACCATATTTGTAGTATAAAGGGCTGATTATTCAGCCCTTTATATTGTTAGAAGAAAATTTCAAATTCTCAAATTTCACTATTTTATAATCTAATTTTTCCTTTCCACTTTTCAGATTAATTAACACTACTTGATCATTGAAATAAGTTAGAATTCTCCAGTCTTCCTGATTTGTTAAATTCTCACGTTCTACTCTTACTAAGTTACTTTTCTTAATATCTAAATCAATTTTAGATTGATAATTACCCACAGAAAAACAAGATAAAAATATATAAATCAAAATACTCATATCATCTACAGAAAATCTTTTATTAATCTCTCTATAAACTAATGCAGTTGAAGTAAAAAATAAGAGGGTTATTAATGATGAAAGCTCTCTAAAATTTTCATTAAACTGTAATACTCCATTGAATATTACGGTTGGTAGCCATGCAACCAATATCCATGTTTTGGAATAGTTTTCTTTAATATCTTTATAACCTAGAGACTGAATTAATATATTAAAAATAAATGCCAATAAACACCCTAAAAGAAAAAGTATATAAGACAAAACAAAACATATTATTAAATAGCTTGCTGATTTAAACGTTGACATAATCAGCATAGATATTGACACATCTTTTATTAGAAAGTCTAAACCAAGAGCATGAAAATATGCATAAATATTAGCACCACCGATCACAACTAAAAGAATAGTTATTAAAACCATGATTTCAGATGGTTGCATTTCTAATAATCTTTTTCTTAACTCCCCCACATCACCCCCTATTAAATATTTTTAAAATATAATTAAATTATAAACTTAGAATCATGTAAATATATTTTACAATCTCTTATAAATCAGTGCTACTCATCCCATAGGGAGAGGAAGCATCATTTAATTTAGTACCTACATCAATTTTATATTGGAGCTCCCTCTCCTTTTAGGAGAGGGTTAGGGAGAGGTGCTTTTTGTTTTTTCCATTATGAATTCTACCCTCACCCTAGCCCTCTCCCCGAGGGAGAGGGAATTTTCCATTATTGATTAACTTTCAGCTTAATACATAAATTCCACAAATCTTCCAACACCACATCCGTCCTCCCCAACACATCATAATTCCAATATCGCACAACAGTTAAACCCAAAGCCTCTAAAAACTTAGTTCGCTCAGCATCGTATTCAATCGCATCATTCGTTCCATGCTGACTACCATCCAACTCAATCACTAAACCAATTTCATGACAGTAAAAATCCACAATATAAGGTTTGATCACATGCTGACGACGAAATTTCAGGTTCATAAAACGCTTGGCCCGTAGAATTTGCCACATGAGGTTTTCAGCATCGGTGGCAGTGTGGCGCATGGTTTTGGCGAATATTAAAAGTTGGGGGGCGAGTTTATTGTTCATTACGTTTTGTTTTTTATTATTTTAATCAGATTATCAAATTTTATTACCTCTCCCTAGCCCTCTCCCACAAGGAGAGGGAATATTCATTATTAAGCCGATTGATGGTATTTAATTAGATGCAGCTCCCTCTCCCTTTGGGAGAGGGTTGGGGTGAGGGAAACGTGCTTTTAATAAAAAAGCATCAAAGTACATTCTGTGCCAACAACACTTCCAGCCCCTTCACCTTCTCCATATATTTCAGCCGTTCTTTTTCCCACTTCACTTGTTCTTTCAACACCGAAACATCACCATCAATCACCTTATACACATCTTTCACCTGCATATTCTTCGGCTTTGGCTTTTCGCTCCAGTGGAAACTATCTGTGATGTCATCAATCTGACTGGTAAGGCGCTGGCTTTGCGCTTCAAGCGCCATTTTATAAAACTTTAAATGTTCATCAGTTAAGGCTTTAGGGCTTTTACCTTTGTTCGTTTCAAGCTGTAATTGCAGCTTCAGTAAATAAAACAAATCCTGTGCTTCATGGGCTTGGTTCACCACTTGCAGCAACTCGGTTTTTTCGGCTTTTTTAGATTCATCAGGTTCACGGTCAGGGTGAATCATGGCGGTGATTTTTAAATACACCGTTTTAAGCGACTGTTCGGCAAGCTTCTCCGCTTGCTCACGTTTTTGCTCTAGGCGTTTCCGCTGATGTTCTTCTTTCTCACGTTGATATTGTTCGCTGTCCCACGCTTCATAAGACTCATGTTCTTCTGCAGCTTCCTGTTCTATATCAACATGGCGTTCTGCTTTGCGCTGTTCTGCTTGTGCTGACTTGGCTTTTTTATTCGGCTTTTGCCTATGTGCATGATGCTGCTGATAAAAGGAATCCACTTCAGCAACCTTTTCAAGTTCGGCAGTATTTAAGTAATTGGATTTTTTCAACTGCTTTGCCAGTTTCGTAAGCTTCTCATCGAGCTGTGCTAAATCTGCTTTGGCAAAGTCTTCTTGCTGTAGATGCAGCCAAAGCTGTGCAAGCTGACGGTAGTACACCGCATGCAAATCACGATAGATCGGCACAAGTTTGAGTTGGATATAACTTTGAATTTCACTTTTGGCATTTTGCCAAAGCGTTAAATCTTGTTTTTGCTGTTCAATTTGCTCAATCAGTTTATTCAGCTTTTTATGCTGTGGGGATAAAGCTTCAGCACTCGGGAGTAAACTGACTTTTTTGCTCAAAAGACATAAGCAAATTTAACGCAAAAAGAAAATTATAGCCGATCTAAGCACTAAACTTATGAGCACCTTGTATGAATCAACACTGGATTTTTATCCATTAACGCTCAAACCGTTGTAAATATTGACTCAACTCTTCTCGAACAACCACCTCATGTCCTGCATGACTTCGACTTTGTTCCAAGAGATGCTCTGAGTCGATCACTGCCACGCGATGACCATCCGCAATTAAACGATCTACACCTTCAAAAAGCATTCGGACACCAACATCGTGTATCAAAGAAATATTGGTCAGGTCTAAAACGATATGGTTATTCGCGACAGGTTCATCCTCTAAGATCCGCAGCAACATTTCCGACTCAGTAAATTGCAATACGCCGCGCAGTTCATACACCACCACCGAATGATCTATCCCGCAGGTATAGCGACTCTGGACGATCGTTTGCGCTGAAGGTGTTCCCTCCATCACATGTAGCCCCATGTCCTTAGACAGTCGTTCAAATATTTCGACGCCTCGAACACTATTACCATGTGTATCCAGTTTCGGACTAAAGACCGCCAGCCCAACCTGCCCCGGTAAAGCTCCCATGATGCCACCGGCCACACCGCTTTTGGCAGGAATACCGACCGTTGTCAGCCAATCACCCGCAGCATCATACATGCCACAAGTCATCATCACACTCAACACTTGGCGCACCACCGAACGTGACAGCAATCGTTTACCTGTGGCTGCTTGCACACCACCATTGGCAAGCACACTGGCCATTTTTGCCAAATCTTTAACCGTCACTAATATTGCACACTGACGAATGTAACCATTCACCACATCTGCAGGATCTTCTTCAAGGACACCAACTGTGCGCAGCATGTAACCGATCGACAAATTTCGAAAAGCCGTCTTCACTTCAGACTGGTAAACCGCGTCATCAAAACTCAGCTCCCGCCCTGCCAGTTCACTTAAAAATTCACGGAGTTTTTCAGCACGAGTGCTGTGCTCGTCATGCGGTAAAAGTGAATGTGTGGTGATTGCCCCCGAATTGATCATCGGATTTTTCGGGGTATTGCTCTGTGGATCGAGCGCAATTTGATTAAACGCCTCTCCCGATGGCTCGACACCGACTTTTTGTAAAACGCTGTCTAAGCCAAGATGACGAATCGCTAAAGCATAAGCAAAAGGTTTAGACATCGACTGAATAGTGAACGCGACTTCGTCATCACCCGTAGAATAAATCGTGCCATCTACGGTAGACAGTGCCAAAGCTAGTCTATTCGGATTGGCGTTAGCTAACTCAGGAATATAATCTGCCAAAGCTCCGTGTTGATTGGCATCGCAGGCATTAAGGACATGCTGTAAATAATCTGGAACAGGAGTTTTCATAAGGGCTATTTTTTGTTGTGTGCTTTTTTATTTATAACAAATTGAGCTGCCTCTGTATAAGTCCTTATGGTGAAGACGTGTTCTGAGCTAAAACCTGTATGTGCTGTATATTCAAATGGTGCATCATTTCTCGAATAAAAACGAAATAACTGAGTTGAATGATTGCCTGTTCACCAAATAGATTTTGATAATATTCAGTATGTTCAATCATTTCATTAAAGCCATGTTCTAAGCTTTGTCGTTCAATGAGGGTCGCATGTTCAAAAAAGGTCTGCGCCAATATATGCAGCATCTCATCATTCGACTGAGCATTGCGCTGCGTCTGATAATCAAGCTGTAATCGTTCTAAAATTTCTTCAATTTCATAGATCAAATATTCAATTGCCAAAGCATCGAAACGCTGATGTCGGACACATTTTTGTACCAAAGCCACTAACCCATGATCAAAATGAATATTCTGTTGCTCGGTCTGAAAGTCGAGCTGCGCTAATCCAAGCTGAAATTGTAATTGCTGCATCGCTACCTTTTAACTTTTTTAATCTTCTGCCAAGTTTAACTCACGAAAGCTGCGCACTTGGTTACGTCCTTGTTGCTTTGCCATGTACAGCGCTTGATCGGCCATACGCGTGACCACAGCAGACGGTGTCCCCTCGATCGCAGTTGCTACACCAAAACTTGCACTAATCTTCAACATATGTTGGTTGGCTATCATGGTTTCAGCGTCAGAAATGGCCAATCGACAACGTTCAGCGACCTCTATCGCCTGTTCTAAATTCTGATTTTTTAAAATTAAAATGAATTCTTCGCCGCCATAACGTCCAACCACATCTTGCACACGAGTATTGTCATTTAAAATTTGAGCAACACGTTGTAAAACGGCATCTCCTGCATCATGTCCATATTGGTCATTGATCAATTTAAAATGGTCGAGATCAAGTAAAACCACTGCAAATTCAGGCCGTGTCTGTTTGCTGAGTGTATCAAGTTCATGACTGACATAACGACGGTTAAACACATTGGTCAGGCCATCCACACGGCTGAGGACTTCCATCTTTTGTTCACGGTGTCGCCACTGTAAAAGCAAAATCTGAAAAAATACCGCACTGACGATCAATATGGGTAAATACAACTCCGCCATACTCATGAGCCAAAAGGCATTATCGTAAAACTCACTCTGTTTTAAAGCCGGGCTGAAAATCGGTGCATATTCTAGATGGTCAATCGAAGTTTGATAGCAAATGTAGCCAATAAACAGTGTGATCGGAAATGTGATACTGAGCATAATCGCAGGACGATAAAAAACTAAACCGACCATCAACAAATTGACTGTTCCCGCCATGGTGGCAGGACTATAGATCCCGATCATATAGCCACCATAGATCATGCCAATCCCAAACAGGACAGGTGCAAAATAGCTAAAAAACAGTCTGAAATTTAAATATTTTTTGAAATAAAGACTGAGTACTGCCAATACGCCATAACTGAGTAGGACTATACAAGCGACCATGATCCTAAACTTGAGCGCACTCGGATTAAACCAGATCCGATTGGTCGAATAATAAAAATTCATGATGCACCACTTCAACACGCTGACTTGACTCAGCATGCCAAAGATGAGGAGTAAACGCCCTTTATCATAGTCAGACCAATTGATGATGAGATAGTCCGATTCAAACAAAAGATGCTTCAATTTACGCCATTGTACGCCCCATTTCGTACAGACAGCATTGCCCCAATTTTTCCCCATTAATCTTCTTTTTTATTTTATTATTTCGCTAGTTATACAAGGTTTTAGCTTCAAAAAGAAAGCCTATTTCACAGTTATAAGTGCAACATTTGAAGCCTTTAAACTTCACTTGCACCACTATTCAAATTACTTTTCCGCTATTTTTTTAGCTCAATTGGTCATTTTTATATTTTTGAAATAACACGGTTGATTATTCTAAACGCTCGGTGAATAAGATCCCGTTTAGATGATCGACCTCATGTTGCACGATCCGTGCGGGAAAGCCATTCAGGGTTTTCTCTTTGACTTCACCTTGAAGGGTCAAATATCGCACGTGAATTTGCTCAGCTCTCGGGACTTGTCCACGCGCATTCGGCACACTTAAGCAGCCTTCTTCACCCAATACCGTCGTTGTCGATCGAGATGTGATCACTGGATTCACCATCACGATCGCTTCCATTTCAGGCGCATCGGGATAGCGTAAATTTGCACGTGAGGCCACGATAATCACCCGCTTTGAAACATAAATTTGCGGTGCCGCAATACCTACGCCTTGACGCTCAAGCATGGTGGCATGCAATGTTTCGCTCAGTGCAATTAACCATTCAGAACCTATTTCAGATGCTTGCACCTCTGCAGCTGTAAGCGTCAAAATCGCTTCACCACGCTGTGCAACAGCAGCAACATTACTCATGTTTTTATCCTTTTTAAGTCTAGCGGGCTTAAATTATTTAACTGATGTTACGCACGTAAAAGTAATTACGCATTTTTAAAATGATATTTAAGTTTATTCGACGGAGTCTTACATCTAGGATTTAAATAAAGGGATTAGCCTTCGGCTGGAGGTACTTTTGTTTCGGCAAAATGAGAAGCGAAGCTTCGCAAGGAAACCATCTTGCGGAGCAATGCTCCTCACCGCAAAACTCGTTCACTAGTATCAAATTATTCAAAATATCGCAAAAGCATTTTTGATTAGAAGGAGTCCTGTCTCAAACACTTGCAGATGACGTTACCGCTTTTCATTCTTTCATTTGAATCAAATTACGCTTCTGATGTTACTGCGTAACATCAGTTATTTAAAAAAAAACAACCATGCACTATGCATTATTATCGGTTCTGAGTATAAAACAACAGCATGCTATGGCTTTGAATCTTTTGTGGCTTATATAGACCACAAAGTAAAATGGCAGATCATACCATCCTATACTATTGATATTTATCATTTATACATCAAGGTGCGCCATTATCTATTGCCAATCATTCTTTTAGTTAATGCTACTTTATCTATATTATTTTGTTCTTAATTAATGATATTTTCATAACTATAAGTTTTTAATAAGGCAACAAAGTTTGATTATTCAATAAAAAATTGAATCACTAAAATCGTCAAATGCTATTTGCTGCTGGAAAATATTTGCATGGAAGCTCAGCCACGCCTGACTCGTCAAGATAAACGTACCCTCGGACTGTCATCTCTAGGTGGCGCACTCGAGTTTTATGACTTTGTCATTTATGTGTTTTACGCCAAAATTATTTCGGAACTATTTTTCCCCACGGGACTCAGTCCATTTTGGGCGATGCTGAATACCTACGGTATTTTTGCAGCCGGATATTTTTTCCGCCCATTGGGTGGTGTGGTGATGGCGCATTTTGGCGATTTGATTGGTCGTAAGCGTTTATTTAGTTTATCTATTTTACTCATGGCTCTGCCTACGCTAATGATCGGTGTGATGCCGACTTTTGAAAGTATTGGCTATGCAGCACCGCTTCTGCTCCTACTGATGCGCGTGATTCAAGGCATCGCGATTGGTGGTGAAATCCCTGCGGCATGGACTTTTGTTTCAGAGCATGTGCCAGAGCAAAAAATTGGGATCGCCAACGGCCTACTCACTGCCGGCTTATCTTTGGGTATCTTGTTGGGCGCACTGATGTCTTTGTTTATTTCATTACAATTTACAGAGTCAGAAATCCATGACTGGGCATGGCGGATTCCATTTATTCTAGGCGGGATCTTTGGTTTTGTTGCGCTCTATCTCCGCAGTTATTTAAAAGAAACGCCTGTATTTAAAGCCATGCAAGAAAAGAAACAATTGGCTAAAGAGCTTCCTGTGAAACAAGTACTGCAACAGCACAAAACAGGCGTCGTGATTGGTATGCTGTTTACATGGTTCTTAACTGGCTGTGTTGTTGTGCTGATTTTAGCGATGCCAAATTTACTCACGGGCGCCTTTGGTTTTGAACGTGCCGATGCCTTTAAAATGCAAAGTGCCGCTATTGTGATGCAAATGGTCGGTTGTATCTTGGCAGGTCTTTTGGCAGATCGCTTCGGTGCGGGCAAAGTGATGCTGTTCGGTTCCCTCCTTGTTGCGGTAATCGCAGGCGTGTTCTATAACAGCTTGGGCCACGTGGCAGCATCGACCGTGTTTGCGCTCTATATGCTGCTCGGTTTGGCATCAGGTACGGTTGGTATGGTGTCTTATAGTATGGTGAAAATGTTCCCTGCACAGATTCGTTTCTCGGGGATTTCATTTTCATACAATTTGGCCTATGCCATCGCGGGTGGTATCACCTTGCCATTGGTTCAATGGTTGAGTTTATACAGCAACATTGGCGCCATGTATTATATTTGGACCGTCTGTTTGGTGACCTTCTTTACTGCGATGCTCTATCGTCAACGTTTTGAAAAAACTTCGCACTAAAAATAAAAAAGCGGTCAATGACCGCTTTTTTTAACTCGCTTTCAAATCAATTCAGGCTTTTAAATTTTTACGTAATTCATCTTCTACAATTTCAATCTCAAGCTGACTAAAACGACGAATTTCACCTTCTGCATGTTTTTCTAGTAATCCGCCAATCAGTGGAACTTTGACTTTCACCGTCCAGTCCAAATTAAAACTGACTCGTGTTGCATCGCCACTGACACTTCTTTTACAACTCGCTTCGAGCGGTAAGTTCGGATCAAGTTTGACGTCAGACGTTAATGCCGCCAAATTACTAATATCCGTACGTTTCAGGCGAAACGCATCTTTTAAAAATTTCTTGGCAATATCTGGAATATTTACATCCAAGTTATAGGCACGTTTTAAGGTATACATATCACCTGTTTTTTTTGATTCTAAAATTTCTAGATTTTCACCCGGTATGCGTTTGCACACCGCTTCATGCAAGCTGATATCTGCGGCTAGTCGTTTAAAATCTTCAAGTGAAACGCCATGAATTGTGGCATTGACGGTAAATTGATGTGCCATTCTCGTAATCCTTAAGGTCAATATTGGTTTTATTGTTTTATTTCGCCCAGTCTACAGTTGCTAAAACTGTGCTTTGGATTAAATCGGAAAGCGCTGTGGCTGTCATTGACCTGAAACCAAGCTAGAAATACAGAATTGCCATACTGCAACTCAGAGGGACTCTGCCTTAAAGGCTTTTTTGAAAGATTTGCCCATGCTGATCTTTAAACTCGAGCTGAAATTCCCAGCCCGCATCGATTTTTAAATACATCCCTGCATAGGACAACTTTGCGCACCAATGACCAAAGTCGAGGCTAAAAATATCAAAGCTGGCTTGTTCAGGAAGCTGTTGCATTGGTTTTGCATGTATCAAAGTGCTAGGTTCAAAAGACGTGCAGTGCGCGCCATAATGATGAAAAAGGTCAAAACATAGCTGATTGAAAATTTTAAATGTTGAATCTTTTGGGTCAAGTTGCGTCATTTTTTTTAACTTTCCATATCTTTTCATTTCTTCTTGCGCTTATTTTTATATTTCTATAACAAATCTTTGTGGTACTGATTTAAATTTTTTTTAGTTAATTTAACAGCATGCTATGCACCACACCATTCCGATCACGGTGTACCAATTTGATCGGTTGTGAATAATCGATCAAGACGCTTTGGTGTTTATAACTGATTTGGATGCCGTATTCATCTGCACCATCATCCAAACCGCTGATGCTACATTGCGTCCCTGGTGGAAATGCGTTGAGCCATTCTGCGTTATACACATCTGCTATTTGCTCAAACTGAAAAAAGCTCGCCTTTTGCTGCAGTAGAAACCCAGCTTGTCGATCAAAACGCAGTTGCTGCTCATGTTGAAAGTCGATAATCATGACTCTGCACGCTCTTTAATTGTTCATCGGGTTCGGGCTAACTGCTAACAAAAAAATAAGCGATGCCATCACCCAGTGATCCTTATAAAGCTTTCATCGCCTGTTGCTGCTGTTTATTTTTGACTTGTGTCCATTGCCACCAACCAAATGCCGCCAAGCCCACAAAACCTGCATACAACGCCGCAGTGAGATACAGGTCTTTGTATATAAACATACCCACATAGATAATATCGACAAATACCCAAAGCACCCAAGTGGCAATATGTTTCCGGCTGGTCCAATACGTTGCGAGTAAGCTAAACGCGGCCAATTGTGCATCCAAAATTGGTACGGCTGCATCGGTAAAATAGTGCAGGCTTAAACCAAAAATCAAACCGCCCACCGCAGCTAAAAGCATTTGAAAGATCACGAGTTTGGTCGCAATCGGTTCAATACGAATGTCATGATCTTGTTGTTTGCCCTTCAACCAATGATAGAAACCATAGAAGTTCACCACCACAAAGAAAAACTGCAAAATGGTTTCGCCATAAAGTTTGTAGGTATAAAACAGGTAGGCATACAGTAAAAAAGCGGCAAAGTTAAACCACCAACACCACATATTTCGCTTAATGGTTAAAGTCACCCCGATTAAGCTAATAACAACTGCAAATATTTCTAAGTTCGACATGGTTGATTGGGCCTTAAAAAAGCTGCAGCTATTATGGAAAAAATTGGCCCAAAGGCAAGCTATATCCTGCACTATTTCATATCAACTCTGTAAATTTTAAATCAAACCATTCAGCCAACTTACTTTGATTTTGATGTTTTGAACGCATCAGTTTTGACAGTTTTCTAACAATCGTTTAAAAACTTAGTTATGCCTAAAGAATAATCAGAAGGAATCATCCAAATGTCAGAACAACAAGGTCGTGTAAGTCGAGAAATTCGTGGTCATCTTTATTTGATCGGTTTGGACCGTGCAGATAAACGAAATGCGTTTGACAGTCATTTAATTCATGACCTTTCATTGGCGCTCACTGAATATGAAGATGATCCAAATTTACGTTGTGCGGTGATTTTTGCTCATGGCGATCATTTTACTGCGGGCCTAGATCTGGTCGAGCTACAACCCAAACTCGGCAGTGGACTGTTTAATTTTCCTGATCAGCAGATAAATCCCTGGGGAACCAACTCACGACAACGGAAAAAACCAGTTGTGGTCGCGGTACAAGGGTTCTGTTTTACAGCGGGTATTGAACTCATGCTGAATGCCGATGTCGTGATCGCACAGCGTCAGACGGAGTTTGCTCAAATGGAAGTGCAACGTGGCATTCTTCCTTTTGGTGGCGCAACAGTTCGCTTTGTGCAAGCAGCGGGTTGGAATAAAGCCATGCGTTACTTACTCACGGGTGAACGTTTCAATGCGCAAACGGCATATGACATGAACTTGGTGACTGAAATCACCGATCAAGCGCCCTTATCTCGTGCCATTGAACTTGCAGAACAGATTGCACAGGCTGCACCATTGGCAGTTCAGGCAACACTCGCTGCAGCACAGCAAGGTGTGCATTTGGGAGCCGATGCTGCCTTTGCGCAATTAGATCAGCACTTACAGCCACTACTAACAACACAAGATGTACAAGAAGGCGTGATGGCCATGCTACAACGTCGCGCAGCCAATTTTCAGGGCAAGTAAGCCTTTATTTAAACTGAGTAAACCCTTAACGTCCTGCCTATTAAGAGAAAAATTATGCCAACGGATTTAGAACAAACAGCCCAAGAAATACACAGTACACCCGTGAGTTTCCCAGCAACCGATGGCTATACGCTTTCAGGCGTTGAATATCGGCCTAATTCTGCTGCTAAAGCCAATATTATTATTTCAAGTGCAACAGGTGTACCTCAACAATTTTACCGTCGTTTTGCCGAATATGCCGCAAAACTCGGTTATCAAGTACTGACTTTTGATTATCGTGGTATTGGACGTTCTGCACCGTCAAAACTTAAAGGCTTTAAGATGTCCTACCTCGACTGGGGACGTTATGACCTTTCTGGTGCCATAGCTTATATGCAACAACACGGTCAGGAAACTTTTCTAGTAGGACACTCCTATGGCGGTCAAGCACTAGGCCTCACCTCAAATCATGATCAGATACGTGCCATGTATTGTTTTGGCACTGGCGCAGGTTGGCATGGCTATATGCCCTTTAAAGAAAAAATGAAAGTGCACGTGATGTGGAATATCGTTTTTCCACCGATGGTTGCCATCAAAGGGTATTTGCCTTGGAGCAAACTCAATATGGGCGCTGACCTTCCTGTCGATGTCTATAAACAGTGGCGTCGTTGGTGTAAAAATCCAACCTATTTCTTTGCCGACCCTGAGCTGAGTGAGCTAACTCAACAATATGCTGCAGTTCAAACGCCGATTTATGCGGTCGCTGCACTCGATGATGACTGGGCATTACCCAATTCACGACATGCTTTTATGCAGCATTATGCACAAGCGTCAATGCACTATATCAATATTGAAGCGCAAGATTATGGTCTAAAACAGATTGGTCATATGGGATATTTCCGCAAAGGTGCTGAACCCTTATGGCAAGAAGTCATTGGACGGTTTGACGAACTATTAGTCGCCTAGACCAATTTACTTCATACACATCATATTGATTTATTCGAATAGAGAGATACATGCGTCCACGGAAAAACACCTCTGAACATCTATTGTTACAGTCAGCACACGCCTTTAAACGCTATGGCTATATGGGTTGCAGCATGGGAAAATTGGCTGAAGCCTGTGGACTCTCAAAAGCTGCGTTTTATTATGACTATCCGAATAAAGACGCTTTACTGATGGAAATTTTAAACCTGACGCATGTAAAGTTACAGCACAGCATTTTTCAGCAATTACAGCAATCCACTACATCCCCTCAACAGGCTTTCTCGCACATCCATCAGCAGGCCATCCAGTTTTTTAGCCAAGGTGGATTAGGCTGTTTGGTCGGGATCTTAAGTATGGAACGTCAACATTTGCCTACCGAGATTTTTGCAAAATTGCAGTCTATCTTTCACGAATGGCAACTCGCCTTTGAAGTGTTTTTTCAGCGATATATGACCATCGAACATGCCACGCAACTTGCCAAAATCAGCTTGGCAGATTATGAAGGCGCGATTTTAATGGCTCGAATGAGCGATGATTTGAGTTATCTCGATTTAGTCCGAGACCGCATTTTGCTTCAACTTGCAGAGTCTTGACACCGATATTCAATTTTATGTTCTTCGCCAAAACGGTCGACATGTGTATAAAACTCGCCGTATCGACCTAAATAATACTCGAGCGATTGATGGTAAAAATTCCAATAAATCGACCATTCATTCAGATCTAATTGGCGAATTTGAGTTTTACAATTGACTGGCATGCGACGTAGAAAAACTTCTTGTAACTGCTCGGCTGCCTGTAGCGAATCTAATTTGTATTGTTGTTGAAAGAAAATTTCCGCAATATCATCAAAAAGTTGCTGTTCATATTCATCAACTTCAATGACCTGATCGACTTGGCGTATAGCATCATCATTCGATGCTAAAGAGATACTGTTCGATTTTTCTGGTGCCTGATAGCGCGTATATTTTTGACGATATTTTTCTGTTTTGAGGATTTTTTTGACCACAATACCCGCTGCAGACAATGCAATCAGAATACATAGCACAATGAGAAAATTAACCATAATGACAACCTACTGCCGATGACACGCCTTTACATCTTGAGCCATCAAATATTTTTATGAACTAATATAACGCACAATAACGATTAAAATTCATACAAAAATATTTTAAAGCTGAAATTTGGCCTATTTTCTTTGCTAATTTATTTCAAATTATTACTCCTGCTCAATTCATTGAATATGTATCGATTCATGCTACATCTATTTTTAGTTTTAAAATCAGTATGAATGGATGAATTTATGTCGATTTTTCTCTGTATTTAGCGATTAATCCATAAATATACATTTGTAAATTTTGAAACAATTTTGAAATAAAAACCCAACCCAACAGCGCAATGGCAGCAAAAAAATATAAAACGCAACAATAAGCCTCTTTAAGCACAGGGCGATATCTTCTGAAATGGCAGGCTGTTGGAGTTTTTTATAAAAAGAAAAAATTATGATACGCGAAGCACAAATCCAGGACATACCCGAAATTATTCACGTGATTCACAACAGCATTCGTTCATGTATCCAGGACCATCAACGTAATGAAAGTGTGATTCAAACTTGGCTTGAGGAGGCAAATCAATCGAATATTTTAATGTGGATGCTTTACAACGACAGTTGGGTCTACGTCAGTGACAATCGAGTGGTCGGCTTTATTTTAGTCAGTGATCAGGGACAAATTTTACTGAACTATATCTGCCCTGAACGTCAGTACCAAGGCATTGGTAAGGCATTATTGTTAAACATGATGCACTGCGTCAGGAAAAAGAATATTACCGAGATCAGTCTAGAAAGTACCCATACGGCACTCGCCTTTTACCAAAAATATGGCTTTGTCGCACATCAGGATTTTGAGCCTGCCGATGTTCCGCTTAAATTGGTCAAACAGCTCTGTTAATGGAGAGATAAAGTCCATAGAGTGATAGATTTTCAAACTGCATGAATGTGAAAGATGAATTTAAAGTGAGATCAATCTAAATAAGTATTGGCAAAGGATAACCGATAGCACCACAAAGTTTTAACCGTTTACAACTGAGTATTAAGGCTTAAGTTGATCGCGTCCTGCCTGTTTGGCCATATATAAATAATGGTCTGCATGTTTCATTAAAGCTTCGATACTGTCAAAGTCATTTTGCTTATCCATCCATGCCATGCCCAAACTCAGTGTGACGTAATTTTTGTCATCACCCCGATTAACATGTTCAAGCTGTTCATTACGCATGGCTTCGAGTACCGATTGCAATTGCTCTTGGGCAATCGCATACGGAACATCATGCATCAATATGGCAAACTCCTCTCCACCGTAGCGAGCCACATAGGCTGAACTTGGCAGGGTATTTTGCATGGTTTTCACAATTTGCTGTAACACCTCATCACCTTTGAGATGCCCATAGTGGTCATTATAATTTTTAAAATAATCAACATCTAACATGGCAAAGACCAGTGTTCGATGGCTATGAAAACGGACTTCTGAATATAAACGTTGAATTTCGGCATTCAGCGCACGGCGGTTAAATGCCCCTGTTAAGGCATCAATACGAATTTGTAGCTCTAGCTTTTTATTCAGCTCATGGAGCTGTAAGGTTCGCTCTTTGACTTTCTGATCGAGTGAACTGTTTAGCTCAAGCAAACTATTATTCAACTGCTCGGTATGCATTGACTGCTGTGCATAATGATGCGATTGCTGAAACATGATCAACAAGGCATACAAACTGGTTGAAATGAACGATAAATTGACTGAATCAATCAAATTCATCATCAGCAAAAAGTCGTTTAAAAAAGTAATGCACAGGAAAATAACTGCGATTAAATTTAATTTTGAATACGGTTCTTTCTTTTTCAGTGTTAGGTAAAAACCATACGCAAAATTACTTAGAACAACGATCACATAGGCAAAACTGTAGGTTGCCAAAGGCTGAAAAATTTCAGGCGTCGAAACAAAAGTCACTGAAATATTCAAAGACAATAGCAACATCGCGATCTGATAATTTAAGGTAAATAAATAGCGACGACTGAGTAAGTGGATATAACTTAAAAAGAAAATCGACGCCAAATAAGTAAATAAATATTCTAATCGCGTGCCCCACAACCAATTGATATCGGTAAAAGTGGTATAGGCATAAGGTGCTGAAAATAAATTATGGAATGCTAAAAAGACAATAAATAAGCCAAACACCAAGTTACTTCGGCTATTGCGACCGCGTAAACCTCGGAAAACAGAAAATAGGATCGTAAATAATCCCACACCCAAGACGGCGCCAGACACCATTCCAATACTCATCATCTGTTGTTGGAACTGGCGGTTTACTGTCTTAGCAATACCAATACGCATCGGGTTTTCAAACCCGCCATGCATACTGTTAAAACTTGAAGCCTGAATGGTTAAAGTGAAATATTCATCTTGTGCCACAAAATAGGCAATTCGTGGTGCATTCTCCGTTTTTTGTTCTGCTTCAGTACGCCCCACCTCGCCCAAACGAACGATCACATCACCATTTAAAAATACCCGATATGCACCGTACTGATTTGGAATCAATACCGCGATACGTCGACCAATAAATTGTTTAGGGATTTGGAAATGTCCAGTAAATGTCCCAAAACCTTTACTGTCCCCTGTGATGTCTTTAAATGATGTAGGCAGATAGACCGTTTGACCGACTAGAACCGAACTCGGAGAAGTTAAAAATTGATTTGGATAAAACAACCATTTGCCTTGCAAGAGGCTACTGGTGTCTTCCGTGAAGTAGATTTGGTTAACTTCGTTTTGATGTTTTAAATAAAATGATTTAGGAGCAGTTTCATACTGTGCTTGAGCAGTCGATACAGTAAATGCCAATGTAAAAATAATAAAGGTAAGGACCCAGAACAATCTGGTGCAAGGCAACTGTAAAGACAACGGCTTTGATTCCTGCGTTTATACTCGAGCAATTATTCTAATCTACGGTAAAAGACAAAAATAACAACTACTATTTTATCAAATTGATCAATAACTTCCATGTCACTGATCTAAAACAGTCGCTGTATTAATCGCGAGTTTTTACGTCATACAATTCAATCTCAAAAATAAGATTTGAATTGGCTGGAATTACATTACCCATTTTACGCTCACCATAAGCCAAATGTGATGGCACGATTAACTTACGTTTACCACCGACTTTCATCCCCATGATGCCCTGATCCCAACCTTTAATCACACGGCCAGTACCAATCACCGTTTCAAAATAATTACCACGATCTAGTGATGAATCAAATTTAGTGCCGTCTTCTAACCAGCCTGTATAGTGCGTTGTAATCAAAGCACCTTTAACCGCTTCTTTACCTTCACCTACCACTAAATCAATAATTTCTAATTCCGTGCTCATGCTCTCAACCTCAAATGCCGCAATCAAAATAAAGCCCTATTATAAACAGGATTACTTTGGATGCCGTAGTAAATACGCTGTTAAAAATTGAGCTCCAGAATATCCTGATCATTCATTAGATCTTGAGTTAATTTTTTATGGTTTGTCGCAGAGCCAATTAAGATCCAACGCCCACTTATTTTATGTTCAGTTTTATGTTGCACACTACGAACCACTTGCATTTGATAGGTTTTAAACAGCTCTTCATAGTCATCCAGCGTTTGTTGTCGAAAGTGACAAACGATACGATAACTCCGTGCTTGGTTTTTCGCTTCAATCCACGCTTGAATATAAATCAAAACAATTAAAACGATCAGCACAATCACCGTACCAATCAAGCTCAGCATGACATAGCCCGCTGCCGCAGCCATGCCTAAGGCAGCGGTCATCCAAATGGTAGTTGCTGTGGTAATGCCTGAAATTCGATTTTCATCTTTAAAAATTACCCCTGCACCCAAAAAGCCGAGGCCAGTCAAAATATTGGCCGCAATTCGATCATGATTATCAACGCCGATACGTAACGATAAGATAGTAAATAAACATGAACTTAAACTTACCATAATCATGGTGCGCAGACCTGCCGACTTACTTCGGTACTCACGTTCCGCACCAATGACAGCGCCAATCATAAGCGCCACAAATAACAAATAAAAATCAGGGTACATCGGCTGCTCCCCATCTTTAAAATTTTCTCATTGTTTGTAGATATACAGAATTTTATAGTCAGGATGCAAGCCTAAACTCACATCCATCAAGATGAGTTAAATCACATCAAACGCTTATTGTAATTGTGTCCATTCAATCACCGCTTGAGCTTTATCACCAATCAAAGTCCATTCGCCGTCCATTACGTTTAATTGTAAAGACATGGTTCGTTCGCATAACTCTTGAATGGCAGCTGTACTCGCTTCAGATAATTGCCAAATTTCAACATTCTTCAATGTTTTCAGTTTGCTGTTGCGTTTATACCATTCGTCTACTGAAGAACCATAGGTAATCACAGCAACGTGTGGGCAACGAGCACTGGCTTTTTTGACTTTGTCTTCGTCAGGGCAACCGACTTCAATCCATTTCACCAATTGGCCTGTTAAATCTTTTTCCCACAGCGCTGGTTCGTCTGTTTCGAAAAGATCTTTGGTAAATTCTAATGCTTCATCTGCATAGCGTGCATATGCCAAGACACGTACCATCAAACGTTCAATCGTTTCAGAAGGATGCAAAGCCATCGTCAATTGATAATCACCATATTGGTGTACATCCATATTGGCAATGTTCAAATCTGCTTTATAAATTGTAGCTTTTAGCGCCATGGTAAAGTCCTCAAATTTGGCGCCTAGCATATAAGATTTAGCAAGCTTTTGCTGCGCTGATTTACTTATTTCTCAGCTTTCTCGGCATCGATACGACACTGCATTAAGCGATCTTCAAATTCGAGCCATTCACGTTCAGTCTGGTAAATAATTTCGACACGATTATCGATACTTTCCTCGCTCGACTGATAATTAAACTGATCGGGATTAAAGTTAAAGGTTTTCCACCCTTGGTCGGTCTGAAAAATACCTTTGATCCGTAGCCAATCTTGCTGCTCACAGAGTAAATCTAACAGCTCAAAAAAATCGAAAGCCCATCGTTTTGGGAGTTTCCAACCTGCGACACTATAGCCCTGAGCGGATTCAACATAATGATAAGGCAACTGTTTAATTTCTGTCGGTACATCGACCAGCGTTTGCTTTTGTATTGCCAATAAAGGCTGAATTTTACGCGGACTTCCCATATAGGCGAGATCAATATTTGCTAGTTTTAAATCACCTTTAACAACATTGATCCATTGCTGCTGATACGGTAAATACGCCAATTTCAGTCGCTCTAAACCAGCATGATCTGCTTCACTCATACAATCGACATGAGACACCACCACGATTTGTGCCACTTTGAGTTGATCGGCATACAGGTTTTGCGACGTCCAATCTTGATCATGTAAGCGTGAGCCATCGACCACGGTCACCAATGCTCGCATGGCTAAATGCGGATGCCAATGTGGCTCAGTCAATTGCTCCAAAAGTTGTCCCGGATGCCCCAAACCTGTCGGCTCAATAAACAGTCGGTCGGGTTTCACCTCTGACAATAATCGTGACAACGCAATTTGCATCGGGAGTTGGCTGCTACAACATAGACAACCACCCAATAATTCCTTCACCGCAAAGCCCTGATCTTGCGGCAACATCTGTTGATCGACCCCAATTTGCCCAAACTCATTCATCAGTACGGCCCAAGTTTCGCCCGCTGGCTTTTGCTTTAATAACTGCTGTAAAACTGTGGTTTTACCCGCACCTAAAAAGCCAGAAATAATATGAACAGGAATCGCACCGTGGGTAGAAACTAATTTCAAAAGTGAGTCACTCAAATAAATAGCCAATGATTGATGGCCTTTACCATAATGATTTCAAAAAAATGCTGCAAGCCTAGTCTTCATTTCTCTGTCTTCATTTTCCTAAAGCATAGATCAGCCTCTTATTCCAACGAATTGTATAATCATCTGGCTATTAAAAGTCTGTTTATACTATTTGCATGAATGCATGACATATCTGGTCACACTTTATTAGCAAAGTTAACTCTTATATTTTAAAAAATGGTCATATCGAAAAGAATCCTTACATTTGGATTTTAGTGAAATTTCTGGATTCTGCTTATTTACGACTTCGATGTAATCATCATGTAAACAATGAATGAATCATGAAGTCGATTTGGTCATTTTTTCTTGCAAAGTTAAATGAAGATTCCGATATTTTTTTACATTTAAAACACAGGATGGACGGTTATGTATTCATCCAGTTAACCAGTTTGTTTCACTTTGTTGCTCGCATTGATCACTCGGTTTTCTCGATTTAGCATGAGTTCTCTCCTGATGGACGTGATGATCTTTTCAGGATTTACTAAAATATATAAGGATGCTCAAAATGAAATTAACTCAAATTTTACTTGCTTCTACTCTAGCTGCTGCAGCTGCAACAAGTTTTGCTGCAAGCAAAGATAAACAAGAAGCACCTGAACAAGAAAAAGTAGTGGTTAGCACTCAAGAACAGCCAGCGACTGAAACAACTGCTGCTGAAGGTACTGCTGCTCAACCTGCTTCAGAAGCAAATGCTGAAGGTTCTGCACCAGCTCAACCTGCTCAGTAATAGACGGATAGCGTACTCCACACGCTAAATTCATTTAGTCTGCTGCTCAACATTTATCCCTCACTAATAGAATGTTGTGCTAAATGAATTAAAGTCGCCGGATCATTGAAAAATGGTTCGGCTTTTTTATGCTCAAAGCCACTGATTGATAGATTTTAATGATCGATAAATCATTCAAAATGATTGATGATTTTAATATAAATAAATATATATCATTCACTTAAAATAAAACCCTGCAAAAAACACGACAATTCGATTCATCGTTTCGACTTATGCCTAGCTTGTTGAAAGCCTCGGTTTAGAACTTAATAGTGGCATATGTGAAGTGATTGGATGTTTACGCATGAGCAATAAAGCAAATTACACAACGGAAGTTGCCATTCTGGGCGCAGGTCCTGTCGGCTTAACCATTGCAAACTACTTAAGTAAGCAAGGTGTCAAAGTCACTGTGATTGAACAACTGGACAGCCTGATTGACTACCCACGTGCGATTGGTATTGATGATGAATCATTACGTACCATCCAATCATTAGGTTTAGTGGACCAAGTGTTACCGCATACAACACCGAACCACGCGATGCGTTTCTTAACCCCTAAAGGTCGTTGTTTCGCAGACATTCAACCGCTCACTCGTGAATTTGGTTTCTCACGTCGTAATGCCTTTATTCAACCGCAAGTCGATAATGTACTGCTACAAGGTTTAAAACAGTACGAAACCACAAATGTTTTATTCTCTCGTCAATTGTCTGATTTTAGCCAAGATGCCAATGGTGTAACGCTAAATATTCAAAATAAAGACGGTGAAGCTGAAAAAATTCAAGCGCAGTATTTGATTGCTTGTGATGGTGGTAACTCAGTGGTCCGTCGTACCCTCAACATCGGCTTCGATGGTAAAACTGCACCGAACCAATGGATCGTGATCGACATCAATAATGACCCACTTGCAACGCCACACATTTACCTATGCTGTGACCCTGTGCGTCCTTATGTATCTGCTGCTCTTCCACACGGTATTCGTCGTTTCGAATTTATGGTGATGCCTGGTGAAACTCAAGAAGAATTAAGCAAACCTGAAAACATTGCCAAACTATTGTCGAAAGTACTTCCAACGACCGATGGTATTGAAGTGATTCGTCAGCGCGTTTATACCCACAATGCCCGTATTGCAGATAAATTCCGTGTAGACCGTATTTTACTTGCAGGTGATGCTGCGCACATCATGCCAGTATGGCAAGGTCAAGGCTATAACAGTGGTATGCGTGATGCGTTCAACCTTGCGTGGAAAGTTGCAATGGTTGTACAAGGCAAAGCTGGCCCAGCGCTTTTAGATACATACCAAGTTGAACGTAAAGATCATGCCAAAGCGATGATTGATCTTTCTGTAATGGCGGGTCATGTCCTTGCGCCACCAAAAAAATGGCAAGGTTTTGTGCGTGATGGTATTGCCTATGCGCTCAATTACATCAAACCGATCAAGCAATATCTATTGGAAATGCGCTTCAAGCCAATGCCGAAGTACAACGACGGTGCGTTGATCAATAACGGTGTTAAAGACTCACCTGTGGGTAAAATGTTCATTCAACCACATGTTCAACTTGAATCTGGTGAGAAAGTCCTACTTGATGAAGTCATCGGTAACGACTTTGCAATCATTGCTTGGGGCGTCGATCCGAAATGGGGTCTGTCAGATGCAACCATGAAGAAATGGCAAAAATTGGGCGTTAAATTTATCCAAGTATTGCCTGCTGTTCAGCTTAGCAATGAAAATCGCACTAAGTACGACAATGTGATCACGATTGGTGATATTGGTACCGATATTCGTGGTTGGTTTGGTAAAACCACTGAATCTGTTACGATTCTTCGCCCAGACCGTTTTGTTGCAGCGATTGCAATTCCACAAACTTTAGACAGCGTGAGCCAACAATTGTTTGCAAAATTGCATGCTTAATAATCTAAATAGATCTGCAAGAATTAAAAATCACCATGCATAAAGCATGGTGATTTTTTTCTATAATCACTATAAACATCGCATGCTATAATCGTTCAATACATAATTATAAGCTTCGCAAAATGCAAAAAAGATTTCAGAAATTATTCATTTATAGTTTGTTGGGCTTTATTTTTATCTGTTCACTCATTTTCGTAGAGATACATCATTTTCATGCCAATAGTTGGTTAGCTATTTTCGTTTTTTGCCTCTGTTTTCTTATTTCTTTGAATTGCTATTTATTAGGCTTAGAAAAAGATGTGAACAAAAACGAAGAATCTAATTTTTTGTCCTTCCATTTATACATTTCATTTTTTTATGCAGTCATTGCCAGCTTTTTTCTCACCACAGTGATTCTTGCTTTATTTGCATTACAAACTCAATATTTTGGTCAAGAAAAAAATATCATTCTAAAAGGCCAAGTCTATTCACCCACATTTACACTAGAAAAGAAGCCCTGCCGAACTCGCCTTAAATTTCCCGAAAGTGGTTGGTCTACATTCGCCTATCTCTGTCTAGATACCAAGAAACACTACTTTTCTGGTTATTACAAACTCCATTTGAAAACCAGTTTCGCAGGGTCTGCGATTCAGGATTATGATTGGATTGATGATCAATTAACATATCAGCAGCATCGTGCCTTAGATATGGATCCACATCAAAAAAGACTGCTTGAAATATATGCCAAACTTGAAAGAGATTTAGGCCCACCTCTATCTGATGATGAAGCCCATGATTTTTTAAATAGAACCAACAATGATTGAGTCTATTTAATTTAGCTCAACATTTGCCATACATTATCTAGGCAATAATTAAAATCGCTTTACCATCTTAGTGATTGATATTTAAAACTCTTTCTTTGTAGTTCCAAAGAAAGAGTTACATGATTAGACATATAGCAACACCACGTTCAGCCAACAATCAAATAAGCATCCAAGTTAAACCGACTGAAACCAATGCACATTTTTTACCGATTCACGTTGCTGAATCTGCTGAATAAAAGGTTTAAATTCATCTAAATATGGCAATATTTTGAATGAAATGGCATACACCATCCAATAAGCTAAATACAAATCTGCTGCGCTAATTTTATCCCCCAACAGATATGGCTGAGCCTGTGCAAACCCTGTTTTAATAAAATCTAAAAGTATTTTTTCATTACCAAAACTCAAACTGCCACGTTTCTCATCCATCAACTCTGTGCTAATGCCGACATTTTTCATGTCCATGTATTCAGTCAGCGGACCATGACAGAAAAACATCCATTTCAAATATTCACCCCGTTTTGGATCATCCAATGCGGGTGCTAAACCTTTGTCACTGAATTTATCGGCTAAATAGCTAAAGATGGCTGCAGTTTCACTGATCACGGCAGTACCATCGACTAAGCAGGGAACTTTGCCCATGGGGTTAATCTTGAGATATGCCGCTTGGTGCATCACTTCATATGGCACTTCAATAATCTCAACTTCTGACTCGATGTCTAATTCTTTCAATAAAGGCAGAATGGTATTACTGCGTGAGCGTGGATTGCTGTAGAGTTTCATTGTTGGGTTCATTGTAGATATCCTTATTTTCATCCTTATTGTTCTATCTATTACTATACGCGGCTTTATGTAGATTTATGTTGCGTTCATCCCTGCTTTAAACACTTTCCGATACAATACGCCCGACTAATAATTACGCTAAATTTGAATTTATATTTAAAGCAAAAAGTATTTACTCCGACTTTCTGATAATCAAACAATTGAGCTCTACATCAATGAAAAATAAATATTTAATTGCCATGTTAACGGTGATTTTAATTTCAGGCTGTTCCAAGAAAACCGAAGAAATGGCAAACGAAGCCAGTGCAGAAGCGCAACCTACTCAAGTCAGTACCCAGCAAGATCAAGCAGCGGAAAGCACATCCAATGAGCCGTCTCCCACGCCTGCAACAACACAGAAACCTGAAACTATTTTAAATGAGCAGGTCAACCCAGCTGAAGCCTCTCGTAAAATGGTACGAGAAGCCAATGTCAGTTTTGAGTCGAAAGATGTCGTTAAAACGGCCTTAGAAATTGAAAAACTCACGCTAAGTTTAGGTGGCTTTATTGAACAGAAAAATATCGACTTTATGGTGCAAGAGAGTCAATCCTACCCGATTGCTGACGGCAAAATTAAAATCTTTGAAAAAGTAAATCCGCAAGCGGAAATGATCATTCGTGTGCCAAGTGAAAAAGCTGCACATTTCGTCAATCAACTGTTGCCGCTTATGCATTTTTTGAACCGTCAGCAATATTCGGCAAAACGCTATGAGCTAAAACTACTCGAAGAAAAAATGTCACAAACACAGGTCGTGCCCGACCATGTTGCAGCAGCACAAATCAATGAAATCTCACGTCTGACCCGCTTAGAAGTTCAAGATCGTGTCCGCTATAGCACGATTGTGATTGGCTTTAGCCAACCTGCCACTGTCCGTGAACATATCGATATTAACCTTGATACTATTGCTCAGTTAAATGGCGATAGTGTCTGGCAAAGAGCATGGTACGGTATACAAAAAGGGTGGCAATTTGTGTTGAGCCTGTTGGTTGTTCTCATTACGATTTGGCCACTCTATCTGATTATACTCATCGGTTTGATTGCATACCGCGTGATGAAACCCTATTTACAAAAATGGTTTAAATAAATCAGAGTGACAAAGGCTATGTATCATTGAGTCTTTGATTAAAAATACGATAAATAAAAAATCCCGAAGCGCTTAATTCGGGATTTTTTGTTTAAATTTTAGGGCAATATTTAAAGGCTTAGAAAAAGCCCATATAGAACTGCTCTTTTAAGACTTTTAAAATCAATTCGATTGCATCATTTTTACGATCTTTTCGATAGCTCGCATACAAACCAATGGTCGGTAACGGTTCAACCGTACTTTTAACCAATATTTTATCACCGAGCAATGGAATGACATAAGACGGCACCAAACTCCAACCGACACCCATTCCCACCAAATTGACATTTAACAAAATATTGGTCGAATGCTGTACCAAGTTCACATTCAGTTTATTTTGCTTAAAGAAATCTTGAATAATTCGGTATAGCTCAGGTGATGAGTGTTCATCACTAATAATAAAATCCTGATTATTCATGTTTTTAATGCTAATGTGCCGCTGTTCTGCCACAGGCGAATTTTTCGGTACAATCAGCGCCAAAGGCTCAGTAAAAATCTGAACAGATTCTATATCAGGGCTTTCTTCGACATAACGGGTAAAGGCAATATCAATCTCCCCTTTACGCACTGCACTGATCTGATCGACATCCATTAAGCTATGAAAATGGATTTTTAACTCAGGAAACTGAGCACGGATATTCGGCATGATATAAGGAAAGACCTTCATTTCAGCCACAGGAACAAAGCCGATATTCAGTTGCTCTTTACTGAGCTGCGCAATTTGACGCGCATCTATCATGGCTTTTTCAGCATGTTCTAAACTCAAACGCGCTTCTTTTAAAAAGGCCTGACCTTCTGCAGTCAGCTCAACTTTTCGGTTGGTTCGCATCAATAATTGCACCCCAACTTCCTGTTCTAAGTCTTTAATTTGCTGACTTAAAGAAGGTTGCACAGTACACATTCGCTGCGCAGCCTTGGTAAAATTTAGCTCTTCGGCAACCGCAACAAAATATCGTAGATGTCGTAATTCCATTATTCAGCTCCTAAAGCACTGCGTTTAAATTGGTTTGCCACGAATAGACGATACATCCACAAAGTGAACAGCACCATCACCGCACAAAATAAATAGGTTGCCTGAAATCCAAAGTATGCAATCAGCACACCCATAATGACCGAACCGACAGCAAGGCCAATATCAAACAAGGCAAAAAAGGTGGATATTGCATGCCCCATTCGGGCTTTTTCTACCGTTTGAATCGCGACCGTTTGCAGGCATGGGAACACTGAACCGTAGCCGATGCCCATAAAAACTGCCGATATCCAAAGCACCCATTGATTCGTGAGAAAACTCACAACCACCAAACCAATGGCAAAGCAAATAAAGGATGGATAGATGACTGCACTCGGGCCTTTACGATCATAGACTTTGCCAACCCAAGGACGGACGATCAACATCGATACGGCAAAGACAATAAAAAAGATACTGGTATAAGCAAGTAAATGCTTCAGTTCAGCATAAGCAGTGATAAAACTCATCACACTCGAATATGCAAATGCGGTCAGCAATGCCACAAAACTGATGGCAAGTACCCGTGTTTCAATCACATCACGCCATTGGATGGCTGCGGAATGGCTCGCTTGATCACTTGATTTAAGCTGTACGTGTTCTTGTATTTGAACTAACCACGTAAAAATATAGCCCACTGCAACCAAGAAGGCTAATACTGCAAATAAGGTACTAAAACTGCTGAATTGAATCATGCTCAGCGCTAAAAATGGCCCGATCACCACGCCTAAGTTGGTCGACATGACAAAGTAACCCATGCCTTCGCCTTTTCGATGTTCTGGGATGTAATCATTTACGATGGGAACATTGACCGTGGTTAATATACTGAACCAAAAACCATGTAAAAAACGAATGACCAACAACGTCCACATGCTGTCAATCCACAAATAACTCAGCGAAAAAACAACAAAAATAAAGCCTGAAATACGCACAGAATTGGCTTTACCAAAACGCTCAATGATCATGCCGGAAAAAGGACGAATCGCAATGGATGACACCAAAAATAGCGTCAAAGCCATACCCGCTTGCTGAATCGAACCACCCAATTCTTTCATAATATAAATGGGTAATATGGTCAGCAGCGCAAAGTAATAGCTAAATAAAAACAAGTTATTACACAGACAAAAAACAAAAGACTTGTTCCATAGCGATGCCTGATGTTGAGTAGTCATGAGGTCATTGCCTCGCTGCTACGCGTGGCTTGGGACTGCATAAAAATCGGGTTTAGCGCCAACTGCACGAGTCGCTTGATATAGTCTTCATCTGGCTGGGTATTAAAGAAAATGATCTGATAATGAATTGGGCCGTACAACATGTCCAACATAAGTTCGAAAGGATAATCCGCGCGAATTTCGCCTCGTTGAATGGCCAATTGGATCAGTTCACGTGTGGCTTCTCGTCGAGGTAATAAATACTGTTTAAAAAACTCACCCGCCGCTTCACGATGCTCCGCCAAAACCACGAGCAATGCTCGACCCACGTGCTGATTTAAAGCCCGTGATAGTTTGAGCAATTGTTGATTTAGATTGAACTCTAAACTTTCAGATAAATTGAGTTCAAATACCGACGCAGTGTGCGCTTTAAAAGCATCGAAAACCAGATCGGACTTATGCTTCCACCAACGGTAAATTGTCGATTTTCCCACGCCTGCGCGAGCCGCAATATCTTCAATGGTCATGCTTCGATAATCACTTTCCGCCAAAGCATCTGTGACCGCTTGTAAGATACATTGCTTACGCCGAGAAGTTTTTTCAGTTTCACTCATAATTTATAAAAACGAAACGCTACGTATCGTTTTATATTAAACAGTATTGGACTGAATGACCATCTTTAACTGAGCTTCGAAGAATAAACTTTAGTCGCACACTCGGAATTCAAATCCCAACTGCACTAACCAAACAAATTTCAGAATAAAAAAAGATCGCCTAAGCGATCTTTTCAAATATTTAGCCAGCAAAGTGATTAGCTTTGAGTCGACTTTTTATAAATACTGCAAGAAGGATGATGATTTTCCTGTAAACGTGCCACTTTACGATGTTCCGCAGCTTCGAAACGACAACGTTTCCAGTCATTATCTAGATTCAATGCCGGAATTTGTTTCGGCTTACCTTGATCGTCAACAGCAACCATTGTGAAATAGCAACTATTGGTATGACGCACTGTACGTTTTTGAATGTTCTGCGCTTCAACACGAATACCGATTTCCATAGAAGTACGACCTACATGGTTCACACTTGCAAGGAAAGTCACTAATTCACCCACGTGAATTGGTTCTTTAAAATTCACTTTATCGACTGATAGTGTCACCACGTAGCTACCAGAATAGCGACTTGCACAAGCATACGCGACTTGGTCTAACAATTTTAGAATCGTTCCACCATGCACATTACCCGAAAAATTCGCCATGTCAGGAGTCATTAAAACTGACATCGATAATTCTGACTGGTCGTCTAGTGCATTCGCAATTTGATCTAATGGGGACATCTTGTTTCTCTAGACTCGTGATATAACAATGATTAATGTGATTATTATATAGATTTTAATCAAGATTAAATGTTCAAATCGGCAAAAAAACCATCATTATTATTTATAGTGATCATACCATCATTCAGTAAAATATATATCGATAACGATATACACCCGATAAACAAGTATTTATCGCGCTATCTATCAGTTTTTTAATCCAAGCTATGCTGTGTTTTATATTTAAAACATATTCATTAAAACGCGTAGTTCATCGATTCAACATAGCACGGCATTAAACTTAATCTTCTAAGACTTTTAACATCTCGAAAGATACGTTGTCATAGCTGGTTTTTTGTCCACCATCATTGGTACTTTCTAGCGTGTAAGAATTATCTACATGTACATGAGTGACAATAAATACGCTCTCTTCCATCATCGCAAGCTTTACTTTTTGTCCTACATCAAGCGTTTTCATCTACAGCCACCTTTAAAATATTTATTGGTTTTAAGTATTAATAACCTGATGATATTCTAAACACTTCAACAGTATTGGTAAACGTAAGCACATGAATAAAAACGCTAATATAGGTATATACTCTTAAAATCTACGTAAAACCAATTAATATGATTTTCTTAATTAATTTCAAATAATTAACTGTATATTTTCTTATTATTACGATTTTTATATTTGGCAAATCTTTTGATTAAGACCTAAAACCAATCAACATCCAATATATTAATGATTACTAGATACTATTGAGCATGGGAAAAGCTGAGAGCAAAAATTAAAATACTTTACCGAAATAAAAATGCACCCTGCTAGGTGAACAGGATGCATGTCAATTTACGGGATCGTACCAGCCTAGTCTTTGGCCGCTAAATAAGGAATATGATGTCCCTTGCTGTATTGATGTTCAGCATAGACCCGAGAAATCTCTCCAAGTTTTTCTAAGGTTGCCTCTTCACCTGCAAGCATCGTCGCTTCACGCCCTTTCACATCAAATATATGTGCTTTTTCACGTAAATCAGGTTGAATCACAATGTCTGCTCGCTTGAGTTCTTCTTGAGCTAAACGATTTTGCATAATATTGATATTTTGATTAAACAAACCCCAAACATTTGACGTTTCGGTATGAATCGGTCGCGCCAAAATATCCACTGCAATAATAATATCTGCCCCTAAATCGCGTGCAACGTCTACAGGAACTGGGCTGACCAAGCCACCATCGACATATTCTGTGTCTTCAATAATCGTTGGAATGAACATACTCGGAATCGACACCGAAGCACGAACAGCCTGTCCCGTATTGCCATAATTGAACACGACTTTTTTGCCATCCTTTAACTCGGTTGCCACCACATACATTGGGGTTTTTAGCAACTCTAAAGGCACGTCATCAACCTGCTCATTGATATAATCTTCAACTTTTTTACCATCAAAAAAGCCTTTTTTGTCCAAGCGTATTTCTCGAACATCATTGGCTTTCATATTTAAAGCGATATCTCTTAACTCATTGGCAGTTTTACCTGATGCATAGATTGAACCTACAATACTACCCGCACTGGTTCCGACAATGAAATCTGGGTGTATTCCCTGCTGTTCAAGTATCTGAATGGCGCCAATGTGTGCATAACCACGTGCCCCACCACTCCCTAAAACCAAAGCAACAATCGGACGCTTTTCCTGCTTTTTCACTTTTTTAAAGTCAATGCGGTTATTCGCCACCTGTGCAGGTGCTGCTGTATAAGTTCGAATTTGTGAGGTTGTTTCAGCGCTGATCGTTTTTGAGCCCACACTTTGACAACCCACAAGGCTGATTGCGAATGCAGTCATCAAAACAGTTATGCTTTTCATTGAGAGATATTCCAAATGCAACTCGAGATTTGAAGAGAAAAAGTAGTCTAATCAGTCCGCATTCACGTCACTGTTATTATTCGTTAATACCGATGATTGATGCACATTATATTGAGATACAACCTAGAAAGTCATTGGCTGTCAAAGTTTCAATGTCTAGCAGAATTTCCACATCAGGATTCAAGCCCTTGTCTAGCAAAAAAAGCCCCGACAACGGAGCTTTTTTAAAGTTAATTTTTGACTTTACCAAATATCGGAATTAACACGATCCTTATATTTTGGATGTTCATCCATCTTAAACACAGGCTCTTTTACACCCCGTTTTAACTGTGAAGTATAGTCTTTCATCAGCATTAATATGAATGGAGTCAGCAATAAAATTGCAAAGAGGTTAATACTCGCCATCACGCCCATGAAGAGATCCGCTAAGTTCCAAATCAGTGGCACACTCATGATTGAACCAAAGTACACCATCATGAGGACGAATACGCGGAATACAAACATGACCTTAGGATTGTTATTGATAAACTGCACATTACCTTCAGCATAAGCATAGTTACCGATTACTGAAGAATAAGCGAATAAGAACAAGATGATGGCAAGGAAGTCATCTCCCCATGCACCAATCTGGCTTTCCAGCGCCATTTGCGTCAAAGCAACGCCCTCAAATCCTGCATTTTCATACAAGCCAGATGCCAAAATAATGATCGCCGTACAGGTACACACCACAAATGTATCGACAAAGACACCGAGCATTTGAACCAAGCCTTGATTGACGGGGTGTTTAACATCTGATGCTGCTGCTGCATTGGGCGCAGAACCCATACCCGCTTCATTCGAGAATAAACCACGTTTAATCCCCTGCATCATTGCCATAGAAACCATGGCACCGAAAAAACCACCTGCCGCAGCATCAAACTCAAAGGCTTTACTGAAAATTAACTGGAAAATATCTGGGAGAATCGCAAAGTTAGCAAATGCCACATACAGTGCTACAGCGAGATAAAGCAACGCCATGAAGGGTACAAAACTCTCTGCAACTTTGGCAATGCGTTTAATTCCGCCAAAAATAATCAAAGCAGTAATGAACACCAAGAACAAGCCCACCCAAGAAATTTCAAAACCGAAACCACCTAAGTCTAAAATGATATTGGCTTTATCCCAGCCCCACGCATGTGAGGTCGCACCGGTAATCGCATTGGCTTGCACCGCGTTAAAGACAAAACCGTAGGTTGAAATCAGTGCAATGGCAAAAACCACGCCTAACCACTTTTGCTTTAAGCCTTGCGTGATGTAATACGCTGGACCACCACGGAATTGCTGATTTTGCGTATCACGCACTTTGAAGAGCTGTGCAAGTGACGATTCCACAAATGCAGAACTCATGCCTAAAAATGCGGTAAACCACATCCAGAACACTGCACCCGGGCCACCAATCGCAATGGCAATTGCAACACCTGCGACATTACCCACACCGACACGACTTGCCAGTCCCGTCACAAAGGCTTGGAATGGTGTAATCCCATGCTCATCATCGCCTTCTTTACGGCTAGATTTCATTACTTTAATACTATGAAAAAATAGACGAATCTGAACTGCGCCAGTGATTAAGGTATAGAAAATACCAACCGCCACTAAGAATACGACTAAGAAATCCCAAAGCGGATCATTAAAAACTTTTACCCAGCTCATCAGGGTTTCGTTTAACTGTTCATCCATCGTGCTCAACCTAAAAATTGTCTTATTGTTTTCAATACTTGATTAAAAAAACATGCCCCAGCTAGTGGGGCACATATGACCGTAAAATTAACCGAAAATCTGTAACATGGTTTGAATCACCACGACATTGACTAGGTCAATAAAAAATGCACCAACCAATGGCACAATTAAGAATGCGCGATGCGATGGGCCATACATACGCGTAATGGCTTGCATATTGGCAATCGCATTTGGCGTTGCACCCATACCAAAACCACACAGACCCGCGGCTAAAACAGCAGAATCATAGTTCTTACCCATGACACGGAACGAAACGTAAATCGCAAAGACCCACATTGCTACAGACTGTGCAATTAAGAGCACTAACATTGGAATCGCAAGATCTGCCATTTGCCAAAGCTTAAGTGAAACCAAGGCCATTGCAAGGAAAAGTGCTAAAGCCGTATTACCAAAGACATCGATTGAACGATCAAAAATTTCACGTTTAAAACCAGTCTCTAAGACATTACGTAGCAAGATACCGCCACCCAAAGCCCAGACGAAAGTTGGCAACTCGAAAATTGTACCAACAGTGATGTTTTTCATAATCTCTGCAATAGCCAAAGCAAATGCAAACATCCCTAAAGTGACGATGGCATTATCCGCAGTAATCAAACGGACTTTTTTTGGTGCTTCGAAAATATATTCACTATCGGCAATCGGCTTGTTGTCATTGTCTTTTTGCGTTTCTTCAGTCAATGGCTTAGCCAAATCATGCTTTTTGATGAGGTAACGCGCCAATGGTCCACCCATCAAGCCACCCACGATCATACCGAAGGTTGCACTCGCAATACCCATCGGTAAGGCACCTTCAACCGCGTATTTGGTCTCAAAAATCGGGCCCCATGCACCTGCTGTACCCAGTCCGCCTACCAAGGCAATTGAACCTGCAATAATCCCCATCAATGGGTCAAGACCCACCGCACTTGCGACAACCATGCCGACAGCATTTTGAATCACCACAAAAACTGAAATAGCAACAAGGAAGATAACCAGCGGCTTACCACCTTCTTTCAGTTTGGCAAAATTGGCACTCAAACCAATCGAGGCAAAGAACATCAACATGAAGGTATCTTGCATCGGTTTATTGACGGCAATGGTATAACCTAGAAATTGATGAATGAGAAAAAAGATAATCGCACCAACCAAACCACCTGCAACGGGCTCAGGAATGTTGTACTTGGTCAAAAAAGGAATGTGTTTATTCAGAAACCGTCCGATATAGAGCACTAACACTGCAAGCATCAGACTAAATGTCGGATTTAAAATATAATCCATATAAAACTTCCTAAAATTGTTAGCTTTACTCTTATGTATGCTTTTTCAGGTCAATTTCATCTCTGCGAGGTATATGGACCTTGATTATTCTGAAGTCATATCACAGGCTAATCCCTGAATTTAGGTGAAAAACTATTCAACCTCAAATCCATATTAGTGAGCAATTTGACTTAATTTCAATCAAAATTATAAAAAGCATACAAAGCAAAAAAAATCCGGCGTCAAGTTAAATAAGAGCGTCGATTCATCACGAAAGCGTACATAAATCAGGAAATTTAACTTCTTTCTTTTTGCATTAAAGTGCGTCTTGAGTCTTTAACATTTACCACGTTAAAGCGGGCTTTCAAGGCACTTTATTCAGCTAAGAAATAAAGTCGCGCTCATCAAAAGTCGCACATTATGCGTGGAGTGAAATAAAATTTCAGCACTTTTTATTACAAAAAGTTAATTTTCCTATAATTTAAAGTTATATCTAATTGTTTTTATTTAAATGCATTCGCATTTTTTATCTATATAAAATATTAAAGATTTGAACATGATGCCCCTATAGGACGTGGTTCAACGCCTGCTTTAACCAGTACGACATCATGACTCAGGCGATTTAGTGAATCCATCTGTTTAGTGCTGTGGGTTCATTTACATTGATATATCCCCTTTTTAAACAAAAAAAAAGCCTGAACTGAGTCAGGCTTTTTTGATCGATTCTGATCGATGATTTGAGCTTAGAAGCTATATTTAGCCATTAAGCCAACGCGGTCATCGTTATAAGATTCACCCGCAAAGTTTTTGCGTTTACCGTTCACATATTCCAAGCCAAGTTCAACTGGTTTTACAGGTGCGTAAATAAAGTTAATCCAAGCTTGCTGTGCTTCTTCGTTCGCATTTGAGTTAGATGCATCTTTCGCATACGCGCTGCCATCATCCGCAAATAGCGCACCGTAAGCTAAAGTCGAACGTAGTTTTTCATTAAACTTATAAGTTGCACCCACTTGTACAGCAGTGAATTTATTTTGCTCGATGTTGCCATCTACAACAGAGTAAGCAGAGTTAGAACCATATAAATAGTTGCTGTTACCTTCTGTATACGAGACATCACCATTCAATTTCAATTGATCAGTCACTGCATAAGATGCACCCGCTGCTACACCCCAAGCTGTTTCTGTATCATCCGCAGCTTTAGATTTGTAGTTTTCAACCAATGCACGAGCTGAAGCGGTACCTTTACCTGCGGCAAAACCTTGAGTCACTTTGGCAGTTAAGTTTGGAAGACGATAAGTTGGATCTGCAGTAACAGTCCCTTTACTATCCCCTTCTTCCGCAGAAACAAATAATTGAGTATCTGGAGCTAATTTGTAGTTGTAACGAACTTGAGGAATACGTGTAGTACCACCACCCAAGTTGGTATTGAAATCAATCATTTCCGGTGCATGGCTAGACAAGAAGTTAGATGTCGTTTGACCAAATAACCAGTTGTTAAAGGTTAAGTAACCGTGACGTAAACGAAGTCCATCATTTGAACCACTTGCATCTGCAAAGTCGACTTCAATTTTACCGCCCACTTTATTATCACCACCGACAGGTGCTGTAAAATCTAAACCAAAACGTGTGGTTTTTGCAGTTGCGCGAAGTTTATCTCGTGCTTCTTCTTTAGAGGTATGTACGTTGTTGAAGTCGTTATCCGCACCTTCAATAATATAGTTCGCATCACCACGAACAAAACCGTAAAGGCTTACATCTGCACCTGTTTTAGATTTTAAGCTTGCAGCTGGAGTAGCTGGTGGTGGTGCAACAGGACGCGCTTTAACTTGCTGAATCTCTGTTTGTTGCTGTTGTTGAACTTGCTGCTGCGCTTTAATCAAACTTTTCAGTTCTGCAACTTCTGCACGTAATTGTTCAATTTCAGAAGTATTGCTGCCTGCATGAGCCATTGAGACCGTTGCCAAACTCATGGCAACAACAAGGGTTTTCATTGGGTGGAATACAGTTTGAGTTTTCATCCTAAGCTCTCTATTGTCCTGTCATTGTTGTATGCCCTAACTCTGGGCGCTTTGTTATTCGCCTATTTGAGCGGACAAATTTCAAGCTGCATATCCGTGCTTTAGTCGCATTAAAGCCCCAACTTGTAGCCCCCAATAACGAAATACTTGAAAGCAAAAAGCAAAAACGCTGAATCCATCACTGAAAATAGACTGAAATATTTAGTTAAATTTCGGACTTAGCCGATTCAGATGGCAAAAAAGCTCAACACCCATACCTTAAAGGTAAAATTTCATACCCTATAGGTATGTCATAAAAACGATAAAATCCGACACATTACCGATAGAGGCATTCGATAGATAGTGATTCAGCATAAAGCACTGTGTTTAATGCAAATAATACTTATTTATCAGTTGCTCTATTTCATTAAGATGGGACAACAGCGATCCACCGTTTCACTTTTTATTTTCAAGTGGATGATTGTTTAGATATAAATTTCGAGCAAACAGCAATTGAGCTCAAGGTACGAAAAATAGCGCCATCATTGAAAGTTATGGATGATGAACATTTATAATGAGTGACACGGATATTTGATCAATAATACACGTACGTTGATGACCGACGTTTAAGTCAAACCAACTAAACGTCATCACCTGCATTCAGCTCACCCCATCGTTGAAGCTTTTAAACTACGCATAGTAATCATTGCAACAACCACAAATAGCAGCATAATCAGGGCCATATTGATTAGCGCTGACCATACTAAAAAGTTCAAAAACACTCCGGCCAATAGACCACAGGCAAATTGCATACTTCCCATAATGGCACTGGCTGTGCCAGCTCGTGAGCCTTGTTCAGACATCGCCAATGCCATCGCATTTGGCCCAGTGAAGCCGATTGAAGCAACACATAAGAACATGCCAAACATTACAACAATGATAGAGGAAAGATGAAATAATCCTGCCGCCAATAAGATCAGCACACCACACAATTGAAGTGCATTACCCAATTGCAAACGATGGCGAACATCCAGTCGATTGGCAAGTTTCTTGTTGAGGGTCGAAAACACCATAATCCCTAAAGCATTCGCACCAAATACATAAGCAAATTGCTGTTGGCTCAGTCCATAACCATCCATCAAAATGGCAGATGAGCCACTGATATAACAAAATAAAATTGCGCCAGAAAAACAGCCTGTGAGCATCGGTTTGCGGAAGCTTTCATCCTGCAAGATGGCACTATATAAGCCTAAGACTTGTTTCAAACTTAAGTTTAAGCGTCGCTCAACAGGCAGGGTTTCTTGAAAGAAAAAATGTACACAGAAAAGACAAAAAATACCGACAAGTACCAATACCGCAAAGATGTATTGCCATTCAAACACCTGCAAAACCCATGCGCCTAAAGTAGGTGCAATGATCGGTGCAATTGTTGTCACGACCATCATACTGGCAAAGGCTTGAGCAGAAGCTTGCATACTTAAGCGATCACGAATTGCGGCACGGGCAATCACCACACCGACACAACCACCCAAGGCTTGCAGAACGCGAGCTGCGATCAAGCTCCATTCACTATTGGCAAAGACACACAGAAAACTGGCACAAATATATAAAACCAAACCGAAATATAGCGGTGCTTTACGCCCAATGCGGTCGCTGACTGGGCCATAAATTAACTGGCCAATCGCCAAACCCAAGAAATACGCTGGAAGACTATTGGCCACTTGTTGCGTTGTCACACCAAAATCGTCGGCCATTTGAGGTAAAGCCGGCAAATACATATCGATTGAAAGTGGCCCCAAAGCAGTGAGCAACGCCAATAAGACGATCCAGCGTTGAGAAAATTCCTTTTGTGATTCGACGCGTTTCATAAGAATAATTCATTTATCGCAAGCAAGTTTTGCAGACAAGTTTACACTGCACATAGTATTATTTCTTGGCTTCAATGTGAAAATTCACACGATACACATTGCTTACTGCCCCATCGCTTTAGCAAAGGAAAAATTTTGAACGCCTGGCTCGCACGACTGAAACAAGCAACCTATAACACGACCTTTATGTATAACTTGCGCATGGTCATTGCCTTCGCAGGAACAGCCTTTGTCCCATATTTTTTAGATCAGCAATTGATGACCATTCCCCTCACCTTGGGTGTTGTTGCTGCAGGTCTTAGTGATATCGATGACCGCTTTTCAGTCCGCGTGCTCAATCAAATTTATACCTATATCGGGTTCTTTGTTACTGCGGTATCCATTTATCTGTTGTTCCCTCATCCAATTTTATTTGCATTGGGCCTGATCGTTTCTTGTATCGGTTGGATTCTTTTGGGTTCATTGGGTCGTCGCTATGCCACCATTTCTTATGGTTGTTTGGTGATCTCCGTATATTCCATGCTTGGGGTCGAACTTTTTGAAAATTGGTACACACAAGCGGGTTTATTGGTCATCGGTGCGATGTGGTACGGACTGCTCTCTACCTTGAGCTTTCTACTGTTTCCTGTACGTCAAGTTCAGGACAAATTGGCGCAAAGTTATTCGTCTCTAGGTGACTTCTTATTTGCAAAATCTAACTTGTTCGATGTCGATATGACACCCGAAAGTTATCAGCAAAGTTTGATTGAGCTTTCACTAGAAAATGGCAAATTAATTGGCATTTTCAACGATATGAAAACGGCCTTATTAACGCGTTTAAAAGGTGACCGTGGACAAAAAGATACGCGTCGTAGCCTGCAATATTATTTTGTCGCGCAAGACATTCATGAACGTGCCGATTCCGCACATATTGATTATCAAAAATTGACCCGTATTTTTGAACATAGTGATATTTTATTTCGCTTTCAACGTGTGCTTTCGATTCAAGGTAAAGCTTGTAAAGATTTGAGTATCAGCATCTTACAGCGAAAACCTTATCATCATAATCAACGTTTTAAACATGCGTTCCATAATCTAAAACTGTCACTCGAAAAGCTGCGTGAAGAACAAAAATACGATGAAGTTTGGATCAACTCTTTATTTGCTTTATACCAAAACCTAAAAGGCATCGATGCACAATTACGCAACGTCGAAACTGAGCGTTATATTGACCGACAAGCCCTGATTGAAAATCGTTTAAAAGATGATGATTTAAAAGGTTGGGATGACATCGTCATTCGATTCAAACAACATTTGAGTCCTGAGTCGGTGCTGTTCCGTCATGCTGTGCGTTTATCGACCGTGTTATTTATTGGTTATATTTTTGTCCAAGTGACCAATATCAGTTATGGCTATTGGATTTTATTAACCGCCCTCTTTGTCAGCCAGCCGAACTTTAACGCCACCAAGCGCCGCCTCTATTTACGTATCATTGGCACCTTGGTCGGGATTATTTTAGGTTATGCGATTTTATATTTTGTCCCTTCTGTCGAAGGTCAGTTACTACTACTCATTTTAAGTGGCGTACTATTTTTTGAATTACGCAGTAAGCAATATGCACAAGCCACTGCATTTATTACCATTTTGGCGCTGATCAACTTTAACTTAGATGGAATGGGTTTTGCTGCAGCAATGCCGCGTATGATTGACACGCTCATTGGTTGTGCCTTGGCATGGTTTGGTGTGAGTTTCATTTTCCCTGACTGGAAGTTTCGTCGCCTGCCTCGGACCATCAGCCGTTCGATTCAAGCGCAGTGTGATTATTTGGCTGAAGTGGTTGAACAATACAAATCTGGTCGTAATAACGGGTTGAATTATCGTGTGGTCCGTCGTGCAGCCCATAATACCGATGCAGAAGTGGCTTCACTGATTTCCACTTTAGCCACCGAACCCGATACCGATCCGACTCAAAAAGCTTTGGCCTTTGAGTTTTTGTGCCTCAATCATACCTTTATTAGTTATATCGCAGCCTTAGGTGCGCATCGTGAAAAAATTCAAGATCAACAGGTCTTAACCTTATTGGATAAAGCCACAGATGACATTCAAGGTGCATTGCTGCGTGACGAAGTACCGGACTTAACGGCGCAAAATATGTTGCAAGAAATTCGTCAGCGTTTGTCTCAAAACAGTGAGGAAGATCAAAAATCCTTAATCGTGCTACAACAGCTTTCTTTAATGTTTAACGTGTTGAACCAATTTAGCCAATTGAAACAAAATCTCAGTCATGAGCATGATCAAGCATCGACTGAATTGGCTTCGCTATAATTTGGATGATTTTGGAACAATATACTCACTGAATTGGTATAAATAATGCTAAACTTTTTACAGTTTTAAATCTGTTACTTTCACTATGACCGCAAAAAATTTATATGCCTACACGCTAGAGCCAGTGGCTTATGAAATTTCTGAAGAAGAACAACGTTATGCTCAACTTGTTCTGTCTCGCAGTAACTTCAAAATTGGCAAAAAAGCATGGCTAATTATGGGTGCAATTCTTGCACTGGCACTCTTGGGCCTCATCTTTATTAAGAACTATTCAACAGTATTTTGCTGGGTAGCTATTGTCTGTGTTGTGATTTACTTCCTTGTACGTAAATTCGGTATCGAGTGGTATGCGAAACGCAAACTGAACGAAGTCCCTGTACAAGAAATTAAAGGCATTCGCATGGGTGTTCAGCCGCATGGGATCTCTATGCAGCAACGTATGGGCGCAAACATGGGGACGATGACTGTCGGTTGGAAAGACATTCATGAATGGTATGACACTAAAGACTTCATCCTTTTAAACTTTAAAGTGAAGGGTCAAGACGGTGCATACATTTTGCCTAAACGTATGGATAGCAAGAAGTTTCCATTTTCGACCATTCGTAAACACTTAAATGAAACTGTAGGCCCAGCTAAAGCAATTTAAGCCAAACAGACATTTGTGTATAAAAAACCTCCGCTTTTTGGAGGTTTTTTTATCTGTTTAATTTTCGAATGATCATTGATAATTACAATAATGAGAATGAATATTACTTACTTTTTCCACATTCTCTACTACATCATCGTTTATAATTCGTCGCAATTCAGCAACCTTTTATCAATATTAAATCCATCATGTTTAAGAAAACCCTTTTCCAGATTCACTGGTTCTTGGGGATTAGTGCCGGCTTAATACTCTCGCTCATGGGGGTTACAGGTGGCATTTATTCCTATGAACAGCAAATACTTAAAGCAATCAATCAGGACAGTTATGTGGTTCAGGCTCAACAGCAGCCTAAACTAACTCCTGCTGAGCTTTATCAGCACTTTAGTCAGTCTGATCCTGACATGAAAATTAACAGCATCTCTATTGCATCAGATGCTACCGCCTCAAGTACCGTGAATATTGTCAAAGAAGGTGCTCGTCGTGGCTATAACATGATGGTTAACCCCTATACAGCCGAAGTTTTACCTGAAATCAAAGGTCAAAAATTCTTCCAATTTGTACAACAGCTACACCGTAATTTAACCGTCGGACCTGTAGGTAAACAAATTACGGGCGCATGTACACTCATGCTGATTTATTTTGTATTGAGTGGTTTATATCTGCGCTGGCCAAAAAGACATTCTGTAAAACAATGGCTTGCAGTTAAACCAAAGCTCAAAGGACGTAATTTCCTGTGGGATCTACATGCTGTCGTCGGCACATGGGTAATTATTTTCTATCTGATTTTGGCATGTACAGGTTTGTATTGGTCTTATGACTGGTGGCGTAATGGCATGTTTAAAGTCATGGGCGTTGAACGTCCACAGCCCCAATTGCAAGAAGGTCCAAAAACGAATGGACAACCTGCTGAACAGGTGGGTGAAAAGCAAAATAGCGAAAAACAACGTGGTGAAAAGCAAGGTGGTGAAAAACAAGGTGGTGAAAAACAAGCCACTGCAGCAGGACAAACTCGTGGTGAACACCAAGCACGTTCTGAAAGTAACCCTGCAACTTCTGGTCCCTCTGAACACGGCTCGCAAGAAAACAAACAAGGTGCTGAAGGTCGCGGAGAAAAACGTGGTCTAAAACCAGAACAAGTGAATATTGCCCTTACGCAAAGTTGGAATGGCTTTAATCAAAATATTGGTCGTGAATACTCAAGTGTCACTTTTAATATTCCGAAAAAAGCCAATGGTGAATTAGAAATTAACTTTGTGGATACCGTCCCTCAACATGAGCGTGCACGTAACAAAGCGACTTATAACTACCAAACGTCTGCTCTCACCGATATTGAGTTATACGAAGATAAAAAGTTAAATGAAAAAATCATGACCAGCATGTTACCTGTGCATCGTGGTAGTTTCTTCGGACCGATTTATCAGTTCTTTGTGGTTATTGCATCCCTCATGATGCCACTATTCTTTGTCACAGGATGGATGCTCTATCTCAAACGTCGTAAACAGAAAAAACTGACACAGCAAGCCCGTCAAAGCTTAGCACCAGTTACCATCGACCCAAATGCACAGCCTTGGTTAATTTGCTATGCATCACAAACAGGTCAGTCTGAACAATTGGCATGGCGTACAGCAACAAGCTTACAAGAGGCTCTTCAGCCTGTCACAGTGAAAGCTGTTCAGCAACTTTCAGCAGATGACTTAACGCAAGCCGCTCAGGTTCTATTTGTTGCAAGTACCTATGGCACTGGCGAAGCGCCTGACCTCGCTTCAAGCTTTGAACGTAAACTGATGACACAGAGCCTCGATTTGAGTCATGTTCAGTTTGCCGTATTAGCTTTAGGTTCAGAAGAATATCCAGATACTTTCTGTAGCTTTGGTCATACGATTCATCGCTGGATGCAAAGCAATGCTGCGAAGCCCCTGTTTGACACGATTGAAGTCAATAATGGCGACACCCAAGCCATTCAAGCATGGAATAGCGCTTTAGCCAAAGCAACTAAACTTGAACTTCAGCACATGCAAATTGAAAAAACTTTTGATGCATGGACATTGACCAAACGTGATCTGCTCAACCCGAACAGTTTAGGTGCACCTGCATTTAATATTGAGTTAAAACCTCAACATGAAGCCAGCTGGCAAGCGGGTGATATTGCAGAGATTCAGCCAGGTAATAGTGCTGAACGTATTGCAAACTTCATGCAAAAGTACCAGATTCAAAGTCAGCAAGTGGTTGATTCTACTCAGCAACGCATTGAAGATGCATTATGGGATCGTAACCTAAATACGGATGTTGAACCATTTGCCAATCTTGATCATTTGCTCGAACAGCTTCCACCGCTTCCAACTCGCGAATACTCCATTGCCAGTATTCCAAGTCAGCAAGTATTACGCTTAGTGGTACGTCAGCAGTCCAATGCGGATGGTGAGCTTGGTTTAGGCTCAGGGTGGTTAACACAACATGCAGCGATCAATAGCACACTACAACTGCGTATTCGTACCAATGAATCATTCCATTTGATCGCCGATAATCGTCCTGTGATTTGTATTGGTAACGGTACCGGTATTGCTGGTTTACTCAGCTTATTACATGCACGCGTTCGTCAGGACTATACGCAAAACTGGCTGATTTTTGGTGAGCGCCAACGCGCACATGATTTCTTTTATCAAGACATCATTGAAGCATGGCAAAACACAGGCTTAGTACAACGCATAGACCTCACCTTCTCTCGTGATCAAACGGAGAAACGCTATGTGCATCATGACCTACGTGATCAAGCATCCTTACTAAAATCATGGGTAGAACAAGGTGCCGTGATCTACGTTTGCGGTAGTATCAACGGTATGGCAACGGACGTTGACCACGCACTGATTGATATATTAGGTGAAGATGTCGTGGCTGAACTGCGTCAAGCTGGACGTTACCGTCGTGATGTTTACTAATAAGATGTTTACTAATCAATAGCCCAACTTAAAACCAGACCTCGTGTCTGGTTTTTTTCACGCTATACTTAGGCCAAATACGGATACTGCTTTAATTTTTTGAATGAAAAGAATACTACTGCTTTGTTTAGGCTTGCTGCTCTGTGTAGATGCCATTTGGTTGCTTACATTAGATAAAATTCATTTAGGCATCCTTTTACCCTTAGTCATTGGGTGTATTTTTCTTTTATCGGGACTATTTCCAACGCAAATTCAAAATATTTTAGATCAATACCCTAAACTCAAAAGGCTCTGGTGTGCGGCATGGTGGTTGTTTTGGCTTTGGCTATTGAGCCTTTTACTGTTTTTTGCGTATTTACACTTCAATAGCCAGCAATCCAAGCCATTTACTTCCGTCCAAGCCATCATCGTTTTGGGTAGTGGTATTGAAAATGGTCAAGCCTCTCCAACCTTAAAGGCGCGTCTCGATGCCGCAGCACCGTATGCCTTGCAACAACCCAATACTATTATGATCATGACGGGTGGTTTAGGCTTTAATGAAAAAATGACCGAATCTTCCGTCATGAAGCGCTATTTACTTCAACACTATGACATTTCAGCAGCACGCATATATGAGGAAAGTAAAAGTACCAGTACAGAACTCAACCTGATCAACAGTAAAATGATTTTAAAACAACATCAGATTTCGCTTGATGCCCCCATTGCGATTGCCAGTAGTGACTTTCATCTCCCACGTGCAAAAGCAATTGCACAAAAGTTAGGCTATACACAGGTGTATACCATTGCAGCGCCAACACCGCTGTACATCCGCTACAATTCTTGGCTACGTGAATATTTTGCCTTTTTGAGCGGTTTTGTACTCAACGAATATTAAAAAAGCCCTTGTTTGATCAGTAAACAAGGGCTTTTTTATGCTGTAAATAAACCATTAATTTAAACGAATGCTACGTGGCAATGGAATTTTAAGGTTTTCAAAGATTTCTGGGCGCTGCTGGTAGACTTGATATAAATAATTTTTAATATCTAACAGCATCTTTTCAGGTGCAACCAAAATATTTTGCCCTTCTGGGGTCAAATCTAAAGATACTGTAGTGCTCTCGCTACGTAAAAACGGAATGACTTTTTCGATAAAGTCTTTTAATGAAATTTCCTGAATTTCATAATTGGACCAATTGTCTTTAATTAATAAACGCGCTAAGCCACGATTTTGCCAAATGGCGAAGGAACGTTGACCTGTAGGTGTCGCACAAAGTGCCCAACCATCTTGATATAACGCAATCACGCCACCTTGAGCGACCATATTTTCAATAAATTGCTTATAGGTTTCTTGAGGATTGTAATTTGTAGTTTGAGTTTTAGACGCTGCCTTGCGCTGATATGGATTTCTCATAGATCACATACAATATTAAAATTATTATAGAGCGGATTCTATGTAAATCAGAAAATTTAGGCAAGCTTTTGGAGAAAGAAGTTTCTATAGAAGAATATGGTGGGCGCTGACGGGATCGAACCGCCGACATTCTGCTTGTAAGGCAGACGCTCTACCAACTGAGCTAAGCGCCCTGAGCGAAGAGTAACAAAGCGAAGCTTTGTCTGAGCACAAAAGAAAAATTGAAGATTTTTCTAAAGGCATTCTCTTGAACAGAGATTTTTAAGATAAATGGCGCAGCGGACGGGACTCGAACCCGCGACCCCCGGCGTGACAGGCCGGTATTCTAACCAACTGAACTACCGCTGCATCACGTAGTTTCTTTCGAAACACAACCAATATCATAAAGATATGGTGGGCGCTGACGGGATCGAACCGCCGACATTCTGCTTGTAAGGCAGACGCTCTACCAACTGAGCTAAGCGCCCTTAAAGGGTACAACAATTATATTCTTTGAAATGGCGCAGCGGACGGGACTCGAACCCGCGACCCCCGGCGTGACAGGCCGGTATTCTAACCAACTGAACTACCGCTGCATCGCAAAAAATATGGTGG
>NZ_MVKX01000012.1 GCF_002018365.1 Acinetobacter amyesii
CTCTTAATGATCTTCTTGTTGGTTCGTCACCAGCAAGCTAGGTCGGCTATATTACTCTTTATTTCTAAAGAGTCAACCGGTAATTCAAATTATTTTTAAACTCATCAAATAAAACCCAACTTAATCAATTCAACCAAGTTATTGTTTTATCAGAAGTTTTAATCTTCATCACCGCCGATGGATGTGCATTCTACAGCATTTCAGGACCGTTGCAACACCCTTTTCCATTTATTTTTAATTTTTCATTACGTTTGTTTATTTATTCTACTAAATCAAGTTTTTTTACTTAAAAAAGTGCTTTTAGCGTACAGAAAGCATGCAATATGCCACAGGCACCCATAAGATAAACATTAAAATTGGCATAACACCGTGCACTTCTTCAGGTTTTCTATACAACCACTGAATAAATGGAATGGCGATACCAAATAATGTCGCCATTAATAACACATCTACAAACCCACCTTTCAGCAGTAGCCAGACCAAAACTGGCACACTCATCAACAAGCCAATTATCAATAAAACACAGTATTCGTATTTCCTGAGCTGCCATCGTGTGAACCCTTGAATGATCCAGAATTGTTCTGCAGATTCAAAATTTGATTTTAAGTCCATTTTTATCACGCCTAGATTGAATAAACTCAGTGCAATATAGACGGCACACATTAATTGGAATAATTGTGAAGCGGTAAAATCAAGGCTCATGATGTTCCAAGTATCTGCCTGTGTGGCGAACCAATACAAAATCACGACCGCAGTAACTGATATACCGATACTGACAATACGATGGGTTAGAAATCTTTTATGAAATGCCTGACGAATAATGAGTTTATTTTGATTGAGCCAGAGTGGGCTATATTTCTGTATCAGAAATACGCTAGGTACTTGCAGCTTTATTGGTTTTGATTTTCTGCCAAGCAGCCAAAATTTTATTGCCGCTATACAGATGAAAGTAGATAACAACACCGCAATGAGTTGAGCGTCCAATATCGCTAGACTCAAAATGGGCAAATATGTCAAAAGACAGACTAAAACCCAATATTGATTCTGTTGTAAAAACAGCATTTGTATAATTAATAAATTAAAGATCCAAAGTAGCATCAATACACTGATGCCAATGGAAGCTAAGAATTCATACTCAACCCAAACATATAGAAGCGCTAAAATAAATGGCAGTATCAGCAAAAAGCTTAAACTGCCTAAAAATTTAATTTCCACTGAAAAGCGACTTTTAAGCGTGATGGGCAATAGCGCTAGATAGCGATACCCTTCTCCACCACTCAAAGCTTTACGCTGTATCGCACACCAAAATACATTTAAGGCAAGAAAGCCTGTCCAAAGAAACAGGTTCGTAATTAATGATTTGCAATAAACCAAATCAATAATGGGCTGCACTAATGATAACAGCAGTCCAAATAGCATTGGCCCGAGAATTAATGTGACTAAAATAAGTAAATGCTTTTGCCGTGCAACTGCGTCTGCTGTGGTCTTGACATAAAATGTCCATCGGTATTTCAAAAGCGTTTTTATAATTGTTCGCTGCCCAACATGTCTTTGTCTAATCATGCCGCCTGCTCATTGGACTTTAGCCGATCTAGCTCGATGATTTTTGCTGCGAGACTGTCTCTAAATATAGGATCATGGCAAGATAATAGAATCAATTTCGTTTGGCTCTGCTGTAAAAGTATGCTTGTTAATTCAGCCAAGGCGTTTTGATCTAAGCCATTGCTCGGTTCATCTAAAATCAGTAAAGGTGCCGAAGTCATTAAGGCTGCGACCAATAAAAACTTTTTGGTTGTACCAAAAGACATGTCAGCAAATGGCGTGGCTAAATAGTTTTCTAATTTAAATTTTTCAATGAAGATTTGATACTGCTCATACGCTATCCCTCGAATATCAGATATTAAATTCAGAAACTCCTGCCCTTGTAAAAAATCATAAATAGGGCTTTTATCTGGCACATAGGCCACAAGTTTCTTGTATTCATTGTTGTAAGGGGCATATTGCTGATCATTAATCAAAATATTGCCTGCATCAAAATCCAACATCCCAGCAATCATCGCAAGTAAGGTGGACTTCCCTGCTCCATTCTCAGCAACAACAGCGACAATTCCGAATTCGCTTAACTCTAAATTTAAATTTGAAAATATACATTTTCCCGCAAAAGATTTGGACAGTTGCTGCAAGCGCAAAGAAACCATCATGGTTTTCCTAATTTATTGTCGTAAATTATTGATTTATTATTGATCTATCTTCACATATCTTGGATCAGAATTAAATAGATTGTTTAAGAGACAAATTTATTTTTTTCAGTGTTATTCACTATCTAAATACGCCAAAATCATCTTCGACAATTCCACTTTAAGCTGCTGTTCTGTAATTAAAAAACTATTATTGCTCACATAGTGCATCATGGTAAATAAGGTACTATTAATGATCACAAAAGAGCGATGTTTCAGCGTTTCAAAGTTCCAATGTGAATAATAGCGATTAAATAAATACATCCCAACTTCAAAAAAATGCTTTTCCAAAACCTGAGAGGCATCTGAATGACTGTATTGATGCCAATGTTTTAAGATCTCAATGAAGAAGCCACGATCAGCTTTCAACATATCAAAGCCAAACTGAATACAAAGTGGGATCACCTCATAAATACTGTGCTGCTCTTGCTCCACGACTATATTTTTTAGTGCTAACCCCAATTGTTCTGATTTTCTGAGCAGTAACTCTTCTACGATTTGTTCTTTATTTTCAAAATATTGATAAATCGACCCAACGCTCACGCCAGATTTTTCCGCAATTTTGGGCGTCGTCAGCTCCAGTAAACCTTGTTCTGCAATACACAACTGCGCAGCTTGCAAAATACTTTCCACGATCATTTTCGCGCGTTGTTGTTGTGGTCTTTTTCTCATTCTATTGCTCTCCAATGCGATAGTTTTATGCGAATTGAATGCGAATAAATATTCATATTAGTGTGGTATGCAACAATAACATTGAAGATCAAAACATGACCACTCACTTCAATACCCGACTGGCTTCATTTCAGGCCACGCAGCAATCTAATCTACTGAGTTTTCTGTTGTCTCATTTGACGGGTCAGGCTGCACAGCCAAATTACGCTCAATATCTTGCCCTCAATAAAGCCTTGCAATGTGGTGATCCACAGATGGAAAAAGTGCTCACGTGGATGATGCAGAACCCTAAGCAGCATCGTGAATATTTTGAAATTGCTTTATTTAAAGGTGTAGAACAGCTTCCCTTTCCTATTCCTGAACTCGAGCATTTTTTTAAGCATGTTGAACAAATACCGCCGTGGCTAGAGCCAGAAAAAATACAGCAAGCCCTTGAGTTCACCTATCGCCTAGGGATTAACAATGGCTTTATTTTGCGCGATCTTTCGCTCATGGTCGGTTATCTTTTCCCCGGTTTCAATCAGCCGCTCATGCTGACCGGTGCTTTAAATAAACAAGCCGGTACACGTCTGGCTGAGACCACAAAATGGTGGGTAGATATCACTGAAGAATGCGGACTCGAGCGTTTGCATGCGGGATTTACATCGACGATTTATGTGCGTTTTATTCACGCTTTGGTACGGCACCAACTCCAAAAAGGCAAAGACTGGGATTTTGCAACGTGGGGGGTGCCGATGAATCAATTTGACTTGGCGATGACCAATCTTGCCTTTAGCAGTGTGGTACTTTTGGGCATTCGCGCTTTAGGAATTTTTCCATCAAAACAAGAAACTGAAAGCTTTTTGCATTTTTGGCGCTATGTCGGCTGGTTGATGGGTATTGATGAAAAATGGTTAATTGAAAAAGAATCTGACGGTTGGAAACTGCTGTATTGGATGCAATTTGTACACCCCCAATCCGATGCAAGCAGTATGGCTCTCGGTGCCAGTCTCTCTAAGGAACCGTTTGAAAGGCAGTACAAATACCTTCGACCACTTCAGCAAAAACTGGCTTATCGACAACATCTGGAGCTGACACAATTTTTTATTGGCAAAAAACGCATGCATAAATTAGGGCTCAAACCCCAGTCCGCCGCATGGTTTGCCTATTATTTATTGGCTAGAAATCTCGTCCTATATTCAGGTGCTAAGCATGTTCCGAGTTTAAATCAAAAATTACAGCAAAAAGGCCGTGCAATTCAAAAACTCGGGTTAGCACTGTATCAAAGTAAGGCCAAACAACTGGCCAGTATGCACCAATAAAAAAAGCAGAGCGAACGCTCTGCTTTTTGGATGACAAATATCAAGATTTAGAATTTCATCGAAATACGTGCCCAATAATTGCGACCAATATTATTAAACTGTTGATCGGTCGCTAAACCTGTCCCTGCATCACCCAATTTATTCAAATGTTCGGTATAGGTTTTATTCAGGAGATTATCCACACCCACAGATACATCTACACCCTCATCAATATGATAAGTACCATTTAGAGACAGTGTGCCAAAACCTGCACTTTCTTTGAGGTCATAACCCACGATATTTCCTTGGTGCGCACTGATACGATTTTGTCCATCAACCACACGCCAAAACGCTCCCAAAGTATAATTATCTTGGATATAACGTAAGTTGATACGCGCTTCTAAAGGTGAGATTTGCGGTAATGGCTTGCCATCTGTGGTGTTTTTACCCCACGCATACATTGCGCTAACATCGGCTTGAATATGATCGCTAAATTGATAGCCAATCCCCGCTTCAGCTCCCGCAATGGTGGCATCGACATTTTTCGCACCCGCGCTAAAGGTTGAACCATGATCATGCTCACCTGTATTTGGATGGTCATGATAACTCATCAAAATAAAGTCCTGAATCAGCCCCGCATAGGCAGATGCCCATGAACTGAATGCTCCATGTTCATGTTGATAGCCCACATCTAACTGCAAGGTTTTTTCAGTTTCGACGCCATTAAAGGTGTTTGTTGTGCCCGCATTGCCATGTTTAGGGCTAAATAATTCCCAATAATCTGGCATGCGTTCCACATAGCCCAGACCGATATAGGTTTTACCATTGTCATGTTCAGGGTGCTTATTTTCAAAACGAATAAAAGCACTTGGCAAAGTTTCATTCAGCTCCGTGTAATAGCCACTCGCTTTCGAAGCTGCACGCTCATCTTTCACTTGCACTTGATCGAGACGAAGTCCTGAAACCAACTTATTGTTATCACTCAATTGATAACTGACTTCTCCAAAACCGCCATAGGACTGAAATGCCATATCTTGCGTTAAGGGCTTATTCATCGAAGGCATCATTTTCGACATCATGCTGCCGGCATGCTTATTATTCTGCGTATCCAGTCCAGTAATGAACTGCAGCTTATCCCATTCATGCGTTACCGCCATACGTGCATTTAACGTACGACGTGTAACCTGCATCGCCATTGGATTCGGCATCAGCATAGTCATACCATGATGGGTCATTTCAGCTAAAGGTGGCTCACGCAAACTAAAGTTGTCCATGATATGGTCGTTATAACTATAGTTGACCTGTGCTTCGATTTTTTTAATCACCTCAGTGACATTCTTTTTCTCGACACGAAGGCCTAAGCTTTCACGGGCAAATTGCGAACCATCCATTGAACGGCCTGCGTATACCGCCTCACCATCGGCTTTACCTCCGGTAAGTTCTACCCATGTATCTTCATTTGGTGTCCAACCGAATGCCAAATCTGTATTCCAGCGCTCCCAGTCTGACGGCACAGTATTACCATCTCCGTCTTGGTAGCTGTCTGCAACAGAACGGCTGGCATTTAGACGCACATATTTATGTTCATCCCCCACGGCCGCTTCGACATTATGATCTAAACGACCATAAGAACCGATCATCACACTGGCTTGACCACGGTAGTTTTTATCAGCATCGAATTGTTCAGGTTTGCGTTCAAACAAGACTGTTGCAGCAGAACCTGTATTGGCATATTGAACCGTTTGAGGTCCTTTAATTACTGAAATTCGGTCATAACTTTCAGGGGAAATATAAGAAGTTGGTGCATCCATACGACTTGGACACGCCCCTAGATTTTCTGTGCCATCGGTCAAAATTTTAATGCGTGAACCAAACATGCCACGGAAGGTTGGGTCTGCATTGGTTCCCCCATTTTTAATGGCACTAAACCCCACAATACTTTTTAAATAATCGGCCCCATCACTGGCAGGTATCGGTTGAATCGGCTGTTTGGGGTTGGCATGAACAATCAGGCCATTGGCATCATTCCCTTGATGTGATGTCACCACAATCGGTGCCAAAGTCTGTACGGCATTGGTTTCCGTCATCTCTACGGACATCTCTACGGACATCTCGTCAGCCATCACTGTAGTTGAATAGCAGGCAACACAAATTGCAGCCGCAAGAGGCTGTAGAAAAAATTTAGGCTGAGCCATGTTTATCTCACAAAATACATAAATAAAGGCGTACCTGAGTCCTCAAAGACCCAAGTTAAAAAAACGTCGGATTTATGCAGCGAGTGGCGGGGCTCGACCTTGCGGAAGTAAAAAGAGTTGTTGAAGAACAAACCAAACATGCTTGAAAGCTTTTTGAAAAGCAATTAAACGAACTTGAATTCGATCAAGCACTTCTTTTACATCAAGTTCAGGGGGCAAAACCAAATTGCCATAGACCGTACAATACTGACATTGATGACTGGCATCATGTTCATGGGCAGTATGATCGACTTGAACTTGCTCTACATGAGCGGAAGATGAATGGTGTGAATGTGCGGTATGTTCAGTATGAACATTGGGAAGTAAAAGTGCACGCGTAATGGTTTCGCAGACCGGAGCAACTTGATATTGCTTGGGCAACAATGGCTGTAAAAAAACAGCAATCTGCAAAAAAACGGCTGCAAAGGACAGCAGCACTCCACTACGAAACAATACAGGCAAACCCTAACATTTGTCTGGCGCAAGTATAACAAAGCCCAATCGAAATTGGGCTTGTCTCAGGTATTTTTTAACCGCGATCAATTAACGCTTAACTGCGACTTTATCTTTTTGACGTTGGCGAACCAATTTTTCCACTTTGTCACGTGCACGTTGACGTTTCAAAGGCGATAGATAGTCGACGAATAACTTACCATTTAAGTGATCCATTTCATGTTGGATACAAACTGCGAGAAGTCCGTCCGCTTCCACTTCAAATGATTGACCTTCAAGGTTAATTGCCTGAATTTTTACACGTGACGGGCGCTCAACTTTATCGTATATTTGAGGCACTGATAAACAGCCTTCTTCATAGGGCTGCGTCTCTTGCGTCAATGGCGTAATTTTGGGGTTAATAAACACCATGGGTTGATCTTTTTCTTCAGATAAATCCATGACTATCAGCTGAATATGGTGATCTACCTGTGTTGCTGCCAGGCCAATTCCCGGTGCTTCATACATAGTTTCAAACATGTCGGCTGCTAACTGACGAATTTCATCAGTAACTTCTTCGACTGGTTTTGCAATGGTACGAAGACGGGGATCGGGGAAACTTAAAATAGGTAATAAGGCCATACGACGTCCTCACTTATGCCATTGATCAAAAAACAAAATGAAGGAATGCTTCATCAAAAAATTGTGTGTAATATCGTTATTATAACGCAGTTACATACATAATTTTAGGAATTATGATAATGAAAAAGGTTTTGAAGGGCATGCCAACTTTTAGTGCCTTGGGGTTTAAAAAACAATTATTGGCACTTACAGTCTGTGTAAGTGTGGGGATGGGAATGGTCAGTGTTGCAGAAGCTGCCCCTGCTCGTAACGTCAATCCACCGTCATTAAAGGCAGGTGCGCCTCAAGTTTATGTGGTGAAAAAGGGCGATACGTTGTGGGATATTTCCAAGCGTTTCTTAAAAAATCCTGTGCGTTGGCCTGAAATCTGGGCGAGCAATAAACACGTTAAAAATCCGCATTGGATTTTCCCAGGTGACCGCCTATTAATGTGTACCTACAATGGCCGCCCAATCATCGGTAAAGATGAAGGCGATGGCTGTGAAGGCATTATTCGTCGCTATACAGGTGGCACTAAACTTCAACCACAAGTTCGTGTTGAATCCCTAAATAGTGCGATTCCGGTTATTCCATTGGAATATATTAAGCAATGGCTTGAGCGCAGCATGATTGTTGCAGCTGATTCTGTGGAAGGCACACCTTACATTTTAGGTACAGCTGATCAACGTGTATTGGCAGCCAAAGGCCAAACAGTTTATGCACGCGGCCAAGGTATGCAAGTCGGTCAACGATATGCTGTTTACCGTGAAGGCGAACCGTACATCTTTACCGATGCAAACGGCAAAAAATACAACGCAGGTTTAGAACTGACTCAAGTCGCTTCAGGTGTTGCCGTTCGTGGTGAAAATGACATTACCACTTTAGAACTAACCGATACTTATAATGCCGAAGTTCGTCGTGGCGATCGTGTTCTTCCTGAATATGACCCAATGCTGCCAACACTGTTCTATCCAACCAATGCAGAAAATGTCACTGCTGGCGGTAGTATTGTTCGTGTCATGGGCTCGATTGGTACTGCAGCGGTTCACAGTGTTGTGACGATCGACCGTGGTAGCTTGCAAGGCGTTCAATCTGGTCAAGTCTTTAGCGTGAACCAAAAAGGTGAAATCGTGACTGATCCGAAAACCAAAGAACGTGTTCAACTTCCAGGACAACGTATTGGCAACATCATGGTATTCAAAACGTTTGATAACTTAAGCTATGCTTATGTACTTGAAAGCGAATTACCAATCAAAGTGGGTGCAACGATTCAGCCACCACTGATGGATGACTAAGACCAAATCCATAAAAAATGAGGCTGTATTCAGCCTCATTTTTTATTATCCAACAACGATATCACTAATAATTTTAAACCATAAAAAGAAGACATATTCAAAGGTCTCATTATGCTCAATTCATTGACTGACTTGCATTTAGATTACATTCGCCTGTGGTTTGTGGTGCAACACTCACTTCGTAGTTTCTATAAAATTCAGCAGCACTATCCTGCCCTACACCACGCCCTTAAGCCTGATCAAATCACCACTTGGAAAAAATTAGGACTGCATAAAAATCATTTACAGCGCTTTGAAGAATTTCATAGCCCAAGTGGACAGCTTAGTTTTGAAAAATGTCTCAAGGATATTGAACAATACAGTGACTTTGTACTGATTCCTGAAGATATAAACTATCCACAACAGCTGTTACCTTATAGCGACAAGCCGCCCATTCTATTTGGACAAGGCAATGCTCAAGCCTTGATGCAACCGCAAATTGCGATTGTGGGTAGCCGCAAACCCAGTCCCCAAGGTCGACAAATTGCCTATGATTTTGCTTATTATCTGAGTGAGCAAGGGTTCTATATCAATAGCGGTTTAGCACAAGGAATTGATGAAGCGGCACATCGCGCTGCCATACAACACCACAGAACCATTGCCGTGATGGGCACAGGTTTAGATCAAACTTATCCGACCGCACATCAGAGTTTAAGACAAGATATTATTCAACATGGTGGCACCGTAATCAGTGAGTTTCTACCGTACACTCCACCCCTGCAACACCATTTTCCACATCGAAATCGTATCGTCAGCGGGCTCAGTCTTGGCGTCATCGTGGCGGAAGCGGCATTAAAAAGTGGCTCACTGATCACGGCTCAGCGTGCTGCCGAACAAGGTAAATCTATTTTTGCCATTCCAGGCCATATTTATAGTGAGTCGCATCAAGGTTGCCATCAACTCATACGCGAAGGTGCAATTTTGATTGATCATCCACAACAGGTCATTGAAGACTTGGCATTGGCTACACAATGGCAATCGCAGGCTGCCAAAACCTTAACAACCACCGAAATAGCGACACCCGAAACAGCAATACCGGACTCCCCTCCACCCGAACCTATCCCAGAACATTTAATTGCGCTGTATCGGCAACTCGATTGGGTCGGCCAAAGCCTTGATCAATTGTCCATTCAACTCAAAATTGATACCGCGACATTGACCAGTCAACTGATGGAATTAGAGTTAATGGGCTATGCCACACAACAAGCCGGACACTACTTACGTTGTCGAATGGGTAAATTAGGTTCACAATAGTCCTTTGTCGAATCAGATAAGGTCTATAGAAATGATTACCACCTCTGTTGCAGAAGCAGCTTCCTGTCTTAAAAAAGGTCAGGTTCTCGCATATCCTACAGAGGCTGTTTGGGGATTGGGCTGTGATCCCTACAATGAGCAAGCCTTTCTCGAAATTTTGCGCTTAAAACAACGTCCCATTGAAAAAGGCGTGATTCTATTGGCTGCCAATGTCGCTCAAGTTGAACACCTGCTCCAAGGCTTAACAGAAGATATGCGTCAACAAGTCATTGCGACCTGGACTAACCGTAAACCCAATGAACGTGCAACCACATGGTTATTACCGGCTGGCGACCATATTCCAACATGGATTAAAGGCAATCATCCAAAAGTCGCAGTCCGTGTGACTACCCACTCTTTATGTGTGGCTTTATGCCAAGCTTTTAATGGCTTTATTGTGTCTACCAGTGCCAATCCGGCGGGATTAACCCCTGCACGTTCCTTACAAGAAGCCAATCAGTATTTTTCCAATGAACTCAATTACTTAAATGGTGATCTCGGCCTAAGCAAAGAACCAAGCAAAATTATTGATGCTGAAACAGGTGAAATCATCCGCGCATAAGCTCGGATGCCTGTCTACACCTGCCTTTTGGGAAAATACAGACAAAAAAAAGCTCAGCCATATAGGGATGGCTGAGCATAAAAAAGGATGTGTATAAAATCACATCCAGAGGGTCTTGCAATCTCTGGGTAAATATCAAGTAATTATTAAGAATTACTTCATCATTTACGATGAAAGTATTATGTAATATTTTTTTAAATTTAACAAATAGATTTTTTATATAAATAAAACTACTGATAAGCACTTTATTTGTGATTTTATAACCACTTAGTCAAAATATGTATCTATTTTTGATTGATTTTTAAGACGAGCATTTATTTTTTAATTCAGTTTTACACTCAAAAATCCATTTTCAAAAGATTTGCTCTATAAAAAAATAAGTTTGTTTGCTTATTTTTTAATCAACACTTCTCGTAAATTTTCAACTTTTTACTGGATTTACTTACGCTGCGCCAAGATCACCCCAGTAATCGCCATCACTGTGCCGACACTATGATAAAACATCCACTGCTCAGCCAACCAGAAATAGGCAATAATCGCGGTAAATACCGGCATCAAATTCATAAAAATACTGGTGCGATTCGGGCCGAGATGTTGTACAGCCAACATCCATACCAACGGTGCAATCAGTGATGGAAAAATTGCCGCATAAAATACACTTGGCGCATTCGCAGAATTAATCGCGTCAATGCCTAAATACAACACGAATGGCAAGTGATATAAAACGGCAAAGAAAATTTGTACATATAAGCTCAACAGTAGCGGAAGTTTCAATTGCCATTTTTTTAAAAACACCCCATAAAAGGCATAAAAGAACACTGCGAAGATCATGAGGATATCGCCGAAATGTCCGCCCATATTCAGTAATTGACTGAAATCTCCTTGCGCAATGACAAACAATAGCCCCGTAAATGAAATCGCACAGCCCAAGATGGCATAGCGATTGGGCACATCTTTCAGTATGAAAAATGCAACGGCAATCGTAAAAACAGGGATAAAGGCATTGATGATGCCCATATTGGTCGCCGTCGTATAATGCGCAGCGGTATAGCCCAAGCCTTGATATAACACCATGCCAAAAGCACTCAGCACAGCCAATTGCTGCCAATGCTGCCCGATAAGCTGCCTTTGCTGCCAAACGGTTTTCAGCATAAAGGGAGTCAGGATCAAAAATGCAATAAGCCATCGATAAAAACTGATACTGACCGGTGAAATATAATCAGTTACATAGCGGGTGACGGTAATATTCAACGACCATATAAATACCGCGATCAGAGGCATACAAATTGCAAATTTCGCCCAACGCGCTTGAAGCAACATGTCTGACTCCTCAATATATTGTGCAAAGATTGGTCTAGGTATTTTGAGTGATGTCTGTTTTAATTGAAATACATGATTTCAGACATTTATATTGTAGTTCAGACATCGATACCTAGGCATATATGACATCAGCACCGATTGAACAACAAATCGAGCTTTTTGAAGCGCACTACACCACATTAGATACGGTCTATCCGCACAGTTGTCTTTGGGGTGATTTTAATTTTTGTCTCGATGGTATTTTCGAGTATGAGATACAAGGACAACACCATCTCTCACCAGCCAGTTATGGGGTGTGGATTCCCCCACATACAGAACATTGCTCGGTCGCGATTGATGAACAACCCATTCATTATGTGGCAATCCGACTTGCACCTGATCTTTGCATAGATTTCCCCAAGCAGACTGAAGTATTTAGCATCCAGCCTTTCTTTCGTTTATTGGCGCAAGAAATTTTGGCCTTTCCTACAGAGCAACATACCACACCACCCTATCGACACCTGCTACAGGTCTTATTCGACCAGTTAAAAACAGCACCCAAACATCAACATTATTTACCGCAAAGCCATGATGTGGTGTTAAAGCCGATCTTGGCGCAGCTCGCAGATGTAGATCATTTTAGCTTGAGCCTACAGCGATGCTTAGCCAATGTGGGTTTAAGTGAGCGTCAGTTACTGCGGCTGAGTCAGCACGAACTACAAATGAGCCTTTCTGAATGGCGAAACCGTGCCAAAATTATTTATGCCATTCAACAACTCCGCGCTGGTCAGTCTATTAAAGCTCTCAGCTATGAATTGGGTTATCAACACAGCTCAAGCTTTATTGAGTTTTTTAAACGCTATACAGGAAAAACCCCAAACCAACATCGTGCCACTAGTTAAATGCCAAGCACTCAAGCAAGCATCAGCTCGAATTCTGCAAACTACTACAAAAATTATGCGAAAAGCCTATCGATAAAAGCTTGCTGTTCACCAGATTTCCCTTTAAAACAAGGATGAAAGGCACAACTTCAATTAGGAACGAATATGTCAGCTTCAGTTTACGATATCCCGGTAAAAACCATACAAGGTGATGACACCACACTCAATCAATACCAAGGCAAGGTTTTATTATTGGTCAATGTAGCCTCTAAATGTGGGCTAACACCGCAATATGAAGGCCTAGAAAAACTCTATACAGAGAAGAAATTACAAGGTTTTGAAGTCTTAGGTTTTCCTGCCAATAACTTTTTAGAACAAGAACCTGGTTCTGAAGCTGAAATTCAAGAATTTTGCTCGATCAACTACAAGGTCGATTTCCCACTTTTTGCAAAAATTTCTGTTGCAGGCGCGGATAAACACCCCCTTTATCAAACCTTAACCCAAGCCATTCCTGAACGCATTGGTGAAGGCCCATGGTGGGATGATTTAGTCGAATACGGATTAACACCAAATCCAAAGCCTGAAGTGCTCTGGAACTTTGAAAAATTCCTCGTGAATAAACAAGGCGAAGTTGTGGCACGATTTGCACCAGACATCAAGGCAGATGATGCTCGTATTGTCGATGCCATTAACGCTGAATTAGCCAAATAATTCGACAATATTTCAATCTCTCAGTTAAGATTATTATGATTTTAACTGAGATTGATCATTTTAAAATATCGCTATAATAGCTATTAATTATCATATAATGATAATTTACATAATTTATTCATTATTTTAATATTTCACATACACATCGTTCAAAGTTTCCCTGTAAATACTCATTATGATGAGTCTTATCAAATCACATTCAGCAGTAAACAGGTGAACTTATGAATACATTAATGAAAGCTATCGTTTTATCTATTTCGACAGCACTTGTTGCTGCTCCAGCAATGGCTGCACCGCAAAATAGCCAACAACATGCACCTGCGCATAACCAAAATACGAAAGCTCAACAGCACACTAAACAAAACACACCAGTAAAAAACCAAAGCCAGAACAAGAAAAAAGCCGTAAATCCATCACATGATTGGCGTTCTGGACAAAAAGTACCTTCTGAATACCGTGGTCATAGCTACAAAGTAGACCACACCAAATACAAAAAATTGTCTAAACCAGGCAAAAACCAGCAATGGATTAAAGTGAATGGCGACTACATTTTAATGAATGCTGTCAGCCACGCCATTATCAAAATCATTGCGGGTTAAACCCACCAAAACATCAAAAGAGGGCAAATGCCCTCTTTTTTTGTTCAAGCGATTATTTTGTTATTGCTTTGCAACAATCTATTTTTAATCCACATTCTACCCCTATATTCAAAGCATAGACTTAACACATAGTGATGATTGAATGAAAAAGCTTGTGCAGAATGCCCTTCTCCCTTTTGCCATTTTTAGTGGTGTTTTGGTGCTGATTGGCTGTGAACCTGCCACAGCACCGCAACAGGAACAAGAAATCGCAGCAGAAAATGATCATTCTGCAACAATATCAACAAACGAAGATCAATCCGCGACACAAAGTCAGGTGACAGATCAAAGCCAATTAAAAAGCGGCAATATGTTTTATATCGTTCGTGATGTTGCGGATATGCAACTTAAAGCCGGCAATTATGTTGAGCAACTCAAACAAACGCAGGTCGATTTAGAAGCCGCAGTCAGCAACCAAGATCATCTCCAATTGCAAAAAGCGGCAACCCAGCTGCAACAGCAGCTCAAAGGTTTCAATCAAGCATTGAATGATTTAAATCTAAAAAGCACTGAGATTAATGATATTCGCAGCAATTTACAGGCAGCGAATCAGCAAGTATTGGCCTCACCTTTTCTCAATGGACAAGTCGATTTAAGCAAAGTTGATTTTCAGAAAATTCAAAATCAAATGGGCAATATTCAAGCTGAAATGCTGAAATTGGCAGGTATGTTGATCCAAGATCAAGCTGGAAAAAGCTCATCTACTGCACCCACTGAAACTGAATAAATAGCGAAATCTAGCATTTCCATTGCATTCCACCTGTTTTAAATCAAAAAAGCGTTAGACCTTGAGCTAACGCTTTTTTCTTACAGTTCCGCTATAGAACACGACTGTTTTTCCTTTTAGATTAATGCTTAATAATAAAGCCAATGATGGAACAGTTATGTCAAACGCTGTGATTTATAACATTACACCCATTACCTTTCGTTTAGATTTAAAAGATCCTTTCTTATTTACTGCTCATCATATTGATCATTTTCCTGCTGCAAATGCAGACATGGGGCCAAAAACAGCCGCAGAAAAAGATGAATTCAATATGTATTATGGCGATGTGGTTCCAGGTTTTCCAGAGCATCCACACACCGGCTTTGAAACCATTACCTTGGTTGAACAAGGCTATGTCGATCACTTTGACTCATTAGGCAATGGCGGACGCTATGCTGCCGGTGATGTGCAATGGCTATCCACAGGCAATGGCGTTGAACACTGTGAAATGTTCCCCCTACTGCATGAAGATAAAGCCAATCCTTTTGAACTTTTCCAAATTTGGTTTAATTCATCGGCCGAACAGAAAGCCCATGATGCCGACTATAAAATGTTTTGGCGTGAAGAGATTCCTCACGTCTTTGAAACGGATAGTGAAGGAAAAAAATCGGATATTCGCGTGATTTCAGGACAGTTCAAATCCACCGATGCCATTTCCCGACCGCCACACTCATGGGCGGCTGCCGCAGAAAATAAGGTCAACATTTATTTAATCACCATGCAAGCAGGTGCAGAATTGGTGATTCCCTCAACAACAAGTAGCTCAAACCGTTTTGCTTATTTTTATCAGGGCAATACATTAGAAATAGAAGGTCAAACCATTCAAATGAAGCATTTGGTTGAACTCCAATCAGATGCCGACGTCCATCTCAAAGCAGGCGGATTAGAAGCACGGATTCTATGGTTAGAAGGTGAACCGATTAATGAACCCGTGGCGATGCGCGGTCCATTTGTGCTGAATACCACTGAAGAACTCGATGCGGCTTTTAAACGCTATCGTGAAACCCATTTTGGAGATTGGCCTTGGCCGTCGCCTGCACCGGTCTTCAAACGTGATCAGGCTCGATTTGCCAGTTATGAAGGCGGTAAACGTGTAGAGCACCCAGAACAGGAAAACTCACAAGCGTCTTAAAGTTCAATTAGTTGGATTAAGCAATTTCATAGGTATTACAGTTTTTATCTTGTCCAAGTGCGCGTTGAACATCTTGTTTAAAGCGTGCTTGGGCAAAGGTATATTGCTTCGGCAAAAATAAGGTAATACGTGTCGTCTGTGGATCTAAACTTTCGACCAACATTTTATGCAAATACGCCCCATGTTCAGTTCGTGCCATCAATGTCCCTTGCTCCAAATGCTCTTCTAAACGATTATCGGTATAGACGTAGCGATTGTTCGCGGTAAACGCAACACAGTGATTATAGGCTTGTCGCAGATTTCGAAAGGCGGTCAAATATGGGATCTCAAGCTCCGTACTGATCCCATTATCAACCGATTCAGCGACAAGTGCAGCTTCAGTCGGAAGATTGGGTGTCGTGACGTACTGGCTTTGGCATGCAAGGAGCAAACCACAACAAAGACACAGCGATAAACTGGTAAAAAATTTGAGCATACAGACCTTTGTAACTTGTTCTTATTTATTTTGCAGCGATTGTAGCAAAACTGGGTTGCTGATTTAATACTCTATTATTCATTCCATGCTTTCATTGCAGGCACCATGCAGCTGATTATTTTTACAGGCGTTCAAGCCTCTGGCAAATCAACCTTTTACATGTTGAATTTATATCATAGCCATTTACGTATTAATTTGGATATGTTGAAAACCCGACATCGGGAAAATATGATCTTTGAAGCAGGTTTGGCATCCAAAACCAAAATGGTGATTGATAATACCAACCCAGATCGGGAAGCTCGTGCTCGCTATATCCAACGCGCAGTTAATGCAGGGTTTGAAGTGATTGCTTATTATTTTGAAACCGATTTGGACAGTACCTTAAAGCGCAACAGTTTTCGTGAAGGCAAAGCCCATATTCCAGAAGTTGGCGTGCGTGCAACCTATCGAAAGCTTCAAGTGCCGTCACAGGATGAAGGCTTTGATCAAATTTTTAAAATTAAAATTATCAGTCACGGTGAGTTTTCAATTTTACCCATGCATGAATAACGAGTATTAACCTGCTTCTTGGCTATCTTGCCATTTTTTAAAAGCCGATTGCATGGCCTGACGTTCATAAGGTTTCACTAAACGACTTTCTAATGAAGCAAAATCACCTTTATAAGCAGCAGCGACCATCGATTTAGCCAGCTCTTGAATACTCACACGCCCACGGTGTTCATATTGTTGAACTTCTTCATGGGTGAGTTCAACATCCCAACATGACACGACAGAACTGAGATCAACCGCAATGCTCAAGTAATATTGATCAAAATCTTGATAAAGTTCCCAAAAATGCGGCTCATAGGCAATAAGGTTCATGGTGCAATGCTAGCTGATTGAATTTAATCACTATAAAGATTGTATTGAATAAAATATATTCAACTTTAGATTGATCAGTTTTTCAAAGAATTTAGGGATAAAAAAACCACCCTTTCGAGTAGTTTTTTATCTACATATGAACCTTTATTTCAATGCGATGGTGGCTTTGCTGCAATTACCGCCTTGTGCAAATGCATATTCGCTAACGGCCTTTTTTCCTGTTTGCTCATCAACCAGTTTTAAATTTGCCCCACCTACAAATGCGCCCATTTTAATAAATTGCTGAACAAAATATTGTTTACCTGCTTCAGTTTCAATATCCAAATGGTTAGGTGAAAATTCTGATTCAGTCGAAATTGTATGTTTTTGATTACCCACTACTTCTTTATAAAAAAATACTCCACGAGAGGTTTCACCTAAACATTCCCCATCTACCCATACATCTTTCTTTAAGGCAGCGCCTTTCACAGAAGCTGAGCGATATACATAAATTCCTGCATTGCCTTCTTGTGGGGCATTTAGTTGTTTTACTGCTGCTGAAGCATTTTGATCTGCTTTAGGTACGGATGCACACCCAACAAATCCCAAAGATAATAGTAATGTGAAAAAGATTTTATTAGACATCATTAATTCCATTGATATATTTTTAAGCATATGAAAAATAACAATTAATCAAAATATAATCAAATTTATTTATTATTCAGCCATAAAAAAACCACCCTTTCGGGTGGCTCTTTCAATCTCAAACTGCGTCTTATTGAGCGCGGTTTTTGATTTTGCGGATGGTTTCCAACTGAGCAGCAGTTTCTGCAAGAGCAGCCAAAGCAGCAGCTGAGTCCAAGTCGCTCTTTTGATTTGCTAACAATTGTTCAGCTTGTTTACGAGCTTCAATAATTGCTGCTTCATCAAGGTTGTCAGCACGTACTGCAGTATCTGCAAGTACAGTAACAACGTGCGGTTGAACTTCTAGTACACCACCTGATACATAGATTAATTCTTCTGTACCATTTTCAAGCAGAACGCGGATTGCGCCCGGCTTGAGCAAAGTTACTAGTGGCGCATGGCCAGGCATAATACCCAACTCACCACCAGCACCTTTAGCAATTAGCATAGTTACAGTGCCAGAGTACAAAGACTCTTTAACACTTACAACGTCACATTGCATAGTTGACATGAGAATCTCCTAAATTAGGTAACTAATTAAAGTTTCTCAGCTTTAGCAATAACTTCGTCAATACCACCAACCATGTAGAACGCTTGTTCTGGAATGTGGTCGTATTCACCAGCTAGAAGACCTTTAAAGCCACGAATTGTTTCTTTAAGCGGTACAAGTTTACCAGGAGCACCAGTAAACACTTCAGCTACGTGGAACGGTTGAGAGAAGAAACGTTGGATCTTACGTGCACGGTATACAGTAAGTTTGTCTTCTTCTGCCAATTCGTCCATACCAAGAATTGCGATAATGTCTTTCAATTCTTTGTAACGTTGAAGAACGTTTTGAACTGAACGAGCGATTTCGTAATGCTCAGTACCCACTACAAGTGGATCTAACTGACGTGAAGTAGAGTCAAGTGGATCGATCGCTGGGTAAATACCAGAAGATGCGATGTCACGGCTCAATACAACAGTCGCGTCCAAGTGAGCGAAGGTAGTAGCAGGCGATGGATCTGTTAAGTCATCGGCAGGTACGTATACCGCTTGGATTGACGTAATAGAACCAGACTTAGTAGACGTAATACGTTCTTGAAGAACACCCATCTCTTCTGCAAGAGTCGGTTGGTAACCTACTGCAGATGGCATACGACCTAGAAGTGCTGATACTTCAGTACCCGCTAGTGTATAACGATAGATGTTGTCGACGAACAATAGAACGTCACGGCCTTTACCGTTTTCGTCTTTTTCGTCACGGAAGTACTCAGCCATAGTCAAACCAGTCAACGCTACGCGTAAACGGTTACCTGGTGGCTCATTCATCTGACCGTAGACCATTGCTACTTTGTCTAGAACGTTAGAGTCTTTCATTTCGTGATAGAAGTCGTTACCTTCACGAGTACGTTCACCAACACCAGCAAACACAGATAAACCTGAGTGAGCTTTTGCGATGTTGTTGATCAACTCCATCATGTTTACAGTTTTACCAACACCGGCACCACCGAACAGACCAACTTTACCACCTTTAGCGAACGGGCAAAGTAAGTCAATTACTTTAATACCAGTTTCTAAAAGGTCAGTAGAAGCCGCTTGTTCTGCATAAGAAGGCGCTTGACGGTGAATTGGTAAACGAGCTTCAGTACCAACAGGACCAGCTTCGTCGATAGGGCGACCAAGAACGTCCATGATACGACCTAAACATGCAGTACCTACAGGTACAGAGATAGGCGCGCCAGTGTTAGTTACAGTAAGACCACGCTTAAGGCCTTCAGTAGAACCCATTGCAATAGTACGAACTACGCCATCACCAAGTTGCTGCTGAACTTCTAATGTAGTTTCAGTACCATCAACATGGAGAGCGTCATAGATCTTAGGAACGCTGTTACGTTCAAACTCGACGTCGATAACCGCGCCGATGATCTGAATGATACGACCGCTACTCATTGCTGTCTCCTCAATTCAAACTAATAATGTTAAACGGCAGCGGCACCACCAACGATCTCAGAGATTTCCTGAGTAATCGCGGCTTGACGCAGCTTGTTATAAATAAGTTGTAGGCTCTTGATCAATTCACCCGCGTTATCAGTTGCAGCTTTCATTGCAACCATACGAGCAGACTGTTCACATGCGATGTTTTCAATCACACCTTGATAAACCATAGACTCAATGTAACGAACCAATAAACCATTTAAAAGCTCTTCAGCTTCTGGTTCATAGATATAGTCCCAACCGTATTGACGGTTTAGACCTTCGCTTTCCTCAGCAGCTGCTAAAGGAACAAGCTGTTCGATTTTTTGGTTTTGAGTCATGGCGTTGACAAAGCCGTTTGACACTAGATAAATACGATCTAACTCGCCTTTATCAAACGCGTCTAACATCACCTGTACAGAACCAGTTAACTGTTCAAGACTCGGAGCATCACCTACGTTTGTAGTTGCACCAAGAACTTTACCGCCGTAGTTTTTAAAAAACGAAACCGCTTTTTGACCAATTAAAGCAAATTGAACTTCAATTGACTGCTCTTGTTGCTGTTGTACGTGTTTTACCACTTTTTTGAACAAGTTAATGTTCAAACCACCAGCAAGGCCACGATCTGAAGAAACAATGATATAGCCAACGCGCTTTACAGGACGTTCAACCATATAACGGTGTTTGTATTCAGGATTCGCTTGTACCAAATGAGCAATTACACGGTGCATATTTTCGGCATACGGACGGCCTTGAGCCATGCGCTCTTGCGCACGACGCATCTTAGAAGCTGCTACCATCTGCATCGCGCGAGTAATTTTCTGCGTGCTTTTGATACTAGCTACTTTGGCGCGAATTTCTTTTAAATTTGCCATACGCTTAACCTAGTATTCGAAAGCCCTTTCGAGCTTCCGAAGGTTGATCCGTGAACCAAACCAAAACCAGATTCAACACAGTTGAATCTTAGTAAGTTTGAGTCGCTTTAAAGCTTTCAATACCTGCTTTGATTGCTGCTTCGATTTCTTTATCGTAAGCACCAGTCTCGTCAATTTTTTGCATTAACGCAGCATTTTCTGAACGGAAGTAAGAGATCAACGCAGCATCAAATGCAACGATTTTCTTCACTTCTACGTCAGCCATGTAGCCTTCGTTAGATGCATAAATTGAAACAGCTTGGTCAGCAATTGAGTATGGAGCATATTGTTTTTGCTTCATAAGCTCAGTTACACGTTGACCATGTTCAAGCTGTTTACGAGTTGCTTCGTCAAGGTCAGAAGCGAACTGAGCAAACGCAGCTAATTCACGGTATTGCGCAAGAGCGGTACGGATACCACCTGACAATTTTTTGATGATCTTAGTTTGAGCAGAACCACCAACACGTGATACAGAGATACCCGCGTTCACAGCAGGACGAATACCTGCGTTGAATAATGATGTTTCTAAGAAGATCTGACCGTCAGTAATCGAAATTACGTTTGTAGGTACGAATGCAGATACGTCACCGGCTTGAGTTTCAATAATCGGTAATGCAGTTAATGAACCAGTTTGGCCTTTAACTTCACCGTTAGTGAATTTCTCAACGTAGTCAGCAGATACACGTGAAGCACGTTCAAGTAAACGTGAGTGTAGATAGAATACGTCACCAGGATATGCTTCACGACCTGGTGGACGACGTAGAAGCAATGAAATTTGACGGTAAGCAACAGCTTGTTTAGACAAGTCATCATAAATGATAAGCGCGTCTTCACCGCGGTCACGGAAGTACTCACCCATTGTACAACCAGCATACGGAGCAAGATACTGCATTGCTGCAGGATCAGCTGCAGCAGCTGCTACAACAGTTGTGTACGCCATAGCGCCAGTTTCTTCTAGCTTGCGCACAACGTTAGCGATAGTCGATTGTTTTTGACCAATTGCTACGTATACACATTTAATGCCAGAATTTTTCTGAGCGATGATCGCATCGATCGCCATAGCTGTTTTACCAGTTTGACGGTCACCGATGATCAACTCACGTTGACCACGACCAACAGGGATCATTGTATCTACTGATTTATAACCAGTTTGTACAGGTTGATCCACTGATTGACGCCAAATTACGCCTGGTGCTACTTTTTCAACAGCATCAGTAAGTTTTGCGTCAATAGGGCCTTTACCATCAATTGGGTTACCCAAAGCATCTACTACACGGCCTAAAAGTTCTGGACCAACCGGAACTTCTAATACACGACCTGTGCAACGAGCTTTTTGACCTTCTTGAAGGCTTAAGTAGTTACCTAAGACAACGGCACCCACTGAATCCTGTTCTAGGTTCAGTGCCATACCAAATAAGCCGCCGTCGAATTCGATCATTTCACCGTACATTGCATCAGCAAGGCCGTGAATGCGCACAATACCGTCGGAAACCATAACAATGGTCCCTTCGTTCTTAGCGGTCGCGCTGGTGTCCAGATCGCCGATACGCTGTTTAATGAGCGCACTGATCTCGGATGGATTCAGTTGTTGCATTGCGCTATACCTCAATCTTTTTAAAGTTCAGTCTTCGAGCTGTTAAGCAAGAAGACGAGTCCGCATTTTTTCAAGCTTGTTAAGCGCAGAATCATCTATCACTTGGTCGCCTGCACGAATAACTACACCCGCGATTAACGCTGGGTTAACTTCTACAGAAACATTTACGGCAGCTTCGAATTTTTTCTCTAATGCATGCGCAAGTAATTGTTCTTGTACAGAAGTCAATGGGAATGCAGATTCAATCACTACATCCACAGTATTGTTATTCTGTGATTTGAGCTGTTCGTATTCTTCTGAAATTTCAGGAAGAAGTGCCAGACGGTCATTATCGGCAAGCAATGTCAAAAAGTTTGACACTGCTGCAGTCTGGTCTTCACCTAAAACTTTTGCGAAAACACTTACCTGCTCAGCAGGAGTAAGCTCAGGGCGATTTAGATAAGCTGAAAATGCTTCGTCTTGCACCGCAGCACTGAGCAAATTCAATGCATTTGACCAAGCGTCAGTTGCATTTTGCTCAGAAGCGTAAGCAAATGCTGCTTTAGCGTATGGGCGTGCCAACGTCAAGAGTTCAGCCATAATCCGCCTCTCTTAAAGTTTAGCAGCCAGCTGAGTCAGCATGGCATTGTGAGCTTCTGCGTCAACTTGCTGGTTCAGAATTTTTTCTGCGCCAGTAACTGCAAGAGCAGCAACTTGTTGACGTAATTCTTCGCGAGCAGCATTGATTTCAGTATCAACAGCTTCTTTAGCTTGTTGACGAATACGCTCACCTTCAGCCGCAGCTTGAGTACGCGCTTCTTCTACCAATTGCGCACCACGACGGTTCGCTTGTTCGATCAATTGAGCCGCTTGTGCTTTAGCCGCGTCTAATTCAGCTTTCACTTGTGCTTGCGCATCCGCAAGGTCAGCTTTTGCTTTTTCAGCAGCGTTTAAGCCATCAGCGATTTTACGCTGACGCTCACTAATCGCATTGATTAGTGGTGGCCATACAAACTTCATGCAGAATGCGACAAAAATCGCAAATGCAATCGCTTGGCCAATCAATGTGAGGTTGATATTCATTGCTATTCCTCAATAGTTTAATTTAGGAATTAAGCTGATTAACCTACAAATGGATTAGCGAAGATGAAGAACAAGCCAATACCAACACCGATCATAGGCACAGCATCAAGAAGACCTGCGATTAAGAACATACGAGTTTGAAGTTGTGGAGCCAATTCTGGTTGACGAGCAACAGCTTCTAAGAAACGGCCGCCTAGAAGACCAAAACCAATCGCAGTACCTAAAGCACCAAAAGCGATCAAGATAGCAGATGCAATTGCAACTAGACCTAAAGTGAGTTCCATGATAATTCCTCAGAGGTTAGGTTTATACCAAATTAAGTTAAAAAATTGTGTGCCCAACCACCCTTTGACAGTTGAGCAATACCATTAATGCTTTTCGCTAGCCATACTCATATATACGATAGTCAACATCATGAAAATGAATGCTTGTAACGTAATAACAAGAATATGGAAGATCGCCCAAGGCACAGACAACGCCCACTGGATCCAGAACGGTAGTAATGCGATCAAGATGAAGATCAACTCACCCGCATACATGTTACCGAACAGTCGAAGAGCCAATGAGATTGGACGTGCAATAAAAGTTACTAATTCAAGAATAATGTTTACTGGAATAAGTAATGCTTTTAAAACTGGGTTACTTGGGTTAAATGGGTTAAGTGCAAATTCTGCACCGAATCCGACAAGACCTTTCTCACGGATACTATAGAAAATAGTTAACGCAAATACTGATAATGCCATACCCAAGGTAATGTTAGGATCAGTAGATGGAACGATTTTGAAGTAAACGTGGTGAGGATCCATACCAAACACGTTAGCACCGATCAATTGAGCTGTATAAGGAATCCAGTCAACAGGGATCAAGTCCATCAAGTTCATGAGGAAAATCCACACGAAGATGGTCAACGCTAACGGCGCGATTAAGCGCGATTTGCCATGGAAAGTGTCACGGACACTTGAGTCAACGAACTCGATAATCATTTCGATTGCAGACTGGAACTTGGTCGGAACACCAGAGTTTGCAGCTTTCGCTACAACCCAGAACAACAAACAGAAAACAATACCAAGGCCAATAGACCAACCCATTGAATCCAAGTGAATAGCAGTGAACCCCATCTCTTGAGCTTCTTTAGCAGTCTCAGCTAACTTCCAAGTACCATCTGGCATTTTGCCATAGGTCAAGTTAGTCAAGTGATGCTGAATGTACTCGGTCGAAGTAAGGGCATGTTCTTCAGCAGCCATAAATCACACCTGGTCAATGTCAAAACTAATAGAGAAAACGAATATCGCGTGCTGCCTGATATCTCGTTACTCTCCAAAAAACTTTTCAATTTTTTGTTGTGTTTATACTCGTTTTTTTAAGCGTGTTGCCCAAAAAGGAGCGACCCACGACATACTTTGTACGAGCATAAAACCACAAAACAATGCCACCGCTGACAACGGTTTGACATTGATCAAAATCAAAATGAATCCAACAATCACGATTGCAAACTTGCCCATTAAGCCACGATACATGTTTGACAGCACCTGTTTAGAGGCACGGGCACCAGCCGCACGAAACGACTGCCATGAAAAGTAGCTACTTGCTAGCCAACATACCAACGCACCCAAAGCTGCACTATATGCTGTGATTGTGTCTTTAAAGACCCAACCAATCAGGGCTGAAACAGGAATCATTACTGCTTGTAAGATGACTAAAGCTTTCGCTAATCGTCGATCAATCATGCGACTAGTTCGACTCATTTTTGTTCACTCACAGCAATTCTGCTTGACAAGTTTAACTGATGATTATTTTTAATCGCAGGCATTATAGAGTTACACCCCTTAACTTGCAATCTTTTCCCGACCTTAGTCGTGTTTTTTTAAATTGGCAAACTGCTTTCAAACTAATCAATAGTTGTTTATTTTTTACTTTACTTTCGTGCATTTAGTGTGCATTTCAGAGTTTCATCAGCCAACATCTTCCATGCTGTTACAAAATCCCCTGCCCCACTCATCGTTTCGTCAACCGGTTGAAAGACGATACCACCGAGCTTTTGATACTGATTTTGACTGGCATGTGCTTCTGCAAGTAAGCATACTTTTGGCTGCGTGCGATGGTCTTTCAGGTATTTGATTTGTGCCAATGTCGGCGCGACATGTGGATCATCTGTCAACGCACCGGTAAATTTCAAATTCAGTGAGCGCTCAAGATATTGATAGGCATCGTGGTAAGACCAGTAAGGTTGAGCACGGCTCGACACATCGGTTTTTTGTGCTGTGACCAAGAGTTTCTGCGCAAATGCACGCGCATTGGCCCAATATTTTTCACGATGTTCTGGAAACTGTTGTGAACGTAACGCGGCTATAAAAAAGCCGATTCGAACCGCATTGTTTGGTTCAAGCCAGACATGCGTATCAATTGTGCCTTTTAATGCATTGCCACGCACATCCCGTAATGGCAACGCACTGATAATGCCTGAGTCTAAAATAGCGATACTTTTGCCACTTTCACCCAACATTTTTGCCAATGGTGCTTCGTGTGCATGGCCTAACCATAAAACGAGATTGGCATCTTGCACGGTTTTACGGTGCGCAGGCGTCAAACTCACATCATGTCCAGATTGATGGTCAAGCAGTAGTTTGGGCTGCTCTACGCCCTTGAGTACATCTTTTGCGATTAGATAAATCGGTTGTGTAGAAACAACGAGACCTTGCGCCCAGCTCATCACACTGAATAAAGCCAAACTACAAAAAAGAAATACACGGGACATGGGGAGAGAGCACCATAAAATGAATAGTGTTATAATATAACAAAATCGTAAAAAAACCTACGTCTGTTCGTAAGTCCTTACGCTTCATGTTAAGATTTAAAGTCTTTTTCTTTATACAGTTTCGTACTCGAGGTTGGCTATGAGCGCATGTTCACACGAACATCATAATGCTTTGCATGGTGTACACGATCATCATAATGTCGAACAGCGCCTTGCTGAAGCTGAGAGTCTCTGTAGTGCGACGGGTGCTCGACTTACGCCCTTGCGTAAAGAAGTATTGGAACTGATCTTAAATGCAACGGGGCCAATGGGTGCTTATGACCTTTTGGCTAAAATCAAAAGTGAGTCTGACCGACCTGCAGCGCCACCGACAGTGTACCGTACACTGGATTTTCTGCTTGAAAAAGGTTTGATTCACCGCCTCACGTCGATTAATGCTTACATCCCATGTTGTCACCCGCGCGAAGGACATCAAGCTGCATTTCTGATTTGCACCGATTGTAAAATAGTCAAAGAAGCATCTGCTCAAGGCTTGATGGCGCAACTCGATGAATTGTCTGCTTCCGATGGCTTTACGGCACATCACAGTATTATTGAAATTTCAGGGATCTGTCAGCAGTGCCGCAGCAAACACTAAATGTGAAGCCCATTGTGGCTTTAGAGCATGTTCATGTCCGAATCGATGAACGTGACATTTTAAAAAATGTAGATTTCGCCTTACACGAAAAAGAAATTGTCACCTTGATTGGTCCCAATGGTGCAGGAAAATCCACGCTCATCAAAGTGTTGTTGGGTATTGTAAAACCTGTATCTGGTAAAGTGATCAGCATACAAAAATTAAAATTTTCGTATGTGCCACAAAAATTTAATCCATCACACAGCTTACCGCTACGTGTGTGTGATTTATTGGCACTAGAAAAATGTGATGCCAGCATTAAGCAAGAAATTATTCGTGATACAGGCATTGCCAAGTTACAACAATCTAAAGTTCAGCAATTATCGGGCGGCGAACGTCAACGCGTTCTGATTGCACGGGCTTTATTGCGTCAACCGAATGTATTGGTTCTGGATGAACCTATGCAAGGTCTGGATATCCAGTCTGAAGCGGAACTGTATGACTACGTGCGTAGCTTGCCAGAAAAATATGGCTGTGCAGTTTTGATGGTTTCTCATGATTTACAATGGGTCATGCAAGGAACACATCGTGTGGTTTGCCTCAACAAGCATATCTGCTGCAGTGGCTTGCCTGAAAATGTCCAGCAACATCCTGAATATCAAGCGATCTTTGGGACAAATCGTGTGTTCTATCAACACCATCATGATCACTGTGCGCATGGCGATAGTGCAACACCTTGCCAGCATGACTCTCGTCCTCATATTCACCCTGAACCGGAAGCATAATCCATGATGGAATGGCTACAACTCCTTTTGCCAGCATGGATCATGGGCACTTTGCTGGTGTTCCTGACTGCACCCCTCGGCTGTTTAATGCTATGGCGTCGCATGTCATTTTTTGCGGACACCATGGCACATGGCACTTTACTCGGTGTCGCCATTGCTGGTGCGATGAGTCTACCGCTTTGGACGGGCGTTACATTGATTGCACTTTTATTGGTAGCAATCTTATGGGTGTTACACGATCCACGCTTGCCCAATGACGCCTTGCTCGCGCTATGTTCAGCAACACTCCTGTGCTCTGGCTTACTCTTCATACAACATTTGCCCAGCTTAAGACCTGAATTACTCAGCTATTTATTTGGTGATTTGCTCACCATTTCTTGGTCAGATTTGCCTGTCTTTGCAGTGGTGATCATTGTGGCACTGACCGTGCTGTATAAAAGTTGGCAATCTCAGATTCAGATTGCCATTGACCCCGATATTGCGGTCAGTGAAGGTGTCAGTGCCAAATGGCAACGTCTGATTTTTATGTTATTACTGGCATTATTTACCGTATTGGCTTTACGTGCTGTCGGATCATTGCTGATGGGTGCATTGTTAGTGATTCCTGCATTAACCGCTCGTTTATTGGCGAATTCCCCGAAGCAAATGGTGCTGTGGTCTTTCATCATTGCCCAAGTCGGTGTGACCGTGGGGTTATGGTCGAGTGCTGGTTTAAATACTTCTACAGGACTGACCATTGTATTAACTATGGCACTGCTCTTTGCCCTAATTTTTATTATGCAAAAATTTAAGAAAGTCGCTTAAGTAACAACTTTCATTGCTTAATTCGCGACATATCAAAATGAAAAAGCCATGCAGTTGCATGGCTTTTTTTGCAAGTCAAATACGATGCTCAGAATCATCTAACTGGATTTATTGATGCACCAAACTCAATAAACTCGCCGCACAAGCAAATAGAACTGCAAAGGTACGATTCAAATATTTTTGTTGTTTAGGTGATTTTAACAACCGCAGCACTTTTGCAGCAAGACCGGTATACCCCGCCATGACAATCAGATCAATGCTAATCATCGTTGCCGCCATAATGACATATTGAATCCATTGGGGTTTGGATAAATCTAAAAACTGCGGCAAAACCGCCAACAAAAATACAATCGCTTTGGGATTACTCATATTGACCAAAAAACCATGTAAAACTAATTTTGAACGTGATTTATTTGGTAAATCTTGTTGGATTTCAATCGACTCTGTTGGTGCTGTCCACTGTAAATAAGCCAAATACAATAAATATCCCACACCAAACCATTTCACGATCAGAAAAGCCCATGGTGTCGTCGCAAATAAGACCCCTGCCCCAGCTGCAACAATGGCGATCTGAACCAAAAGTGCCAATTGCAGGCCGATGGCATTCCAATACCCATGCTTAAACCCAAAATTCAAACCACTCGACATAGACGCAATTGCACCTGCACCAGGGGAAACACTAATCACCCAACATGCCAACATATATGCAATCCAGATTTGATAGGACATCATTAGCTCAAGTTTGAAATGGGTCTGTATTATATGACATTTACTCTATTTTCATGACAATAATGCACGCTAAAAGGCCAAATGAAGGCTACACTCTCAGCGCTGCTTAAGGCACAATACACACAGCCACTCAGAAATTATAATTTTTAGGAGCCATGAATGTCTGCTCAATCTGTAATTTTGCCATTACCTTCAGATCATGCTCGTTTTATTGTTTTACGTTTAAAAGATTTAACGATTAGCGAATTAAAAGAACAACTTGAAGACTTATTTAATACTCGTGATCGTCTAATTACCCAACATCCTAATGCACAGATTAAAACAGCTGTGGCTTTTGGACCTGAACTTTGGGCACAACTTTACAGTCAATCTCCGGCAGGCTTTAAACAACTTGATCCAATTCAAGGTTCATTTAACATGCCTGTAGCCCCAGCAGATGTACTGATTCACATTGCAGCACAGCGTACAGATATTTGCTTCGCTTTAAGCCAAGCTTTCTTTGATGGCATTCAAGATAAAGTTGAGGTTTTAGATGAGCGTGTTTGCTTCCGCAATTTCGATGGCCGTGACTTAACTGGCTTTATTGATGGTACTGAAAACCCTCAATTTCCAGATGACCGTGCTGAAACAGCGCTACTTTCTGAAGATGCTGGCATTTTTGCAGAAGGTTCTTTTGTATTCGCGCAGCGTTATGCACATAACTTAGATAAATGGAAAAAGTTAAAGGTAGATGCTCAGGAACATGTCATTGGGCGCACCAAACTTGAATCTATTGAGTTGGATGAAGACGAACAGCCAGAAAACTCACATGTATCACGTACCGTTGTTGAAGATGATGAAGGTGAGGAGCTGGCGATTTTGCGTCATTCATTGCCTTATGGTGATGGTCGTGGCGACCAAGGTTTGTTCTTTATTGCCTATACCAATGACCTCAGTATTATCGACAGCATGCTGATTCGCATGTTCGGCACTAGCGGTGACGGCATTCACGACCGCTTACTTCACTTTGTTACGCCAATGGACGGAGCATATTACTTTGCACCAAGTGAAGATTTATTGGAAGAAGTTTTAGAAGGTTAAATAAATGAAGCCGACGAGAGTCGGCTTTATTTTTTAAAAATGCTTAAGCACAACCTTCCATTAAAGTTAGGTTAGTATCACCTACTTTTATACCTATAATTTTTTTGCTTTCGATATCATACCGTGTACCCTTTGTTTTATCATGATTCCAAATAATAATTGAATAATCATTTTGAGATTCACCATATGGATTTATTTTTTTATCAATCACTGAATTCTTATATTTTTCGTAAATTTTACTTTCTTCATCCCCTACTTTAATTCCTAGATTCGTAGAAACTCCGAGTTGATTTGAAGAAATTACAGAAATTTTATTATTAAGAACTTGAAAATCCACATCGGATTTTATTTTTCTATTTTTAGCAAAAAAACAATTATCTACTCTACTATTTTCAATTTCAATAAATTCATCGTTAATTCTTTGATTTATTTCAACTCCACCAAAACCATTTTCTGTAAATATAGCATTTACATTATCATTTCGTATAACTTCAACTTCACTCTTTGATTGTTCTGTGAATGCTATTAATAAAAAGTATATTAAAAAACTAATAGTAAAAACTGATTTCTTTTTCATTATAAATCTTCCACTTTTGGAGAAAAGTCATGTAGATGAATATGATGATTATGATCCTTCCATGACTGCGAATGAGGCAATAATGCATTTTTTTTAATTTTCACTGGATGTGAGCCAAACAATTTATAGCCAAATTTAAATAACTCTTCAACAAAAGCGACATTTTTATTCCAATCAAAATGATCATGAGAAGTATATGTTACTTCTGTCATATGTCTATTATTAATAGCTATATATCTAAAATCACCATTTATACCATTCAAATGACTTACACTTTCACCTGGGGAACCATCCCTACAACTAAATCCAGATCCAATATATTCGGCATAACCCAAATTACACATAGCACCAAGAACTGCAGACATTGATAATCCTGATAAATAATACCGACCATCACCACTAATAATATTCCACTTATAACCTAAAGATCCACTTTTGTAATATTTATGTTTACGTTGATCAATCAAATATGTATTACCACCTGCCTTAACACCTTTTGATTGCCATTTATCAGCCACTACAAATTGAGACTTACCTAAATTATAAAATCTTCCCGCCGAATCATAGTAAATAAATTCTGCATAACCAGTAGCAGCCTTATTTTCACGCTTAATCTTACCATCATGGTAAATATGATAACGTGTCGTATCACTTGTAGGTGGAGATTGATTACTAACAGTTGTTAGTGGCTCACCGCCATTTTCCGTGTATGTATTATCTTGAATAGGCTGATTTTTTTCAGCCTCTGATTTTGCTCTTTCTGCCTGTTCTTTTGCTTCTTTTTCCTGAGCTTCTAGTTGCTTTTTTCGCTGCATTTGGTCAGATTTTTTCTTGAGCTCATCTGCTTCCTTACGCTTTTGATCGGCAATTTCATATAGCTTTGAAGCTTTTACAAATCCCTCATTAACTTTAAAATGCCTAATTGGTATTCCTTTCAGAACACGGAGCTTCTCCAGCTCTTTATTTTTTATTCCAAAGCCAAAAACAAAACCCAATAGCATTTTAACACTAATATCTCCATTACTATCTGTTCTTTTCGCAATTTGCTTATTTCTATAAAAAATACTTACTAGAGTATTTGTTACATTTTCATTATTTTCTTTAACATTAATTTTAAAAAAACATACAGGTAATTTAATTTTAACAGTCTGATTAGATAAAGACTGTTCAACTTTAAAATGATGTATCTTTTGACGTTGTCCAGCTCCAGATACTGAAACCTCGATATCTTCGCCTACTGCAGCCACTACACCTTTTTTAGTCCCTGATGAATCTGCTGTATGCTTTTTTATATTCCCTTTATAAGTTAAGTAAAAACCCATATTAGAAATAGCTTTCTTTGTATCCTCTTCTATAATTTGAATATTAAAACTCACATCTTTTATATTACCAGTAACTACTTCTTTTTTTTCTTCAGATGGATTCTGTTCATTTCTTACTTCTTGAGGTGTTTTATTAGACTGAGGCTTTGATTGAGGCGTATTATTTTCTTCTAAATTCGCTTGAAATATTGAAACATCAAAATCTTTTAAGGTTGCAATTTGTTTTTGATCAGCTTTTTGAATAATAGGATTAGATTCTTTACCATCAGCTACAATTTTAATCTCAGTTGATGGGTGTCTAACAATGACAGGGAGACTGCCATTTTCATCACTTTTAACCCGAACCTTCGTCTCTGCAGAAAAGGATTTTCCTGAATATATTGAAACAACTGTAACTTCTTTATTTATTAATGCCTTTTCATTTTTATCTTTTAGATTTATATATATTTTTCGATTACAACACTGCTCTAAATCAAATCCACCAAAGTCTTGAATATATTTTTTAATATGTGTTCCATTACCATCTGTTTGTTTATGACTAGAAAATTTTGAAACACCTAGAAAAGCCCCCAAACCTCCTATACCAACCAAATGCATGCCAGCGATAACGCCAGACTCATTAATCTCTACACCTTGAATCACCCGACCAAAATGCTCATTTAAATTATTATTTCTAATCTGTTTACATAAATAATTAATCCATTCTTTTATTACTTCATATTGAATTTGAGGATTATTCAAAAATTCAAATTTCGAATTTATATTTTTTTTACCTGACCAATGTCCTGACCAATTATTAGAGTCAAATTGATTCTTCCAATTTTCATGTAAAGCAGATCCTTTCTTTGCCTTTTTAATATCTTCATAAGAGATCCCTTTATCACCTAAATAATATCCTAACTCATAAAGTGCAGACTCTCCCCATTGAAATAAACCCAAATATCCAGCATCATTAATTTTTTTTGCACACCATAGATTTATTGGATGATTTAATGACAAAGATAAATCTGATGAGGATTCTTTAAAGCTAACTGCTTCAATAAAACCCGATAAATTAGTTTCAAAATTTCTAGTAGTACCATCCTTAAAAGTGATTGTTTTTTTCATTATTATTACTCTTTGTACCAATCATTAGCTTTATATTTTTCCATACTTACAGATGTATTATTTTTTAAATAGCTATTAAGTATAAATTTTAATTCTTGATCCTTACCAACCTGATTGCAACTTAAAACTACTGACTGATCTTTACTATTTATTTTTCTAAAATATGCAAAAGCATTTTTTTCATCATAAATTAACCAAACATTGTGCCCATATTCTTTGTATTCGGCATTATAAATATTATATATTTTTTTATTATATGATATTTTTTGACACTGTCCTGTTGATAACCATTGTGATTTATTTGTTTTTAAATTCAAATCATTAATTACTTGCAAGCGATTTAAGCTACTTTTATCTCTACCAAAATTCCAAATATGTTCACATTCAACTTCCTCAAGCACCTGTATCTTTTTAATTGGCTGATTCCAATAACTCATACAGTCTTTCGAACTTTCCGCATATAACGTTGAGCTATTTAAAAATACAACTATAGCTATTATTTCTTTTAATTTTTTCATAAACTCACCCTTAAATTCCAAAACTCTTAAAATCATCTTCTAAATTATTATCGTCATCAATTTCCTCAGCATCGTGATTATGATCATCTTCATGACCGCCACAGCATGCTTCACCTAAATTATCCTGAGAAACATCTTCCTCCATAAGAAATAATTTATCCGAATCAATCTCAGATTTGCCTAACAGTCTTATTTCTACATTGTCAGGATTATCACTAAAGATTCTTTGAGTACGTGCATCTTTGTCAAGCAGGCCTATAAATTCCGTATTTTTATTTTTATTTATAACTTTATATTTAAATCCATCTTCCAATAATTCTTTAGAAATTAGACCTTTAAAATCAAATCTCCGACTAAAAACCCCACTCTCAGGCATCTTAGGTAATTGAGCATTTACAGTCGCCCCTCCCACAAAACTATGCTGCCCGGCCTTACTCTCAAACTTGCCGCCTGTTGTTGTAAATATTCCACTGCCATTAATTTTCAGTTGCGAGCCCCCTGCAGTCAGCACAATTTCTTTAGGACTGGTAATTTCAATTTTATCTTCCGTTGAAATGAGCTTAATCACCTTTCGGGCAATTGCTTCAATAGCATCATCTTGGGCTTGTAATTCAACTTTCCCTTTTGCGGCATACGCACTCAGGCCCTTTTGAGCCGCAAACAAACTGATTTTATCTTGCGCATGATGCACAATATTTTTTTGTGCACTGAAATTAATCGAACCTTGTGCACTCTCAGCAATATCCTGCGAAGCCTGCATGACAATATCTTCAGGTGTAGTGAGTGCAATACCATGAGGTGATGCAAGCAACATCAACGCTTGGCGGAATAATTTGCCTTGTTCTTGTTTTGCCGTTGTATTGGATTTTTCTAAACCTTGCGCATAGCCTTCCATAAAGCCTTGTACTTTTTCTAATGCTTTTATGGGTGTCATCGCTGGTGGTAAACCACAACCACCATTATTCAACAAATCATCGGGATTAAATTTGATGTCTTCGATCAATTTACCCACATCTTTTAATGCTTTTAATGGATCTTCTTTTAAGTTGCTTTTCAGACTTGCGACCCGCCCTTGAATCACATCCTTACCATTTTCTTCAATATGATCTATGACAGACTTTAAGTTATCAAAGGCATCTTCGGCATCATTAAAAAATGCTTTAAATTCTTTTACTGTACTTTTGACATCATGTGCGATTGAGCCCATTTCTGTGACAAAACTTTTACAATTCTTTAACGCTGCCAATGGGTCTCGACTTAAATCCTCCTTGAACAAATTTAAAGTCGCTTTGACAGCTTCGGCAGTACTTTTGATTTCTAAAGAGTTTATTAACTTCGGCAAACGATTAATCACATTTAATGCATCGGTCTGCTGCTTTACGGCTAAACCGCTCAGCATATTCATGCTCTGATGCCCTTGATTTAAAAGAGACTGAGCTTCAGCAGCAGCAAGATGATCGGCAACGGCTTTATCCTGTGCATAGGTACTAATAAGTAAACCTTTACCTGCACGCATTGCCCCCCAAGCATCCGTTCGTAGCTCAAACCCCTCACCACGGCCATGGCTACTGTCTTGTTCTTTAGGATGGCTGAGATTACCTAAATTCAGCTGTGTCGCCGCATGACTACTTTGTAATTGGGTACTGATCTGCCCCGTCGTGTCATCAAAGCGCAGTTGGTTAAAGCCTGCTCCCGCAACTTCTTGGGAGCGAATACCACTGAGTTTTTTGGTTTCAGGAAGCTGACCTTTGAGGTCAAACATGGTCTGAGATCGCTCAGCCTCATGTATACGTCCTACTACAAAGGGACGATCCACATCGCCCTCAAAAAAGTCGATGACCACGATCTCGCCAATACGAGGATGGAAACGTGCCCCATAACCTTCACCCGCCCATGGAGTCAGTACATCGACCCAAGCCGAGTCACTGTCATTATCATTACTCCCTGCTCCGCCATCATGACTATGGTCATCGCTGCGGGTGAACGTAAACCGAACTTTTATACGCCCCCAAGCATCGACATAAATACTTTCCCCTTCTGGACCGACCACTTTGGCACGCTGTGGAAATGCAGGTGGGCGGTGTAATAAAGGATCATATTCAGGCACCACAGAAATTTGCCGACGGACCACATACAGCTCGCTGGCCTGCCTTTCATCCCCTAAAGATAGCCAGCGGCTCGCCGCAAGTAACTTTTCTAATTGAACCAAAATATCTTTGGGTAAATTATTTTGGTTATAAAATGCTTTGCCCAATATGAGAAATTCACGATCTGTCGTTTGATGTTGATCGATTTCAGGATGATTCTCTAACTCAAACCAATACCCCACTTGTGCATCCCGCACGCTACTGCTGGCGGTAAAGTATTTGGCTTGTAATTCCTGATATTGATTAAGTTGCCGATTCAACTGATCCAATTGCTGTGTATTTGAAGAGGTCGCCTGATCTGCACCTTTAAGGTCGGTTGTCCAAGCCGAACTCATGGTCCACGCCTGCTCTAAACTTAAGGTTTCATTATGCTGTTGCTCACTCTGTGCATGGGCACTTAAGAGCGGATTACTTTGGTCTTGTGCCAATTGTTGAGCTTGCCAACGCTGCGTCTGAATCGTAGTCGATTGTAAAAATCGTTCTGCCACAAAACTGGTGATCGTATCCAAACGTTCCGTGGCATGACTACGATGAAAGCGAATTTTTTTCCGCTCTAAAGCACTATAAGCTTGATTGGTATCAATTAAACGCAGCTGCTGTGCTTGCATTGGTGCAGCCGAAAATGCGACAAATAACTCAGCTTCATCAATTAACCAATTGATCCCTTCACTGCGCCAAAGGCGGGTCAAAAATGCATAATCACTTTCATTCGCCTGCATGGTGAATGGACGCACATCATAGGTACGTGCCAGCCCCTCTAAGTTCAAGCTTAAACTGGCAGCAAACAGCGCACTTTTTTTCTGCCATTCACTAAAAATAATCTCGGTCATCTCCCGTACCGATTTATTCATAAAGACACGGCTATTACGACGCTTATGCCAGAGTGCTGTGGCATCCTCAATCACCAGCTTATAAACGGTCAATGCACCATCACTTTGACCTTGGCTTGCCCCGGTAATCACACCAGTCAGGCGACTGAGTTGTCCTAAATCTGTCACTTGATCGACAGCCATTCGGCCACCGATAAACTGCTTTAAAGCCAGATGATCATTGGTCGAGAGACAAATAATTTCCGCACGAAAGCCTTGATTGATACGGTGTTGACCTTCAATCCTTTGAATAAAAACTTCTGTGTTTAATGATTCATTTGAAAAATGAATATGCAGCGCACGTTTCTGTACGCTAAAGCCAAAGTTTTCCACCATGGCGTGAATATTTTTAAGCATTGTTATTATGTATTTAATTTTTTTAATGACGGCATTTTATGAAATGATTATTTTTTCGTCTACTCTATTTTGCAAATAATTTGTTGAATTCTTCTTGTTTGCTTTTGCATTACTTTAGGATTCAAGTGAATAGGAACGTCAATGCTAGATCAATTTTGTTGATCTAACTTTTCGCAGCCGCTGAGATGCTGCTACACTCAAAATGCAATCTATAAAAAATTTTAAGCTCCATGATCACAATTGAATCCAAACTGCCTGCCCAAGGTGTGACTATTTTTAGCGTCATGAGCGCAATGGCGCAGCGTCTAAATGCACTGAATTTATCTCAAGGTTTTCCTGATTTTCCTGCACCTCCAGCGCTGTTAAATGCGCTAAGTGATGCGACGCAACAGGGTTTTAACCAATATGCTCCCGGCGATGGACTGATGCATTTGCGTGAGCAATTGGTCCAACTGTTTGCCCATCGAGACAAATTAAATATTGACCCTCACACCGAAGTGACCATTACCCCGGGTGCAACCATTGGTATTTTTAGTGCCATTCAGGCCGTGGTTCATGCGGATGATGAAGTGATTATTTTTGATCCGAGCTATGACAGTTATGCGCCCAGTGTAAAATTGGTTGGGGCTCATCCCATTCACATTGCCTTAGAGACGCCACATTTTACTGTGGATTGGAATCGTGTTGCCGCTGCGATTAACCATAAAACCCGGATGATTATTGTCAATACACCGCATAATCCAACAGGTGCTGTTTGGGGGCGTGAGGACTGGCTCAACTTGATCGAACTGATTCGAGATAAAAATATTATTGTGCTGTCGGATGAGGTCTATGAGCATTTAATTTTTGATGGTCGTCAGCATCTATCCGCTTTGTCATTTCCTGAGCTGCGTGAACGCAGTTTTGTCGTGGGCTCATTTGGTAAAACCTTTCACGTCACAGGGTGGAAAACCGGTTATTGCATTGCAGCGCCAGCCTTGATGCAAGTGTTTCGCCAAATCTATCAATTTGCCAATTTCTGCGGTGTTACGCCCGTACAAATGGCATTGGCTAACTTTATGGCAGAACATCCTGAGCACATTGCTGAATTGGCACATTTTTACCAAGCCAAGCGTGACCGTTTCAATGCCGGCTTAAGCCACTCTAGATTTGAGTTGATTCCATCGGCAGGCACTTATTTCCAAAACCTTGACTACAGTGCCATACGTCCAGATTTAAAAGATGTGGAAATGTGTCAGTTGTTGGCAGAGCAACATAAAATCGTGGCGATTCCTGTCTCGGTGTTCTATCAAAAACCACCGGAAAATTTACGCTTATTACGCTTCTGTTTTGCCAAACAAGATTCCACCTTAGATCAAGCTGCAGAGATTCTCTCCGCGGTTTAAAGCAGTATCTGCCCAAACGTTTTTTTAAAACAGACATGTAGAAATAATGAAGCCTTGGTTACTCAAAAACTAAGGCTTTTTTGAATGCAAACATGATAGTGTTATCAGTAACTTAAAATCATAAAAAGCCGCGTCTAGGACCTGAGCATGTCAAAACAACAGTCCCTCGTTACTCAGCAAAATTTATGGAAAACGTTTTTAGTTTTTCTGGTGCCTTTGATCGCCACCAATATTTTGCAGAATTTATCTGGGACCATTAACACCGTTTTTGTCGGTCAGATGCTTGGGGTGCATGCCATTGCAGCTGTTGCGGTATTTTTTCCAATTTTGTTCTGTTTAATGGCTTTTGTGATTGGACTCTCGGCAGGTGCAACCGTGTTGGTGGGTCAAGCTTGGGGCGCGCAAAACCTTGAAAAAGTTCGTACCGTCGTGGGTTCAACACTGTTTATGACCTTGATTGGTGGCAGCATCATTGCCTTTTTAGGGGTGATATTTGCCAAGCCCATTTTATTGGCCTTAGGCACAGCCCCAGACGTGATGCATTTATCTTTGCCTTATGTGCAATGGATGCTTGCCGGTAGCCCACTGCTCTTTATTTATATTATTTATACCTCGATTTTGCGTGGGGTCGGTGACAGTACAACACCGCTGATTGCGTCAGGTATGACTATTGGTTCAGGGCTGATTATTACACCCGTGCTGATTGCAGGAAAATTTGGATTTCCAAGTTTAGGTATTATTGCCCCTGCCATTGCCAGTCATATCGGCTTTTTAATTGCTTTGATATTTTTATATTTCTACTTAAAAAAGAAGGATCATCCGCTCAAACTCGACTTCGAGTTGATTCGTCATATTCGCCATCAACATGATCTTAGTAAAATTATCTTAAGACTGGGGATTCCAACGGGTATTCAGATGGTCACGACCTCTGTGGCCGGTCTCGTCATTGTCGGTTTAGTTAACCGCCATGGTGCTGATGCTACTGCAGCATATGGCGCGGTCAATCAGGTTTTGAACTATATCCAATTCCCGGCCTTGTCCATCGCGATTGCGGCCTCTATTTTTGCAGCACAAGCCATTGGTTCGGGTCATTCTGAATTAATTAATCGCGTGAAACGTACGGCCATCGGGATGAATTTCATTATTACTGGCATCTTGGTGGCATTGGGCTATTTATTCTCTAAATATTTAATGGCGCTGTTTATTACAGATCCTGAAGTTGTGGTTCTCGGTCAAGAATTGCTGTTCATTGTGCTTTGGTCGATTTTATTTTTTGGTGCCAGTGCAATTTTTGCTTCCATTATGCGGGCCAGCGGAACAGTGACCGTGCCGATGATTATTAATATTATGGCGATTATTTGCATTGAAGTGCCGTGCGCCTACCTGTTCAGTGAATGGTGGGGCTTAAAAGGTATTTGGTATGCCTATGCCTTGGCCTTTGTCAGCTTATGTATTTTACAAGGGCTGTATTACCAACTGGTATGGAGACGAAAAGCCATCAAAGTATTGCTATAAGGTTCGCTAATAGCGTTCAATGCCAATCCGCAGCTTTGCATCTCAATATGGAGAATCTTGTACGGGCTCATGCATAAAGTTTGCCGTTAAACTGCTGTTTATTTTTCAACATTTGGTTTTATATCCTGTTGATTTATCTACACCTAGAACCAATTAAAATTAAAAATTGCATATTTTCAAACAATTACGCTTTGGCATAGATTTTGTTCTTATCCCTTTTATCTTTTAAGAATAATTGGGATGAGAAATTTTTTATGTCTAAACGTCAAATAAAGCTTGGGGCTTTTATTCCAACCACCTCACAGCATGTCGCGGGTTGGCGCCACCCTGAATCTCGCCCACAAGATCATCTCAATATTGATTATGCAATTGAACTGGCAAAAACCGCAGAACGTGGTCTATTCGATGCCTACTTTCTAGCCGATGGTCTGTCTGTCCGTTGGAGTTCTGCTGTCGAAGGTGAGAAAGGTTTGGGCGATAAAGGCGTTGGCTTTGAACCCGTCACATTGTTTGCAGCCCTGTCTGCTGTGACGCAAAATATTGGCTTTATTGCCACAGCATCTACGACTTATGAAGACCCTTATATTTTGGCGCGTAAATTTGCTTCTTTAGATCATATTTCTAAAGGTCGAGCTGCATGGAATGTGGTAACGACAGCCTCTGCCGATGCCGCAAAAAACTTTAACATTCAGCAGCACCCTGAACCCAAAGAGCGTTATGAACGTGCCGATGAATTTATTGAGGTGACTCAAAAACTTTGGGACTCATGGGAGGATGATACCTTCCATTACAACAAAGAAACCGGACAATTTTTTGATGCCCGCAAACAACATCAGCCCAATCATCAAGGTCAATATTATCAGGTACTGGGTGCACTCAACGTCTCTCGCCCACCGCAAGGCTATCCGGTGATTGTTCAAGCAGGACAATCTGAAGATGGTCGTGAACTAGCCGGTAAATATGCCGAAGTGATTTTTACAGCACAACAGAATTTAGCAGATGCGCAAGCCTTTTATCGTGATGTCAAAAACCGTTTAGTGAAATATGGCCGCCATGCAGAGGACCTGAAAATTATGCCGGGGGTTTCGATTTTTGTTGCCAAGACAACTCAAGAAGCCCAAGAAAAATATGACTTTTTAAATAGCTTAATCCATCCAGAAGTGGGTTTAAGTTTATTGTCTGCTTTGGCAGGTGGCATTAATCTGGCCAAATTTGATCTAGATGCCCCTTTCCCGAAAATAGAAGATGCAGACATTAATTTCTCAAGTCGTCAGCAAATGATGATCGATATTGCTCGTAAGCACAATTTTAGTATTCGTCAGCTCTATCAATATATCGCTTCAGCCCGTGGACATTGGACCTTGATTGGCACGCCTGAACAAGTCGTAGATCAACTGCAAGAATGGTTTGAGAATGACGCTGCCGATGGTTTTAATGTGCTGCCACCAACAACACCTGCGGGGTTAAATGACTTTGTCGATCTCATCGTCCCTGAACTGCAACGTCGCGGTCTATTCCGAACAGCCTACGAAGGCACGACTTTACGTGAAAACCTCGGTCTAAAACGCCCTGAAAATCAATATGTGCTGAAGAATCAACAGGTGCAGGCCTCTTAGTTATTTTCAATCAGTGTTTTTATTAAACCATCTCTAAAATGCCTCATCCGAGGCATTTTTTCTATCTGAGTTAGGCTATCTGCATAAAATCCCTTAATTTTATTATGTGTTTATATATAAACAGATAAGTTCTGCAAGATTTTGGATGATGCATCCACAACAAGCGATTGATTTCTCTGTTGATTTAAAAACAGTAAAAACTTCACAATAAAATAATATTTTGTTTTATAACAATATTTTAATTGGCATAAACCTTGTAATACTCCTAGTGAACAATAACATTTACAGAGTTTATTTATGTCAAAACGTCAAATTCGCTTAGGGGCTTTCGTACCGGGGACTTCGCAACATGTGGCAGGTTGGCGCCATCCGCAGGCTCGCCCACAGGATAGTCACAATTTAAAATACTTTATTGAACTGGCAAAGACCGCAGAGCGTGGTTTATTCGATGCCTATTTCCTTGCGGATGTTCCCGTCACCGTCGATCCTGATACAACACCTGATTTGGGGCTGAATGGCACCTTCTCTGCCGGACTCGAACCGGTATCCCTATTTTCTGCACTTGCAGCGGTAACCGAACATATAGGCTTTATTGCCACAGCGTCGACCACCTATGAAGCACCTTATAATTTAGCACGTAAATTTGCCTCTTTAGATCATCTGTCTGAAGGTCGGGCGGCATGGAATGTGGTGACCACATCTGGCAGTGTGGTTTCAAAAAACTATGGCATCAATGATGCGCTGCTCCCCAAAGAACGCTATGAACGAGCAGATGAATTTATAGAAGTGGCACAAAAACTTTGGGACTCTTGGGAAGATGATGCCTTTGAATACAATAAACAGACTGGGCAGTTTTTCACGGGCGAAAAACTGCATCCACCTCGCTTTAAGGGTAAGCATCTTGCGGTACATGGTGCATTAAATATTGCTCGTCCACCACAGGGCTATCCCGTGATTGTACAAGCGGGTCAGTCTGAAGATGGTCGTGAACTGGCCGCCAAATATGCTGAAGTTATTTTCACCGCACAGCAAAAATTAGAAGATGCCCAAGCCTTTTATCGTGATGTGAAGTCGCGTCTTATCAAATATGGTCGCCATGCCGATGACTTAAAAATCATGCCGGGTGTATCGATCTTTGTTGCACAAACTGAAGCCGAAGCTCGGGCAAAATACGATGAATTAAATGCATATATTCATCCGACTTTGGGACTGAACTTACTCAAACAATTGGGTGGTTTTACTGAAGACCTGTCGCAATTTGACCTCGACCAAACGCTACCAGAACATTTAACACAGGCGCAAAATGGCGCAAGCCGTCAACAACTGATTTTAGAGATTGCGCGTAAAAATAATTTTACCATTCGACAACTTTACCAATGGGTTGCGAGCGCACGTGGGCATTGGACACTGATTGGAACGCCCGAACAAATAGTCGATCAACTACAAGCGTGGTTTGAAAATGAAGCGGCGGATGGTTTCAATATTTTGCCACCAACCACGCCTGCAAGCTTAGATGATTTTGTGGATTTGGTTGTCCCTGAACTGCAACGTCGTGGCTTATTCCGCACGGCTTATGAAGGCAAGACCTTACGGGAAAACTTAGGTTTAAAACGACCTGAAAACCAATATGTTTTAGAAAAAAGACATACCTCCCAAGCCTCATAAATCAACGTTTGATAAAACTGAAAAACAAATGCCCCAACTGGGGCATTTTTATGGACTGATATTGATCCAACTTAAGCGATGATCATACTGACCTATATTTGATAAGCCTAAAAAAGCCCTGAATTCAGGGCTTTGAAAAGTTTAGGTGATGGTCAATTCAGACTTACCATGCAAATTTATAATCGGCAAATCGGTGAGATAAAGGTTCAAGCAACTGATCTTTTACTGGATCACTAAAGTCAGTCAAAATGTCATTTTTAATATTGGTCAGACGGACATCTTCGCGTTTACGCGGATGGGCTAAATGAATATCTACAATACGTTTAATTCGTCCCGGATGTGGCTGCATGACCACAACCCGATCACCCAAAAAGACCGCCTCTTCGACATCATGAGTGACAATGATCATGGTGATTTTTTCACTTTGCCATATTCGCTGCAATTCATCCTGTAAATTTTGACGCGTCAACGCATCGAGTGCGCCAAAGGGTTCATCGAGTAATAAAATCTGTGGTCGATTCACCAAACTCCGGGCAATCGCCACACGTTGATTCATCCCACCAGACAACTGCGAAGGATAAGCATCTTTAAATTGAGTTAATTTGACTAACTCTAAATGTTCATCAATCAATACATCTTCTTCTGCACGGCTAAACTGACTTTTATGCAAGGCAATCCGTACATTTTCCCGTACCGTCAACCAAGGAAACAGGCGATGATCTTGAAACACGATACCGCGTTCCAAACTCGTGCCCTGTATAGGCTGACCATCAACTAAAATTTGGCCCTGAAACTGACGTTCTAGACCAACCAATAACCGTAATAATGTGGATTTTCCGCAGCCACTACTCCCCACTATACTGATGAACTCACCCGGCTGAATATTCAGGTTAATGTCCTCAAGTACGGTTAAGTCTTCTTGCTTTTGTGTGGGATAATGTTTCGTTAGCTGCTGAATAGAAACCGAACCAGCTTGTTCTACGCTCATATCATTATTCTCTATTTGTGCTGACAAACTTTGCTGGACTAAACCTTAGAGTTTAGCCAGTGACACTTCCGTCGATTTAATTAACACCACCACCTCTGAACCTACTTTTAAATCTAAATCCTTCACCGAACGTGTCGTGATCACGGACGTAAAAAAGCCCGCTTTGGTTTCCACATCAATTTCTGAAACCACAGGACCTTCTACGATTTCATTAATCACGCCTTTGAATTGGTTTCGCACATTTACTGAAGTAATCGCCATTTTAATTATGCCTTTTGTTATTAAGAGAGCTTTACTATAAAACAGTTCAATCACTTGCTATATCTTGATTTATCCTTTAGTTATCCCGATTTTATTTATCTTAAAATCAGATAAATAATCCATACATGAATTTATCGGTGAAACTGATATTTAAATATCGAATTATTATTTATCTTTTATTTTTAAATCTTTCATCATGATCTGCATTTTCAACAACTATAAGAAACGATATGTCTATTTTGACCCACCCTGCAGTGCCCTCTGCACTGAAACATAAACGGGCAACAGCGACGGTCTTTGCAGACCCGTTATCGCAAGCGTTGTTGTCTCGAATTGAACAAATTGCACCGAGTGAGGCCAATGCTCTCATCATTGGTGATACAGGCACAGGTAAAGAGTTGGTTGCACGCCAAATTCACCAATTGAGCCATCGTTCCAAAGGTCCTTTTATCGCGGTGAACTGTGGTGCCTTTACCGAATCCTTGGTCGAAAGCGAATTATTTGGACATGAAAAAGGAGCATTTACAGGGGCAATTAATAGCCGTGTCGGTTGGTTTGAAGCAGCCCATAATGGCACCTTATTTTTAGATGAAATTGGTGATCTGTCCTTGCCTATGCAAGTCAAATTACTCCGTGTTTTACAAGAAAGAGAGATCGTTCGAGTCGGCTCCCTCAAGTCCATTCCGATTAATGTTCGGATCATTGCCGCAACCAACGTCGATTTGGAGCATGCCGTACAGGACGGGCGTTTCAGGGAAGATTTATTCTACCGCTTACATGTGGCGTTGCTACGCATTCCACGTCTCGCAGAGCGTCGTGGTGACATTTTGCCTTTGGTCAAACACTTCATTCAGGTCTATCAAACCAATCCACATGACACACCCTTACGTCTCAGCCAACTGGCTCTCAAAAAACTCAGTTTACATAGCTGGCCGGGCAATATCCGCGAATTAGAAAATACCATTCAACATGCGATTTTAGTCAGTGAAAAAGGTGTGATTGAACCGGAAGATATTAGTTTTTCGAGTATTCAAAGTGCATCTTCATTTTCGCGTGCAGAACCTTTTAACTTACACAATGCCACCTCGGCTGTAGCCAACATCAAGGATATTCAAGATGCTGGACAGTTACTTGAGCAGACCTTTTTACAAATTTTTCAAGCCGCCAATCAACTGAAACAAGACAATATTAATGAGCTGATTGAAGAAAAATTTATCCGTAGTGCATATCAACACTGTCAATACAATCAAGTGCATACGGCTCGTTTGCTTGGAGTGACACGCAACGTCATTCGCACTCGCCTAATTAAATATGGCTTATTATAAATAAGTCATATTTTTATTTTCTCCACATCAAAATAATAATTCAGACAAAAATTCCAATTAAATATTCATCTACATCATTATTTATTCATTGCATTATTTTAAATATAAAAAATCAGCAATAAAAAACCTCGGTATATCCCGAGGTTTTTTATTTAATTTCCATTTCGTCTAGATTATTCCACAGGGTTACGTTTCCACGCTGTAAAGTATTTTTCCAGACCAATTAGAAAGTAGTTGAAGGATAAACCCACGAGGGTAATGACTAATATGCCTACAAACATTTGTGGAATTTCAAAGCTAAATTGCGAATAAATAATCAGATATCCTAGACCTGCTTTGGCACCAAACATTTCTACTGCAACTAAGGCCAAAATCGAAATCGCCCCTGCCAGACGGATACCGACAAAAATCGTGGGTACGGATGCAGGTAGAATCACTTTTCGGAACAATTGATAGGGTTTTAGGCCCATGGTTCGTGCCGATTTAATCAGTAAAGGATCGACCGTTTGTACGCCTGTAATGGTGTTCAATAAAATCGGCCATGTGCATGCATACACCAACAGACTGATTTTTGAGGTTTCACCAATGCCTAAAAATAAGATGAACAGCGGCATTAACGCCAGTGCTGTGGTATTCCGAAACAGTTCTAACAATGGATTTAAGGTTTCAGCCACGAGCTTGTACCAACCAATGATGAGACCCAATGGAATGGCGATCGCTAGGGCCAAAATGAAACCAATAATGGAACGCTGAATACTGGCCAAGAAATGGATGCCTAATTGCCCGCTTTGATATAGCTGCCATGTGGTTTCCAACACCACAGATAGCGGCGGTAAAAAGGCTGGATTGACCACACCACTCCGCGGCAGAATCTCCCACAGCAGGAAAAAAGCCACGATGGCAATGGTGCGTTTAAAGACCGTGTTTAACCATGTGAACTGTAGTCGGGGTTTAATGTCGTTATAGGTTTGCGTATAACTGATGGCTTGTTTAGTCGATGACATAAATAAATCCTCTGAATATTTTAGTTATGTGCAAGCTGTTTATGTTTTTCGAGGGCTTGCGCTTTAATCACTTCTTCACTGAGCAATGACCAAATTTTGTGGCGAATTCGGCCATATTCAGGCAATGAACGGACATCTTCACTAGAACTGCGCAGGCTTTGCGGAATTTCAATCACTTCCTTAATCCGCCCCGGTCTTGAGGTCATAATCGCCACACGCTGACTCAGATAAATCGCTTCATCAATACTGTGAGTAATAAAAACGATGGTTTTTTTCGAGCTTTTCCAGATATTGATCAACTCGGCTTGCAAGGTTTCTCGGGTTTGCGCATCCAAGGCAGCAAAAGGTTCATCCATCAATAAAATTTCTGGTTCATAAGCTAAACTTCGGGCAATCGCAACCCGCTGCTTCATCCCGCCGGAAAGCTCATTTGGATAATGCTTTTCAAAGCCACTGAGGCCCACAAGCTGCAAATAGTATTCGGCTTTTTCACGGCGTTCTTTTTTTGCTACGCCTTTGGCTTCTAGACCAAATTCAATATTTTCCAGTGCGGTTAACCATGGATAGAGCGCATATTGCTGAAACACAATGCCACGGTCTAAACCCGGTTGGGTAATCTGCTTGCCACTCAGTAAAATCTGCCCTGCCGACGGTTTGGTTAAACCCGCAATTAAGTCTAATAATGTAGATTTTCCGCAGCCACTTGGCCCCACGATTGAAACAAATTCACCCGGCTGAATATCCAAAGTGACATTTTCTACAGCAACAAATTCAGGCTTATAGTTTTTACTGCCGACATGGTTTTGTGCAGGAAATACCTTACGCACGTGATCTAAATGTAATGCACTGGTCATTGTTATATTCCTTTTGATTTTTGGTCTTTCGCATAGGGATTAAATTCATTGCTATAGATGCGACTGACCTCAATTTGATTCGGTTTTAATTTGTGTTCTTTTTCTAAGGCACTCACCCATGGGGCAAAATCCTGATCTTTTTGCACGCCACCGACTTCGTGGACACCTGTGCCTGTGTAATATGGAATAAGTGCTGTATTTTCATTGCGTTGACGTTTTTCAATAATACTTTCCATACGAGCAATGATTTGCTCTTTCGGCGTGTTGTGTAGCCATTCTTGAGCTTTGGCTACGCCACTGACAAAGGTGCGAGCCAGTTCGGGATGCGCTTGAATAAACTCTCCGCGCATCGAAAAACTGCCTGCGGTAAAGGGGCCGTATAAATCAATATCTTTAAAGATGCTACGTACACCACCATGTTTTAAGGCCCGTTTTTCCAAAATGCCTGAGAACACCGCAATATCAATTTGCCCATTCCGTAGAGCTTGTTCTGAGCTCACCGGTGGCAACATAATCAGTTCGACTTGTCGGATTTCATCGTCAGTTAAGCCATGACGGGCCAAATAATCTTTCACCACAAAGTCATAATGTGCCCCATAGGCATTCACTGCGACTTTCTTGCCAATAAAATCTCGTGGGCCACGAATAGGACTATTTTCTAGCACGTAGAAACCCACGTTTTGTTCAGCATCACTGCCATAAGATGCGACGACTGGGACGACATCTAGACCTGCAGCAATGACTTTTACCACAGCGCCATTAAAGGCTCCGGCGAAATCAACATCTCCTGCCACCAAGGTGAGTAAATCTTGTGGCCCACCTTGTACTGTGCCGACATAACTGAGTTTAACGTCGCCTAAATAGCCCAAGTCTTGTGCCAATTCAGGTAAGGACACCAGTCCCGGATAGCTTTGATAGCGTAGTTCTTTTAAAGCCGCCTGCTGAGGCTCATCCACTCGCTGCGTGCTGCAACCAACCAAGGCTGTGCCACCGACCAAGGCAGCTAAAAATAGGCTACGCCAGAGTTGAGGAATGTTATGGATTGTCATTTTTTTCATTGTTATGTTCTCCTATCCAACCTGCTGCCAAGCTAAAACTTTACGTTCAACCCAAGTCAGCACCGTATTGAACAACACGCCCACAGCACCAATCAGCAACATGCCAAAAATAATCAGTTCGACATCAAAAGCCTGACGCCCTTGAATCACGATATTGCCCAGACCATTGCCATAGTTCGCCAATAAAAATTCAGAGCCAATGGTGGCAAGCCATGCGAAAATCAGCCCAAGTTGTAAACCGACAAAAATCTGCGCCGAAGCACCGGGTAATATCAATTTACGAAACGCGTATGTCTTGGGAAATTGGTAGACTTCGGCCACTTCACGATATTTATGCGAAATACTGCTCACACCTTCAAAGGTGTGTAGCGCCACGGGATAAAACACCGATAAGGTAATAAACAGCACTTTGGCGCCATGTCCCTCACCTAGAAAAGTCGAAATGAGTGGCAACCATGCAAACAGCGAAATTTGACGCAATACATGAAAGCTCGGTGCAAATAACCAATTCGAAAGGCGTGAACTCGCGATCAAGATGCCAAATAACACACCCGCTATCGCACCTATGCCATAGCCAATAAAATTTCGTGCCAAACTTTCACCAAAGCCAGTCAAAAAGCTCGGTTGTTGGAGCACGGTCACTGCTTTTTGCAGCACGAGCCATGGACTAGGAATCAACTTTGGATCGACCCAGTTTTGCTGTGAAGCCACAGCCCACAGTGCGATAAATGCCACAGGTAGAACGAGTGCTTTTACTGCTTTAACTAAGACTTGGCGCGCTGCCCCGTTTAATGAAAGGATGCTCATGGGTTGCCTCCTACTCGGGTTGCGTGAAAGCGTGCCGTTTTTTCTAACCAAGCCAGCAAGGTATCTAAGACATAGCCCGTAATACCAATCAGGATGATCGCCATGAAGATCAAGTCCATCTGCATTAGCTGACGTCCCCACACCATGAGATAACCAATCCCTTCACTACTCGCTAATAATTCGACAAAAACCAATGCCAACCACGCCTGCATAATGCCCTGACGTAAACCACTGATCACACTGGGTAGTGCAGCTGGGAAAATGACTTCTTTGAGTTTCTGCCAATTGCTGTATTGGTAAACCTCAGCCACTTCCATCAAACTATTCGGCACATGGGTAATGCCCTTATAGGTTGCAATCAACAGCGGCGGTAACACAGCCAATGAAATAGCAGCAATCTTCAAAGCCTCATCGATGCCTAAGAAAATCATCAATAATGGAATCCAGCCAACTATGGGAAATTGCGCAACAAGATTCACCGTCGGAAAAATAAAGTCCCGACTACGCTTTGCTAATCCCAACACAGTACCAAGCAAAATCCCGACACTGGCACCAAGCAAGACACTCCATAAAATACGTTTGGCACTGATGGCAAAATGAAAACTCAATTCACCGCTTTGCCATAATTCGACTGTGCTTTGCCACACCAGACTCGGTGCAGGTAAAATCTGCTCAGGCAACCACTGTTTAAGTGTTGCCACATACCATAGACCGAACAACAAAACTGGCATCAGGAGTCCACACGCCACTTGCAAAGTTAGTTTTAAATAGGTCTTAAAAAAATCCAACGCACTTCGGTCACTTTGCAAGGGAACCGAATGTGCAGATACATCCGTAAGGCTCATAATTCTTGTCCTTTTACGCTCTGTTCTGAGACATCAGGTTTTAAAAATTGAATAAATTCCTGATCTTTGCTGATCAAAATAATCAGACCAATAAACACCAGCCCGATCGGTAAAAATAAATTTTGTAGTCCAACCTGTGCGCCAAATACGGCGCCTATCAAGCCACCCAACAGTCCACCCGAAGGTCCGACGAGGGCTAAAATTGGAGAAATCTTAGCCATCGCGGTTTGCTCACCGACTCGGGCGAAAGACATAAAATTGGCGATATGCAACATACCGAGTCCAAGTCCAAACATGACCGAAGCAGGCCACATCAACAGCGTGATTTTGGTTAAGGCCAAGATCAGTAATGCCGTTGCCATCAGGCTTAGGCCAATCAAATAAAACTTTTGATAACCCATCAGCTCAGCCAAACCGCCCATGCTAAATAGCGATCCCACAAAGACAATGCCTTGTACGGTCAGCAGCATCACCGCCATTGGCTCTGAAAGTGCAAAACTTTGAATAGCAATCACCACAATGAAAAAGCCAAAGTAGTTATTTGCCACGCTGCTCAAAAATTCCAATATGCAGACAATCCGCAGTGAGGCATGGGTTTTGATGAGTGCCAAAGGCGCCACAATATCTCGCCATTGGAAATGCGGGCGATTCGTCACTTGCGGAGTGCTACGTTGAAAGCACCACGGAGCCAACAGCAAGGTGCCTAAAAAAAGCAAAGACACCACATAAAAACTTCCGCCATAGCCGAAATGCTCGATCAACAACACGCTCAATGCAGGCGCAATCAGGAAATAGCCCATCATATGCGAACCGCGAAACCAACCCGCGCGGGCTGGACCTAAACGCTTTAAATTGCTTAGAAAAACGGTATTGATCGAAACAAAACGCATAGGTAAGACAAAACTCACCAAGGCAGTCACCGCAAAGAGATACCATGCACCGACTTTGAGTGGCGTTAAGCTATAGACCACAGCGCCCAACACACTGCCGATGCAGAATATATTTAAAGATCCAAAGCGCTGTACCAACACGCCAATCGGCAATGCCATGATCAAAATGCCAAAATTTTGCGCTGCAGAAATTAATCCCAATTGCAATTCGGTGGCTTCTAAATGCACGGCATACAAGGAAATTAATACCCGTGCGACACCCACACCCAGTCCAGCCAAAATCGTGAGCAGCACAAAGCTGCTCATAAATTTGGTGGTTAATGGACTGGCAATTACATTGCTTTCAATCGGACGACTCATGGCTGCGACTTACTTCGGTTGACCTTGAGCATTAAATTGGCGCCAGTAACCCTCTAACTTCAGCTCTTTCAAGGCATTATTTAGATACTTCGGCTCATACCACGTTTTGGTATCGACATCACGACGGATTAAACGAGCGTCTTTGGCAATTTTTAAAGCACTGTCAATTTGTGAATGGTGGAATTCATCGAGCAGCGGTGTAGTACGGTCTTTTAAATTCCAGCCATCCCACGTTTTTTGATAATCCACCAACGGAATGCCACTTTGTGCCCAAAGTTTATATTGCGCGCTACGATTGGCTTCTTGAGAACTCCACTGCGCCTGTTTAATCAGTGTCGTGACGACACGTTGCACCACCTCTGGATATTGTTTTTCAAAGCTTTCTGTCACCCAAAAGTGCGCAATCGGTGATACTTTCGGATCTTTAATTTCTAGTAAAGTTTTCGCCACACCACGCGCTTGCAAACTAAATGGTGAAGTAATCGTGGCATCAATATCACCTGTCGCTAATGCTGTACGTGCCGAATAGGCATCTTGCGAAATCACTCGTAAATCGCGCTCAGTTAAATTGTATTTTGCTAATACGCGGTTAAATACGATCTGGCCATTGGTCCCTTTGAAGACTGAGAATTTTTTGCCTTTGAGATCTGCAAAGGATTTGGCATTTGATCCGGCAGGCACTACCACATAGGTAGGACCAAAACGCCCTGTCGAGAACAACACTTTGGTTTTTAATCCCGTCGAACGTCCAACCAATGAGGGCAAATCGCCATGCAATGCAAAGTCAACTTTGCCATTGGCTAAAGCTTCATTGGTTGCAGGGCCTGCTCCTGGGAAAAAGAGCCAATTCACCTTAATGCCATCTTTTTTAAATTCTTGTTCGAGCACACCTCGTAAATGTGCTGTAGCTACAAAACTACCGCCCACTTTGGGTTTACCCCCCTCACCCGCAGCTGATACTGAAATGCGAATTTCTTTGGGATTGGCAGCATGCAATTGAACGCTTAAACCAAGTGCTGAAAGTGCCAAGAATGTGGCTGCGATTTTTTTAGAGATAATTTTCATTTTAAATGTTCCTTAATGGTTTAAATATTTGAATTAAAAGGTGTACTGAACCTGAGCTTGCAGTTCATTGGTGTCTTTTTGATTTGCCGTTTCGACATCAAACAGGTAGTGATTCAGCTGTAATTGGAATTTTGTGGTTTGCGCAAAAAATAGGTTTAAACCCAAGGAGTGAATGTCATATTCACCAATACGACCGCTCGCGGTGTCGAAATAGTTTGCGTTGTTTTTATTCGGGTTATAGCGGTCAAAACGGTAATAGCCTTGGACTGACTTCGGCCAGAAATCATCAAATTTGGCATTGGATTTAATACTGTTGTAGAACTGATCGCCCAAGGTGTAGAAGGCGGTAAATGTATGCCCTTCCGCTTTGGCTTCTTTGATGTCTTGGGCTATGGTGTCGACATAATCGGTCTTGCCTTGCAGATATTCATAGGTCACACCAAATGGGGCGTGGTTATAATAAATATCGAAACCCAAACGATCACGTTTCGCTGCATTATCAGTGATTCCGCTGGCTGAAATTTTCGATTCACCTTTGATATAAGATGCCCCAAACTTCAACTCACGGAAAATGCTGGCGTAGTCCACTGGCAAGGTGAAAGCCACACGACCGATATAATCTTTGCCGTTGTTGTCATCTGCCTTATTGCTGGCGTTCCCATTGGTCAACCCTAAGGCATACTCAAATAGCGGCGCACGGTAGTTCGATGCAAAGTCGACAAAAGGTTTGGCATCCCCACGGACGATAAATCCATTTTGACGGTTAAACAGTCCTAAAAAGGTCGAAGCTGCAGCGGTACTAATGGTTGGACGCAAATCTTCAGGAGACTGCACATCTAAACCAAAGGGCAATAACTGCTGACCGAGCGTAAAGTTGAGTTTGGCTGTTTCGGGGCCCGCATTGGTGGCAAAAGCGTTATAGCGAACAAAGGCATCCAGTAAGTTAAAGTTACTGTTATTGGTGCCATCATTGCGTTTGCCATAACCAAAGGACAATTGATAATCGAGGTTTTTGCCTTCGTTATAATCCCGGAATAAATTCCCGCGCACACCAATCAGCGCAGTCCCAATATCAAATGTCGATTTGGTTGCACCCAAAACACCCGTTTCATCGAGCGCACTAGCACGTAGTTGAACCGTGCCATACAGGGTTGTATCACGAGTCGATTTGGTGGTTTGACGTTCATATTGACGTGACTGATCGTACTTATAGTTTTCAATATCTGCACGTAAGCCGTCGATATCTTCGGATGTTGCTGTGGTCACTTCTGAAACCTGCGTTTCACCTTCAACATCAGTAGCGTTGGTTGGATCTTCTGTCGTCACCGCGGCCGTTTCGACGACTTGGCTTTTCGTCGTACCAGATTCCACGGCATTTAAGCGTTTTTGCAAACTCTCAATTTGTTGTTTTAAGCTGCTCAGTTCTTGCTGAAGTGCTTCATCCGAAGCAAAACTCAGCTGACTGGTTGCGGATAAAATCAGTCCGACCGCAACGGTTAATGTGGTTTTTTTCATGATTTGGTTTCACTAACATTTTTCCCAAAGCGCAAAATCCCCCAACCCCATGCAAGGTGCATGAAGTGAATGTACTGCGTGGGTTTTTTAAAAATTAATCTGAGTGGTCGTAGGTTTTATTCAACTTATGCACGACCGAAACTCGAAGACAGCTTTTAGAATTTAAGCGCGCATCATCGCGAGTGTCATAGCACAACAACATGCCTGTTGTAGGACACGAAAAGCAGAAAGATATCGATGCGTAAAAATACTCATAAATGTTCCATACAGTGGTGAGTTTTGTTCACTCTAATATGGCAACAACTGTGCCAACATTTTAAGTATTTATTTTTTAAAGTTTTATTATTTAAACCTGATAAATTCTGTTGGTTTTAACACCAAAAAACTGTTGATTATTCAACAGTTGCTTATTTCAAATCATCAGATATCTCCATTTTTATATCTCATTTTATGAAATAAGAAATACGCCTTGGGCTTTCCTTTGGGCATAAAAAAAACCCACTGACGTGGGCTCTTTTCAATCGATTATAATTACTGCTTATTGACCAAATTTAGTCGCCATCGCTGTTAATTTTTGATAACCCGTCGGTAGCAAACGTTGAATTAAATCAATCGCTTTTGCATCATTACCAATCAATAAACGACGCTTATCTTTTTGTACTGCTTCAATGATTTGACGAGCCGCTTCTTCAGGTGGACAACGCAAGAATTTATTAAACGACTGTGCCGATTTTTGCGGGTTCATGCCTAAACTTTTCAAGCTGTCATTCATTTTTGCGGCATTGGCAATATTGGTACGAATCCCGCCCGGATGTACACATAGCGCACTCACACCACAGTTTTCAATATCCAATTCTTGGCGTAAAGATTCGGTAAAACCACGTACTGCAAATTTAGTGGCATTATATGCCGACTGTGTTGGCTGTGCTGTTAAGCCAAACAAGCTGGAAATATTGATGATATGACCTTCACCACTTTGCTTGATATACGGTAAAAACTCTTTGGTGCCATAAACCACACCCCAGAAGTTAATATTGACAATCCACTCCAGCTCATCGTAGCTTGCGCCTTCAACAGTCGTACCCAATGCCACACCCGCATTGTTAAAAATCATATTCACCGAACCATGATCTTTAACGGTCTGTGCTGCCCATGCTTTCATTGCCGCAAGGTCTGACACATCGAGTTTTTGCGTGGTTACACGTACATTGCTGGCTTTCACCAATTCAACGGTTGCCGCAAGACCCTGTTCATTCACATCGCTTAAAGACAGATGACAGCCTTGTTTCGCCAAAAGCACTGCCAATTGCTGACCAATACCTGAACCTGCACCTGTAATGGCAGCCACTTTATTTTTGAAGTTTTTCATTGTGATTCCTTATTCCTTTATGCTGCCGCTTGGCTTTATCACAGCGTGATCTCATTTGCCAATGTGTGCAGTTCGTCGACTTAATATAGTTTTGACAATACATATTGTCAATGTCATCTTAGGACGTGCTAAGCTGTTGAAATCGCCAATGCTTAAACATAGGTTTAAACTGAAATTATTGCTAAAATAAGACAAAATTCTGCTTTAGTTCAGCGTATATTTTCATGACAGATGCAACAAATCACACAGAACAACAACAGGCAAAAAATGTGAAGGAACGTCAATTTAAAGGGCTTTCTCTCAGTGAACGTAAGCAAGCGCGACGTGAAAAACTGATTGAAGCCGGTATAGAAGCCTATGGGACACATGGCTTTTTTTCAGTGACTGTGAAAGATATTTGTTTGGAAGCCAAGCTGACCGAACGCTATTTTTATGAATCATTTAAGAAAAGTGAGCAACTGTTTCAGACCATCTTTTTAAAATTAATCGATGAACTGCAACAAAACGTGATGCAAGCCATCATGCAAGCATCCACCGATTCTAAAAAAATGATTGAAGCGGGTTTAACCGCCCTACTATTAACTTTAAAAAATAATCCCCGTATGGCGCGCATCATTTACATCGATGCTATGTTGGTACAAGAGCTACATAACCAAGCCACAATTCATGAAACCATGATGCGCTTTGACCGTATGATTCATGCCTTTGTCATGCTGATGATGCCGAATATTGATCGTTCAGAACGTGAAATTTCGATGGTCGCAACCGGTCTCAATGGTTATGTCACCCAAATCGCGATTCGCTGGGTCATGAGTGGTTATAAACAACCGATTGACGAAGTTTTATCATCTTGTAGCGTGGTCTTTTTGGCCTTATTGGATGCTTTTTCTGAAAAACCCAGTAAATAAATTTTGGCCTCAACACTGATCTTTACAATTTTTTTGAATGATTTTTTTGTGACAGCAGCATGATGCAAAGCCCATGTTGTTGAATATTTCAGGATTTAAATTGTCACAATTTCTTTCTAAACCCCAATGAAAGATCATTTTTGCAATGATACTGTCATAATTAATCTTTGTAATAAGCCTGTCATAAATATAAAACGGTCTACCGTTTACATAAAATAGGGTATTGCGCTGTGAAAGATGACTATATTTTAATCGTCGACGACGAACTCCCGATTCGGGAAATGATCCATACTTCACTGGATATGGCTGGTTTTCAATGTCAGCAAGCTGAAGATGCCAAACAAGCGCACCAAATGATTGTGGATCAGCGTCCTGCACTGGTTTTATTGGATTGGATGATGCCTGGTGGTGTGAGTGGTGTAGACCTGTGTCGTCGTTTAAAACGCGATGAAAATTTGTCAGAGATTCCAGTCATCATGCTCACTGCGCGCGGTGAAGAAGACCATAAAGTCCAAGGTCTGGACGCGGGCGCAGATGACTACATGACCAAACCCTTTTCCACTCGTGAGTTAGTGTCACGCATTAAAGCGGTGCTGCGTCGCTCAAATGCATTGGGTGGTGAAAAAACCATTGATGCCAATGGTTTAATCCTCGATCCAGTCAGCCAACGTGTCAGCTTTGGTAACACCATTTTAGATATGGGACCGACTGAATATCGTCTATTGGCCTTTTTCATGACTCATCCTGAACGTGCCTATACCCGTGCTCAATTATTAGATCAGGTTTGGGGTGGAAACGTGTATATTGAGGACCGTACCATTGACGTTCATATTCGTCGTTTGCGTAAAGTTCTTGAACCTTTCCAAGCCGATCGTTATGTGCAAACTGTTCGTGGTACAGGTTACCGTTTCTCTACCCGTGCAGACGCTGTGATGGGTTAGTCATTTTAGGTCTTTAATTTTCTATGTACGAACCGTATCCCGTCCCTGAACTTGCCAGTGAACATAAAAAATTCCGTTACAGCAGTTTATGGACTTTTGCCAAGCAGGATTTAAGACTTCTGGCATTCTTCCTGCTCATTGCTGCACTCATCGGCTTTGGTATCGGGTACTTATGGATCTGCATCTTAATTGCCTTTGCAGTGTTCTTTGCATTGCAAATGCGTTCGCTGTACTTGGTTAACGAATGGATTTCAAACCGTCCCTATGATGTCCCGCCGAATTTAGACGGTATTTGGGGGGCTTTGCTCTTTAATGTATACCGTGCGCAGCGCCAAGAACGCATTGTACAAGCTGAAATGGTCGGCCTGATTGACCGCGCTCAATCTTCCTTGGTGGCACTTGCTGAAGCGGTGGTATTGATTGATGAATTACACCAAATCGAATGGTGGAACCCTGCCGCAGAAAAGCTTTTAGGGATTCAACAGCTCGATCAAGGGCGAAATATTTTAAGTATTTTAAGACAGCCCAGTTTTATCGAATACTTTACCAATATCGATTTAGCCCCCGATGGTTTGAAAATGAAATCATCGGTACTTGAAGACCATTATGTGCAAGTCAAATTGACCCGTTTTGGTCGCGAAAGTCGTTTACTGGTGGCCTATGACGTCACCCGCATGCATAACCTTGAGCAGATGCGTAAAGACTTTGTCGATAATATTTCACATGAGCTACGCACTCCGCTCACGGTTTTAAGTGGTTATATCGAAACCTTTACCGATCAGGAAGATTTAAATCCACGTTGGAAACGTGCATTCGATCAAATGCAGTCTCAAACCCGCCGTATGAATGCTTTGGTCAATGACTTGCTATTATTATCTCGTCTGGAAAATGATAAAAAAGTTGCTAAAAATCAAATCATTGAAATGCCCAGCCTAATGAACCAACTGTATGACGATGCACATGCTTACAATGTGGATTATGGGCATACACTGAATCTCGAGATTGATAGTCACTGTGACCTGATCGGATCAGATATGGAATTGGCAAGTGCCTTTAGCAACCTCATCACCAATGCGATTAAATACACCCCGAAAGGAGGTACTGTGACCATTGGTTGGCATGATGATGGTACGCATGGTTATTTTACCGTTGAAGATACCGGTATCGGGATTGACCCGAAACACTTACCCCGTTTGACGGAACGTTTTTATCGTGTGGACAGTGCCCGTAGCCGCCAAACGGGGGGTACAGGTTTAGGTCTAGCCATCGTAAAACATGTTTTGATGCAACATCAGGCACACCTTGAAATTGAATCCAAAGAAAACCGTGGCTCGCTGTTTAAAGTGGTCTTTCCGAAAGAACGCTTATATCACGTAAGCTAAGCAGAATCATCCTGCCGGTCTTGCTGCGCTTCCAACTGTTGTTCTTGTTGTTTGGCACGGCGATATGCAGGACGCTGCTGCATCCGTTGTAAGAAAGACTGAATTTGTGGATATCGCCCTTGTGTTCTGGTCATGAGAGCTTCTAATGGAAACGTCATCTGAATATCCGCAAAGCTAAACGGCCCCGCAAAATATTCATTTTCCGCTAAGTGATTTTCTAAAAACACGATATGTTCTTTTAAACGCGGTCGTACAAAACCTTTTTTGACCCCATCACAAATGCGGCTAGCTATGGGTTTGATGACCCATGGTACATGGCATGGCACATTGCTCATGACCAACTGCATCACCAATAACGGCATCAAAGAACCTTCGGCATAATGCATCCAAAAGCGATATTGTTGTTTTGAATGTTCTGCCTTGGCTGCAAAAAAATCATGCCGATCATACTTTTCTTGTAAATACTCCAAGATCGCTGCAGATTCCACCAAGACCAATCCATCATCCTGCAAAATGGGCGACTTCCCCAAAGGATGGATGGCTTTAAGCTCAGGGGGAGCAGATAAATTTGGCTGTCGCGGATAAAACTGAACCTGATAATCCAGTCCCAATTCCTGCATTGCCCATAAAATACGAAACGAACGAGATTTTTCTAGATGATGTAGCACCCGCATGGGTTCATCTCCTATATGAAGTCTAAAAATTTTCTTATTTCTGGCAGGCCATTATTATTATTTTGAAGTACGTAAATCATAAAAAGTGTCAGATCACTGCTTGGGTCTATATCAAAACAAAATTTTGTACAGTACAGCAGCGACCTGCATTTAAATTAAACTAGAGTGGTTTTAATGTCTACACTGCGCAATAAAGTTTTTGTCACTGGGGTTTTTTCACAAATGGACAAGATTTTTTGCTCTAATTCTGCATCCAAGGGCGTTTGAAAATGCAAACGTCGCTCAACCCATTCAGCACCTTCACGGTTCGCACAAAAGTCTGCCTCGACACGAAACTCACCCAATTGAATTTGTTTATGTGCTGCGTACATGCGCAAGGTAATCATGGTGCATGAAATTAAGGAGGCACACAGTAAATCATACGGTGCTAAACCTAAATCCCCGCCACCAAATGATTCGGGCTTATCGGTAATAAGTTGATGTTTTCCACTCTGAACTTCACCTGACCACGGTGCTTCTAAGGTGTTTACTGTTGCCGTTGCGACGATACCCATAATGACTCCCTCTTGGTTATGCCGCACCATTTTCACCACGGGTACGGCTGTTCATTTTTATTCTCAAGTTAACGTGATGGACGCATTTTATCAGGGAACGCCGGTGCTTCTAGTCGTGGACCATCATAGTCAGGAATAGATCCAAAGCGTTCGTCCTGATTAATCCACTGCTCACGGGCAATATTCAATTCTTCTTGTGTGCGCCCCACAAAATTCCACCACAGCAGAATCGGTGATTCAAAAGGTTCCCCCCCTAATAATAAAACACGACCACCTGCATGCAGATCAATTTTGACTTGGGTTAAGCCCGGCTCAAGTACCACCATATTGTCTTCATTGAGCTCGTGACCATTGACACTGGCAGTCCCTTCGAGGGCCATAAAGCCATATTCAAATTTTGGATTGAGCGGCAAGACGGTACTTTGGCTTTCCTGACTACGCAGATCAACCCCCAATAATTCACTATGTACTTTTACCGGCGATTTAGTCTGTAAAAATTCACCGACCAAGACCGTCAACTCAATCCCGTCTTGTGTCACCACAGGCAATTCTGGGTAATGGTCAAACTGGGGCGCCATATTGATTTTGTCATCTGGCAATGCAATCCAAAGCTGCGCAGCATGCATTTGCGTTTCAGACTCTGGAGCGACTTCAGTATGTGAAATACCATAACCTGCCGTCATGAGATTGACTTGTTTGGGCTGAATTAACTGATGTGTGCCCAAACTGTCGGTATGCATCATGGTGCCATCAATCATCCAGGTAAACGTTTGCAAACCAATATGTGGATGCGGCCCTACATCTAAGCCATCACCTTGAGGAAAATGCACTGGACCGGCATGGTCAAGGAAACACCATGCACCAATCATCCGTTTATGCCGACTCGGTAAAGCACGTTTAATCACTGTGCCTTGACCAATTTCAGCACGGCGCAGTGGAAATTCTTGAATGAACTGATTGACGTATTTTTCACAATCGTCGGAATGAGATATTTCTGTGTAATTGGTATTGGTCATATTCTTACCCTAAATTTGGCTAAGCCGATGCAAGGACTATCGGCTAGAGCTATGCATTTTTTTCCATTATATCTGCATTAACTTAATCTTCTTCAGCTGTCATTAATACGCTGAATCACAGAGATAGGACAATCATTTTTTTGTTGCCTAATATGACATACAGCATAACAGTTATTGATGCTTATTTAGACAACACCCAATGCGAAATTACTTGTTCAAATCACGTGAAATGTAAATTTAAGTAACACAAATTAACACTCACTTTTGACCAAACAATACCAAATAATTCACAAATCATTGAAATAACGTGTTTAATTTTAAATAAAAATAATATAGATTATTTGAGTTACATAAATTTACATATAAACCATGCTCACCCGTCGGTAATCTTGCATGATCAATGAGTATAAGAAAGAATCACGTGCACTGATCCAAAAAGCCTTGAAAGGAACCTTTATTCGCGTTCCTGCTCAATTTCGTCAAGAATTTTTCCACTACCATCGTCGTCAACTTTTTAAATTCTTTTTCCAAGTCAACATCGTTGCACAATTGGCCTATCTCTCTTATGCCATAGCGGATTGGTTTATGTTGCCCGATGTGGGCTTGCTCGCGATAGGCTTAAAAACGGCCTATACCTTACTGATGATGGGCATCACATGGGGCATTTATACATATAGTAAAAGCATTTTACTCTTTGACTTGATGCTTCCCCTATCGATCGTTGGTGCTTCTGCGCTGTGGTTTAGCCTCCTCAATTTATCCAATAGCCCCGATGTGCCGATCTATTTATATGCATCTTTGGTTTTTATTGTGTTAGCCAATTTATGTGTGCAAATCCGCTTTAAGGCTGCTGTGCTCATTTCTCTGTGTATCAGTCTAATCTTGCTGATTGGGGTGTATTTCGCCGTTTCTGGCAATATCCATCAACTGCAACTGTTTATCTTGATCTATTCCCCCGTGTTGTTATTTAGTTTGTATATCAGTTGGAATTCAACACAAAAATCCAGAATTGTTTTTTTACACAGTAAACTCGATCAGTTGAACCGTGAAGCGCTCAATATTATGGCGCATACCGATGTGCTGACTGGCTTAAACAATCGACGTCAATTTATTCAACTTGCCAATTATCATATTCATCATCAGTCCAAACCGTTACAGCCGCTTTCATTACTGATTTTTGATGTCGACAAATTTAAAAATATTAATGATCAGTTTGGGCACTATATTGGTGATCATGTTTTACAACAAATTGCTGAAACGTGCCGACATACCTTACGTAGTCAAGACATCATTGCCCGCTTCGGCGGTGAAGAATTTATAATTCTTTTACCGCAGACACACCTGCGTCAGGCTCAAGACATTGCCGAACGTCTACGACGGGCAATAGCCGATGATTATTTAGAACTTGATACACTACAAAAACTTAAATTTACCGTTTCAATTGGTGTTGCCGAATTTGGTCAAAAAAACCGAGATTTACAAAGTGTAATTCGCATGGCCGATCAGGCACTTTACCAAGCAAAATCTGCAGGACGCAATCAAATTTCAACTTATAAAACAGCAAGTTAATAATATATTTTGTAACATTCAACAGACGATTTTTTATCATCCATTCGAAAAACCCCTAGTTTCAGGTAGATATTTTTGTGTGTTTTTTGTTCATAATTTGTCCTAAGCCATTTATGGAGAAGGGACATGTCTGTTGATGTACGAATGAGTTCTCGGACTAATTCGTCTGCTCAGGAAGTTCGTAAAAATCATACTCATACTTTGAAACTTTCTGAGTGTGATCTTGCCAATCGTGCCGAGATTGAACAAGCCATTGCAGATCCTTTTGCACGTATTCCTACGCAGTTTAGAAACTATTTTCTACAACATCAGTATGCCCATCAGTTACCTTATTTACGTCAAGTGAATTACATGGCGCAGATTACGTTTCTTCTTTATTTCTTTGCTGACATTTTTATTATCCCAGACATGTTCTTTTGGTCAGGTCTTTCTCGAGTGGCCATGATTATTGCTGCCCTATTGGTCAGCTTTTATCTGTTTAAATACAAAAAAGATATTCGTGTGCTCGACATGATCTTACCGATTGGTACTGTCTGTAGCACCGCGATTTGGATTGGCTTATTACTGGCTTCAAATAGCCCAATGGTCTCGTCCTATATCTATGGTGCAGCGATCTTTATCTTGATTGCCAATGTCTGCGTACAAACACAATTTAAGCCAGCCTTGTATTGTTCAGGCCTCATTTCGCTATTGGTCTATTTTGCGGTGAGTCAGCTTTTATCATGGCAAGAAGCACTGATTTTTGTGGTGGTGTCTATTCCTGTTTGGATGATCAGCCTGCATATGAGTTGGAACAATACACTCAATGCACGTCGTCATTTTTTACGTACCCTGCTTGACGACTGGAATATGCATACACTGAAAAATCTTGCGCATACAGATGAGCTCACCCAGTTATATAACCGTCGTCAGTTTGTTCAGTTGGCTGAGCATCGCATCCATGAATGGCCAACGCCTGCAAGTACTTGCTTATTGATGTTTGATGTCGATCATTTTAAACATATTAATGATAATTACGGACATGATGTTGGTGATCAAGTATTGCAATGTATCGCTGAAACCACCCGCAAAGAAATGCGCCAAAAAGATGTCTTGGCTCGTTTTGGTGGTGAAGAATTTATTGTGCTTCTATCTGAAACGCAAATACAGGATGCAATGTTGATCGCGGAACGTATTCGTTTAACGCTTCAAAATCAATCTTTGCTGAATGTCGCAAATCACCCGATCCAATTTACCGTTTCCATTGGTGTTTCACAGCTTAAATCACATAAACAAAATTTAACTGAACTGATTAAGCAAGCGGATATTGCGCTGTATCAGGCAAAAGAAAATGGCCGTAACCGTGTAGAGCGCTATGATTCAAGCATGAAACCGGAACGTAAATCGACAAAGTCATGGCAAAGCTTTACCCATAAAGCAAAGCCCAAAGCTGAACCGAATAATGAAAGCGATAGTAGTTGGTCAATTGTTTATAAATAGAATGTTGAAATAGAAAAAAGGACGCCGAGGCGTCTTTTAAGTTTATTTAAAAACTATCTTCATCAAAACGGTCTTGATCTATTTTATAAATATGGAAACTTCTTTCAATTTGAATACCCAAGCCAAATTCAATCATGAGAGATGTAAGCTTGTCTCCATCAATTAAAACAATGCCTGATTTCTTTGCTGACTCAATTGCTTCTTTACTAAAACAAGAAGTAGTAATAAATACGCCCTTTTTCGCCACTTGATCAGCCAAAGCTCCCTTAAACTGTTGAATGTCAGGGCGCCCCACCGTATTTTCCCAACGTTTAGCTTGAATATATATTTTATCTAAACCTAAACGATCTTCACTGATAATACCGTCAATGCCGCCATCACTGGTTTTACCTATTGCTTGGGCTGCGTCTTGATGTGAACCGCCATAACCCATTATTACCAACAAATCGACAACTAATTGCTCAAAGAATTTGGGTGAATTACTTTTAATTTTATTTAATAGCTCATCTTTAATTGTTTGATTAAGCTCCTTTGATGATTGTTCGATTATTTCTGCAGGCGTTAAATGTTCTGTTTGAATAGATGTAGCATGCTCTTCTATTAGAACTAGATTTTGAATATTTTTATTATGGTTAGAACCAATTTTATAATCAGAAAACCCTTCAAACTGCATCAAATACTGATTAGTTATATTGGATAAGCTGGACAAATCAATAGACCAACCTAAAGTACTTAATTCGCAAAGACCACGTGATGGTTGTTGTATCAAACCTGCTTTAACCAAATATGTTTTCGCCCAGCCAACACGATCATAAAATACTGTTTTTGTACCACTAGATAGCCTTAAATTTAAATCAGCTTCAGATAACCCAGATCTTTCAGCTAAAATTTTTGTGGCAGAACTTAATTTTATTGCCTCTTTTTGTTCTGCTAAAAGTTTCATTAATGGAAGCATCAACTGATCGTATGTAGGCAATGACATTTAACTTGCTCTTTTTAAAATAGTATTTTTCATAATTATAAACAAAAAAAAGGACGCTGAAGCGTCCTTTTTTTTATTAGAAATATTTAGGTTTCCCTAAATAGCCGCAGGCATAGCCTTTGCCGTAATTTAGGCAAGAAACGTTGTTTCTTGAAATCCAAAACTGCCGCGAGCATAGCTCTTGGCGTAAAACTGGCACGAAGCAGTGCTTCGTGAAACCCCAGTTTTACTCCCACTCAATCGTAGCAGGTGGTTTAGACGATACGTCATAAACAACACGAGAAACTTCAGCAATCTCGTTCATGATACGTGTAGAAATCTTGTCTACAAGATCATAAGGAAGGTGTGCAAAACGTGCAGTCATAAAGTCCACAGTTTCTACAGCACGAAGCGCGATTACCCATGCATAACGGCGACCATCACCTACGACACCCACAGATTTCACAGGTTGGAATACAGCAAATGCTTGCGCAGTTTTGTCATACCAGCCGCTTGCGCGAAGTTCTTGCATGAAGATGTCATCTGCTAGACGAAGGATGTCAGCATATTCTTTTTTCACTTCACCAAGGATACGTACACCTAGACCTGGGCCTGGGAATGGATGACGGTAAAGCATTTCAAATGGAAGACCAAGTGTTGTACCTAAACGGCGTACTTCGTCTTTGAACAAATCACGGATTGGCTCAACCAATTCGAATGCTAAATCGTCTGGTAAACCACCCACGTTGTGATGTGATTTAATCACGTGTGCTTTACCTTGTTTGCTTGCCGCAGATTCAATTACGTCTGGGTAAATAGTACCTTGAGCAAGGAAGTTCACACCGTCAAGCTTACGTGCTTCTTCAGCAAAAACTTCAATGAATTCACGACCGATGATTTTACGTTTTTTCTCTGGATCAACTTCACCAGCAAGCGCTGTTAAGAAGCGATTTTCAGCGTCGGCACGAATCACGCGAATACCCATGTTTTTCGCAAACATGTCCATCACTTGCTCGCCTTCGTTCAAACGAAGTAAACCGTTATCTACAAATACACATGTCAATTGGTCGCCAATCGCACGGTGTAAAAGTGCAGCTACAACAGATGAATCTACGCCACCTGAAAGACCCAATAGAACTTTTTGATCACCAATTTGCTCACGCAGTTGTTCTACGCGAAGATCGATAATGTTTTCTGAGTTCCACAAGTTACGGCAACCACATACGCCATGTACGAAGTTAGACAATAACTCAGCACCTTTCGCAGTGTGTGTCACTTCTGGGTGGAATTGGATACCGTAGAAACGACGTTTTTCATCAGAAACCATCGCCACTGGGCAGCTTGGTGTGCTTGCAGTGATTTGGAAACCTTCAGGAATTTGAGTCACTTTATCGCCATGACTCATCCATACTTTTAATTGGTCTTTGGTATCTTCAAGATCACCAATTAAAGCATCACGGACTTTAATATCAACTTCTGCATAACCAAATTCATGCACAGTACCTGGCTCAACTTTACCGCCAAGCTGTTCTGACATGGTTTGTAGACCATAGCAAATACCTAAAACAGGTACACCAAGTTCAAATACAACTTGTGGTGCGCGCGGACTACCTTCTTCATGAACACTTTCTGGACCACCTGAAAGAATGATCCCGTTTGGGTTAAATGCACGAATGTCTTCTTCAGACATATCAAATGCGTACATTTCTGAATAAACACCAGCTTCACGTACACGACGTGCAATAAGCTGACTATATTGAGAACCGAAATCCAAAATCAGGATACGGTCTTCAGTAATTTGGGTATTGGTAGTCATGGCAAACAACTATGCAGGCAACGAATATAAGCGCCGTATTCTAACATTTTTCTTGGACTTTCGCACACTATTCGGACAGGGGCAAAAACCGCAAGCCAAATGATGTTTTTTACAACACATTTCAGGGCTTTATTGATTTGCTTTAAATCAGCGATAGACATGAAAAAAGCGGCTGAACGACGCTTTGATGGATGCTCGGACTCATGATCATTTTATTTTGATTTTTCAATCCAATGATCAAAACTGAATTTACCAGCACCATGCAGCATGAGAAATAATAAGCCGCCAGACATCGCCAAGTTTTTCATAAAGTTAATGCCATCTTCTGCACCGCCATGGAATAAAAATGCAGTGATTAAACTAAATACGGTTAGACCCAGTGCCGCAAAACGCGCTTGAAAACCAAACAATAAAGCTAAGCCACCACCCAACTCGACTAAAATGGTGATCGGAAGTAGCCCTGCCGGCACACCCATTGACTCCATATAACCTGCGGTTGCAGTGTAAGCGGTAATTTTCCCCCAACCTGCCACAATAAAAATATAAGCCATCAAAATACGTGCAACCAGACTGATTACTGCATTGATTTGAGGCTGTTGACTCAGATTTTTCACCACTAGATTTGGATTAAACATACTGAAACCTATTTTTAATACTGTTCAAAAGATGTGCTTAGATTAGGTCGTTTCTTATTCTCTTTAAATATGCTTTTATGATAATCATCATTCCATATATAGAACGATTTTACTGATAATTAATTACGTTTTAATACTGACTTTGCTGCCCCAGACTGATAGCATCAGACCACTATTTTACGCATATAAGCCCCATGGAACTGATTGATTTTATACTACATGTTGATGACCATTTACTCGAGTTCATTACCAATTATGGCGTATGGATTTATGCAATTCTGTTCCTGATTATTTTTGTTGAAACCGGTTTAGTGGTCATGCCCTTTTTACCGGGTGACAGTCTTCTGTTTGCAGCAGGCGCGCTCGCTGCGTCAACAGGTGCCATGGATCCATGGGTTTTGGTGATTTTGCTGTTTATCGCTGCGGTCTTGGGCGACACGCTGAACTACCATATTGGTAAATATATTGGCCCACGTGTCTTTGAAATTGAATCACGCTTCATTAACCGCCAACATTTGGTCAATACGCAAAAATTCTTTGAAAAACACGGTGGTAAAACCATTATTTTTGCCCGCTTTATTCCTTTTGCACGAACCTTCGCGCCTTTTGTGGCAGGTGCAGGCAGCATGAACTACAAGTACTTCCTGACTTTTAACATGATTGGTGCGATTTGTTGGGTCGGTTCATTTATCACTTTGGGCTATTTATTTGGCAATATGCCCATCGTGAAAGATAACTTCACCCATCTGATCTTCGGCATTATTATTATTAGTGTTTTACCAGGTGTAATTGGTTTTATTCGAGCAAAATTAAAGAAATAAACTGATGTGGTGAACGCCTTTAAGCAAAAAAGCGCAAAACCACGGGAAACATACATAAAATCAGCATCAGGGCCGATCCTTTATACAGAAGATCGGCCTTAATTTTTTGGGTCTTACCCGCCAAAATCGTCCGTCCAAATGCCATCCAAAACAATGCAACCGGCAGCAAAACCACACTAAATACAGCAAAAACCAAAATAAAATTTAATGGGCTTGCCCAAGTTTCTATCGGGAAAATACCTGCAGCAAAAAGCAAGGCTTTCGGATTTTTTAATGAGGAAATGAATAATTCACGTGGTTGAATTGAAGGATGTTTTTGATTGTACTGGTGTAAATGCGTCGATTTCCACAAATGAAAAGCCAACCATAAAACATAGGCAATACTGAGAAAATGCAGTAAGTGAATTAAATTCGGCCACACTGGAGCGCTTAAATGAATAATCAACGCCCACAAATTTATGGCATAGAAATAGCCCAATAATTCTGCAGGAATCAGCATGCACGTCTTTGCAATGCCTTGTTGATGTGCAGAGCTTGCCATTAGTGCATTGCTAGGTCCCGGCGTCATCATCACCGCAATCATTGCCAATACAAAAAGCCAACTCTCAATCATAAATACTCAGACAATGTTTCAAAGCGCACACCTTAGCCGAAATGAATTTAAAAAAACAAGTACGCGCTAGGTCAGTTTTATCCTTGTACAAGTCAATGCACTCACGCTGAATGTTCAAGACCAGAAGGAAGTATTAAAATTTACGAATGATATTTAATTTAATTTTTTCATAGATTTAAATATTTTATTGGCTCTAAATAGTGCAGTTTATTTGGCTCAAAAAAAATGCCAGTAGACGCCTCCCCTACTGACAAATTTTATTACACTTTTCTCATAGCACAGGCCTGAGCCCCTGCTCATGATCCGCTTATGATTTTGCTGCGGTAGCCGAATTTGCGCGAACGATAATCGGACAACCTTTAAATTTTGCTGCCTGTACGATCGCTTCTTGCTCACCTAAAACGCGTGAAAGTTCGGTACGTTTAGTATTTGAAGATTGTCCCATATTGACCGAAATACTCGGACCAATGCCCCAACCTCCACGGCTGCCCCAGCCACCACCAAGGCCGACACCCACACCAACGCCTGTACGCTTCGGTGTTTCTACACCATTTTGAATATAGTCGTGGATTCGGTTGTATTCGCTTTGCAATTGTTGGCAACTCAAAGACTGATACTGTGTAGGTGAAACATAGCTTGGTTTAGGCGTACTTGCACATGCACCCAATACAACAGCAGTGAAAGCAACTAGACCACATTTAAGTGCATTCATACTTTTCTCGATACTACTTTTGCTCAATTTCATTGAACAATGATTGATAGGCTTGCGTCAATTTATGATCTGCAGCCAAATGGATTAAAGGTTGATTTTTATGATGAGATTCTTTCATCAGCACCGAAGGCGGTAACATGCTGTCCAATACAGGAAGACCTTCATCTTTGAGTTGTTGTACAACTTCGCGCGGCAACTTCGCCTGTGCCTGAAATTGATTGACCACAATGCCTTCAATTTCCAAATGATCATTATGATCATCCTGCGTTTCTAACACATTTTCGATCAGGGTCTGTAAGGCACGTTTTGAAAATACATCGCAGTCAAATGGAATCAGCACGCGATCTGCTGCAATCAGCGCAGATAAAGTAAAAAAGTTAAAGGCCGGCGGTGTATCAATAAACACTCGATCATATTGACCACTCATCTGCTGCAAAGCATCGCGGAGTTTGTAAATTTTATGCTTAGATTCTAAGGCATGTGCCAACGCGCCCAAATTTGGACTGGCAGGAATCACATCTAAACGTGGATAAGGCGATGCATGCAGATAGCTTTCCAAACCTTTGGCACGACCTTTCAAAATCGAACCGATGGCATTTCCCAACAAACCTTTACTTTGTTGTGTCCCCAAGACTTCTTCAAAATAATTTTCAATATTGGGTTCAAGTGCAGGCTTATCTGCCGAATACGTCGCATCATCCCCCAACAAATATTGACTTGAATTGGCTTGAGGGTCGAGGTCAATCACCAAAGTTTTTAAACCTTGGTGAGCGCTTATCGCAGCTAAATTGACCGTAATACTCGATTTCCCCACACCACCTTTTTGGTTAAATACCACACGCGTACGCATTCAAAACCCTCTAATCTTTGTTTTTCTACTCAAGCCTTGAAATCGGCCATGTGGATAAGCCATTTATCCAAAAACTGGTTTGATTATAACCAATGTAATGATGAAAATAAGTGCAACAGCTGCAATAAATAAGCCCGCACGGCGCTGAACCAATAAAACAGTGTCATCTTTTTTATACGCTTTAGATAAAGAAGACAGCAGCGCTAGAAATAGTACAACTTTGGCATAGAACCATGGCTGCACATCAAAGTTCTTCATAAACAATAAGATAATTCCCGTTACGGCAATTAATGTCATTGAGCCATGTTGCATAGCGACAAAAAACTTCCGCCCTGCCGGATTGGGTAAATTGCCCTGCGTCCCTTTAAACAGCGTAAAAGCACGAATGAAAATGGCAGCGCAGCCTAAAGCCACGCCACACATATGAATAATTTTAATGATTAATTGCGTTTCCATGGCTCACCTTAAGATGACTTTGGTGCATGCGCACATTCAGGGCTAGTGGTGTCTTGACCTTTCCATTCTTCGGGTAAAAACGCATGAATAGCCAAGGCATGAATTTGCCCCGGACTAAGTAAATCACCGGCTGCGGCATAGACTTTTTGATGACGTTGCACCAAACGTAAGCCTGCAAAAGCCTCACTCACGATCACTGCTTTAAAATGCGACTCTTTACCTGGGAAATAACCACCATGACCTGCGGACTCATTCACCACTTCAAGATGTGTAGGCGCTAATGTCTGTAGACGCTCAATTAATTGCTGTTCTAAACTCAAAACGGCTCTCCCAAATTAAAAAAAGGTTCAACTGGTCTTAGTATAGCCTGTATTTGTTCAAGTTCTTGTGTCGCAAAGTTGCTGAAACCGCCTGAATTGCATGATTTCATCAAAAGGGAAGCCTTGGACCTGCAAAAATCTTCCGAATTTCAAACAAATTGTTTTTATTTTATGCAAACGATGCACAGATTTTCATAAAGTTATTGACCTGAAAAATCCTTAATGTATTATACGTGGCTATGCGGGAATAGCTCAGTTGGTAGAGCATAACCTTGCCAAGGTTGGGGTCGGGAGTTCGAGTCTCCTTTCCCGCTCAAAATTTTTTCATTCGGTTTTTTATTTAAAAAATTGGATAGACTCCGCGGGAATAGCTCAGTTGGTAGAGCATAACCTTGCCAAGGTTGGGGTCGGGAGTTCGAGTCTCCTTTCCCGCTCCAAATTTTTTTCGATTCAGTTTTTTAGTAAAAAAACAGGATAGACTCCGCGGGAATAGCTCAGTTGGTAGAGCATAACCTTGCCAAGGTTGGGGTCGGGAGTTCGAGTCTCCTTTCCCGCTCCAAATTCAAAAAGCCCTCATCGAAAGATGGGGGCTTTTTTATTGCAGAATGAAAACATCCCTATCAATTTCCAGCCCTTTTTTAATCTTTGCATAGCTCTATGATGTTGAGTATCAATTGGAGTTCAAAATGGCTGCCACTCAAAAAATAAAAACAGCTAAGCCCCTGTCTTAGATATATTATTTTTAAGGTTGAATATCTACAAAGTTGCTAACACCAGATTTACATCATCAATACTCTTGTTGTTTTTCCTACATCTATTGTTTTAAATCAAACACTTATTTTATCAAATCTGCATAATTTTTATGCAGATTAAATGCTAAACAGACATTTTGCTAAGTTAAGAATAATCCATCATTTAAAGAATCACGCATTTACGAGTAGCGTTTTGATATCTATTAAAGGTGTCATTATGTCTCATTTAATCTCTGAAAATATTCATGTTATTGAAAATGACTTAGAAGCAATTCATGCAGCGTATCACGTTGCAGATTTTGCTTTGGAAGGTCGAAATGAACGTGATCAGAACCGCCTACTGCCTTTTGCAGAAATCGACTTATTCAGTCAGAAAGGTTTAGGCGGCATTCGTATTCCCAAAAAATTTGGCGGTGCCTACGTGTCTAACAAGACACTGGCGCAGGTTTTTCGCATTATCAACAAAGCAGATTCTAGCGTGGGCCAAATTCCACAAAACCAAATTGCCTTGCTGTATATGATTGACCTCATGGGAACGGATGAGCAAAAAACCTTTATTTTTAATGAAATTTTACAGGGAAAACGTTTAGCCAATGGTGGCCCAGAGCGCAATACCAAAGATACCAAAACCTTAAATACAACGCTGCGCATTGAAAATGGAAGGTATGTGGTCGATGGTGAAAAGTTCTATTCGACTGGCAGTAGTTTTGCAGATTGGTTGGCAATTAAAGCCGTTCACCCTGAAGGTCATGTTGTCCTGACCATTATTGATCGACATGCTACAGGCGTAGAAGTAACTGATAATTGGAATGGTTTTGGTCAACGCACAACGTCAAGTGGCACCGTCAAACTAAACCATGTGGCAGTAGACCCCCTATTAATTTTTGATGAACGTAAGCTTTCTGCAGGGCCAACGTATCGAGGTGCCTTTTCGCAATTGATGCAAGTTGCAATCGATGTCGGGATTGCGGAAGCTGCCTTTGCAGACACCCTTTCTGCGGTACAAAAAGCCCGTCCGATTGTGGATGCACAAGTTGAGAAAGCCAGTTTTGAGCCCTACACCCTACAAGAAGTGGGGAAATCTGCAGTTTTATTGGATGCTGCGATTTTACTTTTAGATGAAGCCGCAGATTACCTCGATGAATTAGATCAGCTTGTTCAGGTGAGTGAACAACAAGCTGCTCTGGCTTCGATTCGTGTCGCAGAAGCCAAAATCTATGCCAATGATGCAGCCTTACAGATCTCTGAAAAACTCCTTGAATTAGGCGGCAGCCGTGCAAGTTTGAGTGCCCATAACCTTGATCAACACTGGCGCAATGCCAGAGTACACACCTTACATGATCCTGTGCGCTGGAAGCTGCATACCTTAGGCGACTATTACTTAAATCATAAATTACCTGCACGCCATGCGTGGATTTAAGGAGAATTCTGATGACCTCATTTCCAAATATTAATTCGCTACAGGCCGCATCAACAACACCTGCGCATATTATTCAGTCCGATGCAGAAGCGATTGAAATTGCAAAACAATTGGCCGAACAATTTAGAAAAAATACCGTGCAACGTGATGCCGAACGCATACTCCCTTTTGATGAAATCGAGGCCTATAGCCAATCTGGACTCTGGGCAATCACGGTTCCCAAAGCTTTTGGCGGTGCCGAAGTTTCAAGTGATACCGTGGCGCAAGTGATTGCGCTTATGAGTGGTGTTGATGGTTCAATTGGACAAATTCCACAAAACCATTTTTATGCACTAGAAGTATTACGAAACACCGGTACAGCTGAACAAAAGCAAAAGCTTTATGCCGAAGTGCTTGCTGGCGCACGTTTTGGCAATGCCTTAGCCGAGTTTAAAACCAAAACCGCTGCGCAAAAACAAACGTCGATTCGCCCTCATGACGATGGTTTTGTAGTGAATGGTGAAAAGTTTTATTGCACCGGCAGTTTATTTGCGCATCGCATTCCCACATTAGTCAAAGCCCCTGATGGTCGTGAATATTTAGCCTTTATTGCACGTGAAAGTGCAGGTCTAGAGTTGATCGATGATTGGACAGGGTTTGGACAACGCACCACGGGTAGCGGCTCTGTTAAATTTCATCAAGTTGCGGTTCCTGCCACAGATGTCATTCCCTTTGATCATGCATTTACGGAACCGACATTGGTGGGGCCATTTGCGCAAATTATGCATGCTGCGATTGAAGTCGGGATTGCCCGTGCAGCCTTTGAAGAAAGTTTGCGCCGCGTACACCAAGCTCGACCATGGATTGATTCCGGTCTTGATCTTGCAAGCGAAGATCCTTTAACCAAATACGAACTCGGTCGCATTGCTGCAGATGTTCGCGCCAGTGAGGTCTTGCTGAAACAAGCCGCTCGTGCCATCGATGCTGCTCGCCCACAGCCGAATGCCGAAAACATCGCAAAAGCTTCTCTAGATGTCGCGAAAGTGCGTGCGCATAGTACTGAAACCGCACTTAAAGCGGCTTCAAAATTGATTGAGCTTGCAGGCAGCCGTGGCAGTCAGCGTGAAGATGGTCTAGATCGTTTTTGGCGTAATGCACGTGTTCATACCTTGCATGATGCAGGGCGATGGAAATATTTCTTCATTGCCAATTACCTCCTGAATGGCGTATTGCCCCCACGTCGAGGGACCTTGTAATGAGCCAAATCACGATGGCAGATACCCGATCACATACAGCCAAGAAAATTTTACTGAATGCCTTCGACATGAACTGTGTCGGGCATATCAATCATGGCTTATGGACCCATCCACGCGATGAGTCGCACCGCTTTAATGAACTGAGCTATTGGACCGATCTTGCCAAAACCTTGGAGCAAGGGCTGTTTGATGGGCTATTTATTGCGGATATCACCGGGGTCTATGATGTTTATGAAGGCAATATTGATCTCACACTTAAAGAGTCAATCCAACTGCCGAGCCATGACCCCAGCACCCTGATTTCTGCAATGGCTGTAGTCACTGAAAACTTAGGTTTTGGTGTAACAGTCAATTTGAGCTATGAAACGCCTTATCAATTTGCACGTCGATTTGCCAGCCTAGACCACCTGACCCAAGGCCGAATCGGCTGGAATATCGTGACGGGATATCTAGACAGTGCAGAACGCTTGATTGGGCAAAAAGGCTTGAAAGATCATGATCTACGCTATGAACAAGCTGAAGAGTTTTTGCAGCTTTGCTATAAGTTTTGGGAAGGTTCTTGGGAAAATGATGCGGTTCAAAAAGATAAAGCTCATCGCATCTTTAGCGACCCAAAAAAAGTACATGCCATTCAACACCAAGGGAAGTTCTATCAAAGCCAAGGGGTATTTCAAGTTTCTCCATCGATTCAGCGCACCCCTGTGTTGTATCAGGCCGGTGCTTCACCACGTGGTTTAGCTTTTGCTACGCAACATGCAGAAGGCATGTTTATCGGTGCGGACAGCGCTGAAAAAGTCAAAAATCAGGTACAAAAAATTCGCAGCCAAACCGCAGCGCAAGGTCGTGACCCACAAGCCGTGAAACTCTTTGTTGGCATTACGGTAGTGACCGCAGAGACCGATGAGCTCGCCCAAGAGAAATTGGCTGAATACATTCGCTATGCCAATCCTGAAGCGGGACTGGCACACTTTTCCAGTTCGATTGGGATGAACCTCGCCAATTTTGCAGAAGATGAAGCCATTCCGTATCAGCAGACCAATAGCATCGCATCGGTCAATCAAAAATTTAAAGAGCAAAAAATTACTCGCCAAGATTTGCGTGCTCAGCACGTTCTAGGTGGGCGTTATCCGCTCTTTGTCGGGAGTGGCACCAACGTTGCAAAGCAGTTGATTGATTATTTGGATGAAACTGGCATCGATGGATTTAATCTGACTCGCACCGTTGCACCTGAGTCACATCAAGATTTTATCCGTTTGGTCATTCCTGAATTACAGCAACGTGGTCGCTATAAAACTGCATATGACACCGGTAGTTTGCGGCAAAAACTGTTTCAACAAGGTGACCATTTAGCCACGACACATCCTGCTCATCGCTATCGATGTCCCACTTTCGACGCGGGATCTCAGGCAGCACTTAAAAACGTTGAGACAGCATAAGCTGCACTTAAAAAACAAAATTTTAGTCAAAAAATTTAATTATTTCGAAATATAGAGGTGTGCCATGGCACAAACAGCAAAATCTAAATTCACACTGATTGGTGTAATCGTGGCCATCTTGGTGATTGGCTTAGTTATTTGGAATCAACAAAAGAAAAGTCATCAAAGTGAATTGGTGATTGGGATTAGCCCATCTTTTGCTAAACCCTTACAAGTCGCCGCAGATGAAGCCAAGCAGCAAGGACTGAACGTGAAATTGGTGGAATTTTCGGACTGGAATACCCCGAATATCACCCTAAACCACGGCGATATTGACGCGAACTTTTTCCAACATCAGCCGTTTCTAGACAATGCAAAAAAAGAAACGGATTTTAAAATCAAAGCCTTTGATGTCGGTGCTGCTACCCATGTCGGACTGTATTCAAAAAAGTATAAAAACTTTGCTGATTTACCCCATAAAGCCAAAGTGGTGATTCCGAATGATCCGGTCAATCAGGGCCGTGCCTTACAACTGTTACAGCAAGCCAAGCTCATTGAACTGAAACAGCCAGATAACTTTTTATCGACTTTAAATGACATTGCAGCGAATCCTAAACAGCTTCAATTTATTGAGGTGGAAGGCCCTCAAACGGCACGTGCAATTGATGATGTCGATCTGGCTTTTGGCTATCCACATTATTTACGTCTAGCAAAAACTGCCGATCCTGAAAATGCCTTACTGTTTGACTCCAACACTGACAAGCGTTTTGCCATCTTATTTGCCGTACGTGATGACTATGTAGATCGTGACGATAAACTGCGTAAATTTGTCGATATTTATCAAAACTCACCTAAAGTTAAACAAGCATTGGACGCAGATTTTGGTGCAAAACTGTGGTTCCCCGGTTGGAAATAAGGAGTCGCTCATGGTGAGTTTCGGTTCATCGGTTGAATTTGCCGTCCCCCATATCCAAATCAAAAATTTAAATAAATTTTATGATGTGCAAGGACAGCAAGTTCACGCCTTAAAAGATATCAATCTGAATATTCCACAAGGCAAAATATTCGGCATTATTGGGAAAAGCGGCGCAGGTAAATCTTCGCTGATTCGAACGCTGAATGGCCTAGAACAAATCAGTAATGGTAGTATTCACATCCATCAACAAGAATTGTCTCGCCTAAATCACGTAGAGTTGATTGCTCTGCGTCAACGCATAGGTATGATTTTTCAGCATTTTAATTTGATGTCTGCCAAAACTGTGTATGACAATATCGCGCTGCCCCTTAAAATTGCTAATTTCAGTCAAGCTGATATCGCTCAGCGAGTGAATGAAGTGCTGAAGCTGGTGGGACTCGAGAATAAAGCAGCGCACTACCCTTCTCAACTTTCCGGTGGGCAAAAACAACGTGTCGGGATTGCACGAGCGCTAGTTCATCATCCGGAGATTTTACTCTGTGATGAAGCGACTTCTGCACTCGATCCTGAAAGTACCTCTGTTGTGCTGTCTTTGCTTAAAGAAATTAATCAAAAGCTCGGTATCACCATTGTGTTGATTACCCATGAAATGCAGGTCATTCGCGAGATTTGCGATCAAGTTGTGGTGATCGATCAAGGCGAAATTGTAGAAGCAGGAAAGGTTTGGAAAGTATTTTCAACGCCTCAGCAGCAGATCACACAAGAGTTACTCAACCTTGAACAGCTTGATTTACCAAGCGATATTCAACCACAGCCTTCAGATCCAAATGATCAAATCATTTTAAAATTACGCTATGAATCGACACTACAACAGTCACCGGACTTAAAGTTTATTTTTGATCAATTTCAGGCGCCAGTACATCTGTATCAAAGTCATATCGATAGTATTCAAGGGCATTTAATCGGTTCGTTGATTGTTGCTGTGGACAACAGCCATTTAGAGATCAACGCCTTATCTGAACAACTTAAACACCATATCGCACAGATTGAGGTACTCGGCTATGCACGACCAACTCATTGATTTACTGATTAGTGGAACCATTGATACCTTACTGATGGTCGGCGTTTCAGCCTTTGTGGCCTTTCTAATCGGCCTGCCTTTAGCGGTCGTATTGGTGTGTAGTGCTGAACACGGGATTTATCCTTCCAAAAGCCTAAACCACACGCTAGGCTGGCTGGTCAATATTACCCGTTCGGTGCCTTTTCTGATTTTAATGGTGGCGCTCATTCCGCTCACGCGCTTTATCGTGGGCACCAGTTATGGCGTTTGGGCTGCTGTCGTGCCTTTAACCCTTGCGGCCACGCCTTTTTTTGCACGTATAGCTGAAGTAAGCTTACGTGAAGTCGATCAAGGTCTGATTGAAGCCGCTCAAGCCATTGGATGTAATCGCAAACAAATCATTTGGCATGTGCTGCTCCCTGAAGCACTTCCCGGCATTGTTGCAGGCTTTACCGTGACCTTGGTGACCATGATCAACTCTTCTGCCATAGCAGGGGCGATCGGTGCAGGTGGTTTGGGGGATATTGCTTACCGTTACGGTTATCAACGCTTTGATATGCAAATCATGTTGGCAGTGATTGTGGTCTTGGTCGCGATCGTGATGCTGGTTCAAGCCTGTGGTGATCACATTTCCAACCAATTGGATAAACGCAAAATTTAAAACGCCCCTCACGATTATTTTTCGTATTTCTTAGAAAAAAACCGTGTCGCTACACATAAAAAAATACCCTAATCTGGATTAGGGTATTTTTTCGATCAGATGCAAAATCGATTCTGTTTAAACAGAATCTTTAGACCAAATTAATAGGTCACACGGACATAATCACGATATTCAGGTTTCCAGAAATTCGCTTCAATCGCATGTTCTAGCACTTCAACGCTGACATTTGGTGCAACACCATCAGCAATCGCAGCCAATGCGACTTTCAATGCGATTTTCTTCGAAATATCCTGTAAATAATCCAAACTTGGCAATAAATCGGCATTTGGATCTGCCAATTTTGGTGAACAGTCTGCCAATGCCGTACTAGATGCCATCAACATATTTTCCGTCACACGTTTCGCCCCAGATGCAATCACACCGAGACCAATCCCCGGGAAAATATAGGAGTTATTGCACTGTGAAATATGATGAATCTTGCCGTGATAATTCACTGGTGCAAATGGACTGCCAGTCGCTATCAGAGCCTTACCTTTAGTCCACTCAATAATATCTGCAGGCACCGCTTCGACACGCGATGTCGGATTAGATAATGGCAACACAATAGGCTGTTCACAATTCGCAGCCATCGTTTCAATGACCTCTTGGCTAAACAGTCCCGGTTGTCCCGAAACCCCAATCAATACAGTCGGTTTAGCATGTGTGACCACATCCAATAGCGAAATGACTGAATCTGCATTTGCCCAATGTGCGACGTTATCCGGTGTTTGCGCAAGTTTGCGTTGGAAATCTAAAAGATTCGGCTGATTTTCAGTAATTAAACCAAAGCGGTCGACCATAAACACCCGCGCACGTGCTTGAGCATCGGTTAAACCTTCCGCCACCATTTGCTTGATGATCTGTTCTGCAATCCCACAGCCTGCTGAACCTGCCCCTAAGAATGTGACAATTTGATCTTTGAGCTGTTTACCTGCTGCGCGTGATGCTGCTATTAAACTTCCGACAGACACTGCTGCTGTCCCTTGAATATCGTCATTGAAGCAGCAAATTTTATCGCGATATTTTTCCAGTAAAGGCATCGCATTTTTTTGTGCAAAGTCTTCAAATTGAATCAGCGCTTTAGGCCAACGTTGTTGTATGGCTTTAATCACGTCATCGACAAATTGATAATATTCTTCACCACTGATACGAGGCTGACTCCACCCCATATAAATCGGGTCATTCAAGAGCTGTTGATTATTGGTTCCGACATCTAAAGTAATCGGCAATGTATAAGCTGGACTGATCCCACCACATGCGGTGTACAGTGACAACTTACCAATCGGAATCCCCATCCCCCCAATGCCTTGGTCACCAAGACCAAGAATACGTTCACCGTCCGTAATCACGATCACTTTCACATTCTTTTTATTCACGTTATGAATAATTTGATCGATATGATCACGGTCAGGATATGAAATAAAAATCCCACGATGACGGCGGTAAATGTCCGAGAAGCGCTGACATGCTTCACCCACTGTTGGCGTGTAGATGATCGGCATCATCTCACTGAGGTGGTTTTCAATTAAGTGATAGAACAATGTTTCATTGGTATCTTGAATATTGCGCAGGTAGATATGCTTATTGATATCACTATTAAATGCACAATATTGCTGATAAGAACGCTGACTTTGCTCTTCAATGCTTTCAGTAACGTGTGGAATTAAACCGTGTAAATTAAAGCTCTTCCGTTCATCTTCATTAAACGCAGAACCTTTATTTAAAAGTGGGAGTTCTAAAAGTGTATTTCCGGCATAAGGAATATATAAAGGTCGTTTCGTTTTCAAATTTTCACTGGGCATTATTTAACTCGTTTAATTAATCTTTTGTTTCGCACTGCAAAAAGCGAAATGCACAAAAGTGACTATCTCGTTATTTGTTATAGCCTATCCTGATTCGAGTGCTTTTGGGCATTTAGTAAATTGATAGTAGTTTTAGTTAGATTTTATAATCTGATAACTCGATCATGCATCTAGTCACAGCAACGCCTATTTTGGCTTAAATTTATACGACTTTTAGCGAATCTCAGAAAATAATAAAAATAATTAATGATTAAATTTCAATCAATTAAATAAATTCAATACAAAGCCCTAAATTTGGTAGGTCTTTGGTAGGTGTGAATTTAAAACATCCCTCGCAATACTCAGTTTAGGTGAGTATCACCCATAACAAATGACAATGAATGGTAGAAGGAATCGCACCATGGCTTTTAAAAATATTGCAGATCAAACAAACGGTTTTTACATCCCTTGTGTTTCACTTTTTGGCCCCGGCTGCGCTAAAGAAATAGGCGCAAAGGCGCAAAATCTTGGCGCAAAAAAAGCGCTCATCGTGACCGATGCCGGTCTATACAAATTTGGTGTGGCAGACACCATTGCCGCATATTTAACTGAAGCTGGCGTAGAAAGTCACATCTTCCCGGGCGCAGAACCCAACCCAACTGACACCAACGTACATAGCGGTGTTGATGCCTACAATGACAATGGCTGTGACTTTATTGTCTCTCTCGGCGGCGGTTCTTCTCATGACTGTGCCAAAGGCATTGGCTTAGTCACTGCAGGTGGTGGTCATATTCGTGACTATGAAGGCATCGATAAAAGTACAGTCCCAATGACTCCACTCATTGCGATTAATACCACCGCAGGTACGGCATCAGAAATGACCCGTTTCTGTATTATTACCAATACTGACACCCACGTTAAAATGGCGATTGTCGATTGGCGTTGTACGCCTCTTATCGCCATTGATGACCCGAAACTAATGATTGCAAAACCTGCGGCGCTCACTGCAGCAACCGGTATGGATGCATTAACGCATGCGGTCGAAGCTTATGTTTCTACAGCAGCCAATCCTATTACCGATGCTTGTGCTGAAAAGGCCATTGCAATGATCAGTGAATGGCTCAGCCCTGCCGTCGCCAATGGCGAAAACCTAGAAGCACGTGATGCGATGAGCTATGCACAGTACTTAGCTGGGATGGCATTTAACAATGCATCTTTAGGTTATGTCCACGCGATGGCGCACCAACTCGGCGGCTTCTACAACTTGCCACATGGTGTATGTAATGCCGTGCTGTTACCACACGTTTGCGAATTTAACCTGATCGCCTGCCCTGACCGCTATGCACGTATCGCGCAGCTCATGGGTGTGCCAACCGACGGTTTAACGGTGACTGAAGCGGCTTATGCAGCGATTGCAGCAATCCGTGAACTCTCTGCTTCGATTGGCATTCCATCGAGCCTTTCTGAACTTGGTGTGAAAGAACAAGACCTCAGCATCATGTCTGAAAATGCGCAAAAAGATGCCTGCATGCTAACCAATCCACGTAAAGCGAATCATGCTCAAGTGGTTGATATTTTCAAGGCAGCGCTTAAAGCCAATGCTTCTGTGGTCGACTTCAAAGCGGCCGTTTAAGTTAAGCCCAAAAAGTCTTCATGTTTAAGTGACCCAAGTGCCTACATTACCCTTTGAGTCTGGTGATGTAGGCTCAACTGAATCCATTTCACCTTTTATTTCAGGAAAGCGACCATAGATTGGTTGCTTTCATACTGAGGTCACTCTTTTTAGTCCGCAAAAACAGCATCGATTATTCATTTGACAAAAGCTCATGGCTCATCAAGGATAAAGCATAATGTCCAATAATATTGATGAGTATAATAATGAGCCATTCACCAATTCAGTATCAGCCTGATATTTTGGGCGCAGGTTATGAACAAGCCACGCTGACCTTCCCAGATGATTATGAAGGCCCAGTGGTTGCCACACTGGTTCGAAAAAAAGCAGCGGCTCCTACCTCCAAAGCGGTGCTCTATATCCATGGCTTTATCGATTATTTTTTCCAAACCGAAATGGCTGAACGCTTTAATCAGCACGGTTTCGACTTTTATGCCTTAGATTTAAGAAAATATGGTCGCTCCATCCGCCCGCATCAAAAATACTATAATGTGCATGCACTGTCTGAATATGATGCCGAAATAGATCAAGCCTTAGCGATCATTGCTGATGAAGGTCATGATGCCTTACTGCTCTGTGGTCATTCAACCGGAGGCTTAACTACCACCTTGTATGCGGCGCATCATCAAAATCATCCTTTAATTCAAGCCCTTTGGGTTAACAGCCCATTTTATGATTTCAACATGAATCCAGTGAAACGCGCACTGGGTATTCCACAGCTGAGTAAATTGGCAAAAACCTTTCCCAATTTAAAATTTCCGAGTGAACTGAATAAATGGTACACCGCCAGCTTACACCGTGAACTCAAGGGTGAATGGGACTTCAATTTAGACTGGAAAAAGACCCGCTATCCAATGGTGTATTTAAGTTTCGTGCGGACAATCTATGAGGCTCAAAAAGAGATCCACCGAGGTGTCAGCCTAGATGTACCAGTCTTGGTCATGCACTCGCATCAAACACAAAACCCAAAACGATGGGGTAAAGCAGCGCAGACCAGTGATGTGATTCTAGGAGTAAAAGACATCCAAAAATATGCCAAGAAAATTCAGGGCGATGTCACCATTCAAAGCATTCACAATGGCTTGCATGATTTAGTGCTTTCGGAAAAAACTGCGCGAGAACAAGTCTATAACCAGCTCTTTCAATGGCTGGCCAATAAAGGTCTTTAACAGCCTGTATGATGTTGCGACTTACTGTTTTAATTTCAACAAGGTCTGATGTACGGGATGCGATCTCGGCATCAGCTCGATCAGACGTTCAACCGCATCAATAGCTTCAGGAAAGCGCGCGACATGCTTGAGCAGAACATCTGTTTCTTTGGCATTAAAAATTGCTTGGCTTAATCGTGACTCAAGACAATCACGCCATGCCCCTAAAAAAGGACTTTCGGTTTTGGCCAAGAAAACCCCTGAACACAGTTTTAATGCCGAATCGAGATAACCGGCATCTAAAGCTTGCTCGGCTTGTAAAAAATCCGCTTCGACTTGCGCCAATAAACGATAGGGTCTTGAGCCTAACATACCGCCCAAAATATCACGAAGCTGCGACATTTCCGCTTTTAAAGTCCCAACACTCACCTTACGTTCACCATATAAGGCTTGATGCAAAGTATCTAAGGTCATGCCTTGCGGACATAGCGCCAAGATGGTCAAAATTTCAATTTGCCGTGGGGTCAGCACCATCACTTTGCCATTAAATAACACTTGCGGCACAGCAAAGGCCCGAATGTACAAATGCTGTTTTTGAAAATCGAGCAAAGCCGATTGAATAATCGAAGCGCAGCGTTCAGCCGCAAGTAGGCCTAAACTATTGTGGTTTTTCCACACGGTGGATAAATCAACCACACCTAAAATTTGCTGCGTATGTGGATCGATAATCGGTGCTGCATAGCAGACCCATTCATGTACTGATGGCATGTAATGTTCATTTGAAAACACGCAACTCGACTGTTGCGTTTTTAAAGACAACGCTAAAGCATTGGTTCCGACCAATTCTTCGCGCCACTGCCCACCTGCAATAAAATGCACGCTTTCCGCAGCACTTTGCATTTGCCGACTCGACGCACTCCAAATAATCGTGCTCCCTACATCGCCCACGGCAAGTACCATCGACGACTGTTCGGCAATGTGTTTTAAATCTTCGGCACAATGTTGCAACGCATGATGCAATGCCGACTGTTGTTGACTTTGGGGGCTTAAATTTACCAAAGGCGCAGCACTCCGATTTTCCGGAATTTCTGCCTGCGCCGATCGCTGCCAAGAACTCGCAATGCTCTCATTCAATTGCGAGGTTTGCTGCTTTGACAGACTCATGCCCTGTCTTAACCGTTCGACATTCTGTCGTTTTTCAGATAAATCCTTCTGTATCATCATTCATTATTCTCACAACAATTCATGACTAAAAATCCGTTTCCCGGCTTTTGTTTTTAAGACTGAAAAAAAATATTGTAAACCTTCTTGTCTCCAACCTTTTTCCAACCTTATACAGGCTATGCTAATCAAATAATGTACAAAAGTACCTTATACCAAAGCTGTAGATTGCCACAGATGGGCAGCCCAACAAGATCATAATAAACAAGCAAAGGAAAATTCATATGCGTTATGTCGATCCTAATCAACCCGGTTCAAAAGTTCAGTTTAAAGCTCAGTATGAAAACCTGATTGGTGGCCAATGGGTCGCGCCAGTGAAAGGTGAATACTTTGAAAATATCTCCCCTGTAGACGGTAAAGTTTTTACCAAAGTGCCACGTTCTTCTGCTGAAGATATTGAATTGGCTTTGGATGCAGCGCATAAAGCCAAAGCCCAATGGAATGCCTCTTCCCCAACCACACGCTCAAATATTTTATTAAAAATTGCCGATCGACTTGAAGAAAACCTAGAGCTCCTTGCGGTCGCAGAAACATGGGACAACGGTAAACCGATTCGTGAAACCTTAGCCGCTGATATTCCACTGTGTATCGATCATTTCCGTTATTTTGCCGGTTGTATCCGTGCGCAAGAAGGCGGCATTTCTGAAATTGATGAAAATACCATTGCTTACCATTTCCATGAGCCACTTGGCGTGGTCGGGCAAATTATTCCGTGGAATTTCCCAATCTTGATGGCGGCTTGGAAACTAGCTCCAGCATTGGCTGCGGGTAACTGCATCGTGTTGAAACCTGCGGAGCAAACACCTGTCAGCATCTTGGTCTTGGCTGAACTCATTCAAGACTTACTCCCACCGGGCGTGCTGAATATTGTGAATGGTTATGGTGTTGAAGTCGGTCGTCCACTGGCGACCAACCCACGCATCTCAAAAATCGCCTTCACGGGTTCAACCGCTGTCGGTCAAATGATCATGCAATATGCGACTGAAAATATCATTCCTGTGACTTTAGAACTTGGCGGAAAATCGCCAAATATCTTCTTTGAAGACATCATGGACAAAGACGATGAGTTCCTTGATAAATCGCTCGAAGGTTTTGCCATGTTTGCGCTGAACCAAGGTGAAATCTGTACCTGCCCTTCACGTGCTTTGGTACAGGAAAGCATTGCTGATCGATTCTTGGAAATGGCTGTCGAACGTGTCAAACGTATTAAGACCGGTCATCCTTTAGACACTGATACCATGATCGGCGCACAAGCATCGCAAGAGCAGCAAGATAAAATCTTGGGCTGTATTGCGACAGGTAAAAATGAAGGTGCTCAGCTGATTACTGGTGGTGACCCACGAAATGAAGTCGGTACAGGTTTCTATATTGAGCCAACGATTTTTAAAGGTACCAATGACATGAAGATTTTCCAAGAGGAAATCTTTGGACCAGTACTTTCTGTTGCAACGTTTAAAGATTTTGATGATGCCATTAAAATTGCCAATGACACGATTTATGGTCTAGGTGCTGGGGTTTGGTCGCGTTCAGCACATACTTCATATCGTGCGGGTCGTGCCATTCAGGCAGGTCGTGTATGGACCAACTGTTATCATATCTACCCTGCACACGCAGCATTTGGTGGCTACAAAAAATCAGGGATCGGCCGTGAAAACCACAAAATGATGTTGGATCATTACCAACAAACCAAAAACCTATTGGTGAGCTATGACACCAAACCAATGGGCTTCTTCTAAATCTTGATTTAATCCAGAGCATAAAAAAGCGAACCGAGGTTCGCTTTTTTATTTCAATTTTTTAATTGATCTAGGCATGTATCACCAAGCGTTACTGCGCGTGTAACGCATCCTCTACGAAATGTAGATGATCCACACCCCAATATAGCTCATCATTCACAAACCAACTCGGTGCGCCAAAAACACCCCGTTCAATGGCTTCTTCGGTCACCACTTTCAGCTCAGATTTGACTTTTTCATCATCCAACCACTGTTTCACTTGTTCTGCACCTAGCCCCAGTTCTTGCATGAGTTGCATGAAGATGGTGAGATCATTTAAATTGCGGGGTTGCCCAAACATGGCATCAAAAACACCCGTCGCCACTTGCACGAAGTTTTCAGGCTGAAACAGCTGAACGGCTGTGAGTAAGCGCATCAATTGCAAGGTATTGATTGGAAAATAAGGATTCATCTGTACGGGTATCTGCCATAGCTTTGCCCAACGTTGAAGATCAATCATGGAATAACGTGCCTTAGCAGGAACCGCCATCGGGCTACTATTGCCTGTGGCTTTAAACACGCCACCAAGTAGCATCGGCTTCCAGATCAGCTCGGCTTGATACTGCTGTGCAATCTGTTGAATGCGATGAAAACCGATATAACTATATGGGCTGCCGACATCAAAATAAAATTCAATGACTTTCATTTTTTTCGTCCTTTTTTTTGCTTATTTTCCTAATATTTTTAAATCAGTGCTTACCAACGTTCCATCCACGGTCGCAGATCTAATTCATGCGTCCATGCATCTCGTGGTTGCTGTGAGAGATGCCAATAATTTTCCGCAATATGTACTGGATTTAAAATACCATCTTGCGCTTTTTTTGCGTACAAATCGGGAAAAGTATCTTTAATAAAGTCGGTATCAATCGCCCCATCAACCACCACATGCGCCACATGAATATTTCTTGGCCCTAGTTCACGCGCCATGCTTTGTGCCAAGGCACGAAGCGCATGTTTTGCGCCAGCAAAAGCGGCAAAGCCAGCCGCACCGCGCACACCTGCTGTTGCGCCAGTAAAAATAATCGTGCCAGATTCACGGCTCACCATGCGTTTTGCCACTTCCCGACCCGTTAAAAATGCCGAGAAACATGCCATTTCCCAAATTTTGAAATATTTACGTGCTGTTTCTTCCAAAATACTACATGGCACATTGGCACCGATATTAAAAACCATCACCTCAATCGGGCCAATGTTTGATTCAATGTGCTCGATGAGTTCAATCACTTGCTCTTCTTTTCGAGCATCCGAACCAAAGCCAAAAGCAGTCCCTCCCTGCGCTTGAATTTCAGCTATTAAGGGCTGTAATTTGTCCACATTACGCCGCGTCATACATGCGGTATAACCACCACGAGCAAAGCGCTTGGCAATTTCACCGCCGGTGGCATCTCCTGCACCAATGATCAATGCCACACCTTTGGCAGGCTTAGATAAATGATTATTTCCCATGACGATCTCCTCGTGCTGGATAGTTTTTATATTCCACGTGCGATCAATTTTATTGAATAACGATCGTTACTATAACGAATACTATGTTATGATTAATTTATCGTCAATCATAATTTTTAGGGTCATGCACATGCGCTATAAACCCGAATACAAACAACAAAAACGACAAGAATTGCTCAACATTACGGGGCAAATTGCGAAAAAAAATGGCTTTGCAGCAACAGGTGTTGACGGCTTAATGCAAGCTGCAGGTGTGACCAGTGGCGCATTCTATTCACATTTTTCGTCAAAACAGGATTTACTCAAAGCATTGGTTGAATATGAATTGCAGCAAAGCTTTAACTTGTGGCAAAGCAACCCGCATCACAATGCAGCCGACTGGATTAATTTTGAATTAGACCGTTACTTAACCCCTTCCCACCTTGAACATCCTGAACAAGGCTGTGTTTTGCCGACACTTGCGACCGAAGTAGCTCGTGCAGATGACACGATTAAACAGGCCTATGAAAAGGAATTACTGCGCGGTCATGCTTTATTTAGTACACATTTGGCGAGTGAAGAAAAAGCTTGGGCCATGATGTCTCAATTGGTCGGTGCGGTTTTAATTGCACGGGCAATGCATGATCCCGAATTACAAAAAAGCATTTTGCAGGCCAATAAAATGATCATTCAAGATTATTTAGCTGCACACTCAGCTGCATAAGTAACGATTATTTTATGTGATCCTTCATGTAGTTAAGCGATTAAACGCTTCCGACAAATTGTCAGCTTCCTTTGGCTTAATTATTCAATATCCGTATAAGGTTGCCAATTTTTATGCTTTTCAATCGCTTAAAGATTGGGCATAAATGGCACAATTCAAATAAAGTCCTCTTTTCAAGGTTCTGACGACTGTGTATAACAATGAGCCATTAAAGGAAAATGATAAGCATAGGCAAAGAACGCAAAAAAACGTTAGACTATGCAACAATCAATGCAAGTAAATGTCATTCGAGACAAACAAAAAGGTGAAGATTGATGCCGCTCAATACTGTTGAAGAGCTCGTAGCTGATATTCGTGCAGGAAAAATGGTCATCCTGATGGATGATGAAGATCGTGAAAATGAAGGCGACCTTGTTATCGCTGCGACCCACGTACGCCCTGAAGATATCAACTTCATGATTACGCATGCGCGTGGTCTTGTGTGCTTAACGCTCAGCAAAGAGCGTTGCCAACAGTTAAATCTACCACTCATGGTAGATGCCAATGGTGCACAGCACGGTACCAACTTTACCTTGTCGATTGAAGCAGCAAATGGCATTTCAACAGGCATCTCACCTGCTGAACGTGCGCACACCATTCAAACGGCGGTGGCAGCACATGCTAAACCGGCGGATATTGTACAGCCAGGCCATATTTTCCCGCTGATGGCGCAGCCTGGTGGTGTCCTTCACCGTGCAGGTCATACTGAAGCCGGTTGTGATTTATCGCGTTTAGCAGGTCTTGAACCAGCTTCGGTGATTTGTGAAATCATCAATGAAGACGGCACCATGGCACGTCGCCCTGATCTTGAAGTTTTTGCTGAAAAGCATGGCTTAAAAATGGGGACGATTGCGGACTTAATTCACTACCGCATGACCAATGAGCAAACCGTTGAGCGCATTGATCAACAAACTTTAGATACTGAATATGGTACTTTTGAATTGTTCCGTTACCGTGAAATTGGTAACCCAGACATTCATTTGGCACTGGTTAAAGGCGAACCGAAACAAGGCGTAACCACAGTCCGTGTACATGGTTTCAGCCCAGTTCGTGACTTATTAAAACTCAATAAACAAGATGGCGCTCCGGCGTGGAATCTCGATAAAGCACTCAAAGAAATCGCATCCAGCGATCGTGGTGTTTTAGTGTGGATCGGTCAGCGTCATTTACAGGACTTAGGTCCTGCTTTAGAAAATTTAACTGCACCGAAAAATGTTAAATCCAATGCAGCACTGTCTCAGCAGTATCAAACCATTGGTGTCGGGGCACAAATTTTACGTGATTTAGGCGTGGAAAAAATGAAGCTTCTCAGCTCGCCACTACGCTTTAATGCACTATCAGGTTTTAACTTAGAAGTGGTGGAATACATCACCGCAAATCAAACATCAGAGAAATAATCGAGGTTGCTATGGCAGTTCGCCGTATTGAAGGTATGTTACATCTCGCGAACGAAGACCGTTATGCGATTTTAGTTGGTCGTTTTAATAGCTTTGTTGTTGAACATTTGCTAGAAGGTGCCGTTGATACATTGAAACGTCATGGCGTATCAGAGGATAATATCACTGTTGTTCATGCACCGGGTGCTTGGGAACTTCCTGTGGTTGCGAAGAAACTTGCAGCTTCAGATCGTTTCGATGCCATCATCGCGCTTGGCGCAGTGATTCGTGGTAGCACGCCTCACTTCGATTTTGTTGCTGGCGAATGTGCCAAAGGTTTAGGCGTTGTTGGTCTAGACACTGGCTTACCAGTAATTAATGGTGTATTGACTACGGATAGTATTGAACAAGCGATTGAACGCTCAGGTACAAAAGCAGGCAATAAAGGTAGTGAAGCTGCCTTGACTGCTATTGAAATGGTTAACTTGTTAAAGGCTATTTAACGCTATGTCGCAAACACTTCAAGCAACTTATGCAGCAAAACGTAAAGCACGTCGCTTTGCTGTACAAGGAATTTATGAATGGCAAATGAGCCGCAATCCTGTCCATGAGATTGAAGCACGTACACGTGTGGATAATGCCATGCACAAGGTCGACCTCGGCTATTACCACGAGTTATTGACCGAGGTTGTTGCCAATCATGAAGCATTGGATGCGCTTTTAATCCCTGTGCTCGATCGTGAAGTAGACGCTTTAGATGGTGTTGAACTTGCAACACTTCGTCTTGGTGCATATGAACTCAAAGAACATCTTGAGATTCCATATCGCGTCGTGTTAGATGAAGCGATCGAGTTAGCTAAACATTTTGGCGGTGCAGACAGCCACAAATACATCAATGGTGTATTGGATCGTTTAGCGACTACATTGCGTGCAGCAGAAAAACAACAAGCTAATTAATTTTTTAAGTAGTACGTTGTATGGCTGAGTTCTCGATCATTGATACCTATTTTAATCGTCAGAATATCAATTCTGTCGATTTAGGGGTCGGTGATGACTCAGCCTTGCTCACCCCTCCTCCACAGCAACAATTGGTCATCTGTGCCGATACACTGGTTGCTGGGCGTCACTTTCCCCTCGACACAAACCCACATGCCATCGGCTGGAAATCTGTTGCCGTCAATCTCTCTGATATTGCTGCAATGGGCGCCAAACCGCACAGTATTTTATTGGCATTGAGCCTACCCCAAATTGATCATGACTGGCTCAAAGGCTTTAGTCAGGGTTTATATGATTGTTGCGATCAATTTGGTGTGAGTTTAATTGGTGGTGATACCACACAAAGTCCTCATCTGACGATTTCAGTCACAGCCCTTGGCTGGGTAAAATCAGGACAAGCTGTCCCACGTTCAGGTGCCCAAATCGGTGATTATATCTGCGTCAGCGGACAAGTCGGTGATGCTGCATTTGGCTTAAACCATTTAGGTCATCGCTTACAACGCCGTTTAGATTATCCCACACCACGTTGCTTATTGGGCCAACAGCTCAAAGGCTTAGCCAACAGTATGATTGATGTCTCTGATGGGCTCGCACAAGATTTAGGACATATCCTCGCTGCTTCACACGTCGGTGCAGAAATTGAATTAGATCAACTTCCTATCGATCCCGATGTAAAACAATTACAACAAGAAATGCAGTGGCAATACGCACTCGCGGGTGGAGATGACTATGAGTTATGCTTTACAATAAGTCCGCAGAATTATAAAAAACTTCTGCAACTAAAATTAGATGTAAACATTAGTAAAATCGGTCAAATCACCCCTAATTTGGGAATCCGTTATAACAACCACGGTGTTGACCAAGTCATAAAATTTAAGGGATACCAGCATTTTGCATAAGCCAGCCATTAACTTTAAATCCATGTCTTGGTTTAACCGGGTCATCGCCTTTTGTGGCGTGGGATTTGGCTCGGGTCTTGCACCCAAAGCACCGGGTACCTTTGGCTCTGCTTTTGCTTTGTTGTTTATTCCCGGTTGGCTTGCAATCGGCTTTCTCAACTCCATTATAGTCATGATCATCATGTCGATTATTGGTATCTATATTTGTGGTCAAACCGCCAAAGTCATGGGTGTTCATGACGATGGCCGCATCGTATGGGATGAATTTGCCGGTCAGTCCATTACCTTCCTCCCGATTTTATATCTTGGGCAAATGAGCTGGACTTGGGCATTGATTGGTTTTGCTTTATTCCGTTTATTTGATGTCTGGAAACCGTGGCCTATTCGCGTCATTGACCGTCAGGTCGGTGGTGGCTTTGGCATCATGTTTGACGACATTATTGCAGGTCTTTGGGCCGCGCTTTGCATCTGTATTTATTTTTATATTTTGTCTATGTAATAGAAACACCTAGGATTAAACATGTCTACTAGCGTTATTATTCTTGCTGCAGGTAAAGGGACACGTATGCGTTCTCGTTTACCCAAAGTATTACAACCACTCGCAGGACACCCACTACTTGGCCATGTCATCAACACTGCGAAAAAACTAAATGCAGAAGAAATAATTACCATTTATGGGCATGGCGGTGAATTGGTTCAAAACGCGTTTGCACATGAAAATGTCAAATGGGTTGAACAAGCAGAACAATTGGGTACAGGCCATGCAGTCAAAGTGACTCTGCCTGTCTTAGCAAAAACCGGGATTTCTTTGATTCTCTCGGGTGATGTGCCTTGCATCACTGAAGCAACATTACAAAAACTATTAGATGCATCTGCTCAAACCGGCATTGGCTTAGTAACTTTAACAGTTAATGATGCGACAGGTTATGGTCGAATTGTACGTGAAAATGGCAAAATTCAAGCCATTGTTGAACACAAAGATGCCTCTGAAGAACAACGTAAAATCAAAGAATTTAATACCGGTATTTATGCCGTAAGTAATGCTAAATTGCACGAATGGTTGCCAAAATTAAGCAATAATAATGCGCAAGGTGAATATTACCTGACCGATATCGTTGCCATGGCGATTGCAGACGATCTCGAAGTGGCATCTGTTGAACCAGAACGTGCGTTCGAAGTGGAAGGTGTCAATGACCGCGTACAATTGGCTGCCCTTGAACGTGAATTTCAAGCATTCCAAGCTAAACAACTAATGCAACAAGGCGTTCACCTGATTGATCCTGCACGTTTCGACTTACGTGGCACACTGACTGTTGGTCAAGATGTCCGTATCGATATTAACGTGATTATTGAAGGTGATGTTGAACTTGGTGATAACGTTGAAATTGGTGCAGGCTGTATCATTAAAAACACCAAGATTGAGGCAGGTACTAAAGTTCAACCGTATAGTGTTTTTGACAGTGCCATTGTTGGTGAAGACGCTCAAATCGGTCCATTTGCACGTTTACGCCCAGGCGCAAAATTAGCTGCAGAAGTACATATTGGTAACTTTGTTGAAGTTAAAAATACCACTGTCGGGTTAGGCTCAAAAGCCAACCACTTTACCTATTTAGGTGATGCAGAAGTCGGTGCTGGTTCAAACATTGGCGCAGGCACCATTACCTGCAACTATGATGGCGCAAACAAATTTAAAACCATTATTGGTGACTCAGCCTTTATCGGCTCAAATAGCTCATTAGTCGCTCCTGTCACCATTGGTCATGGTGCAACAGTGGGTGCTGGCTCAACCATTACACGTGACGTGGCAGACAATAGCCTTGCGGTAGAACGTTCGAAGCAATTTGCCAAAGAAAACTATCAACGTCCCCAAAAATTGAAGAAATAAGAGGATTAAATTATGTGCGGTATTGTCGGTGGCGTCGCAGAACGTAGTATTACCAATATTTTAATTGAAGGCTTAAAGCGTCTTGAATATCGTGGCTATGACTCTGCGGGTTTAGCGCTGATTAATAAAGGCCACGTTCTACGTGAACGTCGCGTAGGTAAAGTTGCAAATCTTGAACAAGCCGTTGAAGAAGCAGATATCGCAGGTTCAGTCGGTATTGCACATACGCGCTGGGCAACCCATGGTAAACCGACTGAAAATAATGCCCATCCGCATATTTCAGGTAATGTTGCTGTAGTTCATAACGGTATTATTGAAAACTATCAAGAGCTTAAAGATGATCTAGAAGCGCTTGGTTATGTTTTTACCTCACAAACTGATACAGAAGTTGTTGCGCATTTAGTCAATGACGCTTTAAAAAGCACTCCGAGTCTTTTGGAAGCGGTTAAAAGTGTCGTGCCTCAACTCAAAGGTGCTTATGCACTGGGTATAGTACATACCGACCATCCTGATGAATTAATCACGGTACGTGAAGGCTCACCACTCGTGATTGGTGTCGGTATTGGCGAGAACTTTATTAGCTCGGATCAATTGGCACTTTTACCGATTACCAACCGTTTTATCTACCTTGAAGAAGGTGATATTGCACGTTTGACACGTAATACCATTGAAGTATTCGTCGATGGTAAATTAGTGAATCGACCAATCAAAGAGCTTGATGCGACTGTAAGCAATGCTTCAAAAGGTGAATATAAGCACTATATGCTCAAAGAAATTTATGAGCAGCCTGAAGCGATTAAACAAACGATTTCACAAGCCTTAAATGGTAATGCGCTTCGTGATGATTTCCTTGTCAATGCAGCTCAAGATTTCAGCCAAATTCAACAAGTACAAATCATCGCATGTGGTACCAGCTACCATGCCGGCATGATTGCTAAATATTGGTTTGAACAACTGATTGATGTACCTTGCCAAGTCGAAATTGCCAGTGAATTCCGTTATCGCTCGCCTGTGATTGTGAATAACACACTGTATGTTTGTATTTCTCAATCAGGTGAAACAGCCGATACTTTAGCTGCACTGCGTGATACGCAAAAGCGTGCAGCAGCGAAGAGCTTGAATATCACCACCATGACCATTTGCAACGTGGCAACCTCGTCGATGGTACGTGAAACCAACTACAGTTTGTTGACGCTCGCAGGCCCTGAAATTGGTGTTGCTTCGACCAAAGCATTTACCACACAGCTTGCGGCATTAATGCTATTGGTATTGAAAATAGGCCAAATTAAGCAAAGCATTTCAGCTGACCGTGTTTCTGAAATTATTGCAGCGCTTTGGCATACACCAAAAGTGATTTTAGATACTTTACAAAATAATGCTGAGATTCTACGTCTATCAGAATTATTTGTTGAAAAAAATCACTGTCTATTCTTGGGTCGTGGAACTGAGTTCCCTATCGCCCTTGAAGGTGCTTTGAAACTTAAAGAGATTTCATATATCCACGCAGAAGGTTATGCGGCTGGTGAATTAAAACATGGTCCATTGGCACTGGTTGATAATGATATGCCTGTGGTGATTCTTGCTCCACAAGATGACATGTTGGATAAACTCAAATCAAATATGGAAGAAGTTCAAGCGCGTGGTGGTGAGTTGTTTGTCTTTGCCGATGAAAACAGCGGGATCAAAGCGAAAGATCGTCAACACGTGGTTTATGTGCCAAGTGTGAATGAAATCTTGGCACCGATTGTGTATAGCATTCCAGTACAACTGCTCTCTTATCATGTTGCAGTGCTACGTGGAACAGATGTCGATCAGCCACGTAACTTGGCGAAGTCTGTGACGGTGGAATAAAATTTAAAGTCTAAAAAAGGGAGCTTATGCTCCCTTTTTTAGACGCGCTTTTCAAGTATATCCATTGAGATTGTAGATTTTACTTCAAACTATCACGTCAGATTTATTCTAATCCCTATTGAGTAACCCACCACTATTCTGATTATCCGAAAAACCGCACCGAAAATAAGCCCGAAAACACAAAATCAAAGTGCTTACTCGTTACATAGTCTTAATTAAATAAGTAAAGAAAATATATTCAAAATACTCTAGTGAATTTTGCTAACTATCGCCTCGTTCATTTAATCAACTATACCAACCAAATATTTTGAAGCATTGATTTTCTAGAATTCGCAGATTTTTTAGCACATCTAGAATAGTACGGAATAAATTATATAAATATGATAAAACCAAATTTATGGTATATCAGCTATAAACTTGTATTGAAGTCGAACGTTTTGACCTACCGCAATCTAAGACATTGAGCAACTATCGAATCACCAAAAAAATATTCAAATATATCATTGTACAGACTACTTAGCTTTTTTATTGACACTTCCTACAAACCTTTCCGCACCAACTTCTTGATCAGGCGCATTAATTCCCTCTTTGTTTAACATAACTTTAACCGTTTTAAACATAATTTGAAAATCTAAAAAAATTGATCTTCTATTTACATATTCCACATCTAATGCAAATTTCTCTTCCCAAGTCAAATTATTACGGCCACTCACTTGAGCTAGACCAGTCATACCAGGCTTGACATCATGGCGGCGCATTTGATCGGGAGTATAGTGTTCTAAAAAATCTTTCATCTGTGGTCTAGGCCCAACAATACTCATATCACCTTTCAAAACATTAATAAGTTGTGGCATTTCATCTAAACTTGTTGATCGTAACTTATGCCCAAAAGAAGTAATACGCTGATCATCAGGCAACGGATTACCATTTTTATCAATCGCGTCTAGCATAGAACGGAATTTAATCATCTTAAATATTTTTGCATTTTTACCAGGTCTGTCTTGGTAAAAGAAAATTGGTGAACCTAAGTTTTTGCGAACTTTGTAGGCAACCAAAACAAATACAGGGCTTAAAATTATTAATGCAAATGCCGCAATTAATATATCAACTAACCTTTTCATATAAATAACTCCAATATTCAATGAAAGTTAAGTTAAACTTTCAATAATATCTGCCAATTTAGAACCAAGCATTTGATACTCATAATTTTCTTTCGCAAAATTATATGCATTCTCACCTAAAGTATTTCGTTCTTCTTTAGAAATATTATATAGCTTTAGAATTGCTTCCGATATTTCTTGCGGATTTTCAGCTTTAGTACTAACACCTGAGTTTGATTCTAATACTGGTTGAAATGGTGAGTTGCTAGCATATACTATAGGTCTTTTACTCGCTAGGTATTCTGGCAGCTTAGTCAAAGAGCTACCATAATTATACAAAGGAATATCCATAAACCCTACATAGCAACAATCAAAAAAAGATAATATATGTGGAACTTGTTTTTTATTAACTGCATCTATAAAAATAACATTATGACAATTCCTATCTTTTGCATATTGTTGAATTATTTTCTTTTCTTTTCCAGAACCAACAATTAAAAAATAAATATCAACATTATTCCTCAAAATCTCTGCAGACTGAATTAATGTTTCTAAAGCATTAACGAAACCTACTGTGCCACAGTATCCAACAATAAATTTATTTTTAGGAATCTCATTAATTAAAGTCTGATCTAATTTTTCAAAATCATTAAATTCTTCTAATGAAAAACCATTAGGAATCCACTTAAATTTAATCTTATTATTAAATTTATTTATATACTTATTAGCATAAGGCCAATTAGAAATAATATAATCGCAAGTATTATATGCTTTTTTTTCTAGCCAAGATAAATACATTATAAATGGATGATACTTTGACACCCCCATTTCAATTAGGGTTAACGGCCACAAATCTCTAATATCTAAAATTAATTTTGCTTCAAATCTTCTAGATAGTTTCAACGCTCCTCTATAACCAATTAAAGATGGTGTGGAATAAATTATACAATCAGGATTTTTTAAACTCAAATTTAAATTAGAAATCTTTTTTGAAAAATCAAATTCACTAAGAATCCTTATTTTACTATGTGCATTAGGATAATCTAGGCACTTAATCCAATGGAAATTAAAACCTTCAACTAGCTCCGTAGTTAACAAGTTATTTAAAATTGGCTTTTTCTTTAAAAGATGATGATTTCCTGATGCAAAAACATGTACGTCATAGCCTAATAAAGAAAGCTCTTTTGCAAAATAATAAAATCTACCGCCAAATCCATAATCTAAAGTACTTGCATATTGATTAACTAACCATACAGTCTTAGGAGTATTATTCATTTTATTAACCATTAAAGTGCCTTATTCTCTATTAATGTAGACCATGCCGAGTCACTACTATATTGCTTACTTTTTTGAATAATATTAGCATCTAATAAAAGTAAATTATCAGGATTTTCAATTAACCAAATAACTTTTTCAATAAATGCAGCTGGATTATTAAATTCAACAATATATCCTGTACATTTATCAACTATAAATTCATGAGCATTCATCCAATCAGATGCTATTACTGGTATACCCGAAATATAAGCATCCAAGATTGAGCCAGGAAAACCTTCAGTAAAATATTTTGTTGGAAAAACCATGAGGTCATAGTTCTCCAATACATCGTATACATTTAGAGGATCGACAATACCACCATAATTAATTGATGAATTCTTTAGATTTTTTAAAAATGATTTTTCATATTCATGATGAATAGGGCCATATAGGTCTATAACAATATTTGTATAACCCATTTCAATTAGTTTATGGCCTAATTGAAAAATAACATCAACACCTTTCATTTCATGTATTCTAGCCATAAATACAATTTTATTAATTCTATTATTTCTTACTATTTTTCTCTGAAAATTAGTAAGTCTAAAATTATTAAGCAACCTGACATTGGTAAAATTGTTTTCTTTTAATTTTATGCAAAGATTTTCCGTCTGAACAAAAACATTCTGTGTTTTCATCAATAATTTTTTGTGAATTGGCATATTTTCAATAAAATCAAATAACCATCCACCTACAGCAACATAATTTAATTTTTTTTTTAAAAAAAAGCATAATATAAAAATTAAAGGAAATAAATATTTTAAATTACCATGTGCTGCAATATCAAAAATAACTTTTGATTTACATATTAAAAAAATCATTTTTAAAATACTAAGTTTATTATTTTTAAATGATTGAGTATCAAAAAAAATAACCTCTGAATCACTTCTTTCCTTTATCAAATTATAGATACTGTTAGTACGAATAGTTTGTCCATCTATTTGATTATTCATCTTACCAAAATAGCCTATAACAAGTATCATATTTCTGCTCATCTAAATACCTTTAAAATCAATTAATTAAAAAAAATTTTTTCATATTCATCAGAAATTTTTTGAACAGAAAAGTCTTTAACTCGTACAGAGGCTTCATTGCTTTTAGACTCTTGCAACGATTTAATTATAGAATTAGCTAACTCAAATTCATTAGAAATTGGTACTAAACTCCCCCACTTACCACTTTCTAAAATTTCGCTAGTTCCACCTTCACAATTTGTAGCTACAATCTTCACATCACAGGCCATTGCCTCTACTAAAACATTAGGAAAACCTTCCCATAAGGAACATGATACAAATATATCCGAAGCTACAATATATTTATGAGGGTTATTAACAAATCCAGGCATCAATACATAATCTTCGATACATAATTTTTTTGTTAATTTAATCAAATTAGGTTTCAGACTACCGTCACCTAAAATTATTAATTTACAAGGAACCTTATTTCTAACAATAGAAAATGCTTTAATTAAAGTAGAAAAATCTTTTACCTCAGTCATCCTTCCAACCGAAATAATTTTAGGAAGATTATCAACAAAAAATAAATCAGTAATTTTTTCTTTACAATTAATCTTAACATTATCGATATTAACTGGATTGTGAACTACATAAATTTTATGTGAAGTACTGAATGCAAATTTTAAAAATTCATCCCTCATAAAATTACTACTAAGTACAATCTTATCAACAAAACTTAAAGAGTACCTAAAGATTTTTAATCTCAATAAATCTAAAAAATTCATTTTTTTTTGACTAGGATAAAGCATAGTCGGTTGGCGTATTATAACGCTTGTCTGTGGAGATGAGATTTTACTAAAGAATGACACAACCGTACTAAAATGAATGTGTGATGTAAATATTATATCTGGTTTATTCAAAAATAAGTATTTAATTAATTTAGGAATAGAATAGATCAACTTCTTAGTCCTAAACTCAATAATATTTACATTTGAAGGAATATCTTTAAGATAAGGCCCTTCCTTTTTTAACAACAACAAATCAATATTATAACCTTTTTTCGAAAAACTAGTAATCAAAGTGGAAATAACACGCTCCGCACCGCCACCTTGCATATCTGGAGAAAAGAAGGTTACCAATTTTTTATGATTAAAACTCATGAAAGACACCAACAATGCATTTAACTAAAACCCTTTTTTCTACAAAATATTGATAACCTTATAATTAAATATACCAAAACTATATCACTTAAAACCAAAACAAATGAGGATCTTCCTAAATAAAAAGCAGATACTATAAACACAAAAAAAGAGACTTGAGTGGCTAATCTAAGATTATTAAAATTCGAGTAAGCTAAATAATCTAATTTTGAAAAAATCCATCCAAACAATATAAATAAAAATATAACACCAAACTCTCTATAATTAAGATATACATCAGCTAGTGCTGTAGTACCCATACCATGATCTGTACCCATTATGATTGTTATATATTTAGATGTATTTTCAAACTTAATAGAAAAAATCTTATTTAAAATTAAACCAAAACCTGGTATTACAGCAATTATGTCATCTAAGTTTCCCATCCCATATAATGGCGGATTAGTTTCCTGATCCATTATAGCGGCATGGTATGACCTTAACGATCTTGCCAACTCTTCAGTTATTGGAATAATCGTTTTTTCACCTCTATTATCTATATTTTCTTTTAGGGCAATACCTTCATTAAATCGATCATAAAATGATAAATGACCATCAGTCTCTCTAAAATAACCTAAAAATTGAATAAAAATCCCACCAACCAAAATAAATATAATAATTTTACTGAAAGCAAGCTTTTTCCTAGATAAAATTAGATATCCAACAAAAGCCAATATTGTAATATTAATTATTGGCCCTCGATCCCCAGACAATATCGACAAGACAAAATATAATAGTGCTAAAATTATAATTTTTATATCATATAACTTTATATAATTTATAATATTATATTTTTCATTATTTCTTCCACTATCTATGATAACACAAATCATATAAGCCCATAAAAACATCTGAAACAGATGATTCGACTTTGCTTGCAAATAACCAATACCGTCATTATTCATCATCTCGCCATAACCACCATTAAAGTAGTCTGCTGGTGTAGATACAAAGAAAATAATAAAAAAAACAAAAGTGAAAAATTTAAGAATTAAAAATGAAAATTTATACTCTCTACCACTTGTTAATCTTAAACTTTGTTTATTAAAAGATAGCTGTAAAACATTTCCTATAAAAAAACAAACCAGTGCAATACTTGATAATGTTATAGCTTTTGACATAAGACCTGCATCAAAGTAATTTCTTAATGACAAATCAGCTTTAAAACCAAGATAATAATCAACATAAAACTGAAAATGAACCACAAAAAAACTAAAAATAAAGAGTGAGGTTATACTTACATATTGCTCTACGCCATTAGTTCGCTTTTTTCTATTTAAAAAAACAACCCAAGAAATAAAACTTAAGAATAAAACAAAACCCAAATATTGATTACTCATTATTAATGAATTTAAATTTAAATTTAAATACATAGTCATGAGAATAGTAAAAACTATAATCAATAATAATGCGAGAACAACATTTTTCATATTCAATATTACTTCTTAATAAATTCACTATCAGTCAAAGATAATAAATATAATTTTTTTTGAGATTTACTCATTCCCTTTGTTCCAACATTATATTTAAGTATCTTTACCTCAAAATCATTTAGACTACTTAATATTTTCGCAGAATTCCCCCCAACAACAACATTATCAGGTATGGATTTAGTTACTACAGAGCCTGCTGCAACTATTACATTTGAACCAATTGTAACTCCAGGCATGATCAGACAATTATTCCCTATATATACATTATCACCTATTTTAACTTTTCCAAAAAAGTCCATGTTTGGATGCTTTTTTCGTAAAACTTTAGCACCACCATGAGTGAAAATTTTTGTTCCATCTGTAATCTGAACATCATCACCAATTTCTATCAAATAAGGTTCAGAACCAAAATTTACATTTTGAATATCACAACTTTTACCAATTTTTACTCCTAAGTATCTTGCATATTTTTCTGTTGACCAAAATTTTCGTCTTATTAAGTTCAGAATTTTCAATATCATATTTAATCACCTAAACAACATTTTTTTTAGCTTCACTATATCTCTTATTTCTAAAACTTTTAAAAATATCAAGCCAAGAAAATAAAATAATAAAACAACTGGGATTATGAAAATTAAAATAAATTGATTCAAATCAAAATAAATTTTAACACTATTAAAAACCAATACCAACAAAACACTTAATACAATATTTAAAAATATACATTTTAAATCATCATACGAGAAGTAACCTTGTATTTTTCTCGCATAATAATAATTTATAAAAAAACTTAAAACACTTGTTAAGATAAATCCGTATAGCAAGTAAAGTATACTCATATGCCATACACCATATACAATAGTTATAGACTGTATAATTTTTTTTATTATCTCTAATTGTAAAATCTTTTCAGTCCTATCAAATATCTTAAATATTAATCTATTAAGCATTTCTTGCAAATAAAAAAACCCAGCTATAATCAATAATCGTAAATATATAATTGATTCAATCCAAGCATCTCCATATAAATTTAAAATAATAATATCTGCATATAAATATATTAAAACACACATCAAAGAAAGTATTATTGTAAATAGCTTTACTACAGCTGTATATAATTCATTAAATCCTATAAGATCATTTTTTATTTTTGATAAACCTGAATATACAACATTTAAAACTGTTGACTGCAATATTCCAACGGGTATTTCTTGAAGTTTCCGCCCTTGGTAATATAATCCAGTTTGTGAAATAGAGAAATATTTAGCTAATATCAACTGATAAATATTATCAAAAATAGTGTTAATTAATGATGCTAGCGTTGTATTTACACCAAACTTATAAATACTTTTAAAATATTTAAAATCAAAATTATAAACCTTCAACCGTCCTAAAGTGACCCACAACATCACAGTTAATATTAATGAATTTACTATTTGCATTAAAACTAATGACCAAATACCCCAACCATTTAATGCTAAAAAAACTCCAACTAAAGAAGCAATACCTATAGAAACAATCTCATAGATATATTTCTTTTTGAATTTCATTTCTCTAATCAATTTAGTTGATTGTGTAATTTTAAATGCATTTATTATTATCACTAAACATGAAACAACAATTAAATCTCTTAAATTTGAAATATTATAAAAATTTGAAATTAATGAGGAACATGATATTATTATTATATACAAAATCAAAGAAACAAATAAATTAAAAACAAAAACAGTGAAATAATCACTTTCAATTACATTTTCAGCTCTTACTAACGCTCCCGATAATCCTGATTCAGTCAAAACTGATGCTATAGTAATAAAAAAAAGGATTATTGCCATTTGTCCAAAAACCTCTGGACCTAATATTCTTGCCAAAATAATATTTGCAAATAAATTTATTATTAGATAGCCAAACCTCCCTACGAATGACCATATAGTATTGACCAACATGCTCTTCTGCAGGGAAGTATTCATTTAATATTACAACCTATAAATTACTTATTATTCACATACCAACGCATGGCCAATTGAATGCCTTCGGCAATTTTAAACTGCGGTGCATAACCCAAATGTTGCTCAATTTTAGCAATGCTGGCTTGTGAATGGCGTACATCGCCTGCACGGAATTCACGATAGACTGGATCACGCTCAAAGTTCACATCATTTGTCGCAAGTGCCACCTGAATGGCACGATATAACTCATTCAACGTAGTACGGTCACCCACAGCCACGTTATACACTTGGTTTTTTGCTTCATCTGATGCGGTCGCCGCCAAAATATTGGCTTGAACCGTGTTATCGATGAAACAGAAATCACGGCTGGTTTCACCGTCACCGTTGATGAAGACATCTTCACCAGCGATCATTGATGCCGTCCATTTCGGAATCACCGCAGCATAAGCACCGTTTGGATCTTGGCGTTGACCAAACACGTTGAAATAACGTAAACCAATCGCTTTAAAACCGTAGCTACGTGCAAAAACATCGGCATACAACTCATTGACATACTTCGTCACTGCATACGGTGAAAGCGGATTACCAATATTTTCTTCGACTTTTGGCAATGCAGAATGATCACCATAGGTTGAACTGCTGGCTGCATATGTGAAGCTAGTAACATCTGCATCACGTGCCGCAGTAAGCATATTTAAGAAACCACTGATATTGGTTTCATTGGTCGTGATCGGATCGGCAATCGAACGCGGTACAGAGCCTAAAGCAGCTTCATGCAAGACATAATCCACACCTGCACAGGCTTTTTGGCAGTCGGCAAATTGGCGAATATCACCTTCAATAAAACTGAATTTCGCCCATTGCTCAGCTGTCACTAAACTTTGTACTTCATCCAAATTATGCTGATGACCTGTGGCAAAGTTATCTAAACCCACCACGGTTTGATCCAGTTTTAACAAGGTCTCGAGTAAATTAGAGCCAATAAATCCAGCAACTCCAGTTACCAGCCATGTTTTAGGCGCTGTTTTAAGGTTCTCACATACCTGTTGATATTGGTTCATTTGGTATGGCTCACTTATAAACGAAGATCAGATTCGGCTTGAGATAACACGTATTTCAAGTCATACAGCACATGATCAGCTTTACCCAAAGCACGGATAGCATCTACACCCATGTCTGTAAACTGGTGATGCGCAACCGCTAAAATTACTGCATCATATTTGCCATTTTCTAAGCATGAAATTGGACTAATATCATATTCATGCTCAGCCTCAGATGTATCTACCCAAGGGTCATAAACATCTACATTAGCATTGTATTCTTTCAGCTCATTCACAATATCAATAATGCGTGTATTGCGGATATCTGGGCAATTTTCTTTAAAACTTAAACCTAAAATGAGGACCTTAGCATCTTCTACTTGAATGCGTTTTTTCAGCATGGCTTTCACCAACTGCGTTACTACATAAGCCCCCATACCATCATTTAAACGGCGGCCCGCTAAAATAATTTCTGGGTTGTAGCCAATCGCTTGCGCTTTATGGGTCAAGTAGTACGGGTCAACACCGATACAGTGACCGCCAACCAAACCCGGGCGGAACGGCAGGAAATTCCACTTAGTACCTGCCGCTTGTAATACCGCTTCAGTATCAATGCCCATTTTATTAAAAATCAGCGCCAATTCATTAATTAAGGCAATATTCACATCGCGCTGGGTGTTTTCAATCACCTTGGCTGCTTCTGCAACTTTAATACTTGAAGCTTTATGCGTGCCTGCTTCAATAATCAGGTTATAAACTGCATCAACATAATCAGCGACTTCAGGCGTTGAACCTGAGGTGATTTTTAAAATATTGGTGACACGGTGCAGTTTATCACCCGGGTTAATACGCTCAGGGCTATAGCCTGCATAAAAATCCTGATTGAATATTAAGCCTGAATTTTTCTCTAAAACAGGAATACAGACTTCTTCAGTCGCACCAGGATAAACCGTTGATTCATAGACAACCACATCACCTTTTTTCAGTACTTTAGCAATGCTTTCTGAAGCTTTCACCAAAGGGGTTAAATCTGGCTGCTTATATTCATCAATCGGGGTTGGCACTGTAACAATAAAGAAATTACAGTCTTTTAAATCTTCTAAATTTGCGCTGTAACTTAATTGAGCTGATTGTGCTAATTCTTCAGGAGAAACTTCCAGGGTATGATCACAACCGCCACGTAAGTCATCAATACGCTTCTGATGAATATCAAAGCCCACCACGGGAACTTTTTTTCCAAACTCAACAGCTAGCGGCAAACCGACATACCCTAATCCGATTATGGCAATTTTTAATTCAGAGCGTTGTAACATTCCATCAAGCCTTATATTATGTATTATTACTTCAGTAAATAAAAAAAACGGGCACAATATAACAGATTTCGTTCATAATCCCCAGCTTTGTTTTATATAGATAAATTTTATATTAAAACAATAATGCAACTAAATTAATATAAAATTACATTTAAAGCTTATAACCATCTACATATTTATTTAAAATTAATTTCAACTTACATAATAGCATTTGATTGTCTTTCAAATCTTCAAATACCTTTAACACCTCATCAAAAGATAAATACTTTTCATAAGACTTTAATATCCGTTCATGATCCGTTTTTTCAACATTTTCAGCATCAATTAACAACTCTTCATATAACTTTTCACCCGGACGTAGACCTGTAAATTGTATCTCAATATCACCTATACCATTTTCATCGATTGCTCGAAAACCACTTAAACGAATCATTTGTTTAGCTAAGTCTATTATTTTAACTGGCTCGCCCATATCAAGCAGAAATACATCACCACCTGTCCCCATCGCACCTGCTTGAATCACCAGCTGAGCTGCTTCAGGAATCGTCATAAAATAACGCGTGACTTCTGGGTGCGTTACTGTAACAGGCCCGCCTTGAGCAATCTGCTTTTTAAACAAAGGAACAACAGATCCCGAAGATCCTAATACATTCCCAAAACGGACAATACTGATTTGGGTCTTTGGATTCGTCGATGCCAAGCCCTGACAATACAGCTCTGCCATGCGTTTAGACGCACCCATCACATTGGTAGGACGCACTGCTTTATCAGTTGAAATTAATACAAAGGTTTCAATATTTTGATTCACCGCAGCATCTACACTGCGCTGCGTACCAATGGACGTATTATAAATACCTTCAAATGGGTTTGCCTCCACAAGCGGCACATGTTTATAAGCCGCCGCGTGATAAACCGTTTGTACCGCATACTGTTGCAATATACGTTCTAACTTTGGCTGATTGGTGACAGAACCTAAGACTGGAATAATTTGTATATCAGATGCCTGCAATTCACGGTCAATTGAATACAAAGCAAATTCAGACATTTCAAACAGCACCAGCAATTTCGGCTGATGCTTCACGATCTGACGGCATAACTCAGAGCCGATCGAACCACCCGCCCCTGTCACCATGACCACTTTATTTTTAATATTTTTTTCTAACAGTTCAGCTTTAGGCGGTACAGGATCACGTCCTAGTAAATCAATAATATCCACTTCACGAATATCAGAGACTTGGACTTGCCCATCGACCAACTGGGTGACCCCAGGCAACTCCATAATTTTAACATCTGCCGAATCAAAAGATTCAATAATCTCTTTTTTCCGTGCACGTCCGACTGAAGGCATGGCAAGTAAGACTTCTTCAATACCAAATTTACCCAATTTGGTTTGTGCTTTTTGGGGTGAATAAATCTTTAAACCGCTTAAAGATTGACTACGTAATGATTTTTTATCATCTATAAAACAAACAGGTAAATAATCATCTGAACGGTTTAGCGCTGCTGCAATTTGCTGACCTGCTAAGCCTGCACCATAAATTGCCACGCGCTTACGGCTTTGTTTTTTGGCAAAGGTTTTTAAGGTTGCATAACGAATGACTGCACGGCTCCACCACATGTATGAAAACAGCATAAAGCCATACATGAGTGGAATACTCATGGGAATAAATGCGACATTCAATTTTTTAATGCTGTACAGCACTACAATTTGTATAAATGTCCCGATTAATATCCGCAGTAAATAGTCTTCATTAAAAGAACGGACAATTGCGCGGTAAATCCCAAGCAAAGCAAAAATAGCAATGCCAAAAATACCGACATAGATATACCAAGCGTCTAAGCCTTGCATGACCTGTACATTCGGACGCGCCAAACGAATGGCATACGCCAGCCACATCATCAACGGTAAAACACAGATATCCATCAGCACCAAAACAATTTGCTTTTGGCGACGCGGTAGTGATGCTATAGATCGGATAATGTCTTTCACAACGTGCTCGAATCAGGTCAAGGAAATATTTGCGCGTATTATTATACGCGCTTTTCAGGTTTAGATTTTTGCGATGACTTGCGTAATGACATCCACTGTTTTTTGCAGGCTGGCATCCGACAATGTTGGATGTGCCAAGAACATCAAACTGCTTTCACCAAGTTGTTTTGCATTTGGCAATGATTCTTTTGGACGCCATGCTGTGCCATCAAAGGCTTTTTCTAAATACACTTCTGAGCATGAACCGCTAAAGCATGGAACAGCTTGAGATGAAATTTCCGCCATGATGCGGTCACGTGACCAGCCTTCTGGCAAAGCATCGACATTGACTTGCACATAGCATTTATAAGCGGCATGTACATAATCGTTTGACGGTTTCGCTACGGTAAAATAAGGGCTGCTTTCAAATATAGCTTGGATACGAGCCATATTAGTATTACGTTTTGCCGTCCATTCAGGCATTTGTTTGAGTTGCAGACGGCCAATCACGGCTTGCATTTCCATCATGCGCCAGTTGGTACCAAATGAGTCATGCAACCAACGGAAGCCCGGTGGATGTTGCTTGTTATAAACGCTATCAAAGTTTTTGCCGTGATCTTTATACGACCACATTATTTTCCAAAGACCTTCATCATTGGTGGTGACCATACCGCCTTCACCGCCTGTGGTCATAATCTTGTCTTGGCAGAATGACCAAGCGCCAATATGACCAATTGAACCTGCCGATTTACCTTTGTACATTGCACCATGCGCTTGGGCACAGTCTTCAATCACGAAGATGCCTTTTTCCTCAGCCAATTGCATGATCGGATCCATATCACACATCCACCCTGCCAAATGCACACAAATAATGGCTTTGGTATTGGGAGTGACGACTGCTTCAATTGTACGGCGTGAAATATTTTGTGAATCCAGTTCCACATCGGCAAAAATCGGATTGGCACCTGCGGTGACAATTGAACTTGCTGACGCTAAGAAGGTCCGTGAGGTGACAATCACGTCATCACCTGCACCCACACCCAAAGCTTTGAGTGCTAAATCGAGTGCCACAGTCCCATTGGCAACAGCAACTGCATGCTGAGTTCCTGCAAACTGTGCAAATTCCTTTTCGAATTCACGGCATTCCTGACCTGTCCAATAATTCACTTTATTGGATAATAGGACTTTTGACACCGCATCGGCTTCTGCTTGGGTAAAGCTTGGCCAAGGCTCAAATGCACTGTTTAACATGGAATTTTCCCAGTCTAAAAATCGAGTTTAAAAATCTATTTTGAAGTCAGAATTCGGGCGGGATTACCCACCACGGTGACGCCTACGGGTACACTTTTGGTCACGACAGCACCCATACCCACAATCGCACCTGCACCAATCACTAAAGGCTGATCAGGTATGCCCTGCTTAATCATCGCACCCGCGCCAATATAGGCATGCGCGTGTATATGAATATTGCCGTTGCATTTTACGCCTGGCGCGAAAGTAACGAAATCCCCAATCACACAATCATGCTCAACATAACTGTATAAATTGGCATGGAAGCACTTGCCGATTTTGACATTGGAGCCAATGGTGACAAAAGGACTTAAAGCCGAACCTTCAGCGAGTTCAATCTGATCCATTAAAACCACATTATCCGCAGTGATCGACCAAAGCTGAATGCCATCCGCTTCTAAACGCTGAGCAATTTTTTCACGCACACGACTATTGGCAATCGCAATTTGCACGTATTTTGTCGATGCAAATTCATTGAGAAACGCTTGGTAATTCATGGCACGATGACCATTGACCCAAGCCATTGCTGTTAAAGCATCATCGATAAAGATAATTTCAGAAGCATCACCTTGACGTGCCAATTGCTGACGCGCGACAGGCATCAGGCTACGCCCACAACCTGAAACCCCATAAATCGCATAGAGTGTTGTCATTTTTTTTGTTCCGGTGTTCCGGTAAATTTGGTCGTGGTGGCTTCACCTTCGGCACTAATATCATCTTTGGCAATCACTTTTTTCACGGTTTTTAGCATGATTTTAAAATCCAGCCATAAAGACTGATTTTCCACATACCAAGTATCAAGCTCAAACTTTTTTTCCCATGAAATGGCATTACGACCATTCACTTGAGCATGTCCTGTGATGCCCGGACGCACATGATGACGCTTGGCCTGCTCACGATTATAGAGCGGTAAATATTCCATCAATAATGGTCTTGGTCCGACAATACTCATATCGCCTTTAATCACATTCCACAGTTCAGGCATTTCATCCAAACTGGTGGCACGAAGCATTTTACCAAATGCGGTCAGACGCTCACTGTCTGGCAATGGATTGCCATCGAGATCTAGTGCATCTTTCATGGTGCGGAACTTCACCATTTCAAAAGGCTTGCCATACAGACCCGGACGTAGCTGACGGAATAAAACAGGAGAACCTAAATTCTTTTTCACCTTATAAGCCACCAAAGCATAAATAGGAGACAGCAGCACCAGCGCAGATGATGCAATAACAATATCCAATAAACGCTTTAACATGGTTCACTCTTAAGATTAGATGAAGATGGGGGAATGGTATCCATTTCTAGCAATGATTATACCCTGTTCGAGACCATCAGATTTGTAAAATATTTCAATCGTCAAAGGGACTCAAGTAGTGCCCATTCCAAAAGATCCCGAAAATATAGTCGTTTAGAGATCGGTCCAACGACGATTGACTGCATGACCCGGGTTATTCATGCTGATAACTTTCGCGTAGTTTCCTACCGCAGTTGCATTTTCAGGAATGTCTTTCGTCACAACGCTGCCCGCACCGATAGTGGCATTATTGCCAATTTTGACATGCTCAATGATGCAAACATTCGGCCCAATATAAACATTGTCACCAATTTCTGCTGCTTGACGGCCGCCATTGGCACCAATCGTTGTAAATTGCGATAAATTTACATTATTGCCAAGCACAGTCGTAGGGTTAACAACCAGCGGCCCGCCATGACCAATAAACAGACCATATCCAATTTGAGTTGTGGTATGAATATCTATGCCGTACTGCTTTTTTTTATAATAATAAATTGGATAAGCCAACTTTGCCCAAAATGATTTTGCACTGGCCAAACGCAGCCAAAATGAAAAATTAAAACCGCGATTGAATAAATAAGTTTTCAAAAATGATTTAAAACCAAGATTGCCCGTATAACGGTATAAATCACTTTTTATATATTTTAAAGTCATCTGGATCGCCTCTTAAATTGGGTGAATCGCCTTTAATGGATACCCATTTCAGCCAGCATATGCTTATTCACTTGATGCACATCATATTTATTCAGCGCAATTTCCCGCGAACGCTGTCCCATATACTCAATCAGTTTTGGATCTTCAATAAAGTATTGCATGCATTGCACCAAATCATCTACAGACTTCACTCCGACCAAATAACCATTCACACCGTGCGATACCGTTTCACGACAACCTGGTGCATCGGTGGTAATAATCGCCCGTCCCATAGCCATCGCCTCTAATACCGTACGTGGCGTGCCTTCACGGTAGGAGGGCAACACGTAGACCGAGCTTTCCGCAATTGCAGGACGTACGTCACTGAGTTTGCCCCAATATTTGAGGCGATCATCGGCAATCCATTCATCGAGTTCGGCTTTAGAAATAGCTGATGGATTATCATCAATCCAACCGACTAAATGAAATTCCGATTCAGGATATTGTGCTTTGATGATGCGCGCCGATTCAGCATATTCGCGCACACCTTTATCACCCAAAAGCCGTGCAATAAGTAAAAATGAGGCTTTAACTGTCCCCACATCATTTTGCGGTAAGGGCAAGACATCAAAGTCTTGCACATTCACCCCTGAACCATTCACCACCACCGTCGGCTTACTAGCATCCAGTAAGTGCATGTCTTGGAACAGCTTTAAATCGTCTGGGTTTTGGAAAAAAACTTTGTCGCTACGTTTGAGCGCTTGCGCATATAAGCCATGCACCAGTTTTTGAAATAGACTGCGCTTACCCGCTTCTACATTTTGAAAGGCATAACCCAGACCAGTAATTAAAGCAAAACGATGCGGTACTTTCACCAGCCATGACGCGAGCGTGCCATAAATCACAGGCTTAATCGTATAGGACAGTACGTAGTCAGGCTGAATTTGACGGATCTTCTGATAGAGATGTTTTAACAGTTTTAAATCCGACAGCGGATTGGTGCCTGTGCGCTGCATGGGAATTTCATGCAGATGATAGCCAAGGGCTTGCAGTTTTTGCTGTTCTTCAGGGAATGATGCGAATTCAGGCGCCATAATATGAATTTCGTAGCCTTGTGCATGAATAGCTTCCAACAGTTTCCCGCGGAAATTTAAAACAGAAGGCAAAAAACTGCTGATCATCAGAAATTTCAACGGCTTTGCTCCCAAACTTGCATATATTGCTGACTCACTTTCTCAATACTGAAATGTGCTTCTACGCGCTCACGCACGGCTTGTTTCAACTGCAATCTTTGATCATTGCTTTGCTGCACATAATTTAAAATTGCTTGCACCAATACAGCCGAATTGCGCGGCGGTACAATTTCGCCAAGCTCTTGCACAATATATTGCGCATCACCAACATCGGTGCTGATACAAGGCAAACCTGATGCCATGGCTTCGACCAACACATTCGGAAAACCTTCGGTAATTGAAGTCATGAGGAATACATCAATAGATTGATAAAACGCAGGCATATCTGAAATTTGATCCAATAAATGGACTTTTTCGGCATCTAATTGATACTGATCAAATAAAGCTTTGATCTCAGGATTCTCCAAACTCGCTCCGCTACCTGCAATTTTAAAGATGATGTTTTTATCTTTAAGTAAGCCCATAGTTTCAAATAAATACGGATAGCCTTTTGCAGGATGGTAACGTCCGGCAAAGCCAATCACGGTTGGTTGATGCAATTCTGGGTTCGGCTGAAATTTATCAAGAAATACCCCATTGGCAATCACCTCACTATTCGGGTTTTGAAAACCAAATGCTTGGTGCTGTTCTAATGAAGAATGCGCACAATAAATAATGTGACTTGGCTGTTTTGATAAAATTTTACTTAAACCTAAAGCAATCTTAGTACTGATCGATTCATCTTTTGGAGAAGCAAGTGAGTGATGAATGCCCCATACCACCTTTGGTTTTTTTGCTAAGCCAATGACACTCAAACTGGTTAAGGCATTGGCATGGTACATCCAACATTGCACGGTTTTTGGTTGTAACTGCTTTAGCAATTTACGTAATTTTTGAATGGTACTCAGGGTATTGATGCCATTCCAACCTAAAGCATAATGTGACTGACAACGATCGAGCGTGCTTTTATAGACCTCTGAAGTTTTCATCAGTGCAATGATCACGTGCTGATAGTCATGTTCAGTTTGCTGAATTAAGCGTGCCAACATCATTTCGGCACCACCCACGCCTGCAAAGTTGGTGATCACATGTACCATCAAAGGTTTGCTCATACCGCCGACTCCATCATTCGCAAATACTGCTTGAGTACGGTTTGCTTATGAAACTGCTGAATATGTGATTCAAAATCAGCATCTTGATATTGCACATAATCTGCAAATATCGCTTGCTGCATCGCTTGGGTTAACCCTACCTGATCGTTGCATTCAACCAATAAACCAAACTTAGAGTTTTCTAGAATTTCCATTGGTCCACTTGGACAGTTGGTACTCACTACTTTCACTTTAGAGGCTAAGGCTTGAATAAGTACACCCGGCAAGCCTTCCCAATTCGAGCTTAAAACAAATAGCGATGCATATTTAAAATAAGCGTATGGATTGGCATCAAAGCCCGGCAAATCCACCACGTCTTTTAAACCCAATTCAGCAACTAAAGCCTCAAACTCTGCACGCAGTTCGCCCTCACCTAAAATCAATAATCGGGTTTCATGATGCTGATCATGCAAAGCTTTAAAGGAGCGGATCAGAAAACCAAAGTTTTTCGCTTCAGTCAGACGCCCTACTGCCAAAATCACTTTATTGTCATTATTAAAAAAGCGATGCGTAACGGGCGCTTTGAGCTTTTCAAAATAGGCATCATCCAATACGGGGTTATAAATGGTGCTCAGATTATTATTTTTATAGGCATAGTATTCACGAAAATCTGCTTCAACCCCTTTGGAGACACAGACTACTTGCTGTGCCATAGGATAAGTCCAATTCACCAAAGTTTTCAGCACAAATTTGGCAATGCCCTGCAATTTCAAATTCTTAGATGGCGTCGACACTTCACGGAAAATTAATGCAGTTTTAACGCCTGCCAGTTTTTTGGCAATACCTGCAATAATATTGGTATGGGTTTGAGTGGCCACTACACAATCATATTGTTCTTTTTGCATTTGGTTTTTCAATGCTGTGAGGCTATTCATCACACGACCGCAATTAAAATTGACCAATTGAATTTTCGGGCTGACTTCAGGCAAGAGTTTGGCTTTATCACCTGTGACATCACACACACCCAAATGAATATTGAGACCTTGTTCTGCAAAGCTATTGGCAAGTTGAATGACTGTACGTTCTGCACCGCCACCGCCCAAGCTTGGCAAAAAGAACATGACTTTATTCAACATAATCAGACCTAAATTTTAAAATGGGAGAATATTAATGTGGTGTTTTTGAGGCTTGAATCGCAATGGCGCGTTCAACCCGCTCACGATAATCCGTAATGCCAGCAAGCTCACTGTCACTGGCACAGGTGCTTTGAATTTTGGCTTGATAGTCTGCAAAACTGGATACCACTTTAGCAGGTACGCCAATCGCCACACTATGATCAGGAATGTCTTTGGTCACCACCGAGCCTGCGCCAATCACCACGTTGGAGCCAATGCTCACACCGGGCATAACGATTGTATTGACCCCAATAAACACATGCGATCCCACTTGAATTGGTGCAAAGCGTTGGTAGCGTTTACCTTGCTCATCTTTGATTAAACAAGTACTGCCATCATGGGTAATAAATTTCACCCCTGAGGTCACGGTCACATGATCACCAATACTGACCAAAAATGGTTCTGAGCCCCAGCTTTTAATATAAATTCGGCAATTTTCACCGACTTTTACACCTTTTTTACGTGCATAAGCCACACTGCCTTTTGCAATAAAATAAGCCAAATCAAACAGCTGTCGAAAAGCAGAAATCATAAATGACATACACAATACCTGAATGAGGCGAGGCAACTTAAAAGGAGGAAAATAAGTCAGCTATTTTACGCTGAAAATCCACTTTACGATATGGAAACCGCAGTCACGATGCAGGATGAAAAAATAAGATCAGAGCGATTTGATTTTTCTAGCAGGACTACCGACATAGACACCTGATTCGTCCAAAGGTTTCGAAACCAGACTGCACGCGCCAATCACCGAATCACTTGGAATTTTCACGCCATCAAGTACCGTCACCCGCGCACCAAGCCAAATATTTTCGCCTAAACTGACCCCTTGTTTGGTAATCGCATCTTTCACCAACAGATCAGGCTCACCAAATTTATGATTACTGGCAATGATGATGCTTTGCGTGCCAATACGGGTGTTGTCGCCAATGCTGACACCGCCACAGCCATTAATAAATGACTTCGAGTTAATGCTGACGTCTTTACCAATCGACACCTTGCCACCAAAGCATTTGATATAACAACTTTCACCAATAAAACTGTTATCTGCGATTTCTAAGCTTGCACCTTGCTCGACAATTAAACTGACATGATCGCCAATATAAACATTCTGACCAATTTTCACTTGTCCGCTAATATCAACCGTACAGGCTTTACCAAAGTAACGAAATTTCGTGCTAAAAGCCAGGTTATAAAATTGCTGACGGCATTGTGCAGTGAACCAATTCATCAGTTTTAACAGTTTAAAAAACATCAGCTTTTGTTTCTCCACACTACATATAAAATGGCAAAGTTATAAATGATTAGTGCCACAGGCACCGCCAAGAGCATATAAATTTTATCGGCACATAAAACATATAAGCCTGCAAATAAAGCGAACTTAATCATGAGTTCTACGATTTGCAGTTTAAATAACACTTGGCTATTGCGCTTGGCAATTAAATAAGCCGAACTTGGCGGATTACAAAAAACCGCCCAATAGCCCAACGCCAAAATTTGGAAATAAGTTGAGATGCCAACCCATTCAGAACCGAAAATCCAAAGATATACCGATTCAGGCAAGATAAAGAAAATTGCAAAAAGAGGCAGCGACACCAAGCTTAAAAGCACACTTGCCTTCAAGGCATTTTTGTTTGAATCCGTGCTTTTAAACTTACGGATAAAAAATTGACGTAAAGTCTGTGAAATCAAATTGATTGGGACACGTAAAGTCCGCTCGACAATGGCATAAAAACCCATTGCCTGCACACCCACAAAATGCGACACCACATAATACGGTAAATTATGTGAAAAACTGTTCAGCAAGGCATGCGGGGTATTGGCATAGATAAAATCTTTATAATGTTTAAACGCCTGCCAACTGACTTGATAGAGCTGATACTTCAATATGTAGAGTAACATCGCCACGATCATCAGGATCGAACTGACATTGTAGCTATTGACCAGACTGATCTGCATGAACAGTGGCAAACTCAATTGCACCGCAACGACGATCGCACTTCTAAAAATATTTAAGCCCGCACAAAAATATTCCTTATGCACAGCAAATTGATAGTTATAAACACTCTGAAGCAAGGTATTGGCAAGCACGCCGGTTGCCACAGCACATGCCATTTCAACATTTAAAATCACGCTGATGACGATGCCACTCATCACAGCGATTACTGTTGAGAATATAGCCCCTTCAAAAATCAGGCTTTTTTTATCATGTTCCTCTGCGACCAACAAAGCTTGATCGAGACGTAAATTGGCAACGGTCGATAAAACACTGACGATCGCCAATGCAATTCCGTAAGCACCAAAGTCAGCAACAGAATATAGACGTGTTAAAGCAGGAAGTGCGATAAATGTCATTATCGCACCTGCCAGTAAACTGAGTGTAATCAGCCCAATGGACTGATATTTTGCGAAGATTTTCGCAATCATCGGTTCAATATCATTTTAAGTTATTGACGTACCAACGCATCGCCAATTGAATGCCTTCAGCAATTTTAAACTCGGGCGCATAACCCAAATGTTGCTCAATTTTAGCAATGCTGGCTTGTGAATGACGTACATCACCTGCACGGAACTCACGGTACACAGGATCACGCTCAAAGTTCACATCATTTGTCGCAAGTGCCACCTGAATGGCACGATATAACTCATTCAACGTAGTACGGTCACCCACAGCCACGTTATACACTTGGTTTTTTGCTTCATCTGATGCGGTCGCCGCCAAAATATTGGCTTGAACCGTGTTATCGATGAAACAGAAATCACGGCTGG
>NZ_MVKX01000013.1 GCF_002018365.1 Acinetobacter amyesii
ATTAATGATCGTTGTCATGAAATTATCAATATCTAGATCATTTTTATGAAGATCAATTTCTTTAAAGATTTTTACGAAGTCAAATGACATAAACCGCCTACATTTTCCAAAATTTAAATAAGTGAGACACTTTTTAGCTTTGCTAAAATCAACATAATACATGTTATACGAAGTTGAAAAAAATGATTCTATAGCCTTATTTTTTATGTATTTTTTAAATTTAAGACCTAGGCTAGTGCCTAGGTTTTTATATTTTATATAACAGCCATTGTGTTAAATAGTTTATTCCTATTAACTTCCATAAAGCTCAATAGTAAATTAAGCTAGTTTCTTAATGTGACAGAACCTTATTATTTGCAGGAATGTATTTGAGTTTTTGGTAAGAAGATCAGAAATTATGGAACAAAGAACAAAACGTAAGAGAACTAAAGAAGGTGATGTGATTGCAATTAATTTGGGGAATCTAAGCTATGGCTATGGCATAGTTTTAAACTCCTCATCGACAGGGTTCTACAATTTACAGACGAAAAATTTAGAGTTGAATGTTAATTTCATAACATCACATTCGATTTTGTTTAAAGTACCAGTCATGAATTCCGCATTTAAATCCGAGAAATGGCATATTATTGGGAATATAGAATTAAATGACGATTTAAAACAGAGGGTTTACTTCTTTACGCAAGATATGTTTGATCATTCAATTTCTATTTATTATGAAGATGGAACTGAAGGTATCGATATTCCAGCAACATATGAAGAAGTAAAAGATTTGGAACGTGCTGCTGTATGGGATCCTGAACATGTAGAAGATCGTTTAAGAGATCATTTTAGTGGTGTTCCGAATGAGTGGGTTAAACAATTACGCCCTAAACCCTCTGTATCTTAAATTTAACTTATGTTTACCTAAAGTCTAGTTCATCAATGTATAGCTTTAATTTCCTGTTGGAAAGCCATGAAACATCCATTGTATTCCCCATAAGATTACTAAGATAAGGATCACCCAAACCATAATCTTTAAATTATACATTCTGTAAGTTTTCCTAAAATTAACATAATACACGTTATACGAAGTTTTAAAAAAGAGTATATGATGCTGATTTTTATTTATTTTTTAAATTTTAAAACCTAGACCAGTGTCTAGGCTTTTTCATTTTGTATAACAGCTATTATGTTAAATAGGGTGCTTACATACTTCATTCCTCTTTAATTTCTACTGTATAGAATGAGCGTGTGAAAGGCACTGTACTGTAATTTCATCAAGGTTTTTTTCAATCTCGTTCCAACTATCGAGATATTCTTGAAATTTCTCATTCATAAAGTTTGAATGTAATGCTACCTGCATATAGTAGCCATCAATAACCAGGGCTATAAAATTTAGGTTGCTTTCAACAATGGCATATCCACCATTTTGCATTTGCAGAAAAGAGCGAGAAGCATAATCTAAATACTTGGCCTCTATTGGGGTCTTAGCAATCATTGCTGGAGAATATGCGGCAAAGATATTTTCACTCTTTACATTGTTCATAGGTAGCCAATAGAGATATCCATCTGTTTGCTTTAGGCTCTCACATAGCAGCTCATATAAGGCTTGATTACATTTTTCTTTATATCTATTTGAAAAATCTAATAAATTTAATTTTTTATTTTTAGAAATTATTGAAGGATCAATATAATTCTTATGATTAATCCATAAAGTAAATATATTAGAAATATCGGTATATTGCTTATTACTCAATTTTCCATAATAGGGCTTTAAGGGATCATTATCCTCAATCCAAGGTTCAGTTTTCATATTCATAGAACCATTCTCTAGTGTATTTAGACATTCATTTTAAAGTAAAGAAAAACTAAAATTAACATAATACACGTTATGCGAAGTTGAAAAATTGAGACTATAGCCTTAATTTTTATGTATTTTTTTAATTTCAGACCTAGGCTAGTGCCTAGGTTTTTTTATTTCGTATAACAGCCATTATGTTAAATGGCGAATAGTTTTTAGAGATTTAAAATGCTTTCTAAATCTTTTTCTGTTATTTTCCAACTTGAAACTCCTTCTACCCTATCTGATAGATATAAATAGAATTTATCTATTCTGTTTTTATCGAAATAAAAAATAGGGAAAGTTCTTCCGTAAGCTTTCTTAATTTTCTTAAATGACTTATTTGTAATGAACGTTTTTTCATTTTCAGTAATAAAAACAAAAGATTCCGTAATAAAAAAATCTTTACCATCTTCAGAAATTAAGTCATTTTTATGAATAGTGTCCTCTTCAGGAATAATTGTATATATTCCAATTACCTTTACATGACGCTGAGCATTTTCATAATTTTTTATAAAAGCTGAAACCTCTCTATTTTTTAATGAGTATTTCGCAGCATGCTTCCATTGGGCAATATAATCTTTTTTAGCCCAATCTCTTAGATTTAAATTGAATCGTTCATATTCACCATCTAGCAATATACCAACAGTAATTTCATCCTCAGGGAAAAATTTTATTAAATCTAGCATTCAATTACCTTTTAAATATTTCGATTAGTATTCGCGGTATTAAATTAAGTATCTCTAAAATTAACATAATACACCTTATACGAAATTCTATTTTTTATTTCATATAAATCATTGTCTTATTCTGATGTGAAAAGCCCAATCATCACCGATTGGGCCTTTTTGTTGATTCTTCATGTTCCACGACTATTATTTAATCAATGTTTCACAACTTTAATTAGCTCAGTTTATTAGTTCGGATACATACCATTTCTCTTTTACTACGTCTCTGACTTAGGAATACACTTATTTTTCTATTTTCATCGGAATAGACAATCATTCATCTTCAGGCTATGACTAAAAGCCATTCAAGTGACACTTATGTATCGCATGATAAAAACACTGTTGTAAATCACGGATTATGTAACTTTAGAGTATAGTCTAACGGAACAATTTAGCACCACATCAATTCATATAAAAAACCGTACCTATAGACTTAATATTTAATTTCGGTACAATTCGTATCTATAAGTCTTATATCTAACGGTACAAAATGCCTAATCAAGTCGGCTATATTCGAGTCAGCTCAACTGAACAAAATACCGAACGTCAGTTAGACGGAATCTGTCTGCATAAAACCTTCACAGAGAAGGCAAGCGGTGGAAGCCGTGAACGTCCTCAATTGAACGCTATGATCGAATATCTTCGTGATGGAGATACAGTCCATGTGCATAGCATTGACCGACTAGCACGTAATACAAATGATCTGAATGATATTGTGAATAGTTTGAATGACAGAGGCATCACTATTATTTTTCATAAAGAAAATTTGGCCTTCAGCCATGATGTAGCACAGTCGGCAATGAATAAGCTCATGTTTCAAATGCTTGCTGCATTCGCTGAATTTGAGCGTTCTATGATCCGTGAAAGGCAGAAAGAAGGTATTGCAAAAGCCAAAGCAAAGGGCTTGTATAAAGGCAGGAAACGTAAGGTGGAGTATGCAGAAATACAAAAAGCCATGCTGGAAGATGGCTCGACATTTAGAAGTGTGGCTAAAAGGTTTGGAGTAGGTGTTGCTACAGTACAAAGGGCATTATCGACTTAATACTTATATAACTTATTTTTCATCAGGAAATTTGAAGGCTATGTTCCTGAAGGGGATGACGAGGAAGCTAAAACAAAAATTACATAAACAAATGATGTCCGTGGATTTGATGAATTATTAGGTGTTGTGAATGTGGCTAAAATTGATTTATTACTGGCTCAACATGATGCAAAACTCGATGATCAGGAAATTAGCTTCAGACAAAAATTATAAAAGCTCCAGAAGGAGCTTTTTTTATACGCTATATGTCTTATCTGAAGCTGGCTTATTTTTCTCACGTTCAGCTTTACGTTGCTCACTGAGTTTTAAATGCTCTTCATCACTTAACTTAACCTTCGTCTGGTTAAGTGGGTTATTCATCGTTTCATTGAATTTTTCTGCACCTAAGACACGTCTTGCTTCTTTCAACACAACATCACGAATGAAGTCATTCAATGACTCACCAACGAATCCAGCCGCTTCCTTCAATACTTTTTCTTCTTCATAGTACAAAGGCACAGATGCTAAGCGTCCATGATCCTTCCGTGTCCGCTTCTTTACTTCGCCTGTATGTGGCGTGAGCAGGATCTTATACATCAGGTTACGTGTATATTCGACTTGCTGACCTGTTACGTCTTCTAATGTGGCTTCAGGGTTAGATTGAATCTCGTCAAGGTCGTCACCAAAGCCGATTTTAGCTTTCTGCTTGCTCATTATAGAATCTCCACCAAGAACTCATTGAATTCGTCTTTAGCCTTCGAGCTACCCATTTCCAATACAGACAAGCCTTGTACTGAAGCATCACGAAATTGCTTACGGTCACGTATAACAGTATTCAGGATTTTAAATTTTGGTAAGGTTTGAAGCAGTTCGATTGAGTCAGCAACTTCAGTAGATTTTGAGTTTGAAGGGGCTTTATTTACTACAATAAATGGCTCAAGCTTTTCATTGACCTTCTGGAATGTGTTAAACATCTTCAACACGAATGGCAATACTTCAACGTCTGCTTGGCTTGGTTGAGTCGGTACAATCAACTTATCTGCTACTTGCAAAGCACTACGGAACTCTTCTGAATCACGCCCAGCTACATCTAGGACCACATATTTGTACTTCTTCTGAAGGTCAATCAGTACTTTTTTCAAGTCGCCTTTATGGTGTTCAGTATCAATAAGGTTTTCAGTTCTACGCTTTGACCATTTAACAGCAGATTGCTGGTCATCAGCATCAACAAGAACTGTGTCCCCTTTTTTACTTAATGCTACAGCTAGGTTAGTTGCAAGGGTTGTTTTACCAACTCCACCCTTTTGATTTGCAATACAGACAATCATTTTTCTTATGCTCTAATACCTTCAACAATAGAGCTATTTTAATCCTATAAAACAGTAACAACAACTATAATTTTTCTATATTCGACAATTGGATAAGGTATTATTGAGAGATAAAAATGAGGGAATAGTTATGATTTGGTCTTTAGTCTTGATTGTTGCAATGAATGTATGTGGTTACTTTTTTTTTGAAAGCTATATATCCGATATAGCAATTGATAAAGGTACTGCCCTCGCAACTACATTAGCATGGAGTACTGCAACAGCTTCAATCGTACTAATTGTCGCTTATTATGATATATGGAAAGAACAGCATAATAAAAAGATTTTATCAGAAACAGCTCAAACTATATGGAAGAATTTAACTGAAATAAGTCATTATCATCATTCAGTTATTACCAAGTATCACACGCCTCTCGAAATTCCTGATACTGACATCATGAATATGAGTTCCGATCTAGTACAATCTATCAAGAAACTTCAACAGATGGTTTTTAGCATGAAACTAGAATTAGAGTTACTTGAGGATCTTCTAGGAAAAAGAATTACTAATAATATGAAAAATGAATTTGAAAACTTTGAATTACCAAATACACAAAGTTCTTTGGATATTTTTGATAATATATATAGTCAATATGATACTGCATACATGCCTTACGAATGTGAATTGAAAAAACTATTAATAAAAATTATCAAGGCATAAAAAATCCCCTGCTCCAATTAAGGAAACAGGGGTAAAAGTATATCAATCTTTAAAATAAATGCCTTTCTAATGAAGTGAATACTCTTGCTAAACCATTCGTAATAAAATTTTTTTATTACCTGAAATTGCTACCAATAATGTAAATGAAATCCCTGCAACAATATAGCTTGACTAGACAGCATACATATCAGGACTAGGCCATTGATTTTTTATTTCCATCAAACTAGAAAGTACCAATACTGATAGAAATATTTTTGTTTTAATATTAGTAAACATTTAGTCCCCTATACTAATTCTAATTGTTCAGTTTTAGCTTGAACGTAAGGTTCAGTCTTAACTGCAACAATATTCTCAAATTCGTCATTCATCCAACGAGTTAATAGATCCCTCATACGTGCGCTCGGTACGTAAATATTGATTGGATTACCTTCACGAATAGCTGAACGCCAAATCCATTGCACCATTTCTGAAAGCGCAAATACATCCTCGTTCACTGGGAAGCCTTTCATAGCTGAAGCCTTAACCACCATAGGGTTAGGGAAAAGATTTAGAAGGTACGCCAAGTTAGTTTTGTCTTTATATTCATTTGTCGCTTTAGTATTGAATGCTAACCATTCATCTTTGTAGCGTGATCCTGCAATTAGTGAATGACCTTCTTTGAAAGAAGTCCATAAACGATCCCCTTTCTTAGCTTTAACTTTGTTGCGGAAGTAATTATCTAAGTTTTTAGATAGCTGCTCACATAAAGCCTTTTTATTAGTCTTAAATTGACTAGAACTTAAGGCTGTTTTTTTCGTTCCGATATCATTGATAAATTTGTCGTCTGAAATAGTGACCAATTCTTTAATCTGAGAAGGCTTGTTACCAAAACGAATTAATTCATAATCAACTCCATAAGACTTCAGATACGCACTCATTTGCGAACCTTCAAACATATATGTAGCAATCCAAACTTCTTTGAAAGCTTTAAGGGTATCAATACTCAATTCCCAAACAATCAGCTTTTGGTCCACATATAAGAGCTGACCAAGATCACACATAGTTGCTAGATTTTCGTATTTTGTTCCTGTTGGATCACCGCCATTATCACCAAAGTTTTCACGCTGGAAGCGTAAGGTAACATTATCGCTATCATCTAGTTTGATCCATCCTAAACGGAACAATGCTTCTAATTCAGTCGCTGTATATTCGGCATAAACGTCATAAACCTGAATTGTTTCGTCGATAACTAAGACGTAATCTTTAGCATCTTCAAGCATTGCAGGAGTCAAGTTCATAAATAGCTGGTGTGTACTAACTACATTCTCTTTGTTTTTGAGCAAGTACTGTAAGCTTTCAGCTTTGTTACCGCCTTTATAAGATGGATGTTTGAATCGTTTATCTTTAAGGGGTGCATCTGGCAGGTAAGCGTAATGTACGCTGGTATCGTCTTCTGTAGTAATCAATGGACGTTTTAAGTGATCATCTTCATCATAACTTGTACCTGAAATACGATGGCATTCATCAAGTAATGGAGTGATATATAAAAAGTTTTGTGATGTTTCTGCTGTTCTAATGTTTTCTATAATTTGAGTAGTCTTACCGCTACCCATCATTGCGTCATATACTTTAAACACGGTGCTAATTTTTCCCATTTGCACGTTTTATTTTCCTTTTGTTCTTGATTGTTGTAGAAGTCTGGTAAAGACAGAACTCCTCTCTTGAGACAGATTGTAGCAATCCAAGACAAACCATGTCAAGTATTTGTCTTGAAACGAAATTATTGTCTTAAAAATCCTTATTTTGTCTGCTAAACTCTTGTTTTATTTTAAATTTAAAACTGTGGATAAGTAAGACAGATTTCAGTCTTGAGTTGATCCTAGAAATAGTACGGCTTTCGCCTAAATTTGATACACAAATTAAAGTGAATTTATAAAGGGTTTTTAATGAAGCTGTGACAAATCCTTGTCTTGGCTTGTTTGTAAGATACTGAAAACAATTAAGAAAAAACAGAAAACCTTAAAACAAAAAATAAGTATTCTAGTAGCCACATACATACACCTACGCAACACCTAATCGTGATCATTTCCTGACCGCCCTCTGTAACTCTCATTGTGTAACTAATACTGGAAGTCGGTTGGTTGCTCAAACAATTACTTCAGCATAGCTCTCGTTTCACTCGGCTATACTTTGTAATGTTTCGAGCTGGATACTATCTTTATAAAGCCTTTACTTTCATCTGTTTTTAAAGATAACTAAAAAGTCCTTATAAAATAAGGGAAGACAAAATCTTGTCTTGGGAGGTTGAAAAACGTCATATTTTTAGGGCTTATTTTCAAATTTATCTTAAAGAGAAAATTATAAAAAAATACATATAACTATTTAATAAATATTATAAAATTATTAGAAATAAAGAAGAGTATGTTAACGATATATCGAACTCTTTACAGTCGTTCTCATATCTTTTTAAACTTTTCTTCTTTCTCATACCTTCATACTCCCCTACTGGGTCGTATTCGTTATTCTTTATATTTTTCTTATTACTTAAAGTTATAGAAAGATTGATAAATATAAAAAATATAATATAAAGGTCATCTTTCTATAAATAATATTTATATGAAAGCGACATCAAAAAATAATAAATAAAACCATAAATTAAGAAAAAAATATGTATTCAGTATTCATCATTACCAACAAAAAGAAATTTGTATTAGCAACTTATAACGACTTTAACCCTGAACTGTCAGATCTGACAAAGCTACAACTTATCCTAAATGGACCAACTATCCCCTTCTCTGTATCTGAGCAGTACTTTAAAACTCCTGAAGACTTTGAGATCCGTACTTTTAAATCTGGTATCAGCAATGCTTTAGAAGCCAGCTTAGAAGTTAATAGCATTAACTTAGTCAAAGCTAACCTTCAAACTACAGCAGATGGTCATGTACCTGTCCTTCCAAAAACAAGAAAGCCACGTACTAAAAAAGCCCAACAATCAGAGACTGAGGGCTAATCTAGCTTACATATTCTTATAGATGGTGTCCCGTCTATCAACGTCAAGGACTAATATCACTACCCTGTCATCAATAACTTGGTACACCAATCTATATCCTGCGGACCTAAGCTTTATCTTGTATAGATCGTTAGATCCACTCAGCTTATTTTTAGGTATCTTTGGATTCTCTAGTATTGCTTCCAACTTACGAATAAATTGGTCAGCGATTTGAGGATTTAATTTATCAAACTTCTTGAGAGCTGCTTTTGCGAACTCTAGCTCGTAAGTCATTAATTGACACCTTTACTGTTTCTTCAGTATCGACTTGTTCTGCTAGTTTCAAAAGTTCCTTATCTTCAATTAAATCCATCAGTCTCTCGTACATATCAGCAGGAACACAGTAAAACGCAGGATTATTCCTATTCAGAATAGCTACAGCTTCACCAAACCCATGACTTACGACTTCCATTGGATTCTTCTTTAGATCTGAAACACTAGCCACAAACCGACTGTGAACGATGTGATTCATATTTAAAGCCTCTCCACTCAAAGATTTAATAGTCAAATAATTGAACTACTAAATAAGCTAAAAAATAATTTTAGTAGCTGAATAATGTTTTCAAAAAACGTCAGTAACTGAACGTTCATACACAATATAAAGAATTACATGACCAATTACAAGACCTGTTAATAGGTCTCTAAATAGATCATGAAAATAATAAAAATTAAAGGCTGCAAGCGACAGTCCTTCTTAGACCAAGTTGTACTGAATGGCGGTCAACCAATCTTCTACTTAGTACGATGCTGGAACAAAGAAGAGACGTTTTACAAGCTCGGCATAACAATGAACAACATCCTTACGCGATACGGAACAGTCCGCTCAATGCCATACGAATGGGAGATTCTATTAGAGCTACCTGATACGGCAGCAGCAGTTTATGACATGGAAGTACAGTTCAAAACAGAAATGAATGAGTATCACTATAAGCCTAAAATCTCATTCAACGGCTCAACAACAGAATGCTATACTGAGTTAACTTCTAATTTACTTTTACTAATCAAATGATAAAAAAAATATTAATTACAGCTTTAATGTTTCTACCTATCTGTACTTATGCAAATAAAACACTACCATTAGATGGTTACCTTCCACCTGTAAAAATTAATAATCAACAGCAGTATGACTATATTTACTATAGTTGGATAAGTAAGTCTGAGTTCTTCTCAATGGAGATGATAAAAGTGGAAAGCAATAAAGAACAGACACAGCTTTTAGAATGTAACAAATTTACAGCTAACTTATCTTTAGCTGAATTTGTATTAACAAACAAAGAATTTTCAGACCCAAGAGATATAACGGCAATGGCTAAATTTTTAAAAAATCTAGATACCAATGAAATGGAAGCATGTAGACAGATTCAATTACAAAATTTTGAAAAAATTAAGAAGCACATCATCAGTAAGAAATGATAGTGATATACTCAATTATATTAGCCTTTACAACAATTTATAAAATGAAAATAAAGATCGCTCTTTTAACACTGTCACTCTGCTTATTTTCAAGTACTCATGCTAGAGAACAATTACCTCAAGGTACAAAAGCAGAAATGAAATATCTGTATCAAATGATTAATGAAATAACGAAAGGATTTAAAATTTTAAATTCGATCATAAGTGATGATGATGTAATAGATATAAGTACACCAGAGAAGGTGAAACTGGCTTGTGATTTCGTCCAGACAACTGATCGAATTATTGAAATGGGGGAAAATAGACTGAAAGAAAACAATGGTGACACTTGGTTTGAATTTAGAACAGTCGAAGCCTTCAAAAGTATGTCTATATCAATGATGATTAAAATAGACGATAACAAATCTTATTGTCCAAAGTTGAATTAACTAAATGAAACTAATAACTGCCCTACTCACTCTCTTAGCTTTATTTAATATATCAACAGTACAAGCAGAAACAGAAAAAGTGGCAGATGAATCTATTATTGAAGAAAGACAGGAACAATTTAAAAGGATTTCTATAAGCCTACTAAGTGACTTTAATCTGGCTAAAGACTTGGCAAAAAATAATATAGAGAACGATAGGCAGGAGTTTTCGTTTCAGCTCTGCAAAATGCTTATCAATCTACAAGATATGGTCACAGTCTCCAACTTCTATAACGATTTACAAATTGCACATGAAGCTAAGGAAATAGCAGAAGGCATGCTAACAACAGTCTACGATACGATGGAGCGTAATTTAATAACAGAAGACTCATGCAAGGATGAAGTATATGGGGACAACCATATAAATGAATGAGTTCTACCATCAGCCTAAAATATTATTTAATAGCTTATAAACTGAATGCTATATTTAGTTATCTGAAACTTTACAAGAACTTATAAGATGAAACTAAGAACAGTAGTCCTTTCGATATTGCCAATTATTGCAGCAACAAATGCATCTGCTCTTATATATGAAAGCTTAAAAGATCATAAAGCAAATATGCATACGATATTTGAGGTGAATATTTTTCATGGAGAGACGAAAGTAAATATCATAAAAGAAAAGATGGATCTATTTGCTGAATATGAAACTAAAAAGACTGAGCAAGATAAAAAAGACTACCTAAAGAAAAGTATGCTTTTAAATTGTGCAATCCTATATGTACACGAAAAGCAGGTACATTTTAACGATGTGATGAAAAAGTATGGGCACTATTCCCCCTCATATTTAGAACCTACTGAATTAGATGATGATTTAAAAGATGACGTCCTTGAATTGAACAAAAATGATTTTGTATGTGCTGATCATGAAGAAGAGATAGGCAGAATCTATCGCAGAAATACACCACTTGAGAAGCCAAGTAGTACTTACTTATTAAATATGAAGCCATGATGTCAGATTAGTTTCGTTAGTTCATTAAACACAATATATAATGGTTTTCTCAAACACAAATACTATATATGGTGTCTGGAACTTAACAAAGTTATAAAATTGTGATATATTTCACATTACTTATTTAGAACGAATTAGGCTGAATAAGATTAATAATAAAAACTAGGTCAGTCATTTATATATCCTTTATTCCATCCTTAACTCATAGCTTATTTAGGTAGGCTATCAGATCCCCTTTTAGCTCAGTTTAGTTTTTCTCTTTCTATTCTAGGCTACATTAATAGCTCTAACAATAGCTCTAATATTATAATAAAAATAAATAAGATCTGTATTTAAAACAGACATATAAAACTTTTAAAAAAGAGACATTTAATCACTTACGAATACAACGACTACAGTACAAAGACAATAATAATTAAAGAAAAGACTGCATAGATCCAAGTGCTAGATGAAGAATTAGATTGCCCTTCTATATACCTACACGCACGTATGCGCACACGCATTTTGCAAAATCAACAGCAGATCAAAATAATAACTATAGGAACAATAACAATGGGATCAAAACCAAAAGTTCAAAAGCAGGATTCAGCCGAAGAGATTGAACGTAAGGCTAAAGAGTTGGCTCAGAAAGAAGCTAACGAAAACACAGCATCGAGACGTAAATATAAACAAAGCTCTGTACTGGGTAGCCTATTTAATCAAGGTTCAGCATTAGGAAACATGATGCAAAGAAACCAAAACACTGGCAGTAACAATTCGAGTAATACGAAAACAGGAACTTAACTAGATTGAACGCACAACAAATATTAAAGCGTCTCTCTCAACTTAAATCTGAACGTGTAAAGCATGAAGCTACATGGCGTGATTGTTATAAATATTGCGCACCTGAACGACAACAATCCTTCCAAGACGTAACATCATCTGGACTAGAACAAGAACGTAAGACAGCAAGAAATGAGTTATACGACACAACAGCATGTGAAGGTATTCAACTCTTAGTATCAAGCGTTTATAGCGGCACAACATCACCTGTTAGCTTATGGTTCAAATCAGTACCATCAGGCATAGATAAACCCTCTCAACTCACACAAGGCGAATAGTGGCTCGATACAGTAGATAATTTTATCTTCCGCAACATACACAGCTCAAATTTTGATAGTGAAGTAACAGACTTTCTAACAGATCTAATTGTTGCTGGATGGGCTGTTTTATACGTTGATACTCAGCGTGATAAAGGTGGCTTCTCATTTCATACATGGTCAATAGGTAACTGCTATATCTCATCAACTCAGGCGAATGGGTTGATCGATACAATCTACAGAGAGTTCGAGTTATCAGCCGAGCAAATCGTAACTGAGTTTGGTATTAACAATGTCTCAGACAAAGTTAAAGCTGCAGTAGAAAAGAAACCTGATCAGAAGTTCACACTTGTTCAAGCAATCTTCCCAAGAGATAAGCAATACATCAAAGGTGATGAAGGTAAACGATTAGGTAAAGCAATGCCTTTCGCTTCATACACAATAGAAGCTCAATCCAAATACATCTTAAAAGAGTCAGGATTTGAAGAGTTCCCATGTGTAGTAAGTAGATTTAGAAAGATCCCAGAGAGTCCATACGGCTTAGGAATGGCAAGTATGGTTCTAGCAGACGTTAAGACAACTAATCAGCTCATGAAGCTCTCATTACAGACAGCAGAACTTAATTTGGGCGGTTTGTGGCTAGCAGCCCATGATGGCGTTGTAAACCCTAATACACTTCGTATTCGCCCTAATGCTATCATCGCTGTTAACTCTATTGATAACTCTATTAAATGACTGGATACAGGTTCATCAACGGTTGGTATGGGCTTAGATTTCTTACAACACTTCCAAGCTAAGATTAAACGTACATTGATGTCTGACCAACTCACACCACAAGGTTCAGCACCACTTACAGCGACAGAAATACAAGCAAGAGTGAATGTATATCGTAACCAACTAGGAAGCGTTTTTAGTCGAATGCAGGCTGAGTATCTTCAAACATTATTAGAAAGATGTTGGGGATTAGCAATGAGATCTGGTGTTCTACCTCCAGCACCTGAAGAGCTAATGCAAGCTTCACGTATAAGCTTTAATTTCTTAAACCCGATGGCTGCTTCACAAAAACTTGAGTGGGTAACATCAGCTCAAGAACTAATGTTGAATGTAGGTCAAATGGCAACAATTGATCAGACAGTCTTAGACAACCTTAACCTAGATGCAATGGTACAAATCATGGCAGATGGATTAAACGTACCTAAAGAAGCAATTCGTACATCAGATGAGATAGCAGAACTGAGACAGCTTAAACAAGAACAACAACAAGCTATGCAACAGCAACAGCAGCAGGCAGTAATGTCAGAAGTTGGCTAAACAGCAATGGACATAGCAAAAGATCAAGCGAAGAACATGAGTCCTGAGCAATTAGGAGAAATGTTTGAACAGCAATAAATATCAAAGAGTCTTTACAAGTAATGAAGGCATACAGGTATTAGATGAACTCATCGCTACCTTTCATGCACAGTTTATATTTGATAAAGACTCAGCTACACAGACAGCATTTAACTGTGGTCAGAAAGATGTCATTGACTTCATCTTGGCTTGTATTAAAGAAGCTGAACATAACAAATAACAAGATTTAAAAAAGAGAATAATAATGACAGACAATGTAGAACAACTACAATCTAATGAACAAGATACAGCTTCAGAGACTGTGTTAAGTACAGTTAATAATAGCTCTAATGAAAAAGCTATTCCTGATAAGTTTAAAGTGGTATCAGAAGATGGATCAGTAGATTATAAAGCGACAGTAGCGAAGCTTTCAGATTCTTATAATTACTTAGAGAAGAAAGTCGGAACTGGTGAAGTTGCTCCTAAATCAGCAGATGAATATAAGATTGAACGAGAGGATTTTGACTTTGAATACTTCAAAGCAGACGAATCAAATAAGCAATTTTTATCTGAAGCACACAAGCATGGGATAACAAATAAACAACTCGACTTCCTACTATCTGAGTACGACAAGCGTGCGGTCAATCTAGTTACTAACAGTTCACAGTTTGATACGGACTCAACTATCCAGTCACTTCAATCAGAATGGGGAAATGATTATGAATCTAATATTTTCTCAGCTATTCGAGCAGCTAAATCAGCAGGCTTATCTGAAGAACACATTAACGATCCAAGTATCGGCAATAACATTCATGTAATTAAAGCACTCGCTTATTTTGGTTCACAGATTGCAGAAGATAGACCAATTAATAACGGTACATCAGTTAGTACAGACATTACTTCTTTAATGCGTAGTGAAGCCTTTTTCGATCCTCGCCATCCTGAACATAAGTCAGTGAAAGCTCAGATCGATTCGTATTACAACAGCCTAAGACGATAAACAAATAGCTCCTGAAGTGGCGTTCAGATAAAGCTTTAAGCCATACCCAAGTCCTTATGTAGAGCATAGGAAAGGTATCACATACATCAGCCCATACGGACAACTGAGACATCTACTAGCTCTACGAATCACAACAATAATAAAGAGCTAATAATAGCTCTATTAATAAATCTATAAAATAAAAATAAGGAAAATAATAACAATGTCATATAACACTATTGATAGTGTGTTTGTTAAACAGTATGCAGACACATATTTAGCTCTATTGGAGCAGAAAGAATCAAAACTATTATCAACAGTAACGAATATCGGATCTATCACTGGTACGTCTTGGACTCTTAACGAGATGGGTACTTTAGGTGATGAGTTCAATACATTAACTCGTTTCGGTGATACTTAATATACAGATGCTTCATTTGCTTCTCGTTTAGGAACAATGAGTGATTTCCCGAACTTCACACGTTTGGCTATTCAGGACCTCTATAAACTCAAAGCACAACCACAAGACCAACTATTACAACGCTTACATAGCAAGTGGAATCGCAAGGTCGATAAAGTAGTTTATAACGCATTAATTGGTACAGTGGCTCGTAAAGAAGTTGGTACAGAAACTTATACAAACGTAGCTCTTCCTGCTTCTCAAATCTTAGGTGATGCAGCAGCTCCAATCACTAAACAACTTCTTATCGACATCCGTACTAAGTTCATGGAAAACGAATGTGAAGAAGATATTTACGTAACTTACAATGCTGGCTTACTAAATGTTTTACTTGCAGATACGACTCTTACGAGTGCTGATTATTTAGCTGGGCAGATGCTTCAACGTGGTGAGATCAGTAACTTCTTAGGTTTTAACTGGGTTCATTATGAAGGGATTCGTGCTGCAGATGGTTTATCTGCAACTGGTGTTGCTTATGTACGTTCAGCAGTTGAAGTAGCAACGAACTCAATTTCACCATTGAAAATCGTAGAAGTAGAGACAGCTAACCGTTTCCATAGCATTGGGCACGTTGAGGCTATTGGAGCTGTTCGCTCGGATGAAAAGAAAGTAGTTGCTTTCAATTTTAAAGTTTAATAGCTCTATTAATAAAGCTAATTAAATAATATAAAGCTCTTTATCTTTAACAGGATAGGGAGCTTTCATTACCTAATAATAAAAATAACTAAGGACGCTACATTACAACTAAAATTGATATATGCAATCAAGCTTTAAGCCTGATCGGGTCAGATAGCATTACAAGCTTTGACGAAAAAACAAGTATAGCTAAACGTATGAAAGGTATGTATGACACATCACGTAAAGCGTTACTTAGACTCCATCCATTCAACTTCGCAACTTAAGCGAATCAAACTATCACCATTAACTCAGAAACCTGATTTCGGTTATGAGTATCAATACCAACTTCCAAACGATCTAATCAGAATCATTTCAGTTAGCACAGATGATTATGTGCAAGAGACAGATCGACTACTCACAAATACAGAAAGTATCGAACTCATTTTCGTATTCTATAACGCAAACGAAGAAACCTTCGATTCACTATTTATTGAATGCCTAATTTTATATCTGGCTTCTAAAGTAGCTAAACCAATTACAGGATCTCAAGGAGCAGGGGAGTCCTTTTATATCCAATGTCAGGACCTAATCAAACAATCGAAAGCAGTTCAGGGACAGGAAGTTTTGAGTATGCAGTTCTTCAAAGATGAAGATTACACATTAACGAGACGATATGGCTAAGATCAATTTAATAAAGAATAACTTCACTTCAGGAGAGTTAAGCCCATTAATTTGGATGCGCACCGATCTAAACCAATTTAAGAATGGAGCAAAATCTGTAGAGAATATGCTTCCCATAATTGAAGGAGGTATCAAGAAACGTGGCGGCACAGAGCTATTAAGAATTGAACAAGATGCAATCCGAATCATTCCTTTTGTGGTCAGTCACGGTAATAACTTTCTTGTAGTCTTCAAACCTTTCTAAATCAATATTCTGAGTACGGAAGGCACATTAATTAAGACCTTCTCAACTCAATACACAGCATCACAGATCAAAGACATTAACTTTTGTCAGAGTCGCTATAACCTTTGGCTCGTACATGGTAATCATCCAGTATCTTGGATTAGATGCTCAGAAGATTTTACAAATTGGGCGTTTGATAAGTTCACTTATTCAGTACCTCCATTAGAAGACACATATACGCCTGCGCTATCACTTAAATCTACAGAAATGAATGTAGGCAAGACGACAACATTAACAGCATCAATCTATGCAATTCATGCAACGAACAAACAATACACGGTAGGGGATATCTGTTATTTGCTTGTCGCTGGACCTTCTATTAAGTATTACAGATGCTTAGTAGATCACATGAACCAAGTGCCTAAAGATGAATATGCTTCAACAACAGATCCTGATACTGGAGAAGTGACGTACACAGAAGTTGTTTACTGGCAGAAGATTTCAATTGAAGAAGCAACTGCTTTTAACTCATCTATTGTTGGTAAATATATCTTTGTAAATAGTGGCGTAATTCGAGTAGACCGCTTCATTTCACAGACTCAAGTTTCAGGTGAGATTCTAGTCAAACTAAGTGCAAACGTAGAAGCTATAGCTCGATCTTGGACAATCAAAGAACCTATCTTTAACGAAACTTTTGGCTACCCTAGAGCCATCACATACTTTCAACAGCGTTTAGTTTTAGCTGGATCAAGTAAGTATCCAAACTATATTTGGTTGAGCCGTACAGGTGATGAATCTAACTTTCTGACAACTACATTAGATGGTGACTCATTTACTGTAGCTGCGTCTTCAGAACAATTATCAAACGTCCTACATCTTAGTCAGAGTAGAGGAATCGTCGTTTTCTGTGGTGGATCTGAATTAACTATTAATGCTCAAGACTCACTGAGTCCAACGAATGCAAATATCTTAGAACACACAGCTTATGGAATTGTCTCAACCATTAAACCAATTAAGGTCGGGAGTGAGCTTCTATTTATACAGCGTGGTGCAGAACGAATCCGCACACTTGTTTATGACTATGCACAAGACGGCTTAGTATCGAATGAGCTATCAGTATTAGCATCACATCTTGGTGAAGATGGTGGTGGCTTTAAAGAGATGACATACCAACAAGAGCCAGATTCAGTCATTTGGATTGTTATGAACAATGGAAAACTAGCAACGCTAACACTGGATCGAGAGCAGTCAGTTATCGCATGGGCTAAACATGACATAGGTGGGAATGTAATTAGTATTGCATCGTTACCATCAACTACAGGGGCTGATAAAGTTTATTTTCTAGTAAACAGAGATGGCTTACTACAAATTGAACAGCTAAAAGAAAGTCTATTACTGGATACAGCAATCACAACTCAAGTTACGCATACGGAAGACGGCTGTACGGTAAAGCATTCATTGATCAACATACTTGGTGAGAATGTCGCTGCTTACTATAAAGACGCAACACATACCTACGCTATTCCAATCTTACATAGAGAAGGGGATACGATTCATATTGAATGTGATGATTTAGTAGAAGAGGTCATTATAGGTAGAAAGTTCACAGCTAAAGTTAGCCTACTTCCTCCTGATTTAAGCCAAGCTCCAACAACAACGAATCCTGCTTTATTTAAAGTGGATCATTTAAACCTTTATATGTACAAATCCATCAACCCTAAAGAGAATGGCGAAATGATAGAGCTGAAAGAGTTTGATGAAGAAGCTTTAGATAAGCCAAAACAATTTACAGGTCAGAAGAGAATTTCTTTAGATGGCTGGAATACATACGACAATTTCAAATTAGAAATATCACAAGATGAACCGTTGCCATTCCACATAACAGCAGCAGTACTAGAAGTGAATATGATTGACAGATAAAATAATTTTCTTCAGATAATTAAAGAGTTAAAACAATGAGTAGATATGATCTATTAAAAATTACAGCAAAACATGTAGGACTAGGTATTGCTGATACTTTTTCTGCTGGAATGGGAAGTGCTGTAAAAAATTCCATTGCTGAAATTAAGGAATATGCACAGAAAAATAATGAAGCTCTTTATTATCTTCAAGTTAAAACTTTTCTCGAAACTGAAGAGTTTGATCAGGAAGAGATAGATAAATTTTTCAATGAAAATCCAGAAAATTTACGTTTAGGTGTTGAAATATTTAAAATACTAGAACAAACATTCTTAGAAAAGCAGGCAGAGTATTTAGCTAGAGGTTTTAAAAAGTATGTACAGAAAAAGATTAAAAGTCAGAAATTATATGAATATATACATGTAATAGAGCAGTTAAACAGGCATGTTTTAGATCAAATCCAAAAAGATTTGAATGCCGTAAGTAAATACTCGATGCATGGTTTACCTAGAGCAGGTGAGACGTTAAGTACAATGGCATTTACGTCTAACAATACATCGAAAAATCAAGTACTCCAAACCATTGGGTTTATTGATGAAGAACCTGATCAAACACCTGTCACATTATCAGGAAGTATTAAACCAAAAGTGATATATAAAAGAACGAAACTTTATCTTGATTTTTTTCAAGATATTATTGAAGAGGAACAATGTACAGAATAGAACACGCGCGAATTTTAGACATTCCTGAACTGTTAGAAATAGCAGTTCAATTTTGGAATGAATCTCCAAACTACAAGAAAAGACCTGTCAATTTAGATAAAGTCAAAACACAACTTCAAGCTTTAATCCTTTTTCCAACACAAGGCTGTGTGTTAGTCGTTAAAGATGACAACGATAAAATCATTGGTGTATTTGTTGGTGGCTTACAAGAAGAATGGCAAGCAGACTCACTAATGGCTTTCGATTACTGCTTATTTGTTAGAGCTAATAATAGAGGTGGTAGAGCAGCATATATGCTTATCACAGCCTTTAAAGAATGGGCTAAACAAGCTGGTGCAGATTGGATTCAATGTGGAACGGCAACAGGTATTCAAACAGATAAAACAATAAACTTTTATACCAAGATGGGTTTTGAACATACAGGAATCTTCTTGGAAATGAAGTTGTTAAAATAGAGCTATTAATAACACTATTTATCAAACAATATCTTATTGGTCAGCTACAGCATAGCAAGTAGGGCATATGAAGAATATAACTAAAGACAATAAACTAATGCTTAGTCTAAATAAGTAGAGTCACAAGGATAAGTTGAATCTAACCGTATTTGTGAACTTTGTAAAAAAAACCATGAGCAGCTAGAGTACAAAAGCTTAAAGTCAACGACTACCTGAAAAGCCAAGAGAGAAGTTAAACTACTGTTTAGCGAAGATGTTCCAAAAATCAAGATTAGCTGTAGTTCTAAATAAAGATACTCAAAATTTTCGAAATGCTTCGACAATTTTAATACTTCTTATCAATAAAGTTGATTAAATATTAGCCATGTTGTCATTCTTTCTGTGTTATCAAACTACCTCTTGTATAAATTGTCCACAATCTTGCGGACAACTCTTGTGGAAAAATCAACCAATTTTGTAAGCCTGAGCGCATCCTAATTTAGGGATTTTTCGGATTTTCACAAGTCATGGTATTCAATATCATGAAGTCATAAGAGAACAAGACGTTCCGTATAATAAAAATAAATAATCGCACAAGGATCGGCGGCAAGATAGGTGCTCTGCTAAACTAACCAATACGAAAAAGCCCAACAGGATGTCGGGCTTTTTTATGTCATGAATCTGGATATAGCTTATTAGATTTATGCTCAATTAATAAAATTTTGTGAACTATACATATGCCTTAATTTTCTTGTTTTGTTATGGGGTGATTAGACATCATAAAAGTATCTGAATTATTAACAGGCATAAACTTTTGTTTTTCACTCTCAATTTGCGTGTTCTGATTATTTGTTATTCCATTTTCTAAAGATTTTGAAATCATAGATTCATTATTTTTAACTTGAGCATCTTGTTCGGGCTCAATTCTATACTCAATATTTTGTATTTCATTATCATAAACATATGTTTTATAAGAAATAAAACTTACAATCAACATTAATGCTAGGCTACCAACCTGAAAGGTTTTTTTTTTCATTAGACTATTCAGTTTTCTTGTTAATTAATTTAATTTAGCATAGTTAAATTAAAATAATGAATGAATTATGAATATTTTGTTAAAAAAAATAACAATGCTATGTGTATGGTTCTATGCAATTGCCACATATGCAGTCACAAATACAGACTATACTGCGTTATCTAATAATTTAGCTATGACTCCTGGAATTCAGGCAAAAACACAAGGATATGATTTACTTAGTGGAAAAATTATACAAAATATTCCTTTAGTAAAAGGAAATATTCCTTTTACAATGCAATACCATGCTTCTTTAAGATTGAATGGTGAGGGAGGTCCTGATCTTTATCAAGAATTAGATGAAGGAGGGGTAGCGGATTGGACTAATGAATATTCTGGCCAAATTATTACTAGTACAGCTCCGACAACTAACCAAAGTACTTTTATTATTCAACTACCAGGAAGTAGTGAAAAATATTTAATCACTAAGGATGGTGCTGGAACAATTAAGCGATTGTACTACACTGGTGGGGGCCAATTTCCAACGCAAAGTTTTTATTCTAATAATTTAAGAGAAATTTCTTTCAGTCAATTAAATGGCGCAATCATAGTTGAAAAAGATGGTATAAAATATACTGCTGCTATTTCGAAAAGTTTAGACTCGGTATTTGGTAATACTACAATACCAAGTTACTTATTTAGATTCACAAAAATTGAATATTTAGATGGTAAAAAGCTTAAGCTAAGCTATGATAATAACGTTAACTTAATACAAGTAAAAGATAATAGAAATAATGTTTTAAATATTTTTCGTGAATATAAAAAAATTGGTGCAAGCAATCAATCTTATTTAGAAAGAAAACTAATTACTTCTGTTGAACTTATAAGTGGAAATAGTGTTCAAAAATCAGCTATTACATATAAAGAATCACAGATAAAAAGTATCGCAAATCCAAGTAAGATAGACACCATTTATACAATTTCAGAGATTAATTCTATTGTTGGTGGAAAGATTTTTTTTCATTATGAAAATCAAATCAGAGGTTATCTAATCCAGTATGTTATGAAAAGTACTGGACGTAATATTACTGATGGAAATGAAGGGAACTACCCAATTTTAAACAAAGTAACTGATCAGAATGAGAATGTATTAAGAGCCTATTCTTATGGGAATGTTATAGGAAAAACTACAAGTACTTCATCTACATTTAATGTCTATACTACACAAATATCATCTTATTCAATTGTTGATGGACAAAAAGTACAGGAAAGTATTTCGGCATATGATGATGCTAACGGAAAATTTGCAAATCAATTTACAGTAAATGGGCAAAAACAAACCTTTAATTATACAATTAGTACTGCAAGCTTAGGTAGTTATGTCAATGAGGCTGATTTAGGTAAGATGGTTAAAGCATCAGTAACGATGACAATTAGTAATGATTATCCAGGTATTGTAAGTGGAACATCTCCGATAAGATCAGTGACATATAATCCATATACACATAGAATAAGCTCATTAAAAGATTATAACGGTAATATTTCCAATTATACTTACGACAATTTAAATAGATTGACACAAAAAGTTGTTGCTGTAGGAAATATTGATAGTCAATCAACAAATTATAGCTATACAAGCTTATCTAATGGTTTGATAAATAACTATCCCATACCTAATGCCATTGTTACTGATAGTCAAATAGTAACTAATACTATTGATTCAAAGGGATGGATTACGCAGCAGGTTATTTCATATCCTAAAGGTGGTAATAAAAAAACAATAGGATATTCATATTATACAGATGAAGCTCAAGCAAATTATGGTTTAGTGAGCAATGTTGATGGTCCTAGATCTGATATTAATGATAATGTTTCATTTGTTTATGATGAGTTTGGTAATAAGTTAACAGAGACTCAAGTTGTCAATAACCTTACAGTAGTAACTAAATATCTAAATTATAATAGCTTTTCTCAACCAGAGCGGATTATTTATCCTTCGGGTTTAGTGGAAAAGTTTATCTATAATGTAGATGGTACACTACAGGCTAAAGTTACTGGAAATGGTGGTGACACAGGAGATATTTATGGCAATACAATAATTTATACTTATGATTATTTAAAACGTAAAAAATCTGAAACTAATTCAGATAATGAAACAACTTTATATGATTATGATGGTCTTGGTAGATTAACTAAAACAACTGCTCCAGATGGCAGTATTACGACTCAATCATATTTTGATACAGGAGAAATTAAGTCTATTGACGGTGCATCTTCTACATATAATGAAATAAATATTGTTGGGCGTATCTCTAAATCAGGATCAGGAACAAATTCCACTTCATTATGGAAAACATTCACATATGATAAAAATGGTAATATTACTCAAACACAAACTGCTTTAGGGATTATTGAAAAATGGACTTATGATGCTTTAAATCGGAATACATCTTATACAAATGGTGAAGGTAATATTAGCAAAAAAACCTATGATAAAACTAATAACCTAATTTCTTCTAAAGATGCTGTAAATTCTGGTTCGAGCCCATTTAATTATATTAACAGCACACTAGTTAAAGATGAAATAAATAATGATTATGCAACAAAGTCTTATGCATATAATCAAAATGATCAAGTAACCAATAAATATCATGGTGGTCGTAATTGCGAGTTTTCAGGTATTGATACGCTGGGTCGAGAAGTGAGCGTAAATTGTACAAGTGAAAATTCAGCTGACCCAGCCTATGCCTACAATTATCAATATACTTATGATACTTCACGATTTGGTCGTACAGACCGAGTTTCATCAAATTCTTCTTTTGGTATAGATACACACTATAGCTATGATCATTTAGATCGTATTATCGGAAAAACTCAAACTAATAAGGCAATTACAGCTTGGGGGGGAGTAAATTCATCACTCAACGTAGGCTATTCCTATAGTTCAGCAAATAAGCTTACTTCACTAACCATGCCGTCAGGGAGAGTTATTTCCTATAACTATGATGGAAATAAAGGACGTATTGCCTCAGTAGATATTGCTGGTAACCCTTTTATTAGTAATATTTCTTATGACAATTTAGGGCAATTAATTTCATGGAACATTGAAAATACAGGTGCCAAATATTCAATAGCATATGACCCTTCTAGAAGTGGTGCGACTAAATCTATTAATTTTATGAATAGAAATAACAGTATTTTATATTCAGAAAATTATAATTTTGATGCAGATGGAAGAATCACCTCAATAAATAAAATTAATAATACTCATAACTACACTTATGATAAAGCAGGAAGATTAAAAAGCGATCAATCAGGATCATATACTTATGATAAAAATGGTAATCGTACTGCGAGACCTGGAATCACGTATACTTATGCAGCGAATACAAATCGTCTAACTACTGTAAAATCCGGAACTACTATTTTAAAAAGTGCCAGTTATTTAGCGACGGGTGAATTACGTTTTGCTCCATTTTTATCTAGCTATGATGGTAATGGGCATATGCGATATTCCGGTGGCTCATCTGGTCAGTATTACATGGCATATAACCATAAGAATGAAAGAACTATTCGTTCAATCAATACATATGGAAATTGGTATGCAGGTGCTGTTCAATACATTTATGACGAAAGCAGTAATTTGATAGGAGAATATGCAGCAAACGGGACACCTATTGTTGAATATATTTGGATGGGAAATACACCAGTTGCAGCTGTGTATGGTAGTGGAGGTTCATCTAAAATTTATGCAATAGTCACTGACCATAATAATACCCCGCGTATGCTTGTCGATAATTCTACAGATAATGCTGTTTGGATATGGGAAAGTTCTGCATTTGGTGTCGGGCAACCGACAGGAAGTGTTAAGTTTAATTTACGTTTCCCTGGTCAGTATTATGATGAATTTACAGGATTACATTATAACTTAAATCGTTACTATAACCCTGAGCTAGGTCGGTATATGGAGCCTGATCCAATTGGGCTAGAAGGTGGCTTAAATCCATATGCTTATGCTGGAAATAATCCTATTAGTAATATTGACCCAAGTGGATTGGATGCTTTATACGGTGGATGGGGGTGGTTGGGGGATTGGTCAAGTTCGATGAGTAGCATTTTCTCTTATCAAACAACATTTTCGTCGGATTATTTCTATGGAATTCCCCCCACTGTTAGCCAAGCTAATGCAAATTTATCTTTTAATGGCGGTTCTGGACAGGATTTATGGGTTAACGCAAATCGTTTGATGGTTGCCCCAAATGGGAATTGGAATATATCACCTACAACAAATCAATATCGGTTACCTGTAGAAGTTGTAGCTTATAGAAATAATTCTGGAGATTGGATACCATCAAGTAAATTTACGATGCCATCACCATATGATAGTGGATATTGGGTATTTGGAGAATTGACAATGAATATAAATGGAAAGTTGTATAATGATACTTATAATTTTGAAAAACATAGTTATGATTTTAGTTCTAATGGTGGAGTAGCAAGTGTAGGTAAAACTTTTTTAAGAAATATGGAAACGATAATAGGTGGAAGAGTCGCGAGTAATGGTAGAACTAATTATATCCAAGACGGTTATTCATTTCACTTTTTTAATAAACCTAGTTGCCCATCATGTAAGCCAGCACCAAAATGAAAAAAAGTAAAATTATTGGAATTATTGGAATTATTGGAATTATTGGAATTATTGGAATTATCGCTATTTTTAGCGATAATTCTGAGTGCTTTTTAAAAAATGGGATTTGTATATCAAATTTCGAATATTCTCATTCCACTGAAAAAACGCTATATAGGAATAGAGAATCGTTGACAGAAGATGAAAAGTTAAATTGGATTCATTTACATAGTATTTATCCAAAGAACGAAATAGGATTTTGGAATAGTTGTACTGAAATATCTTCTAAATCAATAGTGTGCTCATTTCAACAACTTGTTAATGTTAAGGAATGTGTCCCCTTAAGTATTGATAGATATCCCATTGAAAATTGGCGGTTAAAGTTTTATGAAATAACGATATTTGAGAACTATCAGTTTGAAATAAAAAATTATAATGGACGAAAAAATTCATGGATAGAAGATCAACATATAAATGTTAAGCAAGAGGTCTTGTGTGATAGTTAGAAATGGATCAGGAAATTTTAACTATTACTCTACACCATATATTGATGTTATAAACATCAATATATGGTGTATTTCTTGGCACGTTTACAAAGCAGGAAGACCACCTCTAATGGCTGCTTAACCTCTACTTTTAATTTCGGTTATTTATCGGAGGATTACCCAGACACTTTAAATGGTTTCTAACAGTTTGGTTACGTATAATATAGATTATGTTAAATCCGATACACCTAACAATAACTTCATATCCTTCTTACTTAAACCAAAATTCAATAACTTAAGTGATTTTTATTTCACGCATAAAATATGATATTGAATAGCCACCAAAATTCTAGACACACATAACCATCTTTTGATGGTCCTTTTTCATAATCTAATGGAGAACGTTGTCCATTGGAACCATGTCTTCGTTTTGAATTATAAAACATTTCAATATATTCAAAAATATCTGCTCTAGCCTCTGATTTTGATACGTAAATTTTCTTCTTAATATGCTCTCGCTTTAGCAACTGAAAGAAGCTCTCAGTAACGGCATTATCATGGCAATTTCCTCTTCTGCTCATACTGCTTTTCAGATTATGATACTTGATAAAAGCTTGCCATTCATGGCTCGTATATTGTCTACCTTGGTCTGAGTGAATGAGTACTTTATGCTTCGGCTTCCTTCGCAACAGAGCCATCAATAATGCATCTAAAACCAGATCTGTGGTCATTCTCGACTTCATAGACCAGCCAACGACAAGACGCGAAAATAAATCAATCACCACCGCAAAATATAACCAACCTTCGTGTGTACGAATTTATGTAATATCAGTCACCTATCACTGATTAAACTAAGTTGGATTAAATTGCCGGTCTAAAGTGTTTGTAGCAAAGATATTTGGAATACCAGCATAAGCTCGAAGCTTGCGATAATCGCGTTGTGATTTAAGCCCATCGGCTTTCATCAGTCGATATACCCAGTTAATTCCACATCCTTCACCGATATCTTTTAAATCACAGTGAATCTTACGATAGCCATAAACTCCACCAGATTCGAGCCAGAACTGTTTAATGAGACCTGAAAGCTGTTGCCGTTTCTTAGCAATCTCACTGATGGGTTGCTTTAACCATGCTTAATAGCCGCTGTGATGAACATCTAAAGTTAAACATAAACGACGAACAGGGCATTGTGCTTATTGTCCTGAATAAAGGCATACCTCATTTGGACTGGCTTGCGAATTACACCGCCGCTTTTTTTAATATGTCCCATTCTTCGGTGACTCGTTGTAGTTCTTTTTTTAACTTTGCCAATTCTGCAAGTGGATCACTAAATTCTGTGATTTTAGGTTGCTGAGGATCATAACGTTTTATCCATGCTTACAGACTATGTGTGGTGATTCCTAAACGTGAAGCCACTTCAGCCACATTATGAATTTTTTCAGTCACATGCTTTACTGCTTCAATTTTGAATTCTTCAGGATATCTTTTGCTACTGCTGATAAACACCTCGTTAATTAGCCATTTTATCTAACTAAAGAGTGTCTACAAAATCGGTGGCTATCCAATTCATATCAATCCAGTCTAATTTCTTGAATTTCATCCTCAGCAAACCAACCGCTCTCCTTTATTTTTTTTATAGCTAATGTTGGAGCTGATGACCATAGCACGAGTGCTAGAGATTCTTCAGCTCTACTACAAGTTACATAAAGAAGGCGGAGAGTTCTATCTATGGCTGTTTCTTTACCTACCGCAAAGTTTTCTTTATCTCTTTGGCTTAATTCATTCCCGCCGAAAAGTTTATCGTAACCAAATAGTGTCCCTCCTGCCTCAATATCGTCCATAACAACCATAACATGCGGAAATTCAGAACCTTTTACTACTTGGTGAGTAGCTAAAACTGAATTACCTGAAAGATAGTTCCGATATCCTTTTAATTGACTCCACGGAGAAGCAAAGAGAGTGCATAATCCTCGTCTAATTCGAGATTGCTTAGACTCTTCATTTTTTTTACCTCTTACTGGTGCAGCTGGTGGAGGAGAATTGTCATTTAGCGCCTCAACTAATCGATTATCAACTTTAAATAACTTAACTCTTATGATTGGTTCCAGTACTTGTGCCACCGTCGAATCTGAATTTGAACAAGCGGATGAAAAAGCTGAAATAGCATCTAATATTTCTTTTACACGAATCTCTCTGGTTTTAGGGTCTTCGGGTATCTCATCAAGACATTCATAACGATTAAGAATCTCAGTAATTCTAAACTCATTAATAACGCCATAAGAATCAAGACATCCCTCTAGATCTGCAAGTTCATTCAAGAGTATTTTTACAATAGTTGGTCCTTTATTTTCACCACTTCCGCTCGGGGCGGCAGAATTCGGATCTAATAAATCCATAGCATTGTAAACATCAAGAAAAGAACCGCGGGTTGCAACTAATTTATGCTCAAGTGCAAGCAACTGGAATTTTTTAGTAGACCAAGCCTCTATTCCACTTGCCTTAAATATCTGGTCTGCACACCAATGCTCACCTCGAACTTTCTCCTCAGGAGAAAAGCTCGTATCTCCAATATAAACTCGTACAAGACCACCAGTTTTCTCAGTTCTTGAATGTTGCATTATTCCGTTAACTGGTTGAGTTCTTCCTACAAGTTCCGCGTCCCATATTGTATTTATTAAATCCACAATTCTACGTTGACTTCGATGATTCATTTGTAGTTTCGGGGTGGCCCAACTCTGAGGTATTAACCTAGGCAGATCTGCATGACCATCCGCATAAATACGTTGTCTATGGTCACCAAGTAACCCAATAGTTATACCATTAGCATGTGGGTCTGTGAGACTTATCAATGCATCCAACATACCCTTCATTGTATCCTGAGATTCATCAATAAGCACAATGGGATATCGGTCTTTAAGAATTGCTTGGAGAGTCGGTCTATTTTGGAGAAGCCAAGCAGTTACGTCTAGGACATGCTTGTGGGCTAATGCACCAAGACCATAAGTTTCACGATCCGGATGATAGATAAATACGTCAATTTTTCTATAAGATTCAATATCCTCATTAATCTCATCTAGATTTCGTTGTTTGGCTGAGGTAATTCCCTTTGGTTTAGTAAGCGCTTCAGCCATTTCCTTTGCATGTTGTGCTTCTTTGATACTAATGAGGGCAGCTCGAATATCATCATTAAATCCGCTTATAAGCTCCCAACAAAATGCGTGTATGGTAGATACTTCAACCAAGTCATTATTCCCGAGGCGCCCATTTACGACAGCAACAGCATTTTTTGTATATGTAATCACACGGATTGAGCGACCATATAAGCGTAACTGTCTTGCAAGCCTTCCTCCTTCTGCATGTTCTACAACACCCGTTAAACGACGTAAAACTTCGACTAAAGTTCTTGTTTTACCAGAACCCGCACCAGCAAAAAGAAAATAGCTGCGGGGAGGCAAGCTAGTTAAATAACCACAGATTTCGTCGACAACCCCTGCATCACGCTCGTTTTCAATATCAATCATGGACTTATTCATTCTAGTACTCCATTACTTGGCTCCAGTTGATCTTGCAACCAGACCAAAGCACTCTTTATGTACTCTGGACACTTGATATCCTCTCCTGAAGAGATTAACTCAAACATATTCGCCGCAAAATTTCCTTTATTGAATGAACCGTGCATTAGCTTGTGTAGTTCTTCTAGAAGTTGTTGAGCATTAGTTTCTTCCTCTGCCAATTTTGCAATAGAACCTAGAGCGCCTTTTGGCGTTTGTTTTTCATATTCATACTCATGTTCTTCCTCATCCTGCTCTTCATATTCATCAGACTCATCTTTAAGTAACCCTTTGAACCAAGATAAATTAGTAAGGATTAGAGAGTCTTCAAATGTACTTGGCCAGCAGTCTTTATGTTCAGTTATAGGTAATTGCCAACTAAAGCGAACGGGACATCCTTCTATTTCACTCCATATCAGTGCGGTGTCTTCAGGTTCTTTAAAATCATCAAGTTGTTCCAGTTTTGGATGCCATCCACGTAAAGTCTGGTTACCACACTGGAGGTCTTTTTGACCAGTATTAGGAACAGCAACTAATCTTTTAGATGGCGTGCCATCTTTCTTAAGTTTCCCGTCTTTTACTGCGGATGGGTCAATATCAGTTATAATTACTGTTGGGATGCGAAGTTTTTCAACTAAAGGTTTCAGTCGATGTGCATGACTTCCACCTATGTCCAAGAATGATACATAACGGCTATTTAGTGCTTTGAAATCACGCTCCATAAAAAGTGGTACTAGCATACGTTCTGCAACACCCTCAACAAAAATAGCTGCGTTGGCAAATAATAAGTCTGTGTGCTGAACGCGAAAATAACGCTCTGCAAATGCACGGGTTTTTTTATCATTTCCAAATACATCTGCAAGGTTAACCACCTCTGTAATAGGTGATTGATTTTCGCCTTTTTTTGTTAAGCGACAAACATATCGAAGACGATCAAAATTTTCTGCATGTGCTAGATGGCTTGAATGAGTACTTATTATTAATTGGCTTTTTAAACCTAGCGAGTCTTTATCTGTAGGGCTGATAAGTTTATGTGCTTTTCTTGGAAATATTCGCTGTACTTGAACATGAAGGTGGGCTTCTGGCTCCTCAATCATAACTATATGAATTGGCACAGGAGAACCTTTTTCAGGATTAAGTCTAGAAGCCCTAAAGGAGACTAGTTGGTAACTTAATGATTGTAAGTTTTGATATCCAAGCCCAATAGAGTATTCTGGTAAAAGTGATTCTGTTGAATCCTTTTGCATACTGTATTGCACAGCTGTTCCGTGGTCTAGTAAATTTGATGTTTGAATACGTGTGCGAAAGCGAATTTCTTGTGGGTCATGCAAACCAGGATAGCCAAGTTCTTTAACCTCTTCTACAGAATCGGCAATAGCTAAATGGATTTTATCATCCAACTCTTTTTGGGCTAAAGCAACAGCTTTAATAAGATCTGCCCGTTGACTATGTCCTGAACTAGAAACATTCAAATGTTGACGTGCGAACTTAACCAATTGGTTTGAAAACATGCCTATTCGATGTGCTCCAGAGGTAGACTTTGACTCAGCTTCTTCACTACCCAATCCACGCTGTGCAGCGATAAAATCCACTCGAATTAATCGAGATAGATGTTTACGATCTACAGGAAGGCTATTGATATCTAGATTAGGGGTGACATAAGACTGTAGCTCAGTAATAGGATTATGTTTGCTATTAATCTTGTACGCACGAACTTGCCCAAGTTTCTGAGGCTCTCTCAACCAAAAGTCAATTATATCAATGGGCCAAGCTAATGAATCATCGCCCATATCTTTAATAGGGCTACGAGCGCTACTAAAAGTCCAAGCTAGATTTTTTAATTCTTCTATGTTTGCTACAGGTTCTAATCGTAAACGCACACCGAAAGCACCACCTTTCCATGCAAATGTGGAAAGAAATGGAGCAACATAATGATACATACCAATGTCAGCATCAAACCATAGGTCAATTGTTGGCATTGTATTTAATAGTATCTCTAACTGTTCATGCCAAACTTCTTCTGAATCATTATTAGTAAATGGATCTTCAGTTAATTTTTCCCAAGTCTCCCCCAAAGCTCTTAGCTTTGACCATTGAGCAATACTTATATCAAAGGCACTAAAAGGAGAACCATCCGCAAGAAAATGGCGCAAAGCTGCAAGGATAGAAGTCTTGCCACTATTATTAGCACCAACCAAAATTGTAGTTTCTGGATCTAGATTTAGTTGAATTTCACTTAGTCTACGAAAGTTACTAAGTTCAATAAATCTAAGGTTGATGCCTTCTTTTGCTTTAGATTTTAAAGTAGTTTCAAGCATAGCTCCCCCCCCTCTGTATACTTCTTTGAATTATTTATTAAATATCTTTTTAAAGTTCTCAAAATAGTAAAAGCATAAATATCTATTTTTAGAGATGTATAAGAATATATTATAATTTTTATATTTCAATTGGTTGGATTTGATACTTATGATTTTTTATACTAATAATTAAAAGAGAAGTAGCCTTGTTTCACCACTATAAAGATCACAGTTTTAATGTTCGTCAGTTCAATTCACATATTGTTAACTTCGAATTGCTTCGACAAAATTAAGAACTAAGATTAAACCACGAACAGTTTCAATTTGCTCTTTTGGAACTCCACTAGTTACTCGATTTTTAGTCTTAAGAAAATATTGAATCCAATTAAAGTCCCATCCGCTTAGGTCATGTAAGCGTTTAAAAAGATGGACTAACAGTAATGCTAATTCACCATGTTTAGAGATAGGATCAATTTTAAGTTGTGTTCTTAATTTGGCTAAGCTTTGTTGCACAAAGATTTAAAAATTTAGATTTCCCATATCTACTCAAATTTAAGTTGCAACTTGGGTATGAGGTCTGCCTAAGTCCTTAAATTTATTTAATACTGCCACACGTGCATGAATTTCATTGACTTGGCTTTGAAAATTTCTCGCACAGAGTTTATCCCCCAATAATTTGATGCAATGTATCTTGGTTTCAACTAAACTTCGCCGATGATAGCCTGCCCATTTTTTCCATAGTGTCCTGCCTAAACGTTTAACTGTTCGAAGTAAGTCATTTCACTCTAGCGAGCTGATTTTTGTATCTTTCCAAGGTTTCGCATTTTTTCTTGGCGGAATCACTTCATACGCTGGCCGATCTGCACTGACCTGACGACCTTACTTGGTGTCATAAGCTCCATCGGTATAAACAGAGTCAATCTGCTCATCTTGTGGAATCTGATCAAGTAAACCACCAGGTACCTGAGAATCACTCACATTATTAGTTGTGAGCTGAACAGCGCATATTTGCAGGGTGTTAGCATATATACCAAGATGTAATTTACGCCATTGGCGACGATATTCAGGCTGATGTTTCTTGCATTTCCATTCACCTAAAAACTTCAAGCCCGTGGAATTGACGAGTAGATGCAGTCCATAGCAACTCTTCTCATAACTATTTTGAATATCAATATGCTTTTGTCTTCTGCAGATGGTGGAATAATCTGGGGGGGCCAATCTAATCTACAAAGATGAATGAGACTTTGAACAAAGCCAGTGACCATGCTTAAAGACAGACGAAATAAGGATTTAATCATTAAACAGCATTGGATGGCTGTGTCGGAAAAGTTTGATTTCGACCATGCCTGCCTTGTGACTGCACATATCATTGAGTTTCAGGATCAAACCAAATTGTTAGATTACCACGATTGATCAAAGCGCGATTGTAGGATAACCAATTGGTTGTACGATAAATTTTAGGCGTAGGCTTATTCATTTGCGAATTATATTGCCGAATAAGACGTTATCGGTAGGTTTGTGCAACAAAGTCTCAATGATGTCTAAAATTTTTCATGCTTTATTAAGTATATTATTTCTATTTTATTGTTGTAATAAAAAAGGCATCCCGAAGGACACCTCACTTTAAAGCTAACTTACTTCTTAAATTTTACGATTAGTCTTTAAAAAACTTTCTACACGCGGATCGCTTGCTTTCAGTTTTAAGATTTCTAAGGGATCTAACCAATATTTTTTGGCATGTGTACTATCACCCATACCTGAAATAGCTGGCCCATCTTTATCTTTGATGAAATCTTCCCATTTGCACCGCTTACGCAGATGACTCATTGCCGTAGCTGGATGAGGGCAATTTAGTTCTGCCATCATTTGAGCATTCGTAATAGTGTTGCCGTCAAGCAACTTAACAAGGATACCCGCTGCATAAGTTTTTTTACGTGGGAACTTATATCCACCTGTTGTCAAAGTCATTGCTTTGCTCCTAATAAACAAAAGTTTATGGAGAAAACAGCTACCCTTCCAATCTAATTCAGCTTCTTAAAAGTTGCAAAATACAACAAACTTGTTGAATTTTGATTACTCCTTATTTACACTGAATGCTAGATTTAAGAGGTAGAGTTTATAAACTGGTACTTTATAAACCCTTAAAAGCCACTTATCTCGCTTCTTTCAAAAAGGTCGGGCTTATGCTCGGCCTTTTTTATTAACTAAAAATAGCTAACGGAAACACTTTACGAGAGTTTTTCTATTTACGCAAGTGTGTATGTAACTTAAATAGCTATTTTTACGCTATTTTATAGCTTTTTTTACAAAGATATCAAAACACCCCATAAAACAACAATACGGAGCAATACGGAGCAATATGGAGCAATACGAGCTATAAAAATATAGTATCAACAATTATTCTTTTATACACCCATGCTCTCACTTAATTTCACATCTTATTAGATAGCTATTACCCACTACATCTTGTGGTCTTATTAGACTACTTACACAAGTCTAACTATTCCACCCCCTTGCTGATGTAGCGCGACAACATTTAACGCTCTTGTTCGATTACCTTTCATTAATGTTCTGTTCTATTACTACAGCTGTTACATGAAGCGGTAATGGTTCAGATTGTTCAATGATTAGTTTAAAGCTGTTGAAGTCAGCCCATCCGTTCATTTCAATACGCATCGATCCTGTGTAGGGCACAGGTGGTACAAAGTTATTATCTGTAAACTGTTTTAGTTCTACTATTTCTCCCCTCACTGAAGGATTGATAGATTCAAAGTAGTTCATTTTTAATTTGCTAATTGATTGAAGATATTACCCGCGAGTTTGTTAAATTACACCGAGTGTATTAGCTATATAGCTAATATCTTGTTTATAAGATATTATATTAGCTATATGGCTAATATATTGGTTGGATTGCGATGGCGAGTAGAGTCGAAATTGGTAAAAAAATTCGTATAGCACGAAAAGCTCTTGGTCATACACAGCAAGAATTATCAGAATTGATTCGAATTAACAAAACCACAATTTCTGAGATCGAGAATGGCCGCTTTACTGGTTCTTTTGACATATTTGAGCGTGTACTGGATGCAGTAGGTTTACAGTTTGATGTATCTCCGAAGCAGCATTCATTGCCCCACTGGGATGAAATTGAAAATATGTTTTCGGAGGATAGTGAATGAGTACACATAAGCTTCCAGCCAAAATCACTAATATTCAGGTATGTGCCAATCAGGCTGAATTAGGCGTACTGACATATGGTTCAGTGCACCATTATCAGCCGACTCAGGAAAATCAGCATGTATCACTCACTATGACTCGCAAAGGCATAGATGGATATTCTTCTGGTGCACTTCATCCAATTTTTGCTCAGAACTTGCCAGAAGGTTTTAATCGACGATTTATTGCTGAAAAACTTGCGAGATATGCCAAAGTTAATGACATGTATTTATTGGCACTTCAAGGCAGTCAAGGAATTGGAATGCTCTCTTATAAAAGTGAGCTAAATTTGCCTGAAGCAGATTCTTTAAGCTTGAGTGAAATCCTATCTTACCGTAGTAAAGAACCCCTTTTTCCACAGCTATTAGAAAAATATTATCTCAGAAATTCGTTGGCCGGTATGCAACCCAAGGTGAGTATTCCGAATGCAAAAACTGTTAAAACGGATAGAACAGTTCAACAAAAAAATTTAATCGTGAAGTCGTTTGATTCTGAATTCCCATTACTTACCGTCAATGAATTTGTCTGTATGCAGGCTGCTCGGCAGTGTGGACTTGAGCCACCACAAACGTACTTGTCTGAAAATTTAGAAACATATGTTGTAGAAAGGTTTGATAAAACAGTAGAAGGTTTAAAGCTAGGTTATGAAGACTTTACGACTCTCATGAAGAAATCAAATGATGCAGATGCAAAATATACAGGGAGCTATGAAACATTATTGAAAGCGACGTTTTTATACACTGGAAGCGTAACTGAAGTTGAAAAAATGTATAAGTACATCGTATTCAACTGCTTAATCGGGAATGGTGATGCGCACCTGAAAAACTTTGCTCTGCAATATTCTCCAGATATGAAAAATATTTTTGTTTCCCCACCTTTTGATATTACACATACACTTATCTATGAATCAATCGATAATAAAATGGCACTTAAACTCGCTGGCAGCAAAGAATTTCCTGTACTTTCCCATCTTCTAAAATTAGCTGAAAGCGAGTATTTTAGAATTAGAAATCCGCGAGAAATCATCGAATCTCTTAGCGAAAATATATTGGATTATCTCCAAGTATCTAATGAAGTGCAGCTATTTGATGGATTGCGGACATCTATAGAACAATCAATCTCAAATATTATGAAATCAAGCTCTAGTACAAAAATTTATCGACATGACAGAAAGAAGAAATTTGAATAATGAGAACAATAACCTATAAGTTACTGTTCTCGCCTACGCCAAAAGAATAGACGTCGTTTGTCCAAGAGATGCTTTAAATATAAAACAGACTGTGAGTAGAGAACTTTTTCTAGCTTCTAAAACTATTTCAGCTTCTTAGAAAACTCACGTAAATTTTCCGCAGTGAGACCAGAAAAATTATTCTCTTCTAAAAACAAAAGCACTTCTTCAACTGTTGCCCCCAATTCGAAGAGCTCTAGTAAAGTATTTTTATGCTGAGTGAGAAGCTGATTTCTTGTCATATTCTTTTCATTCATTTTTTCTTTAAAACGAATAAGAATACTCTCAAATTTTTTTGAATCATTCTCGCTATATATTTTTTGCTTTTTATCGATCGTACTCGAAGACTTTTCTGCTTTAACAACCGATTTCACATTTGAAAGAGTCAATACGCTTTCAAGATTTCGACTATTCGTGTTCTGAGTTTCGAGCTCTAAAACATTCTGATCTAGCATTGTAATTTTCCACATTTAAACAAAAGAATGAGATCAGTATTTAAAATTTCTACTAATGCAGAAATGGCAAATCCTGCCCTTTTTTCGATTTTTAAAAGTTCAAAAAAAGTCACCTTTTGCGATAAGAAAAAAACAAAAAAGCTATCAAGATTTCTTCATATTTCTTCCCCCTGGTATATGGCCAAAAAAATACAGGATGGGACGATGTATATCACATCGTCCATAGTCACAAATTTCGAGCTTGCTCCGCTCGGTCTCAATTTGGATGCAGTAGAAAAAATGGAAGATAAGGCTTTAAGAAATAAACAAATTCTTGTTCGTTTAACAATAGATGAATATCAGAAAATGGTTGCGTCATCTAACGCATTACAAATGAATAAATCAGACTATATGCGCATGAAAATTTTAACTGAATCTCACGCTCAGATCATAGATCCTCGAGACATTCATGCTATTAGAATCGCTGGGCTGGTGCTAGTCAAATTATTAGAAGAACTCAAAGATACACAACTCATTCCACATGAATTAGAGGACATTAAACAACTGATTGATGAATTGAAAATAATTGTACGCAGACTTAATGATAGTGTGAGTAAAGTATGATTATTAAAGTAATTGCAAATACACTGGATACATCAATTGATAAGCGCGTCGCAGGGTTGTCAGACTATATTCATGATCCGAAACAAACACGTGGTGAATACTTATCGGACTATATTTCTCAATTGCATTCTAGTTTCAGTGACGAACTTATCTCTGAAAAATGTGTCTATTCAAACTCAAGAAACTTTTTAGATGATGACCCACATTATCAAAAAATTGAAATGTCACAAACTGCAAGTTTGAACTCTCAAGTGATTGACCCAATCGTTCATATCGTTGGAAGTTTTAAAAAATTTGAAGTTCCAACCACAGAACAGCTAGAGGAACAAATTGATATTTTAACGAAACACCTTGGTGCTGAAGAACTGCAAATGCAGTATGCGATGCACGTGGATACAGACAATGTGCACTTTCATTTAATCATAAATAAAGTACATCCTTTCCAAAAAAATAAGCGTAATCAAAATAAAGTCATTGATTTAGGTGATGGGTGGATCTTAAATGCGGTACATCGAGCTGCTGCAGAAATTGAAGCAAAGCAAAGCTGGGAGCCGGAGCCCAATCCACTTTTTATATATAACTTTGAGCTTGGCAAATGTGAAAGAAATCCAAATTACATTGCTGAACCGGATGCGCAAAAAATCAATTCAAAAATTCGTGATCAAGAACATCGTCATCAACAAAAAAGTCAGATGAGCAATGAAATTTCAGCAGCGAATAACTACCATGCTTATCTTGCTCAAGACATTGAACATATATTCAACAGCACAAAAAATTGGAAAGATTGGCACCAACAGTTAGCTCAAGTTGGAATTCTGTTTGAAAAGAAACGTAATGGCAGTATTTTTAAAATTCAAACGAGTGATAAGCAAATACTCACCTTTAAAGCCTCTCTATTTTGTAATAAGCAAGTAACACTTAAAAGTTTAGAAAAAAAATGGGGAGACTTTACTCATTATGATATCGATCAGACAAGAATTCCGTTATTCAAAATAAGTGATATAGCTCAGCAGAATCAACCTATAACTTCGACGTTACACGCTTATCATTTATTTAATAATGAGGACTTTTTGATAAAAGATCTGCATGATAACTATCTCACAATGAAAGCAAACAAAGATCTTATAAGCGTAGATCGGAAAAATAAGTACCAAGCAATCGAGTCTGACAATGAAATTTATAAATATAATAAAGGTCATTCTTTGAAGCGATGGCAGAAAAAATTTCCCGCACAATCATCTGATGTGATTTTTACACTATTACATTATCATCATCATGCAGATCAAAAAAAAACCAGAGCACTGATACGAGAAAAGTTTAGTTCTCAACATAAAGACTTGAGTCAACAGACATCGGAAAAGTTACCGAATAATATCTTCTCATCGAGAAGCTTTGACTCATCCAAAATCACATCATACGCTGATTTTTTAAAGTATATTTCACCAATGAATCCATTGCTGATCCAGCAACAATTTTTATTTGATCAGCGTCAATCTAAGAATTTTATTGCTCAGAACAACCCAAATATTAGGAAGGCTCAAATCCTGTTTGATCAGCATCAACCGGATGAACCAATTGCAATTCAAAATCAATTTGGGATCCTTGTATTTAGTAATTATTCAATGAGTCGGCTACGACAATGTATAAATGCATTAGATCTCAAGCAAAAAGCGCGAATCAGAGGATCAGCAGAGTTTAAAGAATTATTTCGTCTGGCTTTGAAACATAAATCTAGGAATATTCAAGATATTAATAAAGACAGAGTCCTCCCAAGCTTCAAGAATTTATCTCCTCAACATATTCAAACCAGTTTCCAAGAACTGTATAAATACTTTACAACTTCAGATGCATGTCAAAGCACAGCGCTGATCAAAACTGCTCTGCTCCTCAATTGTTGCGGTGTTGCTGCAGATACACTGCAATCGACATTAGCAGAGTGTATTCGTAAAAATGATATACCCGATTTAAGTATCGAAAATCAAAAGATACTGATGCTACGAATTCGTAATCTGATATATACCCAATCCTTAAAACTCAATAGACAATATTTTAACGCCAATGAAATTGAGGAATGCTGGAAATTATATTTCTCACAAAAACTCACGCCATCTATTCATCAGTATGAACTAGATACACGTACATCTGATTCATCGCCTGATCTCTACCAAGGACTCAGCCTAATTCCCAAAAACCAGGTCAATAAATCTTTTCAACATAGCGAAAATTTATCTGAACTCGATTTTCTACAGATGTATGAGTTATTTGAATATAGCCGAAGATCTAAGCTGAAGAAAAAGCAAGAAATAGAAGCAGCAAATAGCTTCACAGCATCAGAGAGCAATTCAAATTCTAATCAACAAACCAAAAAACGGTTTTTTCCGCACACTAAATATCAAATTGATTATAAATTTGGCTGTACGTTTTATTTAGATCAAAAAAAAATCGCTTTTTTTGAGGATAAAAACTCATCAGAAATTAAGGTATTAAGTAAAAATAATACGCATATCCATGATGCTCTGTTACTTGCTAGAGATAAATTTGGAGTAGTACTGGTATCTGGAACAGACGAATTTAAACAAAAGGTACAGCAACTTGCTACTTTAGAAGATATCAAAATTGAATTTGATTCTCCTCCACAGCAAGTTCCACTTTCTCCAATTGACAGCACAAAAGCTGAGAGCAACCAGATTGAATATAAATGCTCTGATCAGAACTCGCAAAATAAGGAATTATCACTGGAACCAAAAGAATTAAGTCGAACTAATCAGGTAGATAAAGCGACTCATTTTTATGAAAATCAATCCGTCTCCCCTCCTACTCGAAAGCAAGAGTCTCAACCCGAAAATAGAAGCTATGATGGACCAGGCTTTTAACAAAACATATTTTAGTTGAGCTATTATTTTCATAGTATGAAAAATAGCCTAAGCATTATGCTTAGGCTATTACATACGAAGATTCAGGAAAATACTTAAGAAACTCGGTTTTAATAGAATTAAAATTATCGATTTCTGGATTCTCAGTTAAGAAATGTTCCAACCATACCAAAACAGCTTCATGGTTATTATAACAATGATTTACATGCAAGTACCCTGCTAGGCCGAATCCCATACCGACATTCAACTGTTTGATTAAGTTATAGCCCAAAATTTTAGTTTTACGGCTTAACCATAGTTCGTTAGAAATACTCATAATTTCATCCTATCTTTTAATCTGATTATCAAAAAATGATGGTTTATCTCAATTACAAGCTATAATTATGATTAGAGAAGAATTAACACTTGTAGAAAGTAAATATAACCTGCTGCAGGTTATTTATACTATAGTGTAAGCAATAATTCAACCAAAAATAACCTGCAGTAAGTTATTTTTATATTTGAAAGTCATATGATTGAATGTAAATTAGCGAGCCTCATGGGCGAACGTAAAATTTTGAAATTAAGTGATGTCGTACATGCGACAGGTATAAATCGAAATACGCTGACGAGTTTGTACTATGATCGAGCTGTTCGAATCGAACTTCCTATTGCAGACAAGTTATGTAAATATTTCAACTGCACTATGAATGACTTATTTGTATACATTCCTGATATAGAGTCAGATATTTAAATTGGCCGATCCTACAATTATTTTTTCTCTGGGAAAAAATGAAGTATCACCATTTTATAATTTTAGACCGTGCCAGCCTCGTTCCACGTTTCGTCTGCTGTAATGATCAAATAGCTTACCAATACAATTGAGCTTAATTTAAAAGTTCGGTCACTCTCGAATTGTCTTAATTTCTTAACGTTTGATCAAATCAACTTTATTAATAGAGTTGTGATTCATAAAATTACTTATGATATTGATTAAGTCAAAAAAGTACTGATCAATATCAGTACTTTGATTTTAAATAATTTTAACCATTTATGATCGCATTGAATCTTGCAATCCATGATTGGGCATCATGAGCATTGGCCGCAAAAAACTTGAACATAGGCTGCTCTGCATTATTCGTATTCACAACGATAGAATAGTGATCTCGTGAGATCTCTCTGCCGTCAGAACGCCGAATTGTATTTGTCCGCGTTTCCATACTCCAGCTGCGGATGTCACTCAAATCAAAAATTATAATGTTTGATATCGTTTGCGCTGTAAAAGCAATTTTCCGCTGTACAGCATCAATCACCACACCTGTCGCTGAATAACTCTCATTAAAACCATCTGCCTTCAAATAGCTCAATTTTTGCTTATGCAGTCTTTGGGGCAAAATATTGCTGATATATACCTTTCGAATCGGGTAATAAATTAAAAATGAAATGACTAAATATAAGAATCCCACAAAATAAAATAAGATATCTGCCTTCATTCCGGCATATGCCTTGAAAGCAAATAGCGTAATCAGAAAAAATATAAAATAGCCAAGCAAACTTTGCATAGCAGACCAAGGCTGCTTCACTGAAACCGTTTTTATTACACAAGACATAACATAAAACTTTTAAAATAGAATACTAAAGAAGATTTTTTATTGATTAGCTAAACCATCATAACCACTTAAATTTGGCACTTTTGTCAGCAATTTACAGCCTTGAAATGCGCCCTGAATGTTCTTTATATATAAAGAAGCCAAAGAGAAACTTTCATTTCTTTCCTGAATATCGCCATATATGCCATAACTACATTTTTTATTGCCACTCCCTGTATCCGTTATAATTACAGTGAGTTCATTGATATTTGGAACAGCGAACACCTGTGCGCTTATTCCCTTCTCTCTGGACACTGTTTCAAGTAAAACAGACCATGTAAGATCATTATCACCTGCTGGCTCAGTAATCTCTGCAGGTGACTCTATATCAAAAAATCGGCCATCAAATGGTGAAACTTTAAATGCTTGGCCCACTTTAGCTCTGAAATTTTGGTCATGAGCATACAATTCGCTAAATGAAGAATTGCATTCCGATGGAAGACTTATATTTCCATCATCACTCACAATTAGCTTATCCAAGCATTTTTCAGAGACCATTTTTTTCAGGCTAACGCCCGCCTTATTTTTTACAGGCTTCACTTCAGGTGCTATGCCGGCATTGGTATTAGCACTTAGTTGAAGTGTAAAAGCCATACTAGATAACAACAGTAACTTTTTCATTCCTGGGCTTCTTTTATTAAATATCCTCATTTCAATCCCCTCTTTTTTTGCTATATGAATTTATTTCCTTAAATAAAAATTAACGGCATTAAGGATAAAAATTACATATTATTAATATATTAGCGTCAGTTGCACCTAAAACAGGTGCATCCTAACATGCACCTATTATAGGTGCAATGAATAATATTACTTTATCAATTCACTCTGATGAATATGTCTGGCTGCGTAAGCTTTTTATTCAAAAGAGAAATGAACTCGGACTTTCCCAACGGGCGCTAGCAGATCGTTTAGGTGTCATTTACTCATTTGTAGCGAAAGTAGAAACTGGGGATAGAAAACTAGATATCTTTGAATTTTTAAAGTATTGCGAAGCTTTAGAATTAGATGCACACACCACAATTCAGCAGTTGATAACTCTACTTCAAGATCGGTAGAGGTTAAACTCTATTATTCGGCATATTTGATGTCTGAAGAACTATCGCATGTTTTTTATAGGTAAAAATTCACTCCTCCCAATCACTTTAAAAATCTATACAAAGTGATGTCTGTTGTGTACTAATTATTATTGAAACAGCCCATAATGATTAATTAGAGGATGTGTTATGTACTCACCTTCAAATACAGATAAAAACTCTGTTTTAGCCAAAGCATTTCTAAACAGTGCTGAACGGCTCGGCATGACTCTAAATCAGATGGCAACAACACTCAGAATATCTCCAGGAGAGCTCACGGTTAATGAATTTGGCATCGACCCTGATTCTGAACAAGGAAAACGTGCTTTGTCATTGGTCCGGATCTCTATTGCTTTAGAAATGCTAAATGGCGGTGATGTTCAAATGATTCATCATTTTATGCATAACAAAAACCTCTTAACTGGGGGTATCCCTGTAGAGCAAGTTCAGCATCCTGAAGGTCTAGTTCAAGTTTTAGAGTTTGTGGAGGCTATTCCAGCGAATATTTAGCGTTCATAGAGGGTAGAAACCATATATTTATTCCACGAGGAGAAATAATTTCTCTAATAATATAGATGGAGATCGTATGTGTGCTAATTTCCGCCCTATAAAACCAAATCAAGCTAAGCTACTTAACCTACCAGAACCTATGAATTTGGTTTTCAGTGATGACCTCTACCCGTTAAGTGATAGCCCTCTCATCTTTGCAGGTAAAGAAAGAATCGAATGGAGATCTGTTAAGTTTGGATTGATACCAAAGTGGGCCAAGGACATGAAAATAGGCCGTATGACTTACAATGCGCGTACTGAGACAGTCCATGAAAAACCAAGTTTCAGGAATGCTTGGTATCGAAGTCAGTTCGCACTCATCCCAGTTCAAACAATTTATGAACCTAAATATGTCAATGGCAAAGCCCAAAGATGGGGCATATACAGAGATGATGGCTTACCTTTTATGGTCGCAGCCATATATGAAAATATCCTCCTAAATGGGCAACAGGTACGCTCCATGTCCATGCTTACCATCAATGCAGAAGAGCACTCATTAATGTCTCATTTCCATAAACCAGAAGATGAAAAACGCTCGATCATCGTTATACCAAATGAACTCAGAGATGAATGGCTTCACTGTAATTTTGAAGATGCTCCACAATTTTTTAAGCTCATGAATCCTAAAGAATTCACTTCATCACACATGCCAAGGTAACTACCACTCATCAGATCAAGCTTGTATGAATCAAACTACATCCTCTAACATTTGATTATGTAACTTTTTCAAGTGAGGGTCTTATGACTAGTAATCATGGTGGCAGTCGACAAGGATCAGGGCGCAAAGCCTTATATGAAGAACCGACCAAAGTCATCCGAGTACCCGAATCCAAAGTTATCGAAATAAAGCATTTCCTCGCTGAAAGCAAGAAACCTATCTTTAATGATGTAGCATCCATTACTCAGGTTGACCCAACTACATTTATGCGAATTCCGCTCGCTTCTGAAAAAGTTTCTGCTGGCTTTCCTTCCCCTGCTCAAGACTATATTGAACAAACGCTCGATATGAATGAGCACCTCATCAAAAATGAGGCAGCAACATTCGTCGTAACTGTTTCCTCGCAATCAATGCTAGGTGCTGGCATCGACATTAATGATGAACTTGTAGTTGATCGTAGCTTAGAAGCCAAACACGAAGACATCGTAGTCGTATGGATTGATAATGAATTTACTGTCAAACGGCTAATGATCGAAGAAGGCAAAAACCGTTGGCTTAAAGCTGAAAATCCAGATTATCCAAACATCCATTTTCATGATGGGCAGGAAGTAGTTGTGTGGGGAGTTGTTACCTTCGTATTAAAGTCATTCAAAAAGCATAAGTAATACAGAACCTTTTCATTTTGGTTTCATCACATGAATCGTAAACATCGAATCTATGCTTTAGTAGACATCAATAACTGCTATGTCAGTTGTGAAAGAGTCTTTAGACCTAGCTTGAATGGAAGACCTGTTATTGTCTTATCAAACAATGATGGTTGTGCTGTTGCACGTTCTCAAGAAGCTAAAGATTTAGGCATCAAAATGGGTGTCCCACTCTTTCAAATTAAGGACATCGTAGAGAAGCACCAAGTCATAGTGCTATCAAGCAACTATGCACTTTATGCAGAGATGTCGCGCAGGTTTATGAAGATACTCTCTGATTTTGTTACACCGCAAGAACAAGAGATCTACTCCATTGATGAATGCTTTCTCGATCTCACAGCTTATGCTGCAAACTATGACCTAACAGAGTATGCCTTACAAATTCTACAACGTTTACTTAAATGGCTTGGTTTACCGGCTTGCATTGGTATAGGCCGCTCCAAAACAGAAGCCAAGATAGCCAACCATATTGCTAAGAAAAATGCTTACCTTAATGGTGTATGTAATCTGGTTTCAATGGACCCTTGCTCTACTGAAGCTCTTTACAGCCGCATTGATGTAAGTGAAATTTGGGGAGTTGGTAGAAAGCATACGAAGAAGCTGAATGGCTTAGGCATTCACTCTGTACTTGATTTTGTTATGGCTTCCCCGCTTATGATCAAAGACCAATTTTCAATAGTAATGCACAGAACAATTCTAGAATTGCATGGCTTATCATGCATTGAATTGGAGCATACACCTGAAGCAAAGAAACAGATCATAGCTAGTCGTTCCTTTGGACAACGTGTATATCACATTGATGATCTTAAAGAAGCGATGACCTTTTATGTTCAAGATGCAGTACATCGTTTAAGAGATGACGGATTGTTATGTGGCTGTCTAATTGGTTTCGTTCAATCTAATCCATTCGATACATCAAAACCCTTCTACAATAAGTCTTTATCACTTCCATTACCTGAACCAACAGATAACGTCTTAGTGCTTTCTAAGCTCGCCACTGCAATGATAGATGGACTGTTTACCAAAGATATTGCATACAAGAAGTGTGGCGTTATCCTTACATGCTTAGAGCCTAAGAGCAGCCACTCCTTTGATATCTTCACCGATATGAAAACCATTGCATTAAGTGATAGCTTGATGGACTCCCTTGAAGCAATACATACAAAATATGGGAAGAAGAAGCTGGGCCTTGGAGCAAGTATGCTTCCTAATAGAGCATGGAACATGTCACGCGATAGACTGACCCAAAACTACTTCCAGTGGGATCAATTGCTCGTTGTTAACTAATTAAGTTTATATCAGCAATAATTCTTAATTGAGTCAAAAGTATTTATCTCATATAAGAGATTTCATATTAATTAGATGATCAACAGGCCCGTGGATCGGGCCTTTCGTATAACGTGTATTATGTTAATTTTAGTAGAACTGAATACTAGACCACAAAAAGCTTCATCAAAATTTCATTAATATATTCGTCATTATCTTTTAATGCTTTTTGTTCAATTCCATAAGTTTGAAAGCCAAATTTTTCATAAAGATGAATTGCTGGTTTATTGTCATCTGCAACAGTAAGTAAAATTTGTTCTACATGCTTTTTGCTATATTTTATAATTGCATTAAGTAACTTACTTGCAATACCTTTTTTTTGAAATTCAGGCTCAATAAAAACACTGGATAAATGTGCTTTATGAGAAAATTTTGCTCCAATCTCTTGTGTTAATGTGGCTAAACCTATTATTTCATTTTTGTGATATACACCAAATACAGTTGAATTTGATAAGCAAGCTTCAAAAAACATTAAAGGTTTCACTACTTCTGCTGTATAGGTAGATCCAAACATTGTTGGAGATTTTTCTAAAGCTGAAAGTCTGATAGTTCTAAAATCTTTAAGATCGCTTACACCTAAAGTTTTAATCTCAATGTTTAACATATTCTTATATTCGAAAAATTTAACTCCCTGTAACTTAGCATAAATTACTTATTAGCTTTAACTATGCAATAAGCCCATATTTAACATAATGGCTGTTATACGAAATAAAAAAACCTAGGCACTGGCCTAGGTCTGAAATTAAAAAAATACATAAAAATTAAGGCTATAGTCTCAATTTTTCAACTTCGCATAACGTGTATTATGTTAATTTTAGAAATACTAAAAATCTAATTTCAATAACAGCAAAAATATTCCAGGTGTAAAAGTGATACTTCAAAGTTCCCAAATGGATGCATTCTTTCTATCCAGATATGATGTCCAGCTTCCCTCAATTTTAGAACTTATGATACTAGAAGGCTTTTATGAGGATTCGGATGCTATTGTCTTTAATTTTTACAAAGATAGGTTAGAGCAGGTGAATTACGAAGCCATAGCTGATGTTTACGGAGATCTAACAGGGTTTGAAGCCTCCAGTAATAAGATTCATATCGAGGATTACGTGGATAATCAACAGTATGAAATGAATGAAATAATCAACATCGGATTCGCATTAGTTCAATTAGTTCAAAACTTATGGAATCAGCTAAGGGATGATGAGTGCACTATAATTTTATCATCTGATTTAGAAAGTGAATTTGGAAGTAATGCCACTCTTAGTTTTCATAAAAAAAGAATGAATGAAATTTTAATGGATAGCTTAGATGACTGCTCTCAAGCAGTATTCATTTGTGGAAACAATGACTTAATATCTGCAAATACTTAACATAAGGGCTGTTACACGAAGCAAAAAGCGTAGGAAATTGGCTCACGGTTTGTATAACTCGTATTATGTTAATTTTAGTAAAAGTTAAGGATTTTAAGAGTTTAATAAATGAATAGTGTTCATGAAATTATAGAAAAAATACATAATGAATGGGAGATTGAGCCTAAGAAAGCTATTCATAGAGGTATGGAATGTCCCTTTCCTTTACAGTGTTCATTAAATCCAAAAAGCAAAATTTACCCACAAATACCCCAAGTACTTTTACCAAAAGTATTAGAGGATTTTTATACAGTATCTAATGGTGCAGATCTATTTAAAGATCAAGAATACGGACAATGGGGCTTAAAATTATATTCTATTGAGGAGGTAACTTTTGCTTCAAAAATTTATAAAAGTAATCGTAATAATGACACTCTTCAAAGTGACTTAGTTATTGGAGAGTTCTATGGAGATTCAGACTTATTGTTGGTTCGATGTGATCCTAATAGTAATGATTACGGCTCTATTTTTGTTGTCTTACCTATAGATCAAAGACAAGATTGGTATGTTGTTGCTAATACTTTTGAAGAATTCATTAATAAATTTTATGAAACTCAGGGGGATAAATTCTGGGAACCTTAAAATTAGATGGTGGATATAAGCCTCATTTAACATAAGGGCTGTTATACGAAATAAAAAAACCTAGGCACTAGCCTAGGTCTGAAATTAAAAAAATACATAAAAATTAAGGCTATAGTCTCAATTTTTCAACTTCGCATAACGTGTATTATGTTAATTTTAGAAAATCTTAAATTACTATTATGCATTTAATATGTTTTAAGCTTAGAACATATTGTAAAAAGTATTGTGACCTTATATTTTAGAGTAATTACTCTAAATAAGGCTAAAAATAATGCATCATACAAAAATAGGGACCTATTCATGGGTTGTGAAAGCAAATGGGGAATTATCTTTTAAGGAGAAAATTAAATTATTTAATCACCTATTGATACCCAGCCTAATCACACCAATTAAAGAAAATTTATATAAAAAACAGTTAAATAAAAATATAAATCTCGATAAAATTCTCGTTCCAGATACCAAAATGATTGAACTGGCTATAGAAGAACTCGAATCAAAAGCGAGTGCTTCAATCATTAATCATTCTTGGAGAACCTATTTTTGGGGAGCTGCTTTAGGCCAAATTCAGAATAAAACCTTTGATCCAGAATCACTGCTCACAGCGGCTTTGTTCCATGACATTGGTTTAACAGAACCTCATCTGAAGACGAAAGGCTGTAAATGTTTTACACATGAAAGTGCGGATCAATTTGCTTATAAAGCAGCACAGATCAATTTTGATCAAGATAAGACACGGCTCATCAAAGATGCCATTTGCATTCATATGAATGGTTATATTGATCCATCACATCCCAATGAAGTTCTACTTTTGCAACAAGGTGCATCGTGTGATGTGATTGGTGAACATTTTCATAAGTTACCCTCTCATTTTAAGAAGGAAATTATAGAAAATTATCCAAGAGAAAATTTTAATAAAACCTTTATTGAGCTCATCAAAGCTGAAAGTAAGAACAATCCAAATTCACGTACAGCCTTTCTCAAAAATCTAGGGTTACCATTAATGATTCACTTGAATCCATATAGGAATTAAAACAGATGCAAAGTTTCTCTTTTAAAGATGCCTATACGGTTAAAGTGAATAAGATAAGCCCAAGTAGTCAAAATAAACATTTAACTTTTATTGTATTACCTGCAATTGGCGTGCCGATTAAAAAGTATGAAAAATTAATCATTGGACTTAAAAATAATGGTTATTCAGTGATTTATGCTGATTATCCATGTTGTGGCGAGAATACTCCTCAAATCTCTAAAGACCACGATTATGATTATGCGGATTTACTTCAGTACTTTATACCCAATTTGATTGAAAGTTGTGATACACAGAACTTTGTCCTTTTAGGACATAGTTTAGGGGGGCATCTTGCTAGCTTATATGCCTTAAAAAATAATACGCCAATCGTCGTGATTGCTTCAGGAAACATTCATTATAAGAATTGGAGTCTGACAGGCAGGGCTAAAATACTAAGTGCAGTGTTATTATTTAAAGCGCTGACTAAAACTTATGGTTTTTTCCCAGGTTACAAGATTGGTTTTGGGTATAGGGAAGCCAAAAGCCTGATGAATAATTGGTGTCACACTGTGTTAACAGGGAATTACAGTTTTTCAGGTATAGAACTTAAGAAAAATGAAATTAAAAGTTTGTTTATTAATATAAAAGATGATCAATTTTCCCCTCTAAAGTCCACTAAAAAACTAGCAGGCATGTTTCATCATCATGTTTTAGAACAAATTGAATTACCCTCACACTTGAAAGGCAATAGACATAGTATTTGGCTAAAAAGTCCAGATCAGATCATTAAGGTCATTGATAATACAATAAAGAATTATCCGATTTAACATAATGGCTGTTATACGAAATTAATGGATGTTCGTATAGATTACTTGCATATTGTATTCGATCGAATACAATACAGTGAGAAGATAAGGAATCCTCATGATTGAAATTAAACGTCTACCAGAATTTGATGAATGGTTAGATGGTATTAAAGACAATATGACCCGAATTCGCTTGAATCGTAGATTAGATAAGGTTCAACGTGGAAATTGGGGAGACATTAAACCTCTCCAAGATGGTGTTTGGGAGATGAGAGAATTCTTCGGTTCTGGATGGAGGATGTATTACATCCAACATGGTGACGTCGTTATTGTGATGCTTGGTGGAGGAGATAAGTCTACACAGCAAGACGATATCAAGCGAGCAGTCAAATTGTCGAAAACATTGGAGGATTAAAATGGTTAAAGTCGCTGATTTACCAAGTTTTGATATGGCTGAATCACTCAAAACTGAAGAAGACATTGTGATGTATCTCAATATGGTTCTAGAAGAGAATGATCCAGCTGAATTAGCGCATGCACTTGGAGTAATTGCCAAAGCTCGTGGTATGACTCAAATCGCTAAAGAGGCAGGAATTGGACGTGAAGCTCTGTATAAAGCACTTCGTCACGACTCTGCACCACGTTTTGATACGATTAATCGTGTAGTGAATGCTTTAGGCTTAAAACTAACAGTACAACACGCCTAAAAATGGGAGCTTAAAGCTCCTATTGTTTAATTCATATAATTTTAATTTTGACTTAATTTTTTTAAGTCACGAATAACTTTTCTTAGTTCAAACATTTGGTTGTGTAACTGTTCAGACAGCATCTCATTATTTGCATCTTCTCTAGTAAAAATATCTGCAATATCAATAGTATCTTCCATAATCTGAATTAATTTACTATGCACATGTTCATGTTCATTATTAGGCATCATTACCTCCTCAAAAAAGTTAAGACATTTAACATGAAATCTCTTATACAAAATATTATTTTTATTAAATTAATCTAATTTTACGATAATATCCTTTAACTTAGATCAATGTTGAGCAACCAGCTTAGTTTGAGGAATAGTGAGAAGTCTATTTGGTTTGGCGATTGAATCTTACTTTCTCGCTATTTTCTAAAAAGCAAATATCAACAGACTCTAAATCATCGCTAACGATATGTTTTAAATTATAAATTTTTATAGGAACTTAAAGTGCAAAAAAATTGGCAGAAATTAGAAAATATATTAGAAAAAACCAACCCATCTATATTAGCTGACCTTGCTCCAGCAGCAACTGATACAGAGATTTCAAACTTAGAAGAAAAATTGGTGTCAAACTTCCAGAAGACTTTCTCGCTTGTTTAAAAGTCCACAATGGTCAATGGGGTAATGCTGACGGACTGTTTAATGATGCTAAGTTTTTATCCACTTCAAGTATTTTTCAAATATGGAAAATAATGAAGGATATATTCGAAAGTGGAGTATTTGAAGATATGGAGGGCGCCTCATCAGTCAATGGGATTAAAGGGGAAGGTTGGAACCTTAAATGGATTCCAATCATTGATTTGGGGAATGGCGATCTTTATTTTTTAGATCTTGATCCTGCTGAAGATGGAAAATTTGGACAAGTAGTCCAGTACTGGCATGAAGATATTGAAGTCCAGAAGGAAGCCAATAATTTTACAGAATGGTTCTCAAATTTTACAGACCAATTAGAACAATAGATGAAATCGAATATCTAGAATATAAAATTCGTCAAAAAATAGATTTTAGCTAAATAAAATTGGCATTCTAGAAGTGTATACTATCTTGATTTAAAAGAATCTGCGATAAAAAAGCCCGACATCCTGTCGGGCTTTTTCGTATTGGTTCGCTTGGCATGACTCCTGTCGTACCGCCGATCCTTGTGCGATTATTTATTTTTATTCTGCGGAACGTCCTGTTCTCTTATGACTTCATGATATTGAATACAAGGGATTGTGAATATCCGCAAAACCCCTAAATTCATGTGCGCTCAGGCGTACAAAATTGGTGGATTTTTATCCCAAGAGTTGTCCGCAGAAATTGGGGATAATTTAAGCCAGCGCTGGCTTGATAACGCAGAGAAAAATGACAAATTGATTAAATATTAATCAATTTTATTGGCAAGAAGTATCAAAACTGCTTAAAAAGAAACCGACTTGTTTCCAAGTCGGTTTTTTATTGTTTTTTAGGGGGATGAAAAATTTTTAACTATATGAAAAACAATGATATTTTAAAAAGCATTTCGTATAACCTCTATTATGTTAAATGGGAGGTAATTAGTAGAAAAGTTTTCGGATATAATTTGAATAGGATCTAATTGCTTCGAAATTAAAGATAGAGTTATACTAAATAATTAGCTAATTGTATATATTATGATTATTTAAACAGTAATCTATATAATTAAATTACAATTAAAAATATACAAATTTAATTCTATATAAAAAATCAACTTTCTAAAAGAAACATAAAGAAAATAAATAGTTATTTATATTAAAATAGGCTTTGTTGCACAAAGATTTCATAACTATATGATTTTAAAAGTTTTGATTGGTTTTTGATCCAAAATTAAATTTATTTAAATCAGATGCTTACATATTTATGCAACAAAGCCATTAAAATATACAAAAAACTATATTTCTAAATAATAAATATAGTCATCTTTTTTTAAAACTAAATTATTATTTATCATAGGAATAAAACAATTACAATATTTCATAAAACTAAGTTGATCCGGTCTTTCATCTCCTATATTTAAAATTTTTATTTCAGGAATTTCTTTTACATTTAATTCTCCACTTTCAGAATAGGTGTAATTTGATGAAAAGGCCCATAAAAATTTATTTTTATACTTATAATCATCTTTAACCTCAAAATCATGAGTTAATTTTCCAATTTTGAAATTAGGAAAGAAAGGTTTTCCATAAATTCTACTCAATATAGTTGGTTTAATAAAAATTTGCATATTAATGATAATATCAAGTATGTATCCAGGTATATAGCTTATAATAGCTCTATCCTCATAAGATTTTCTTCTATTACTGATAGGAATGCCTTCTTTATTATAATATGTTATATTTTCATACTGTATTGGACTTCTTAAACTACCAACCATCATCTTAAAATAATTACCGATAAAGCTAATATCCTCATTCTCTCCTTGAGAGCTTAATTTATGTAGAAAATTCAATTGCTTAAACAAACCCAATCTGCTAAAATAATTACTATTTGATAAACCACAAGCAACTATATAATCAAAGCTTTCGGTTATTTTTTTGATTTCATCTAAATATATTTTAAATGTTGTCGTCATTCCAGTTTTTTCGAAATTTCGATTATTATTAAACTCAAGGTTAAAAGGTTTAACTTTAATTAATTCAAATTTATAACCCCAAGATTTCATACAGTCTTGAATATATTCAAGTTCAAAATTTTTATTTAATTCTTCGAATTCATAATCTACACATAATATTGCAATTTTTATATTTTTATAAACATTGATTTCTTTTATTCCAGCTTGTCTAATTAGTGCTTTTTTTGCATTTGTAATAATATCATCTTTTTTTAAAATAAGATCATTTTTTTTGTAATCTACTCCAACCTCAATAATTCCTTCACCTACTTTTATTTCCTTAAGTAATTCACTATTGCTATTTTTTAAAAAAGCTGCATCAAACCATGGTAAATATTTTTCTATTGGTATTACAGTATTTCCAATTTTTCCTACTTTCATATAAGGGCCAATATTAGCGCTAAAATTGTTTTCTGTACTTAAAATAAATGGATTTTCGCCTAAAGCTAAACTGCCAGAAACATCATTTTCTATTTTTTTAAACTCTTCAACTGAATTAATATTATGATTAATATTTAGTAGTTTTCCTTCAATCTTTGAAATCTTTATTTCAGGGTAGTCATTTTCGGCATAAATATCTTCAGCAACTTTTCGCCCTAAACAATCATTCAAATTAACTAATTCTATAGAATTTTTATTAGGCATTTTTTTACTGATAGATGTTAATTTATTTAATATATTATCTATAATTTTTTTATTTTTAATTTCCATAAAATTTAAGACCTGAATTTAATTTAGTGTTTATAGATAGGCTAATAGTGTACCTAAAAGCCTATCTATTAAATATTTATTCTACATTTATATAAAATTCTTCACCATCTAGAACTCTTTGTTGTGTATAAAAGACTCCTAGATATGCTCCAGCTCTTCGATTATCACTCGGATCAATTTTTCTTACAGAAACTGGTATAAATTCTGTATTAGCAGCACCCTCCATGGTTGCCGCAAATGGATATTCATCACAATCGCAATCAACCTCAGCATCTTCAGGATCACCTGATGGTGCACATGTTGAACTATATGAATTAAACTTTGCTAAACACATTTGAAGCGATTTTGAACGATTTTGTCTACGTAAAGTTAAATCTCTTAATCTTCTTAAAGGCGAAGATTCATAACTAGGCATAATACTATCTGGTTCTGGTATATATCTTCCAGGAAGTCCTGAAAGTTGTGCATCTCTAATATGTAAAGCTGATTCATTAACATCTTGGTCATTTACATTGATTCGGGTAAGTACTGCTGGGGCATCCTCAAAAATACATCCTTGAGTTCCTGTTTTAGCTAATCCAACGTCACAACGAAGACTTGGAATTCTATCTGAAACTAAGTAAGGAGAATTTATATCAAGAGATTGTCCTATAACATTATAATTTGCTCTTATTTCCATAGAATCAAAACTATATTTATCTCTATTTGTCATATTCATTACAGTTTGAATTGGGAATTCTAAAGATAATCCAGGGGTAAGTAAGACTGAGCGCATACCGCCAATAAGTTGGCAATTTTCTACGCCTTCATCTGTACCACATTCAATTCTAGGTGATATTTGAGCTAATGGCCCCGTAGGGTCTGAGTAAACAGTTCTAAATTTAAATTTAACAGGCCAAATAAGTGTATTTGTGGGATTATTTTCCTCAGTATATATATAACCAATAATATTTGCAGTATTTACATATGATCCACTGCTATCGTAGAGATCAAGATTTTGTTCAAATTTTTGACAGAATGAGGTTCGACTATTTAGGCTATTAAAAGCTCCCTCTCCAACTTTTTCACAAGCACTTGAGACGTCTAGTGCGCTTTCAGAACTACTTCTTAACTTATTGACCGTTACAATAATACTATTTAATGTGCCTAAAAATATCCCTTCGGCAGAATTATGTGAGTTCACATTTTCATCTCTATTAATTTGTGTATCCGCATACGCAGGAATATAGAACGAAAAGCAAAAAATTAAAATTAAGTGAATGATTTTATTCATAATAAATATAATTAAGATAATATTAATTGATCTTTTACTTTATACAAAAAACGTACAATTTACAACTAATTAAAATCCCTATTTATTTTTTAATAAAAAATCTTTTATCATGTCCAAAATACCAATACGCTCCCCCATGTTATCTTTTGGTGATTGAATAGAAAATTATGCGTAAAGGCCCGATTCATGAGCCTTTTGATCATCTACTTAATTTATAAAACGTCACCTAGTCGATTATCGGAAATAGTTGGAACAGTTCATCCATATTAGAGCTGTAATTTCCATATCCGTCACCAGTACATTGCATCGGCTCATTTACTTCTAAAAACGCTAATAATTGAGCCTGTTCTGTGCTGATGGGGGAAAAATGGTGCATCACTTTCCTAGTGTAACCCAAAATCACCTTGTTTCATTCCACAGTGTTCACAATGATTCATCCAGTAAGTAGTACTCACCGTTCTACTAAAATCTGGATAATACTTTGGGGCTACCTTTTTGAGTGCTTTTTCAACATTAGGGGTAGCTGCAGAAAGGTAGCTAATAAAAGTTGGATTGTCATGAATATTAGTTACCCATTCTTCTATATCTTCATCCTCATCATATTCACAGAAAAGTGCTTTTGGCGGTACAGCTAGAGAAAATACAAAGGTATCTTCTTTACATGACCAACACGAACAGGAAGTACGTGCAATATAAAATTTATTTGCTCTAATGTTATAGCTCGTTTGGCCGGATCCACAGCCAGAGTCGACCACCGCAGCTATAAAGACCAGGAGAATGGCTTGGAAGCCACTCTGCACGAAGGACCGAAAGTCACCGAACTACGTAGAAGAGGCATCGAAACCGAAATCAGCCGAACCAATGATGAAATCAAAGAAAGAAATCAGGCTCAGCTGCAATAACCTCTATTATGTTAAATGGATAAGTTAAATCCATCCTCCAATAATAAAATCTCCTGAATCATATCCAATAGAATACCCAATCTTTCTCTCTGGGTAAGCGGTTTTATAATGATTGATTGACGCTTGTGCCAGCTTAAGTCCATAAGCTAAGAACAAAGGATATTCAGCATAATTATCTAGTTCTGTTTCATCTGCTAAATTTTCAATAGATCGTAAAATTTCAGAGCTAAAAGCTCCTTGCTCAGGATAGTATGTTTTGGCTTCAGACATCCAATCTAGGTTATCTTCTTCTGCAATGTATTGATCTGATACTGCAAAATATAGATACCCATTATCAGAAAGACCGAACCAAAACCCTTGCTCAATAAAGGGAGAAGCTTCTTTTTCTAAAGTGTCAATTATATGAGTTGTTAAACGTTTAACTTCTGCTGTGTAATCTAATTCTTTGAATAGATCCCAACTTTTGTTTGGCTGCATTTCATGACAATGATTAATGATCGTTGTCATGAAATTATCAATATCTAGATCATTTTTATGAAGATCAATTTCTTTAAAGATTTTTACGAAGTCAAATGACATAAACCGCCTACATTTTCCAAAATTTAAATAAGTGAGACACTTTTTAGCTTTGCTAAAATCAACATAATACATGTTATACGAAGTTGAAAAAAATGATTCTATAGCCTTATTTTTTATGTATTTTTTAAATTTAAGACCTAGGCTAGTGCCT
>NZ_MVKX01000014.1 GCF_002018365.1 Acinetobacter amyesii
CACCTGTTACCAGCCATGTTTTAGGCGCTGTTTTAAGGTTTTCACATACCTGTTGATATTGATTCATTTTGGTATGGCTCACTTATAAACGAAGATCAGATTCGGCTTGAGATAGCACGTATTTCAAGTCATACAGCACATGATCAGCTTTACCCAAAGCACGGATGGCATCTACGCCCATGTCTTTAAATTGCTCATGCGCGACTGCCAAAATCACAGCATCATATTCACCTTGTGCAGGCGCTTGTACAGGCTGAATCCCATATTCATGCACAGCTTCAGCAGCATCCACCCAAGGATCATATACATCAACATTGACATGATATTCTTGCAGTTCTTTCACAATATCAATGATGCGGGTATTACGGATATCAGGGCAATTTTCTTTAAAGCTTAAACCTAAAATTAAGACTTTGGCATCTTCTACTTGAATGCGTTTTTTCAGCATGGCTTTCACCAACTGAGTGACCACATAAGCGCCCATACCATCATTTAAACGGCGACCCGCTAAAATAATTTCAGGGTTGTAGCCAATCGCTTGTGCTTTATGGGTTAAATAGTACGGGTCAACGCCAATACAGTGACCGCCAACCAAACCAGGGCGGAACGGTAAGAAGTTCCACTTAGTACCTGCCGCTTGCAATACCGCTTCGGTATCAATACCCATTTTATTAAAAATTAAAGCCAATTCATTAATTAAGGCAATATTCACATCACGCTGGGTGTTTTCAATCACCTTGGCTGCTTCTGCAACTTTAATGCTGGCTGCTTTGTGTGTGCCTGCTTCAATAATCAGGTTATAAACTGCATCAACATAATCAGCGACTTCAGGCGTAGAACCCGAGGTGATTTTTAAAATATTCGTCACACGGTGCAGTTTATCGCCTGGGTTAATACGCTCAGGGCTATAACCTGCATAAAAATCTTGATTGAATGTTAAACCTGAGTTCTTCTCTAAAACAGGAATACAGACTTCTTCAGTCGCACCAGGATAAACCGTTGATTCATAGACAACCACGTCACCTTTTTTCAACACTTTTGCAATGCTTTCTGAAGCTTTTACCAATGGGGTTAAATCTGGCTGTTTATATTCATCAATCGGGGTTGGAACAGTAACAATAAAAAAATTACAGTCATTTAAGTCTTCTAAATTTGCGCTGTAACTTAACTGAGCCGACTGTGCTAACTCTTCAGGAGAGACTTCTAAAGTATGATCACGTCCGCTACGTAATTCATCAATACGCTTCTGATGAATATCAAAGCCCACCACGGGAACTTTTTTTCCAAACTCAACAGCTAGCGGTAAACCGACATAACCTAATCCGATTATGGCAATTTTTAATTCGGAGAGTTGTAACATACTGAAGCCTATGTCATCGATGAACTATCAATCATCGTTATGTTGTAAATAGCGTTAAATTATATCAGAAAATCAAATTTCGATTGTGTAATGATGTTCTATGACGACTGTAATTTTAATCAAGAATATTTATAGGATTAAACAATTCCCCCTATAAAACAAACATTACTCATTTAAAAAAAATCAACTAACAACAAGATCTTTAAAAGATATTCATACATGCAAGTCTTGATTAAACTTACGATTTAAAACAAATGTAAAGCTATATTCTACAAGGTGAATAGTATAAACTTAACATTCTAAAATGAGTAATTTGGGTACTTAAACCCGCATTTTAATGATTCAAAAATTTTATAAATAGGATTTGTATTCGAGTGAGTTACTATCGTTATAGCTGTATGTTAGCTTTGAGTCTAAGTATGACGGGTTGTGCCATTACTTCAGGCTTACAAACCTATGACCTTCCTAAAGAAGGCACATTTCAGACTGATTTAGGCTCGACAGTCAATGTTATTAAACTAACTCAAGAAAATTTAGTTGCTGTTCAACCCGCCCAAGTAAATCAGCAAAATTTTGCCCATCTATTCAATCAACAACAAAAAAGTTATCGTCTAAACTCAGGTGATATTTTATCTATTTATTTATGGGCATACCCTGAAATTACACCACCCACAAATACAATTAACAATCAAGATGCCATTATTTCTAATGGCTATCAAATTGATCAAAGTGGCTATATCCAATTTCCAATTATTGGCCGATATAAAGCTGCAGGAAAATCGCTGACACAAGTCAATCAGGAATTACGCAGCCAACTTGCTCGTTACTTAAAAACCCCAGATGTGATTGTTCGCGTACTTTCCTACCAAGGACAACGTTTTTCGGTTCAAGGTAACGTGATGAAAGGTGGTCAGTTTAATTTAACCGACCAACCTACCAGCGTATATACTGCACTTGGTCTTGCTGGTGGCGTGAATACGCAATTTGGTGACAATACGTCTATTACCCTGGTACGCCAAGGACAAACTTACAACTTAAATAGCATCCAGTTAGAAAAAGCAGGCTATTCACTACATAATCTGCTCATCCAACCTAATGATACGATTTATGTCAATTCACGCGAAAATCAGAAAATATATGTGATGGGTGAATCTGGTAAAAATCAATCCCTTCCAATGCGTGATCAAGGCATGAGCTTAAGTGATGTCCTCGGAGAGAGCTTAGGGGTAAATTCGCTTTCCGCAAGTCGAGGTAAAATCTACGTAGTGCGTAGCGATATGAACAGCCCGATGACTGAAATTTACCATTTAGATTTAACCAGTATTGGTGACTTTGGGCTCGCAAACCAGTTCAAAATGCGTAGCAACGATATTGTATACGTTGATGCATCTGGTTTAGCTCGTTGGCAGCGTGTGATCAATCAGGTAATTCCTTTCTCAAATATGATCTATAACATCGACAGAATGGGTCAATAATGTTATTTAAAAATATTCTGGTGGTCTGTGTAGGTAATATTTGCCGAAGTCCTATGGCAGAATATCTTCTGAAAAAGGATCATCCCGACCTGAATATTTATTCAGCGGGAATCGCAGGGATGATTGGACATGCAGCAGATGAAAAAGCTCAATACTGTATGCAAAAAATTGGCATCGATATGAGTGGACATATTGCCCAAAAATTGAATGCTGAACTGATCAAAAAATCAGATTTAATTTTAGTCATGAGTTCAAATCAACAAAAGCATATTGAACAAACGTGGCCATTTGCAAAGGGAAAGACCTTTCGTTTAGGACATTGGCAAGGTAAAAATGTGCCTGACCCATACCAGCACGATCAAGCCTTTTTTGACCAGACCTCAGAACTGATCCAATCTTGCGTTGCAGATTGGACTAAACAAATTTAACTTTTGATGTACGATTATGAGCCAAAATACCAATACAGAAGATACAATTGATTTAAAAGAATTATTTTTCTCTCTGATTGCACAGTGGAAGTTAATTGCTCTATGTGTGATTTTAAGCCTCGTTTGTGCCTTACTTTATTTAAGAGCAACACCAGATACTTATGCAGTCAATGCTTTAGTACAAGTTGAAGAAAGTAAAGGGGCTTCAGCTGCTTTGTTAGGTGATCTGTCTAATATGATTGATCAAAAACAACCCGCCCAAGCAGAAATTGAGATTCTTAAATCGCGTTTAGTTCTAGGTACCGTGATTCAAAATTTACATCTCGATCTAAAAATTTCGGGTACTGAAAATTCCTTTACTGACCGATTAATCTCAGCTCATGAATATGCCACCGAATATAAAAATAAATCTGTGGTTTTCAAAGATAATGAAAAAAGTTTTGAAATCCGCCAATTTGATATCCCCGCACTCTATCGCGACAAGGATCTTGGCCTACAGTTTCAAGAAAATAAATTTTCTTTAATTGATCTTCAGACTGAGCAAACAATTTTAACAGCACCATTGAACCAAAAAAATTCTTTACGTACTGCAGAAGGCCTTTGGGAAATCTCAATTTATAGTAAAGATCAATTCAAAGATCACTATTTAATTCAAAAGCAGTCTCTTCCTGCCGCAGTTGACAGTATTTTGGCAAATTATTCTGTTGCTGAAAAAGGTAAAATGACGGGCGTGCTTGGCCTTAACTATCAAGGCCAAGATAAAGAACATATTACAAAAGTTCTAAATGCCATTTTAGCAGCCTACAGTCATCAAAATATTGAACGACGCTCTGCTGAAAGTGCACAAACTTTAAAATTTTTGGATGAACAACTCCCCGAACTGAAACAACAACTTGATGTCGCAGAACGTGAATTTAACAAATTCCGTCAAGAGTTTAATACCGTCGATGTAACCAAAGAATCTGAACTATATTTAACTCAAAGCGTCACTCTTGAAACTCAAAAAGCTGAATTAGAGCAAAAAGTTGCTGAAGCTTCTGCGAAGTACACTAGTGAACATCCTGTAATGCAGCAAATGAATGCTCAATTGGGTGCAATTAACAGCAAAATTGGTGAACTCAATACCACCTTAAAAAAATTACCAGATTTACAGCGTCGTTATTTACAACTCTATCGTGAAGTTGAAGTCAAGCAACAACTGTACACTGCTCTACTTAACTCTTATCAACAATTACGTATTGCCAAAGCTGGTGAAATTGGCAATGTCCGTATTGTGGATACTGCTGTAGAGCCGATTAAACCGATTGCGCCGAAAAAACTACAAATCTTGATACTTTCAATTTTCCTCGGTGGTTTCCTCGGTACATTACTTGCACTACTACGTAACATGCTTCGCTCAGGAATTAAAGATTCTTCAGAAATTGAAAACAATCTGGATCTTCCTGTTTATGCCACTGTGCCACGTTCACCTGTTCAAGAAAGCCGTATTAAACTCTTGAAGAAGAAGAAAACAATTCCAGTTCTTGCAGTTAAAAATAGCGATGATATTGCAATTGAAAGCCTGCGCAGTATGCGTACTGCCATTCACTTTGCACTGACATCTGCAAAAAATAACCTGATCATGATTTCAGGTCCTGCACCAGAAGTCGGTAAATCATTTATTTCAACCAACTTAGCTACGATTCTTGCGCAAAGTGATAAACGCGTTTTAATTATTGATGCCGATTTACGTCGTGGTTATTTAAACAAATACTTCAATCATGATAACCAACCAGGCCTTTCTGAGTATTTAAATGGTCAGCGTGATCTAGACAGCATCATTAAAACCACTGAAATTCCAAATTTAAGTGTGATTACTCGCGGTAAGAGCCCTTCTAACCCATCTGAGCTTTTAAGTTCTGGTAAATTTAAAGAATTCTTAGATTTGATTTCACCGATGTTCGATCATGTGATCATTGATACCCCTCCTGTACTTGCGGTGACAGACGGTATCATTATTTCGCAATTTGCTGGCGTGAATCTGGTGATTGCTCGTTATGCGAAAACTCAGTTGAAAGAATTAGAGTTAACCGTGAACCGCTTTGAACAAGTGGGTGTGAAGGTCAATGGTATTATTCTAAACGACATTCAACGTAGCTCAGCTGGTTATGGTTATGGCTATAACTATTCTTATGGTTATAAAGCCTCAAAAGACCAAGACTGATTCAAGCCTATTCAACAAAAAAGCCACCGAATACGGTGGCTTTTTTTATTTGCGAAATTTATGTTGCATGCATCATTCTGTATAAAAAATGTTTTATATATTCATACCGTTATAGTATAAAAATAAGAACATGACTATGATGATCTTTCCTGCACCTTACCTGATCATAGAGATAGGTAAGCGCTGAACAGGAAAAGTCTGCTAGAATTTCAGCAACTTTTTACATATAAAATAATTGTGGGAAAATATATGAGTAAGGCCCTACCTATCGCTGTCGCTGTATTACTCGGCGGTGCCGCACTTGTTCCTGTTTACTATGCAACTAAAACACCTGCTACGCAATCAGCAACATCAACTCAACCAGCTGCAAATGCTTCTGCTGTCGCTAAAATCAGTTATGCACTTGGTTATGAAGTTGCCCATCAAACGCCTCCAGAATTAGATATTGATAGCTTTGTCACTGGTGTTCGTGCAGGCCATGCTCGTGCAAAACCTGCATATACTGAAGAAGAATTACAAAAAGCATATGCTGAGTTCCAGCAAGAAATGCAAAATAAGCAGCTCGAAAGCAATAAGCAAGCACAAAGTAGCAGCGATAATTTCTTAACAGAAAACAAAAGTAAAGCTGGGGTTAAAACCACTGCTTCTGGTTTACAGTACCTAACAACGAAAGAAGGTACAGGTAAACAACCGCAAGCCACATCAGTTGTTAAAGTTCACTACACAGGTAAGTTAGTGGATGGCACTGTATTTGATAGTTCAGTACAGCGCGGCGAGCCAATTGAATTCCCACTGAATCAAGTGATTCCAGGTTGGACTGAAGGTCTACAGTTAATGAAGGAAGGTGGCAAAGCCACTTTGTATATTCCTTCAAACCTAGGGTATGGTGCTCAAGGTGTTCCAGGAACGATTCCACCGAACAGTACTTTAATTTTTGATGTAGAACTCATTGAAGTTAAATAATAAAACCGGTACAGGAGAGCTTTTCGCTCTCCTGCTTTATTTTGAGACTCGGTCATGAAATTACAGATCAGTATTTTGTGTTTGGCACTCTGCTCAAGCACTGTATTTGCCAAAGATGTCAGTAATAAAAGTAGTGCTGCAGAACAAGTCGGTTATAGTTTTGGTTATTTAATGGGACGCAGTAATGCTGAATCCATTAAGGACTTAGATATTGATGCATTTGTTGCAGGTTTAAAGGCAGCATCTAAAGGTCAAGCTTCGTCACTAACAGATGAAGAAATGACCCGTGCCTTAACCCAATATAAAAAGCAAACCGAAGCGAAACAACTGATTGAACTGAAACAAAAAGCGGATGCAAATGCCACCATTGGTGCAGCTTTTCTTGCTGAAAATGCAAAAAAACCGGGCATTCAGGTCACGAAATCTGGCCTGCAGTATCAAGTCATTCAAGCCGGTAAAGGTAAATCACCCAAAGCCAATTCAACAGTGAAAGTTCACTATGAAGGTCGCTTAATTGATGGCACTGTTTTTGATAGTTCAATTGCACGCAACCAACCTGCGATGTTCCAGGTGAGCCAAGTGATTCAAGGTTGGACAGAAGGTCTACAGTTGATGAAAGAAGGTGCAACATATCGCTTCTTCATTCCTGCAAATTTAGGCTATGGTCAAATTGGTTCAGCAGATGTCATTGAGCCAAACAGCACACTGATTTTTGATGTAGAGCTCATTGAAGTTCTCCCGAAATAACAATACTCCCTTCAGGTGCATCGACAAATCTCGGTGCTCCTTAATATTTCATCGTTCCATTATTTTCTTTTACAATTTTTTTGATTGATTTGACTTAAAATTCACATTGATATCTTATATTTATTTCACAAAAACTCATTTCCCTTTATCTTATATCTTCATCAACTGCGTAGCCGCACATAAGGATTTGACCATGACCGTTAAAATTAAGACTCGCGAAATTCAATATACAGCAGCTGATGGAACTCAACTTTTTGGCTATTTTGCCGCACCAGAGTCAGACACTGCGGTCGCAGGTGTGTTAGTTGCCCCTGAATGGTGGGGACGCAATGAATATACCGAACAACGTGCGCGCGAATTGGCAGAACAAGGCTATGCTGCTTTCGCTTTGGATATGTATGGTGACAAAAAAGTCACCACTGATGCCAAGCAAGCTTATGAATGGATGATGCAGACTTTTGATCATGCCAACACCATTGTGACCCGCGCGTCTGCTGCATTAAACACTTTGGCACAGCAAAAAGAAGTAAATGCAGATAAACTCGCAGCTATAGGCTTTTGCTATGGCGGAAAAGTCGTGCTGGATTTAGCTCGTTCAGGTGCTGCATTAAAAGCTGTGGTGACCTTCCATGCAACACTTGCTACAGCGACTCCTGCACAAACTGGACAAGTCCAAGCAGAGATTTTAGTGCAACATGGTGAGCTCGACTCGATGGTGAGCTTAGATGATGTTGCAACCTTTAGAAATGAGATGGATGCTGCCCAAGTTAAGTATCAAATCAATATTTTTGAAGGTGCAAAACATGGCTTTAGCAACCCGATGGCGGATGAGCGTGCCAAAGCCAACGGCGTAGATTTAGCTTATAACGCTGCTGCAGAACAGCAAAGCTTAGCAGCCATGTATGCCTTGTTAGCACGCCAGCTTGGTTCTTAAAGCCATAAGAACCAATACCAATATTTAATTTATAAAAATGAGGAGAGCACAATGACAGAACTCAATTGTCCATATTGCAATTTTGACGAATATGACGTGATTGCAAAAAATGATTTTGGTGTTGTACTTCCTGAACCACATACCCTGTCTAAAGGGCATGCTGTCATTGTCCCGCTACGTCATGTTGGTTCATTTTTTGAAATTACTGATAAAGAACGTAAAAGTTTAATGTCCTTACTTGAACAAGCGCGTAATGAATTAAATTTACGCTATCAACCCACTGGCTTTCATATTGGATTTAATGATGGACAAGTTTTTGGCGAAGCCACTGAACATGTGCATATTCATATTATTCCACGTTATGAAAACCAAACATTGGCGCTTGATACCCGCTGGGGTTTTAAAAGCTAAGCTTTCAAAATTTACACTCACTAAGGAGCTTCGGCTCCTTTTTTGATAGCCGCTATTTTTGCATTTCCCCTGATATACAGATTCATTTTGAACAAAAAGAATGACTATTGAAAGATGTATACTAGGCCAGTTTTTTCAATTTTGACTGTATTACATGTTTAACTTTTCTGATGCCCTTCTCGATTGGTTTGATGTCCATGGTCGTCATGACTTACCGTGGCAAGTGAAGGATGACCCTTACAAAGTATGGGTTTCAGAAATTATGCTACAACAAACCCAAGTCAAAACCGTCTTACAATATTTTGATCGATTTATTCAACGATTTCCGACTGTTGAAGATTTAGGCTATGCATCTTGGGATGATGTGGCGCCCTATTGGGCTGGCCTAGGCTACTATGCACGGGCTCGGAACTTACACAAAGCCGCAGGAATTGTTGCACGTCAGGGACATTTTCCAAGCAATCTTGAGCAGTGGATGGAACTACCGGGCATCGGCCCGTCTACCGCGGGTGCGCTGATGTCTTTAGGTTTAAGACAATATGGCGTGATTATGGACGGCAACGTCAAGCGAGTATTGTCTCGTTTCTTTGCTATAGAAGATGATTTATCGAAACCTATACATGAACGGGCCATGTGGCAACTGGCGACAGAGCTCTGCCCCACTGAACGTAACCACGATTATACCCAAGCGATTATGGATCTTGGTGCAACGGTATGCACGCCGAAAAAACCACTCTGTTTATATTGTCCCATGCAACAGCACTGCAAAGCACATGCTCAGGGTTTAGAAACTGAATTACCTTATAAAAAGCCTAAAAAGCCTGTTCCAGTGAGAGAGGCTCAAGTCATGCTGATTCAATCTGCAGGAGAATGGCTGTGGATACAACGTCCGAATAGCGGGCTATGGGGTGGTCTGTGGTGTTTACCTATTTTTGATCAACCCCATGAGTTTCAATCCCACACTCAGCAGCTTGGTCTGAAACCTACCACCACTCAAGTGCAAATATCACATAGCTTTACCCACTTCACTTGGCTTTTAGAGGCTACAGTGTTTAGCGTTGCCGCCGATCAAAAAGAGCATTTAGCCATTGAATGCAACGCACAGTGGTATACCCCGATACAAGCCACTGCACTCGGTATTCCAACCGCCATGAAAAAACTCATTTCTACGCTAGAACTCGAAAGCCATTCTATGCCATAGTTTTGAACTGCTCATCAATTGTATAGGGACAAATGTGATTCAAGGATTTTTTCAGCTTCGCAAAGGGTTGTTCGGCGGTATTGGTTTTATTTTGCTTTTACTCAGCGCCTGTACGTCGACTCCACCCAAACCATCAGGCAGTACATTGCCTGCTCATGAAGTGAAAAAATTACAAAGCATGCGTTTATCCAATCAATTGCCTGTTCCTGTTCATCAAGTCAAACGAAGTGCGCTCAAGGATACTTGGGGCGCAGCGCGTAGCCAAGGACGAAGCCACGAAGGCATTGATATTATGGTTCCACGTGGAACAAAAGTCCTCAGTGCTACAGAAGGTTTAGTTGCTGACTTACGTAATAACAATTTGGGTGGTAAAGTGATATGGATTATGGGGCCTGCAGGTTCTTGGCATTATTATGCGCATCTTGATGGTCATAAACGCGGCTTAAACGTCGGCGACTATGTCAAAAAAGGTGATGTCATTGGCTATGTAGGTAATACTGGCAATGCTCGACATACTGCACCACATTTGCATTATGGCATTTACTTGGGTGGTAAAGGTCGCAATGCTGTTAACCCCTATCCGTATTTACGTTAATTTTAGGAAACATACATGTCAGAAGCGTTGATCAATCGTCTGGTGGAATTTGCAGAATCTGGTAATCAACAAAAAATCAGCCTCAATGGACAGTCTTATCAGGGCTGGATCATGGAGATCACTGAAGAAGCATTACTCATCAGCACCGGCTACGCAGACAAATCAGGTAAAGATGTATGGATTCAATTTGCCGATCTCGATCAAGCGGAACTGTTGTATTGGGACAATAAAAACGATCAATGGACTGTCTTTAAAATTTAAGTCAAAAGGAGCATTCAACATGACGATACAACGCTGTGCTTGGTGCTCCGAAGATCCTTTATATATTGCCTACCACGACACTGAGTGGGCTAAACCTAGTTTTGATGAGCAGCATCTCTTTGAAATGCTGTGTCTTGAAGGACAACAAGCGGGGCTGTCTTGGATTACTGTACTGAAAAAGCGGGCCTGCTATCAGCAGCATTTTTTTCAATATCCCATTGCCGAAATTGCAGCGTTGAGTGACCTACAATTACAAGAAAAATTACAAGATTCAGGTTTGATTCGCCATATCGGCAAACTCACTGCCATTCGAGATAATGCAAAAGCATGGCAACAGTTAAAAGCCCAAGGGATTCATCCTGTGGAATTTCTTTGGAGTTTTGTCGAAGGTCAGATTGCCAATAATGATGTAGTTGAATATCGCAGCGCCCCTGCACAAACTGCCCAAAGTCAGGCCATGTCCAACGCATTAAAAAAGCATGGTTTTAAATTTGTCGGCCCAACGACTTGCTATGCTCTGATGCAAGCCATTGGCATGGTCAATGATCATGAAAATCACTGTGACTTTAAATACACACACGCAGAATGACCTCAAAAACAGAAAGGATAGAATAATGAGTGACAACACATTCCACGCCTATGCAGCAATGAACAGTGGTGAAGCCCTTGTTCCCTATCAATTTGATGCAGGTGAATTACAAGCCCATCAGGTTGAAGTCAAAGTCGAGTATTGCGGTCTTTGTCACTCAGATATTTCTATTATCCAAAATGATTGGAAATCTTCGGTTTATCCTGTGGTCCCAGGGCATGAAGTGATTGGAACCATTACCCAACTCGGCAGCGAAGCCAAAGGACTGAAAATCGGACAACGTGTGGGCATTGGCTGGACAGCAGAAAGTTGTCAACATTGTGACCCATGTATCGATGGTCGCCAAGTGCAATGTACTGGAACCAAGACAGCGACAATCGTCGGTCATGCAGGTGGCTTTGCCGACAAAGTCCGTGCGGGCTGGCAATGGGTTATTCCACTTCCAGATGATCTCGATCCAACCAGTGCTGGCCCTCTGCTCTGCGGTGGGATTACGGTATTTGATCCCATCTTACAGCACCAAATTCAGGCCATTCATCATGTTGCCGTGATCGGCATTGGTGGTTTAGGTCATATGGCGATTAAACTGCTGAAAGCTTGGGGCTGTGAAATTACTGCGTTCAGTTCAAACTTAGATAAAACCGATGAACTTAAAGCCATGGGGGCTGACCATGTGGTGAATAGTCGTGATCTTGCCGCGATTAAAGCGCAGCGTGGGAAATTCAATTTGATTTTAAGCACGGTCAATGTGACGTTGGATTGGCAAGCCTATCTTTCGACTTTGGCACCGAATGGAAGCGTTCACATGCTCGGCCTAGCACTTGAGCCGATGCAAATCCCCGCAGGAATGTTGATCAGCGGTGCTAAATCTGTCACTGGCTCATCAACAGGCTCACCTGCAGCACTGCGTGAATTACTTCGATTCGCTGCACGTCAAAATATTGCTCCACAAATTGAAATGTATCCTATGTCTCAGGTGAATGAAGCGATTGAACGTTTGCATTCAGGAAATGTTCGTTATCGAATTGTGCTGAAAGCTGATTTTTAACGGTAAAAATCTAAGCCCAAAAAGCCTGCTGCATGCAGGCTTTTTTGTGTCCTTTATACACTCATCAAAATTAGACGGTATTTGAGTTTATGCATTCCTTACGCACCCAATCTGCAAGCAATAAAATGGCCTGCTGAATTTCTGTAGACAACTCATGCCCTGCATTTAGGCGAATACAATTGTTATAACGATTGTCCTCACCAAAAATTAAACCTGGCACAATATTGATGCCATGTTTTTGCGCATGGTAATACAGCGCCAAACTGTCTATTTGTTCAGGCATCTGCAACCACAGTGCATAACTGCCTTGAGGCCGATTTAGACGGATATCAACCCCTTGAAAAGCATCGTAAATATACTGACGATACTGCTCGACTTGCACCATTAATTTAGGACGCAATTCAGCAAGATGTTGGCGATAAGCACGACTAAAAATCAAATCTGCAAGTCCTAACTGCAAAGGCGTATTCACCGAATCATTTTGCAAAAGTAATTTGGGACGCAAATGTTGCAAATGTGGTGGAAGACAAAACCACCCCACCCGATAAGAAGGCGATAAAGATTTTGAAATCGACGCACAATAGATCACATAGCCCGCCCGATCCCAGTATTTGATAGGCAATGGCCGCTTTGCATTGAAACTACACTCAGCATAAATATCATCTTCAATCACATAACATTGATATTTTTCAGCCAGTTGTGCAATTCGTTCCTTATCTTCATTACTTAAGCAAAAACCCAAAGGATTTTGAAAATTTGCAGTCAATAAGCATACTTTCGCGCCTGAATCCCGCATTGCCTGCTCTAAACGATCTAAATCAAAACCTTCAGTATTGGCAGGAATTTCAACAATTTTCCGCTTTAATAAAGCTAATAATTGCAATTGCCCGTTATAGTTCGGCGTCGGGACAATGACACTCTCCCCTTCCGCACTCAGATTTTGCAACATCACTGACAAAGCAGGCATACAACCATTGCTGATGTAAATATCATCCTTAGGCATGTAAAAACCATCTTCAGCCCAATGTGCCGACAAAGCTTCACGCAATTGTGGATGACCTTGCCGATTGTTATATAAAAAATCCTCTGGTTTACAATGCTTTAATGCCCTTTGGATTGAACGTCTGATTGCCTCAACAGGAACAAAATTGGGGGACAACTGAATTGAACCCAAATGAATCAGGCGACTATTTGCAGATGCTTCATGGATCTGAATTTGCAATTCTAAATTCGAAATTTCACGAGGTCGGGAATCAAAATCAGGATGATTCGGCACGGCAATTTGCTGGGCTTTCTTTGAGGATTGCACAAAATAACCAGACTTTTCTTTGACATAAATGAGGCCTTTGGCTTCAAGTAATTCATAGCAGCGTTTCGCGGTATTTAAACTGATCTGATGCTGCTGTGAAAATTGACGCAGCGCATACAAACGCTGCCCTGCAGCCAATTCACCACTATAAATTTTCTGTGCCAACTGCTGCGCAAGCTGCTGATATTGAAAAGCCATCTGTACCCTTTTTTTAATCATTCTTGTATCTGTACCCATTAAGTTAACAGATTTAAGCTGAATGCATCAGGTTGATATCTCAAAAATAACGATAGGGGGACAATTACATGAATGACTTCACACAGCTTCGAGCGGGTCTAATCATCTTCAGCACACTCACGCTTATGGCGTGCCAACCCGAACAGCACACTCAAGCTCAAAGCCAGCAAAATTTTATCTGTAAATCTCTAATTCAAGGTTTTTTAAGTGCCCAAAAACTGACGCAATATGAACTTGAGCAGATCCAACCGATCACTAGCGGCGGGTTACATCAGCAGCTATATATTTATAAAGCCAAATCTGAAAACGGCATGAATATCATGCCGCAGCAAGTCAAACTTCGCTTTGCATGTGAACAAATGACCGCGCGGCAATTTCAAATCAAGTTACATCCGCATCAATTTCCAGAACAGACCTTACTCAGCATCGAACTTCCAGAAACACAGCACATGCAGCAGTTGACTGCATTTCGCCTGCCTGAGATGCAAAGTCATTGATCGTTCATATTGAACTGAATCATTACTGGTGCTTATTTTAAAATTTCGGGAAATGCCGTTGCAGTTTTGCTTTTACCCAGCTGCACTTTCATTTTTTGTAGCATTTGATAAGGCTGTTGCTGCACGAACATATTCACAAAACTGAGCGGAATGGAGCCTTCCGGATTGGCATAGCCATAGGTCGACACTTTGACTTTTTGATTGCCTAAACGTTGGAAGGTCCAATCGCCCTCATAGTCGGTGAGGCGTACATAATTGGGATTGATCGGATAACCTTTTTTCACCGCTTTATTTTGGATGCTAATGATGCCTTGTGCATCTTTACGCATTTTGCCTTGTACCACCAAATCACGGTCTTTTAAGGGAAAAGGAAAATCCAGCACCATATATAAACTGAATTCACCTTTCTGGTCATCACGGGATAAAACTTTAACACTGCCCATATAAGGGACCCAATTCACTGCATTTTCCACATCTAAAATCAGGGAAACTGCTTTTTCGATGGGCACATCAAAACTGGTTTCAGCTTTGTATTGAAAGACAGGATTTTGAGCATTTTGGTAGGTCCAAACCTTAATATTATTTTTATTAATCGTGAGTTTGGCATTATCCATAGTTTTCGCTTGTACTGCCGCAGTGAATGCGACAGCACAGGCCATAAAGATGACTTTTTTCATTCCATTGATCGTCTTATTTTAATTTTATGCTGTTGTTATAACGGATTTTAACGCGCTTTTATACGTCAATATCGTTAAAACCCAGTACATCTTTCATATCGTACTTACGTGCTTCACGACCGACTACCCATGCAGCTGCACGTACTGCACCAGAAGCAAAGTTCATACGGTTGGTTGCTTTATGGGTAATTTCAACACGTTCGCCATCCGCGATAAACATCGCAGTATGTTCACCGACAATGTCACCACCACGAATCGTTTGAAAGCCAATGGTTTGACGTTCACGTGGACCCGTATGCCCTTCACGGCAATACACAGCATCTTGTTTTAAGTCACGTCCTAAAGCACCGGCAATGGCTTCGCCCCACATTAGCGCTGTACCTGATGGTGCATCAACTTTATGACGATGATGGGCTTCAATCACTTCAATATCTACAGTATCGCCAAATACTTTTGATGCCAATTCAAGAAGTTTGATTGAAACGTTTACACCGACAGAATAGTTCGCTGCATAGACCACAGGGGTTTCTGTTGCTGTTTCATCGAGATATGCTTTTTGCTCATCATTCATACCTGTGGTACCAATGACAATCGCAACGCCTGCTTCACGGCAAAGTTGAAGATGCTGTGCCGTTGCTGCAGGTGCAGTAAAGTCGATTACGACATCACAATCTTTTAAAACTTCAGCTAGGTTACCGACAACCTTTACGCCAACCGCGCCAATCCCTGCAAGTTCACCGGCATCCGCACCGACCAAGCTACTTTCAGGACGTTCTACCGCAGCAGCCAATTGATAACCAGCTTGCTGAACCGCCTGAATTAAGATGCGTCCCATACGACCGCCTGCGCCCAAGATACCAATACGTGGAGCTGCTGACATAACATTTTCCTAATGTTGATTCGAAATTGGTCTTACTATATCAAAACTCCATGCGCAGGCTAAGTTACAAACAAAAAAATCCTGCATTTTCCGAAGGACTTTTGCAAATCAAGCTCTTCGACAGACGCTGACTATTCCCTCACCAAGTTTGAGCATTTTCACGGTATGATAGGCGCGTTCTATTGATCTTGAATATTCATGAAAACCCTATTGTATCTTTGTGCGGCAGTCTGTATTGCACTGGCATGGCTGATTCCAATTCATTACCGACCTTGGGCCACTTATACCGGTGAGCTTTATACCTTCTTTGCACTGTTTGCCTTAGCGGCAACGTTCTTTAAAGAAAAGCTCATGGTGGCAAAAATTTCCTTGCCCCTTTTGCTCTTAGCGCTGATTCCCTTCATCCAACTGGCTTTTGGGCAGGTGTATTATTTTAGTATTGCCTTACTCTGTATGCTGTTTGTGTTCAGCTTCTGGCTGTGTATCAATCTTGGTTTTAGCCTATCTCAAGGTACGGAAAAACGCGAAAAAACATTCCTATACCTGAGCTATACCTTTGTTGCATCTGGGGTCATGACGGGACTCATCGCAATATTTCAGTGGTTAGATTTCGACTCGTTTCTTCCTTTTGTGATGAAAATTAGTGGAACTACGCGCCCATTTGCAAACTTTGCTCAGCCGAATAACATGGCCACGTTTCTGCTCATGTCCTTGTTAGCCTGCTTATATGTTTATGAACAGCAAAAAGTTAAAACCCGCTATTTGGTCGCTTGTGCAATTCCTATTTTAATTGGGGTCGCGCTCAGCCAATCTCGCACATCTTGGGTAGCAAGTATCTGCGTCCTAATCTATTTGGCTTATGCACAGTACAAAGATTATATCCGACTCCGCTGGTTTTATAGCTTGGCATGGTTTATCGGCTTTGTGGCACTGATTGTATTGATGCCAAAATTAAGTCAAATCATGAGCCAAATGTCCGACATGAATATTCAAGAAAGTCGTGACGTGGTCAAACGTGCTGGTGGCGATATGTCGCGTTTAGCTATTTGGCAACAAATGGCGCATGCCGTGGCTGCACAGCCTTGGTTTGGCTATGGTTGGCATCAAACCAGTAGCGCTTTTGTCTCGATCTCTGACACGGTGCAAGGGCCTGTATGGATTCGTAGCTCACACAATTTTATTTTGGATTTCTTATTGTGGAATGGCGCCATTATTGGTGTGCCGTTCTTGGCCTATTTCGCTTATTGGGGCATCCAATTACAGAAGTTAGCCAAGTCTGCATTATCTGTCATTGGCCTATTGATGGTCGGTGTCTTCGTTATTCATGCCATGTTAGAGTTTCCGCAAAACTACGCATACTTCTTACTGCCTGCGGGTTTTATTATCGGGATTCTTCAAGCAGCGAAGCCACAGACGGCTACATTGAGTCTGTCTCCGTGGTTTATCCGCATTGTTTTCGTGATTAGCGCCGTGCTGATTACGGTGATTTATCGTGATTATGCCAATGCAGCGATTCAGCTGGGTCAGGCATCAAAATATGAAAAAACGCCGGAGAAAATCACCAACCATGAGCCGATCTATTTGCTGACGGAATTTAGACATCGCGTAGCGATTATTCGTTTAAATCCGTATTCCATCGTTTCTGAACAAACCATTCAGGAGACTGAAAAATTGGTTCGCAGCTACCCAGCGAAATACCACATCATTAAATATGCACGTTTATTGGCATTTAATGGTCGCGAGGCTGAAGCACGTCATCAGCTACAGCGTCTGAAAAATATTTATCGGCTCGACATGAGCTATGAGAGTTTATTGCCGTCGATATCTCCGCCGAAACCTTAAAACGCTCAATAAAAAAGCCTGCAATTATGCAGGCTTTTTTATGCCTGAGTTCACATCACAGCAAACTCGGGGAAATTGACTGAATCAAGTCAATTAATCAAATAAACGGTCGAAGAATGATTTTTTCTTCGGAGAAGATTTATTGTCATCGCCATCCATCGTGTCTTGTAACTCTTTTAACAACTCACGTTGACGAGCCGTTAAATTCACTGGCGTTTCCACCACGATACGGCAGAGTAAATCACCAGTCATGCTGGTACGTACAGGTTTCACACCTTTACCACGCAAACGGAACAATTTACCGGTTTGAGTTCCTTCAGGCACTTTCAAGCTCACACGACCATCAAGGGTTGGAATTTGAATTTCTTTACCCAATGCAGCATCTGCAATGCTTACAGGCACATCCATATACAGGTCAGCGCCATCACGTTGGAAGATTTCGTGTTCACGTACCACCACTTCTACATATAAGTCGCCTGCTTGGCCATCACGGATCGCCTCGCCTTTGCCACTTAAACGTACGCGGTCGCCATTGTCCACACCTGCAGGAATGGTCACCTCTAAAGTTTGCTGACGGTCAGAAACCCCTGAACCATGACATTTATTACATGGGTTCTTAATGATTTTACCTTGACCACGACAGGTGCTACAGGTTTGCTGCACAGAGAAGAAGCCCTGTTGCATACGCACTTGACCGGCACCATGACAGGTTTTACAGGTTTCAACGTCATTCGGATTTTTAGATCCTTTACCATCACAGGCATCACATGGTGCTGGTGCAGTAAAGGTAATGGTTTTTTTCACGCCCTTCACAGCTTCCTCAAGGGTAAGCTCCATGACATAGCGTAAGTCTGAACCACGGCGTGCACGTTGCTGACCACCACGGCCACCACCGCCAAATGCGCCACCGAAAATGTCGCCAAACTGACTAAAGATATCTTCTGCGCTAAATCCGCCACCGAAGCCACCGCCGCCGCCCATGCCGCCTTCAAACGCTTGATGTCCCATACGGTCATACATACTGCGTTTTTCGCCATCAGAAAGAATTTCATAAGCTTCGGCAGCTTCTTTGAATTTTTCTTCAGCTTCTGGGTTGTCTGGGTTACGGTCAGGGTGATACTTCATCGCCAACTTACGGTAGGCTTTTTTAATTTCATCATCACCTGCGGTTTTAGAAACGCCTAAAACCTCATAATAATCACGTTTAGCCATGTCTGGCGATGCTCCTCACGGAATTTAATTTAATACTTAACTGTGGTCTGAAATTGGGGAATCAAACCATTTTTTCAAGGGGTAGGCAGGAAAAAAATAAATCGACTTAGAAGACAGCCTTATTTTTAACGAATTTGGATAGACCTTGGATCCATGCATTTAATAGATACAAAAAGGCAATCGCAGAAAAGACCACGCCAATTACCGTGCATGCAGTCACCCAAAGATAGGTGTCCCAATAATAGAAAAATAAAGGAATAAACCACAGTGCGGCAAAAATGGCCATCATCGAATAAATCACAACGGTGCGCATGACCCAAAGCGCTTGGGCTTGGAGCCAAACTTCTGCAGAATCGATTTGAGTTACTTTGCGTGCAAAGCCGTAGGCAAATACACCACTAATCAGGGTAAATAAAGCGAAAAACATGAAGACATAAGAAATCGCAACATAACGGCGATACTTAGCTAAACTCTCTGCTGTCATCTGTGATTCAACCCCGTACACCACAATATGCCGCGCTGCACTTGTGGTTGTTTTACTTTTTAAAAATGTCTTTGTAGATCAGGTGCTACTATAGAGAAAAATTCAATATTTCGCACCCAATATTATGACACTTTTAAGGATTCTGCTGAGTTTTTTTCACTTTAAACCACTGTGCATACAACGCAGGTAAAAAGAACAAGGTCAGCAGGGTCGCCACGATCAATCCACCCATAATCGCCACGGCCATTGGACCGAAGAAAATACTGCGAGAAAGTGGAATCATCGCCAATACAGCGGCCAATGCAGTCAGCACAATTGGACGGCAACGACGGACAGTCGCATTGATAATCGCATCCCAAGCCGACTCGCCAGACTGAATATCTTGTTCAATCTGATCAATCAAAATCAGTGAATTGCGCATAATCATGCCAGACAGTGCAATCGTGCCGAGCATCGCCACAAAACCAAAGGGTTTATTGAACAATAACAGGAATAACACCACGCCAATAATGCCCAAAGGTGCAGTTAAAAATACGATCATCGCCCGTGACATGCTGCGTAATTGAATCATCAACAAAGTCATGACAACTGCGAGGAATAATGGCATGCCTGCATTCACAGAAGTTTGACCTCGTGCTGACTCTTCCACAGTACCGCCTACTTCGAGTAGATAACCATTCGGCATCTCTGCACGTAATTGATCAAATGAATCTTTTAACTCACCCACCACCGTTGCAGGTTGCAATTTACTGCGAATATCCGCGCGCACAGTAATGGTCGGTAAACGGTTACGATGCCAAATCAGCCCTTCTTCAAAGCTATACTCAATTTTCGCAATCTGCGCCAATGGCACTGAACCACCATTGCTGGTCGGTACAGCCAAACTGCTGAGAGAGCCGACATCCAATCGCTCCGCTTGATCACCACGCATCCGAATTTCAATCAGCTCTCGTTTCTCACGATACTGATTAATCACCGCACCACTGATTGAACTATTCAAGAAATTGGACAGATCTAGACTGGAAACCCCCATTTGACGTGCGCGATCTTGGTCGATGTCCAGTTTAATGACTTTGCTTGGTTCACCCCAATCCAAATGCACATTGGTGGTGTTCGGGTTTTCACTGACTTTGGCAGACACGCGTTGTGCCCACTCACGAACCAAGCTCAAATCTTCACCCGACACGCGGAACTGCAATGGATAACCTACGGGTGGGCCATTTTCTAAAAGTGAAACGCGAGTACGTACTTCAGGTAAAAGCTTACGAATTTCTTCTGCTAATGACTGGCGGATTTCATTGCGATCATCTAAAGATGAAGCCAACACCACAAACTGAGCAAAACTGGCTTGGGGTAACTGCTGATCTAGAGGTAAATAAAACCGCGGTGAACCTGTCCCCACATAAGCCACAAAATTATCAATGCCCTGTTTTTTCGACAAGAACGCTTCGACTTTTTTTACTGCCGCTTCTGTTGCTTTCAGAGATGCACCTTCCTCAAGCTTTAAATCCACTAAAATTTCAGCACGGTTTGACGGTGGGAAAAACTGCTGTGGTACGGTTTTAAACATTAAAATCGATAACACAAAAATGCCAACCGTCGCGGCAATCACCGTCTTCCGATAGGTCACACAAGTATCGACCCACCCACGGAAACGTTGATAAAACGGAGACTGATAAGGATCGTGATGTTCGCCAGCATGATGTACCATCGGCTGAGGTTCAGGTTGTTTGCGCAAACGTGCCCAAAGGCGCTGATACCACGGGGCTTTTTGCACCAAATCTTTGTTGAAATCGGGCAGTAATTTATCCCCTAGATAGGGAACAAACAGCACCGCTGCAAACCATGACACCACCAATGCGATAGTGACTACTTGGAAAATCGAGCGGGTATATTCCCCAGTACTCGATGCTGCTGTGGCAATCGGCAAAAAGCCGGCCGCAGTAATTAATGTGCCTGTTAGCATTGGAAATGCAGTCGTCCGCCATGCATGTCCGGCGGCTTGTAACCGGCTATAGCCCTGCTCCATTTTGATCGCCATCATTTCGACAGCAATAATCGCATCATCCACCAATAAACCGAGTGCGAGAATCAATGCTCCCAAAGAAATTTTGTGCAAACCGACATCAAACATCTGCATGCCAGCAAAAGTCATGGCCAAGACCAAGGGAATGGAAAATGCTACGACTAATCCCGTACGGAAACCTAAGGAGAAGAAGCTCACCAATAGGACGATAATCACCGCCTCAGCGAGGACTTTCATAAACTCATTGACGCTGCGCTTCACGGCTACAGGCTGATCCGACACTTTTTTCAGTTCCATGCCCAAAGGCAAGGTTTTTTGCAGACGGGCAAATTCTGTTTCTAGGTTTTTACCCAAAGCCAGAATGTCGCCACCTTTACGCATCGACACGGCAATGCCTAAACCATTTTCACCCATAAAACGCATACGCGGCTGTGGTGGATCACTAAAGCCCCGATGTACATCTGCCACATCACCCAATTGAATGGTTCGTCCATTCACCAATAAGGGCATCTGACGCAGTTCATCAATGTTTTGTAAATTGCCGCTGACACGCACTTGAATCCGGTCTGAATTGGTTTCAAAAAAGCCGGCACTGGCAACTGTGTTTTGCTGCTGCAAGGCTTGTTGAATCGCCGTCACGGGTATGCCTATTTGCGTAGCTTTGGTGTTGGAAATTTCAATCCAAACTTTTTGATCTTGCAGACCAATCAAATCCACTTTCGCAACGTCTTTGACCCGTTGTAACTGGAGCTGTAAACGGTCGGCATATTCCTTCATGGTCGCATAGTCAAAGTCTTTGCCAGTCAGCACATAGATATTACCAAAGGTGTCACCAAACTCATCATTAAAGAAAGGACCTTGCACCCCAGATGGCAATTGATGGCGAATATCATTGACCTTTTTACGCACGGTGTACCAAACATCCGGGACTTGCTGCGAACGTAAACTGTCCTTGGCCACAAAGGTCACCATGGATTCACCCGGACGTGAATACGCCATAATGCGTTCATACTGCCCCGTGGTCATCAGTTCTTTTTCAATCCGATCGGTGACCTGTAGTGAAACTTCTTTGGCCGTTGCACCAGGCCAATAGGTTTGAATCACCATGACTTTAAAAGTAAATGGCGGGTCTTCACTCTGCGACAATTTGGAATAAGAAAATATCCCAACGATGCCCAGCAGAATCATAAAATAAAGGATTAAGCCTTTATTTTTCAGTGCCCACTCAGACAAGTTAAAATTCATTATTTAACTCCTGCCTGAATGTGTACCGCTCGATTTTCACGATCAACAGGTTGTATTTTTTGTTTTTCGCGGAGCAAATGCACGCCGCCAACCACCACAAAATCCCCTGCTTGCAGACCACTGAGTACGGGCACGCTGTCACGTCCGTATTCGCCTAAACTTACTGGAACTTTACGTACCGTATTATCTGCATTGACCACCATCACATATGCCTGCTGACCACTCGCAGACACACTCGATAACGGCACATGCAAAACATTCTGCTGTGCTTTGGTTAAAAATACCCGTGCACTTTGCCCCAGTTGAATGGCGCTATTGCCTTCACGCAATGCCACCTTGACACTATATGTACGAGACTGATCGGCAGCAGGACTAATTTCACGCACATAGCCTGCAAATTTTTCCTGTGGTTTCGACCACAAGGTAACCCATGCATCCTGCCCAGTTTTAATTTCAGTAACCGCTTGTTCAGGCACACCAATGACCACTTCACGTTCACCTGCAATCGCCAATTGAAATGCCGGTTGTCCTGCTGCAATCACTTGACCAATCTCAATATTACGCTCAGTAATGACCCCATTTTTATTGGCAATTAATTGGTTATAACCGGTCTGATTACGACTCACATCATAATTTGCTTGGGCTTGCTTTAAGTTCGACTGTGCCGCTTTATATTGGTTTTCCACCGCATCGTACTGCGAACGACTCACGGCATTGACTGGCAGTAATTGCTTAAAGCGTTTTAGTTCATCTTCAGCAATCTGTGCAGCGGAACGCGCACTTTCAAGCTGTGCTTGTGCTGCATTCAGTTGCAACTGTGCATCTTTGACGTCTAATTTTGCCAAGACTTGCCCGACTCGGACTTGGTCTCCAACATCGACATAGCGCTCAGTGATTTGGCCGCCAACCCGAAAAGCTAAAGCTGTTTGCTGGCGGGCTTGTACATCACCCGCATAACTTTTTTGTTCAAAATGTGTGGCACCGGGCTGAGTCACCATCACAAATGGCACTTCCTGTTCCGTTTGGGCTTTATCCTTGCTGCATCCCCATAAGGTCACACTGCAAACGATAATCATGCTGACAACTGTGGTCTTAATCGTACTCATGAAGTTCGCTCTTAATAAAAAGTCTTTTTTAGGGCAGAATATTATTCAATTAATTTGGTTATTTTTTAATTAATAAACCATGCGGTACATTAATTAGATTAATTATCCAAAATCAATGACCTTTTCGCCTTTTTTGGAATTTTTTCAGCAAATGAATGTCGGCCGCCCGAAAGACTTAGAAAAACGACAACGGATTTTAGAGTCTGCAAAACAATTATTTTTAGAAATGGGCTATCACGGTTGCAGCATGAATCAGATTGCCCAACATGCAGCGGTCACCAAACTGACGGTCTATAACCATTTTCAGGACAAAGCCACCTTATTTACCAGTGCGATTGAAGATACCTGTGAATATATTTTGAATACTCGCCCGCGACATCTGCACAGCGAAAGTCATTTTATGCAGGCTTTCGTTGAAATTTGTGAGTTGGGGCTGAACATCATGAATTTGCCAGAAGCCATTAAACTGGATTTATTACTTTTGGAGCTGGCTGCCGAACACAGTCCGTTGGTCGACCAGTTTTTCCGTGCCTCACATTTGAAAATGCGCCAAGTCTGGGAAAACTTTTTTCAAGACGCAGCCGCTTTAAATTTCATTCAGCAGGATCACCCTGCCCGACAAACTGAACTGATTGTGTCGCTACTGATGGGACTACGCCATCAAGAGGTTTTATTGGGCATGCGCCCAGTACCTGAAGCAGCAGAGCGGCAGGCCATTATTCACTCTGCCATCGACATCTTTATGCTGAAATATCAACTCAGCGCACAGAGCTAAGCATTTTCTGAAATATTTCAACGCTAAACTGAAACAAATGGCATAGCTATTGCTCATTTAGCTAGAAAAGTCATCCGACTTTTGTCTGTACCCCCTTTTGCCACGGCACTTTCGGGGTATAGTCGAGACAGGAATACGCGGAGAAATAACAAATGATTCAACAAATTGATGCTCCATTACGTGAAGACGTGCGCTTACTGGGCAATTTATTGGGTGAAACCCTAAAGCAGCATGCAGGACAAGATTTGTTTAATCAGGTAGAGCAAATTCGCGCTTTGTCTAAAGGCGCGCGCGATGGACAAGTTGAAGCCGAAAAACAGTTAGAACAATTATTTTTAAATTTAAAAGATGAAGAAATTCTGCCACTGACCCGTGCATTTACGCACTTTCTCAACTTTGCCAATATTGCCGAACAATACAATGTGGTGCGCAGCCGTCGCCAAAGTGAGTTTGATGAGCAGGCACCCTCACCGAATCCACTGGATCATTTATTTGAAAAATTTAAAAGCAATAACATCAGTGCGGAACAACTGTTCCAACAAATTTGTGAATTAAAAATTGAATTGGTACTGACTGCACATCCAACCGAAGTCAGCCGTCGTACCTTGATCCAAAAATATGATGGGATTAATGATTGCCTGTTTAAAATGGATCAACAAAAACTTACGCCACGCGAACGCAAAGCCGTACTGGATGATTTAAAACAACTGATTTGCTCGGCATGGCAAACGGATGAAATTCGTCAACATCGCCCGACGCCTGTCGACGAAGCCAAATGGGGCTTCACGACCATTGAACAGACCTTGTGGAATGCTGTACCCAAATTCATGCGTGAATTGGATGGCATGGTTCAAGATCATTGTGGCAAGACCTTGCCTTTAAATGTTGCCCCTGTGCGCTTTGCGTCATGGATGGGCGGTGACCGTGATGGTAACCCAAACGTCACCCATAATATTACTCAAGAAGTGCTGTGGCTTTCACGTTGGAAAGCTGCCGACCTGTATTTACGCGATATCGAAGACCTGCGTTGGGAACTCTCGATTCAAGAATGCAGCAAAGAGCTTAGTGATGCCTTGGGTCATTTCCACCCTGAACCCTATCGTGAATATCTACGTGAAGCGCGGGAACGCCTCAAAGCCACTCGTCACTGGTTGGCACTGAAACTCCGTGGCGAAGATGCGGACGATAGCCAAGTCATTAAAAGCCGCCATGAGTTGCTCGATCCACTGTTGGTTTGCTATCGCTCACTGATTGACAGCGGTTTACCTGAAATTGCCAATGGTCAGTTACTCGACTTTATTCATCGGGTGAATTGTTTCGGTATCGAATTACTCAAATTAGATATTCGTCAGGAATCCACACGTCATCGCCAAGCGATTTCTGCTATTACGGAATATTTAGGTTTAGGTAATTTTGAAACATGGACGGAGCAAGCCCGTCAAAACTTCTTGATTCAGGAACTGCAAAGCAAACGACCACTGCTACCGAAGTTTTTAAATGAACCGAAACAAAGCCTGATTGAACATCCAGATGTACAAGAAGTCTTTGCAACCATGCGCACTTTGGCAGAGCAACCACCTGAAAGTTTAGGGGCTTATATTATTTCCATGGCCGAACATCCGAGTGATGTCTTGGCCGTATTGTTACTGCAAAAAGAAGCGGGCATCAAACAAGCGCTACGCGTCGTGCCACTATTTGAAACCTTAAAAGATTTGGATGGTGCAGCCCGTACCATGAATACCCTATTTAATATGCATTGGTATAAACAGCATATTCAGGGTAAACACGAGGTGATGATTGGCTATTCAGACTCAGCCAAAGATGCGGGCTTTATGTCGGCAAACTGGGCGCAGTATCGTGCGCAGGAAGAATTAACCGCAGTTTCGAAAAAACATGATGTACAACTGACATTATTCCATGGTCGTGGCGGTTCAATCAGCCGTGGGGGTGCGCCGACACAGCAAGCGCTGTTTTCACAGCCCCCAGGCTCTATTTCAGGGGCGATCCGTGTCACTGAACAAGGAGAAATGATTCGCTTCAAGTTTGGATTAGAAGGCATTGCCTTACAAAACTTAGAAATTTACACCGCAGCGACCTTAGAAGCGACTTTATTGCCACCGCCTGAACCAAAACAGGAATGGCGTCAGCTCATGCACAGCATGACGGATCTGTCGGTACAGGTGTATCGTCAAACCGTGCGTGAAAATCCGCATTTTGTAAAATACCTACGGACTGTGACACCCGAACTGGAGCTACAAATGTTACCGCTCGGCTCACGCCCAGCCAAACGTAAAGTTAGCGGTGGGATTGAGTCTTTACGTGCGATTCCTTGGGTGTTCGCATGGACGCAAATTCGTTTGATGCTACCTGCTTGGCTCGGTACAGGTGCTGCGATTAATCAAGTGATTGATCAAGGTCAAAAGCAGACACTCGAAGAAATGTTGGAGCAATGGCCGTATTTCCAAACCCTGATTGATATGTTGGAAATGGTCTTGTCCAAAGCCGATGGTCATGTAGCACTGTATTATGAGTCTCATCTGACGGATGACGCAGACCTCAAACAGTTGGGTGAAGAGTTACGTCAGCGTTTACGGGATGCGGTACAAACGCTATTAGCACTCAAAGGTGAATCGAAATTACTCAGCAGTAACGATGTGCTCGACCAATCCATGAAGGTGCGTAAGCCTTATTTATTGCCACTTCATTTACTGCAAGCAGAGCTAATGAAACGCCGCCGTGCTTACCTTGCCGAGCGTCAGGCTGAAAATACCCCAGTCGACCATGCGTTGATGGTCAGCATCGCGGGTATTGCGGCAGGTTTGCGTAACACTGGCTAAATCTTCCAAGTTTTCAAAAAGCACACAGAACCGTGTGCTTTTTTTTTGATCAGTCATATTGGTTTTAATTTATTTTGGAATATATAAAATAAGAAAAATTTATGAAGTATTGACTCTTATCCTATTTGATTAATTGCATGATTTAATGCCTTTTTTACACCCTTAAAACTTTTACCATTTGGTAAATTTACATGTAAAGTCATGTAATTAGTTTGAACAAAATATTTTTAAAAGAGATTAAATCTTCTAAAAAACAAGAGTATGATGTGCACAATTTATCTATTGAGTGCTCATTTTATGTCCAATTGGTTTCCCAAATGGCGCCCGTACGAAGGCAATATTGATGCACGTCCTGTAGGTACAAATGAGTACCTACCTCCGGTGCAAAGTGTGGTATTGGGGATACAACATGCCTTTGCAATGTTTGGTGCAACTGTCCTTGCGCCATTTTTGATGGGCTTTGATGCCAACCTTGCGATTTTAATGTCGGGGATCTGTACTATCCTGTTCTTCTTTATGACAGGTGGTCGTGTACCAAGTTATTTAGGCTCTAGTTTTGCCTTTATTGGTGTGGTGATCGCGGCAACCGGTTATGCAGCATCAGGTACTGGCGCGCCAAATGCCAACATCGCGATGGCGGCCGGCGGGATCATGGCCTGCGGTATCTTATATGCCATTTTTGGTTTTATCGTGATGGCAACGGGTACACGTTGGATTGAAAAACTCATGCCGCCTGTCGTTACAGGTGCGGTGGTGATGATTATTGGTCTGAACCTAGCCCCTGTCACTATTAAAGGAGTTGCAGGCAACAACTTTAATATGTGGATGGCATTAGTCACTGTACTATGTATGGGTTCGATTGCGGTGTTCACGAAGGGCTTATTACAACGCTTATTGCTGTTGGTCGGTCTGTTACTGGCATATTTGGTGTATTACATCATTTCCAATGTCATGGGTCATGGCACACCAATCAATTTCGTTCCCGTACAAGAAGCGGCTTGGTTTGGTGTTCCGCACTTCCATTCACCCGTCTTTGACTTCAATGCCATGCTCATCATTGCACCGATTGCGTTGATTTTGGTTGCAGAAAACCTTGGTCACATCAAAGCTGTGGGCGCGATGACAGGTGAAAATCTCGATCCACACATTGGTAAAGCCTTCGTTGCAGATGGTGTTGCAACCACACTTTCAGGCGGTGTCGGCGGTCCAGGTATGACCACCTATGGCGAAAATATTGGTGTGATGGCGGTAACGCGTGTTTACTCGACCATCGTGTTTGTATTTGCGGGTGTATTCGCCATCTTCCTTGGTCTTTCTCCAAAGTTTGGTGCGATTATTCATACCATTCCGCAAGCCATTTTGACAGGTGCATCGATTGTTGTATTTGGTCTAATTACCATTGCAGGTGCGAAAATTTGGATTGAAAACAAAGTCGATTTCTCAAAAAATAAAAACCTGATGGTGGCAGCAGTCACGATTATTTTAGGTACAGGTGACTTTGCACTTCAATTCGGTAACTTCAACTTAGGTGGTATTGGTACTGCTACATTTGCAGCGCTGATTTTGAACTGGTTCTTTAGCTTGGGCGACAAATCAGAATAAGCCCCCCAAGGCATTTAAAAAAGAATACAACATTCATTTGAAAAGCGGCCAAAAGGTCGCTTTTTTTTATAGCTACTCTTTCGGTAAGATAAGGCATTAGCCAAGGAATGCACCGTATGCGACTGGATTTGTTCGACCTTCAATTGGTACTGCACATTGTAGACAGCGGTAGTCTGACCAAAGGCGCTGCTCGTTCTGCCATCTCGCTACAAGCTGCCAGTGAACGAATTAAAAAACTCGAACAGCATTACCGCACGGCCCTGTTCACTCGCCAAGCCAAAGGGGTCAAACTGACCCTTGCCGGTCAAACCTTGGTTGAACATGCGCAGCGCATCTTAGGTGAGGGGCAACAATTAGAACACGCGATGCTGCCCTTTGCCCATGGGCTAAGTTCCAATATGACCTTATGGTGTAATTCATCTGCACAAAGTGAATATTTGCCGGTTTTGCTACCGCGCTACTTGCTAGAAAATCCCAATACACAAATTGAGCTGCATGAAGCCGAGTCTAAAGACATCATTGCAGCGATAGAGCAAGGTAATGCACAACTGGGCTTAATTTCAGGTTTCTTTAAATCTGCACAGTTACAAACACTAGAGTTTGCAGATGATCCTTTGGTACTGATTTGTCCTATAACCCATGAATTGGCCACCACATCCAGCCTAAAACCCGCAGAGATTTTGAATTATCCTTTTGTCGGTTTGATGCAATATCATTCCTTGCAACAATCGATCGAGGCTCAAGCCAAATTATTCGGCTGTGAAATTCAGTATCGGCTGCGGTTGCCGAACTTTGCCGCGATCGCCCAAGTGGTGGCGAATGGTGTGGGCATTGCCATCATGCCAAAACGTGCAGCCCAACGATTAATCAATTTGTATGCCTTTGCACAAGTTGAGCTCAGCGGTGAATGGGCCAATCGAAAACTGCTCCTCACCGCACGTAATTTTGATGATTTACCCTTAAATTATCAGCATTTCAGTCAGTTTCTACTGTCACAAAAATCTGCTTTGGATAGCTAAGTCTAGCCATTAAATCACGCCAAACTGGTGCAGCATCATATAACCACCGAGGGCAATCAACCCGATAAAAAACACCTTACGGAATTTTTGTTCTGGAATGCGGTAACGGATTTTTTTCCCTGCCCACATGCCAATGAGCGCAGGAATCAGTGCCATGGCTGACATGGCATAATCAATCGGGAGATCTTCCACAGGATTTTGCTGTAAGAACACCGCCAAACAAATGGTTGACGTGGTAAAGGCCAAACCGAGTGACTGTACGAGATCATCGCGTTTGAGCTGCAAACCTTGCAAATATGGCACCACAGGGATCACCACCACACCTGTCGCAACAGTCAGCGCTCCACCGAGATAACCGATAATTGGAGATAGCCATTTTTCATGCGGTGCAAAGTTCGGCAAGCTTTTGGCACAAAGCCCATACAATCCATATAGTGCCAACATGCCCCCTAGTAAAGCTTCACTTTTAAATTCACCATGCCCTAAAGTTGGGAAAATACTCCAAATTGAACCGACGATGATGCCGAGTAACAAGGGCCAAAAGCGTTGAATGAGGCGCAATACCTGCCCTTCAGCAAATAGTTGCCAAAAGTTGGTGACCATAGATGGAATGATCAATAACGTGGCTGCCTGAAATGGACTGATCACCATGGTGAGTAAACCCATCGATACCGCAGGCAGGCCTAACCCAATCGTGCCTTTAATTAGACCTGCGATTGCAAAAACTGTGATGACGAACCAAATCATGGCGAAACTCGCTGAAGAATTGGTTCTATGCTATGCAATTCAGGCGCTTTGAAAAATCAGTGTTTTTGGAATAGAGCCTCAATAAAATGTTGAGGCTAGGTTATAGCGTCTAAAACAGATAGCGTAGATGGGCTAAACAAACTCTTCTGATTTTGAATAAGTTATAAGCGTATTGGTTGAATAGTAATATAAAAACCGTTCCAATATGCTGTTTACTAGAACGGTTTTTAATAAAATATTGATACTTATAGAAAAATTTCAAGAATTTCGTATAACGTGTATTATGTTAATTTTAGGAAAACTTAATTATTTAAAAAAATCATATATAAATTAATATGTTATATAATTAGATTGTCAAAATATTGAAATTGGTAAAAATGAGTACATTAAATTTAAAAATTGAAAATTTAAGAGGAATTAATACATTTGAAATTAATGTACCGATAAAAAAAGGAATACACATTATATGTGGTTCTAATGGTATTGGAAAAAGTACAGTTATGACAACTTTATCTAAAATTGTTTATAGAAATGCTTTGAATAAATATTTTAAGCATTCAAATAATACTGCTGTCATTTCTTATGCTTACGAAAATACGACTAATACATGGAAGCCAAACCATAAATCTTCTTGGTCTCTGACTGAAAAAGATGAAAGTCAGATCAGTTTCGATGGCATATTTGAGAGTAGTTTTATTTATGGTAATCGATTTACAGATGCACATAAATCTAAAATTGGTAAGATACTAAGCACCAAAAAAGAAGAATTTATTGATGCCGATCAATTTGTTTATGAATGGCTAGGCTTTATATTAAAAGATAATAAAAAATATTACAGTAATCTAAAAAAGACTAAATCAGATTTTGATTTGAAAAAATTAGATTTAAGCAGACCGATGTATGCCCTTATTACTGAAGATAGAATTATTCATCAATGTACTATGAGCTCTGGTGAATATCTAATTATCAGTTTACTAGATTACCTAAAGGAAAGGCTTGATACACTTAAAAATGATAAACAACATGAGCCAGCTATTGTTATTTTAGATGAAGCAGATTTAGCTTTACATCCAGCCTCACAAGAAAGACTTATTGAGTTTTTTGAAGAAATCTATGATAAATATAATCTATGTGTATATATTTCTACTCATAGTCCTGTAATCATCTCTAGAATAAATAAAGAAGATATTTTTCTACTAGATAAAGACGAAAAAAATAATATTGAAGTTACTTATAATTGTTATCCAGGTTACGCAATGCGAGACGTTTCTCTTGGATATTATTTTGACCGAATTATTCTCGTTGAAGATGTTTTAGCTAAAGCATATATTGAAAAAATTCTACGGGATAAGCTTTCTCATCTAAATGCATTATTCCAAGTTATATGTATTGGTGGTTATTCTGGTGTAATTAACTTTCATCGTGAAGCCATGCGTATTCGACTAGGTGGCGCTGGTTGTAAGATCATGTCAATACTTGATGGTGATGTAGAAACAGAAGTTAAGCAGAAATTTAAAGATGATATACAAGCGATAAACTTATGTTTTTTACCTATTGATAGTTTAGAGAAATTTTTATACATAAATATTATAGAAACAAAAAATCGTGAGTTATTTCAGAAAATTGAGAGTAGCTTTTTTAGGCAAAAGAGCTTAAAAACAGTTATAAATGCCCACATTCAAAACACCCAAAACACTTCAGAGAAAGAGCTAAAAAAAGGGAAAAAATTATGGGAAGAATTAAAATCTGAGGCTTTGAAACAGGGTGCTACTGAATCTAGATTCATTGATTTTTTATGTGACCTTGCTTTAAAAGAAGTGAGTAATGAAAATTTAGAAAAAAGATTGCTAAGTTTTCTTGAAAAAAATACTTAAAATAAGATGAGCCTGTACATTATATAAGAGTAATTTACAGGCTCAATTTAACATAAAATCTCTTATACAAACCAAAAAATGGAAGTCTATAACTTCCATTTTTAATATGATTTTTCAGTTTATTTAGCATAAAATTAGTTAAAATCTTAAGAAAGCTGTTCTGCTATTTTTCTCGTTTCTCGTATTAAAAAATCTCCATAAACTTCTTCTGGAAAAATTTTTAACCGTTTCGTGAAGGGTGAAATAATAAGTGTACTTTTCTTTTCTGTTAGATTATCTATATTTTTATAATGAAATTTTACAAATCCATATTCTACAGCTAATCTAATAAAATCTTTATTTAAATCAGTTAGTTCCAAGAATTTTGTTTTTTTAGTTTTGAAGACCTGAGAATAAGACTCTAAATTACTATCTGCCAAACTTTTTAAGAAAGCTCTATCCTTATCAGATAAAACTATATTTTGCTCATCAAAGGAATCTGGAATGTTATTGATAACAGCTTCTACGTAAGTCAATGTTTTATTATGGTTAATATCATCAGCCGTAATTTTTTCATAAATTGGTGTTATTTCAATTCTTTTAAATTTATTATTTAGTGTAGGTGTATTAACTAACGTTTTAAGAAACTCTTCAACAATTGCATGTGTTGTTTTATTCTTTTTGAAAGCTAATTCACAGATAATTTTTCTTTCCGATGGGTAGAAAATAGCACTGAAATCTTTAGGGTTTGCTTTATAGTTTGTTGGGATATATTTATGAGTATCTAATTTCACATTCTGAGATTCTACTGTATCTCTAAAATTACTAGTAAGCCCAGTACTTTTAAAAATTTCGCATCTAAAACCATGCTCTAATTTATCGTCATTTAATGGCTTTACACTATCAAACTTTACGTAGTTGGAACGAGCTTGTAAAGGTACTTCACGAAGATTTCTACTTAGATCCAAAAACAAATCTATATATGTCTTTGTTGAAACATCATCAGAAAAAATCTGTACATCAAAAGCTGTATAAAGCACAGAACATGAACGTGATCCTGACATATTTTTCTCATTAAGATTATCGAGCAACGATTATACAATCTATTATTTTTTTCTTCTTTTTCATAATCATATAAGTTGTTACAACTTGTAAATTTAGTTCATAGCCTGTTTTATTCTATTAGTTCAAAATTTTTGGCGCATTAAAAATATACTAGGATATTTAACATAAAATCTCTTATACGAAATTCAAATCCGCCCTAACTATGGTCGAATCTCTTTCAACTCACGTTGAATAAAATGCTGAATCATATCGCGGTATAAACGTTCCACAATATCTGCATTTACACCGTGCTCTGTGGCTTGTAGACGAATTTTACTTATCACCGCTTCAACACGTTCTGGTGATTGAACATCCTGTACTGAACGCTTAAAACGCACCGCTTGATCGACATAAAACTGACGTGCAGCAATGAGCTCAATAATCCCCTGATCAATCACATCAATCTGTGCGCGGGCTTGCTCTAATGACTCAACTTTTTCTTTCTTCATCTTCTCTGGCTTCACTTTCAGCGGTGTTTTCACTTTTATACTTCTCTTCTAACACATTACTGAAAATACTTTCAATCATCCAAACGCGGTATAAGCTATTAAATACATAGCTTTGACCTGCAATACGTAATTCCAAAACGGGAAAATCGGGCTGTGACTTCATCTCACAGTGCATATCATTTTCTGTTAATTTTTCAGCAATATCCTCAGTGCTCAGTTCAGAAATCTCTAACTCATACTGTAAAGCCTGAAAATGTGCTTTGAAGGATAAATCACGCCCTTTGGTCCATACGGTTTCCAAAATGCGATACATCACATCAATACGCTGCTCTTCAGGCGCACTGTAGTACAGCTGAGACATAGCTAAAGTCGCAGCTTCTGTAGGTCGGCAAAATGGCGTGAACTTAACTTCTGTACGTTTAGACAGACGTGTTGCCAAACTCCAGTCAAACAAATCTCGACCGTGATACGACAATGGATACACATTTAACTGGATATTGTAATAGTCCGCCAATTCCTCACGAATATAAGCCAACAGTAACCATGAAATCGGATCTTCCATCGCGATGTAGAGATCAAGCTCAGGATCGAGTCCCTGAATTTCATTCAACTCCTCTGCATCACTAATCAGGTGCTCACGCCATTCAATATGATTGATCATAAAGATCGGGTTATCTGTCAGGAGTTTTTGTTGTTTTAAACGGCGTGTTAAACGCAGTAAATCATCTACAGCATGGTACTTACGTTCACCAAACTCAAAATACCCCGTCAAAATTGGTACGTCAGAAAAGATCCGTTCTAGAAAATCTTGCGCTTTATGATGACGGCTGGCCATCGCGTACAGTGTTCTCAGCTTGCCATACTGCTTTTGCCACAACATGTGGAACACATCTTCAAGTAAATAGAGAAAATCTTGGCCGCGTAATGGGGTATTTTTTAGAATAATTTCGGCTTGTTCTAAAGCTTCAGCGGTCGGTTGTTCAGGTGTTTCATGAAAACTAAAACGATGCTGCCGCGCTAAAATTTGGGCATCATTCAGACAATATTGTTGCCATTCTATCGATGACATTTGATTGGGAGGTTCAGCACTCTGACGACAAATAATCACTTTCAGTGGTTTAATTTCATCACTGAGAATTTCTTCTAATTGAGGCAGTTGCTGCGCAGCCAAATAGCTATAGACATCATCCAGTCGAAGATAAACACTCAGACCTTGTTCCGTGGGTAACACCGCTTGTCGGGTCGGTTTCTGATAAAACCAACTCGATCGGATTGGATCGAACCAACGGCGTAACAGTGACATGCGTTTTTTGCCTCAAAATGATGAATTGTGCCGAACCTGCCAGCACATGCTTAAAATTCAACTTCTATTATGAAGCTGTTTTAAATGAGATATAAGCCTTGTGCAAAACTTATATCAAGTCAGGGCTGAATGTTCAATGTTTAACAATGGATTAGACGTCTAGATTTAGGTCAGTCACCGCACCTTTCTCTGCACCAGAGGTCAACTTGGCAAATTTAGCCAAAGCGCCGTGGGTATAGTTTGGTTTCGGTTTGACCCAGGCCGCGCGACGTGCAGCAATTTCATCATCAGCCACATGCCACGTCATTTCACGGGTTTCAGCGTTAATTGAAATTTTATCGCCGTTTTTAACCAAGCCAATCGGGCCGCCTTCATAGGCTTCTGGCGTTACATGACCAATCACAAAACCATGGCTGCCGCCCGAGAAACGTCCATCGGTCAACAGTGCAACAGATTGGCCTAGGCCCTTACCAATAATTGCAGAAGTCGGTTTTAACATTTCCGGCATACCTGGCCCGCCTTTCGGCCCGACACCGCGAATCACCACCACTTCACCTTCTTGCACTTCGCCATCTAAAATACCGCGCATAGCACCCTGCTCACCCTCAAACACCCGCGCAGGCCCTTCAAAATACAACCCTTCTTTACCGGTAATTTTAGCCACAGCACCTGTCGGTGACAGATTGCCTTTCAGCACCACTAAGTGCGAATCCTTTTTGATTGGTGCATCAAATGGCAAAATAATCTGCTGACCTTCTGGATAATCTGCTACATCGGCTAAGTTTTCCGCCAAAGTTTTGCCCGTGACCGTCAGGCAAGAACCATCGAGCATACCTGCATCCAGCATGCGCTTCATCAGCGGTTGAATGCCGCCAATGGCAATCAGTTCCGACATTAAATATTTACCCGATGGACGTACATCGGCCACCACAGGAATGTCTTTACCGATGCGTACAAAATCATCCAAAGAGAGTTCCACGCCTGCGGTATGCGCCATGGCAATCAAATGCAGCACGCCATTGGTTGAACCACCTAAGGCAATCAGCACTTTAATCGAGTTTTCAAAAGCGGCTTTGGTCATAATGTCACGCGGCTTGATATCAAGACGCAGCAGATTCATCACGGCTTCACCTGCACGCTGGCAGTCGGCAATTTTATCCGCGGATACCGCTTCCTGTGCTGAAGATCCCGGCAGACTCATGCCCAGCGCTTCAATCGCTGAAGCCATCGAATTGGCCGTGTACATACCGCCGCACGACCCCGGCCCCGGCAGCGCGACTTCTTCAATCTGCTTCACTTGAATTTCATTGATTTCGCCTTTGGCGTGCTGACCCACTGCTTCAAATACCGAAATCATGTCGGTATGTCCTGCTCCGGGTTTGATGGTGCCACCATAAATAAACAGACCCGGACGGTTTAATCGCGCCAAACCCATGATACAGCCCGGCATGTTCTTGTCACAGCCGCCAATCGCAATCACGCCATCATAGGCCTGACAGCCCACCACAGCTTCAATAGAGTCGGCAATGATTTCCCGCGACAGCAGTGAATACTTCATACCTTCAGTACCATTGGAAATGCCGTCAGAAATAGTAATGGTATTGAAAATAATGCCTTTTCCGCCTGCAGCATTGACCCCGTTCTCAGCTTCACGCGCCAATCCATCAATATGCATATTACACGGCGTGACGTTGGCCCAAGTTGAGGCAATGCCTATAAATGGGCGAGTAAAGTCAGCATCTTGGAAGCCTGTTGCACGCATCATGGAACGTGCAGGCGCATTTTCTATGCCGTCATAAACAGGCGCTGAATGTTCGCGGATATTATTTTTACTCATTGTTCTTCCTTGGCGATCGCTGATTTTGTGCCTCAGCTTTGGCGGATTCTTTTAAAATTATTGTATAGAAAGCGCTCAGTATGTAAAAGAAATTAGATCTCAACAAAAAAGATTTTTAGCGCATGCAATACCATTCAATCACATGACAAAGCGACATGGATGTCGCTGTTTTCCTGTATGGCAGGGATGCCATATCAGGAGAACAAAAGATTTTTGTTACTTTTGATCTTTCAAAAGTAAGGGATTGCCTACACAAAGTCATATAAATTATAGCTACTATTCGAGGCTGTCTTTTTTAGAATTTTAATGACATCAACTAATTATTAAATTTTATTTAGTTGCTTCAAGAAACATTCTTTTTAATCAGATTAATAAATCTATAACTTAGAATTATTGTCCCATTATTTCATTTAAAAGCTGAATACAGCGGAGTCTTACCTCTATAAAAGCTAATTTTCGGAGCTCGTATGTTACTTTTGTTTCGGCAAAAGTAACCAAAACCATTTGTCATCCGCAAAACTCGGCAACTGTTTGCAACTAAAAAAATGATCGCAGAAACATTCACTTTTAAATTACCATTTGCCTCAAACAGTTGCGGATGACGTTTCCTCGTATCCAATGCAAGTTATGCAGATGCAAATTAAAAAGCACTCCATTTGGAGTGCTTTTTAATTAAAAATCTAAAGCTTAGATTTCACGTACTGCGCCTTTCGCTGCACTTGTGGTATGCATGGCATACGCTTTCAATGCTTTCGAAATTTTACGTGGACGCTCTTCAACTGGATGCCAACCTTTAGCTTCTTGCGCTGCACGGCGAGCTGCCATAGTCGCTTCATCAACAGCTAAGTTGATGGTACGGTTTGGAATATCAATTTCGATTAAATCGCCATCTTCCACCAAACCAATTGCACCGCCTTCTGCTGCTTCAGGAGACACGTGACCAATAGAAAGGCCTGATGAACCGCCAGAGAAACGACCATCCGTTAATAGTGCACATTCTTTACCTAAACCTTTGGATTTTAGGTAGCTGGTTGGGTACAGCATTTCTTGCATGCCTGGACCACCGCGTGGACCTTCGTAACGAATAACAACCACATCGCCTGCTTTGATTTCATTGCCCAAAATCGATTCTACTGCAGAATCTTGGCTTTCAAATACACGTGCAGTACCGTTGAATTTCAGAATAGAATCATCCACACCTGCCGTTTTTACAATACAGCCATCTAGCGCGATGTTGCCATAAAGCACCGCTAAACCACCATCTTTAGAGAATGCATGTTCTGCATTACGGATTACACCCGCTTCACGGTCACCGTCAAGACGTTGGTAATAACGATCTTGAGAGAATGCTGTTTGCGTTGGCACACCACCCGGCGCTGAACGGAAGAATTGGTAAACGTCTTCATTTTCAGTACGGATGATGTCCCATTTATCCAAAGCATCTTTTAGTGAAGCTTCATGAACGGTACCAACCGAAGTATCGAGCAAGCCTGCACGGTCTAATTCACCGAGAATTGACATGATGCCGCCCGCACGGTGTACATCTTCCATATGCACGTCGTTTTTCGCAGGTGCAACTTTACAGAGTACAGGCACTTTGCGAGACAAACGGTCAATGTCGTCCATCGTGAAATCAACGCCAGCTTCATTTGCAGCCGCTAATAAATGCAGAACAGTATTAGTTGAACCACCCATGGCGATATCCAAAGTCATGGCATTTTCATACGATGCTTTGGTCACCATTTCACGTGGCAATACGCTGTAATCATCTTGTTCGTAGTGACGCTTGGTAATTTCTACGATTAATTGACCAGCTTTTTCAAATAATTTTTTACGGTTGGCATGAGTTGCAAGTGTAGAACCATTACCCGGTAAAGACAGACCCAATGCTTCTGTTAAGCAATTCATTGAGTTTGCAGTGAACATACCTGAGCATGAACCGCAAGTTGGGCATGCAGAACGTTCGTATTCAGCAACTTCTTCATCAGTATAGTTGTCATCGGCAGCCACAATCATGGCATCAATCAAGTCGATCGCTTTGTCATTGCCACGGATTTTGACTTTACCCGCTTCCATTGGCCCGCCAGAGACAAATACCACTGGAATGTTCAAGCGCATTGCCGCCATCAACATCCCTGGGGTAATTTTGTCACAGTTGGAAATACATACCATGGCATCGGCACAGTGCGCGCTCACCATGTATTCTACTGAGTCTGCAATCAAGTCACGTGAAGGCAATGAATACAGCATGCCGTCATGGCCCATCGCAATACCGTCATCGACTGCGATGGTGTTAAATTCTTTAGCAACACCGCCTGCTTGCTCAATTTGACGCGCCACAAGTTGACCAAGGTCTTTAAGATGAACGTGACCCGGTACAAATTGGGTAAATGAGTTCACGACGGCAATAATTGGTTTACCGAAGTCTTCATCTTTCATACCAGTTGCACGCCATAAGCCGCGCGCACCCGCCATATTTCTTCCGTGTGTCGATGTTTTTGAACGATAGTCAGGCATTTTATATTTCCAACAAAGTTTGAGCTTGAAATGAACCCTGCAGATTCACTCTGGCTAAATCATACTGACAATGATGTAAAATCAGTCGAATTTTGAACCTATCATACACCAAGCCATTGTTTTTAAAGATGGCTTTTTAAGCTGAGATTTGGGCAGATGGGTCTATAAATAAAACCGAGTGATTTGACGACAAAAATCTTTTAACTGAAATCTACTATACCGCCATCAAAGGCTGCACAATACAAAACTTTCATGAATAATTTTTAAATTTTATATAAATATAATTTATTTAAAAATTGTAAATTTGCATTTTTGGGTTATGAAATCATTGAGCTTGGACAGCTTCAAAGTTGCAAAAATCAATTTCTAATGTTCTAAATTACGCTTTAATCCTTTGCTATAATCCACATATTCAACACAGATTCGGTTCATTCATTTTGAAAATCATCTTTGCCGGTACACCAGAATTTGCCGCAACAGCATTAGCTGCATTGCTCAAAACACAACATGAAATTGTTGCGGTATACACTCAACCTGACCGCAAAGCAGGTCGTGGACAAAAATTAACAGCATCCGCTGTTAAAGTCTTAGCACTTGAACATGATATTCCTGTTTACCAACCCCTTCATTTCAAATCATCGACTGAAGAAGGTTTAGCCGCACAGGCGGAATTAAAAGCCTTAAATGCCGATGTTATGGTGGTTGCAGCCTATGGTTTGATCTTGCCGCAAGTGGTGCTAGATACCCCGAAATATGGTTGTCTGAATATTCATGGCTCATTGCTGCCACGTTGGCGTGGTGCAGCACCGATTCAACGTGCCATCGCTACAGGTGATGCTGAAACTGGCGTCACCATTATGAAAATGGCAGCCGGACTGGATACTGGCGACATGATGTATAAAACCATCTGCCCGATTGAGGCAACGGATACCTCCGCAACTTTGCATGACAAACTTGCAGAGCAAGGTGCAACCGCAATTGCTGCTGTTTTAGATACTGAACAAACGTTGCAGCAATATTTAGACAGCCGTGAAATCCAAGACGAAGCATTAACAGTTTATGCACATAAGCTTTCAAAAGCTGAAGCAAAAATTGATTGGTCCATCGATGCCGTACAAATCGATCGCAACATCCGTGCCTTTAATCCGTGGCCGGTAGCATTTATTCAGTTAGATGAACAAAACAATTTACGCGTTTGGCATTCTGAACTTTCTGCTGCATCTGCACCAAATGCTCAAGCAGGTGAAATCATCGCCATCGACAAAAAAGGCATACACGTTGCTTGCGCCAATGGCAGCGTGATTATTTTGACCTCTTTACAATGGCCGGGTGCTAAACCACTCAACCCTGTACAAATTTTACAAACCCAAAAATTGACTATTGGACAAATTTTATAATGAAGCAATCTCCCAACGCCTCGACCCGAGACCTTAATTTACGTGCTCAGGTAGTGAAGACGTTATTGGCTGTCCAAAATGGTCAATCGCTGCAATCTGTCCTCGCGCAGCAAATGAATATCGTGTCAGATAAAGACCGTGCTTTATTCCACGAATTGGTGCTTGGTTGTTTACGTCAATGGTATGCATTGAAACAACTGACTTTACCACTTCTGTCTAAGCCGGTAGATAACCAAGTGGTTGAAACCTGTTTATACCTTGGTTTGTACCAATTATTGTGTACCCGTGTCGCGGCTCATGCTGCAATTTCTGAAACGGTAGAAGCTGCAAAACAATTGGGTATGGGAAGTCTAAGTGGCTTAATCAACGCAATTTTGCGCCGTGCAACACGTGAAACAGAACAGTTCTACGACGTGCTTGAACAAGCCACCAATTTACCAAGTTGGTTAACCAAACGTCTGAAAAAAGACTGGGGTGAACAATTTGATGAACTTAGCTATGAGCTTAAACAAATTGCGCCACTGACTTTACGTGTCAATACACGCCAAGTGAGCCGTGACGAATACCTCGATATTTTGGAAGATGAAGGCATCGATGCACATCGCTGTGAACTGTCTGATGTCGGCATTGTGATGGATGAAAGTCTACATATTCCAAGTTTGCCGGGCTTTGAAGCCGGTGGTTTTTCGGTACAAGATGAACATGCTCAGCTGTGTGCAACACTATTGCCAAATCTCGATGGTAAATTTGTGATTGATGCTTGTGCTGCGCCGGGTGGTAAAACCGCACATATTTTAGAGACTTTCCAACCGAAGAAACTCATTGCACTGGATCAAGATGAAAAGCGTCTGAAACGTGTAGTTGAAAACCTTGATCGTTTGGATCTCGATGGTAAACATGTCGAAATCCAAACTGCTGATGCCATCACCTACACTGCTCCTGAACTTGCTGATTGTATCGTGCTCGATGCCCCATGTACTGCTGTCGGTGTAATGCGTCGTCATCCTGACATTCGTTTACTACGTCAATCGGGCGACATTGCGAAAACCGTTGTGTTACAAAAGCAAATTTTGGAAAACATGTGGAAGCAGCTTAAAGTCGGCGGCACGTTGCTTTACATCACTTGCTCGATTTTAAAAGCTGAAAATGAACAGCAAATGGTTGAGTTCTTTGCCAATCATGCCGATGCCCAAGAAATTAAAATTGAAGCAGATTGGGGCGTTGAACAAATCCATGGTCGTCAACTTTTCCCGAAAGTGGGTTATGGCGATGGCTTCTTCTACTGCCGCATTCAAAAAAAGGCTTAATCCGCAATAGAAGTTGCTTTTAAGCACCACATAAAAAAAGGAACCCAAAGGTTCCTTTTTTTTATCAGCGATGAAGCTTAATCTTCTTCATCTGGATGTTTTGCTAAATGAATCGACGCTAAGATCAAGCCGCCCCAAAGCAAAACAATTGAAATGATCATCATGATTAATGCAGATGTATTCATGTTATTTCTCCTCTGGGTTTTGGTCTTTCATGCAACTAAATACAATCGCACCAAGCACAAAGATCGCAATGACAAAACCGGCTACAGGCAATAATACCTCTACCGGATAACCACCATAGCCTTTAGATGCAACGTCTTTAATGGTTAAGCCTAAAGCCACCAATAATGAAAGCGGAGTAACAACCGTTAATAAGAAGTTCCAACCGAAGCCCAATTTGATACTTGAATATTGATTCACATGATCACGTAATTGCGCAAGCAATGGACGACGGAACCAAGACACCAAAATAATAGAGAACAAACCACCCGCAACGATACCAATGTTATTGGCAAAGTAGTCAATGATGTCAACGAAAGTAATCGCACTGTGGGTTGAGAAAATTAAGGTCGATACAATGGCAGAACCACCCGCAACAATCGTTACAGCTTTTTTACGTGACCAGCCCAATTTATCTTGGAACGATGCGATTGGCACTTCCAAAATACTCACCATTGAGGTGATACCCGCAACCGCAAGTGATGAGAAGAACAAGAAACCAAATAAATCACCGCCTGCACCCAAGCTCGAAATGATTTTCGGGAAGGCAATGAAGGCCAAGCCAATACCGCCTGAAACCACTTCATTTACAGGTACACCCGCACTATGCGCCATAAAGCCCAATGCTGCAAAAATACCAATACCCGCTAAGATTTCAAATGACGAGTTGGCTAATGCAACCACTACACCTGAACCAGTCAAGTTGGTTTTTGCTTTTAAGTAAGACGCATAGGTCAACATGATCCCGAAACCAATCGATAACGAGAAGAAGATATGACCAAAGGCTGCTAACCATACTTTATAGTCAGTCATCGCTTCCCAGTTTGGCGTAAAGAATGCATTTAAACCTTCTGTAGCGCCAGGTAAACGCACCGCTTGAATCACTAAAATCGAGAATAAAATCACCAACAATGGAATAAAGATTTTATTCGAAAGCTCTACACCCTTCTTCACACCACCATATAAAATGAACATGGTAATCGCCCAAACAATCACCAATCCAAAGAATAAGGTCGGTACAAAACCAAAGGCAATTCCATCGGCATTTTGCAAGTAGGTATTAAAGAAGAAGCCTTGAGTATCTTCACCCCATTTTTGACCGATTGAGTAGAAAATATAACTGCCGGCCCATGACAATACGCTGGCATAGTAGATCCCGATGATGAGTGTCACCATCACCTGCCACCAGCCTAATGCCTCACTGTTCATAAGTTTTTTATATGCAGTTGGCGGTGCTTTTCGGAATTTATGCCCCACCGCATAATCTAAGAACAATAAAGGCAAACCCGCTGCAAAAATTGCAATTAAATAGGGAATTAAAAATGCACCACCACCATTTTCATACGCCACGTAGGGGAAACGCCAAATGTTTCCCAAACCTACAGCGGAACCAATAGCGGCAATGATAAATCCTGATCGTGCCGACCAGTTTTCACGATTATCTGACATAGAACACCTAAACCTCAGGCATCTTTAACTGCTGCTTGTTATGGTTATATCGCGAGCAAAAAAAGAACCATAAAAATAAAATTCTGGGTGTTTGATCTGGTGAGATACCTTGTGAGCGTCTATACCAAATTGCAAACAGAAAAATCACATGCGCATTTTGGTTAAAAACACCACAAATAACTTTCCCTTTGTATGAATTAACAATACTCACTTTTTTTAAGTTTTTCTGTAATTTCTACGGCAAATATTCCATTTTTATAATATGTTTAAGTTTAAATGTTCATTTAATCAGCTTATTTTTCATACAATTTAAGTTATCAATAATATAACTTTTAGGAATGTTTTATTTCCTATTAAATTTTTAAAGTTATTTCACTCGATAATGTCCGGTAATTTGATAGGCATGCAAAAGATCTTCTTCCTGTGCGCCCTCTCCAATATTATGGATGATCAGCGGAACATCGCTAGCTTTCACTTTACGATCTGAAACCACGCCAATATGCACTAAACGACGCCCTAAGTCCCAAGTGACAATATCTCCTGCCAAATACTGCTTATCTTTGACAACATAGCCCTGACGTTGCATCCAAGTTTGAATATTGGGAACACGTCGATGATCAATATTTTTATCGGTTCCTTTTAAGCCCCATTTTTGTGGATACTGCTTAAAATTGGCTTTCATATCTTCATGAATGGCTTGTTGTAAATCAATCCCTTGCTGTCGTAATGCACGAATTACCACGTCGGTACAAACACCCTTGATTAAAGGGACATCTCCCATCGGATAACGCAGTGCAGTATACGCAGGATCATAATATAAGGTTTTCCCAATTTGACTGCGTGCATCCGTCACCATTTGAGTGGCATTAAATGCAAAGACAGCCATATTCACGGTCATCAAACTGACCAATAATAAAATTCGTTTCATTTTTTCTTATTCACTTTAGATTTTTGAAATGATTCAAAAACTGGGCTTCGAACAGATCCATACTGAACCAAGCCCATGTTTAAACAGCTACAGTTTTATTGCCAATACGCGTTCTTCTTGCATATCTCGAATGGCAGACTGAATTCCTTCACGGCCTAAGCCAGAATCTTTTACGCCACCATAAGGCATGTTATCGACACGGAAAGATGGAATGTCATTAATAATCACTCCACCGACCTCTAAGTGATTCCACGCATACAGCATTTTATTCAAATTTTGCGTATAGACACCCGCTTGTAAACCAAAACGGCTGCTATTAATTTTGGCGATGCCTTTTTCAAAATTTTTGTATTTTTCTAAAATCGCTACAGGGCCAAAGATTTCATCTTTATACACTTCTAGTGATTCATCGACATTTTCCAATAAAATTGGATCGAGCAAAGCCCCCTGATGTTCACCACGTACCAATGCTTTGGCACCTTTTTTTACTGCTTTATCGACCCATTTATGCACGCGTGTTGCTTCTGCTTCCTTAATCATAGGACCGACCATGGTGCTTTCCAAGTGAGGATCAGCCGCTTTAAGCTGCTTCATTCTCGCCACGAGTTTTTTCTTCACATCGGCATAGATATCAGCATGCACCAAGATGCGTTGTACGCTGATACACACCTGCCCTGCGTGGTTATACGCCCCACCCACTAAGCGTTCAATAAATGCCGCTGAAATTTCTGTATCAGGCTCAACCAATACAGCAGCGTTGCCACCGAGTTCCAAAGTCACTTTTTTACGCCCCGCACGCGCTTTCATATCCCAACCAACCACATCGGAACCGGTAAAGCTGAGCAGTTTAAATCGGTCGTCTGTGACCAAGACATCTGCATGTTCACGTGGACAAGGTAAAACCGAAAAGGCACCTTTTGGTAAATCCGTTTCGGCCAAAACTTCCGCAATTTTTAAAGCTGAAATAGGCGTCAAACTTGCAGGTTTCAGCACAAATGGACAGCCTGCGGCAATGGCAGGTGCAATTTTATGCGCAGTAAGATTGATCGGAAAATTAAACGGGCTGATCAACGATACAGGACCAATTGGCACATGTTTGACCATACCTTGATAGCCAGATGCTGCTGCGGTAACCGCCAATGGGATCATGCGACCATCATCCATCTGTGTGACAGCATCGGCAGCAATTTGAAAGGTATTGATTAAACGTTCAACTTCAGCAGCTGCGGCTTTACGCGGTTTTCCACCTTCCGCAATTAAAATTTCAGTCAATTCTGCACGCATTTCGTTAAAGCGTTTTACACAGTGCAGTAAGATTTTTTGTTTTTGAAAAGGTTCCAATGCCGCCATTGCAGCGCTAGATTTAACCGCTGAATCAATGGCTTTTTCAATGGTTGCAGCATCTGCGAGTGCAACGCGTGCATATACGTCTTGGGTATATTTATGATTCACTTCTAACCACTGATCGGTAGTCGCTGCTTTACCTGCAACATAGAGCGGATAATCTTTTATATCTTGTACGGCTTTGGACATGACGATATTTCCATGATCTTGAGACATTATTGATAAATGTGAATAAATCTATGCCTCTATCATGCGCTGACTGAGCACAGAGTTCACTATATTTAAGTAACAAAATGAACCACAAGCCTCAAACTTGATTACTTATACGCCCTGAACTTCATCCCCTATTTTCAGATCTCGGCTTGTACTGAAAAACATATGATCGAGTCTCTATATAACGATGAAATTAAATTAGAAAAGCTATTTAAAATATTAAATCTCATTATTTATCAATTTTTAATAAATCATTCAGCCCAAATTCAATGATAAGAATTATGAGTACAACATAAAAAAAGCCCATCAAATGACGGGCTTTTTAAATCTATGTTTTAGCTATACGAACGCTGTGTTTTCACTGAAGCCTTATTCACATTTTCCAGAGCGGCAAACTCTTCATCCGTTTGTGCTTTGCGAATAAAGAACACTGCAATCGCTGCGATGACTACTGGAATTCCCACGGCCATAAAGTTAATTTGATGTGGCAATTCTTGTGATAATAAATAGCCGATCAGAATCGGGCCAACAATCGCACCTGTACGACCGACTGCAGAAGCCCAACCAATACCTGTCGAACGTACAGACAACGGATAGTACTGTGCAACATAGCTATACAGCAAGATTTGCGAACCAATTGCCGATGCACCTGCGACTGCAACCAAAAGATAGATCACAGGCTGTGGTGAATTAAAGCCGAGTAAAGATAGTGCCACAGCACCTGCAAGACATAATGTAATGATCACCGGTTTTAAGTGGAATTTGTCCGCTAAAATACCGCCGCCAATCGTACCAATTACGGCACCAATATTCATCGCCAATAGGAAGGTCAAACTGCTACCTAATGAATAACCTGCGGCCATCATTAGTTTTGGTAACCAACTGCCTAATGCATAAAGGGTTAATAGGCACATAAAGAAACACAGCCAAAATAACATCGTACTTACACCACGACCTTGCTTATACAACGCTTTAACAGACGTTCCACCCGGAACCGCAACTTCAGTCAGTTCCAGTTGAGTATTTGCAGTCACCGTTTGCTCAGGTGCAATGGTTTGAATCATACGACGTGCTTCATCGTGACGATTCACCTTCACCAAAAATGTGAGCGATTCAGGTAAAAACTTCCAAGCAAATGGCAGCAGTAACAGTGGAATACCCGCAATGAAGAACATGATTTGCCAGCCATAATCCGCAGTAAACCATGAACCAAATAGAGCCGCCATGATGCCACCCATTGCATAACCACTGAACATAGTTGTCACTAAAGTACTGCGTAGATGCTTAGGTGCATATTCCGAAGTCAATGCCACAAGGTTCGGTAATACCCCACCAATACCAAGTCCAGCAATAAAACGTAAAGCACCAAATTCCGTAGGATTTGAAGCAAAACCACCTAAAAATGTGAATGTACTGAATAAAAATACACAGATCATGATGACTTTTTTACGGCCAATCTTATCAGCCAAAGTACCAAACATCATGGCACCAAACATCATCCCTGCTAATGCTGTACTCGCTAGCATACCTGCCTGAACAGCTGTTAATCCCCAATCTTTCATCAATAAAGGCAGCGCAACACCATTGATCGCTAAGTCGTAACCATCAAATAAAATAAGAATTAGACACCACATCATGATGCTGAAATGCGATTTTGTGAACTTAGCGTTATCGACAACGCTATTCACATTCATTGTGCTTGTAGACATTGAACCTCACCTCCAATTGTGAGTTTTATTTTTCGCTACAATGCCGTTTTTGACTGTAAATTGTCCAAAATTACAAAGGTATAGACCCATACCTTTCAGATATATCCATGTTGTTTGGGAATAAAATGTCATAAAAACCCGGATATTTTTGAAATATTTATACATAAAAAAGTCGATGGACTGCGGGTCTAGTTTTTATAATGATTAATTATCAATGTGTTATTAAAAGCTAAATCACAATCAGACGATAGATTATTTGATATGAAAATTGTCAGAATAAAACTCAAATTTTATAGAAAAAAATCGCAGCTCTACGATCTAAGTCGTAGATTTCTAAATCATAAGTCATCAGACATCACTTAAGTCGATAGTTAGGCATTTAAACGGTTGTTTTGGCTTACTTACATTCAGGTTTTCCTACATTTTTAAGCTGAGAATTCACTCAATTGATGCTTTTTGAATGCGTTGATTGTCTAATAATCATCCATGTTTAGATAATTCAAGCCTCAATCTAACAATATTTTTATCATTTCCCTATTTTATCCTGCTGCTTTTCTTCTTATTTTTTCCTATTTGCTTCTTATTTTTTGCACACATAAAAAAACACCCCCTGAGATATCAGGGGGTGTTTCGAATAATGAGCTGGCGATGACTTACTCTCACATGGGTAACCCCACACTACCATCAGCGCTAAGAGGTTTCACTTCTGAGTTCGGGAAGGGATCAGGTGGTTCACTCTTGCTATTGTCGCCAGCACAACTGTTATGGATACTTGCTTAGTCTTACGTATTGCTAAGTTTT
>NZ_MVKX01000002.1 GCF_002018365.1 Acinetobacter amyesii
ATCTCTTAATGATCTTCTTGTTGGTTCGTCACCAGCAAGCTAGGTCGGCTATATTACTCTTTATTTCTAAAGAGTCAACCGGTAATTCAAATTATTTTAAACTTCCTTTCTAAAACCCAACTTAATCAATTCAACCAAGTTATTGTTTTATCAGAAGTTTTAATCTTCATCACCGCCGATGGATGTGCATTCTACAGCATTTCTGATCCAACGCAACACCCTTTTTCATTTATTTTTAATTTTTCATTACGTTTGTTTGTTTATTCTACTAAATTAGCGTTTTTTACTATTTTTTGAGCATAAAAGGGACAATATTTCCATATTTATCCGTTAATTTATCTTTTTCATTCTTTTCTTGCCATTTTAAAGCTCGACAATCGACATATTCACAGTATCCACCTTCCCCACACTCGATTTCGTCGTTGATTTTGATTTGATAGGTAAAGCTTCCTGCATAGCCTGCGCCGAGTCCAAATTTAAAATCCCCACGGCTCTGCGCTTGTACATGTATTTTCAGTTTGTCATTTTGGTAAATCCATTCAAATTCACGTGGCAAATACATTTTTTGCAAATTTGGGGTTTTAACCACAGGATAAACGCGCATGACTTTAAAGAACACGGCTTGGTCTGCCATGAACACTTGCTGCTGATTTAAATCTCTTAGATATAAACGTGAACTCAAAATATTGTTATAGCGGTCTCGCGTTTGCATAAAGATGATTTGACGCTGTCGGCTAAGGTTGATTACCTGATGGGTATAAAACGCTAAAGGTAAATATGGAAACTTGCGTATTTGTGCATAAGACAAAACAGCCAACTGATTTACATCATACATCTGGCCCTGAAATTTGATTTGACCTTCACATTGGCACATCACTGACCAATATTCAGCAAGACCTAATCTTAATTTAATTAAACAAGAGGAAATATCGGTAGTTTGCACGGACAAATCTAAACTGAGTTCAGTATCTGCTCGATGGATTTGAAATACCGCTCCATCCCAACCGATCTGCTCTATATCTCTAAATTTAAAGACGGTTTCACTCAGACTACAGTCATCTTTAATGGAATAGGATTGTAACTGCCCAACCATATGACCACTCACACTGGTCATTACTGTGGCAGTATTGAGTTCGTCTTGTTGAATGGACGCAGGATTTTGAAAAGCAGGAATCTGAGGCTGCCCGAGCCAACTCATAAAGTTAAGATAATGTAAGGGCGCAGGAAGATTCGGTAGACAAAGTCCATAATGGACTGAAGGATAAGGCGTATTCGGCGCATGTAGATTTATTTTTTTATGTTGTAAATCTGGAGCTTGATTCAGTCGTCTTGATTGATCCAAGAAATCTTGAAATATCTGCATATCAAGCTCCTTTTCATTTTTTATTTCATGCTTTAACTCATGCTTCTGCCTTTTTTGCCATTAAGGTTGTGACAAAACCAGACAATGCATAAATCACTGAAATAATTAAAATACCCATTGGAATATTATACGTTACAGCAGCTAAAACAAAGACGATTATTGGTAACACCGCAAATGGAACACGGCGACGATCCACCGTTTTAAATGAATAGTATTTCACATTTGAGATCATCAATAGCCCCACTGCAATAATTACTACCGCATTAAAAATCTGAATACCTGTTTCGCGTAAGTCAAAGACCGCAGGGATATCCATGCCTACCCATACCAATGAAATAATCATAACGGCTGCGAGTGGACTTGCAACACCAATAAAGTAACGTTTATCGACGACCCCGATTTGTACGTTAAAACGTGCCAAACGGAAGGCTGCACATGCGGTGTAAACAAAACATGCTGCCAGGCCAATACGGCCTAAGTCATTTAGACTCCAGCTATACATTAAAATGGCAGGTGCAACACCAAATGCTAGCAAGTCCGACAACGAGTCAAACTGTTCACCAAATGGACTTTGCGCGCCGATAGCACGTGCGACACGCCCATCCAAACCATCAAATAATGCCGCAAGGAAAATAGCATAAATGGCTTGTTGAAACTCACCATTCATACTGGCAATAATTGAATAAAAGCCGGATAACAACGCTGCAGTTGTAATCAAGTTTGGCCACAGATAGATCCCACGACGTTTCACTTTATGCCCTTCATGGGTGTGCTCCTCTTCTTCAACTTCAAATGTAATGCCATCAAATGCATTTTCATCCTTTGAAGAAATTTCCCGCTCAGGTTTATTTGTATTTGTCATTGTTCGATCCTAACTGTGACCTTTCTTTTTCAAGTTTAAAATTATTCGCCAACCAACCAACGTACGGCTGCATGACCACCATTTTCATTCATACGAAGATGTGGGAACAACCATTGTAATGCTTCGTCCGCATCTTCAGAGAATTTCCAAGGTGGATTAATCACCAATAAACCACAACCATTTAGACCGACTGGAGTGTCATCTGGCCATACGCAAATTTCGCAAACCAACTGACGACGAATGCCAGTTTTGTACATTTTCTTTTCAAAACGTTCAATCATCGCGCGGTCTTTAATTGGATACCATACCGCAAAAACGCCTGTCGGCCATTTTTTATAAGCAGCCACCAACAATTCTACAAGCTGTGGAAAATCTTTACGTTCTAATTCGTAAGGCGGGTCAATCATGACCAAACCACGTTTTTCTTTTGGTGGAATTACACCCAGTAAACCTTCGTAAGCATCACGCTCATGCAAGCCTGCACGTTTATCAAAAATATTGTGGCGCAATTGTTGGAATACATCACGCTGCATTTCAAAAATCGTGGCTTTATCAGTTTCACGCATGCCTTCAAGTGCAAACCATGGAGAGCCTGGATAAGCGCCTTTACCAAAGTTTTCACGCATTTTTTCAACAACTTTTAAATATTGTTGAACACCTTCAGGCGCATTACGTTTAATCGAATCATCGAGCTTAACTAAACGATGAATACCATTTAAAAACTCACCAGATTTCTGTGCTTCAGAGGTCGAAAGATCATATTTACCTGCACCACCATGTGTATCTACATAGCGATAAGGTTTATCTTTTGCATTCAGTCGACTTAATAACTGAAGCAGCAAAACGTGCTTCATCACGTCGGCAAAGTTGCCTGCATGGAAATGGTGACGGTAATTCATGTTTCTTTAATTCCTGATATCAACGGACATTTTAGCATGAAAAATAGTTTCATTCCGATGCTATTCTTGCTCTAGAATACGTCACCTTTTTTTCCACAACTTTATGGATCGTATATGGAAACAGCCTTTCTCCCAAAGTCTTGGCCCGTTGATCAAATCCTCGATGATTTAGATCAACACGGGTTTAGCATTATTGATGACGCTTATCCTGCTGAATATATACATGCACTTGTTGAAGAATGTATGTCAAATTTAAATAAATTTAGGGATGCAGCCGTACAAAATGGGGTCATCAGTAAAATTAGAAGTGATCATATTTTATGGATTAACGACACCTTAGATGTCGCACAAGAACACGTTCAAGCCTTAGAACATTTATCAGAACAATTTAATCGCGCATTTTTTTCTGGCATTCACGAAGTCGAAGCACATTTTGCCTGTTATAACGCAGGTGAGTTTTATGCTCTGCACAAAGATAATCCTCAAGGTAAAAATGGACGTGTCATTTCAGCGGTTTATTATTTGCATGAACATTGGCAAGCCGACTGGGGCGGTGAATTGCGCTTACAAGATAAGAATGATGTTTGGCATATTTTAGAACCTAAACCGAATCGCATTGCTTTATTCCAAAGTGACCTGTTACACGAGGTACTCGAAGCAAAACATCAACGTTTATCGATTACGGCTTGGCTACGTAATGACAACGCGATGTGGTAATTCGAGATTCATCCTTTAAATCCCTTAAATTATCCTCATATATGAGTCATTCATAGATGAGGATGTACCCGATGCGTCAAAACAGTCATAAAATCATTCAGCGTATTGGCGAAACTGATCAATTATTCCTACAAGGCAACAGCCCTGAACTTGCCCTTGAGCGTGCTGACTTACGCCTGCAATTGGTTGGCTTAAGCAAGAACCATCAAGAACAAGTATATTTTCTGCAAGAGGCCATTGTTCTACTTGAGCAAAGCCGGATTGAATTTGAAGAAATGCCGATTGAGCTATACATCGATTTATCTGTGCATTTAGCCAAAGCCTATATGGTATTTTTTGAAATCACCCAAGAGCAGCGCTATGCCCTGATTACCCAACAAATTATGAAACCGATGTCCAAAGCTGAACATGGCGACATCTACTTCTACTTGGCCTATGCCTCTGCGGTAAAACAGGAACCTGCATTAACCCGTCATTGGTTAAATAAATACTGTAAATCTCAAGAATTCAAACTGACCACATTGCTTGAGCATCCTGCATTTAATCCTTATCGCCAAGAAGATTGGTTTGCAGAATTACGTCAAAGTAAACTGCACTAAATAAAAAAACACCTCCGAAGAGGTGTTTTTTTATTTGCGGAGAAATGAAATCTATGCCGGCTGCAGCTTATATGCATCCATATGCAACTGTTGATTCAGCTCATCAATCCAAATAGCCCAATCATCATCTTGCACTAAATGACTGATTAGAAAATCACGCTGCGCTTTATTCCAAAACGGCGCATCATGTAAATTTTCACTTGCAGCAAGCTGATGCGTACGTACGTATAACTCGATCGCAGCTGGACTGCTGGCTAACCCCAATTGAGAAAATAATAAAGCTAAGGATGGTTTATTTTGATTGAGCATCTCGCCCTCCTTATCAACTAATCTGTCATTTATTATTTAATTAACTTATATGATGGAGATAAAAAAACCTAGCGTTAAAACTAGGTTTGTTGTTTCAAATTGTATTTAGATTTTGCATGATCCGGAAAGCTTATGTTCTGTATGCAATTGTTCATTTAAAATATCCACCACCATGGCCCAGTCATCATCTTTTTTCCAATGACTGATAATGAAGTCACGCTGTGACTTCGTCCAAAATGGCGCTTCATGCAATGGAACATCCATGGTGATTTGATGCGTTTCGATAAATTGATCGATGCCTTCCGGACTTGCATCCAGCCCCAATTGTTCAAAAAATAGTTCCAACGTCGGTTGTTGATCAAACATTGCCGTTCTCCTCAAGCCAATAACATTTCTCCCATCTTTATAATTATCTGTTTATTTGACTTTGTCAGTTGCAACAGCATCTCAACGTGTTATTTTTTGTTCAAAATTTAAGCGTGGTATTTTTCGCAGGCCATAAAAAAAGCACCCCAAATGGAGTGCTTTTTTATAATTTAATTTAAAAAATTAAATTATTTAACCATGTCAGCAACTGCTGCACGTTCTTCTTCAAGCTCGTTTAGAGTGAAGTTGATACGTTCACGGCTGAATTCGTCGATTTCAAGACCTTGAACGATTTTGTATTCGCCGTTTTCAGTTGTTACAGGGAAACCGAACATTACGCCTTCAGGAATACCATAAGAACCGTCAGAAGGAATACCCATAGTTACCCATTTGCCGTTTGTGCCAAGAGCCCAATCGCGCATATGGTCGATTGCAGCGTTTGCAGCAGAAGCAGCAGAAGAAAGACCACGCGCTTCGATGATCGCAGCACCACGTTTACCAACAGTTGGAAGGAATACGTCTTTGTTCCAAGCAGCATCGTTGATTTTGTCTTTTAAGCTTTCGCCGTTTACATTTGCAAAACGGTAGTCAGCATACATTGTTGGAGAGTGGTTACCCCAAACTGTCATGTTTTCGATATCAGAAACTGCAACACCCGCTTTTTGAGCAAGTTGAGTTAACGCACGGTTGTGGTCAAGACGTAACATTGCTGTGAAGTTTTTCGCTGGAAGATCTGGAGCAGATTTCATTGCGATGTAAGCGTTAGTGTTTGCAGGGTTACCAACAACAAGAACTTTAACGTCACGGCTAGCAACTTCGTTAAGTGCTTGGCCTTGACCGATGAAGATTTCACCGTTTACTTTAAGAAGGTCAGCACGTTCCATACCAGGACCACGTGGACGTGAACCTACAAGAAGAGCGTAGTCAGCATCTTTGAATGCAACTTTAGGATCATCAGTACCGATCATACCTTCTAAAAGAGGGAATGCGCAGTCATCAAGTTCCATCATTACGCCTTTAAGCGCTTGTTGAGCTTTCTCAACTGGAATTTCTAATAATTGAAGGATAACTGGTTGGTCTTTACCCAACATTTCACCGCTTGCGATACGGAATAATAAGCTATAACCGATTTGACCAGCTGCGCCAGTAACGGCAACACGAACTGCTTGCTTCATGTAATTATCTCCAATTGAGGAAGGTCATAATGATTAAATAGCTGTTCTATCTAATCTTAATAATCATAAACGGCAAAGATTGTACTCCAATCTTTTGACGCTTGCATGTAAAAGAGAATGCTTTTCAACAAAAGTATGATAGGAAATATAAATAAAATGCCGAAAAAAGCTTAGAAAGAACCTTTAATTATGAAAGTTGCAGGACAATTTCCAACGATAGTCGTAGGGCAACTTTTGTACTGACCATTGTTTTTATAGCAAATTTTAATCTCAGTCAGTAGGCTACCACCACGGGTTTGCATACAGTTAAATTCAATACTTTGAGATACCAATCCGCTGTTCATACGCAACATTTTATTACGCAAGACATTGGCTTGAATGGATTGGGTTTCTTGGCTAGTCAATTCATCTGGAATTTTTAGCTTATCTGCATGATTAATAATGGTTCTGAAATACTGGCTGGCATTCATAGGAACACAGCCACCGGTATTGTGCCAAAGCGCCACGCGAGCATTTTCATCAGGCATAATCCGTGCAACCACTTTGGCTTGCAGCGGAGAAAGTTTAGCGGAACTATTGGTGGTGCAATCACGGGTAGAAGTTTCTGGATATAGACCCGTGATATTGAGTGAATACCCTTCCAGACATTTACGCTTTTTACTTTTTAATGGGTCATAAGCACAAACAGCAGGCACCATTTGCACATCCATCACATAGCCATTGACCACGGGTGCTGCCGAAAGCACAGACATACCAAAGCATGCACCACTGCCGATGAGCAGTGATGTCAGTATTCGATAAGCAGGTCTAATGTCCATGTTCGGCATTCATTATTTACCCATATTGCACCTAAAAACAGGCGCGTCTTGCTTTAAGGTTTATTGCGCATTCCGTAATGGAATCATTTGCATTCGTTTTTCAATCGATTGCGGCCCTTGACCTAATAAAAGGCCGTAATGGGTTGCATTGGTCATCACATGTTTTACATAGTCTCGAGTTTCCGTTAATGGAATCGATTCCGTATATTGATCTGCTGCAATCGCCTGATATTCAGGCTGCCAGCGTCGAGCACGATTTGGACCCGCATTGTAACCTGCGGTCGCTAATACTGGACTATTACTCAATTGACGTTGAATCATCGATAAATAGAAAGTGCCATAACGAATATTGGTATTCATATCCGTTAATGCAGCGGGGTTATAACTCTCCCCCATCTGACGAGCCACCAATTTTGCGGTGTCTGGCATAATTTGCATTAAACCACCGGCACCGACATGTGAACGTGCGCTAGTGACAAACCGACTTTCTTGACGCATCAAACCATAAGCCCATGCAGGGTCAATGCCGGCATTACGACTATGACTCACCACATAATTTTGATGCGGCATGGCATAACGTAAAGCATAATTATGCTGTTTGGTGGTTCGATCTGCTGCATAAATCGCCCGATCATACCAGCCCATATCGGTTGCACGTTTAGCTGCGGCAAGAATCATGCCATCATCATGCTTTAAATAGGCTTGACGCACCGCCCAGTTCCATTCACGGTTAATATAGCTGTCAGATGCATTAATATTGCGCAATGCAAAGGCACGACTGAAGTGAATATCCTGACTGAGGCGTTGTGCATCTTGTGACGAAGGCTGCACATTTGACGGAATATTGTTATAAGACTGACCAATTTTGTCACGTGCTAACAAATTATGGTAATCATCACCAACGGCGAGCTTACGATAAATGTCTTGCGCCGCACGTTTTGATGAAGCATCGCCGCGTTGTTCAGAAGCACGTGCTAACCAATATTGCCAACGGTCTTCTTGCTTTTGCGAAACGCCCATCGCATCAATTGCACGAATGACACTTTCCCATGCGCCAAAACGAATGGCTTGTCGCGCATAAATTTCAGCTTCTTCTGCGCTAAAAGGCAGTCCATAACTTAAATCAAGATAATTTAGAACTTCACGGTTGAAATTGTTTTTCATTACCGTTGTACCACCGATATACCCGACACTACGGTATAGGGCTTTTTGTACATCGGCTGGTGTGCCTTCTGCTGCACGTTTCACCGAAGAAATCGCGCCATTTAAGTCGCTATCGGCCAAGCGACCCATCGCATAAATCAGATATGCATGATCTTCAGCTGTGGCTTTGGGTGCAGACCATAAATAATTCAGTGGATTGGCTTGAATGGTGTTGAGTTGCGATAAATTAATATTCACGCCAATGGTTTGCGCTGTCGCAATTGCTTGCCCTGACTGACCCGCTCTTAACTGCCCCCACATCCGTTGATGGCGGTCATCTTGAGTCATTAAAGGACTCGACAGCATCATACGGCCCAAGCCTGTACACGAATCAGGTTGTGAGTTTGTGGTCAACCATACATCTTTAAATTCTGCATAAACCAGTGGATCGCCCGACTTGGCACGGACTTGAGCCATGGCACAGGTTTCTGCACGGTCAGCATTAGTCACATATTGCAAGACAGGCTGTGCTGTAGCGAAATCGGCTTGTTTGACTTTTTCTTCGACATAATCTGCGGCTAATTTTTCTGCCATTGCCGAGTTTGGATAGCGCTGTGCAAAATTGGTAATCGCACTTGCAGGCTGTGAAGCCAAATTGTTATTGAGCAACCAATATTCTGGGTAATAACCCAAAACGTCATTTTGCATGGATGTTTGGTATTGTTGTAACAAACCTATATTGCCTGCATTCGCCGCACGTAAAGCATCGTTAAACTGCTCATCTGCCGCCTGAGCAAACGCAGAAATTCCGGAGAGCCCCACACTCAAAGCAAGTAATTTAGCGTAATTTTTCTGTTTAAAATTATGTTTTAACATCCACTTGCCTTCTTTCATGTCATTCCGCCCGGTTACAACACATCGAACTTTATTTAGGAATTAGTTTAATAATTCTAAACTCTGCATTGTGTTCTGTTATGTAACCTTATGATTAGCCAATATTAATTTTCAAACATTTTTACTTCATAAATCAATATGGCAGAGTTGTAATTTTAGGCTGTAAGTTTCTAGTGAATTACTGCTAAAATATTGCCCATTCTTAAAATCCCCTTTTTTGACCTCCGCAGCTGCACAATTCAACTGATTGAATTGTCTGTCAGCCACGTATGGTTATTGATTTTCATAAAATTCCTTTAGGAGCCTACATGACGGTTCAAACCTTCATCCCCAATAGTGCCCAAGCTGCCCCAGATAACACTGTTACCCAGCCACAGCACACCCCAGCTCAAGATGGAGCAGTGAAAAAACTGTACATCGAAACGCAAGGGTGTCAGATGAATGAGTATGACAGTCAACGTATGGGCGACCTTTTAGGTGATTCTCACGGCTATGTGCTAACGAACGATCCAAAAGAAGCGGATATTCTCCTGATGAATACCTGCTCTATTCGTGAAAAAGCACAAGAAAAAGTATTTTCTGAGTTAGGTCGTTGGCGCAAGCTGAAAGAAAAAAATCCAGACTTGGTGATTGGTGTTGGTGGTTGTGTTGCTTCTCAGGAAGGTGACAACATTCAAAAACGCGCACCGTATGTTGATATGGTCTTTGGTCCACAAACCTTGCACCGTTTACCGCAAATGTTGGATCAGCATACTGAGCAAGTGGTCAAACCGAAAAAAGAAAAAATTCAGTTGGTGGATATTTCATTCCCTGATATTGAAAAATTCGACTTTTTACCTGAACCACGTGTAGAAGGTTTTAAAGCGTTTGTTTCTATCATGGAAGGCTGTTCTAAATACTGTTCATTCTGCGTGGTTCCCTATACCCGTGGTGAAGAAGTTTCTCGCCCACTCGATGACGTATTGGCTGAAATTGCCACTTTAGCTGAAAAAGGCGTACGTGAAATTTCATTACTCGGCCAAAACGTGAATGGCTACCGTGGTGAAACTTTTGAAGGTAAAATCTGTACCTTTGCAGACTTATTACGTTTAGTTGCTGAGATTCCGGGGATTGGCCGTATTCGTTACACCACATCACACCCGCTTGAATTTAACGATGACTTGATTCAATGCTACCGTGACTTACCGCAAATGGTTTCTCACTTGCATCTACCGGTTCAAAGTGGTTCAAACGACGTACTACAAGCCATGAAGCGCAACCACACGATTGATGTTTATATCGATAAAATTGCCAAATTACGTCAAGTTCGCCCTGATATGCATTTATCGAGCGACTTTATTATTGGCTTCCCAGGTGAAACTGACCAGAACTTCGAAGAAACGTATCAATTTATCCAAGATATGGACTTCGATCATTCATACAGTTTCATCTACTCAAAACGTCCGGGTACTCCTGCTTCAGAACTTGAAGACACCACCCCTGAAGATGTGAAAAAAGAACGTCTTGCCAAAGTTCAACAATGGATTAAGCAATCGAGTATTGAGAAAACTGATGCCATGCTGGGCACCATTCAACGTGTCTTGGTTGAGTCTGTTTCAGACAAAGATCCGAACTTGCTGATTGGTACTGCTGACAATACTCGTTTGGTCAGCTTCATTGGCGATCCTGCATGGGTTGGGCGTTTTGCAGAGATTGAAGTGACCGATATTAAAACTTTGAAGTTTGTTTATGGTGAACTCTTGAATCTTGAGCCTGACGTGGCGTAATGTAAGCTTAATCGTCAGACCAATTTAAAGGAATTCTCTTGACTGCAGCGATTCGACGTACTGTAACTTTTGCTGGTATTCCACTTGACCGTTTACAAAGCATGCTCGGTGCCTATAACGGTCATCTCAAACAAATTGAACAACGTTTAGATGTCAAAATTTCTCATCGCGCAGATGCTTTTTTTGTCGATGGGGAAATCGATGCGGTTGAGAGAGCTGAAAGTCTCCTTCACCGTCTTTATGAAGAGTCCGAAACCAATCCTCAGATTAGTGCGGACATCTTACACATGATGATTCAAGGCAGTCAGACCGACCGCGAAATTCAGGAAGACTTTTCTGAAAATGAGCACACCGGTTTAGAGAATGTTTATCTACAAACCCGTAAAGGTCGGATCAACCCACGTGGTGCCAATCAAAAACGCTACGTGCAACGTATTTTACAAAGTGATATTTCTTTCGGGATTGGACCAGCAGGTACAGGTAAAACCTATCTCGCGGTCGCCGCTGCTGTAGACATGTTAGAACGCAACGAAATTCAACGCATTTTATTGGTTCGCCCTGCGGTTGAAGCCGGTGAAAAACTGGGTTTTTTACCCGGTGACCTCAGCCAAAAAATCGACCCTTACTTACGTCCGCTATACGACGCTTTGTATGAAATGCTCGGTTTTGAAAAAGTCGCCAAACTGATAGAACGTCAAGTGATTGAAGTAGCTCCTCTGGCCTACATGCGTGGTCGTACCTTAAATCATTCTTTTGTGATTTTAGATGAAGCACAGAACACCACCCCTGAACAAATGAAAATGTTCCTCACCCGTTTAGGTTTTGGCTCTCGTGCGGTAATCACCGGCGATATTACACAGGTCGATTTACCTCGTGGTCAACAATCCGGTTTGGCACATGCCTTACGTGTGATTGAAAAAATCAAAGAAATTCATATTACTCGCTTCCACTCTCGTGACGTGGTACGTCATCAATTGGTTCAAAAAATTGTTGAAGCCTATGAGGGATGGGACAGCGAACAACATCGCCTCACAGCTGAACAACGTGCAGAACGTAAAGCACGTCAGGAAGCCTTGGTGGCGGACAATGATGCTAAAGCTGATGGGCAGCATCAAGACGAAAACATTTAAGGATTCATTTTGAAACTTAATCTCTCCTTGCAGCAAAATTTTCAGTCACCTGAATTGGTGGTGAAACGTGCGCATATCAAAAAAGTCGTGGAAACGGCTTTACGTCATATCGATACACAAAGTGATTGTGAGATCGGTATTGCATGTGTGGACAATGACGAAAGCCACAAATTGAACTTGGAATATCGTGGTAAAGACAAACCGACTAATGTGTTGTCTTTTCCAAGCGATCTCCCCGATGAAATGGCAGCAGTTTTAGACTCATTTCCGATTGGCGACTTGGTGATTTGTATTCCTGTGGTTCTTCGTGAAGCACAAGAACAAAGCAAAGCACCCCTGACCCACTTTACACATATGTTGGTACACGGCACGTTGCACCTCATGGGCTATGACCATGAAACCTCTGATGAAGATGCTGAAGAAATGGAAGCTTTGGAGATCGAGATTTTAGCCAAATTGGGGTTGGATAACCCTTATCTGGAAAGAGATTAAGAACCCAAAAAGCGAGCTACGGCTCGCTTTTTTTTCGTCATAAAAACCAAGGAAGGAAAGATATGCAATATGTCGTGATTTTTAAAGCACGCATTCGTACGCTTGATGAGCTGTATTTTTCGACTGCACAGCAGCTTAGAGACAAAGCCTTGACACACTTTAACTGTCAACATTTTGAAGCGCTGACAGAGGGTGAGCATGAAATCGCCCTTTCCTACTGGAATACATTAGAAGACATTCGAGCTTGGCAACAAGATGCACAACATCTGGTCGCGCAGCAATTGGGGAAAAACCAATGGTATGCGAGTTTTAGCGTCGAAATCTGCGAAGTTTTGCGACGCTATCACAACTGAATTTTAACGCACTTCAAACTCTGCTTCTGCAGGATCGAAGCGCCAAGTACGTACAATACGAAGTTCTGAGATGTCTTTCATTTTGGCATCAAACAAACCAAAAGGTGCCGCCTTACGCACAGAGGTTTTTGCTGCTTCATCCAATAAGCTTGAACCTGAACTTTCGATCAAACGAATGGCACGAATCCCGCCATTACTGTTCAAAATAACCATTAAGCGTACTTCACCGCGGAGCTGCTGCTGTTTTGCCGCTTCAGGATAATAACGGTTGCCATAAAACTCGACTTTTTCGCGGAATTTTTCCATATAGGCCGCAGAAACATCTTGCTTGGCTTGAATACCATCAATGGTTTTAATTTTTTGCTGACGGCTAAAGTTTTGCTGACGTTGTAAATATTGAGCTTCGATACTCGCCACCATCGCAGCCTTGGCCTGAAACTGACTATTCAACTCCTCAACGGCTTTTTTGCGACTGTTTTCTTCCGCTTGTTTTTGCCAACTCAAAGTTGTCATCAACACTTTGTCTTCAAAGCTGAGTTCTTTCTTTTGTTGCAGTTGTTCTAAAGCTTCGCTTTTTTGCTCACCGGCTTTTTGTTCGATCATCGGTGCAGGCATGTCACTCGACATCCTATGCGACTCACGGAATGTTCCCGAGCCTTGCTGATCGGCTTGCGCTAAAAAGTCTGCATGTTCAATTTTTTCCGTCGTAGGACGTAAAGAAACTGCAATTTCTTTGGTGTTATAGTCAGCCTCTTGGGGCATGGTAAATTGCATGGTTAAAAATGCCAAATGCAACACAGCAGCAAACGCCAACGCAGTTGCAAATATAGGATCTTTCCACCACTCTTTCATCAAGGGCATGAACGTTATTTTTTTCAGCATCTCATTAAACCGACAATTTGCCGCATTCCCCAAACTGCTTAAAACAGTATAAAATAAAACTCGTATTCATTTTTTGATGAAAACGAGAAATCCATCAACACATCGATAATGCACAATTAAAATCATGAAAATGGTGCAATTTATTTTGCTAAACTGCAAGATCAAAACCTTGTGTTTTTATAGAAATCGACAAGATACACATCGTCAAAAAACATAATTTGTCAGGATGCACTTCTTATGCAAACGCTAGTTTCCAATATCGCTAAACGTATACGTCAAGTGTACCAAAAAGCTGAAGGATTTATTGAAGATGAGCGTGAATTCCCAATGTCTCAAGTGTTTTTAAATGCGACGTTTCAGCGCTTTGTGACCGATAATGTGAAAATGCTCAAAGACTTGCATGCTGACCTTCATGACGACTGGCTCAGACTGTATGCCACACTCGATTATAATGGACTCCTTATTACACTTTCCGTGGACCTTAAATTGGTGCAAATGGAGCTGAATAAAAATACCCAATTGATCGTGTTTGAACAAATCAGTGATACTCAAGTCATTGAAGCCAAATATCCAAATGTGTTTTATAAAGTCGGTGTTCGTGTGGCTTTATGGTTCTACCAAAAAGTCCTCGATAAAGATCCATTAGGCATGATCTTGGAAAAGCTCAATGTGATCAAAGTTAAAGATGATTTGCTATATCTTGATCTCAATCGTTGGCTGGGCAAAAGCCGCTCGATTATTGATACCTTAAGTAAAGTTCATGTGAACCATGCCGTTTTACGTGAGGCCGAATTGGTGGTGATTGGTAATGTTAATTTAACCGCATTGTTCACCAAGATGTCGCAAGAGCGAATTGAAGACTGGGATGACTCAGACTTACAAGAAGACCAAGTAACACCTATCAAGCAAAAGGAAAGTTAAAGTTTTCCTTGCTTTAGCAAACTCGGCGCTATAAATCGCTACACAACATATACATTTAGCTGGATTTTTTGACTTCATTCTCCACAATCCAGCACCATAATAATCCTAACGGGTGAAATCACTTTCACCTTTTTTATATTGAATAGGAAAACCATACTCATGGCACATTCAGTTTTGAAAAATTTAGGTCTTGTTGCTGGGGTATCGACTACACTGCTTTTGACTGGTTTCTCAAGTCAGTCATTTGCTATGAGCCCCTTCCAAGCCAACTACCAATTTAACTACAACGGCAAAAACTTGGGTTCTGCAACACGCACCCTAAAACAATCTGGGAATAACTGGACTTATGTTTTCGCAGCAAAAGCTGGTGCGATGGCATCCGCGACTGAAACCAGTCGTTTTAGTTTAAATGGCAGCCAAATTCACTCGAACAGCTTTAGCCGTAGCAGCAAAATTTTGGTGCACAACAACACCATGAATATTAATTTTAATGCTGGTGCAAAAACCATTAACACCAAAAAAGACGATAAAGCTCGTTCATTTGCGTGGAAGTCTGGTGTGTTAGATGAACTCAATGCTGAATTGCAAATTCGTGAAGATTTAAAAAATGGTGGTTTGAAATCGAATTACTACATTGCCGATGCCAAAGAGGTTGAAGGTCGTAAGTTCGTGAAACAAGGCACTGAAAAAGTGAAAACCACTTACGGCACTTTTGATACCGTGAAAGTTGTGATGCGCCATGACAAACCAGGCCGTCAAACGACCTTCTGGTTAGCACCAAAACTGGATTACCTCCCTGTCAAAGTTTCTCACCAAGACAATAAAACCTCTTACGGTTTATTGTTAACGGGCTATAAAGGTGCAACAAATTAATTGATTTGATCAATTTCGCTTGCATTTTTCACGGTGCTTTTTAAAATACGCTTTTGCTTTAAAAAGCACCTGCCCCCTCGAGGATTCTCCCGTGCACGCTCTGGAACAGAAAATCTTAGCTGAAGGTATCGTTCTCTCTGAAGAAGTTCTGAAAGTCGATTCTTTCCTGAACCACCAAATTGACCCTGTGATGATGCAGCAAATTGGTCAAGAATTTGCCCGTCTTTTTAAAGATGCTGGCATCACAAAAATCATTACGATTGAAGCATCAGGTATTGCACCTGCAGTAATGGCTGGTCTTGAACTTGGTGTTCCTGTGATTTTTGCACGTAAATATCAATCTTTGACCTTAAAAGATGATTTGTATCGCTCAAAAGTGTTTTCTTTTACTAAACAAACTGAAAGCACTATCGCGATTTCTAAAAAGCACATCAATGCTGAAGATAAAGTTTTAGTGATTGATGACTTCTTGGCCAATGGTCAAGCGGCTTTAGGTCTTGCAGATCTTATTCATCAAGCAAGTGCTGAAGTATTGGGTATCGGTATCGTGATTGAAAAATCATTCCAACCTGGTCGTGATATTTTGCTTGAAAAAGGCTATCGCGTTGAATCATTGGCACGTGTGAAATCACTGGCGAATGGTACAGTTGAATTTGTTCGTGACTAAGTTTGCGTTCAAAAGGAAAAAGAACACATCAGGTGTTCTTTTTTTTGCTAAAAATTTGCGATTAAGGTGACATAGAGCGCACTTTTTGGCGCCTTGGTTACAAGCAGACAAAACATCTGTGCGCAAAAATCGATAAAATTCAGGAAAATCGTTGCATTTGATCGAATGGGTCAACTACTCATCTGTCAAATTACTTTATGCTGCACCATAAATTCGGCCACTTTATTTTTTTAAGGCTACGGAAAGTTATGAATACAGAAGATCAAAACATGGAACCGACAGTTAAATGTCCAAAATGTGGATCAACCCATATTGAAAAGCGTAACCATGAACAAAACTTACAAAAAATTGGTGGGGTCTTACTCAGTGGTGCAGGAACTGCTGCAGGGACTGTTGGTGGTGCGGCATCTGGCGCATCTATTGGTGCTGCGATTGGTGGTGTGACTGCAGGCCCACTTGGCGTGATTATGGGCGGAACCATCGGGACTTTTGTCGGTGCGATTAGCGTCGGTATCACTGGCGGTTTTCTAGGACACCGTTTTGGTAAAAAAGCCGGCGTGATCGTCGATCAAAATATTTTTCTCGACTACCAATGTTTAGACTGCAAACAGCGCTTTGAAGTTGAGCAACAGCCTGAAGACGCTGCAAAGACTTCGGATCAAGACTAAATTCAATGTAAAAAAGAGCGCTTCAGCGCTCTTTTTAATGGGTTATTGTTTTTCTAGCATGGTTTTCTAGCCTATTGAAATGCTATTTGAAACCATGGGTAATAGATTATTTTGAAGCATCAGTTAAAGATTTTGATTCTGCTTTGACTTGATCTTGTTTCGCCAAAAATTCTTTTTCTTCGGCTTTTTTCTCTTGCGGGAAATCCATACTGTATAAAACTGGCATTGCCGTAGACAAGGAAGATGCAGCTAATGCGGAACACAGGAAAATCATTCGAAAATTAATAATAGACATCACACACCCCAAAGAAGAAATTTAAATACAAATCATGTAATCAAAAAATAAAAATAACGCGCCTAAAGAGACAGCAATTATCGACTCAAGGCCATCACTGAGCAGGCTGTATTTAAAAACTTTCAATATGTTATTGATATCACTTATTTTTGGTATTTTAAGAATAGTTCGACAGATTTATTTTTATATTTTGGGGCGCAAATACAACATCGTAAATAAAAAGAAATCACACGTAAAAAAGCAAGAAAAGTGCAATATTTAAGCCTTTTCTTGCCCGTTCGCTACAAAGTTTGCTTTATTGCCTTTATCAAGCACGTTTAAATCAACTTTTTGACCACTTCGCCTAGGCGTTTACCCTGCTCTTCACATAAGTTTCGCTCATCTTGACTCAATGACTGATCATGGCGCGGACCACTGACATGGCTTGCACCATAGGGCGTACCACCCGTTTTAGTATTCGATAATGCAGGATGGGCATTAGTTAAACCCATAACCATCATTCCATGATGAAACAAAGGCGGCAACATGGTCAGCAAAGTACTTTCCTGTCCGCCATGCATTGAACCTGAACTGGTAAACACACACGCTGGTTTGCCATGCAATGCGCCATTGAGCCAAAGCGCTGTGGTTTGATCCCAGAAATATTTCATTTCCGACGCCATATTACCAAAGCGTGTCGGTGAACCAAGGGCTAAACCTGAACAATGGGCTAAGTCATCTAAGCTACAGTAAATATCGCCTTCGGCAGGAATACTGGGCTGCACTTCGGTCACCACGGTGGATAAATTTGGAACGGTACGTATTTTTACCGCCATCCCAGAAGCTTCAATTCCATTGGCAATCAAATGTGCCATCTCACGTGTTGAACCATATTTGCTGTAATACAGCACCAGTACATAAGCTTGCGTCATTTTTATAAATTCAATGAAAAAAGAAAACTATACGGTATTTTTCCTATTTTTTGGTTAAGCTAAGTGATGAAAATTGCATAAACATGACTAAAATAACTCGAGACTTGAAAGCATGATCGAAGCATTTTTAAAAAAACTTCCCTTTTACGACAAGAAATGGTTTCAGTTTGTTTTATTTGTCATTCGACGTTTTGAAGCCGATCGCTGCCGTGAACAAGCAGGATCATTGACCTATACCACCTTGTTTGCAGTGGTCCCCATGTTGACCGTATTTTTGGTCATCATCTCATCGATCAATGCCTTAGAGCCTGCTCGTCAACAACTTCAACAATTGATTTATAGTAATTTTCTACCGAAAACAACGATTGCTTTCGATAAAGCACTGAATGCCTTCACCGATAAATCCAGTAACCTGACTGTGATTGGTGTGCTGTTTTTATTCATTACCACAGTCATGATGCTGACCAGTATTGAGACGGTATTTAACCGCATTTGGCGGGTGCGTGAGACACGTGGCGGCATTATTGGCTTTATGCGCTATTGGACCATTATTTCATTAGGCCCGATCTTACTGGGTAGCGCATTTGTTGTGTCATCCACCTTGGCCTCTATGAATGTCCTCAGCAATAATTTTGCCGGCTATGAACTGGATGGAGCTTTTCTGCTGTGGATCCTGTCTTTTTCATTGACCATTTTAGGTTTTTTCATTCTGTATTGGACGATTCCCAACCGTAGTGTGCCGATCAAGGCAGCGCTGATCGCGGGTGTCTTTAGTGCCGTGGTATTTGAATTACTCAAAAACCTCTTTGGTTTTGTCATGTCCAATTTCACCAGTTATCAAATCGTTTACGGTGCTTTTGCTGCGGTGCCAATTTTCCTACTTTGGATATTCCTTTCATGGAATATCGTGCTGATTGGGGTAGAAATTAGTTATGCACTGACCGCCTTTAATTCTGGTAAAGACCAAAAGCGCCATCCTGTGATTATGTTGATGGATTTGCTGGAATTATTTTATAAAAAGCAAAAACTCGGTCAGAGCGTGACAGAAAAAGAAGCGCTTGAGGTTTTAGGGCGTGATGAAATCGGTCGCCTGCCGAGCTATATTTTATTATTTGAAAAGCAACACCTGATTAAACGTACTGACGATGATCATTATGTTTTGGTTCGTAATTTAACCCAAGTGGATTTCTGGAGTTTTTACAGTAAACTTCCTTACCCACTCCCTAAACGCCAAGACCTAGGTCGCGTCGATCCAAATGATGTCTGGATGGAAAAAATAGGGCCGCAACTGGTCGAATCGGATGATTATCTTGCGGCCAAACTCTCGATTCCGCTTGCGACTATTTTTGAAGAAAAATAAGCGTAAATAAAAAAAGGAGAGCCGTAGCTCTCCTTTTTTTATTTATACATGATATTAGATCGCTGTGCGCTGATGTTCCATCAATTTAGCTAACCATCGATGCAAGGTTACCGTCATCACTCCGACCATTACTAAGGCCGTCCCCAAGATAAAATTCAGTTCAATCGTTTCGTTTAAGATCAATACGCCAAAGACCAGACCAAAGATTGGGGTGAGGAATGAAAAAACGCCCAGGCCATTGGCCAGATATTTACTTAACAGCCAAAACCACAGCATCAGACTGAAAAATGAAATAATGAGCACATGAAAAATCATGCTACTGATGGACAATACGGTCCAATGCACGGTCATTTGTCCTGTCAGCCATGCTACGGGTAATAAAAACACGCAACCACCGACTAGCTGATAAAACAAGGTCTGAGTCGGAGGTGCGTCTGACAGTTTGGTGAGTCTTAATGAAATGGTGGTCAAGGCCCACATCACCCCTGCAAGTAATGCCATCGCATCGCCCAACAGGGCTTGAGTGTTGACTGTAGTGCTACTTTCACGTCCCATAAACGACAGGACAATACCTGAAAAGGCAATAAAAATACCGACCCATTGGATCACTGTGAGTTTTTCTTCAGGCAACTTCCAATGTAAACCTAGTGCCACGAATATCGGTGCGGTATAGAGCAAGACAACCGTATGTGATGCAGAGGTATAGCGCAGGGATTCTGCCACTAAAATAAATTCGGCTGAAAATAAAAACGCCAACCAGATACCCGGCAGCAAGTATTCGCGTGTATATAAATGTGTTCCCGGCTTGAGACGAATCAGTGGAAAGACCAACAGCACAGCCAAACCCGATCGGATGGCAATTTGCATGATCGGCGCAATATCAACCGCGGCCAATTTCAAAATGACCTGTTGAATCCCTAAAATCATGCACAAAATAATCATCAAACCAGAAGCTTTTGCATCTAGCGCCTTACGCTGTTCCACACTATTTACTCGACAATACGATAAGCAACACTATAGAACTGTCAGAAATAAAATATATACTTCAAAATAGACAAGTGATCTTCTTATTCAGGCAAAATTTCTCATGCGTCATAAAGCTCGTGTAGATCATACGCAGTTCCAGCAACTTCCCACCAACGATGAAATTCAAGCAGCGCTGTGGATCAGTTTTCGTGACGATCCGGCACTGTCTGTTTATCCCGTTCATGGGCATGCTTGGGGCGAGTTTGTCTATGCCTTTAATGGCGTAATGGAAGTGAACATCAATCAGATAGACTATATTACTCCACCGCCTTATGGCATCTGGCTTCCCCCACATTTAGAACATAGTGGTTTAAATCGTACCGCGGTTTCACATGGAACCTTATATGTACATGAATCTCTATGCACCTACTTACCGAAACAACCGGGGATTTTACTCAGCTCCCCCTTAGTCACCGCGATCTTCAGCCATTTGCGTCTGTTGCACCAACAAGCCGACCTCATGGAAAATACGGCCGAATATCAACGCTTACTCCATGTGATTTTAGATCAACTGCATCAAGCTAAACTGGTCAGTAGCTATTTACCGCATTCGGAACACCCTGCCCTCAAACAACTGCTTGATTATTTACATCAACATCCTGCAGATCAGAGCGCGCTTGAGCAATTGGCACAGCGGATAAACATGACGGAACGTACTTTAGCGCGTTATTGTCAAAAAGAACTTGGGATGTCCCTGCATGAATGGCGACAACGCCTCAAAGTCATGAAAGCCATGTCGATGCTCAACGCAGGTCAAACGGTCGAAAATATTGCTTTAGAACTTGGATATGCCAATGCCTCGGCGTTTATAAATATGTTTAAAAAATGGATGCTTTGCACCCCAGATCAGTTTAGAAAATCTGCCTTAAAGCCCTAAATTTGTTTAAATTTAGCTATAAGGGTCTCTATAAAGTGATTCAACAATCCGCTAAGATCAAAAAATCCACGAAGAATGATAAAGACTCCATTTCGAATGAATAAAAAAACCATTTTAGCGCTGTGTTTATCTGCCGTATTTTTAACGGCTTGTAGTTCCAAAGAACAGCGTGAATTTAAATCTGCACTCAAAACCGCTCAAACGGGTGATGCGACTGCGCAAATGAAAGTGGGTGATTTATACCTCAGTGGAACGGGCACAGAACAAAATATCGAACAAAGTGTACATTGGTACAAAGCTGCTGCGGATCAAGGCACTACGGACGCATTCGCATGGTTGATGACACAAGCCTATCAAGGCAACCCGCATGCAGATCAAGTGATTCGAAAGATGCAGCAAGATGGCAATATTTTCCTTGCACACTGGGTGCTAGACCTTGCAAAAAAGACCCATGATCCTGCTGCTGAATATACTGTTGGTTGGATGTACGACACGGGAAAAGGCTTAATTCAAGATAAGCACCAAGCGCAAATTTGGTATGAAAAAGCCGCCAAACAAAAGAACGTCGAAGCGATCAAAGTCTTAGGAAATCAACACTATTTTTCTAAACATCCTTCGTCTACACCCGACAAAGCAGCTGAATATTTAAGCTTTGCTGCAGAACAAGGGCAAGATGCTGACGCGGCGATGAAAATGGCACATTATTATCATTATGATATTCGAGATGGTGAAAAAGCGCGACAATGGTATGCCAAAGCAGGTGCATTGGGAGACACCGACTCACAGCATATGGCCGACACCTATGAAACATGGAAAGACACTGGTCCTTTACAACCAAATGAGCCACCGCCATCAAGTAGCACTGAATAAATCAATCAAAAAAAGGCTGCATTAAGCAGCCTTTTTTGTATTTCGTTCACAGTTTATTTGACAAAAGTTGTCCAGATATAGTCCTGATTTTTTCCTTTTAGGGTCATTTTCAACTGCTCACCTGACTGTAGTGCCGCGACACCTGCAGGCGTACCCGTCATGACCACATCACCCGCTTCAAGACTAAACACTTGGCTAATATCTGCCAACAAAGTACCCACATCAAAAATCAGCAATGCAGTATCACCGTTCTGGCGCAGTTCATCATTGACATGCAAGGTGTAATGCACATCTTTCCAATCTTGAACCACCTCTTGAACATCGACCCAATCCGCAAGGATGCAAGAACCATCATAAGCTTTGGCACGCTCCCAAGGCTGACCTTTTTTCTTTAAGTCATCTTGTAGATCACGCAAAGTCAGATCTAGGCCCAAAGTCACAGCTCCAACTGCTTCTAAGGCTTTGAGAGGATCAGTTTCAGCCGATAAAGGACGATCAATACGTAAACTTAATTCGCATTCATAGTGGCAACTGCCCCATACAGGATTCCATGAGATGCCTTGCTCTAATGCGGTTAATGCACTTGGCGGCTTCATAAAAAGCACAGGACGGTCAGGAATTGCATTGCCTAATTCTTTGGCATGATCTGCATAACTACGACCGACGCAAACAATTTTAGATGGACGTGACTGCATACTACTCCCTCTTTTGTTATGAATAGATTGTCTTAGTGCTGAAAAGTATTGCTAAAAATCGCTTGGTCCGCAGTATCTTTAAATGCACTTTTCGGCACAATAATCACGGTTTTATTTTTCAGCTCAAGCATATAGGTCAATTTGCCTTCAGCAAAATTTGCCACTTCAGCATAATGAAAGACATTCTTACGACCATTGGCATGAATTTCTGCATAGTCTTGAAATAAATCAATACCTTGTTCACTTTTGCCCAATTGGTATTTTACAAACTGGCGTTTAAACATCATCGGTAAAAACCAATAACGCATGATGCCTTGAAGCAGTAAAAAGAAAGCACCCAGCCCAACATAGTAGGCACCGACACCATCTACACCCAAATAAAAACCCCAGATGATAATCCCAAGGCTAATGGCTGGCGTTAAAAAACGTGTAAATTGCTTTTTGCCAAAAGTAGCTAGTGCAAAACCATCCTGTGATTCTTCTAGATTTAAAAAATAGCGCAGCGATAATGCAGGTAGATTTTCAGACATAAGCGTATGAATATTTAAAAATGAATTGCGCTAAATACTACACCACAATTCAAACTTGCTTCATGCTTTTTAATGGTCGGTTGTAACACTTCACTACTTCCCTTCCATCTAGAAATACGTTAAAAACAGCAACAAATAAAAGATTGCATACGCAGGATGTGACATGCAGATAACAAAAATAATCATGGTACTGGTGTTTCTGAGTGGACTGAGCATATCGACCAGTTGGGCCAAATTCGTTCAATGGCAACCCCAGATCCCCAGTAGTTTGGACTTATTTAATGGCAATGCCAAAGCCTTGGCAAATCTTACCGGTGATCACATCGTGATTTTTGCACATCCTTCACAGCAAATTAGTCTACCCACGATGAAAGCGGGTCAAAAAGTCGTTGGTAAATTTCAAAGTGCCGCGGTGGTTGTCCCAACCAACAGCAAAAATGTGGCGAGATTACTCAGTAATTATCCAAACTATGCAGGCTTATTTCCCACACTAAAATCTGCTGAGGTTTTGCAACAGCAAGGTTCAACCAGCCAAGTTGAATATCGCATCCACATCCCGACGCCGATTCCGGTTTTAAACTTTAAAGAAACTGTGGTGATGCAGCACCAAATTGAGCACAACAGCATTAATAGTTTGGTTCTGCAAGCACCGGTGCCCTTTGGTGCAGGAAAAATTGAATGGTTTGAGATTGACGCACAACACACCTTGATTAGTGTGACCCAATGGGGCGATTTAAATCAGCCTAAAGGTTTTTTGTTTAGCAAAATATTAAATGCCTTACCCGATGCCAAATTAGGGATTCCTGCGGGAACCAATGGTTTTTTACTCGAATCATTACAGCGCCGATTTAAAGCCTTTAGCAGCGAAACTCTCGCTGCAAATCAATTGCCTGAACTCAAATTAAATGCCTCTCAACTCGACAAAGTCACCCAATTAAGTCAAAGCTCAAAAGAACCTGTGTCCTTTATTTTGACAGCGCAACGCGTTCCCTTTGGGCAAAATTATGAATTGATGCGCTTTAGCACCAGTTTTCAATATTATGCACAAGAGCCTTCGAGCTTACAGCGCTGGATTAATGTGTCTTCGTTCAAGCACTTATTTCCAAGACAAGTCAAACACATGCAAGTGCAGAAAATTAATCCGCACCTGATGGATGCCGACTATAAAATTTCGGTGGGTTTAGGCGTGATCAATATTCCCTTTGATTTTAAAATGCGTTTTAACTACCCAGACTTACTGCAAAATCAATACACCGCGACAGGTGGGGACTTAAAGTTTGTCCGAGGTGCTATGCATATTCGCCCCTTACAACAAGGGTCATTATTACAATTGACCAGTGCGGTGAAGATTGATGACAAAGCACCGTTTTTACTTCGTGCTATGCGCAGTATGCCGTATCACGACATGTTACCGGCTTTAGGCGGAAATACGGTCTTTGCACTCAAAGTTAAACAGAAGTTAAGTTAGAACCTTGATTGATGAGCTGAATTTATTGGTTTTAGCTATATTTCAGACACAAAAAAACCGCAACATGTGCGGTTTTTTCAATCTTGATCAAGTTGGTGCGCTCAGAGAGATTCGAACTCCCGACCCCTTAGTTCGTAGCCAAGTGCTCTATCCAGCTGAGCTATGAGCGCGACGTCTTGATGAGGCTCATTATACGTGATTTTTATTTTTTGTTAAGAGCTTTTTCATATAAATTTAACCAAACGCACAGCAAATAAACAATTGCCATTTAAACACGCTAAAAATCAGCCAGATTTACTTTTTTTAATGGCTTTTACATCACAAGTTTGAAATCTACAGTTAGCTGTACTCACTTATAAATGCTCAAGATAGATAACAAATATATCGCCATCATTGAATCACGGCTTTAACTCACCCAACTTTTCTTTATCTTAGCTTTAAAAAAATGCATCGCCATGAACAACTGAAATGAGGGTTAATCTGTTGAAGAAAGCAAAATGAAATATACTGATGGTTTGTCTTATGAAATAGAACGCTTTATACAATCCAAGCAAAAGACAAAAGACAAAAGACAAAAGACAAAAGACAAAAGACAAAAGACAAAAGACAAAAGACAAAAGACAAAAGACAAAAGACAAAAGACAGGCTGCATCAAAACGATAAATCACAGGCACAAAAAAACCGCAACATGTGCGGTAATTTGTTCAAGTTGGTGCGCTCAGAGAGATTCGAACTCCCGACCCCTTAGTTCGTAGCCAAGTGCTCTATCCAGCTGAGCTATGAGCGCGTAACTTGTGTCGTCTTAAAAGACTACGTTTTCAGATTTACTTATTGGTGCGCTCAGAGAGATTCGAACTCCCGACCCCTTAGTTCGTAGCCAAGTGCTCTATCCAGCTGAGCTATGAGCGCGAATAAGTAAATCGTGGCGGTGAGAGAGGGATTCGAACCCTCGATACAGTTGCCCGTATGCATCCTTAGCAGGGATGTGGTTTCAGCCACTCACCCATCTCACCGTAACGTGCCGCCATAATACAAAGATCATGATACTACTGCAAGCACAGTCGTTATATTTTTTTCATTTTTTTACTCAATTAGATATTTTTTAAACGATTTTCAAAAAATTAGTGCAAAATTAGTTCAGCACACACTGCTGTCCCCTACATTTCAGCTTTAAACATTATAAAATATCGGCATAAAACACTTTATTGCAATCAATTGCGTGCAGTATCTGCTTGCATGACTTATGCTAATCCTAATCTTCTGATTTGAAGCCAAATACATATGAAAAACTGGGTCGACCCTGAAGCAAAAGCTGAAGCCGAACGTTATGACAATCCAATTCCAAGCCGTACTCTAATTCAAGAGACGATTGAACAGCTGAAAACTGCAATGTCGCATGCCGATCTTGTAGAACATTTTGAAATTGCCGATCAAAAAAGTATTGATGCACTGAGTCATCGTCTGATTGCGATGGTTCGAGATGGTCAGTTGATGAAAGATGGATTTAAGTTCCAGCTTGCAGCTGAGCAACCGACTCATGAAGCAACGGTTTATATCAACTCAAAAGGTTTAGGCACAGCCAATATTAGCGGTGAAGATGACCTCTTACTTCCTGAACGTGAGTTGCGTCAGGTGTTTAATGGTGACCGTGTTAAAGTCCGCCAAACGTCGGTAGACCGTAAAGGCAAGGCATGGGGCTTTATTACTGAAGTTCTACAGCATCGTGTCAAAGAAATTATTGGTAAAGTGTCTGAGTATGAAGGTGAATATTTTATTCAGCCGGCAAATCCCAATGCACACCAACCGATTACTTTAGAAAAAGAATTAATCGAGCATGCCAAAGTCAAACTCGGCGACTCTGTGCGTATTGCGATTGACAGCTACCCAACCAAAGAAGAATTTGCGACAGGTCATATTGTTCAGTCGATGGCTGATAAAACAGACACTGAAATTATTATTCCACAAACCATTTTAGAGTTTGGTTTACCTTACGAATTCCCTGAAGCGGTACAACAAGAAGCCGACAGCTTTAAAGAACCGTCAGAACAAGACCGTGAAGGTCGTGTCGATTTACGTGATTTAGCGCTTGTCACCATTGATGGTGAAGATGCCCGCGACTTCGATGATGCCGTGTATGCGGAAAAACGTCCGGGTGGTGGTTATCGCGTTGTGGTGGCAATTGCCGATGTCAGCCATTATGTACGTCCGGGTAAACCACTCGATGACGAAGCTCAAGAGCGTGGTACATCGGTGTACTTCCCTCATTTTGTATTGCCGATGTTGCCTGAAGCGCTGTCGAATGGTTTATGTTCTTTGAATCCACACCTAGACCGCTTATGTATGGTCTGTGATTTAAACTTATCTCGCGCGGGTCGTGTTACCAAGTTTGAATTCTATCCGGGTGTAATGCATTCAAAAGCTCGTTTGACCTATACCCAAGTTGCCGAATATTTTGAGGGTAATAGTCAAGCCATTCCTGAAGACCGTGATGTACGTAAATCGGTCAATACCCTATTCCAATTGTATCAAGTGTTGAAAGGCTTACGTGCTGAACGCCACGCGATGGAATTTGAAACTGTTGAAACTTATATGACCTTTGATGAGCTTGGCGGTATTAACGAAATCCTACCGCGTAGCCGTAATGATGCACACAAACTGATTGAAGAATGCATGTTGTTGGCAAACGTCGCAGCGGCAGAATATGCATTAAAAAATGAAATTCCGATGCTGTACCGTGTGCATGAGCCACCTGAGTTCTCACGTATTCAAAAGGTTCGTGATTTTGTGAAGTTACTGGGTCTGCCATTCCCTGAACAGCCGACTCAAGCTGACTATCAAGCCGTGATTGATGCGACGAAAGACCGTATTGATGCACCAAGCATTCATGCCGTTTTACTTCGTTCAATGATGCAAGCCTATTATGGCGCAAATAATGCAGGTCACTTTGGCTTGGCTTATGAAGCGTATACGCATTTCACCTCCCCAATCCGTCGTTATCCAGACTTGTTACTTCACCGTGCCATCAAAGCACAATTAAAGAAAAAACCTTACCCAATTTCTGGCGCTTCGCTGGATGATGCTGGTGAACACTTCTCTGCGACCGAGCGCCGTGCAGATGAAGCATCACGTTCTGTCACTACATGGTTGAAGTGCCATTACATGCAGCAACATTTGGGTGAAGAGTTTGTCGGTACCATCAGTGCAACTGCTGAATTTGGCCTGTTTGTAACGCTCAAGGACTTATATGTTGATGGCATGATCCACGTCAGCCAATTGGGTGATGACTTCTTTGTCTATGACCAACCAAGTCAGAGCTTAATTGGTCAATCTCGAGGTCAAGTTTTCAGTCTAGGCGATGAAGTGAAAATCAAAGTTGCTGGTGTAAATCTAGAAGAGCGCAAAATCGACTTTGAATTGATTCAACAATTGAGCCATGCAGGTCGCGCTATTCGCGCTCGTGCCCCTCGTGTTGCAAAACCCACAGCCAAAGAAGAAGTCTTTTCAGAGCGTAAAACTAACGTTGCTGAAGATGGAGAACAGCCCATACGACGCAAAAAATCGAAATCTAAGCCCAGTTCATTCGGTAAAAAGCCTGCTAAAAAATCTGCAAGCAAATCTGAAACAAAGGCTAAAGATAAAGTGAAGAAAAAATCTAAGCCGAAAAAGAAAAAATCCAATGCAAAATCATCTGCGGATTAAGGTTTAAATCAAGAGCGCTTCGGCGCTCTTTTTGATTCTTAAATTAAAATTAAATGTTTGACATTTCAACTAATATTGCTATCTTCTAGCCGTCTTTTAACGGGGGTTATTATGAAAACAATATTTACTGCACTACTAACATGTTCAATTTTATTCAGTACAGGGTGTGCAACCATGTTTAATGGTTCATCTCAAACGGTCAACATTCGCAGTAACGATGCCGATGCCAAACTCTATGTAAATGAAGAGTATATGGGTAAAAACAATGCTGTTTATACTTTTAAAAAGAAAGAAAACTATGTTTTAAAGGCTGAAAAAACTGGCTGTAAAACCACCACTGTCATTCCCACAAAAACATTTGACCCTACAACCCTTCTCGGGGTTTTAGTCGACTGGGGAATTATTTCTATTTTAGTGGTTGATGGTGCAGCAACAGGCTCATGGCAGAAATTCAATCAAACAAGTTTTGTGATTGATCCTGATTGTTAATTCATCATTAAGCCTGCATTACATGCAGGCTTTTTTATTTCATAATAAAGAATAAAAATATAAACCTTGATTTAACCCGCAACAAACCCTACATCTATAAATAACTCAGGATTTATATGAAGTAGAAAATATGACTTTAGAAAAGGCAACTTTGCCCGTTCCTCAATTTGATCAAATTACCTTAGATCAACTCAAAGAAAAAATTCAAAATGCGATTCAACACGGTCAACAATTTCTAAATGAACTGACGGTTGTTCCAGATTCTGTACAAAAACAACTGAATACTTTAGAACAGGTCGATGATCTTGAGAATAATATGAGTGAAGCATGGGGTGTGCTCTCGCATCTAAATGCTGTGATGAATAATGCTGAAACTCGTGAACTCTACCAATCTTTATTACCCGGCCTGAGTGAGTACTATACGCAGCTAGGTCAACACACAGCGTTGTATCAAACGTATCAGCATGTACATGACAACAGTGTATTTGACACGCTTCCTGCGGCACAGCAAAGCGCAATTAAACTTGCGTTACGAGACTTCAAACTTTCAGGCGTAGCCTTAGAAGGTGAAGCGAAAAAACGCTATGCAGAAATCTCTGCACGCCTTTCACAGTTATCATCAGACTTTTCCAATCACGTATTGGATGCCACCCAAGCCTACTTCAAACCCTTAACAGAAGCGCAGCTTAAAGGGTTACCTCAAGGCAGCATTGAACTTCTGAAACAATATGGTCAGCAACGAGAACTCGAACAGGCTGTAGCAACACTCGACTTCCCGTCTTATATTGCCATTATGACCTATGCCGAAGACCGCGAAGTCCGTGAAGCACTCTATAAAGCCTATACCACACGCGCTTCTGATCAGGCAGACTCTGCTGAATTTGACAATACAGCGGTCATGGAAGAAATCTTGAAGCTACGTCAGGAAATGGCAAGCCTGCTTGGTTTTAATAACTACGCCGAATTGTCTTTAGCAAGCAAAATGGCACCCGATGTGGCCTCTGTAGATCAGTTCCTGATTGAACTGGCAGAACATGCGCGTGCGCCAGCAGAGAAAGAAATCGCTGAACTGAAAGCCATTGCAGCGCAAGACGGTATCACTGAGTTACAACCGTGGGATGCCACCTTCTATTCAGAAAAACTCAAAGTTAAACAGTTTAATTTGTCACAAGAAGACCTGAAGCCCTACTTCCCTGCGCCTAAAATTATTCAAGGCTTGTTCAGCATTGTAAATCGTCTCTATGGCATCAATGTGATCGAGCGTGAAGCGCCTGTTTGGCATCCCGATGCACGTTACTTTGAACTTGAAGATCAAGGCAGCGTGATTGGCGGTTTCTACTTTGACCTGTATGCACGAAGTGGGAAACGTGGCGGAGCATGGATGAGTGGCTTCCGTTCACGCATGCAAACTGAAAATGGTCTGCAAAAACCAATTTGCTACATGGTCTGCAACTTCACTCCACCTGTCGGTGAGCAAGCTGCTTTACTTACCCATGATGAAGTAACAACGCTGTTCCACGAATTTGGTCATGGCTTACATCACATGCTCACGGAAGTCGATAATATTGCTGTCGCAGGTACACATGGCGTGGCGTGGGATGCGGTAGAATTACCAAGTCAATTCATGGAATTTTGGACTTGGGATCAAGAAAGTTTAGATTTACTCAGTGAACATGTTGAATCAAAACAAACCTTACCAGCCGATCTGCTAAAAGCACTGCAAGATGCGCGTTTCTTCCAATCAGGGATGCAAACTTTACGTCAAATTGAATTTGCCATGTTTGACTTAAATATCCATCAGGCCAACCCTGCTTTGGACGCTGCAGGCATCCAACAAACCTTAGATGATATCCGTCAAAAATATGCGGTTGCACCTACCACTTCGTACAACCGTTTCCAACATGGTTTCAGTCATATCTTCGCAGGTGGCTACGCTGCTGGTTATTATTCATACAAATGGGCAGAGGTTTTAGCGAGTGATGCCTTCGACCGATTCGAAAATGAAGGAATTTTTAATACTTCGACTGGCAAGTCGTTTAGACAATTTATTCTAGCAGTTGGCGGAAAAGATACGGCACTTGACGCATTTATCAATTTCCGCGGACGCGAGCCAAAAATAGATGCTTTGCTGCGTCATCAAGGTTGGACGAACGCATCTAAAAACGCTTAAACTAGGGACCTTAGTTAGATTCAAGGTAAGTATGATGACCATTAAACGACGCTTCATTGCAGGTGCAAAATGTCCAAAATGCCAAGCGATGGACCGGGTTGTCATGCTGACCTCTGGCGAAGACGAATGGATCGAATGCATTGATTGTGGTTACAGTGAAAATCGACCGACTCATGTCGATCAACCTGAACAACCCGCCGTGCCAGACGATATCGGTGTGATCCAATTTAAGCCACGTCAGCCTAAATAAAAATTAAGGTCAAAAATGACAGAAGATCAAAGAAATAATCCAAAACTGTTAGTTGGAATCATTGGGGGCTTAACGTTATTGATTGCTATCTTTTTTGCATATCAATGGTTAAGCAGCAGTACAGCAGATAAATCTGAACTTCAAGAAGAATTGGTCGCTGCACCGGCTAAACCGCCTGTTGCAGTCCCAGTCCAATCTGAAACTGAAGCATCAGTCCCTGCCGCAGAGACTGACACCATTAAATTGGTCGAAGAAGACATTTTAGATGCAGCTGTGCCTGAAAATGCCTCTTTAGCCAAAGAAGAAATTGCCAAATTAGATGACATTCAACAACAATTGAATAATCAGGAGCAAAGTTTAAAACAGCAACATTCAGATGCAGATGAGCTGATTAAAATGAAAGAAGAACAAATTAAATTACTCGAAGCACAGTTAGCACAACAAGCAAAATAACCGACTTCTGCTACACCATTCGTACTTATAGGCTAGAATATCATCAGATTTTCTAGCCTTTTTGTTATGTCCACTACTACACCACCACAAAATATCCCCAAAGCAATTGGCTTTCTCATGCTGTCAGCGCTGCTTTTTTCCATCATGGGGGTTTGTATACGCTATGCATCTCACACGGTAGATAATGCCACCATCGTGTTTTTTCGCAATGCGGTAGGCTTATTAATCTTTCTTCCTTTGATCCTGCAAAAAGGCAGCACGTTTTTTAGAACTGAAAAACTGTGGATGCATACCTGGCGATCAATCGTGGGCTTGGTGGCAATGTATGGCTTTTTTTATGCCATTGCACACTTAAAACTCTCCAATGCCATGGTCTTCACCTATTCCTCGCCGATCTTCATCCCCTTAATTGCATGGTTATTTTTAAAAGAAAAAATGACCCTGAGTATGCTCATTGCCGCAGTCATTGGTTTGATTGGCGTGCTCTTCGTCGCAAAGCCCGATGCAGGAATGTTCAATCAGTTATCACTCATCGGACTAACCGCAAGCTTCTTGGCAGCCATGGCATTTGTCACTGTCCGTGCCCTTACAGCAACTGAACCGCCTGAACGCATTGTGTTTTATTTCTGCTTTTTTGGCACGCTCATATCGATGATCCCGATGTTCTGGCTCTGGCGTCCTTATAGTTTAAAGGAGTTAGCTTTTCTGATTACAGCGGGACTTTTGGCCAATATCAGTCAAATTTTTATGTCCAATGCCTATAAGCTTGCTCCCGCAGGTCAAATTGGCCCCGTGAACTATATCGCGATTATTTTTGCGGGTATTTGGGGCTTTGCACTGTGGCAAGAATTGCCAGACATTTACAGCCTATTCGGCTTTGCTTTTATATTTTTAGCGATTTTGCTATGTAGTCCGATCCTACAAAATAAGTTTAAAAAGTCATAAATATCCATTCATTTACCATCAATCGCGCGTCCCCTTATTCAATAAAAAAGCACCCGAAGGTGCTTTTTTTTATAGCTTACTGCGAACTTATTGGTACCAACCAAACAGTTTCAGAATATAAGGAGCATAAGTCACGATCACCAAAGCTGGGAACAATACAAGGATCGGTAAAATCCAACGTTCATAGCGATAATAGAAATTGGTGTATTGGGCTTTTGCTTCTGCATCCGCTGCCCGCACCTCTTCATCCCCGACGGAGAGTCGTGTCAGCAAATGATTCAGCGCTACAGGTGGTGAAACATAACCGAGCTCAAAGGCAACCAAAACGATCATCCAGAAGTGAATTGGATGGATACCATTTTCGTAAGCGACTGGTGCAATCGTTGCTGCAACCAAAATCACTGCCCCGAATGGATCTGTCGTCATACCAATAATCGCCAATAACAATGCGATAAAGGCCAACGAAATATAGATATTGCCCAAATGCGTTGGTAATAATTCAACGATTTCTGTCCGTTCAATCAAACCGCCGACACTTGCCGACAAGGCCATTAAGATAATTAATGCGCCAATATGACCAACTGTTTCAGAAGAGGCAAACCAAATTGAACTACCGAAACCACGACGGTTAGCCCCATGTCCACCATGTTCACGCATGAACTCAGAACTTTGCTCATGTTGTAAGCTGAGTTGTTCATGTGCATCTACAGTTTGCGAAGTAAAACGATCTGCAAACCAACGATCAAACATAATATAAACAATCAGAATGATCGGTAGAACCACAGGTGCGGTGAATTCATCCATTTGTGTATCTAAACCGTACTTGTAGAAAGCAATGACAAGCAAGGTCAGTACGATATACGGAATCACAGGAATGAACGCTTTCAGCATGCCCGGAATAGCCACTTTCGGCGATGCCACACGGAAACGTGTTTCTGCCAAGAACAGTGAAATACCCAAGAACAAGAATGCCGTGAGCCAGAACACATAGATACCGTGATCAAATAGTTCATCTGACGTCACGTGGCGGCTATCAAGCATCGAGATCAAGATAATCAATAGACATGGACGAATGACCACACCTAAGGAACCTGACATTGCTGATACAGCGAGTGCGAACTGACGACGAGAGCCAGAGTTCCACACTTCTTTATAAATAATTGCACCGGCTGCTACAACAAAGATCCCTGAAGCACCGGTATAGGCGGTTGGAATCGCCGCGGCAATCAGAATTAACCACGTCAAGGTCTCTGGTGCTAAGTTCCATGGCCGTAAAATTCCTAAGAACAGATCCATCACGCGCGTTTGGGTCAATAACATCCCGGCCCAAATAAACAGTGCAAGGTTCAGGAAAATCCCAGAGAACTCAACCAACTGCCCAAGGTAAATCCCCTGACCCATTGGATAGTCCATAAAGAAGGTAAACGCCACACCCGTAATAATCGCCATAAAGGCATACAACGGTACACTCAACAGGGCAAAACCAATATTCCCCGGCCCCGGCTCTTTCGCAGCAGGTGGTTTAAAGAACTGATAAATACTGATGAGGGTGACAATACCAAACAGGGCTAACCACAACCAATATACCGCCAAGGTTTCTGTGGTCGATTTCACCCCAGAATTTAGGACTGAATTAAATTGGCTATACACCGAGAAGGTTAATAGGCCATTACCAATCGCCATGAATAAAGCATAGACTTTATAATCCAAGCGTGTAGTTGGCGCACGTAGACCGATATGGTGAAATTTCACTGAAGCGGTAATGGCAGATACCAAGACCATCAATAAAAGAATCAATACACGGTTTTCAGAACCAAATTTAAAGATGCCAAAGAATGTTGTTTCAATCGCACGATAAGTACGAATACTTGGATGCTCATCTAAATAAGCTTTTGCTTTGTCATAAAATTGGAATTTTTCTTCACATTGCTGTACACCTGCCATGACTGATGCACGTACATCGGATTCAGATGCTGTGCCAAAAATATCAGCAAATTCGTCAGCCGCATTGGCTTTCATTTGCGTTTGCACCATTTTTTCTACATCTGGGTGGCGGTCACAATCTGGCTTGGTCGGTTCTGCACGTAAAAATGAATACTGCATCCCAATGCTTTCATTACCATACAAACGCTCACCAGTACGCAGAAGCTGACCATGAATCATCTCCCCTGTCCCGATAATCAATGTAAGCAGAAGCAAGATCAACACGACTAGAGTCGAAATCCATTCTGTCCAGACATACCTTAACAGCCCGACGATGCCGGATCTGTTTTGTGCATCATTTTGCATGAGTCTTCCTATTTTTTATTTTGGAGCCTAGCGGGGCTAAGCATCCTTTTCCTTATCGGCTCGAGAAGTTCCTTTCCCTAACCTAACTGTTTTATTATTACGTTTAAATTTGCATCAATATTCAAAACATTAAAATGACAATATGTATTTTCTTTTCGGTTTTTTTTGTCAACCCAATCACCTAAAGTGCGCTAGCGATCCCAGAAATAATTACCAATAAGATAAAACACGGCGATGACAATGCCCCAAATCACCCCCAATAAATGGGCTTCGACTAAAACGGGGCTTCCAATTAATTCTGCTGTTCCGGTATTCCCCACAGTATTTTCCCAGACTAATTTTGCCAAAATCAGCAACAGGACAAAGGCTGCAAAATTTCGCTCCCGCTTATACATTAAATGTACGCAAGCGACTGCAACATAAGCGCCATGCAAGACACCTGATAATCCTGCATAGGCTTCAATATCGGGGAGGAAAAAATAGAAACTCAGACTGATTAAAGGGGATAAAATCAATAAAATGGCAACAAAATGCCACGTTGAAACTCGCGGAAAAATAAACGGTAAGCAGATAAACGCCAACATATTTAAAGCAAAATGAATCCAACCGACGTGAACCCAATGGGCCGTCCATAAGCGCCAAAAGTCATGAAATAAGTCATCTTGCCAGTAGATAAAATAGTCTTTAAATACCTGTAGCGAGGCACAGATCGAAACGAATACCGCAAGAAAGACAATTTTCGGAATTAAAAATTGTGTTTTCATTTTCGCTCCTCCTGTACCTCACATTTGGACTACATGCTTTATTAATTTGTTGCAGCACCACTGGTTTCAGTAGTACCACTGCTTTCAGCATCACCACTAAACAAATCATCAAGCTCGGAACTATTGGCACTTTCATCCCAGAAATGTTCCATACCATCATCACCGGTACGAACGCCTGTATGTTCAGTCCAATAACGATCTGAAATCCCTTTCACCATGCTTTCAGCCATACTGTCGATAAGCTTAAATTGTGGATTAACAGGTTTTTCATCGCTACGCGCCTGTGCAAAGGTACGTAAGGCATCACGGATTTTCGCATCATCGCCACTGGCTTGTGCAGCAACTGCATATAACGCATGTGACAGTCTTACGCCTTTTTGCTCACCAATTTGCGCGGATTGTTTTAAGGTTTGGTAGGGATCAGGTTTTCCATCTCCTGCACCCGGCAATAACGTCCAGATCACAGCGCGGGTTGCATTTGGTGCGCCCCAGAATTTTTCATTATTCAGACACACCATACCGCGTTCAACGATGGCAGCAATGTCTTTAGGAACGTTTACCGCCCCACCTGAGTTAATATCATTTGTCATGGCCTGTAAGCCACTTAACATTCCCAACATATACACTGTTTGGTCAATGTCGCTGTTCATTTTTGGACAGCCTTCACCTAGACTTTTCTTATACTTCTTTTCAAAACGATCTTGAAATAATTGATAGCCGGTATATTGACGCTGTGCCGCAAGTGCCGCCCAACGCTTTTGCTCAACACGGGCATCCTGTGCTTCGGTCACTTGGTTGGCTTTAGATGCACGTAAATAGCGTAACTCTGCGTCCAAGGCTTTTTGTTCTGCACAAATCCCTGCTGCTGAATACATCAACACAGCCACACGTGTTGGGTCTGCGCCCATATCTTTGGTGGCCATAATTGCTGGAGTTAATGAATTACCTGAATTACACACCATTTCAGCATCTTCCATGGCTAAAATTGGTGGCACAATATGTTTTTCGGTAAATCCGAGTGCAACATTAGCACCGGTTTTTACAACCTGCGAACAACCCGCGAATAATGTACTTGTTATTGCTACAACTGCCACACCCTGGCATATTTTTTGGACGCTCGACATTTTCCTGTCCTCTATAATTGTGTTTATGTCCATCACGACAAACATATCAGAAGCAAAAAATGAATAAAAGAGTATTTGCTCTAATTTGAACGACACACTGTGCCACGAATCACGCTGAATGCAATTGACTGATTTTTTAGAAAGACTAAATTTTAGGCAAAAAAAAGTAGCATAGCGACGGTTCGGCACATGCTACTTATTAACTGTGAAAGCGTTTGACTGCTTATTTTTGAGTTAACTGTTCCTTCAGCACTGTTCCTAGTCGTCCTATAACAATTGCTAACACAATCGCTATTACCAGAAACATCCAAGTTGGCATCATCATGATGATTTCCTTTAACGGCTGTTGGTAAGGCTAATATATAGGCAGAGAATCACCGCACAGCTTAAAATTGTCTGACAATTTAAATATTTTGCCAATAAAATCCAATCCTGTCAGACAAGATTATTTTACCTACAAGATAAGATAATGAAATATTTACATTTTATTGAATTTTAAAAATACAGGCTGTCTAACAATTAGATCATTTTGGCCAATACTTTGAGTGATTTCCACTGTTTCAATGACAATTGATCCCGCCAAATAATCACCGGTTTTGCACGCGCATGCATAAAATACACCACGATATACATTTGATGATCCAAAATATGGCTAATTTGAACGCGTTGCACCGGACGGTTGAGTCGTTGCAAAGACCAATCAGTTCCATCCAAATAATCTAGACTGGTGACGTGTAAATGCTTACGGAAAAACAGAACATAAACCACTAGCCCGATGAGGAAAAATATCCCCCAAAGCATGGGTGTTAGTAACTGATAAAGCAGCGTCATCAATACCGCAAAAATAAAAAACTGAAACGCATGCGATAAAAAACTGCGTTTCAGTTTGAATTGCCGATTATCCATGAACGTAGTGTTTTAATTTTTGAATAAACGTTTTTAATTCAGGACGTGGTGGTTCACTGACTTCCATAAACCAATCCAACAAATCTGGATCTTCTGCAGCAACGAGTTCTGCAAACATGTCTTTTTCAGCTGCATCGGCTTGTAAATAGTAATTTTTGACGTAGGGATCAAAATAAACATCAATCTCTTTTAAACCACGACGTGCGCGGTAGATCACTTTACGCTCTTCTAAGCTGATTTCATCAGTCATTGTCTTCCCCAATCGTTGAACCCGCCTAGTGTAACCCATCCACCCCATTGAAGTGGAGTGTTTTCAAAGATTGACCGAATGCTTCATCGCATTTCCTGCTTTTGAATGTTCTGCACATTGCAGTCACTCGCTGCATCTTATAAGTTGAGACAAAGCCATAAAAATGAATAGGATATTCAAAATGCAATCTGGAGCGATTCGCCCACTCAATAACATGCTGCCACGTCAATTATTTAATGCAGAACATGATGCATTTCGTGAAACAGTACGAAAATTTTATGAAAAAGAAGTTGTACCCAATATCGAAAAATATGAAAAACAACAACATGTTGACCGTGACTTATGGAATAAAGCTGGTGCCATGGGCTTGCTTTGCCCGACCATGCCCGAAGCTTACGGTGGCTATGGTGTAGACCGACTCTATAGCATGATTCTGATTGAAGAGCAGGCCTATGCTATGGACTCCTCTACCGGCTTTTCACTGCACTCAGACATCGTGGCCAATTATATTCATAACTTTGGCAATGAAGAACAAAAGCTGCATTGGCTGCCGAAAATGGCATCTGGCGAAACCGTGACTGCCATTGCAATGACCGAACCGGGCACAGGTTCAGACCTACAAGCCGTACGCACGACAGCTACAGAAGATGGTGATGACTATATTATTAATGGGTCAAAAATCTTTATCACCAATGGCTATTTATGTGACATGGCGATTGTGGTCTGTAAAACAGGCAATAGTGAAAAAGGTTCAGCCAATTTATCGCTAATTATCGTCGAGGCAGATCGCGTCGGTTTTAGTAAAGGCAAACCTTTAAACAAAATTGGCATGAAAGGTCAGGATACCTGTGAACTGTTCTTTGACAATGTCCGCGTCCCTAAAAGCAACTTACTCGGCATGCAAGGTATGGGCTTTATGATGCTGATGAAGGAATTGGCATGGGAGCGCATGTTGGTTGCGATTATTTGCCAAGCCGGTGCAGAAGCAGCCTTTGCACACACTGTTCAATACACCAAAGAGCGTAAGGCATTTGGCAAAACGGTATCAAGTTTTCAAAACACCCGTTTTAAATTGGCAGAACTACGCACTGAAATCGATTTTTGTCGAGCTTATCTAGATCGCTGTATGGAACTACAACTTGATGAACAGCTCGGTATTGATGCTGCAGCCGCTGCTAAATACAAAATTTCAGAGATGTTTTCCAAAGTCGTGGATGAATGTCTGCAGTTGCATGGTGGCTATGGCTATATGCTTGAATATCCAATTGCACGGGCTTATATCGATAACCGCGCCAATCGTATCTATGCCGGTACCAATGAAATTATGAAAGAGCTAATTTCCCGCTCTTTATAACAACAAAGCCCATCATCAGATGGGCTTTTTACATTCTTTCGATATCAACTTAAATCATTCATGAAATCACAGATCAGTGCGGTGACCAATGCGGGTTGCTCTTTGTGCGGCATGTGATGAAGCCCATCCAAAATCTCTAGCTCCGCATCACCTTGAATCCCAGAAAAAAGTTTCTGAGCTTGTGCTGTCGTCCCGTATTCATCCAGTTCTCCATGAATAACCAAGCTCGGACACTGTACTTTTCCAACATAATGCTGGAGGTTCCATTGACGAAAACTTGGTGAAAGCCATGTTTCAGTCCAAGCATCCAAAACCCATTGAGCTTTATTCCCATGGTATTTAGCCAAACGTTCAAGCTGTCCCGGCTGCGCAAACCCTATTTTGGCTTCACGTATACCCGATAATGTCAGTTCTTCCACTTCATACTGTGCGGCTATGGTAATCAGACCTCGACATTGTTCAGCATATTCACTGGCAATCACGACAGACATTCCCCCACCGACACTATGTCCCATCACGATAAACTGTTGAATGGAATAATGTTGAAGAAGCGCCTTAAAGCCTTGCTGTGCTTCAGCATAGACAAAATCATTACTTAATAGATGAGGATTCGCTGATGATCGGCCAAAACCCAACCGATCATAGGCTATTACCGTTCTGCCAGACTCAGCAGCCAATTGCGCAGGAAAATCACGCCACAAATTCACACTCCCCAGTGAATCATGCATCAATATAATCGGGGCCAAAGTTGCAGCTTTATCTGCAGTTTCAGGCTACCAAACTTTGGTATATAGCTCAAAATTGTTTACTTTTATAAATTCTGAATGTACTTGAATATTCACATTAACCCTGTGTGCTTTTCCTTATTTTCAACATGATATATTTTTCAACAAATAATGCGCATCAAATAAAACCCTAAAGTCACACATCTAAAGCAAAAAAAAAGAGCATGATGCTCCTTTTTCTATAACTGACTTAAGAAACTAATCTGGGTTTAGCCGCTAGTTGATCAGACTTTTTTTCAAATTTCAGCACTCCATCTTCAAATGAAGCATGCTTTAATTCTTTACGATCTGCTAAATAGTTATTGCTGACTTTCCACGGTGCATGTTTACCCTGTTTTGGCATCACATCTACTGCACGTGCAATATAGCCTGAAGTCAAACTTCCCATCACGGTATCTTCTAACAACTCGGTCGCATCACCTTGTGGAATCACTTGGTTGTAACCATTTTGATCCATATAGTTAATCAATTTACAAATGTATTCAGAAGCAATATCGACTTTTAATGTCCATGAAGCATTAATATAGCCAATAATCATCGCCATATTTGGTACATCACTGACCATCACGCCACGGTACAGCATATGCTTAGAGGTATTCAGTGGCTGACCATCGATTGTGGCACTGATGCCGCCTAGAATTTGAATGTTGAGTCCTGTAGCTGAAATCACCACGTCCGCTTCTAAATGTTTACCTGATTTCAATTGAATGCCATTTTCAGTAAAACTTTCAATTTGATCGGTTTCAACAGATGCACGGCCTTCGCGTAAAATTTTAAACAAATCACCATCTGGCACCACACAAAGGCGCTGATCCCAAGGATTATAATCTGGGGTAAAGTGCTTCATATCCACTTTACCTTTCAACTGCAACTCAATTGATTTTAATAAAAATTTACGGAGTAATTTAGGTTGCTTTTGTGCAACAGCATAAACAGCCCGTTGGACACCGATATTTCGTGCACGGGTAAGTTTATAAGCAACATCTTCAGGTAATACTTTACGCATTTTGTCGTAAATGATGTCAATAGAAGGCACTGAGGCAATATAGGTCGGAGAGCGCTGTAGCATAGTCACATGCCCTGCACCGCCTTTTGCCATAGCTGGTACAAGGGTAATTGCTGTTGCGCCACTACCAATAATCACCACTTTTTTGCCTGCATAATTAAAATTTTCAGGCCAATGCTGTGGATGAATAAAAGTACCTTTGAAATTTTCCTGCCCTGCGAACTCAGGTTGGAAACCTTGGTCATAATTATAATAACCCGTACAGCCAAAGACGAAATTTGCAACCCAGGTTTGTTGTTTCTTCTTCGCATCTTCAATAACAACAGACCATTTACGAGTTTGTGAATCGTAGTTCGCACTCACAACGCGGTGCTGAAAATGAATTTTTTCTTTAATCTTATATTCATCAATCACTTCAGAAAGATAGCCTTTAATCGAAGGCCCGTCTGCAAGCACACTAGATTTTTTCCACGGCTTAAAATTAAAGCCAAAAGTTGACATGTCCGAATCAGAACGAATACCCGGATATTTAAAAAGATCCCATGTACCACCGAAACTTTCACGACGTTCAATAATTTCAAATGAACGATTTGGACAATTTTTTGAAAGATGCGCAGCCAAACCTACACCGGAGATCCCTGCACCTACAATGAGAATATCAACTTGTTTTTCCATGTTGTTCTTTTAACCTATCTTAGATTTATATTTATTAAATCACATTTTTGACAATGCACAATGTCAAGTTTAAGCAAAAGGCGATTTATTTTTATCTTTTAAGGACAAATTGAATTATTGTCTAACAATATACAGCCAACACAAAACTGCAGGCATTAAAAAAGGTCGGTTAAAAACCGACCTTTTTTAGAACAACGTACGCTGCTCTTCACGAAATTAGTTAACTTCGCGATCTACTAGCTCAACGTAAGCCATTGGTGCAGCATCACCTGCACGGAAGCCCGCTTTAAGAACACGTAGATAACCGCCGTTACGTTCTTTGTAACGAGGGCCAAGAACGGTAAATAATTTACCAACAGTTGCAGCTGAACGAGTACGAGCAAACGCTAAACGACGGTTTGCTACAGAATCGACTTTAGCTAAAGTGATTAAAGGCTCAGCAACACGACGTAATTCTTTTGCTTTAGGAACAGTAGTTTTAATTAACTCGTGTTCGAACAAAGAATTAGCCATGTTTTGGAACATCGCTTTACGATGACTGCTTGTACGGCCTAATTTCACACCACTATTACGATGACGCATGGTGATAGTCCTACTTAATTAACGGCTACGATAAGCAAAGCGATCGTCCATGCGGAGGCTAGCCGGTGGCCAGTTCTCTAAACGCATGCCCAATTGCAAGCCTTTCGATGCCAGAACATCTTTAATCTCAGTCAACGATTTTTTACCTAAGTTAGGAGTTTTAAGCAACTCAACTTCAGTACGTTGAACAAGATCGCCAATGTAGTAAATATTTTCTGCTTTCAAACAGTTAGCAGAACGAACAGTAAGCTCTAGATCATCTACTGGACGAAGCAAAATCGGATCAACTTCTTCACGAGGCTCTTGAGCAACTGGTGCTTGATCTTTCTGAAGATCAACAAAAATTGCAATTTGTTGTTGCAAGATTGTTGCCGCTTTGCGGATTGCTTCTTCAGGATCAACAGTACCGTTGGTTTCAAGATCAATGATCAATTTATCAAGGTCAGTACGTTGTTCTACACGAGCGTTTTCCACTGTGTAAGACACACGTTTGATTGGGCTGTAAGAAGCATCTAATTGTAAACGACCCACTGGGCGAGTTTCGCCTTCAGGGAAGCGTGAATCAGAAGTCTCATAACCACGACCTTGAGAAACTTTCAGGCGCATTTTTAATGAGCCAGAAGCACTTAAAGTACCGATCAAGTGTTCAGGGTTAACCACTTCAACATTGTGTGGTAAACGAAGGTCAGCAGCTGTAACGTCGCCAGGACCTTGTTTTTCCAATGTCAGATAAGCTTCATTTTGATCGAACAGCTTAATAGACAATCCTTTTAGGTTCAGCAAGAGCTCGACGATGTCCTGCTGCAAGCCTTCCAAAGTACTGTACTCGTGCTCGACACCTTCAATCTCTACTTCAACCACGGCTGCGCCAGGTAAAGAAGACAAAAGGATACGACGTAAAGCATTACCAAGAGTATGACCAAAGCCACGCTCTAATGGTTCTAGAATAACTTTTGCCGAGGTCCCGCTTGCCGCTTCGACCTTGATCGCTTGCGGAGTTAGAAACTCATTTGCAGTACGCGTCATTATTGCTACCTCAAGGATTATTTAGAATACAATTCTACAATCAAGCTTTCGTTGATTTCAGCAGGTAAATCAGAACGATCTGGTGCAGCTTTGAACGTACCTTCCAATTTAGAATGATCAATTTCAATCCAAGCTGGAATGCCACGTTGAGTCGCTAACTCAACTGCGTTTTTGATACGCAATTGTTGTTTAGCACCTTCGTGAACTGCAACAACGTCACCAGCTTTAACTTGGATAGACGCGATGTTAACACGACGACCATTTAAAGTGATTGAACGGTGAGATACAAGCTGACGAGCTTCTGCACGTGTAGAACCAAAACCCATGCGATAAACAACGTTATCTAGACGGCTTTCAAGAAGTTTCAACAAGTTTTCACCTGTTGCGCCTTTAACACGAGCAGCTTCTTTGTAGTAGTTACTAAATTGACGCTCTAAAACACCGTACATACGACGTACTTTTTGTTTTTCACGTAATTGTAGTGAGTACTCAGATTGTTTGCCGCCACGAGCGCCACCATGTTGGCCAGGTGCTTTAGCAGCTTTTTTTGTTTTGACGTCAAATGGTTTAACGCCAGATTTTAATTGCAGGTCTGTCCCTTCGCGGCGAGAGAGTTTGCATTTTGGACCAATATAACGAGCCATGAATGTTTCTCCTTACACGCGACGTTTTTTAGGTGGACGGCAACCGTTGTGCGGGATTGGCGTCACATCGGTAATGCTGTTAATTTTATAACCCACTGCACCTAAAGCACGAACCGCAGATTCACGACCTGGACCAGGACCTTTTACAAGGACGTCCAAGTTTTTCAAACCGTAATCTAAAGCAGCTTTACCAGCAACTTCAGCAGCTACCTGAGCAGCAAACGGAGTTGATTTACGTGATCCACGGAAGCCTTGTCCACCAGAGGTAGCCCAAGCCAGTGCATTACCTTGACGATCGGTAATAGTCACAATGGTGTTATTAAAAGAAGCGTGAATGTGTGCAACACCTTCAGAGACGGTACGAGTGACCTTCTTGCGTGTGCGAGTATCTTTAGCCATCTTTTAGCTTCCAGAAATCTTATTTCTTAATAGGTTTGCGCGGACCTTTACGGGTACGTGCGTTAGTTTTGGTGCGTTGACCACGGACAGGCAAGCTGCGACGATGACGAAGACCGCGGTAGCAGCCTAAATCCATTAAACGTTTAATGTTCATGGAAATTTCGCGACGTAAATCACCTTCGGTAGGAACCTTAGTAACTTCTGCACGAATCGCATCAAGCTGAGCGTCATCTAATTCACGAATTTTAGTTGTTGGTGCAATACCAGCAGCAGCTAAGATAGCTTTTGCAGTGTGGCGACCAATACCAAAAATGTACGTTAGAGAGATAACAGCATGCTTGTTATCCGGAATGTTTACACCGGCAATACGAGCCATTCAATTTTCTCCAAAAAGGCAGTTAAGATAATCAACCGCCCGACAAAATCTTTGAGGGGCGGATAATAACCTAATTAGCCTACTGAAATCAACAGGTCTTGATCAGATTAACCTTGACGCTGCTTATGACGAGGTTCTGCGCTGCAAATTACGCGAATAACCCCATTACGACGGATAACTTTACAGCTACCACAAATTTTCTTTACAGAAGCTTGAACTTTCATAATGAAACCTCTAAGTGCGCTTATCCTTTCGGATGAGCAGTCGTTTTACGCATTAACGATTGATTGTCATATTGATGCGATGTGAGATGAGCTTGGAGCTGAGCCATAAAGTCCATCACCACTACCACTACGATCAGTAAAGACGTACCACCTAAGCTAAATGGAATACCAAATGAGCTTTGTAGAATCATCGGCATTAAACAGATGATTGTGATATAAACCGCGCCAATAAAAGTCAAACGATTCAAAATATGATCTAAATAGCGTGCAGTTTGCTCACCAGGACGAATACCCGGTACATAAGCACCACTACGTTTTAAATTCTCTGACACTTCTTTCGGGCTAAATACTAGCGCAGTATAGAAGTAACAGAAGAAGATAATTAATGCACCAAATAGCACCAAATACATCGGTTGACCCGGCGACAATACGAGTGCCAAATCTTGTAGGCCACGTTTAATCACACCAGCATTTGGATCTGCACTGCCAACCCATTGACCTAAGCTCGCTGGGAACAATAGCAATGAGCTCGCAAAAATTGCAGGAATCACACCCGCCATATTAATTTTTAATGGCAAATGTGTTTGCTGAGCGGTAAATACACGACGACCTTGTTGTTTTTGAGCATAGTTTACCGGAATACGACGCTGCGCCTTCTCAATAAACACAATTGCTGCTAACACTGCAATAGACAGCAATGCAAAGATTGCAAGACCAATTAAACTTGATTGGCCATTATCTACTGAGGTTAAAGATTGCAGAACCAAGTTCGGCAAACCAGCAACGATACCAGCGAAGATGATCATGGAAATACCATTCCCTACTCCACGCTCAGTAATTTGCTCACCTAACCACATCAGGAACATTGTACCTGCAACCAAAGAAGTTACAGCAGGAACGTAAAAAGCAAGTCCACTAGTCAAAGTAATATTTTGACTAATCAGACCTGCACACATCCCAACGGCTTGCACAAGTGCAAGAAACAATGTGCCTTGTCGCGTATATTGATTGATCTTACGCTTACCTTGTTCGCCTTCTTTCTTTAAAGCTTCCAGCGAAGGAACAACCGTAGACATTAACTGCACGATAATCGATGCAGAGATATACGGCATAATCCCAAGAGCAAGAATTGACATACGCTCTAATGCACCACCTGAGAACATGTTAAACAAACCAAGGATCGTACCTTGGTTTGCATTAAACAGATTCTCTAGTGCGGCATTGTTAATGCCCGGTACTGGAATATGTGCTCCCAGTCGAAAAACCAACAACGCCCCGATGAGGAACATCATACGGCGAATAATTTCACGATATTTCACATGAAAAGGTTGGCCTTTCATCATGTTAACATGACCTGTCGAACTAGGAGTCATAGACACTGGGGATTACTCCTCGACTTTACCGCCAGCAGCTTCAACAGCAGCTTTAGCGCCTTTAGTCAATGCAACACCTTGAACAGTGAACGCACGAGTAATTTCACCAGAAAGTACGATACGTGCACGTAACATATCTTTACGTACAACGTTAGCAGCTTTTAAAGTCTCAAGAGACACGATGTCGCCTTCAACTTTAGCAAGTTCTGATAAACGTACTTCAGCAGTTTTCAAAGCCATTTGGCTAGTGAAACCGAATTTAGGTAAACGACGATATAACGCAGTTTGACCACCTTCGAAACCAGGACGTGTACCACCGCTCTTACGTGAGTTTTGACCTTTGACACCACGGCCACCAGTCTTACCAACGCCAGAACCGATACCACGGCCTAAACGAAGGTTGTCACGCTTAGCACCTTCTGCAGGTGCAATTGTATTTAAACGCAGAGTCATGGCTTATTCCTCTACACTAACCATATAGTAAACTTGGTTGATCATACCACGGTTAGAAGGCGTATCTTGCACTTCAACTGTATGACCAATACGACGCAGACCTAAACCTTTAAGGCTAAGCTTGTGATTTTTCAAGCGGTGCGATGAAGATTTAGTCTGGGTAACTTTAATCGTTTTCATGATTGATTACCCTTGAATTTGTGCTACTGATAAACCACGTTTCGCAGCAACTTTCTCAGGAGAAGTCATATCACGCAAACCGTTAAAAGTTGCGTTTACTACGTTAGCAGCGTTAGTAGAACCATAACACTTAGTTAATACGTTACGTACACCTACAGCTTCTAAAACTGCACGCATAGCGCCACCAGCAATTACACCAGTACCTTCAGAAGCAGGTTGCATGTAAACGCGGCTTGCACCGTGACGAGCATTGATAGGGTGCTGAACAGTACCGTCAACAAGGTCAACAGTAATCATGTTGCGACGAGCAGCTTCAAGTGCTTTAGAAATAGCAGCTGGAACTTCACGTGCTTTACCACGACCAAAACCTACGCGACCATTACCATCACCCACAACAGTTAATGCTGTGAAAGAGAAGATACGACCACCCTTAACAACTTTGGCTACACGATCAACGGCAACCAGCTTTTCAACAAGACCTTCGTTTTGTTCAACTTTAGCCATGATTAGAACTCCAAGCCGTTTTCACGAGCAGCATCAGCCAAGGCTTTGATACGACCATGATATTTGAAACCAGAACGGTCAAATGCAACTTTAGTTACACCAGCCGCTTTAGCACGTTCTGCAATTAAAGCACCAACTTTCTGAGCCGATTCAACGTTACCAGTAGTACCAGCACGTAGAGTAGCGTCTAAAGTAGAAGCTTGCGCTAATACTTTTCCACCATCTGCAGAGATAACTTGAGCATAGATGTGACGCGGAGTGCGGTTTACACACAAACGAGTCGCACCCAATGCACGGATGTGCAAGCGTGTGCTTTTCGCACGACGCAAACGGGATTGTTTCTTTTCGTTCATAAGAACCTCGCGCCTTATTTCTTCTTAGCTTCTTTACGAAGTACAACTTCGTCAGAATAACGAACACCTTTACCTTTATAAGGCTCTGGCGGACGGTAACCACGGATTTCTGCAGCAACTTGACCTAATTTAGCTTTATCAGCTGATTTAAGTACAATTTCAGTTGCAGTAGGAGTTTCTGCAGTTACACCTTCAGGAAGGTTGTAGTCGATCGGGTGAGAGAAACCAAGGTTAAGGTTAACAATGTTACCTTTAACCGCAGCTTTATAACCAACACCGATAAGCTGTAACTTACGTTCGAAACCTTCGTTAACACCTTTTACAAGGTTGTTAAGCACAGCGCGAGCAGTACCAGCTTGCATCCAAGCATCTTTAGATTCAGCTTTAGGAGCAATAACTAGAGTACCGTCTTCCTGTTTTAGCTCGACCAGCGCATGCAGGTTGAAAGACAATGTACCTTTGCTGCCTTTCACTTCGACCTGCCGGCCGTTCTGAGTAACTGTAACACCGTTAGGTACAGTTACTGGGGCTTTAGCCACACGAGACATGAGGAATCACCTATTAAGAAACAAAAGCAATAACTTCACCACCGATACCTGCAGCACGTGCAGCGCGATCAGTCATGATGCCTTTGCTTGTAGAAACAATTGCAATACCTAAACCTTGCTTAACGCTAGGAAGTGCATCTTTACCGCGATATTGACGTAGACCAGGACGGCTTACGCGTTTCACAGTATCGATAACTGGTTTGCCTTCGAAATATTTTAAAGTAATCGTTAAAGTCGCTTTGCCTTCATTGTCAGCAACAGCTACATCAGCGATATAACCTTCTTGTTGAAGTACGTTAGCAATCGCAACTTTCAACTTTGAGTTTGGCATAGAAACAGTTTGTTTCTTTGCCATTTGTGCGTTACGAACACGTGTTAGCATGTCGGCAACGGTATCTTGCATACTCATTTATAGTGCTCCTTACCAGCTTGCCTTAACAACGCCCGGTACATCACCTTGCATTACTGTTTCACGTAATTTGTTACGGCTTAAACCGAACTTACGGAAGTAACCATGAGGACGACCAGTTAAACCACAACGGTTACGTAGACGTACTGGAGACGCATTACGTGGTAATGCTTGAAATTTCATCATCGCTTCGAAACGTTCTTCGTCTGATGCATTTACGTTTGCGATAATTGCTTTTAATTCAGCACGTTTCGCAGCGTATTTAGCAACAGTAGCTTCGCGTTTCAATTCGCGATTAATCATACCTTTCTTAGCCATATCGACCTCTTATTTGAACGGGAAGCCGAATGCACGCATAAGCGCACGGCCTTCGTCATCGGTGCGAGCAGTCGTAGTGATGGTAATGTCCATACCACGAATACGATCAATCTTATCAAAATCGATTTCAGGGAACATGATTTGTTCCTTAAGACCCATTGAGTAGTTACCACGACCATCGAATGATTTCGCAGAGAAACCACGGAAGTCACGGATACGAGGGATCGCGATAGAGATCAAACGGTCTAAGAATTCGTACATACGTTCGCCGCGTAAAGTAACTTTACAGCCGATCGGCCAACCATCACGGATTTTGAAACCAGCGATAGATTTACGAGCTAAAGTAAGTACTGGTTTTTGACCAGCAATTGCTTGCATATCAGAAAGAGCGCCATCTAACAATTTCTTGTCAGCTGATGCAGCACCAACACCCATGTTGATGGTGATTTTTGTAATGCGAGGAATATCCATCACATTCTTAACGCCCAATGTTTCTTTTAATTGAGCCTTAAGTTCGTCGTTGTAACGCGTTTTAAGTCTGGCCATTGCCTAGTCAACCTATTACTTCGCTACCGCCACTGATTCACCATTAGATTTGAATACGCGAGTTTTCACGCCTTCAATCACTTGGTAACCAACACGGTCAGCCTTTTGGGTTGTAGCATTAAAAATTGCCACGTTAGAGATATGAAGCTCAGCTTCTTGAGTTACGATGCCGCCTTCAGCGCCAGTAGCTCGGTTAGGCTTTTGATGCTTCGTTACCAAGTTAAGGCCTTCAACCTTAACACGGTCATTTGAAACAGACAAAACAGTACCTTGTTTGCCTTTTTCTTTACCTGCGATCACAATTACTTGATCGCCCTTTTTAATCTTAGCCATGAGTGCCTCTTATAGAACTTCAGGAGCCAATGAAATAATTTTCATGAACTGTTCAGTACGAAGTTCACGAGTCACTGGTCCGAAAATACGAGTTGCAATCGGCGCTTTGTTGTTGTTCAAAATAACAGCTGCGTTATCGTCGAAACGAATAACTGAACCATCTGCACGACGGATGCCGAATTTTGTACGTACAACTACAGCATTCATCACGTCACCTTTTTTAACACGTGCGCGTGGAATAGCTTCTTTTACAGTAACTTTAATAATGTCGCCAACAGAAGCATAACGACGATGTGAACCACCAAGTACTTTAATACATTGTACGCGGCGAGCACCACTGTTGTCTGCTACGTCGAGCATACTTTCGGTTTGAATCATTGCCCTACTCCAAAACCGAGCATCACCGGTCGCAATTTCGAAAGGCTCAAAGAGTACTCGAAATTGACCGATGATGCAAGAACGTTTAATTACTCAGCAGCAGCTTCAACAACTTCAACTAAAGTCCAAGACTTAGTTTTAGAAATTGGGCGGCTTTCTTTGATGCTTACTACGTCGCCAACTTTAGCAACATTGTTTTCATCATGAGCGTGTAATTTAGTTGAACGGCGGATTGATTTGCCATACAACGGGTGTTGAACGCGGCGTTCGATAAGAACAACGATAGACTTGTCCATCTTGTCGCTAACTACTTTACCGGTTAACGTGCGAACTGTTTGTTCACTCATTGTCCGTTCCCCTGTTTTTCGGTTAGGAGTGTCTTAATACGAGCAATAGTTTTACGAGTAAGCGCAACTTCGTGCGATTTACCCAATTGACCAGTTGCTTTCGCCATACGAAGACGGAATTGGTTAAGCTGTTGCTCATCAAGCAAAGCTGTCAACTCTTCTACCGACTTTTCACGTAGATCATTAGTTTTCATTACATTACCGTCCGAGTCACGATAGTGGTTTTAAACGGAAGTTTTGCAGCAGCAAGCGTAAATGCTTCGCGAGCAAGTTCTTCGTTAACACCATCAATTTCGTACAAGACTTTACCTGGTTTGATTTGGCAAACCCAGTATTCCACAGAACCTTTACCTTTACCCATACGAACTTCTAATGGTTTTTCAGTAATTGGTTTGTCTGGGAAAACACGGATAAAGATCTTACCACCACGTTTAATACGACGGCTGATTGTACGACGCGCTGCTTCAATTTGACGTGCAGTCATTTGACCACGTTCAATTGATTTAAGTGCAATAGTACCAAAAGATACTGAGCTACCGCGATGTGCTAGACCAGTGTTACGGCCTTTTTGCACTTTACGGAATTTAGTACGTTTAGGTTGTAACATGGATTATTCTCCTTTTTCAGCAGAACGATCATTGCGACGACCACGACGCTCTTGACCTTCACCACGACCACGACCACGTTTAGCTGGACGTTCTTCAGCTGGAGCTGGGTTCATGACTTGTTTCATGCCGCCCAAGATCTCACCACGGAAGATCCATACTTTAACGCCGATCGTACCGTAAGTAGTCTCAGCACGCATAGTAGCATAGTCGATGTCAGCACGAAGAGTATGAAGAGGTACACGACCTTCACGATACCATTCAGTACGAGCAATCTCAGCACCACCTAGACGGCCTGAAACTTCTACTTTGATACCTTTAGCACCAGCACGCATAGAGTTTTGAACCGCACGCTTCATAGCACGACGGAACATTACACGTTTTTCTAATTGAGAAGCGATTGCTTCAGCAACTAAACGAGCGTCTAAATCTGGGCGATCGATTTCGTTGATACTTACTTGCGCAGGAACACCCATAATGGCTGTTAATTCGCGTTGTAATTTCTCAATGTCTTCGCCTTTTTTACCGATCACGATACCAGGACGTGCAGTGCTAATAGTTACTTTAGCTGCGCCTGTAGGGCGTTCGATAAGAATATTGCTTACCATCGCATTCTTAAGTTTTTTAGTTAAAAACTCACGAACTTGAAGATCTTTTAGCAAATATTCAGCATATTGTTTCGGATTCGCATACCAGTTAGCGTTATGACGTTTCACAACACCTAGGCGGATACCGATTGGATGAACCTTCTGACCCATATCAAACCCCTACCTTAACGGTAATGTGACAAGTACGCTTAGTAATACGATCTGCACGGCCTTTAGCACGTGGCAAAATACGTTTCAGGCTCATGCCTTCATCAACGTAGATCGTAGAAACTTTAAGGTCGTCTACATCTAAACTGTTATTGTGTTCAGCGTTTGCAATCGCAGATTCCAATGCTTTTTTAACTAGAACTGCAGCTTTTTTGTTGCTGAAGTTTAAGATATTTAAAGCATGCGCAACAGATTTGCCGCGAATTAGGTCTGCAACCAAACGTGCTTTTTGTGCCGAGATAGCGGCACCGCGTAATTTAGCAGTTACTTCCATCATAGCACCTATTAACGTTTAGACTTCTTGTCAACACCGTGACCACGATAGGTACGAGTTGGCGCGAATTCACCTAATTTATGACCAACCATATGCTCAGATACGATCACTGGAACATGGTTACGGCCATTGTGTACAGAAATTGTTAGACCAACAAAATCCGGTAAGATCATCGAACGACGCGACCAAGTTTTGATCGGCTTACGGTTATTAGCCGCGATAGCCGCTTCAACCTTAGCGAACAAGTGCGCATCGACGAATGGGCCTTTTTTCAGAGAACGAGGCATTGTCAGATTCCTTTACTTGTTACTTAACGCGACGGTCGCGAATGATCATCTTAGTCGTACGCTTGTTGGTACGTGTTTTGTACCCTTTAGCTTTTTGACCCCATGGACTTACAGGTTGAATACCTTTGTTACGTCCTTCACCACCACCATGTGGATGGTCTACTGGGTTCATCGCCATACCACGTACGGTAGGACGAACGCCACGCCAGCGTGATGCACCTGCTTTACCAAGTGAACGAAGGTTGCTTTCTGAGTTAGAAACTTCACCTAACACAGCACGGCATTCAACGTGTACTTTACGCATTTCGCCTGAACGAAGACGAATGATAGCGTAAGAACCGTCACGACCCAACAATTGAGCAGATGTACCAGCAGAACGTACTAATTGTGCGCCTTTACCGATTTTAAGCTCGATGTTGTGAAGAGTAGAACCGATAGGCATGTTGCGAAGTGGCAAGCAGTTACCTGGACGGATTGGAGCATCGTTACCAGATTGAACTTGATCACCAGCGCGAAGGCCTTTAGGTGCAATAATATAGCGACGTTCACCGTCAGCATATTTCAATAAAGCAATATGAGCTGTACGGTTTGGATCGTATTCAATACGCTCAACTACAGCAGGGATGCTGTCTTTGTTACGTTTGAAGTCTACGATACGGTAGTGCTGTTTATGACCACCACCAACGTGACGAGTTGTAATGTGACCGTTGTTATTACGACCGCCAGTACGTTTTTTAGCTTCAACCAACGGAGCATATGGCGCGCCTTTGTGAAGGTGGTTATGAACCACTTTCTCTACAAAGCGACGTCCTGGAGACGTTGGCTTACATTTTTGAATCGGCATAATTTTCGTCCTTATTCCGCTGCGTTTTCAGCGGTATCGCCCAAGTCAGCCATTTCAACATCTTGGCCAGCTTTCAGGGTGACGTATGCTTTTTTAACATCAGAACGACGTCCTAATGTTTTACCAAAGCGTTTAGTCTTACCTTTAGTGATCGTTGTGTTAACTTTAACAACTTGAACACCAAATAGTTGCTCAACAGCTTTTTTGATTTCAAGTTTGTTTGCATCTAGTGCAACTTTGAACACTTGAACACCAGCAGTTTCGCCTAAAACTTGTGCTTTTTCTGAGAATACAGGTCCTTGTAGGACTTGATAGATACGTTCGTTGTTCATCCGAGTTCTACCTCAATTTTCTTAGCAGCAGCAACAGACATAACAACTTTATCGAACGCGATCAAGCTAACAGGATCGATTGCAGCAGCATCAACCACATCAACGTGTGGAATGTTGCGAGCAGCAAGATACAAGTTCTCATCAACAGCATCTGTAACGATTAATGCACGAGGTGCATTCAAGTCGTTAAGTTTTGCAAGCAATTCTTTAGTTTTTGGAGCTGCAACAGCAATCTCTTCAACTAAAACAAGGCGATCTTGACGAACAAGCTCAGCCAGGATGCATTGCATAGCACCGCGATACATTTTACGGTTTACTTTTTGAGACCAGTCTTGTGGACGAGCAGCAAAAGTTTTACCACCGCCAACCCAGATTGGGCTACGAATAGAACCAGCACGAGCGCGGCCAGTACCTTTTTGACGGAAAGGCTTTTTACCACCGCCAGAAACGTCAGCACGTGATTTTTGCGCTTTAGAACCTTGACGACCACCAGCTAAGTAAGCTGTAACAACTTGGTGTACAAGAGCTTCGTTAAAATCACGACCAAACGCAACTTCAGATAACTCAACAGCAGAGCCGGAAACAGTATTTAAATTCACGTTATTTCCCCTCAGGCCTTGATAGTAGGACGAACAGTAACGTCGCCACCAGTAGCACCAGGAACCGCGCCTTTAACAACTAGAACTGAACGTTCTGCGTCGATAGCAACGATTTCAAGACCCTGTGTAGTTACACGTTCAGCACCTAAGTGACCAGGCATTTTTTTGCCTTTGAACACGCGACCAGGAGTCTGGTTTTGACCTGTAGAACCGATAACACGGTGAGATACAGAGTTACCATGTGTAGCGTCTTGAGTACGGAAGTTCCAACGCTTAACACCACCTTGGAAACCTTTACCTTTAGATGTACCAGTAACGTCAACGATTTGACCCACTGTGAACACATCTACACCGATAGTTCCGCCAACTTCACGACCTTCAAGATCAGCTTCTGTAGCGCGGAATTCTTGAACTAGACGACCAGCAGCAACACCAGCTTTCGCAAAGTGACCTTTCTGAGCGTTAGTTACGCGAGATTCGCGACGTTCACCAGTAGTGATTTGAATCGCTTGATAACCATCAGTTTCAAGCGTTTTGATTTGTGTGATGCGGTTAGGATCAACCTCAATCACTGTTACAGGTACAGAAACACCAGCATCTGTAAAGATACGTGTCATACCGCACTTGCGACCGACTAAACCAATAGCCATGTGCATAAACCTCTAAAAAAGCGGCCTAATTAACTTAGAGCGTTAATTAACCGAAAGCCTTAACCCAAAGCGATCTGAACATCAACACCAGCTGCAAGATCTAACTTCATCAATGCATCAACAGTTTTATCTGTAGGTTGAACGATGTCGATCAAACGTTTGTAAGTGCGGATCTCGTATTGGTCACGCGCATCTTTGTTAACGTGTGGTGATGTTAAAACGTTAAAACGTTCGATACGTGTAGGCATCGGGATTGGACCACAAACTTGTGCGCCAGTACGTTTTGCTGTTTCTACGATTTCTTGAGCTGATTGATCAATTAAACGGTGATCAAAAGACTTAAGACGGATACGAATTCTCTGGTTAGACATACCAGTTAACTCCAAGCCAAATATATAAAGAATCACCCTTGACGCATCTCACCCCACTTTAAAAGAGGCAAGTGTCAAGAGCAGTGAAATATCACTAAGGTCACGATCGATGCCGCGACTGTCACGATGTTAACTACTTTATTCGTAGCCAACCCCCTTCATCAAAGGGTCGCCCATTATAGCTATTGTTTAATGCATAAGCAAATCTCTTTTGCTGTTTTTCTTATATTTTTCATTTTTTATGCAAGATCAATTGCTTAACTTTTAATCAATAGGCATTTTTTCTTAATACATACTCTATTGCTTGGTTTAGTATTTGATTTCCCTCAATAAATTTGTTTTTTGCGCTTTTCCGTAGATCATGTACTGGCTGCACATGTGTTCCTGAAAAAAATGCCACTTCTTCATCATTTTCCAAAAATAAATCGAGTACTTCAGGAGTAATTTCAGGATGAAATTGGAAGCCCAAAACATTTTGCCCGATTTGATACATTTGATTACGACATGCATCATTTTCCGCCAGTAATACCGCTCCTTTGGGAATTTCAAATGTTTCACTGTGCCACTGCATGACCTTAAACTCTTCAGGTAGTTTGAAACAGTCATGCGGTACGTTAGCGACCTTACGGATGGTCGTCCAACCCAATTCTTGTTGTGCATTTCGGCTCACCGCCCCACCCAAAGCATTGGCAATCAATTGCCCACCTAAACAAAGCCCAATTGCGGGTTTACCGAGTGCTAAATAGCGTCGCAGCCAACGCTTTTCTATTTTTAACCATGGGAAATTGGCCTCATCATTTACACTCATGGTCCCACCCATGATGATGAGTAAATCGACATCTTCAACATGCGGCAAAGCCTCGAGATCTAAGGCTTGATCGACAGGTAATGCAAAGAATTCTGTGGCCGTAATTTTGGCCTGATGCTGTTTTAAAAACTCATAACAACTGCCGAACCCTTCGCCAGCAATATGCTGAAAATAATGTACTTTTAAATGCGACTTCATGCGCTAAACCTATTGTTGTTGCTCTGATATCGGTTTTGCAAGAATGAAGCCAACTTTGCTTTTCACTTAATTTTCTATACAAAAGCATCGTAAATCCATGCGTTTTAGTCGTATTCTTTTGATCATTCATTATTATTTTGATCATTTCAGAGCGCCACGTGAAAAAGAATCCTCAAACTGAACTCATTCATGCACCAAGAAAGGCACCGCAATACATCAATAGTGTTCAACCTCCCCTGTTTCGTGCATCCACTATAATTTTCGAAAATACAGATGCGCTATTTAATCGCCATTGGACTGATGATTATGACTATAGCTATGGCACACATGGCACACCTACCACCTTTACTCTAGGGGATCAGATTGCTCAGATTGAAGGTGGCTTGTATCACTTACTCGCACCAAGCGGTTTATCTGCAATTAATTTGGTCAATTCATGTTTTTTAAGTCAGGGGGATGAAGTTTGGGTCGCAGATAATATCTATGGCCCGAATATGGAACATTTACGCAATTTAGAAACCCGCTATGGCATCGTGGTCAAGGTTTATAACCCGATTGATGTCAACTCATTCACACCTTCAGCGCAAGCCAAGCTTATCTGGTTAGAAGCAGCAGGTTCTGTCACTTTAGAGTTTCCAGATTTAGTCGGCTTGGTCAAAAAAGCCCAAGCGCATAACATTCTCACTGCACTGGACAATACATGGGGCGCAGGACTTGCCTTTAATGCTTTTGATTTTAGTGCTGAACATCTGGGTGTCGATATCAGTGTGCATGCCTTAACCAAATACCCAAGTGGTGGTGGCGATATTTTAATGGGCTCGGTAATTACACGAGATAAAAAGCTTCATCACAAACTATTTCGTGCGCATGCCATTCAAGGCATTAGTATCTCTGGTGATGACGCCGCGCAAGTACAACGCAGTCTGGCTTCTATGCGCCTGCGCTATGAACATCAGTCACAAAGTGCTTTAACTTTATTAAATTGGCTAAAACAGCAGCCAGCCTTTGTACAGGTTTTACATCCTGCCGATGAAGCCTCCGCAGGACATCAGTATTGGAAAGAAATTTGTACAGAACAACACAGTGCCGGCTTGGTCAGCGTGATATTGAATGAAAAATATAGCCTGCAAGATGTACGCCGCTTTTGTGATGCACTTAAACTATTTAAGCTCGGTTTTAGCTGGGGTGGCCCAGTCAGTTTAGTCATGCTATATAACTTAAAAGATATGCGTGTACTCGAACATTCACATATTCAAGCCGGCTTACTGGTTCGCTTCTGTATAGGACTAGAACATCCTGCAGATTTAATACAAGATATAGAAAACGCACTACAACATTTAAATAAACAGCAACTCGAATAAATACAGGAACATCTATGGGTACACCAATTATTATTGGCAAAAAAACACAAGACACCACACAAGATGTGGTGCTTCATTCACAATTTGCAAACCGCCATGGTTTGATTGCTGGGGCCACAGGTACTGGTAAAACGGTGACGCTGAAGGTGTTGGCAGAAAGTTTTTCTCGGCTGGGTGTACCCGTATTTTTAGCTGATGCCAAAGGGGATGTTTCTAGCCTTGCCAAAGCTGGTGAAAGCAATCCTAAGTTTGACGAACGAATTAAAAGTTTAAATATCGAGAGCATTCCTTTTGCTGCCTCTCCTGTGGTGTTTTGGGATTTGTTCGGTGAACAAGGACACCCCATTCGCACTACCATTTCTGAAATTGGTCCACTGCTCCTTGCCCGAATTCTGAATTTAAACGACACGCAAGAAGGTGTGTTATCTGCGGTCTTTCGTATTGCCGATGATCAGGGCTTATTGCTCATCGACTTTAAAGACTTAAAAGCCATGATCAGCTACGTCAGTGAAAATGCGGCAGAATTTAAAAATGAATATGGCAATTTATCACCTGCAAGCTTAGGTGCAATTCAACGTAATTTGCTTGCATTGGCAGATCAAGGCGGTGACAATTTCTTTGGTGAGCCTGCACTCAATATTATGGATTTCATTCAAACGGATGCACAAGGTCGTGGCAACATCAACCTGCTCGCCGCCGACAAGTTAATGAATACCCCTAAGCTCTATGCGACTTTCTTACTTTGGATGCTGTCAGAACTGTTTGAACAATTACCCGAAGTTGGAGATATGGATAAACCCAAATTGGTGTTCTTCTTTGATGAAGCGCATTTATTGTTTGATAATGCCAGCCCTGCTTTACAAGAAAAGATTGAGCAAGTGGTTCGTCTCATTCGCTCTAAAGGCGTTGGGATTTACTTTGTAACGCAAAACCCACTTGACCTACCTGAGAGTGTTTTAGGACAACTGGGTAACCGTGTTCAACATGCGCTACGTGCATTTACCCCCAAAGATCAGAAAGCGGTCAAGACGGCAGCAGATACTTTCCGAGCCAATCCTGCGTTTAAAGTCGATCAAGTGATTACGGAACTGGCTGTAGGTGAAGCATTAATTAGCTGTCTAGATGAGCAAGGGACACCCCAAATCGTTGAACGTGCTTGGGTCATGCCACCCTATTCTTCATTTAGTCCAATTGCTGTAGAAGAACGCAAAGCACTCATGGCAAATAGCGTTGTTGCAGGTGTGTATGACACCGAAGCAGACCGTGAAAGTGCCTATGAACTTTTGCAAAATAAAGTGGCGGAGCGCCAACAACAAGCCGTCCAAGCGGAACAAGATAAAATAGAAGCCAAAGAACAAGAAGCGTTGGCCAAACAACAAGCCAAAGAAGCAGATGCACTCGCCAAACAGCAAGCACGTGAACAAGAACGCCTTGCGCGCGAACAACAAAAAGAAGCTGAGCGTTCAGCCAAACAACGTGAAAAACTGATTCAAGACACGGTAGGAACTTTTGCAAAAAGTGCTGCACGCAGCTTGGGTGGGTCGACAGGTCAGAAAATCGTACGCGGTTTACTGGGTTCACTGTTTGGTAAAAAATAATTCGCCATTACGATTATCTATGCTGAATTTATGGGATATTTTAATATCCCATATTTTTTTTATGGTTTTATGAATGAGACGTATTGCAAATGCATTTTTAAATATGTATTTTAAATACATCTTATAACTCTCATAGAAGTTTCAACATGACTCCACAACACATTGAACTTGTAAAAGCGACTGTTCCTGTACTGCGTGAAAATGGTGTAGCGCTTACGAGCTATTTCTATAAACGCATGTTGAACAACAATCCTGATCTCAAAAATGTGTTCAACCTGGACCACCAAAGTACCGGTCGCCAGCCTCGTGCCCTTGCTGCAGCAGTGTTGGCATATGCAGAACATATTGAAAATCCAAGCGTGTTGGCAAAAGCCATTGAACACATCACCACGAAACATGTGAGTTTAGATATCAAGCCTGAACAATATTCGATTGTGGGTGAAAACCTTTTACATTCAATCAGCGAAGTGCTTGATGTTCCAATGGAATCAGACTTAATCGCTGCATGGAAAGCTGCGTATTTACAATTGGCTGATATTCTTATTGGTGTCGAAAAATCTAAATACGAAGCATTGGCTGCCGAAAATGGTGGTTGGGCTGGCTGGCGTGCATTCGTCATTCGCCAAGTTGAAACCACTGAAGCGGGGCAGCGTTTTACGATTGCTGCACAAGATGGACAAGCAGTTGTCGCAGCCAAAGCAGGTCAGTACATTTCAGTTAAAGTAAAAGTACCAGGCCATGACATTGAGCAGCCACAACAATATAAATTTGATGCAGACCAAAGTGGCAGCCAATTTGTATTTGAAGTTAAACCTGAAGAAAACCACACAGAATATTCGGTCTCAAATATTTTGCTTAACCACTATAAAGCAGGTGATCTCGTTCAAGTTTCTGCACCACTTTAAATTTTTTAAATTCAATTTTGAGTTTAAATTAAAGCTAAATGAATGTTTTTTAATGAAAGTTCCTTTCGAGGGACTTTCAAGCTACACTAACAGTGTTCAAGTTAAATTCAGACCTGTATGCAACTCAATAAATTCACCGATTATGCATTACGCATTTTGCTCTATATCGCACGCCCTCGTGATGTGCCTTATAACATTGCTGAAATTGCGGAAGACCTGCACGTTTCGCGTAATCACTTGGTGAAAATTGTGCATTTTATGGCAAAGCAAAACTGGTTAATCACCAGCCGCGGTAAAGGTGGCGGCATTCGCCTAAACCCTGAAGCACTTGACGCTCAGCTCGGTCAAATTGTGCGAATTTTGCAAGGTAATCACCAGATTGTTGAATGCAATGACCCACCCTGCGTACTGCGCAGTCAGTGTGGTTTAAAAAGCATCTTAGACCAAGCTTTAGAACAGTTTTATCAAAGTCTCGATCAGTACAAACTTGCCGATGTTTTACAACCAAGCAGCGCATCTAAATTTACAACACAATCTCCGATTCAAATGATCAATCTCTAATTTCACTTTGCCTGCGACAAAATTCGCTTGCCTGCCCGACTTCCTTTATAATGCGTGTTGTTAAATCAGTTATTGAAGTTGGGTTATGCATCAGCACAGAGGAAAATCACGAAACAGTAAAGCGGCCAATGCGCCGAAGCAAAAGATTACTTATGAGAAAAAAGTAGACTCTGCGATTACTGAATATGCTGTGCGCTCGCTCAACTGGCTACGCAAAGCTGAGTTCTTAATGAGTGCGCCTAAACTCAACCTCTGCGTTGAAGATACCGGCTATGAAATTGCCTTTGCTGGCCGCTCTAATGCGGGTAAGTCGAGTGCCATTAATGCGCTCACCAACCAAAAACAATTGGCTCGTGCGTCGAAAAAACCGGGTCGTACCCAAATGATCAACTTTTTCAGTTTAGGAAATCCTGATCAGCGTTTGGTCGACTTGCCGGGTTATGGCTATGCCGCTGTACCTGAAGCGATGAAAATCGTGTGGCAAAAAGAATTAGAAAACTATCTGATACACCGTGAAAGTTTACAAGGTCTTGTGCTGTTGATGGATATCCGTCATCCACTACAACACTTTGACGTCATGATGTTGGAATGGGCACATTCACGTAAATTGTTCGTACATGTACTGCTCACCAAATCAGATAAACTAAACCGTGGCCCAGCCTCTAAAGCACTACAAGAAGTGAAAGCAGCATTGAAAAAAATGAAGCTGAACTTCTCTATCCAATTATTCTCATCATTGAATAAACAAGGTTTAGAAGAATTAGCAAGTGTCATGGCGGGTCGCCTTAACTTCACTCTAGAACAATCCACAGAGTTTGATCTTGATAGCATTCCTGAAGCATCCGAAGATGATATTGAAATCGATGCAGATGCGGAAGCATTCGATGACTTCTATACCACATCTGAAGATTTACCCCAAGCTGAAGGCAAAAATTCAGACCACTAATCCAGTAATTTCAAAGTCAGCGCAAGAATGATTGTCTGACAAAAAGTATCATCTGAAGATAATGAAATGTCCTGTATTGCTAATCACAATGCAGGATTTTTTTTGGATACTGAATACATCAGATGTGTACTCGATCACATAAAAACAAGGATAGGTCATGAAATTACTCTCCCGCTTGAGAAACACAAAACTTGGATCATCAATCGAATATAAAATTAAGCCACGTAAAGTGAAATTTGAGTGGCAAGATACTCAAGTTGACTGGGTGCCCAACCAACCATTTGTCAGCTATTTTATTAATGAAATTAATATGATCTTACCGGCAGGTGAGTTTTGGTTTTGCCGTCTGTATAACAAAGTATTGCCACAAATTAGAGATGAAAAATTAGCAGAGGACGTTAAAGCATTTATCCGCCAAGAGGCCATGCATGCTCAGGCACATAACTCTGCTAATAAAGAATACTTATCTCAGCGCAATATCAGTATTCAACGCAACCTTGAGATCATGGACTTTCTCTTTGGCAAACTACTTGCGGACCAACCTCTAGGGCTCAATGTACCTAAAGCTTTGGATCATCAATGGGATCTCTTTCGTTTAGGGGTGATTGCAACTGTTGAACACATGACCTGTGTACTAGGCAAATATGCTTTATATAATAAAGAGTGGGAACGCCTCGGTGCCGATCCGAATATGCTCGATCTAGTAAAATGGCATGGTGCAGAAGAAATAGAGCATCGTACCGTGGCCTTTGATTTGTATCGTCATCTCGGTGGGGGCTATATTTCTCGCTATTATCAAAGTGTGATCGTGATTGCTGCCGTACTTGGTCTATGGGTCGATGGTGCTGCACATATCATGCAGCAAGACTCGCGCTATGCATCGATTAAACCTGCTGTGTATAAACCGTGGATTTGGCGTGAATGGGCGCGTATCGCGCAAAAAGACAATCGCTTATTGCCACATCCGCTTTGGTTAGTGTCGCAGCAATTGGGGTATTTAATGCCTTGGTACGATCCTGTACATGAAGCAAAAACGGAAGATGCTATTGCCTATCTCGACAACTCTCCTGCTGCAAAACGTGCCGCACTGAAAGTCGCTTAAACACTACTTTAAAATCTGTATTAAGCAGGGTTCGCCCTGCTTTTTTTGTACCCACATCCATTACGCTCCATTTTTTTATTGCGCAATCAACACACTCAAGATGGAAAAGGTCATAAGTTCGAGGTTTAAAGTACAGTTCTTCCGAGTTCCCTATTCTCTTTAAAATGCATTTATACTCAGTCTCATCCTAAAATAAAAATACACCGTTCAGGAGCATCTCCATGCACGCTCACATCTCCGTCATTACACTGGCTGTGAAAGATTTACATGCTGCATTCGCGTTTTATCAGGAGGGTTTAGGTCTAAATAGCGCAGGGATTATTGGGACTGAATTTGAACATGGCGCTGTGGCATTTTTTGATTTACAACACAGTTTAAAGCTCGCACTCTGGCCGCAAGATAGCCTTAGTCATGACACCGGAATTAGTACATCAGCGTTTTGTCCAACTCAAATGTCTCTCGGACATAACGTCAACAGTTCCGCAGCCGTCGATCAAATCATGCAACAAGCCCAACGCGCAGGTGCAAAAACAATTAAGCCCGCACAACCCACATTTTACGGTGGTTATGCAGGCTATTTTCAAGACTTGGATGGGCATCTGTGGGAGATCGTCTACAACCCACATTTTAGTTCTTTATCTGCTTAATTCGACAACGCTGGTTCATCTACATCTCGCGTATGACGATCCACCACCACACTAATCATCATATCGCCCTGTACGTTCACCACAGTTCGCACCGTATCTAATAAGCGGTCAATCGGCAGCAATATCGCAATGGCTTCTGCAGGAAGCCCAACCGATTGTAAAACCATAATCATCGTCACCATTCCAGCGCTTGGAATACCCGGCGCGCCGAGTGAAGCAATCATGGCGGTTGCACAGACAATTAACTGCTGACCCAAGGTTAAATCTAAGCCCATCAAGTTGGCAATAAATAACGCAGCAGCAGCTTCATACAGCACTGTACCATCCATATTCAACTGCGTGCCCAATGGAATCACAAAACCTGCAGTTTGAGGACGTACTCCTAAGTTTTCCTGCGCACATTTCATCGACAGTGGCATCGTTGCTGAACTTGAACTGGTTGCAAAAGCAGTGATTAAGGCAGCTCGTGTTCCTCTAAAGAATGTCAGAGGACTCATTTTGCCAAAAATCCATAGTAACAAAGGTAACACCACTGCCCCATGGAAAATCGTAGTCCCTGTGACCACCGCAGCAAACTCCGCGAGGCGACTCAACACCGAAATATCTTCGGTAGCAATCAATTTAGCCAATAATGCAAAAATACCAATCGGTGCAAGCTTCATCACCCAGCCGATGATCATCATCATGATGTCGAAAAATTGCTGACTGAGCTTTCTCACACTTCGGAACTTTTCTCCGCCTTTAACCAAGGCCACACCGAGAAATAGTGAAAACACCACGACTGCGAGTACGTTGCCATCGCTAAAGGCTTTAAACGGATTGATCAGTGTATTTTGAATAAAATTGGTAAAGAATGAGCCAGCTGTGAGGGTGTCAGGACTTTGATGTTGTTGCATTGCATCTTGGAACATGACGATGTCCACGCCCTGCCCAACTTTAAAAATATGCGCGCATGCTAGACCCAAGATCAGTGCCAAAGTAGTAGTAGTGACACAGCAAGCTAAGGTAATTTTCCACGTACGACTCAGCTGACCACCTGCCTGTAAATTCGATACCCCCACCACAATCGAACTAAAGATCAGCGGAACCAAGATCATTTTCAGCAAGCCAATAAAAATACTACTGGCAATCCCCAAGCCATACAGGCTGGCGGATAAAAACTGCGTCTCTGGAAACTGAATTAATAAAAACCCAAATGCCACACCCAATATTGCGGCAATTAAAATCTGCGTATTTAAGCTCATTGTGCCTTGCATTTATCATCCTTTATTCAGGCACTATGCCATGTGACCCACTGGGAATCGAGGAATTTTTTGTCACATGTACTGCTACAATTCTGCAAAGCACGTATTCAACCCAATTCAATTTGTACTGCACCCTAATTAGATAACTCGAATCCGTGAGTAGATTCATACTAAAAATTGACGGCATAAAAAAACCGAATCAGGAGATTCGGTTTTTTCAGTATTCAGCTTTTACGACTTAACACATCTTATTCAAAGCTTATTGGGTTTCAATTTCGCGTAAACGGATCAAGCCTTCTTGTGTCGTACTACAGACCAACTCACCGTTTTGCCACATGCGACCGAAATTTAGACCACGTGAACTGGCACTGACGGTGGCATCCATGTCATAAAGCATCCATTCATCCACACGGAATGGCTTATGGAAATACATGGCATGGTCAATACTCGCACACTGCAAACTAGGTGATAAATAACTTAAACCATGTGGACGTAGTGCAGTCGTCATCAGCGTAAAGTCTGAATAGAATGCCGCAATAGCCTGATGTAATGAGATATCATCAACGTCAGCAGCAATTTTGTCATGGGTACGAATATAGTGTGCATACGATGGCGCAGCAGGCTGCGGTTGGTACGGGTTTTGCGGATCAATCGGGCGAATTTCTACATGGCGGTCGCGCATAAAAGATGCACGGACGTTTTCAGGGACAAATTCCACCATCATTCGTTTCAGCTCAGCTTCAGATTTTAAATCTTCCACGGCTGGATATTCTGGCTCTGCAACTTGGTAGTTCAACCCTTCTTCTTGCTCTGCAAATGACACCATACACATAAAAATGGTTTTACCATGTTGAATCGCACGAACCTGACGACTCACAAAACTGCGTCCATCGCGAATACGATCCACTTCATAAATGATCGGTGCATTGATATCACCACCAAATAAGAAATAGGCATGTAAGGAATGAGCAGGTCGATCTGTGGTATAAGATGCCGCACGGAGCGCCTGACCTAAAACCTGTCCACCAAAGACACGCTTCCCGACCAAATTTCGGCTTTGCCCACGAAAAATATTTTCTTCTAATTTTTCAAGGCTGAGTAAATCAACCAACTCTTGTGTTAAGGCATTCATAACAAACCTATCTATCATTCGGGATTAAGCTAACGCAGGCAACATCAACAGATGTTTAAATATATTTTCCATTTTGCCATAAATCCAGACTAAAACCCTAAAGATTCGCTGACTGATCTGTCACCTTGCTGATGCAATATAACTGCTAAAAATACGTTTTTTAACGATAAAATCTTACAATATCTATGCAATTTGTCAGAAAATGACATACCGTTTTTAAGTACAATTACGCAGAATAGATTCCCCTCAGAATCTCTGTGGTTTGGTCATGAAAAGTAGGAGTTTGTATGTCCAAGAGCGGCTTTGGTCAGATGTATCGAAAGCTTTCGAGTAAACTGCTTGACCTTGTGGTAACACCGCATGTTTTAGGTGAAGTCCCTGTAGAACCTGTAGTGACTGAAACCGATACAGATACCGGCGTACAGACAACGAAAATTACCTGCTACGTTCTGCAAAATCATTCACGGAGTAATGCTTTAATTGTCGATGGTGAAACCCGTCGTTTAAAGCTACACCCTGCACTCGACCCAATGACTGTGGGTACGCAAACAGAAAAAGCCTCTGTGGTGTTTTTACAACATCATGATGAAGACAACTTACTCAATCCACCGCCACATGCATTTCCACCTCGTTTATTACGTTTAATTGAGGTTTTGGAAAAAAATCCTGATGCGGATGTTGAGCTCGTTCCTGTAACCGTGCTGTGGGGTCGTGAACCCGATAAAGAAGATTCTTGGTTTAAATTATTATTTACCGATACATGGTCTACACCAAGCAAAGTGAAGCAGTTGGTCAATATTGGTTTGCACGGTCGTCAATCGTACCTTGAATTCCATGAACCACAGTCTTTGCGTCGTTTGGTTGAATATGCCAAAACTACACATCCAAACTTGTCACCTGCGACTTATATTGTCAGCACACTGAATGATTATTTAGATGCGCAGCGTGAAGTAGTTTTGGGTCCGGATTTATCCGACCGTCGTAATGTGATGCATGGCTTGATCAAATCTACGGATGTGCAAGATGCGATTCGTCGTGAAAGCATTCGCAGTAAAATCAGTATGGTTGAAGCCGAACGTCGTGCGATTGGTTATTTAAATGAAATCGTTTCTGACTATTCTGCATCAACAGTACGTTTTGCTGACTTAGCACTGACTCGCCTATGGACACAGCTTTATGATGGCGTAGAAGTACATAACTTCAGTACCGTTCGTGAACTGGCCAAAGACTACGAGATCATTTACACCCCATGTCATCGTAGTCATATCGACTATTTATTATTGTCTTATGTGATCTATAAACGTGGCTTGATGGTGCCGTACATTGCTGCGGGCGATAACTTAAACATGCCATTTGTCGGGCAAATTTTACGTGGCGGCGGCGCGTTCTTTATTCGTCGTTCATTCCGTGGCAATGGTCTCTACACCACCGTATTTAAAGAATACCTCTATAGTATTTTGGCGCGTAATACGCCGCTTGAATACTTCATCGAAGGGGGTCGTTCACGTACTGGCCGTTTATTACCACCGAAGACAGGCATGCTCGCGATGACTGTCCATGGTCATTTACGTAATCCAGCCAAACCGATCGTGTTCTTACCGACCTATATTGGCTATGAGCGTTTAATGGAAGGTGCGACCTACGTTGGTGAAATGAATGGTAAGCCGAAAGAAGGCGAATCGATCATCGGGATTATGAAAACTCTGCGTAAGATCGAACGTATTTTCGGTAAAGTTCATTTGAACTTTGGTGAGCCGGTTTTCCTTGATGATATGTTGAAACAGCATAATGCAAGCAACATCAAAATCGAGAAAAATGACGACCCAATTCCGCCAGAAGTTTCGGATGCCATTAACAGTTCTGCACACGTGATTTTAGAAAATATTAACCGTGCAGCAGTGGTGAACCCGGTTTCATTGCTTTCACTGATTTTATTGGCGACATCTAAGCATACTTTAGATGAAGAGATTTGCATTAAGCAGTTAGATACCTATCGCGATCTTTTAAATGCCTTACCTTACGATGAACGCATGCAAGTGACACCGCTGTCAGGTAAAGAAATCATTGCTTATGGCTTGAAACTCAAGCTGATTAAACGTGTGAATCATGTCCTTGGCGATATTATTGCCATTGCTGATAATCAAGCGGTGCTGTTAACCTACTTCCGTAACAACATCCTGCACGCATTTATTTTGCCATCACTCATTGCCGCTTTGGTTGAACATAATGGTTCTATTCGCCGTGGTGATTTGATTAATGTCATTCGTACACTCTATCCATTCTTAAAAGCTGAGTTATTCCTCAAGTGGAATGATGAAGAGCTTAAAGATCAGATCTGTGCGTATGCTGAAGTACTGATCAAAGCCAAGCTGATTTCTGAAGATACAGAAGGCAACCTGATCTCCCCTGCGCCTAACTCAGAGCAGCACAATCAGTTAGTGGTCTTGGCTGCACCTGTGATGCAAAGTCTAGAGCGTTACTACATGACTTTGGCTTTAATCACACAACGTGGTTCAGGCAACATCTCAACCCGTCAGGTTGAAGAACTCAGCCACTTGGTTGGTCAACGTCTATCTGTGTTGTATGAATTTAACTCACCAGAGTTCTTTGATAAGGCCTTGTTCCAAAGCTTTATTAAAGTCTTAACACAACAAGGTTATATCAGCACCAATGAAAACAACGCCATTGTGTTTGATGAAAATTTCCAAAATGTTGCGCAATATGCCAACCTCGTTTTGGATGATGTGACACTCCAAATGTTGCAGCACATTACGACCTTTAGTGATGAAGAGTTAAAAGAAGCACTGGATAAAGTGGCTGCGGAACAAGCCAAAAAACGCTTGAAACGAAAAAAGAAATAAACCGTTCTGATTTTTTCGCCATAAAAGCGGAAGAAGATGAGCAAAATCAGGGACAAGTTGTAAAAAGCTTGTCTCTTTTTTTTGCTTCGCAGAAAATGGATATTTCTATTTTGAGTTTACACAGGGATTTCGTATAGCACCCATTATCTTAAAGAGAGGGTCTTTTAACTTTTAACACATTATCAAAGCCAATTAGATTAAAATAACAGCAGATTTGCATAACAATTAAATGAAAAAATCGTATTGAAGGAGTTTTTCATCTCAGATGGACTTTGAAAATATTCTAATTTTATTAGGATTCTTTGCGTTTTGTGGCGGCCTAATCGATGCTGCTGTAGGTGGTGGTGGCCTCGTCCAATTACCTGCACTCATACATTCTTTACCACAATACAGTTTAGCCACTGTTTTTGGAACAAATAAGCTAGCTGTGTTGGCTGGAACACTTTCTTCTATTTCCACTTACGTCAAAAAAATAAAAATTGTATGGGTACTCATACTTCCCACGATGGTTTCAGCATTTATATTCGCCTTTTTAGGTGCAATGTCTGTTTCAATCATTCCGAAAGAGTTCATGCAATATGCTGTGTTCTTTTTATTGATATTGATGGCAATTTATACATTTATAAAAAAAGATTTAGGGACAATTCATACACATATCCAAGCAGGCAAAAAGGAAATACTTTTAGGGATCTTCTTTGGTGCTCTAATTGGATTCTATGATGGAGTTTTTGGACCCGGTAGTGGAAGTTTTCTGCTTTTCCTATTCGTTAAGTGTTTTGGATTTGATTTCTTAAATGCTTCTGCTTCAGCAAAATTAGTAAATTTAGGAACATTTAGTGCCGCATTACTATTTTTTATTCCTTCAGGCCATGTTCTATGGAGTATTGGAGCGATCGTAGCCATCTGCAATATGATAGGTTCTATATTTGGGACATTTTTAGCATTACGCTATGGCAGTAATTTCATACGAATATTTTTTCTTATTCTATTGGTTTTTTTAATTGGTCGAATGGGATTATCTCTTTTTTCCCCATAATTTAATTTCCCTAAAATCAACATATATAGGCGATAAAAGCAGCTTGAATTATTCATTTAAAATCATTAATTTATACTTTTTACACTCACCAAGCTACACTGAATTTTATACGTCACGCCAATTTTACATACACATCAAAATCAATCGTGCGCTAACTTAAAACCACTCTCCATCATCCGCGTTGCATAAATCTTTTTACCTGTTTCTGCTTCGCTCTCTAAAACCAATTCGGGTAAATGCATAGCTCTTTGCAAATCCAAGATTCGCTCATGCAAAGGTTGAGGTTTATTATCAGTACAAATATATGATTTTTCAGGATGTTCCACGTGAAGTAGATGACACAGAAATTTTGCCAAATCATCGATATGTATTCGATTGGACCAATGGATATTGGGATAGCGATGAGTCGTTTCTGCCAGTTTCTGCATTCGTGTTGTCGATGTGCCATAAATTCCAGATGGACGTACGATGACACATTCGGCTGGAAATGCTTGTGAGTAGCGATGCTCCATTTCAAGTAACAACATCCCCTGCTCATCGATCGGTTGTGGCACAGTGTCATCATCAATCCTCTCACCCGCATGCTCACCATAGACACGAGTGGACGACACCACGATTAAACGTTGTATTGGATGACGTGCTAATGCTTGAACAATTGGCTGTACAGAATCGACATAAGTGTGTTGGTAAGCATCCACAGCATTGAATTGAGCATGACGTGCGGGAGCCAAAAGAACATAGACAGCATCAATCGGTTGAACCTGCGACAAATCCAGTTGGTGAATATCTTGGATTAAATGTTCTGCAAAATCATCCTCTTTCGCACTACGACTCACTGTGGTAATTTGGTGACCTTGCTGAAATAATTGTTTAGCAACACGTTGCGATGTTTTACCATAACCGATAAATAGAATATGCATCAAACGACCTATTCTCAGAACTGATCCATTTAGATCATATAAACCGAAGTTGAGGGGACATGGCTGCCGTCCATCAATTGCAAGGGGTTGGCAATGCCGCCGCTGCTTTACTTGAAAAACTAAATATTTTCACGACAGATGATCTTTTGTTTCATCTGCCACGCGACTATGAAGATCGTAGCACGATCATCCCCATGAACCAATTGACCGTGGGCCGTAGTTATTTACTGGAAGGCACAGTCAAAAGTATCGACTTTCCACCTGGTAAGCGTAAATCGATGGCCGCCCTACTGGATGACGACTGTGGCAAAGTTACTTTACGTTTTTACCATATCTACAAAGGCATTACTGATCGGGTAAAACCCGGCAATCGTTTACGGATTTTTGGTGAAGTCCGTGTTGGTGCTCGTGGCTTAGAAATGTATCATCCTGAACTACAGGTCATCACTGAACACACGCCTTTACCTCAAACCCAACTCACTGCGATTTACCCTGCAACCGAAGGCTTAACACAGCCCAAACTGCGTGAATATGTCAAACAAGCACTACAACTATATAGTGATGACTTACCTGAATTATTGCCGGAAAAATTCACCAATGGCTATGCACTAAAACAGGCTTTGGACTATATTCATCATCCTCCTGTCGATGCCAATATGTTGCAACTGAGCCAAGGTTCTCACCCTGCACAGCAACGTTTAATTTTCGAAGAATTGGTTGCCCATCAGGTCAGTTTGCTCAGCCGCCGTGCTTATATTCAACAAATCGAAGCACCGTCTTTTTCTGCAAGTAAGAACTTCACCAAACAACTTTTAAGTACACTACCGTTTGAAATGACCGGCGCACAAAAACGCGTATCCAAAGAAATTGCGGTCGATCTGAAAAAAAACAAACCTATGCTGCGACTCGTACAAGGCGATGTGGGTGCAGGTAAAACCTTGGTCGCAGGCGTGGCTGCCTGTCATGCGCTCGAGGAAGGTTGGCAAGTGGCCATGATGGCGCCGACAGAAATTTTGGCCGAACAACATTATCTAAATTTCAAAAAATGGTTTGAGCCTATGGGACTGACCGTGTCCTGGCTTTCAGGCAAGCAAAAAGGTAAAGCTCGAGCTGCAGCAGAACAAAGTATTCAAGATGGTTCCGCTAACTTAGTGGTCGGCACACATGCTTTATTTCAAGACAATGTTCAATTTGCCAAATTAGGTTTAGTGATTATTGATGAGCAACACCGTTTTGGTGTCGATCAGCGCTTGGCACTTCGGAACAAAGGTCTCAATGGCATGACACCGCATCAACTGGTGATGACAGCAACCCCTATTCCTCGTACCTTGGCGATGTCGGCTTATGGCGACTTAGACACCTCTGTCATTGATGAACTACCACCCGGTCGTACACCGATTCAAACAGTCACCATTCCACTTGACCGTCGTGAAGAAGTACTACAGCGGATTGCCAGCAATTGTGCTGAAGGTAAACAAGCCTATTGGGTCTGTACCTTAGTGGAACAATCCGAAACCTTAGATGCTCAGGCCGCTGAAGCGACTTTTAATGAAATTAAAGAACGCTTTCCAGACCTCAATATTGGCCTTGTTCACGGCAAAATGAAGGCCGATGAAAAGCAAGCAGTGATGCAGCAATTTAAAAATAATGAATTGCAATTACTGATTGCAACCACAGTGATTGAAGTCGGTGTTGACGTCCCAAATGCCTCGATCATGGTGATTGAAAATGCAGAACGCTTAGGGCTTTCACAACTACATCAGCTACGTGGTCGTGTAGGACGTGGTGCAAAAGCCAGTTTCTGTGCCTTGCTGTATAAAAATCCCTTATCGCAAAATGGGCAAGAGCGTTTACGCATTATGCGTGAGACCAATGACGGCTTTATTATTGCTGAAAAAGATTTGGAGATTCGCGGCCCCGGTGAGCTCCTCGGCACTAAACAAACGGGCGATATGGGCTTTCGTGTAGCAAAATTAGAGCGAGATGACCATTTACTCAATCAGGCCCACTATGTGGCTCAACAAGTCCTGAATGACTATCCTGCACAGGCTCAAGCGCTTTTAAAACGATGGCTGCCTGAAGCTCCTCGGTACGCCTATGTATAAAATTTGGATGATGGATCGATTATCCTAAAAATGTAGATTGGCTTTAACCAGTAAGCTTGTCGAACAGATTGCTGTGGTGTCGTGATTGCACTTCACAGTAATCTGTGCAAAATACTCAAAAAAGAATGATTAGAATAAAAATATGCTCCAATCTATCCAACACTTCATCCAAAAAGGAATGCAGAGCGTTTCCCCTTGCCTACTCTGTAGTATCGATCGACAACAACATCATTCGCTTTGTAACGATTGTTGGGAACAACTGCCATGGTTTAAACAAGTGGTTGATCGCCATGAACACAGCATCTCTTGTGCCTTTCACTATGATTTCCCTATAGACCGCATCATCCAAAGCTATAAGTATGAGCAACAATTGCACTATCAAAATTTACTGGCACAAAGCCTTTTAAGCTTGCGCTTAGCTAGGGTTCAAGCCATCGTGCCCATGCCTATTTCAGTAGAACGCCTCAAAGACCGTGGGTACAACCAAATGCTACTCGTTGCACACATGATGGCAAAGCAATTGCGCATCCCTGTTTGGCAACCGGTGATTCGTCAAGTACAGCACGCTCAAAAAGGTTTAAGTCGGCTAGAACGCCTAGAAAATATCGAACAGCAATTTATTATCGACCCAACTGAAAAACGCCGTTTCCGTAAAGTCCTCATCATCGATGATGTGGTGACCACGGGGAGTTCAATCCATGCATTAAGTACGCTGTTACATCAGCTACATTGCACGCAGGTATATGCCGCATGCATTGCTGCGGCACAGCCTTAGTTTCTAACATCAACCACTAATAAAGAAACTGAGCAAGCGAAGCGGTTTAGCTTTCAGCAAGAGATCGCTCCTGCTGCTTCACCCAAGGAATCACCACCTCACGTGTTAAAGGTGCGAGTTTTGTTTGTGTATCATCTAAGCTGACCCATTGCATCGCTGCAATTTCCGCATCAATTTTCGGTTCACCTTGCAACTGGACCAGATAGACATAACTCACCAATAGATGATCGGCTTCGTTGGCAGCGGCGGTTTCAAAACGACCAATGAATTGCTCAATCTGCGCAGCGCAGCCTATTTCTTCCTGAATTTCACGCAGCATGGTAATTTCAGGGGCTTCATTGGGTTCTAACTTGCCACCCACTTGCATAAAGAATGCCGTGTGTTTTTTACGAACCACTAAAAGTTCATGCTGTTCATTTAGAATAATGGCTGCGGCTACAGTAATAGTTTTCATCAATCTTGTTCCAAATCCGCGATAAAGGCTGTACGTTCAACCATGCCCCATTTCGGCTCTGGCGCAGTGAAATGTTGAAACTTTTCAACAATCGTTTCAATATTATCTTCTGCAATTAAGCCTTCGATAAAACGCGGATGGGTAAAGCCTTTTTCTGCGGTAGTTTTCAGAAAATTCAATAAATCGTCATAAAAACCATCTACATTGAGAAAGGCACATGGCTTTAAATGAATGCCCAATTGAGCCCACGTCCACTGCTCAAAAATTTCCTCTAAAGTCCCTGCTCCACCTGGAATCGCCACAAAACCATCCGAGAGTTCAGACATTTTAGTTTTCCGTTGTTGCATATTTTCTACCACATGCAATTCGGTTAAATCTGGATGCGCCAATTCTTTATCGACCAAGACTTTTGGAATCACCCCAATGACTTGCCCGCCTGCACGCAAAGCACTATCTGCCACAACCCCCATCAAACCTGAACGACCACCACCATAGACCAGTGTGATGCCTTGTGCCGCCAAATGACGACCGACTTTTTCAGCCACCTGTAAATAGGCAGGCTTGTTACCAAGGGCGGAACCACAGAAAATTGCGATAGATTTCATTTATAATCACCATCAGATCAGGAACGCTATGCTGGAAAAATCAACTTTAAACAGATTTTTTCATAAAATAAGCATTAGAACAGTGTTTTTCAGCAAATCCTTGTCTAAAATACACCCATTCATTTTTAACTTACTGCGCAAGGGGAAAAGACAACATGCTTGAAGCCTTTTACGCCACAGAGCGCGGTAGCCTGGAAGATGTCACCATCAATGGTGACTTCGATTTACATCAGGATTTAGTCTGGCTCGATCTCATTGCCCCGTCTCAGGAAGAGCAGCAATGGATTATGGATGCCTATGATCAAAATTTACCCACATTAAAATCATTAGAAGATATTTCGTCGAGTGCACGATTCTACCGTGATGACGATGGTATTTTGCATATCAGCACCTATTTTTTAACGAAAAATAAAAATTTTCAGGTCGATGGCGAACCCGAAGAAAATGCCAGCACCTTAGCTACAGTACAAACAGTTGCCTTTATTTTGCATAAAGAGCGCTTATTCACTTTACGGGGTGAAAAGCTGGTGGCTTTCCGTGCCTTTCGTGCGCGCGCGCGTCGTAATGACTATGAAATTGACTATAAAGATCCAACTTGGATTTTATTGGGTCTTTTAGAAGCCAAACTTGATGAGCTTGCGGATATCTTGGAAGATATCCACAAGGACTTAGAAAAATATTCCACAGAAGTGCTGAATAACCGTCATCGTGAGATGATTTTAGACTTAGATGACATGATTACCCGACTTGCGCATTTAGAAGATATGCTCGGGAAAGCTCAGCTGTGTCTGATCGACTTACGTCGTGTTCTCACCTTCCTGTCACGACCTCGCGCATTAGGCAGTCATATTTATGATGCCGACATCCGAGAGCTCAGTGAAGATGTACGCTCTCTTGTTGAGCATGATGCCTTCTTGTTCCAAAAGGTTCGATTCTTACTGGATACCACTTCTGGGTTCATTAACACCGAACAGAACGATACGATTCGTCGATTCTCGATTTTACCAAGTATGCTTGCGCCACCGATGTTAGTGGCCAGTGTCTATGGGATGAACACCGATGTACTGCCCTTCGCGCATGGTACAACCAGTTTTATTGTGGTCAGCTTAATCATCGTGGCATTCTTTATTGGTCCATTGATGTACTTCCGCTGGAAGAAATGGATTTAATCCTTTCCTATTGCGTAGACTTGCGAGAGTTTCTTGTCCCGCTCAAATAAAAAAAACACCTTACGGTGCTTTTTTTATTTAGATCAATTGCAAGTCATGCTCAAGATGACAGGCTTGAATAATCTTCATCATTTTTTCAGGGACTGCTTTAAACTGCAAACCTTGCACTTTTGGCGTTTGACGTAACCAACGAACCAAAACAGCTAAAGCTAAAGTACTGCCATGCTCAAGCTCAGCAAGATTGACCACTAAGGGAAAAGCTTGCTGTTGTTGAATCAACTTCAAGCCGTCTTGATAATACAATTCGGCATTGTTGTAATCGATTTTGCCTGAAACCATCAATTCTTGTTGATGAAGTTTAATCACACATCACCTATCTTATTTTTTCTTGTCCAATGCTGCATCAGCATCAGGTTTGAAGTTCGCAATTGCTTTATCAATGTTACCGCCATTACGTTTTACAGTCGCCGCAAACTGATTACGGAATTGTAAGCCTAGGTCGATACCCGAAACGTTGATATTACGGATTTTCCATTGTGAACCTTTATCCGCCAACTGGAAAGAGACTGGAATTTTTTCACCGTTGTTATGGAAATCAATCGTTACAACAGGGTTCTTACTGTTCGACGCTTTATATGGACGCATGCTATACGTTTGGTTACTAAACTTGGCAAAAGCTGAACCATAGTTTTCGATCAGTGTTGCACGGAAGTTACGTTCAAACTGCGCACGTTGAGCCGCTGAGCTGTATTGATTCGTTGCATACGTACCCATCACGATACGTGTGAACGCTTGTGAATCGATATACGGGTCTAAGTTTTGACGAACAATCGTTTTCACAGCCGCAGGGTTATTTTGTAGTTTTGCGTGGTCTGCTTTTAAACGTGTAATGAGGCCATCAGCCACTTTTTTTACAAATGCAGGTGGTGCTTCGCTTGGAGCAGCAAAAGCTGTACCTGCCATCATAGTTGATAAGATACTTGCTGTAAGCGTATGTTTTAACAATGTGTTCACTTAATTTCTCCTAAAAATTATTCAACAAATGCAGGTTCTTCTGCCGTTGTTGTGTCAGCAGCTTCTGTTTTTTGTTCAGCTTCTGCTGTGCTGTCAGATTTGTTCCCTGCACCACCGGTCACAAATTTAGACACCAAATCTTCGATTTCCATCGTACCTTGGGTATTACCAATTTGGTCACCACGTTTTAAGAAGTTGACACCACCACCCGGTACAATTTTCAAATATTTCTCACCCAATAAACCATTGGTTGCCACCATAATGTAAGCATCTTCATCGATATTGGTGATGGATTTCATGTTAGCAATCAGTTGCTGTTCCATTTCTTTTTGTTTCGCAGGTGTTGCTGCTTCATAATCTGATGTGTAACGCAGTTCTTCGAGTGCATTCTTTTGCACTTCTTTTAATTGTTCTGCGTTATAAGAGGTTAATGAGCCATCCATAATCAGATGTGCTGTCACTAAGCGCGTCACAGGATCGAGTTTCAACGACTCCACTTGACCGACTTTAACACCGCTTAAGGTGACTTTGGCACGGGGTTTAATCCCGTTTACATTTTCAAATGTCGCGGTCAATTCATAACTGTCTTCGATGTTATTGCCGACCAAACCACTCACACGCATCGCCAAGAAGAAAATAGCGATAGCAAAAAGAATGACAAAAAAACCGACGGCCAGTTCACTCGTACGTGATTTCATTAAATACCTCCGAACATGACCGCAGTCAACACGAAATCTGATCCTAAAACACACAACGAAGAATACACGACAGTACGTGTGGTCGACGTTGCAATACCTTCTGAAGTTGGGACACAGGCATAACCCTGATAGACCGCAATCCAAGTACAAATTAATGCAAAAACAAAACTTTTGATGATGGTGCCATTAAAGACGTCTTTAAAGAATTGCACACTGTTCTCGATGCCACTCCAATAAGAGCCTTCATCTGCACCCAGAAAATCAACACCCACCAATTTACCACCCATGATGCCGACCGCAGCGAAAATCACCGACAACATTGGCAAGCTAAAAATACCAGCCCAAAGTCGAGGCGAGATCACTCGTTTTAATGGATCGACCCCGATCATTTCCATACTCGACAACTGCTCAGTGGCTTTCATCAAACCAATTTCAGCCGTTAAAGCTGAACCTGCACGACCTGCAAAGAGTAAAGCCGCAACCACAGGTGCAAGTTCACGCAATAAAGTCAGTGCAACTGCGGTGCCGAGCATCGCTTCACTACCAAAGGTCGACAGAATGCTATACATCTGCAAACCCAGTACCGAGCCAATAAATAAGCCAGATACCACAATAATCAGTAATGAAAGTACACCAACACGGTACATCTGATAAATAAACAATTTCACGCCAAGTAAAGTCGGCATGGAAAAAAGAATCTGCAGCAACATAATGGTTGCTACGCCGATTCCTCGAACACGTTCAATGACGCGTCTACCTAATGCGGCAATAGCATTCATGAACGAACCTCATGATTTAAATAGGGCTGATGACTGAATTGATAATCGACCGGACCTTCTACCGAACCCGTCAAGAACTGCTTCACAAAAGGCGAAGCATGTGCTTTTAACTGCTCAGGTGTTCCCTCGCCCTGCACTTTCCCTTCAGCCACCACATAGATGTAATCTGCAATTGATAATGTTTCAGCCACATCATGCGAAACAATAATCGTGGTTAGATCTAAAGCTTCACGTAGCGAACGAATCAAGCGAGTTAATACCCCCATCACAATCGGATCTTGCCCTGCAAAGGGTTCATCATACATGATCAACTCAGGGTCAAGTGCAATTGCACGGGCCAAAGCCACACGACGATTCATACCACCTGAAAGTTCAGAGGGCATCATTTGTTCTGCGCCGCGTAAACCAACCGACTCTAATTTCAACGCAACAATTTCTGCGATCAAATGCTCTGGCAACTTGGTATGCGCACGAATTGGAAAGGCTACGTTTTCATACACCGACATATCGGTAAATAATGCGCCGCTCTGAAACAACATCCCCATACGCGCACGCGCAGCGAAGAGCTCCTGACGTGACATCTGTGCAATGTTTTGCCCATCAAGCAACACTTCTCCACTATCGGGAGTCAATTGACCACCAATTAAACGGAGTAAAGTCGTTTTACCTGTACCAGATGGACCCATAATTGCAGTGATCTGACCACGACGAATTTTTAAACTGACATTGTCATAAATGACGCGCTCTCCTCGCTTAAAACTCAGGTTTTTCACTTCGATCAGTGCCTGAGTCTGAGAAGACGTTTGATTATTCATAGCTGAGGATTTTCCTGCATTTTTTTCAGCATGCATACTATAAAGGATTGAAGTTTAAAATGTTACCATTGCATGAGCGCATATCCCTGCATTCCATCAGGTAAATTGTTTTTTATTATTAATGCGATTTTATAGAGGGTGATTTCAACCCAATAGAAGAATTTAGTTAAAATAATTGTATATATAGTAAACGATATTACACAATAAGAGTGTCAAACCGATATAAGGCATAAGTACCTCGATCATTACTGTACGCATATTTGCCAACGCGTTTCCGTTCATATTAATTATCATTAAACACATAAAGTTTGATCAAGTATACATTTTTCTGATTAAAAAGCTAATTTAAATCCATAAAAAAAACCGGTGTTTCCACCGGTTTTTTCGATATTTCTTTCGAAATTCAATTAGTCATTGAATTTACGACGTGGACGGTCTTCACCGAAAGTGCGTTCGCCACGTGGTTTATCATCACCGAAACGTTTTGGACGGTCATCGCCGAAACGTTTTGGACGATCTTCACCAAATGAACGTTGAGGACGGTCACCGTTGAATTCACGACGTGGACGATCTTCACCAAATGAACGTTTTGGACGATCGCCATAACCTTCACGAGCTGGTTTGTAATCTACACGGTTACCACGGTTGTCATCGTTAGAACGACGGTCAAAACCACCTTCACGACGTGGACGATCGCTGTTAAATTCGCGACGTGGACGATCTTCAAACCCGCCTTCACGACGTGGACGATCGTTGTTAAATTCGCGACGTGGACGATCTTCGAAACCGCCTTCACGACGTGGACGATCGTTGTTAAATTCACGACGTGGTCGATCTTCGAAACCGCCTTCACGACGTGGACGATCATTGTTGTATTCGCGACGTGGACGATCTTCACCACCGAATGAACGACGTTCGCCATCACGGTTGCCTTCACGACGTTTGAAGTTTGATTCACCTTCAAAACGACGACCGCCACCGAAACCACCACGACCACCGCGACCGCCATCACGACGACCACGACCGCCATCACGGCTACCGCGTGCAGGAGGTGGAGATGGCTCAAGACCTTCAATTTCAGATACATTTAAACGTGCATCTAAGAAGTCTTCTAAAGCACGGATTTTACCGCGTTCACGGTAAGTCGCTAAAGTAATCGCGTTACCAGTACGGCCCGCACGACCTGTACGACCGATACGGTGTACATAGTCTTCGTTCTTCATTGGAAGACCGAAGTTAATTACGTGAGAAATTGTTGGTACGTCTAGACCACGTGCAGCAACGTCAGTCGCAACTAAGATTTTTGCACGACCTTCACGAATGCTACGTAAACGACGGTTACGTACAGTTTGTGGCATTGCACCGTGAAGAGCGACAACTGAGTGACCTGCTTCTGCAAGTTCTTCAGCCAACATATCTGTATCTTCTTGAGTAGATGCGAATACAACTGCTTGATCTACAGACTCATCAGATAACCAGTGAGTCAAAAGTTTTTTCTTGTGTTCGAAACCGTCAGTCCAGTGAAGAGTCTGAGTAATGTCAGTATTTGTAGAGTGACCAGTTTCAATCGCAATACGCTGTGGATCATTCATCATGCGTTCTGCAAGTGTAATGATACGCGGCGCAAATGTTGCAGAGAACATTAATGTTTGTTTACGGTTAGCAGCCAAGTCGCTGATCGCTTCTAGGTCTTCAGAGAAACCTAAGTCAAGCATACGGTCAGCTTCGTCAACGATTAACGCATCAACGTTGTCTAATTTAATTTGACGACGGTTCACCAAGTCAAGTAAACGACCTGGAGTCGCTACGACAACTTGTGCACCTTTAAGCTGTTGGATTTGTTTACCGAAAGGCATACCACCCATGATTGCAGCAATACGAACACCTTTCATGTGACGTACTAAAGCAATTGCGTCTTGGCTAACCTGTTGAGCCAATTCACGTGTAGGGCAAAGTACAAGAATAGACGGTGCAGTTACCGCTTTCATGCGCTCTTTGAAAGACATCAATGTGTCTTGACCAGCCAAAGCATTCACAGTTGGGAGTAAGAATGCAGCAGTTTTACCAGAACCAGTTTGGCTTGATACAAGAAGGTCTTTACCTTCTAATGCAGCTGGAATTGATTGTTCTTGCACTGGAGTCGGAGTAGTAAAACCTAGACCTTGTAATGCTAGTTGTAACGACTCATGTAAAGGAAAATCAGCAAAAGTTTTGCTCATAGAGTATTTCACCCCAAAAATGGGTGCTCCATTAAAAATATAAATTCAGATGGACATCGGCAAAAAGCGGCACAGCAAAAGACGCTGAAAATATAGAATCAGCGGCGATCCGAGAACGACGATGCGTATAACGCACACATGATTACAGCCGCAACCTGAAGGAATCGCTTAGCGATTGGGTGGGGCGCGAAATATCGTCCTCTCTTTGGACCGGAACGCGCATACACAATGATAGAAGAGAATGTTCAGGTAATGAACGAAATTTAGTGCGTGCGGGGATTATAGCAGAAAGTTTTTAAATGTCACCTGTTTTAGTCAACTTCAGAATATTTTTTGTAAGAAGCTTTAAGTTATAGGTGTTTAAGCCATTTTTTTTGACCGATTAGACAAAAATAAAGCCCTCATAAAGAGGGCTTTATTTCATTATTCTGTCAATAAACTCGAACTAAGCGTTCTATTATTTAGCAGCTTCACCCCAAGCTGGAACTACAGCTTGCATAAGCGGTTTAAGCATTTTCATAGAACATGCAAGTACTTGACCATTGTCCATTGAGTCGTTACCACCACGAGCATCAACCACAGTACCACCCGCTTCTTTCACAATAAGTTCGCCCGCAGCGATGTCCCAAGGTTTCAAACCAAGTTCGAAATAACCATCGAAACGACCGGCAGCAACATATGCTAGATCAAGAGCAGCAGAACCTGAACGACGGTATTGAGCACCGGCTTCAGTCACATTTAACAATGAGTTGAAATGGTTTTTCGCATAAGAAACCACTTCGCCATTACGAATTTTACGATACGCATGACCCACTGAAAGGAAAGTATTTTCTAGGCTGTCTTTTACATTTACACGAATACGGCGTTGGTTCATCATCGCACCGCGACCACGGCTTGCAGAGAACAACTCATCTTTCACAGGGTCATAAATAACACCGTGTTGAGTTACACCTTTATGTTGAACGGCGATAGAGATACAGAAATGTGGAACACCATTAACGAAGTTTAATGTGCCATCAAGTGGGTCGATGATCCAACACCAATCAGCGTCGTGACCTTTGCCTTCTTGAAGACCAAACTCTTCGCCTAGGAAACTGTGATTTTTATAGCTTTTACGTAGGGTATCGATAGTCAATTGTTCCAAATAACGGTCTACACGCGTTACTGGACCATCAATTCCTTTTTCTTCGACTTGTAGATCGAGTTTATGACGATTTTGATGCGCTTTTAAAAGCTCTTGACCAACTAATTGAGCCGCACGCGCAGCCATAACCACCATAGGTTCCATTGAACACCCACTACAAATTTGAAGATACTGATAAAGAATAATGCATAAAAGCCCTTATATCTTATCAAATATAAGGGCTTTTAGGGAAAAAATGTTTCTAAAAATTAGAAAATCAACAAACCACTGTTTGCTTATGTTTTAGCCAACTTTGTGTCACCGAAGCGCTAATGCCTTCAGCATCCAGTCCAGCCTGATGCAACATTTGAGCATGTGTTGCTTGATGCATGAACTCGTCAGCTAAACCTAAATTCAGCACAGGCTTAACCACGCCGGCTTGGGCTAAATATTCATTTACTGCACTGCCCGCACCCGCCATGACTGCATGCTCTTCAACTGTCACAAATAGTTGCGTACTTGCTGCGATTTGATCGATCAACTGTGTATCTAAGGGCTTCACGAAGCGCATATTAATCACACGTACAGCCACATCTAGCTTTGTCGCTAAAGCCTGTCCTGCCTCTAGTGCCGCTTGAACACGACTACCGAAAGCCAGAATAGAAATGGTGTCATCTTGCTGATCATTGAAGTTTGCAAGAATTTCACCACGGCCAATTTCAAGCTCGGTCATCTCTTGCTGAATCTCAACACCCAGTCCATTACCACGTGGGTAACGTACCGCAGCTGGGCCTTTATACAAATAAGCCGTATGCAACATTTGACGACATTCATTTTCGTCTTTCGGCGCCATGATCACCATGTTCGGCACGGTACGCATAAAGGCATAATCATATGCACCTGCATGCGTTGGGCCATCTTCACCAACCAAACCTGCACGGTCGATACCAAATGTCACGTCGAGATTTTGCAAAGCGACGTCGTGAATCAGTTGATCATAACCACGTTGTAAGAAGGTTGAATAGATTGCAACAACGGGTTTTACCCCTTCACAGGCCATCCCCGCAGCCAAAGTCACCGCATGTTGTTCTGCAATGGCAACATCAAAGAAACGCTCAGGGAACTGCTTGGCAAATTGCACCATGCCTGAGCCTTCACACATCGCTGGGGTAATCGCCAATAAACGATCATCCTGTGCAGCTTCATCACATAACCACTGACCAAAAACATCTGAATATTTCGGTGCAGTTGCCACTGCAGCAGGTGCATTCACTTTACTGATGGCATGATATTTAATTTGATCTGCTTCGGCAGGCGCAAAGCCTTTACCTTTTTTGGTATAGACATGCACTAAACGTGGGCCTGTGCGTTTTTTTAAGGCTTCAAACACGTGTGTCAATTGTTCAACATCGTGCCCATCAAAAGGACCAAAGTAGTCAAAGCCAATGGCTTTAAATAAGTTATCTGCAGCATCGGTCGCAGCACAATGTAGGCGTGAGTTATACGCCCATTCAGGATGCGGTTGAATATAGGCTTCGCCATTTTCAGAAATATTAACCGATTGACCACTTTCCCAAATCGCAGCCAAATGCTTGGCAAAACCACCGGTACTGCATGAAATCGACATATCGTTGTCGTTCAATACCACCATGAGATCAGCATGGTGTGCCACCGCATCGTTCATTGCTTCAAAAGCCATGCCCGCTGTCATCGCGCCATCACCCACGATTGCAACCACATGACAGGGATCTTGCTTGAAGCGACGTGCCAATGACATCCCAAGACCAGCAGAAATCGCTGTTGATGAATGGCCTACACCAAAGGTGTCAAATTCAGATTCTTCACGGGCAGGAAACGCTGCCAAACCATCTTTGGCACGAATCGTCACTAATTGTTCACGACGACCGGTTAAGGCTTTATGCGGATAGGCTTGATGACCTACATCCCAAATCAGACGATCACGTGGCGTATCAAAACAATAATGTAATGCCACGGTTAATTCGATCACCCCAAGATTGGCACCAAAATGCCCACCACTTTGTCCGGCCGCATACAAAATAAATTGACGTAACTCATCCGCCACTTGCTCTAATTGGCTGCGCTCGAGTAAACGAAGTTGTTGAGGATGGTTAATCGTATCCAGCAACGGTGTTACAGGGCGTTGAGATGGTATTTCTTTATACAGCATAATGTGGCAAAGCCTTCTAAAGCCTGGCAAATTCCTAAGCTCGGTCTAAATGGGTAACTCGATCATATCGTCGAATTGTATCACCTTACAATCAGCCAAACTTGTAGCGATGTAATTTTTAGCAATGATCTCGTTGGGGAGATTTTGAATGAGTCAGATTATCCTGAATAATCTTCCTATTTATCAACTATTATCGTTCGCTTTATACAAAAAAGAAAATGTTCTGCATAAATTCGTCGTTGCAATTCTACCAATGTCCAAGCATTACGCTATACTTTAGCCAATTTATAATCGAATAAACGGGTTAAGCAGTGCCTATAGAATTTGTCGCAACGTCAAGATTACCGACCGCTTTTGGTGAATTCAATATTACGGTTTTTCAGGATCCTGTAACCGGTGAAGAACATGTCGCACTCTCTAAAGGACTAGAACAAGCTCCCACTGAACCTGTTTTAGTACGTATCCACTCCGAATGCCTGACCGGTGATGCCTTCGCTTCACTTAAATGTGACTGCGGCCCACAACTTCAAGCCACCCAAAAATTAATTAATGAAGCGGGTCAAGGGGTGATTTTATATTTACGCCAAGAAGGTCGCGGGATTGGTTTAACCAATAAAATCCGTGCCTACGCCCTACAAGACCAAGGCCATGACACAGTGGATGCCAATTTATTATTGGATCTTCCTGCCGATGCACGTCGTTATGATATGTGTCCTATCATGTTGAATCATCTCAACATTACTGCGGTACGTCTCATTACCAATAACCCATTAAAAATTGAAGCGCTACAAGAGCAAGGGGTGAATGTCGTTGATCGTGTTCCGCTGACTGTGGGTTTAAATCCATTTAACGAACAATATTTAAAAACCAAACATGATCGTATGTCGCATATGTATCAGAAGGATGATTTTTAAAAATCCTTTAAATTCTCCATAAATTAATCCCTCCAAACCTCCCTTTACAAAAGGGAGGCTTCCCCCCTCTTTATTAAAGAGGGGTTAGGGAAAATTCAAATCGTCATCGAAAAAATACGATTTTCAGGGACACGACGTTTTAATCGTAAATCAAAAGCCATACAGATATTGCGGACGAAAGGCTTGCCTGCATCACTCACCTGAATGTGCTGATCAAAAATCTCGAGCAAGCCATCTTCTTGCATTTCAGCCAATTGCGCTAGTACTTCATCAAGCTCAGGAAATTGCATTTCTGGACCTGCCCAAGAAGTTTGGAAACTACACATCAAATTAAGAATATGTTTACGAATGATTAAGTCCTCATCTGTCAGCACATGTCCCCGATAGGCTGGAATTTCATTCGCTTCTAAACGTGCATAATAGTCTTCAATTTTCTTTTCATTTTGTGCAAAGCTGTACCAACTGTCACTGATCGAGGATAAGCCGAGACCAATCATTACTTGGGTTTTCGATGCGGTATAGCCCATAAAATTACGGTGCAAACTGCCCTGCTGAAAAGCTTGATACATCGGATCTTGGGTTAATGCAAAATGATCCATTCCAATTTCATGATAGCCCTGCGCCAGTAGCTGTTTTTTACCTTCTTCATAGCATTGACGCTTTAAGTCATCTTTCGGGACATCGGCATCTTTAAAACCACGCTGACCATTGCCCTTAATCCACGGCACATGTGCATAGCTATAAAAGGCTAGACGATCTGGCATCAAACGAGTGGTCTGTTCAATGGTATGCAACACATCGTTTAGATCCTGAAATGGCAGACCAAAAACCAAGTCATGCGAAATAGAGGTATAGCCAATATCACGTGCCCACTGTGTCACCTGCTCAACATGTGCAAAGGGCTGAATACGGTGGATGGCTTTTTGCACCTTCTCATTATAATCCTGCACCCCATAACTCACGCGTCGAAACCCAACATCGTACAAGGCTTGTAAATGCTCACGTGTGGTATTGTTCGGATGCCCTTCAAAGCTAAATTCATGTGCATCGGCAATATCCGCCTGCGCTAGAATGCCTTGAATCAACTGGGTGAGATGCTCAGGAGAAAAGAAGGTAGGCGTTCCCCCGCCCAAATGAATTTCTTTAATCATCGGTCGATCGACCAAGAGCTGACAATATAAGTCCCATTCTTTCAGCACCGCCTGAATATAAGGCAGCTCCATCTCATGTTTTTTCGTGACTTTTTTATGGCAACCACAAAACGTACATAAGCTTTCACAAAATGGCAGATGGATGTACAGACTGATGCCTTCGCTTTGATTGGTCTCATCAAATGAACGCTTCAAGCCCTGTTTCCACTGTTGCAATGAAAACTCAGCTTCCTCCCAATACGGTACGGTTGGATAACTGGTATAGCGTGGACCTGGTACATTATATTTTTGAATTAAAGAACTCGCCTGCTGAGACATCGATGCACCATTTCAATCAATGAGATTCAATTTAAATCTACCTTATGATTATTGTGCTGAGCTTCAGAAGTGAATTCAACCTAGCAAATTTGTCGGAATAGTCCCAATTTCTGTCTGAGCAATTGCTGCTAACTACGCAGGAACTTTTGGTTTAATCGCTAAATTTCTAGATTTTAAGCAAAGAGCCGATGCTGAGTATCGGGAAAAATGCCTTAAGTTTTCACGTAATTTATGCTTTGATGACACTTATCTTTAAATTATTTTAATAAAGGTCACCATGCAGAATCCAACTTCAGCTGATATTCAACGTGTAGATGAATTCCTTCGCGATTTACAGGCACGAATTTGTGCCGCATTGGAACAGCAAGAACGTGCTGGTGGCGGAAGTGCCGAATTTGCTATCGATGACTGGGAGCGCCCTGAAGGTGGTGGTGGTCGCTCACGTGTTCTTCAAAATGGAACGGTGATTGAAAAAGGCGGCGTGATGTTCTCGCACATCAACATTTCAAAATTACCGGCCTCTGCGACTGAACGCCATCCTGCGATTGCAGGTGCAAAAGCGCAAGCCATGGGCGTGTCACTGGTAATTCACCCGAAAAACCCCAACGTCCCGACCTCACATGCCAATGTGCGTTTATTTGTCGCGGAAAAAGAAGGACAAGATCCGATTTGGTGGTTCGGGGGTGGTTTTGACCTCACTCCATTTTATCCAAATGATGAAGATGTCTTGTCTTGGCATCAAACTGCCCATGATCTTTGTGCCCCATTTAGCGATACGCTCTATGATGAACATAAAAAATGGTGTGATGACTATTTCTATCTCAAACACCGTGATGAACAACGTGGTGTGGGTGGTTTATTCTTTGATGATCTCAACCAATGGGACTTTGAAACCTGTTTTAAATATATGCAGGCCGTGGGTAATGGTTATTTAGAGGCGATTTTGCCGATCTTCCAAAGAAACCAAGACAAAGCCTATACCGAAGCACAACGAGACTTCCAACTTTACCGTCGTGGTCGTTACGTTGAATATAACCTTGTGTATGACCGTGGTACCTTATTTGGCTTACAAACTGGCGGACGTATTGAGTCGATTTTAGTGAGTATGCCACCCTTGGCAGGCTGGTCGTATCGTCCTGAATGGGAAGAACATTCTGCAGAGAAAAGGCTCACCGACTTTTATTTAAAACCGCAAGATTGGCTGAATACGCTGAAATAAAACGGATAAAGATGTATTCGCCCCTGTCCGTCAGGGGCTTTTTATTGCCTGATGAATAGAGTATTCATTTGTATGTAATATCTTGATGCATAAATAAATTTTTTAAGCATTTACTTTGTAATCAGATTGCTCAACAATGACACATCTTTTAAACAGCTTTAAGCTATGTCATTGCACAATGTGTCAATAAACTCATGGCTGTAATTTTCTTGTACGGAGTACAACGCACATGACACATCAAACACTCAATAAAAAAGCAGTCAGTCTTACTGCATTGGTGTTTTGGAGCTTTGCTGTTGTGCTGATTAGCGCCATCAGTACCAATATTTTTTCCGAAACGTCTTTGAATGATAATTTGGCTATTGGCTTCATGGTGGTTGCCCTCATTGGTTTAGTCATCAGTGCTGCGAGCATCTTGATTCAAAGCGTCTTAGATATTTGTAATCCTTAATTTTCCGCTTTTATTTCACGATTTTAAGACTGCCCGAACTTTAGCCATCATCAGATTTGGCGTATATTGTCTGCTCTTTCACATCTACATGGACGCTGTGCAATGAGCAAACAATTTGCCGTGATTGGCAACCCGATTGAACAATCACGCTCACCTGAACTTCATCATGCCTTCGCTGAAAAAACAGGCCTCGACATTCAGTACAGCAAACGACTTGCGCCACTCGATGGTTTTCAGCACAGCGTCGAATCCTTCTTTGCCGAAGGTGGCATCGGTATGAATGTCACTGTTCCGTTTAAAGAACAAGCCTATGCACAATGTGCCGTCCTTACTGAACGTGCCAAAATTGCAGGTGCGGTCAATACATTATGGATGCAAGATGGCACACTCCATGGCGATAATACCGATGGACAAGGCCTAGTCGATGCCATCCGTGCCTTAGATTGGAATTTAGAACAAACGGATATTTTAATTATTGGTGCAGGCGGTGCGACACGTGGCGTGATTTACCCGCTGGTACAAGCTGGGGCCAAAAAAATCGTGATTGCCAACCGGACTTTAGCGCGTGCTGAACAATTGGTCGCTGACTTAAAAACTGCTGTCCCCAATGCCGAACTTGCAGCCATTGCCCTCGCCGACTTAGCAGGTCAATTTGATCTGGTGATTAATGCCACATCGGCTAGCTTAACGGGTGATGCACTAATTTTGCCTGAAGCTTTACAATTTACACATGCCTATGAAATGGCCTATGGCAAACCGTCGACGTTTTTGGATCAAGCCAAAGCACGCCATGTTCCGACCTCAGAAGGTTTTGGCATGTTGGTTGGTCAAGCGATTGAATCTTTTTCCATTTGGAATGGCATTAAACCTGATCTAAAAGACTTTCTATAATTCAAAATGCTTTGCTCAATTCACTTTCTGAGCAGGCTAAACACCTAAAAAAGAACCTCAATTGAGGTTCTTTTTTTGATCCAACTTAGTTCTTGTGTTTTTGTATCGCCTTATAGGTCTCATAATAAGCCGATTGGCTGAACAACTCTTCGTGTTCTGCTGCTAGGCCTTGCAATGACGCTTCTGATAATTTTCCTTTGATATCATCAGCAAAGGCTTGCGAATAGATTTTTGATGCTTTCACCAAATGCGCTTTTTCAGTTCCTTCCAGTTCATAGCTAGCTAAAAAGTTTTGTTGATATAAATGTGCAAAAATCGCCTGATCAGTCTTATAGGTTTTTTGCAATTGTTTCCACTCAACCTGAGCTTTGTACTCACCAATCCCCGACTGCACATAATGATTGACCGAAGAGCCTAAGTCATCAAAATCTTGATAGCGATGCAAAGCATGCTTATCACGTAATTGATTTAAACGTTTCAGCGCATTGCCTGTTGGCTCTTTTAAGCCATCAACAAATCGATATGCATAAACTTCTGCAATTTCATTCAAATCATTGGCTGAGTAATAACGCACATACTGAGCGCGATAGTTAGCAAATGCCACGACAAATGCCGCTTGATAGGCTTTCACTTCAGATTGATGGCGCTTATAACTTTGCAAAGCCACTGTACTGAGATATTCAGGAAGTTCGATTTCTTCATTTGCAGCACGGACATCATCGACCGATGCAGTTTCTGCTTCAGCAAGCAGAGGATCATTTCCCGTGATTGGCGCAAGCAGACCTTTCAACATATTTTCAAAGAGTGAATCTTTACTGACTTCCTCAATGGATTTTGCCTGTTTCATGGCTTGACGATCAATTTTAGTCGCATTGCCATAATTCAAGATTTGGTTGCTACTTTTCAGCTTTAATTGACCTAAACGTGGCTCATTAAAGGCCAATTGATAGTCCATTACTTGGACGCGGCCTTTGTGATCTAAGCCTACATCCATCACGACATTCGAAGATGATTTATCCTGTGCATTCAGCACCTGCGCAATTTCAGCTTGATGCTTTTGCCATAATTGCTGGAATTGTTGGACATCGACAAGTTGTTCACTTTGATATTGCTGGAATACTGGTTTTAACTGCTCAACAGCGTCCGAAATCTCTGAATCTATATTGGATGCGTCCGCAGCAGAGGTCGATGGTACAGCATCTTCTTGCAGCGGTATCACCCGAACATCTTGATAATCCTGACACAGCGTGACTTTACCAATCGGCACCTGTTTGGTGTTCATCAAGGCCTGACAGACTTCCTCAGATAAGTTCGCTGTTTCGTCATCTTCTTCTGAAGCCGCATAAGCTTCGGTTACTTCAGTATCCGAACCATAGGATTCTTCGTCATCACCCGCGGTCGCCTCCGCATATGCACTTGCAGTATCGATCGCGTATTCAGCAGATTCAGCTGCAGAAGACGTTTGTTCTTCTTCCGTTTCATGTTGGTGATACATCAGGCCATGCATTTTCGCATTGAGCAGCTCATTCACACGTTCTACAGATGCATAAGCCGCATCATAGTCTTCATCCTCAGCTGCTGCCGCTACTGCAGTCCCTCCCGCCGCTTCAGCCGCAGCCATCGCCTCTTCGGAAGCACTGAGATGCGCAGCAGCGTCCACAGATTCATCTTGCTCAGCGTCACTATTGCGCTGACCTTTGATTTGCGTGGTGTAATAGTTGGCGTTCACAAAATCAAAAAGTTCAAGCTGGGTGTAAAGCGCATCGAGATCACCCACATAGCGGATTTTTTTAGTCAGCCCTGCATTTTTTTCATCACGTGTTAAAGCAATATTTTGCACTTGATTCGGCTCTGCTAAGACATAGGGCAAAGCATTCATTTGTTTTAAATAGTCAGCAAATTTTTTCAAATCGTACTGAGCAATCGCCTCTTTATGTTTTGAAAAATCCACATAAGCCAAGCTGCTTTGGCTTTCGCGATTCACCATAAATGGCATGAACGCAAAGTAGTTGGTATAAAATTTATGTTGATTAAAATCAATGATCATCGGCAACTGTGCATTCACCTGCAAGGTCGGTTTTTGATAACTCAATTGCAAGGTTAAGGCAGCAAGTTTTTCTCTAAAATGTACTGAACCGCTATAGCTAAACTGTAAATCATTCAACACATTCAGCAGTGATTGTGCAATTTGGGATTGCGGAGAAACGCCATCCTCTTCATCGCTATAGCGCGCTGATGGTGGGATCGATTCATTGGCAATGGCTTGATAGAGCTGTTTCTTTTCTTTTTGGCTAAATGGAATATTTTGGGTTTTAATCAACTGATCAAGTTGTTTTTTAAGTTTAGGATCCAGCTCTGGCTGTGTGCTTATCGCAGGTTTTGACTTGGTTTCAGGCTTTTTTTCATCGAACTGAATATCGGTCTGAATTGAAAATTGCCCTTTCATGTCATAACTGGCATTTTCAAACATTGCGTTTAAGCCTTGAGTGGCTTGTTGCCCGAGAGACTGATCCGTTGAATTGGTTTTAATGACATGTTGAGCACACCCAGTAATACTCAAACCCAGTAAACAAAGTGTTATATATTTTAATCGCATAATTGTACGAAAGACCTAAGTTCTTTATGATTTATTAAAAGAAAAAAATGATCAAAAGATCAACATCAAGTCTATCAGAAGTTTATTTTTCACATGTTGGTTAAATATTACAATTCGCCTTTCTGACATTTTTTAAGGGCGTATTCATCAATGTTTTTTAGATGAAATTATGAATAATCAAATCATCAATACAGATAATCCAAAAAAATTTAGATATTAGGATTAAGACTATGCCTGCATATAAAGCGCCTTTACACGATATTCGTTTCTTAATGAATGAAGTACTCGATTACCCAGCACATTACAAAACTTTGTCTAATGGTGAAGCTGCTGATGCAGACACTGTCGACATGATTTTAGAAGGTGCAGCGGATTTTTGTGAAAACATCCTTTCGCCTTTGAACCAAACGGGTGATGAAGAAGGCTGTCATTTTGAAAATGGCGATGTGAAAACACCAAAAGGCTTTAAAGAAGCCTATGACCAATTTGTACAGGGTGGCTGGCAAGGTCTGTCTTTCCCTGAAGAATTTGGCGGTCAAAACTTGCCACAGTCGTTGAACCTAATCAAATCTGAAATGATGGGTACAGCGAACTGGTCATTCCAAATGTATCCAGGCCTCAGCGTGGGTTGTATCAACACCATTCTTCAATTTGGTTCAGAAGAACAGAAAAACCAATATTTACCGAACCTCGTTGCAGGAACTTGGTCAGGCACCATGTGCTTAACTGAACCACAATGTGGTACCGACTTAGGTCAGGTAAAATCAAAAGCAGAACCTCAAGCTGACGGTAGTTATGCGATTTCAGGTACAAAAATCTTTATCTCTGCGGGTGAGCATGATTTAACCGACAACATCGTACATATCGTACTTGCTCGTCTTCCAGATGCACCTGCGGGCACCAAAGGCATTTCATTGTTCATCGTTCCAAAATTCCTGGTGAATGCAGACGGTTCAGTGGGCGAACGCAACCCTGTAACTTGTGGTTCGATTGAACACAAAATGGGGATCCGTGCTTCAGCAACAGCTGTGTTGAACTTTGACAATGCGATTGGTTACTTGATCGGTGAAAAACACAAAGGCCTACACGCAATGTTCACCTTTATGAACACTGCGCGTATTGGTACAGCGATCCAAGGCATTGCACATGCTGAATTGGCATTCCAAGGCGCTCTTCCATATGCCAAAGAACGTATGTCTATGCGCGCACTTTCAGGTAAAAAAGATCCTGAAAAAGTAGCTGATGCGATTATTCACCATGCAGATGTTCGTCGTATGCTTTTAACTCAAAAAGCGATCGCTGAAGGCGGCCGTTCAATGATTTACTATGCGGCTCAAATTGCGGACAAAATGACTGATGCTTTAACCCGCGGTGATACAGCAGCATTTGAAGCACATGACGATCACTTAGGTTTCTACACCCCGATTCTTAAAGGTTTCTTGACTGAATTGGGTTATGAAGCTGCCAACCACGGTATGCAAGTATACGGCGGTCATGGTTATATTAAAGAATGGGGCATGGAACAAATCGTTCGTGACTCACGTATCTCTACCCTTTACGAAGGTACAACTGGCGTTCAAGCACTAGACTTGATTGGCCGTAAAGTTCTGTTGACATCTAAAGGTAAAGTGATCCGTGACTACACAGCTGAAATCTTGAAGTTCTGTGGTCAACATGCTCGTAATAAATATATGCGTCGTTTTGCGTGGGACTTAACAAAGCTTTGCGCACAGTGGAATGCTTTAACTGTTCGTATCATGCTTGCAGCACGTAAAGACCGTGACATCGTGTCTTCTGCTTCTGTCGATTTCTTGATGTTCTCTGGTTACGTGATGATGGCTTACTTCTGGGCACAACAAGCTGCGGTTGCTTCTGAAAAATTAGCAGAAGGCAATGGCGCTGAAGTTCCTGAGTTCTATAAAGCAAAAATCAAAGTGGCTGACTTCTACTTTGAACGTCTATTACCACGTTCACAAGGTCATGCTGAAGCAATGGTCAATCCATCGAAGACTATGACGTCTTTGGCTGCTGAACATTTCAGTTTCGATTACTAAGTTTTAGATTTAGATCAAAGAGCGCTTCGGCGCTCTTTTTTATTCATCCAACATTTTTATCTACAAAATCTCTTCATTTGATAAAAGCAATGTAAAAATATGAACACATTAAGCATTCTTTTTGCTTCAAAAGAATGCAAATTGACGATTTTAAAAATATTTAATTCATAATTTTCAGTGCTATATAAGATATTTATTTAATTTAGCTTCAATTACACAAGCTATGCACCTTCCTCCACAAATTATTCATAAGCACGGCCTAAGATGCAGTTATTGAATAAATGAACGAGGAATCTCCCATGAAAAAAATGATCGCAATGTTAATGATTGGCTCAATTGCAGCCGTAGGTACAACATCAGCTATGGCAGCACCTACCAACCATAAAGCGCCATCTCATCAAGTGCATAAAATGGATAAAAAGCCTTTACCGCCGAAAGCAGCTCCGCATGCGCCAATGCATAAAGCACCTGCTCCACATGCAGCGCAATTTGCTCACAAAGCGCCAGTTAAGCACAATGTAAAGCATCAACAACCCATGAAGCACAAAGCGCCAATCAAGCATGATGTTAAACATCCTGCAGGCCCTGATCATAAATTACCGCCAAAACACCGTTAAGATCAAAAGACCGCTGCTCAGCGGTCTTTTTTATGCGCTCAGTTTATTGTCAAAGTTCATAAACAGCGTGAATACGATGGAAACATCTATGCTTCAGCATTCTTAATGCACGAGCGATCCACAGCAGAATTTTAAATTTAAACCCGACTATAAAAACCAAAACTGCACCAAATAGTATTGCCCTTTTTCTCTACCAATGACCATTCAGCCAATAGTATTCAGGCTAATAGATGTGACCAATCTCCAAATAAGATCTTATTAAGATATATCTTATTAATTCTTATTTGTGATAAAATCTGTGCATTCACTTAGCCTTGCCGCGATGGCAATGCCCTCCTTACCAGTCTTAAACGGCAGCCGGAAAGATGGTCTCAAAATCCCAAAGTACACTCATTATTGCAGTGCTCGCGCTGCTGTCTATTTTCCCGCCTTTGGCGACAGATATGTATCTGCCTGCATTGGGCGCAGTTGCGTCGGATTTAAATACCCATGCCGCTGCCGCAGAAATGTCCTTATCAATATTCTTTTTAGGCTTAGCCATTGGGCAGCTGATCATGGGGCCGTTAATTGATGGCTATGGACGTAAAATCCCCTTACTTTTTGGCACCTTGGTCTTTGTTCTGACGTCTATTGCTTTAATTTTTACTCAGGATATTTACGCCTTTAATGCCTTACGTTTTTTACAAGCCCTAGGCGCTTGCGCAGGCATGGTCATCAGCCGCGCGATTGTCACAGATTTGTTTGAAGGCCAACAGGCGGCTAAAAATATGACGGTTTTGGTCATGCTAATGACCATTGGCCCGATTATCTCGCCGACTTTGGGCAGTTTAATTTATACAGGATTGGGCTGGCGGAGCATTTTTACCGTCATGGTTGTGATTGGCGTCATTGCCCTGCTACTCTCACAAGCCTTTATCCCCGAGACTTTAAGCACTGAAAAAAGAACACAAAAACCTTTTCCGGAAGCATTGAAAAATGCATCGCTTCTCATCCGCCAACGACGCTTTATCATCCCAGTCCTGACTGCAAGTTTTGTACAAGCCGGTATGTTTGCTTTTATCACGGGTTCATCCGGCGTCTTTCAGGGCATATATGGTTTAAATGCGCTTCATTACGGCTTAGCCTTTGCCGCAATTGCTTTATCGCTGTTTATTTTTGGCAGCCTGAATAAAAAATTACTGGATCAATATCGCCCTGCAAAAATTTTAAGCCTTGGACAGCCCGTTTATGTAGTTATGGCCTGCATCACAACGGCCGTATCTGGCTCAGAAAATATTTGGATATTCACCATTCCGCTTTGGTTTACCATTGGTTTTGTCAGCCTACTGTCTTCTAACGCCATCGCACTGGCGATGGGTGCTACTGCGGAACGTGCTGGCGCAGGTTCAGCGGTATTTGGCGTATTCCAATTCGGTATTGCATTTATTGTATCGAGCTGTGTGGCGGTTGGCGGTTCAAGCAGTGCGTTGCCAATGAGTTTGGGCATCCTGCTGCCAGCCATACTTGCCTTAATGGTTTGGTCGTTTAAACATCCTGATTAAGCAAAGCGCATCAAGCAAGCTTTTAACCCTATATCAGACTAATAAAATAAAAGACCGTAATTGCGGTCTTTTATCGAATGAAACAGGCTTGTTAAAATCACTGCATCTCAGCACATGGTTTCCGCTGTGTTTTCAAAAATAGACGCAATGCTTTCAAATGGTTTTAAACTCGCCCGCTGCTGATTTTCACATGCATAGCGGTTCACTTCTTTTTCGAGTATGTGTAAAAACCCATTATAGCGCTGCTCAAAATCCGGCAAATCGCTCCAGTCGATACGTTTACTTTGAATACAGCGGTGCTGGTTAATGAAATCCAGCAGCAGTTTTTGAATTTTGGCATTGGTATAATAAATCAGATACGTTGCTGCCGAACCGCAATGCTGACATCCCTCTTCTAGATAAACCTCTTCATTATTCAGCCAGCAGCACTGTAAAGTGAAATATGCGCGAATCGCTTCTGTCGCTAAAGTGTGCTGCGTCATGTTTTTAACCTTTATAGTTATTGCAATTGATAATTATTATCAATTACTGAATTTAAAAAGTCCATCTTTAACACAAAAACAGCCGATATTATTTTTTAAACATTTGAATACATTAAAATTAAGCGAAAAAATTAAGCGCACTAAAAAGTACGCTAAAGCTTTGTATTGCAATTTTAAGGCGATGCGCCAAATGAATGTTATAAAAACTCTTCCAACACCGAATTTAAAAAGATGTGCCCCTGTTCTGTACAAGACAAACGCGCAGGATCATTCACCATTAATTGACGCTGACGCAGCGAAGCCAATAGATCATCTAAAGCATCCAAACTTAGGCCTGTACGCTCTGCATAGAGATGCGCATCTACCCCATGATTTAGCCGTAAAGCATTCATCATAAATTCAAAAGGCATGTCCTCTGCTTCAATGCGTTTAAACTGAAGATGCTCGGCGGGGACTTTGGCTAAATAATCTTTCGGCAATCGGGTTTTTTGAAAACGGTACACCCCGTCTGGCATGGTCACTTTGCCATGTGCGCCTGCACCAATCGCCAAATAATCGCCAAACTGCCAGTAATTTAAATTGTGGGCCGACGGCTTTTCTTTACGCCAAGCCGACACTTCATAATTGATAAATCCTTGCGCTGTTAAATAGGCTTCGCCCTGCGCTTGAATCTCTTCAAGCACATCATCGACAGGCAGAATCGGCTGGGTGCGGAAAAAGACCGTATTCGGCTCAATCGTCAACTGATACCACGACACATGCGTTGCGCCATTTTCCACAGCCAATTTCAAATCCAAAAGCGCTTGCTCAATCGTTTGTTCAGGCAGGCCATGCATCAAGTCGACATTCACCCGTTCAAAACCTGCTTCCCGTGCATGCTGAATGGCAGAAATGGCATCGTCATTCGAGTGAATCCGACCCAGTTTTTTCAGTTGCTCGGTATTAAAACTCTGCACCCCAATGGATAAACGATTAATCCCTGCCTCTAAATAACCGGCAAAAGGGTCATGCTCAACCGTGCCCGGATTGGCTTCCAAGGTAATTTCACAGCCCTCTTCAAATGGCAGCAACGCTTTGAGCTGAGTAAATAACCATTGATAACCTTGGGCAGAAATCAAAGATGGTGTACCGCCACCAATAAATACACTATGAATCAGGCGGCCCTGAGCAAAATCGACTTGGGTTTTAAAGTCTTCAACCAACGCCTGTAAATATTCTTGTTCTAAGTCAAGAGACAATTCACCATTCGGCACCGCATGCGAATTAAAGTCACAGTAAGGACATTTACGCACACACCACGGCATGTGAATGTATAAAGACAAAGGAACGAGTGCAGGATTTAATTCAGCCAAGGAGAATGCTCAAAATGCGTTGAAGAATGCGGTTTATTTTAACATGACTGCATCAGAGTGCTTATGAAAACTCTGATCGAATACAGTAGACTGATCATATTAAAAAAGAATTTGCTGATAACAAGATGAAAATAAGCAGCCATTTATTGTACTTACTGCCGCTCGCGATGGGTATTGGCATCGCCATGACCATTCAAACAGCGATCAACAGCCAATTGCGTGAATATTTATATTCACCGCTGCAAGCTGCCCTTTTTTCTTTTTTGGTTGGTACAATAGTCCTCGCCTTTATGGTGTTTTTTCAATCGGCCGAAAAACCGGACTTTTCAAGCTTTGCTCAAATACCTTGGTATTTATGGCTGGGGGGATGTCTGGGCGTTTATGCCATCAGTATCAGTATTTATACCGCACCGAAACTGGGTTTTTTATCCCTATCGGGTCTGATTATTTTTGGACAGATCTTAATGTCGATGGTATTTGACCATTTTGGCTTGCTCGGCACTGAAAAAACCCCGATTAACTGGCAACGCTTATTGGGTGGCGTGGTGATTTTTATTGGTGTGCTTCTCACTTTCCAACGCTAAGACCTCATTCCTAAGCACCTCACAAGAAATGAGTACATTCTGTGTCTACTGTCACGGCTGTAACAAGCAGCAAGTATGAATTAAAACAACTGTTTCATTTAATGATCCCAATATTGATTACGCAGTTTGCGCAAGCGGGATTTGGTCTCATTGATACCATCATGGCAGGACACCTGTCCGCCAATGACCTTGCAGCCATTGCGGTCGGGGTCGGTTTGTGGATACCCGTCATGCTGCTGTTCAGCGGCATTATGATTGCCACCACCCCATTGGTGGCCGAAGCCAATGGTGCGCGCACGCCTGAAAAAATTGCCACCATTGCCCGTCAGTCCTTATGGGTCGCATTATTTTTAGGGATCATTGCCGCATTAGTCTTACAAGCTATGCCGCTGCTTTTACCGTTATTGGGTGTCCCTGAAGCATTGCTGCCGAAGGCCAGTTTATTCTTACACGCCATTAGTTTAGGAATGCCTGCTGTCACCATGTACGCAGCTTTACGTGGCTACTCAGAAGCCTTGGGGCATCCACGTCCAGTTACGGTGCTGAGTCTGTTGGCTTTATTGGTGTTAATTCCACTGAACTTTATTTTTATGTATGGTTTAGGCCCAGTCCCTGAATTGGGTTCTGCTGGATGTGGTTTTGCCACCGCGATTTTGCAATGGTTAATGTTCTTTGCTTTGGCAATGTACGTTTTCAAAGGGTCAGCCTATCAAAAAACCCAACCTTTCGCTGCTTTTGAAAAAATGAACAGTGAATGGATCAAACGTATTTTAAAACTCGGCTTTCCGATTGGCTTAGCTATTTTCTTTGAAGTCAGTATTTTTAGTACAGCCGCTATTGTGTTGAGTCCCTTAGGCGAAGTTACCATTGCAGCGCATCAAGTCGCCATTTCGATTACCTCGCAATTGTTTATGATTCCAATGTCACTGGCGATTGCGCTGACCATTCGGGTCGGTACCTATTATGGGGAAAAGAACTGGTTGGCTATGCGAAAAGTCCAGAAAGTCGGTATGTTGACAGGGACGGTATTTGCCCTGATTACCATGCTGCTGCTTTGGCTTTTACGTAATGAAATTGTGTCACTCTATACCAATGACTATGATGTGACTCAGCTTGCCGTGTATTTGGTCTTGTTCGCGATTGCCTATCAATTGATGGATGCATGGCAAGTCAGTGCCGCAGGGTGTTTACGCGGCATGCAAGACACTAAAGGGCCGATGTGGATCACCATGATCGCGTATTGGATCATTGCCTTCCCTGTCGGGATCTATCTTGCACGCTTCACCACGACTGGTGCTGCAGGCGTTTGGATTGGCCTAATTGTAGGTCTGACTGTCGCATGTTTACTGCTACTTACTCGTTTATTTATGATGAATAAACGTTTAGCACATGCGGGATAAGCCCTAAAAAATCATCTAAAAAGTTACTTAAAAAAGACGGCTACGCTATGTAGAAGATTAATGCAAATTAACACTTTGCATAGCAATGCCATAAATAAAAATACGAAGAAGAGGAAAATAAACATGTCCCATGTATTTCGCTCGATCAGTCTCTGTCTGACCTTAGGCTTTTCCATGTCACTACAGGCTGAACAAACAATCAACCGACATGAATTTCCTTTATATCACGCACCCATCAAAGTCCAATCACAACCCGAATTTGATTACATCAATCAAGCACTTTGGACAGCCTTTCGCTTTTATCATGAACAACAAGCAGACTCATATACCGCACGTTTAAAATTAAGTTGTCAGCAATCTGGTATGGCGTATACCTATCAGGACTTCATCAAGGCCAATCAAAAGTTTGCCTCTGCGGATGCTCAGGATTTTATCGTGACGCAAAACCTCATCACCTTGAATGAAAATTTACACCATAACCAATGCAGTAAATATCTCGGTCCACATTTAGAACTGGAAAAAACTGAAGCAACTAATGCTACGCAGTAACTTCAGTTGCACAATTTGATTCAAATAAAAGAACGATACGCGGAAATGTCATCCGCAATTGTTTGAGACAGGACTACCTCTAAACAAAAATGTTTTTGCAATACTTTAAATAATTAGACGCTAGTGAACGAGTTTTGCGGATGACAATGGTTTTGGGTACTTTTGCCGAAACAAAAGTACCTCCAGCTGAAGGCTAATCCCTTTATTCAATCCCTAGATGAAAGACTCTGCCGAATAGAATTAAAAATCTTTTTTTAAATGCGTAAATACTTTTACAGGCATAACATCAGTAAAGCAACTGAAGCAGCAAAACCAATTAATTAAGCGCCTCGATCGCATTTTTTAAACCTTGTGGCACTTGGCTGTCGTCCTCTACGTCTTTCACGATCGCCTGCCCAACGATCACATCTGTCCCATTAAAACTCATGGTCGGTGATCCATACAATTCATAGCCTTCATTTAAAGCTTTAGTCACACGGGCACAGAAATTGACATCATCTTTACCGGTTAAATAGCGATACACTTTCATCGTTCAGTTCTCTTCTAGCGACGCGATATTTTAAACCATTCAGCACGTGGCTTAAATTTGCCTGAATTATTTTCAGTATTTACATTTTTGCCCATCATTTTATCAATGGAAATAAAGTCTTAACAATTTAAAGTAGGCAGTTTGTGTTTTGTCGCCTATGATCGGTAATAGATAATAAATGATGATCTTGAGGAACATCACATGGCAAAAACGGCTAGCACACCGGGTCGTCGCTTTATGAAACTTGCCAGTATGACGGCAAGCATTGCTACTAAAACCGTTTCCAATTCCATCCGCAATATCACTGCCGATGAAGAACAGAAAAATGCATCTCGCAGTAAACTTTTTCAGGACATCGGTCTGCAAATTGCAGACACTTTGGGTGAAATGAAGGGTGCGGTGATGAAAGTCGGACAAATTGCCTCGCAGTACAAAGACATTTTTCCACCTGAAGTCGCAAAAGCGATCAGTAAATTACAACGCCAAGCGCCAGCCATGCCTTTTGCTGAAATTAAGGCCCAAGTAGAACAAGAACTCGGCAAACCCCTCGCGCAAATTTTTAAAAGTTTTGAAGAACAACCTTTTGCCGCTGCATCCATTGGGCAGGTGCATAAAGCCGTGTTACCTAATGGTCAGCAGGTTGTGGTGAAAGTGCAATATCCGGGTGTCGAAGAAGCCTGTGAAAGTGACTTAAAACAAGTTCGCCTTGCACTTCGTCTGATGGGCGTATTGAAAATTGATCGGAAGTTACAAGACAAGCTATTTCGTGAAATTCAGGACAGTTTAGACAATGAACTGAACTATGAAATTGAAGCACAAAACTTAGATGTGGCCCGTGCTTTTCATAGTGCGCTGGATGACAAAATTATTATTCCACAGGTCTATAAAGATTATTCTTCACGTCATATTTTGACTTTAAGTCTAGAGCTTGGCGACAGTATAGAAACTGCCAGCACATGGTCACAAGAAACACGAAATGCCTTGGGAAGGCGCTTATTCCGTGCCATTGGCCGTGAAATTTTCTTCCTTAAACGTTTCCACTGTGACCCGCATCCGGGTAACTTCGCCTTTCGTGAAGATGGTTCAGTCATCGTATATGACTACGGTGGTGTGAAAACCCTGTCTCCTGAAATCGTGTCGCACTTTAAGCAATTGATTAATGCTGCACGCAAGCACGATATTCCACTGATGGAACAGCAACTCGATGCCCTACATTCCCTCAATGAACTCGGTAAATTCCCTGCGGACTTGTATGAACAATGGCTGGAAGTACTGATGCGTCCGCTGACCACACAATATGACTTTGCTGAAAATTCAGCGCACCATGATGGGGTAGAATTAATTAAGCCATCTCTTAAATACTGGGATGTGTTTAAACCGTCACCGGATACCTTGATGGTGAACCGGACTGTTTCAGGACATTATTGGAATTTGATTCATTTGAAAGTGAATGACAATCTCAATGATCTTTTTGATGAGTTGGTCCCACCTAGCGCTTAAGGAAACATGAAGCGCTGATTGCCCGATGAATTTCGGGCAATATTTGCATTTTTAATTGTTATGTTATAACATTTCTTTAATCAATAAATTTAAGGAACAGAAGAATGCGTGCCAATATCCATCCCGAATACCGTGAAGTGCTCTTTCATGACACCAATGCCAATGCCTTTTTTGTGATTGGCAGTACTTTAAGCACCAATCAAACCAAAGAGTTTGAAGGCAAAACTTATCCATATGTGACGCTCGATATCTCAAGTGCATCACATCCTTTTTATACAGGTGAACAACGTCAAGTAAATAATGAAGGACGTATTGCGAACTTTAATAAACGCTTTGCACGTTTCAAACGCTCACAATAAGTTCAGTTTCGATTAAGTTTTTGCTTTTAAAATTAAAGCATTGAAGAAGTTCAGGGTTCCCCTCCTCCAGCCTGAACTTCTTTTTTTATGTCTGAAATTTTGTGGATTTCAAGCGTTGTTTTAAACATCTATTTTTAAAATCGACTGAAATAAGTAATATCCCAGCCCCAATACGATGACACCAATCACCACACTGGAAATGGCATAACTAAATGCCAGCCCACTTTGCCCTTGTCTAAGCAGTTGAAAGGTTTCTAAGCCGAAACTGGAAAATGTGGTAAAGCCACCTAAGATTCCAACCATAAGCAATAAGCGTGCTTCATTTTGTAGAACGGGATATTTTTGGCTAAATGCAAAGAACACACCTGCACAAAAGCAACCTAAAATATTCACCCACCATGTAGCCCACGGAAAGAGCACGGTTGGCTTGGCCAATAACAGTCCTGCTGCATAGCGAAGTGTTGCCCCAATTGCGCCGCCACATGCGACCAAAAGCCAGTTCATAGTTGTCCTACTTCAACATCATTGGTATCTACAGTTTAGGCAACAGTCTGCCTAAGGTCGCCCTTCAATATACACGCATTTAATTTACGCAAATAGTGTTAAATGTTTGGGCCAAAGCTTGCTATAGTCTGCAACACTTTGCGGTATTTTTTATTGAAAGAGGACATTATGGCTCAGGAATTATTAGATCAACTTCAAGCAGGGACTGCGAAATTTTCAGATGTGATTGCATTTATTGAAGCGCGTTATAACCATACAGCAACCGCTTTTACCAATGGCAAACAAGCCAATGCAGCAACTGAAAACCAAGGCAGTGCCAAAGTATTTTCTTTTGCCCAATTGAATGGTCTAAATCAAGCTGAAACATTAAGTCTTTTTGCTGAACATTATGCTGCTGTATTGGCAACACCAGACGCAACTGACCACCAAAACATTCGCCAATTTATGCAAAATGGTTGGGAAGGTATTCAATTTGATGGTCAAGCGCTCAGCGCGAAATAATGCCTAGGCAGACGTTCTAAATCAGTTCGTCTGCAATAAAAAAGCCAGTACAAATACTGGCTTTTTTATCGTTCATCATCGGTTCACATCAGGACACTCGAACTCTACAAGTCCATTCAGCCATCGCGGTTTTTTCCCAAGCTCGTGCATGCTTCAAATGTAGTAATTCCTCACCTGCAGTTGTTGCAGTAAAACGATAAGTTTTTTGACCGCCTGCGCCTAGCCCTAGTGTCGCATCTGCAGCAGCTTGTTGTTGAGCTGACTGAAACACTTCTTCAACTTTAAAAAGTTTCGGTTGCTCAGCCAAAGACCATACATACCCAGTACTTGGATTTTCGTTTAACAGTACTTCCAAAGTCTGTCCACGATCCATCTCAAGCAAGGTCGGACAACTTTGCTGTTCAGTAAATACATGGGTTTTCCCATCTACAGTTGAACTCATACTGGTACATCCACCAAGTGCCAAACCACTCGCCATCATTAGACTCAAAATAAACTTTTTCTTTATCGTCATTTTCATCATCAAATTATTTTACCTTGAATCTAATGTGCACCGATTTCAAATACGATCTCGATGCAATCGAAGTTTAGCCTTTAACTTTTTCAATCCACTGAATGGAACTCACACGAAAAACTTCACAAGCCCCATCACCCGTGTCTGTTGGGGTCAAAGATGAAGTCCAAACCAAATCTTTGTCTTTCACCTCAACCAAATCCCCTTTTAAACGCACAAGATCGCCACGTTTCACTTGAGTAATTTGCTTCGCAATTTGCGGATTTGCAGGAATGATGTGCATATTCGACACCATCATCATGGCTTGCTTTTGCGGTACAGGAACACGATCCATTTTCCAATTTAAGAAACGGTCATATTGATTGACTGAAATCGTACGAGCAATTTCTGGCTCTGCAAATAAGCCCCAACTGACCGCATAATCGATCGGAGAAAATTTTGCTTGTTCATCTGTTTGATAGGTTTTTGAACCTAAAATTCGGAAATCACCTTTAAATTCTTTCAAGGTAGAAATCGACTGGCCTTTGGCAGCAGGTGCTAAGCCTTTGGCAATATTATAATCTGAAGACGCTTGGACACCGACATTCAATAAAAAGCCTGCAAGCACAGTACTTAATGCAATTCGCTTGATCATCGCGTTATCCTCTTACCCTGTAATACTTCACATTACTCAATTTTCATTCTGCAATTGAGCCGACTTCATCTATTCATAATGCCCCAACCTGAACATGAGCTTAAAATCCCGTAGGTTGAGCCTGATGAATGTCGTTTTCACTAGTTGTAACTCTATATTACGCACACAGTCTGCATAAACCTTATGAACTTGGTAACAAAATGCTGTTATTCAGTCAATTGGTCCATATCCACGCCCTACCACATGATTTAAAATTAAAAAGACATGAATTACACTTTAAAAAAAGCCAACAACAATACCCGCTATGATTTATAAATTTTATCAACTACACATTTTTCCGCATCTTTTAAATCAAGTCATGCAGGTGCCAAGCCTGATGGATAAAAGACGCGAACTCCTTTTAGCCGTGTCTGGTGAGGTGCTCGAAATTGGCTTTGGTACAGGTTTGAATTTAGCGTTTTATCAAAATGTCGATACGGTTTTTGCCCTAGAACCCAATCCTGATATTTTTCATTTAGCTGCTAAACGTGTACATGCAGCGCCCTTTGAGGTACAGCATATTTTAGCCGGTGCTGAAAAATTACCCTTTGCAGATGAAAGTCTAGATCATGTTGTGAGTACATGGACCTTATGCAGCATTGCCGATATTGAAACTGCGCTTGAAGAAATCTACCGCGTCCTGAAACCAACCGGGACATTTCATTTGGTTGAGCATGTACAACACAATGAAAATCGGAAAATTAAGCAGTTACAACACCTACTGACGCCCATTCAAAAGAAAGTCGCGGATGGCTGTCATCTGGATCGTCATATGCAAAAGTTGCTTGAAGATGCCCAGTTTGAATGTTTTGAAACGCAGTATTTTGATGCTGAAGGCATTCCAAAAATTGGACAACGCATGTTGCTCGCCCGCGCACGGAAGTTGAGTTAAAGCGTCCAAGGCCATGTTTAAGCACAATCAAATCTAGTTAAAAGTACCTAGTCTTTGATTAGTCGAATGGCATTAATTTTTAGGATATGACAGGGCTTTTTATTCAAAACATTATAGGTGTTATACGACTTCCCAGTTTTGATGGAATGCACATCCACCCATTCACCCAAAATCTCCACACGATCCCCTGATTTTAAACGCCGAATACAATTTGCGACGTCTTCGGATTGAGCAATCACACTAACATTTTGCAATTCAGACTTGAGCTGTTCAATTTGTATCGAGGGCACGTCTTTCGCTTGCACGCTAAAACAGCGGTTCTGCTGAGACCATTCAAGATGGTATTTTAAAGACTGGATATCATTTGCGCCTGAACTCAGTAGCAGATCAATATTGCTGACATAGGCCAAGTCTTGAAAGCCACCCACCACAGTCGGTGCTGCCGGATGTAATGTACGACTACTCGCACTGTAGTAGCGTTTATCCAACAGCACATATTCACCGGAAAATGCCTGAGTCGGTGTGACCTGAAAATTTTTCAGCACACCTGTCTGCTCTAAATGTGGAATGGCACGAAAATATTCAGACCATATCCACAGCATGAGCGCAAAAACGGCTGCAGTCGCTAAGAGTTTTTCCATGTGGATATTCTGTCCTTATTACTTTTCGACGGTTCTGAGGCTGAGTCACGCGAGCTTAAATATGCTCAAAATCAATTCGGATGGTTTCAAAACGCACTCGCCCTTCGGCAATGGCTTGAGCAATCGCTTGTTGCCCTTTGGTCAAACGTGCCCCACCACTTTTAATATCAATCAGCACCACTTCAATGTCTTCAGCGAGTCCATCGCCATCACGAAAGTCGGTATAGCCATCAAAAACCACATAATCGATCGGGTCACCGAGAAACTTTGCATCGCTAGGTAAATATTGAAATTCCGGCATGATCGGCGCCATTTGTTCGGCCATTTTGCCTTTTAAAACAGCACGACTGGTATTTACACTGCGTTTTTGTGCATGGGTCAATGCCTGCTGATGTTCCAATTCTAGTTCTGCAATATATTGCTCGTATTCTGCCTTAATCCTTCCATTGCGACTGCCACTTAAAATTAAGGTGGTCAGTACAATCCCAATACACGCGCCAATGAGCATGGCCATCCAGACAGACATTTAAAATTCCTAATCTTTTTAATATATTACAGCAAAACCTATAGAAAAAACTTAGACTTTGGTTCTTTGTCATATTCCCCGCATTAAACAATGATATGCTAGGGATGAGCAGAATAAAATCTATTTAGGTCGATGAAAACGATATTAATTGCCAATCAAAAAGGTGGTTGTGGCAAAACCATCACAGCAATCAGTTTAGCCTCTGCACTTGCGCAAAAAGGTTATAAAGTGGCCTTGGCAGATGCTGACAATCAAAAGTCTGCACGTCAATGGCTCAAACAGCGTCCAGAGAATGCCGCCCCAATTCAGAGCCTAGATTGGCGTCATGAAAAATCGATTGGTGATGTGCCGAAAGGGATTGAATATCTGATTATCGATGCACCGGGTGCATTATCGGGTGAACATGCAGATCAGTTGGTGAGTGAAGCCCATGCCATCATTACCCCGCTACAACCGTCTTTCTTCGACATCGACTCGACCCGTCGTTTTTTAAAGCATTTGCAAGAAATTAAACGGATTCGTAAAGGTAAAGTCCAAATCCTATTGCTAGCCAATCGTGTCAAACCCAATTCTGCTCATTCCAAAGAAATTCAAGATTTTTTCAATAAAGTTGAACAACAGCCCGTTGCTTGGATTTCTGAACGTACCGCTTATGGTCAACTTGCCATGCAAGGTCTTTCCGTTTTTGATAAAACACAAAAATTGTACCTCGGTATGCAACAACAATGGCAACCTGTGCTCAATGCCATTATTGAAGACGAAGCCGAGTGGTTTTAACCCATCATTCCACATTTTGCTGATATAAAGGCCAATCTTGCAAGGATCTAGCCTGAAAGATATTCACCATAAGTTAACAAGCTCTCGTTTTCGGGAGCTTTTTTTTCGGTTAAGATTGAACACAACATGATGAAAAAATCAGAGCACGCATTGCCAACGTTCGCACCTACATTACAAAAAGTCTTATTGTTCGGATTATTTTTTATCCTGATTTTTTTGAGCTTTAGCGTACTCAAATACTTTATTGTGCCCGTTGTTTGGGCAGCGATTATTGCTTATATGACTTGGCCACTGTATCAATCGGTGCATCGTTTTTGTGGCAATCGTGCAAATCTAAGTGCGGCGCTGATGATCTTACTGGTGGTGCTCGTGGTAGGTCTGCCAGTGATTTTTGCAATCTTCTTGTTACAACATGAAGGCCGTAACTTGTATTTTGAATTACAAAAGCAAGTTTTCTCTGGTCATGTCAATGTGCCTGATTTTATTCGCCAACTGCCGTTTATTGGTAAAGAAGTCAGTCGTACCCTGCATGAACTGAACAATGATCCAAACAGTATTATTCAATCGGTACAAATTTGGATTCAGGGGCATTTGAACTACGGTAAAGTTCTGGTCGGCGAAGTCAGTAAAAATATCTTTAAGCTGTGTTTTGCCGTGATGTCTTTATTTTTCTTCTATCGTGATGGTCAAACCATTTTAAGTCAGGTCAGTAAAGCCCTCGAAATGGTGATCGGGCCACGTATTCATCATTATCTTGCCACTATTTCGGATACTACACGTGCCGTCGTGTATGGCATCGGTCTCACCGCCATTGCCCAAGCTTTACTTGCCGGTCTCAGCTATTTTGTCGCCGATGTGCCTAACCCGATGTTATTAACCATCATTACCTTCATGTTGGCACTGATTCCTTTTGGCCCACCGATTTCATATACCGCTGTGTCGTTGTGGTTATTTTCACAAGGTCAAACCATTGAAGCCATTGGCGTCATGGCTTGGGGTGTTTGTATCGTGAGTACGGCCGATAACGTGATTCGTCCTTTAGTGATTTCAGGGGCAACGCAGATTCCATTCTTATTAATCATGTTTGGTGTTTTGGGTGGAATCGCCAGTTTCGGTCTTGTCGGCTTATTTATCGGTCCAGTGATCTTGGCAGTATTGTTAGCCATTTGGCGTGAATGGTTGCATGAAACCCAAATTGAACCCGTCATGATGCCCAAAGCAACATTGGCACATGACTTAGACAATATGGATGACAAGCCTGAACAACCCTAATTCAGGCTTGAATTCATTAAACAAATATTACAATCAAATACTTAAATTATCTGTCATCCTGTATCTGCATCTGTTTCAATGGTTGAAATTCCATAAAAAACAGACAGGATGCCAAACATGTCTTCACTATTTAAATTCGGTGCGCTTGCTGCGGTCAGTGCCCTGATGTTTACAGGCTGTGCGAGTACCTCGACTTCAACAGGTCTGAATGCAAAAACCGTGACGGTCAATGCCGTGACTGCCCAAGGTATTGGTCAAAGCATCGGTCAAATTAACATGGTTGATAGCCCTGCTGGCTTGGTTATTCATACCAATTTAACCCAGCTTCCTCCGGGTCCACACGGTTTCCATATTCATGAAAAAGGCTCTTGTGCCCCAGCTGAAAAAGATGGAAAAGCGGGTGCTGCACTCGCTGCGGGTGGTCACTTTAACCCTAAAGCTGCACCTCACCACGGTACACCGTTAACCGGTCACATGGGTGACTTACCGATCCTTCAAGTTCAAACGGACGGCACAGCAAAAGTGAATTTAATTGCACCGCGTTTGAAATTGGCGGATGTACAAGGCTTAGCCATCATGGTCCATGCTGGTGGTGATAATTACTCTGACGACCCTAAACCTCTAGGCGGTGGCGGTGAACGTATTGCCTGTGGTGTGATTCAATAATCAACCTTGCATATAGATTTGAACAAGCGGACTTTAAGTCCGCTTTTCTATTGAATAAAAATTGACAGTTCACAGAAAAAAGCTCAGTCTAATTTACAAAATCATTCGAATACTACAGAACTCTGTGAACACGCGACTCTCTTGGTTTCAACAGTTTCAATCCAGTGCAATCATTATGTATTGCCTGCAAATTTGTATTGTTTTGAGTGGCACCACGCTCGGATTATATTTTCTCGGTTTTCATAGTTTTATTGTTCCCGTCACCTTAGGTGTGATTGCTACCGCGCTCACCGACTTTGATGACCGACTCAGCATCCGACTGCGTAATTTGCTCTATGTCTGCGTGCTCTTCTTTAGTGTCAGTAGTATTTTAGATTTTCTCTATCCCTATAAGCTGCTGTTTATCTTCTATCTTTCACTGTCTAGTGCAGGATTTATTTTATTAGGAGCTTTGGGGCAACGCTATGCCACGATTTCTTTTGGCACGATTTTACTGTCGATTTACACCATGTTTGGCTTGGGTGAATATGACATCTGGTATTTTCAACCCAGCTGCTTTGTTCTAGGGGCCTTATGGTATGGCTTCACCTCAATTCTCTTTTACCTGATTAAACCTACCCTACCTGTACAGGACAATCTTTCGCGTTGTTTTTTACAAATCGCCGAAGTACTGAATGCAAAAGCACGCTTATTTGACCCAGATAATGTCAACAATGTGGAACATTTACTGTATGAATTATCACTCAAAAACAGTGATGTCATCCCGAGTTTAAACACGACCAAAGCTTCTTTACTCACCCGTTTAAAAGCCTCAAGAGCAAATAAAAACACTATCTACTGGCTGAATTTATACTTCTTGGCACAAGATATTCACGAACAGGCCAGTGCGAATTATTTACACTATGAACAAATTCATCAAAATTTTAGCCGTACCGATTTAATTTTCCGTTTTCAAAAAAATATTCGATTACAAGCGCAGGCTTGCCAACAGTTGGCGTACTGTATTTTGCATCGGCAGCCCTATCAGCCTGATCCGATTACTGCGCAAGCACTGGCACATTTGCATGCCTCTTTACAGGAGTGGATGGCGAATAATCCGCAAAATATAGAAGTGAAAAACCTACAGCTGATCTTGAGTAATTTGGACAGTGTACAAGAACGCTTTTCGCATGTGCAGGATTTAGATCATTCACAGCAACAGGCTTATCAGCAGCATATTGATAACCTCAATTTACTTGATGACGATATTCACGGCTGGCATGATTTATGGCTCAAACTGAAACAGCATTTGAGTCCCGAGTCTGCCTTATTTCGCCATGCCGTTCGCATCGCTTTTGTCTTTGCCATGGGCTATGCCATTTCACTACTGCCCTTTGCCAAAAATGGCTATTGGATATTATTGACCAGTTTATTTGTCTGTCAGATGCGCTATTTTGCGACCAAAAGTCGTTTAAAGATGCGGACTTTGGGAACCATATTAGGGGTCTTACTTGGCATTCCTATTTTGTATTTTGTGCCGAGTGTCGAAGGCCAATTGCTACTGACGATTATTTTTGGCGTGTGCTTTTTCTATCTGAGTGCCAAAAAATATGCCATGGCGACCCTCATGGCAACCTTAATGGTCTTGCTGATTTTTAATTTAAAAGGCGCAGGTTATGCGGTTATTTTACCGCGTATCGTTGATACCCTACTCGGCTGTTTTATTGCATGGTTCGCGGTGAATGTGATCTGGCCAGATTGGGACTTTCGCAATATTTCCAAGACCATTCAAAAAAGCTCTGCTGCGACCCTGCATTATTTTGATGCCGTGGTTGAGCAATATCTCCATGGGAAAACCAATAGCATTGATTATCGGCGTGCCCGTCGTTCAGCCCATAATGCTCAAACTGAACTGTCGAGCATGATTTCTAGTTTAAGTACCGAGCCTGAACCCGACCAAACTTTGATTCAACATGCTTTTCGCTATTTGGTCTATAGCCATAGTCAGCTCAGTTATATTTCGGCACTGGGGAGCCATCGTGAACAGGTACAAGACCAACAAGTCCTTGAACTGCTGCAATGGTGTCAAAGCACCTTAGACGAGGTCTTAATTCAACAAAAACCGCTCAACCCTGAGAAAATTCAGCAAAAACTTTTCGAAATTCAAACACTCAGCACTGAAGAAATGCGCTCTAATCACCTACAACTGGTGCTCAAGCAGATCAGTTTATTATTAGAAACATTAGCCGAACTGATTCAGCTCAGAACACAGCTGATTCAGGCGGAAATAAAATAGAATCACTTGAGACTCATAATGAAAATGCTTAGTTTAGGTTTTAGACGCCTCATATTACCCACGATTGTGGCGACCTCTTTTTTAGCTGCGTCTTCTGTATTTGCAGCACCGACAGCACAAAATTTGAAGCGTATTTTGGAATGTCAGGCCGATTACGACACTTATCATGACACTTTACTCGACTATGAAAAGGCTCTGGGGCAATTGGGTTGGAAACGCCATGATGACCCACATCAGCCGTTTATTTATATCTATAAAAATAAGCAGGCTGTAGAGTTTTTTGGCATGCCGACCCAAGAAATTGGCTTGTCTTCCAATGCCGTATTCGCAATCTATCGCCAAGCCGATGTGAAAAAACTTGCCCAAAAATATGGTATTGAGCAGCATCCGATGTTTGCCAATATGCCGTTTTTCCGTGGTGAAAAAATCCTACGTACGTAAGCCGAAACCGATGATCTACATGCGATCAATCACAAACTAAGCCTGTCTGAAATGACCGGAAAAAGCCCGATGATTTTATTCGGCTGTAACTATGAATTTGATCAGGGTTCGATTGAGGATGCCTTAGCGGATCTAGAAAATTAATCCGAGCAGACGACTCAGAATTAACTTTAAAAACATTTACTTAGATTCAATATGCAGATCAATTATTTCAACAGGAACGCTTCGTTCCTGCTGTGCTTTCAGGTACACTCAAGGCTGAAATCACTTTGAATTTAGACTTCGCATGAATATCAAGACCTTACGCTTTGTGGGCCTACTCGAAGGCATCTCCTTTTTATTATTGTTGTTCATTGCTATGCCAATGAAATACCTGATGGATAATCCAATATTGGTCAAATACGTCGGTATGGGACATGGCGTCTTGTTTATTGCCTTCTTGGTGGTGCTATTTGTGGTCTGTGAAAAACAAAAATGGTCGCTCAGCGTATTTCTAATGGGCTTAATTGCATCGATTTTGCCTTTTGGCCCGTTCATTTTCGATCGCAAATTAAAAAATGCAGAACAACCGGCAACATCAAATTAAGACGGTATCCAGCAAATAAAAAAGCCCAATGTTGTTCTACGCAGCATTGGGCTTTTTCTATGATGGCATGAACTCGAATTTAAAATTCACCCGTCAATTTACGTTGTCGCATAATATCTCGCACCACTAAGCGTGGTAGGCTGAACCACAAGATAATGAGGGTAAATCCTGCCAAACTATAGGCCCAAAGGCCAAAGTTTTCATACAGCACGCGCACGATTTCGATCACGGCAAAGAACGTCAGCATCATGATTACAGACACTGCCGCAGCCACTGTGCCCTTCGACATTTCAGATGACATTAAGGCAAATCGATAGAGCACCGAAAAGCTAATCCCTTCACCAAAACTGACCAAACTCATACCAAGAATGAGAAAGGTCAGAAAATAACTTTCAGTCATCGTCCCAATCACCACGAGGCTCGTCCCGAGTAACATCAGCGGTAGCCCGATCATCACAGACTGACCTAGAGGCAGTTTGTCGATGATTTTAATCAGGACAATATTACCGAGGATCAGACCGCCCAAAACAGGAAACTGTGCCATGCCATATTGCATGCTACTCAGTCCTAGCTGCTCTACCAATATGACTGGAGATAGCGCAATCCACAGCATCAGTGGCATTGCCACCATCGGTAGACCCAGTGTCAACGCCAAAAAGCGTTTGTTTTTTAACACCTGTTTAAAGTCATCGATAATATAACCCACCGGTTGCTTTGGAATACTGATGTGCTGAGTCGGCATCTTGGCCTTTAAACCAAACCAACTCAGAAAAGATAGAAATGCGATTCCAATAAAGCCCCAATGCCATGACACGTGATCAATCATAAAGGCACCGAGGACGGGACCGATCAGTGGCGCTAGTAGTGAAATATTCGCCATGATCGCCATGACTTTGATGGCATCACGCTCTTCAAAAGTTTCCTGAACGGCGGCATAGCCCACAGCAGAAATGACCGATAAACCAAAACCTTGTAAAAAACGCAATGTTAAAAAGCTTTCGATATTATGCGTGAGCAATATCGCTAGACAGCATAAGCTAAAGAATGCCACACCACCCAACAAGACTTTTTTACGGCCTAATCGATCTGACAAAGGTCCTAATATTGCAGCGACACAAGCACCTCCCAATAAGTAAAATGACATCGACGAGGGTGCCCAAGCACTACTCACACCAAACTCTTGAGTAATCGCAAGCATGGCGGGTTGGACTAAGTCGTTTCCGATATAGACAGAAAATTCAAATAAAACCAGTGCCAAGGGAAACATTAAGGTGGCACGACTTAATTTTGTGGTTTGTACGTTTTGCATTGTTATCTACATATCAAATGTGTGCTGTCGAGCTTGAAATGACAAATAGGGAGAGACACTTCAGCCCAATGACGAGCACTGTAATATTAATTTTAAAAATGAATTTGCGGCGTATCCGCCATATGTGCGTCGTATTCACAAGACGCTAGATAGAGATAAAATGAACTTCAACGAACCGATCTGTCGGTTTGAGTCCGACTATTTTAACAGTGTTTGCTGGCGTTGTATTGGTCTTTTTACTTAGCCACTTTTATGGTTTTTCATTGTCTGCTTTTTGGATAAAGCGACCTTGTTTTAGGTCCTCATAGGCTTGCATGACTTCAGCAAAATGATTCATCACAAAATAGCCTCGCCCATAGATGGGTTCATTTAAAGGCTGTGCCGATAAATACAACATGTGGCTATCTTCGACAGCCGTTAATTCGACATTTTCTCCTTGGCTCGACATGACTGCCATATGCTGTGCATTTAACTGTTCATCAATTTCAGTAAATTTCAGTTTGCCCGAGCGTAAATATACCAGCGTGGTATCCCCTCCTTGTGCAGGCAGGGTGATGCTTTGATTGGCTCTGACAAAGACATCAAATACTTGCATAGGTGTATGTGTTTCTGCGGGGCCGTGGGCTGTTAAATAATGCCCTGCAATGATCCGTACATAACCTGCATTATCTGCTAAATCCACTACAGGAATACTGGCTTTGGCTAAGCTCTGATAGCGTGCAGGATTCATTTTATCTTTGGCAGGCAGATTGACCCAAAGTTGCAAGATTTCAAATGCTCCGCCCCGCTGTGCAAAGGCTTGGCTAAAAACTTCTTCGTGTTGAATGCCAGAAGCCGCAGTCATCCACTGCACATCGCCCTCACCAATGACACCACCGCCGCCAGTCGTATCATGATGTTCAAGTTCACCTTTAAACACTAATGTGACGGTTTCAAACCCTCGATGTGGATGTTTCAGCACGCCTTTTTTCAGTTTGGTTGCTTTCAGTACTCCAGGCCCTAAATGGTCGAGCAATAAAAAAGGTGAAACAGTATTTCCCAATTCATAATGGGAAAAAACTGAAGTCACTGGAGCAAAGTCACCGACAGGTGAGCCTGAATCATTGACGTGAATAAAAGCGAGGGTTTTCATATTATTTTAGGTTTATTTAGGATCTTTTGATCTTAGCCTATCAATGTTGCTGATTCGATAGGCTAAATGATTTTCAGTATCACAGTTTTAGGATGATTTTACTCAACTGCTTTTTTTGTTTTCAGAGCTTCTGCTAGAACTTTATTTGCTTCAGTCAGCAATTTAATTTGATCGAGTGAATTATCTGAACTTGATGTACTTTTTGAGTCATTAAAAAGTTCTTGTCCAAAAAAACGGTCAGCTAATTGCTTACGAAGTTCTAAGCGATCTTCATCTTTAAACTCCCGTACATAAAGTGGAAAAGATGCCAATTCTGTCCCTAACATTTGTGCTTTATAGGCTACTTTTCGATGCAAGGAAGACTCTCTTGCAAGGTACCATGCTGGGGTTGATAAACCAATTAACAGTAAAATATTTAAGGCTGACTCCCACCCTATTTTTTTGGATGGAATAGATAAAGTCACACCTAAACCATTAAAGCTCAAACTAAAATTAAAAAATTTCCATATAAGTAATAATGAAATTACAGCAAAAATACTTAATGCCCATTTCCTATAATCATTCGCAATTTTAATTTCCGTATCATATATATCAATATAAAGCTTTTTAATTTCAAAGTTACTATTCTCATCTGATGCTTGACTCAGAAATTTATTCTTATTTCTTAAATCCTCAATCAAATTATGACTTTCTTCATTTAATTTAACTACATTATCTTCCAACTTAGAAAACTTATCGACACTTTCATTTATAAGGCTTATTTGATTTTTTAGTTCCGATGTATTGTTCGTTAAATCTTTAACTGCTGATTTTAAATACCTAAATTTTTTCCACTCAGTTAAATGATCTCTTAAGTGTTTAGCTTGTTTTTTATCTTCAAATGTAATTTTTGAATTATCAGTTAATTGTAGTTCTTCAATAATTTTTGAAGCACAAGTTTCTAAACTTTTCAGATTTTTTTCATAATTTTTCTTACCGTAGTCATATTCAATTTCACTAACGATATCTATCCATTCATCTAATAAATGTACATTATTTATGTGATAAAACTTCTCCCACTCATTATCTACATTTTCAAATTTTTTGTATAAACTCCAAGTACTCCCATCCTCTTTCAATTTATCTTCAAATGCATATAGATGTATTAACCCAGTAAATATTTTTTCTAATTTTTCATTTAACTCAAAAATCTCCATTCATCCCCCCAATATATAAAAGCGCATCAATCGATACGCTTTTATGAGGTATTCTTGTCTAAATTTCAACCATAAATCAAAGATTTATTAAGGACATTTCGTCGATTGGAAAGTCTTAGTATTTTTACCACGTTGGCACTGATATTCCTTTTGCGTATTTACACGCTGCCAGTCACCATCCACCAATCTAAAACTATAAATAGTACGAACCGATTTCACCGAATCATCCATCAAACCCGTTTCCGTCACTTTCACCTGCCCCGCATTTGGCGACTCAACACGGTTAAAGTACTGACGAATTTCCACAGTCGACAGCTCTTTACGCAAATCAGGACGTTCTTTTAATACCTGATCGAGTGGTGTAGCAGAAGAACCGACTTTCGACACAATTTTCTGCGTTGTCGCACAACCCGCCAACATCCCCACACACAATGCAGACACAGCAATTAAACGATACATAGAAGCAACTCAAATTTATTATTCAGTCCTATGATGCCGAACATTTGTCCAAAACACTATTTAAGCAATGTAAAAGAAGTAGTCCATTCCACAAAATCAACGGGCTATCTTTCATCCATGTGCGGCTAAAAAGGCATGCTATAACCATAAAAAAACGCATCCGAAGATGCGTTCTATTACGTCTTTAAAATTAAAGATCGAACAATTTACCTGGGTTCATAATTGCATTTGGATCGAATACTTTTTTCAATGCTTTCATATATTCGATTTCTTCTGCTGAACGTGTGTAATCGAGGTAAGGCTTTTTAGTCATACCCACGCCATGTTCTGCTGAAATTGAACCGTCATATTTTTTCACAGTTTCAAATACGTATTTGTTTACCACTTGGCATTTTGCAAAGAATTCATCTTTACTTAAATCCGCAGGTTTCAAAATATTTAAGTGCAAGTTACCGTCACCAATATGACCGAACCAGCAAATTTCAAAGTCTGGGTAGTTCGCTTCCACAATTGCATCAATTTCTTTAATAAATGCAGGCACATGTGTAATCAGAACAGAGATGTCATTTTTGTATGGAGTGAACGGTGCGATTGACTCTGAAATGTCTTCACGTAAACGCCATAAGCTGTGTACTTGGTCTAAGCTTTGGCTCATCACGCCATCCAGTACCCAACCTTGTTCCATACAATGTTCAAAGATTTCCATTGCCGCATCCATGATCGGTTCAAATGGTGCTTCAAACTCAAGTAATACATAGAATGGACATGGTGTTTCAAATGGACGTTGAACATGACCATTGTCCAATACTTTTTGCATCGCAAGTTCACCAAAGAACTCAAATGCAGTCAGGTCGATTTTCTTTTGGAAGGCATGTAGAACTGGCATAATCGCATCAAAATCAGGGACACCTAGAACCAATACTTGTAAGTCATGGGGTTGGCGTTCAAGTTTGATTTCAGCTTCAGTTACTAAACCTAGTGTACCTTCACCACCAATAAATAAGTGTTGAAGCGCATAACCAGTCGCGTTTTTGATCATGCCTTTGTTCAAGCGCAGGATGTCACCTTTACCTGTAACCACAGTCATGCCCAACACCCAGTTACGAGTCATGCCGTATTTGATGACTTTAATACCACCTGCGTTGGTACCAATGTTGCCGCCAATTTGAGATGAACCTGAAGATGCAAAATCAACTGGATAGTACATGCCTTGTTCTTCAGCATAGTTCTGAAGTTGTTCAGTCACCACACCTGCTTGTACGCGAACCATACGGTCAGCTGGGAAGAATTCCAAGATTTGGTTCATCTTGTCCATGCTTACCACGATTTCACCGTTGGCAGCCACAGCACCCGCAGACAAACCTGTACGACCGCCACTTGGTGTGATCGCTACATTAAATTGGTTGGCAAGTTTTACAATCTGTTGAACTTGTTCTGTGCTTGAAGGGAAAACGACGACCGACGGGTTTGGATCGAAGTGCTTAGTATGGTCACGACCCCAATTTTGGAGACTATCCGCATCGGTTTTAATTCGGCTTTCGCCAACAATAGCGGTCAATTGGGTCAATAACTCTGGGGTTAAAGCGACTGGAGCATTCATCGTTTTCAGACCTTGCAAGAAGTAAACAAGTTTTTTAAAGGTCCAGACTTCATTCAGTCAAAACTGCGGTAACGCATATTTCAAGGGAAAAAGCCTGAAACAGAGCGCATCAAAATGTCAGGGAATTGGTCATGATGATTTTGAGCGGCACCATTATAAGCTATAACTGGGCTTTTTTTGACAAAACCCAAAGAAAAACGTGATTTCAAAATGTCACGAGGAATATGACCAAGTTAATTAGACCAAATCTAAAAAATATTGACTCATCATTCGCCAAAATAGCCATGACGTCGGTCATAAAGGAAATGTATATCAGGCGACTTCCTATGCTATTATATGCGCACTAAATTTGGCCTTTGTAGCGGAGCCGTAATGAGCCAACATCTTTCTTTACCTAAAGATAAAATTCGTTTCTTGTTGTTAGAAGGCGTTCACCAAAACGCAATCGACACTCTAAATGCTGCTGGATACACCAACATTGACTACCGTAAAACTGCGCTTGAGGGTGAAGCGTTGAAAGAAGCGGTTAAAGATGCTCACTTCATTGGTATTCGTTCACGTACTCAATTAACTGAAGAAGTTTTTGAAGCGGCGAACAAACTGATTGCTGTGGGTTGTTTCTGTATCGGTACAAACCAAGTGAACTTAAATGCTGCAATGATTCGCGGTATTCCAGTATTTAACGCACCATACTCAAATACTCGTTCAGTTGCTGAACTAGTTCTTGCTGAAGCGATTTTATTGCTTCGTGGTGTTCCTGCAAAATCGGCTTCAACTCACCGTGGTGGTTGGAACAAGTCTGCAGTCGGTTCATTTGAAACTCGTGGTAAAACTTTAGGTATTGTTGGTTACGGTTCGATTGGCTCGCAACTTTCTGTACTTGCTGAAGGTTTGGGTATGCACGTGATTTATTACGATGCTGTAACTAAACTTCCAATGGGTAATGCACGTCAAGTCGGTTCTATGGGTGAACTTCTTGCCAATGCAGACGTCGTATCTCTACACGTTCCAGACGTTCCATCAACTCGCAACTTCTTCGGCAAAGACCAATTTGCTCAAATGAAAGAAGGCGCAATCTTCCTCAATGCTGCACGTGGTACATGTGTCATCATTGAAGATCTTGCTGATGCAATCAAATCTGGTCATATTGCTGGTGCAGCTGTAGACGTATTCCCGAAAGAACCTAAAGCAAACGGTGAAGAATTCGTTTCTCCACTTCGTGGCTTAGACAACGTGATTTTGACTCCTCACGTGGGTGGTTCAACAATGGAAGCACAAGCGAACATCGGTCTAGAAGTAGCTGAAAAATTCGTTGCTTACTCTGATAAAGGTATGACTTTATCTGCAGTGAACTTCCCAGAAATCGCGTTACCGTTGACTGAAGGTAAACACCGTTTACTTCACATCCACAAAAACGTGCCGGGCGTTCTTTCAAAAATCAACAACTTGTTTGCTGAACACGGTATCAACATCTCTGGTCAGTCTTTAATGACCAAAGGTGATGTTGGTTACTTAGTGATGGACGTTGACGCAACTGCTTCTAAAGAAGCTTTGGATACACTTCACGAAGTTGAAGGTACGATCCGAGTTCGCGTATTGTTCTAATCACCTTAGACACTGAAGCCACAGCCTTCGGGCTGTGGTTTTTTTATTGTTATAAACTTTTAAAATCTGGCTAGTGCCACTCTCCCGCTCTTCGAGTCATCGAAACAAATTTAGTTTATGCCAAATTTTAAAATTGCACCGGCTGTCCAAGCACCGCTGATCTTGCTTATTGCCATGATCAGCATGCAAAGCAGCGGTTCATTTGCCAAATATCTTTTCGGTCAATTTCCCATACTGACCGTCTCGGCCATGCGTTTAATGCTGGGCGCTTTGATTTTGGCGATTATTTTTAAAGTTTGGCAGATCAATTTTAAACAAGTGAAATGGTCGTCTATTCTGAGCTATGGCTGTGCCTTAGCAGGGATGAATGTATTATTTTACTTGTCGATTGATCGACTCCCGCTCGGCATTGCCGTCTCTTTTGAATTTATTGGTCCGCTCAGTGTCGCACTATTTGCTGCACGCCGAAAATTTGACTTTATTTGGGTCGGACTGGCTATTTTAGGCCTTATCCTACTTTTTCCTTTTGACCAAGCTGCACAACGACTTGATCCCGTTGGCATTGCCCTCGCCCTTGGTGCAGGTGCCTGCTGGGCACTCTATATCGTGGCAGGTCAGAAACCCTCTGGCGTTTCAGGCAACCATACAGTTTGTTTAGGTATGTTTGTCGGCATGTGTATGCTTATGCCGATTGCATTATTTGTAGGGATTCCTGCGCATGCCTTTGAACCGATGAGTCTCCTCTATTTTCTTGCTTTAGCCACCTTGGCCAGTGCCATCCCTTTTAGCTTAGAAATGATTGCACTCCGCAATTTAACGGCGCTCAGTTTCGGAACGCTTATGAGCCTAGAACCTGCAATTGCAGCACTCTCTGGTTTTGTTTTCTTAAATGAACAATTACTTTGGACCCAGTGGTTAGCCCTTGCTGTCATCATCTGTGCCTCCATTGGGTGTACCTATACCACGCAAAAAGCCAAAGCCATTTAAATTCAAAATATGTTCCCACTGACTATGGATGAACTACATGAATCTCAGACTCAATTTTTTGAATTCAAATTGAATCATGACGTGCTCAGTCCTGCTCTTACATCCGCCGAACCTTAGAATTTTAAATTCAAAATCCATCATGATTTGATCAAATGTTAAAATTCACTCAACTGTCAGCATTAACCGCTATACTGTACTGATTCAAAAATAGGGCTCAAACACCGCCCAACAACTGTGTGCCACATGCCAAATTCACAACTTCTCGCTGTTGTTTTCATGGTGCTCTCCATGATTTCCTATCAGATCAGTGCTTCATTTGCCAAACAACTGTTTTTGGTACTAGACCCTCTGAGCGTGACCATTTTAAGGCTATGTTTTGCCTCGATTATTATTTGTTTGATGTTCCGCTCTTGGCACATTTTAAAACGGCTGTCATTTTTAAAATGGCGTGATTTACTCTGCTATAGCGCAGCCCTGTGCCTGATGAATGTCTTGTTCTATATGTCACTGGGCAAACTCCCTCAAGGGATTGCCGTTGGACTGGAGTTTATTGGCCCACTTGGTTTGGCACTGCTGTCGATTAAAAATCGTAGCGACTATATCTGGGTTTTTTTGGCGATCTTAGGGATTGCATTGATGGTGCCTTGGGGTCAAGCTCAAAGCGGCAATTTCTCACTGATTGGTGCGGCGTGTGCATTGGCTGCCGGACTCTGTTGGGCCTTTTATATTTATTTCGGGCAAAAAGTGGTACACCAAAATATTGGCATGCATGCACTGACCATTGCCATCAGTTTATCAGCATTGACCCTATTACCTATCGGCCTCTATAACAACGCTGCAGCTTTATTGGATACACAATATTGGCCTAAAGCCTTGTTGATTGCCATTTTAGCTACAGCGATTCCTTATGCCCTAGACCTCAAAGCATTGAAGATTCTAAGTAAGCTGAGTTATGGCACATTGTCAAGTATCTCACCTGCTTTGGCAGCTATTACGGGTATGGTTTTATTGGGAGAACGTATCGGCATGTGGCAATGGATCGCACTGGTGTGCATTATGCTCGCCTCAGTCGGGGTGACGATGCGTTCCTCTAAAGTGGAAACAGCTAGCTAAATATTTAAAGGCCAAATAGTTAAATAAAAATGGCGGGATTGCCGCCATTTTTCAATACCTGGTCTAAGCGCTCCTACATCTAAGCTTTTAAATACAAGGCTTTTAAATACAAGGTTCGTAAAAGTCTAGCTTCTATAAGGACTTAACCAGTCAGACTGTCTTTATCTGCTTTTTTATATTTTTTATACTCGGATAAGTATTGTTTAGCCAAAGCTTCTTTTTGCTTATCATCCAATATTTTACCGGCTTGTTGAAAGAAACCGTGTTCCTCTTCCTGTAAATGATGATGCACAGTTTCTGAAAGTTTTTTGGCAATGGCCAGCCAGCCTGGATTGCTAAATTCAGTCTCAGTCAACTGCTCTAAGAGTTCATCCATTTCATGATGTTCTGCTAAGGCATGACGGGTAATATTCAGCCCCGAGTCGGTCATCATTAAAGGAATATAAAAATATCGGTCTTCTCCGACAGCATGCGCAAATAATTCATTTTTAAGTCGTTCAAACAGATCGCGACGTTCTGGACTATCGCCAGAAGTTTGTACTAATTGTTCCGCAAGCGCTCTTTGTTGTTCATGACTTTGACGTAAAGCTTCAAAAATATTCATTCTGATGATGCCCTCTGATGCTTAGCGATAGCTGAGTATTTCTTTCATTCAGCAAAATAAAGTGCTTCATTTTTATACTAAACATATCCGCATCAGAATACAGCGCAGCTCTGTTAAGATTTGTTTTAAGCTTGTCCCGTAAAGGTTTGATACCCTAACCGTACAATCAAAATACTCACCAAAATCAAAAATAGAATTCGAATAAATCCACTGCCGTATTTAATCGCTGCACGTACACCAACGATCGAGCCTAATATATTCGCCACAGCCATCATTAAGCCTATAGCAAATAACACATGGCCTGTGGGCGCAAAAAAACTCAGTGCAGCTAAATTGGTGGTTAAGTTAGCCACTTTAGACAAAGCAGAGGCATGTAAAAAGTCTGCTTGTAGATAACGAATAAAAAAGAAGATAAAGAAACTGCCCGTCCCAGGCCCAAAGATGCCGTCATAAAAACCAATCACCAGACTACCCAGAGCGGCAAGACCGAGAATTTTAGGGGTCAGTTCTTGGCGTACATGCACCTGACCAAATTGTTTTTTAGCAAAGGTATAGATCGCAATCACGATCAACATGACCAAAACAAAAGGACGTAAAACTTCTTTAGGAATCATTGATACACAGGCTGCTCCCACAAAAGAAGCAATAAATGCACAGCTTGCAATGACCGCAAGTAATTTCCAACGGAGTTTGACTTGGCGTAAAAAGGAATAGGACGCCGACGCTGTACCAAAAATTGAAGACAACTTATTGGTGCCAAACACCGTCGCCGGAGATAAGTGCGGCATGGCATTCATAATGGCTGGAATTTGAATTAATCCTCCACCCCCCACTGCTGCATCAATTGCACCGGCAAAAAATGCAAAAAATAAGAGGCTTAAAATAATTTCAATATCCATAAGAAGTCTTCAATGCTGTATCAGCTACTCTAGATTTAACACACGCTTAGGCACCAAACGTTTACGGTCTGTAATTTCAGCCAGCCCTAAACAACGCTCACCTTCAAATACCAAGACCTGTGCTTCTGCCTCATGTTCAATATTACTTTCCATGCCACGACTGAAATATTCAGCGCGCCCTTCTGGCGCTTGCACTTTGCAGAAATGATCGACAGGTGAATATACTGGCAGCAATAATGCTTCACGTTCCGCTTCGGTCAAGCTTTCCAAATATTCAATGGTGTAAGTTGGATTGAGGTCAAAATGCCCCGTTTGCGTACGGTGTAGATAGGTCAAATGCCCAAAAGTACCCAATGCTTTGGCAATATCTTCGCCTAAAACACGAATATATGTGCCTTTGGAACAGGTGATGTCGAGTGTAATACTATTCTCACTAAATGATAATAACTCGATGGCATAAATCGAAATTGGACGTGCTTCACGCTCAATTTCTATGCCTTTACGCGCCAACTCGTACAGCGGGCGACCTTCTTTTTTCAGCGCAGAATACATCGGTGGAATTTGTTGAATATCTCCCACGAACTGTGCCAACACCTGCTGAATAGATGCCTCGGTCAAAACAGGTACGGCTTGTTCCATCAGCACCTCACCTTCCACATCACCCGTCGTGGTGCTGTGTCCTAAAAAGACCGTGGTTTGATAACGCTTGGTCGAGTCGAGCAAGAAATGTGAAAACTTAGTCGCTTCACCCAAACAAATCGGCAATAAACCTGAAGCCAACGGATCAAGCGCACCGGTATGCCCTGCTTTTTGCGCACGAAACAGCCAACGAACCTTCTGTAAGGCTGCATTCGAGCTAATACCTAATGGCTTATTCAAAAGAAATACACCATGTACAGGACGACGTTGGATCTTAGGAGAGGCTTTTTTCATGTCAACATTTGGCTAATACAGGAACAGCGCAATGGTAACAACCCACCTCTAACGTTTACAACTCTTCTATGTTTTTATCTGCGTTTTATGTCATATTGAGTTCGCATTTAGAACTCTAAAACAATTAAAAACGGAATAAAGGTGCATTGGGATATGCAAAAAAATAAACTTTGGCTCATCATTGCCTTGGTCGTTATCGCTGTTGCTGCATTTATATTTTGGCTGGCGCCAAAAGCATCACAAAATGATCCTTCAGATCAATCGATTCAACAACAAAATACGCCTTTAACTCAGGGCGAAAGCGCTACAGCACAAGCCACAAGCGGTTCTTCACTGCTCAGTCCAAGTCAACAAGACACGGAAGTTAACTGTCAAATCAGTATGGATGGTTCAAACCGCCTGATCGTGAACGAACAAACACGGAATTGTTTTGAATATTTCATCACTCAATATGGTGAAAAATCGATTGATCAAATCAAAAAGGATTTTAAAGCCTACATTGCACAAGGTCATAAAGAACCGGCGCTGTCCCAAATTTATGATTTGTGGGATCGCTATATGAAATATCGTGAACAATTAGGTAATTTACAGCCACCAAGTGACGACAAAGAATCACCACAATATTATCGCTCGATCTATAGCAGTACTCAGAATTTAAGAAAACAGTTCTTTTCTGATTATGAAATTGAAGGTCTATTTGGCAAGGAAAATACCTATCACGAATACACCCTAAAACGCATGGAAGTGGTGAATGACAAAAAACTGTCTGAATCAGAAAAAGCCAAAAAACTAAAAGCCCTATTTGATGAACTCCCAGAAGACTGGAAAGAAAATCTGGAACAAATCAATAAACTTGAAGATTTACGCAAACTCACAGCGGACATTAAAGCCCGTGGTGGATCAAGCGAAGAAATCCATCAAATGCGGTTAAATTTAGTTGGTCCAGAAGCCACTCAGCGCCTTGAAAATTTAGACACCCAGCGCAGCTCTTGGAAATCAAGCGTGAATCAATATCTCACAGAGCGTGACAGTATTGTGAAAAGCAATATGAGTGACAGCGCTAAACAACAAGCAGTACAGCAGCTCCGTAATCAACATTTTAAATCCAAGGAAGATCAGCTCCGCGTCAGTACCTTTGAATCTGTACATGATCAAGGTGGAAAATTACCTTTTGCAGAATAAGTGCAAATAACAATTTAAAAATAACTTCAATTTCAGGATGAAATGATGAAAAAACCACAAGCTCTTTTATGCGCAATCATGGCTGCTTCAGCAGCGATCGCTAGCACACAATCCCAAGCTGCGGCGGGACTCCAACATGTCACCGCCAACAGCTCGGCCAGCTATGCCAAGACCAAATATCCGATTGTGTTTACCCATGGCATGTTCGGGTTTACCCGCATTGGTTTTGACAGCTTTGGCATGGATTATTTTTATCAAATTTTGCCGGATTTAGCCCGCAACGGTGCCAATACCTTTGCTGCACAAGTTTCTCCGCTAGAGTCGACAGAAGTCCGGGGTGAGCAATTGCTCTCTCAAGTCGAAGACGTCCTTGCCCTGACCGGGCAACCTAAAGTGAACCTCATTGGTCATTCACATGGTGGGCCGACGACTCGCTATATTGCAGCAATCAAACCCGAATATGTGGCTTCGGTGACTGGTGTTGCAGGCACTTATCGGGGCTCTCTAGTCGCAGATAAGATCCAAGCGAATAAAACCATTAATTCAGTGTTTGGGGTCCTTGGCGATCAACTCTTAGCACCGATTATTACTTGGGCTGAAGGCAACTCGAGTCTACCAAACAGTGTTGATGCATCACTTACCGCGATCAGTGAAAAAGGTTCTGCTGAATTTAATGCAAAATTTCCAACCGCAGCACTAGCGGCGAACTGCAATCAGTCGGGTGCCAAAGTCGACAATGGCGTGTATTACTACTCATGGACAGGTACAGCGCAAACCACGAATGTATTAGATGTATTGGATACAGTGATTAGTCAACTTGCCCCTTTGGCCTATGGAAATCGTGACAATGACGGTTTGGTTGGACGCTGTAGCACCCACATCGGACAAGTAATCCGTGACGACTACAATCACAACCACTTAGATGAAGTGAATATGGTCTTTGGTCTACGCAGCCTATTTTCACCTGACCCAGTTGCGCTCTATCGTCAACATGCCAATCGTTTAAAATTACAGGGACTGTAACCTCAAAAGTTGGTTCCCTTTCAGCACTGAACAGGACGTCTTTGGACGTCCTTTTTTGTTTACAATGTTTTTATTTGTAAGCATTAAATAAATTAATTCAATAAGTTATTCAATAATAACAACTAAAATAAACGATCAAAATAAAAGACAGATGTATATAAATCTACATGTCATCTGAATGCCACCCATGTCCTAAAATGACATGGAATTTCAAACCGAGCATGAAAAAATGACAAGGCATCTTTGTCTATTCAAACTCTCTAAAATCAAAGATATGGCCTAGCCAATCACAAAGATGTTGCTTAAAAACAGAGAGTATTTTCATTATTAAAAAGTAATAAAAACAACATCAGATCAAGGAACATTTATGCGATCTTTAGTAAACACGGCCAAGATGGCCTCTGTAGCTGCAGTTGCAGGCTTAGCGATGAGTATATCGGCAAGCACTCAAGCTGCGCCTAGCGTCCTCCAGGTGAAGGAAACAGCAAAATCTGACTACGCAAAAACCAAATATCCAATTTTAATGGTGCATGGTTGGCTCGGTTGGTCACGTATCGGCACCGACACCATTGGACTGGATTATTGGTACCAAATCTTGCCCGATATGGCACGAAATGGCTCAACCGTATTCGCGGCGCAATTATCTCCTGCAAATACCACAGCACATCGTGGCGAGCAGTTAATTGCACAAGTTGAAGATGTTTTGGCTATTACAGGGAAGCCAAAACTTAACTTAATCGGTCACTCTCATGGTGGTCCAACTGTATTGTATGTGGCTCAAACAAAACCACAGTACATTGCGTCTATTACAGGTGTTGCAGGGACCTATCACGGCTCTAAAGTAGCGGATGATATTCAAGGTAACTCACTTTCTCGTACTGCCTTCAATATTTTAGGTGATTATATTGTCGGCCCACTGATTGCTTTGGGTCAGGCAAAACCTGAGCTTGAAATTGATTTCGATGCTTCAATGAAATCATTATCACAAAAAGGTTCTGCTACATTTAACAGTACCGTTGCAAAATCTGCTGTAGCGGACGGTGTTTTGGCTTCTTCAGAAAATTGCAGTAAGAACTTAAAGCAAGTCGACAGCAAAGGCATCCAATACTATTCATGGACGGGTGTTGCGCAAACCACGAATATCCTTGATATCGATACGATCCTGATGCAACTCGGGCCATTGTCTTATGGCAATAAAGACAATGACGGTATGGTTGCACGTTGTAGTGCGTATATCGGTAAAGTCATTAATGACAGCTACAAACTTAACCATACCGATTTAGCCAATATGATGTTCGGCTTAACGGGTCTATTTGCACAAGATCCTGTGGCGCTGTACCGTCAACATGCTAACCGTTTAAAACTGCAAGGACTTTAATTCTTTCCGTTGACTATTCAATTCAATAAGGGGGCTTCGGCCCTCTTATTTGCTTTTATCGATCTGATAAATTGTGCTCTTTTATTTTGTTACATTTAGCGTCACAGTTAATCTTTTTCAATTTGCAACAGGTGATCTTTATTGCTTTATTAGAAGTGACAATAAATATTGTCATAAAACAATAATACATTGAGGATCGCTCATGAAATACGGACCATTTTTAGCAGGTTTAATTGCAGCTACATTCATCGGTAATGTATCTGCATCGCAAGCAACCCAAGTCACCGCCAAAGCTAGTTCTAGCTATGCAAAGACCAAATATCCAATCGTATTTAACCATGGTATGGGTGGTTTCATTACCGTTGGTACGGACTCATTTGGACTCGACTATTGGTATCAAATCCTGCCTGATCTTGCCCGCAATGGTGCCAATGTCTGGGCAACGCGCGTATCGCCGTTTAACTCTACCGAAGTACGTGGTGAACAACTTTTACAACAAGTCCTTGAAATCCGGGCACTCACTGGTGCAGATAAAGTGAATTTAATTGGACATAGTCATGGTGGACCGACGATTCGTTATGTTGCCGGTGTTCGCCCTGATGTGGTGGCGTCATTAACCAGTGTTGCAGGACCTCATCAAGGCTCCCCTGTTGCAGACTTAATTTTAAAAGCTGAAGGCACCGCTGTGGAAGCACCCTTGGTTGGAGCTGTGAATTTTGTCTCTAAAGCCATCGTTTGGGCGCAAGGTCTAGATCCAAAGACTTACCCTCATGATGCATTGGCAGGTGGTTCAAGTTTAACGCTAGCGGGTTCTGCAAAGTACAATGCCGCATTCCCTCTGGGCTTGCCTAAATCCAATTGTGCTGATGGCAATAGCGTGGAAAAAGGCATTTATAACTATTCATTTACAGGTGTGGGCCAAATCACCAATATTTTAGATTTAGACTCAGCCCTAAAAGTGACTGCATTGCTGATCGATGGCGGAAAAGACAATGATGGCCTCGTATCACGCTGTAGTGCCAAGTTTGGTAAAACCATTCGTGATAACTACAACTGGAACCATTTAGATGAAGTCAACCAAGTGCTTGGTCTCAAAGCGCTATTTGCACCAGATCCTGTCGATGTCTATCGTCAACATGCAAACCGGCTAAAATCTCAAGGTTTATAATTTAGCCAAGCTACACATTAAACCCTGTAAATTCAGGGTTTAATGGTATTTTCATTAATCAATTTACAAAATCATCTTCATTCCGTCGATTAGTTCGCACATTTTACTTTCCTTTTCTTATAATCCTTAATGACAATAAAAATTGTCAAATAGACGAGCTTGTCTATTTCCAAACTGAACTGAATGACAGTTTGAATACCAAAACAAAAAGAAAGGAATGAAAAATGAAAGGAAAATTGCTCTGCGCCACGCTCCTTGCAAGTATGGCAGTGACCCAAACGCATGCTGCATTAGGTATACAGCAAGCGACCACTAAAAAAGTCATCGACAATTATGCTGAAACCAAATATCCCCTAGTATTTGTACATGGGATGTTTGGTTTTAATCGCTTAGGCGGTGCCGTTTTTGGTCTAGATTATTGGTACCAAGTTCTTCCCGATTTGGCGAGCCATAAGGCAACGGCCTTTGCTACTCAAATCTCCCCGTTGGAGTCCATTGAAGTTCGCGGTGAACAACTGTTAGACCAAGTTGAACAAGTGGTTGCGATTACTGGCAAACCTAAAGTGAATTTAATTGGTCACTCACATGGTGGCCCTACGGCTCGATATATTGCTGGCGTAAGACCTGATTTGGTTGCCTCTGTCAGTACAGTCGCAGGAACCAATGACGGTTCACCTGTCGCGGATTTAGTACAGAGCGTGCCGATTTTAAATGGCGTATTAGCGACTGTCATGGATGCATTAATGACCCCAGTGATTAACTTCGCCCAGCAGTCCAATCTGCCTTCAAATTTTAAAGCTTCGATCTACAGTATGTCTCAACCGGGTGTGAAAGCCTTTAACGCAAAATTTCCACTCGGTATGCCTGCAACCAAATGTGCTGATGGCCCGAGTGTAGCCAACGGCATTAGCTTCTATTCATGGACAGGTATTTCCAATACCACCAACTTACTTGATCCGGATACGATCTTTACCGCAATGGGGCCAATTGCATTTAGCGGACAACCGAACGACGGCTTAGTGAGCCAATGCAGCAGTAAATTGGGTAAAACCGTCCGTGATAATTACAAATGGAACCATTTCGATGAAGTCAATCAAGTATTGGGCTTGAAGGGACTATTTGCACCAGACCCTGTTTCAGTCTACCGTCAACATGCCAATCGTTTGAAACTTCAAGGGTTATAACTTTCTTTCATGCATAAAAAAATGCGCCAAAAGGCGCATTTTTTTACAGCGTTGTAAAACAAATTATTTTGCTTTACGAGCTGGTAATTTTTCACGAATACGTGCAGCTTTACCAGACAATTCACGTAGGTAGTAAAGTTTAGCACGACGAACGTCACCACGACGTTTCACTTCGATACCAGCAACGATTGGTGAGTGAGTTTGGAATACACGCTCAACACCGAAACCGCTAGAAATTTTACGTACTGTGAACGCAGAGTTCAAACCACGGTTTTTCTTAGCAATTACAACACCTTCAAATGCCTGAAGACGTTCACGCTCACCTTCTTTTACTTTAACTTGAACAACTACTGTGTCACCAGGAGCAAAAGCAGGGATGTCTTGTTTCAACTGTGCATTTTCAACAGCTTGTACTAAAGGATGTTTACCGCTCATGGGGTATCTCCGATTATGCGAGTTAGAAGAGGTCTAATCATCGCTGGGACTAGAGGCTAAAGCGCATAGACCCGATTGACTTTCCCTTTATGCTTGACCGCTTCAATGCATAAAGAGCCTAATATAAGATTTAAAAAATTTAAACCTTGGAATCTTTTAGCCATTTCTTTTGCTGCTTGGTCAATTCAACTTTTTCAACCAACTCAGGTCGGCGTTCTAAAGTGCGTTGATATCGCTGCAAAAACCGCCATTTCTCAATATTGGCATGATGTCCCGATTTTAATACTTCAGGAACATCTAAACCTTCAAAATGGTCTGGCTTGGTATATTGTGGGCAATCTAAAAGACCATCCACAAATGAGTCTTGCACATGTGATTGCTCATCAGACATTGCACCCGGAAGTCTCCGAATCACACTATCCAATAAAACCATCGCAGGGAGTTCACCACCAGATAAAACGTAATCGCCTATTGACCATTCCTGATCAACATATTGTTGGATCAAACGCTCATCTACACCTTCATAACGACCACACAATACAATCAATCCATCATATTTGACGAAATCTTGTACCGCAGGTTCATTTAAGGTCTTTCCTTGCGGCGACATATACACCACAGGGACATGAACAGCACCCGCTTGCTTGGCAAGCTCTTTAGCACGATGAATTGCTTTCGCTAATGGCTCAGCCATCATCACCATACCTGGACCACCACCAAATGGACGCTCATCCACTCTTTTGTAGTTGCCCTCAGCAAAGTCGCGTGGATTGATACAATGAACTTGCACAATGTCACGTTTTGCTGCGCGCCCGCTAATACCGTAGGCTGTAATCGCTTCAAACATTTCAGGAAAAAGCGTAATGACTGCAAAAAACATCGCAGACTCCTCTATTTTCCTGCTGCGTCAATCCTTAAAGGATTAATAATCTACGCCCCAATTTACGTAGATACGACCAGCTTCGAGATCAACACGCTGTACCACATCTTTATGCCATGGAATCATTCGCTCTTCGCTATCGACGCTGTCAGCAGTAGCGCGAACTACCATCACGTCGTTAGCACCTGTTTCAAACAATTCGTGGATTTGACCGAGGTTGACTTCTTGCTCATCTTCTCCAAGACCTAACACGGTTAAGCCCTTCAAATCTGACCAGTAGTACTCATCCACGCCTGCTTGAGGCAGTTGCGATTTAGAGATCCAGATATTTGCGCCAACCAAGTTATCTGCCGCGGTACGATCACTCACACCTTTTAGCGAAACAACCAAGCCTTTGCCATGTGGTTTCCAACGTTTTACATCTACTGTTTGCCAACCTGCTTTGGTCTCAATGTACCAAGGGAGGTAGTCAAAAATATTGCTCATAGGTTCTGTATTGGAATAGACCCAGAGCCACCCATTTAATCCATATGCTGAACGTAGCTGTCCAATCTGAATACGATCTTCGGGAACATTCTGTGTTGGTGTCATGGGTAACCTACTACTAATTAAGCAGTAGCTGCAGCTTTCTTAGCTTCAGCAGCTAAAGAAGCAACACGTTCTGAAGGTTGAGCACCTTGTGAAACCCAGTGAGCAAAACGGTCAGCATCTAAACGAAGTTTTTCTGCTTTACCTTGAGCTGTAGGGTTGAAGAAACCGATACGTTCGATGAAACGACCGTCACGTGCATTACGGCTATCAGTCACAATGATTTGATAGAACGGACGTTTTTTAGCACCACCGCGTGCAAGACGAATAACAACCATGATAGAACCTTATAGTTTTTACGGATTATCCCTGTACCGACCATCGATACATTTCAAACCCCTTTCATAGAGGGCAATATTTTACGTGAAATTTGCCCTGAATGAAAGATCAAAAAGTGTTTATCCACAATTTTGAATTTGAGGTTACTTGCCGTCCCAGTTTGAGGTGGCGGATGGAGTACAAGCAGTACTAGAATTATCTGTACCGACAGTCCAACACCGCTCACCTTTATAGTTTAGTGCAATATGCCCATCAAGGTGCTGAGTTGAAGTTGCAATTGGTGTAGCAACTAATAACCACCTTTCTGAACCTAAGGGTGAGGATGTATCAATAACTCCACTATCATCAAGCCATTGCAGTTCTAACATATACAAAGGATTACCCTGTATCGGGTATGTAGTCTTAATACCAATATCAGTCATAGTTGCGCCTGTTACCTTAAAATTAGCAATTTTAAAGCGCTGAATTTGTGCAGCGACTTGCAACATATTTGCTTGCATATCAGTACGTTTAGTTTTTTTCACATATTGAAGATATGAGGGATATGCAAATGCTGCAAGAATTCCAACTATCGCAACAACAATCATCAATTCAACAAGTGTAAAGCCATTTTTTCTTACCATGACTCTGCTCCGGAACAATCAAAACCTATTGTCTTCCCTTGCTTAAAACACTGTATACCGGTACTCGTTACTACATAACTATTATTTTTTTCATCAGTTGATGTAGCCATAATTGCCCAACTTTGCCCGGTAGAAGATGAATTACTTAAAGTATTTGCTGTATTCGCTCCATCTCGAACACTAATATTATATTTAATATCAGTGCCCGTCGCACCATTAGGTACAACCAACAAATTGGATGAAGCATTAAAATTTAAATAATTAAAATTACGCGTTTTATGCTTCTCCAAATCCACAGCGATTTGTTTCATCGTTTGTTGTGCTTGCGATGCTAAAGATTTTCTTGCATAAGCTTGATAACTAGGAATAGCAATAGCTGCAAGTATTGCAATGATGACAACGACAACCATCAACTCAATTAAAGTAAAACCTTTTTGAGCAAATAAAGTATTTTTGTTATACATACCGCCCACCTATTGTAACTTGGCATACCAACGCTGAGGAATTAAACAAATCCTACTCGCTTCACCTGGATTACCACCCATACCATTATAAATAGTTCGAGCCCCAGTACTTAAGCAATAATTGTTTTCACTACCTCCAGTTCCACCAGACTCCCCACCCGTTCCACCGCCAGTTCCACTACCAGACCCATCATCAACACTGACAACTGTGCCTGTATGAATACCTACACCTATTTCATCTTTACCATACCATTCAGTACCAAATTTTGTTTTATCACACTGACCATATGGCAAACATAAACGCGAAAGATAACTTTCACCTTTGACACCAGCACCACAATCTCCAGAAATACCCGGACGCGAACCATCAAAAGTAGTTACGTAAAGTACGTAATTCATTGCGATTGGGGTGCCAAATACCTTCTCACTTTGAAATTTGTAGTTATTACATGAGTCTGAACCAGAACAGTTTTTATATTCATAATACCAACCTTTTGTCGAAGCATAAGGTGCTTTAAGCGTAGTATCATCCTTACGATCCTCATCCGTAATCGCAACAAGATTTGTTCTTATAATATCTTGTGTACTATATGCAGATAATGACATCAGATTTTTATTAGCAACATCTTTATCATAAACATTATAAACCGCTTCATAATCTGCACCTGAGGCATAATCCTGCAACGGCTTACTTCTATTTCCAGAGCCAATACTGATAAGCGCAAAAACATCACCTTGGTCACTATATAATGAAAATGCTGGCATATCATAAAAACGTGGACTCATCCCACCAGTTTTACTCAAATTCAGTAATCTAACAGGCTTTTTAACAATATTGCCTAGAGCCGTTGCTTTATTGTCTAAATCAACCCTAAATAATTGACCACCTAAATCTCCAAAGTAAATATTATCAATGAGTTCATCACCGTCGCGATCAACAGTTCGGATCTCACTAACAACACTATTAATCATTGTTGATACATTAGATGCTAAAGGTACTGCTGTACTAGTTGTAGCACTCGCACTTGACCACCATAATAAATCACCATTTTGTGCATCAAACATATAAACACCAGCCCCTTTTGCTGGAGCAGAGCTTGTCGGTGCATATTTAGGGCATTCATAACCTACATTTTTGGAAGTCGTATCTGTACCAGTATTACATGCTGTTGTCCCAGTTTTTGCATCATAACCACCACCAACAAACATTACTTGCTTACGAGTCGTTTTTCCTGTTGAGTCCTTCCAATTAATCCAACCAATTGCTGGTTTAGACCAACTTTGTCCCATATGTTGAAGTTGGGTGAACGGCTTAGACGTATTATTGAAAAAAACTTTTTGATTTTCTGGGTCTATATGGAACTTCAGCTTAGGATCGCTCATATTTTGCAGATCTAACGCATAGTAACTATTTCCGCCCATACGCAAACCACCATAAACCATCTGCCGGCCTTTTTGTGTTCCCTTTCCAGAACCAACTGTCAAGTAACCATTATCATCAACCACATATTCTGTATAAGCTGTCCATGGCCCGTCTATACCATAATAAAGATTATTAACACCACCACTCGTAGAATCATATTTTAGAAAAGCATTTTTTTGCTTTTCAATCATTTCATTTGGCACGAATGTAAATACTTCATCACCACCTGCATCAGAACTTCCCGACCCATTTTTATCACCAACTACAATATCGCCATTTTCTAAACGTTGTTTTCCAGCTTTAATAACATGTAAAACACCTTGTGAAGTACCAAATAAAATGTAATCTTCACGCCCCTCAGAACCGAGTCGCTTGACATCTTTATCGTATGCAATTTTACCCTTATTCGTAATTAATAAAGGAGATGAGTGCATTACTGCTCCGATTTGGCGTAACTCTTTATTTAAAGTTGTTGATGTTGGGTTGCTTAAATCATTTACGCTATAACCAAGTAGAGCCATAAGATAACTATTATTTGCATTATCGGCTTTATAGGTACTGTTTGTTAAATCTGCCCGAGTAACTTCTCTAAGCTTGGTCCCACCACTCCAAACACCTGAGTTTACATCTCGATTTGTTAATACCTTACGTTGCTCTTTAGTGTTATCACTCGCACTAAATCCTAATTTTAGTTGAGAAAACACCCCTCCACGCAATGCAAACTTAGTGCTGCCCTCTGTAAACTCATCACTTTCTTTATTTGCATCAACAACTGATGCGGCCCACAGATCATAATTATCTTTAATCGCACCATCATCATCTAAAATTGTATTTTTATTTTTATCTTTTAATACACCGTTGATAACAGCATACTTTTTTAAATTACCGGCCCAAAGTTGAAAGCTTTTCTCTGGGGTTGGTTGAAATTGAGGATAATATGCAAAATCTTGAATAACTGATGGATTTAGAGCATCTTGTGGAACAGAAGGTGAACCTGTTGTCACAGATGGAATTCCCTTATTTAAATCATTTAAAAAAGAGTTAACACTTTCTACAACATCTTGTGAGCTGCTACCAGAATACCAACCGCCGCCACCTAAAATCCCCCAAAGCGCAGCATTTTTAGCATCATTATTATCACCACAACCATTTGCTGTAGCAGAACAGCCGCCTAAATTCGCAATATTTTCTGCCTGAGTCAGATTTTTATTATAAGAACTTACACTTTCAAAAACACTCCCAAAACCCACTACGGCAGTACGCACCTCCAATGCAATGGGGTTACTTTTCTCTACAAGAGAAATAGCCCCCTTATGCTGACAATCCCAACTATTACTAGTACTACAGCTAAAGCTACTGTTAAGTCCAGTTCGCATATTACTTAATGTATCGCTTGTTAAAGAGTTAGGCTCTCCATCTGTTAATACATAAACCCCTTGCCCACTACATTTCTGTATATCACTAGTTTGAGTCAAGGAAGAGGGCTTTTCATAGGTTTGACTATTTCCGTTTCCTATTTTAGTTGATACATCTGAAAGATTAAAACCAGTTAATTTACTCGGCCGCTTACCCATTAAATAATTAATGACTTCCGCATAAGCCAAGGCTGTCGGCGTTGAACTAATGCCTTTTAAGGCTTGAACACTCTCTGTCAATATCTGACGCTGTGTTTGTGCTGTGGAACTAGCCTTATAACCCAATGCTTTAGCAGGCACTAGTATTGCACCTACATTTCGAAAACCATTATTTACACTATCATCTTTTGCACCAAGTGTAGAAAGCCCAATCACTTTTGTATCATCTAAGGCAGTAACCCCCTTAGCCGCATTACCATTCAAAAGCTCGTATAAAGCATCTTTCATACGCGCGGTACGATCGCCACAATGATAATCATTATTCGTCTGTTTATTACACGCAGTACTAATCTTATCAGCTTTAATTTTGTTCGCTGCATTTCCAGTACTCAATGCTGAAAATCTAGAGGCTGACACCGTACAATAGGTTCGTCTATAACCATAATTTGGCAATGATGAACTATTAGAAGATGCAGTAGAAGAGCCACTACAATCCTCACTACTCAAACCCAGATCCGATCTAGCAGTTCCACCACCATTCATACTGGTTGAAATATCCATCATCATCATTAAAGTGATTTCACCAGACTTTGCTTCCTGATAAATATCAATATCACTTGCTTGTGCTACACTTGATGCTACTAGACCCGTATAAATTGCTGCGATACTGGTCGCAAGAATTTTCTGACGATAGGATTTTTTTATCGCATTCTGTTCAATCTTTTTCATCTTTTCTTACTCCCAAATCACGTAAAATCTTGTGCAATCACATACTCAGTCGCATGTGAAGTATAAGGAACATTTAACCCCGACAAACATTCCGTCACACTTTTAGTTGGATCATCCTCGATGGGATCAACTTTAGATGGTTTTGTCGTACCATCAGGTATGGAAACTTCATTCATTCTTGCATTAAAACAAGTATCAATTTTCGAGCGATCTGCTGTGCTGAGCGCAGGCATAATCGAAACAGCGAACACTTTCACTGGTTTACTTTTTTCAAACTTCACACCCTTTTCATCAGAACCGAACTGCATTCCATAAAATGGATCCGCATCAGACTGAGTTGAATATTTCACAGCAACTTGAGTAATAACAGCCTTACGACCACTCGTAAAAAAGTTGCTTGTAGTAGATGTTGATGTACTGCAATAACCATCCATTCCCATTGCATTTGCTGTTGGTTTTGACTGTCCACCTTCCCATTGCATAATGCTGGCACGATTAATATCAAAAAAGTCCGCCTTATCACCTCTATAACAAAATACTAATTCTTTATCTTTATTTTCAGCCCCACTGATATAACCAAACATTCCACTCGTGGTTAAACTTTGAATTAAGTTCTCTTCTTTTTCCACACTAAAAAAAGCTGAATCAGCATTTTGTAAAAGTAATTGTTGAGCTTGGCTGTTTGTAGCAATGCTTAAACCCACTACACTATTTTTTATAGCTAATGTCCCAATTACAGTTATCGCCAATAAAAGTACCAATACAACAATCAAGGTTGCACCATTTTGATTTTTCATTTTCCTCGCTCCCCAAACGTGTTACGTAACGCAATCGTTTGCGAAACAACTTGTCTTACGTACTTAGAAGATGAATTAGTTGTTGGCGTTTTAACAACGACAGTTTGATCCAAAATTTTAAACTCTTGATCATCCTTAAAAGCAGAATCACTTCCAACACTTTGAGTCGAACGGCCTAATAACCCTAACTGAACAGATAAAATTCGTGGTTTAGGCTCTTCTGTTAAATCCATGTATGTTTCTTGAGAAATATATTCATAGCCTTTTTCCGTATGAATCCCAAATAAAACCCGAAAGTGGTCAACTCGTTTCATTATAATTTCGCCCTGACCACCAAAATCAGTTAATACTGTTGGATTGACGTCTGCAGAAGCGCTATTTTTATAAGACTCCCAATACCACCCTGCATCACAAGCTAAAGAAAGCGATTCATTTGGTTCAGTACCTTTATCGGTATCTTCCCTTAAGAAATAGCGCTGTACAATAATTCGCTTTGCAGGTTCTGTTTTTAAAAATTCAATTTTATTACCTTCACAATCGTATCCCCCAAACCACATATCATCTGATGTAACTGTTGTTCCTTTATCATCTGTGACATATTGAGGTTTGTATTGAATAACTAATTGATCACTAGACACATCACCCGACTCACAACCATTATCTATTACATCAGCACAAGAGACATTAGATGAATGAATCCCACTAGATGTCAAAAAAGATTCCGCCGTATTAGCGCCTATTAATGTTGGATATAAATTACTAAAAACTTTTTTGGGTACGGTACCAGTTGCAGGAATAGTTCGTGCATTTGCAGCAGATGTAAATACTATTCCTCCATATGTTGTTTCGTCATTTATGATGGATTTAATATTGTTTAAATTAGTAGATCTAATTTCGTCAGTAATATAATTCAAACCAAAAGTGGTATTATCCTGCAAATTAGCCATACCTTGTTGTAAAGCATAACTTTTTTGAGCCGTAATAAACATCAATATTGCTGCAGCAGAAACAATCAAACCCAATGCTAATGCAATCATTAACTCAATTAATGTAAAACCATGTTGAAGTTTCATATTAGTACACCTCCATGATCAGGCATGTTGAACTTGGATCATAAGAAGTCGAGTTAGTACATCCACCAGCCCCTGCATCCGTTTCATTCGTCGGGCTTGTCTCCCCCCACGCGACATATATACATGCACGACCATCATCATTCCCCTGACAATCGATCAAATTTACTGCCATGGCTTTTTCATGTGCTTTTTTAACAATTTCAGAAACATCAAAATCAGCCATTTCATCTGCATCACATGCGGTCTGATAACAGTTTTTAGTAGACGTTTTTTGTTCAGCCGGCGTTGTTATTTCAGACTTATATTTTTCCAAAGCACCCCGATTTACACGAATGCGCTCGGCAAAATCACGAGCCAAACTCATGCCTTCTACTCGATAGGTACTTTCAGCCGATGCCTCAATTGCACGATATTGCAATGCAATAAATCCAAGCACGCCTATTGCTAGCACTAATAGCGCGACTAGGACCTCCATCAATCCCAAACCTTTCTGTACTGATATGTAATGATGCATTAGCAAGTACCCTCTACAATTTGTTGAATTATCCCCATTCTTGAAATCGTAATTATCTTTGATTTCTCTCCGGAATTTTCGTTACAGACTTCAATGACTACGTCAGTCATTGAACTACTCACTCTTCCTGTCATATCAAATACAATAGGGCTAACTGATGTTTTTAATTCAGATTTACCAGAAGGACTCCACCCAAACAAAAGCTTTTCTCTCATTTTTTCTTTTTCAGCACTACTCGGGGTAACAGTATTTAATGAAAGATCAACCTCTACATTTTGACGATTTAATACAGCTTGAGCTCTTGCCTCATTCATTACCGAGATTAAAGTATTCGTACTTTTATTTAGATTCTGATTTAAAAGCATATTATTCATAAATGGCGCTGCCATTCCCGCAATAATTGCTATCACAGCAATTGTCACAATCAGCTCAATTAACGTAAATCCATTATTTTTCTGCATACTCCCCCCAAGGCGCGCCAAACTTTACCCTATTAAAAATAATATCCAATTAAATTACAAAACAAACACAAATCAGGATAAAAGGCATAAAAAAACAGATAATTGCCAAAAAGCAATTATCTGTCAATTCTTAAAAAAATTCAGAATGTTAAGTCATTAACACTTTATGCCTGAGTTACAGGAATACGTAACTCTTTTGGCAAACTAAATGTAATATTTTCTTCGCGACCATCAAGCTCTTGCGGCGCTTTTGCCCCCCAATCTTGTAGGCGCTGAATTACCTGTTTAATTAATATTTCAGGTGCAGATGCTCCAGCAGTTACACCAATTTTAGTCTGTTCATTAAACCATTCTTGCTGTAATTGATCGGCATTGTCCACCAAATAGGCATGCTTACCCATCCGCTCAGCCAGTTCACGTAATCGATTCGAGTTCGAAGAGTTCGGTGAACCCACAACCAATACAACATCACATTGCTCAGCCAGATCACGTACAGCATCTTGGCGGTTTTGAGTGGCATAACAAATATCATCTTTGCGCGGCCCCTGAATTTCAGGAAACTTCTGACGTAGGGCATCAATGACTTTTGCTGTATCGTCTATCGACAGCGTTGTCTGAGTTACAAACGCTACTTTTTCAGGATGCACTACTTTTAGATCAGCAACATCTTGTTCATCTTCAACCAAATAAATCGAACCACCATTTTTAGTGTCATATTGGCCCATCGTCCCTTCAACTTCTGGGTGACCTTCATGACCAATCAAAATCGCTTCCACACCTTCTCGAGCGTACTTGGTCACTTCTATATGTACCTTGGTCACCAAAGGGCACGTCGCATCAAAAACTTTTAGCCCACGGCGTTCAGCTTCTTGTTGTACCGCTTTAGATACACCATGCGCACTGAAGATCACGATATTGTCATCAGGCACTTCATCCAGCTCATCCACAAATATCGCACCGCGTTGACGCAAGTCGTCTACCACAAATTTATTATGCACTACCTCATGACGCACATATATTGGGGGGTTAAAGCATTCCAGTGCACGGTTCACAATCGCGATGGCGCGATCAACACCTGCACAGAAACCGCGTGGATTAGCTAAAACAATTTCCATAGAATCCTCAATGCCCACTCAATTTTACGGGTATCACTTGAAATAAATGTAAACAATAGACGTCTGACTATTTTGTTTGGCGCGCGTCTACTCTAAAATAGAGAAGATATTTTATCATATCAGGAAAAATATCATGTCGGGTCTCTTGTTTGTCGTTTCTGCTGCTTCGGGAACGGGCAAAACATCCCTCGTTAAAGCCCTGCTTGAACGTGTAAACAATTTACATGTCTCTGTTTCTCATACCACTCGTGGTCAGCGTCCTGGCGAATTAGACGGCGTACATTACCATTTTGCTAAAAAAGAAGATTTTCTATCTTTGGTGAATGAAGGCGGCTTCATTGAATATGCAGAAGTATTTGGTAATTATTACGGTACTGCACAGCGCACAGTAAAAGAACAATTGGCCAAAGGTCATGATGTTTTACTTGAAATTGACTGGCAAGGTGCTGAACAGGTTCGTAAACTTTTTCCTGAATCCAGACAAATTTTTATTCTTCCTCCGAGTCAGTTCGATTTACGTCAACGTTTATCCAATCGTGGTACAGACTCTGTTGAAGTGATTGAACATCGCCTCAGCTGTGCCGTAGAAGATATGCAGCAATATGTTAATTTTGATTATGTCATTATTAATGATGACTTTAATAAAGCACTGCATGACTTAGAGTCTGTGATTATTGCCAATCGTCTTGTTTTAAAACAACAAGCCATGCGCCATGAAAAACTGATTGAGAAATTAATCACTCCTACGGAACAGTGATTAAAACTTGAGTCTATAGACAAAGCACCTTATACTGCACAGTCTGTTAAAAATTTATATTCAAACGAGAATTCTTATGGCACGCGTAACCGTTGAAGATTGTTTAGACCATGTAGACAACCGCTTTGAGCTTGTACTAGTGGCAAGCAAACGCGCGCGTCAATTGGCACGTCAAGGTATCGAACCTACTGTTGAGTGGGACAATGACAAACCAACCGTTGTTGCTCTTCGTGAAATCGCAGCGGGTCACGTTTCTAAAGACATTTTGAAACAACGTGAACAAGACTACCAAACGTCAAGTTTAGACCTTGCACTTTCAGCAAATAACCTAAACTTAGACGGTTTTTCTTTCCAATAAGATAAACCTGACCTTAAAAGCCTAGTTTTTAACTAGGCTTTTTTTATGGATTCTCTTTAATATTTTACTCAGAACAGTTATAACATAAGCTTAAGAAGTGCAAAGCAAGCGAAAAAGATTTTCATTTTTTTAAACTAAAAAATTGACAAGTCATGCAATATGCATTTCATTAAAGTATTAACCGTTTCATTTGTAAATCAGTAGTAAAAGGGTGTTCTATGCCAGGCCCAATGGTCAGCCAAGCCAAGCAACAGTTAAATGTGATAATCGACGCTTACCTTTCAGTAAGTGATGTCGAACGCGTGCTTGAAGCTTGCGACTATGCGGATATTGCCCATGATGGTATTACACGTAAAAGTGGCGAACCCTACATCCTTCACCCGATTGCGGTGAGCTGTATTTTGGCGCATATGCGTCTTGATGCGGAAACTTTAATGGCCGCTTTACTGCATGATGTCATCGAAGATACTGAATTTACCAAACAAGATATTACTGAAAAATTCGGTCTAACTGTTGCTGAACTCGTCGATGGCGTCACCAAACTCAGCCATTCTAGTGATAAAGAATACAATAAAGCTGCATCCTTCCGTAAAATTCTGCAAGCCACCCTACAAGACCCACGTGTCATTATTATTAAATTGGCAGATCGTTATCACAATATGACCACACTGGGTGCTTTACGCCCCGATAAGCGTGCTCGTATTGCCCAAGAAACCTTTGAAATTTTTGTGCCTATGGCACGTCTTGTCGGTATGAATGAAATGGCCGACAACCTTGAACATTTGTGTTATCAAAATCTAGATTTAGATATGTATAACAATGTGCAAGAAGCTCTATTACAAACCAAACCGAAACGCTGCGAATACCAAACCAAGTGGGAAAACAACCTCACCACCCTGCTTGAACAGCACCATATTTCAGGTCGAATTAAAAAGAAAAACAATAATATTGAATTACTTCGCCACTTTGTAAAAAACGATATCGATTTGCAAGAGCTCACCCATAGTCACGCCTTTGAAATTATTTTACAAAGCATTGCAGACTGCGACCGACTTGCAGACATTCTTAAAGAAAGCTTTAAAGTCCTTAATTACGCCGATCATATCCGTCGCCCACTCCCTGGTGGCAACCAGTCACTGATGATGCGCTTAAAAGGTGAAAAGACCATTTTATCACTGACCATCCAAACAGAGTTGATGCGTAAAGCAGCGCGCTTTGGTGTGGTCCTCGGTGAAAATGCGCCGCAAGCTTGTCGTTCAGCGATCCAAGCCTCCATGCAAAATTTAAACGTGTTAGTCGATGGCGCATGTGCCAAGACCACATTTAGTGAATTACTGGATTATCTACATCAAGAAAAAATTTGGGTATATACCCCACACGGTCATTTGCATGAACTCCCTCAGGGTGCCACAGCGGTTGATTTTGCTTATTCAGCAAGCTTATTTTTGGGTAACCATGCCGTTGGTGCGAAAATTAATGGTGAAACTAAACCCCTTTCAACACCATTATTGAGTGGTCAAGTGGTTGAAATTATCACCGATGTTCTTGCAACACCAAACCCTGACTGGCTGAGCTTTATTAACACCCAAAAAGCCCGTCGTGCATTACAAAATATCCTTCGTGACCAAGACCAAGACGAACAACGTTTAGTTGGTCAGCAAGCTTTAAATCGCGCATTAAAACTCTTTAACCGTTCTGTGAGTGATTTGACATTAGCCGATTGGGAAAATGTGCTGAATTGGCGTCATTTAAATGACAAAGAACAATTGTTTGAACAGATCGCCGTGGGTGACTTATTACCTCAATTGGTTGCCAATCACTTATATGCTCAAGACACCATTCAGACTTCAAATTCTGCACGCTTGATCTTGGGCACTGATGGTGTCGACGTTAAATATGCGCACTGCTGTAACCCTGTTTTAGGTGATCCAATTCAAGGTCATTTATCACGTCGTGGTTTGATTGTGCACCGTTCACGTTGTCACAACTTATTGCATGAACAGCATTTACATCCTGAAAATATCATGCCGTTACACTGGACCACAGAAGACAGTGAAGACATTAGTTTTACAGCCTATTTATGCTTAAACATGCTGTTAAACGATGAGCAAATTTCAGAACTGATCTATTTATGCCGTAAAGAAAAAGTCGGTGTAGAAACTGTCCGCTCACATGAAGAAAAAACCTATGTGAATATTGTTGTACACAATCGTAAACAAATTGCCGAAATTATCCGTAATTTAAGAATGCATTTTGGCTTCCCACGCATCAGTCGTTTGGCACAACCTGTTGCTATCAACGAAACTGCGAAAGTTGCCAGCTAACCTGACACCGCTTATTTATATATGTTGTGTCTGTGATGATAATAGGAGAAATAGATGTCCCGCCAGGTAATCCATACTGAAAATGCACCCGCTGCAATTGGTACTTACTCACAAGCCATTTTAGTGGGCGACACTTTGTATTTATCAGGTCAAATTGGCTTAGATCCATATAGCATGGAGCTGGTAGAAGGCATTGAAGCTCAAATTCGCCGTGTATTCGACAACTTAAAAGCGGTATGTGAAGCTGCAGGTGGTACGCTAGCTGATATCGCTAAGCTGAATATTTTCCTCACTGACCTTTCTAACTTCCAATTGGTCAACCAAATTATGGGTGAATACTTTGCTCAACCCTACCCTGCACGCGCAGCACTCGGTGTAGCTAGCCTACCAAAAGGTGCTTTAGTAGAAATGGATGGCGTGGTGATTATTAATCAATAAGTTAGTAAACATCGCTTAAGCCCTTCACGAAATATCTCATACTAAAAGAACAGAAGCCTCATCCGGAAATCTGAGCATTACTCAGATTTCCGCTTAAATGACATTTTTTATTCAAAAACTCAATCACCTTAAAAGCATTTTCAAATGATTTTTATTGACAAACGATAATAATTATCAATAATATTACTTATCCCATTTATTCACTTGGTTTGATTTCATGTACGTTTGTTTGTGCCGTGGTATTACTGATCAAGACATTAAAGATGCAATTGCCAATGGTGCAGAAAGCTATCGTGAAATTCGCGATATGCTCGATTTAGGCACCTGTTGTGGTCGCTGCGCTCCTGAAGCACGTATGATCATCAGTGATGAAGTTGCACAAATTGCAGCCCGTATCGCAATTGCTGCATAAACCAAGTTTTTAAATTTTATCAACAATCATAATTATAAAACCAATGGTCTCAGACCATTCCTCCTCCCCCGCTTCTGACTCTAAGCGGGTTTTTATTTATTAAAGCCCTGAAAATTAGCACTTTGTTTTGATTGTGATTTTCATTTGCTGTTCTATAAAACACTCGCTAAATTGCACTTTGTTGTTTAAGATATTTCTATTCTAATATCGAATTTATATTGCTTAGTTCGAGCTTTATTGCAGTTAAGGAGTCAGACATGAAAGGCAATCGTGATGTAATTAATCAGTTAAATCAGGTGCTTTATCATCATTTAACTGCAATTAACCAATATTTTCTTCATTCACGCATGTTTAACGATTGGGGCATTGAGCAACTCGGTTCTGCAGAATATAAAGAATCAATTCGTCAAATGAAGCATGCTGATAAAATTATTGAGCGTATTCTTTTTTTAGAAGGTCTTCCTAATTTGCAACACCTTGGTAAGCTCTATATCGGTCAGCATACCGTTGAAGTTTTAAATTGTGATGTACGTAAAGTCAAAGAGAACATTGAAGCCATTCAAACTGCAGTTAAACTAGCAGAAGAGCAGTTAGATTATGTCACTCGAGATCTGGTTCAAGAAATCTTAGAAAAAGAAGAAGAATGGTTGGATTGGACGACGACTCAGCTTGATTTGGTTGAATCTTTGGGTATAGAGAATTACATTCAAAGTCAAATTTAAACTTATTAAAAAACCCGCAGATGCGGGTTTTTTATCTTCAAATTTTACTTCCAAGGACGAAGATCGACAATTTTAATCACTTCACCCTTCTCTTTATTAATTAAAACGACCATTGGTAGACCATATGTTTCCAAAGGCACCCATGCCGTTGCCTGTGGATATGCCTTAATTTTCTGCTGCACAACAATATCAGAATTCCACTGACTAAGCTCAGACAAAGCATGAGCTTTGGTTTTCATCTGCTCTATGACTTGTTCCAATGGAATGTAGCGTTCAGGATATTGAGCCAAAGAAATACCATTTAACATAGCACCCATTTGCTCTATTTGCTGTTCTTCAGGATTAACTGCTTGCTGTATACCTACAAACTTAGCACGGAGCCACGTCGGGGTTTGATATTGGGGTTGTATTTGCTTTTTTTCATTAGTTTTAATTTCATTACTACGAACTAGTTCAAACTTATCACTATTAAATGCAATCCATACAGGGCGTGCTTGAGCAATAGTATATACTCCATAACATAATGCAGCGACTTGTATTAAAATCACTACTGCTAAATCGATTTTTAAAGTTTTCTTACCTTCTTTATAGACCAACAATCCCAGCAAAGGCCCCAAAATAACATCTATGACCAAAAGCATAAAAAAAATATGAGTTACACCTGCAGCTTTTGAGAGTGGTGATGGATACCAAAATACAAACACCATACTAATTACAATAATCGCTACCAAGAATGAGATACATAGATGACTTAGAAAAAACTTAGTGCGATTCTTCATTTTTAATGCATTAAATGGAAAACTATATTTTAACGCCATCTTTCAAATAAACCTAATATTTTTATGATTGATAGTTTTAACGGTTCCTTATATAGTACTAATTAAACTCTAAGAATCAATCATCATAATGCTATGAATTTTAAATTTATTAAAAATCGCTTTTCAATTTTAATATGTAAATAAGTTTGAGACACATTGAATTAAAGATTAATTTTACGATGGTTAATGTCATATCTACATTAATTATTTCTTTTTACTTCAAAACAAGACTAAATTTTGAATTTTATGAAATTTTTATCACATAAAATTCACCAATAACTCTAATTTATGCCAACTTAAACATAAAACCAGAACCCCTATGCTAAATTAACAGTGCATTTTCTTACTACAATACTAATAAAATAAAGTTTTAAGTTATCTTTTAAAAATAAATCTTTACTACAAAATAATACAAAAATATACTTAATACACTGCAATACCGGAAAATATCATCATAAAAAGATTAGTATCCAGACCTCCCACTATGCAATACAAAATAAAATTTACTGATATTGCTGCTTTAATTTTTGATAAATTAACATTTTTGTTTGATCATATTGTTGTTGACCTAAAGCAGCTTGACCACTTGCCAATAATGTCACAACACCACCTTTATCATCCACAACAACCAAGGAACTTGCCCCTAGCAAAGTTCCATCACGGAAATATACTTTTAAACTATTTGAATCTTCTTGATAAGGAAACATTGCATAACCGTAACAATCCCTTAGTTTTCTGATATTACAAGCAAATTGGGGTTGACTCAAAATATTCGGTTGTGGTTTTTGGATCATTTTTTCCACTTGTAAAGCCAATGCACTTGCACTGCCAGAAAGTCCAGCCGAAGATGCTAAAGCAGGAAAATCAAAGGCTGTATAAATATTGCCGTAACCCGTTAAAGATGTTTCAACATACAGGTATTTCGCCTCATCTACTTTACGCTGATTGTCTAAGAATTGGATTCCATTTTCTGCCAAAGCATATTTTTTTTGAATACCACTTTGGAAGCTCATTTGGGTTTGTGCTGCTACAACCTCTCCCAATAAACAATAACCCAAATTTGAATAACTATAGGTTGTGTTGGGGTCAAATGAAAGTTGTGTTTGAACCAGTCGCTGCAAAGATGATGGGCAAAATGGTGTTTGTCCAGATCTAAACATTTCATCCCCCATTAAACCTGTACGATGAAAACCTGCACGATGTAGTAACAAATCACCTACCGTGATTTGTTCAATACGAGCATCTTCAGGTTTAGGTATGTTAGGTAATAGTTTTAATATAGGTGTGTCTAACTGGATTTTATTTTGTTTAATTAAATCTAAAACTGCATCACTGGTCCATAATTTGGACACACTTGCATAACGAAAGCGCGTATTTGCATTTACTTTGCTAGATAAAAGCGGCAATCCCAAATATCCACTTTCGCAATGAAATAATTGACCTTGTGGAGAAAGATAAGCGATTTGGGTATTGGGCGCGCGGTGTAACAAAGTAGTCTGTTTTAAAAGTTGCGCCAACCAATTTGGACTATTATTAGTACATTGCAACGCATGTTGTTCTATTTTTGCCTGTATGGGATACAACTGTAAACGTAGCTTATTGCGTTCAAGTGTATTCACATAATAATATGTACAAACACCTGCCAAAAAAAATAAAAAAATAACGATTATTAATTCTGATAATTTAACTTCACGGCGCATATTCATCTCTTTTAAATAAAGAACCTCCCATATGGGAGGTCCTTTATTAATAAAAATAATTTATTAAGAGCCAGATTTTGCAGGACAGCCTGACGGTGCAAATTTTGTATCAATTGAACCAGCATCACAAGTCCAGCTACCACCTGCAGTGTCAGCAGCACGAGTCCAAGTAATTGTTTTATCTTTCAAATTACCACTCGCGCCAACACCAAATTTACCTTTAATTGTACCTGCGCCAGTCGCCATAGTGAAATCTAATGTAGGTTGCATAAGATCATTCACTTTCTCACCGCCAGTCGGCATTTTACCTTCTTCACCAGCAGCACCCAATAAGCTTGAACCAGGTACGTTAAATACACACTCTTTACCATCAGTCAGACATAAGTCAACGAGTGTTCGTAGGCTACCCAACTCACCAACTACACGTGTAACTTGCGACTTAGTAACATAGTTTTGGTATTGAGGAATCGCAATTGCAGCAAGAATACCGATAATTGCAACAACGATCATTAATTCGATAAGAGTAAAACCCTTTTGAACTGATTTCATAACATTCTCCACAAATGTTTTTTAATTTAATTATTTAATAAAGCTATGTAGCTTGTTTTATAAATAGCACAGAGCGTGCCAAGATTTATTATAGTGAAAATGACAGAAAAAACAGCACTTTAAAAAAATATTTTTATTTTTTGTAATCATTACGTCTCTTTTTGTGTTTAAAAGTGACGATTTGTGTCACTTTATCACCGTTTTTTAGCGCAGTATTATTGGCGCATTTGCAATTTCATTATTTCGAACTACAGACTTCCCTGCATAAAAGTGATCCATCACATCACCAATCTCTTTTACACCTGCCGTCAAAGCTATACGGTATTGTTTATTTTGCATGTTTTGGATAATTCGCGCGCAAATAGCCTGCCACACTTGGGCATCGGTTGCCTGTCTCATCCCGCGATCAATCACAATTTCCACCTGACGTTCACACAAGTTTAAATAAAGCAAAACACCACTATTAAACTCTGTATCCCATACACCTAGTTCCGCAAAGAGCTGTTCAGCACGTGCGCGGGTATTTTGATAATAGGCTTGGTTCGAAGGAATATGCCCTTCGATCACCACTTGTATTTCGCCCACATGGCCATGTTCAGCTTCTGTCACCGCTTGCGCAATGGCCTGCTGATCTTGCTTATTAAAAAAGCGGTTTGCTGCAGGCATATAAAAGAAGTGCTTCAACCAGCGTTTCAAACTTGGTTGCTGTATTTCCTGTGTTTTAGGACAGGTGACAATTTCTGTTGTTTCTGTTTTCGTTACCATGAACCTGATGCTCCCCCACCACCAAAGCCACCACCGCCTCCGCTATAGCCTCCGCCACCAAAGCCACCACCTCCGCTACGGCCTCCACCGCCCCCACCACCAGCAAGGAACATTTGAAAAATGGTTTGAGCAATAGCAGTGATGAGTAGAAAGAAAATAGCTCCACCCATCAACAGACTGGTGAGTAAACCTGCACCGTTGACCAACCCAGCAACGGTACCTGCAACAGCGGCAGTTGACGCACTTAAGCGTTTACCCACTATAAATGATGCAAAAATACCAATCACCAAAATGATGAGAACCGTTGTAAACGTTTTCTCTTTGGCTTGTTGCTCGTGTAAGGCTTGTTCCTGACGTTCTTTTAACTCTTGGGCTGCTTGAGCGGCAACTTCAGGGTCTTGATTTAAAATTTGAGTTATTTCTGTTAAGCCAGCATCAATACCTTGAGCATACTGAGCTTGCTTAAAATACGGTGTGATTTGATTACGGATAATTCGACTAACGATGATATCGGGCATGATTCCTTCTAACCCATAACCCGTGAGGATTTGAATTCTGCGATCATTCACAGCGATCGCCATCAATATCCCATTGTCACGCTTTGCTGAACCGAGTTGCCATTTTTCTGCAACACGCAAGGCGTAATCAAAAATATCTTCTTGACCCGTGGTTGGTACAATCACGACACCAACTTGCGCCTTGCCTTGTTCGTGTAACTGTAAAATTTTCTGGCTAATGGCTTGCTTTTCAGCAGCGGAAAGTAAGTTTGCCTGATCAACTACAGGTTCATTTAGGGTCGGCAAGCCACGAATCGACTCGCCATCTGCCATATCATTGGCGATATTCGGCTGCTGAATTTTGATTTCAGGCTGTGCTGTTGTTTCTTTTTGCGTAGCTGACTGCTGATCTTTTAATATTTTACCGACAACAACTGTTTCAGCATCTACATCTGTAGCGGTGGCAGTTTCTGCATGTGTAAAACCCACCACACACAATAAGCATGCTAAAACCATGCGCTGCAACCACAACAAACCTGTATGTTTTAGCTCAAAATCCACCATCAGCCCACCTCACAATGCAGTGACGCCAATTAATTAAAATCAACTTTCGGTGCAGTTTGTGCACTTTGCTCTGCGCTAAAGTTAGGCTTGGTATCCATACCAATGACTTTAGCTGTCATCACTTGCGGGAACTGGCGTGCATAGCCGTTAAAGTCTTGTACCGTAGTAATGTAGCGATTACGTGCGACAGCTATACGGTTTTCAGTGCCTTCTAATTGAACCTGTAAATCACGGAATTGCTCATTGGCTTTTAAATCTGGATAATTTTCCGAAACAGCAATTAAACGTGAAAGTGCGCTGGTCATCTGCGCTTGTGCTTCTTGATATTTTTGGAACAATGCTGGATCTTCCAAAACTTCCTTATCCACTTTTAAGCCCGCAACATTGGCACGTGCTTGAGTCACTTCGGTCAGCACTTGTTCCTCATGTTTCGCGTAGCCTTTCACTACATTGACAAGGTTAGGTACCAAATCTGCACGGCGTTGATATTGGTTTTGTACCTCAGACCATGCTGCTGTAACGGCCTCGTCTTTGACTTGTAATGTGTTATAGCCACAACCACTGAGGGTCAACGTACTGACTAATGCGATTGCGAGCATGCTTTTTTTCATTGAATTCATAACCCTTAACCTCAAGTATTTATTTGTAATTGTTTAAATAAATTCATTCTAACCCTATTTTTCGAATGAATTATGTATTTTCTTTGTGATTAAACTGATCCACTCAAAAAATATTGAGCATGAAAAAAAGCCCACAACTCGGGCTTTTTTTATCATATTGAATTAACTATACAATTGCGGTGTGATTTCAGTCTGAAAACTTTCCATTTGATATTCATCAGCAAGGCGTTCTTTCCAATATTTCACGATCTGACTGTAATCAATTTCGCTCGGATGGAATTCTGCTTTGTAATATGACAAATATTCAGGCGCTAGTTGAATAAACATTTTTGCCAATAAATACGCGCCGAAAATATTTCCGCCAATCTTCGGTAAACTTTTTTTCTTATCCTGCATAAATAGCTTAGTTGCAGAATAAAACGTAAGACTTGCAAAACCCGTGGTCACACTGCGCATAATCATCCGACGTATTTTGTCATCACCATACACATGTTGATATACATCGAATGCCACCGCGCGATGCTCAATTTCTTCAATCGCATGCCAAACCCAAAGTTTCACTGCATCATCATCCAAAGTACTGAGCACTTCAGGATGTCTTAAAATATAGCCGCCAAGCAAAGCGGTAAAATGTTCAAAAGCACAGGTGATTGCAAGTTGAATCTTTGGATGTAAGTTTTTTACATAGCTGTCTTTACGTGCCAACCATGCTTGGAAACGATCTAAATTATAGCTTTCACTGCGCCAAGCATCGTTAAATTCAGCATGGGCTTTGGAGTGCATCGCTTCTTGCCCAATGAATGCTGCGATCTCAGCTTGCAATTTTTTATCACTGACTTGATCGCGTACATTGCGCACACTATGCACAAAGAATTGCTCACCAATGGGAAAGGTCGATGACAATGCCGTCAACAAATGCGACATCACCGGTGAATTTGCAAAATAATGCCGACGAATCGCTTTAGGATTGAATTGTGCTCGACGTACCGTAATGCCAATGGCTTTAGGACGATTTAGATATGTTTTTTGTGTCGTCACTTGCGTCATGGTCGCTTCCTAAGATTTAGATCATGATCGCAGTATGTAATTCCTACGCTCTTTCACACATGGCAAAATGTGCTAGCACATTTGCATAATTCACCATTCTAAAGCGCTGTCTGACAACTTTTCAGCGTATTTATCTGCAAAATCCATTCACGTGTCATTTGAGGTAAATTCCAAAAAATAAAAAACCCGCCAAAGCGGGTTTTTTGAATAAATCCAGTGCAATCACTGGCATGTCATGACTTAAACATCTAAGTAGTCAAGAATACCTTCCGCAGCTTGGCGACCTTCCCAGATTGCGGTTACCACAAGATCAGATCCACGTACCATATCACCGCCGGCAAAAATTTTCGGATTCGATGTTTGGAACTTAAATTCTTGCTGTTCAGCAGCAATGACGCGACCTGAACCATCCATACTAATGTTTGATGTAGTAAACCAATCTGCAGGGCTGGTACGGAAACCAAAGGCAAGCAATACCGCATCTGCTGGTAAAATTTCTTCTGAACCCGGAACAGGTTCAGGGCTACGACGACCGCGACTGTCAGGTGCACCTAGCTGTGTAGTCACAACTTTAACACCCGTCACTTTGCCATTTTCACCCACAATTTCAATCGGCTGACGATTAAATTGGAAATCCACACCTTCTTCGCGCGCATTTTTCACTTCACGACGTGAACCCGGCATGTTTTCTTCGTCACGACGGTAGGCACAGACAACCGATTCGGCACCTTGACGGATCGAGGTACGGTTACAGTCCATCGCAGTATCACCACCACCCAGAACAATCACTTTTTTGCCTTCCATGCTGATGTATTCAGATGGATCTTTTTCCCAACCTTGCGTACGGTTGACATTGGCAATCAAGAAATCCAGTGCATCATGAACACCAACAAGGTCTTCACCCGCGAAACCGCCCTTCATGTAGGTATAGGTCCCCATACCCATGAATACAGCATCGTAATCAGCCAAAAGCTGGTCAATCGTCACATCTGTACCAATTTCGGTATTTAGACGGAATTCAACGCCCATGCCAGAGAAAATCTCACGGCGACGTTTCATTACGTCTTTTTCCATTTTGAATTCTGGAATACCAAATGTCAGCAAACCACCAATTTCAGGACGCTTGTCAAATACGACTGGCTTCACACCATTACGTACAAGAATATCTGCACAGCCAAGGCCAGCAGGACCTGCACCAATAATCGCAACTTTTTTGTCTGTCCACTTAACGTGTGACATATCTGGACGCCAGCCCAATGCAAATGCCGTATCGTTAATGTATTTTTCAGCATTACCAATGGTGACTGCACCAAAGCCGTCATTTAGCGTACACGCGCCTTCACATAAACGGTCTTGCGGGCACACACGACCACAAACTTCAGGCAAGGTGTTGGTTTGATGACACAATTCTGCCGCTTGGAAAATGCGACCTTCTGCAATCAGTTTTAACCAGTTTGGAATGTAGTTATGTACTGGACATTTCCATTCACAATACGGGTTACCGCAACCTAAGCAGCGGTGTGTTTGGTTTTTTGCAACTTCAGCTGTAAACGGCTTATAGATTTCCACAAATTCTGCTTTGCGGACAACTAGATCTTTTTTCTCTGGATCTTGGCGTGCTACATCCAGGAACTGAAAGTCATTATTTAGGCGCTCTGCCATGTCTCTCTCCGTGGGTAGGTGTAAGCATGTTTTGACTTACACCTGCCTATCAAATCTGCAGTAGTGGAATTATTGTGGATCAGCTTGAGTTGTTTTCAACAAAGTCTGCAAATTAGCAGCTTTTGGTTTCACAAGCCAGAATTTGCGGCTATAGAAGTCAAACTCGTTGCGGATCTTATACGCCCAAGCACTACCTGTTTCTTTAATATGTTCATCTAAGATACGGCACAAGAACTCTTTGTGTTCTTCCATCGACTCTGTAGAGATACGGTTCAATTCAATCAGTTCGTGGTTGTAATGGTCTACAAAGTCATTGTCGAGGTCGAGCACATAAGCGAAACCGCCTGTCATACCCGCACCAAAGTTATGACCCACTTTACCCAATACAGTCACGATACCACCTGTCATGTATTCACAGCAGTGGTCGCCTGCACCTTCAATCACAGCAAACGCACCTGAGTTACGTACTGCAAAACGCTCGCCTGCTGTACCTGCTGCAAACAATTTACCGCCTGTTGCACCATATAAACAGGTGTTACCAATGATCGCAGTATTTTGCGTTTGGAACGGTGAACCTTTAGGTGGGAAGATCGAGATACGACCGCCAGCCATACCTTTACCCACGTAATCATTCGCATCGCCTTCTAGGCTGATGTGTAAACCACCTGCGTTCCAAACACCCAATGACTGACCTGCAGTCCCTGTTAATTTAACTTTAACAGGGTGTGCTTCCATACTGAGGTTGCCATAACGTTTTGCAATCTCACCCGAAATACGCGCGCCAATTGAACGGTCACAGTTACCAATAGTGAAACCGTATTCACCACCTGTACCTGCTTCAATCGCTGGCAGCATTTCTGCCACCATTTTTTCAGCCAAGAGACCTTTATCAAATGGTGCATTGCCTTGTACTTCACAGTACTGTGCTTTACCTTCTGCCGCAGGATGCGATTGGAGTAATGCGCTCAAATCAAGGTGTGCATGTTTTTCAGTTTTACCCGGAAGCATTTCCAGTAAATCTGTACGGCCAATCAAATCTTTCAGACTTGAAACACCCAGTGCTGCTAACCATTCACGTGTTTCTTCCGCAATAAAGTGGAAGAAATTGATCAGCATTTCAGGCTCACCGATATAGTGTTCCTGACGTAAATGATCTTGTTGTGTTGCAACACCTGTCGCACAGTTGTTTAAGTGGCAAATACGTAGGTATTTACAACCCAATGCGATCATCGGTGTAGAACCGAAACCGAAACTTTCAGCCCCTAGAATCGCTGCTTTCACAACGTCTAGACCTGTTTTCAAGCCGCCATCAGTTTGTACACGGACTTTGCCACGCAGGTCATTCACACGTAGCGCCTGATGCGCCTCAGATAGACCAAGTTCCCATGGAGAACCTGCATGGTGAATTGAAGAAAGTGGAGAAGCCGCTGTACCGCCGTCATAACCAGAAATGGTAATGAAGTCTGCATATGCTTTTGCTACACCTGCCGCAATCGTACCAACACCCGGCTCAGAAACCAGCTTAACGGACACCATCGCCTGTGGGTTAACCTGTTTTAAATCGAAAATTAACTGTGATAAATCTTCGATTGAGTAGATGTCGTGATGCGGTGGCGGAGAAATTAATGTCACACCCGGTACTGAGTAACGTAAACGTGCAATTAAGCCATTCACTTTACCGCCCGGCAACTGACCACCTTCACCTGGTTTTGCACCTTGCGCCACTTTAATTTGAAGGACTTCTGCAGAAGTTAGATATGCAGGGGTCACACCAAAACGGCCAGATGCAATTTGTTTGATTTTCGAGTTACGGATTGTGCCGTAACGCGCTGGGTCTTCGCCGCCCTCACCCGAGTTCGAACGACCACCAATAGTATTCATAGCGATTGCAATGGCTTCGTGCGCTTCAGGCGATAATGCGCCTAAAGACATCCCAGCCGAGTCAAAACGTGGCAGAATTTCTTCCACGGATTCAACTTGATCGAGTGCAATCGATTGATCTGTTTTCAACTTGAATAAGTCACGAATCGTCGCGATTGGACGGTTATTCACTAGCTCTGCGTATTCTTTAAAGTCCGCATAATTACCAGAACGCACAGATTTATGCAGCGCATTGATCACGTCTGGGTTAAATGCGTGATATTCCTTACCGAATACAAATTTCAGCATACCGCCTTGATCGATTGGCTTACGTGATTTCCACGCCAAATCTGCCAATTTTTTCAAGTCATTTTCTAGATCTGAGAATGTTGCGCCTTTAATACGGCTCGGTACGCCAGTAAAGCATTTTGCAACTACTTCATCAGAAAGACCTACCGCTTCAAACAACTGACCGCCACGGTAAGAGGCAACAGTAGAAATACCCATCTTAGAAAGGACTTTCAGTAAACCTTTCTCAATACCTTTACGGAAATTCGCTTGCGCATGGATTGGGTCACCCAACAACTCACCTTTCGCGATCAAGTCATTGATCACATCATAAGCCAAGTATGGATAGATCGCAGTCGCACCGAAACCAAGAATCACCGCAAACTGATGCGCATCACGCGCCAAACCAGTTTCGACAATGATGTTGGCATCTGTACGTAGACCCACATTGATTAAATAGTGGTGAACCGCACCAGTTGCCATCAATGCATTTGCAGGTAAGAAACCTTGACGAATTTTCTTATCAGACAATACAAGTAAAGTTTTTCCATCGCGAATCGCTTGCGCAGATTCTTCACAAATACGTGCGATAGCAGCTTCTAAGCCTTCATCTTCTGCATAGTTCAGGTCGATGTCTGCAATTTCGTAACCTTTACGACCAAGAGTACGAATTTGATGCATTTTCGAATTTGACAATACAGGGCTTGAAATGATCAGACGATCTGCATGCTCTGGACCTTGTTCAAATACATTTTGTTCACGGCCGAGACATGTCTCTAACGACATAACGATCGATTCACGTAATGGATCGATTGGCGGATTCGTAACCTGAGCGAACTGCTGACGGAAGTAGTCAGACACATGGCGCACTTGACGAGACAATACTGCCATTGGCGTATCATCACCCATTGAGCCTACGGCTTCCTGTCCGCTTTCAGCGATCGGACGAAGCAATTGGTCACGTTCTTCAAACGTCACCATGAACATTTTTTGTGAAGCTTTCAGGTCATCGCCTTTTAAGCCTTGATCACATAAATATTCTTCCAGCTCTGGACTACCTTGCACACGTACTGAGTTTTCACGCAGCCACTGACGATATGGACGCATACGTTTGAGGTGATTACTCACATCTTGAGTATCGAGCATTTTGCCGGTAAAGGTATCAATTACCAAGATTTGACCCGGACCGACACGACCTTTAGACACAACGTCTTCAGGTTCATAACCCCAAACACCAATTTCTGATGCCAAGGTGATGTAACCATTTTTGGTAATCACCCAACGTGCTGGACGTAAGCCATTACGGTCAAGCATACAAATTGCATGACGACCATCTTGAATTACCAGACCTGCCGGACCATCCCAAGCTTCCATATGCTTCGAGTTGAATTCATAGAATGCACGTAAGTCAGCATCTAAAGTTTCAACGTTTTGCCAAGCTGGCGGAACCAACATGCGCAGCGCACGGAACAAGTCCATACCGCCGCCGACAAGGATTTCCAGCATATTGTCTAAGCTTGAAGAATCCGAACCTGTACGGTTTACAATTGGATTCAGCTCAGTTAAACCCGGCAACAATGGGTTTTCAAATTTTGGTGTACGCGCCATCGCCCAGTTACGGTTTGCGGTAATGGTGTTAATTTCACCATTGTGCGCCAAGTAACGGAACGGCTGTGCCAAAGGCCAACGCGGCAAGGTATTGGTTGAGAAACGCTGATGGAATACCACAATGTGTGACTTTAAACGCTCATCAGCAAGATCCGTATAGAAGTCAGCAATGGCTGCTGGCATCATCAAACCTTTATAGCTGATCACAGTTGAGCATAAAGTGGTTACATAGAAGTATGGGTCAGCAGTCAGCTGTTGTTCTGCACGACGACGTGCCATCACCAACTTACGGTTGAATTCAACCTCTGAAACACCCATTGGGCAATTCACGATAATTTGTTCAAAGGCAGGTAATGACTGCATCGCGATTGAACCCAACGCATCGTTATTGGTTGGCACAACACGCCAAGCGATGACTTTACAGCCTTCGTCTTCGATTTCTTTGGTTAAAATTTGTTTTGCATGTGCGGCTAATGCAGGGTCTAGATTTAGAAATACCGTACCCACAGCAAAGATTTCACTCAATGTAATGTCACTGAGTTTTTTCGCTTCTTCACGGAAAAATTCTTTTGGCATAGCAAGGAGTAGACCACAGCCGTCACCGGTTTTGCCATCTGCGGCAATACCACCACGGTGGGTCATACAACTTAAACTATGCATTGCGGTTTTGACGAGATCATGGCTTGCATCACCCTGCATATGGGCGATTAAACCGAAACCACAGTTATCTTTAAACTCATCCGGTTGGTATAAACCTTGAGCGGGAGCTACAGTATTAGGCGATGGCATGTGCATAGCGTACCCTTCTTTTCTTTACAGCTCTTTCGAGCACTTAACAAACTAATTTCTTGTTGCGATTCGTCTTAACTTACTCACATGAATTGTTCTGTCGAGCAAAATTATTTCTTATTCACACCCTTAAGATAAACCGAATTCATCTTTGATGCATGAATAAAAAGTCAAATTTTCTGCTTTTGCAGTTCAGATCAGGGATAACGACTGGATTAATGACTTCGCACTTTTATCGAATCATTTTCGCGCCAAAACAGGGAGAAAAGTTCAATTTACGCACCAATTAAGCAATTTGTATGCCAACTTGATGCATTTTCTCCTAAGATGGCTGATTACAAGCATTTTTTAGTTATAACAAATAATTCAAATTGTTCTTTTTTAATTTTATGCACTTTTTCTGTGCAGTTTAGACTTTTCCTAAGAGGTCTTGCGCTATTTTAGAACTAATTAAATGGATCGGTTACTTCTTGTTCTACCGGTGCAGGTTTTGGACGTGGTGCATCTACACTACTTTGTGATTTTTGCACATCAATCACATTCCCTTCCGCATCACGACGAGTCACCGTAGTACTTGTCGTTGCATTAGTTGGTGTTGTTACCGTCGCTGCAGCCGCTGCTTTTCGTGCGGCGATTTGAGCTTCATCAATTTTCGGTAAAGGCACAGATTTTAATTTAACAGCATATAACTTTTGACTCGACGACATTTCTTCCGTGCCTAAGTCATTCACATATGCTTGATATTGTTTAAATTCAACAACCTCAGGTTTGATTGAAGCAGGCAAAGCGATGTTGAGGCTCGACATTGCAGCTTTGGCATCATTTTGCGACGAATATGGTCCAGTTAAAATGACGTATTGCTCAGGATGGTCTTCACCTGAAAGACGAAGATAAATAAATTTGTGACGCTCAGGCTGCTTGCGTAAGAAGCTTTTTAAAATATCTTCTTCAGAAACCCGAAATAATTCAACACCATAAAGCTTGGCAGAGTCATTAATAAATTTAGTGCCGCGAAATTCTGGCTCATGTTGAGCTGTAGCAACCACACGGGTTGTCATATCCAGCGGACGCACTTCTTCATTTAATGCACCAAGATGGGACATTGCTGCCACTTTCTCTGGCTGAATTTGCAAATCCACTTCGGTTTCAGCTTGCTTTGCAACTTCAACCAATTCTTTGGTATCTGTAATCGCCCAGAAAACCAATGCAGCGAACAGACACACAGCTCCACCCACCAACCATGCGTAGTGATGAACTTTTTGCCATTGAGACTGCCGCGCTGCCATGATGTACCTACTCTGCCTGATTTGCCAAAATTGCCTGTTTCATTAACTCAACATCAAACTCTTTGGTGATGATGGCCTGACCTAATGATTTCAGTAAAATAAGTCGTAATTGCCCATTCAATACTTTTTTATCATGGGACATATACGCCAAAAATTCCTCTAGCGGAATTTTAGGGCAAACTATCGGTAATTGTGCACGTAAAATGATTTTTTTTGTACGTTCTAAATCTTCAGCAGTGATCCAGCCCATACGCTGGGACAAATCTGCCGCCATCACCATACCTGTTGCAACGGCTTCACCATGCAACCATTCACCATATCCCAAGTACGATTCAATCGCATGACCAAAGGTATGACCCAGGTTTAATAACGCACGTTCACCTTGTTCTTTTTCGTCATTGGCCACAATACGCGCTTTATGAGCGCATGAACGATATACTGCTTCAGCCAACAAAGTTGCATCACCTGCAACCAATGCATCCATATGTTGCTCAAGCCAAGTTAATAATTCAACATCACCCAACAATGCATATTTGATCACTTCAGCCAAACCTGCAGAAAGTTCACGTGCCGGCAAAGTTTTTAATTGCGCCATATCCGCAAGAACCACTTGGGGTTGCTGGAAGGCACCAATCATGTTTTTACCCAGTGGATGGTTAATCCCGGTTTTGCCACCGACACTGGAATCCACTTGAGAAAGCAAAGTCGTCGGCACTTGAATAAAATACACACCACGTTGATAGCATGCAGAGGCAAAACCGGTCATATCCCCAATGACCCCCCCACCTAATGCCAAAACCGTACAATCGCGGTTAAAGCCTGCTTCGAGCAAGGCATCAAAAATTAAATTCAAATGCTCTAAATTTTTATACTTTTCACCATCAGGCAAAATACATGTTGCAACGGTTTTCCCTAATGCCTCAATTGCATCCACATAATGTTTTAAATAGAGCGGAGCAACTGTGGTATTAGAGACAATCATCACTTGTTTACCCTGAATATAAGGCTCAAGTAAAGTTTGTGGATTGAGGTCACTACCAATAAAAATAGGGTAGCGACGATCACCAAGTTCAACATGTAAGGTTTGCATGAATTTAACCTTTTTCTAACGGGATATATTTTGTGAAACAATTAAATTAAAAATTTTTTGCGCAAGATCTCTCGCAGCACCTTGATTGGTTTCAATAATATAGTGCGCAACTTCGCGATAAAGAGGATCACGGGCAGCCAATAAATCTCGTAGCTTTTGCTCTGGATTTTCCACTTGAAGCAGTGGACGATTTTTGTCGCGGTAGGTTCGTTGTAACTGAATTTCCACCGGAGTATATAGATAAACAACAATACCACGTTGTTTTAAAAATTCACGATTTGGGGGCTGAGTCACTGCACCACCGCCAGTCGCCAAGACCAGTTGTTTTTTTGCAGTTAACTCATCAATGACATTCGTTTCACGACTTCTAAAGCCTTTTTCCCCTTCTTTTTCAAAAATCCAAGGAATAGTCGCACCTGTTTTACGCTCTATTTCATGATCACTGTCTAGAAATTCACGTCCTAACAATTCTGCTAAATGTCGCCCTACGGTTGTTTTTCCTGCCCCCATTGGCCCTACCAAATAGATATTTGGTAGGGTTTCAAACTCTTTGCTTGGCAAGGAGTCACCTATTTCTTTTGTTAAATTGAAAATATATTAATGATTTCTGGTAACACTGTCATTAACAATTCGCGGAGTAACAAAAATCAGCAACTCATTTTTTGCATCGCTTTTCATATCCTTACGGAATAAGCGCCCCACATAAGGAATATCCCCTAAGAATGGTACTTTAGTTTGCTTACTTTGTGTTTCCTGATTAAAAATACCACCAAGTACAACAGTTTCACCATTATTGACTAGTACATCGGTATTAATTTCATTTTTATTCAGGATAACTTCACCATTATTGGCATACCCTGCTGGTGAGTCGCTCTTAATATTCAGCTTCATTTGCACTTTACCATCTGGAGTGATGCTCGGTGTGACATCCAGACTTAATAAAGCTTCTTTAAACTCGGTAGAAGAAGTCGCATTTGAACCGGTACCCGTTATGGTTTGATACGGAATTTCTTGACCTGATGCAACTTTGGCGGGTTGTTTATCCGCTGTCAGTACTTTTGGTGTAGAAATGACTTCACCATAACCATCCGCTTGTAAAGCAGAAAGCTCTAAATCCAACATAAAATCAGAAAGACTAATCAAGCCAAAAGCAATTCGACTCGCACCTGCAGTAGTCACACCTAAGTCTACATTTAAGTTACTTGGACGTTGAATGGTATATTTCCCATCATCATCCGGAGTTTTTAAGTCCCAAAGTGTGGTATCACTACCACCCACCAATAAATGGTCATTTTGGTTAATCCCTTGAGATAAGAGACCCCATTTCACACCCATTTCTTTGGTAAAGTCGGTAGAAGCTTTTACAATCCGTGCTTCAACCATGACTTGCTTGACTGATACATCTAGCAAATCCACCATTTTACGAATTTGATCAATGTTTTGCGCGGTATCATTGATAATCAGTGTATTTGTTCGCGTATCTGCAGAAATTGTGCCACGTGGACTTAATAAGTTACCACGGTCCTCATCAGCATTATTACTATTAGACGAACCACTGTTCCCTGCTGTTTTAGACTGCGTAATCAGTTTCTCAATATCCGCTGCTTTCGCATAACTCAACGTTAAATATTCAGTCTGTAATGGTGCCAACTTCATACTTTGACGTAAGGCTTTAGCTTCTTCTTCTTCCGCTTTAATCAACTCAGAAACAGGTGCGATCCAAATCACATTACCGTTTCGACGTTTATCCAAGTTTTTTGTTTTCAACACGATATCTAGTGCTTGATCCCAAGGTACATCTTTCAAACGAAGTGTAATATTCCCCTGTACGGTATCAGCAGCAACCATATTGATTTCGGTAAAATCAGCCAAAAGTTGTAGCACACGACGTACTTCAATGTCTTGGAAGTCTAAAGAAATCTTCTTACCGGTATAATGATTTGCGGCTTTAGGACGTAATGGATTTTTATCTTCCGGACGCTTCAAACTCACTGTTAATTTATTATCCGTTTGATACGCCATATATTCATAGCTACCCGTCGACTGAATGGTAATTACCCCATTACCGCCATCATTATGTGCATCCACCGTAGCAACAGGTGTTGCAAAATCATTGACATTTAAACGGCGCGTCAAATGTGCAGGTACTTTATTGCCTAAAGTACGGATCACCACTTTACTGCCTTGTTGTTGAACATCAACGGGGGTATTTCCACCCAGTAAATCTACAACGACTTGACCTTCACCATTAGAACCCCGGTGGAAACCAATATTTGAGATGCCCTGTTGCTGACGTTGTGCTGTAGGCTGTACATAACTTGCAGATTGTGCAGAATTAATTTTTAGAATGAAGGTATTACCTTCAACACGCGTGGTAAATGCACCTGCATTGGCTAAATTCACAGTTAAGCGTGCACGTTGTGCATCCGAACTCACATCCACAGTGGTCGCTTCAGCCGTTGCAACAGGAATTGAACTTTGTTTTAAATTTTGCTGTGCTTTATCAAAGTCTAAAACCAGTCGTGATGGTTGATCGAGTTGATAAGCTTGTGGTTGCGGCGGCAAGCCATTAAACATCACGCGAATTTCAGTCCCTTGACCTGGAATTTGCATTGGTACCACATTGGTTACACTCACCTGAGCATTGGCAACTTGCATCATCGCCATTGCAACAGCCCCCATCGAAAACTGACGAAACACATGATTCATTGTATTGCCATCCCCAAAAATAAAATCTTGTACACTATTCTTCATTTTTATTCCTTTAAGCTTAAGGTGCTGGTCCAATTAATATGAGACTTCTAGGACGCTCTACATATCCTTCTCGCCCATCTGGAATAATCTCAATCAAATCAATTTGAGTCGAGGTAATATTTACCACTCGACCATGATTGAGCCCCATATAACTTCCACGTTGAATACGTTCAACCTCACCATCCGGCGTCTGAATCAAGGCTAAAATTTGCCCAGATTGGTTACGCATACTCCCCTTCATATTCAGGGTTTCGAGTGCATAACTCTCTAAAGGTTGAAGCTGACGACTCAAGTTTGGATAAACACGCTTACCTGCCATGATTTTAAGTTCTGCTGCCAATGAACTTGGCAAGAACGGACTTTTTAAAGAATGCGCTGCATAATTAAAAGTCTCGACAGGCACAAAATCTGGCGCAGGTTCAATCGCTAGTGGCGCTTGATTGCGTATATTTGCCATCTCTTGATTGACCACATCAATACGTGATTCGCAACCTGCTAATACAAATCCAACCATCACAGAAAGTGCCAATTTATTCATTTTCATTTTGGAGCCTCCTGTGTGCTTGCTGAATCTGCAGCTTTCGCAGCACTTTCAGTATTTCCTTCGTAACGATATGTTTTCGCAGAAATGACATAATCAATTTTTGGAATATCTGAGTTCTTTTCTTTATTTTCAGTTGCTGTAATCGTTAAATTATGCAAAGTCACAATCCGTGAAAGCCCCGCAATACCACTTACAAATGAACCAAAGGCATGGTAATCACCTGTTGCTTCGATATGAATTGGCTGTTCCGTAAAGAACTCTTGCTTCACTTCAGGCTCAAGACGAATAATTTTAAATTTCAATCCAGAATTCACGCCTGTTAAGTTGATATCTTCAACCAAACCTGGAATTTCAGTTTCTTTCGGCAATTGTTCTAATTGTTGATTAAAACGTGCTTCCATATCCTGCAACTGCAATTGATATTGTTGCAAATTACGTAGTTTTGAATCTTTTTCACGAAATTCATTCAACAAATTTTGTTCTTGTGCATTGGCACTTGAAATAGCTTCAATCTTGCCTTTAATCGCCAAGAAATAACCCAAAATTGCCACAAGGATAATAATAAAAATCCAGCAGGTAATTTTGACTGAAATTGGCCAACTACCATAGTTATTCGGATCTAAGGTATTGAACTGCTGTACAAACTTATCAAAAGTCATTTTCTTTTTCGGAATGACAACAGCATCTTGATTCAATTGTTCAAATTCATCACGACTCATTTTGCAGCCTCCGGAGTTGGTGTTGCTGCAGTTTGTGCGTCAGATGTTTGCGCCGATGAAGCTGACTGTCCTGCATTTGCTGCTGGATCATTAATGGTCGGCTGCGCAATTTGCTCCAAATCAGCAGTCACAGTAAATGCACCATAAGATTCTTCTACGCGAGGAACCACTGACGTTGGCGCTTTGTCTTTTTTCTCTTCAGCCACAAGGAATGAGCTCATGAAGGCATTACGATACCAAGGTGATGCTTCCAAATTACGCAGTAAATCGGCAACAGTATTTGGACTTTCCGCACGCCCTTCGATCATAAATTTGTCGCCATTACGCTCAAATTTTGTGATGTACATATTAGCTGGAGTCACACGAACCAATTCATCTACAAGATGTACTGCGATTGGACGTTGACCTTGTAAGCCTTGAATCAGCTTCATGCGTTCAATAATGGCATTACGTTGTTCTTGCAAACCATCCAAAGACTTTAATTGAACATCTAAATTTTGGTTATGACTGATAATCAATTGGTTCGCTTGTTCTTGATCTTTTAATTTGTGATCAAAGTACAACCATGTTAAGCCAACCCCAATTACCCCAATTAAGAAAGCCCCAATACAAAGTGCAATAAATTCTTTTTTTCGTTTCTCTCTTAGCTCATCACGCCAAGGGAGCAAGTTAATTTTTGCCATTAATCAAAACTCCTCAATGCTAGACCGCATGCCACCATGAGTGATGAGGCATCATTTTCAATTTTTTTAATATCAATTTGAGGTGAAAAACCCATTTGTAAGAATGGATTGGCAATCGTGACGCGGTAACCCAATTTTTGTTGAAGTAGTTTTGCAAGCCCCGGAATATTGGCATTCCCCCCTGCCAATAAAATATGGTCAATTTCGTTGAACTGTGAAGATGAAAAGAAGAACTGTAAAGAACGCGCTGCTTGTTGAACGACAGCTTCTAAGAAAGGTTCTAAGACTTCAACATCATAATCATCTGGCAAAGCACGTGTTTTTTTCGCACGACCCGCTTCTTCGAAAGACAATGCATAGCGATTTTGAATTTCCTGCGTCAATTGTTTGCCACCAAACACTTGCTCACGGGTATAAATCACTTTGTTATTCTGCATAACAGATAAGGTCGTCATACTATGACCAATATCTAAAATACCCACGGTATTCACACCCATTGGCAAAGTATCTGAGAAAACTTTAAATGCATTTTCAATTGCAAAGCTTTCTACATCGCCAATTTTTGGTGTCAGACCCGCAAGCTGAATAACTTCCGCACGCGCTTCGACATTTTCAATACGCGTAGCGACAAGTAGAACATTGACACGATTTGGATTGGATAGACGATCTGGCAAGACCTCAAAATCAAGGCTCGCTTCATCAAGTGGGAACGGAATATATTGCTCAGCATCATCACGAATCTGAATTTCACGTTCATCATCGTTCATATCTGCATCCATTTCGATGATTTTTGTAATCACCATCGACGTTGGAACTGCCAAAGCTGCATTGGTCGTCTGTGTATTGGCCAAATTAATTGCGCGCTCTAAACAGTCACCGACAGCTTCCGGATTCAATATGTTCTTTTCAACAACACTTCCTTCTGGTAATGGGACCAAAGCATAGCTTTCTACCCAATACCGCCCACTCTTTACAGAAAGTTCCAAAACCTTAACAGAAGTCGAACTAATATCTACTCCTATTAACCCCTTATTTGGCTTACGATATAACCTGAGCACAATATAATTCCTATTATTTTTTTATCCCCAAAAAAATTAACCCACTAATTAGCATTGGTCTATAATTTTATACAGATACAATAACTCATCTAACAATCCGTATATCGAAAGGATATACTGACCACCAATTAGTTTGCCATTAGCTCTTATTAAAACTTACTTGTTATGAAAAAGCTATCTTGTTCAGGCCTTGTTCATCCATTTTTTTTGGCCATTATTATTATTTTGGTCGCAATTCCAATGGGTTTCTATGGCATGTATCTCTATATTGCCCCGTCTTTGCCTGAAATGTCCATCTTAAAAAAGGCTCCATTATTAAAACCATTACAGGTTTATAGTGCTGATAATGAGCTGATTGCAGAATATGGTGGCAAACTTTCGGTCCCTGTAGAGTACGACCAAATCCCGTCTCATTTCATTCATGGCTTTTTAGCTGCGGAAGATTCTTCGTTTTTTGAACACAGCGGAATTAGTTTCAAAGGATTGGGGCGTGCCGTCAGTGAAAGTATTACGGGCTCAGATGTGCAAACCGGTGGTTCAACCATTACCATGCAGGTTGCAAAAAACTATTATCTGACTCCAGAGCGTACTTTAAAACGTAAACTGACCGAAGTTTTCCTTGCTCGAAAAATTGAACAAAATCTAAGTAAAGAAGAAATTTTAACGCTGTATGTCAACAAAATCTTTTTGGGCAAAAATGCCTACGGGATCGCAGCAGCCGCAAAAATTTATTATAACAAGAGCTTGCAAGATTTGAGTTTGGCTCAAATGGCAATGATTTCAGGCTTACCCAAAGCACCTTCAAAATATAATCCTGTAGCCAACCCAAAACGTGCTTTAGAGCGTCGTAATTGGATTTTAGGCCGTATGTTGCAATTGGGTTATATCAATCAATCTGAATATCAAAAAGCGATTGCTGAACCGATTAATCTCGATATGCCTGACCGCGGGGTCAGTAACAAATTCCCCTACGTCGGGGAAATGGTTCGCTCCGAGCTCGTAGAAAAATTTGGCGAACAAGCGACTGATTCTGGCTATAAAGTCTATACCACCATCAACAGCCAACGCCAAGCCTATGCTGAGCAGGCTGTACAAGAAGGTCTCGAAGCTTACGATAGACGACATGGTTGGCGTGGTGCAGAAGCACATGATGAACCCTTAAAAAACTTTATTCCATATGCCAACACCTATCCTGCCGAAGTCACTAAAGTTAACAACACCAGTATCGAAGTGTTGATGCAAGACGGCAGTAGTGTGACAGTTCCATGGTCAGGTCTGTCTTGGGCACGCCCCTATCGCAATGCCAATAGTGTAGGCAATGCGCCAAGCAAAGCCTCTCAAATTGTAAAAGTAAAAGATATTATTCGCCTACGTCCGAATGCGGATAAAAGCTCATGGGCTTTGGTACAAATTCCAAAAGCGCAAGGTCAATTAATTGCACTTAATCCCAACAATGGTGGAATTGAAGCCATTGTGGGTGGTTATAATTTTTATCAATCTAAATTTAACCGTGCTCTACAAGGCTGGCGTCAGCCGGGTTCAACCATTAAACCCTTTGTTTATGCTTTAGCACTTGAACGTGGCATGACTCCGTATTCCATGGTCAATGACAATCCGATTACCATTGGCAAATGGACGCCTAAAAACTCTGACGGTCGTTATTTGGGGATGATTCCTCTACGCCGTGCCCTATATTTATCACGTAACACAGTTTCAGTTCGCTTATTACAAGTCGTCGGAATTGAACGTACTCGCCAATTATTTATGGATTTTGGCTTACAAGAAAACCAAATTCCACGTAACTACACCATTGCTTTAGGTACCCCACAGGTGTTGCCGATTCAAATGGCGACCGGTTATGCGACATTTGCCAACGGTGGATATCGTATTCAACCCCATTTTATTAGCCGTATTGAAGATGCTTATGGCAAAGTGATTTATCAAGCCAATCCTGAATATGCATGTATTCAATGTATCAATCAAAAGGACGAAGTTGAATCTGCAGATCCGACCACGCCGGATGATGAAGTGATTGAAGTCACCAATCAAGATAACAAACCTGCTGAATCGAAAATTTCCGATACGGAAGCAGCAAACTATAAGCAAGCTCAGCGGATTTTGAAGTCGAGTTCGGCCTTTGATATGGCGAACATCTTGCGTGACGTGATCCAACACGGTACAGGTCGAGCGGCTTTAAAAATTGGTCGCGGCGATTTAGGTGGTAAAACCGGTACAACCAATGATGCAAAAGACGCGTGGTTTGCTGGATTTAATGGAAAATTGGTCACTGTGGCTTGGGTCGGTTTTGACCAACCCTCTACCTTAGGTCGTCGTGAATATGGTGGTGTTGCAGCACTGCCGATTTGGTCAGATTTTATGGCGAAATCCCTCAAAGGCACACCTGAAGCTTGGGTTCGTTTAGATACTCATGCCAAGAATCCAATCAACCGTAATTCGGCTAAAGCGACTCAAGGTCAACCTGAACAAGATCGTGCAGCAACACCACCGATGGCTCAACCGCTGTATCGTCCTGCGCCTGTTGCACCGAAGCCGCAGGCTTCGCAAAATGATTTTGACGACCTTCCTGGGTCTACTGAAACCAATCTTGCACCGACTCGAACTGCGCCTCCGCCGATGCAGCCTAAACCACAAGGTGCAGAGCATAAAACGGACGCACTTGATCATCTCATCGATCAAGTTCAGTAAATAAGTTGCATAAAAAAGCCCTCAAACGAGGGCTTTTTTTATCACTTCCAATGCATTATTTCTTTTTAAAGAGATAAATTTGATACTGTGCTTGCAACTCAAATTGTTCATTTTTTTCTAGAGCTTCTCGACGCTCAGCTTTCACTTTATAGGCATAAGGCGTCATTGCAATTAAGTTTTTGAGATCCTGCTGAGAAAGTGACATGTTCGCTTGAACCACTTGTTCACTTTCCAATTCAAAATCATTCGCCAGTTGTTCCACAAATTTATGCGGTTCATGGGGTTTTACTTCTTCAAACAAAGCTTCACGCATTGCATAAAGATGCTCTGGTGCAGGTGTAACCACCATCAAGTGCCCCTCAGGCTTTAAAACGCGAAGGATTTCTTCTTTGGGAATAGGACTAAATAAACTCGTACACAAGTCAATTGAGTGATCTAACACAGGCAAAGTCGCCCCTGTTCCTACCACCCAAGTCACTTCTTTATTCAGTTTAGCGGCCACTTGTACTGCATTTTTAGCAATATCGACACCCACACACTGTAGTACTTCAGCTTGCATCGCATCGGTGTAATAGCCTTCACCACAACCAATATCCAACAAGTTTTCAACCCGTAATTTTTGAATCAAAACCACCACTGCCTGTTGCAAAGGTGCATAGTGACCTGCGCTCAAAAATGCTCGACGCGCCTGTACAGATTCAGGCGTATCGCCCGGGTTTTTACTGTGTTTATGTTGAACCACATGTAAATTGACATAGCCTTGTTTTGCAACATCATAGCTATGATTATTTTCACAGCGCCATGTCCGCTCTGTGAGTTTTAATGCTTCACGGCATACAGGACACATCAACAGGTTCATCATTTACTCCACTATATTTAGAAATAAAAAAACCGGCATCTGTGGGAGCAAATGCCGGTTTCGTTTATTTATTTGCTTAACGTAATTTTAAAGTCATTAGACCCAAAACTACCAGCATAATTGTGATAATCCAGAAACGAATCACCACCTGAGTTTCACGCCATCCCTTTTTCTCATAGTGATGGTGCAGCGGTGCCATTAAGAATACGCGTTTATTCCGCATACGCAGCGAGCCAATTTGCAAGAAGACAGAAATAGCTTCAACCACAAAGACACCGCCCATAATGGCAAAAACGATTTCTTGGCGAACCATGACTGCAATCGTACCGAGCATCGCACCTAGAGATAAAGCACCAACATCACCCATAAAGACTTGAGCAGGATGCGCATTAAACCATAAGAATGCTAAGCCAGCACCGATCATTGCCGCACAGATCACGACAAGTTCAGATGCATATTTCACATAAGGAATATGTAAATAATCGGCAAAACGAACATCACCAGCCAGATAAGCAAATACACCTAAACCTGCGGCAACCAGAACGATTGGCATAATCGCCAAACCATCCAAACCATCGGTTAAGTTCACAGCATTAGATGCGCCGTTAATCACCAAATAAGTAAAGACAATAAAGCCGATACCGAGTGGAATAATAGACAACGGAATGCTAATTTCTTTAAAGAATGGAATCAGTAGATCCAACATATTTGAGGTATGTACAGGATTCGCTTGCTGTGTCGCAATCACATAGAGCGCAATACCGGCGCCTAGAGATGCCACAGAAGTCCAAAAGAATTTCTTCTTCGCAGGTAGACCTGCGTTGTCTTTATAACGGATTTTAATCCAGTCATCTGCCCAGCCAACAGCACCAAAGATCACCATCACGCCAAGTACAATCCATACATAAGGGTTTGAAAGATCGGCCCAAAGTAAGGTTGAAATCCCAATAGACAGTAAAATCAACACACCACCCATAGTTGGTGTGCCCATTTTTTTGGCATGATTTTCAGGTGCAAATGAACTGACTGCCTGACCATATTTGAGAGCTTGCAATTTGCGAATCATCACAGGTCCAAGCAACAGACCAATGGCCAATGCCGTTAAGACACTGAGTAGCGAACGAAGCGTTAAATAACGAACAACCTGAAACGAGCTGTGATAACCCGCAAGCTGCTCAAATAACCATAACAGCATTAAAGTTTCTCCATCAAGTCAGCCATCAAAGTTTCCATGTGGGTATAACGAGAACCTTTAAACAGGAAACTCATGGACTGAGGCTGATGTGTTTTGACTAGACTAATTAATAACGGTAAGGCCTGTTCTTGAGATAGAAAGGCCTGTAATTTTTTACCATATTGGGTACTGCGCGCGCCTTCTTGCACAGCAGGTGAAAACTCACCGACAGCAACAACAAATTGAAGACCGGAGTGTGACACAAGGTCACGTCCCAACATGTAGTGCTGCTGTGCAGCAGATGAACCTAATTCACCAATATCCCCAATGACCATGACTTTGATGCCATCTTGCTGCGCAAGTACATCAGCAGCAGCACGCATTGAGGTTGGATTTGCATTGTAAGTATCATCAATAAACAAATAATCTTTGTGTTGAATAAAGTTTAGACGACCTTTGGCACCAGTTGCATGTTCAAGACCCACAACGATGTCATCTAAACTCACGCCAATCGACAACGCGAAAGCTGCGGCAGCAGTGGCATTTTGCACATTATGCTCACCCGCAAATGGCAGTTGAACAGAACGCGAACCTTGTGGCGTATTTAAGATAAAACGTGAAGATTGAGCCTGAAGTTCAGTCTCAGTCGCAAAGACATCCCCGCCCTGACCAAAACTCATTACTTGCTCAGTTTGCACCGCTTGACGAATAGCATCTGTAAAATCATCTGCCGCAGGGACAATCGAAGTTCCTGTTTTCGCTATATGTGCATAAATTTCAGACTTGGCACGACAGATGCCATCACGTCCACCAAACTCGCCCATATGTGCGGTACCAATATTTAAAATACCGGCAACCTGAGGCTGTACCAAATTTGACGTGTAATCAATTTCACCTTTATGACTGGCACCAAGCTCCATCACGGCATACTGATGTTCTAGACGCAACTCAAGTAACATCATCGGTACGCCAAGGTCATTATTTAAATTACCGCGCGTGATTAACGTTGGTGCAAGACGAGAAAGGATACTACCGAGCATCTCTTTGGTCGTGGTTTTACCACTGCTTCCTGTCAAGGCAATCACTTTTAAGGCTGGGTTTTGGGCACGACGAAATGCACCCAAATGTCCAAGCGCCAAACGTGTGTCTGCAACCACCAACTGACAAATATCCACATCGACCGGATGACTAACGATGGCAATTTCACAACCCTTTTCAGCCACTTGAGCAAGGAAGTCATGTGCATCAAAGCGTTCACCTTTCAGGGCAAGAAAAGCATCGCCTTGCTCTGCATGACGTGAATCGGTCAAAATTCGTTTCACAGGACCTGTCGGCGCTTGATTGTTATGCCAGTGCCCTTGTGTCGCTTGAACCAACTGTTCGGCAGTCCATGGTTCTAACGGAACCGTACTGGTCGTTGAAGTATGCATATCTGTTTCCTATTGCGCTGGATAAGCCGAGTCAGTGTTGTGATGCTGTGAATCAATCGCTGATTTCACTTCCACCACATCATCAAACCAATGTCGAACACCATCAATTTCTTGATAGTTTTCGTGGCCTTTACCAGCAATCACCACAATATCACCCGCTTGCGCATGGTTGACTGCGAATTTAATCGCTTCACGGCGGTCATGGATTTCATGGACAGTTTTTCCAGTGAAATCAATACCAGCCTTCATATCTGCAAAAATTTGTTCTGGGTTTTCAGTACGTGGATTATCCGAGGTAATCAACGCAACATCTGCATGATTTAATGCCGCTTGAGTCATCAATGGACGTTTACCACGGTCACGATCACCACCACAGCCAAACACCGCCCATAGCTGTTGCGAAACATGACGCTTTAAGGTCTGTAACACTTGAATCAAGGCATCTGGTGTATGTGCATAATCCACCACGAACAAACGTTCATCATCACGGATCACTTGCATACGACCCGGTGCACCTTTTAACTCGGGCGCAGTTGCGATCAAGGCAGATAAGTCAAAACCTGCTTGCTCCGCTGAAATTAAGCTCGCCACAATGTTTTCAATATTGAAGTGCCCCAATAATGGACTTTGCACCACAAATTCAGCTTGAGCAGTACGTAATTTAAATTGTGCGCCCGTTAAGCTGTATTGGATATCCGTCACTTGATAATCCGCAGCCTGACGCGTTGAATAGGTCAAAATTTTAGGCTGAGCCGGATTTTGACGTGCAGCATTCAGCATCACTTCGGCATGTTCATCATCGAGATTGATGACTGCAACTTTGAGCGATGGAAACTGAAATAAACGTGATTTCGCTTCAGCATAGGCTTGAAGGGTTTTATGATAATCCAAATGGTCACGACTTAAATTGCTATAAGCGGCAATTTCAATTGCACAGCCATTTAATCGACCTTGTTCTAAGCCATGCGAACTTGCCTCAATGGCAGCAAACTCTGCACCTTCAAGTGCATAGGCATGCAACGCATTTTGCATATGCAACGCATCTAAAGTGGTGTGAGAAGAGGCTTCTAAATTCGGTAAAATTCCGTTTCCAGTGGTTCCCATCACTGCACATTTTTTGCCTTGCAGCATGAGTAATTCAGCGATTAAGCGTGAGATCGTGGTTTTACCATTAGTACCCGTCACTGCCAAAATTCGTGCAGCTTGAACCGGTTGAGTCGCCTGTAAATATTGCTTTTGCCACTGCCCCATCAATTGACGCACATCAGCAATCACAACACTTTGATCCAAGCCCAAATCAGTTTCGGAAATAACTGCCAACGCACCATTTTCTAACGCTGTACGTGCAAATTGTGCTGTTTTTTCAGGTTGCGAAAACGAAGTCAGGGCAATAAATATTTGCCCTGCTGTAACTTTGCGACTATCCAGATTGAAGCCCTGAAAGGATTGTGTCATCCATTCAGCGGGCTGTTCAACGGTGTATAGATCTTGAAACGTAATTTTCATTCATCACCTATTACTGGATCTTAGGAGTGTCTAAAGGTTTATCTAAAGGTACGTTCATTAAACGTAAAGATTCTTGCATTACACGAGCGAAAACGGGTGCAGCCACCAGACCACCGTAATACTGACCTGTTGGGTTTTCCACCACAACAATCATGGCCAAACGTGGATCACTCACCGGTGCGACACCAGCAAAGAGTGCACGATATTCTGAAGTCGAATAGCCTTTACGGTCTGCACGTAATTTATGTGCTGTACCAGTTTTACCCGCCACGCGATAACCCGGAATATTGGCTTGACGTGCCGTACCACCCGGCAAGGTTACCGCTTCCATCATTAAAAGCACTTGATCAGCAATTTTAGGGTCAACCATCTGCTCACCTTTCGGCTTTTCCTCAAGCTTGTACAAGCTCAGTGGCATTTTGACGCCCTTGTTGGCAATCATGGCATATGCATCAGCCAGTTGGAGTACTGTAGCGTTCAGACCATAACCATAAGCCATGGTTGCTACTTCTGACACATTCCATTTGCTCTTCGGCAAAATCAGACCAGCACTTTCACCGGGGAATTTCACCGCTGAACGCTGACCAAAGCCAAGACGTTGATAGAACGTCGGTAATGTTTCATAAGGGAGAGATAAAGCGATTTTTGCCACACCGACGTTAGACGATTTTTGAATAATGCCGCCCAAAGTCAGAGGACCATAGTTATGCGTATCTCGAATAGTATGATTCCCAACACGCATAGAACCCGGTGTGGTATTTACCACCGTATTTGCCGTGTATTTACCGCTTTCCAACGCCATTGCCACGGTCATTGGCTTCATGGTTGAACCTGGCTCAAAGGAGTCAATCGCACCACGGTTACGCATGGCATCTTTATTTAAAACGCCTTTTTTATCGTTCGGGTTGTACGACGGCCAAGAGGTCATCGCCAAAATTTCACCTGTTTTGACATCCACGGCAATCGCGGTTGCAGAACGTGCATTATTGGCCACCCCTGCGGCGGTCAACTCACGGTACATGATGTATTGCAAACGTGAATCGATACTGAGCGTGATATTTTCGCCCGACTCGACTTCTTTCACGATCTCAGGGTCTTTAACGCGGTTGCCCTTTTTATCACGGACAATTTGCTGCGCACCATCGACACCTGAAAGACGTTCATTCAGCTGCATTTCCAAGCCTTCAATACCCATGCCTTCACTATTGGTTAAGCCAATAATTTGTGAGTTTGGCTGAGGCTGTGGATAATAACGCTTATAGTTTTTCTCAGTATATACGCCCTGAAAGTCACGTTTCATGATCAATTCAGCTTGTTGCGGCGGTACTTCTTTCTTTAAAACCAAATAACGTGAACGTGGACGCTCATTCATTTTGCGTTTCAGTTCAGCACGATCCATACCGACAGCATCGGCAAGTTCATCTAAGCTTAGATTTTTATCGGGTAATTGACGTTTTAACTTACGGTTGTTTGGATCTTTAGCCAATTCAGCCGTAGTTTCTTCAAAGAGTTTTTTATTGTCAAAATAATCACGTGGATCGATCACGATTTTCATGATCGGGGTACTAATCGCTAAAGGCACACCGTGACGGTCATAGATGACACCGCGCATGGCTTTTAAGGTTTCAGTTCTTAAAATTTTGGCATTGGCTTTATTTTGTAAAAAGTCTTTATTGATGATTTGTACATAAAAAGCCCGCCCCACCAATGCAATGAAGCACAGCAAAACCACTGCCCACATCAAGTGATAGCGCCACATCTCCACCGAAATGGCTGTACGACCAGTAACAGACTGCTGTTTTTTACGCGGAGTTTGTTTGTTTCTCTTTTCAACCATGTGACCGGCAGCCTATTTTTTCTGTTCTGGAGTTTGTGGCAATGAAATAACAACGGTTTGTGCAATAGGAGGCGAATACATGCGTAATTGGGTAACTGCACGTGTCCCAATTTGGGCTGTTGCACCGAAAGTTTGTTGTTCGATCAGCAAACGTCCCCATTCTGCGTTGAGGTCATCCCTTTCACGCATATAGGTACTCAATTGACGATAATCTTGGCGATATTCAAAGACTTGAAACACCACCATAATCGCACTCACAAAAACCAAGAGCAATAAAATGCCGTATGTAATGATTTTCTTCGACTGCGATTGATCAGAGTTTTTTTCGATTGCTTCGGTTTTCATTCTTTGCCTTTTAAGCTAAACGCTCTGCCACACGAAGCCAAGCACTACGAGATCGTGGATTGGCTTTAACTTCTTCTTCACTTGCTTTAATTCGTGACACTTTTTTTAAGCGGCGGGTATCTTCGCGTTTTTGTGGTAAACCCCAGCCTGTGTCTTCTGCAAGTGTAGATTCTTTTTGAATAAATTGTTTAATTAAACGATCCTCTAAAGAGTGGAAACTGATTACTGCAAGAGTGCCTTCAGGTTTCAGCATATCCACCGCTTGAGGTAAGAAGATATCAATATCGTCGAGTTCTTTGTTAATAGCAATACGAATTGCTTGGAAAGTTCGTGTCGCTGCATGTTTATTTTTTTCCCATTTCGGGTGGGCAACTTTCACAATTTCGGCCAATTGAGCTGTGGTATCAATATACCCTGCCGCTTTAATTGCTTTGGCAATACGGCGGCTATAACGCTCTTCACCATATTTAAAAATAATATTGGCCAAATCTTCTTCTTCAATATCAACCAACCACTCTGCGGCTGTTGGACCTTGTGAATTGTCCATACGCATATCAAGTGGGCCATCTTTCATAAAACTAAAGCCACGCTCTGCTTGGTCTAGCTGCGGAGATGACACCCCTAAATCCGCCATTATACCGTCGACCAAATCGATACCACGACTACGCAGTTCCTCTTTTAAATCGGCAAAACTGGCGTGAATAATTTTAAAACGCGCATCTTCTTGTTCTAATTCTGCTGCAACGGCCAATGCTTGTGGGTCTTTATCAAAGGCATAAACACGTGCATTTTCATCTAATTTAGACAGTAATAAACGTGTATGACCGCCACGCCCAAATGTGCCATCTACGAAAATTCCTGTATTGCGATCTGCCAGTAAAGCATCAACAGTTTCATGAAGTAATACAGAAATATGCGACATAAGGGTTCGTTCAACACAGCTAAAAATGTAACTGCACATTATTACCTTGTTTTAGCAAAGCTCCAAACGTCTTTTTGTACAGAAATATTACTTTCCATAGAGAAAACCGTTTTTATTTTTTGCCATCCATTAAAAAACCTCCCGAAGGAGGTCTTTGAACATCTCAAATCCTAGATTTCGATGTATTAGCGCTTGTTATTGTAGATCTGATCGAAGATCGCACCATTCACAAAATGTGTTTGTTGAGCTTTTGCCCAACCACCAAACACTTCATCAATAGTAAATGTTTTTAATGGCGGGAACTGTGATTTATATTTTGCTAAAACTGCTGCATTACGTGGGCGATAGAAATGACGAGCCGCCATCTCTTGACCTAATGGAGAATAAAGATAATTGATATAGCCTTGAGCTAACCATTTATTACCATTTTTATCGACAGTTTTGTCCACGATTGCCACTGAAGGCTCAGTCAAAATCGACATCGATGGATACACGATATCAAATTTGTTTTTACCCAAAGTTTTTTGAGTAACTAAAGCTTCGTTTTCCCAAGTTAACAGTACATCACCGATGCCTCGTTCAGCAAAAGTAGTCATCGATGCACGTGCCGCAGAGTCCATCACTTTTACGTTATGGTACATTTTACCCACGAAATCTTTGGCTTTGGCTTCATTACCACCCGGTTGTTTCAAAGCATAACCCCAAGCTGACAAGTAAACCCAACGTGGGAGACCGCCAGTTTTCGGGTTCGGGGTAATAATTTGTACGCCCGGTTTGGTTAAATCAGACCAATCTTTAATATGTTTCGGGTTGCCTTTACGCACCATGAAGACAATCGTTGACGTATATGGCGCTGAGTTATGTGGAAACTCTTTTTGCCAGCCCGGCTGAATCTGACCAGACTTCACAATTTCTTCGATGTCATTGGCCAATGCCAAAGTCACGACATCACCTTTTAAACCGTCAACCACAGAACGGGCTTGTTTACCTGAACCACCGTGTGATTGTTTAAATGCGACCGTTTTACCCGTACGCTCTTTCCAATATGCACCAAATGACTTATTAAATTCGTCATAAAATTCACGCGTCGCATCATAAGAAACGTTTAAAAATTCACGATCAGCGGCCTGAGCAGACGCTGAGAAAGCAACACCAGTGGCAAGCAACGCAGCACTGAGCCACGCCTTAAATTGAGTTTTCATAACAGCCAGCATAAAGTTATATTCAATACTGCTAAATATATGAAATAAAGTCATAAATCGCAATTGCAGCAAGTTTAGACCCTTTGCTGAATACAGCCAACACAGCGAATTTAATTGTTTGTTTTTCATATTAAAATACACAAAAACAATCTACTTATTCCCTATATATAGATTTTTATGCATTACATATGCGAAAAACGGATAATCTAGATTATCCGTTTTTACAACGCCCATTATGGTGGATCGTTTTACTCTTTATTCTTTTCACTATAAATTTGATCGAAAATCGCACCATTCACAAAATGTGTTTTTTGCGCTTTAGCCCAACCACCAAACACTTTATCAATGGTAAAGGTTTGAACTTTCGGAAATTGAGCAGCGTATTTTGCTGTGGCTTTTGCATCACGAGGGCGGAAGAAATATTTACCTGCCAGCTCTTGACCCTTAGGCGAATATAAATAGTTCAAATATCCTTTCGCCAAATTTCGATTACCATTCTTGTCGACGGTTTTATCTACTACAGCCACCGAAGGCTCGGCTAAAATCGAAATAGACGGATAAACAATGTCATATTTATCTTTGCCTAAGCCCTGAGTCGCTAACAGTGCCTCATTTTCCCAAGACAGTAAGACATCTCCAATGCCACGCTCAGCAAAGGTCGTGAGTGAACCACGTGCGCCTGAATCCAAAACTTTGACATTGCTATAGAGTTTTTTCACCAATTCTTTGGCTTTGGCATCATTGCCACCCGGTTGTTTTAAAGCATATCCCCAAGCTGATAAATAGATCCAACGCGGTGCCCCACCTGTTTTTGGATTTGGCGTAATAATTTCAACGCCCGGTTTGGTCAGGTCATTCCAATCTTTAATTTTTTTCGGGTTGCCCTTACGCACCAAAAATACGATGGTTGAGGTATACGGTGCAGAATTATGTGGAAATTGTTTTTGCCAGTTTTTATTGATTTGTCCGGTCGCCACAATTTCATCAATATCGTTGGCCAATGCCAAAGTCACCACATCTGCCTGCAAACCTGTTGCCACTGCACGAGCTTGTTTGCCAGAGCCACCGTGAGATTGTTTAAAGTTAATCTCTTGTCCTGTACGTTTTTTCCAATATTGTCCAAATTCTTGGTTATATTCCTGATAAAACTCACGTGTTGGGTCATAAGAAACATTCAAGAAATCTTTTGCGGCATATACCTGTACCGCTACCCCACCCAACAAAGCGAAAATGCCCGATGCTATTATTTTTTTCATCTGCTCAAACTCAAATTGATCTTGAGAGCACTATATAAATCAAAAATAACTTTAACAATCAGCTATCTATAATATAAATTCAAATCTATTTCTGTTTTAAAGATATCTAAAAATAACGTATTTAAAGCTTTAATTCTGCTAATACAGCAACAATCAGAAGCGATCTCCATGCTATCTTCATAGTTGTTTGCTAAAACATCCGAAAATCTGGAGAAAACAGTCTATTTAGGTAATCCTAGTACAGACTTTTTTAGTTTTTTTGTAAAAATTGTGACGTAGTTCTACTTTTTAATTACGAAAGATGGTTAAATCGTAGTCTAAATATTAAAACTATTTTGCAAATAAAAAGTTCCATCACCAAAACTAGGGGGAGATTTGGACATGAAATTTTCATACGCACTATGCCTAGGCTTAAGTTTAAGCTTTACTGCACAGACTGCTTTTTGTGCTGCAACCAGCACCGCATCGAATAACAAACTTACGATGCCTGCTGAACGTACCTCATTGATCGAAAAAGCGATTAATCAGCAAAAGTCTGAAGGTAAAGGCCGTACAGACGATAATTTAAAAGTACTTACGTCTATTAAAGCCGCACCGACTCAAAGTTTCTTTGCATCACAAAACCAAAGTTTTTCTCGTTTTGTTCAAGCCATTTTCTCTGGTAGCAACTCATAACGACATCAGCATATTGATGCTGTCCAAGCTATTGTTTTAGACCAGTTCCCCCACTGTCGTCTAAAAAACACTAAAAACGCCTGATCATTCAATGTTGAATTAAGCATTAAGTGATCAGGCTTTTTCGTTATAATAGATCCCAATTTACATTCTGATTAAAAGCTGATTATGACTGTTCGTACTCGTATCGCACCTTCTCCTACTGGTTTCCCGCATGTTGGGACTGCTTATATTGCATTGTTTAACTTATGTTTTGCGAAGCAACATGGCGGTGAATTTATTCTTCGTATTGAAGATACAGACCAACTGCGCTCTACACCAGAATCTGAAAAAATGATTTTAGATTCATTGCGTTGGTTAGGTTTAAACTGGTCAGAAGGTCCAGATGTGGGTGGCCCTCATGCGCCATACCGCCAATCTGAACGTATGGACATTTATAAACAATATGCGTTGGAACTGGTTGAAAAAGGCCATGCGTTCTACTGCTTCGCAACAGCAGAAGAGCTCGATCAAATGCGTGCGGAACAACAAGCCCGTGGTGAATCACCGCGTTATGACGGTCGCGGCTTAAAACACACTGCAGAAGAAGTGGCACAGCGTTTGGCTGCTGGTGAACCGCATGTCATTCGTATGAAAGTACCTGAAGAAGGGATTTGTAAATTTAACGACTTACTACGTGGTGAAGTCGAAATTCCTTGGGCGCAAGTCGACATGCAAATTCTACTGAAAACCGATGGTTTACCAACGTATCACTTGGCAAACGTGGTTGATGACCATTTAATGGAAATCACTCACGTGATTCGTGGTGAAGAATGGATTCCATCTGCGCCTAAACACCAATTATTGTACAAATATTTTGGTTGGGACATGCCTGTGCTTTGCCACATGCCGCTGTTACGTAACCCAGATAAATCAAAACTGTCTAAACGTAAAAACCCAACCTCAATTAACTACTACAAAGACATCGGCGTTTTACCTGAAGCATTATTGAACTACTTAGGCCGTATGGGCTGGTCAATGCCGGATGAAAGTGAAAAATTCACTTTGGCTGAAATGATTGAACACTTTGACATTCAACGTGTATCACTAGGCGGTCCAATCTTTGATGTTGAAAAGCTAAACTGGTTAAATGGTCAATGGATTAAAGGTTTAACACCGGGTCAATTGCTCGATACCCTACTGGCTTGGAAAGCTGATCGTAATACCTTGGAAGAAATTGCTGCTGCGATTCAACCACGTATTAATTTATTGTCTGAAGCAGTGAATTGGGCAGGTTTTTATTTCAACCAATTCCCAACACTCAGCAAAGAACAGTTTGAAAGCAAAAAATTGACTGAAGAACAAGTTCGTCAAAGCCTTCAATTTGCCATTTGGCGTCTAGAAAGCATGTTCACTTGGAACAATGACACCGTCAGCCAAACGCTTATGGATTTGGCGAACCAAATGGACATTAAACTTCGTGACTTCATGCCAACCTTCTTTATTGCTATTGCTGGTTCGACATCTTCGACACCGGTTATGCAATCGATGGTAACCATTGGTCCTGATTTAACCTTTGCTCGCTTACGTCATGCGCTTGAAATTGTGGGCGGTCCGAGTAAAAAAGAAACAAAAGCATGGGAAAAACTCAATGAAAGCCTAAAACTGCCGAAAAATGATGCAGTTGATGAAGCTTAATTGATTTTTTAGTTGACGGATGGGCGTTATCCCCCTAATATAGCGCCCATACCGAGAGATGGTGTCAACCAACTCTAAGTTGCCTCAAATTGTCCCTATCGTCTAGAGGCCTAGGACATCGCCCTTTCACGGCGGTAACCGGGGTTCGAATCCCCGTAGGGACGCCATATTCAAGGTGATGCAAATCATCTTATAAAAAACCCAAGCATTATGACTTGGGTTTTTTATTGCCTAAATTTTATCTAATATAAATTTACGGTATTTTTGCTTTCTGCGTCATTCTGATTAAAATAAACCATAGATTAAAATTATGGAGTTGTAATGCAATACCGTTGCCCTAAATGTCAAAGCCCTAAAATTATGCCTCTTGCGCAAGCAGGTCAGCCTGTTGCTCGACCTGTCGTGCCTAAAAGCCTGATTATCCTCATCCCTGCGGTATTTATTCTTTTACTATTGGTGATTATCAGCATCGCAATGTGGATTTTTGGTGACGGTGCAGGTACTACATTACAAACTGCGACTGTTGTTGTATTTATTGCTTGTTTGATTGCTGGCTTCATGTTCTACCGTGACCTACCAGATTTTAAAATCTCAATGCAAGGTTTTATGCAATCACAGAAAAAATGGAAATGCCGCGAATGTAATCATGAGTGGGAAATCTAAACAGGCTATTTAAATCACATCAGCATTAGTGCTGATGTGATTCATCATGAGAATGCGCGTGATCATCTTGATGATGTTCATGATCAGAGTTTTGGGTGTGTTGGTGCACCACACATTCATCTTCTTCGATCTGCAAAGTCATCTCCGTGATTCCGTGCTCATGTTGCAACATTTCAATTGCCTCAAAATACAAGGCATTACGATCGGCTTCAGGTGCAAAGAGATGAACCGTCAAATGCACATTCTTTGACGTTATTGCCCAGACCTTTAACTGATGAATACTCTCCACCCCTTTGAGTGCCAATAAATCATTGCGTAATTTTTCTATGTCGATTTCTTCAGGCACGCCTTCCAATAAAATATTGATACTTTGTTTGAGTAAAATCCACGTCCTTGGTAAGACCCAAAAGCCAATGAGCACCGCAATTAGCGTATCGACCCACATCCAGCCGGTAAAATAAATAATCGCTGCGCCAATAATCACACCGACCGAACCCAAGGCATCACTTAACACCTCTAGATACGCCCCTTTCACATTCAAGCTTTCTTGTGAACTGGAAAATAAAATACGCATCGAGATTAAGTTAATGATCAGACCGATGACGGCCACAATCATCATGCCCATACTTTGAATTTCCGGCGGCGTTGAAAAGCGCTGATAGGCCTCATACAAAATATAAATCGCAACCACAAATAGCATCAAGGCATTAAACAAGGCTGCCAAAATCTCAAAACGCTGATAGCCAAAGGTGCGTTTATTATCAGCAGGAAGCTTGCCAATTTTGATCGCGACTAATGCTATGGCAAGGGCTGCGGCATCTGTGAACATATGTGCCGCATCTGACAATAGCGCCAAACTTTGCGTCATAAAACCAGCAATGACTTCAATAATCAAAAATGTCGTGGTCAGTGCTAAGGCAAAACTTAATTTTTTGACATTCCCTTCTGTGACAACGGCATGGCTGTGGTCATGCCCATGATGCTCACTCATTATTTTCTGACCTTTATAAATTATATGTTCTTCAGTCTTGAGCTTAACAGGTGCAGTAAACGTAATAAAATTACATCATTCAACCTTCAGTATTACGTTTTACTTTCAAGCTTAAAAACTGCTTTTTCAGCATCTTCTTTCAATTTATTAAAAATAATTTTTCGCGATCTAGATGACTGAAATTACTTATAAATATTTTTCAATACCTATTCACATATCATGACAAGCATGCTAATTTTCATCTTAAGTGTGATCTGTTTAAAACAATTAAATCATTCATCGCAGCGCACGAATGACTACAATTAATATCCTTATTAATCAAGTGGTTATATCTAGAAACAAGGAGTTTAACAATGATGATACAAGCTCTGAAAAAAATCTATGCACTGTTGTCACAACAGATGAATCCAAAGTTGCAAGGAATGCACCTTTCGGTTCCAGAAGCCGAGGGTGATTACGCTCAAGGGACTTATTTTGAAATTCTTGCGGCTCAACACCATCAAGACTTTCTCAGTCACCATACTATGGATTCAGCAGACCAATCCCCTACTGACTATCGCAATGCCATGTGGAATTTTTTAAGTGCCGCATTAAAAGGTCATAAAGATGCCCAATATCGCTTAGGTCTCGGTTATTTACGTGGAGAACTCGGCTTAGACCGCAATTATGAACTTGCAGAGCTTTGGCTCAGTAAAGCGGCTGCACAAGGCCATGAACATGCAGACTACGTCTTACATCATGCCTATGAAGACATTGTTGTATAGTCATTGCTTCTCACGCAATAAAAAACCAGCCCGCAGGCTGGTTTTTTATTTTAAAACTGGAACTTAGTTACCAATTTTGCGGTATTTTTGACGCTTTGCAACAAGGTCATCACCATCACGTTTACGACGGTATTCTTCAAATTCATGGTAGTTACCCGTGAAGAATTCAGGGGTTTCACCTTCAAATGACAAGATGTGCGTTGCAATACGGTCGAGGAACCAACGGTCATGCGAGATCACCATTACAGTACCTGGGAATACTAAAATGGCATCTTCAAGCGCACGTAAAGTTTCGATATCCAAGTCGTTTGATGGTTCATCGAGTAAAATGACGTTTGCGCCCATTTGCAGGATTTTTGCAAGTTGTAAACGGTTACGTTCACCACCTGACAATTGACCTACACGTTTTTGCTGATCTTGACCTTTGAAGTTAAAGCGACCGATATACGCACGAGATGCGATTTCGTATTCACCAATCTTCAAGATGTCTAAACCGCCAGAAACTTCTTCCCAAACAGTTTTGTTATCATCTAAAGTGTCACGAATCTGACCGACATAAGCCACTTTAACCGATTCACCCAGTACCACAGTACCTGTATCCGGCTGCTGCTCGCCTGTCATCATACGGAACAATGTGGTTTTACCCGCACCATTCTCACCCACGATACCCACAATGGCGCAAGGCGGTACAACGAATGATAAATCTTTATAAAGCGTACGATCACCAAACGACTTGCTGATGCCTTCAACTTCTACAACCTTGTTGCCTAGACGTGGACCAGGTGGAATGTAGATTTCAGACGTTTCGTTACGCTGTTGGAATTCGCGTGAGTTAAGCTCTTCAAAACGCTCCATACGCGCTTTGTTTTTCTTTTGCTGACCTTTGGCATTTGAACGAACCCATTCAAGTTCTTTTTTCAATGCTTTAGCAAAAGATTCTTCTTGCTTCTGTTCTTGCTCTAAACGAGCATTTTTCTGCTCTAACCAAGAAGAGTAGTTGCCTTGGTATGGAATACCCATGCCGCGGTCAAGCTCAAGAATCCACTCTGCCACGTTATCCAAGAAGTAACGGTCATGGGTAATTGCAACGATCGTACCTGGGAAGTCTTTCAAGAAACGTTCTAACCAAGATACTGATGAAGCATCCAAATGGTTCGTCGGTTCGTCTAGAAGCAGCATGTCTGGTTTAGACAATAACAAACGGCAAAGTGCAACACGACGGCGCTCACCACCAGACAACTTAGATACATCTGCATCCCAAGCTGGAAGGTTCAACGCTGCAGCAGCCTGATCCATTTGGTTGACAATGTTATGTGCATCCCATGAATGGATAATCGCTTCTAACTTCTCTTGTTCTTTTGCAAGTGCATCAAAGTCAGCATCTTCTGCTGCATATTCTGCAAACACTTCATCAAGACGCGCCAAAGCATCCAACGGTTCACGTAAACCGTCTTCAACGTTACCACGAACATCTTTGCTTTCATCTAATGGCGGCTCTTGTTCAAGGTAACCAATTTTGATACCCGGTTGAGCACGTGCTTCACCTGAGAAATCTTTATCTACGCCCGCCATAATACGAAGCAAGGTAGATTTACCTGCACCGTTTAGACCAAGCACACCAATTTTTGCGCCTGGGAAAAATGATAAAGAGATGTCTTTCAGGATTTCGCGCTTAGGCGGAACCATCTTCGACACACGGTTCATCGTGTAAATATATTGGGCCACTTAGGACTCCTCAATAGTCAAAACATATACGGAACAACACAAAGTTGCCCCTGCTCAATTGAGCGAAAAAATAATCGGCTATTATACGCATAAAGTCGTGAAAAAATAAGGTTTCGCACGCGGCTTCAATGCATTGTTACAAGTTTAATGGCGAACAAAATTTAAACATGCGTTTTTAAGCATGATTTCGCTCATCTTTAGCTGAAAATTATTCAACAATATGAATAATTATGATATTAATTTTAAAAATAAAGCACTTTTATTCATATATATAAATGATAGACTGTTTAAAAAACTAGCTCACTTAGATGAAGTAATCATGACCTATAAAGACGAAACTTTAGCAATTCACGCGGGGTATACACCGGAGCCAACCACCAAAGCGGTTGCGGTGCCAATTTATCAAACCACCTCATATTCCTTCGATAACACACAGCATGGTGCTGATTTATTTGACTTAAAAGTTCAGGGTAATATTTATACCCGCATCATGAATCCAACCACAGCGGTACTTGAACAGCGTGTTGCAGCACTCGAAGGCGGTATTGGCGCTTTGGCCTTAGCCTCTGGTATGGCTGCCATTACATATGCGATTCAAACTATTGCTGAAGCAGGCGACAATATCGCTTCAGTTTCGACCCTTTATGGCGGCACATATAACCTATTTGCCCACACCCTGCCGAAACAAGGCATTGAAGTTCGCTTCTTTGATTATCAAAACCCCGAAGCGCTGCGCAGCCTCATCGATGACAAAACCAAGCTGGTCTTTGTCGAATCTATCGGTAACCCATTGGGCAATATTATTGACCTCGAAGCAATTTCGAAAATTGCGCACGAATATGGCATACCTGTAGTAGTAGACAATACCGTTGCTACTCCTGTCCTGCAAAAATCATTTGAATTTGGTGCCGACATTGTGGTGCATTCCTTGACCAAATATATTGGCGGTCATGGTAATTCTATTGGTGGCATCATCGTCGACAGCGGCAAGTTCCCATGGGGCAAGTACCCTGAACGTTTTAAATCACTCAACACCCCTGATCCAAGCTACCACGGGGTGAATTATGTCGAAGCTTTAGGTGAAGCTGCCTACATTGCCCGCGCGCGCGTGGTGCCGCTGCGTAATACGGGCGCTGCGATCAGCCCGCACAATGTGTTTTTGATCTTACAAGGTTTGGAAACCTTAAGCCTGCGCATGGAACGTCATACCGAAAATGCGCAAAAAGTGGCTGAATATTTACAAGCACATCCAAAAGTAAAATGGGTTAACTACGCTGGCTTAAAAGACCATCCACAGCATGCTTTAGCGCAAAAATATGTCAAAGGCAAACCGTCTGCGATTCTTTCCTTTGGGGTTCAAGACGGCCTTGCAGGTGGCACACGTTTCATCGATGCCCTACAACTCTTTACTCGCCTCGTGAATATTGGTGATGCCAAAAGTTTAGCTTGCCATCCTGCGACCACGACACATCGTCAGCTCAATGAAGATGAACTCAAAGCAGCCGGTGTCAGCATTGATATGGTTCGTTTATCGATTGGGATCGAGCATGCAGATGACTTGATTGCCGACTTAGAGCAAGCCTTAGCTGCTGTTTAAAGCATAATTGCACATTCCACAGGTCTTATTTTTAAGGCCTGTTTTTATTTCCATTTCATTTAAAGAACCTCCCCCACATAATCCGCCTTCCAAATTTGGGCATCTATTGCCCTGCTTCTATATTTATTTACAATTTTATTTATCTTGAAAATCGACTTTTTTTAGGTTGCAACGATGTTGATAAAAGCACTTCTCTTTCACATATTTATGTGTTAAAAATTGAGTAAATAGGGATTTTAATTTAGAGTAAAAACTCTAAATATTATTTTATTATCAATTACTTATCATGTGGCTTTTTTTAAATAAAACGCTATCATACCGCTGACTTAAAACAGCCCTGCACATAGCGTTGTCGGGCCGATAAATGAATACAATAAAACTGATTTAACAGGGAACCTCATCGTGAATTCAAGACTTGAGAAACGTTTCGTTGACCGTGTCAACGGTAAGACCATTTTAATCACCGGTGCATCGAGTGGTATCGGTTTAACCACAGCGCATCGCCTTGCCAACGCAGGCGCACATGTTCTACTGGTTGCACGTACCAAAGAAACTCTTGATGCCGTAAAAGCTGAAATTGAAGCCACTGGCGGTAAAGCCGATGTTTTCCCATGTGACCTCAATGATATGGACTCCATTGATGCTGTGGCACAACAAATCCTCGCTTCCGTCGATCATATCGATATCTTAATTAATAACGCTGGCCGCTCTATTCGTCGTGCCGTGCATGAATCTACCGATCGTTTCCATGATTTTGAACGTACTATGCAGTTGAACTATTTTGGCGCGGTACGTTTGGTGATGAACCTGTTGCCGAAAATGATGATTCGTCGTGAAGGTCATATCATCAACATCAGCTCGATTGGTGTATTAGCCAATGCAACGCGCTTCTCTGCATATGTTGCATCTAAAGCCGCATTAGATGCTTTTAGCCGTTGCCTGAGCGCTGAAGTTCACTCACATAATATTGCCATCACGTCGGTCTACATGCCATTGGTGCGCACGCCAATGATCGCCCCAACCAAAATTTATAAATACGTTCCAACCCTTTCTCCAGAACAAGCGACTGACCTGATTGCGTATGCCATCGTGAAACGTCCGAAGAAAGTCGCAACCAATTTGGGCCGTTTGGCTTCGATCACCTACTCCATTGCTCCTGACATTAATAACAAACTCATGTCGATTGGGTATAACTTGTTCCCAAGTTCTTCAGCGTCTATTGGTAAACAAGAAAAACTCAATTGGGTACAAAAAGCATATGCTCGCCTATTCCCTGGTGAACATTGGTAAGACCTGATGCACCCCTAAAAAAAGCCCTTTTGAGGGCTTTTTTTATTGGGTTTTATGCGGCAACTTTGCTACATTGGGCTGAGATAAAATCAACTTTTATAACAATGAAAACTCAAAATATTGCCATCATCGGTGCGGGTACTGCGGGATTGGCTGCTGCAGCAATGCTTGCTGCTCAAGGCCATCAGATCTGCTTATATGAAAAAGTCTCACAACTTGAACCTGTGGGCGCAGGATTATTATTACAACCTGCCGGACTGGCAGTTTTCGAACATTTAGGCACTTTGGAACACGCCTTAAGCCTAGGTGCTGTAGTAACTGGTCTTGAAGGTCAACTGGCTGGCGGCGACTTGCTGATAAACAGTCATTATCGACAGGCCGATGAACGTTCATATGGACTCGGCATTCACCGTGCCACACTCTGTCATGTCCTTGCATCCAAAGTCCGTGAGTATCCTCAACACGTTGAGTGGTGCATGGCGCATGAGGTACATGAACTTCAAGAATCCAGTGACGGTATAAACGTGATTGGGCAGTCCGCAGATCAATCCTTTCAACGTCAGTTTGATCTCGTGTTGATCGCCAATGGCGCACGCAGCCATTTACGCCCTAAAGCGTGGGAAAAGCTCAACCAAGCCTATCCTTGGGGTTCAAAGTGGATCATCGTGCCTGAATGCGAAGTGCTGAATCCGCAAATCTTGCATCAATTCTATGACCGCTCCAATATCATGATGGGGGTGATGCCTACGGGAGCAATTCCAACGCAGCCTGAACAGCGCCTTTCGAGCATTTTCTGGAGTCTACCTACAGCAGATTTAGAAGGATTCTTAAAAACCAAAAGCGCACAGCAGCAATGGCTGCTTGAAGTTTCGAAACGCTGGCCGAGTGTCGCAGAATGGTTAGCACATGCGATTCCACATCCAGATGATCCGCAGCAGTGGCTGTCTGCCAACTATCGTGATGTGGTGCTGAGCAAACTTGGTAAAGGCCGTATCGGCATCTTAGGAGATGCGGCTCATGCCATGAGTCCACAGCTTGGACAAGGTGCCAATATGGCGCTGCTCGATGCATGGGCCATCAGTCATGCCCTGCTCCAATATCAACAGGATTCCTCACTACAGAACTTATGGCAGCAGTATCATCAACTGCGGTTGCCGTCCGTGCGGTTTTACCAATTTTTTAGCCGCCTACTGACTCCTTTTTATCAATCACATCATCGCTGGACAGCACCGCTGCGTGATATTTCATTTCGTGCCATGTATCAGCTGCCGTTTTTCCGCAAAGAAATGGCCATCACGATTTCCGGCTTAAAAACGGGTGCGTTTGGACAAATGAATTATGCCGACATTGCCCGCAAGCCTGCAGATGATTCTGCGGCTGAACTGCGCAATTTAAAATTTGATTAAGAATTAACTCCCCATCATTCTCTTGATGGCTTACACTATGATGCTGCTCAAATGCTGCGGCATTTATTTTTTGATTTTTGAATTGGTGAAATCCTCATGAACAACCTGCAATGGCTCGATGAAGTAAAATTTAACGAACAAGGCTTAGTGCCTGCTATTGCACAGCATCATCAAAGCGGACGCGTTTTGATGGTGGCATGGATGAACCGTGAAGCGTTGGCGCAAACTGCAGAAAAAAATCAAGCGGTGTACTTTTCACGTTCACGCAATAAGTTATGGCATAAAGGTGAAGAATCTGGCCATTTCCAAACCGTGCATGAAATCCGTTTGGACTGTGATGCTGACGTGATTGTGCTACAAATTGAACAACATGGCGGCATTGCCTGCCATACCGGCCGTGAGTCATGCTTCTACCGCAAGCTTACTGCCAATGGCTGGGAAATTGTCGATGCGCAATTGAAAGATCCTGCTGCAATTTATGGCGCAAAATCAGCAAATCCGCATACCCTCGCGATGAATGCATCCAATGCACAATCTGAGCAAGTCGAAGTACTCGACTACTTAGGTAAAATGATGGCTGAACGCAAACAAGCTGATCCTGAGTCCTCTTATGTGGCAAAGCTTTACCATAAAGGCCTCAACAAAATTTTAGAAAAAATCGGTGAAGAAAGCGTTGAAACCATCATTGCCGCTAAAGATTTTAAAATCGAAGCCAATGAAGACAACAAAAACGATTTGATTTACGAAGTGGCAGATCTTTGGTTCCATACCATTGTGATGTTGGGTTATTTCGATATTGATCCACAATTGGTACTCAACGAACTCGCTCGTCGTCAAGGCCTTTCGGGTTTGGTTGAAAAAGCCAACCGTCAGCACTAAGACGCAACCGTGCCAGAGCTTAAAAAACCGACCGCGACCTATGAGCAGGCCACTGCCATAGATAACGCACGTCTTGGCAAATCATTTAAAGTGATTGCCTATGCTGGCACAGGTAAAACCACCTCACTCCAAATGATCAGTGATGCCATGCCTCAGCGGCGTGGCATGTACTTAGCCTTTAACAAAGCCATTGCCACCGAAGCACAGAATCGTTTTCATCAAAATGTCGACTGTCGCACCTTCCACTCATTGGCCTATCGCAGTGTTCCACGTGGAGTGACTGACAAACTGCGTCTACCGCGATTAAGCCCCAGTTTTATTGCCAAAGAATATCGACTAGAACCGATCACCTTACGTCGTATGATGGGCGGTCGTTATGAAAAATATGTACTCATGCCTTCGCGTTTGGCGAGTCTGGTGGCAAATGCTGTTAGTTATTTCTGTTCGACCAGTTCACAGTACCCTGCCCCACGACATCTACAAGCACCGAGTTGGTTGCATCCAGACGATATCGAAAGCTTACAAAAGCATTTATATCCTGCCATTGAACGTCGTTGGTTAGAGTCGATTGATCCGAACCATGCAGCAGGAATTGGACACGATATTTATTTAAAACTTTGGGCTTTGTCTGAACCGAATATTCCTGCGGATTATGTGCTGTTCGATGAAGCTCAAGATGCTGACCCACTAATGCTGGGGATTTTACTAAAACAGCGGAATACCCAAGTCATCTATGTGGGCGATGCGCATCAGCAAATTTATGCATGGCGTGGCGCAGTCAATGCCATGCAGCAACTCCCATTACCCGAATCACGTTTAACCACGTCGTTCCGTTTTGGTGAAGAAATTGCCTTGAACGCCAATGCTCTGCTGGGCGCATTGAATGAAACCGTGCCGTTATTGGGTAATCCGCAGCTCAACTCTAAAGTGGTCAATAAGCCGCATACCAAGATGCGCGATGCCATTTTATGTCGTACCAATGCACGCGCGATGGAACTGTTATTGGCTGGTTTGGTTAAGGGCGAAAAAGTTAGCCTGCAAGCAGATCATGCACGACTCAATCGTTTTGTGGATGCTGCAGCCATGCTCAAACAAGGCAAACGCGTAGTCGATGTCCCAGAGCTTGCGTGGTTTAACTCATGGCATGATGTGCATGAATATTGTGAAACCAATGACGGCAGCGATATTAAACCGCTAGTGAAGTTGGTCGATGACCACGGTACTGACCCACTGAAAAAGGCGCTGGCGAAAATCACCCCGATAGATCAGGCTGACTACATCATCTCGACCGCCCATAAAGCCAAAGGTTTAGAATGGGATCGGGTGCATATTGAAGATGACTACCAATTTAAGCTCAACGATAAAGATTATAAAATTAGTGACGAAGAGTTACGGTTACTTTACGTGGCCTGCACACGTGCTAAAGTAAGTTTAAATATCCATCATATTTATGACTTGATGCAGCACTTAAAACGTCAAATGCCTAAATCTTTGGCACAAGCGGTCAGCTAGTATGATGACAAAGGTGAATAAACAATAAATCAGTAAAAGGTGCACCATGAAAATACAATCGATTCAACTCAAGCACACCCTTCATTTTACTGATATCACCCTCAATTTTAATTATCACGATCTGCCGATTACCTTGATTTTGGGTGATCAAAGCTCCGGAAAAACCTCCCTACTGCGCTTTAGTTACCAGGCCCTCACTTGGTTTGCTGCACGCTATAAAGATTTGCGTACCGCAGGCGTGGTAATGCTCGATCAAGACATCATGTTAAATCGCTTGCAATCGAAACTTGATATTCAGGTCAGTTTTCCCGAAGACATTGGGGCATTTCAGCTTTCAAGTGATCAGCAAGACCAAGACCCGCAATGTTGTTCATGGCAATTGTATAAAACTTTAAACAGTCAAGGTGTCGGCCTCAGTAAGGCCGAAACACGGCAATTAGAATCGATGGTTTCACTGTATCAAAAAGCCCTCAAAGCTGATCCGTTACAAGGGTTGCCACTCATTGCCTATTACCCTGCTGAACGCTTCGTCAACGATGTGAATATTCTTAATAAAAACAATCCTGCTATTTTTCAGCCTTCACATGCCTATGAAATCTCGGCCATTCCCTTTACCACGTTTATTCGTTTTTTTGAGTGGTTCCGAGAAATATCCGACATTGAAAATGCACAAAGTGCCGAATTAATTCAAAATTTATTACATCCTAAAACCCAAGCCGATACATCCAACGCATCAGACACGCCAATTTTTGGGCAAAAACTAGCACAAGCTCAGGCCGATCTACACGCGCCGTCACTCAGATCATTAAAACAAGCTTTAGAGACCGTGTTGCCCGATGTGAGCAATATTTATCTGCAATATCACCCCAAATTACAGTTAATGGTCTGCTATCAAGGCAAAGACATGTTATTTCAACAGCTGTCGAATAGTGTGCGCAACCTTGTGGCCTTAATTGGTGATATTGTGCGTCGCCTCTGTCTACTCAATCCTCATAGCTTATATCCGTGCCAAGAAGGTGACGGCATTTTATTGATCGACGCCATAGACCACCAACTCGATCAAAACATGACTCAAGTGATTTTGACCCGTTTAAATCAAGCGTTTCCACGACTCCAAATCATTGCCAGCGGAAACCGTCCTGAACTGCTCGAACAAGCTTCTCGTTTTCAGTGCTTACAACTACAGAATAATAAGCTCAGTGAGATTCAGCCTGAAAAACTACAAGAAACCTATGATCAGATTTATCAGCAGTTGCAACTCGGATCAAAGCCATCGCTTCCAGCTAAAACTGAAGAGACGGAATTAAATGAGCCACTGAACAGCCCAGATACCATCCAGCACATGTTGCAGTTAATCCAGACGCAACTGACCGAGCAACAGCAACAAGAATTGGTTAGGGCTTTATCACAGCGGGGTGATCAGGACGTTACGATCCAACCGCTGAGTTAAAAATGCTGAGGCTGATTGGCTGAGCGTAATCCATAGCCTCGATGTTTAAATATTCAGCAACAAGGCCGCGATAAATGTCGAGTCAGTTGCGTCAGGCGTATAATGTGTAAGTGGTTCATAAAAAAGATTGATGTTGTTTTACGCATGTAATATGATCGGTTTTATTTGCAATTTTCATAGTAACATCGGAAATTGCTATCGCTTCACGAGTTGCGCAACACAGCTTGTTTTTAATTTTTTTGACACACATGGCTTTCAAGATTGAATTTTTGGACTGCTCTTTGCTGTCCTGTAATCCTTGAAAGATGAAATACACCTAGGTTTCACCGCCTAATCATGACAATGGATACGAGTGTGCTACCGATTATTATATTGTTACCGTTAATACTAGGCACAACACTTGTCTCGTGGTTGAAGCAATTCTCTCGCGGGGTAACAGCTTTAGGGGCGATTGGCGTCAGCCTCAGCAGTTTAGTTTTATTATTGAGTCAGGCCCCAGATGTCTTTAATGGCAAAACCATCATTCAAACTTGGCCGTGGCTCACTCAAGTTGGCATTGATTTCAGTTTCCGTCTCGATGCACTGGGCTTATTGTTTTCCTTGCTCATTACCGGGATCGGCACCTTAATTTATATCTATGCCTACTATTATTTAAGTCCAAAGAACTCGCTCAGTAAACTGTATGTTTTATTGATGCTGTTCATGGCTGCCATGCTCGGCATTTCATTGTCTAATAATTTAATTTTATTACTTATTTTCTGGGAACTCACCAGTATTTCATCTTTCCTTTTGGTCGGTTATTGGAGCAATTACGACGCAGCTCAGCGTGGCTCTCGAATGGCTTTGACCATTACAGGCATGGGTGGTCTATGTATGTTGGGTGGTTTTGTCCTGTTGGCGCAAATCACGGGCACCTATCAGATTGACCAAATCCTGACGATGAGTAGCCAAATTCAGCAGCACCCGCTTTTTGTACCTACACTGCTATTAATTTTAATGGGGGCCTTTACCAAAAGTGCGCAGTTCCCTTTCCATTTTTGGTTGCCAAATGCCATGGCGGCACCGACCCCCGTCTCGGCTTATCTACACTCTGCTACGATGGTGAAAGCCGGAATTTTCTTGCTTGCACGCTTATTGCCAATCTTTGCAGGCGCTGCGTTGTACCACAACTTGGTCACCTTTATTGGCTTATTTACCTTATGTATGGCGGCTTTCTTTGCCATTTTCAAAGAAGATTTAAAAGGGCTGTTGGCCTATTCCACCATCAGTCATTTAGGTCTGATTGTTTGCTTACTCGGGATCGGCTCTCCCCTCGCAGTTGCCGCTGCCATTTTCCATATCATTAACCATGCGACCTTCAAAGCAGCCTTGTTTATGATCGCAGGGATTATTGACCACGAATCAGGCACGCGTGATTTACGAAAACTCTCTGGTTTATGGCAGTTACTTCCGTTTACCGCAACGCTAACCATGATCACTGCAGCCTCTATGGCAGGTGTCCCATTAACCAATGGTTTCCTTTCTAAAGAGATGTTCTTTACTGAACTGTTAGCCAACCTGACTGGGCCAGTGATGATCGTGTCAGCCATCATTGCCACCTTTGCCGGTATCTTTGCTGTCGCGTATTCGGTACGTTTGGTTCACGGGGTGTTTTTTGATGGTCCATTAGGGAAAGATGTTCCGAATAAAGAAGCGCATGAACCACCGTTTGGCATGCGTGCACCGGCAACCTTACTAGCTGCTTTATGTATTTTAGTTGGATTATTCCCTGCCCTATTGGTTGAACATATAGTCAATAGCACAGCACGTGCGAGTATTCAAAACCCTGCGTTTGAAGGTACACATTTAGCAATTTGGCATGGTTTAAATGCCCCCCTTTTGATGAGCGTGATTGCACTCTTGGGTGGTTTAGTTTTCTATTTCGCATTGGCGAAGGGCGGCAAATTACGCCGGATCGACTTAGATCCACTTTTGGGTCGATTGCAAGGTAAAGTGCTGTTCGACTTATTTTTAAAACATCTTTTACTCAGCTCAAGAAAGTTCCGTCGCTTTACTGAAAATGGCAAATTACAAAGCTATTTATTGTGGATTTTGATCTTTAGTGTGGCCATCGTCATCGTTCCATTTTGGCTGCAAGGCATCGGCACAGGCAGCCGTGAACTAGTACATGCACCGGTCATCGCGATCGTTCTATGGCTGTTATTATTCTCTGCATGTTGGATGATGCTTTGGTTCCACCATGAGCGGATTAAGGCCGTCCTCATCAGTGGTGCAGTCGGTCTAGTTGTGACCATGGTGTTTATCTGTTTCTCCGCTCCCGATTTGGCGTTAACACAGATTACTGTTGACGTGGTGACCACCGTGCTCTTACTCATGAGCTTATCGTTATTACCACAGCTCACCCCTTATGAGTCGAGCGTGTCACGTCGTTGGCGAGATGCATTGATTGCGATTATTGCAGGTCTAGGGATTGCATGGATTTCATGGTTGATCATGACCCGTGATCACAACTCCATTTCATGGTTCTTCATGCAGCAGTCTATCCCACTTGGTGGTGGTACCAATGTGGTCAACGTGATCTTGGTGGACTTCCGTGGTTTCGATACCTTTGGTGAAATTACAGTTCTAGGAATTGCCGCGATTGGTACGCTGTGCATGATGGATGGTATGCGTGCTCATGGCACCACCATTACGCAAGGTCTGACCTATCGTTTTAATCCGTCGCCACTGATGTTCCGTATTACATCATCATGGATTCTGCCTTTGGCCTTGGTGGTCAGCCTGTATATTTTCCTACGGGGTCACAACTTACCAGGCGGTGGCTTTATTGCAGGTTTAATTACCTCTTTAGCCTTAGTGATTCAATATATTGCGCTCGGTCAAGACCGTGCTGAACAATTGATTGGTGCAAAATCAGGTCGCTTATATGAAGTGTGGATTGGTATTGGCTTAACCATTGCAGGTCTGACAGGGATCGCTGCTTGGCTATGGGGCCGCCCATTCCTGACCAGTGCCCATATCTATGTCTCACCTCCAATTTTAGGCGAAATGCACCTTGCCTCCGCTGCCCTCTTCGACACAGGTGTCTACATCACTGTTGTGGGCGCGACGATGTTAATGATTTCCGTCTTAGGCGACTCGCGTCACTCGAGTATGTCTGGTCCAGTTCCGAGAGGCGAATAAGATGATTAGTTTAGAATTTTTACTCGCTTCAGCCATTGGCTTACTGACCGCAACAGGGGTCTACCTGATTTTGCGAGCACGTACCTTTCCTGTCGTGCTAGGTTTAGCCATGATTGGCTATGCCGTGAACTTATTTTTATTTGTCATGGGGCGTATTCATGTCAACGCACCGGCTGTGTTAACGGAAACCACCAAAGCGACCGATCCCTTACCACAAGCCTTGGTCCTGACCGCCATTGTGATTGGCTTTGCGACCACTGCCTTTATCGTACAATTGGCTCTGCGTAGCCGCTATGAAACCGGAACAGATCATGTGGACTCCAAAGAAGAAATACCGCAAATTGACCCGCGGGAGGATGAGCCATAATGCATGACTTCATCCAATTTTGGACTACGCATAGCCCGATTTTCAGTATTTTAATTCCTGCAATTACTGCATTTATTTTAGTCCTGCTGGGCAACCCCGGCTCTGGCTCGTTGGCGCATGACTGGCGACAACCTTGGCGTCGTGGAATCAGCTATGTTTCCGGCATTCTCGGGCTGATCACATCTATCAGTTATTTGATGATTGCCAGCTCTGGCCAAGTTTTGGTTTATAACCTGAGCGAATGGGCCGCACCGTTTGGTATCGTCTTAGTCCTAGATCGACTCTCAGCATTCATGTTGGTGCTGACCTATGGACTTGCTGTGCCAGTCATGTGGTTTGCCAGCAAAGAATGGGACGAACGTGGTCGTTATTTCCATGCCATGTGCCATTTCTTACTGATGGGTTTATGTGGTGCGTTCCTGACAGGCGATTTATTTAACCTGTTTGTGTTCTTTGAAATCCTGTTGATGGCATCGTATGTTTTGCTCTTACATGGTCAAGGCAAAGCACGTTTTCAGCTTGGTATTCATTACGTCACCATTAACCTATTTGCCTCTGCTCTCTTCCTGATTGGACTCGGGATGATTTACGGCAGTGTGGGTAGCTTAAATATGGCAGACGTTGCACGACTTATGCCTTTGCTTGAAGCGGATCAGCATCGTATTGCTGTGGCTGGTGCATTGTTGCTGTTCACTGTCTTTGGCATCAAGGCTGCAATGCTGCCTGTAGGGTTCTGGTTACCGAAGACCTATGCTGTGGCGACCACTCCTGTCGCAGCCTTATTCACCATCATGACCAAGGTCGGTATCTATGCCATTCTCCGTGTCAATGGTACTGTGTTTGACGATGGGATTAGCCGTGAAATCTTACAACAGTGGCTATTACCGATTGGCTTAGTAACATCGCTCTATGGTGCTTATGGTGCAATCGGAACAGATCGTTTACGTCGTTTTGTCGGTTTTATGATTTTGTCTTCTATCGGGACAATATTGGTTGCGATTTCACTCTTTAATACAGATGCATGGGCTGCGGGGCTTTATTACCTGATTCACAGTACCATCATTGGTGCAGCTTTTTATATTCTCTCGGGTTGGATTACCTCACAACGTGGCGAATTTAAAGATCATTTTAAAATTGCGCCCCGTATGAAACAGCATAATACAGTTGCTGTCTGCTATTTCATCATTGCGTTGATGATGGCTGGTCTACCACCATTTAGCGGCTTTTTGGGTAAAGTATTTCTCTTACAAGCAACGGCCAATTCACCTTACCAAATTATGATTATTTTGATCGTATTGTTGGTGAGTTTACTCAGTATTATCGCATTCACTCGAGTTGGTTTTGTGCTTTTCTGGCGTTCATCTCGCCCAGAAGATGATATTGATACTGAAGAATATCAGCGTTATCAGGCTTTGCCGAATAAGGCACCGCTTCGTAATGACAAAACCATTTATCTGCTGTTAACAGCGCTTGTGGGATATATGGTTTTTGCTGCACCGATCTATGACTATACCTACAAAACTGCGCAGCAAATTCAAGACAATCCATTATATGAATCATTGCTGCTGAAAAAGGATGAAGAAGGTCAAATCATCAGTGTTCAACCTTATGATCCTGAAAATTTACCTGAAACCAAATATGGTGGTGAATCAGCCGATCCAAATGCACACCTCATTCCTGCATTGATCGCGCCTGAAACACTACATGGCGAGCATATTTCTGAGTATAAGCAACGCCAAATTCAGGGACAGCAACAAGAAGAAAAACTGCCTGAAGAGACCCAACTGAAACCGATGGAGGCACCTTAACATGGCGAACATATCTATATTAAATCGCTGGTTTCCGCATCCATTGGTTTCAGTCATGGTTGGCCTGAGCTGGGTAATGTTAGCGCACAGTTTAGATGCAGCCACACTCTGTATGGCCTTGGTTTTAGCCATTGTTATTCCGCGATTGGTTCGCCCTTTTATTGACCGAACGCCGAATATCAACTGGCTGGCGGCATGTAAATTATTCTTTGTGGTGCTGTGGGATATTATTGTCAGTAATATCCATGTTGCAAAATTAGTCCTTGGACCAACACATAAACTGCACCCGAAATGGTTCCGTGTCCCTCTCGATACACAGCATGAGGAAGTCAATTCTTTGCTTGCGATGATCATCACCACCACGCCCGGTACGGTATCTGCTGGGATTGACCAAGACCGTGGTGATATTTTGGTCCATGCGCTGAGCACGGATGACCCTGAAGCGGAAATTCAAACCATTAAAGAGCGCTATGAACGCCCTCTCATCCTCATTTTTGGCGCTGATACAGGAGAATCCGCATGACAATTTTACCGTATGCGCTTGGCATCTGTTTAGTTGCTGTGACGATCTCGATGTTACTGTGCCTTATCCGCTTGGTGATGGGACCCTCAATCGTAGACCGACTACTTGCTTTAGATACCTTATTCTTAAATGCCACCTGTTTAATTGTCATTTTAGGTATTTATTGGGCAAGTACATCGATGTTTGAAGGGGCATTATTGGTTGCCATGCTTGGCTTTGTATCCACGGCCGCTTTAGCACGCTATTTCACCACTGGCCACGTCATCGACTAGGAGTCCATTAATATGCAATTAGTCATGGAAATTTTGGTCTCGATTTTTTTGGTTATTGGCGCTTTTTTCATGTTGGTCGGTGGTATTGGCATGGTTCGCCTACCAGACTTATTTATGCGACTGCATGCACCGACTAAATCAAGCACCTTAGGCTTAGGAAGTTTTCTAATTGCTGCAATTATTTATGCAGCATTTCAAGGCCGTTTTGGTTTTGCAGAGATCTTGATCACGCTCTTTGCCTTTATCACAGCACCCGTTTCTGCAAACCTCATGGCGCAAGCGGCATTACATTTACGACTGCGCTCGATGAGTGGTGATGCGCCAGAAGCGCTCAATCGCCCTCTTCCTTGGCAGCGAACTCGGCGCCGTGCCTTTCACTCTAAAGTCCATTCAAAACCGGATGATCTGGATTAATTCCAGATCCAGTTTTGATTATGTCTTCGAGCTAAAAAAATCTTTGATTCGCATCCATATTTTTTCAAATACGCTGCTTTGAGCCATATATTGCAAACGCTTTTGGTTATATGGCGTCGTTTTTAAACCATATTTTTCAGCTAAATCAATCAGCATATTTGTTTCATAACTACTTTGAAAATGATCAGACCATTTAGGCTGATATTGACTCATCTCAAGATTCGCCAATTCATAAAACAGCTGTGCCATCACGGCATCCTGTCTTGAAACAAAATTTTTCCGCTCATTAATCTGTAAACTGGCCTGCTCTCGTATAGCATCATATTCTGCTGTTGTGAGTTTCCGCTGATCCTTCCAGTGCGCATCAGGTACATAACCTGTTCCATAATGTACATTCAACAATGGATATTCATAAAAATATTTTGCTGTCGCACGTTTTTCTTTGGCTGTTAAAATATTCAGATGAATCCATTCACTGCCAAGATGTATCGATGGATCACGCTTCATACCTTCAGCAATCCATTTTTTGGCCAGTGTAATATTGCCGATCAACTCATAAGCTGTGCCTAAATTCACTGCCGTCTTCGGTAAACCTGGATGCTCATTTTCAATTGCACGTAAAACCATAATGGCTAAATCGTAACGACCTGCGTAGATCTGGTGTACGGCATAATCATTTTCTGCCTGATAGTCTATTGGGCTAGGATGCCTTGATACAAAATTATTCAAATTCTCGTCATGATGTTCTTCGCGTTGATTTTCTTTTTCTGAATCAGTTGTATAAAAATCTTCTACATAGGTATTTAAACATGCCCAACTTGGCATAGTGATGAGTAATATGCTGCTCAATAGCATGATTTTTTTCATTATATTGTGTATATAGACTGGACTATCCAATGTCATTTTCAACCTGAGTTTTATCATCTAGTTATAATTCTGTATGTTATTGGGGATTTTTAAATGATGACCATTCAAACATAAAAAAGCCACCCGAAGGTGGCTTTTTTCATTCAGCGAACTGAATTATTCATCATCTTTTTTTGCTTCGTCAGTAGGAGGTAAGTCCTTGACCGCTTCCGCAATTAGACCAAACATATAGTTGCCATAAGCATTTGTTTTGTCGTAATGGAAACGCAAACGTGGCGTAATACGTGTTTTGATACGACGACTCAGTTCATGACGCAAGAAACCAGATGCTTTATTCAAGACATCTAAAGTTTCTTTATTTGCGGCTTCACTTTGCTCATCGCCTAGCTCACGACCCATTACAGTCACATAAACTTCGGCATATCCTAAGTCTGGGCTCACCTTCACGGCAGAGATGGTCACAAGACCACCTAAGCGTGGATCTTTCAGCTCCTGACGGATCAGTTCTGACAACTCACGTTGTACTGTATCCGCCATACGCTTCAGACGTTGACTACCCGCCATTAAAGACTCCGTTTAATCAATTGAACATCGTACACTTCGATCTTATCTTGTGCTTTGATGTCTTTATAGCCTTTCACCGCAAGACCACACTCCATACCAGCACGAACTTCTTCAACCACATCTTTGTAGCGACGAAGAGATTCAAGCTCGCCTTGGAATACCACCACGTCATCACGTAATACGCGAATCGGTTTATTACGGTGTAATGTACCTTCAAGTACCATACAACCTGCAGCAGCACCGAATTTACTTGAGTGGAACACTTCACGTACTTCAGCAACACCCAGAATTGTTTCACGGTGTTCAGGCGCCAATTTACCGCTCATCGCATCTTTCACATCATCAATTAATTGATAGATGATTGAGTAGTAACGAATGTCGATACCATCAGCATCAGCTTTTTGACGTGCGGTATTGTCAGCACGTACGTTAAAGCCAAGAAGAACTGCTTCTGAAGATTCAGCAAGTGTTACGTCAGACTCAGTGATTGCACCAACACCTGAACCAATAATACGTACTTTCACTTCGTCAGTTGCAAGTTCAGCAAGTGCAACGTGTAATGCTTCCAAAGTACCACGTACGTCTGTTTTCAATACCACGTTGACGATAGGCACATCTTTCTTGCCCATAGACGCCATGATATTTTCAAGACGCATCGCAGATTGACGCTCAAGACGTTTTTGACGTTCACGATCCATACGCGCATCAGCAACTTCACGTGCTTTTTTCTCGTCATTTACAACAAGAACTTCATCACCTGCCATTGGCGCTTCTGGAAGACCTAAGATTTCTACTGGAATCGAAGGACCTGCTGACTTGATACGTTGACCGTTTTCATCTGTCATGGCACGAACACGACCGTAAGATGCACCTGCAAGAACAAGATCACCTACTTTCAATGTACCGTTTTGAACAAGAATCGAAGTTACTGCACCGCGACCTTTGTCTACACGCGCTTCAATGACCACACCTTGTGCTGCACCTTCTTCAGACGCTTTCAGCTCTAGAAGTTCGGCTTGAATTGAAATCAAGTCAAGAAGTTCATCGATACCTGCACCTGAGTGTGCTGAAACCATTGCCACTGGTACATCACCGCCCCATTGTTCAGGAACGATTTCTTTAGTCGTCAATTCATTTAACACGCGATCTGGATCAGCAGACTCTTTATCCATCTTGTTGATTGCAACAATGATTGGTGTACCCGCAGCGCGTGCATGGTCAATCGCTTCTGCAGTTTGTGGCATTACACCATCATCTGCTGCTACAACCAATACCACGATATCTGTTGATTTTGCACCACGCGAACGCATAGCTGTAAACGCTGCGTGTCCTGGTGTATCTAAGAAAGTAATAATGCCTTTCTCAGTTTTCACATGGTATGCACCGATGTGCTGTGTAATACCACCTGCTTCACCTGCAGCCACTTTAGAGCGACGAATACGGTCAAGAAGAGATGTTTTACCATGGTCAACGTGACCCATGATGGTTACCACTGGCGGACGAGTGGTTTGAACACCACGTGCTTCTTCAGCGGCTTCAAGTAAGTTGTCTTCCGCTTGAGTATCAGAAACCAATACTGGGTTATGACCCATTTCTTCAACAACAAGAGCAGCAATTTCTTGATCAATCGCTTGGTTCTGAGTTACTAATTCGCCCATTTTCATGAGTGATTTAATTACTTCACGAACTTTAACCGCCATTTTTGCTGCTAAATCGGCAACAACAATTGTTGCACCAATTTCAACATCATAAACTTGCTTTTTAACTGGTTTTTCAAAGCCATGCTTGTTCGCTTGACTTGTTTTTAAACCACGTTTATGCGAGTTATCACGGAAAGATTGCTCTTCGCCACGACGACCACCTTTTTTCGGTGAACGTGAATTATTCGTGTTGGTACCACGTTTAATTTCACGGTCTTCTTTCGCAAATGAATCTTCATATGCTTGACCTACAAGGCCAGCAGCAAGTGGAGAATCATCAACAACACGGATGGTTGCAGTTGAATCTTCTGAAGAGTACTTAGATGCCATTTGACGCATTTGTTCAAGCGTACGTTGTTGCGCTTCTTCAGCAGATTTACGACGTGCCGCTTCTTCTACAGCTTTCAATTGTGCTGCTTGAGCTTCACGTGCTTTTTTCTGTTCTAAAGTTTCAACAGGTTTTGTAATTGGCTTGTTGTTTGACTTACGTTTTACAACAACCGCAGCTTTCGGTGTTTCTTGCTTCGCATGTTCTTGCTTCGCAGCAGCACGCATTGCTTCTAAAGCTTGTTTCGCTTTAGATACAGGTTGTTGCTTAGGTTCATCAGCTTTCGCTTCAACCTTAGGTTCCTGTGTACGCGCTTGTTGATCAGCTTGTGCTTTCGCTAAGGCTTCAGCTTTAATTTGCTCAGGATCTGGTTTAACAAATGTATGTTTCTTACGAACTTCTACATTAATCGTTTTTGCCTTCCCCGATGTACTCGCAACTTTAGCTGTACTGGTAGTTTTACGTTTCAACGTGATTTGTCCTGCATTGCCCGCATCCTGACCATGAACTTTTTTCAAATGGTTAACGAGGGCATTTTGTTGTTCAGTGGAGATAATATCTTCAGGTTTAGTTTGTGGTAAACCTGCATCACGAACCTGTTCCAGCAGCTTCTCAACTGGACGACCCACGCTGAGAGCTAACTCCTTAATCGACTTGTCCGTCATATATTACCTCCTAGTTAAACCATGATTCGCGCGCTTTCATAATAAGTTGACCTGCTTTTTCAGCACCTAAACCTTCAATATCAGAGATATCGTCAGTGGCTTGATCTGCAAGATCATCTACAGTTACCACACCGCGAGCGGCAAGCGCATACGCGATTTCTTTAGTCACGCCTTCCATTGCAACAAGCTCTTCGCTTGGCTCTTGGATGTTTTCTTGTTGTTTCAATGCATCAGCCAATGCAACTTCTTTTGCACGACCTTGTAGCATTTCAACAGTTTCAGCATCAAGTTCGATCTCATCGAATGTTTCCGCAGGAACATACGCGATTTCTTCTAATGATGTGAAGCCCATTTCAACCAACGCCATCGCTAAGTCTTCATCAATATCTAGACGTGTAACAAACATATCTAAATATTGTTGCGCTTCGTTTTGTTGACGTGCGTGATATTCTTCTTCAAGCATCATATTGAGCTTGTAACCAGTCAATTCAGATGCTAAACGTACGTTTTGACCTTGAGAGCCAATTGCACGCGCTAACTGATCACTCGTTGCAAAAATAATATCTGCAGTGCGTTCTTCTTCATCAATCACGATACCTGATACATCAGCAGGCTCTAAAGCACTTGCAATGTACTGTGCCGCGTCATCCGACCAAACGACTACATCAATACGCTCACCATTTAACTCTGACTGAACCGCTTGGATACGTGTACCACGCATACCAATACATGCACCTACAGGATCAATACGGTGATCGTTTGTTTTCACAGCGATTTTAGCACGAACGCCAGGTTGGCGTGCAGCTGCCTTAATCTCAATGATTTCTTCAGCAATTTCAGGAATTTCTTTCTTCATCAATGCGATTAGCATTTCTGGTTTAGAACGAGAAAGTAATAACTGAGCACCACGGCCTTCACGGTTCACATTAAACAAAATCGCGTTTACACGTTGTTTAGGACGTAGAATTTCTTTAGCGATCATTTCTTCACGCGCAAGATATGCTTCTGCATTGTCACCTAAGTCAATGATAAAGCCATCTTTGGTTTGTTTTTTCACTTCACCGTAGATGAGTTCACCAACTTTAGACTCGTAAGCATCTGCAATTAATGCACGTTCTGCTTCACGAATTTTTTGAACAATCACTTGTTTCGCAATTTGTGCCGCAATACGACCGAAATCAATCGATTCAACTTCAAGTTCACGAATATCGCCAATTGCCCATTTTGCAGGATCTACATCAGAGATCGCATCTTGGCATGCTGGCATTTCGTGATCTTCGTCGGCAACCACTTCCCATTGACGGAAAGTACGGTAATCACCAGTACGACGGTCGATTTCTACACGTAGACGAGCTTCTTCCGAGTGAGTTCCCTCGTAGAATTTCTTCTTAGTCGCTGCAACTAAAGCTTGTTCAAGCGCTTCAAAAATTGCATCACGACTTACACCTTTTTCGTTACTAACCGTTTCTACTACGGTAAGAATTTCACGAGCCATAAGTCACCTATTCGTTCAGATTCTTATTTATTAAATTAATCTTGGAAAACCAGATTTGCTTTATCAATATTGTGGCTGTCAATATCCAATACTTGTTGCTTTTCAACTTCAACCTGAATCATTTCGCTTTCAAGGTCTACACTTACAAGTTTGGCTTGGAATTTACGACGATTATCCACAGCACTGATCAAACGCAAAGCGACTTGCTGACCAATGTATGCCGTCATTTGTTCCAATTTAAAGAACTGACGATCCCAACCTGGAGATGACACTTCCAATGCATATTCGCCTGAAATTGGATCATGTACATCCAACATCGCACCCACTTGCTGAGTGACACGAACACAGTCCTGCACGCCGATACCACGGCCTTGCTCAACTTCGCCATCTTCATTGATGACAGGTTCTGCATTTTCATCAACTTCACGGTCGATATAAATACGTAACAGTGAACGCTTACCTTGAGGTTGGAAATCAATCCCCCAAAGTTCTACATCACATGCTTGCACCGCTGGGGCAATTAAGTCCTGAAGTGCTTGAGTTTTATTTGATAGCTTCATTTACTCTCGTCAAATTTGTGCGATTCGATGGTCGAAATGACCACTACAGACCAATGCAAAACTATAGTAGTAGTGAAACATGACGGTTTGACCAAAATACTGTCGACACTACACGATAGCCAATAAAAAAGGGCGTAAATCGCCCCATTATTACACAGAAAACCATAGTCCACTGTGCAAAAAGGCCCACCTAGTTGTGAGCCTCTTTTAGAAACTTGGTAGCGGGAGCTGGATTTGAACCAACGACCTTCGGGTTATGAGCCCGACGAGCTACCAGACTGCTCCATCCCGCATCAACATGCAAAAATTATATACAATTTCTTGGTCATTTTCAATCTAAAACAACCTGAAGAATTGCCCTACTGAGTTGCATCTCAGAGGATTGGTAGCGGGAGCTGGATTTGAACCAACGACCTTCGGGTTATGAGCCCGACGAGCTACCAGACTGCTCCATCCCGCATCAACATCACAATGGCTTTCAGATAAACTGCTTATATAGATTGTGTGCTATATAAGATTGGTAGCGGGGGCTGGATTTGAACCAACGACCTTCGGGTTATGAGCCCGACGAGCTACCAGACTGCTCCACCCCGCATCAATATGCAAATAGTTCTCTCAGCTTTAAAAGCTGTCCATTTAAAAGTTTGCATCTTAAAAATAGAATTGATTGGTAGCGGGAGCTGGATTTGAACCAACGACCTTCGGGTTATGAGCCCGACGAGCTACCAGACTGCTCCATCCCGCATCAACAGAGTTTTGCTGCATACACCAACTTATGTTCTGGATTATAAGTTGGTGCGGAAGGGGGGACTTGAACCCCCACGCCCGAAAGCACTACCACCTCAAGGTAGCGTGTCTACCAATTCCACCACCACCGCAGCTGTGACGCATTCTAGTCGCAACACGTCAAAAAAGAAAGCGCTAAATAAATTATTCAGAGCTTTTTGGTGCAGTTGGCGAAGTTTCAGCCGATTTTGCTGGCGCAGTCGGTACTGAAGAAATCGCATTCAGACTATAAGCATCTGTCGTTTGTTTCTTCGCAAACACAGCAAGTGTCAAGCTCGTAACAAAGAACAAAGCCGTTAAAATTGCAGTCAAACGGGTCATAAAGTTACCCGAACCAGATGCACCAAAGACAGTTGCAGCACCGCCGCCACCAAAAGATGCACCCGCATCTGCGCCTTTACCATGCTGAACTAAAATCAGCACGATCATTAAAATCGCTAAGATAATATGTACCACCAGCACAAACGTATGCATGCTGAACTCCTAATTATTTTGTATTTGCAAATGCTTGAGCAATTTTATAAAACGACTCTGCATTTAATGATGCACCACCGACCAGCGCACCATTGATATCTGGACAGGCTGCCAACTCTACTGCATTTTCAGGTTTTACACTACCACCATAAAGAATTGCAGTATGAAGTCCCATTGGAGTGATTTGGCTTAAACCTTCACGAATTTTAGCATGCATCGCTTGCGCATCTTCAGGTGACGCTGTTTTACCTGTGCCAATGGCCCAAATTGGCTCATAAGCCACCACAATTTGTTTCCACTGCTCTGCTTGTACGACAGCAGCAATATCACAGATTTGTTGTAACACAACTTGTTCTGCTTGGCCGCTTTCACGTTGTTCTAAGCTTTCACCCACGCAATAAATCACAGTCAAACCCGCGTTTAATGCATTTTTTACTTTTTCATTAATGATATGCGGTTGATCAGCAAAAATTTCACGGCGTTCTGAATGACCAATCAGTACAAATTCAACACCATAATCTTTTAATAGCTCAGCACTGAGCTCACCCGTATATGCACCTGTACCTGCGACGCGAGAAACGTCTTGTGCAACAGTCATGATATGACGGCTAGCTTGTGCTAATTCATTTTGCACCGTGGTCAGAGCAATAGCTGTTGGTGCAACTCCAATATGGCATGCCGCTTCAGCAATATTTTGTTCATTTAATAATTGCTTAAAATTCTTAAGAAGTGCGCCAGCATCGGCTTGCAATGGGTTCATTTTCCAGTTACCCACTACCCAAGGCGTAATCGTCGAACCCGACATATTTATCCCACATGACAAAGATGAAATCGGGCACATTCTACACGTAATTCATAATTTTGAAGATAAATTTCAACACATTTGCAACTTCGAAGCACGCCAGTCATTCCAAGATCTTCACATTTCTGGAAAAAAATTAAGCAGATTTAAGGACTGGTTCATGCTTTTTACCAATTCTTAGCTAGTGACAACACTTTAAGATATGGTATTTTTGTGCAACAAAAGTATAATTTTGCTATACCAATTATAAACAGACTGAAGCATAGGCAAGTAAAAGCATGACAGCAGTTCAAGGTTCTTCAAGATTTACGGGGTTTATTCGTCGCTTAGTTGACGAAGGGCATCTGTCTGCCGAAAAAATGCAAACAGCGCTGCAAAATTCAAAAAAGGCTCATCAAGATATCGTGCCGCATTTGATTCAGGAGTATCAACTTTCAGCACGCCTGATCGCTGAAACCATCTCGATAGAGTTCGGTGAACCGGTTTTTGATATTTCAACTTATGACACGTCTTTAATTATTCGTGATGAATTTGAAGATAAGTTAATTACCAAGCATCGTATTTTGCCCATTTTTAAACATGGCAATTTATTATTTGTTGCGATCAGCAATCCGACCAATATTGAAGCAGTGGACGCCATCCGATTTGGTAGTAAGCTGAATACCGAAACCATTATTGTTGAACATGACAAACTGGAAAAGTTAATTGAGCAAAACTTTGCTGAAGAAAGCACTTTCGACTTTGATGATGACTTTGATCTTGATTTAGATAATGAAACACCCGATCCATCTCAAGAAGATGAAGATGAGGCAACGGGTGATGAAGCGCCGATTGTTAAGTACATCAATAAACTCCTAGTCGATGCGATTCGTATGGGTGCATCTGACTTACATTTCGAACCCTATGAAAAGTCTTACCGCGTCCGCTACCGTGTCGATGGCGTGTTAAGAACAATTACTAATCCGCCCTTGCAGCTCGCGACTCGACTTGCTTCACGTTTAAAAGTCATGTCTCAAATGGACATCTCGGAAAAACGTATACCTCAAGACGGTCGTATCAAGCTAAAGCTGTCAAAGAACAAAGCTATCGACTTCCGTGTGAACTCTTTACCGACCTTATTTGGTGAAAAACTTGTTCTACGTATCCTTGACCCTTCTAGTGCGATGTTAGGGATTGATGCATTGGGTTATGAAGCGGATCAAAAAGAACTGTTCATGCAGGCTTTAGAAAAACCACAAGGCATGCTGCTCATTACCGGTCCAACGGGTTCCGGTAAAACTGTATCTTTATATACAGGTTTAAACATTCTCAACCGTGAAGATACCAACATTTCAACGGCCGAAGACCCTGTGGAAATTAACTTAGAAGGCATCAATCAGGTCAACGTAAATAATAAAGTCGGCCTCACCTTCTCTGCAGCTTTAAAATCATTCTTACGTCAAGACCCTGATATTGTGATGGTCGGTGAGATTCGAGATTTAGAAACGGCTGAAATTGCCATTAAAGCAGCTCAAACGGGTCACATGGTGATGTCTACACTGCATACCAATAGTGCACCTGAAACACTTACACGCCTACGCAATATGGGCGTGCCTTCATTTAACATCGCGACATCCGTGAACCTTGTCATTGCGCAGCGACTTGCACGTCGCCTATGTTCACAATGTAAAGAAACCGTAGAGGTACCAAAACAAAGTCTACTGGAACTTGGTTTTACTGAAGACGATTTAAATACACCAGAATTTCAAATATACCAACCTGTTGGTTGTGCCGAATGCCGTGAAGGCTATAAAGGTCGTGTCGGTATATATGAAGTCATGAAAGTGACACCTGAAATTTCAAGAATTATTATGGAAGATGGCAATGCCTTACAAATTGCCGAAGCTTCAAATCAAGCAGGTTTTAACAATTTACGCCGTTCAGGCTTAATTAAGGTCATGCAGGGGGTGACTTCACTTCAAGAAGTCAATCGTGTGACCAGTGAGTAAGTGAATTAGTATTTAAAAATAAGGATAAATTCATGGCTGTAAAAAAAGCGCAGATGATGCCAACCTTCAGTTATGAAGGCGTGGATCGCAAAGGGGCGAAAATCAAAGGGGAAATGCCTTCGCGTAATATGGCTTTAGCCAAAGTCACTTTACGTAAGCAAGGCATTACCATCCGAACCATTCGAGAAAAACGTAAAAACATTCTCGAAGGCTTGATGAAAAAGAAAGTATCCACTTTGGATATCACGGTATTCACGCGCCAACTTGCAACTATGATGAAAGCCGGGGTACCGCTCGTTCAGGGCTTTGAGATCGTGGCAGAAGGCTTAGAAAACCCAGCCATGCGTGAAGTGGTTTTGGGGATTAAAGGTGAAGTTGAAGGCGGCAATACCTTTGCAGGTGCACTCCGTAAATATCCGCAGTATTTCGACAACCTATTTTGCTCTTTGGTTGAATCAGGCGAACAATCGGGTGCACTTGAAACCATGCTGGATCGTGTTGCCATTTATAAAGAAAAAAGTGAATTGCTTAAGCAAAAAATCAAAAAGGCCATGAAATACCCAGCCACAGTTATTGTGGTCGCGATAATTGTGACCATTATTTTGATGGTGAAAGTTGTACCCGTATTTGAAGGCCTTTTCAGTTCATTTGGTGCAGAACTGCCAGCTTTTACTAAGATGGTTGTCAATATGTCAAATTGGACTAAAGATTATTGGTTTATCATGCTCGTGGTTATTGCAATATTAATTGGTGGGTTTCTAGAAGCAAAAAAACGTAGCAAAGCTTTCCGAGACTTCTTAGACAAAGCTGCACTAAAAGCACCAATTTTTGGTGATTTGGTTTATAAAGCGATTATTGCCCGCTATAGCCGTACCTTGGCAACCACCTTTGCCGCAGGTGTACCTTTAATCGATGCGCTCGAATCAACTGCAGGTGCAACCAACAACGTGGTCTATGAAACAGCGGTCATGAAAATTCGTGAAGATGTCGCGACTGGTCAGCAATTGCAATTCGCCATGCGTGTTACCGATAAATTTCCACCTATGGCAGTCCAAATGGTCGCTATTGGTGAAGAGTCTGGTGCTTTAGATGCCATGCTAGATAAAGTAGCGACACATTATGAGAATGAAGTAGATAATGCTGTAGATGGTTTAACCTCTATGATGGAACCCTTAATTATGGCTATTCTCGGGATTTTAGTAGGGGGGCTTGTTGTCGCAATGTACCTCCCAATCTTCCAAATGGGTTCAGTGGTTGGTTAAAACCAAGGAAAGGAAATATTTTGTTTACTGATTTTTTTAGCTACTTAATCAACAACCCAACTGCGATGTATATCGCAGTTGGGATTTTTAGTCTTTGCATCGGCAGTTTTTTGAATGTGGTGATTTACCGCACGCCGAAGATGATGGAACAAGAATGGCGCACGGATTGCCAACTGTTTTTACATCCAGACCAACCGATTATTGATGAAACAAAGATTACCCTGAGTACCCCTGCTTCAACCTGTCCAAAATGTAAAACGCCAATTCGTTGGTATCAAAACATTCCAGTCATCAGTTGGATCGTGTTACGCGGAAAATGTGGAAGTTGCAAAAACCCGATCAGTAGCCGTTATCCACTGATCGAATTACTCACCATGATCTGTGCGCTGATTGTTGTTGCAGTTTTTGGTCCAACCATCCAGATGCTGTTTGGTTTGGTGCTGACTTATGTATTGATTGCCTTAACATTTATTGACTTTGACACCCAACTTTTACCTGACCGTTATACCCTTCCTTTGGCTGCACTCGGGCTTGGCGTGAATAGCTATGCCATTTATACCTCTGCAACCTCAGCCATTTGGGGATATATCATCGGCTTCTTATGCCTATGGGTTGTTTACTATTTATTTAAAATCATCACTGGCAAAGAAGGTATGGGCTATGGTGACTTTAAGCTTTTAGCTGCCTTGGGTGCATGGATGGGCCCTTTCCTGCTTCCACTGATTGTATTACTCTCTTCACTGGTGGGTGCAATCATTGGCATTATTTTGCTCAAAGTCCGTAAAGAAAACCAACCTTTTGCATTTGGTCCCTATATTGCCATCGCCGGATGGATCGCCTTTTTATGGGGTGATCAAATTATGAAAATTTATTTGGGTCAGTAAGGTCGTTGTATGACATTTGTCTTGGGTTTAACAGGTGGTATCGGTAGCGGTAAATCTGCTGCAAGCAATTGGTTTGAACTCCAAGGCATTCAAGTCGTCGATGCTGATATCGTTGCACGGGAAGTTGTTGAACCTAGTCAACCCGCACTGAATCAAATTCAGCAACAATTTGGTGATTGGGTTTTACTTGCAAATGGCGAGTTAAATCGGCGCGCTTTACGTGAACATATCTTTAAGGATCCTACAGCACGTCAAGCACTTGAAGCCATTACCCATCCAGCAATACGTCAATCCATTATCCAACAATTAAACGAAGCCACTAGCCCCTATGTCATCTTGGTTTCACCACTGTTATTTGAAACCAATCAACATGAATTGACCAATCACACCTTGCTGATTGATGCCACGGAACAATTGCAAATTCAGCGTGCATCACAGCGTGATGGTCAAAATATCGAACAAATCCAAAAAATTATTCAAGTACAAATGCCACGTCAGGAAAAGCAAAAAATTGCAGATGATATCGTGCTGAATGATGGTCATTTAGATCATCTATATGCGCAGCTTCGACCCTTACATCTCAAGTACTTAGCGCACGCTGAAAAAAGCTAAATAAAAAAGCAGTCTTACTCAGACTGCTTTTTTTGTTGTTCGAGTTGCTGCTCTAGACTATCCTTTCGTCCCAACCATTTCCACGGTTGAATCGCTCCAATCCCCATCCCGACCAATCCGCATACAATTGCAAAACTTAAAGGTTCATTTAGCAGCGGCACCGCTAAAATCGCAGCAATAAAAGGTGCCAAAGTTACGATGCTTCCGGCTTTAAATGCACCTAAGCGCTTGATCGCCTCTACATACGTTAAAGTCGCAATAATCACCACAAAAATACCGTGAAAGATGACTTGCCCAATGAGCTGCAGCGGCTCAGGATCGGACCAATGCTTTGGGAAAAATAGTAAGTAAATTGGCACAAATATCACAGCAGACCAAATCGCAACCCCCGCCATGGCATGCCAAGCAGAGAGCTTCCATTGCTTAAGCAATACCGTAAATATCCCCCACCAAATGGCACTGATAAAAAACAGCAAATCACCCAAACCAAACGCTACACCGGTTTCCACATACATCAGATAGCTCATTAAGCTAATAGCAGAAACCATAATGACCACACTGATCCATGTATGCTTATCGAGCGGCTGTTTGAAGATCAGAAATGCGGCTATGGCCGTACATAAGGGAATACAACCATTGAGGAAAATTGCAGCATGGGCCGCAGGAGCATAATGAAATGCGCTATAGGCTGTTAAACAATAGGTCACCCCACCGAGCATAGCGAGGATAAAAGGCTCTTTCTTCCATAAAAAAGCCGTATCTTTTTTATAAATCAAAATTGGCATTAAGATGCAAAATGCCAAAGCAAACCGAAGTGCCGTGATGTCCCAAGCACTGATTCCCCAATTGGCGCTTAAACGCGCCGTTAAGGTGAATCCCCCCCAAATACACATGGTAATGAACACATATAAATAACCTTGCTTTTGAGGAGACATCATCACTGCTATTTCAATTCATTATTACGTTGACGGCATGCTTCATACAATGCCATACCTGTCGCGACACTGACATTTAAGCTTTGCAAATTGCCGGCCATTGGAATGTAAACAGTTTGATCACATTGCGCCTGCGTAATAGGACGTAAACCTGTATCTTCAGCGCCCATCACCACACATACACCCGTACCTGTGAAGTCAAAATTTTGAATCGGCAATGCTTTTTCATCTAGCATAGTGCCAACCACGCGTACATTAAAGTCTTCTTTGATTTGATCCAATGTACGTGCCAAGTTCGTCACCTGAATAAACTTCACTTTTTCAGCACCACCTGCAGCCACTTTACGGGCTGTTGGGGTAAGCGTCGCTGAACGATCACGTGGTGCAATCACCGCTTCAACGCCCATAGCTGCCGCTGTACGAATACATGCACCAAGGTTATGTGGGTCTGTAATATGATCTAAAGCCAATAGCAACGCATTTGGATTGGCTTGTAATAAAGTCTCTAAATCTTTTTCGTTTAAGACTGGATGTGGACGTACAGCCGCAACCACACCCTGATGGAACGGTTGTCCCGCCAGTTTTTCCAAACTATCACGACTAGCTTTTTGAATGCTGACACCAAACGGTTCTGCCAACTCAAAAATACGTTTTAAACGCTGATCATCACGTCCTTTTAACGCAAATAAAGTTAAAACGCGTTCTGGCTCAAGTTCCAGTAATGACTCCACTGAATGAACGCCATAATAATATTCCGGTTTCGCCATGAACGACCTCTAATTTGCAAACTTCGATAAACTTTTGAACAGGGTATATATCCCTAGAGCACAGCATAGGCTGCCAAAAAGAAAAATCCTGCAAAGCAAGCTTTACAGGATTTATGCTATGACACATAGTTTAACCGATTTAAGGTTAAAAAACTGTGCCTAAATTGATTGAATCATTAGCCTTCTAAGTGGCACACATAATCCAAGACTTCGTCTGTTTCAATTTTAAAACGGCTATTACCTGGCACGTAGAACGATTGGCCCGCACGGAATAATTCGCTTTCTTCGCTATCTGCAATTTGAACACGACATTCGCCTGAAATAATTTCCATACGTTCAGGTACATGAGTTTCAAAAGTCAGCGCTTGTTCAGTTGGAAGCAACACACCCAGTGTTTTCTTTGTTCCATCTTCAAATTGCACAGTATGGCTGATGCATAGACCGCCAAAATAAACATTTGATTTTTTGATTACCGATACATGATCAAACTGTGCTGACATGCGTTTTCTCCAGATAAAGCATATTTATAATATTTTGATCGATGTAGTTTAATTGTGCTGCAAAAACTAATCAATCTGTGTTGAAAACTGTGCGATAGATAATTACAAAAATCTGAGTACCGGATGTGCCCCAATTTCATCCCATCACCTCAACATTTAGAGTCTAAAACAAGCTGTGCCGTTGTACAAAATACTTTTTTGTTTCATCCACTAAAGTCCTAGTTAGGGTTGATCGAAACACTGCAAACTTATTTCAAAAAACTAGCAGTGTGATGAATCATATTGGTAGATTTGAGTGACCAAATCATGACGCTTTATGGCAATAACACGCTAGATTAAATACAAGAATACATACACAAACGTGTTTTGTGAGGAATTGGCAGGATATTGGATGGTTTCAGCTCACGTTATGCAAGATCATCTACCCTTTGCATCACAACACTACGTGCATACAGCGGATACGAAACTAATTTCTAATTAAACTGAAATTTAAGATAGAATTATGAGGTTTTTCGTCATCTTAAAATAAAACTTGTCTTGTGACCAAAACAAAACTTAATTATCTTTAACTAGAACTTTTCGCAGCTCGGATGCGTTTATGCTGACACATTTAACTCTGATCAATTTTGCATTAGCCGACCATTTAGCCATCGACATTGAACAAGGCTTTAATGTCCTGACGGGTGAAACAGGTGCAGGTAAATCTTTACTTCTAGACGCATTATCAGCTTGCTTAGGTGAACGTACAGACACCAACTATGTGCGCTATGGATCAGACAAAGCCGATGTGACAGCGACCTTTAGCTATCAAGAGCACAGTCCTGAAGCGCTTTGGCTCAAAGAACACGAACTAGATGATGAGTCTGGCGAAATCCATTTACGTCGCGTGATTTTTGCAACAGGTCGCAGCAAGGCATGGATAAATGGACGTCCGAGCAGCTTATCCGAATTAAAAGAAATTGGCCGCTTATTGGTTCAACTCTATAGCCAACACAGCCAACAACAACTTTTAGAACCACCCTACCCAAAACATTGGCTGGATCGTTATTACAATTTTTATCAGCCTGCTCAAGCCGTGCGTGATGCTTATAGCAAATGGCAAAAGGACATTCGTCAGCACCAAGCAGCACTCGACGCCCAAGCCACACGTAAGCAACGGATAGAAACGCTTGAACTTCAATTGGAAGAACTTGAAGACGTTGTGCAAACGGACTACAAGGAAATCGAGCAAGAATTTGACCGTCTCAGTCATCATGAACATATCATGCAAGATTGTAGCTATGGTCTAAATGCCCTCGATGACGCCGAGCAAAATATCAATCAAGAAATGGGCGCGATCATTCGTCGGATTGAATCGCATGCAGGACGTAGTGAACAACTTTCTGAAATTTATACGTCGCTGCTGAACGCTCAAAGTGAAATTGAAGACGCGACAGCAAATTTACGTCAGTTTATTGATCGTCAAAGTTTCGATCCTGAACGTATGGACGAATTAAACACTAAACTCGAAGTCTTTCATCGCTTAGCGCGTAAATATCGTACTCAGCCTGAAGACTTAAAAAATGATTATGATGCGTGGCAGCTTGAGCTTGAACAATTACATCAGCTTGAAGATCCTGAAACCTTAGCTGAACAAGTGGAAGTGTCTCATCAAGACTTTTTAGCCAAAGCACAGCATTTGGATGATATTCGTCGTGAAGCGTCTACCCCATTGGCGAAGCAATTGACTGAACAAGTGAAGCAGCTCGCGCTCCCAGAAGCACATTTTGAATTTAAGTTTGAACCTCTAGAACAAGCTTCAAGTGAAGGTTTAAGCTTTATTCAACTCCTGTTCACCGCAAACAAAGGGATTCCTGCTCAGCCTTTAGCACGCGTGGCATCGGGGGGTGAATTGTCACGTATCGCCTTAGTCATGCAAGTGATGAATGCTGAAAAAACTGAATCCGAAGTGTTAGTCTTTGATGAAATTGATGTCGGGATCAGTGGCGGAACGGCAGAAATTGTCGGACGTTTGTTGGCTGATTTGGCACAGCATGTTCAAATTTTATGTATTACTCACCAAGCCCAAGTCGCTGCTCAATCTGACCAACATCTTTTGGTGAAAAAACGTCAAACGGATCCTGCAAGCAGTACCATTATCGAATTAGAAGAAGATGATCGGATTCAAGAGCTGGCTCGAATGACCGGTGGGGTGGAGATTAGTCAAACGACCTTACAACACGCAAAACAATTACGACAATTAAAATTTCAACATAGTTAATTTTAATTGTTTTTAAAAAAGCCTGTGGATTAAAAACTACACAGGCTTTTTTCTTAAACACACTATTTGACAATTTCCTGATATACAAAGGCTTTCGAGCCTAAGGTATAGCGTAAATATTTATACTGCGGCTGATGTTGTTGATTGAGCAACATTACATCCACGTGTTTCGGACTGATTTTGAGATATTCATTCCCGCTACGACGATCGGTTTCATAATGGCAGTCATAATCTACCGAGATTTGATCTAGTTTCTTTTGCTTAGTTTGAAATACATAAGATTTAAGTAACTGTTTTGGCCCAACTTCAACGGCCCTTAGATGATGTAATCCACTGCAATTATCACCTTTATAATAACTCTTCACCAAATATACGGTTTTATTGTGGATGTTGACCGGTAAAATTTGATTGATATAACCTGAATCAAATGGATCTAAATGTTGCGTTTTTCCCGTTGCATATTGCACATAGCTACTCCACTCTCCCATGGTGCCTCCGCCAGACACATCAAAACTATAAAATTTAAGTTTTTTATCTGGTGAATATTGAACATGAACAAAACCTTGCTTTTCCAGTTGCGTAAATCCGTAGTGAAAACTGCTGGGATCTGCCGCGATGACATCCACAATTTCACGTTCTATCGCTTCATTGACCTCATAAAAATTTAAGTTTTTATATTTTTTAATTACTTGCGATTCATGTTTTTGTAAGTCAGCACTTCCTGCAAAGCCCGAAATAGGCAGGCTTGCACAGAGTGCCATCCCTATTATTTTTGAAAAATGTGTCATTGTTGCACCCTCAGTTTATCCTGCTATTTTAAGCAATCTCAGTCATCAATCACGTATATCTTCTCCTCGCTTTTGTACTGCTGTTGTTCAAATAACCAATTAACTCTTCACAATTCACCACATTGCAGACCTGCCTGCACGATGAAGATTTTTATCATGCCCCTCACCGGTCGAGCATGACAAATATTGAATTTGCAGAAAAACTCATTGTTGAAAACTTGTGAGTCTAGTATGTTGATAAATACAACGTTATTCGAATGAAACTTACCCCAATAAGGAGAAGCCATTAGGTGACTAAACAATACCTCACACACCGCTGCCTGATTGCTCCACCCGAAATGAACGATGAATTCTTTGCCAATACGGTGATTTATTTGGCGCGACATGATGAAGATGGAGCTCAAGGCATCATTATTAATCGTCCATCAGGTTTACAGATCAAAGAACTCTTGAATGATTTGGAAATTGAGGCAGATAATGTGCATCCTCATGAAGTGTTGCAAGGTGGTCCTTTGCGCCCAGAGGCAGGTTTTGTTCTTCATACCGGTCAACCGACATGGCATTCATCTATTGCTGTGGGTGAAAATGTCTGTATTACCACGTCTAAAGATATTTTAGATGCGATTGCACACAATGAAGGTGTGGGTCGTTATCAGGTGGCTCTAGGCTATGCCAGTTGGGGTAAAAGCCAATTAGAAGAAGAAATTGCTCGGGGTGATTGGCTCATTTGTGACTCAGACATGGATTTAATATTTAACTTACCTTATGACGACCGCTGGGACGCTGCCTATAAAAAAATGGGCGTAGACCGCATGTGGTTATCATCTGAGATTGGACATGCCTGATTTACCACAATATCAAATGATTATGGCCTTTGACTTTGGCACACAAAAAACAGGAATGGCTGTGGGACAAGCCCTGATTGAAAGTGCAAATCCCCTGCCACTCTTTCCCATGAAAGATGGCATTCCCAATTGGGATAATCTACTCAAGATTGTGAAACAGTATCAGCCGGATTTGTTCATCGTGGGTCTACCGCTCAATATGGATGATAGCGAATCTGAACTCTCCACACGTGCGCGTAAATTTGCACGACGCCTTCGCCACCAAACCAATATTGAAACCTTGATGGTCGATGAACGCTTAACTACACGTGAAGCGCGTGATGAATTAGATCACTATCAAGCCCAAGGCCGTGCGAAGAATCTTTCTGCCGACAGCCTTGCTGCAGCATTGTTTATTGAAAGTTGGTATCGAAATCAAGTCGGACTAAAACCTTAAGCGCTTTCAACAAACAGGCAAATAAAAAAGCATCCGAAAAAGGATGCTTTTTTATGCACAAGATTGATCACTCAATGCTGCGCAAATGAAATGATTGGGGATAACTTAGTTTTTATCCACAATATGAATCGTGGTGGTTCGACCTGCAACAAAAGCCAACTGATCATGCGGCACTTCATCCAGTACAATTTTCACTGGTACACGCTGTGCCAAACGGACCCAACTAAAGGTTGGATTGACATTAGCCAGTAAGCCATCAGTCGACGTACGTTCACGGTCTTCAATCCCTGTGGCAACGCCTTGTACATGGCCTTTATAAACTTCAGAACTTCCCATCAGTTGGATTGTTGCAGGTGCGCCAACATAGATTTTATCCAGTTTGGTTTCTTCAAAATATCCCACTACATATAATTGTTGACGGTCTATTAAGGCCGCTACAGCTTGTCCGACTTTGACGTAATTCCCTGCTTTGAGTTCAAAGTTAGACAATGTTCCATCAGTCGGTGCAACCACTTCCGAACGTTTTAAATTCAACTCAGCCAAATGCAAACTGCTATTCGCCGCTTCAATCAGGGCTTTTTGCTGCACCACACTGGCTTTGGCTTGCTCAATCGCTGCCTGAGTTTGCTCATGCTCTGCATGTGATTGATCACGTACTGCAAACATTTGATCTTGTTCTTGTTTTGAAATCGCGCCGTCCATCAAACTTGCATAACGATTGGCATTTTTATCTGCAAGATTAATATTGGCTTGTGACTTCACTAGATTGGCTTTGGCTTCAGCAAGCTGCGCTTCAGCCCCTGCTAGTCCTGCTTTGGCTTTCGCCAAGTCAGATTTGGCTTGCTCAACATCCAAAGCTTGACGTGCCACATCTATACGAAACAGCACTTGGCCTTTTTTCACTTGTTGGTTGTCTTGAACCAAAACGTCTGTGACCAAACCTGAAACATCCGATGACACTTGAATCACGTCACCACGTACCCGTCCATCACGCGTCCAAGGTTCCGAATTGTAATAGTCCCAAATATGTTTCAGCGCAAGTAATGCGCCACATAGCACGATTATCAACAATACAGGCCGAACATATTTTCGGACATTCAAATTGGTCATACGATTACCTCAATCATTTCATTTTTTAGGGGGCTTAGAACTGGCAGAAAATAAAGATTTCATGCACCAGCCAAAGCAACATCACAAATACACCCAAATAAAAAATATTGGGCATCGGCACCCAATCTGGCGCCATCCATCGGTCAAGCAAACGCATGATGACCCGCAATAACAAATAGGCCAATACCGCTTGAATCAATAGAATGGGCACATAGACGCCATACACATTTAGCTCACCCATGTTGTGCCTCGACCTGTAAATTATTTGGAGTCTGCTGTGTTAGGACATGACACAAACTGCTTTGAATATTGTTCAGTGAATACTGAATTCGATGAATAACATCGTCGTTTTCAACACCCTGAAGGGCCTGATTCAATCGTTGAATTCGCTCTACAATTTGCTGTTTCAAGCTCATATACACATTCTTTTGCCCTTGTTCCATGGCACGGAAATAGTCATCTAAATCTTGTTGTAACTCTTCGAGTTCGCTGACCAGTGCATCATTCGGATCGAGTTTATTCATGAGTTCTTGCAAGCGGGTCAAATCAATCACCGCACTGGCTTCCACCAAAGCCCACTCGATCTGTTGTTTCAAGTTCCCTGATTGCACCATTTTGCTGTTTAGGATGCCGATTCGGTCCAACATACTGCGTAAATGCACTCGAAACGGTAAGCCGTACGGCAGATATAAAGCCTGACGCAGTGCTTTGTAGTGCTGTGAAAGTATGCGTTGGGCCGTCATATCTGGTGACATCGCACGTACTAAATGAATAATAAATACTGAAATAATGGGTCCCAAAACCGTCCCAATCGATGCATCAAAGAAAAACACCTGATCGAGGCTAAAGCGGTTTTGAAAATTCAGTCCCATGATGGTGCCCATCAAAAGCGGCAAGCTGATCCCAATCAAAGGCGGATGTAAAAACAGCATCAGACAGAACATCACAAACGGTGCTAACACCACGATCAACTGCCAAAAAGCGGTTACATGCGGGAAAATGCCATAAGCGTAGATAAACACCATGAACGCCGCATACATATTGGCGCGAATAAACATTTTCAATGCAGGAACAGGGTTATCCATTGCAGTTAAAATACAAGCACTGATCGCAGCCATTTCGGCCATCATAAATCCAGCTTTCCAACCACTAACGATCCAAAAACCCGTAGAAATTAAAATAATCAAACATGCAGACACCCCGCCACGAATGGCAACCCCCGCATCTCGGTGCAAAGTTGGATAATGACTATTGCCCAAGGCGGTCAGTGTAGCTGGTAAAGTGGAGTCGCCTTGTTGTACCCGCTGCCAAAGTAAGCGAATCGCACGAATATTCTGAATAAAATGGCGAATATCCATTTTTAGACTGCCCAAAATCACCTGTTGTGATGGCAATGCCTGTGCCTGAATCTGTTGAAAATCTTGCTCAAACTGTTCAGGCAATTGATTAAGTTCACTTTCCTCAATCTGATGTTGATCTAATAAAAACGCGGCAATATGTTCATGGGCTTGCTTGAGTGCCGTCCGATAATGTGTGTCCAGACCGTCTAATTGTTTCATCCGTTCAGACATGGCCACCAAGTTACTGACCAACAAACTCAACTGATGCAAGATTTCCTGCAATGGACGTGTCATGCCTTTTAAGGTGGATTTTTCATAAGACAAATGCACCGCCATGACATGTATATCCGCGATATCTCGTGCAATATTGCCAAGATTTTTTGAATAATTTTCTAGTTCGGCAGGCTCTAATAAAATCTGATCAAATATTTCTTTGGTATCGGCAAAGGTTTTGCTCACGCGTGTTTCAACCGCAGGACCAATATGCATTGGAAATAATGTCGTGGTCACGATGGCACTACATACCACACCCACCGTAATTTCGAGAAAACGCCCCAAAGCCATATCAAAGATCGAAGCGGTATCAATAAAATACACCACGTTAAAACAGATAATGACCGTGGTATAACCCGCCAACATGGAAACATAACTACGAGGCGTACGGTCTAGCAGTGACAAATACAGGCAAAACCCAACCCAAACCGCCAAAAACACCGTAAACAGTACTGGCATATGGATGAGATGTGGCAGTGCCACCACCGACACGGCCGCCCCTAAGAACGTCCCTAATACACGATACAAACTTTTTGAAGACGTCATGCCTGAATATGGATTCGCGATTACGAAAACGGTGCCAATCGCCCAAATTGGATAAGCCAAATTCAGTACAAAGGCCACATACAATGCCAACATGCCTGCGATGAACGTTTTGGTCGCAAAAATCCAGTCCATTTTATTGGGCCGAAAAGCGAGTATTTGTTTCGTCAGCAGCATGATTGATCTCGTCGGTTTGCTTCTTTTTAGTGAAAACGGCCTCGTATCGAATGCTTAAACATTCGACAGCACAACCTGTATCACGGCACAGGAATGACTAGAAATTTCAATAAGTAAAGAAGCGATTCAAATCGTGTTTCAAACCATTTGAATACAAAAAGTAATGTGCAACATTGCCTGCGCATCGAACAGATGGGCAATATTTATTCAATATAGGATATTTTCATAGCAATTTTGCTAAAAAAACAAACCAAAGTCAATAAAAATATCTTATTTTGATAATTCAACTATATTTTAAATGCATATTTCAGGTTTTTACTATGCTTTTATCAGGATGACCCAAGAAACCCTGTGATAATTCAGATTTGTTTCATTTCCAGTGTAGAAAATCGCAACATCAGGCCGAGCAATTTGTTATAAAGTAACTTAACGATTCATTTTTTATTGTGACCAAGCAGGTTCTTATGGCGCTTTCCAGTTTTGGTAAAATTCTCACCGTACTCGACTTATTTTCAGTTGCTCGTCCCATCATCAATGTCGACATTATTAGTGAAGAATTAGGCTTATCTAAACCAACGAGCTATCGCTATTTAAAAGAACTGGTTTCTGCTGAATTATTGCAGCGCCTCAGTGGGACTTCTGGCGATTACACACTGGGTTCAAAAATTGCTGTGCTTGATTTTATTTCTCGCACCACCGATCCATTGGTGCAAATTAGCATCCCCTTCATGAAAGAAATTGTGGAACGCACAGAGTCTTGTTGCTTATTGACGCATCTGAATATCGACTCTTGTATTGATGTGCATCATGAACTTTATAAAGACTATGCCGCATTGGCTTATGGTCGAGGTAGCCCGCGTCCAATGTACAAAGGCTCATCGTCTAAAGTGATTTTGTCGCAGTTACCTAAGCAACGGATTTTAGATTATTACCACCGTTTTGCGGACGAGTTATCTCAAGTTGGTTTTGCGCATAATGAAGAAGAATTTATGCAGCAAATGAAAAAGATTAAAAAGCAGGGTTATTATTTTTCCAATGGTGAAGTTGACCCGAATATGTCGAGCCTATCGATTCCGATTAAATTTTCCAGTAAAGAACCCCCGCTTGCTTTGACTCTATTGGCGTCTAAAAATCGTTTTGAATTTATGAATTTTCAAAAAGTCGTAGAAATGATGCAAGACTGTACAGCGCGTATTGAGAAAAAATACAGCAGTATGATGGAAGAATCGGACGCCATTTAAATCTGATCAGTTTGCGCACAATTGATGCGATGTTGTAAAGATGATATTTAATTAATCTGATAAATCCATATTATTAATTGAATTTATTAATTATAAATATTGAATAAATTATCATAATATGATTATTGTTCTTTAGCAGTCATCTCAATCATGTGTTCCATGATTTTAGTTGATTGGCGCTATACTCTTCCTCAGAGAAAGAAAAAAGCTCATCTAGATATGGGCTTTTTTTATGGCTGTTGATCATAGAAATAACGAAAGGTTAAATTCACCCTCGGCTCGGTCACTTTCATCGACTTCATTAGGGCATGTTTCCAATACCGTTGGGTTTTCCCACGCATCACGATCAACTGTCCACTTTGCAGTAAAAGCTGCACTTTCTCTTGGGTGCTTTTATGTTTAAAGCAAAACTTTCGGCTTGCCCCAAAACTCAAGGATGCGATCACCACCTGCTGTGTGGGTGAAAGCAAAGATGGCTCATCATCACTATGCCACCCCACCGCTTGCGTACCATTTTCGTATAAATTGGCCAAACAGGAATTAAACGTCTGACCCACCCGTTGCTCAATATGTTGCTTTAAGCGCAGTAAAGCTGGATTCCAGATCAATGCCTGCTTTTGCATGCCTGAATAGTGATACTCATAATGGGCATCTCCATACCAAACCACTTTTCGCTCCGTTTGATAATACTGTCCATGCAAAATGACTTCATCATGCTGCCAAGCCAACTGCGTGAGGAAATAGCGTAAATATTTTTCACTGTCTTCAGCATTGAAGATCAGTCCATAATCTTCAACTTCACCATCATAGGGCAGCAGGTTTGCATGCGGTTCAGGCGCAAATAATTCAAAATTCATCGGTTCAACTCAACACTGTTTGGCGCAGCACCGTGATGCTGATGTCGTGAATAAATTTAAAAATATCTTAGCTGAAAAACTCTCGTCACAAATCAAAACATTGTCATCGCTTGTCGCATTGAATTTTCAGTCTTAGACTAAAGCTCATATTCACAATAAAAATAATTGCTTATGAATCTGTGGCAACTTTTCCAAAAACTACGCCCATTCGTACAGCCATACCGCTGGCTGGTGGTCGTGACGCTGATCTTGACCTTAATTGGTTCACTTACGGCACAGGTGAATGCCCTGACACTCAAATATGCCGTAGACAGCATCAATCAGCTTTTGCAACAAGGCCTCGGTCTAGCCAATGGTTGGCATATATTAATCACTATCACCGTAGTCTTACTGGGAAAAGAAGTCATCAATGCCATCGTGCAATTTGGACAAAAATCGTTTGGTGAAAAATTACGTATTTTAATTTCTCAGGATTTGTCCCAAGGCATTATTGAAAAATTTATCACCTATCGCTTGGCATTCTTCGATCAACAAGACAACCAAGCAGGCAAACTCCAAACTCGAATTGATCGGGGTGTCAGCTCGCTCACACGACTGGTTCAAATCTTTTTTATTGATATTTTACCGCTTTTTACCAGTGCGATTATTGCACTGGGCTTAATGTATTATGCCAATGTTTGGGTTGGCGTGGTGGCCACAATTATTGTGCCGATTTATTTTTGGCTGACCTTCAAACAATCACAAAAACTGGCAGGCAAACGCCGTGCCCTACGCGATAATTTTGAAAAGAAAAATCAGGGTATTCTGAGTATTATCAATTCGATAACGGTCATTAAATCTTTTAACAAAGAAGCCGTCGAATCGAAAAAGCAATTAAATCTGCAAAAGTCGCTGACTGAAAACCAGATGCAGACACGGCAAACCAGTTATATCTTTGACGGACTCAAAACCTTTATTGAACAGGTCGGTGTGGTACTGATCATCATTCTGACAGCCTATTTTGTTTTGGATGGGCAAATGAGTATCGGGATGATTATGTATCATGTGTTGTTATTTAATAACGTCTCTGCCCCAATTCGCTCGCTGCATCGTATCTATGATGAAATTAACTCTGCGATGATTTATTCGGAAAGCTTCTTTAACATCTTAGAAGCGGATCATGAAATTGAAACCAGTGGCACTGCCCAACCTCCGATTCAAGGTCAATTTGAATTGAGCAATGTCGACTTTAGCTATCCCAATGGCTTTCAGGCATTGCACCGCATCAACATGACCATCCAACCGAACAAAATCACCGCCTTGGTTGGTTTATCTGGCGCTGGTAAATCGACATTAATTAGCTTATTAGATAAGTTTTATCATCCTCAAGCGGGCAATATCAAACTCGATGGCATCGACCTAGAACAAATTGATACGCAGTATTTACGTGAAAATATTGGTTTGGTTTTACAAAAAAATCATATTTTCCCAGGTTCAATTTTTGAAAATATTCGCTATGGCAAAAGTACAGCCACAGAGCAAGAAGTCTTTGATGCCGCACGAAAAGCCTCGATCCATGATCAGATCTTAAAACTTCCACATGCCTATGAAGCCGATGCCTTACTGCTTTCGGGTGGACAACAACAGCGCATTGCCTTAGCACGCATGTTCCTGAAAAATCCGCCGATTATTTTCTTGGACGAACCGACGGCTAGTTTAGATGCGATCGCTGCTGAACAAATTAAAAATAGTCTGGATCAAATTAAGCAAGGGCGTACCGTCATCATGATTTCGCATAGTTTGTCGCAAATTATCGATGCTGATTACACCTATGTGATGAAAGACGGACAAATCGTAGAACACGGGGAGCATCATGATTTGTACCATCAAGAAGGTGCCTATAAGCAAATCTTCGATGCGATGGCGAAAAGTTTAAATATTGACAAAATTGCCCGGACTTTTGAGGAAGACGAAGAAACACATAGTTAATTTTAGGTCGAAAAAAGCCCATCGTTTGATGGGCTTCATTCATATTGGTTTTAATCAATTAACGCTGAACTTTTTGCTCAATTTCTTCAACACTGGTGTGACGGACATCTAGACCTTTCACCATATAAATCACCTGTTCAGAGATATTTCGAGCATGGTCACCAATACGTTCAAGTGAACGCAGCACCCAAAGTACATTCATCACCCGAGTAATGTGGCGTGGATCTTCTATCATATACGTCATGAGGGTACGGGTTGCCGATTGGTACTCGCGGTCAATATCAGCATCGGCCAAAAGGACACGTAAAGCCTGATCTACATCCAAACGTGCAAAGGCATCCAGCGCATCATGAATCATCACGCGGACTTGGTTGCCAATATGACGTGTTTCCATATAACCACGCGGTGAACCACCCTCTTCACACAAGCTTTGTGCAATACGGGCAATTTTTGCCGCTTCATCCCCAATTCGTTCTAAATCAGTGTTGGCTTTCGACATTGCAATCACCATGCGCAGATCAATCGCAGCAGGATGACGACGCGCCAAAATCAGGGTAAGCGCTTCATCAATTTCAGTTTCCATACGGTTCACCGTATTGTCTTGAAATTGAACATCAATCGCCATCGTTGCATCCGTATCCAATAAGGCATGAATGGCATTTGCAACCTGCTGCTCCACTAAACCACCCATGGTCATAAATTTGGTATGCACATCCTGCAACTCTTCATTGAATTGCGAAGAAATGTGATGGTTTAAAACAGGATTATTAGGCAAAGCGAGTCTCCACTACAACGTGAATCGGCAGATTTTAGTGCCATATTAAAGCATATTGATTGTGAAACTTTTATGACCATGGATTATTTCTTTAGTAGGATCGATGGCTGATTTTTCTGATCGACCAACCATGCATTCATTTCCACTAAATCAGCTTCCGTTAATTTCCCAACGGAGGCTTTGAGTTGCAATACATGTATTAAATAATCGTACTTGGAATTTAAATAATCTTGACGGGCTGAAAAGGCATTACGCTGTGCCAGCAGCACATCAACCATGGTTTTCAGACCTTCCTGATACTGGGCTTGTGAGGCCAATGACACTTGCGCGGAAGAATCCATCGCGGCTTTACGTGCCTGTAATTTACTTTGATCCGTTTCGACTTGCATATAAGATTTTTTTACATCGGTTTGTGCTTTTCGAATTGCTGCATCCACCTGTGCTTGGCTTTTTTCAACATTGATCGCCGCTTGCTTAATGGATTTCTGTGTCCGTCCACCATTAAACACATTCCAGTTCATTTCAATCCCCACCTGATCAAATTGACCATCTTGCGACATGATGGATTGTGGACTTTGCTTGTTATACCCATAGGTCCCTACCGCTTCAATCTGAGGATATAAGGCGGCCTTTTCAACGCGTTTACCATCTTCCGCATAACGTTGTTGCATACGCGCTTGTAAAATACCTAGATTCTGCCCCTGAGCCAGTTCTTCCCACGCTTGTACATTGTTTGGAATCGGTTTTTCAAACTGAAAATCTTCACGTAACACCGCCAGATTTTCTCGATATGGTCCAATCAACTGTTGTAATTGTTCCTGCGCCAAAACCAATTGAACATTTGTTGCCATGCGGTTTGCCCGTGCATTTTGATATTGTGCATTGGCTTCACTGACATCACTTTTTGCCACTAGGCCTTCTTTTAATTTGCCATTCATCATACGCAGCTGTTCAGATAGCGCCTGTTCTTCTTGTAGGTTGGCAACCGTCAATGCTTGTTGACGTAGGACATTAAAATAAGCTTCAGAAACATTTAAAATATGATCTTGTTTTTGAATCCGCAGATTAATTTCACTTAAGTTAATCGAGGTCTTGACTTGCTTCAGCCCTTCCCATGCATCCCAACGAAAAATGGGCTGACGGGCAGTGAGCGCAATTTGTCTTGTTGTGGTACTGTCTGGCATGATCAGCCCGGCTTGAGCACCGCTTTGGTTGGAATTTTGATTTTTTCGGGTCACATTTCCGGAGATTGTTACCGTTGGAAGTAAGTTCCCATTGGCAATCCCCAAATTCAATTTATCCGCTTCATATTGTAGTTTATTGGCTTGCCAATTGGGGTCTTCTTGTTTTGCACGTTCATAAGCTTGCACAAGATCTAGCGCACACGCCCATTGACTCGTGAAAAGCAAACAAAGACCCACCACAACTTTTTTGTTCATTTTTTTTGTAAATTCCTAATATTCAAATACCCGAGATTGAATATTCAAGCCTAAAACTAAGCAGATACTAATCATATCCTTGCAAATTTCCGTATGATTTTTATTAATTTTTTATATCAAATGCGACAAAATCAGATAATTTCAGTCGTTTTCGGACATTACTCACAACGCTATAACAAAGAACTGTACAATAGTACACATATTGCACGTGTTTCATCTATAGAATAGTCGACATTCCATCGGACAATACCACTTCTATAGCGCATCGAGTTCCTGTGTCAAAATTTTTTCAGCTGCCTGCAAAGTTTAGTGCAATGTTTTTATGTTTCAGTATTTTGAATGGATGCCAACAACAGCCTGAACCACAACCTGCACCAGAGTTTCCCAACAATAAGACTGTTCAAAAAGAAGCAGTCGATTTGTCTTTGCTGTGCAAAAAACTGGAAAAAAACATGTTGGAAATTGATGATCAACGCACAACTTTCGCTTTAGAACAAATCAACCAAGATCTCAAAGTCTGTCTGCCATTATTAAAAGCGGACGAACAAAAAAAATTACTGCGCTTGTCCAATCAAATGTATCGCAACTTCTTACATGTTGAACGTACGGCTCAACAGCAAATGGCGTTCGAACAATTTGCCTTTGATATGGCTCAGCATCCCACCATTCAACAAAATCATTATGAGCAGCTCACTGCCCGAGATCAGTATTTACTGAAACATAAAGGCCAAGCCTATGTGGAATTGTTCGATGCAGGTGAAGGACAGTTACGCTATCGTCGCAGTCCTGAATATTTAGCCAAAATTTTTGCGCCGTATATGGAAGAATCTGAGCAAGTCTTTATTGAAAAACTGGCTGAACAAAATGCACAACCTGCCTTGTTGCAACAAAGTTTAGCCATTGAGCCGCAAGAGATTGCGACACGCGCCATTTTTTGGGAAGACTATCTCAAACAATATCCAGATAGCCCATACAAAAAAGATGCACAACAATTGCTGTACCAATACAGCCAGTTGCTGTTTATTGGTTCAGCGCATAGCCCAGTTTCTAATGATTTTTCAGACCGCCTCAGTATTCAAGCCAGTTCTTTGGAAGAAATTGAACGATTGGCCCAATTAAAAAACTCCAGATTGGCAGATCAGGCGCGTTTATTTTTAAAATTATTAGATCAAAATACTGCCGCGTCTACTCAGCGATCAGAAGCGCAGATGTTGAATTTCATTGGTGTCCGTAATCCTGATCCGCATTATAAGAAAGACTGTTTTAGCGACGCCATCTGTGTAAATCAGTCCTCTACTTAGCCAAATCCAAATCAATTGCACACGAGCCTAGCCAAAATTCTGCACAGCAAAATCGATGAAAAATAACACTGTTTTAAAACAGCCTTCATGCTAATATCCGCACAAAGCTTGACGGAGCGCAGGTAATTTCCTGCTGAGATCATCTAAATTTAGTTCGCTAAATTTAAGGATGAGTACCGTTGAACCTGATCAGGTTAATACCTGCGTAGGAATCAAGCCATCTAAAAACTTAAGCCCCTCTTATCTCTTGGTTTTACGCCTTTATTTTCAGGTGAACCCATCAGATAAACCGCCACGTTTTTGGTCGTGCTTGATTCGTTGATGTCATTCATAAGGATCATTGCAATGAACCAATTAACGAATCTCACCGCTTCAGATCGCGCTGCTCAACATGAACAAGATGCTAAAGATCTTACCCGTATTCTCCCCGCGTCAAAGAAAGTCTATATCCAAGGCTCACGTCCAGATATTCGCGTACCAATGCGTGAGATCAGCCTTACAGATACGCCTACAGGTCTGGGTGGAGAAAAAAATCTGCCGATCATGGTCTATGACACCTCTGGTGCTTATACCGACCCCAATATTCAAATTGACCTAAATCAAGGTCTGCCCAATGTCCGTGAATCTTGGATTGAGTCACGAAATGATACGGAAATACTCGATACCCTAACTTCAAAATTTGGGCAAGAGCGTCTTCGAGATATTCGTACAGCAGAGATTCGTTTTGCGCATATTTCAAAACCTCGTCGCGCTCGTCGTGGACACAATGTCTCTCAAATGCACTATGCCAAACAAGGCATCATCACCCCTGAAATGGAATACATTGCGATTCGTGAAAATCAGCGTCAGCGTGAAGGTGTTGATATGCGCCAACACGCTGGTCAAAATTTTGGCGCACGTAATTTAACTGAAATCACCCCCGAATTTGTACGTCAAGAAGTGGCTGAAGGCCGTGCGATTATCCCCGCCAACATTAACCACCCTGAATGTGAACCGATGATTATTGGTCGTAACTTTTTGGTGAAAATCAATGCCAACATTGGTAACTCAGCGCTCGGTTCAAGCATTGATGAAGAAGTAGCAAAAATGACTTGGGCAACTCGTTGGGGTGCAGACACCATCATGGATTTATCGACAGGTAAAAATATCCATGAAACCCGCGAATGGATTATTCGCAACTCACCTGTACCGATTGGTACCGTACCGATTTACCAAGCTTTAGAAAAAGTTGATGGTGTTGCAGAAGACTTAACCTGGGAAATTTTCAAAGACACACTGATTGAACAAGCCGAGCAAGGTGTCGATTACTTTACGATTCACGCAGGCGTGCTGCTTCGTTATGTTCCACTCACCGCCAACCGTTTAACAGGGATTGTGTCACGTGGCGGATCCATCATGGCGCAGTGGTGCTTAGCGCATCATGAAGAAAACTTCCTGTATACGCATTTTGATGAAATCTGCGAAATCATGAAAGCCTATGATGTGTCATTCAGTTTAGGTGATGGTTTACGTCCGGGGTGTATTCAAGATGCCAACGATGAAGCTCAATTTAGTGAATTACGCACCTTAGGTGAATTGACTCACCGTGCATGGGAACATGATGTACAAGTCATGATTGAAGGCCCAGGCCATGTCCCAATGCACATGATCAAAGAAAATATGGATCTACAGCTAGAAGTTTGCAAAGAAGCACCTTTCTATACCCTTGGACCACTCACCACCGATATTGCCCCGGGCTATGACCACATTACTTCTGCGATAGGTGCGGCAATGATTGGTTGGTACGGCACGGCGATGCTGTGTTATGTGACCCCGAAAGAGCATCTTGGTCTACCAGATAAAAAAGACGTCAAAGACGGCATTATCACCTACAAAATTGCTGCCCATGCCGCAGACCTTGCCAAAGGTCATCCCGGTGCGCAGGCCCGTGATAATGCATTATCGAAAGCACGCTTTGAATTCCGCTGGGAAGACCAATTTAATCTGAGCTTAGACCCTGATACAGCGCGCAGCATGCATGATGAAACTATGCCGAAAGAAGCACATAAATCGGCCCATTTTTGTTCGATGTGTGGACCTAAATTTTGCTCGATGAAAATCACACAAAATGTGAGAGATTATGCAAAAAATCAGCAAGATATGCAGCTTTCTTCAGAATCTAATCCTGAAATTGAAACAGGTTTACAGAGCATGAAAGCGGCCTATCATGAACATGGTCAAAAGTTGTACCACAAAGTGTAAAGCTTAAAAAAAATCTTTTGTATTCAACAAAATCTCGGTTAGGATGAAATGGAAGATTTCATCCTAATTAGCGCTTATGAATATTATTAAACAGGCCACATATAACAAAAAAGATTACAGCATTGAAGGGCGTGAACATCTTTATAAAGGCTTTATTCAAGTTGAAAAAGTTCTGCTTCGACACCGCTTATTCCATCAAGACAGCATGATTCCAACCATTCAGCGTGAATTGATTCATCGTCCTGAAGCAGCAGGTGTGCTGATCTATAGTCATCAACAACAAAAATTTGCCTTAATTGAACAATTCCGAATTGGGGCGATTGATGATGAAACTTCACCTTGGCAACTTGAGATCATTGCCGGCGTGCTCGATGGTGATGAATCCGCTGAAAGCTGTATCCGCCGGGAAAGTTTGGAAGAATCAGGCTGTGAATTAGATGCGCTACAGCATTTATTTAGTTTTTATCCTTCTGCGGGTGCCTGTGCGGAATTATTCCACCTTTATAGTGCTGAAGCTGAACTGCCTGAACATGGTGGAGTCTTTGGCATGCCTGATGAAGGAGAAAATATTCAATTGCATATCTTAGATTATGCTGATATTCCTGAATTATTAACCAATGGTCGGCTAAAAAACGCACCTGTCATTATGGCCTTGCAATGGTTACAACAACAAATACATACTACAAGGAATGTCTAAGGGGAAGGACATGACTTTAAGGGATACACCACAATACGACTGGACACTGATCCAGATCTCGGACACACATTTAATGGATCAGGAAGATCTTGAGTTTGTCCGCATGAATCCAGAGCAGAGTTTTCACGATGTGATTCAACAAATTCAGTTGAACCATCATCACATCGATACGCTTGTCCATACTGGCGATCTTGCACAAGTGCCGGTAGAGCGCACCTATGCGCGTTATCGCGAATATATGCAACAGCAGCCGTTTCCGTTTTATCAGATTCCGGGGAACCATGACGAAGCGTCTTGCTTCCCTTTTCATCAACAAGAAGATCGTGCTCACTGCATCGCATTAGGTAATTGGTGTCTGATTTTACTGAACAGTGCGGTCAAGGGAAAAGTGGATGGTTGGGTATCACAACAGCAGTTGGAACAATTAGACCAGTTGCTCACAACACACCCACAGCAACACATCATTGTGGCATGCCACCACCACCCTTTTGCCATGCAATCGCATTGGATTGATCAGCATAAACTAAAGAATGCTGAACATCTGATGGATGTGCTTTCGCGCCATGACAATGTCAAAATTGTACTGTGCGGACATGTACATCAGGACTCGTCTAATCAATGGCACAATATTCAGTTTTTATCGACACCTTCGACCAGTGTTCAGTTCAAACCACATAGTGAAAATTTTGCCTTAGATGAAGCTTTACCAGGGTATCGTGCACTCTATCTGAATGATAATGGTGAATTTAAAACGGAAGTTGTTCGAGTCAAATTGAAACAACCTCAAATTAATGTTGAAATTTCAGGTTATTAACTTTTCAATTTGATTTTTTTGCTTTACTTTATGCCTTCTAAAGGAAAAGTGATAGTTAGAATCCAAACATCAAAGACTATCAATAAGCAGAAAAAGTCTATATGATGACGACCCCCACAGAAGGAAACTCTGTGTTGGGTGGATAAAAAACTTGCATATCACCATATTTTTTGCGTATAGATATATGCATATGATGAGGAATGCCCTATATGGCGAATGACAACCAAAATCAAGTCTTAGACGAACAAACTGATGTAGTAGACGAAAAGTCTACCAAACGCGTGCGCAAATCAAAGCCAAAGGCGACTGAAGGTGGTTCTACTGCAAGCTTATTTGGTATTGAACCTTATCAGCCTAAAAAGAATGAAGAATACATGTCTGAAGGGCAACTTGAGCATTTCCGCCACATCTTATTGGCGTGGAAAGCTGAGTTAATGTCAGAAGTAGACCGTACTTTGAATACCATGCAAGACGAAAATACTGCGCTTCCAGATGTGAACGACCGTGCAACGCAAGAAGAAGAATTTGCGATTGAACTTCGTACACGTGACCGTGAACGTAAACTGATCCGCAAAATTGAACAATCAATTGAAGCAATCAAAAATGATGACTACGGTTTCTGTGAAACGTGTGGTATCGAAATTGGTTTACGTCGCCTAGAAGCGCGTCCAACAGCGACTTTATGTATCGACTGCAAAACACTTGCAGAGATCAAAGAGAAGCAAAATAACGGTTAATTCTGTGTTGAGTAATTCCTCTCTAGCCCTCCCTTTAGAAAAGGGAGGGAAAGCTGCAGAGCATTACGTGGGTCGGTTTGCGCCATCGCCAACCGGCCCTTTGCATTTTGGCTCTTTAATTACAGCAGTCGCAAGCTACTGCGATGCCCGTGCCCATCAGGGGCAATGGGTGGTTCGTATCGAAGATACCGACATTCCACGTATATTCCCCGGCAGCGAAGAACACATCTTACGTTGTATTGATGCTTTTCAATTCGAACCAGATACCGAGATCATTTTCCAAAAAGACCGCCTCGAAATTTATGAGCAAGTCATTGCACATTTGCATGCCCAAGGCTTGGTCTATGCCTGTCAATGCACCCGAAAAATGCTCGGTTCGAATCATATCTATCAAGGTACATGTCGTAATCTGGGCCTTCCCCTTCAGGATCAAGCCATTCGAATCAAAGTCGATGCACAGAACATTTGTTTTACCGACCGCTTACAAGGGACGCATTACTCCAATCTGCAGCAAGATTTAGGTGACTTTGTCTTAAAACGCCGTGACGGCATTATCAATTATCAACTTGCTGTCGTGGTGGATGACTACCTACAAGGGATGACCCATGTCGTACGTGGGGCTGATCTTTTGGACAATACCGAACGTCAAATTTGGCTCGGACAGGTTTTGGGTTATCCGCGCCTTGAATACATGCACTTGCCATTAGCAATGAATGATCAGGGACAAAAGCTGTCAAAACAGAATATGGCTCAAGCTCTTGATTTAAGCCAAGCGGCACCTTTATTACAACAAGCATTGCAAGCCCTACACCAACCGGCAGTCGACTTAGATACGCCACGTATTATGCTACAACAGGCAATTGCGCAGTGGGATATTCAACATATTCCCCATGGCACAGCATTGCCTCAAATCTATCAATAAACCCACACGTTGACCAAAGCCAATCACTCGATATTCAATTGAATTATGCTTTAATAAAGTGATCAATCGACCGCTGGAGAGCCTAATGTTTTTTATTTTTGGAGTTGGTCCGAAAACCAAAGTCATTGAAAAGAGCCAATTTACTTGCCCTGTCTGCCGCAGCAGAACTCAGTATGAGTTAAAACAGCAACGTAATTATTTTTCTTTATTTTTTATTCCATTGATTCCACTGTCTAAAGCCAAGGCGAGCTTGGTCAAATGTCTCCATTGTGGAACGGAGATGCCGGCCAGTGTACTCCACCATGCATCTCCCGATCCGCAACGAGATACGAATTTAGAAGCTTGATTCTTCTTTACTTGGGTTTACTTCTTTGGTCGTCGCATCGATCTTTAAGATCAGACTCACCATAACCGCACAGATAATCAAAGAAGACCCCCCATAACTAATAAACGGTAAGGTCAAACCCTTGGTTGGAAGCATGCCCATGTTCATGCCTGCATTCACCAAAATTTGCAGCAAGAAGATAATACTGATGCCATAAGCCAAGTAGCCTGCACGTAAGTATTGATGACGTAAAGCACGATGACCAATGCGAATACAGCAGACCAACATCACAAATGACAGTGTCAATACCGTCAAAATCCCAAAGAAGCCAAACTCTTCACCCAATACCGCCAACATGAAGTCGGTATGTGCCTCAGGTAGATAAGACATTTTTTGAATACTATGACCTAAGCCGACACCAAACCATTCACCGCGACCAAAAGCCATTAATGCATTCGACAATTGGTAGCCTGCACCTAATGGATCATTCCACGGATTTGAGAACGACATCAAACGTTCTAAACGGTAGGGTTCAAATAAAATCAAGAACACAAAAGCCATAATGATCGCACCAAAGGCAATTGCGAACTGAATCAACGGTGCTCCTGCGAGGAAGAATACTCCTAGCATGGTTAAGGCAATCACCACCGTCGCCCCTAAATCGGGCTCTGCCATGACCAAACCAACGGTTGCAGCCATAATCACTGCCAAACGCACCAAGCCCTTAATGTTATTACGGACTTCTTCAGCACGTCGTACCACATAGTCTGCGGTAAATATCGCCATCATGACTTTGGCGACTTCCGAAGCCTGTAAGGTGAAACCAGCAATCCGAATCCAACGCTTAGAACCATTAACTTCAGTACCCACCGCCAATACGGCAGCTAACAGGACAATGGTCACAATCCATAAAAAGAAGGTGTTGTTAAACCAGACATTTAACGGCACTTTATAGGCGATATACGCAGCCATGGCGGCAGCGGCAATCGAAATCCCGTGTCGTGAAATGTAATGGAAGGCATTTTCATGCATGCGCTCTGCATAAGGCATCGAAGCAGATGCCACCATGATCGACCCAATACACAACAATGCCAAAACACAGAACATTAAAACATTGCGCACGTTGACCTCGGCAGGTAACCGAGGAATCCAACGCTCTACAACTTCATTTATTCTATTTATGGTCGTCTGAGCTAACCCAGCCATACAACTTTCCTTATCGTTCTTTTAAACGAGTGCATTCACAAACTCAACAAATTGGTGCCCACGCTGTGGGTAGCCACTGAACATATCAAAACTTGCGCACGCTGGAGACAATAACACCACATCATTGGCTACCGCATTTTGTTGGCACAGCTCAACCGCTTGTTTCAAACTTTCAGCATGAATCAGCGTGGTTGTCCCTTCAATCGCTTTTTCAATAATTGGACGATCTTCACCAATCAACACCGCAACTTTGGCATATTTTGAAAGTGAATCACGCAGCGCAGTAAAGTCCTGCCCTTTGCCTTGACCACCTAAAATAATCGCCACTTTACCGCCTTTGGCTTCAATCGCAGCACCTAGACCATCAATCGCAGCTAAAGTCGCACCAATATTGGTACCTTTAGAATCGTTATAATAACGAACACCATGCACTTCTTTGACAAATTCACAGCGGTGCTCTAAGCCTTTAAAGGTTTTCAAGGTTTCCAACATGCCTTCGAGTGGCAAACCAATCGCTTCACCCAAAGCTAAACATGCCAAGGCATTTGCCACATTATGGGTCCCTTGAATATACATGTCTGCACTTTTTAGTAAACGCTCACGACCACGTGCCAACCAAATTGTGCCGTCAGTATCGCGTAGAATACCGAACTGATTCATATCTGGTGCATTTAAGCCAAAGCTTTGCATTGGGGTGACATCTGGAACCAATGGACGTGTTAATGAGTCGTCACGGTTATACACCACTTTTTTCACCGCTTGGAAAATACGATGCTTCGCAGTGTGATAGCCCATCATATCGCCATGACGGTCCAAATGGTCTTCACTCATGTTCAACACCACAGCAACCTCTGCAGCCAAGTTCGACGTGGTTTCTAATTGAAAACTTGAAAGCTCTAAAACATAAAGCTCAGGATCATCTTTGGTGAGATCCAAAGCTGGACGACCCAAGTTACCACCCACTGCCACTTTTTTACCTGCATCTGCTGCCATAAGACCAAATAAAGTCGTTACGGTACTTTTCGCATTCGAACCTGTAATCGCGACAATTGGCTTATCCGTCGCACGACGTAAAATTTGAATTTCTGAAACCACAGGAATGTTGGCTGCAATGGCCGCCTGAATTTGCGGTAATTTTGGATCTAGCCCCGGGCTGATAATAATTTCTTCTGCTTGGAGTAATAAATCTTGATCCAATTGACCAAAACTGGTTTGTACATCACTTGGAATTTGATCATGACCCGGTGGGACTGCTCGTGAATCGGTGACTGCAACGCGGTAGCCATGGCTATGTAAGAAATTCACTGCGGAAACACCAGAAATTCCTAATCCGGCAACAACCTTCAATCCACCACGCTGTATTAACATTTTCGCCCCATTTTTTGGTCGGTTTTTAAATCTGACAAAATGTTAGCACTTTGCTGTTTTGAATGCTTTTTATGTTTTCACTTTCTCGCAGTTTTTTTGTGTCCGCTCGTAAAAAAACCGCCCATCTTGGGCGGTTTCTTCAAGCAACTGACGGTGAGCTTATTTCCACTTCACCGCTTGTACTTCAGCTTTTTTTGCAGATGGATTATCCGAAGCTGAACATCCACAACCGCCTGCACAACCTGCGGCCATTTTGGGCTTTAACCATTTGGCAAGACTATTCCAACCACGGTTTTCACAATGCTCAGATAAAGTTGTGAAGACTGAGTTCGATGTTTTTGGAAATACCTTCTTAAACACCACGACAGCACTCCAAATCACCAATACCGCAATAATTATTGATTCAAGCATGTCTCTCTCCTTTGTTCAGCTTTTGCCATTCAAAATTCACGATCCCAAATAGCGTGTTGCAATTTGATACGTGATGAATGCCATTAAATAAGCCAAACCAAATAAATAGATGGTCATGAAACTCACCGTTTTCAAGGAACCAGTTTCACGTTTAACAGTTGCCAGTGTCGCCAAGCAATGTGGCGCATAAATAAACCACACCAATAATGATAAACCGGTTGCCAATGACCAACCCAATGACCCATCACTACTAATTAAATTTGCCAGACCTTGAGACATGGCATCGTCATCAGTTGCAGACAAGGCATACACCGTACCCAATGCCGCCACAACGACTTCACGTGCCGCCATCGCTGGAATTAAGGCAATACAGATCTGCCAGTTAAAACCTAATGGTGCAAAAATCGGTTGTAATACATGCCCAAGCATACCTGCCAATGAATAATCAATATCCGGCAAAGTTGCGCCTTCTGGCGGTTGCGGGAAAGTACACAAGAACCATAACAAAATCGATAAAGCGAAGATGATGCCACCGACACGTTTCAAGAAGATCTTGGCACGGTCCAGTAAACCAATCCAAACACTCTTAATATCTGGGAAACGGTAGCTTGGAAGTTCCATCAATAAGGCATGCTGTGATTTATCTTTTTGGAAGAATTTCAGCACTGTTGCCACAATTAAGGCACTCACAATCCCGGCTGCATATAATGCAAATAGCACCAAGCCTTGTAAGTTAAAGACGCCCCAGACCATTTGCTCTGGAATAAATGCCGAGATCAACAAAGCATAAACCGGTAAACGTGCCGAACACGTCATCAACGGCGCAACTAAAATCGTTACCAGACGATCTCGAGGGTCTTGAATACTCCGGGTTGCCATGATGCCCGGTACAGCACAGGCAAAGCTCGATAGCAGAGGAATAAACGCACGTCCACTCAGTCCGGCTTTAAACATCAGCTTATCTAGCAAGAATGCTGCACGTGGTAAATAACCTGATTCTTCTAAAACCAAAATAAAGAAGAATAAAATTAAAATCTGCGGCAAGAACACTACTACACCGCCTGCACCCGCAATGATCCCATCTACCACCAAGCTGTTCAGTAGTGGATGTGAAATGTGTTCACCGACCAATTCACCGAACCAACCGAAGAAGGTTTCAATACCATCCATAAACGGCGCAGCCCATGCAAACACCGCTTGGAAGATAATAAACATCATCACCGCTAAGGTAATTAAACCAAAGACTGGATGTAGAAAAATTTTATCAAGGAAGTCTGAGCGTTTATCTTCATGATCAACAAACACCACCACGTCTTTTAAAATTTGTTCAATTTTTTCGTGGTTAGTCCCAGAAAGATTGGTATCACTTAATGACGCATCAGGTTTTCTGAAACCTTCAGCATCTAACGCGCCCATTAAGTTTTCAATACCCGCATTACGTACAGCAACGGTTTCTACGACAGGCACACCCAAACGCTGAGACAGCTTTTGGGTATTGATTTGCATGCCACGACGGCGTGCTTCATCCATCATGTTGAGGACAAGTAAAATTGGACGACCCAAATCGATCATTTCCATGACCAAACCGAGGTGCAATTTTAAGTTTGTCGCATCAACTACACATAAAAAGACGTCTTGATGGCCTTCTTCTGCAATTTTACCTTGCACGACATCACGCGTAATGGCTTCATCAGGACTCGTCGCTTCTAAGCTATACGTCCCCGGCAAATCCAAAACTCGAACAGATTTACCCGATGGCAAAGTAAATTGACCAACTTTACGCTCAACCGTTACCCCAGCATAGTTCGCAACTTTCTGACGTGTACCAGTTAAATGATTGAATAATGAGGTTTTACCACAGTTTGGATTACCAACGAGGGCAATACGTAACGCATCACTCATGCTGATGCCCCTTCCATTGCTATTTCCACTTTTTCAGCTTCTACTTTTCGCAGTGCGAAACGAGTAAACCCAACTTGAATTAAAATCGGGTCACCACCAAAAATACCTTTGGTAATCACCTGTACTTTTGTTCCAGGAACAAAACCCAAAGTCTCTAAACGGCTAGCGACTAAATCAGCCGGAGCATTGTTGCCATTCTGGTTACGATGTACCTTATGAATGACTGCGCTTTGTTTCACTTTCAAATCAGATAATCGCACGCAACTAACCCTAAAAAATTTTGAACATTATACAAACAAATGAGAATAATTAACAAATCGGATTCGATTTCAATTCTCATTTAGCAATCTAACATCGACACGACTATTTTTTTAAATTACATTGCATTAAACCATTGTGATTTCTTGGTTTAATTTCAAAAATGAGCGGCACATGTTAAATAAAAAACCACGAATCCCGACCCCAGTCCAAATTCCAGAAACACTCAGTTTTTTACACGGATATCGTGATGATTTAATTGCTCAAACCGTCAGCCCACACACTCGCAATGCATATTTATCTGATTTAATTCAATGCAGTGAGTGTCATACGCATGTCATGACAGATTGGAGCAGTGACGACATTTCAGATGTCTTGCTCAGCCTGACGAAACAAGGAAAAAGCCCTCGCTCGATCGCCCGCTCACTTTCTGCACTGCGTTCATTTTTCAAGTTCTTACGCGAACAAAAAATACGCAGCGACAATCCTGTTGCAATCCACAAAACACCCAAATTGGGTCGTGCCCTGCCAAAGGACTTATCCGAAGCAGATGTCGAAGCCCTGATTAATGCCCCAGACCTCAGCACCGCTTTGGGTCTACGTGATCGTGCCATGCTCGAAGTGTTGTATGCCTGTGGTTTACGGGTCTCTGAGTTATTAAATTTAAGATTAGAACTGATCAATCTGAAACAAGGCTATTTACGGATTACTGGTAAAGGCAATAAAGAACGCTTAGTTCCTTTAGGTCAAATGGCGGTGGAATGGATCGAGAAATATTTAGCTGAAGCACGCCCCATCTTATACAAAAGCGCAACCGATGCTTTATTTCTCACTCAACTCGGTGGAATGATGAGTCGCCAAAACTTTTGGTACGCGATTAAACGCTATGCGCTCATTGCAGGTATTCAGGCCGAATTATCACCACATACCTTGCGTCATGCCTTTGCCACGCATTTGCTCAACCACGGTGCCGACTTACGTGTCGTGCAGATGCTGCTCGGCCACAGTGACTTGTCTACCACGCAAATTTATACCCATGTCGCGCAAGTTCGTATGCAAAAATTACATGCAGACTATCATCCGAGAGCTTAACGGCAGGAAATATCAGACCAAGAAGTTCTATCGTGGCCGATATTTTTTGCTATGCTTACTCACCTGTTTGATAAAGCTAAAAGAAAAGGGTTGTTTATGTTATTTACCCGTTCAAAAATTTTTCTCGCATCGACACTTGTTGCCAGTATGGCGTTAGTGGCTTGTTCTAATTCAAATAATGACGAAAAGAAAGACGCGACATTAACGGCAAGTACACCTGCAACTGGTGAAGCTTCGAATTTATCTGAACGTAATGCTCAGCAGCGTTTAATTGATACTTTGCAATCCAATCTGCAAAAAGCCAATATCAATGCCAAAGTCACTGGGGTGAAAGCGACTGAAGTTCCTAATTTGTTTTGGGTTAGCTTTGAAGGCATGCCTGCGGTCTATGCTACAGCTGATGGTAAATACATTTTCCAAGGCGACGTTGTTCGTTTAGGTGAAAAACAACTCTTTAATGTAGGCGATACCCTACAAGCAGAAGCCAACAAAAAATTATTTGATCAATTAAAAACTGAAGACCTACTGATCTATAAAGCCAAAGGTAAAACCAAACACGTGGTTTATGTCTTTACCGATGTCAGCTGTCCTTATTGCCATAAGTTACATGAACAAATGGATGATATTAATGCCCGTGGCATTGAAGTCCGTTACATCGCTTGGCCACGTGGTGAGCAACACATGCCAATGATGGAAACGATCTGGTGTAGCAAAGACCGTCGTGCCGCATTTGACAAAGCCATTGCCGGTGAGCAAATCGAGCCAGCATCATGTAAAAACCCAGTGCGCAGCATGTATGAAATGGGTCTAAATATTGGTGTGAATGGTACGCCAGCGATCTATAACGCAGAAGGTAAACACATCGGTGCTTACATGTCGGCTTCCGAACTTGAAAGTGCGCTTAAATAACTAATTTTTATAGGCTAAATGAATGTTTTTTATGGGTAGGAATAAAGTGATTTCTACCCTAGAGTCCGAACGTTTTTTTAGCTATGATCTAAATTCACTTAAAGCAATGATGAAATAAATGGAGTGTGACGTGAAACCAGTTCGTCTGGCAATCCTCGGTCTTGGTACTGTGGGTGGTGGTGCCCTTAAACTACTAAAAGAAAATGCTGCTGAGATTAAACGTCGCACCGGTCGTGAAATTGAAATTACCCATGTGGGTACGCGTCGCCCTCGTCCTGATTTAGAACTACCTGCTTCAGTGAAGCAAAGTGCTGATTTATTGGATATCGTCCGTCAACCCGATGTAGACGTCGTAGTTGAAGTTATGGGCGGCATTCACCCTGCGTATGAAGTGATTCGTGAAGCAATCATTCATGGCAAACAAGTGGTCACAGCCAACAAAGCTTTATTGGCTGAACACGGCAATGAATTATTTAAATTGGCCGATGATCATCACGTTCAGATTGCTTATGAAGCAGCTGTCGCAGGCGGTATCCCAATTATTAAAGTCCTCCGTGAAGGTTTGGCGGCGAATAAAATTGACTGGTTGGCTGGTATCATTAACGGTACAGGGAACTTTATCCTGACTGAAATGCGTGAAAAAGGTCGTGCCTTTGCAGACGTTCTCAAAGAAGCGCAAGAACTCGGTTATGCCGAAGCAGATCCAACCTTCGACGTCGAAGGGATCGACGCAGCGCACAAATTAACATTGCTGGCTTCAATTGCTTTTGGTATCCCACTCCAGTTTGACAAAGTCTTCACGGAAGGCATCAGCAAAGTTACCGCGCAAGATGTGAAATATGCAGAAGACCTTGGTTTCCGTATTAAACATTTAGGTATTGCACGTCGTGCTGCAACGGGTATTGAGCTTCGTGTTCATCCAACGCTGATCCCTGAAGACCAACTGATTGCCAATGTAAATGGCGTTAAAAATGCTGTATTGGTTCAAGCCAATGCTGTTGGTCCAACGCTTTACTATGGCGCAGGCGCAGGTGCAGGCCCGACAGCATCAGCGGTGGTTGCTGACGTTGTCGATATTGTCCGTGACATCTCATATACCGAAGATGGCGCTGGTACAATTCCACAGCTTGCTTTTGAAGCACTGACCGATTTACCAATTCTTCCACGTGAAGAAATGACCACAGGATACTACATCCGTATTAATGCCGAAGATCAAACTGGCGTTCTTGCTGATGTCACTACGATTTTAAGCCGTGCAGGAATCAGCATCGATGCGATCATGCAACAGCCGCGCTTAAAAGACCTTATTCCTATCGTGATTCTGACTGATCCAGTCAAAGAATCTAAAATGGATGAAGCCCTTCAACAAATTCAAGCATTGCCTGTCATTCATGGCGAAATTGTACGAATTCGTTTAGAATCGCTTGATAATTAATCGGGTCGAGGGGAATATTTCAGTTCCTCTCGCCAAGCTCTACACACAATTGGAACATCATCATGTCTAATGCCAATCGTTATACTGGTTTAGTTGACCGCTATCGCGACCGTTTACCCGTATCTGCAACTACTCGCGCAATTTCTTTGGGCGAAGGTAATACGCCACTGATTAAGCTTGAGAACATTCCACGCATTATTGGCAAAAATGTTGAAATTTATGTGAAGTACGAGGGCTTAAACCCGACTGGTTCATTTAAAGACCGTGGTATGACCATGGCCGTAACAAAAGCAGTGGAAGCAGGCTCAAAAGCGATTATCTGTGCCTCTACAGGTAACACATCTGCTGCCGCAGCGGCTTATGCTGCACGTGCGGGTATTAAAGCATTCGTGTTAATCCCAGAAGGCAAAATTGCCATGGGTAAAATGGCACAAGCGATGATGTATGGCGCGGTAACGATGCAAATCCACGGTAACTTCGATGACGGTATGCGTCTTGTAAAAGAAGTTGCGGATCAAGCACCAGTTACGATTGTAAACTCAATCAACCCATACCGTCTGCAAGGTCAAAAAACCATTGCTTACGAAATCGTTGACGAATTAGGTCGTGCGCCAGATTACCACTGCCTACCTGTAGGTAATGCGGGTAACATCACAGCACATTGGATGGGTTATACCGAAGCTGTGGCGAATCAGCCTAAAGAAGAATTTGTACAAGTAGTTTATGATCCTGAAACTGATCAATTCACAGGTCCAAAACCTGCGGGTCTACCAACAATGGTGGGTTACCAAGCTGCTGGCGCGGCACCATTCCTACGCGGCGCACCTGTAGAAAACCCTGAAACAGTAGCAACTGCGATCCGTATTGGTAACCCACAAAGCTGGAACCATGCTAAAGCCGTAGTCCGCGACTCAGAAGGTTGGTTTGACGAACTTCAAGATGCAGAGATCTTAGAAGCACAGCGTCTATTGTCTATGTACGAAGGTGTATTCGTAGAACCTGCTTCTGCAGCGTCTATCGGTGGCGCGATTCGTGACATCAAAGCAGGTAAAATTGCTGAAGGTTCTGTGATCGTATGTACTGTAACAGGTAACGGTTTAAAAGATCCTGATACTGCCATCAAGCAATGCCAAGATGCTGTAATGTTGTCGATTGATGCAACTATGGATCAAGTTCGTGATTCAATTCTGTCAAATATGTAATTCATATGCTGACTGAATAAAAAAGCCCTGCTCTTGCAGGGCTTTTTTATATCTTGCATTCACTTCAGCATTTAAACGTTGAGTAAATCTAAATACTGAAAGAATAAAAAATCTGAAATCTTGTTTAAATACGTTTTGGTAACTGGCTCGCCCAGTTCATTAAACGCGTCGCATCATTGGTTCGTGCGACTGAAGAATCCGCACCCAATAACACCACCACCGCTGGACGGTTATTCAGTGTAGTATGCATCACTACACAGCGCCCTGCTTCATTGATATAACCCGTTTTTGAAATATTAATATTCCAACCGCCATTACGTACTAAAGCATTGGTATTGTTTGATTTCAACACGCGGTAGCCCAAATTAAAGTCATAACTTGGTGTGGTTGAAAATTGGCGAATCAAACCATACTGCGAAGCGGTATTCACCAAAATCCCCAAGTCACGTGCCGAAGCGACATTACCAGGGTGCAAACCTGTCGATTCCATATAATGTGTCGAATTCATCCCCAATGAGCGTGCTTTCGCATTCATCGCTGAAATAAATGCAGAACGACCACCTGGATAAGTACGTGCTAATGCCGAAGCCGCTGGGTTTTCAGATTTCATTAAAGCAAATAGTAAAGCTTCTGCACGGTTCATGCTGTCGCCAGCACGCAGCGTTGAACTTGAACTTTTACAGCCTGAACATGAAAAATCAGCCTGTTGTAAGGTAATTTTTTCCGACATGTTTAATCGGGCATCTGAAATCACAACTGCTGTCATCAGTTTGGTAATCGATGCAATCGGTAAAGCGGTATTACTATTTTTGCTATACAGCACCTCACCGGTTTGACCATCCATAACCAATGCCGCACGTGCATTTACAGAAGGCTGACCTGCGTATTGATTGGTATCAATGATACGGACCGTCTTCGATGGTGTCGCCTGTACCACACCGCCTGTGCTACGCACAGACGTGGTCACTTTCGTTGACCCCTGAGGAGATGGCTCTTCAGCGTTATAAGACACGTCACCGTTGAGTAACTGGTTTGCATCCTCAGATGACCAGCTAATATTTGACTGCTGATTTGCAGCACTATTCATCACAATTTCAGCAGAACTGAAACTGCTCATACTGAATAAAATTGACATGCCCAAAACGTGCATGAAGGATTTATTTAATTTTTTCACCATTGCTCACTCAACTCAGGATACTAAACATTTGCGCAAGACCAGCAATATGCCGTACATTGGTCACAACTACGAACATTTTTTGCTCACACATTGTGTATGAAGTTTTTCATTTCATATAAGAATAGGATTGCTAATTTTGTCGTTTCATTGCAAGCTTATTTTGCTTTATGTAACAAAAAAAACAGATTTTGACTTGAGGGAGAGTGTAGGTGATCACAGTTTTGGTGGTAGATGACCATGAATTAGTCCGTACTGGTATTTGCCGTATGCTCGAAGACCATGCAGATGTCCAAGTCATTGGACAAGCCGAATCTGGTGAAGATGCGATTACACTTGTTCGCCAACACCATCCGAATGTCGTTTTATTAGATGTCAATATGCCCGGGATCGGGGGTGTAGAAACCACACGTCGCCTACTCCAAACAGCGCCAGATACAAAAGTCCTCGCAGTCAGTGGACTTGCTGAAGAACCCTACCCGTCTTTATTGTTAAAAGCAGGCGCCAAAGGCTATATCACTAAAGGTGCACCAGTCACTGAAATGGTCCGTGCGATTAATAAAGTGATGCAAGGTGGCAAATATTTCAGTGCAGACATTGCGGAACAACTGGCCAGCTCATATTTGTCTGATACCCAACAATCGCCTTTTGATGCCCTGTCTGAGCGTGAAATGCAAGTTGCCATGATGGTGGTCAATTGTATTAGTGCACAAGAAATTTCTGATAAATTATTTGTTAGCGTTAAAACAGTGAATACCTACCGTTACCGCATTTTTGAAAAACTGAATATTGATAGTGATGTCAAACTAACTCACTTGGCGATTCGCTACGGGTTAATCAAACCTTAACACAACGTACATCCTGTTACTTATGACACAGCGTTCAATTCATAGTGAATTGAACCAGTATCATTTGGGCCTTTGGTACAGTGCTTATCGCTTTATCATCAGTGCCTGTCTGTTACTGGTCTTTTTACTCACCTACACTCAACTCAGTTCAGATTATGAATACCCACGTTTATACCTATATGTATTGACGATTTATTTGCTGTTTACCAGCATTCAATTCATGTCGCTTGGACGCTTCAAAGTCCGTATTCCGAATCAGTTGCTGCTGTTATTCATTGTAGATGTCATTTCGCTGAGCTTACTGACCTTAGCTATCGATGGACCCAATTTACATTTGAGTTTACTGTTTGTGATTACGATTTTTGCAGCATCCCTGTTATTAGATGCCCAAAAAGCTTTGGTCATCACCCTCATCGCTGTGATTTGCGTGGTGTATCAACTGTTTTTAGGTTCAATTCTTGAATTTACCTCACTCAAAAATTTAACCAACAGTGCGATTTTGGCTTTTTTATTTTGTGTGGTGTATGGCAGTGCGCAAATTGCCGTGAAACGTTTTCAGTTACTAGAAAATCTGAATTTTTCGCAATCCTTAGAACTACATCGACTACAAAATATTAACCGCTATATTTTAGAACAAATTGATACAGGCTATTTAGTATTGGATGAAAACTGTCATGTGGTGCTGAGTAATCCTGCTGCTTGCCATTTACTCGGCATGCCAAATTCTTATCATCATGATCAATATCCACTGTATACCACGCAGCCCGACTTATTTGAATTACTCAAGTTTGAAGATTTAAAAAGCGGGGAAAAATTCCAATTTGAATCGCAACAAAGCCAGTACCACATTCAGGTACTCGTACAAAAACTCGTTGTGCCGCATCAAATGCTGACCTTGCTGATTTTACAAGATGCACAAAAACTCAATCAGCAAGTGCAACAATTAAAATTAGCCGCTTTAGGGCAACTCTCCGCCAGTATTGCCCACGAAATTCGCAATCCTTTAGCCGCAATTGTGCATGCCAATGATTTATATCCGCAAAGTGATACCGAACAACAGCACATGTTGAATCATATGATTTCACGTCAAGCAGTGCGGATTGACCGAATTATTCAAGACACCCTAAATATGGTGCGTAATAAGGAAACCCATCCTACTCGTCTGAATTTAGAACAATTTTTACCGCTGTTCCTGCAAGAAGATCTGGCAGACATTCAACAGAACATTCGGCTCAATGTGCAAGCCAAAACCTTAATCGATTTTGATGAGGCACAGTTCAGACAAATTTTAATCAACCTAATTCGTAATGCGATTCGTCATAACAATCCGGACATGTCGTATATCGAAGTGGTGGCGCGTATAGATCAGAAAAAAGTCCAGATCGATGTCCGAGATTTCGGCAATGGGGTTGCTTTGCAAAACCGCGCACAGTTATTTCAACCATTTTTTAGTACCGAAATTACTGGAACTGGTTTAGGATTATATCTTGCTCATAGCTTCTGTGAAGCGAATCAAGCACAGCTTTCCTATGTAGAACAAAAACAGGGAGCTTGCTTTAGGATTGAGTGCTTACAAGCTGTTATTTAATTGTTTTTAGGGGAAAACTGTGGATTCACAACCACTGGTATTGTTAGTTGATGACGAAGAAGACTTATGTATGCTGATGCAAATGTCTTTATCAAGGATGGGGGTTAAAACGCATGTCGCACATCGCCTCGACGAAGCTAAAAAATCCTTGTCTACCTATAGCTACGATGCCTGCCTAACCGACCTCAACTTACCCGATGGTAATGGTCTACAGCTCTTAGATTGGATGAATGAACACTGTCCTACCCTGCCCGTTGCTGTGCTAACAGCCTATGGCAACATGGACATTGCCATTGCCGCATTAAAGGCGGGAGCATTCGATTTTGTCAGCAAACCGATCAATCCAAAACATCTTGAACAACTGCTACAAAAAGCCCTGAATAAGCCTTTGGCCGAAGACATTACTTCGCAAGATGCTTTAGAGCATAAAATGTTAATTGGTGAATCGCTCCCAATCCAGCAATTGCGTCGAACCTTAAAGAAAATTGCACGTTCACAAGCACCTGTTTTTATTACGGGTGAATCTGGTACGGGTAAAGAGGTCGTGGCCAATCTGGTTCACCGTTTAAGCAACCGTAATGAAGGACCCTTTATTGCCATTAACTGCGGGGCAATTCCGACAGAGTTAATGGAAAGTGAACTTTTTGGCCATAAAAAAGGCAGCTTTAGTGGTGCCACCCAAGACAAGCAAGGTCTGATTCAATCTGCACATGGCGGTAGCTTATTTCTGGACGAAATTGCCGAATTACCTTTAGCCATGCAAGTTAAACTGCTACGCGCAGTACAGGAAAAACGTATTCGTCCTGTGGGTTCAGACTGTGAAATTGACGTTGATTTCCGTGTGATCAGTGCCAGTCATCAGGACTTAGAAGCTCTCGTCCAACAAGGTCGCTTCCGCCAAGATTTATTTTTCCGCATCCATGTGATGGATATTGTGTTGCCTGCCTTACGTGAACGTGGCGACGATATCCTCTTATTGGCGCAACATTTTATTCAAAAAATTAGTCATGAATGGGAAATTGCCACTAAGCCTCTGACTGAACGAGCGAAAAATTTCCTACTCAGCCAATATTATCCGGGCAATGTTCGTGAACTCCGCAATATTATCGAACGTGCCATGACCCTCTGCGATGATGAGCAAATTGATCTTCAACATCTGCAAAGTGCGCCATTAAGACAACCGAGTGCTCAGTTCAATTCATCTCCAACAACAAATGAATCTGCTCAGCTGGGTACAACCAGCAACGAACAAAGTGTCGTTCCTCGTAAACTGCCTGAAGAAGGTTTAGAGCTCTTTTTAGAAAATATCGAAAAAGAAGTGCTCATGAATGCGTTGAATCTCACCCACTGGAACCGAACCCTTGCCGCAAAAAAATTAGGCATGTCATTCCGTTCATTGCGCTATCGTTTGAAAAAATTCGGCTTAGATACCGAAGACGAAGAGTAAAAGCTTTCCAACGTATTGCTGTTTATTTTTGATTCAGCAATAACTCTGCAACATGATCGACATAGTGATCTTCACGTGCATCATGTTGCAGCGGATAGTTATAGTCTGGCTGCACCCCAATTCCTTCAATCATTTTGCCATTCGGGGTCAGATATTGTGACACAGTCATTTGTAAAGCTGCACCATTACTCAATGGAAATAGCTTTTGAACCACACCTTTACCATAACTTTTCTCACCCGCTACCCATGCACGTTTATGCTCTTTTAATGCTGCGGTAAAGACCTCTGCGGCAGAAGCAGAACGATTGTTGATTAAGATGCCGACTTTCATATTTTGAAATTCAAAACTCGGTAAAGCCTGAAACTGTTGGTCACCCTCAGATCGACTTCGAGTCGACACAATAATGCCCTGATTCAAAAATAAATCGGCAGACTCTACTGCTGCGGACAGTAACCCCCCGGGGTTATTTCTTAAATCAAACAATACGGCTTTGACACGCGAACCATGACTTTCAATTAAACGCTTTATTTCATTGGCTGTATCTTGTTGAAAAACTTTAACGTGTAAAACTAAAACCTGATTATTTAATAATTTAGATTCTATATCTGTTTCAACTTTAGTGTTTCTGACCAAATTGATCGGTTGACTTGCAGTTATCAACTGTAGATTCAGCGTCGAGCCGATACTGCCGGTAAGCAGGTGTCGCACTTGATCTTGATTGAGTTTTTTGAGTTCTTGATCATCAATTTTAAACACCGCTGCGCCATTTTTCAGACCTAGCTTTGCTGAATCGGCATCAGGCTTTAAATTGGTGATGACCCATTGCTGTAAGCCTGCATCAAAACGCAAATTGAAATCGACACTCGCAATATCCCCTTCGGTGTATTGCAAAAGCTGCTTATAGTCTTCAGGTGAAAGATATCGTGAATAACGGTCTAAACCACTGACCATGCCCTTGATGGCTTGTTGGAATAATGTATCGTCATTTTTTTCAACTACATAATTTTCTTTGACAATGCCATAGATCTGAACAAATTGTTGGATCGATTCGACAGGTACTTCGGCATAACTTTGTTCATAGCTGCCATCAAATTCATCGAAAGCCGACTTTGCTTTGTCGGCTCCCCATGTCGAATGACTAGAACACAGCAGCAAGGCTGTAAGGCTTACAACTGACGTCCAGTGTGCTTTAGTCATTCATGCTTCCTTACATTTTAAGCTTCAAGAGTAATCAAGTTACGACCTTGCATTTCTGTTGGTACAGGAATGTGCATAAGAGTTAAAAGTGTCGGCGCTACGTCAGCCAAAACACCACCTTCTGCAATTGTTGCATTGGTCGGGCCAACATAGATAAACGGCACAAGTTCAGTGGTATGTTGAGTATGCACCTGACCACTTTGGTAATCCTGCATTTGCTCTACGTTACCATGATCGGCAGTCACTAGCATGTGCCCTTTATTTGCCATTACAGCTTCATACACACGACCTAGGCACGTGTCTACGGCTTCAACTGCTTTGACTGCTGCATCAAATACACCAGTATGGCCAACCATATCACCATTGGCATAGTTCACTACCAATAAGTCGTACTCACCTGAATTAATTGCAGCAACCAATTCATCAGTGACTTCATAAGCACTCATTTCTGGTTTTAAATCATAGGTCGCAACGTTTGGTGATGGAATCAAAATACGTTTTTCACCCGGATATTCATCTTCACGACCACCACTGAAGAAGAAGGTCACGTGTGCATATTTTTCAGTTTCAGCAATACGCAGTTGTGTTTTACCCAAATTAGACAGGTATTCACCAATCGAGTTATGCAACGCTTCTGGCATATAAGCCACAGGTGCATCAATTGTCGCTTGGTAACGTGTCAACATGACAAATTTTGATAAAGCGGGAACCACTTTACGTTCAAAACCTGCAAAATCTTTTTCCACAAATGCTTTGGTAATTTCACGCGCACGGTCAGCACGGAAGTTCATAAAAACAACGCTATCACCATCTTGAATCGGTGCTAAATCACCAATACGCGTCGCTTTCACAAACTCATCTGATTCTTCAGCGGCATAAGCCTGCTCTAGACCTTCAACAGCAGTCGCTGCCGTACGCACTGCTTCACCTTCAGTTAAAAGACGATAGGCTTGCTCAACACGATCCCAACGGTTGTCACGATCCATTGCAAAGTAGCGACCAATCATGGTGGCAATACGACCTTGATCCGGATACTGAGCAAACAGCGCATCTAATTTTTCAAGCGAAGGTTGTGCGCTTTTTGGTGGCGTATCACGACCATCAAGGAATGCATGAAGATACACTTTTGCACCACGTTTTAATGCCAATTCAGCCATCGCCACAATGTGATCTTCATGTGAATGCACACCACCTTCAGACAACAAGCCCATGATATGTACAGCACGATCTGCAGCTTTGGCTTTTTCAACCGCATCGACTAAAACATCATGTTCAAAGAACGCACCGGTACGAATATCTTTGGTAATACGAGTAAAGTCTTGATACAGCACACGTCCTGCACCAAGGTTCATGTGGCCCACTTCAGAGTTACCCATTTGACCATCAGGTAAACCAACGTCTTCACCAGATCCTGAAATCAATCCATGCGGATGCTTTTCCTGCATTGCAGTCAAGTTTGGTCGTTTTGCTGCTAAAAAGGCATTGTCCTCGACCGCTTCGCGATGACCCACACCATCCATAATTACTAATACGTGTGGGATTTTGCCAGCAGTTGCATCCGTCATAATGAACACTCTTTCGTTTATAAATTAATCATACTATCTTACCGAATTTTCGGTGAAGACTCTATGTGACAACCATGGTTTATCTAGGTCATCAACATTGTTTTACTCAATCTTGCATGCACTTAACGTGCGCGGTGCAGCAGATAGCCACCCGCTACAAACATCAAAATAATTGGTATAAAGACGAACCATGCAGGCGATGGTGCGTACACCAAACTTGCATAACCCAAGAAATCTTGTAAGTAATAAAAGCCCAGTCCAGCAAATAAGGCAATCACCAAGCGGAAACCCATCGACTGTTGACGTAAAGGTCCAAAAATAAATGAACACGCAATCACTACCAAGGCAATTAAAGCAAAGGGCGAACCAAACTTTTGCCAAAACGCCAATTGGTAAGTTTTCGGGACTTGGCTATATTCATGCATATAGCTCATAAAGCTCACCAATTGACTCGGTGATAGGTCTTCAGGGTCAATGGTAACCATATGCACATATTTAGGTTGCAATGCCAATGAAAGCGGCTGTTCAGCATTTTGCTTCGCCACAGCATCACCCGTCGCTAATAGGTCGACTTGGGTTGAATTTTGCAGTGTCCAAGCCCCATTTTTGACAAAATTCCCTTGCTCCGCATCTAAAGTGCCTCGCAAACGATATTTTTCATCAAAATCAACAACCTGAACATCTTTAATTTGACCTTGTGAATTGGCATAGTCAATATAAATAAAGCGTTGGCCTTCACGTGACCAATAGCCTTTGACTTCGCCCAGTTCAGCCGCAGTACGGTGGCTTTTCACGCTTTTGGCTTGTTCATTGGTATAGGGAATGACCCATTCGCTTAATGCAAAGGATAAAACCACCAAAATGAGTGCCGAACGAATCACCCAACCCACAATCCGCCAAAGGCTGATGCCGACCGAACGCATGACAATCAATTCACTGTTTGAAGCTAGAGTCCCTAAACCCAGTACCGCGCCAATCAAGGCTGAAATCGGCAAAATTTCATATAAATAATTCGGTGAACTCCATAACACATACTGCAAAGCATTCCATGCGTTATAGCCTTCTTTCAGCGAGCCCAATTCACCTAAATAAGTAAAAAGCACTTGTAAGCCAGCCAATACCGCTGTCGCACCAAGCATGGCTAAAGCAGTAGTTTTGGTCACATGTTTTGCAACTATACGACGTGCCAACATTTTAAGACCTCACTCGCTGAATTTGTTTCTTAATTTTGGGCGCTAATTTTTGTTTACGCGAGAACAATGCCGCTGCAATGCCGTAAATTACCAATACAAGTGGATAAGCCCCGATGCCCATTTCATCTTTACTGATCCGCGTTTTGATCGCCATTAAAGCCACGATTAAACTGGCAAAAATAAGTAAGGCTGGGAACAATTTCAGGTAACGCCCTTGGCGAGGGCTTACCTCAGACAAAGCAGTGGCAAGCAATAACGCCACCAAAATAGCGAACGGCACAAAGATTCGCCAACCGAGTTCGCTGGCAACCACAGGATCATGGCGGTTATCCCATAACTTCGAGGTTGGTAAAGCTTCTACTTCAGTACTTTCAAATTTTGCTTCTTTATCATTTTCTAAACGTAAACGATAACTTTGAAATTCTGCTTGAGAATAACGCGGTTGCCCCGGATAGATTTCGTAACGGCGGCCTTCAACTAAATCCACCACATTGGCATTGTCATCGGGCACTTCGACGCGGGTCGCTTCCTTCGCCAAAATAATGACATCAGGCTTACCCTCTTTTTCTGCACGCTGATAAAAGAAAATATCTTTTAAGTTTTTACGGTCTTCTGACAAGTCGCCTGCATAAATGGTATAGGGCCCAGAGGAAATAAACTCTTTCGGTCGAACCAAATCAAAGCCAGTTCGTACAGCTTGTGAAGTCGTTAAGGCTTCAAACTGACGGATGCCCCAAGGCGACGCCCACAGCATCAAAAATGCTTGAACAGCCATAAAGACCACGGTCATCGGCACCAATAAACGTGACAATTGATTTCGACTGACACCACTACCATTGAGCACAGCCATTTCATGATCGACATAGAGACGACCAAAGACCAACATCAGACCAATAAAGAAACCGAGCGGAAGAATTAAAGTTAAAAACTCAGGCAAACGGTAGCCAATGATGCTAAATAAAATACTTGCATCTAAACGACCCTGCGCCGCCACACCAAAGTACTTGATCAAACGACCACCCATCATGATCAAGGTCAATAAGGCAATCACAACCAGTGATGTCGACACCACTTGCTTGACCAGATAACGCCGAATAATCAAATTAATTCTTCCAAAAATAGGGCCAATAAAAACTAGCGTTAGTTTACCCGAATGTAGAAAATATAAAACCTATACCCTTGTTGCTCATTGAAACTCTATTCATATAAATGTTTCAATGGTTTAATGGTTTATAAATTTAAAAAGGCATAAATACCGCACATGAAACTTTCTATTAATACGTCATTCCAAGCGAATGCGTCCAGCCAATATTTGTTGATATTAGTAGATTCTGAGCACGTTACAAATGCAGCTACTTCATATCAAATCAATGATTTAGATAATTTAATTGAAGCGACTCAATTTAAAGCAGCACTCAATGAAAGCCTGCCTTTGGTGGCGAACATTGCCGCTTGTCGCAATAGCGCTCTTTTAGGCCTCGGCAAAGTTGCTGAATTACAGGTCAATAAATTTGCAAAAATTGCACAAACCATTATTAAAGCGTCACAAAAAAAATTCAAACAGATCAGTGTCGATATCTCTGCCCTACCACAAGAACAACATTATTTATTTGCACTTAGCCTGACGCAAGCGGCTTATGCATTTGATGAATACAAGTCTAAGAAAAATGAATTTGTTTTGGAGCAGATCCATTTAATCGCTGCTGAAAGTCCATTAACCACTGCACAGCTTGACTTAATTTCTGCAGTACAATCAGGTCAAAGTTTTACCCGTGACCTAGGTAACCGTCCGGGCAATATCTGTTTCCCTGAATATTTGGCTGAACAAGCTCAAGCGCTTGCAGCTGAATTTCCGGATCAACTCAAAGTGACTGTACTCGATGAACAGCAAATGGCTGATCTCGGTATGGGTGCTTTCCTTGCTGTGAGCAAAGGTTCTGACCGTCCAGGCCGTATTATTACCATCGAATACCTTTCAAACCGTGAAGAAGCACCTGTGGTGCTTGTTGGTAAAGGCGTGACTTTTGATACGGGTGGTATCTCACTTAAACCGGGTGCAGGCATGGACGAAATGAAATTCGACATGTGCGGTTCTGCATCAGTTTTGGGTACCATCCGTGCGCTGTGTGAAGCGAAATTGCCGATTCATGTTGTCGGCGCAATTGCTGCTGCAGAAAACATGCCGTCTGGTCATGCCACTCGCCCGGGTGACATCGTGACAACCATGAGCGGTCAAACCGTTGAAATTCTAAATACCGATGCCGAAGGTCGTTTGGTGCTGTGCGATACATTGACCTATGTAAAACGCTTTAACCCTGCACTGGTGATTGATATTGCAACTCTCACTGGTGCATGTGTCGTAGCACTGGGTTCAGTCCTTACCGGTATGTTCACTCCGGATGATGAACTTGCGGCTGAATTGACTGCTGCGGGTCAACATAGCTTTGACCGCGTATGGCGCATGCCCGTGATTGAAGATTATCAAGAACAACTTGATTCTCCATTTGCAGATATTGCTAACATTGGTGGGCCAAAAGCTGGCTCTGTGACCGCTGCATGTTTCCTTCAGCGCTTCACGCGTGAATACCGTTGGGCGCATTTAGACATTGCGGGTACTGCATGGAACTCAGGTGCAAATAAAGGCGCAACCGGTCGTCCTGTACCATTATTAATGCAATTCTTAGCGAATCGTGCTCAAGCGAATGGCTAAAGTTAGCTTTTATTTATTTGAAAAAAGTCCTGAACGACAAGTCGAAAGCACTTGTCGTTTATGCCGTAAGATCCTGCGTCAGCCTGTACGTATTTGGCTACATTGTGCTGACCCAGACTTACAGCAACAACTTGATGAACGCCTGTGGAGTTTCGATCACACAGGTTTCATTCCCCATGGTATCGATCAAGCCGAGGCAACGGTGTGTATTTCTGCCCAATTGCCTGAGCAAGCCGACTGGATTGTGTTTAATTTTAACGATCAAGCACTTGAACAGTTCGCAAGTTTTAGTCACATTATCGAAATTATTGAAAATAACGAACCCGCTAAAATTATCGGGCGTGAAAAATATAAACAATATCGACGTTTGGGCGTTCAACCACAGACCCATAAACTTTAACGTGATATTGGTTTTACCCTATTTGCAAGGAGATGCACCATGGCATTGAATGTCGGTCCAGACTTTAAACAGCGCTGGTTAAAAGTACCTGAAGCTATTCGTCAGACCTTTATTGATGACCTTGGTCGCGTTTGCGATGTACTCAATCCCAGTACAGACATTCAACAATGGCTGGTCAATGACCAACAGCAACAGCAAGTGTCTTTTGACAAAATTGAGTCTGCCTATGCAGATTTGAAAGCACAGCTGATTGAAGATGCTCGTATTCGCAAACAGTTGGCTTTAGAAAAAGCCTTAGAAGAAAAACGTGAAGCTGAACAAGCCTATGCAGAACAACTGAAACGTGACGAAGAGTTACGCTTTGCTGCACAAACGCAAGCGCTCACCATGATGCAGCATAATCTTGATCGTGAAGTACAACACTATGCCGCTCGCTATCATAAAAACCCTGAAACGGGTTTAGCGGGATTAAGCCAAAGCTTATCGGTTAGCGAAGGACAAATGTTGTCAGAACTTGAAAGTGTACGCGTGCGTTTGGAACTTGAGGCAGAAACGCAAATCGAGATGGCCGTCAGTGATTTCCGCGCAAAATTGAAAGCTGCCGCACAAGAAGAAATTGACTATATCTTAGAAAACTCCAATTTTTCGACAGAATCTACATCATCCCAAGCATCTTAAGCCGTCCATCGAAATCTGGTCACTGTCATTAAACTGACATGTATTTGCAACATGATGTTCATATGGCTGAAGCATTGTCCCTCAAAATACAATGCTTCAGGCATCCTAAAAATATAATCATGCATCCAGATGGGAATTCAATATGGACATCATTCACCAGATTACCCAGAAAATATCCTCTCTATCTGCTGGAGAACAATGGGACATTCGTGCCAAAGATCTTTGGCTGAGTCATTCAGACTTTCACAGTATTTCGGTTTATCTCAGCCGAGAATCAGAAAAAGGTGGTTTTAGCATTCAGCAACTGCCCCACAGCTCGATTTTTCAAACCCTTGATGTGGTGACCGTTACAAAACACTAAATTGTCATCTACTCCATAAAAAAGCCCACAACTGTGAGCTTTTTTTATGCCTAAGTTTGGCTTAGACCAAATCTGCAACTGCAGAAACGGTATGTCCTAGGAAATAACCGATACCGAGTAATAATCCAATCCAGATGAAACCACCTAACACGTTATAAAACATAAATGTGCCAAGGCTCATGCGAGCAGACCCAGCAGCAAAAGGCGCAAAAGAACGTACAAAAGGTACAAAGCGTGCGACTAAAATCGTTTTACCACCATGCTTCATAAAATATTTATTGGTTTTGACCATATATTCAGGCTTAAAGTAACGTGTGTGCTTATTAAAGTACTTAATGCCTAACACGCTGCCCGTGTAGTAATTGACGCAGTAGCCCAAGACCGATGCGACAAATAACATCAGCCCCATGGTGTGTAAATGCACCACTTCCGTCGTTGAGCATAATGCGCCGATGGCAAGCAATAGGCTGTCTCCCGGCAGGAAGAACATAAATACTGAACCCGTTTCTGAAAATATCACCAGAAATAAAATGGCATAAATCCACACACCATAATTTTCCAATAACATGGGTAACCACTGTTCCAGATTCAGTAAGAAATCAATCATTATCACCTTTCTGATTATTCATCATATATGTCATTCCGCGACGCATTATCACCAAAAATAAAAAAACAGTCTAATTTTTCAATCAGACTGTTTGGTTTTCTTCGGTATCAACTTATTTCAAGAAGCCATTTTCAGCGAGAAAATCTAAGCTAATTTTAGATTGCGCTGTGGTCTCAGCGGCTTTATCACCAAGCAATAAACGCTCAATATAACGTGCTAAAACATCCACTTCCAAGTTCACTTTAGCCCCAGCCTTCCACGTACCGATATTGGTTCGTTCAGCCGTGTGCGGAATTAAATTTAAGCTCAGCACATTGCCACGTAAATGGTTAATTGTCAGGCTAATACCATCCACGGTCACAGAGCCTTTTTCCGCTAAATAGCGTGCAATTTCTTTCGGTGCGGTCACTTCAAAATAAATAGAACGCGCATCTGAACGAACTTGAGTGATTTCACCCACTGCATCGACATGACCACTGACAATATGTCCACCAAAACGCGTAGTTGGCAACATGGCTTTTTCCACATTCACCGCCTGCCCTGCTTTCCAGTGTTCCAAGGTGGTCCGATTTAAACTTTCACGTGAAACATCGGCTGCATACCAATTACTGCCAAAGTCGGTCACAGTTAAGCAAATACCATTGGTGGCAATCGAGTCCCCCAAATGCACATCCGACATGTCTAAATCTGTCTGGATACGCAAGCGGACATCGCCACCCACGTTTTGAATGCTTTCAACTTTACCTAGACTTTCAATAATGCCTGTAAACATGTTCAATCCCTGAAAAATATGGGGGCGATGATTTTTACCACAAATCAAGTTGCGTACTCACACCAGAGGTATCGACACCACCCAATTCTGCAAAATGGTGCAATTGACTCAACAACTGACGGATCGGTGGACCTGATTTGGCATGCGTATCCGTGATAACAATAAACTCTAGTACGCGTGCACGTTCAGACTGACGCTGCTTACTCACGCGGTAACGTGGTACATCTTGCGTCAATAAGCTTACTCGGCCACGTTTTAAATTGGCTTGTAATAAATCTGTGGCGCTGATATTACCATCGGTTGAATAGCTCGTCAGGATGTAACGTGCATTGATGGTTTCTAATAATTTTTCATAAGCTTCTTTCGCATGCTTCGAAGAATTATATGGACTTGGACGTTCTTTACGCCATGCCCGGTCGATTCCACTCTTAAAGCCTTTGGTATCTGGCGTTGGTAAATCCACCTGATCCCATAACGTTAAGGCATTCAACACATGGTAGTTACTGCTATAAGCATGTTGGTTATATGGTGGATCGAGATAAGCCACATCTACTTCAAAGCCACTCATTTGATTGGCCAAATGCTGTGCGTCGACACACCACATTTCAGCGGCGGGTTTTTTCGGATCACCAATTTCACAAAAACGACTTGGGGTCAGCCATAACAAAGAGCCGATACGATCTAAGGCTGCTTGGGTTTTACCACCCCAACCATGATGGAAGCTTTTAAATACACCGCTGGTATTGCTGACAAAACTTGCTGAGTACAATAACGGCGCCAACAATGCACTCATTTCCACATCATCAATCGCGCCTTGAGCCTGCCAAGTTGCAATTTGCTGACGAATCGCATCGATACGCATACCATTACGACGTTTAAAGAATAAACGGTCACGTGCCGGATCGTAGATTTCATCATTCCGTGGACACAAGTTATGGGTCACCCAACCTTTCACTTCTGGCAAACGGTTCAGATAATCTATGGCTTTCTGATAGCCACCCAACTCTTTAAACGCAGGTGCTTCAACGCAAGAGAGAATCGCGCTGTTCAAGGCATGGCTGTAGGGTTCCCAGTCATTGGCAATAACACGATAGCCGTTTTGACGTGCCAACCGTGACACCACACCCGAACCTGCAAAAAAGTCAGCAAATATCGGCGCACGGCCATCTTCGCGTTTTAAGGTTCCCGTTTGCTCAAGTGCTTCTAAAATCAGATGTAATAGACGGCGTTTGTTTCCCAAATAAGGAACCAACTGATGGAAAAGATATTCGTCTGTGGTACGAGCCGCATGACGACGTTTGTGATAAACCGTAGACTCTGAATTCATAGCGTCTCTTGAGAAGGGATTAACCTTAAGCGAATGTCATCACCCAATTGAGTGACATCTTTCAGCTTAAATCGAAGCTGCTCTGCCATGCGGTCAAAATCCGCATTAAACATCGCACGTGCTGACTGACCCAACAAGGTCGGTGCAACATAACTGATCATTTCATCGATCAAATGTTCTTGTAAGAAAGCGGTCGAAAGTGTCGCACCGGCTTCAACAAGGACATCATAAATTTGGAACTGTTGAACGCATGCTGCTAACAGATCGGCCAAAGGCTGAATTTCAAATTGTACCACGCCCAAGTCAGCAAGTTCCTGACGATATGGCCCCATGACCATCACGGTTTCAGGTTGCTGCAATATTTTTGCAGTTAATGGCAAGCGGCCTTGGCGATCTAGCACGATACGTTTCGGCTGCACCACGTTACGCATGTCATCATCGTCATCGAGCTGACGTACGTTGAGTAAGCAATCATCGGCTAATACCGTTTCAATCCCAGTGATTACGGCACCAGAGATCGCACGCCAATGCTGTACATCTTGTCGCGCCATTGCACCGGTAATCCATTTAGACTCACCCGAGGCCATGGCTGTGCGTCCATCAAGGCTCGATGCGACTTTGAGGCGGACATAAGGCATGCCCGTCGCCATGGCTTTTAAAAAGCCCAAGTTCAATTGATGCGCTTCTGCTTCACAAATACCCGTAATGACTTCAATGCTAGCATCACGTAGGATTTGTACACCTTTACCCGCAACCAATGGATTGGGATCGGGACAGGCCACAACGACTTGAGCAACACCTGCTTCCACCAAACCTTTGGCACAAGGTGGCGTACGTCCATAGTGTGCGCAAGGCTCCAAAGTCACATAAGCGGTTGCGCCACGTGCGGCCTCACCTGCATCACGCATTGCAAAGACTTCTGCATGCGGCTGACCCGCTTTGGGATGAAAGCCTTCACCAACCAATTGACCATCTTTGACAATCACACAGCCCACATTGGGATTGGGACGAGTGCTGTATTGCCCCTGCTGTGCCAATGCAATTGCACGCCGCATCCACTGTTGATGCTGCTGCAAAGTCACTTGATCTAACTCAGACATGTAATCACTCATGATAAAAATGGAGGCAGATGTGCATTAGTGCTCACGCTGCTGCATTTGTTCAATTTGACGACGAAAAGCTTCTACATCTTGGAAGTCTTGATACACAGAAGCAAAACGTACATAAGCCACATGATCTAAAGCAAACAATGACTGCATGACAATTTCACCAATGGTGCGTGATTTCACATCACGTTCACCCAAACGGCGAATTTGCAATTGAATATCACTGAGTACTGTTTCAATTTGCTCTTGCGTTACTGGACGCTTTTGCAAGGCATGCATCAACGAGCGGCGGAGCTTGGCTTCATCAAAAGGTTCGCTCTTTGAATCAGACTTGATGACACGCGGCATCACCACTTCATAGCTTTCAAAAGTTGTAAAACGTTCACCGCAACTAATACATTCACGGCGGCGGCGTATCTGACAGCCTTCAGCAGCAAGACGTGAGTCAATCACTTTACTGTCTTCAGCGTTGCAAAATGGACAATGCATAGCGGTTAAATTGAACAAATCCGAATGGATTTAGAGTGTAGCAAAAATTTTGAAATTTGTAGAGCTTTACGCTAGATATGGAAAAAAAACAGCCCTTTCGGGCTGTTTTACACAATATATTGATTTACTGTGATCTTATTATTCTACACGTTCACCATGTTGACTTAAGTCTAGACCCATACGTTCGTCATCAGCTTCAACACGGATGCCAATCACTAGATCAATCACTTTCAAGATAATGAATGTCATTACTGCTGAGTAAGCAATAGTCGCTAGTACACCTTCGACTTGAACCCATAATTGATGCATTAAGTTGCTCGGTGCTTTATCACCCATGATGAATTCGCTAGCAAAGAATGCTGTAAGGATCGCACCGACGATACCACCGACACCATGTAGACCAAACGCATCCAAAGAGTCATCCGCTTTCAACGCACGTTTCAGCGCGGTAATACCCCAGAAGCAAACCACACCACCGATCAGACCCATCGCTAAAGCGCCGCCAACAGTTACGAAACCTGCCGCAGGTGTAATCACCACAAGACCTGCTACCGCACCAGAAGCACCGCCCAAGACAGACGCTTTACCACGAACCACTTTTTCAGTAATTAACCATGCTACTGCTGCTGCCGCTGCTGCAACTTGTGTTACCACCAATGCATAACCAGCGGAACCATTTGCACCCAGTGCAGAACCACCGTTGAAACCGAACCAACCTACCCATACAAGGCTTGCACCAATGACGGTTAACGTTAGGTTATGTGGCGCCATTGATTCACGGCCAAGCCCCATACGTTTACCAAGCATGTACGCTGCAACGAGACCCGCAACACCTGAGTTGATGTGAACAACCGTACCACCCGCAAAATCAAGCGCACCGTCATTACCTAACCAACCACCGCCCCATACCCAGTGGGTAATTGGTGCATAAACCACGACGCTCCAAATTGCGATGAACGCAACGAAAGCACCGAATTTCATACGTTCTGCAATCGAGCCGCTAATAATGGCAACGGTAATGATGGCAAATGTCATTTGGAAAATAACAAAAAGAATCTCTGGAATCGTACCAGACAAGGCTTCTGTGGTGATGCCCGACAACATAAATTTGTCTAAGCTACCGATAAAGGCATTACCTTCACCAAAAGCTAAAGTATAACCCACAATCACCCACGTTAAGCTCACGACACCTGCCGCAACGAAACTGTGTGCCATGGTGCTGAGTACATTTTTCTTACGGACCATACCGCCGTAAAATAATGCTAAACCGGGAATTGTCATGAGTAAAACAAGTGCAGTGGACACTAAAATCCATGCTGTATCACCTGTATCGAGCTTAGGCTCTTCTTCTGCAGGTGCTGGCGCTGCTTCAACTGGAACTGCAGCTTCTGTTGTATTTAGCGTTGTTGTATTTGCAGTATCAACTACTGTGACTTCTTCTGTAGGTGCTGTTGCGCTTTCTTCAGCCCACGCAACAGAACCACCTAAAAGTGCACTGGACAAGCCGAGTGCAATTAGCATCTTTTTCATTCGTATCCCCCGACCTGATTTTCTGAGTTATTAGCTACTCAGCAAACTTCATGCCAATTTTTTAAACGGCATCTGCACCTGTTTCACCAGTACGGATACGGATGACTTGTTCCAGATTGCTTACAAAAATTTTACCGTCGCCAATTTTTCCTGTGCTTGCAACACGAGTAATTGATTCAATTACGGTATCGACCATTTCATCACTGATTGCGATTTCGATTTTTACTTTTGGTAAGAAATCAACCACATATTCAGCACCACGATAAAGTTCAGTGTGACCTTTCTGGCGACCGAAGCCTTTAACTTCAGTGACAGTGATCCCTTGAACACCATTTTCAGAGAGTGCTTCACGCACGTCATCTAATTTAAAAGGTTTTACAATTGCAGTTACGAGCTTCATGTTTTGTTTTCCTTCGGCTTATTTCACCTGTAAGGTTTTATGTTCAATTTTCATGCCAATATGACTACAGTCGGGGGGAAAATAGTCAGCCCAGCATGAGATTTCTTTATAACCTATTTTATACGGATAATCTTGCGTATGCTTATAAAAATAGACGTTTTTACTAGAAGAATTACGATTTTACTGATCGATTAAACGCATATTTAAATGAAAGCACTATGGTCATGAATGTGGCAATGTTAAACTGCTGCCACCAATTCACTGAGGATGGTCAAAACAATGATTGAAACCTTATTACAAGCGATATTAGAACAAATCGATCAGCCGAAAAAAGACGTCGAACATAACCTGCGTAGCTTACTTAACGAAGCTGTGAGCAAAATGGATCTCGTGTCGAAAGAAGAAATCGAACGCCAACGTACTGCACTGAATAATGCCAATTTACGTTTAAATGAATTACTAAAACACGTCGAAGAACTCGAACAAAAAATTCAGAACAAAAAATAAGCACCTTTTTAGTGCAACAAAAGACGCATAACGATTAAAAATAATGCACCATAACGGAACAATAATATGTCTTTTGCCAAAATCTATACTCGGGGTTTGCTCGGCTTAAATGCACCCCAAATTGAAGTTGAAGTTCATGTCAGCCAAGGCCTGCCTTCATTGACCATTGTGGGCTTACCTGAGGCTGCCGTCCGTGAAAGTAAAGACCGTGTCCGCTCCGCAATTATTAATAGTGGCTTTCAGTTCCCAACCAAACGTCTGACCATTAATCTTGCACCCGCAGATTTACCCAAAGATGGTTCACGTTTAGATCTGGCCATTGCTTTAGGGATTCTGATCGCGTCGGGACAACTTCCTGAAAATGCAGCAGATGGCTTTGAATTTATTGGAGAATTGGCACTTGATGGTTATTTACGACCTGTCAGTGGCATCTTAAGTATAGCCATTGCCTGTCAGCATATCGGGCATCATCTGATTCTACCGGCACTCAATGCCGATGAAGCGGCGCAACTGCCGGAGTTCCAAGTCTTTCCTGCGCAGCATCTTAAGGATGTGTGTGAACATTTAAGCCGTTCAGCCTTAATCAGCAGCCATCCTTCGACATCGGCAGCCAATCAACACAGTTACCCCTTTGATTTATCTGATGTGAAAGGCCAACTCAGACCACGTCGTGCTTTAGAAATTGCTGCTGCAGGCGGTCATTCCCTACTATTTCGTGGCCCTCCGGGCACAGGGAAAACCCTACTCGCCTCACGTTTGGCCAGCATTCTTCCGCCCTTAGATATGCAAGAAAATTTGCAAGTCGCGAGTATTTATTCCATTGCAGGTGCAAATCATCATTTTGGGCAGCGTCCATTTCGTGCGCCGCACCATACTGCATCTGCGATCGCCCTCGTCGGTGGCGGATCAAATCCTAAGCCGGGTGAAATCACCTTGGCACATTTAGGGGTTTTATTTTTAGATGAGCTGCCTGAATTTGATCGAAAGGTGTTGGAGGTATTACGGCAACCACTCGAATCCAAAGAAATTGTGATTTCACGGGCTTCTCGTCAAATCACCTTCCCCGCAAATTTTCAATTGATCGCGGCAATGAATCCTTGCCCATGTGGCTATGCCTTTAATCAAGACAGCCGCTGTCAATGTAGTGCTGAAAGTATTAAACGCTATCAAAACCGTATTTCAGGTCCATTATTAGATCGTATTGACTTACATATAGATGTCCCGCCACTAGCAGCACATGAATTACAAAGTTCGCAAGAGGTTGAAAGCTCAAGTACGGTTAGGCAACGTGTCATTCAAGCTTATGCGTTACAAATAGAGCGTCAGCAAAAATCCAATATGGCACTCACGCCGACGCAATTGGAGCAACAAGCGGTTTTGGATGCTACTGCGCAGAATATTTTACAGTTAGCCCAGCAACGAATGAATTTATCGGCGCGTGCTTATCATCGGGTATTACGTGTGGCCAGAACCATTGCTGACTTGGCTCAAAGTGAACACATTCAAGCTCAACACGTTTCTGAAGCACTGTCCTATCGAAGCCAACTCAATGCTTAAAAAAATGGCGACCCTAGGTCGCCATTTTTAATGCTTTTTAACATTAAAATTCGTATTTCAAGCCAAATACGACTTTATTCTTTTGTTTTTCATCCAGACGGTCATAACCACCCACGATATAATCCATATTTACGCTCGCACCGGTGTCACCCAATGGATGGCTTAAGCCCGCTGTAAAATGACGGAAGCCAAAGTCTTCAGTGGTTTCTACAAATTCGTCATCATCACCATATGCATATAGGCCCAATGAAGTATTTAGGGTGAAATCTTTTGGCAATGCATAGCTATAGCTACCTAAGATATACGTATCACCCTTGTTACCCCAAGTCGTATTTTGCGTTAAGGTTTGCGCAGTTACGCTAAAGTCTTTGTAGTTCAATCCTAAGAGTGTTTCGAAACCATCGGAATCAACATCCGATTCATAGTAGTAATAATACGTACCACCGACGGTATAACCTAAATCTTCAGTAATTTTGCCGTTATAACCCGCATAAAAGTCATGTTCAAAAGAATCACGCCCTTCTTCACAAAGTGCATAATCTAAAGTTGAACCCCAGTAACCTGCATAGAAGCCTGACGCATGGCTATAGTCCAAACCACCTTGAATAGTTGCGCCGCTATTTTCAGGCACATTGGTAATACCACGTAAATTATAGCTAGACAGTACGCCGATATTTCCGGATACAGAATGCTCAGAAGCAGGTGCTTCAGCAAAAGTAAACGTCGATGCTGCTCCTAGTACAGCGATTGATAAAGCTTTAAGTGCAAATTTCATGGTTTGTTCCCCCACATCGTGCGACGACGTATTTTTTGGTTATTTCGTTGAACTCAATGAGGTATTAGCAAGCGCTGTGCCATGTTTAAAAATAAGCGCATATTTTTTTTATAAAAGCCACCATTTTGGCTTATCAAAAACCAATATATTACTGTTTTTATTTATTATTTTTTAATTATCCTATTTAACCTTTTTTCTCTAAATTTTTTTTTAGAATGCAGATTGTTAACGATTCAGATTATTTAAATCTTCGGGTTGATAGTTGTAACAGGATTTTAAAAATGCGCTTTTTTGAGTATATTTTTTCAACACCGATCTCAAAAATGCATAAAAAAAGTGCACAATCACCATTATGCACTTTCAAGAATATGACCGAATACGATCAACTCGTTAATGTTAGAAAGAATAGGTCAATCCAACCACAACGTTATCGTCTAATTGCTCGCCTTCACGATCTTTACCGCCCCATACATAATCAGCAGCAATTTCAAACCCAGTATCTGCAATCGGTTTACTCAAGCCTAAACGTGCTTCAGTGAACACCACATCTTCTGTAGTTGTTAATAGGCTGTCATCACGACTGTCATTAAAAACAGAAACACCAAGCGATGAATTTAATGAAACATCATAAGGTAATGCATAGCTATAAGTAGCATTCAGATATACATCACCTGCGTTGCCATAATTAACATCAGACAACAATACAGCCATGCTTGCAGTTAAATCTTTATAACTTATGTCCTGAATAAATTCGACGCCCGTTGTGCGACGCTTTTCAGAGCGGTCATCGTTATAAACTGAACCGCCACCTTGATAGACATAGGCCATCACTTGTGACTTATAGCTCCAATCTTCATTCAGTTCACGTCCATATCCAACATAGAAATCATGTTCAAAACCATGTGACTGACTGTCGTCCGTAGGGTCATAGTTGAGTGTAGAACCCCAATAGCCCGCGAACAGCCCACTGTTGTGTGCATATTCAAGTCCGGCTTGTAATGCAGCTTGATCATTTTCTTCACTCGCACGGTACACATATTTGTTTACCACGCCCAAACTTCCAGACCAATTCCCTTGTGCAGTTGTGGTTTGTTCAGTTTGTTCAGTTTGTTCTGCAAATGCAGGGACTGTACCTAGGGTCACTAAAATACTTAAAATTGCTTTTTTATAAAATTGAATCATGTTTAGTCCCCACATCGGATCGATCGTGGATTGGGTTGAGTAAAATTTAGCGCCGATTTTAATCGATTTTACCGCACTGTATAGCCCCTTTTTTCTTATTTTGATCAATTAAATCATTTAAAAACAAAGCTAAGATTATATAAAACAGTAAAAACTAAGCTTTTGATTCATAAAATATCTTTTATCTTGTTCTAGTCTTTAACAATGATTTAATGCATTCATTTATATGTATTTATCACGATTAATATCATCTTTTATTGAGCTAGAATTTAAGGAAAACATTTCTGACGACTTCGCTAAAAGTCATTCTCTATTTATAAAAAACACGCCAACGGTGCTTAGTGTGCCTGAACATTGATGCCATGCACCTCAGCAGTTTTTATACTTTTTGATCAAAATACGAATTTAGATTCAGCACAATTTGTCGCGAAGAGTGATGATAAATCAGCAAGTTAAATGAAAGTTTTTACCATTTTTTATATTTTTTTATGATAAGCAATGAATAAACTTCTCTTTAGATTAATATATATTCAATTTAAATAAACTATTTGTTAAACAACAATAACATACGAAACATTTGCTTATTACAGATTGACCGATGATCTGAATGTTTTCTAACTTTAGTGTAATAAGCGCATTAAAAATAGTGATTTTTTTAAGAAAAAATATACAATCGCACTACATATTAACCAAATTTGCATGAGGCTCTCTCCCAATGCTTAAAGCTCAACAACTAACACTTGCAGTATTAGTAAACGCTGCTCTTATTTCTACTGCTTTTGCTAGCGAACAAAGCGAATCTAAAGGCTTTGTGGAAGATGCCGAAGGCTCTGTATTGTTCCGTACAGGTTACATCAAACGCGATAAACAAGATGTAAATCGCGGTGACGATACAAGTTCTTTTGCGCAATCAGCAATTGTGAAATTAGAGTCAGGCTTCACTCAAGGTGTTGTTGGCTTTGGTGCCAATGTTGTAGGCGATGGTTCATTTAAAATCGGTGAAAATAAACATGCTGGTAATGGCATGATTCCACAACATAACGACGGCTCAGCGTATGATCACTGGGCACGTGGTGGCGCAAGTGTTAAAGCTCGAGTATCAAATACTACTGTTGAATACGGTACCCAAGTTCTTGATATTCCAGTGCTTGCATCTAATACAGCACGTATGGTACCTGAATACTTCACAGGCGTTTTAGCGACAAGTCATGAAATTGAAAATCTAGAAGTTATTGCTGGTAAATTCACTAAAAACCAATATTCAGACCAAATTAATTCTGACGGTAACGATCTAGATCGTGCTGTGGTTTGGGGTGCAAAATATAAGTTTAACGACCAACTTAATGCATCTTACTATGGCTTAGATAGCAAAAATGCGTTGGATCGTCATTACATTAATGCTAATTACACTATTCCGTTAGCTGAAAAACGCTCTTTAAATTTAGACTTTAGTGGTTATCACACAGAATGGGACAAAGCAGCTTCAACCTATTCTTCATCACTTGGTGATACAAATGTAGATGGCCGAAGCAACAATCTATGGTCATTGGCAGGTACATTAAATCAAGGCGCTCACTCAGTCATGCTGGCTTACCAACAAAACACAGGTAATACAGGTTATGACTATGGTAGCAATGCTGACGGTGCGCAATCTATTTATGTAGCCAACTCTTACCTTTCTGACTTTATTGGTAACCATGAGAAATCGGCACAAGTTCAATACAACTTAAACTTTGCTGATTACGGCGTGCCAGGTTTAAATTGGACGACTGCTTATGTATACGGTTGGGATATCAAAACTATTAAAAATGGTGTAGAGACATCAGACGATGCTAAAGAAAGCGAATTCTTTAACCAAGTGAAATATACTGTTCAATCAGGTTTTGCTAAAGATGCCAGCCTTCGTTTACGTTATTCACACTACCGTGCAGACCAAGCATACAATGACGTATATATGGCTGACACCAATGAATTACGCGTATTCTTAGACATCCCTGTGAAATTATTTTAATTTCGCAGCTACTCTAAGATAGCGAAAAAAAACCTGCACACTGTGCAGGTTTTTTTTATGAGCATCGTTTTCATATAACAACGATGCTCAGCTTAAAACAATATTATTTGTTTGCAGCTTTGTAAGCTTCAATTGAGCTAAGTACTTCTTGTTTCGCAACATCTGCACCTTCCCAACCACTTAACTTAACCCATTTACCAGGCTCTAAGTCTTTGTAATGTTGGAAGAAATGTTCAATTTGATTGATCAATAATGCAGGAAGATCGGTATATTCTTGAACATCTTTATAAAGCGGAGTCAATTTGTCGTGTGGAACCGCAACGAGTTTTGCGTCAACACCACCGTCATCTTCCATGTTCAATTTACCAACAGGACGGCAACGAATTACAGAACCTGGTTCTACTGGATGTGGAGTTACCACAAGTACGTCTAGTGGGTCACCATCCAAAGATAATGTATTTGGAACATAACCATAGTTCGCTGGGTAGAACATTGCAGTACCCATGAAACGGTCTACAAATAACGCATCAGAATCTTTATCGATTTCGTATTTGATTGGTGCTGCATTTGCAGGAATTTCAATAATGACATAGATGTCGTTTGGTGCATCTTTACCCGCTGGGATATTGCTGTAGCTCATAGCATCACTCTTTAAACAAAGTTAAATCTTTTAATCCGGCACAATTATAACGGTTTTATCGCTTTTTTTGTGATTTTAGCGATCATGCTGATAATTTAATCATCAAGCAGAACATTTAGCTTAATTTAATGACCAATAACATCAGACAAATTGGGCATAACATCGACAAGGTCCAAATAATTGAACGTAAAGTTGCCCAATTGGCTAAATAACATAGCCCATAAATAACGCGTAAAACGAGATAGGCAATCCCAAAGGTCATGATGTATTGCTGATGAATCACCATATATTCGGCCATTAAAATAGCCGCAATAAATAAAGGTAAACTTTCAAAACTATTTTGCTGCACTGCATGTGCACGGCTCGCCAATCCTGTAGAGCGCGCTAAAACTTCACGTGGATTTTGATTATCACTCGACTTAAAACCTGCAGCTCGCTTCGCAATAAATGTAAATACATATGGCAGTAAACAAGCGGCCAAAATGAGATAGATGATCCCACTGATGCTGTGCATGTGTTTTTTCTCAGGAAGATTTTATGGCTGCTATAATACCATGGCATTTCGTGAATAATTTTTGTTAAATATAGTGTTTTTATAATCGGCAGATGAAAGGATCCTCTATGAGCACTTCTGATCAAGATCAATTATTTGAAGTTCTTGAAGAGCAAAAACGCCATCAGCTTCGCGTCGATCGTGTCTTAAAAATCGTCATTCCAGTGACTGCATTTTTACTTGCTGTGATCTGCGCCAACTTAAATGTCTGGTCGACTGTTTTCAGCTTTGTCATCATGTGGATTGCATTCTATGCAGTTTCCATCAAGCAACTTCCCCTTTGGCATTGGGTCATTGTCATTGCACTATATTGTTTAGTCGACAATATTTTAACCTATGGCAGCTATAACCAATCCGGCTTTAGTCGTCAGTTCGGCGCGATGTTTATTTTCTTAGGTGTTTTTGGTGTAGGACGTCGCTACTTTGATCGCTGGTCGATGAATAAAGGTAAGCTTTAATGAGCTAAATTTAAAGCGATAAAAAAGCGCCCGAAGGCGCTTTTTTTATGCAACGTATTATGCGGTTTTACGCAAATCTTTACGTAGAATTTTACCGACGTTCGATTTTGGCAATTCATCCATAAATTCAACATAACGTGGGCGTTTATAGCCAGTTAAGTTTTCTTTTGCGAATGCCAAAACTTCTTCAGTCGTTAAAGATGGATCTTTTTTCACAACGAATAATTTAGGTACTTCACCTGATTTTTCATCAGGAACACCAATCGCAGCAACTTCTAGCACTTTTGGATGTTTTGCAACAACTTCTTCAATTTCAGAAGGATAAACGTTGAAACCAGACACCAAAATCATGTCTTTTTTACGGTCTACAATCTTCACATAGCCGCGTGGATCCATGACACCAATGTCACCAGTACGGAAGAAGCCGTCCGCCGTCATTACTTTGGCAGTTTCATCTGGACGGTTCCAATAGCCTTTCATGACTTGAGGACCACGAATCGAAATTTCACCTTGCTCACCTTGAGCAACTTCATTGCCATCATCATCTAAAATAGCAACTTCAGTCAGTGGCAATGGAATACCAATCGTACCGCTGAATTCCATTGATGCTGGAGGGTTTGCGGTTGCAACAGGTGAAGTTTCTGATAAACCATAACCTTCGATAATATTGGTACCGGTAACTTTCTTCCACGCTTCTGCAGTCGAAGGAAGTACTGCCATACCACCACCCATCGCCATTTTTAGCTTGCTGTGGTCAAGTTGCTTGAACTCTTCATTGTTCACCAAAGCATTAAACAAAGTGTTCACTGCTGGGAAGAATGAAGGTTGGTATTTACGTAATTCTTTCATTACCGCAGGTAAATCGCGCGGGTTAGGAATCAATACGTTCGCCTGACCTTTGTACATACCGTAAAGTGCACACACCATAAATGCAAAGATGTGATACAGCGGTAATGCACAGAAGATACGATCATCTGGCTGACCATCTTGCTGACCAAATTTACTTTGGAAAATACCATCACACTGCAACATGTTTGACACAAGGTTACGATGTGTCAATTCTGCGCCTTTAGATACGCCAGTTGTACCACCAGTATATTGAAGTACTGCAGTATCACTTAGAGTTAAGTTTGGACGTTTGTAATTGTTTGCACTCACTTTAGACATTGCTGCATTAAAGCGAATATGACCTGGAATGTTCCAAGCTGGAATTTGTTTACGCACTGAACGTAATACAAAGTTAACCAATGTACCTTTCAGTGTACCGAGCATGTCACCCACAGATGCCACGATCACATGTTTTACTGGGGTTTTACCAATAATCGCTTGGTAAACAGATGCAAAGTTTTCAATGATAACCAATGCCTCTGAACCAGAGTCATTTAATTGATGTTCAAGCTCACGAGAGGTATACAATGGATTCACGTTGACCAATACCAGTCCAGCACGGAATACACCTAATGCAACAACAGGATATTGAAGAACGTTAGGCATCATAACTGCAACGCGTGAACCTTGTGCCAAACCTAAACTTTGCAAATAGGTTGCAAATTTACGGCTTGCTTCATCAAGTTCTTTAAAAGTTAAGACTTTATCCATGAAGATAAAGGCATCTCTTGAGCCAAACTTCTGAAAATTACGCTCAAAAATATCGACCAATGAGGTATTTTCTGCGGGTAATTCTACAGTTTCTGGAATCCCTGTCTTTTGGTATTCAGCGAACCAAATCTTTTCCATAACGCCCAATTCTCCTGTCGTAATCCTTAATAATCCAACTGTTTTTTTTCAATATTAAGCGGTCATTATTTAACTTGTTTGTGCTTAATATTGCATCCATTTCACGAATAACAGCATATATAACGTATTTCGTTCCATGGATGCTAGTATTATCTTTGAATGAACAGTTTATTTGCTTTTTGATATCCACGTGGTAACAACACGCCTTTCGATGCACGTTTACCCACATATTTTTGCAGATCGTCGCCTTTAAGCTTTAATTGTTGATTTCCTGCAAGCACTTGAATTATTTCATCTAAATTCAAAGTTGTCATGGATACAATTTGATCTTTTGCCTCAAGTTGTATCAATTTATTACCTTTACCCTTATTCAATACTGGTAATTCATCAAGTTCAACCAACAGCAAACGACCCGCAGAACTGAGGAGTGCAAGATGTGTTGCATTCTCAATCGCCGTTAAATTCATGACCGCCGCGCCTTCAGATAAGGTAAGGAAGGCTTTACCTGCTTTTGCATTGGTATCGAGGTTTTTGGCTTGGGTTTTAAAGCCATAGCCTTTACTACTCATCGCCAAGACTTCTGTTTCATCTTCGGCAATAAACACTTGTTTAAAGCCGACACCACTTGCAGGTGCAAGTTTAGAACTCAGAGGCTCACCTAAACCACGCGCGGATGGCAAGGTATTGATGCCCAAAGCATAGCTTCGACCGGCATCATCTAATACATACACACGTTGATTCGATTTACCTTGGGCATGGCTGAGATATTGGTCACCTGCACGGAAATTTAAGTTCTCAGCATCGACTTCATGACCTTTCGCCGAGCGAATCCAACCCGCTTCAGACAACACCACAGTTACAGGATCTGCAGGAAGCATATCTTGTTCATTAATCGCATGGGCTTCTGCACGTTTCACAATTGGAGAACGGCGGTCATCACCAAATTTCTTCGCATCTTCTTTAAGTTCATTAATGATCAATGCTTTTAATGATTCAGGATTCGCCAATTGTTCACGAATAATGGCAGCTTTGGCTTCCAATTCTTCTTGTTCGCGGCGCATTTCCATTTCTTCAAGTTTTGCCAAATGACGTAACTTGAGTTCTAAAATCGCTTCGGCTTGAATTTCATCGATATTAAAATGCGTCATCAACACCGGTTTAGGCTGATCTTCTTCACGAATAATACGAATCACTTCATCAATATTCAGATAAGCAATGATCAAGCCTGCAAGTATATGTAACCGTTTTTCAATTTTATTCAGATGATAAGTCAAACGACGTGTTACGGTATTTTTACGGATTTCAATCCATTCCAACAAAATACGGCGGATCGATTTCACTTGCGGACGACCATCGGCGCCAATCATGTTCATATTGACACGATAGCTCGACTCTAGATCGGTGGTTGCAAATAGATGACTCATCACCGATTCAGCATCAATACGGTTTGAGCGCAGGACGATCACTAAACGTGTTGGGTTTTTATGATCTGACTCATCACGTAAGTCCGTGACCAATGGCAACTTCTTCGCCTGCATTTGATCTGCAATCTGCGTGATCACTTTCGAACCTGAAACCTGATACGGTAACTCCGTAATCACGATTTCATTTTTCTCAATGCTGTACACCGCACGAGTTCGATAACTACCGCGACCCGTGGTTTGAATTTTAAGTAATTCTTCTGGAGAAGTAATAATTTCCGCACGTGTCGGCAAATCAGGTGCAGGAATATATTCTGCGACTTTTTCATCGGTTAAATTAGGATTGCGAATTAAGGCGATGGTACCCTTCACCACTTCACGTAAGTTGTGCGGTGGAATATCGGTTGCCATACCCACTGCAATACCCGTTGTGCCGTTGAGTAAAATATTTGGAACACGTGCAGGTAAATTCACCGGCTCTTTCATCGAACCATCAAAGTTATCCTGCCAATCACAGGTTCCTTGTCCTAACTCTGACAGTAATAAATCACTATACGCAGACAATTTCGCTTCGGTATAACGCATCGCTGCGAAGGATTTCGGATCATCTGGTGAACCCCAGTTTCCCTGACCTTCAATAAATGGATAGCGATAACTAAACGGCTGCGCCATGAGGACCATGGCTTCATAACAAGCTGAGTCACCATGAGGATGGTATTTACCCAGTACATCACCAACCGTACGTGCAGATTTTTTTGGCTTACCCGTTGGCTTTAACCCAAGCTCGCTCATCGCATAGACGATACGACGCTGAACGGGTTTTAGACCATCACTGATATGTGGCAATGCACGATCCATAATCACGTACATGGCGTAGTTGAGATATGCTTGTTCGGTAAATTCTGCTACGGAACGGTTTTCTGTCGCATGATGCGCAAGGCTTGTCATAACAACCTGTAATCCTAAATTGTTCGTTCTTTATTGGGTTCTTATGCTATGTCGCAGGTGTCCCCTATACAAGGGGATGATCTAACACTCTGCGACAAATTGTGTCTTATGGCGTAAAAATATCCATTTTATTCACCATGATCAACTAAAAATTCAACAGTCTCTATAGACCAATGGATTCTAAAGTTTTGCCTTTGGTTTCCTCACCTAAAACCAAAATCACCACGGCAACGGCAATTAAGACTGCTGTAAACATCATAAAGACATAGCTAAAACCATGATCCATATCCATCATATGTGTCACAGCAAAAGGCGCGGCAATGCCCCCGATCCGACCAATGGCACCCGCCCAGCCCGAACCAAAGGCACGAATATTGGCCGGATATTGTTCTGGTGTATAGGTATAAAGTACGCCCCAAGCACCGAGATTAAAGAAGGACATTAAACAGCCCCAAATCACAATCTCTGTCACACTGCCAGACTGACCGAAGAAATATGCCGAAATGGCACACATCCCAATGAAGCCCGCCAACGTAGCTTTACGACCTAATTTTTCGACCAACCATGCAGCTGCAATATAACCCGGTAATTGTGCCAAAATCATGACCAAAACATATTCAAAGGATTGAACAATGGTGTAGCCTTCTTTGACCAATAAGCTTGGTAACCATGTAAAAATACCGTAATAAGAAAAGACGATACCGAACCAAATGAGCCACAGCATTAAAGTACGACGTGCAAAAATCCCTGACCACAACTGTGAAAAACTGATATTGTGCTTTTCTGCAACCGGTTTGACTTCAAAGATTTCAACAACTTCTACACCACATTTGGCTTCAATCTTTTTCACCAATGCATGTGCTTCATCAAAACGTCCACGGTTAATCAAATAAGGCACCGATTCAGGCACCATTTTCCAAATCACGATCGCATATAACGCAGGGATTCCGCCTATCAGGAACGCCGCATGCCAACCAAAATCAGGAATAATAAAGCGTGATACTAACGCCGCAACCAACCAGCCCAGTCCCCAAAAACTTTCTAGTAAGACAATAAAACGTCCTCGTACATGCGCTGGAATATATTCACTGACCAAAGTCACCGCGACTGGGAGTTGCCCCCCTAAACCTAAGCCGACAATAAAACGAAATACCAACAACCAAGTTAGATTAGGTGCAAACGCACATGCAGCGGTGGCTAAGCTATAAATCACCAATGTCCATGCAAACACTGTTTTTCGGCCGAAGCGGTCTGCTAGTCCACCAGAAAACACCGCACCAATCGCCATCCCAACAAAACCAATCGAGACCACCCAACTTTTATCATTTGGCGTCATGGCCCAATCTTCAGCCATTTTCGCTAAGATGAAGGAAATGAGCCCCGTATCCATGGCATCAAACATCCAGCCAAGGCCAATAACCCAAAGTAAAGTGTAGTGAAACTTACCGATGGGTAAGCGTTGTATACGTGAGACTAAGTCCATAACAAGATCTCTGAACTGGTGGAAGGATGAACACTGCTTTCCCAACAGGATGTATGATTTTGCGTTTTTTAGTATAGATCCATGCAAAAGACCGACCATTGATCCGTCTTTTTAGCATTTTAATGTCATGTTATAGCAACGCGGTTACGACAAATCTTTTGAAGATACTGACTGATCATCATCATCTTTATAAATAAATTTAGGCATTTCTAAGCCAAAGTAAATGGCGATCAGACGTAAGGTGAAACCGAAAATGAGCGTCGCAATGACGGTCAATTCTAGCGATAAGCCAATCTCAATACAGAGCCAATAACAAATCACGGACACAAAAGAAATACTGGCATAAAGTTCACGACGGAACACCAGCGGCACATCGTTACATAGAATATCTCGTAGAATACCGCCAGAGACCCCAGTTAACACCCCTGCTACCGCAGAAACGACAAAACCATGTCCCATTTCTAAAGCGATTTGACAGCCAATAATGGTAAAACCAATGAGACCAAGGGCATCGAGAACCAAGAAGATATTACGAAGATGACGCATCCACTTTGCAATCAGGATGGTGACAAATGCAGCAAAGCAGGTCAGCATGAGATATTCGGGATGCTTAACCCATGTCAGTGGATAGTGCCCAAGTAGCACATCACGAACCGAACCGCCCCCCAGTGCCGTGACACAGGCAATCAATGTTACCCCAAACCAGTCCATACTCCGCCGACCCGCAGACAATGCACCTGTCATTGCTTCTGCCGTGATTGCGATAATATAAATAACGGTAAGTAACATCGCCCTTCTTCCACTGAGGGTTGAGATGCGCGCTATTCTAAGCTAAATCTGCTCAAATGTTATAAAAATTGCGCACAACATTGTTTAAATTTTCGTCCAGAACCACAAATACATGGTTGCTTCATGGTGATTTGCATCTCTGTGGTCGGATCAAGGAAATACCAGCGCTGCTCGAACTTCACAAAGTGTGAAATTTCATGATGTACCTGCGCTTGCTGCCCATCGTGATAATGGGCTTTAAATTCAACTTGAGCATGGTTTTTATCGAGTTTTTCTTGGGCTTGTACCACCTCGAGCTTTAACCACTGATTGGCCTGACTCCACGCTGCAATGGCACTCACATCCAAGGCTTGCTGCTGTCCAAGCGCAGTTGTTTGTACAATATAATCAATCTCATGCTGTGCAAAAGCACTATAACGTGAACGCATCAACTGCTCTGCAGTCTGTGCATTTTCACGGCCCGCATGTAAGGGCTGACAACAGTTGGCATACTCACCTTTGCCACATGGACATTGGACTTGTGACATGTTTGTTTCCATAAAAATAGCCTGACAATGCAGGCTATTTTAACGGATCTTTCCACACAATTTTCATCAGCAGCATGTGAATCCATACTGATCTACATAGATTAAGCTGAATGTTCTCTTGGTATCCGCTTAATCTTCAGTTGGCATGGGAATGACATGCACTTTTTCAATCTTATGACCATCCATCGTGACCACTTCAAAAATGTGTTCATCCGCTTTGAATTTTTCACCATTGGCCGGTAAACGACCCAAATGGAATAAGATATATCCAGACAGTGTCGAATACTGTTCGGCATCATCCACCAAATCACGACCCAACAATAAAGACACATGACGAATGTCGGTTGAGCCATCGAGTAACAATGAACCATCATCGAGACTTTCTGCTGCCGTCTCAGGTTCATCTTCATCGGGGAACTCACCTGCAATCGCTTCTAAGACATCGATCGGTGTTGCAATCCCTTCAATTGAACCGTATTCGTTTAACACCAAGGCCATTTGCAACGGCGCTTGACGTAGCTGTTCCATCACCATCAAAACTTGTGCATTTTCATGCACCACCACAGGCTCACGGAGATGCTTTTTAAAATCGAGTACACCCGTTTCAATATAGTCATTCATGACTTTATGAGTCAGTACCGCACCCGCAATGTTGTCCAACTCGCCATGAGCCACAATCAAACGTGAATGCGTGGTACTGAGTAATTGAGCACGAATCGCCTCAGGCGCTTCGTCTAAGTCAATCCATTCCAGTTCAGGACGAGGTGTCATCACCGACTTCACAGGACGTTCAGATAAACCCAGTACCCCTTGTACCATGACACTATGGTAAACCCCGTTGTCTTCATCAAAGACTTCATCGGCAAAGGCACGTGTTGCAAGCACATCTTCATTTTCATTTTGATTGTCTGCAACATTTTTCCCACCGAGCATACGCATCACTGCTGAAGCAGTGCGATAACGTAAGTCTGTGGTTGTGACCATTTTTTCCTGATTATGACGCATGGTTTGGTTCAAGAACTCAATCAGGACGGAGAAACCAATGGCTGCGTATAAGTAGCCTTTTGGAATATGGAAACCAAAGCCTTCGACTAAGAGCGAGAAACCGATCATCATCAAGAAGCATAGGCACAGAATCACCACCGTTGGATGGCGGTTCACGAAGTTCATCAGTGGCTTAGACGCCCACAGCATAATGCCGACAGCAATAATGACCGCAATCATCATGACCGACAGGTGTTTCACCATCCCGACAGCGGTAATCACGCTATCCAGCGAGAATACGGCATCGAGCACCACAATCTGCACAATCACCATCCAAAACGTCGCATGCACAGGATTTTCTTCCTTGAGCATCGGCTTGTTTTCAAGACGTTCACGCAGTTCCATGGTGCCTTTAAACAGCAAGAACACCCCACCAAACAGTAAGATTAGGTCTCGACCGGAAAATGGGTGGTCGAAAATATGGAACAGTGGATTGGTTAGAGTCACCACCCATGCAATTGAGGCCAGTAAGACCAATCGCATACACAGTGCAAGCAATAAGCCGACAATCCGTGCGGTATTACGCTGTTCCGGCGGTAATTTTTCCGCAAGAATCGCAATAAAAACCAGGTTATCGATACCTAAAACAATCTCAAGCACCACCAGTGTCAATAAACCCACCCATGCAGAAGGATCAGACATCCATTCAAAGATCATGGTTGTATCTCCTGAATGTTATTCACACGTAGATCATGCTGATTTGAAGATGAAATGCATTGGACATGCGCAAACGCTTTTAATGGCGTTCTTTCTAATATTTTGATGTGTGCTGAGTGACAACAACCACTACCCATGACGGTTCTTTAGCTTGAAATGAAGTTTTAAGTATAGCAAGTTAAGGTAAAAATTCACCCTTTTTTACCAAAGTACAATCTCAGTATGGAAGAATTTAAACCCAGTGATGACATTAAATTGTCATATTTAGCTGCCAATGTAGTGTCATAAAAAATAACATGCTAAGGTAAAATTAAAACGTAATGAATAGCGGATTAAAAATGACAGAAAAACGTGGAAATCCTTCTCCTGCTACAACACAACCTTTAATCGCACTGTATTGCGGCTCCCGCTCTGGTAACAATCCAATTTATCAAGAAAAAGCCATCGCATTAGCGCAAGGCTTGGCTGAACATGGTTTTGGTCTGGTCTATGGTGGAGCCAGTATTGGCCTGATGGGTCAAGTCGCTGACGCTGTGGTCGAACATGGCGGCGAAGCCGTGGGTGTGATTCCTGAGTTTATGTTGGATTATGAAATTGCACATAATCATTTGACTGAATTACACGTCGTGCGCAGTATGCATGAGCGTAAAGCCATGATGGCAGAACGTGCAAGTGCCTTTGTTGCCCTGCCCGGTGGTCTCGGTACATTCGAAGAAATTCTAGAAATCGCCACTTGGGGACAGTTGAATCAACACCAAAAACCGATGATGCTTTATAACGTTAATGGCTTCTATGATGCACTAATTGCACAATTAGACCATGCGGTCGCTGAAGGTTTCTTGCCGCCGCAGCATCGTGCCAAACTGATCGTGTGTAATTCATCGAAGCAGATCTTTAGTGCACTGAAAAATTTAGATTGCCCGAAAAATTTCGTGGTCTAACTGTATTTTAGATGTCAAAAAGGGGAATAAATCATTCCCCTTTTTTATTGCTCGATGTCCTACTTCAAATCTATATCGTGCCGACTTAACCCGACACCACACGATAGAACCATGGCAAGGTTGTCGCTAAGAAAATACTCATCAATAAACCAAGCATCAATTTCATCGCATCTTTGCTGACATTTCGTGAAGTTCGATATTTATTCACTTCATGTAAATGCATGGACATGGCAAATTCACGTCCTGCGAGTAAACCCAAGAACACCCAAGTGGTACTCATTGGAATATTACTCCACTCTTTGAACACCAATAAAATCAAGGCATACATAAAGTCGATAATGGTTGCCGAGCGGATATCAGCCACACCCGTTTTGGTGTCGATAATGCCCTGAATCGCCCCACCACGTTGATACAAAATGATCCCAAGCAGTACGATAAACACCACAATTGCAAAAATCAGGAACTCCAGCGGCACCTGACGAGGGACGTAGACAAAAATATTGGCCAAATCCTGAATCAGCCACTGACTCCATAAAAATGCCGTCGAAACCCACTGTAGTCCCACCCAGATATTCGAAGGCGTTTCATCACGTGTTTTACTGAAATAAACCGAGATGCCTTTAATCACAAAACGATAAACAATAATCGCGACAACAAAAGCTACCGCATAACCCATCATGGACTTGGTTAACATCGAACCGAGACTACTCGGAGAGAAAATCGTCAACACTAAGAATGTGGTACTGACCGGGATTCCGTAGCGAGTCAAAATAATCAATAAGATCGGTGGCACAATATAGAGCCACGTGACCCCTTCTGCGGGAAATGGAATCGTTTCTAAACGACCATAAGATGCATCCCCCACGCCAGAACTGTACCAACCATAAACCAATACAATGGCTAAAATACTGCTGACATAGATCCACAACAGCCACCAAGGGCGATGCGCATTGGATGAAATAAAGGTTCCCAATGTCTGTGGCACATCATTACCGACAATAGAATAGGCCGCGAGACAGAAGCCTATGACCATCAGAATTTCGATTGTCATGAAAACAAAACACCTTTGCCATAAAGAAAAAGCCCTCCAATAAATGAAGGACTTGAGCGCATTATGACAGTTTATCTGGCGTTCATACAATTTCGCGCCTTGCTTTTCTCGTCACTAAAACAAAAACCTCAAATAAAACAAATGCTTTAAACTTTAATTATTTCAATTTAATCTGATAAACCGCCGTGCTACCGCTCACTTCATTTCCAACCACTAACAAAGGTTGAGCATTGGGCGAATCTTTGGCCGCAATAAAAATCAGACCTTCGGGCCCTAAATCACCCTGCTTAGTTATATCGGTTTGCGCAATATCCCGCGTATTAAAATACTGAACAAATTTCGCCTGTTGCGGCAGTGTGATGTCATACACCATGATCCCACTGGCCCGCTCTAGCCCGATAAAGGCATAGGTTTTTTGACCAATTTTACCCAGTGTGATGCCTTCAGGTTCAGGGCCTTTATTGTCACTGCGGTCATCAAATTTAAAGGCTTCATGATTACTATTAAATTGGGCTGGGAACAATTCAGCAATTTTGCGTTCAAACTCACTGCCCGAATCCCAAACAATTTTTCGACTGATTGGATCGAGGATGCTGAACGAGCGCCCACCATAGGTATACAGTTTGTCATAAACCAACTTACCATCGTCCAATACAGGTTTTCCGGCAGCATCACGTTTAAAACCTTGCGTCCAACTGATGGTTAAACGGCCAATCTGTGCATCTTTGATCAGGTTATCCGCACAAATTTCTGTCGGCGCTGTGGTGGTACAAGCTTTAAAGACCCTCGGGTCAAGTTTTGCACCAACGACACCAGGCACCAGATGTCGTAAATGAGCCGCATAATCCCCTTTTGCATCAAAGCCAGCTTTTTTAAACAGATGCTTAACTCGAATTTCTTCGGCATAGCCTTGGCTTAAATCATCGCCTGTAAAATACTGTGTTTCGTCTTTTAGCCATTCTCGGGCATCGCCTTCATTGGCAGTGACCAAATAACTTTTTCCATCCACTTGATAATGTGCAATGGCATCTGGCATATACATTCCATACAGCCCAGGCCATGCCTGAATATTGATCATCCCAGCATCTTTGGCACAGCTCTCGACCTGACGACCCACGCTGTCTGTCGCACCAATCACACAATCACGATCACTGCCATCAAGTGCATTTTCAGGCAAGCTGTGATCTTTATAACCCATCGGGAAGATATCGATAAATTCCGCTTTCACTAGATCGAGCACGGCAATCGCATTGTTCTCTTGTAAGCTCACCCACGCCGTTTGACCATCTTGGCTCACCGCGATGTACTCTGGCTCTAAGTCTTGAGCCACACTCGTGGTTTGTACACCTTGCGTATTCACATCGGCATACTGTGCGGTGTCGGGTCCAAAAATGCGAACGCCCGCATCAATTAGCTCTTGTTTTCGTGTATTCCACGCACGGAAATCCACCAATTTCGCCGTTGGCTTTTCAATCTGGCTAAGATCAATAATACTGACTGAACCTTCAGGGTCGACTGCATAACCTTCATTCGGTTCGCCTTCATTGGCAACCAATACTTTTTTGCCATCTGGGCTAAAGGTCAGCATGTCTGGCAAAGCCCCAACCTCGACCTGACTAATAAAACTTAAATCTTGTGCTTTAAAAAAGGCCACGATGCCCGGCTGCGTTTTATCGGCCGCTTGCACCGCGAGTGCCACGATGCCATTGTGTACAGCAATGCTATTCACCTCAGAGTCGGCCAAATATTTTTTAGCATCTAAAGATTGTAAATATGTAGGCTGTGCTGGCTGTTTCAAATCTAGTACATCAACCACACCAGCTTTGGCATTGACCACAAATACGCGCTGACTTTGGGCATCATAGACAGGAATTTCTGCTGCACTTGCGCCAAAAATACCCGATTCATAACGCCCAATCTGCTCCAACGCGATAGTGTTTGGCGTGACTTCTTCGATCACCGGAGGTGGTGTTTGCACTTGAGCATCATCATTGCTGTCATTACACGCCACTAGCCCCACAGACAACATGGCACACATCAGTGCCGAAATTTGTAGTTTCATGTTTTCATTCGTCTTTTATTAAAATATGACCAATTTATAAACATTAGGTTGCATAGAGATGAAACTTTCATTGCATTTTTCTTGCAATTTTTTGGCTCAATTATGCAAAGCTTTTACTACATCCGAATGGCAATATTCATTTAAACTGTTTAAAAATCTCAGCTTTATTGACTTATGAATAGCACGCCAACGCATCAGGCTTTACAACCCGAATTTAGACTTCTTGTGCTATTGGTCTCTATTGGCTTTTTTATGCAAGGGCTGGATACGACCATCGTCAATACAGCAATCCCAGCGATGGCGAGAAGTCTAGGTGAAGACCCACTTCAAATGCATAGTGTGGTCGTGGCCTACGTCTTGTCAGTTGCGGCGTGTATTCCTTTAAGTGGTTGGTTGGCCGATCGTTTTGGTGTACGAAATACGTATTTCACAGCCATCATTATTTTTACGTTAGCATCGCTCGGCTGCGGCATGGCCAATAGCCTGAATGAGCTACTGGTTTATCGGGTAATTCAAGGCATAGGTGGCGCATTACTGCTGCCTGTTGGGCGTTTGGCAATGCTCAAAGTGATTCCTCGGACACAGTTTTTATCGGCCATGAGTCTGATGAGCCTTGCCGGTTTGATTGGCCCCTTAATTGGCCCTACCCTTGGCGGTTGGATGGTGGAAGTCGCAACATGGCATTGGATCTTTTTAATAAACATTCCAATGGGGCTGTTAGGGGTACTCATTACCTTTAAAGCCATGCCCAATGTGACCGAACCGAGCGTACAACGCTTCGATTTTATGGGTTTTTTCTTATTGGTCGTCGCCATGGTGGGTTTATCGTTAGGCATTGAAAACTTTGCCAGCCCGCATCTGCCGCTATGGTGGAGCCTGCTTTTGGTCGCTGCAGGCATCATCACCAGTTTGATCTATGCCTTTCATGCACATACGCATGCCAATGCACTGTTTCGCAGTAAATTATTTCAAAATCGGATCTATGCCATCGGTATTATCGGCAACTTCTTTGCCCGCCTTGGTGGCAATGCCATGCCATTTTTGATTCCCTTAATGCTACAAGTGGCTTTTGGCTTTGAGCCGTTTATCACAGGTTTATTGATGATACCGACGGTACTCGGCTCATTGGCATCTAAACCGATTATTCGTCAAATTATTCAACGCTTTGGCTATCGTAAAGTGTTATTGGTAAATACCTTCTTGGTCGGTGCCTGTATTTGCAGTTTTGCACTCTCTACGGCTGAAACCCCCACTTGGTTACGTGCCGTACACTTTTTTATTTTTGGTATTTTAAACTCACTGCAATTCGTTTCGATGAATACCTTAACCCTCAAAGATTTACCCCAACAAGATGCCAGCAGTGGCAACAGTTTCTTGTCGATGATTATGATGGTGTCGATGAGTATCGGTGTAGCTTTGGCAGGGACTTTAGTCAACGTGTTTACGGCCTATTATGGTGCTGCACAACTCGAAACGGCATTCCATAGCACCTTGATTTTACTCGGCTGCATTAACCTGATTACCGCAGCGATTTTTTGGCAGATTCCTAAACATGTGGATGTCTAAACCTGTGTCATCGGGCAAATCTATGACAGATCGGGCATTAAAGGGTTATGATAAAAGGGATACTTGGATACATTTTCATGCCTAAAAAAGCCAAATCACGTACCACAAAAAGTTCACTCAAAAAATACAGCCCGATTATTGCACTTAGCGCTATCAGCGGCGTCATGGTAGTGGCAGGACTAGGTTATTTAGCCGTGATGCCGCATCGCCCTGCGTCTGCAGAAGAATATCCCGTCAAAGGTTTTGATGTTTCCCACCATCAAAAAGATATTCAATGGTCAAAAATTTCACCTAAAAAATACCAATTCGTTTATCTCAAAGCCACAGAAGGTGGCGATTTTAAAGATCGAAAATTTCAAGACAACTGGTTACAAGCACGGGAAAACGGCTTTTTAGTTGGGGCCTATCATTTTTACCGTCTGTGCCGTGATGGCAAGATTCAGGCAGAAAATTTTATTGCTTCCGTGCCGAAAAAAGCCGATGCCCTTCCTCCCGTGATTGATTTGGAATATGACACCAACTGCATTAACACCTACAGCAAAGAGCAGTTACTCAAAGAAATCACTTATATGCATGATCGCTTGCACCGCCATTATGGCAAACAACCGATTTTTTATACCTCAAAGTCTTTTTATAATATTGTCTTAGCTGGCGAGTTTAAACAGACGCCGCTGTGGGTCCGTGAATATAAAGGCCCACCCGATCTAAAAAACAATCCGAAATGGCTGATTTGGCAACATACCAATCAAGGACAAATTCAAGGTATCTCGACCACTGTCGATTTAAATGTATTTTCTGGTGATGCCAATGCATGGACTGAGTTTTTAGACAAAAATGACGTTTCCCCGCTCAAACCCCGTTGATTTATTCACCGACTCAGGACAACATCGAAGCAAATAATCCATGAAAACTGAGTCGCAGGATGCGTATTTTAAAAACTTTTCTTATTATATTTTCAGTCTTTATGATCCTCGCCATCGGGATATTGGCTTATTTGATCCAACCTTCAGGGACCTTGGCAGCGTTTAAAACGTGGCATTATCAACATCCCGCACAAAGCACTACAGATACTCACTCAGCGGCGCCCTATCACGTAAAGTTCTTTGGCGTTTCGACCTTACTGTTTGACGATGGTCAAGAGCAAATCCTCATCGATGGCTTCTTTAGTCGTCCATCGCTCAGTCAGACCATATTCACTCAGATTCAAAGTAATCAGCCTTTATTAGAAAGCTATATCGACCAATACGACTTAAAACGTACACGTGCTATTTTCGTGACTCATTCACATTATGATCATGCGCTCGATATTCCAATGTTGGCCCACCAGCTCCCCAAGGCCATGATTGTCGGCTCTAAAAGCACCTTAAATATCGCACGGGCAATGCCAATCACTGAATCACAATTACACGAAGTTCAAGCTTGGCAACCGATGCAAATCGGTAAATTCACCATTACTGCCATCCCCTCGCAGCATACTCCGCCAACGGCCGTTAATGATGATTTGGGAGAAGAAATTTCGCAGCCACTGCAACTCCCTGCACATTTTAGTGCGTTTAAAGAAGGTGGATCATATGACTATCTCATCCAACATGGGCCGCATTACAGTTTAGTCAAAGCCAGTACGGGTGCTGTGCCCAAACAGTTGCAAAAACTAAAAGTCGATACTTTATTTTTAGGCATCGCTCAGCTTTCCAAGCAAACGGCAGCGTTTCAACAGCAATATTTCAAAGAAACCTTAGCGACTCTTCAACCCAGCACCGTGATTCCAATTCATTGGGATAATTTTTTCAAACCACTGAATCCAGAGCTCGAATTTTTGCCCCGCTTTGCCGATGCCACCCCTCAAAGCCTAAATCTATTGATACAGTCAGCATCAGCTCAAAACACCGAGGTCGTTTTACTCAGTCAACCTGTGTCGTTTGAGTTAAAAAATTGAGGAAAGCGTTGGATTGACTGTGCGATACTGACATTCAAATTTTAGGCACTGATCTAACTAGGCATGAGGAAAATCATACATATCGACATGGATGCATTTTTTGCATCAGTAGAGCTGCGGGAACGTCCAGAACTCAAGCAGCTTCCTGTTGTTGTGTCTTCACATCACCCTCGTGCAGTCATCTGTGCCGCGTCCTATCCTGCACGTGAATTTGGTTTACGTTCTGCAATGTCGATGGCACAGGCCCGTAAACTCTGTCCACAAGTCGTGGTGATCGAACCTAATTTTGAAAAATATCGTGCTGTTTCGGCGCAAATTCATGCCATTTTTCAACGCTATACGTCGCTGATTGAGCCGCTATCTTTAGACGAAGCTTATTTGGACGTCACAGAAAATTTACAACACATTCCGAGCGCCACCGAAGTCGCTATGCGAATTCAGGCAGAGATTTTACAAAGCACTGGTTTAACTGCCTCCGCAGGTGTCGCGCCCAATAAATTTTTGGCTAAAGTCGCTTCTGATTGGAACAAACCCAATGGCATTTGTATTATCAAACCATCACAAGTTCTGCATTTCATCCATGACTTGGCACTGAAAAAAATTCCTGGTGTGGGAAAAGTGACTCAAGAAAAATTAAAAGCCATGCAACTCAATACATTAGGTGATTTACAACAAATAGATGAAGCCGTTCTGATTCATCATTTCGGTAAATATGGACGACAACTCTATCTGTATGCACAAGGGATTGATGAGCGACCGGTCCAATCTAGCCGCGAGCGTCAACAGATCTCCAAAGAAACCACTTTTGATGACGATCTCACCCTGAGCCAATGTCAGCCCTATTGGCCCAAACTGATTGACCAAGTTTGGTCTAGTTTAGAAAAAAAGCAGTTAAGCGCACGTGGTGTATCGGCCAAATTAAAACTGAAGAATTTCCAAGTGCTACAGCACAGTAAGAGTTTTAAAACATCGCTGAATCAGCGTGAAGACCTTGCGCAGGTGTTGCAGCAATTACTGCATGAAATGCATATTTCCGAGGACGATCAATTTCGTCTGATTGGCGTAGGGGTCTATCAATTAAGTGCGCAAAACCAAGAAACACAACTTTCGCTGCTCTAAAAACTTCAAGAAGATCGTATTTGCTTAAGATTTAGGCAGAAGAACAAAATTAAAGCAATTTGCTATTCACAAAGCCTAAAATTAGAGTACTCTATCAGCGCACTACATTATCCGTGTATGCGCTGAGATGCTGAAAATCACCTTTACTTTCAGCATGCTGTCCTGTGATTGGCGTGACGATCAAATCCGAATATTACAGGGCAACTCTGTTGTCAATCATGGAATACCCCGCTGTATGCCTTCTGCAAAAACTGCTGCAAATCCTCAAAAAATTTCACAAAATCAAGAACAACGCGCTCGTAAAGCCGCATTAAGTAGCTTCATTGGTGCCGTAGTCGATTGGTACGATTTTTTACTTTATGGCATTGTTGCCGCACTCATTTTCAAAGATCAGTTTTTCCCCAGTATTGGCAACAATATGGGCACACTTGCTGCCTTGGCGACCTTTGGCGTTGGCTTCTTGTTCCGCCCCTTAGGCGGCATTGTGTTTGGACATTTTGGTGACAAGCTGGGTCGTAAGAAAATGTTGGTGCTCACCGTCATCCTGATGGGTATTTCGACGGTCGGCATTGGTTTATTACCCAATTTTGCGGCCATCGGTTGGTGGGCCCCGATCCTGCTCGTGACACTTCGAGCAATACAGGGTTTTGCGGTTGGTGGAGAATGGGGCGGCGCTGCCCTGATGGCTGTAGAAAATGCCCCGAAAGGCAAAAAAGCCTTTTACAGCAGTGGTGTACAAATTGGCTATGGCGTCGGACTTGTTCTTGCAACAGGCGCTGTGTCTTTGATTATTGCCACTTTGGGCGAAGATGCTTTTGCTGATTGGGCATGGCGAATTCCCTTTATTGCCAGTATTATCTTGCTGGCTATCGCGATGTGGATTCGACGTGATCAAGACGAATCTCAAGAATTCGTCGACCATGTGGTCAAAGCTCAACAAACGCCGCAAAAATTACCGATTCTGCAAGCAATTAGCCAACACCCCAAAGCCTTTTTCTACATTATTGCGCTGCGCCTGACCGAGTTACTCACCATGTATTTGGTGACGAACTTTGCACTGAATTATTCCACCGCTCAATTGGGCATGGACAAACAGTTCTTCCTCAATATCACCTTAATGGTTGGTGCAATTAGCTGCTTCAGCATTCCCCTCTTTGCGTGGCTAGCAGATCGATTTGATCATCGTAAAATGTGCGTGCTGGGTGGATTGATTGGTGCGCTTTCAGCTTTTCCCTTCTTCATGGCCCTTGATGCACAAAATACTTGGCTAATTATTGTCGGTGCGATTTTCCTTGCCAATATTGCTCATGATATGGTAGTGAGTGTACACCAACCGATTTTCACCTCCCTGTTTGGTACCGCCTATCGCTATAGTGGTGCAGGTGTCGGCTATCAAGTGGCCAGCATTATCGGTGGTGGCTTTACCCCAATGATTGCAGCAGCTTTGGTGATTTGGGGTGATGGTTCATGGCATTATGTGGCAATCTACCTTGCTGTGGGCTGTTTATTGACGGCTTTGGTTGCAGCTACAATGCCTAAAACTCAAGATTAAGTGACCTTTTTGCTTTCAGGATATTTCGCATGACCATCCAACGCCTGCATGTTTCAAAACGCTTCTCCGAAATCGCTATTTCAGGTCAATTGATCCATTTGGCAGGTCAATTGGCAACAGACCTTGATTTAGACATCAAAGGACAAACACAGCAAACATTTGAGATCATTGATCAATTTCTTGCAGATGCCGGTACAGATAAAAGCCACATTATGTCAGTGACCATTTATCTTAAAGATATTGAACAGGATTATGCAGCATTTAATGAAGTATGGGATACGTGGGTGTCAGACATTGAAGCATTACCCAGAACTTGTATCGAAGCAAAATTATACGACCCTCGAGTCCTGGTAGAATTAACCGTCGTAGCCGTTAAGCCTGAATAATCATTAAAAAAAAGCATGTCTGAAGACATGCTTTTTTTTAGAAAGACTTGGCTCTTTGAATCCTTAAGATCCAATAATTTTGATCTTTTTACGTTCCAAATCTGAATATAAATGATATTTTTTCAAATCATTAACCGGTACAAATGGCGCTTGTACACGCTGCTCATTTAAGAAATCTTCGCGTAATTGAACGTACTCAGGCACATCATCATAACGAATGACCCGATAGCCTGCCAAAGCGAGCAATGCATCTTGATATTGCGACTGCTGCATCCGTTTTAGCACCATCGGATCATCTAAAGCGACGATCGCCAAGATCTGATGCTGTTCATCTAAGACGACAAAGTCCGCCACCATATTTCGATACTTGTTCCGCGTACGATAATATTTCGTGGTCAACAGTGCATCAAAAGATACATGCGCAAGGATCGTATGCTTAGGCAAAATTTCTTTTAAACGCGTGTAGGTTAATTGCTCATTAATGTTGAAAATAGCACGTTGTTTCAATGCGCTATCTTGTTGCTTAGAATCACCTTCTAAACTTTTCCAAGCCATTATGAGCACACAGAAGAGTAAAATACTCCCTATTACTATGTATATAGTCATCTCATAATCCTTTATATTTCTTATATTTTTGGTTTTTGACATACTTCTTATGAAGACGAAGTATACAACCAGTATTATTTTTTTAATTTCCTATTAAAAAAAATAACTCTAACTTTCACACAATACGTATTTAAACTGACAAAAAGTTGCAAACTTAAAGCGTCAAACATCACATGCCACTTCGTTCAGAGTAATAGCATCCATTGCTATATATGGATACTTTAGATCATTCGCTAAAACGACAGCAAGTGCATTTCCTCTCACTGTCTGACAATTCCGATAAGCTGTCAAATTTTGCTCGTATTTCATTGAGATAACCGACGCACATATGGCATTGAGCTTGTAACAACATATAAAAATGCAAACTGTCTGATGCTGCCGAGCATATCAGCCATAAAAAAAGACACCGAAGTGTCTTTTTTTATTTAACCATTTTAAGCACGTGATTTAGGCTTCGATTTTCCTTTGGGTTTCGGACCACCAAAAGGTTTTTTCGCATCACCCGTTTCACGCGGCGGCAGACCAGTATGCTGCGTCAAGATTTGACCGCGCTCAGGACGTTTCTTGGTATTTGAAGGACGCGATTGAGCAGCCTTAGTCCGATTACCTTGTTCGCCTGTACGTTTTTGTGAATCACCCGCAATGCTTGAGTTCTTTTTACGTGCAGATTGGTATTGACCCTCAGCACTGCCAGCAGGCTGATACGTCGGAATCAAATGCTGTTTTGAGTTCCCGATCAGATCCTGGCGCCCCATTTCTTTGAGCGCTTCACGTAGCAACGGCCAGTTGTTTGGATCATGGTAACGCAAGAAGGCTTTATGTAAACGGCGGCGTTTTTCACCTTTCACGATATCGACATTTTCGGTATAACGCGCCACTTTAGCCAGCGGGTTTTTACCGGTGTAGTACATGGTTGTTGCGGTCGCCATTGGTGATGGATAGAAGGTTTGCACCTGATCGGCACGGAACCCATTCTTCTTCAGCCAAATTGCCAAGTTCATCATGTCATAGTCAGTCGTACCCGGATGCGCTGCAATAAAGTAAGGAATGAGATACTGCTCTTTCCCTGCTTCCTTACTGAAACGATCAAACATTTGTTTGAAACGGTCATATGTCCCGATCCCCGGCTTCATCATCTTCGATAATGGACCTTTTTCGGTATGTTCAGGTGCAATTTTCAGGTAACCGCCGACATGATGTGTCACCAATTCTTTGACATATTCTGGGTTTAACACTGCAAGGTCATAGCGTAAACCAGAACCGATCAGAATCTTTTTAATCCCCGGCAATGAACGCGCTTTACGGTATAACTGGGTTAAAGGCGCATGATCTGTGTGCAAGTTTTGACATACACCCGGGAATACACACGAAGGCTTACGGCAGTTCTTTTCAATTTCAGGATCTTTACATGCCAAACGGTACATATTGGCCGTTGGGCCGCCTAAGTCAGAAATGATCCCAGTAAAGCCCGGTGCAGTATCTCGAATTTTTTCAACTTCACGCAAAATCGATTCTTCAGAACGGTTTTGGATGATACGCCCTTCATGCTCTGTAATTGAGCAGAAGGTACAGCCGCCAAAACAGCCGCGCATAATGTTCACAGAGAACTTAATCATGTCAAAGGCAGGAAAACGCGCTTCACCATACGCTGGATGCGGCAGACGCGCATACGGCAAGTCAAACACATAATCCATTTCTTCTGTAGTCAATGGAATCGGCGGTGCATTCAGCCAAACATCACGTTCACCATGCTTTTGCACCATCGCGCGCGCATTGCCCGGATTGGTTTCCAAATGCAAAATACGGTTGGCATGTGCATACAGCACAGGATCATTCGCCACATCTTCATAGGCAGGTAAACGAATCACCGCCAATTCACGCGGCGGCAATTTATGCTTAATGGCTTTTGATGCAGGCTGCAGCTGCACGATTTGCGTATCGGCGTCTAAGTTATCACCTTCACGAACAATCGGATTTGCTACCGCTTCTTTTTGGAAGCCTTGATATTGCGTAACGCTGTCTTTGCCTTTTTCGATTTCACAGCCTTCAAGGTCTTCGGTCATCACATAAGGGTTAATGATCGGATCGACACGGCCAATCGCATCGACATCATTCGATGCGATTTCAACAAACTTTGCTTTTGAAGCTCGGTTATTTTTATTCACAATAAATGCGGTACCGCGGACATCCGTGATCTCTTGGATTTTTTCACCGCGGGCCAAACGATGCATGATTTCCGTGATTGAACGTTCACCATTGCCATACATCAACAGGTCGGCTTTCGAGTCCATCAATACTGAACGGCGGACTTTGTCTGACCAATAATCATAATGCGCAATACGACGCAGCGAGGCTTCAATACCGCCCAATAATACAGGCACATCTGGATAAGCTTCACGCACACGCTGGCAATATACCGTTGCTGCGCGGTCTGGTCGTTTATTTGGCTGATTATCTGGAGAATACGCATCATCCGAACGGATTTTACGGTCAGCCGTATAACGGTTGATCATCGAATCCATATTCCCTGCAGTCACACCCCAAGCAATATTTGGTTTACCCAATACACGGAATGCTTCTACATTGGTCCAGTCTGGCTGAGCAATAATCCCGACACGGAAACCTTGTGCTTCAAGGGTACGGCCGATGATGCCTGAGCAGAATGATGGATGATCGATATACGCATCACCACAAACCAAAATAAAGTCGCAGCTATCCCAACCGAGTTGATCCATCTCTTCGCGTGACATCGGCAAAAATGGCGCAGGGTCAAAACAAGACGCCCAATATTTGTCGTAATCAAACAACGCTTTTGGCGCAGTCTGCATAGTATAAGCAGTAGACATGGCTAGCAATTCTCGGCTGGCAGATGGAATGATCTGAAAAAAGATCAAAGAAGATGAAAGCCGATCATTTTACCATGAATTCCATTCATCATGCTTGATTATAATTTATACAACAGCTACAGAATCATTGAATTGTTTTATATAGTCATCAGATTTAACAGGCTATTGCAGCATCTAAAAACCAGATTTAAATAGTTCATGAACAACATTGCTTCAGCCTAAAATCAATCTAGAATGTGCCATGAGTTATCGCATTTTTATTCAACATCACAGCCTGCGCCTGTTGAAATTGAATGTGCATTTCAGGTAAATATTTTTCAATATAAATCTTACGCTTATCGATACTATCTTGTGTCATTAATGGTTTTACATCAAGCATTTGACGGCGTGTCGTTTCCTGCTGATATTTTTGCCAAAAACTCAATGCTGCATTTGGATCAAAGCCCGCTTTCGACATCAGATCAAGTGCGAGAACATCAGCTTCTAGTTCAAATTTTGAAACTTTAGGCAGAAAAACCGCTTGCCCAGTCACACTACTTGCCGCAGTAGCAAGCGCGCCGATACCCGCAGTTGAAGAAATCATCGCCACCTGACTAGCAAACAGCAAGGAAATCTTCTCACGATGATGATCACGCAATGCATGTGCCATTTCATGCGCCATCACAAATGCCAATTCATCTTCAGTCAGCTTTAAACTCCAATACAAGCCCGTGTTAATGACAATTTTCCCACTCGGGAAACCATGTGCATTTAAATCTTTATTGAGATTCCCACTGACTTGCCAATCCCATTGACTCGAACCATGGCGGTAAAACTCCGCATTTTGCTTAAGTTTATTTAAAACTTGATCCAATTTCGGATCTATGATCAAAAGTTGCTTGTCTTTCGCTTGATGAATAAATTGTTGATACGTTCTATCTGCCTGTTTAGTTAATAACTTTTGAGGAACGATAAAAAACTGTTTACGCTCTGCTCCTGCTGTCCCTAAATTGGTGGTACTTGCACAAGCTGAAATTAAGATAAAAACTAAAGCCATCATTAAAATAGTTATATTTTTCATAATCACCTTCAGTTTAAAACCAATGATGATCTATATATAATTCTAACCACAGATAAAAAGCAAAAACATTCAGCAAATACATATAGATTATAAATATCAATGACTTAAAAATATATTAAATTTTAAAAATGATAACCAAAAATATTTTATTTATTATATTGTGATGCGTTTCATTATTATGAGGCACCTTTTAAAATAAATATTAGACCAAAGTTGTATAATCATAAAAATAGTAAATTCCGCCATTTTTATAGTGTTATTTATATTAAAAAATAGATGTAAAACGAATATTAAATAATAGCTTATTCACATATTTCTATTTTAATTTATTCAATTTTATTGCTAATAAGAAACCGATCATCAAGATAACAGCAATAAAGCTCGTCAACCCTATCCAACCAGACATTTCCCAAACCAAACCACTACTACTACCCAAGATACTAGAACCTAAGTAGTAGCAAAATAAATATAGAGATGAACCTACGGCACGGTACTGCAGGGATTGAACCGAAACCCAACTACTTGCCGTGGAATGCGCTGCAAAAAAAGCGAAAGTGAATACAATCAGCCCCAAAATGACTGACCAAAATGCCGGAATGAGCATGATCAACAGCCCCAACAACATCATGATCAGCATCGAAGGTAAAACTTTTGCCCGGCCAAAGCGTTTCCCCCAACTTGCAGCCCGAGGTGAACTATATATTCCTGCCAAATATGTTATGGAGATTAGTCCAATCCATGTTTGAGAAAGTTGATAAGGTTCTTCTAATAGGTGGTAGCTCATATAGTTAAATATAGAGACAAAACATCCCATGAGGATAAAGCCTTGAAGGAATAAAATTCTCAGCTTTGGATCTGCTAAATTTTTAACGAAAGATTCATAAAATCGGTTGAAACGAATGGGATAAGCTTGAAAATGTTGAGATGCCGGAAGTAATAAAAAGAACGCTGTGGCTATACAGAGATTAATGATACCGATAATCATCATGGCATTTTGCCAACTAATATAATCAATCAATACCCCAGCAATGAGACGCCCACCCATTCCGCCAATTGCAGTACCTGAAATATACAGGCCCATTGCAAAGCCTATATCTTTTTGCGCAATTTCCTCTCCAATATAAGTCATTGCAACAGCAGCAACACCGCTAACACTTAATCCGATCAGCACCCGATTCAGCAAAAATATTTCCCAAAGTGGAAATATGGAACTGATAATTGAAAGTGACGCCGCCAAAAATAAAGCGGTGACCATCACAGGCTTGCGTCCAAATCGATCTGAAATCAAACCGGTGAAAAGTAGCCCTATCGCTAAAGCACTAGTAGAAAAAGATAAAGGAAAACTGCTATGTGTCGGACTGACATGAAAGAAATCCGCAAAAATGGGCATCATCGGTTGTACACAATACAACGATGAAAAGATTGCGAAGCCTGCTAAAAATAAAGAAAATAAAATGGCAAGAAATGGTCGTGTGCCATATTCAATATAAGGAGAAATTGAGGCTAAATTAGACATGAGCTTTCCATCAATGACACGGATAGTATACGCCTTTCAGCCTTTAATTTAAAAATCACATAAAAATGAATGAAGAATTCTTTATTTTCTCCCCCATTCTCCTTGCCCTCGTTTCTTTCCCTTTTCTCCACATAAAAAAACACCCCCTGAGATATCAGGGGGTGTTTCGAATAATGAGCTGGCGATGACTTACTCTCACATGGGTAACCCCACACTACCATCAGCGCTAAGAGGTTTCACTTCTGAGTTCGGGAAGGGATCAGGTGGTTCACTCTTGCTATTGTCGCCAGCACAACTGTTATGGATACTTGCTTAGTCTTACGTATTGCTAAGTTTTCTACCAAATGAGTTATTAACAGAAGTACTTGAGTTAATTTAAGGTGTTCATTGTATCTAGCTTTTCAACTAAATCAAGTTTGATTGATTATATGTGAATCAATTGATGCTTTACATACAACTGTTTGGGTGTTGTATAGTCAAGCCTCACGAGCAATTAGTATTGGTCAGCTTCATGCGTCACCGCACTTCCACATCCAACCTATCAACGTCGTAGTCTTCAACGGCTCTTTAGTGGACATAAAGTCCAAGGGAAATCTTATCTTGAGGTAGGCTTCCCGCTTAGATGCTTTCAGCGGTTATCCCTTCCGAACATAGCTACCCGGCGATGCGACTGGCGTCACAACCGGTACACCAGAGGTTCGTCCACTCTGGTCCTCTCGTACTAGGAGCAGATCCTCTCAAATTTCCAGCGCCCACGGTAGATAGGGACCGAACTGTCTCACGACGTTCTAAACCCAGCTCGCGTACCTCTTTAAATGGCGAACAGCCATACCCTTGGGACCTGCTTCAGCCCCAGGATGAGATGAGCCGACATCGAGGTGCCAAACACCGCCGTCGATATGAACTCTTGGGCGGTATCAGCCTGTTATCCCCAGAGTACCTTTTATCCGTTGAGCGATGGCCCTTCCATACAGAACCACCGGATCACTAAGACCTACTTTCGTACCTGCTCGACTTGTGGGTCTCGCAGTTAAGCGCGCTTTTGCCTTTATACTCTACGCGTGATTTCCGACCACGCTGAGCGCACCTTCGTACTCCTCCGTTACTCTTTAGGAGGAGACCGCCCCAGTCAAACTACCCACCAGACATGGTCCTCGTCCCGGATAACGGGACAGAGTTAGAACCTCAATATTACCAGGGTGGTATTTCAAGATTGGCTCCACCGAAACTAGCGTCTCGGTTTCAAAGCCTCCCACCTATCCTACACAAGTAAGATCAAAGTTCAATGTCAAGCTGCAGTAAAGGTTCACGGGGTCTTTCCGTCTAGCCGCGGGTACACCGCATCTTCACGGCGATTTCGATTTCACTGAGCCTCTGCTGGAGACAGCGCCCCCATCATTATGCCATTCGTGCAGGTCGGAACTTACCCGACAAGGAATTTCGCTACCTTAGGACCGTTATAGTTACGGCCGCCGTTTACTGGGGCTTCGATCAAGAGCTTCGCTTACGCTAACCCCATCAATTAACCTTCCAGCACCGGGCAGGCATCACACCCTATACGTCCACTTTCGTGTTTGCAGAGTGCTATGTTTTTAATAAACAGTTGCAGGGGCCTGGTTTCTGTGGCTGCTCTCAGCTCAGGAAGTAAATTCCATCACCAAAAGCAGCGTACCTTCTCCCGAAGTTACGGTACCATTTTGCCTAGTTCCTTCAGCAGAGTTCTCTCAAGCGCTTTGGTCTACTCGACCTGACCACCTGTGTCGGTTTCGGGTACGATTCCAGTGTAACTGAAGCTTAGAGACTTTTCCTGGAAGTATGGTATCAGCCACTTCACTGTACAAGTACAGCTTGCTGTCAGATCTCAGCATAAAGTACCCCGGATTTGCCTAAGATACATGCCTACTTCCTTTCACCTGGACAACCAACGCCAGGCTGACTTAACCTTCTCCGTCCTCTCATCGCATTACACTGAAGTATTGGAATATTAACCAATTTCCCATCGACTACGCCTCTCGGCCTCGCCTTAGGGGTCGACTCACCCAGCCCCGATTAACGTTGGACTGGAACCCTTGGTCTTTCAGCGAACGGGTTTTTCACCCGTTTTGTCGTTACTCACGTCAGCATTCGCACTTCTGATACCTCCAGCAGACTTCTCAATCCACCTTCATCGGCTTACAGAACGCTCCCCTACCACTTGCAATAAATTGCAAATCCGCAGCTTCGGCATATAGTTTTAGCCCCGTTACATCTTCCGCGCAGGCCGACTCGACTAGTGAGCTATTACGCTTTCTTTAAAGGGTGGCTGCTTCTAAGCCAACCTCCTAGCTGTCTATGCCTTCCCACATCGTTTCCCACTTAACTATAATTTAGGGGCCTTAGCTGGCGGTCTGGATTGTTTTCCTCTTGACTACGGACGTTAGCACCCGCAGTCTGTCTCCCGGATAGTACTCATTGGTATTCGGAGTTTGCATCGGTTTGGTAAGTCGGGATGACCCCCTAGCCGAAACAGTGCTCTACCCCCAATGGTATTCGTCCGAGGCGCTACCTAAATAGCTTTCGGGGAGAACCAGCTATCACCGAGTTTGATTAGCCTTTCACCCCTATCCACAAGTCATCCCCTGGCTTTTCAACGACAGTGGGTTCGGTCCTCCAGTTAGTGTTACCCAACCTTCAACCTGCTCATGGATAGATCACCCGGTTTCGGGTCTACACCCAGCAACTAAACGCCCTATTAAGACTCGATTTCTCTACGGCTCCCCTAATCGGTTAACCTTGCTACTGAATGTAAGTCGCTGACCCATTATACAAAAGGTACGCAGTCACATCACGAAGATGCTCCCACTGCTTGTATGCATGCGGTTTCAGGATCTATTTCACTCCCCTCACAGGGGTTCTTTTCGCCTTTCCCTCACGGTACTGGTTCACTATCGGTCAGTCAGGAGTATTTAGCCTTGGAGGATGGTCCCCCCATATTCAGACAAGGTTTCACGTGCCTCGCCCTACTCGACATCATTATCTAAGCCCTTTCGCGTACAGGACTATCACCTACTATGGTCGCACTTCCCAGAGCGTTCCACTAAAGCTTAGATAACTTAATGGGCTTTTCCCCGTTCGCTCGCCGCTACTGAGGGAATCTCAATTGATTTCTTTTCCTAAGGGTACTGAGATGTTTCACTTCCCCTCGTTCGCCTCATAAACCTATGTATTCAGTTTATGATACCCGCCTTATAGCGGGTGGGTTCCCCCATTCAGAAATCTCCGGATCACAGGATATTTGCCGCCTCCCCGGAGCTTATCGCAGGCTATTACGTCTTTCATCGCCTCTGACTGCCAAGGCATCCACCACATGCACTTAATTACTTGACTATACAACCCCAAACAGTCGTTTGATCCTACAAGTAGATCAACCAACATTACAGTTTAGAGCTTCGTGAACTTAATCACTGTACAGCTTCAATTAGATTCATATACCAAAACGCTTGATTCAGTTAATTTCGCTAGTAACTCATTTCATTCAACTTTCACAATTGCTTGTTAGGTTAAATCAAACGAGTATGAACAAATTATTTCAACTCAAATATATTCTGTTAATGATTTTTCCAGCCTTCGTCAGGTCAGGAAACTGTGATAAATCACAGAGCTTAATAACAATGAAGCGAATCATACGCCACTTTGTTGCTAAGCTCTATAACCTAAGCACTTGATCGCTTAAAGACTAAACTAACAGCCAACTGACTGTTCATTTATTAACTTGTCTTTTATACATCGCTTTGCGATGTATGGTGGAGACTAGGAGAGTCGAACTCCTGACCTCCTGCGTGCAAAGCAGGCGCTCTACCAACTAAGCTAAGTCCCCAGCTTATCAATAAGTCAATGTTTCTGATTTTCCGTACTTCGTCAGTAGTGGTGGGTCTGACAAGACTTGAACTTGTGACCCCACGCTTATCAAGCGTGTGCTCTAACCAACTGAGCTACAGACCCTCAGATACATCGTCATGAAGAACAACTTGTTGTGGATTCTTACCAATCGTCAATCTTTCGTTAAGGAGGTGATCCAGCCGCAGGTTCCCCTACGGCTACCTTGTTACGACTTCACCCCAGTCATCGGCCACACCGTGGTAAGCGTCCTCCTTACGGTTAGACTACCTACTTCTGGTGCAACAAACTCCCATGGTGTGACGGGCGGTGTGTACAAGGCCCGGGAACGTATTCACCGCGGCATTCTGATCCGCGATTACTAGCGATTCCGACTTCATGGAGTCGAGTTGCAGACTCCAATCCGGACTACGATCGGCTTTTTGAGATTAGCATCTCCTCGCGGAGTAGCAACCCTTTGTACCGACCATTGTAGCACGTGTGTAGCCCTGGTCGTAAGGGCCATGATGACTTGACGTCGTCCCCGCCTTCCTCCAGTTTGTCACTGGCAGTATCCTTAAAGTTCCCGGCTTAACCCGCTGGCAAATAAGGAAAAGGGTTGCGCTCGTTGCGGGACTTAACCCAACATCTCACGACACGAGCTGACGACAGCCATGCAGCACCTGTATGTAAGTTCCCGAAGGCACCAATCCATCTCTGGAAAGTTCTTACTATGTCAAGACCAGGTAAGGTTCTTCGCGTTGCATCGAATTAAACCACATGCTCCACCGCTTGTGCGGGCCCCCGTCAATTCATTTGAGTTTTAGTCTTGCGACCGTACTCCCCAGGCGGTCTACTTATCGCGTTAGCTGCGCCACTAAAGCCTCAAAGGCCCCAACGGCTAGTAGACATCGTTTACGGCATGGACTACCAGGGTATCTAATCCTGTTTGCTCCCCATGCTTTCGTGCCTCAGCGTCAGTATTAGGCCAGATGGCTGCCTTCGCCATCGGTATTCCTCCAGATCTCTACGCATTTCACCGCTACACCTGGAATTCTACCATCCTCTCCCATACTCTAGCTTCCCAGTATCGAATGCAATTCCCAAGTTAAGCTCGGGGATTTCACATCCGACTTAAAAAGCCGCCTACGCACGCTTTACGCCCAGTAAATCCGATTAACGCTCGCACCCTCTGTATTACCGCGGCTGCTGGCACAGAGTTAGCCGGTGCTTATTCTGCGAGTAACGTCCACTATCCTTAGGTATTAACTAAAGTAGCCTCCTCCTCGCTTAAAGTGCTTTACAACCAAAAGGCCTTCTTCACACACGCGGCATGGCTGGATCAGGGTTCCCCCCATTGTCCAATATTCCCCACTGCTGCCTCCCGTAGGAGTCTGGGCCGTGTCTCAGTCCCAGTGTGGCGGATCATCCTCTCAGACCCGCTACAGATCGTCGCCTTGGTAGGCCTTTACCCCACCAACTAGCTAATCCGACTTAGGCTCATCTATTAGCGCAAGGTCCGAAGATCCCCTGCTTTCTCCCGTAGGACGTATGCGGTATTAGCATCCCTTTCGAAATGTTGTCCCCCACTAATAGGCAGATTCCTAAGCATTACTCACCCGTCCGCCGCTAGAAATCGGTAGCAAGCTACCTATTCCCGCTCGACTTGCATGTGTTAAGCCTGCCGCCAGCGTTCAATCTGAGCCATGATCAAACTCTTCAGTTTAAAATCAATAGTACATATAGTGTACCAATCTTGGCTCATCAATTACTGACAAAAATTTGCTCAAATAAACTTCGAGTAATTTCTACCATTAATCAATGAAAATAATTTCGATCAATCAATCAGTAAAAATCCACACAAGTTGTTCTTCATAATCTCTTAATGATCTTTCTAACATCTCGTCAATGCTAGAAGCTGGACTTCGATAAACTTAACAACTCAACGCTTCGCGTTTCATTCGTTTCCGTCTATCTCGTCGGTATGGTGCTCATTATAGGGCAATTTCTTACACGTGCAAGTGCTTTTCACTCACAAAGAACACGAGTGTTTTATTTTTATGCACCATTATGGTTCAAAAAACACACTTTATTCACATAAATACATGATATTTATTACAAATATCATGTAAAATATTTTTCCTATTTTGCGTGCTTAGTTTTTTACAGGTGCTGATTTAATCACCACACTCTGTATAACCACTGGGTTTACAGGAACATTTTGGTGCATTCCATAGTTCGCAGTTGGAACTTTTACGATTTTATCGACGATATCCATACCTTTAGTGACCTTACCAAAAACAGCATATCCCGCATTCATTGCACTTTTATTGAGAAAGTCATTGTCTGCAACATTAATAAAGAACTGACTACTTGCTGAATCAGGATGATTCATCCGTGCCATTGCCAATGTGCCGCGCTTATTGCTCAAGCCATTACTCGATTCATTCTTAATAGCCGCTTTTGTTGGCTTCTCCTGCATTTTGACATCCATGCCCCCACCCTGAACCATAAATCCAGGAATCACGCGATGAAAGATCGTGCCGTTATAAAATTTTTCTTTTGCATAGCTTTCAAAGTTTTTAGCTGAGATAGGTGCCTTGTTATTGAATAGTTCAATTTCAATATTGCCTTGTGAGGTTTTCATTTCGACAATAGTATTGGCAGCAAAACTGCTTAAGCTCACACAGCCAAGTGCTGCGGTAAATAAAATCTGTTTTAACATTTGCTAACTCTTCTGGTTGATCTCGTACTTGTTATTGACTGTATATTAGTCTTTGATGATTAAAAAGTAATTATTCTGCCATTATTAAAACGAGAACAATGATGACGCAAATAATACCGTCGGACACTGCATTGACACATTTACCACCTTGGCAACTGCGTGGCGATGCTTTTATTTTGAATTATTGGATCTCTCCGAGTTTTATCCAACAAGCGCAGATGTTCCGTTTAGCGACATCACCTCTGGGTCGTGTGGTTCAGGTGTTATTGGTCCGATACCATGATTCGCCTGTGGGTCCTTATGACGAATTGCTGATTTTAGATCACCCTATATGGAGTAAGAAAAGGTTAAGTTCGATTCCTAAGATTTATGTTTCGACAGATATCTCTGTCATTCATGGTCAAAAACTCTGGGGTATTCCTAAAGAGTTGGCAAAGTTTGAATGGCAACAACATGACAATGAAGTGGTCTGTACTATAGAAGTTGAACAACAAAAGATGCAGATCCGTTTAAAAAAATCACGTTCACAGCGTTCTTTCTATATTAATAGTCATCATATCCCAGCAGCGATGTTACAAATCAGACAAGCGTGGGAAGGTAAGCGTTATCAATTTTCACCGAAGTTTCGTGGACGGCTCTCTAAACTGAAACAGGTAGAATGGCACAACACGCAGGAGATTTTTCCTAATTTTGCCGAAGCACGATTATTGCAAAGCTTTTATGTCCCCGAATTTAGCCTCGTATTTCCTGCTGCAAAAATCCAAGATAAATAACTCAATAAATAAAAACCCAGTGTTTCACGTGAAACACTGGGTTTACTTTATATAAAGGAATGATTAGCTACGTTTATCCCAAAATTTACGGAACTTCGTACTGATCTCGATCACGTATTTTTTAGCTCGGTGCGAAACCGAGGTTAAATTGATAAAGCCATGGGTTTGATCGGTATATTCTTGATAAAACACTTTCACCCCTTGCTGACGGAGTTTATGCGAATAAATTTCACCTTCGTCATGTAAAACGTCATGCCCTGCCGTCACGATATACGCGGGTGCAATACCTGCCAATTTTCCATAGGTCGGTGAAATTAATGGATCATCCAAGGCCACTGCATGTTGTTCCGCATATAGAGCCGTTACGACATCAATATCTTTTTCAGTCAGAACCAGACCATCTTTATACGCATAGAAAGATGGGTGGCGACTCTTGAAATCCACTACTGGGTAAATTAATAGCTGAGCTTGTGGGGCAAAAACTTTCTGAGCACTGCGCTGCGCAACCGCAGTAGCAATATTGCCGCCTGCACTATCACCTGCCACCGCAATTCGATTTTTAAGAATTTTAAACTGACGACTATTTTGGTAAGTCCAAGCCAAGGCATCTTCACAGCTTTGCATTAATTGAGCTGGGCTGGCCTCTGGTGTTAAAGGATAATCAATACTTAAGACTTGTGCTTTGGCATGCACAGCCAATAAACGACAAACTTCATCATGTGTGTCTAAACCACCCACCACAAAACCACCACCATGATAGAACACGATCATCGGTAATTTTTTATTGGGAGCAGGATGATAATGACGCGCAAACAGCGTTGCACTTTGTAAAGGTAGACGTATATCTTGCACTTGTTTCACAAAGGTCGGTTTGGTCTTGATCGACTCCATCTGTAAATCAAATAATTTACGAGACTTCACATAGTCTTCGGTCACAAAGCCTGACTTACCTTGCTTGAGTTGAGCCGCCATCATGCATTTCACCAGCGGATCTAATTCTGGAAAAATAAACGGATAATCGAGACGTTTTGCGAGGCTTTCTTTGGCAAAGTTAGGAAGACGATCAAGTAACCGAGCAGCCGTACCTTGGCCTTTATCTTTCATATTTTTAAGTGATTCATTCAATGCAAACATGCTCTATCCTTCGAATTATGCTCTTCATACTTTCTACATGATCTAGGTCAAATGTGACCATATTCACATATAAGTCTCAACATCGACATACATAGTACAGACCTAGTTAAGCTAATCTTCTTTTATAGAGTTGTCATTGACAATTTACCCAAGTTTTATGGGTTGATTATGCTAACCCATTCTCGATAAAGGATACTCACCATGGCTAAAAAGATCATCCTTCTGTCTTTTGCGACTGCTTTTTTGGCTGTAGGCTGCGTAGCATTCCCTGAAGATGGTTACTACGATGGACGTTATGATCAACGTTATGACCACCGTTATGATAATAATGATCGACGCTATGACAATCGTTATGATCGCCGTTACGACAGTCGTTATGAACAAGACCGCCGTACATGGGAACGTCAGCAACAACAACGTAATCGTTTAGAGCTTGAACGTAGAAAGCAGCAACTTGACCAGCGTAACTGGGAACAGAATCGTAAAAATCAACAAGAGTGGGATCGTCGTAAAAACGAACTCGAACGTCAACGTCTAGAACAACAGCGTAAAAACTCTGAAGCGGAACGTCGTAAACGTGCTGAACAAGATCGTCAAAAAGTCAGCAAAGAGCGTCAGCGTTTAGAAGAACAGCGCCGTAAAGCCAGCCAAGATCGTAGAAAACAAACTGAGCAAGAGCGCAAAAAAAATATTCAAGATTTAAGAAAGGCATCAGATCAACAACGTAAAGCGGCTGAAGAACGTCGTCGCGCATGGGAAAATCGCCGTTAATTGATGTTTTTTGCAGATCGGTTAGAAGTAAAAAGCTCATCTACATGATGGGCTTTTTTTTCGCTCACTAAAAATCGAAAAGGTAAAAAAAGCAATAGAAAAGAAAATAGACAGAAGAGGCATCCTATCTTCTGTCTATTCTTGACTGCCTGTTGTTACAGGTCAGAGAGCATTAAACAATATTATTGCTGAACTGTAGGTTGTGGTGCAGGCGCAGATTGAACTTCAGCACCTTGAGCTGATGGATCTGCTTGAACCACAGCACCTGATTGTTCTGTCGTAACAGATGCTTCAGTTGCAGACGTTACTTGTGCGGTTTCCGGAGATTCTACAGTTTCTTGAGAAGTACAACCTACCGCAGCTAAACCAAAACCTAAAACTGCGACAGCGAATAAACCAATTTTTTTCATCTTCATTATTTCCTTCATTGAATCATTAAAAGCAAAGCTCAACTTTGCCCGAGTCATAATGGAAAATAATTCTGTGAAGTTCCCACCTTCTGAGTTGTACTTTGTACGAGGCACGGTACAGCTTATGAAACGTTTTATTAATCAGGCAGTTTTCATTCATTTTGAGGCTTTACATCATTTATTTAACTCAAGTGCTTTGTTTTTTATTAATAAAATAAATATAAATGATTCTAAATAAAGCGTGATCTCAGCTTTTGAATACAATAAAGTCCAACAAAACTTGCAACTCAGTTACTTAAGTTGCTGTTTTTATAAATTTCATGCAAAAAAAAGCCTGCTTATGAGAGAAGCAGGCCATGAAAAACACATTCAAAATAAATTCGGAAACTACAGCGATAGAATCTGAAATAAAGAATACTGTGCTGATCATTTTTTGTGAAATATTTAATAAAACTGATACTAAGAGTTTTTATGTATAAATATTAACCAATATTTTTGAGGCAAAAAAAAATGCTGATTCTTGGGAAATCAGCATGGAAAAGTGTTTCTAAAATCTAGAGGTAGTCACCATATCCCTCTCTCCAGTGGATATGGTCACTTCCGATAGATAAATTATGCAAATTTTCAGGCACAATGAGAAACCGTTAAAATTTATGATGAAAATCTATAAATCCGATCAAAATATGATTATACATTCAAATCAATAATTTATATTTTCATAGAATTTAATTTTGCAGTCGATATTTGGCTGAAAAACCATTTTTTTGAATAAAAAACTGCATTTAATCGCTGACTTCGCTTGAATTTTTATCCCCTGCCCCGATTTCTTCTATTAATCATGAATTCAAAACGCATGGCAGTTACGCATCGATGTCGTTTGAACGCACAGCTATAAGGACTGAACATGTTTAAGAACCCATTTAAACGGAGTAAATCAATGGCGACTGAGCAAAACCAAGACGCTCAAGATCTTCAACAAGAGCAAGCAGAACAGCAAACTCAAGCTGAAAACGAGCAAGCTGAAGTTTCAGTTGAAGATTTACAAGCACAAATCACCAATTTAGAAGAAAGCTTAAAACTTGAAAAAGCACGTACTGCAAATGCCGTATATGAAGCGCAAAAAAGTGTAGAGCGCATTCAACGCGAATCTGAAAAGCATAAAGACACTGTGCTGGAAAAATTCGCAAAACAATTGCTTGATTCAGTTGATAACCTTGAACGTGCCATCGCTGCGGCAGGTGATGAAAAATCAGGTTTATCTGAAGGTGTAGAACTTACACTGAAATCATTGCTCAGCACTTTAGAAAAATTTGGTGTGGTTGCTGTGGATACTGCAAATGGTTTCAATGCAGATCTTCACCAAGCTGTGGGCATCGATCCAAATGCCAAATCGAATGAAATCGGGACAGTATTGCAAAAAGGCTATAGCTTAAACGGTCGTCTATTACGTCCAGCTATGGTTATGGTTGGTGCATAAACCCAAATTTTCTGAGACGAATTAAAAATTTTAACCAATATTACTTGAAAATTTTTGATTGGCTCTCATATCGGATAACAAGTAAATCCCTTTTTATTTCCCTTTGAGAAAGGGAAGAGTTTGGGAATAAAAGAATTTTAGAGGAAACATCCAAATGGCGAAAATCATTGGTATTGACTTAGGTACTACAAACTCTTGCGTAGCAGTACTTGAAGGCGACAAAGTAAAAGTAATCGACAACGCTGAAGGCGCTCGTACAACTCCATCTATTATTGCGTATAAAGATGGCGAGATCCTTGTCGGTCAATCTGCTAAACGTCAAGCAGTGACTAACCCTAAAAACACATTATTTGCAATCAAACGTTTGATCGGTCGTAAGTACCAAGACCAAGCTGTGCAAAAAGATATCGGTCTTGTACCTTACAAAATCATCAAAGCTGACAATGGCGATGCTTGGGTTGACGTAAACGACAAGAAACTTGCACCACAACAAATCTCTGCTGAAATCTTGAAAAAGATGAAGAAAACAGCTGAAGACTACCTTGGTGAAACAGTAACTGAAGCGGTTATTACTGTTCCTGCTTACTTCAATGATGCTCAGCGTCAAGCGACTAAAGATGCTGGTAAAATTGCTGGTTTAGAAGTTAAACGTATCATCAACGAACCAACTGCTGCGGCTCTTGCGTTCGGTATGGACAAAAAAGAAGGCGACCGTAAAGTTGCGGTTTACGACTTGGGTGGTGGTACTTTCGACGTATCAATCATTGAAATCGCTGACCTTGATGGCGACCAACAAATCGAAGTGTTATCTACAAACGGTGATACTTTCCTTGGTGGTGAAGACTTCGATAACGCGTTAATTGAATTCCTTGTAGAAGAATTCAAGAAAGAACAAAGCGTAAACTTGAAACAAGATCCTCTTGCTCTTCAACGTTTAAAAGAAGCTGCTGAAAAAGCAAAAATCGAGCTTTCTTCTTCGAATGCAACTGAAATCAACCTTCCATACATCACTGCAGATGCGACTGGTCCTAAACACTTAGTGATCAACGTAACTCGTGCAAAACTTGAAGGTTTAGTTGCTGACTTAGTTGAACGTACTATTGAGCCTTGCCGTATTGCGCTTAAAGATGCGGGTCTTTCGACTTCTGACATCTCTGACGTGATCTTGGTGGGTGGTCAGTCTCGTATGCCACTTGTACAACAAAAAGTACAAGACTTCTTCGGTCGTGAGCCACGTAAAGACGTGAACCCTGACGAAGCTGTAGCGATGGGTGCTGCAATTCAAGGTGCGGTACTTTCAGGTGACAAAACTGACGTACTTCTTCTTGACGTAACTCCGCTTACACTTGGTATCGAAACAATGGGCGGCGTGTTAACAGCAATCATTGAGAAAAACACCACGATTCCTGCGAAGAAATCTCAAGTGTTCTCAACTGCTGCTGACAACCAACCTGCTGTAGACATTTCTGTGTTCCAAGGTGAACGTAAAATGGCGCAGCAAAACAAATTGTTGGGTAACTTCCAATTAGGCGATATCCCACCTGCTCCACGTGGTGTGCCACAAATTGAAGTATCTTTCGACATCAACGCTGATGGTATCTTGAAAGTATCTGCGAAAGACAAGAGCACTGGTAAAGAGCAATCAATTCAAATTAAAGCAAACTCAGGTTTGAGCGATGCTGAAATTGAAGCGATGATCAAAGATGCTGAAGCGAATGCTGAAGAAGACCGTAAATTTGAAGAATTAGCGAAAGCACGTAACGAAGCTGACGCGTTGATATCTTCTGCTCAAAAAGCAGTGAAAGATCTTGGCGAGCAAGTCACTGCTGACGAAAAAACTGCAATTGAAACTGCATCAACTGAGCTTGAAGCGGCTACGAAAGAAAATGACGTAGAAGAAATCAAAGCGAAAACTGAAGCACTTCAAAACATCATCATGCCGATCACTCAACGTGCTTATGAAGCTGCACAAGGTCAAGGCGGTGCTGAAGGTTTTGATCCTAACGCTTTCCAAGGCGCTGAAGGTCAAGCTCAAAAAGCAGATGACGGCGTTGTAGATGCTGAGTTCACTGAAGTTAAAGATGACAAAAAATAATTTGTCGTTTTGAGTTAACTCGAAAGAGTGAATAAAAAAAAGACCGCGCGAAAGCGCGGTTTTTTTTTGCAGATGATTTTTCTGCATCAGGCGATATTCAAATAAGACGCTAACTTTCAAACAGCCACATTCTTCGCGACTCACTATCAATCTAAACTTCGATTTCCATAGCGCTAAATTTCAGTTAAATTAATGCAAAATAATCAAGTTTTGCGACGCTATGCGTTTGATTTTAATTATTGTTGTCATCTTTTTGAGTACTTGGTGGATCTTTCAAACCAAGCAGCATCCTCAACTGAAATTTAATTCAATTTCAGATCGACTTTTACACCCTCTCGATACCCGTTTGCGTTATCGAGTTGCTGATGTCGACCCACGTTTTGGATTAAGCCAACAACAAGTCATACAACTTAGCCAAGAGGCCGCAGAGATATGGCATAAAGGGACGCTCAAACCGTTATTTATCTATGACCCGGATGCACAACTGGCGATCCATCTAATTTATGATGACCGCCAAGAACAATACAATGCCTATAAGCAAGTCCAAAAGACCTTAGCCGCAGATAAAGCCCGTAATGATTTATATGCCGAGAACTTAGCAAATTCGAGAAAAGGTCTGGAGATGAATGAGCAACAGCTGCGATCAAAACAAGCCATGATCCGTGCGGAAATAGTACAGCTGTCGCAAGAACGTATGAGTTGGAGCCGAATCGAGCATGCGCAAGGCCCCAATATGCAACGCGTTGAAAGAAAACTTGCACAAGTCAAAGCACAAGCGATGCAATTAGACCAAGAAATAGATCGATTTAATCAGCAAAATGATCAATTTAATCAACAAGTCTCAAGCTATAACCAGCAAATCGATCAATATAATGCAGGCGTGATACAAGCCAGTCAGCGCTTTCCTGCACGAGAGTTTCATAAAGGTGTCTTTATGGGGGATCAGATTCAGATTTATCAATTTGATGCCGAAGATGATTTACGCCTCACCCTTGCCCACGAACTCGGACATGCTCTCGGCTTATCTCACCACAATGACCCTGCTGCATTAATGTACCCAATCTTGGGCGCGCAACAATTAGAAAACTTTAAACTGATGCCAGCAGACCAAAGCTTACTGTATTATCGCTAGTGTGCCCTGAGCATAAAAAACCATACAATTTATAAGGATATTGCAGGATTCACCAACAAAAATCAGCATTTCATGTTATTGTTGATATGCAATAATTCCCTTATATCAATGACATCTTCCGTGGAGAGCAATGTGAGTTACTACCATATCTTAATTGAAGTGAATGACCACATCAGCACGATTGAACAAACCCGTGATATTGAACTTTTTGATATTACCGAAATTCAACCTTATCTCCATGCGGTACTTTTACCATTTTTTAATGAGCAACTCATCGAACTCGAAGACGAAAATCTTGAGTTTAAAGATGTCTTGCATTTACAAGTCAAACAAACCCTTTTACCGATCCGTGACCTCATCGAAGAAGAACAACGCCTGCTGCCGAGTGATACCGATGTCACCATTACAGCTTATGAAATTTTTAATAATTATCAATTGAGTCAAGACGTGACTACAGTGATTTTAGATCTGTTAGAAGCGCTTAAATTTGAAGCCTAATATCGATTTTAAACATTAAAAAAGCCCTCAAAATGAGGGCTTTTTTATGGCTCAATTCATCATCGTAATTAGATCGAGAATGAAGATCCACATCCACACGTGGTTGTCGCATTCGGGTTTTGTACCACAAAACGAGAACCTTCAAGACCTTCAATATAATCGACTGTTGAACCAACTAAATATTGATAACTAAGTGAATCCACCAACATTTTCACGTCTTCATTGATAAATTCAGCATCATCTTCGTTTTGGCTTTCTGCAAAATTAAATCCATATGAGAAACCTGAACAACCACCACCAGTCACATATACACGTAACATGAGGTCTTGATTACCTTCACTGTCACGCAATTGGCGTACTTTATTGGCAGCATTGTCAGTCAGCACAAGTGCTTGAGCATTCATGATGGATTCCTCTGAGTCATTGGGGTGTCTTTAAAAAGAAAAGACCATATTTCAAGTATAACATACTCAATATATGGTCAGTCTTCACAGTTTAAAGTTAAATCAGAGTATTTTTCTCAAGATTCATTTAAAACTTATTTATAGTTTTCTTCCTGTAATGCACATTCGAAGTTTTTCGGGTCTTGTTTACAACGGAATTGCCATAATAATTTCATCATTCGCTTGTCGTAGATACCACGTTTAGTCAAATCAATACGCGCTTCACGCATCATTTTTTGATAACCAGCTTTGTCTGCCGTTGGAACATCCATCCAATATTTGGCTGGAATTTCTGACTTCATTTTGCCTAAAATCGTGAATGCACGCGGTAATTGTGTTTTGACCCAATCACGTGATTTTTGCCCATACCCCGCTGGGAATTTATCTGGACGAATAATGATATTTCCCGTCACTTGTAAAATTGGATAATTGACGATTGCGCCTTTGCTGCCTAAACCTTTATGTAATTCTAATGGTTTGAACACCGCAGCAGGTGCACCAATAATATCCACCTGACCATTGTTAAATTTAGCGCCGAAATTGGTTACATCGGCACTGACCGCTTGGGCCCCGACCTGCTGCACCATAATTTTCTGCGCTTCATCATAATCAAGCACCGCAATTTTTTTACCTGCCGCTTTAGCGACAGTATTGATACTACGATCATTCACCAAAAGGTAAGCATCACCAACAGGTATCACACCTGCTACTTCATATTTACTATTGACCATGCTCTTAGCAAACGTTGGACTCGCAAGGCCTTGCATAATTTTCACGGCCAATTTTAAATCTGGAATTGCACCAATCGCATCTAAAGAACCGGTAAAATTGTTGAATTGGCGGCCACGCATACCGGTGACACTGATCCCATCACATTTCCCCGCTTTAAAGTCTTCCGCAATCACTGCTTCATTTTGACCGACGCGGAGCTCAATGTCTGCGCCCCAGTTTTTTGCTGCCAATTGATAATCTTTCATCAGGGTAAAAACATCACCATTTTTACCAACCAAATCAAATACACACACCACTTGCTTCGCTTGAGCTACGCCATTCACCGCCATTAATGCAGCAGCAACGCTCAATGCCTTTGTCCATTGTTTCATACTGACTTTCCTTGTTTTTTACTGTTTTTGTTTTTAACCATTTTTTGAATTTTGGGTCATGCCGAGTTCGATTCAATTGACTCACAGCCCTCGATTTGAATTTAGATTACCTGAATATTTTGCTGACTCAATGGCGAGAATGACCTGTAAATTTGCAAAAAAAAGCCTGGATAAATCCAGACTTTTTTCTTTAAATATCAGCTTATTCGCCGCCAAGTGAACATTCAAAATTGGCTTTATCGACAGAACAACGTGCCTTTTTCAATACAGACATCATGCCTGCATCATAAATGCCACGTTTCGTCATATCCATACGACCTTCACGCAGTAATTTTTGATATTTGGTTTTATCTTCTGCACTTAGGTTAAGTTTATATTTCGCAGGAATACCCGCTTCTAGACGGTTAATCATCGCGATACTCTTCGGTAAGTGTTTCACAAACCAATCACGAGATTTTTGACCAAAGCCTTCAGGGAACTGATCAGGACGAATAATAAAGTCCGCAGTCACTTGTAGAACTGGGAAGTTAAACATCGCACCATTGGTACCTAAACCTTTATAGATCTCTAATGGTTTGTAGGCATATGCAGGCGCACCCACCATATCCACCTGACCATTATTAAACTTCGCCACAAAGTTAGATACATCTGAAATCACAGCTTGAGCGCCAACACGTTGCACCATGATTTTTTGTGCTTCGTCATAGCCTAATACCGCAAACTTTTTACCTGCCGCTTTTTCAATTGAATCAATTTTCTTGTCTTTGACAAAGATGAATGCTGAACCCAATGGGGCAATACCCGCCACTTCGTATTTCTTACCACCTAGATTGCTGACCATTTTTGCAGCATTACGTTGGTCTAATGCAAAGGTAATCGCACGTTGTGCAATCGCATTACTCGGTGCGCCACCCAGCGCATCAATAGAGCCTGCAAATTTGTTGTATTGACGAGCACGCATCGCCGTCATAAATACGCCGTCACATTTACCTGCTTTAAAGTCATTGTCGGCTACAGCTTCATCTTGACGCGGAATTAAGTTAATTTCAGCACCCCAGCCTTTTGCTGCAAGCGCCCATTCCTGAGCCATTTGATATGACTCGCCTGACTTACCCAGTAAGTCAAATACACAGATATCTACTTTTGCTGCCTGAGCTGAACCAGCAAAGCCAATTGCAGCAAATGTAGCCAATGATAGGAGCGTTTTTTTCATTCTATTTTCCTTTCAAATCTTTTTATGGTTCAGAGGTGTCCTTACACAACGCCGATATTAAGCAAGTTAAATTAAAAAAAATAGAGCATTTACTCCATTTATTTATGTCATTTTGGCATATTCTGTTTTTCTGTGATGCATATCACTTTTTATTCAAAGTTAAATTATAAATATAATCATCATCTTATATTTGCAAAAATGGCTTTTTACATTTACAGCGATTGCATCAAAATTTACAAAGAAACACAGAAAAAAGCTTATTCACCCGCCACTGAACACTCAAAATTGGTTCGCTCAATCGTACAACGGGCTTTTTTTAGTACCGTCATCATGGTGGAGTCATAGATCCCTTGTTTGGTTAAATCCATCCGTCCTTCACGCAATATTTTCTGATATTTCAACTGATCATCTTTGCTGAGTTTCATCTTATATTTGGCAGGAATTTCAGCTTCCATACGTTTCACCATGGCAAAACTTTTTGGTAATTGCTTGACGAACCATTGCCTAGAGGGTTCAGCAAAACCTTCTGGGAATTTATTGTTACGAATAATCAGGTCTGCCGTGACATTCACCACAGGAAAATTCACCATCGCCCCAGTAGTGCCTAAGCCTTTTGAAATTTCGAGTGGCTTAAAGGCATAAGCCGGCGCAGCCACAATTTCAACTTCAGCCTGATTAAACTTGCGAATAAAATTGGAAATTTCCGACATGACTGGCACCGCGCCGACACGGTCGACCATCACTTTTTGCGCATAGTCATAATGCAAAATGGCAAATTTTTTACCTTCAGCTTTTTCTAAATTATTGATATTGCGATCACGGACAAAAATATAGGCTGAACCAATTTGCCCGATCCCGGCCACTTCATAGCTGTCTTTGCCTAGATTAGTAATCAGTCGTTTACTGTTCCGTTTATCTAAGACATAGGTAATGGCTTTTTGCGCGATGGTATTGTTCGGTACACCGCCAATGGCATCAATCGAACCGGCAAATTTGTTATACGCACGTGCCCGCATCGAGGTCATATAAAATGCGTCACATTTCCCTTCTTTAAAATCTTTATCGACTTTGGATTCATCTTGATATGAAATCAGTTGAACTTGTGCTCCCCATGCCTTACTGGCCAGAGACCACTCTTCCATCAGCTTATAAGATTCCCCCGCTTTTCCAAGTAAATCGAACACACAAACCTTCTGATTGGCATAGCTTTGTGCAGACATCACACCTGAAAGAAGCGATAAAATTAAAATTCCTTTTCTCATTTCTTATATTCCCAATATGTTTTATTAATCCATTTAAAACAACAACTTGAAATATTTTTTTAATACTAAAGCCCGTTCAATATACCTAAATACGTGGAATCTGTCACATTTTTTCAGATGGTTGCGATGCTTTGTTTTTTCTTTTGCAAAGCCATCCATTAGAATAGCCCCACATTCTTCTTGTTTAGTTAGTTCCATGATTCAGTTAGACCAACTTTCCATTCGTCGCGGTGGGCGTGTTTTATTTCAAAAAGCATCTATGCAATTGCATCCAGGCTGGAAAATCGGCTTAACCGGTGTAAATGGTGCGGGTAAATCCACTCTTTTTTCTGCGCTTTTAGGTGGAATGGAATCTGATGGTGGTTCATTAACTCGTCCTGCGGTATGGACTGTCGCGCATATGGCGCAAGAAATCAAAGCTCTAGATATGAAAGCGATTGATTTCGTTCTATCAGGCGATGAAGAATATTGGGATATACAACATAAACTTGAACATCCAGAACAATTAGACAATGAAGCATTGGCACACTTATATGGCCGATTTGATGAAATCCATGGCTATACAGCTCCATCCAAAGCCTCACAGCTGATGGCTGGTCTGGGTTTCTTTGAACATCAGTCGCAGCTCAATGTTTCAAGCTTTTCTGGTGGTTGGCGTATGCGTTTAAATCTTGCGCGTACCCTAATGAGCCGTTCAGACCTATTATTACTCGATGAACCAACCAACCACTTAGACTTAGATGCGATTTTGTGGTTAGAAGATTGGTTAAAAGCTTATGAAGGCACACTGATCTTAATTTCACATGACCGTGATTTCTTAGATGCGGTGACTGATCATATTTTACATATTGAAAATCAAGAGCTGACGCTTTACACCGGTAACTATTCAACCTTTGAACGCACCCGTTCTGAGCGCTTGGCACAACAACAACAAGCCTATGAAAAACAACTCGAAACCCGTGCGCATCTCCAAAAATTTATTGACCGTTTTAAAGCCAAAGCGACTAAAGCTAAGCAGGCTCAAAGCCGTATTAAACAATTAGAACGTATGCAGGAACTTTCTGCCGCGCATGTCGATACGCCATTTACCTTTAGTTTCCGTGAGCCAACCAAAATGAGCTCGCCGCTGTTACAAATGGAACATGTCGATATTGGCTATGGTGACAAACTGATTGCCACCAATGTGAATTTACAGATTACCCCAAACAGTCGCATTGGTTTACTGGGAATGAATGGTGCGGGTAAATCAACCTTAATTAAATCCTTGGTTGGTGACCTTCCCTTATTACAAGGGACGCGCAAAGCCTCAGAACTGTTGAATATTGGCTATTTTGCACAGCATCAAATGGATGCTCTAGATGGCAATGCCAGCCCTATGTTGCAATTATCTCGAATCGCTGACAAAAAAATCAGTGAAGCGGCATTACGTTCATTCTTAGGCAGCTTTGGTTTTAGTGGCGAACGCATGGATACACCAAGTGAAGGCTTTTCAGGCGGTGAACGAGCAAGATTGGCTTTGGCTTTGATTGTTTGGCAACGTCCCAATGTTTTAATTCTAGATGAACCGACCAACCATTTAGACCTTGATATGCGTCATGCCCTAACTATGGCATTACAAGATTTTGAAGGCGCTGTGGTTTTGGTTTCGCATGAACGTCAATTGATTGCCAGCGTTTGCGACGAATTATTGTTAGTACATCATGGGAAATGTCGCGAATTTGATGGCGACCTCGTGGCTTATGCCGATTGGCTGCGTCAAGCACGGATTGACATGATGAAAAATAGCCAACAAGCCCCGACTCCCATCAAATCTCAAGTTGAAACTAAACCAACGATTTCCAAAGTCGATAAAGAAGCGCAACGTAAAGAAGCTGCACGTCAACGTGAATTGACCCGCCCGATTCGTAAAAACATTGAAAAAAATGAAGCGCAAATCAGCAAAATTCAACCACGCTTAAACGAAATCGAGGAATTATTAGCAGACAGTGCTTTATATGGAGCCGGTCGTAAAGATGACTTACTCAAACTGATGAATGAGCAAACAGAATTAAAAGCCAAACTTGAATCTATCGAAGAGCAAATGCTTGAATTAATGATGGAATTAGAAGAAATGGAAAGTAGTTTTGAGGCTTAATTTAAAAAGCAAAGCCCTAGATTTGCATTATTAAGAAAACCTAACTTAAGCTCAAAAAATCAATCGCCGTGAAATTTAAATGTTCCACGGCGATTTTTTATTTATACTTCACAATAGTAATCACACTATAAATCTAAAAAATATTCAAAAAATCGAATGTTCCTAGCCAACTGGTTATTGCATCGTTAAGGCATTTCTATTCGGAAAGAAACTAAAAATTCAGCGATAGCTTTTATCCTACTTTTGCAAATGAATTCAAAAATATGCTTCACATCAAAATCATTGCTATAGTTATCCACAAAAGTCATTTTTAAATTCAAATCTTGGCTTTAAATTCATTTTTATTTTTTAAATTCAAAATATCGAACCACTTTTTTTGTGGATAAATATTTTTAAATGATATTATCCACAATTATAAATGACTTTGATGTTGAACACTATTAAATGTGAAAATTCACAAAACTTATCCACATTTGTAACATGGATGCATTTTATCTCCACTGACTACATCAATTTAAACTTTTTAATGTTTAAGATAAGGCAGAAGGATGGGCTTTTTTTGCCTTTAAAAAGCGTAATTCTTGTATTTTCCAAGTCTGATCAAAATGCCAGATTTCCTGTATTTGCTGCTGTGTTTCGGCTAAACCAATTAAAATTTTGCACTCAGTTTGGTCACGATTAAACTCATATTCTTCAAATTCTACGTCTGGTTTTTGTGGTTTCCAAACCCCATTCTTCACTGCATGTGCAATACGTTCATAGCGGACATAATTACTTTCGACACGCCCGTCTTGCTCATAAACCACCTTAAAGTGCTCATCTTCGTATTCGGCTAAAACAGTATAATTTCCGGTAAAAAATGCATTTACCCAGATGTCACGAATGTGTTCAAGTTGATTGTCCATCATATATAGACCTCTTATTTTTAGCTGCTAAGTTCAATTTGATTTGAGCTTAGCATCAGAATAAGTCAATTTTACAAAACACAAATTGGCGATTTAATATTCAATTTCATTTAAGATAGCACAAAAAAAAGCACTCCGAAGAGTGCTTTTTTGATGATTCTGTAATCAGAATTTAGGCATCGATATCCGCATTTAACGCATTTTCTTCAATGAAAGCACGACGTGGTTCCACATCATCACCCATCAAGCAAGAGAACATACGATCAGCTTCAATCGCATCCTGTACCGTTACTTGCAGCATGTTACGGTTCTCAGGATCCATCGTGGTTTCCCAAAGCTGCTCAGCATTCATCTCACCCAAACCTTTATAGCGCTGAATCATCATGCCACGGCGTGAGTCTTGTAGGATGTTTTGCCAAACCTGATGGAAGCTACTCACTGGAATTTTGCGCTCGCCTTTTTGTAGGTAAGCACCTTCTTCCAATAATGTGAACCAACTCTTCGAATTTTTGAGTAAACGCGCATATTCACCTGAACCCAATAGACCTGAATCTAACAAGTATTGGTGCGGTAAATTATGAACATAGATGGTAATACGCGGGAAATAGGTCGCTGACTTATTGCCTTCAGTATCTTCATGCTCAAAAGTTTCTAAGCTTAATTCAGGACGTAGGCTTGGTTGAGTTTTCTCAATATTGGCACGTAGTTGCTCACCCCAAGTCTGCACATAGTCTTGGTTATTTGCTTGATCTAACTTAAAGCCTTCTACTGCCAATAAACCATCCAACACACTTGCAGGATAACGTACAGTCAGACGATGCAAGCTCTTTTGAGAGGTTTGATAATCCGCAATCACACCCGCTAAAGCCTCACCACGAATGGCAGGTGCTTCTGCACTGATGTGTAATTCAAGCTCATCAATTGCATTTGAAATCAGGTACGTCTCAAGCGCATCATTATCTTTGATGTACTGTTCTTGCTTGCCTTTTTTCAGCTTATACAACGGTGGCTGTGCAATATAAATATATCCACGTTCCACAAGTTCTGGCATTTGACGGAAGAAGAAGGTCAACAGTAGCGTACGAATGTGCGAACCATCAACGTCGGCATCGGTCATGATGATGATTTTGTGATAACGCAGTTTATCTGGGTTATATTCCTCACGGCCAATACCACAACCCAAAGCAGTAATCAGTGTTCCCACTTCTTGTGAAGAAATCATCTTGTCAAAACGTGCACGTTCCACGTTGAGGATTTTACCTTTCAGCGGCAAAATCGCTTGCATCTTACGGTTACGGCCCTGTTTTGCTGAACCGCCCGCAGAGTCACCTTCGACTAAGTAAAGTTCAGACAATGCAGGATCTTTTTCCTGACAATCGGCCAATTTACCTGGCAGGCCTGCAATATCAAGCGCACTCTTACGACGAGTCATTTCACGTGCTTTACGCGCTGCATCACGCGCACGTGCTGCATCAATAATTTTGCCTGCAATCGATTTAGCAGCTTGTGGATTCTCTAAAAGATATTCAGCAAATGATTTATTCATCGCTTGCTCAACCGCAGTTTTCACTTCGCTCGACACCAATTTTTCTTTGGTTTGCGAAGAGAATTTTGGATCAGGCACTTTCACCGAAACAATCGCAGTTAAACCTTCACGTGCATCATCACCAGAAACCGCCACTTTCTCTTTTTTGAGTAAGTTTTCGCTTTCCATGTAGCTGTTTAAGCCACGGGTTAATGCAGCACGGAAACCCGCTAAATGCGTACCGCCATCTTTTTGTGGAATGTTGTTGGTAAAGCAACGTACATTTTCCTGATAAGAATCGTTCCACTGCAATGCAACTTCTACACCAATGCCATTATCGGCTTGAGTAGTAAAGTGGAAGATCTCGTTCAGATGGGTTTTGCCTTGGTTGATATATTTTACAAACTCAGACAAACCACCTTCGTAGTCGTATACATGCTCTAAATTGATACGTTCATCACGTAGCACAATCCGCACACCTGCATTCAGGAACGATAATTCACGTAAACGACGTGCCAAAATATCGACATTAAAAATCGTTTGACTGAAGGTTTCAGCACTTGGCCAGAAACGTACACGTGTACCTGTACGATCTGTCTCACCCACCACTTTTAATGGATACACGGAATCACCGTGTTTATATTCTTGCTGGTGGATTTGACCCGCACGATGAATGGTTAATTCGAGCTTGCTTGAAAGCGCATTCACCACGGATACACCTACACCGTGTAGACCGCCTGAAACTTTATAGCTGTTATCGTCAAATTTACCGCCCGCATGCAGAATCGTCAAAATCACTTCTGCTGCAGAAACACCTTCTTCTGGGTGAATGTCGGTAGGAATACCACGGCCGTTATCCGATACGCTTACAGATTCATCTTCATGAATGGTGACTTGAATTTCGTCACAATGACCTGCCAACGCTTCATCAATTGAGTTATCGACAACTTCAAACACCATGTGGTGTAGGCCAGTACCATCGTCAGTATCACCAATATACATGCCCGGACGCTTACGTACAGCGTCTAGACCACGTAATACTTTGATGCTAGAGGAATCATAAGCTTTTTCTATGGTTTGTTCTGTTTGAGAAGCAGCTTGATCTTCTGAACTCATGGTTTCTCCCTAGTGAAAAATAGGTCTATCCAAAGGTGGTATTTCATTGCACAACAGCCTGCACCGTACCATTTTCAACTTTGAATAATTGATAAGAAATAGATAAATCATGTAAGTGTTTTTGCACTGAATCATGGTCTAAAGTGGTAATAAAAACTTGACTACCAAGATGGCTTAAACGCTCAATTAAACGCTGTTGTGCGGTTAAATCTAATTCTGCTGTCAGATCATCTAATAATACCACAGTTTCCTTATTACAAGCATGTAGCATTGCAATCTGTGACAGTTTTAACGCCATGATCAATAACTTTTTTTGCCCACGAGAGAGCACAACATCTGCATCCCCCATAGCGGTTTTTAACCTTAAATCTGCACGGTGCGGACCATACTCGGTATAGCCACGTTCGCAGTCTTTAAAGTGCTGATTGGTCAGATCATTCAGCAGTCCTGTTTCAGCATGAAAGCCTGCACTATATTCTAATGTTACTGTTAAATGAGGCAATAAGGCTTCGAGATCTTGTTGGAAATATCGAGTCCACTGCTCCACCACATTACTGCGCAGACTATGTAATATCTCACCATAATCACTGAGCATTTTGTTCCACGGTTCTAAGTCAGACAGACTCAAATGACGTCGTGATTTCAGCAAACTATTCCGCTGTTTTAATGCGCGTGCATAATATTGCCATGCATGGTAAAACTCCGGTTCCACGTGGAACATCAACCAATCTAAAAGTTGACGTCGTGGCTTCGCACCATGATCAATAATATCGGTACTTTGTGGATCGATGAGTTGTAGCGGTAAAATCTTGGCCAACTGCCCTTGTGTCCCCACAAGGTCGCCATTGACTTTAATCACTTGCTCACCCGACTGCATTTTTTGCATGCCAATACGGTCTGTTGCAGACTGCGCAAAGACGACAGCGTCAGGGCTATTATTTTGAATATAGTTTTTCGGAATATGGGTTCGAAAAGAACGTCCAGTTGCCAGCAAATGTACTGCTTCTAATACAGAAGTTTTACCTGAACCATTTTGCCCATAAAAGACATTAAACGGCTGCAACCCAGAGAGTGCAACCGTCTTTAAATTTCGAACACGTTCTACATGTAAACGCGTGATATGCATAATAATTGAGACATCAGTCCGAATTAAACACGCATTGGCATCACAACATAGGTTTGATCTTGTTGCTGTGGATCTTGTACCAATACCGACTGGTTCGCTTCTGTCATGGTCATTGCAACATCATCACCATCCAACACATTCAGAACTTCCAATAAGTACTGTGCATTGAATGACATTTCCATCGGTGCATCAGCATATTGAATCGCGAGATCTTCGATCGCTTCATCTTGTTCAGGGTTATTGGCACGAAGTTGTAAAGTGTCCGCATCAAACTTCAAGAATACGCCGCGCAATTTTTCATTACTTAAAATCGCCACACGTTGTAGTGATTGTTTAAATACATCATGTGCAATGCGCACATTTTTATCACCACCACGTGGAATCACACGGCGGTAGTCAGGGAATTTACCATCGATCAATTTGGTGGTGAAACGTACGGTAATATCACCCTGCTCTTTATCACGGCTGGCAATGGTAATTGTTACATTTAATAATTCACGACCAATTAACAACGACAATTGCTCGTCTTCAACACTCAATAGACGCTGCAATTCACCTACAGCTTTACGTGGAACAATCGCTTGCATTGCTTGTGTTGCATTCGAGCTTGCCGCTGTTTCACACATTGCTAAACGGTGACCATCGGTCGTTACTGCACGCAATTGATTTTCATCAATTTCAAGCAAAGTACCCGTCAAATAAAAACGCACATCTTGAACCGCCATGGCAAAAGACGTTTTTTCAAATAAACGCTTTAACTCACGCTGAGTCACACCAACTTGAGTACCTTGAGTATTTTCAGTGGTTAATAATGGATAGTCTTCTGCAGGCAAAGTACCCAATACAAAACGACTGTTTCCAGATTTTAAAATACAACGTTGATCTTCAGTAATTTGCAAATCAATCAATGCCGCTGACGGCAATGATTTACAGATATCCATCAATTTACGCGCAGGAACAGTCGTCACCCCGGCTTGTAAACATGCACCTTCAGTAAGTGGTGTACTTGCAACCAGTTCAACTTCAAGATCTGAACCGGTAATGGTCAAAGCTTGCTCTGTTACCTGTACTTTTACATTGGATAAAATATTTAAGGTATGGCGACGTTCAACCGCTCCTACGACATGTGATAGAACATTCAGTAAGCTTTCTTTCGCGATTTTTAAACGCACGATACATTCCTCTAAAAACTGAAGACAGACAAAATAAATTAATTTTTTAGCAGTGTACTATGCGGCAGAATATACCGCATTGCAAGAACAGAATTTGAACGAAAAGACTTAACTTTGCAGCAGACGTTGCAAGTTTTTATAGTCCTCATTGAAGATTGGATCTTCTTCACGCAGGCTTTGTACTTTTTCACAGGCATGCATCACAGTACTGTGGTCACGATTACCAAAAGCCATACCAATTTCAGGGAAACTATCCCCTGTCAGCTCACGTGCTAGCCCCATAGCCAACTGACGTGGACGTGCATAAATGCGTGTACGTTTTGGACCAACCAATTCTTTCAGTGGAATACGGAAATATTCACTCACCACACGCTGAATATTTTCCGTGCTGATGGTGCGCGCACGAATCGCCAACACATCTTTTAATGATTCACGGACCACATCAAGGTCGATTGGGGTGCCTTTAAAACGAGAAATGGCTACGACTTTATTCAGCGCACCTTCTAGTTCACGGACATTGGCAACCACTTGTTGGGCAATAAACAGCGCACAATTCCGTGGAAGTTCCACCCCATTGCTTTCCGCTTTTTTCAGTAAAATTTCAATACGGGTTTCAATATCAGGCGGTTCAACACCTACTGATAAGCCCCACGAAAAACGTGAAACCAATCGTGGATCTAGCTCAGTCAGTTCTTTTGGATAACGATCTGAGGTTAAAATGATTTGCTTAGATTCATCCAATAACGCGTTGAAGGTATAGAAGAACTCAACCAAGCTAGCCTCTTTACCCGCCAACAAATGAATATCATCCACCAATAACAAATCTAATGAACGACAGTTTTTCTTAAATTCTTCGACCTTACCTTGCTGTAGCGAGCTCACAAAGTCTTGTACAAAACTTTCAGCCGTCATGTACATCACACGTGCATTCGGCTTCGCTTGCAATAATGCATTACCTACGGCTTGCATTAAATGGGTTTTACCTAAACCAGTCGGTCCATATAAAAATAACGGGTTATGCTGCGAAGCACCTGGCTGCGTCAAGACTTTACGACAGGTTTCTGCCGCCATCTGATTGGAACGGCCTTCAACAAACAAGGAAAAGGTAAACAATGGGTTAAGCTGACGCTTACGGTTATTTTTTAAAGACGTCTCTTCTTTTTCTTTTTTAGGACGTGTTGGTACCGACACTTGTGGCGTTGACTCTAATGCTGCGGTGGTTGTTGCTGGTTGCTCAGCTGCAGATAAAATTGCACCAGGTCGTGAATCGACCAAAATCTCAACTTTACGTACCCGACCTTCAGACAACTGTTCCGCTAAAATTGAAATCAGTTCTAAATGGTGCTCTTGAATATAGCGTGTCCAATATGGATTCGGTGCATAGAGTTTTAGACTATCACCTGCATCTTCTGCCACCAGTGGGCGTATCCACATTGTATAGACATTTCCTGAAAGCTCTTGTCGCAAGCGAGTTAAGCAGTCTGTCCAAAGCATGTGAAACCCCTATTTCAGTCCATTGTACGTAAAAAATAATTCAACCCCGCCTAAGCGGGCAGCCATTCTAACCATCTTATCCACATCTGTCATGAACAAATCAGTCGAAATCGATCAAAAAAACACAAATTGAGTTTAAATTTAAATTTAAATCACGTGTGGATAAGTTTATCCGCAAGCTGTGGATAAATTGTAGCACAAAGTTATCCACAAACTATCAAAATTATAAAAACATCGTTATCCACAATATAAATATTTGTTTTTTAAATCTAAAAATACGTTTTCCACAGAAAATATCAACACTAATAGTAATAAATTTAAATTTTAAAATTTGAATTTATTTATAAGATCGACCCATTCTGGGGATAACTTGATGGTTGGTTTAAATTCAAATTTAAATTCATAAAAACCAATTCGCAAATTTGAGATTGTGGATAAAACTGTGAGTAAACTTGAAGATAACTTAAATAATTAACATATACAATGATTTAGTTTGTGAGTATTTTAATTTAAAACTTTCTGACTGATTTCTAATCCTTATATTATCTTGATATATCACAGCCTAGATTTTGAAAGAAAGCGTGTTTTTCATTGACAGCTCAAGCAATGAGCACTAAAATCGCGAACCTTTACTGAAAGATCATTTTTGGAGTTTCGATATGAAACGTACTTTCCAACCTTCTGAGTTGAAACGTAAACGCGTTCATGGTTTCCGTGCTCGCATGGCTACTAAAGCTGGCCGTCAAGTATTAGCGCGTCGTCGTGCAAAAGGTCGTCACAGCTTAACTGTTTAATTTCAGTTAAGACTGTCAAGACTTGGGTGTTATGACAACACTTTACGGCTTTAGCACAGATGTGCGAATACACTGTGCTGCCGATTATAAAAGTGTGTTCGATGGTGCGCTTTTTAAAGTGCATCAACCCCATTTCTTATTTCTAGCAAAAATCTCCGAACAGCCGAATAGCCGTTTGGGTATTGTTGTTGCTAAGAAAAAAGTGCGCCGCGCACATGAAAGAAATCGAGTAAAACGACTTGCACGCGAAAGTTTTCGCCTGCATCAACAGCAGTCTAATGTATTAGATATTGTCGTTATGCCAAAAATGGGCATAGAGGCGGTACCGAATGCAGAGTTGCATCAGCAATTACAATTTGCTTGGCAAAAATTGCAGCGCCTTGCAAATAAGCATAAAAAAATAGCTACCTCCCCACAAGCGTAGAGATGACCAATGGTTCGTTTACTGCATTGGCTCATTCGTTTCTATCAGATTGCGATTAGTCCTTTATTGGGACCACGCTGTCGTTATATTCCAACATGTTCTCAATATTCTTTGGAAGCAGTCCATCAACATGGTGCTGTACGTGGAGTGTGTCTAGCTGTTCAGCGTATTTGCCGTTGTCATCCTTGGGGCGGTTCAGGCTATGATCCTGTTCCATCAAAAGCAATTCGTTTTATTTCATTTCAGCAAATAGATTCTCAAACGCTTCACGTTGCTGTACCCTTTCGTGAACGTTTATTGAACCAAAATCACTCTAACCACTTGGGGTAATACCTATGCAACAATGGGCCAGGATTGCAATTCTAGGGGCCATGTTTGTTGTCGCATATTTGCTCATTTTGGCTTGGCAGAAAGATTATGGAAATGCGGAACAAAAACCTCAGCAAAATGCTGCGGTGGTAACGCATGAAGTATCTGCCGATTTGCCAAATGGCCAGACAGCTACGGCTGCTACTGATGTGCCGCAAGCAAATAATGCTGCTACACAACAAACAACAGATGCCACTGCACCTGTTAGTCAACAGTTAATTTCAGTACAAACTGACCTTTACCATCTTTGGATTAATCCAAAGGGTGGCGATATTGTTCGTATTGAATTACTCAATCATGACAAAAATAAAGACAGCGACGAACCGTTTGTAATGCTTGAAAGCGATGCAAAACGGACTTATGTTGCTCAGTCTGGCTTAATTGGTCTTAATGGCCCTGACAGCAATCCGAAAGGACGTCCAACCTATGAGATTGAAAAATCTTCATATACGTTGAATGACGCAAAAGCTGTGAAGGGTAAAGATGGCCAAACAGCAAAAGTTTTGTCAGTACCAATGGTTTATAAAACAGCAGATGGTGTAGAGGTGATTAAAACCTTTAACTTCACTGAAGGTGAATACCCTGTTGTTGTAAATCATAAAATCGTGAACCGCAGTGCTCAGAACTGGCAAGGTCAGATGTTTGGTCAGCTTAAACGCGACAACTCTGAAGATCCAGGTAAATCTGATCAAGGTATTTTCACTTTAGGTACATTCCTTGGTGGTGCATGGGGTACGCCTGAAGAACATTACAACAAACTTAAATTTGCTAACTTCAATGAAGAAAAATTGAATGTTGAAGCAACTGGTGGTTGGGTTGCAATGGTTCAGCATTACTTCGTGAGTGCGTGGATTCCTGGACAGATCAAATTAACGCAAGCCAATGGTCAGCCTTATGCTGCGAAACTTGAGTCACGTAAATCTACCGATGATATGAACATTATTCAGTTCACATCGCCTGCAATCAATGTTCCTGCAGGAACTGTGGCAGAAGTAGATGCAACGTTCTATTCAGGTCCAAAAATTCAATCTGAATTGAAAGATTTAGCTGTTGGTTTAAACCAAACTGTAGATTACGGTTGGTTGTGGCCAATCGCGAAATTACTGTTCTTAGGCCTACAATTCTTCCATGGTTTAGTGGGTAACTGGGGGTGGTCAATTATTCTATTGACGATTCTGGTGAAACTGATCTTGTGGCCATTGTCAGCTAAAGGTTATCGTGGCATGGCGAAAATGCGCGTGATTGCACCTGAAATGCAACGCATGAAAGAAGAGTTCGGTGAAGACCGTATGCGCTTTTCGCAAGAAATGATGGCATTGTATAAACGTGAACAAGTGAATCCATTGTCGGGCTGTTTTCCGTTATTGCTCCAAATGCCGATCTTCCTTGCTTTGTACTGGGTATTGATGGAGTCTGTTGAACTACGTCATGCGCCATGGTTAGGTTGGATTCAAGATTTATCTGCGATGGATCCATGGTTTATTTTGCCGCTATTAATGGGCTTGACCATGTTCATTCAGCAAAGTTTGAACCCACAACCGGCTGATCCAATGCAGGCGAAAGTCTTCAAAATCATGCCAGTGATCTTTACGGTATTTATGTTGTTCTTCCCTGCGGGCCTTGTGCTTTACTGGATCTGTAACAACAGTATTACTATTCTTCAACAAGGTTTGATTAACAAATCAGTTGAAAAAGACCGTTTAAAACGTGAAGCGGCTGACTCAGCAAACTAAGCATTGCTGATGGGCTGAATAAATCCGCTTAAGATGGTAATCTTAGGCGGATTTTTCTTTATCTGTCGTTTGAAAATTTTTTAGGTGAATTTTATGTTAAACCGAACCACCATCGCAGCAATTGCCACACCGCCGGGTCGTGGTGGTGTCGGCGTGATTCGCCTGTCTGGTCCCAAATCTTATGCCATTGCAGAAGCATTAACGCAGCAATCCTTACCACAAGCACGTTTTGCTGGTTTCCGTAAGTTTTATGATGCATCGAATGAAATCATGGATGAAGGTTTGGTGATTTGCTTTCCAAATCCGCACTCTTTTACGGGTGAAGATGTGGTGGAGCTTCAAGGTCATGGCGGCCCTGTTATTCAAAATGCATTATTGGCACGGTTACTTGAATTGGGTGCTATTGCTGCGAAAGCGGGCGAATTTTCAATGCGCGCCTTTGAAAATGGCAAAATGGACTTGGTGCAAGCCGAGGCGATTGCCGACCTGATTGATGCCACCTCACAAGCTGCGGCACGTTCTGCGGTACGTTCATTACAAGGTGCCTTTTCGAGCAAGGTCAATACGGTGCTAGAAAAACTTATCCATTTGCGTTTGCATGTGGAAGCAGCGATTGATTTTCCTGAAGAAGAAATCGACTTTTTGGCGGATGGTAAGATTTTGGGCTTATTGGATGAAGTGGCAAGCTCGGTCCATGCTGTACAGCAGTCTGCTCGTCAAGGTCAGCTACTACGTGAAGGTTTACAAGTGGTGATTGCCGGTAAACCCAATGCAGGTAAGTCATCTCTACTCAATGCTTTGGCGGGTGTGGAACGTGCGATTGTGACGGATATTGCAGGTACGACACGTGATGTTTTACATGAAAAAATCAGCCTCAATGGTTTGCCGATTACTTTGACCGATACCGCTGGTTTACGTGAAACCGGTGATATTGTTGAAAAAGAAGGGATTCGCCGCGCAATTAAAGAAATTGAGCAAGCTGACTTGTTACTTTTGGTCTATGACTTAAGTCAAGGCGAAGATCCACTGCAATTGGCTCAAGCGTACTTTGCCGATCATATCGAACCGAAGCGGTTGATGTTGATTGGTAACAAATGCGATTTGACGGGATCTACCGCGGAAATGACCGATTTAAACGGTTTTCGACATATTCGCGTTTCGGCTAAACAAGAAACTGGCGTCCAAGCGCTTATTGATGCGATTACAGCGCATGCAGGCTTTCAACCAGAAGAAGATACCTTTATTGCTCGAACACGTCATTTAGACGCAATGAAGCGCACTCAGCGCTATCTTGCAGAAGCACGTGAGCAGTTGGTGGTTTATCATGCAGGTGAGTTGGTAGCCGAGTCTCTACGTTTGGCGCAAAATGCCTTAGGTGAAATTACGGGCGATTTCAGTGCAGATGATCTACTCGGGAAGATTTTTGGATCTTTCTGTATCGGAAAGTAATAAAACGATTGAGCTCCTCATTTCACCTATGGATAGATCCATCCAAAGCACGATGTTCGAAAACATCGTGCTTTTTTTTTGCATCGCTTTAGCGTGGGTTTGAGCCAAAAATGATTTTAATGATCGTTCTCAGCACATCTTTTATTTTCATCCCATAAAAAGGATTGATTGCTGCTCTTTTTGAAGCTGCTTCAACTTTGACTTTGAGGGTTGCATAGTCTGGAAATTGTTGCTGTTGCGAAGATTTTTCGACTGCTGACAAAATATCAATTAAAAAAGCACGATTGATTTTTGAACTTAATGGAATGGATTGATCCCACTTTTTTTCAAAACGCTGATCTAAAAAGATATCGGGAATTTCGGGGCTGGTGGCATAAAACATGGCTTTGGTGCGCATACATTTGCTGCATTGACCACAATTTTTAGGTCGAGCCCTATAGTCCACACAGATCGACAGGGTTTGTAAATCTAAGTTCGATTGGCTTAGAAATGCGGTTTTTTGTGATCGGGTGACATCATCGTCGAGGGTGATTAAGACCCCAGATCGGTTCTTCATCAATCGGTTTGATGCCGTATTTGAGCCATAGGGATGAACGAATAATTGTTGATCTAAACGGTAATCGGCTGAAATTCTATATTGCTGGTAATGTTCAAAAATCGAAGCGCAGGAAAACAGCGAAAAGATATGTGTGACATGCGAACCTTTAGGGTTACAGCCATATTTACTGTACAGCGCGTAAGCATCAGTTTTTACCACGCGACTTTGCTTAAAAACTTGGCTTCTAAAACTATGGGTCTGATCCATTAAGGCCTGAAATTTTTCATGGTCATCAAATTTATAATCCATTCCATGCACAGTGAGACAATCAGAGTCTTGCCCATTTTCAAGAAAAGCTTTGTATGTACTATATGTGGAGTCAATCCCACCGCTAAAAAAGCTTAAATTTTGAGTGGGTTGGTTTGCCGGTGGTGTTTGGATAATCGATGCAGCACTGAGCATGACTGGTTGATATAAATCAGGTAACCAAGCGGCCCACACCGTTGAAACCTCACGTGCGGAGTGGAGGGTTTGTATTGAAATAGGTCCATCTACATGCAGCGGGATGCCAAGGCGCATGGCAATGGGTAAAAAGCCCCAAACGATAAAATCATAGGTTTCTAATTGCGGTAAGGATTCAAACGGTAAAATATAGTGAATATTCCCGTATTCGCTGCTGGCGATGATTTGATTTTCCGCAGTGTTAATTTGACATTGAATTTTTAGCATTTTTTTAAATTTTTGAATCACATCACACAAGATCTTAATTTAATTTGATTGATTTTTATAGGGTTTCTTAATTGTTTTTGGGTTTAAGAAGCACCCAATACAAGATGCTTCTTGAATATGATCCGTGGTTAATTGGTGTTCAGACTGCGGTGCCAAAACAATAAGCCGATACACAATAAGCCTACGCCAATACAAAAACCTAAAACACCGACCATCAAGCCGAAATGATCAGATAAATAGCCGGCTGCAATAATTGGAATAATGGTGCCTAGATATCCAATAAATAAATAGGTCGAGATCACCGCAGCACGGTTTTGATTGTTGGTCATTTGATGAACTAAGCCAAATGCACCTAAAAGCCCCAGACCATGCCCGACACCGACTAAAACATCGCTAATAAAAAATAATGCGCTCCAATGTTGGGTCATACATAGCGCAAGGAGCGCATAGCTCAGTATTAACACCATTAAGCCGGCATTGACACATTTTGCAGAAGGAATTGATTTCGCCATAAATTGCACAATTGCAGAAACCAGTAAGATACTCGCAATGGCACTACCACTGACCAAAGGCCCATGCCATGGGATCGCATCTTTGACGAAAGAGGGTGCGAGTGATGCAAATAAGCTAAAAGAGCCAAAGGCACAAAAGGCAGTCAGTCCGGCGATATAAAATCGTGAATGATCACGCTTTTCAGGCAATTCCAAATGTGGTGCCACTGAAAAAGGCTGTGGCTCAAAGTTCGGTGTGCGAATAAAAAATAACCCTATTAGACATGCCAAACCCCCAAAGATCACAGGGATATAAGGGGTGACTAAAGGCTGTTCCGAAAATTGGGCAATCACCCCACCAATAAATGGGCCAAGACCAAAACCAATCACGGTAATGATTGAACTCAGCTGCGGTGCATTATTTTTATGCTGTTCAGGAATGGTATAGACCAAGCCAAGCATGGCTGAAGTACTAATTAAACCCGAGGCAATACCGATAATAAAGCGCCCGATAGATAACCACAGCGCATTACTAGCAAACACCGATAAGCTTAAACCTAAGATAATGCACGCCATACCGATTTGCAGGGTTCTTAAAAAACCAAAACTGTTACTGGTACGACCTAAAAACAGCAAGGTCGCTAAGCAACCAAACATGTAGGCAACAAAGATATAGGTGATATGACTCGGCAACAGTCCCCAAAGTTGTTGATAAATAGGATACAGAGGACTAGCTAGCGCTGTACCAATAGTGCCCATACAGAGTGCAAGGCTCACCATGATAAACGGTCGCCAAGAGGGAGATGTGGTCATTTTAAAGTCGCAGAGGTACAGTCAATAGGGTCAATATTGTGCTGTATGAGAAAGAGGAATATATGGACTCAGTTTAATGCCGATTGTTTTCCATGGTCAAATCGCAGTTGTAACTTTATCCATAGCGTTTAAGCAGTTTTACAAATTCTTCCAGTTCTGCTTCATTAATTTCAGCATCTTTAGGCAATACATGATGGCGTAAATGTGCTTCGATTAATTCATTCATTAATCCATTTACAGCACCTTTGATGGCCGCAACCTGTTGTAAAACCTCGATACACCCTGCTTCGGGTTGCTGTAAAGCCAGTTCAACCGCATTGACCTGACCTTGTAGGCGTTTAACCCGATTTAAAATCTTTTTGTCCTGATGTAAATGACTCAACACTTTCTCCCGAAAATAAATATACTATGGGGGAGTATATTTAAGCATAGAACCTAATGAAAACTTCCCCATCCATCCGAATTCATCATCATCAATTTGATGAAGGTAATCCACTCGCACAAAAACGGATCTTAATTGCCACCATTTTAACGGCAGTCATGATGTTGTTAGAAGTCATTGGCGGATGGATTTTTAATTCGATGGCATTATTGGCAGATGGCTGGCATATGAGTTCACATATGTTGGCATTAGGCTTGGCCTATTTTGCCTATCGTGCGGCACGCCACTATGCCCAAGACGCTCGTTTTAGCTTTGGGACTTGGAAAATTGAAATTTTAGCGGGCTATAGCAGCGCGATATTATTGATGGTCGTTGCTGCATTTATGGCTTTTCATTCGGTAGAACGCTTATTCAACCCGGTCCAAATTCATTATAACGAAGCAATCCCTATTGCGATTTTAGGTCTATTGGTGAACTTGATCTGTGCTTGGTTATTGCATGATGACCATCACCATCACCATCACCATCACCATCACCATCATGAGCATAGCCATGAGGAGCAGCATGATCATCATCACGATCTCAATCAGAAAGCAGCCTTCATGCATGTGGTTGCTGATGCGGTGACTTCTGTGTTGGCGATTGTGGCTTTATTTGCCGGAAAATGGATGGGCTGGGGATTTTTAGATGCGCTATTGGGGATTGTCGGTGCAGTGCTTGTCGGTAAGTGGGCCATTGGCTTGATGAAAGAAACAGGACAAACATTACTGGATGCGGAAATGGATCACCCTGTCGTTGATGAGATCCGAGAGGTTTTAATGCAATTGCCTGTCGACGTCGATGTGACCGACTTACATGTGTGGAAAGTGGGTAAAGGTCAGTTTTCGTGTATTGTGGCCTTAGAAACCAGTCAGGCATTGAGCGCAGATGAAGTGCGTCAAGCGCTGTCGATTCATGAAGAAATTGTGCATGTGTCTGTTGAAATTAATTCACCTGATGCAGCTTAATATGTTCCACGTGAAACGGCATGTAGCTATTGCGTAATGAACTGAAAAAAGCCCAAGACTTTCACGTGTTAAGGCTTAGAATGCTGAATCAATTAAATGTTGAAGTTGTTCGGTCTATGTTGAAAAAAATATGTGCGTTGGCGTTGAGTACCACCCTTTCGACTTTTGCTTTGGCAGATGCAGCACACGTTCAAAAGCTCTTGGCAGAAAAGCACCCCAGTTTAAAAATTGAAAATATTCAAAGTACCGAAATGCCGGGCATATATAGCGGCTTTGTTGAAGATCAAGTTTTGTATTTGAGTGAAAATGCGGATTATGTGATCGCAGGTTCTATGATCCGTTTAAAAGATCAAAAGAATCTGACCAAACAATTGATCCTCAGTCAGCAAAAAACTGAGTGGAATAAACTCCCATTACAAGACGCAATTAAAACAGTTAGGGGGAATGGGAAGCGCCAAATCGCGATCTTTTCTGACCCAAATTGCCCATATTGTAAGAAGCTTGAAGTAGAACTGGCAAAACTTAATGATGTGACCATGTATACTTTTGTCACCGCCATAAAACCGCAGTCGTTGACGCCATCGAAGCAGATTTTTTGTGAGTCAAACCCTGCTATGGCCTGGGATAATTTAATCAATAAGGGAATTCAACCGAAGTCAGCGAAAAGCTGTGCAAACCCCATTGATCGAAATTTAAAATTAGCAAAAAGCTTAAAACTAAGTGGTACACCGGGAATCGTCTTTGCCAACGGTTCGATCTTAACCGGTGCTTACCCTGCTGCTGAATTAGAATCGATGTTAAAAGAGATCAAATAATTTCAGCTGTACGGTATGAATAAAATATAAATAAAAAAATACCCGTCTACAGGCGGGTATTTTAATGGTGCTATAAAAATTAGACGCGGGTTTTTTTCGTTACAAGGTTATAGATAAACAACACGATGATCGCACCAATGACGGAAGCGATAAATCCTGCAGCAGAATTTTCTCCATACAGACCTAATAAACGTCCGCCATAGGTTGCAAGTAAGGAACCTGCTATCCCGAGAATGGTGGTCATGATGAAACCGGCTTTGTCATCTCCAGGATGGATCGCACGTGCAATTAAACCAGCAATAAAACCAACAACAATCGCAACAATGAGTGACCACATAGTAACTCTCCTTTTGTTATCATGTATTTGTTTTTTACGACATGTTCAATCTTTATCTTTAATCAAAACTGCGCAGAGCTATAGCCTAAACATGCAAAAAACTGTTGTTTTTTTGTTCAAAACAAACCAACAAATAAAAAAAAGTGGCCTTCGGCCACTCTTAAGTATCTGATCTTGCTTAGAGACCAATTTCGCCAATAAAAGGAATATGACGATATTTTTGATCATAGTCCAGACCATAACCCACGATAAATTTATCTTCGACTTCAAAACCTAAAAATTTTACATCGAGGTCAATTTCACGACGTGAAGGCTTGCTGACCAAAGTACAAAGCTCGATTGAGTTTGGATTACGCGTCTGTAAAATTTCTAAGACTTTGCTTAAGGTATTGCCTGAGTCAATAATATCTTCAACCACCAAGACATCTTTATCTTTAATGTCGCCATCTAAATCTTTTAAGATTTTTACATCACGAGTAGATACGGTCCCACCGCCATAACTTGAAACGGTCATGAAATCGAGTTCATGCGGTTTTGAAATCGCGCGGCAAAGGTCAGCCATAAAAATAACGGAACCACGTAATAGACCGATTAACACCAACTCTTTGTCGCTGTTAGCATAGTGTGCATCAATTTTTGCGCCAAGCTCTTTCACTTTAGCTTGAATTTCTTCAGTGGAAATCAGTACGCTCATTTGAACAGACATGGGTAGATACCTAAAAAAGCAAATCAAAAAAATAAAAAAGGTGTTGACTTGCAACACCTCTAAAGATGAACCAATTTTAATACATCTGGCTCGCAGATGCATCTTTTTTGCCGTTGAAAATGTAATCAGTTTTTCTTGGAAGTGCTGTCACGCTTGAGTAAGCACAGACAAGCGACGGCAATCAGTCCAATTTTCAACGCTGTTTTTCGTCTCGTTCGAGCCGTTTTATGCTTTGACATAAGCACATTGTCCAAACACATAGGTGGCGTGGATATTACGATCATCACCCATCAGCATGAGGGCAAATAAAGCATCTTCTAGATTTTTGGCACGTTGTTGACGTAGGGCTTGTAGCGCAGTGGCTTTTAAATCAAGCACCACAAAATCTGCTTCTTTGCCCAAATCAAAGTTTCCAAGTTTGTCCTCTAGGTCTAAGGCTTTTGCTCCCCCTAACGTGGCATGGTACAGCGCTTCAAATGCGGACAGTTTATCGCCTTGAAGTTGTTGAACTTTGTAGGCCTCATTGATGGTTTGCAGTTGGTTAAATGAAGTGCCTGCACCAATGTCTGTGCCTAAGCCGACTTTCACCTGTTTTTCCCATGTTGTCTTTAATGGAAATAAACCACTGCCTAAGAACAAGTTCGAGGTTGGACAAAACGCAATGGCAGAGTTGGTCTGATGCATACAGTCCCATTCGGCATCTTCCAAATGCACGCAGTGCGCAAACACGGAACGTGATCCAGTCAGACCATAATGATGATATACGTCCAAATAGCCGTTTTGCTCAGGGAATAAAGATTTGACCCACGCGATTTCATTTTTATTTTCACTCAAATGCGTATGTACATAAACATCAGGATACTCGGCTTTTAGCTCCCCTGCCCGTGCCAATTGTTCAGGCGTTGAGGTTGGGGCAAAGCGAGGCGTGATGGCATAAAGGTTACGGCCCTTGCCATGCCACTTTTCGATGAGTGCTTTGGAGTCGTTATAGCCACTCTCTGCAGTGTCACATAATGCTTCAGGTGCATGTCGATCCATCATCACTTTACCGGCAATTAAGCGCATCTGATGCTGTTCTGCAGCCTTAAATAAAGCATCGACCGATTGTGGATGAACGGTACAAAAAACAAGGGCTGTTGTGGTTCCGTTTTTGAGTAACTCGTTTACGAAGAACTGTGCAATTTGCTCTGCATAAGCCGGATCTTCAAATTGGATTTCAGTTGGGAAGGTATAAGTATCAAGCCATTCCAATAGCTGTTCACCATAAGCCCCCATCATTTCCGTTTGTGGATAATGAATGTGGGTATCGATGAAACCCGGAACAATCAATTGATCTGGATAATGCTGTACGTCAACCTGATCTGGGAGATGGTGTTGTCCCTCAGACCATGGACCGAACCATTGAATTTTTCCGGCTTGCGTAATCAGCAAACCATCTTCGAAATAGCGCACTTGGTCGTGAATTTCACGTGCTTGGGCAACTGTATTCTGAATATCTAGAAAGCGACCACGGATCGCTGTAGATGCGATAACAGAAGACATGACATACCTGCAGTTTAGAATTTTTTCGGTTGATTGTAGCCCAATTTGGTTCAAAATACCGTTAGAGTAATTGTGAAAATGTGTTCTAAAAAATAGAACAGCTGTTTATAAGTGATTCTGTTTTTTTGTTCATTGTATTTGATTTGAATAATACAAAAGCATTGACCTGTATACATTGCATCGATGAATGAATAAAGACCATGAGTCGCAACGCTTGCTATATTGACCTCAAGAGCGCCCTTTAAAAAACGATAATGAACCCTTTAATGCACATGCGTTATTCAGACCAATTAAAACATGACCTATTTCAGCATCAAGGCATCATGCAGATTTTACATGCCCTGTATGCCATAGATACACAGGCTTATTTGGCTGCAGGCGTGGTTCGTAATTTGATTTGGTCACAGCGACATCAACAACACTATGCACTGGAAGGCACAGAAGTGGATGTGATTTATTATGCGGAACATGATGATGGAACACAGGGTCAAAGGATTCAACAGCAGATGCAGTCTGAATTTCCCTACATTCATTGGGATGTTACTAACCAAGCGACGGTACACCAGTGGTATCGCTTGGAAAATGGCGAGCCAATACAGGCGCTCAAGTCGATTGAGCATGCCCTATCATTGTGGCCAGAAACTGCTACTGCCATCGCTGTTAAATTGGATGATCAACAGCAAATACAGCTGATTGCTCCTTTGGGCTTAGATGATTTATTTGAGTTAAATGTCCGCTGGAACCCACGTTTAGTCAGTCAGGCGACTTTTTTGCAGCGTGTGCAGCAAAAACAATTTTTACACCGCTGGCCGAAACTCAAACTCTTGATGACGCCTGAAGCTTAGTCCAAATTTTCGTTGCAGAAAAAAAAGCCTTCTAGAAAGAAGGCTTTTAATCATCTAAGTGTTTTAAAGCGTGGTTTCATGGTACTTCTTGCTGTGTCGGATCGATAACCAGGCAGTGATGGTTAAGGTCACCACAATAAAGCCGAGTGAAATCCAAATTGGCATGTGGAACACATCAAGCAACAGCATCTTAGCGCCAATAAATACCAGGATAATGCCCAGACCATATGGTAAGTAATGCATTTTCGATGCAGCACCAGACAAGAGGAAGAACATGGCACGTAGACCCAAAATCGCCATCAAGTTTGCAGTCAGTACAATGAATGGGTCAGAGGTAACCGCAAAGATTGCTGGGATTGAGTCCACTGCAAAAATCACGTCCGATGCTTCAACCAAGATCAACACTAAAAAGAGCGGCGTTGCCCACAAGACACCATTTTGACGAACGAAGAATTTATCTTCATGCATTTGAGGGGTAATACGCATGTGTTTACGTAGCCACTTCAAAATTGCCATATCTTCGATATCTTTGTCGTCTTCGTCTGAACCCTTAAGGAATTTAAAGCCGGTATACACCAAGAACGCACCGAAGAAGTACAGCACCCAAGAGAATTCTTGAACGAACCATGCCCCAATAAAAATAAAGATGGTACGCAGCACAATTGCACCGAGGACACCGTAGAGTAACAGTTTGCGCTGCAAAGCAGGTGGAATGGCAAAGGCAGCAAAGATCATGAGCCAGACAAAAACGTTATCAATTGCGAGTGATTTTTCGAGCAGATAACCAGCGAAATATTCCATGACTTTGGTGTTTGCAACAGCGACACCAGCGGTTTGCTGTAAGTAGAGCCACAGTGCACCACCGAATAAGGTAGCCACAGAGACCCATGCAATACTCCAATAGGCAGCGGTTTTGACTTTGATTTCTTGGCCTTTGTTATTTTTAAAGCCTAAAAAGTCGATGAGTAGCATGATGGTGACTAAACCGAAAAATGCCAGATATAGCCATAATGAGCCAATCGTTTCCATGTGTATTCTCCACATCTAACAACCAGCCATAAAAAAACCTCGACCAGTTGCCAGACGAAATAAAACGCCTGAGACAACATGATCAAGGTCTTGCCTACATCGTACTGTAATGATTTGCAGCAGCGATGCTCAGATACCGACTTTTTGCAAAGTGTAATGACGATATTCTGACACGTAAAACAAGGTTTACGTTTGGAGGAGGCTACTCCCCTTGTTCAAATTTTGTTTTGGACACTGTCCAAATATGCGGCAAAGCATGACAGTTTTTAGTACAAAGTGCAATCGGCAATTTGCGAATTCATTTAATGTGCCATGGGAGGATTAAAATCACCACGTTGTACCAATGCTAAGGCTAAAAGTGTGCCGATCACGGCGATGATTCCTCCGATCACGCCAATATAACTCAAACCGAAATGTACACTGACCATGCCGCCCAAGAGTGCGCCACCGCCAATGCCGACGTTATAAAGACCTGAATAAATGGCCATGGCGACATCTGTGGCATCGGATGCGAGATGCAGCGTCTTTGACTGTAATGCGAGACTAAATCCAATGATACTCATGCCCCACAATAAGCACACCGCACTCACACCTGCAAAACTCAAAGAAACAGGAAGTAACAACAGCATCGATAAAGCTAGTGTGGCTGTACTCAAAGGAATCGCAACTTTAGGATATTTCCCACCAAATTTCCCAAAGAGATAAGAACCTAGAAAGCCTGCTGCACCAAAGATTAATAACAACGTGGTGGTTTGCATGGAGCTGAATGCAGCAATGTTGAGTGAGAACGGTTCGATATAGCTATATGCGGTAAATTGTGCGCTAATTACGATAATGGTTAATGCAAAGACCATCATTAAGCTTGGACGGTGAATAAACTGTTTTAGGCTGCTCAGTGAACCTGAGTTCAAACTCGGCAGTATTGGCAGCGTTTTGGCTAAAATCAGGCAAACGATACTGGCGCCAATGCCAATCAGAGCAAAGGTATTTCGCCAACCATAGGCTTCTCCAACCATACGCCCAAACGGAATACCGAGAACCATCGCCAAAGCTGTGCCTGTGGCCAAAAGCCCCAAGGCTTGAAATTCTTTGCCTTTCGGCGCAACACGTACCGCCAGCGATGCAGTAATTGACCAAAAAAGTGCATGCGAGAAGGCAATGCCAATGCGACTGAGCAATAAAGTATTAAAGCTCCATGCGAAATACGACAGTATATGGCTGACAATAAACACCATAAATAAGCAAATCAGGAGTGAACGACGTTCAATATTTTTGGTCAATAACATGATTGGCAAAGAAATCGGCGCAACCACCCATGCATAGAGCGTAATCATGATGCCGACATCGGTCGCGGCCAAGCTAAAGGTTTTGCCAATATCGCTGAGTAAAGCGACAGGTACAAATTCAGTGGTATTAAAAATAAATGCTGCGAAAGCCAAAGCAATCACAGCCGTCCAAGAGCCAGAAGAAGCCGTTTCGGAGGGAGAGGCAGACATGCGTGTCTTCAAATAAATAAAGTGGCTTATTTTACTATGCTCTATACACAAGCAGGAACCGATTTAAGCCCTGTGTATGCGGTTTAAATTAATACAAAAACAACAGAGTTGACCTGCATTACATGCCAATTTATAAAAAAATGGAGGAAATTTAAGATGTTTGTACAACAAGATGATGATCAAAAAAAAGGGGCTTTTTTTGTTGAGCAAGATAGGGAACGTTTGGCAGAGATGACTTACTCATGGGCAGGCGATGATAAATTTATTATTGATCATACCGATGTCAGTGACAGCTTGCGAGGACAAGGTGTTGGACGACATCTCCTCGATGCAGCAGTGAATTTTGCTCGGGAAAAGAACGTGAAAATTATTCCACTCTGCCCTTTTGCAAAATCTGTATTTGATAAAGATGAATCGATTCGTGATGTTCTACGCTAATACGCTAAATTGTATAGCGTGATGTGAATTAATCATTTGGATAAATAAAAACAGCCTGATCATATTGCAATCAGGCTGTTTTTATTTGAAATCTAGCTGTGAAATTGAATTAAGATCGTGATTTATACAGCGATACAACCAAGCAAGCTGCAGCAATCAGCAATACAAAGATGGCGACAAGATAAAGGTCCATAATAAAAATATCCGGCAAGTGTGATTTAATTGTTTTTTAATTAATGTGAAAGGTGTACGGATTTATTATCACCTACAGTTGAATATAGGTTGTTTAAGTTCTGTACCAATCACTTTCTCGTTTGTTACACGGTGTATTTTTTCATAAATAGGAAGAAAAAACAGTGACTATGCAACATCAAGATAACGGTCAAAAAGGTGAATTTTTTCAGTTAAATGCTGAGGGTGTTCGCCTCGCAGAAATGAGTTATCTATGGCGTGATGAACACAGCATTGTGGCAAATCACACGTGGGTAGATGATTCCTTACGTGGGCAAGGGGTTGCTCGTGTGCTATTGGATCATTTGGTGGAATTCGCTCGTGAGAAACACTTAAAAATTATTCCAACCTGTTCTTATGTAGAGGTGATGTTTCGCCGAGACAAGACATTAGTGGATGTTCAAGCCTAAAAAAGCCCGCGATGCGGGCGTTTTTATCAGTATGAAAGTTTAAAAAATGAGTGGTGTTCAATTGAGCTTGAGTTTCAACAGTGTTGATGGTGTTTTGATGATATGTGGCCACAATTGGAACAAAATCGAGCAGATCAAGATTCCTAAAACCAAGCTTAAACACATGATATTTAATAAAGCAAAATCATTCAGCACAAAATAAATACTGCCAATGGTCATCATCATCAGTAAATAAATAAGATAGTGAGGAATCACGGTGCGCAGTGTTATTCCTAAGATAAGCGAGCAAATCACGACATTTAAAAAATCTGAAATGCCAAAATTATTCAGGATGATTAAGGCAGCAAAATATACACAAGTGATCAATAAAAATATGAATAAATTTTTGAGCATGGGAGACCTCTGTATTCATCCTCAAAGAGGAATCGTTTCATTGTTTTAATGTTGATCAGTTTAAAAATTTGAAGCTAATTTCGGTATCCGTGATATCGGTTTTCTGTTGTAAGTTAAAAAGCACATTTGATTAAAAAACATACAAATCTACACTAATTCTGTCGCTCATCCCACGTTAAAATCATGCAAATACTTGAAGAATAAACACAATGATACAACTCTGTTATGCCAGTACGCGTGTAGAACAACAATTTGATTTAATACAAGATTTAAGTGATATTTTGGTGAGAGCCCGCAGTTTTAATACTGAAAAGCGTATTTTTGGCGTGCTTTACTATGCAGAAGGCCGGTTCTTCCAATGCCTGCAAGGTGAACAAGCGGCTCTCGAACAGCTTTTTCAGCATATTACGCAAGATACGCGGCATCAGGATATTGTGCGTTATCCTGATCAAAGTATTGATCAAATCGATTTTTCAAAATGGTCGATGAAATATGTCAATCGACATAGTGAAATTGCCAGTTTGTTCCAGCGCTTTGGACATTCAAGCTTTCAACCAGACCTGCTCAATACGGAACAAATTCAGGCGTTCTTAACGACATTGTTAAGGTTAGAAAATGTTGAACAGCCGGTTAAGCTGGATTCTGGCTATAAAAACCGAGGCTATCAGCATTATTTTTAAGCTGAGTGTGAATAAAAAAAAAAAAGCCCGCAAAGCGGGCTTTTTTTTTTTGAGAAAATTATCGAATGATTTTTTCTAATTCTGAATCAGGAATACCTAACTTTCTGTAGTGAGCACGGGCTTGTTCCAGTTTAGTAAATACATCTTCATAGCCTTCTGCTTTTCCATATGGGTCAACATAAATATAACCACCATACACAGTAAATAAGGTAATCATTTCATCAACATCTTCAGGAACATACAGAGTGTGTGCTTCACCTGGTGGTTCGAAAGCAAAAGAGTTTTCTTCCGCAACCCAATCATGCTCTAAATAGTGCCAACGGCCTTTAAGTACAAAAGCATGTACAGGGCCATTGTGACGATGGCGCGATAAAATGCCACTTTTTTTTACTTTTAATAAATTAATGAAATATCCACCACTTACGCTAAGTAAAAGGGGTTTAAAACTTACACAGCCATTTTCTGAGCTTGGAACCCAAAGATCATCATCTTTTAGCATTTCACTTAGTACATCTTGAGTCACGATTTCTTGTGGCATGTAAGGAACTTGAGGCAGTTGATATGGCATATCTTCTGCATATTGATTTATTGCCTTATTTTGAACATTCATTGTTAAAAATCCTTATTGTGTTGCAATTTGTGAGTTCATGGTAGCAAAGAAAATTCAATTGATTACCCTGTTAAAATTCACAATATCTATGAAAAAATGGCATAGATTAAAGGAGATATACACTTGTTTAAGTCTTTAAAAATACGTTAAAAAATAGAATAAAAATGGAGTGATTATTATGGATAATTATAAACAAATGCTTGCTTTTATCTGGGCGTACGAACATGGGAGTTTATCTGCAGCTGCGCGAATTCATGATATGACTCCTTCAGCTATGAGTAAAATGATAAGCCGACTTGAAAATCGTCTCAAAGTTCGATTAATTCAGCGTGGGACAAGACAGCTTACACTGACAGAAGAAGGTCAATTATATTTAGAAAGTGCGCGTAAAGTTGTTATCGCGATGGCAGAAGCAGATTCTCTCGCAGAGCATTTTCCAGAACAAGTGTCTGGTTCATTACGTATTAAAACCATGCCTACATTTGCAAGGCATCAAATTTTGCCATGGTTACCGGAATTTATTGAAAAATTTCCAAATTTACAGGTAGAGATAAAGATTGAATCTCGTTATGTGGATGAGTTTGAAAAAGGAATCGATTTAGCTATTTATGGTGGGAAATTACCGGATTCATCTCGTGTCACGACACGCTTGGGCACAAGTGAATGGATTACTTGTGCTGCACCTGAATATTTAAACAAATATGGTGTCCCTAAAGAGCCAAAAGATTTACTCAACCATCGGTGCTTTCATTTCAGTTATATGAATGATTGGAATTTATGGGAATATGAACATAAAGGAGATCGCTTTAGTTTGCCAATAAAGCCATTGGCATCTTTTTCACAGGGTGATTTTTTACGTGATTTGGCTTTAGATGGTCAAGGTATTGTCCGTTTAGCTGATTACAATGTGTCTAAAGATGTTCAAAATGGGAAGCTAATTCCAATCTTAAGTGATTATAAAATTCGGGAATTGGAACCGATTTATCTCATTTATCCTAATCGCAAATTTTTGAGTCCACGTATTAAAACATTTATGAACTTTTGGATGGAGAAAGTTAAGCTCAATCCATGGAATGTTAAATAAAAAATCTCCCTATTTAAGGGAGATTTTTGATCATAAAAGCTATTTAATTTGATCTAATGGAATACCAGTATTGTCTTTCCATCGAACAACAACTAAGAATGCCACGATACAAATAATGATGAGATAAGCACTAAATATCCAACCGCGATCTGTCGAATATAGCCATGTGTTGATATAAGATGCCGTACCACCAAATAAAGCAATAGCAAGGGACATAAAGAAGCCGAGCATTTTCGTGCGATATTTCGTTGGAATTTGTTCAGACATCGTGGCCGCTTTGCATGACATTAAGAAGCCGATTAAGATCAAACCAATCGTTTGTGCAACAAATAATGTCCATGGTTCATTACTAATGATATTCCATAATGGAAACATCACTAAAGCACAGCCTGCATATGTAATTAATGTCGTTTTCTTACGTCCAATATAATCGGAGAGTAATCCCTGAAATGGTAAGCAAATAATATAAATGACCTGTGCGCAACAACTCGCGATAAACGCTGATTTCGGGTCCATTCCTTGATAGGTAATGGCATAAATAGAGACGCATACGACCCAAGTATAAAAAGTAATTGTCGAGCCAGCTTCATACAGAAATAGTCTAAAGCCTGTACGTAAAAACTTACCTGTGCTCCAATTGACATCATCGTTTTTTGCTTCAGACTCGACATGACTTTCAACCATGTTACGACGTAGATAAATCGCAAAAAAAGCAAGCATACCACCAGCAATAAATGGAATTCGCCAAGCCCATTCATAGACCTCTTCAGAAGTAAAAAATATGTTCAGTGCTGCAAAGGATAATGTTGCTAAAAGTGTACCAGTACCATTTGCAACATAAGAGCTACTCGCCCATAAACCACGGCGTTTATTGGGAGCAATTTCTGCAATATATGCAAAAGATGTTGCCATTTCACCACCATGTGCAAAACCTTGAATAAGCCTAGCAATAAGTAACAGCAATGATGCCCAATAACCAATACTTGAAAAACTTGGTATGAGTGCAATCATGAAACTTGCTATTGCCATCAGGACCATAGTGGTGAGCATGATATTTTTTCGACCAAATTTATTAGCTAATGGACCAAAAATAAATCCACCTAATGGTCTAGAAATAAAGCCAACTGCGAATACTGCCAACGTGTTTAATAATGCAGATGTAGGATCTGTTTTATCAAACAAAGCTGCTGCGATATATACGGAAGCAACGGCATAAATTGTCCAATCATACCATTCGAGTAAATTACCTACGGTACTCGCAATTAAAGATCTTTTCTTTGTTGCTTCACTAATTTCTGGTTCAGCCAGAAGGTTCGTCGGTTGGGTTGTAATTGTTGTAGATATATTGTCCATTTCGTCACCCTAGATTTGAATATCTGAAGGAATTTCATTGACTAATCAATCCTAGATTAGTTGTTTAATCATAGAATATAAAAATCTGAATAAGTGTGTTCAAATTTCACATTAACTATGACAATACGGCACAAAAAAAAGCCCGCTTCGCGGGCTTTTTTTATTTTATCTAGTGGGTTTAGGCTTTTAATGCACTGATCAGCTTCTGATGTAAACCACCAAAACCGCCATTCGACATAATCACCACAGCATCGCCCTCGCCTGCCTCGCTTACGATGGTTTGGATGATGTCATCCAGTGAACGTGCCACGATGGCTTTATTCGCAGCAGCTTCAATCACAGGTTGTAGATCCCAATCCAAACCTTCAGGTTGATACCAAATCACTTCATCCGCTAAGCGTGCAGAATGTGCAAGGCCATCTTTATGGCTACCCATGCGCATGGTATTAGAACGTGGCTCGATTACCGCCCAAAGCTTACGTTGACCTAGACGCTTACGCGCACCTTCTAACGTGGTATCAATCGCCGTTGGGTGATGTGCAAAGTCGTCATAAACCTCAATGCCACGGACTGTGCCCAAAAGCTCCATACGACGTTTGACACCACCAAAGTTTGAAAGCGCTTCACACGCCATTTCAATCGAAACACCGACATGTTCAGCCGCAGCAATGGTTGCCAAAGCATTGGCTACACTGTGTTGCCCAGTCATATTCCATTTGACTTCGCCTTTCACGACACCATGCTGAAGCACTTTGAAATGTGAACCGTCAGCAGACAATTGCTCTGCATACAGCTCAGATTTGTCATTGGCATCTAAAGATGTACGCACGACAGGTGTCCAGCAGCCCATTTCCAAGACTTCATCAATATTTGTCTCTGTGATGGGCGCAATGATACGGCCTTCACTTGGAATAGTACGCACTAGATGATGGAATTGCTTTTGAATCGCCGCCAAGTCATCGAAGATATCGGCATGGTCAAATTCAAGGTTATTTAAAATCGCTGTTTTAGGATGGTAATGCACAAACTTAGAACGTTTGTCGAAGAATGCCGAATCGTATTCATCGGCTTCTACACAGAAATATTGACCACCACCTAAGCGAGCGCTTTCACTGAAACCTAGCGGTACGCCGCCAATCAAGAAACCTGGGTTTAAACCCGCTTGATCGAGCACCCATGCCAGCATGGTTGTGGTTGTAGTCTTGCCATGCGTGCCTGCAACGCCTAAGACATGTTTGCCTTGTAGGACGTGATCTGCAAGGAACTGTGGGCCAGAAATATAAGGCAGGCCTTCGTTCAGCATGTATTCCACAGCATCAATGCCACGTTTCATGGCATTGCCGACAATCACGAGATCTGGGTGTGGTTGAAGGTGGCTACGGTCATAGCCTTGCATTAAGGTAATGCCTGCATTTTCCAATTGAGTAGACATTGGTGGGTAAACGTTTTGGTCTGAACCCGTCACCTTATGTCCTAAATCACGCGCCAAGAGCGCCAATGAACCCATAAAGGTGCCACAAATACCCAAGATATGCAGATGCATTCGTTCTAACTCCACTGCTTTTATCGACACATCACTTTGTTATTGTGGTGTTGTCATTATAGATTTGGTTGAAAAGGTTAATTTCATTTGAGAGCAACCATAGCAAGGGTCTTAGCGAAAAGATAGATTTTTTTGTATGAGATCGTGCAAAAAGATTGAGCTCGCAACTGATCAAATGTACGCAATTTTCTTGAGGATAAAAACATGGAAAATAGGCGCGAAATCATGATGAAAAACGTACAATAAGCGCAATTTTTTGCGATCTTGATTGCTTATGTCACTTGCCCTGTTTTTATTGATTATTTCCAACTGTTTTATGACTTTGGCCTGGTATGGACATCTGAAATTTCTACATGATGCGCCGCTTTGGCAAGCGATTTTATTTGGATGGGCGATCGCGTTACTCGAATACAGTTTTATGATTCCAGCAACGCGACTGTTGGCTAAACATGGGTGGTCATTGGGTCAAATGAAAATCACACAAGAAGTCGTGACGCTATTGGTCTTTGTTCCATTTATGATTTTCCTTTTTAAACAACCCTTTAAGTTGGACTATTTGTGGGCAGGTTTATGCCTTTTTGGATGTGTCTATTTCGTATTTCGCAGTGCTTAATTGATTCAATGTTGCATGGGGCTGATCATTTAAGTGATGCATGTTTGCAGGCGTTTTTGAGGACTTTACTAAACTCACGGTCTCGTGGAGTGGGATCTTCATAGTCAAAGGCATAATCACTCTCACTGGTCAGTACAGTCATTTGACCGTCTGCTTCAAAGTTCATGAGTGCAAAACCATAGCTTTGGTCATCACAATACACACGATATTCTGAAATTGAATACATTTTATCGCGGCCATCATCTGCTTTATAATAGCCTGTCATCTTGACCGGCTCACGTTCATCAATAATCGATTTGCCAGTGACTAAAAATTTTTCGTGGATGTAGCCATTACTCTTAATTTGGCCGTTATAGCCTTTTTGTTTCTGTAAGAGGTTAAAGTCTTTTTCAAATTGGCTCGTATTGAGTTGAACGAGTTGGGCAAAACTCGGAGAGCTAAGGGCTAAAGTGAGTAGGATGAAGATCTGTTTCATGTTTAAAGTGTCTTATAAATATTGATTTAATAAAAGTTTTTATAAAATTGAAAAAAATAAAAATATTTTCATCAAAATATTATGGAGTTTTCTCTTTAAAGACAACCGTTAAATTTTATTGAGATGAATTTTCAGTCTATAATATGGGGCTCTTATTAAAGCTTGGCTCTAGTCGAGATTTACTCTCTCTTACTTTAATCTCTGGAAACATTGCAATGAATGCGGCCGCTTCACAAGACACTCCTCTCGTTGGAATTATCATGGGTTCTCAATCGGATTGGGCAACTCTAGAAAACACTGCCAATATGCTCAAACAGCTTGGCGTCCCATTTGAAGCGGAAGTTGTATCTGCACACCGAACTCCAGATCGATTATTCGAATATGCTGAAACCGCACGTGATCGTGGTATTCAAGTGATTATTGCCGGTGCTGGCGGCGCAGCGCATTTGCCGGGCATGTGCGCAGCCAAGACTGACCTGCCTGTACTTGGCGTACCTGTGAAATCATCAATTTTAAACGGCGTGGATTCATTGCTGTCTATCGTGCAAATGCCTGCTGGCATTGCAGTCGGCACTTTGGCGATTGGCCCTGCAGGCGCAACCAATGCAGCCATCATGGCGGCGCAAATTTTAGGTTTGACGCGTCCTGAAATCGCAAAAAATGTTGCAGATTTCCGCGCTGCGCAAACCGATAAAGTGGCGAGTAAAAATATTCCGGGTCAAGCTTAATTAAGGGGCATTTCTCATGGATAAAACCATTGGTATTTTTGGTGGTGGCCAGCTTGGTCGCATGATGGCACAAGCGGCATTGCCTTTAAACATTCAATGCACCTTCTTTGAAGCGAATACCGACTGCCCTTCTGCAGCCCTAGGTCCAGTGATTTCGACCCAAGCTGAAAATGGCTTGCAGGATTTCATTCAGAGTGCAGATGTTTTCAGCTTAGAGTTTGAAAATACTCCGCTAGCAGATGTTGATGTGTTGACCAAAAACAAAGCATTGCACCCACCGCGTCAAGCTTTAGCGATTGCACAGCATCGTTTGTCCGAGAAAGCTTTGTTTGATGAATTAGCCATTCCTGTTGCACCCTATAAGGCCGTGACGTCTTTAGAGAGTTTGGAAGCCGCTGTTGCTGAACTGGGTTTACCCATCGTACTGAAAACATCGCGTGGCGGTTATGACGGTAAAGGTCAATTTGTACTACGTAGCGCTGAGCAAATGGATCAAGCATGGGCTGAACTGGGCCCTGCTGGTGAATTGATTGCGGAAAGCTTTGTAACCTTCTCACGTGAAGTCTCAATTATTGCGGTGCGTGGTCAAGACGGTGATGTGAAAACATGGCCATTGGCGGAAAACCACCACCACAACGGTATTTTGTCGCATTCAATTGTGCCTGCGCCAAACAGCGCAGACTTACAACCAGTTGCGCAAGACTACATTACTCGCCTGCTCAATCATTTGAATTATGTCGGTGTTTTGACGCTTGAACTGTTTGTGACGGATAAAGGCTTATATGCCAATGAGATGGCGCCACGTGTGCATAACTCTGGGCATTGGTCGATTGAAGGTGCAGTGTGTTCACAGTTTGAAAACCACATTCGTGCTGTAGCAGGTTTGCCTTTGGGTTCGACTGAAGTTGTTCGTCCAACAGTCATGGTGAACATCATTGGTCAACATCCGAAATCTGAAGATGTATTGGCACTGAATGGCGCGCATTTGCATCTTTATAACAAAACAGAGCGTGAAGGTCGCAAAATCGGTCACATCACTTTAATGCCGAACGATACCGCTGAATTAACAGCTTTATGTCGTGCTTTGGCGAAAATTTTGCCGAATCCATTGGCACTTAGCGAAGATATGACCATTTAAACCTGAGTTTGAATGATAAAAAAGCGGTCATGCACATGGCCGCTTTTTTTATTGCTGTAGTTCGGGCATCATTGCGCCTCTTTGCAAAATCACACCGTTTATCGGTGAAACGATAAGAAACTATTGATCATAAAGTGTTCGTTCGTTTATAAATATTCTGCGCGAATCTTCGTATGGTTTTTTGTGTATCAATGGCCTGCAATGTGTGTGAATCAAAATCAAAAATAACCAATGCGTTTTGAATTCAAACTGTGTTTTTAAATTTAAACTATGAATTTGAATTCAAAAAATCCTATGCCGAAAACAATGAATTCAAAGTTTATGAATTTAAATTTGAAAAAATGAATTTATTTCGCTGTGTTTAAATTTAAAAAATTTGAATTTAAAAGTTGCCCAGCCTTATTGGATCTGTAGAAAGTGTTTTTAAAATCTATAATATTTTGATTATTAACAATAAAAATTAATTGTCACGCTATTTTGAATTTGTGGATAACTTTTTCTGCATGCAGTTTATTTTTAAATTTAAAAGTTTTGAATTTAAATTTAAACCGCTGTTTGGTTTGTGGTGAATTTAAAATTGGGTTGTGGATAACTGCTTTTGAATTTAAATTTCAAAAATGAATTTAAATAAGTAGAAATTATGAATTTAAATTTACGTTTTGAACCTTTAACTTTTGCTTTGAGCTGCTATTGTTAAAGCAACAATTTAAATTCAAAAAAAGATCAAGGGTATGAAGCATCACTTAGGATTTGTTTTCGGGACTGCTTTTTTGGCAATAACTCAGGCAAATGCCGAGTTGATTATTAATGGTCAGTCTGTCAATGCGTCGAGCATGCCTGCAACAAGCAGCATTTCACCACAAAATAACTTTCAAGGCTGTTTAGCCAATTTGCGCTCGCAAGCAATGAATGCTGGTGTGAGTGCGTCAACTTATGATCGCTATACACAAAATTTAACACCTGATTATTCTGTGATTGAAAAGCTTAACTATCAGCCTGAGTTTTCAACATCGATTTGGGACTATTTGTCAGGACTGGTGGATGAAGAGCGTGTACAACTGGGTCGGCAGAAATTGGCGCAGCATCGTGATGTTTTAAACCGTGTCGCAGCGGCTTATGGTGTACCTGCTGAAACTGTGGTCGCGGTTTGGGGTGTGGAGAGTAATTTTGGTGATATTGCGGGTAGCTATCCTTTATTGCAGTCATTGGGCACTTTAAGTTGTGAAGGGCGCCGCCAAAGCTATTTCCGTGGTGAGTTTTTTGCTGCCATGCGGATTCTGCAGCGTGGTGATTTAAATGAATCACAATTGAAAGGTTCGTGGGCAGGTGCATTTGGTCATACCCAATTTATGCCGAGTACCTATGAAGAACTGGCCGTGGATTTTGATGGTGATGGCCGCCGTGATTTGGTGTCGAGTACCACGGATGCGCTGGCATCTACGGCCAACTTCCTGAAAAAGCGTGGTTGGCAAACTGCTCAGCCGTGGGGTTTTGAAGTAAAAATTCCAGAAGGAATGTCGATCAGTGGTGAAAGTCGGCGTAATAAAAAGTCATTAGATAGCTGGATGAATCGTGGTTTGCAGCGTGCCGATGGCACGCCGTTAATTCAAGGTAACCTTTCTGGATCGAGCCAAGCTGGATTAATGGCACCGGCTGGGGCAAGTGGGCCTGTATTCTTGGTGTTTAAAAATTTCGATGCAATCTACAGCTACAATGCGGCAGAGAGTTATGCATTAGCGATTGCGCATTTATCCGATCGCTTACAAGGCAAGGGTGGCTTTAGTACGACATGGCCAACCGATGATCCTGGCACTTCACGTGCGGAACGACGTGAGATTCAACAATTTTTACTTAACCGTGGCTATGACATTGGTAAAGTGGATGGATTAATTGGAGATAAAACCCGTCAAGCCATTCGACAAGAGCAAAATCGACTGGGTTTAAGCCCAACAGGTCGGGCGGGACAGCAGATTTTACAGGCTTTCCGTAATGAACATGCCAAGGCAATGATGAATTAAGTTTGAGCTATGCTTTTATATAGTAGTTAATCTATATAAAAGCGTGTCTATATAAAAAAGGTCTGCAATTGCAGACCTTTTTTATATGTTTTTGACTCTTAAACCGCAGTGATTGTACCTAAGATACGATAGCCAGCAGCACCCGTCACACTTGGTAAATTTGCACTGAGCTGATTGACAAAGCGCATCGCTAACCATGCAAAGGCTGTCGCTTCCACCCAAGTTGGGCTTAAGCCTAAATCTGCGGTACTTTGCACCGTCCATTCATGTTTGCGTAGACGCCAACGCAGTTGCTCTAAAAGGTGCGAATTGTATGCACCACCACCACAGACATAGACTTCACCAGTATCCATATCAGAACGATAAATGGCTTTTTTAATGGCACGTGTGGTGAGTTTCATTAAGGTTGCTTGAATGTTTTCTGGCGTATCTTCGAGTTCGTCATATTCGAGATCTCCACGCCAATCGAGAATCTGTTCATCTAACCATTCAAGATTGAAGTCTTCACGGCCTGTGCTTTTTGGCGGTTCTTTAGAGAAAAACTCATGAGCTTGTAAGCGGTCGAGCAGGCTGCGAATGGGCTGACCATAAGCCGCCCAGTTGCCATTTTCATCATACGGCTGACCAGTATAACGTTCACACCACGCATCCATTAAAATGTTGGCAGGGCCTGTATCAAAGCCATAGACATCTTCAGGTTTGCCTGCAGGTAACATACTGACATTGGCAATGCCGCCCAAGTTTAAAATCACACGGTGAATGGTGTCATGTTGGAAAAGCGCTTGATGGAACGCAGGAACTAACGGTGCGCCTTGACCGCCCGCAGCCATATCACGGCGGCGGAAGTCTGAAATCACAGGGATTTTAGTGAGTTCGGTAATAATATTGGGGTCGCCAATTTGCAGGGTAAAACCATGTTCAGGACGGTGGCGGATGGTTTGTCCATGTGAGCCAATCGCCTTGATTTGGCTACGATCTAGCTGATTTTTCTCGATCAATTCATTGATGCCATGACCGATCATTTGAGCTAATGCAACGTCGGCCTTACCCATACGATCAATTTCGTTATCATCAGGCAAGGTGAGTGCCATCAGTTCATCACGAAGGTCTGGGTCAAAGGGAAGTGTGAGCGTCGCATGAATCTCTAAAGGATCAAAAGAAGCAGCAACAATATCGACACCATCCATGCTCGTGCCGGTCATTACCCCAATGTAGATCGCTGTCATGATGATTCTTAAGCCTGCAATGTGCTGAAAAAGTGTTAGTATATCGCACAAATTGTATAACTGATCTATTTGGATTTTGTGATGTCAAATTTCCTGCCGGCTGAAGAACAACTTGCCCTCATCCAACGAGGCACACATGAGATTATTTCTGAAGAAGATCTTCTTAAGAAATTAAAGCAGAATCGCCCATTAAAAATTAAAGCGGGTTTTGACCCGACTGCACCTGATTTACATTTAGGTCATACGGTTCTGATTAATAAATTAAAAGTTTTCCAAGATTTAGGTCATGAAGTTTACTTCCTGATTGGTGACTATACAGCCATGATCGGTGACCCAACGGGTAAGAGCGCTACGCGTCCACCATTGTCACGTGAAAAAGTTTTAGAAAATGCTAAAACTTATCAAGAACAAGTATTTAAGATTCTTGACCCTGCGAAAACTAAAGTTGTGTTTAACTCAGAGTGGTTTGGTCAAAAAACTGCTGCTGACTTGATTCAGTTGGCTTCACAGCAAACTGTGGCACGTATGTTGGAACGTGATGACTTCACTAAACGTTATAACAGCCATCAACCAATTGCGATTCACGAGTTTTTATATCCATTGGTGCAAGGTTATGACTCAGTTGCGCTAGAAGCGGATGTAGAGTTGGGTGGTACAGACCAAACCTTTAACTTGCTGATGGGTCGTACATTACAAAGCCGTTATGACCAAGAGTCTCAAGTGTGCATTACTGTGCCAATTCTTGAAGGTTTAGACGGCGTAAATAAAATGTCTAAATCTTTGGGTAACTATATTGCTGTATTTGATGCACCGGGTGCGATGTACCAAAAAGTGCTTTCAATGCCAGATGATTTGATCGAACGTTACTTTGACTTGTTAAGCTTTAAATCGATTGAAGAAATTCAACAGTTGCTTAAAGAAGTGGCTGAAGGCCGTAATCCACAAGAAGTGAAGAAAATTCTTGCACTTGAATTGGTTGAGCGTTTCCATGGCGCAGAAGCTGCGGCAAATGCGCACAAAGGTGCAGGCAACTTGATTACTGAAGGTGAACTTCCAGAAGGTACACCAGAAGTGACTATTTCTCGTGGCGCATTTGGTGGTGAGATTTTCATTACTTCTATTTTGCGTGAAGCGGGTTTGACTAAAAATGCAGCTCAAGCAAAAGATGCAATTGGTCGTGGTGCAGTGAAAGTGGATTGGGAAGTGGTTGATGCGGGTTATGCTGTGTCAGAAAACAAAACTTTGATCATCCAAGCGAGCAAAAAAGCGATCGCAAAAGTAACTTTTACCGACTAATAAATTCTTGAATTTTTAGTTAAGTTATTGAATTAAAAGCAGGCTTCGGCCTGCTTTTTTTTACCAATTAATATATTAATAATATAAATAAGCAAATTCAAAAAAAACCTTATAAAAACAACACTTAAATTTTGCCAAATGTGTTGCATTTCTTGAATTTTATGTATAAGATTTATTCATCTAGAGAGATATATATACCATCTAGAGGGTACATAACGATAACTCCACTTTTTATAAGTCTCTTCCCCAAGGGACTCTTTTTTTAGTGAGTTAACAAATAACTATAATAACTACACGATGGATCGACTAAAGATTCAATTCTAAGGGAAAGATTTTGGGAGAGATCTTTCCCTTTTTTATTTGTAAAATTGAGCTATTCCTTTCAAAAAGCACATTCATTTCTGTATTAAAGATTTTAATCGCGCCAGAAAAAAAGCCCGATTCAATCGAGCTTTAAAATGTCTCTACTCAGACAAATGTTCATGGAGTTTTATTTTAGGGCTTAGGGCCAAATTGAATGAAGCTTAATTTAGGTAAGATCCGCTTGACTAAAGTCCCGACTAAAAGTGCGGTAATAATGGTGCCTTCACGTACTCCGATGACTTGATGTAAGACCAGCCAACTGCTGATAACCGCAATACTGACCAAGAGAATGTCGCCATAGGTTTTACAGTTGCCAAAATCAAGGCGATAACGAACAGCAATGGCTTGATAGAGGCCTTCTGCGGCCAAGAGGACTAGACTGGCTTTGACCACTAAGCTCACACCTAAAGCGGTAATCAGGCAACTTGCCAAGCAAGTCAGGAGTTGAAGTGGGTAACTTTCTATGCTCCAGCCTTGGGTGAGCCACATTAAACCGTCAATAAATGCACCAAACAAAATTCCCACGGGTAATTGCAACCACTGTATCCACTGAAAGCGTGATTTTAAGATCAGCATTTGCAACAGAATCATGACGATATGCATTAATACTGTTAATGTGCCGACGGTGAGTGGAAAGATATAGCTAAAGCTGTAGGGCACCGAGGAAATAGGGGATGTCCCTAAATTTGAATGTATAGAGAGTACGACACCAAAAGCCAATAATCCTAATCCGCTTAATAGTATGAGTAAGCGTGGGAAAAACTGTGTTGGCATCCTGCACCTAAAAAATAAAAAGAGTGTACGTAAAACGCAGCCTACGCTCTATGCGTCTAAAGCCCAAAAATAGTGGCTTTTTATGACTGTGATCGTTAATAGTGATTATTCAAATAAAATAGGCCGTATTTTTATCAGCAAAAATGACTAAGCATGTAATAAAAATGATTTTTGTAAAAAACAGGCCTTATGGAACAATGGTCAAAAATCAAAAAAGAGCAACAGCATGGTGTATTACAGTACCGATAATCATGATGAACAGATTGATCGAATCTTGAGGTATTTATTTGACTACCAAACCACACAGCACAAGCGAGCATTATTTTGTGAGGCGCAGCAACAATTACATGATTTGGATATCGCGGCACAGTACCAACTATTTGCATTGGTGCGAGAACAACTCCCTCGACGTGCCAAGCTTTTATTTTCTGCCGAGGATTTCAGTGGAAAGCAACAAGTCATCTTGGAAGTCATGCAACATTTAGCATATGAACGTTAAAAGAATGTTGGTAAATATAAAAATGCACGCTAAAAAATGTCTATGAAGCTTGAATCGGTGTGATGACAGAAAAAAATGATGTGCTTTGAGGAAGAAAAGTAGACTAATGATTAATAAATAATCAAAGTCACTTTTATTAGACTTAAAAGCGCTGAAAAAGATTTGCTAGATATAAGAAATTTACTTAATTAAATATCGACTATTTGCTAAAAATTTATAAAAAATGCTTAAAAAATAGGTAAAAGTGCAATTTTTTTAGCAAAAACGCTTATAAAAAATACATACGTGAAAAATATAGTGAATTGGGGGTTGCAATGATTCTGAAATGCTCTAGAATGCACCCCATACCGACGAGATAGACGGAAACGAACGAAACGCGAAGCGTTGAGTTGTTAAGTTTATCGAAGTCCAGCTTCTAGCATTGACGAGATGTTAGAAAGATCATTAAGAGATTATGAAGAACAACTTGTGTGGATTTTTACTGATTGATTGATCGAAATTATTTTCATTGATTAATGGTAGAAATTACTCGAAGTT
>NZ_MVKX01000003.1 GCF_002018365.1 Acinetobacter amyesii
TATTCCCGCTCGACTTGCATGTGTTAAGCCTGCCGCCAGCGTTCAATCTGAGCCATGATCAAACTCTTCAGTTTAAAATCAATAGTACATATAGTGTACCAATCTTGGCTCATCAATTACTGACAAAAATTTGCTCAAATAAACTTCGAGTAATTTCTACCATTAATCAATGAAAATAATTTCGATCAATCAATCAGTAAAAATCCACACAAGTTGTTCTTCATAATCTCTTAATGATCTTCTTGTTGGTTCGTCACCAGCAAGCTAGGTCGGCTATATTACTCTTTATTTCTAAAGAGTCAACCGGTAATTCAAATTATTTTAAACTTCCTTTCTAAAACCCAACTTAATCAATTCAACCAAGTTATTGTTTTATCAGAAGTTTTAATCTTCATCACCGCCGATGGATGTGCATTCTACAGCATTTCTGATCCAACGCAACACCTTTTTTAAAATAATTATTTTGAGCGCACATTTTTCATTCAAATTACATTTTTTCATTCATATTTTGATCAAATTTGGTTTAATAGTAATAAATCAGGATTATTTGAACGTTTTTACTTATTATACGGCAAACATTTTGCCGCGCTAAAAGCGTCAGGACTATATATGCGCCAAACTTCTTTTTTATATGCAGGATTATTGTCACTTGTCGTAACAACACCTGTATTTGCAAATGACGAGGCTTCAGCACCTGTTGCTCAAGACTCAGAAGCTGCCAATAAATCAAAAACACAACAACTTGCGCATGCTGCGATGGTCAAGTCATCTGAAGTTGCAAAAAAATTATCTGTAAATGCAAATGCAGCACAATCAGAAGAAGATAAAGACCCTTTCCAACCGATCAACCGGAAAGTTTACGCATTTAATGATTATTTAGATGTCCATATTGCCCGCCCTGCTGCTGTGCAATATGTAGCAAAAACCCCAAAGGATATTCGTGAATCTTATCGTTTATTCCGTAAAAATTTGGGCGAACCTTGGAATGCATTTAACCAACTCATCCAAGGGCGACCGACACGTGCCGCAAAAAGTTTGGGGCGTTTTACTGTTAATACACTGACAACTTTAGGCTTTGCTGACCCTGCAAGCCGTCTAGGTCTAGAAACAGAAGATGAAAACTTTGGCGCGACTTTAGGTTATTACGGTATTCCTTCTGGTCCTTATATTGTTCTACCAGTGCTTGGTCCAAGCACATTGCGCCAAACCGTCGGTCTAGCTGTAGATAGTCAAGGACGTCCACAGAAATATATGCTTGATGGTCATGATGTGGCGTATTGGTCTGAGCAAACTTTACGTGGAATCGATACTCGCGCTCAATTACTGGATATCGAAGGTGTATTGCAAGGTGATAAATACGCTCAAATTCGTGATATCTATTTGCAACGCCTGAACTATTCTATTGCTGAGAAAAAAGGTATTGCTGAAGAAAACTTATTTATTGATGAAGAAGATGACGATATTGATGAATCTGAAGATAATTCAACAGATGTTTCATCTGATGATTCTACCGATTTCATTGATGATAGCAGTTCAGATGATACCGACACGGTAACAACTGAATAAATAAAATTTTTCAATTGGCTGGTGTGGTTTTTCCCTCCAGCCATCATTAGCTTGCTATAGTACACTTATTGTCTATCGAAGGATTCATCTAATTCTTTATGTATTTCATTCAACCTACTCGTGATATTCCATATTTAGATCAGGTACTTGATGCGCTTCCTAGCGTACAAATGATTAACATTGAAGATCTAGACTTGTATGATCCAACGATCATTGCAATTGCTGATGTTGCTGACTTTTTAAATCACCAATGGACACTTCCCACCATTGTGCTCGCTTTTGAGCATGAAGGTGCTGCACTGGCTCAAGCTTGGCAACAAGGCGCTTTAGCAGGATGGGTTTGGGATCATATTCCAACCAACCTTCAAGTGGCACTCACTAAAATTGATGCGCAATACAAACGTAATCAAGACAGCCGTGACCTGCCTTCTGCTGCAGATTTGCAAAAACGTTTACTACCCAATCCGATTGAACTCCACAACTATAAAGTTGAAACATTCTTCCAACCATCTGCTTATTTATCGGGTGATTGGTACGATTACTGGAAAATCAGCGATAAAGAAATCATGTTTTATCTCGCAGATGTATCTGGTCATGGGGTGACGAGTAGTTTACTGACCTCATGGATGGCTGCTTTCCACGGTCGTTCAAAAACCCCAAGAGAGTTGATCAAAAAACTCAATGGCATGTTGGTTCAAGAAAATATTGAAAAGCACATTACCATGATTGCGGGGATACTCAATCTCGATACGCATGTCTTGAAATGGTCTAGCGCAGGCCATTATCCACCGGCCATTTTGTTTGAACCCGGTCTTCCCGCACGAATTTTAAATACCAGTAGCTTCCCACTCGGCTTAACCGAAGACCTAGAAGTTGAAGAGTTTGAATTTACCTTAAATCGTTATTCGCGCTTTGTAATTTGCTCGGATGGCGCACTTGAACCTTTTGATGGTGGATTGAATGAACAGCTAGGTCAATTAGTTTATCACTTGCAAAATCAATCATTTCAAGCACCAGACCATGTAGCTGACGATATTGCTATCCTAAGTTTACGTCGAATCAATTAATCACGAAATCAACTACTTAAACCGAATACGACTTTCTGATCATACTCGGCTACTTGAGTAAGCTGTGCCCCTATGGGATAATTTACTATCCTTCTCTGCAAATGGCATTTATATGTCAACAGGTCATGTTGAATATGCAAGCTTGAACGGAACGCATATTTTTAAGCTTATTGGCGAAGTGCGTGCCCAATCTTGTATTAGTCTAGACAAGTTATTAAACAAAATTGAACAGCAACAAAATGTCGTCGGTGCAATCGTTGATTTAACCCAAACGACATTTATCGATAGTACTGTTCTTGGCATTTTGGCGAAACTGGGTTTGAAGCTCAAACAAGTTCACCATATCCAAGCGGTAATGTTGTCTACAAACTCTGATATCACAACGCTTGCCAATAGCATGGGTTTAGGTCAAGTGTTTGTTATTTTGAATTATTGTGGTGATCCAAGTGTATGCACTCGCGCACTTATGGAAGAACACATTACCCATAGCAATATGCTGAATACGGTTTTAGATGCACACAAAACGCTGATGAAACTAAATGATAGCAACCAAAATATGTTTGAGCCTTTGGTCAAACAACTGCAAAAAGAGCAGGACAATCTAGAGCAACCCAAGCAGCAAAATGTCTAATTTAGGTTAATCACAGCAGAGACCCTCTTCGCATGACTTTACTTTCCGTTGCACAAATGAATTCTCAAAATGACATTGAAGATAACTTCAAAGTGATCGAATCATTGATGCAACAAAGTCAGGCTCAAGGTGCGAGTCTCATTGTATTTCCCGAAAATTTTGTCTGCTTTGCCGCAGGTAAACAACGCGAAACCGCGGCGCAATTTGAAAGTATTCAGCAGCGACTAGAACAACTCGCACATCGTTATCAACTTTGGATTGTTGCGGGTACACTCCCATGCCCCTATCGTCCAGATGGTTCAATCATTCAAGATGGCCGTGTCCGTACTGTTAGCCTGTGTATCAGCCCTGAACGCACCGAAGCACGTTATGACAAAATTCATTTATTTGATGTGCAAGTTGGTGATGCTGTAGGTGGCTATCAAGAATCAAAATTCTTTGAACCTGGTACTGAAACTGTGGTCGCAAAAACACCTTTTGGCAATATTGGCCTGATGGTGTGCTACGACTTGCGCTTTCCTGAACTGGCTTTAAAACTTCGTACCCAAGGCGCAAATATATTAACTGCGCCTGCGGCTTTTACTTATACCACGGGTGAAATGCACTGGCAGCTCTTACTGCAAGCTCGTGCTATGGATAGTCAATGTGCTGTATTAGGTGCAGCACAACAAGGTTGGCATGGTGAAAAACGTCAAACTTGGGGGCATGCTGGAGCAAGCAACAGCCGTGGTCAAATTTTAGCAATCACCGCAGAAGAAGCCGCTCAACTACTCACGGTTCCTTTTGACTTAGATGAGCAGCAACAGATTCGCGCATCCATGCCACTGATGCAGCACCGTGTTTTGGTTCAATATTGATTTTCACCCTGTATAAAATTACAAAAAAACTGAATATTATTTAAGCAAAATCCCCCACGATATGAATTTGAACCATCATCTGAGGGATTAGAAAAATGACTTTAGAAAAAGCAGTTTATACAGCCCATGCAAAAGCCACTGGTGGTCGTGATGGTCGTGCAACGACGTCCGATGGGCATTTAGATGTTCAATTGGCGGTGCCGAAAATTATGGGGGGTACAGGTAATGGTACAAATCCCGAACAACTCTTCGCCGCTGGTTATTCAGCTTGTTTTTTAGGTGCAATGAAATTTGTGTCAAACCGAGATAAAATTTCGATCGCCCCTGCTGCCTACGTCGAGGGTGATGTGGGTATCGGCCCTATTCCAACAGGATTTGGTATTGAAGTGACGCTCAATATTCATCTTGAAGGTATGGATGCAAGCGAGGCACAGAAATTGGTCGATGCTGCACATATTGTTTGCCCCTATTCAAATGCCACCCGAAACAATATTAATGTCACTTTAAATGTTTTGACTTAAATCCATTTTCAGCTATCTATACAAAGCACTGTTTTAATTCCTTATAAAATAGTGCTTTGAACTTTTTTGACTTCTACAAATCTACAGCTGAGCTCAAAATAAACCTTATCCATTTCCAATACATTTAAATATTCATATTCAGCTACCAAAACCTTGCTAAAATATATAACGATTCTTATTTACATTCATTTGTTGATCTATGATGCTTAAACCTCTCCTTATCAGTACATTGCTCATCAGCGCATCCACACTAAGTTTTGCCGAATTAACCCTGTCTGAAAAAGTCCGTCCTCAAATTAAATCTTTGGTTAATCCAGATATTCAACGTCTTGCGCTACCACCAACACCGAACAACATGTCTTTACCTGCCTATGGTCAAGGCATCATTGGTTGGGGTACAGGCCCAGAAGGTGCTGCAGCGCGCTTAGCCAATATCACCAAAGCTGACGTTGAAAAGCTTAAAACTCAAGATGTCACTTTAGAGATGGTTCAAACTTGGCAAAAGTTTTATGAAAATGAAACGCAGCGCAATGCAGGTAACCCAACCGCGCCCATTCGTGCTGAATTAATGAAGAAAATTGTAAGTTTGTGGTAAGTGAAAGACTGTACAGCCCATATTTTTGGGCTGTTTTTAGTTCAAATTAGAAATAAAAAATCATGAGACATTCGATAGAAAGAATAATGAATAAAATTAAAAAATGTTTAATATTCAAACTATAATTAACTATACATCCATAAAAAAATTAAAATCATTTTCAGGACTTTACAATGAAAACATACTTTTCGATGCTTTTTCTAAGCTTGGCCCTAGCCGCATGTAGCCAAACACCTGCGCCTGATTTTTCAGGGGAATGGAAACAAACACCTGACACGGAGAGCCTACGCAAACTTTCCATTAGCAAACAAGGCGATGATTACCAAATTAAAGACGAATTTTGGCTCGATAAAAATAAAACTGAGCGTACTTCTACTGCTTCATCAGGTATGGCCGAAGTGAGTCATGATGTGCTGAAATATAAAGAGAGTAATAGCATTGAAATGAAACTGAGTGATGCAACTCACCTCACTCTGACAGACAAAGCATATGATGCTGTAATTCATTTTGAAAAGATTAACTAAAGCAAAGCCCCGAATCCTTACACTGGCTTCGGGGCTTTATTTATATTTCACACTGACTATTCAGCCGCTTCATTCGTCACTCTGAGCACTTCTTCAATGGTGGTTTTACCTGCCAAAACTTTACGCAATCCATCATCACGTATTGAACCCGCATTTGCACGCACATGATTTTCTAACTCAAACTCAGCAGCATTACCATGAATAAGGCGACGTGTTTGCTCATCAATCGGGACGATTTCATAAATTGCGGTACGCCCTGTAAATCCAGTATGCGAGCATTGTTCACAGCCTTTAGGTTGAGGCAATTTTAACTCAGCCGATGCATCGAGATGCCTAAATAAGTCTTTTTCAAAATCATCGGCATCATGCCAAGTCGCACAGTGACGGCACAAGGTTCGAACCAAACGCTGTGCCACCACACCGATCAGAGAGCTTGAAAGTAGAAAGGGTTCAATCCCCATGTCTTTAAGACGGGTCACTGCACCAATTGCTGTATTGGTATGCAGCGTTGAAAGTACCAAGTGGCCTGTTAATGACGCTTGTACTGCAATTTCAGCAGTTTCTAAATCACGAATCTCCCCGACCATTACTACATCTGGGTCTTGGCGGAGCATGGCTTTTAATGCACGAGCAAAGGTCATATCCACTTTGGTATTGACCTGTGTCTGCCCGATCCCTTCAAGTTGATATTCAATTGGATCTTCTGCGGTCAAAATATTTTTTGAGCCATCATTTAAATCAGACAATGCCGCATATAAGGTTGTGGTTTTACCTGAACCGGTCGGCCCTGTAACCAAAATAATGCCATGCGGACGATGCACCAGTTGTTTCAGTCGATCATAGTCATGTTGCATCAAGCCCAAATGGGTCATGTTTAAACGCCCAGCTTGTTTATCAAGTAAACGCATCACCACACGCTCACCATAGGAAGACGGTAAGGTTGATACACGAACATCGACTTCACGGCCCGCCAAACGCAGTGAAATACGACCATCTTGTGGAATTCGCTTTTCCGCAATATCGAGTTTAGCCATGACTTTGATCCGTGACACCAACAATGGCGCAAGTTCACGACGTGGCTGCACAATTTCACGTAACTGACCATCAACACGTAAGCGGACAGACAGCTTTTTTTCAAAGGATTCGATATGAATATCTGAAGCACCGACACGGATCGCTTCAGACAATAAGGCATTGATTAAGCGTACAATCGGCGCATCATCTTCCTGATCCATCAGATCTTCAGCTTCTGGCACAGAGTCCGCAAGGCTGAGTAAATCAGGATGATCTTCCAGACCCGCTGCCACTTGTTGAGACTCACCGGTATCTCCGGCAAAGCTTGCACTGAGTAATTGATTAAACTCTTGCTCACTACATAATTGATATTGTGCAGGATGCCCTAAATAGCGACGTGCTTCCTGTAAAGCCAACAGTGGCGTGCTGTCACGACGTACAATAAAAGCTTGATCACCCTCATATCGAAGCAATACGCCATGACGTTTGGCAAAACTATATGGTATTTGTAATTGTTTAAGTACTTGCATCACGCATTATAATGATGAAAAAAGTTGTTTTGAGTGTACTCTAAGCATCTGACAGCGTGAAGTCTGTTTTTAGGATTTATCAGGACAAGGGATATACGCATTGCCATTAGAAAATGATTTGACTGAAAAGGAATCCCCAAAACGTAAATGGTGGGGGGAATATCAATTTGAACTGAATCACCCGCGCAGTTGGCAGTTTGGGTCTTTATTGTTTCGTGTGACGCGCGGCATGCAAGAGTGGCGTATGGAATACCATCGCCCGACCTTTCAGTTTGACTATGAGCAGCAATGGCATCCGATTCAAGACCCTGAATTTGGTTTTCCACAACCCATTAAAATGGAACGTTATATGTTCCGCCAGACGCATGACAAAATTCAAATCATGCCACGTTTGGCCGATCGTTCTGTGGTGATTAAACCGGTCGATCCGATTTATATTCCTGCGGGACAGCGCGGAACGCTGTATATCAGCACACCGCTGTGGATTGCTGGCTTTGTCGAAGGTCTCAAAGAACCTTTGTTTGATATACCTGTAATTTTACCGAAAGATACCTGGTTTGGTCCGAATCATCGAATGGGTGAAATTTGCTATGCCACAGCAGTTGATGGTCGTACAGAACTCAAACAACTCAAACCTCGTGCTTTTCGTGCAGTAACCCCTATTGAGTTTCATAACGTGAGTAATCAACAGATTCGTTTTGACCGTATGAATGTCCCCGTACCGGCTTTGCCATTATTTTATAGTGAAAGTACGGGACGTTTATGGACTTCACAAATTCGGGTCGTGCATGAAGGTCATGACAAACCGCCGCGGGTCAAAATTGAAAACCGTACACCGCCACAAGCAGGTGACGTGATTTATCTGCATCCGCCACGCGAGTCAGCCAATGTGCTGTTCAATATGTTTGATTCATTTTTCTAAGGGCGAGCCATGGCAGATTTAAATATTTCGACAGAAATCACCAGCAGCCTAAAAGGAATGGTCGCCAATCTCAATACCGATCGGCTGACGGAATTATTGGTGGCTGTTTTACTGGCAGTCATCGGCTTTCTGATTGCCCGTTTTATCTCGAATACCTTTATTCGTACTGTGGGGATGCGTTTCAATGCCCATCAACAGTTGGTTTGGCGTCGCGGGATTTTCTATTTCATCTTTTTAATCTTTGTGATGGCCAGTTTAAAAGAAGCCGGCTTTAAACTCAGCGTGTTCTTGGGTGCAGCGGGTATTTTAACGGTCGCACTGGGTTTTGCATCGCAAACGTCCGCATCCAACCTGATCAGCGGGATGTTCTTGATTGGTGAAGGTTCTTTTGAAGTTGGTGATACCATTCAATTGACACTGATTCGTGGGCATACCATTGAAGGTGAAGTGATCTCGATTGATTTACTGTCGGTCAAATTACTTACGCAGGACAATGTCTATGTCCGCTTGCCGAATGAACAACTGATTCGGGCACCTGTACATAACTTGTCTAAGTTTCCAATACGGCGAATTCCGATTACCCTTGCGATTAACTTTCATGAAGACATCATCAAAGTCCGTGAAGTTTTATTAGATGCCGTCAGTAAATATCCATTGGTTTTGGCCGACCCTAAACCTGCCGTGACCGTCACGGCCTTTCGAGAATCTTCCATTGAATTGCTTTTTGCCATTTGGTGTCAAAGAGAGAATTTCCTGAAAGTCCGTGATGAAATGCAGGAACGGATTCGCAATGCTTTTGTCGAAAATAAAATTGAAATCCCTGTCCCGAAAATGGGTTTTGTTGACCACCCGCTTTCTACACAAGCAAGCGATGCCGACGTCGATCAATATGCCAATGCACATGAGATTCAACGAGAGCCTCAACTCAAATGATGGTCTATAGTTACCGATGTTAAAAGCCCTGCATATCATCAAATGTGCAGGGCTTTTTATCATCTACTATTTATAGCCATCGACCTGTACAGCTTAGTGATCTCGTACCTTTAAGAATTTCATTATGGTTCAATCTTGTCATTCGGCATAGGGGCAATATAGGCAATCAAAAGCATGGCAAAACCTGCGGCCATAAATGAAATTACTCTCATGAGAGTGCCGACATGAGATAAATCCAGCAAGACCAATTTCAAAGTAACCAAGACCAAAATACTGCCACCAAGTAGCCAAACTGAACGTAATTGGCGCTGAGTGGCAAAGCGCATACTCACCAAAGCCAATAACACCCACAGCACGGTAAAACTCAGTTGAATGGTCGCATTACCCCAAATGTCTAAACTGTTATAAGGCGTATCCAGATACATATGTAAGGCACGGAGTACGACATAGCTACTTAACCAAAGTAGCCCTAGGACACTCAACACGGCAGCCAAGCTACGATCTAAACCAGCTTTTAACTGTTGATTCAACATCCATAAAAAAGCCGCTAACAACAGCAAACTCACTGCATCAAAAGGATTCAGTATCGGCAAGATATATCCCACAAAGGCCTGCTGACTAAATAATTGCGAACTAATGATCCAACTCAAAGCCAAAAACAAGCTGCTACGCGCTTGCCAAAACATTTTCCAGGCCGGTTGTTGCGCTTGCCAATAACACCATGCACAAAATATCAGCGGCAAAATTACCACACTGATATACGGCATACTGGGTATCAGCGTCAGACTGGTCCACGCCAAGCTGCTTAAAATTCCGAGACTGACCCATTCTTTTTCTTCACGCACACCGAGTAATGGTCGTAGCCAAAGCAGCGTCAAGCTCAGCCCAGCGAATGCAAAATAAATCTGCTCCATCGTTGAATGCCAAATTAGCTGACCGTTCTCACTCACTGAAATAACTTGGTACAGCCCCATCACATAGACAGGCACTAGACCCGTCCATTTAATGATGGACCAACTCCACGAAGCTTTTCGTTTTAACAAACCTTCATTCACCACCAGATAAGCCACACTGACGATCAATAGACTCAAGGCCAATTGATGACTACTCTGCAGCCAATCTAAGAGCAGCATGATGAACATGGTGGTTGCTGAGAGCATTTGCACACATTGAAAGGCAATACTCGAACTGGAAAGCTGTTTATGAAATGCAGGAACAGCATGCGTCACGATAATGGCCGCCAAATAGCTCAAACACACGCCCCAATACATCTGTGCAGGGAAATGTGGCAGTTGAACCAAATAATACAGACTTGAACACCCCGCCATCACCAAGAGCGCCATGCCTAAATAACGGCTGATATTGGACTGCTTGTATAAGGCATATATAAATATCAACGCACCTTCAACTGCCCAACCGACCACACTCCACTGCTCTTTCAATACTATTGGTGGAATCAATGCCAAGAAAATTAAGGTCAAACTCAAATAACTTTGTGCAATCAGTGGAATCACAGCACTACGTTTACTGATGCTATACAGTACGGCAAAAAGCGCCGCGAATAGCAAGCTATACCCCGCCTGCCATACCGTTTCCTCAAAATACATCAAATACAATGCCAGATAAGCAAGCACTGGTGCAGCAAAAATCAGTGCAATATCCAAGGCAGGTTTAAGCTGAAAATGCGCAAGATCTTGTTTTGCCAATAACTGACTAAAACGAAAACCCAGCCAAATAAAAATCGCAGCGTGGGCTAAAACCAGCACGCTCATCATCTGACGTTCGGTGGTGTATCCGTGGTAAAAAGCATATCCACCACCCATAATCACCGTCATCAAAAATGCGATTTGATTCAGATATTTCCACGGTCTTAAAGTACTCATGACCGCAACAGCCAGATTAATTACAAGATAATAGGCGATGAATTCCGTTGCAGTTGCATCACGAACAGGCAAGGTAAATGGCGCAAGATAGGCGATCAGCATTGCCATGATCGCCAGTTCTACCGACTGTTGTTTCAAACTGAGCCAAATCGTCAATGCCATAAGCACTGCATACAGTACACAGGCCATGCCAAAGCCCGCAATCACCGCATTGTAATAGGCAAAAAATAAGGTCAAAAACAGCGCTGCAAGACCCAAACCTTCTAGCGCCAAGGCAAAACTTCGATTTTTGGCTTGCAGCCAATATCCTAGTCCGACAACACCAGCACTGATCAAACTCACAATCAACAGCTTCATGGCCAAGCTTAGTTGCCAATGCTCTGTGGCAAATCTAAGTAATAGCACCACGCCAATCACCAAGACCAGTACAGCCACTTTTAACACGGGATTGCCTTGGAAAAGCCATTGCTGAATTTGACTAGATAGATTTGGCGCAGACTTGGATGGTGTATTAGTAGACGATGAATTGACTACTGCCTGATGTCTAGCTGTACCAACTGCCGTCGCGGGATGTACAAATGGTGTATTGTCAGAATCAAAAATTTCAGGACGGTCTATTGTAGGCGCTGATATTGAAGTAGCTGCATGACTCGATTGCGACTGAAGCGCACGTCCTTGCAATAGATGCAGCTGACGTTCTAATCGTTTCAGCCAACGCAGAAAAAAATAGACCCACAGGCTTATCCCAATCGCAACTAAATATCCCAATTCTGTTAACAGTCCAACGACCGTTAATAACGATGCAATATATAACGGAACCTTTGATGTCACTTGAAATGGTTGTTTGGATGAGCTCAGTGCATCAGCGCCGTGCTGCAAATCATCGACATAATTCATCACACTGAGCATAAAACCGATACCACTGATATAACTCAGGATTCGGACATCTAAATACCATGCCCCGATCCCTACCATGATCAGCGTCATCAACCAAATCATCTTGATTTCATTATTCTGTTTCAGCATACCTGCTTCGTCATTTTCCTGAATGTTTTGATGATACATGAGCCTGACCGATGGATTAAAACTATTCATCAGTGATTCGGTAAGTTACATATACAATCTAGACTCAGCGTACGGGCAAAAAATCACGTACAATAAAACCGTTTTCAGGATTAGGAAATTATCCATGCCACCATTTGTCTTGGTCGATGGCTCATACTTTTTATTTCGTGCCTACCATGCACTGCCACCATTAACCACTTCAACCGGTTTGCATACCAATGCAATCCGAGGTGCCATTTCTGCCATCCAAAAATTAATGCGTCGTATTCAACCGACGCATATGGCCGTTATTTTCGATACACCTGAACCAACCTTCCGTCATGAATTGTCCCCGATTTATAAGGGTGACCGTCCAAGCATGCCTGAAGAGTTATCACAACAAATTCCATATCTTCATGCATTAATTCGTGCTCTAGGAATTCCGCTGCATATGTTGCCGGGTGCTGAAGCCGATGACATTATCGGAACTTTAGCCAAACGCGCTGAAGCAGCCGGTCATCAAGTTTTGATCTCCACCGGTGACAAAGACATGGCGCAGCTCGTTACTGAGCGTGTCACTTTAGAAGACAGCTTCAAAGACAAACCGATGGATGTTCAAGGTGTTTTTGAAAAATTTGGGGTGTGGCCGAATCAAATCATTGACTACCTTACGCTGATGGGCGACGCCTCTGACGGCATCCGTGGTGTACCCGGTGTTGGTGCAAAAACGGCAGCGAAACTTTTAACCGAATACGGCTCGATTGGCGGCATTTTAGAAAATGTCGACAGTATTAAAGGTAAAGTCGGTCAAAACATTAAAGACAATGTCGAAGGGATTACTCTTGACCACCAACTGGCGAGCATTGTTTGTGATCTCGACATGGGCCTTAAATACGAAGATCTGAAACTTGCTGATCCAAATATTCCAGCACTGCGTGATTTATATACGGAACTAGAATTCCGTAACCAACTGCAGTCATTAGATCATCCGAACAACCCCAATGGTGCAACCTACAAACAAGCAGCCAAAGCAATCAACACCACGGCGACTGTAGCCAATGCACCTGAAGTGGAAGATCAAGCGGACAAAACCAGTGTTGATGATTTACTTGGTGAAGCTCGGTATCACACGGTATTGACCCAAGAAGATTGGGATGTGTTATTTAAACGTCTGAGCACTGAAAAGCGTTTTGCCTTTGATACCGAAACCACTAGCCTTGACTACCGCGTGGCGCAGATTGTAGGTTTCTCGGTGGCTTTAGATGCACATGATGCCTATTACGTGCCGCTTGCGCATGATTATGAAGGTGCGCCGCAACAACTTGATCGCGACACAATCCTGAATCAACTCAAACCTTTACTTGAAAATAATGACGTACAAAAAATTGGTCATCATCTCAAGTATGATGCACATGTCTTAGAAAATCATGGCATTCATTTGGCAGGTTGGTATTTCGATACCATGTTGGCCTCTTATGTCCTTAACTCTGTGGCAACTCGTCATGGAATGGATGATGTTGCGCGTTTGTATTTAAGTCATCTCACAACGACGTTCGAACAAGTGGCCGGCAAAGGTGCAAAACAAAAGACTTTTAACCAAATTGAGCTCGAAACGGCAGCCCATTATGCCGCAGAAGATGCCCATGTGACCTATCGTCTGTATGAAGTACTCGATAAGAAGTTACAAGCCCATCCGGAACTGATCAATATTTTGCACAATATTGAAATGCCAGTTGCCCGTGTTCTGACCTCTATGGAAGAAAACGGCATTGAGCTAGATATGGAATTCCTCGACCAACTTGGTGTGGAATTTGCCAATACCATTCAAAATTTAGAAACCGAAATTACCGATCTTGCGGGTCAAAGCTTCAATGTCAGCTCACCAAAACAAGTTGGCGAGATTCTGTTTGATAAATTAGGCTTAAAAGGTGGTAAAAAAACCTCTACAGGTCAGTACAGTACCAGTGAAAGTGTTCTAGAGAAAATCGATCATCCGATTACTGACCTAATTTTGGAATATCGTGGTCTCTCTAAACTGAAAAGCACTTATACCGATGGTCTGTTAAAGCAAGTGAATAATGACACACATCGTGTGCATACCAGTTACCACCAAGCTTTAACGGCTACAGGTCGTCTGTCATCCACAGATCCAAACTTGCAAAACATTCCTGTACGTGAAGATATTGGACGTCAAATCCGTAAAGCCTTTATTGCACCTGAAGGTCGCATTTTATTGGCAGCCGATTACTCGCAAATCGAATTACGTTTAATGGCACATTTCTCGCAAGATCATGCATTGGTCGATGCCTTCAATCATGGACAAGACGTACATAAACGTACTGCGGCAGAAGTTTTGGGCATTCCACTCGATGAAGTGACCAGCAACCAACGTCGTCAAGCCAAAGCGGTGAACTTCGGCCTGCTCTATGGTATGTCTGAATTTGGTTTGACCCGTCAGTTGGGTTTCACTCGTGAAGAGTCACGTAACTATATTGGTAAATACTTCCAACGCTACCCAGGTGTTTTGGAATATATGGAACGTACTCGCCAAGTCGCACGTGAACAAGGTTTTGTGGAAACCATTTTAGGTCGTCGTCTGTATACACCGGACATTATGGCGAGCAACAAAATGGTGAAACAAGGTGCTGAACGTGCAGCGATTAATGCGCCGCTACAAGGTTCTGCGGCGGATATTATTAAATTGGCCATGATTGCCGTCGATAAAATCTTACCGAAAGATCAAGCCAAAATGTTACTGCAAGTACACGATGAATTGGTGTTTGAAGTTGATGCTGCAATTGCTGACGAACTCTCTGCCCAACTGGCTGAAGTGATGCAGTCTGTGTTGAAAATTTCCGTTCCACTGATTGTGGAAGTGGGTCAAGGTAATAACTGGGACGAAGCACACTAATTCATTCACGTTCATTCACGCCTTTCTCCCTCTAGGAGGAAGGTTGGATGGAGGTGAGATATCTCCTCGTAGATATTTATTGTTTTACACCGCATTTTAAATCCACAAAAAAGGACGCCTCGGCGTCCTTTTTAATTTAACTCGTCTTAGCTCAGACTAAAGACCAGTCAATAATGCAATTGCGACTTGTTTCATAATGGTTTCCGCAACCAACAATGCCAAAATCGCAAAAATGGGCGACAAGTCAATCATCCCCATATTTGGAAGAATACGACGGAATGGTGCAAGTAGCGGTTCTGCCAATTCTTGAACCACTTCAATATAAGGCGAACGTGACTGACTAAACATCACGACCCAACTCAAAATAATCGATGCAAAAATTAAGTAACGACAGAAACGAATTAAATCCTGAATCATGGTCACAAAGGTCATAATGATCAGATGGAATGGGCTATTCACTGCCACGCCAGACAAATACATCAAACCAAACATTTTTAACAAATACAGAATCACCACCAACACCAATGCTGCGGTATTCACTCGACCTTTGGCCAAAGTTGGGAAAATTCGGCTAAAGATGTCGACAATTTTTGTTGCTTTTGCTGTTGCCAAAACCACAGGGTTATATGGACTCACGGCAGCAAGCTGCATTAAAAAACGGAAAAATACGAGCAAAATTGCAACGTTAATAATGATTCCAAAAATTTGAGCAGAGCCCATACTTGAACTTTCCTAAATCAAATCGAATTATTTGGTGCTTTCGCTTAACTCTTGTGCCAATTCTTGGCTACGCTTTTGCGCTGCTGCTAAAGCGGCCTGAATATTTTGTGAAATCTGAGCACGATCAAATACTTCAATCGCAGCTTGTGTTGTACCGTTTGGAGAGGTTACATTTTTACGTAACTCCGCAGGACTGTTGGCACTGGTAATCGCCATTTGTGCGGCACCTAATGCAGTTTGCAAGGTTAGTGCTGTAGCCACTTTTTCATCCAAGCCCATGTTTTTACCTGCACGGATCATACTTTCCATCATATAGAAAAAGTATGCAGGACCTGAGCCAGAAACAGCTGTGACCGCATCAATTTGCGCTTCTGAGTTTACCCAAAGTGTTAAACCAGTTGAAGCCAAAACTTGACTTGCAAGATCACGATCTTCAGCTGAAACTGCTTCACCTGCATATAAACCATGCGCACCGGTTTGAACTAAAGCCGGTGTATTTGGCATGACACGAACAATACGCTCTGTGCCTAATAATTTTGAAATCGTTGCAATTTCTGCACCTGCAACAATTGAAATCACTAACTTCCCTTCTAGCAAACCTTGTAATGGTGCCAAAACTTTTGCCAACACCTGAGGTTTAACTGCAAAAAGAACAATGTCAGCATCTCGAATTGCTACAACATTATCATCCGTCACATGCAAATCTTTTTCAGCCAAAAGCTCACGTACTTTTTCTACGGGATCTGAAACTGTAATACGTGTAGTCGGGACACCACGTGCAATTAGGCCACCAATTAAAGCCTGTGCCATGTTGCCGCCACCAATGAAACTGATATTACAATTTAGAATTGCGCTCATGATTGAAGATCCGATATTGCAGATTTAGCGTTAAGAGATAATGTTGGTTGCCAGCCAGCTTGAGTACAAAATTCAGACTGCGCCAACCAAAAGCCCTGAGGCGTAAAGACGCCTAGCATAACATTATCTCGGCTTAATATTTGAATAGTATGACGCTGCCATGGAAAAATTTGCGCCTGCTGAATGGCTTTTTTCAAGGGCCAACTTCCGACACGACCATATAAATGAATTTTTTCGCCGCCAAGACGTGGGCGAATCTGCAGTTGCTGCCCCAATAATTCAGGTGATAAGCCAAGCTCTGAGGGTTGAATCACAAAATGTCCTGCAGGCAACTTGAGGCACTGACCTGCAACACAAGTTACAACCTCAACCTCTTGAATGGATTTTACTGGCAGATAATCCGCTTTGGCAATTCGATGAAGTTGTTGTTGAAAGCGCAGATAATAAAATCCATTCCAGTGTAATGCCGCTTGCGAGTCTTCGCGTGAATTAATCACTTCTGAAACTAAACGCTGTACCATTTCAAAACTTGGACGATATTGCCCCTCACCTTTCATCCAGTGTGATAACAACTGACGCTGACGTGCCTGACTGAGCTGTTGTAATGCCGCCAAAGATAACGCTTGCGATGAACCACAGGCCGCTAAATCTTGTTGCAACACCTCATATAAAATTTCATCAGCATCTTGCATCAAGTAACTGGTTCGACTCAGAGCTTGCTGCATTTTAGGAAATCGCTTACTGAGTAGTGGCCACAAAATTTCACGACTCCACGCACGGTCATAGTCGGTATCAAAATTGGTGAGGTCTTGAATATTTTGCACATGCAGCTTTGCTGCCCATTGGCAAATTTGCTCACGTGAAAGATCTAATAGCGGACGCCATAATGTAAAATCTTCACGCACATCGAATTTTTTCATGGCAGAAAGGCCATGGACACCCGCACCTGAAAGTAGCCGCAACATCAGTGTCTCGGCTTGATCTTGCTGATGATGCGCGAGTACCAATATTTCATCTGCTTGTAAATGTTGAGCAAAGGCTTGATAGCGGGCCGAGCGTGCTTGATTTTCAAGGTTACCTTGCGCAACCTGAACTTTTTGTATGATGAATGGAAGATTCAGCGCTGCACACTGAGCACGTACAAATTCACCCCAAGCGTGACTACACGTTTGCAGTTGGTGATCAATATAAATTACCCGTATTTTTTCAGGGCACAAAAACGACATAAGATGCAGCAGCAACATGGAATCCATGCCACCACTACATCCTATTAAAAATCGGCTTTGTTCAGGCAGCGCCTGAATTTGACTTAAGCAGTCAGCCCTAAATTGTCGCTGCCAAACTTCATTAAACGCTGATAACGCGCTTCGCATCGTTCGTTTGCATCCATTGGTTGCAGTTCTTCTAGAGCTTGCTTCAAGACCACTTTCAAATCCTGCATGACTTTTTCAGGGTTTAAATGTGCGCCTTCCGCTTCGTCCACCACGTATTCCACAATGCCCATCTTCTGCAATTTATCTGCCGTCAATGCCAATGCTTCACTTGCTTGTTCTGCTTTTTCTGCAGTTTTCCACAAAATAGATGCACAGCCTTCCGGTGAAATCACTGAATAAATACTGTGAGATAGCATAATCACACGGTCAGCTACGCCGATACCGAGCGCACCACCCGAACCACCTTCACCCAATACCGTTGCCACCACAGGCACTTTAAGTGAAGAAAGCTGAGCTAAGCTGGTTGCAATCGCTTCAGCCTGACCACGCTCTTCTGCACCCACGCCTGGGTATGCACCCATGGTATCAATAAAGGTAAAGACGGGCAGATTAAAACGCTCCGCCATATCCAATAAACGCTGTGCTTTACGGTAACCTTCTGGGTTACTCATTCCAAAATTATGCTGTAATTTTTCACGTGTACTACGACCACGGTGCTGACCTACGATCATCACAGGCTGACCATCTAAACGAGCCAAACCACCAATCATCGCGCCGTCATCACCAAATAGGCGGTCACCGTGCAAAGCATCGAACTCTGTAAAAATTTCGCCAACATAATCCAAAAACTGCGGACGTTCAGGATGACGTGCGATCTGAACCGTAGTCCAGGCTTTAGATTGAGCTGCTTTATTTTTCATAGGTCGATCATTATCCCTAACTTAACTGGTCTGTTAATTGATAAATTGTTCCGACTGGATATTCAGTTCAATATCCCAATGCTTAAATTGCACTTGCTCATCATGCAAGTCTGCAACTAACAAAGGCCACTGTTTGGCATCACCAGAAACACTAAGTTGCCATTGTTGCGCATTGTCCACGCTTAATTCAATGGCAGGAAGCATCTCATCGCTGCGACTATGATTTAATAAAACTGCTAAACGAAGCAATAGACATAAGTAAACAAGTTTGTTACCACCGACTTTCATCACATCGACACGTGCATCACTACGTAACTTACGACGATGATGCGCCACTAAATGTGACAAATGATTTTGATCAATTTGCGAGAAACCTGGAATATCCGAATGTTGCAGTAAATAGGCACCATGACGATGGTAACCACTATGACTAATCGCTAAACCAATTTCATGCAAATACGCGGCACGACGCAGTAAATCACTGTCATCACTGGTCAAATTCAGTGCGGTCGCCACACCATTAAACAGTTGTTGCGCGGTATTGACCACACGCTCTGCTTGTTTCACATCTGCGTTGTAACGCCCCATCAACGCATGTACAGAACGATCTCGAACATCTTCATGTTGGAAACGACCCAAGAGGTCATACATCACGCCTTCACGTAATGCGCCATCCGAATAAACTAATTTATCGATATTCAGCACATCAAAGACGGCATATAAAATGGCAATGCCGGCTGGCAAAACTGCTCGACGGTCTTCTTTTAGACCATCAAATTCCATTTCATTGACATGCTTATATTTAAGCAATTTATCTTTGAGTTTAAATAGACCGTCACGCGTCAGTTCTTCCTGATCGTTACTCCAGCCCATATTGACACAAATCTGACGACACGCTTTGATCGTACCGCTTGAACCAACAACAGTATCCCAGCCCGCGGCTTTATAGGTATTGGCAATACCTGCAATTTCCTTACGAGCAGCATTCACTGCTTTATCAAAGCTTTTCAGGTTAATTTCACCGTCGGCAAAAAACGCTTTGGTAAAAGCAACACAGCCCATTTGCACGGATTCAGTATGAATCGGCTCAAACTCTTCACCAATAATCAGCTCTGTTGAGCCACCACCGATATCAATCACTAGACGGCGACCACTATTCGCCATGGTATGTGAAACCCCCAAATAAATGAGACGGGCTTCTTCACGACCAGCAATGATTTCAATCGGCTTCGGTAAAATTTCAGCGGCTTTTTGAATAAATTCATGACCATTTTTTGCTTGGCGCAAGGCATTGGTCGCTACAATACGTAAACGGTTGGCTTGGACAGGATTTAAACGCCCTACAAAACGTGCTAGGCAGGCTAATCCTCGTTGCTGTGCGGCTTCAGTCAAATTTTTATTTTCGTCTAGACCTGCGGCAAGCTGTACTTTTTCTGACATTGATGCAACTTTTTTCACTTCACCATGGTCTACACGTGCGATAGCCAAGTGGAAGCTGTTCGATCCCATATCGATAGCAGCAAGTAATTCTTCATCAATCAAAAAATCAGACATTATTCAAAAAAACCTGTTCAGAATTGTGCTTAGATTAATTCACATACATGCAATTTAAAAGCCATTTATGAGTAGTTCGAACGGAACTTATCGTTTTTTTATCTGAACTAATGATAGTCATACACGATCATCGGCATCGTGATCATCCATTAGACAAACTGACCATTCAGGTCGAAAATTTACATAACCCCCTACATTGTTATAGTTGGCTATGTAATACTTATAAGCATAGAGTCAACTTAAAAATTAAATCCGGAGCAAAATCCATGTCTGGCAATATCGTAAATACAACTGATGCAAACTTCCAAGCTGACGTACTAGAGTCTGATACTCCTGTACTTGTAGATTTCTGGGCAGGTTGGTGTGCTCCTTGTAAAGCCATTGCACCTGTACTTGAAGTACTTTCAACTGAGTTTGAAGGCAAAGTTAAAATCGTTAAAGTAGACGTAACTTCTTGCGAACAAACTGCAGTGAACTACAACATCCGTAACATTCCTGCATTATTAATGTTTAAAAACGGCGAAGTTGTAGCAACTCAAGTCGGTGCTGCACCAAAATCTAAATTGACAGCTTTCATCGAAGAAAACATCTAATATTTTTCGATAAAAACCCATGGAAATACGCTGTTTTATACAGCGTATTTTTTTGCCTGATAAATTGACAAATGTTGTGTTCTCTCTTATATTGCTTACTCAAGAAATAAAGGATCTCAAATCCTGTCATTTTCTTACAACACACAACACATAAAATGCCGCTCGGCAACAGAATTGTTTTTCACATCTCTCTTCATATAACGAATCAGATCTCTGAATTGTTTTGTGCAAACCAATTGCTAACGTTTCTTGCACGATCGCGGCACATTTGTTGCTCCCTTTTCCAACCTGTACCTCAGAATTTTAGATTCTATCTGACCACCTATGAACTTAACCGAACTCAAGAAAAAACCGATTGGCGAACTCATCAAGATTGCCGAGTTTATGGGCCTCGAAGGAATGGCTCGTAACCGTAAGCAAGACATTATTTTCGCCATCTTAAAGCGCCACGCAATGAACGGCGAAGAGATTTTTGGTGATGGCGTTCTAGAAATTCTGTCGGACGGCTTTGGTTTCTTACGCTCTGCAGCGGGTTCTTACCTAGCCGGCCCTGACGATATCTATGTGAGCCCATCACAAATCCGTCGCTTTAACCTTCGTACTGGTGACACTATTACAGGTACGATTCGTCCCCCTAAAGAAGGCGAACGTTACTTTGCATTATTAAAAGTTAATCAAATTAACTACGACACACCAGAAAACTCACGTAATAAGATTCTTTTCGAGAACTTAACACCGTTATTCCCAACTGAACAATTGGTGATGGAATTAGGTAATGGTACAACTGAAGACTTAACTGCGCGTGTGGTTGACTTGGTTGCTCCGATTGGTAAAGGTCAACGTTCAATTATCGTTGCACCGCCAAAAGCCGGTAAAACCATGTTGTTACAAAACATCGCACAGTCGATTGTTCGTAACAATCCTGAATGTTTCTTGATTGTCCTTCTGATTGACGAACGTCCTGAAGAAGTAACAGAAATGGAACGTACTGTTCGTGGTGAAGTGGTTGCTTCAACATTCGATGAATCACCAGCTCGTCACGTACAAGTTGCAGAGATGGTGATTGAAAAAGCTAAACGTCTTGTAGAACACAAAAAAGACGTGGTGATTTTGCTTGACTCAATTACTCGTTTAGCACGTGCGTACAACACAGTGATTCCATCATCTGGTAAGGTTCTTACTGGTGGTGTGGATGCCCATGCTTTAGAACGTCCAAAACGTTTCTTTGGTGCAGCACGTAATATTGAAGAAGGTGGTTCACTGACAATTATCTCAACTGCTTTGATTGAAACTGGCAGTAAGATGGATGAAGTGATCTACGAAGAATTTAAAGGTACAGGTAACCAAGAAATTACCCTAGACCGTCGTATTGCTGAAAAACGTGTGTTCCCTGCGATGAACATCAAAAAATCAGGTACACGTCGTGAAGAGCGCCTAATGTCTGAAGATAACCTACGTAAAGTTTGGATTTTACGTAAATTGCTTCATACACAAGACGAACTTGCAGCGATGGAATTCTTGCTTGATCGTATGAAAGAAACCAAAACCAATGATGATTTCTTTGATCAAATGAAACGTAAAGCATCCAACTAAGTTGAATGTTTGACTGAAAAGGCCATCTATAACGATGGCCTTTTTATTTGGTTGACTTCTGTTACACAAAGAAACATTTGATGGATTTCCATGTAAACTTATTTTCAAGTTGATGATTATAAAAAATATATTTTAAAAAACCCTATTCTTTTTAGTGGTTTATTTGCTATTTCCCCAATATAAATCTTTCTCTTAATTGTTATTTTCTGTTAAAAAATGGTCGTTTTTCACCTATTTTTCACGGTTTTTTCAAAGGCGCTAGTAGCATTTCAAAATACTCAGTGATAGCATACACGCAGACCAGTTAGACTGCTCTATGCATTTTTAATACCTATTCAAATTAGGCATAATAAAAGCACACAACAGACTAACGCAGGTTATTTTTTAATCTCATATTTTAGAGAGTGATGCCATGTTATTCAAAAAAATCGCTATTGCTGCTGCAGTTGCTACTACTTTAGCTTTCGTTGGTTGTGCTAAAAAAACTGAAGAAGCTGCTCCTGCTGCTGCATCTGAAGCTGCTGCTTCTGAAGTAGTTGCTGCGTCTGACGCTGCTGCTGTTGAAGCTACTGCTGCTGCTTCTGAAGCTACTGCTGCTGCTTCTGAAGCTACTGCTGCTGCATCTGAAGCTACTGCTGCTGCTTCTGAAGCTCAATAATCTAACCGATTATTCAGCACAAAAAGAGAGCCCTTTGGCTCTCTTTTTATTGCCTCAAACTTTAGACCCTAGTTAATAATAATAGCTAAAATTCAAAATACTAAGCCCATGCTTATTGAAAAATAAAAACTAAAGATTTAGCTAAAAGAAAGCCACAATCAATCTCTACGACAACTCAACTCAAATATATCGTCACACTTTAAAACGAATATTCTTCAACATGACTTGTGCGATAGATGATGAACACTGCGCCTACTAAATCAAAGGCAAAAAAAAGCAGATCAATCGATCTGCTCATTTCCAACACGTTGACGGAATTTTTGTCCCGCACGGAAGGTCACTACACGACGGGCAGAAATCGGAATTTCTTCACCCGTTTTCGGGTTACGGCCTGGGCGTTGACGTTTATCACGCAACTCGAAGTTACCGAAACCAGAGAGTTTAACTTGTTCCCCAGAGATTAGCGCTTGGCTAATCTCATCGAAGAATAACTCGACCATTTGTTTTGCTTCACGACGGTTTAAACTCGTGAGCTCACTTAAATGATCAGCCATTTCTGCTTTTGTTAATGCTGTCATGAAGCCCTCAATGTCGCCTGGTAAGTGTTTTCCAACACCTGAAGTATGTTATCCATACCGGTTTTGATTTCAGCATCTTCTAATGTACGTGTTGGATGTTGCCATTGAATTGCAAATGCCAATGAGCGCTTGCCTTCTTCGACACCTTGACCAGTGTACACATCGAATAACCAAACTGCGTCTAAAAGCTCACCGCCGGTTTTTTCGATAAGTTGCTGAATTTCACTAACATTAATCTTATCACTAATTAAAAGCGCAATATCACGTCGAACCGACGGAAAACGTGATAATTCTGTAAAATTAGATACATAAGTTTGCAAAACAGCCGATTGATCCAACTCAGCTACCCAAGTTGTCGCCAAATCCAACTCATCTTCTAAAGATGGGTGTAAACGACCGAAGTAACCAATTGATTGACCATTGACTAAGATTTCAGCAGATTGACCTGGATGCAACCACGTACGCTCTGAACGTACATATTCAACATTTAAACGTGCAGAATTTAAAATCTCTTCTACATCGCCTTTAAAGTCAAAGAAATCCATTGGCTGTGCTTTACCATGCCAAGATTCCGTCGTACGTGAACCTGTTGCAACCAATGCAAACGTTGGGATTTGCTTCAAATCATGAATGCTGTTCGCACCTTGATAATCAAAACGTAGACCAAGCTCATAGAAACGCACACGGTTTTGCTGACGGTTCACGTTGTATTGCACACATGGGATCAAACTTGATAATAAGGTTGAACGCATCACTGCAAGGTCGCTAGAAATCGGGTTTGCAAGCGCTAGTGGTTGAACCTGTGGATTCAATTGTTTCTCTAGTTTCGCATCTGCAAAGCTAAAGCTAATTGCTTCTTGATAACCCAAAGCCACTGCAGTTTGACGTAACTGAACCAATTCAAATTGGTCTTGGTATTTCGCTAGTTTGACATCAATCACTGGCAAGCTGATTTGAATATTGTCGTAACCGTGAATACGTGCCACTTCTTCGATGAGGTCTTGATAAATCGCCATGTCAAAACGGTGTGATGGCGGCACAACTGTCCACTCACCTTCTGCTTTCACAGTAACGTTACAACCCAAACGCGTTAAAGCATCAGTAATAAATGTAGATTCAACTTTATAACCGAGCAGTTGATCAACTTGTGCTTGGTTCAGTTCAATGGCTTCACGTTTTGGTAATAACTCAACTTTTTCAGCCACAGTAATTGGGCCAAACTCACCACCAGCTAAATCAGCAATAAGCTGTGAAGCCCGGTGCATTGCCGTCATCGGCAATTCAAAGTCTACGCCACGTTCATAACGCTGAGATGCATCGGTATGCAAACCAAAACTACGCGCACGACCTGCGATATAGAGTTGATCAAAGAACGCCGACTCAAGGAAAATTTCAGTGGTATCGTCAGATACGGCTGAACTTAGGCCACCCATAATCCCTGCAATCGCCAAGGCTTTTTGATCATCTGCAATCACCATCACGTTTTCAGATAATTCAACTTCTTGTTCATTCAACAACGTTAATTTTTCTGCTGCTGTTGCTTGGCGTACACGAACTGACCCTTCAACTTTACCGCCATCGAATGCATGCAAAGGTTGACCCAACTCCATTAAAACGTAGTTGGTAATATCGACCAAAATACTGTGCTGACGAATGCCTGCACGAGCCAATGCACGTTCCATCCACTCAGGAGTTGGTGCTTTGGTATTAACGTTTTTGATCACACGACCTAAATAACGTGGGCAACCATCCGTACTAACAACGACATTTTTTTCATCGCTAATGGTTGCAGCAACTTCTGTAATCACTGGTGCAGTCACAGGGAGTTGGTTAATCACACCAATTTCACGTGCAATACCACGAATACTGAAACAGTCACCACGGTTTGGCGTGATGCTGATATCAATCACATGGTCATCAAGACTTAAATATTCACGGATATTGGTGCCCACAGGCGCATCCGCAGGAAGCTCTAATAGACCGTCGATTTTGTCTTCAAGATCAATTTCAGACGCACCGCAGAGCATGCCTTGTGATTCAACACCGCGAAGCTTGCCTTTTTTGATTTTAAAATCGCCCGGAAGTACAGCACCAATGGTTGCTACAGGGGCTTTCATCCCTGCACGTACGTTTGGAGCACCACAAACGATTTGTAACGGTTCGCCTGAACCGATGTTTACGGTAGTGACACGTAAACGGTCAGCATCGGGATGTTGAACCACTGTTAAAACTTCACCGACTACTACACCTGTAAATGGTTTTGCAGCAGGAGATAAATCATCAACTTCTAAACCTAACATGGTCAGTTGGTCAGAAAGTGTATCGCTATCAATGGCTGGGTTAACCCATGTACGCAACCAATTTTCGCTAATTTTCATTTATAAAAACCTATATATCTAAATTCTTAATCCCCCTCTAACTCCCTCTTCATTTAAAGGGGAGAACTCCTCTACTTCTAATTGATTTCGAGAAGTCCCTCTCCTTTTATAAAGGAGAGGTTAGGAGAGGATTTACAAAAAATCTGTTTAAGCAAATTGGCGTAAGAAACGCACATCATTTTGGTAGAACATACGTAGGTCATTAATGCCATAACGCAACATTGCAAAACGTTCTACACCTAAACCAAAGGCAAAGCCTTTGTATTTTTCTGGGTCAATGCCAGCGGCTTGTAAAACGTTTGGATGCACCATACCACAGCCCAAAACTTCCAACCATTTACCACGTTCATCCATGATATCCACTTCCGCACTTGGCTCTGTGAATGGGAAATAAGATGGACGGAAACGTACTTTCAAATCTTTTTCAAAGAATTCATTTAGCAAGTTCACCAACAAACCTTTAAGTTCTGCAAAGCTAGTGTTTTCAGCAACGTACAGACCTTCTATTTGATGGAACATTGGAGAATGCGTTTGGTCCGAGTCACAGCGATAAACACGACCAGGACACACAATACGGATTGGTGGCTGACTCGTTTCCATGGTACGAATTTGCACGCCTGAGGTGTGCGTACGAAGTAAATGATTCGCATCAAAATAGAAAGTGTCGTGCATCGCACGTGCAGGGTGATGCCCCGGAATGTTCAATGCTTCAAAGTTGTGATAATCATCTTCAACTTCTGGACCGGTCGCAACAGTAAAGCCAGCTTTGGTAAAGAATTGGCAAATACGTTCTTGAACTTGAGTCACAGGGTGAATACTACCCACCGTTTGACCACGGCCGGGTAAAGTAATATCAATCGTTTCGCTAGCAAGCTTTTGTTCTAATGCAGCTTTTTGTAATTCAGCTTGACGAGCAGTCAGTGCGCCAGTAATCGATTCACGAACGGCATGAATTTGAGCACCAAAAACTTTACGTTCTTCTGGGTCCATTTTACCGAGCGACTTCGATTGTTCCGCGAGCTGGCTTTTCTTCCCTGTAAATTGCACTCGCACTTGGTCGAGTGTAGCAAGGTCCTCTGCTGCTGCAATCGCAGCGAGCGCTTCAGTGGTCAGGGCTTCCAGTGACATAGTAACTCTCAAAGCAACAATTTAAAAAAATAATATAAACCCCTTATTCTAACAGTTTTTAGCCGTTATGATGAAGCGCATTCACAAGTTAAAATTGCATTAGCATCAAGTTTTAAAAAAAGTATAAGATAAACACAATATCAATGGGATCCAATCTTTATGGCACTCGATCCAATCTGGAAACAACAGCTCACACTCGTCACTTATGGCAATGAATTTCTCAACCAAGGTTTGAGTTTTCAACGTTGGTTGAATCACCACATTTTTGATCAGCACAGTTTCCATTTTCGTGATTTGCTATCACAGCATTTATTGGCTCAACATTTCCAAATTTGGCTAGAGGGCTTAAAAAAACAAGGGGTACAACGCTTAAGTTTACATAGCTCTAGCTTACTGAATGATGAACAAAATCCGAATGCTAACGTTGAACTTCTTCCCTTTGCCCATTTTATTGTGAGCCACGAACAAAATAAAAAGCAGGCATGGATTTTTGGTAAAGAACTTGCCGAGTGGTATAACGCAGAAAATGACTATGAAGCACCTGCATCCCAACAACTACAAATTCGTCGCGAAACTTTTTGGCGCTATGAGCTGAACCATAAACTCATTAAACGCATCGAAGCGGATATGCAGTTACCAAAATGGGATGATATTCATAACTTCACTGAAGCAGAATTATTTTTACAAAAACCTGCGGAAGGTTTTATTGAGCCGGAGGTGTTAGGCACACCTTATTATGGTACGCAGCCTGATCTAAGCAGCGAATCGAATGAATCCGCAAAACTTGCACTCTTGCCAACGGATGCACAAGCGGATTTCGCACATGATAGCTTGCATCGCTTAGATGCATTAAACCGCCACATTCAGTCTAAAATTCAGCATCCCTATCATGCAGATGGCAGCATCTATACACCTGAAGAACAGTTAAATTTGCGCCATTTTGCTCAGAAAACTGAAGATTTAACGGCTAAATTTATTGTGAAAGTCGCCAATCACTATAAAACTGCACGCTTAACTCCTGTAGTCGAAAGCTCTCCTCTGGATGGATTTAAAACTGAACAAAGAAAATCAAATCCTCAGCATGCACACACACCAAATCCAACCCATAAACCCGGTGCAGGTGGAGTGATTACTTTAATTATTATTACGGTAGTGATTTGCTTATTGGCTTATTACTTCGGACTTTAACTGTATAAATATGATCAACACTAAAAAGCCCTTCTCATGGAAGGGCTTTTTTTATAGACATACTTCTGTATGAAAGACCTCAAAATTATGAGGTAGTTAAATAATTAAACGGACGAATTTCTAATCGAACGCGATGCTGATCGGCATGTTGATTAATATAATGACTGACAGAGACTACTTCCCCCTCAATCTCTGCATCTGCACCATACATGATTTTGACCGCCTCACCTTTACGGGGGATCATTTCTAGTTCTACTGTAATGCTGCCTTGACCCATACCAACTATTTCAGCCAACATTTTATTTACCTTTTGTTTTTTTCTATCCATACATTAGGCATGGTGCAAAGCTTGGTATAAAGATTATTTCTGTAACTTGGCTGCACTTTTTATTGATAAAACATCAAAACTTAAATATCAAAACTTAAACATCAAAAACATAAGAGTCCAATTGTTCTAAAAACGCATCCACTGCAGTTGGTGACTCTAATCGAATCCATTGAATATGTTGATATTCAGGTGCATTCATCATCTGTAGATATTTTTCACGATTTTTTTTATGGGTTTTAATCATCCACCAAACGATTGAATCTCGACCAAACATTCGCCACAAACTTTCCTGATTATTTGAATCCGGCCAAAGATCTTGTTTGGACTTAGCCCGAGAAATCGCGCGCTTTACAGAGCGGTATAAATTGACTGGAAACGGTAGATCGAGCCAAATCACCGTATCTATTTCCGACCATTTCACCGGAATCGCCCGAGTATAGTTTCCATCGATAACATAACCATTTTTCGCTTTGGCAATTTCAGCTTCGATACGTGCAAAAAAGATTTCGTCAGGACACTCCTGCCAGTCATCCAGCCAAAATAGGTTATCCAGTTCAATATAATGCAGCCCTAATTTTTCCGCCAAAGCTCTGGAAAAGGTTGATTTTCCAGTGGCCGATGTACCGACTACGTTTATTCTTTTCATTGTCATGATGATCTACTTGAGTCTGGTGAATCTACTTCAAGATAACAGCATTGGATCTGTAGGTTAACTTTATTCTTCACGATAATCTAAACGATCTGCATCGATATTGATAAAGTCAGGCTTTGGGGTTTGTTCAAATTGAACGGCTAATATATGCGACTGAGTGGTTATGCATGCTTTTGCGACTCGATGCATCCCATCCATCACTCGACCACTGGCACATAAAATAATCGGATAACTTAAGTCCGCAGCATTTACCAATTGCAGATGTTCAATAATTTGCTGTGTGGTCGGTGCAGATTTTGGAAACCAATATGCTTCATTTAACTCTTGAATGTCATTTACAGGGATTTGCTGAATCTTAAAATTTTGACTGAGTTTTACTAAACGATGTACATCCCAAATATACGTATCATCACCTACTTGGCGGAAGTGATACTGTTTGCGCATCAGGCCGTTACCTTTTGAATCAAATTCAAGCTAAGATAGCTTACAATTGAAAAATAAAAAAATGATTCATTATGCTAGATCATTACGAGCAATTTATTCTGGGTTTGCAATATAACGCTCAACGCTTTTTTGACCAGAAGATTTACTATGACGAGATTTTGCACCCATGGTGCGGCCAAGCTTGCAACATTTTCTTGATTCGCGATTTTAAAACCAACGCATTACTACATGACTCAGTGGATCATTTGATCATGTATATGGCTGAAAAGCGGATTAGAACATGCTCACTTTATCCATTTGATCTTCTTTTTGAGCATGCAAAACTGAATCAACATCCTCATTTTGACTTTGTAAAAACTAACTACCCTCTTGCTATTTTCCACAACAATTTAAATCAAGCCTTTGCACTGGTTCAAATCAATTCTGAAAAGAAAATTTTAGATATCAGCTCTATTGGTGATCCTCGGGAGTTTTGGGGTGCAAGTTCCACACAATTTCATGACGCATTAGGGCTGTTTACATTGATTGAGCTTAATCAACAACAGCGGAACGAATGCTTTTGCTTTGATAAAAAATCGAGCTGGGGCAGTTTAGTAAACAGCATTCAACTGGATTTATTTGAACATCCGTTTTCTACCCACATTCAGCCTCAATTTAAACTGATCCATAATTTATATTATTATGACCTTCAGGATGACTCACTCCCTCTTCTTTTGGAGAATCATCAAGCTTCACCTCAAGTTGGATTAAGTCTGCTTGTAATGCTCAATTCAATCGAAGCTGCTATCAAAAATTTAAAACATGTAAAAAACGAAAACTCACCAATCTATTTATTTACAACCGAAGAGTATGCACAACTGTTGGATTATGAGTACAAACTGTCAGAGCACCATGTATATATCACATGCTATACAGCCAATCATTTCAACCAAGAAAATTTAATCAATGATGAAGAGAAAGTTTTACTCAAACAACTACAGAAAAAATACCCCAAAGCTAATTATTTCAACGCAACATCTGATCAAGGTCTTTCCGCCACCAGCACTTCAACAGATAAAGTGCCTGAAAAACCATGGGTTGCATTTTTTTCTTTAGTTTTAATTTTTACCATGCTATTCGCTTTACTTTATGGCTTTTATTTACTTTTTAAACAATTTGAGTTTATAAAATTTGCCGCAATCACAATTGGCATCATTGTGTTTTTAGCCATATGGTCGAAAAAATAAGATGTTTAATAAAATTCGTCCATAAAAAAAGACCGCTAAAAGCGGTCTCTTTTTAAGTCATAAAGACTTATGCAGCTAATGCATCTTTAGCTTTAGAAGCTAAAGCAGCAAATGCAACTGCGTCATGCATAGCGATGTCAGCAAGTACGCGACGGTCGATAATCACTTGAGCTTTTTTCAAGCCAGCAATCATACGGCTGTACGACAAACCATTTTGACGAGCACCGGCATTGATACGCGCAATCCATAGAGCACGGAATTGACGTTTCTTTTGACGACGGTCACGGTAAGCATATTGACCTGCTTTGATTACTGCTTGGAACGCTACGCGATATACGCGTGAACGAGCGCCGTAGTAACCTTTAGCACGAGCAAGAATTTTTTTATGACGGCGATGAGCCTGTACACCACGTTTAACACGAGCCATTTATAAATCTCCTTAGATGTATGGGCACATACGGCGAACTGAAGCAACGTCACTTACGTGAACCATTACACAGCCACGTAATTGACGGATACGCTTAGCAGATTTTTTGGTCAAAATGTGTCGTTTGAACGCTTGGTGACGTTTAAAACCGTTTGCAGTTGGCTTGAAGCGTTTAGCTGCACCACGGCGAGTTTTCATCTTAGGCATAAGAACCTCTTTTGAACACCTGTTCGGCACGTCTGCACCATTGCAAAGACGCCCTGCAGGTAAGGGAGCGAGTATTCTAAAGCATCTGTGCTCAAAACAAAAGCGAATCTTTCTACCGAATATCGATCTTAATTAATTTTCTGATATAGATTTTCCGATGATTTTATAAGCGCTGCCCAATAAGGCTTATATAATGTCGGCACGCCAACTATTAATGTCCATTATGAAACCTGCACAGGATGCTTTTGCAGCCCTACGTTATCGGGATTTCTCGATTGTTACGCTCAATCAATTTTGTCTGACCTTAGCCATTTTGATTCAAGAAATTATCGTTGCTTATTCACTGTATCAAATCACCAAAGACCCTCTAACACTGGGCTTAATTGGTTTAGCCGAAGCAATTCCATTTATTGCTCTCTCTTTGTGGGGAGGATATTTTGCAGATCGTTTCAATAAACAGACCATTATGAAAATTTGTCTGTTTTTTTCTGTACCGATGCCACTGATTCTTTGGGGGCTTTTTCACCAATATGGGCTCGGGCAAATTGATGTCACCCAACTGTCTTGGGGGATTTATGCGGTCATTTTTGGGCTTGGAACGATCCGAGGTTTCTATAATCCGTCTGCAACGTCGCTTAAACCTTTTTTGATCCCGCGGGAGCTCTATGCCAATGGTGCAACATGGACAACGATTGGTTGGCAAAGTGGGGTGATTATTGGGCCAATGCTCGGCGGTTTCATGTTGGCATTTTTAGGCCGTGAAACAAGTTTGCTCAGTGTTGCAGCACTACTAACGCTCTGCTTCGTCCTTATTAATCTGCTCAGTAAACGCAGTTTCCCTAAAATTGAATCTGACAATTTAAAAGATAGTTTAAGTGAAGGTTTTCGTTTTATCTGGAAAACCAAAATTGTCCTTTGGGCGATTTCACTCGATTTGGTTTCTGTGCTTTTTGGTGGCGTGATTGCCCTCTTACCGATTTTTGCCGAAGATATTTTAAAAGTGGGGCCTGAAGGTTTAGGCTACTTACGCGCAGCTCCGTCTATTGGCGCACTCATCACCATGATTGCACTAACCAAATTCCCTCCAACCCATCATGCATGGCGTAATATGTTATTGGCTGTAGCAGGTTTTGGTGTATTTACCATTTTATTCGCATTTTCAAGCAATCTTTGGTTATCACTCTTTGCACTGGCAATGACTGGCGCATGTGACAGCATCTCTGTGGTGGTTCGCCAAACCATTTTACAGCTCTACCCGCCGGAAAATATGCGTGGGCGTGTTGCCGCGGTCAATGGCATGTTTGTCTCCAGTAGTAATGAACTCGGTGCATTTGAATCTGGATTGGCTGCAAAATATATGGGCACGATCATGGCGACACTGTTTGGTGGCTGTATGACCATGGCTGTAGTTGCGATCAGTTGGGCAAAAACCCGTGATTTGTTTAAAGTAGATATCACCCAAAGTCATGATGATTTAAAAAAATAAATTTACCGATCATATTAAGGGCAAATATTCATTTTGCCCTTTTTTTTATGGATGATTTATACTCATTTTCCTCCTTTATTTTAATAATTTAAGATTTATTTTATGAAAATTAAAACATTGATTTTACTGAGCAGTATTTTATGTGGCTATTCTTATGCCGAAACAGATATAAATAACAGCCCTAAAGAGCTTAAATTACAATCTAGTGGTGTTAGTTTTCTTAGAACACCAAAAATTGACGTTAATGAAAATGATCTAAAAGGTAAATCTCATCAATTTCTTGCACGTTTATATGTAAATGAGATAGGTAAAGTGACTCAAGTCGAAACTCTCAAAAGTACAGGCTTAGATGCTTTGGATCAAAAAATCAGCGCATCCTTAAGAGGTGCAAGATTTAAACCGTATATAGAGAATGGTCAAGCCACTTCATTTATTATTCAACTACCTATTAAACTAAATTAGGGAACAAAATACTGATTCCGCAAGTCGTATTCCACCTAAATGCAAAATAGAACTTCATTCAAATGTTTATGATGCTGAACGCAAAAACGCAAAAACCCGTGACTTATTTGGAATCGACATTACCCATCAGTCAAAAAAATAATGGCATATTTTCCATTTAAACCTTGCCAGTATTTCCAATACAGGAAATACTGCGCAGCAATATCGACGCATTCATCACTCACTTTGTGATCTTAGAATAGACTTATGAAACAATATCTGTGCTTAACCCTTTTGGCCTGCGCTCCATTTTCTACAGCGTTTAGTGCTTCAACCAAAACCCACCAACTTCCGGCACAGAATATTGAAGTTGCTCCTGCACATTTAACCACGCGCTTAAATTGGTCGGTTTTTCCAAAACCGGTATATGCCAATGAAGACCTCAAGCAACGTGACCGCGCGGCCATTATTCGTGTCACAGCGAATGCAAAAGGCACAATTACCGATGCAAGTGTTGAAGAAAGTACTGGTGTCGATCAACTCGACCGAATCTTAATTTCTGCTGTCAAAAAAGCTAAAGTCAAACCACATTTAGAAAATGGTGAAGCCAAAGCCATTATTGGCTATCAAGCGTTTAATTTGAGAGTTAAAGGCAATACGCCTGAATGTGATTTCAACTTTGATTCAAAAGTTTGGAATGCACAAAGTGCAGATAAGAAAACACCATTCCAATATGTATCTCAACCAAAATTAGATCTCACTAGTCATGAATTGAAACAGCACGATCGTAAAGTCAAATTTAACTTTAAAGTGGATAAACACGGACAAGTAAAAAAGGTGAAGATCAAGCAAGGCTCTGGCATTTATGCACTCGATCAGAAAGTCGTTGAAGCACTAAGAAATAGTCAGATCTCGGTTAAACGTACTGCGAGCACCCTATGGGTCTACAAAAAGTCGAACTTTAAAGATGAAATTCAATTTAAAGTGAATGGCTGTAAATAAATAATAGATGCAACATTTCAAACAGGGATTGAATCTTTCAATGCCCTGTTTTTTATCTCAGAAAAAGCCTAAAAATATAAGATAAATACAGAGATAACGCCCTGTTTTGGCCACGGTAACCATGAACACAAAGCGCCAGAAGTTTTCTTTCATTAAACCCGCAATTAAAGTAATTGGGTCTCCAATAATCGGCAGCCAACTCAGTAGCAAAGACCAATAGCCATATTTGTGATAAATGCCCTGTGCCTGCTGCATTTTCGGCTCTGACACGGGAAACCATGTTTTATTTTTATAATGTTCTACTTTTAAACCGAGCCACCAATTCACACAAGAACCGAGAATATTACCAATACTGGCCACCACAATCAGCAGCCATGAGTTATGTTGACCATAGCTCAACAAGCCGAGCAATACGGCCTCGGACTGTAAAGGAAGTAAGGTCGCTGCCCCAAATGCCGCGAAGAATAAAACTAAAAATGACCACATCGAAACAAATGCTTAGAGACCTAATTTTTTCTTCGACTTCAAATATTCAAAATTTGACCAAAGCACTGCGGCAATAATCACAACGATTCTCGACCATTTATATTGTGAAGAAATCGGTTCAATCGCAGCCCGCATCAAGTTTTGATCCTTGGTATGTAAATCTGCAAGAATATTTTGCACATGCACAATTTCCGCGACAAATAGCACTAAACAGCCTGCAATACCAAAAATAATACTCCAATAGATTCTTGGGTTATTTTCAACAATACGGGTAAAATTTAAGAAAAAGTCTTTCATCGCAAAATCGTCCAACTAAGCCGTCAACATCGTGTTCTTTTCGGCAGCGCCGCATTCTAACACAGCCTTAGAATTTTCTTCCGTCCCATCTAAAATCTTAAGGTGAGTCTTTCCGCACTTTACTTTTATGCATGAGACTTCTAATCTGCCACGCAAATATTAAAAAATTTATGAAAAAAATTCTCAGCCTTAGTTTTATCGTGTTCTTACAAAGTTTGACTGCTTTATATGCACAAGTTCCTTCTGAGATTGCCAAACAACACGTGATTACACAAGATCAAATTCTTTGGAAAAAGCGACCTATTTTCAACTTCAACAATGACGATCTTGGCAATCAAAATCGTGACCTCAGTTTCAAATTATATGTTTTAGCCACTGGCGAAGTTAAAAAAGCTGAATTAATCAAAAGCTCTGGACTCACGCACATTGACAAGCGGGTTGAACAGTCACTTTTACGTGCCAAGTTCAAACCTTATATCGAAAATGGTGTCGCTTACCCCTTTGTTGCCGTACAACCCTTTTCACTCAAGACCCTGAAAGAAAACCAAAGACCTTGGTGGAAAAAGCTTCTATTCATTCCATAAAAAAAGAGCATGTTTCCATGCACTTTTTTTTAAACCTGTATCGCTAAGGCTTTTTGTACCGCTGGACGGGCCGTCAGTCGATCAATATAGTCTTTCACGTATGGATAATCTTCCAACTGAATTTGCTGCCATTCATGACGCAGCGCCCAAGGCAGAATAGCCATATCTGCAATCGAATACTCTCCCGCCACAAATTTTTGACCAATCAACTGATGATTCAAAACCTTATATAAGCGTTTAGTTTCATTGACATAACGTTCAGTTGCATATGGAATGCGTTCAGGTGCAAAACGACTAAAATGATGATTTTGTCCTAACATGGGCCCAAAACCACTCATTTGCCACATCAACCATTGTTCAACTTCAACGCGCTCAAACTCATCTTCTGGATAATACAAACCTGTTTTACGTCCAAGATATTGCAGAATCGCACCAGACTCAAAAACTGAAATCGACTCTCCTCGTGGGCCATTCTGATCCACGATTGCAGGGATTTTATTGTTCGGAGAAATTCTTAAGAAGTCTGGCTGAAATTGGTCATTTTCCAAAATATTAATCGGAAAAATTTGGTATTCCAAACCCATTTCTTCTAAAGCGATGGTAATTTTATGGCCATTGGGTGTGCCCCAATAGTAGAGGTCAATCATATATTTTTCCTATGAATATTCTCGTTTTTAGTTCAGGTTATGCAATTTTATCTGCATTTTATAACATGAATTTAATACAAAAGCCTTAAGCCTAACTGAATTTTTCAGCGACATTTATGCACTTTATTTATTTAGTATTCTCTAAAATTTTGGCTTTACAGTATTTATAATTTAGCTCATATTTTATGCTAAGAAATGATTTTTCAAATATATTCCAAACAAGACAAATCCAATAATCTCAAATAAAAAATCAACTTATACAGGTTCAATTATGAGCTATATGCGACAAAACACACTCAATCCCCTCGGTATTTTTGTGGTTTTATTCTTTTTATTGGTTGTACTACTGCTCCTGATGTTTGCTTGGCCACATTATAAAGTCTGGAAACAAGGCATGGACGGTCAGGCTGCTCTTGCAGAAGCTGAACAATCGAAAATGATTCAGGTGCAAGTGGCAAAAGCTGAACTTGAAAGTGCCAAACTGCGCGCTCAAGCCATTAAACTCGTGGGACAAGCAGCCAAAGAATATCCTGAATATCGAAAGCAAGAATTTATTGGTGCCTTTGGTGAGGCATTAAGAGATGGTCGTATTCAACAAATTATTTATGTCCCGACTGAAGCCAATATTCCTATTGTCGAGGCAAGCCAGCAACGTCTAGCTGACTAATTCAAAATTCAGACATAAAAAAGCCCTGCATCCGCAGGGCTTTTTTCATCAAGAGATGCTTACTTTTTCTTTTTAGGACCAAGTAGCATACCCATTTGACGACCTTCCATTTTCGGTGATTGTTCCACAACACCTACTTCAGCAACGTCAGCTTCAATTTTTTGTAATTGAGCAAGACCAAGCTGTTGGTGTGCCATTTCACGACCACGGAAACGAAGCGTGATTTTTACCTTGTTGCCTTCTTCAAGGAACTTGATAATCGCACGTAGTTTAACGTTGTAGTCACCAACATCAGTACCAGGGCGGAGTTTGATTTCTTTCACCTGTACTTGATGCTGTTTTTTCTTCGCTTCTTTTTGCTTTTGTTTTAGATCAAACAAATGCTTGTTGAAGTCCATGATTTTGCAGACTGGTGGCTCAGCATTGGCAACGATCTCAACAAGGTCAAGATCTACTGCTTCTGCAGCGCGCAAGGCGTCAGTAAGAGATACAATCCCTTTTTGCTCGCCATTTTCGTCTACTAGACGGACTTCTTTTGCACGAATTTCATCATTCAAGGCAGGACGGTTTGATTTTCCGCCCTGTTGATTACGGTCAGGCTGTTTAATCGCTTTTACTCCACAATGTACCGGCCGCGTTCGGCTACGGCTGCTTTTACTAGGTCAACGAATGCATCAATTGACATAGTACCCAAATTTTTTCCAGAGCGAGTACGGACGTTTACAGTACCTTCCTCAACTTCACGGTCCCCAAGAACCAACAAGTAAGGAATACGCTCTAAAGTACGTTCACGAATCTTAAAGCCGATTTTCTCATTTCTCAAGTCTGAAATCGCGCGGATACCGCTTTCTTTAAGTTTAGCGACGACTGACTCACATGCTTCAGCTTGTGAATCGGTAATGTTCATCACACATGCTTGAATTGGAGACAACCAAGGTGGCATGAAACCAGCATAGTGTTCAATAAGTATACCAATAAAACGCTCGAAACTGCCAAGAATTGCACGGTGCAACATTACAGGCTGATCACGGTCGTTATCTTCAGTCACATAAGATGCGTCAAGACGTTCTGGTAAGTTAAAGTCACATTGAATTGTACCGCACTGCCATACACGACCTAAGCAGTCTTTCAATGAGAATTCAATTTTCGGACCGTAGAATGCGCCTTCACCCGGTTGAAGTTCCCACTCTAGGCCAGCAGCATCTAAAGCATCTGCCAAAGATTTTTCTGCCATATCCCAAAGTTTGTCATCACCCACACGTTTTTCTGGACGTGTCGACAACTTCATTTGTACTTCTTCAAAGCCGAAGTCTTTATATACATCTAATGTCAGTTTAATAAAGTCTGCAACTTCAGTACCGATTTGTTCTTTGGTACAGAAGATATGCGCATCATCTTGTGTAAAGCCACGTACACGCATAATGCCGTGTAATGAACCCGATGGTTCGTTACGGTGACATGAACCAAACTCAGCCAAACGAATTGGAAGATCACGGTAAGATTTCAAACCTTGGTTGAAGACTTGCACGTGACATGGGCAGTTCATTGGTTTTACTGCATAGTTACGGTTCTCTGAGTGAGTCGTAAACATGTTTTCAGCATAGTTTGCTGCGTGACCTGATTTTTCCCAAAGCGTGAAATCAACCACTTGCGGTGTACGGATTTCTTGGTAACCGTTGGCTTGTTGAACTTTACGCATGTATTGTTCAAGCACTTGGTAAATAGTCCAGCCGTTTGGATGCCAGAACACCATACCCGGTGCTTCTTCTTGCATATGGAACAAGTCTAACGCTTTACCAATTTTACGGTGATCGCGTTTTTCAGCTTCTTCAATACGTTTGATGTAGGCAGCTAGCTGCTTTTTGTCCGCCCAAGCTGTACCGTAAATACGTTGTAGCTGTTCGTTTTTCGCATCACCGCGCCAGTAAGCACCAGAGATTTTAGTCAACTTGAACGATTTTAAGAATTTAGTATTTGGAACGTGCGGACCACGGCACATATCCAAGTAGTCTTGATGGTAGTACAAGCCCATTTCAGTTTCTTCAGGCATATCTTCGATCAGACGCAGTTTGTATTCTTCGCCACGTGCAGTGAACTCTTTAATCACTTCATCACGTGGAGTCATTTTTTTGATGACATCATAGTCTTGGTCGATGAGCTTTTTCATGCGCTCTTCGATTGCTGCCATGTCATCTAAAGTAAACGGACGTGGCATCCAGATGTCATAGTAGAAACCTTCTTCAATGACAGGACCAATGACCATCTTTGCTTCTGGGAACAATTGCTTAACTGCATGACCCACCAAGTGCGCACAAGAGTGACGAATGATGTGAATACCATCTTCATCTTTAGGCGTGATAATTTGTAGGCTAGCATCTTCTGTAATTAAATCAGACGCATCAACTAAACGATCGTTTACACGACCCGCAACTGTATTTTTTGCTAGACCAGGACCGATGCTTTGAGCAACTTCCATCACAGACACGGCATGATCAAATTCTTTTTGATCGCCATTTGGCAAAGTGATAATTGGCATATAAAAATCCTTAAGGAGTGATGCCCCGTACAATGGAGCATGTCACCGCGAGATTATGATCGAGGGAGACCCTCAAAAGATAAAAACGGTGGATAAATAAAATTCGACCTAAATTTTACACGCCCTGCCAACTTTAATAAACCTCTAATCCCATGGAAGTTGATTTTTCTACCGCCTTTTACAAGACTCCTGATAATTCAAGCAGATTTCAGCTGAAATGCGCTTTATGCTGTCAACATAATAATCACGTTCTCATTCATAAAATTATTCCGAATTTCGAACACCAATACCCACTGAAATCTTTATGTAGGCAGGTATCATGCAAGCACATTCACTCATATCTTGGTCTAGTTTAAAACCGCTCCAACCCGCTTATGCCCTCGCAGCAAATGTCGATCTAGTGATCTTAAGGCTCGAAGATGATGATGCAGAACAAGTCGTGGTCATGTATGGTCGCTGTCAGCATCGCGGCGCCCTCATGGCTGATGCCCATATTCAAGGGGATAAAATCGTCTGTGGGCTGCATGGCTCGCACTATATTTATAAAACTGGTATCAACCCACGTTATCTGAATAAAAATTTGCAAAAGTTTAAAGCGTGGGTGGAAGGCGATCAGGTGTATGTCGATCTTGAAGAAATTCAAGCGTGGGAAAATAGAAATCCTCAACAATATAAGCGTGATCAATACCAAGGCCTATATGCTGACTCCGCGCCAGCACCAGAAGAACCACATAATAAATTGATCTTAGAACTCGCACGCAATGGCTTAAGTAAATTTGGACATCATGGCCCGACAGCGGCAATGGGCGTGCCTTTTAATCAACTCCCTAAATGGGAGGATATTCAACTGATCACCGCGCAACTGTGGAAAATTCCATTATTAGATGATGCACCCGTAGCAACCGAAGTGGTGATTGGCCCAAATGCTAAAAAACCTTTAAAACTCAACATTCCCTTGTTTGTGTCAGATATGAGTTTTGGTGCGTTATCTCAAGAAGCCAAAGTTGCCCTCGCAACAGGTGCTGAACTTGCGGGTACAGGGATTTGCTCAGGTGAAGGCGGAATGCTTGCAGAGGAACAAGCGGCCAACTCGCGTTATTTTTATGAACTCGCATCAGGTCGTTTTGGCTATGACATCGAAAAAGTCAAAAAGTGTCAGGCCTTTCATTTTAAAGGCGGTCAAGCTGCAAAAACAGGTACGGGAGGACATCTTCCAGGCCATAAAGTGGTTGGCAAGATTGCAGAAGTGCGCAAATTACCAGAAGGCACCGCTGCTATTTCTCCTGCGACCTTCCCTGATTGGACACATCTTTCACAATATCGTGAATTTGCAGAATATGTCCGAACAGAAACCGGCGGCATCCCGATCGGCTATAAACTCTCTGCACAGCATATTGAACGTGATATTGATGCAGCCCTCGCGATTGGCGTGGACTATATTATTTTAGATGGACGTGGCGGTGGTACAGGTGCAGCACCCACGCTGTTCCGTGACAATATTTCTGTACCAACCATTCCTGCGCTTGCACGAGCACGGCGTCATTTAGACCGTTTAGGACGGTCAGATATTAGCTTAGTGATCACAGGTGGACTTCGTGTACCCGCTGACTTTATTAAGGCACTGGCTTTAGGAGCCGATGCCATCGCGATTTCAAACTCTGCCATGCAAGCCATTGGCTGTTTAGCTATGCGTGCCTGTCAGACCAATGATTGTTCTGTCGGCATTGCCACGCAACAAGATCATTTACGTCGTCGTTTAGAAATAGACAAATCGGCACAACAACTGGCAAATTTTTTAAATGCATCCGTTGAACTGATGCAAGTCATGGCACGTGCCTGCGGACATCATCATCTGAATCAATTCTGCAAAGATGACCTGACCACATGGAAAAAAGAAATGTCGAACCTCACGGGTATTCACTATGGAGGTTTTGAGTAAGCTTCAAATCGTGAGCTTTTTTCAAAACCATTGAGCCTAAATAAAAGAGTCCAAACGGGCTCTTTTATTCTCGAAAGGTCTCAAAGGCCATGAATTGATCGGCTTGATACCACCAAAGCTGTGCAAATTGAGGGATGATCATTTCACTTTGTGCAGGACGTAAAAAAATATAATCATCTACTTCTATGCTGCTTGTCTGTGGAATTTGCACAAGTTCCTGATTACTACTGCGACCATATAATGCATGGGGCTGACTGCCTTGAGGATAAACATAGTCCCCACGCCAATAACCTCCATAAATAAACACAGCCTGAGATTTCGCCCAACGACTGAGCCACTCTAACTGTGGTAATTCTATCCGCGGCAACACTTTTAGCACAGGTGTGGCGATCCACAAGGCACTTTGAAAAGTGTGCAAATTTTTCAGTTCAAAATCTGCGGGTTTTAATAACATCGAGCCAAACGAGACTTCGTTACAGACGCTCTGCTGACAATGAAAACTAAAACTAGGGCTACCACCACCATTCCAACAGGTGTGTTCATCACATAAAGTTGGATAGCGCTGTAGTACATAAGCTTTGAATTGTTGATAACTTTGCTGAGATTGTTGATAAGTCTGTTCAGCAGATTGAATCAGCCGTGGAATCTTTGCCACATGTGCGTCATAGCCCATCAATCCTGAAAATTTTAAATGTTGAGGATGTCGAGCGATTAGATCCAAAACAGCCTTTAGCTCATTGATCGTTTTCAGACCACCGCGGTGTAAACCCACATCGATTTCAATATTGATGCGTAGACACAGTTGATGCTGCTCAGCAAATTTGAGGTATTGGGCTAAACGCTGTTCACTATCAATCAGCCATTGCACTTGCGATTGCGTTGCCTGCAAAAATGCCTTGTCTGCATGGTTCAAGACCTGAATCGGCATCGGTTTCCCAAACAACACATCGGCTTGCGGCATCGATTCGAAAAGTGTTTTCAGATGTGCAAAATGAAATAGCATGAAACGCTGTGTCTGAAGCTGTGTAGCACAATGTTGGAGCAATGCCATGCACGCCAAGGATTTCACTACCAAGCGCGGATGCAGACTGTGTGGTATTTGCTGGTGAGTGATCTTCAAGTTGTGATTTAATACATCAACATCCACGATTAACTGCGGCATACCTGTCCCGTTTTGCTTTAGCAGCGTATTCAACTTTTGAAAATATGCATCCATGCCATCTCCTTTTTTATTTCATTCGTTTAGTCTTCAACGTTTAACGTTCCACGACGCTTATTCAATCAGTAATTGCTGTAGCTCTGGACTGAGCCACTTTTGCTTCGGATCTAATTCTTGTCGAATGTTTAAAAAATCCTGCCACTTGGGATACAAATTTTGAAGTTGCCGCGCATTTAGGCTATGCAATTTCCCCCAATGCGGTCGCCCGCCAAATTTTAAAAAAATCGGCTCTACGAGATTAAAGATGACTTGATAATCTTGCTTATAGAACTGATGCACCGAAATTGAGGCCGAATCTTGCTGATAAAACGGACTGAGCCAAATATCATCCCCACGTACAAGTCGATACTCTAGCGGAAAAAACATCGGAACCTTATGACGTCGAAGGGTATGCAAAATTTCTTCTAAACAATTCATTCCGTGTTGCAGCGGAATCTGGTATTCCATCTCATTAAATTTGGTATTTCGAGCAGAAGGAAAAATTCGACTTGACCAGTCCACGTTCATCGAAGGTTTGACAAAAACACCCAATAATTTTTGTAACCATGGATTCAGTGGTGGAAAAATTCGCGTCAATTCTGCACAAAATTTGAGTAATACGTCGTCAACTAACCACTGTTCTTTCCGCGATTGAAGGTCATCTTCCGTCTCATCTAAGGTTTTTAAAATAACCTGATCGGCATGACTAAATGCCCAGAACTCAATATGTCGATGTTCATATTGCCATTGCTGCATATTTTGCATGACGTCTTTCAGCGGACATAATCGCGTTTGTTCTTTGAGTTTATACATCGGCCGATTTTGCAGCTGTACATGCGACAGCACGCCTAAACTCCCGAATGAAACCCGCCCTGCTTGGAAAATTTCGCTGTTCTGTTCAGCACTGCATTGTAGTAATTCGCCCTGCGCGGTTAATAATTCGAAACGCGTAACCAATGCCGATAAACACGGTAATTCGAGTCCAGTACCATGCGTCCCTGTTGCAATCGCTCCAGCCAAACTTTGACGATCAATATCCCCTTGATTAATCAGTGCTTGATCAAAAGACGCGAGTTTCTCACCCAAATCAAATAATCGTGTGCCAGCTTGGACGGTACTTTGGCAGCGTTCAGCATCGATATCTAGAATGCCTTTAAGATGATCTAAACTTACTAAGGTATCTATGGTTTTTGCCAAAGGGCTAAATGAGTGCCCTGCACCGACCATACGAATCTTAGGATGGGATTGCACCACATCCATTAATTGCTCAAGATTTTGCGGTTGTATAAATGACTTCGGGATCGACTTCTGAGCACCTGACCAATTTTCCCATGCAATGTCGTGTTGAATTGTCATATTCATCCTTATCGCCATACTTTTTATTGTATTCAGCCATATTGTTTTATTTTTGATTTCCGCTTTTGCAATGTTAATGCACAAGCCATCTTGATTTTTTACTTAGATTATACGAAGTTCAGCATCTTCTCAAATTTAAGTTTATTGTTATAAAACAGCAAATAAGCCACGATCAATTAAAGAAAAATCATTCGTTAATATCCCCATACAGACTGTTCAAGGTGCTCTATTTTATTCGATCAGCATCATTCCAACCTGATCAATGAAGAGGATCACGCACGAAAACATCGGTAAAATCAGCATAAAAAACCAACAACACTTGTATGTTTTTCAGCTAAATTATTTATTCTAAAAAATCAATTTTGAGAACCATAGGGTTCATTTTCGTCACCTTATTATTTTTATTTTATTCAATTTCAACCACTTAAAAATTTAGTGTAAATACTCGACTAAAGCATAAATGCAGAGAAGCTACGGACTGAATTATTGTTAAGTCAGATTTAAAACAAATATACATGGACTTGGAGTACCACAATGGTTAGCGCATACGATGAATTGCCACGGACCCCGGCAAATTTTGTGGCACTTTCGCCTCTACGTTATTTAGAGCGTGCAGCCTATATTTATCCTGATCAGGATGCCATTATCCACGGCAATCGTCATATTTCTTGGCGCCAAACGTATAACCGCTGTCGTCAATTTGCACATCAGTTGCAACAATTAGGCATTGGCAAAAACGACACCGTGTCTGTGTTATTACCGAACGTTCCGGCTATGGTTGAAGCACACTTTGCCGTACCGATGGCCGGTGCGGTACTGAATACGCTAAATACACGTCTTGATGCGAAAACCATTGCCTTCATGTTGGAACATGCAGAAACCAAAGTCCTGCTGGTTGACCCTGAATTCACTCAAGTAGCCACAGAAGCTTTAGCTTTAATTGATCAAGACATTTATGTCATTGATGTTGCCGATGCTGAATTTGAAGGCACAGCACAACCAATTGGACAAATCGAATTTGAAGACTGGTTGGCGCAAGGCGATGCCAACTTTGAATGGCATTTACCCCAAGATGAATGGGATGCGATTAGCTTAAGCTATACCTCAGGCACAACAGGTAACCCAAAAGGCGTGGTGTATCATCACCGCGGCGCATATATCAATGCAGCGAGTAATATCATTGCTTGCGGTATGACGCCACGTGCAACGTATCTGTGGACGCTTCCTCTATTCCACTGTAATGGCTGGTGCTTTGCTTGGACAATGGCAGCCAATGGCGGAACCAATATTTGTCTACGTAAAATCGACCCAGAACTGATTTTCAAACTGATCGCAGAACACAAAGTAGATTATTTCTGCGGTGCGCCGATCGTACTTTCAATGTTGATCAATACGCCTGAAGAGAAAAAAGCGCAATTTGACCATCGCGTTGAAGTGATGGTGGCTGGTGCAGCGCCTCCTGCAGCGATTATTGAAGGGATGCGTAATATTGGTATCAATGTCACACATGTTTACGGTTTGACTGAAACCTATGGTCCATCGGCACTTTGCGCATCGCAAGCAGGCTGGTCTGATCTTTCCATTCAAGAACAAGCACAGTTGCATTCTCGCCAAGGTGTGCCATACCCGCTTCAAGATGGCATGAAAGTCATTGACCCTGAGACCATGTTACCTGTTCCACATGATGGCCAGACCATGGGTGAAATCATGTTCCGTGGCAACATCGTAATGAAAGGTTATTTGAAAAACCCAGAAGCAACGGCTGAAGCCTTTGCCGGCGGCTGGTTCCATACAGGCGACTTAGCGGTCTGCCAACCCGACGGTTATGCCAAAATTACTGACCGCTCTAAAGATGTGATCATTTCAGGTGGTGAAAACATTTCATCACTCGAAGTGGAAGAAATTCTGTATCAACACCCTGCAGTACTGACCGCTGCAGTGGTTGCAAAGCCTGACCCTCGTTGGCAAGAAGTGCCTTGTGCCTTCATTGAATTGAAAACGGGCAAAGAAGCCACACCTGAAGAACTGATTGAATTCTGTAAACAACATCTTGCACGTTTCAAAGTGCCAAAAGATGTGGTGATTACCGAAATTCCAAAAACTTCAACTGGTAAACTTCAGAAATTCGTTCTCCGTGAATGGGCTAAAGAGCGCGCTGTTGGTGAATTTGGTTAATGTTAAAACCCCAATTAATATAAAAACCCAAAAGCCAAGCTTGAATGTTGAAAAATTCAAGCAAAAAAAGCGACCTAATCAGGTCGCTTTTTTTGATGTGAAGTCTATAACTTCACGTATTGCTTCAATGATCAGATCATGTTGAAGGCTCTGATCATTGAGCTATCTAAGCACTTGGCTATCTAATCATGCATTAGTTATCAGATAATAAAGCCACTTGTTGAATGTAGTTAAACAATTTTAACTTAGACGCAGTCAGTTCTTCTTCGCTTACATTTTTGGCTATATCACGTTGAATACGCAAAATATGCTGACGAATGGGATGATGTTCAGCAGCATTATGCGCTTTCATGAACTCTTTAATGACTGGATCACCTTGAGCAATCATACGTTCAGTCCAGCGTTGAAGCTGCGCTGTTTTTTTCGCACCTTGCTGTGGGGTTAAGTAAGATAAAATCATGGTTTCATCTTCATTACGCAGCAATTTACCTACACGTTGAAACTGACGACGTCGCGCTTCATGTGAAGTAATAGTTTGTGCATCAAGTAGTGCTTCGATCAGACGCTCTTCTACAGGAAGATTTTTAATCTGTTTAGGATTCAGTTTTGCAAGTTCCTCGCCCAAAGCAGCCATACGTTGTACAGCTTTCTTTTGCTCAGTTTTACTTGCACGTCCTTCTAAGGATTCAAAGTCTTCTTCGGTATAGCGGTTCGGTCGACGTGCCACGTTTAATCTGCCTCGTAAAATTTTGCTGCAAACAGTGCTTGAATTTCAGATAAAGCTTTTTCTTCATCTGCACCTTCAATCACTAAGCGTAAAGTTGTGCCCTTGCCTGCGCCAAGCATCAGCAAAGACATAATATTTTTGGCATCTACTAATTTTCCACCCTTACCAATTTGAATCGACGAGCGAAATTTGGTCGTGACTTCGATTAGCTTGCCAGATGCACGCGCATGTAAACCCAGTTTATTAATTACGTCAACAGTTATGTCGATCATGACCAGTGCTTCATTTCTCTATGTAGAACCTGAATAGACCATTTTGCCTCAAGTGCTTTTTTTAGTCTATCTACGATATATACCGAACGGTGTTGCCCACCTGTACAACCGATCGACACCGTCATGTAATGACGATGCCCTTCGGCAAATGCCGGCAGCCATTTATCCAAGAAATTATAAATATCTTGGAACATTTCATTGGTTTGTTCACTTTGTTGTAAAAACTGACGAACTGGCTCATCTAATCCTGAATACTTGCGTAATTCCATATCCCAGTGCGGATTGGGCAAATGACGGACGTCAAAAACATAATCTGCATCGAGTGGAATACCATGCTTATAGCCAAAAGACTGTAAGATCAAAATTAAATTATCTGCCTGTCCGAGTTTAGACAGCAAGGTATGTTTTAAATCATGTACGCTCTTATCAGTGGTATCAATATGTACTGTCGAGCGTAATTGAATCGGCAACAGTAAAGATTTTTCTTCCTGTATGCACTCATTTAAACTTTTGAAACGACTTGCCAACGGATGGGGACGTCGAGATGAACTGAATCGCGCAATCAATTCCTGATCACGCGTGGTCAAATAAATAATATCGACTGAGCCATGGCGTTGTAGCTGTTGAAAAACCAAATCGAACTCTTGTAAATCTGCACGTGTACTGCGGACATCCACACCCAGTGCCAATTGTTCAAGATTATTTTCTGAATCAAGTTTTTCAACAATTTCGGGGAGTAAGGCCAACGGCAAATTATCGATACAGTAATAGCCCAAATCCTCAAGTATCTGTAATGCAGATGACTTTCCAGATCCAGATTGTCCTGTAACAATTAAAATGCGCTTCATCGCTTGCTACCCCATAGCCGTTTTAAACTGCAGTATATTTAACCTGCATATTATCAATAAGACGTGTTGCGCCTAATTTAGCCGCAATAAACAACACCACATCTTGATCAAATTCTTCAATTTTCTGTAATTCAGGTGTGCGTACTTCAACATAGTCCACAACAAAACCCGCTGCTGTCAATGTTGCTTTAATATTCGCTAACACATCTGCCAGTTGAGTTCCGGCATGTAATTCTGCTTCAGCCGTTTTCAAGCTTTGGTAAATCGTTGGAGCAATCGCACGATTTTCCGCACTTAAATAACCATTACGTGAGCTCAATGCCAAACCATCTTCAGCACGCGTAATCGGCACACCAATCACTTCAAGTGGAATATTTAAGTCACGTACAAACTGACGAATCACTGCAAGTTGCTGGTAATCCTTTTGTCCAAAGAATGCAAAATTCGGTTGAACAATATTAAAGAGTTTTGTCACAACAACAGCAACACCGTCAAAATGACCCGGACGCTGTTCGCCACACAAATCATTGGTAATACCGCCCACGCTAATATTGGTTAAGCGCGGCTTGTTGCCATACATTTGTTCAACGGTCGGTGCAAATACAATGTCACAACCCACTTCAGCCAATAAATGCTGATCTTGTTCCAAAGTACGTGGATAGTTGTCAAAGTCTTCATTTGGACCAAACTGAATTGGGTTAACGAAAATACTCACCACCACGACATCACACAGTTTACGTGCTTCACGAACTAAATTGAGGTGACCTTCATGCAAGTTCCCCATCGTTGGTACAAAACCAATGATTTTGCGCGCAGCACGTGCTGGATTTAGCGATGCACTTAAACCTTGAATCGTTGTTTCAGTTTTCATGTCTTACAGCTCAATTTGGAATGTATGTTCTTTGGCAGGGAAGCTACCATCTAATACGGCAGCATGATATGCCTTAAACGCATCCACAATTGCCGTTTCCCCTGCTTGCTCTTTCATAAAGTTGCGAACAAATTTCGCCACGTGACTAAACGTTAGCCCCAACATATCTTGTTGAACCAAGACTTGAGCATCCGTTTCTGCACCGGCACCGATCCCAATCACAGGAGTATTTGGGAACAATTCACTAATTTCTTTACCCACTTGGGCAGGAACACATTCCAAAAGTAAAAGTGCTGCACCTGCATCAACCACAGCTTTACAGTCTGCAATGAGTTGATCCGCAGTTTCGCGTGTACGTGCTTGCACTTTATAACCGCCAAACACATGAACCGATTGCGGAGTTAACCCTAAATGCACACACACTGGAATACCATTACGGGTCAATACTTCAACTGTTTCTGACAACCATGCGCCACCTTCCAATTTGACCATCTGCGCGCCTGCTTGCATCACGGTCTTTGAATTCACCAAAGCGTCTTTCAAAGTGGCATAGGTCATAAATGGCAAATCAGTCAAAATAAACGCATGTTTATTGCCACGACGCACTGCTGCAGTGTGATATGCCATATCTTCAACAGTGACAGGTAAAGTAGAGTCATTGCCTTGAATGGTCATCCCCAATGAATCACCAATCAGAATACTATCGACTTCAGCAATTTCCATTGCTTTTGCCATGCTCGCATCATAGCAAGTCAGGCAGGAGAATTTGCGGCCTTCCGCTTTAAATTTTTTCAAGTCACTTAGACTAATCATTTCAATATTCCTCAGATGACGGCTTTCTCAAGTGGTCATACAAAAATTAAAGATGGGCCCAGTTTCCTGCATCCAATACAGTTAAATTTGGATTATTCAAAATAGGTAAATCTTTTAATGGTTGTCCTTTAATCTGTAGATTCTCATCTAAATCCAATAAAGGTTTCAACACAAAATCACGTTCTAAAACACCAACATGAGGCACCGTTAAACGGTCATTTTGAATGTGCTGTTCACCGTAAATCAGTAAATCTAAATCCAGTGTACGCTCGCCCCAATGACGTAGGCGTACACGCCCCGACTCTTGTTCAAAGCGTTGCAATTCATCCAACAAGGCCAAAGGTGCTAGATCCGTTTCTAATGCAACCGCTGCATTTAAATAATTCGGCTGATCTTGTGGACCCATTGGCGGACTTTGGTACAGTTGTGAGACTTTCACTGTACCGAGTGTCGCAAGTTTATGCACGGCTTCACTGAGGATCTGCAGAGAATCACCTAAATTACTGCCTAAACCAATATATGTCAGCGTCATTGTGTTGGCCCAAAAATAACCTGAGTCAAATCTCGTTTCACACGTTTACGTTTTAAAATCGGATGATCTGCACCAATTTCACCACTGGCTGACGCTGCAACAATTGATACTGTCGCTGGGCTGTTGGCATGTGATTTAGGCTTACGTTGACGGCGACTTCTGCTTTCTGGTTCATTCACAAGCGGTTCAATTTCTACTTGCTGATGAGCAGAACCTTTCGTTTCCACATCTTCATGCACCGCTTTACGACGACTCTTGGCACGTTGACGATTGTATTGGCTAATTGCCCGTTCTTTTTCGTCAGTGCTCATCTGCTGATAAGCATCCCACCACTGGCCCATACCTTGCGTGCTTGTGTCGCCGGATTTCTCGCGCAGCAGCAAGAAGTCAAAGCCTGCACGGAAACGTGCATGACCTGAAAGTGCTTCAATTTGCTGTGGTTTTGGATTCAACAAACGGGTTTGCATTTCCCAAACTTCACGAATAAATGTTTCGGCAAAGCGTGGAATAATGGTTCGTGTAGCCTGACGTTTCAATACATCCAAGCCTGCTTGAGCACGCGCTTCAGCAGGAACTACACCTTTATTCAGATAGAACGTACAACGTTCTTGGAACGGAATCCACAATAACACGGCATAGAAAAACGCTGGGTTAATGGTTTTCCCAATCGAAATACGTTGATCGGTATTTTTTGCAGCCAACTCAATAAATGGCGTTACAACCGGTTTGATATCTGCAAATAATTGATACCAAATACCAAAATCGATCAGCATCGGTAAGACGCGATTGAGATGCCCCATGGTAAAGAGCTTTTGTGATTCATCGTATAAACGATGTGGAGACACATCACGCAGCAATTGAGTAAGTTCTGGAGTAAAGACATCCAGAATTTTTTCATCAATATTAAAGTTTAATTTGGCTGCAAAACGTAAAGTCCGAAGCATCCGCACAGGATCTTCTTCAAAACGTAATTGTGGATCACCCAATAAACGCAATGTTTTATGCTTAATGTCATCTACTGCATGACAAAAATCTAGCACTTCACCTTTGCGTGGTTGGTAATACATTGCATTGATCGAGAAGTCACGACGTGCAAAGTCTTGCTCAATCGTCCCCCAATTATTATCACGTAAAATCATGCCCGCAGCAGAAGTCACGGCTTTTTTAGGTGGCGCACGGAAGGTCGCAACTTCGATCAGTTCACGTCCTGAGTAGACATGCGCCAGCTCAAAACGACGACCAATAATTCGGCAACGTCGCCCGAAGACTTCTTTCACCTGAGCTGGTGTCGCATTAGTCACGGCATCAAAATCTTTAGGTGCATGACCCAACATTAGGTCACGGACACCGCCACCCACGATATAAGCTTCATAGCCTGCCTTAGTTAAGGCATCAATCACATCTAAAATGGAAGAAGGTAATTGTGCGGTTGATAAACCACATTTGGACGCGCGCAAAGTTTGCAAAAGACGCTGTCTCCTACGTCTGAACGTAAAATTCTTAAGATGTCGCTAATGATATCTCTAACACAATCAAAGGGCAATTTGATTATCTCAATGCTCAAGCTGAGCTTAACCTAATTCTTTTTTTTACACTTCACTTAAAGTGCCAATTTTGCTTTATTTTTAGCAAACAGCGCAGGACCGATTCCCTTAACCTGTTGAATATCATCAATGCTTTTAAATAAGCCATTACTTTTGCGATATTGCACAATTGCTTCTGCTTTTTTCTGACCAATTCCATGCAATGTCTGCAGTTCATCGACTGAGGCTGTATTTAAGTGCACTTGATCTGATCGGCTATTTTGCTGAGTGCTGGGTCGTGACAAATAATAGTTGGCATTGCTGGGTGCAGTTGCCGATTTGGACTTAGAGGCCTCAGATTGCTTTTTTAATTGTTGATCTTGAGCTTGTTGCATGGCTTTCCATTCCGCGTAGCCCGAAGGGCTTTGAGCAAAAGTCAAATCAGCCATTAAACTCAAAACCAAGATAAGAAGTTGTGTAAAGCATTTATTTTTTAGGGTGTGGTACATATTCAGCCTGTTGTTTTAATTGTTGTTTTGCCTGTTCCCATAACTGATCCATCTCAGTTAAGGACAAGTCTTCTACATGTTTTTGTTGTAATGTGGCCTGTGCTTCAATATAAGCAAAACGGCTTCTAAATTTATGAATGGTACTTAAAAGTGCCATTTCACTTGAGATACCAATCTTACGTCCAACATTCACCAGAGAAAATAAGCAATCACCGAATTCATCAAATATTTCGTCGGATTTTTTGCCTGCCAATGCCTCTTTAAACTCCCCTAGCTCTTCCTCAAGCTTGCCATAAGCCCCTTCAATATCAGGAAAATCAAAGCCAATTTTCGCCACATTTTTTTGGATTTCATCTGCTTGGCTTAATGCAGGAGCATGTTTAACCTCATCTAATCTTGATGCTGATTTCCCTGTTTTTTCTTGTTGTTTAATCTGTTTCCATAGTGTTGCCACATCATCCGCATTGAGTGCTGAGAACTGCTCTGCCTGAAATACATGGGGATGACGGCGAATTAATTTATCTGTAATGGCTTGCACCACATCTTGAAAATCAAACGCGCCTTGTTCGCTATACATCTGCGACTGAAAAACCACTTGCAGTAATAAATCTCCCAGTTCATCTCGTACATCATCACTCTGACCTGAACGAACTGCCGCTTCCACTTCATAGGCCTCTTCGATGGCATAACGAGTCAGACTTTCTGGGGTTTGCTTTTGATCCCATGGACATTTTTCACGTAATTCTTTCATCACTGCTAATAATTGTTCCATGTGAACTCCAGCTATTTACTCATCAGTACATTGTTTCGATTACAGAATTTGATATGCTCAAAATTCACTCAGGGAATGAGCAACTCAATTCAAGGAAGCATAACATGCAAAGTATTTTTATTAGCGGTGCTGGACAAGGGATTGGCGCAGCAATTGCACGACTGTTCGTACAACAAGGCTATAAAGTTGGGCTCTACGACATTAACCAATCTCAAGTCACCTCGTTAGCTGCTGAACTCGGTAGCCATGCCAAAGCAGGGCTTTTAGATGTGACACAACCAGAGCAATGGCAAAGCGCTTTAGCTGAATTTGTTGCTTGGGCAGGTCAGCTGAATATCTTAGTCAATAATGCCGGAATTCTGTATTCAGGCAGCTTTGAACATACGGAACTGTCTGCACACCACCGAACAATTGATATCAATGTCAAAGGGGTGATAAACGGTTGCTATGCGGCATTCCCCTATTTACAGCAAAGCAATTTTGCTCGTGTGATTAACCTCTCTTCGGCTTCAGCAATTTATGGACAAGCCGATTTAGCCAGCTATGCCACATCCAAATTTGCTGTACGTGGGTTCACTGAAAGCTTGGATATTGAATGGCAAAAATACAATATTCGCGTTTTAGATGTGATGCCTTTATTTGTTCAAACCGCGATGGTGCAAGACATGGATGCACAAAGTATTAAGAAAATGGGCGTCAATCTTCAACCGAGCGATGTCGCTCAGCAAATTTATGCCTTGGTACAAAAAAAGGATACGGTGTTAATGGCCACACATACACCTGTGGGGATGAAAGCTAAATTTTTATTTAATTTATCGAAGTTTAGCCCGCAATTCGTCAATCGCTTAAGTAATATTTGGATTGCACAAAAACCCAAATAGCAACGTGTTACTAATCATTTAATTTTGCAATCATATTTGTACGCAAATTACACAAAGTTACACAATTGTCACATTTTAACAGGACAAAATTCCTTTTTTTGAATAATATTCACCCGCCCACTACTTTCGGGCGTTTATTTTCTAACAATAAAAGTGAATTATTTCATGAAAAAATTACTTGTTCTTGCAACTGTTACTACTATTTCAATTTCTGCTTTTGCTACAACTCAATTCGCATCTTCAGAATTAAAAGCGATGGATTGTGCAACTCTTGCTGTTGAAAAAGCGAATGCTAAGCGCTCTTTAGAAGCTGCTGACAAAAACATTGCAAACATCCAAGCATCTGCTCAAGCGCCAGGCAAATCATTGAGCAAATTTGCTGGTTTAGCGGGTGGCGCTCTTGCTGCTTTCGGTGGTAACTCTGAAAAAGCTGCTCGTGCAGGCAACATTGCAAACAGCTTGGCTGGTGAGCAAGATACTTCAGAAGCAGGCAACCTTGAACTTCAACAAGCGAACAAATCTGCTGCTCAAGCAAACATCGACAACATTGGTATCTACCAAGGTTCTAAAAAATGCAAAATCTAATCTAAAGCCAGTTTAGATTGATTTTCAAAAAAAGCCCTGTTCAGCCAGAACAGGGCTTTTTTCATGGTGGTTTTTATTTCATACCGATTTATAAGACATTCAACTCAATTTTCGGTAAATGAAAGCCTCGGCAAGATTGTTCACTTTGCCATGCCACCGTCAACATCACATGCGGCAGTTGAATATTCTGATAAGCAAAAGTGCCAATTGCTGGATGGCTACACATCCCACCATTCTGCTCAGGATGACACTGAGTATTCAGTTCATTCAAGTTCACTCGAATCCCTAAACCTGACGCTTTAAGTACCGCCTCTTTGGTGGTCCAAACTTTAAACCAAAAATCAGGATCATGCTCACAGCCCTCCCAGTGAAGCAATTCTTCGGGATGAAAGCTGTGTTGGGCCATCGCATCAAAACGGACTTTTCGATTTAAATCCTCAATATCTACACCAATACTGGCGATTTTTTCACTGCTGGCCAAAACATAATGCTGCTGGCTATGACTATGATTAAAATGAAAACTTGGAAAATCAGGAAGAAAAGGCTTACCAAACGCAGACTTTGAAAAATCTGAATTTTCAACTGACCTATTTAGCCGCTGCCCAAGTAATTGATTGCGATATTGGTAAATGGCTTGTTTACGCACGGCAATTACCTCTTGACGACTCAAGCCATGCGGCTCCACAAAGAAGTCAGTAACTGCACTATATTCAAGCTGAATTTTCGCCATAAGTTATTGATCCAATATCTTTTACACTACGTCCATGACGCTATATTTTATGCGACTCTCCGACACAAAATACACCACAATACAGATGAGCGCATCGGTCCTTTGACTTATCGAGATTTTAAAACTCAGTTTAAAAATATTTCAAACCACTTAAGAAATACTTAATATTATAAATATATTCAAATACTTAAGTATAATAAATATTTCAAATACATCTTTAATTAGATAAAATACTCTAGATTCTTATAACTTTAATTTAAAACTCGGGGTAAACCAGATGCTAAGAAAAATCACGTTAATCAGTTCACTTTGTGTCCTACCATGTTTCGCCCAAGCAGGTTTATTGGATGCAGCTGTTGCAGTGATGGGTGCCAAAAATGGCGCGATTATGGACCAAGCTGAAGCTCGTATGAATCAAAGCCGTCAAGAAGCTGCCAATGCCGTGGCTCAAGCAGACCGTGGCTATGCCTCAAATTTCAATCAAGCCAGTCAAACCAACAATAGTGTTTATAGCACCAGTTATTTAAAAACCTTGGATTGCACTGACCTGAGCGTTGAGCGTAAGACTTTTGAACGTACATTAGAAGCATCGCAACTGGCATTAAGCCAAGCGTCTGCACAGCAAAATAATCAAGTTTCAAAATGGGCGGGGCTTGCTGGCAACGCGCTATCCGCCTTTTCAGGTCAATCTGAAACAGCGGCACGTATGGGACAATTTGCTACGGCTTTTTCGGGCAATAAAAATACACAACAGGATAGCAACAGCGCTCAGCAAGCCATGGAAGTTGCTCAAGCCAACCTGGATAATATTGATATTTACCGCCAAGCTAAAAAGTGTAAAAACTAATTTCTACATCTTTTTAGATAAATAAAGTGAAATAAAAAAGCCTGCATATCTGCAGGCTTTTTTTGCTTATCCAAACTTAGCGTTTGAATTTCTTTTCCGCTTTTTTGAACTTCTGAACATAACGACGTTTACGTGCAGCCGTACGCTCATCGATTTGCGACTTACGACCCTCAAATGGGTTATCAGAGGTTTTAAATTCAATTTTGACTGGCGTACCTTCAAGTTTATAAACTTTACGGAACACGTTTTCTAGGTAACGACGATAGTCATTTGGCGTTTTATCAACTTTGTTACCATGAATCACAATCGTCGGTGGATTTTGTCCGCCCATATGCGCATAACGCATTTTGATACGACGACCTTGAACCATTGGTGGTTGGTGTGCATCAGTTGCATCATTCAAGATTTGAGTGATTTTCGCAGGTGATACTTTCAAATGCGAAGAATCATAAGCACGGTGGATCGATGGATAAAGATCACCAACACCTGTACCGTGAAGTGCAGAAATTAAGTGAATTTTTGCCCATGGAATAAAGTCAAAACGACGTTCAACATCTAATTTACACTGTTTACGGTCGTAGTCAGACATGTTGTCCCATTTGTTGATGGCAATTACCATCGCACGGCCTGCTTCAAGCGCATAACCGATCAAATGCAAGTCTTGCTCAACGATCCCTTCACGTGCATCGACAACAATAACCACAACATGCGCATCTTTCATCGCTTGTAAAGTTTTCACAATCGAGAACTTCTCGATCATTTCGTCCACTTTACCTTTACGACGTACACCCGCAGTATCAATTAACGTGTATTTACGACCATCACGTTCAAATGGAATATAAATTGAGTCACGTGTTGTACCCGGTTGGTCAAATGCAACCACACGGTCTTCACCCAACAAACGGTTCACTAAAGTTGATTTACCTACGTTTGGACGACCAATAATCGCTAAACGTAAGCCTGTGTCTTTATCGTGTTGTTCTTCACTTTCATCTTCAGGCACTTCAGCTAACACTTCTTCAAGCATTTGCTGAACACCACGACCATGGCTGGCAGCCACTTGAAGTGGTTCACCCATACCCAATTTGAAGAATTCAACTAAAGCTGCTTCGGCATGAACACCATCAACTTTATTGGCAACAAGGTAAACTTTTTTACCTAGCGTACGTAAGTCACGAGCAATTTGTTCATCAGATGCCAATAAGCCTGCGCGCGCATCGACCACGAAGACAATAATATCTGCTTCATTGATGGCAGTTTTTGACTGTTCTGCCATGTACGAATCGATACCACCTTCAGTTTCGCCAATACCCCCAGTATCAACGACAATGAAAGATTTATTTTGATAAGTCGCGTCACCATATTTACGGTCACGAGTCAGACCGGCAAAGTCAGCAACGAGAGCATCACGGCTCTTGGTTATCTGGTTAAACAACGTTGATTTTCCGACGTTCGGACGACCAATGAGCGCAATTACGGGTTTCATAGATTAACCTTTATTCCAGATCAGCCAGTTTGGTCTGGTCTGAACATCAGAAAGCTTAGGAAGAATGGAAATAGGATAAATGCCTAAAATAAATAAAAACACGGGGCATTGATGATTCAATCCCCCGCGTTCAAAAATACGGTTTGGCTTATTTTAACATAAGCCGCAGAAAAATTAACGGTTCTGCCAAATGCTTAATGCACCCTTACGTGTCGACACATATAATTGGTTGTCAATCACACGTAGTGAACGGACTTCACCACTGGTTTTAGAACGACCAACCAACTCACCTGTCGCTGGGTTGATTAAGTGAAGTACACCATCCAGATCACCAACTACAAGGTCTTGACCTAACATCACTGGGTTACTCAAATTACGATTAAGCAATTGGTCATTTTCCCACAATGTTTGACCAGTGGTAATTTCGTAAGCCACAATTTTACCATCAGTTTGTGTCACAAAGACACCATTGCCTGCAACTTCAGGGCGCTGAATGCTGCTCGCATCATTACTCCAGATCACTTGTTGTGATGCAAGATCAAGAGCTGTCACTTGGCCTTGGTAACTGGTGGTAATTAAAAATTGACCTGCTACAGTCGGTTCACCGTCAATATCAATGAGACGTTGTACATCTGAACGACCATCTGACACTGCAACACGACGCTGCATTTTAGGAATACCGCTCAATGCATCAATCACATAGATATACGCATTTGACGATGCGATGAGAACATGACGTGCATCAAGTGATACCGGTGCTGCCATACCACGTAAACTAAACTGCACATTTGGCAAGTTATAGGTCCAAGTTTGTTGACCCGTTGCCACATCGTTTGCGTATACCGTACCATCATTGGTGACTGAAATAACGCGACCTGCTTGAATCAACGACGGTGAAAGTAACGCGCCTGTTAATTGTGCAGTCCACTTTTGCTCACCTGTTGCCTGATCTAATGCAAATAATTGACCTTTTGCATTACCCACAACCACGATACCGTCAGCAGCTTCTACACCTGCAGTCAAACCTTGCTTAGAGATTTTCTTCTGCCATAAACGTTCTTTGCCTTTGTAGGCTTGAACTTCACCATTAGGATTTACGCTAAAAACAACGCCGTTATCTGCATCCATACGTAAACGCAGTGGATCTGCTTCTTCAGTTGAAGCCACACTGTTTGAAAATACAGGTGCTAAAGTTTTTGCCTGTTCCAATTTTGGTAAAGGATTTGGTTTTACTTTTTCTACTTTTCCTTTATTTGCACAACCAGCCAAAGCAAGTGTTAAAACTGTCAGCGCACAGGTAATTTTGTATTTTCTATTCATTCAGTTGCTTCCACTTGTGTATCTATAATCGGACGTTCAATTTCAGGATCATCAACTAAAACGCCTACACTTTCGAGTTTAATTTGTAAAATTTGACGTTCTTCTTGTCGTTCAACCAAAGCATCCCATGCACTTTGATAAACTTTCTTTGCATTTTCGATATCATTTTTTGCAACATAGACATCGCCACGGGCTTCATCTGCAGTTGCTTGAAAAGCAGGTTCTTTAACCGCTTCTAAAGTTTTTAATGCTTCATCAAATTTCTTTTGTGCCAATTGTGCATACGCCAAACGTAATTTCACCAATTGAACTAAGCCTGCATCATCAACTTTTGAATTTTCAACTTTTTTCAAAGCTTTTTCAGCGTTGGCATAATCCGCTTTATCATACGCCAATTTTGCCATAAGCAACTGAGTTTGGATGGCTTGTGGCGAATCTGGCGCTTCTTTTACAATTTTATCTGCAGTCGCAGAAAGCTGTGTAAAAGCATCGCCAGTCGCCGACTGAGCATCATCCATTAACTGCTGTACTTTAGCTGTTTGCATTTGCGATTCAGCCAAAGTTTTCTTCTGCCAGTATTCCCATCCGAAAAAGGCAATCAACGCAATTAAAATGCCGCTAACAATGGCAGAGCCATATTTTTTAGCAAACGATTTTAAATTATCAAGTTGTTCTTCTTCACTCAATGCGCTCATGAAATTACCTTTTTCCTTATGTTATAGGGATTATTTTGAAGAAATTTTTTCGATAATGAAGGCAACAAAGTCTGCCACATTCACTTCGTGTTGTTCTGCAATGGCTAGCTCTTTCACCAGCACTTGCCCTGCTGCTTGCTCACGTTCACCGTAAATCACAGCAAATAAAGCACCCGATTGGTCGGCTTTTTTCATTTGTGATTTCATTGAACCTTGTGAACCAACTTTTAAGCGAATGTTGCTACCCGCTGCTTCAAGTTGATCACGTATTTGTTCAGCAAGTACCAATGCCTTACCTTGAGTTGCAGGATCTGAAACCAAGAATAGCTCACAGTCACGTACAGGAGTATTGTCTTCCACTTGTTCAAGTAGAAGAAGCAAACGCTCCATACCCATTGCAAAACCAACAGCAGGCACCGACTGGTCTGCTTTACCTTTAAGCTGACCGACTAAACCGTCATAACGACCACCAGCACATACTGTTCCTTGAGAACCTAAATGCGTAGTTGTCCATTCAAAGACCGTTTTATTGTAGTAGTCGAGACCACGAACCAATTTTTGATTGATCACAAAACCAATACCAGCGTCAGTCAAATACTGCTGCAATTGAGCAAAGTGAGCCAACGTTTCTTCACCCATAAAGTCGTGAAGTTTTGGCGCATTTTCCAAAATGCTTTGTGTTTTCGCATCTTTAGAATCCAAAATACGCAGTGGATTCGTGGTTAGACGACGCTGTGAATCTTCATCTAAGTCATTTTTATGTGACTCTAAGAATTCAACTAATGCCGCACGATAGGCAGCACGTTCATCAGACTCACCTAATGTATTGAGCTCTAATTGAACTTTATCTGCAACGCCCATGCGTTTCCACAAACGCGCAGTCATTAAAATCAATTCTGCATCTTGATCAGGTGTTGCAACACCAAAGGTTTCTACACCAAATTGATGGAACTGACGGTAGCGACCTTTTTGTGGTTTTTCATAGCGGAACATTGGGCCGACATACCATACACGCGGTGTAGCACCACGAAGTAAGTTATGTTCAAGCATTGCACGCACACACCCTGCGGTACCTTCAGGACGCAAAGTCAAAGACTCAGGCGGATTACCTTTGTCTAAGAATGTGTACATTTCTTTTTCAACGATATCCGTTGCATCACCAATAGAACGTTTGAACAGATGAGTCTGCTCCACAATCGGCAAGCGAATTTGCTGATAACCATAAGCATCCATCAGGCTAGATAGATGCTGTTCTAGACGTCTCCATGCAGGACTTTGCGTAGGGAGAATGTCATTAAAACCTTTGATTGCGACGATTGAACTCATGATCTACTCAGAAAAACTTGTGCGAATAATCTCTTTAGCTTTAGCGTCTTCAAGATCGCTAACACGTTGACGAACCATCGCTTCGATTTCGTCAACCAACTGATTTGTGTCAATTAAATGGCTCTTTTCGCCATTACGATACACCAGTGAACGCGGACTTGCACCTACTACACCAATATCGGCTTCTTTGGCTTCGCCCGGACCATTTACTTTACAACCAATCACCGATACATCCATTGGGGTACGAATATCTTCTAAACGCTCTTCCAATGTTTGCATGACTTTGATGACATTAAACTCTTGGCGTGAACAACTTGGGCACGCAATAAAGTTAATGCCGTTTGAACGTAAGCCCAATGATTTTAAAATATCAAAGCCAATTTTGATTTCTTCTTCAGGCTCTGCTGCCAATGAAATACGCATGGTGTCACCAATGCCTTCCATTAACAAACCGCCTAAAGCGATAGCAGACTTGACTGAACCCGTACGGTATACACCTGCTTCGGTCACACCTAGGTGTAATGGGTTATCAATTTGTGCAGAAAGCAAACGGTATGCATCCATCGTCAGAAAGACATTCGATGCTTTAACTGACACTTTAAATTCATGGAAATTTAAGCGATCTAAAATATCAATATGGCGCATTGCAGATTCAAGCAAGGCCTGACCTGTAGGCTCACCATATTTCTTTTGAATATCTTTTTCGAGCGAACCTGCATTCACCCCGATACGCATTGAAATATCGTTATGGCGCGCTGCCGCAACCACTTCGCGGATTTTAGCTTCCGAACCGATATTGCCCGGATTGATGCGCAGGCAGTCCGCGCCCAAGTCCGCAACCGCCAAAGCGATTTTATAATCAAAGTGAATATCGGCAACCAGTGGCACTTGCACACGTTTGCGAATTTCACCAAAAGCTTCAGCGGCTTCCATACTCGGTACAGAAACACGCATGATGTCTGCGCCGACATCTACGCAGCGCTGAATCTGTGCCACGGTCGCTTCGACATCACAGGTTTCAGTATTGGTCATACTTTGGATGCTGATCGGCGCATCACCACCGACATACACCGAACCTACTTTAATTTTACGCGTTGGACGGCGCTTAATTGGATTTTCAATCATTGTTCAGTCTGCTCTGTTGTCCCTTAACGTGATAAACGGAAATCTGCTTTGCCGTTTACGGTATATGGTGACAATGAAATATTTTCATTATTTAAGCTTAATGACACTGCTGTTGCATCATCCAAACGAATTTGGAATGGTGTTTCACCGTTTAAGTTGAGTGTCGATGCTTGACGACCTGTCGCCAACACCTTACCCGTCGAATCAACAATATGTACTGAAGTTGGGCTACTGAAGGTCAATGTCAATTGATCACCGCTGACCGCTGCATTTCCGCCATTCATGTCGAGGACTTGAACTTCTGAAGCGACATCACTGGTCACAGCGTCTTCATTATCGCTGCCCGAGGTCATGCCCTGAATCGCCGCCACGATCGCACCAATGACCAACAACACCGCCAATGCAATCAGACCACGTTTGATCCATTTACGATTACGGTCACGGTTAGAACCGGGTAATTTACCCATAATTTTAATCGGTGAATTGTTTAACGCGTGATTTGGCAACAATCCCGTATCGTTGGCATAAATATCATCAAAACGTTGAATGATATTGGTGGCATCAACTTTTAAATATTTGGCATAAGTGCGGTAGTAACCTTTAATAAAGGTCGCTTCAGGCAATGACTTATAATCATCTTGCTCAAGTGCAGTCAGTGTTTTTAATGGAATATTGAGTTCTGATGCGACAGCTTCAAGTTCCAGTTTTTGCGTAATACGTACTTGACGTAAATACTCACCTGGGCGTTGTACATTTCCTAATGCATTTGGAGCTACGCTCGAACCATTCGATTGCGGTGAATTAGGATTTACTTCCATACGGCCTCAGTACTGTACTGTAATTGCAAATAGCGTTGGTATTCAGGACTTTCTGGGAACAAAGCACGTAACTGGTTGACCAGTACTTGCATACCCAAATTGTCGCCATTGGCACGCGCTGTTCGAATGCCAATCCAGAGTGCACGCGCACCCTGATTTTTTTGTCCTACTGCACGTACAAATTGTTCATACATTTGTGTAGCAGCAGGGAACTGCTGATTCAAATAAAAGATTTCAGACAACTCTAACATTGAAACATAAGAATCACGATTAGCCTGCAAAGCTTGTTTGAATGATTTTTCAGCATTCGCCACATCACCCACTTTCAGGTAAATTCGACCTAAATTTTCCAATGCTTTGAAACGTTGATCATAACCTAAAGTTGAACCTGCAATGCTGAACTGTTCAATCGCATCATTATAGCGCTCAACTTGATATAAATACGTACCGTAGTTGTTACGTGCTTGAGAATTTTTTGAGTCTGCTGAAATTGCACGCTTAAAATAACTATCTGCTTTTTCTAAGTTGGCTGGGCTGCCTTCTCTTTGCAGTAAGACGCCCATCATCATATTAGCTTGGGAATCGCGAGAATCCACCTCTAAAGCCTGATCTAATGCACGTTTAGCAGAGTCCAAATCCCCTGCTTTCAGGTGTTCAACAGCCAATTGCGTTCTGATTTTTACGGCTTTCTCTGGGTCTTTTTTCCCAATCTCAGGCGTTTGACATGCTGTTAATGCCAAAACCGATGCACATAAAGCTGAAACGAAAGTGAACTTATACGTTAACTTTTTCAATTGGCTGCCTCTTTATTATCCTTGTGAGCGCAGTATCTCATTTTGCTGCGCAACTTTCTTTTTCCATTGCTCCGCACGACGAGTACGGTCAGCAACTTGCCCCACGAGTTGTCCACACGCAGCGTCGATATCATCACCACGTGTCTGACGAATCGTACACACAAAACCGGCATCAGACAAAGTTTTTTGGAAAGAAATAATACGGTTACGGCTTGAACGACCGTATGGCGCATGCGGGAACGGGTTAAACGGAATTAAATTAATTTTGCTTGGTAAGTTTTTCAACAGCTTTAACATTTGCTGTGCATGTTCAGGATGGTCATTTACACCATCTAACATCACGTATTCGATAGTCACGTGTTTACGTGAGCTTTCATTACCATCTTTGGCGATATAACGCTGACACGCTGCAATCAACTGTTCCAACGGATACTTTTTATTGATCGGAACAAGTTCATTACGTAGTTCATCATTTGGCGCATGGAGTGAAATGGCCAAGGCTACATCAATGTCTTGTGCCAATTGGTCAATTTTCGGCACCACACCTGAGGTTGATAAAGTCACACGACGCTTCGACATACCATACGCAAAGTCATCCAGCATGATACGCATTGAATTCAATACGGCATCATAGTTCAACAGTGGCTCACCCATACCCATCATCACCACGTTGGTCACTGAACGCTCACGATCAGCAACTGGCACATCTTCCATATAAGAGAAGTTCGCCATCCAAAGCTGTCCAATAATTTCAGCTTGGCTCAAGTCACGTTGGAAACCTTGTTTCCCAGTTGAACAGAATGAACAGTCCAGAGCACAGCCCACTTGTGACGAAATACACAAGGTCTTACGTGCGCCGGTTTTATCTTCTGCTGGAATGAGTACGGTTTCAACCAATGAACCTGCACCATCGCCTACACGGAACACCCATTTACGAGTACCGTCTTTTGAATAATTTTTATGCACCACTTCAGGCGCTTTAATTTCACAAATCTTTTCTAGTTTTTCACGCAATTTGCCAGAAATATTGGTCATTTCAGCAAAATCAGTCACGAAGAACTGATGAATCCATTTCATCACCTGCCCAGCACGGAACTTTTTCTCCCCCATTTCTTCGAAGAATTTTTCCATTTGCGGACGTGACATGCCCAGTAAATTCACTTTCTCCACAGTATTTTGCTGCGTCGGAGCGGATGGAGATTGTTGCTGTGCATCAGAAACAGCTGATGTAGCGACTACTTCAGTACTCATGTGTAATTACCTAAACCATGTCTAAAGATCAAAGGAGAAGCTCAGTTATTGAGCAAAGAATTATTCAGAGAATAAAAAAACCAGACAAGCAGTATACCACTTATCTGGTTTGAATACTTCGAATTAACGAGTACGTGGAGCGATCTCAGTTTGAGCGAAGAAGTAGTTAACTTCACGATCAGCAGATGCTACAGAGTCAGAACCGTGAGCAGCGTTTTCGTCGATGCTTACAGCGAAGTCTGCACGGATAGTACCAGGAGCAGCTTCTTTAGGGTTAGTTGCGCCAAGGATTTCACGGTGAGCAAGAACTGCGTTTTCGCCTTCAAGAACTGAAACTACAACTGGACCAGAAGTCATGAATGCAACTAGGTCACCAAAGAAACCACGTTCTTTGTGCTCAGCGTAGAAGCCTTCAGCTTCAGCTTGAGTCAAGTGTTTCATTTTAGTTGCAACGATTTGAAGACCCGCTTTTTCGAAACGAGCAAAGATGTCGCCGATGTGGTTTTTAGCAACTGCGTCTGGTTTAACGATAGATAAAGTACGTTCAATAGCCATGAGAGGCTCCTTAAGTCAATTTGACGTGAAAAATTTGCCGCATTATACCGAATAATGCGCTATTTTCTGCTTTTGCTATACAAAAAAATTGCTTTTTTCGATGTAGGGATTAACTTGCCTCATCAATCCAGGCCATCTGAATTCCCTCAAGCAGACCTTCAGTCGACTTTTCTGGGTCATCAGTGAAATTTGGCAATGCACATACCCATGCATGTAGGTCAGTAAAGCGAATCCATTGCGGATCAACATCAGGGTGAGCTTCATACAGCTCAATTGCGATATCAATGGTATCTGTCCAGCGTAAACCCATGGGTCTTCCTAACATCGTCTATAGAATGATGGCTTACTTTAACAAATTTCAGCAATTCGACGTGATAAACCCTTTTAATTTTTTTATTACCAGATTTTGCAATTAAGTTTTCCACATCAAACTATAAAATCAAACCCAAAAGAGGTGCACAGAGAATAATAACGGCACCCACTGCAGCACCTATTGCAGCACCGACTGCAACATCACTCGGGTAATGCAATCCTAAGATCATGCGAGATAATGCCACCAATAAAGTAAAAGGCAACATTAGGACCAACAGCATGGGTTGAATATAGCCCAGCACTGTTGTTGCCATCACTGCATGTAGAGTATGCCCCGATGGAAAACTAAAATGATCTAGTGGGCGTTCACCTAAGCGAATCACTTGATGCACTTGATACGGTCTTGGGCGCACAGTTTTCTTTTTGAGGAGTTTATAGATCGTGGTACCGACTGAACCACCCAGTAATACATAAACAATTTGTACACTGTAAGACATGCCCTGCACGATCCAAACCGTCGCCAACATGACATACCAAAACACACCATCACCAAGTCGACTCACCATTTTAAATATGTCAGCCACAACTTGTTGATGTGAAAAGTGATTGAGATAAATACAACCTTTTAAATCGAGATGCAGCATTCTTGTTTTTGCATTTTTAAAATTCATCGCTAATCTCCTATCTACAGTCAAAGCCTGACTATGTTGGGGTTGAGCTAGATTTGTGTTGTTATTTTTACAAGTTTAGATCTATGTTTGACTCAGCTTAGGTTCTCTTTTTGACAGTGCAATGATGCTTTGATGACAGTTCAATGAATATTGGTTATGAGGATGCTCAACTTCACTATATGACCAATAACGCTAGCTCCATTGGCTCATCATGGCTTGATCCACCACGCGATATAGCGCTTGCTCAAATTGCTGTACAGGATATTGCCATCCGATTTTAGCAGCGTCTTTTGCCGCCTCGATGCCCATGGTTTTTAATTTAGCGCGTTGCGGCAATTGCTGCATAAGCCGAATAAATTCATCGGTTCGAGATAAGTGACATAACCATCCCGTTTGCTGATTTCTCACGTGCAGTTGGGCACATGCGGCATTATATGCAATCACAGGCAATCCGCTGGCCATTGCCTCCAAAACCACATTACCAAAGGTCTCAACCTGACTTGCGAATACAAAAACATCCGCACTGGCATAGGCTTCCGATAAAGCCTGACCACTTAAACTTCCCATAAAAATAACATCTAGTGATTTTGCCAATTGCATTAATCGTTCACGATCTGGCCCATCACCCACAATGACCAATTTCGTTCGTGCATCTATAGCCAACATCGAACGATAGGCTGAAATTAAAACATCTACCTCTTTTTCAGGAGATAGCCGACCGACATAGAGCATCACACGGGTATGTTCATCTGCTTGCCATTGTTGTCTCAGTTCTGCTCGATAGTGTGAGGGAGAAAATCGACTATGGTCCACACCTCGCCCCACCACCACCAATGGACAACTAAAACCCAATCGATGCAAGGCATCTGCAGTATCTTGGCTCGGGACACAGGTGAGTTGAGTATTGTTATGAAACCATCGTAAATAATGTTGTACAGGCTTCATTAAAAACGCTAAATCAAAGAAGCGACTAAAATCATGAAAGGCCGAATGAAAACCACTGGACACAGGAATCTGTAAAGAACGCGCCAGTTGAAGCATAGCAAAACCCAAAGGCCCTTCAGTGACTATATGCACAATGTCGACTTGGGCTTTTTTTAAAGCTTTACTCAGCTTGATCAATTGCGGCCACCCAAATTGTAAACCAGAATATTTAGGAATCGACTGCGCTCGAACCAAACACTCTTGATCAGGTCGAAAATCCTGACAACTTTCGGACTGTTCTGGGCGTATTAAAAAAATGGAGTTGCCTTGTTGCTGCAAGCCCTTACACAGTTGCAATAAAGAATGTGCAACACCATTAATTTCTGGCGCCCACGTATCTGTAACAATGGCAATTTTTAGACCTGGACGGATTAAGGTTGAGACCGTTTGCACATCCATTCGTGATTGCATATGCTTAAACTGGAACTGAAATCGCGTAGGCTCATCCTGCATACGCCCTAAATTGATAGCCGATTCTGTCATGATCTTACATGCTTCTTATAAATGTATAGTCACAGTTTAAGCAGCAGTTTTTTGCATTTTGATGATTATTTGATGACAGTTTATTGAAAAACATTGACTAATTTCTTCTACAAAATCATGATTTATCCGTAATTTTTAATCACTTTTAAAATCGTCTGACCCGCACGAGAAGTGATTTGCATATCTGCGTTCATCCGCTCTAAGCGCCCACTCATACTACGAAGCCCCACACTCAAACCGGCTTGATTAACCAGATCCACATCAAACCCCACACCATTGTCTTCTACTTCCATTATCAATGCCGAGTTTTCATAATAAATCCGAATCTGCACCACGGTCGCATGACTATGCTTCACAATATTGGTTAATGCTTCTTCGGCTACACGCTGTAAGGTTAAACATTCCAATGGAGTAACATCCACTTCCCATTTTGCAGGAACTGACCATTTAGCGTGTATATCAAGCTCATCAAATAACTGATTAAAACGGTGCCTAAAGGGTGCCATCCATAACAATGGGGTTTCAGGCAGTTTGGTGCCTAAACTTGAACCGCTATCAATGATATGTCGTAAATCATCTCTTAAAATTTTCAACATCGATAAAAATTGCGGATTGGTCAGATCTTTGGAGCTCTGCTCAACCGATGCCATTGAACGAACCAATGAACCACCTAAGCCATCATGTAGGTCATGTGCAATTTGGATACGCTCTTGCAAGCGGGTATTTTCCATTTCCAACTGATAATGATTTTGTAAGGTATGCGTTAACTCTTCCTTTACTTGAGTGACCGTAGTTGCCAACGTTTGATTAAACTTTTCAATTCGTCTCACACTTTTAGTCAAGCGTAGTGCAAAAATAATCGCCACACCCAAAGTTGTAATTGGGGAAGCATATGCTGAAATCAAATCCCCTTCATTCATCATTAAGCGCCAACCGTCATGCACACCAATTGGAACATAAATTAACAGCATAATCCCTGCTAGCAACTTGGCTTCAACTTGTCCTGATTTATAAGCAATCCACGAAAATGTCAGGCAATTCAGCATATAGCAAGCATAGCCCACCATAAAACTCAAATCTAAGACAGGTTGTACCAAAGACTGTGGTGTAAAAAAAATCAAGCAACCCAATACAAAAACAGTCATCCCCATGACTTTTTCAAGACGTGGAAATTTTCGTCCCGCAAAACGCCAAGGATAGAGACAAGTCGCTGTCGTAAAACAAAGAAAGATAAAGATATGCAAACGATAGAAATCTAGCGTTGATAGCCCCCAAAGCGTTTCGGTAGCTAAAAGTTGCCCAACGTATAGCACCCAAAGAAAACTGGTTATGGCATACCAACCAAAAGCTTTCTCTTCGCGTCGAAACAGCCAAACCAGCCCCGCAATGATCCCCAAGATAAACTCAAAAATAGTGGTGTAGCTGTGCAAGCCCCGCATAGCCAACCAATGTTTTTCATACACTTTGGTATTATCGTGATAGCGATTTAAACTGACCTCACCAAGCCCAGGATTCAGTGCATTGACGCCCACCACTCGTATCAGCACTTCATTCTGACCTTGCTTTAAGCTGTTGGGTGGAATGACCCATTGCCGAGGCATATTCCAACTTCGTGACAAAGGCTCTTGTAATGAATCATCCTGCCAAAACAGCTGACCATTCAAATACACTTGCCCTGCCATATTGATGTAACTCACCATCAAAGAATGCGGATCTGAGCCTGCATCCTGACACGTGTATTGCCATTTCAGACGATACCAAGCCGTGCCAGAATAATTATCCCATCGATCTTTCCAACGATCTGGCAACTTTTCTATCGTTTGCCAATGCTCATGCCCGGTTAATTCTCCGCTTGGCGTCAGCGCCTGAGCGACTTCTTGACTGACTAATTTTGACTGACATGTTTGAGCAATAGCTTGTGGACTTAACCCAATCACACCGAACACAAGACAAACAACGGTAAACTTCAGCTTTAAAGGTTTGATTAGAGAAATGAGGAAATTGAAAAATGTCAGGCGTGTTTGAACGCAATACGCCAAGCACATCGAACCTTTTTTCCGACATGCGCAACTTGGTGCATTTGAATGATAGCGATTCAACACTGACCTTCCCCGTTAGCCGAAATAAAATGGCTAAAATAAAAACAAGATCACATATTAAACCTATGAACTCTAATAAGAAAAACTTTTTCTGAATTATTTATTCTTAACGCTATATCGATATTTTAACATCTCAAATACTCAAGGCATTCACATCCAACTTTATATTTGCAACAGAGAATGGAGCTACTTAGATTGAAGCTAGAGACTCACATTAATATCTATACTCAAGCTTCAATCTAGCGACATGAACTTAGCACTCTGCATATAGTCACCTTAGCCATGAAGAAAATCAGTCGCCAAGCATCTCAAAACACCATATTTACAAAGACTGTATCGCGGTAGATTCCTGCAGGTGTCGTTGCATTCACTCGCTCTACCAAACGCACAGCAATCACATAGTTATTTTTGCCAGCGCCTTGCTCGGTAGAAACATTCCACAGATTTTCCATCGCACCTGAAACAGTCATTCGTGTTTTGAGCTTAATCGGGCCATTCGTCACAAAACTACTGCCCGAAGTATCCTGCAAATTTCGGCTATTAAAGCGTATGCGGTATTTACCTGAACAATCGACACTAAATGAACTCGCCGCTTGACTATTATAGTAATTCGCCAAGCGCATATTGGTTTCACTGATTCGTCCCATTTCACAACGACTCGGTGCTGCAAATGTTATTGAACTAAATAACGCTGCTGAGATGAGTAAAATACTTTTCATTGGAAATACTCCTTTATTTACACTGCAATGTAATTAATTCAGGAGTTTGGTTTTCTACCTTTTTCGGCACTGTTAATGCTGTTTGGCAAGATCGACCACCACTGGTCCTCACCGTCAACTTGTAGTAGCCTTCAACCAAACCATATAACATTACCGTGCCATCTGAACCCACTGGATAAACATCAGCTTCTGGGGTATCAATTGCAACTTCACTTCCTGCCACAAATTGATGACCTTGTTCATCCAATATTTTGACCAATATTTGTTGTGTATCAAATACTGAAAAATTAATGTTATAACCACGCTGTCTTAATGCGACTAAACGATGTGCAGCATTTGGAACTTTGCTTTCGATCGGCAATTGATTTTCATCAAATGAAATATCGTAATTAATATAAGGAACGATATCGTGTACAAAGGCATAGCCCTTTTTATTGGTTTTCGCGACTGGAGACATTGAACGCATGACATCAATATCTTCACGACCACCAACATTCACTAAAGCAAAGGCATTATCGACAAAACTGGTCAATGCGTATTGACCGCCCAACCACACCATAGCGCCACGGTAGCCAACCTGTGTTGTTGAATCATTTTCACTATAGAGATGACTTAAGGTTAAATCCCCAACATCCGTGGACAAACCACCATAGGCATTCAATACCGTTTCATCATTACGATAATCCACACCAAGCGCATAATTTGCACCATATTCACCGAATGCATTTTGAATGAAACGGACACCGCCGGATTTATTGGTACCTGCATCAGCCTGAATACGTTTACCACCACCAAAATTATAAGAAAATGTAATAAAGGCACCTGAGTCATCGCTATCACCAAATTCTTGGAAATAGTTGGCTGTATACATTAAATTCGGTGTAATTTCGCGACTCACCCCCACAGTGAGCATTTTGCGATCCTCTAACTCAAATAAAGGATCATTAGATTCATACTGGGTTTGTTCGATATAGTTCAGGTTTAAATTTTGAAAGAATGGGAAATTAGCAAAACTCAAATACGCCATATTTTCAAATTTTGGAAAAATATGATTATCTTCATAACCTAACGCCCGATAATCATTTGTAGCGTAGCGTGAACTCACACCAAAATTGAGTTTCCCGAAATTACGACTGATAGCCAAACCTGCAGAATAGCCATCGTCATTATCGGTTTTACTGCCTAAAAAAATACTGTCTAAAACAAACCATCGATTGACCGCTTGCGTCCATAGAAGTCCTGCATTTTTTACTTTGTCACTATAGGTAGCACTTGCACCCAAAGTGGTACGACTGGTGACACCTCTACGCCAATAGGCTGAACTGAAAAAATCGCGATAATCACTATTTTCTTCGTCATAACTGAAGCGTAGTTTACCTAACGATATGTTGTAATCATTTAAGTCTTCTTTGAGCAATTTACTACTAATTAACACCGGAAAACTTCGAACAGTGGTATTCCCCAATACATCTTGTACAACCATTTGCGCTGTACCCGCACTTTCAATATTGGCACCTGTTTGTAAGTTATAATCTCCAGGTGAAATCTTTTTCTGATAAATATTTACGCCATCAATATATAAATCAACAGTCGAAGGTAAAACCGCACTACCTTTTAGACTTGGAATATTCCAATACACAAAATCTGGACGTGATGTATAGTCTGTACCAAAACTCAAACCACCAAATCGCACACCATGAATTAATGCGCTATATGCAGAGGTCGTATCACCAATAATCAGCTTGGTCGCACTTTTAGAGAAATCAAACTCAAGACTACTATTTAACCTTACGAATTTTTCTTCACGATAATCATCCCCTTTATTATTTCGATAAAAGGCATTATTTCTTAAAATCCAATTGTCTTTAAACACCCCAAGTTCAGGTAGTACACCAAAATTATTATGTTGGGTGTTATTTTCAAAGTGCATTTCATAATTGAGAAATGCACCAAAATTTGCAGGCATCGGCTGACTGATTAAGGCATCCGTTTCTAGCCCAAAGAAATATTTTGATGGAAGATTAATTTTGATGGCTTGCAATTGAGGATCAAATCCAGATTGAATATCTTGATCCGTTACCAAACAAAATGAATTTTTAGTTGCATGTCGTTTCAGAATTTCTACTTTGATTTGCAGCTTATCAAGATCTGCGCACTCTATATAAAACTTGTTATTTTCAGTCAGTAATAATACTTCGCTCTTGCGGTCTACTTCGTTTACCCAAATACTGGTTGGAAACAAATCATCAGGCATATCAACGGCTTCTGCATGAGCAGAATTAGCACATAAAATACAATATAGAAGCAATGTAATTCTATTCATAGCCACTACTCAACTAAATTAAACTCCAAAGGAGTGTCACCTTTATCTGTTTCCACAACGACTTTATAATTACTAGCGCCTTGTAAAGAAACATTCCCGATGTCGTATTGGTTTTTACCTAATGCCAATAAATATTTCATATCGGAAGATTCAGCGACTGTTTTCTTGCTTTTATCGATGACATAAAGTTTTTGGATTTGAATGTGTGATTTTGCTAAATTTTCAACCTGAATAATGGTGCGACCATTCGATTTTTTGGCAATAAATTTCAAATAAGCGGGTTCTTGTTTGCCGACAAAAAATGGCACATTAATACTTAATAACAGTGCAATTTTCGATTCAGAGTTCGTCACTTGAGGTAACTCAGTATAAAGAATACGCCATGCTTCTTCTTGTTGTAGGTTCATACTTTCTACAGATTGAGTAAAACCCACACGAACCATTTGTTTTGAATTTGGTTTTAAAATAAAGTTTTTCGGATTGATAATAATATTGGATTCAGGTGAAAGAACATCTTCCCCTGCGGCATTTTGAGTCCATTTAAATGCTTGAGCCTCAAAAATACGTGGTGTCTCATCATCCCCTTTCGACTCCAAAGTAAATGTCGCACTGCGTTGTTTAGATTTATCGGTTAAATATAACTGCACAGGGCTAATTGAAATACCTGCAAATATTTGAGGACTCAATAAGCAAGTCATTAAACTAAATGAAACGACTTTGAATAAACTTTTCATATACCCACCCCAGTACATTTAAATATTATTATCAATTCAAAAATAAAAAGAAGTTGACCCTAACTGTGTAGAATCAACTCCCTAAATTTGGATTAGTAAGCTACTTTGATATATAAAGTATCTTTGTATGTACCAGCACGTTGAGTACCTGAAATTGCAGATTTTGGAGCAACAGATACTGTGAAGTTATCAACACTCATACCAGCTACAGGTGTAGAGCCGATCGGATAATTCACACCACCTTTTGAAGTCGTGATTTTTGTAGCTACTTTATCAGTAGTCGTTTCATGTTTTACAAAAGTATCTGCACTTGTGCCTGCATTCATTGTAGATAAATTCAGTGTATATGGAGTGTTTGTTGTAACTTGAAAGCTACTAGCACCTGTATAACTGTCTTCAACGAGTTTGATGTCTTTACCTACCAAAAGCTCACATGCTTTTAGAATCTGTAACTCGATGTCGATTTCGCCTTCACACGGCGCACCGCCACATTGTTTAGATTCTTTTTTACCACCAGCGATTGCAGATGTTGCTGGAAGTGCTACGAACAATGTTGCAGATAGTACTGCGGTTAAAATTTTAGATGTAGACATTTCACTTCTCCATTCTCATATGAGATTTATTAGTATGTGCATCAAAGGATATTTATTAAGAAAAACTAATTAATCTTACTTTCCCTAGGTGCTGATTCATTCTTAATCATGTGGAGAAAAAAAGAACCTAATATGGAACATTCACACGAATATTCATGTAATATTATTTTTTACGAATATTTAAATTATGTGACTGTAATATATTAAATATTTTTAATTTTTATATTTTTATTTAATTTTTCTCTTTATCCCAAATTTTGGGGATTTTTTTCATATCCCTATTTTTTGGTATAATCTATCTTATTATTTTTATTAAACTTTATAACAAAAAAAATAATATAGGCTGTTACATATTTCACCAAATATTTGTGAAATAGTTCAAAATAATTTTCAAACAAAACAATACTACGTGAATATTCAACTATATTAATAGTAAAGACCGATTAAATTTAAATTTTAAATAGAATCTCAAATGTATAATCACCACTTTCAGGTATGTCTTTTGAAACGCAATACAAGAATTACGTCACCAAATACTGAGCCTTTGTATTAGATTACAGGTTTTGAAACACGTCTTAGTTTCCAATGTTAAGCTTTTGTAAATCATATTTTCTTTTTTTAAATTTCAAATTTTCGTTTTTCAAATTTTTAGAATCTCATTTATTACATGAATTATCACGTATATTGAAATTCAGTCCCTCTCTTTCAACGCTCTTTTTACTTTGATTTTTTATTCCAAATACTGACTACCTCATTTAAAGTATCTACATTCTTCTTTAGAAAATTCTATAAATAAAAGAAAGCCCCAAGTTATGGGGCTTTTTAAAAAATCTAACTTACTCACTGACTGGATAAAGCAACCCTTGATCGACTCGAAAGATTTGACCTGATCCAAAGTCAATCTGCTGCAACTCTCCTTTTAATTTTGGGAAGCCAGCAATTTTCTCCAATTGTGGTGAGCGTTGAAAATTCTTCGTTTTAGGATTGTACATCCAATAAATAAATCGCTTATCTTCTATTTTTCGACCATCAGAGGTATCTGATAGTACAACATCATAGTATCCATCAAAGTTTACATCTAAGAATCCCATACTATTACCAAAGGCATTAAAGCCTTGTAATGACTGTAGTACTTTGCCATTTGATTTATTAATCACATCTACGCGTTTTAGAGACTTCCCATAAGGTTGGTCTGCGGATTGCATCCCATAAAACTTAAACAGCAGGATAGGTTTATCTGCAGCTTTAAACGCAGGTTCAAACTGTAGATAACTTGTAGATGGTGGTGCCGTTTGTTCCGTCAGTTCAGCTTTAAAGTAGCCTGTATTTGCATTCAATGTTCCTGCCAAACGATAAGCTGTTGCAGCACTTTGTTCAGCCCCAACATTGACTGAGTTCAAGTCAATAAAATCAGCTATTTGAGTCCCTTTAAAGTTAATTTGTTTGGGCTCTTGCAGATCAGTTAAAGTCCCGTGCGGATTCCAAATGCCAGCATACAAATCTAAGAAATAGCGCCCTTCAGTTGAGCGAAGCATCCGCTGCATGGATATCCGGACATCAGGTAAAGGCTTTAACTCAGGCAGTGTTATATCTGGATCTTGTGCAAAACTCACCACGGGTAGACTAAGAGCGAGTAAGAGAGAGATTTTTGATATTTTCATTGCAATTACACACTCCATGCAGCATGAATAATGCCTACTCTATCACAACCTAAATTCAACACAGATGACACAAATATAGGAGTTTTGAAACCACCTACGACTCAAACCATCAGATTAAATTGGAGTTGCTTTTAAAGCCCATGTTTCCAACCTTTGACAACCATTAAAAACATCTTTTTTTGATTTGGAAATAAAATTTTGTTCTATTATTGATCTACGACTTTTTTACTTGAATACAAGGAAAAAAGTATTGCTCTGGATGAAGCCCGAAAAGCAAATCACTGTTGTGGACGCAAAGAGGCCACGTACTGCCTTTTATCCTTGCTAGGTACAAAGCAAATTTAAATACCACTCAAATGAGTGGGCTTTCACATTCAAATCAATTGATTCAAGAAATTAGTTTTTCTCTTTATCAACGATTTTGTTCGCTTGGATCCAAGGTACGAAAATGATGTAAGCATCGCTTACATCATTTGAGGCACGCAGCCTTGATACCGTCTTTTGTAAGGCATAAAAAAGCCCCTGTTAAAAACAAGGGCTTTTTGACTTAGATATCAGAACTTAGTTCTTTTCTTTGTCTACAATTTTGTTCGCCTGGATCCAAGGCATCATCGCGCGTAACTTACCGCCAGTTACTTCAATACCGTGAGCAGCATTTTGACGACGACGTGCAGTCATTGAAGGGTAGTTTAAAGCACCTTCATTGATGAACATTTTCGCGTATTCGCCAGATTGAATACGTTTAAGTGCATTACGCATCGCTTCACGAGATTGTTCGTTGATTACTTCAACGCCAGTTACGTATTCGCCATATTCAGCATTGTTTGATACTGAGTAGTTCATGTCCGCGATACCGCCTTCGAACATTAAGTCAACGATCAATTTAAGTTCGTGTAGACATTCGAAGTAAGCCATTTCTGGTGCATAACCAGCTTCAACAAGAGTTTCGAAGCCCATTTTAACCAACTCAACAGCACCACCACAAAGAACTGCTTGCTCACCGAAAAGGTCAGTTTCAGTTTCTTCACGGAATGAAGTTTCGATAATACCAGTACGGCCGCCACCAACACCTGAAGCATAAGAAAGCGCAACGTTACGTGCATTACCAGAAGCATCTTGGTGAACAGCGATAAGATCAGGTACACCTGAACCACGTTGGAATTCTGAACGTACAGTATGACCAGGCGCTTTTGGAGCAACCATGATTACGTCAAGGTCAGCACGTGGAACAACTTGGTTATAAAGAACAGAGAAACCATGAGCAAATGCTAGCGTTGCACCTTGCTTGATGTTTGGCTCAATTACGTCACGGTAAAGTTGTGATTGAAACTCATCTGGAGTCAAAATCATAACTAAGTCAGCTTGAGCTACAGCAGCAGGAACTTCTGAAACTTTAAGACCAGCATTTTCAGCTTTTTTCCAAGAAGTAGAACCAGCGCGTAAACCTACAGTTACGTCAACGCCTGAATCTTTAAGGTTAAGCGCATGAGCATGGCCTTGTGAACCATAACCAATGATTGCTACTTTTTTGCCTTGGATGATAGATAAGTCTGTGTCTTTATCGTAAAAAATTTGCATTGCTGTCTCCGCTAAAATGCTTTTGTTTCCTTTAACTTGATACCGTGATTCCGTTTGATTATTCACGTTTCAAGTACCTCACCCATAGGAGTGAGGTGAATATATAAAATTAGATAGTTAAAACTTTTTCGCCACGTGCGATACCTGAAACACCTGAACGTACAACTTCTAGAATTGTATTTTCAGCTAAGGCATCAATAAAACCATCAATCTTTTCAGTTGTACCTGCGATTTGAATGGTATATGTCGTTGGCGTTACGTCTACGATTTGTCCACGGAAAATATCCGCAGTACGTTTAATTTCTGCGCGTGCTGAACCGAGTGCTTTGACTTTAATTAACATCAATTCACGCTCAATGTGAGCACCTTCAGACAAATCAACAACTTTTACAACTTCTACAAGCTTGTTGAGTTGCTTAGTGATTTGTTCAATTTTGTGCTCATCACCATACGTCGTTAAAGTCAAACGCGAAAGCGTCGGATCTTCTGTTGGCGCTACGTTTAATGTCTCAATGTTATAACCACGCTGAGAGAATAAACCCACCAAACGTGAAAGCGCACCTGCTTCGTTTTCTACAAGTACAGAGATAATATGTCTCATTGTGTGCGCTCTCCTTTGCCTAACCACATATCTTTCATTGACTGGCCAGCAACCAACATTGGATATACATGCTCTGAACGGTCAACCATTACGTTAATAAACACGCACTTGTCATTGATCGCCATCGCTTCAGCAAGCTTCGACTCGAGTTCATCTGCATGGTCAATTTGAATACCCACATGACCATACGCTTCCATTAATTTAGGGAAGTCTGGAAGTGACTCAACATACGAGCTTGAGTGACGACCTTCGTAGTTCATGTCTTGCCATTGCTTAACCATACCTAATGCACGGTTATTCAAGCATAGAATTTTTACATTCAAGCCATATTGCTTACATGTGGAAAGTTCTTGGATACACATCTGAATCGATGCTTCGCCAGTAATACACACTACCTGTTGATCTGGGAAGGCAAGTTTTGCTGCCATAGCATATGGCAAACCTACACCCATGGTTCCTAGACCACCTGAGTTGATCCATTGACGTGGACGTGTGTATTTGTAGTAAAGCGCACCAAACATTTGGTGTTGACCAACATCTGAAGTAATGATGGCTTGGCTATTGGTAATTTTATCCAACGCTTCAACAACTTGCTGTGGCTTCATTGAACCATCAGTTGGTTTGTCATAGTTCAAACCATGAACTTGACGCCATTCATTGATTTGTTTCCACCAAGCCGCGATATCTTCTGGATTTGGTTTAGACACATTCAATTGCTTTAATTGCACCAACATTTCAGTCAATACAGGCTCTACTGCACCCACAATTGGGATGTGCGCCATAATTGTTTTTGAAATCGTTGCTGGGTCAATATCAATATGAATGACTTTTGCATTTGGACAGAATTTCGCTGGATTATTGGTTACACGGTCATCGAAGCGCGCGCCCACACACAGAATCACATCTGCATTGTGCATGGTCATATTGGCTTCGTACGTACCATGCATACCCAACATACCGATGAATTGTTCGTCATTGCCCGGATACGCACCAAGACCCATTAAGGTGCTGGTTACTGGATAACCCAGTAAATGTGCAAGTTCTGTCAACTGTGCAGAAGCATTGCCTTGAACCACACCACCGCCTGAATAAATAATTGGGCGTTTGGCATGAATCAATTCATCAATTGCTTTACGAATCTGACCTGAGTGACCACGATGCGGCGGTTGATACGAACGCATTTTCACTTTTTCAGGATATTCGTAAGCAAATTTCTCTGCAGGATTCGTTGCATCTTTTGGAATATCAACGACAACAGGACCCGGACGGCCACTTGAAGCGATATAAAATGCCTTCTTAATAATAGAAGGGATTTCGCTTGCATGACGTACTTGGAAGCTGTGTTTTACGATTGGACGCGAAATACCGACCATATCAGTTTCTTGGAACGCATCCTCACCGATAAGATGGCTTGCAACCTGACCTGACAAAATCACCATTGGGATTGAGTCCATATAGGCAGTTGCAATTGGAGTTACGGTATTTGTTGCACCCGGACCAGATGTCACCAATACGACACCTGTTTTACCTGTGACACGTGAGTAAGCATCAGCCATATGACCAGCAGCTTGCTCGTGGCGCACTAGGTAATGATTGATTTTTTCTTGTTGAAATAGCGCATCATAAATATGCAGTACTGCGCCGCCTGGGTATCCAAAAACATGTTCAACGCCTTCGTCCGCTAAAGCGCGTACGAGCATTTCACCACCAGATAAAAGTTCCAACGTGATTCACCCTAATCTTTTTTCACGCACAAATGGAGGGCATTTGTCGTGGTTAATTCATTAACTGTGTGCTCTGTTATAGCACACAAATTTCATAGTTTTCATAGCAATAAGAAAAAAATCTGACCTGCTTGCTGTTTGAGCAATATGGGGTCTAAAACATGTTGGGATAAACATATTTTGTTGGCTTTGTTCAACTTCTCGGCTAGAGAAGAAGTCCATTGCTAAAATGCACTCATTCGAAGGGTGATCGATCTAAGGCATATAAAACTAAAGACAGCATTTTTGTAGTTTCAACCATTAAAGTCAAGTTTAAAAATCGGCTTTTTTCTGATTACTTACAGACCGTTTGTTTTTTAAGCACACTGCCGTTCTTTGCATTCTTTGTAGTTTGTTTATTTATAACCAGTTAGCATGTATTTAATAAAATACTTTTATAAATCTAATAAATAAATTAAATGAATGGCCGTGGGTTTTTAATTCAATTACCTCACTTTCAACTTAAGGCATGGATTAAATGATAAGAACCCAATATTTTGATTGCTTATAAATTCTACAATTCATCATTCGAGAAGTTATTCATCCCACCCGATGCCCCTTTTATCCTTTGTGCTAAAAAATGCATAGATTCTGCTGTCAAAAAAGCGCAAAATTTTCAGCATAATTTTGTATGATCACTATAACTTTGGGACTGAATTTATGATGAAGACGACGATTGCACGAACTGCATGTATTTTATCTAGCATGGCGTTTTGCCTGACCAGTTTGGACCTTTCAGCGAAAGAATATTACAAATGGGTGGATGCTAAAGGCTCAACGCATTACACCACTACCCCTCCCCCAAAAAATGCGCAGCGTAAAGGTAAAGTGAATACCTATGGTGCAACAACGACTACGCAATCAACTCCAGTAAAAAACCAAGAAGAGGTTTCACGTGAAGCCGAACAGTCGAATGAACAAAATGAGCAACAAGCAGAACAACAACGCGAAGCCAATGCAGCACTCCGCCAAGCTCAAGCGGTAGCTGCCGCAGCACAATAATTCACGCCAAAGTCCTGCTATATCAACTTAAATTATTTACATCTAGGCAGCATCGCAAAATTCACTCTAGGCGTATTTTGCGCTATGCTGTAGCACAAACTTTTTAACCGTTATTTCTATTTACGTTTATGACTACTCACATTGACCCTGAATATCAAGCCAGTGCGATTGAACCTACAGTCCAACAAGACTGGGAAAATCGCAAAGCCTTCAAAGTTGCCGACCAAGTAGAAGGACCACGTCGTTATATCCTCTCTATGTTCCCTTATCCAAGTGGCAAACTGCATATGGGTCATGTGCGTAACTATACAATTGGTGACGTGATCAGCCGTTTCCACCGCTTACAAGGTGAAACTGTGCTACAACCAATGGGTTGGGATGCATTCGGTCTACCTGCTGAAAATGCTGCAATTGCCCATCAAGTCGCACCTGCAAAATGGACTTTTGAAAACATTGATTACATGCGTAATCAGCTTAAAAAGTTAGGTCTTTCTGTAGATTGGGATCGTGAATTTGCAACTTGCACACCTGAATACTACCGCTGGGAACAATGGTTATTCGTTCAGCTTTATAAAAAAGGTTTAATTTACCGTAAGCTTTCAACAGTGAATTGGGACCCTGTAGACCAAACTGTTTTAGCAAACGAACAAGTTGAAAATGGTCGTGGCTGGCGTTCTGGTGCATTGGTCGAAAAACGTGATATTCCAATGTACTACTTCCGCATCACTGACTATGCGCAAGAATTACTTGACGATTTAGAAACATTAAAAGACGGCTGGCCACAGCAAGTTTTAACCATGCAACGTAACTGGATTGGTCGCTCACAGGGTATGGAAATTACCTTCCCTTCAGCGAATCCAAACGTTTATGCAGATGGTTTAACTGTATTTACCACTCGTGCTGACACACTCATGGGTGTGACTTATGTTGCAGTTGCAGCAGAGCATCCAATGGCACTTAAAGCTGCGGAAAGCAATCCTGAGCTTGCTGCATTTATCGAAGAATGCCGTATGGGTTCTGTTGCAGAAGCCGATCTTGCGACTGCTGAAAAGAAAGGCATGGCAACTGGTCTTTCTGTGAAGCACCCCGTTACAGGTGAAGAAGTTCCTGTTTGGATCGCAAACTACGTCTTAATGTCTTACGGTTCAGGCGCGGTGATGGCAGTGCCTTCACACGATGAACGTGACTTCGAATTTGCCAACAAATATGGCTTAACCATCAAGCAAGTAATTGATGCCAAAGGCGCAGACGATGCAGACTTTGACGCAACAACTTGGCAAGAATGGTACGGTTCTAAAGAAGGCAAACTGGTGAATTCAGGCGAATTTGACGGTTTAGACTTACAAGGTGCGTATGATGCATTCCTTGCTAAATTAGAACCGACTGAACTTGCCAACTCGAAAGTTCAATTCCGTTTACGTGACTGGGGTGTTTCTCGTCAGCGTTATTGGGGTTGTCCAATTCCAATGATCAACTGTGAAAAATGTGGTCAGGTTCCAGTACCTGAAGAACAACTTCCAGTTGTATTGCCAACGGACGTAGTTCCAGATGGTTCAGGCAACCCACTAAACAAAATGCCTGAATTCTATGAAACCACTTGCCCATGCTGTGGTGGCGATGCTCGTCGTGAAACAGATACTTTAGATACTTTCGTAGAATCTTCTTGGTACTATGCACGCTATGCATCTCCAGATTTCACTGACGGTATGGTGAAACCTGAAGCGGGTCAAACTTGGTTACCTGTGAACCAATACATCGGTGGTGTTGAACACGCGATTCTACATTTACTTTATGCACGTTTCTTCCACAAATTGATGCGTGATGAAGGTGTGGTACAAGGTAACGAACCATTCACTAACTTGCTTACTCAAGGTATGGTGCTTGCGGATACTTACTACCGTGAATCTGAGTCAGGTAAGAAAACATGGTTTAATCCTGCTGACATCGACTTAGAGCGTGATGAAAAAGGCCGTATCATCTCTGCGAAATATCAAGGTGATGGTCAAGACGTCGTGGTTGGCGGTCAAGAAAAAATGTCGAAATCGAAAAACAACGGTATCGACCCGCAAGCGATTATTGATCAATACGGCGCAGATACTGCACGTGTATTTATGATGTTCGCTGCACCACCAGATCAATCACTAGAATGGTCTGACGCTGGTGTTGAAGGTGCAAACCGCTTCTTAAAACGTGTATGGCGCTTAGCAACAGGTTTCCTTGAACAAGGCAACTCTGCTGCAAACATCGACAAAGCGACACTATCTACCGCTGCACAAGACTTGCGTCGTAAAACACACGAAACCATTCAAAAAGTGGGTGATGACATTGCACGTCGTCATGCCTTCAACACCGCCATTGCTGCGATGATGGAACTTTTGAATGCAAACAATAAGTTTGAAGCGAAAGATGACAATGACGTTGCCGTTGCACGTGAATCAATCACAACCCTTCTAACTTTACTTGCTCCGTTTGCACCACATTTGAGCCAAACCTTATTGGCAGAATTTGGTATCGAATTAACATCAGCACACTTCCCTGCTGTAGATGAATCTGCGCTGACTCGCAATACACAAACGATTGTGGTGCAAGTAAACGGTAAACTTCGTGGCAAATTAGAAGTATCTGTCGATGCCTCTAAAGATGACATTCTTGCGCAAGCAAAAGCATTACCTGAAGTTCAACAATTCTTGACTGGCCCAACCAAGAAAGAAATTGTGGTGCCGAATAAATTAGTGAATTTGGTGGTTTAAGAACCTTAAGCTCCTTCTCTTGCGCCATATATGGCTCAGGGAGAAGGTTGGGATGAGGGTTATTAATAAAACTCACCTCTCCCTAACCCTCTCCTAACAGGAGAGGGAATATAAGGATTTCACAATTCCCAAACAAAGCCCGTTGCCAGTCAACGGGCTTTGACTTTACAATCCACACAGGATTTCAACATTATCCCTTCGGGAAACAGAGGACACTTTATGCACTTGGTTCAACGTGTTGCTGCAATTGTATTAACTATGGGCCTGAGCGCAGGCATGGTCGGTTGTGGTTTTCATTTAAAAGGCACCAACCCTGCTGCTGTACCTGTAGCCTATTCCAATATGCGATTGGCACTTCCTGAAGATACGGATGACTTACATGAAAAGTTAGCGATTTATTTAGGTTCTGCAGGCGTGCAATTGAGCAATAATCAAAATGCCTATGTCTTACATGTGTTGGATTACACTCCGCGTCGTTTAGAACTCAATGGTAAATTGGTTGAAACTTTATTGCGTTTGAATGTGACGTTCCAAATTGAAGATGCTCAAGGCAATCCTGTGACAGAACCACGTACATTGATGGCAACACGTAGCTACCAATACGACGTTGCAACCGTGAACACCGATGACCAAGAAGAAAAATATTTAAAACAAGTGATTATTGATGATATTGCACAACAGATCGTGCGCCAAATTTCATCAAACCGCTTACCAAAAGCAAACCCACTGACTGCACCGACCAACGCTGAGTAATTTTGATTTATGAAACTTGACTATCTTCAGGCATTAAAACGTGTAGATGAAGCGCAAGGTGCCTGGGTGCTACATGGTCAAGAGCCATTACTTGAACAAAATCTCCTCGATGCATTTCGTAAGAGTTGGAACGCTCGAGAAATCGAGCGTCAACGTTATGACATTAGCTCTGCGTCCGATTGGAAAAATGTCTTTAATGCGTTAAACAGCTTGTCATTATTTTCCAGTCAACTGGCAATTGAGGTACATGGCAGCATTAAACCCGATGCCAATGGGCTAAAACTGTTAAAAAGCTATTTGCAGCAAAATGAAAGCAACTTGCTGCTCGTGGTAATGCCGAAGCAAGACAGTGCGAGTTTAAAGACCAGTTTCTTCCAAACCATTGATGCCAATGGGGTCAATGTTGCACTGACTGCAAACTATCCTAAAGATCGTCAGCAAATCTTAGCTACCGAGGCGCAAAAGCTCGGCATTCAACTCGCCAATGATGCTTGGCAATGGCTAGAACAGCATCATGAGCACAACCTACTGGCTGCAAAAAATAGTTTAATGCGTGTCGCAGATACTTTTCCTGAAGCAGAGATGATTCAGATTGATCATCTGTACTCTTGCTTACAAGATCAGTCACGCTACACCACCTACGATTTAAACGATGCAATGCTGCAAGGCAATTTGGCGCAATCAATAAAAATTTTTCAATATTTGATTGCCTCTGGTGAGCCAATGTCACTCATTTTATGGAGTATCAGCAAGGAAATGCGCTTGCTGATGCAACTGTTTGAGCAACCACAAAATGCCTTGCAAATTGGTATTTGGAAGACCAAAGTCGGGCTGTATCAACAAGCTTTACGTCGTTTAAATGCCAATGAGTTTTTGACTTGGCCTGCCCTACTATTACGTTTAGATGCCTCGATTAAAGGTTTGGGACATGAAAACCCAGAACATTTAGTGCAGCAAGCGATTGCCAGCTTATGTGGTCGAAAATTATTTTATTAAGATTTATCTTCGGTATTTTCAGCGCTCGATGATAAAAAATAGCTAAACGAATAATTCTCATTTACATTTGTTCAAAATATTCACAATTTATCCGTATTTAACTCTTATAATTCAAATAACTTTCTTAACTCTTTACTGCCAATCATGCCAAAAATAAAACCAGCAAAATTGATCGTAGCCATCATCGCTGCTCTGGCGATCGCTGTCACAGCATGGCATTTTTTAAAACCGAAACAAGAGCAACCGCAGTACATTACGGCTGAAGTCAGTCGTGGGGATATCGAAAACTCAGTGCTTGCAACTGGTGTGCTTGAAGCAACCAAAATGGTCAGCGTTGGTGCGCAGGTTTCAGGTCAGGTTAAAAAAATGTATGTGCAACTTGGCGATGAAGTGAAACAAGGTCAATTGATTGCACAAATCGATTCGGTACGTCAGGAAAATGACCTTAAAACAGCCGAAGCCAGTATTAAAAATCAACAAGCGCAATTGGCAGTAAAAAATGCAAATTTAGCCAAAGTCGATGCTGAATATAAGCGTCAGCAAGCGATGTACGCTCAAGATGCGACTAGTCGTGCAGAACTAGAATCTGCGCTAGCAAGTTATAAAACTGCGCAAGCTGATATTGCAGCCATTAATGCACAAATCGAACAATCACGTTTAACTTTAGCGACTGCAAAAGAAGACTTAGGCTATACACAGATTGTTGCACCTATGGATGGAACCATCGTGGCGATTGTGACTGAAGAAGGTCAAACCGTAAACGCCAACCAAAGTGCGCCAACCATTGTGAAATTGGCAAAACTCGACACCATGACCATTAAAGCTGAAATTTCTGAAGCCGATGTCATGAAAGTTCAAGAAGGCCAAAATGTTTACTTTACGACGTTGGGCGACAGTGAAACAAAACACTATGCTACCCTGCGCCAAGTTGAACCTGCGCCAAACTCAATTAACACCGAAAGCAACAGCAATACCTCTTCGTCTTCAAGTACTGCGGTTTACTACAACGCGCTATTTGATGTCCCGAATGCAGACGGCAAATTGCGTATCGATATGACCGCTCAGGTGTATATCATTTTAGACGAAGCCAAGAATGTCTTGACTGTCCCTGCTGCAGCCGTACAAACCTCGAACCGTCCACAACGTAGCCGAAATAATACGTCTACCGATGGTCAATCTGCTGATAAAAATGCCAACGCAGAAGCAAAATCGAACAAAAACAATCCAAATCGCCCTAAACGTTTAGAACTGACTGAAGCTGAAAAAGCATTGGTCAAACAAGGTAAAGCGAGCGTTGCCATGGTGCGTGTATTGCAAGCGGATGGTTCTGCGCATCCTCAACCTGTATTACTTGGTTTAAATAACCGTGTGACCGCACAAGTGATCCGTGGCTTAAAACAAGGTGACAAAGTCGTGATTGCCGACGGTTCAGATACCTCTAATGATTCAGCGAAACGCAGCAACCGTGGTGGTGCTGGCGGCCCAATGAGAATGTAATGATGAGTCAAAATCAGACGCCTCTACTCGAGGTCAAGAATCTGACTCGTGAATTCCCTGCCGGTGAAAGCACAGTCCAGATTCTAAAAGGGGTTAATCTTGAGATTTACCCAGGTGAACTGGTGGCGATTGTAGGTCAGTCCGGTTCTGGTAAATCCACCCTCATGAACATTTTGGGGTGTTTAGATAAGCCAACCAATGGCAGTTACAAGGTCAAGGGGCGTGAAACCCGTGAACTTGAACCTGATGAACTGGCACAGTTACGCCGTGAATATTTTGGCTTTATTTTCCAGCGTTATCACTTACTCGGTGATTTAAATGCTGCTGGTAACGTTGAAGTTCCCGCGATCTATGCCGGTGCAGATGCAACCGAACGCAATGCACGTGCCAAGCAACTGCTGACCGACCTAGGACTGGGTGAAAAAACCCAAAACCGTCCGAGTCAACTTTCGGGTGGTCAGCAACAACGTGTGTCGATTGCACGTGCCCTCATGAATGGTGGCGATGTTATTCTTGCCGATGAACCCACCGGTGCATTAGATAAGAATAGTGGTATTGAAGTAATGCGGATTTTGCGCGAACTCAATGCCAAAGGTCATACCATTATTTTGGTCACGCACGACCATAATGTTGCAAAAAATGCGACTCGAATTATTGAAATTTCAGACGGTAACATCATTTCAGATCAACCCAATGTGCCTGATACAGATGATGAACCTTTAGAAAAGCAACAACTCGTTCCAAATACCCAGAAAAAAACCTCGAGCTGGCGCTCAGCCGTTGACCGTCTAGGTGAAGCATTCCGTATGGCGATCCTTGCCATGAATGCACACCGGATGCGGACCTTTCTCACCATGCTCGGGATTATTATCGGTATTGCGTCTGTGGTATCCGTGGTGGCCTTGGGTAATGGTTCGCAAAAGCAGATTTTAGAAAATATCAGCAGCTTGGGAACCAATACCATTACGGTTTATCAAGGTCGCGGCTTTGGTGATAATTCCAGATCATCCCAAGCCAAAACATTGATTCCTGCCGATGCAACGGCCCTTGCTGAGCAGCCTTATGTCGATGGTGTTAGTCCTTCAGTCAATTCATCTGTCACAGCACGTTTTAAAGACACAGAAGCGTCGACCACAGTGAATGGCGTGAGTGAAGATTTCTTCTATGTCAAAGGAATGAACTTCGCTTCGGGTCAGCCTTTTGATAAAGAAAGTGTGACTGAGCAAGCACAAGATGTGGTGATTGATAGTAATACTAAAAATACCTTCTTTGCAGATGGCACCAACCCTGTGGGTCAAGTCATTTTATTAGGCAGTGTGCCGAGCCGTATCATTGGCGTGATCGAAGAACAAAAAAGCATGATGGGTAACTCAGATAGCCTGAATGTGTATTTGCCCTATTCAACGGTCATGAGTCGTATGCTAGGTCAGTCGAACGTACGTAGCATCATTGTCCGAGTGAAAGATGAATACCCAAGTGCCGCTGCTGAAAACGCCATATTAAACTTGTTGGTGCAACGTCATGGCGCGCAAGATGTCTTTACACAGAACTCCGATAGTATCCGGGAAACCATTCAACAAACAACTGCAACAATGACTTTACTGGTTTCAGCGATTGCGGTGATTTCATTGATCGTCGGTGGTATTGGGGTCATGAACATTATGTTGGTTTCTGTGACTGAGCGTACCCAAGAAATTGGTGTACGTATGGCCGTGGGTGCCCGTCAAAGTGACATTTTACAGCAGTTCCTGATTGAGGCGGTGTTGGTGTGTATCTTAGGCGGTGTGCTTGGGGTTTTATTATCTTTAGGTATTGGACAATTGATTAGTCATTTTGCCGGTGGAACATTCCAAATGGCCTACTCAACGACATCTATCGTTGCTGCATTTGTCTGCTCAAGTATGATTGGTATTGTGTTTGGCTTTATACCTGCACGTAATGCCGCACAGCTAAACCCTGTCGATGCGCTTTCTCGCGAATAAGGAAATAATGATGCAAATGACGTTAACTAAACTTGCAAGTGCCTTCATTCTCGGAAGTAGCTTAGTCGGCTGTGCCGCTGTGGTTAAGACGCCGTATGAAGCCCCTGTAACACAAATCCCGACGCAATTTCAAAATGCGAAAGCCATGAGTCAGCAAGTTCATGCCGATACTTATGCTGACCAATGGTGGACATTGTTTAATGATGCTCAATTGAACCAGTTGGTGAATCAAGTTTTAGCTGCCAATACAGACCTTGCTGTTGCAGGTATTAATTTACAGCAAGCTCGACTAAAAGCTGGTTTGGCTGAGAATCAGCAAGAGCCACGCGTTAGTTCAGGTGTTTCGACTGGACATAACTTTGACCTTAACTCAGGTGATGATTCCTCAAAAGGTGTATCACTCAGTGGTGGCGTCAGTTATGAAGTAGATTTATTTGGTCGTTTGGCTAGCCAGACTGAGGCCGCAAAATGGGAAGCTTTAGCAACTGAACAAGACCTGCAAGCCACTGCCCAAAGCTTGATTGCAACAACAGCAAACCTATATTGGCAACTTGGCTATTTAAATGAGCGCTACAGTATTGCGCAGCAAAACTTAGCCAGTACGCAAAAAACCTATGACTTGGTCAAGGTGCAATATAAAGCTGGTGCTGTGTCAGGTTTAGATCTAACGCAAGCGGAACAGTCGGTCCAAAGTCAAAAAGCGACCTTAAGCCAAATTGCCCAACAAAAAGTGGAAACACGTACTGCATTGGCTGTGTTATTGCATCAACCTGTGCAACAACTGAATATTTCAGAGCCGCAACGTTTACCTCGAATTGCATTACCGACGATTGCAGCAGGTTTACCTGCCGAGTTATTGTCTCGCCGTCCAGATTTACAAGCGAGCGAATTAAGATTACGTAAAGCTTTGGCAAATAAAGATGCAACGAAAGCGAGTTACTATCCTTCGATTAGTTTAACTGGCAGTTTAGGTTCGAGCAGTACCTCTTTGAGTAACTTATTGCAAAACCCCGCTTTGGCTTTGGGTGCAAGTTTAAGTTTACCTTTCTTGCAATATAACGATATGAAGAAAGACCTTGCGATTAGTGATTTGGATTATGAAAAATCTATTATTCAATATCGTCAGACCTTGTATCAGGCTTTTGCCGATGTGGAAAATGCGCTATCCAATCGTACTGAGTTAAGTCAACAAGTTGCTTTGCAAGAGCGTAATGTGCAGCTTGCAGAAAAGACTGAGCGTTTGACTGAGGTTCGTTATCGTAATGGTGCAATTGCGTTGAAAAACTTGCTGGATGCACAGGAGACCACACGTAATGCGCGACTGTCTTTGGTTCAAACCAAGCAGAGTCAATATAATGCTTATGTGACTTTAATGCAGGCGTTGGGTGGCAGTCCGATTCAGCAGTTGCCTTAAGTTCGATATTAAAAAAGCCCTGAGGGGCTTTTTTTACATCTAAAGGGTTTAAATAACAAAAACTCTCTTTTTGAGATATTAAATTTGCTTTATTCTTTGACAATATTTTAACAACTCTATAATTTTAAAGAATATGATCAATCGAAATTTAGCCATTATTTTACTATCTACTTTTGCTTTAAGTGCTTGTGCAAAAAGTGCGAATGAGCCACAAACTCCTTCTAATAATCAAAAAAGTGCTTCTCCTGAGCTACAATCCAAAATTCAAAAACTGGTTGAAAAAACTAAAAGAAATATGATTTTTGTGGAAGGTGGCGAATATCTGATGGGCGATTTTGGTCGAGTTACCTCTGAACTTGAAAAGACCGTTCCAAATAGTGCTGCTGTTAAAAATCCAAAAGGCAATACTCAAAAAATAGAAAACCTCCCGTTTATTCCGACCACTAAAGGATATAACTTACATAAAGTCATTCTTGATAATTTCAGCATGAATGCTTATAAAACCACGATCAACGATTACAACCTGTTTGCTCAGACTAAAGGCTATCCTTTAATCCAGACAATTCTTTACAAGCCTGAAATACTAGATGAAATTGCTGCTGGCGTATCTTGGTATCAAGGTAAGGAATATTGCAACTGGCTTGGTGAGCAAGTTGGGGTACCTATGGATTTACCAACAGAGGCTCAATGGGAATATGCTGCACGTAATAAAGGTCAATATATTCTATTTGCAACTAATAATGGTAAAATAATACAAAATTCAAACGTTTGGAGTTTAGATAAATTTCATCAATACAGGCAAAAATATGTTCCTGATACCGCTTTGATTTTACCAATTTTAGGAAAAAACCCACCAACACCACTAGGCTTTTATGATTTAATCACAAGTAACTATGAGTGGATGAATGACTGGTATACTGAAGAATATATGACTACACCTGTTAAAAATCCTCAAGGCCCACAATCAGGCGTAGAGAAGGTATTACGCAGTTCTCCACCAATGGGGGCTGATAATCTTGCCATGATGGGAGGAATGACAGTGATACGTACAAAAGCGCTCCCTAAAAAAAATCCTGAAGATGAATTTAGTTATCTTGAAACTTCTGTACGGTGCGTTGCAAATACAATAAAGCCAATCAAGTGAGATATTAAGCTAACTCTGAACCATCAGAGTTAGCTTGATTCGCATTGGCTAAAAATATCTCAGCATCTCGATTATTTATCTCTAAAGGTTGAACAGGTTCAAAATTCACAGCACTTAAACTATCTTCATTAATAATATTCGGTTGTTCGATCATTTTTTCTCTGAGTTTTTTTAATTCCCGTGGATTATTCATCGGTACTTTTTCATGCAAAGGAACTGTTTTTACTACTTTTGACCTTAACTTTTCATATTGTTCAACAAACTCACTTCCACTTCCAGTTTCATTATTTAGCACATGCTCTTTAATAAAATCAGTACCCCGAGACCATAGACCATCATGCAAAAAACCTAACAATTGTTTTTCGATATAATCAATTCTTTTATTTGTTTTCGCTCCCAATGGATCTATACGTTGAAGAATATTCAACCATTCACCTTCAGTACTTACAGTCTCAAATATAGCAATGACAGCTTTTTTAAATGTAGGCAAAAAAGGCGTAATTCCATAATCTGGTTTATCAACCCAATGAGTTACTTTATTATGTCGAGTCATCTGGTAAATCAATATACCTTTTGCATTTGGTGGTCCATATTTTAGCCATTCAGGTTTTTTTATAATTGTTATTGCTAAATCTTTACCTTTTTCAGCTAATGCATATTTCATGTTAAACTTATTAATTTCAGTAGAAATATTTAACAGTGTTGTTGTCGTAACACTATCTTCTCCTAAAGCTAATACAGCAACATTACTAAATCTTTCAAATGCATCCTGTACAATAAAACTTAAAGTTCTAAAACCTGCACGCATAAGTTGATAATAAACCCACTTCACCATTTCAAAGATTTTTTTGAAGTCTATAGATAGATCAATAGCACCTTTAGCACCTACACCAAAACATAAAGCAGCTTTGGCTCTTATTCTAAATTGCCCTTCCCAATAAAAAAGTTTAAAGTTTACCCCAGCACCTATTCCTGCACTTACAGCAAAATCTGGAGCCAATGAAGCCAATGATACAAAATCTTCTGCTTCTGGTGACAACCACTGAAAATCCGCAGACATTTTCAAACCAGCTTCTGCACCCGCAAAAACATCAATTTGCCCTTCGCTACCAGCTCCACTTCCTGGAATTATTGAATCATCTTTGTCCATAGGGACAAATTTTGGACGCCCCGAACTTAAATTATTTGCAAGTGAAGGATTTTTGTTTCGTCGACCTGTCGCAGCTAATTTTTGTCCTTCTGCACTTTTACTGATTTCAATTCCTATACCTGCTGCAATTTTTGCTCCAGCAAAACCATATAACTCAGTAGTGTAAATAAGGCGAAAAGCACCTAAATCAATATCTTGATAATTAAGCATCCACCCTTTTTCAGAAGGGATACAATAAGTTAATTTAGTTTTGCCTTCAAAAAGCACCAATTTACCTTGAGCATTTGCCCCTACTTTAGCACTAAATTCATTACTCCCAGGTTTCCAATTTAGACTTGATGAAGCTCCTGCACTCGCAACGCACCTCAACCATTGTGATTGAGTGTCAAGTGTAAGATTATCCGAAAGTTTTACCTGCTCAACAAATGCCCCACTAAATGACGTAAAATCCCATACTTTCGTACCAGTGGATTTTGAATAAGCGGCTAACTCTAAATTGACCTTCTTAAATTCTTCTTCAATTATAGATTTATTAACCTTTATAGGATCTTTTAAACTCTTTAATTCTTTTCCTAAGGCTGTTACTTTAAAACTTTCTTTATTTTTCTTTTTTTGCTGTAATTGCATATAACGGTCTGTACGTAAATATCTACGTCTCAAATCAAACTCTTGGGTATTGCCATTGGGATTTTTTTTCTGTCTTGCTTCAAAAGTAATAACTTCTGTCAAATCTGCTTTATTTTTAAAATTTTTATTTAATTCATCTTCTATCGCTTTTTCTGCCTTTTTAATTTCGTCTTCAGCTGCTTTGACGCTAGTAATATTTCCAGATTTAATCGCTTCTGATAATGTAACTTTTGCTTCCTTGGCATTTGCAAAAATAATGTCTAGTTTCGAACTTTCCTTTTCAAACACCGCATAATCTTCAGATGATAAAACTACCATCTCTTCCCTTAATGTATTTAAAATAACAGGCGGTTTTCCTGTTCCTTGTAAGTTTACCGTGGTACTAATCTTATCTTTTGAAATACTCGCTACAGACTTTAATTTAACTACAATAAAATTATTTTTACTTAATGTTGCATAGTGATCTATTTCTTTCTTTTCTGGTTTTACTTCTTGATTGGCAAATTTAAATTTTACAAATACGAGATGCCCATCAGGCGAATATAGAACAGGAGTAAAACCATGTTTATCAGTTTTCTTTGTTTTTAATCCTTTTATTTGGATTTTTTTTTCTTTACCTGATTTATCAAATGTGTAGGTTTCAAAATCCACTAAAAAATCAAATGGCTTATTATTAAAATTCAAAACTCTATAGCGGTAATAATTTCTTATTTGATAATTCACTAATTTTATATTTTCATTTACTTTAAATCCTTTAGAACCATTTAGAAAATAGGCTAACTCCCAATCAGAATCACTCCGCTTTATCCACACATCATATTCACCATTTGGTAAATACATTTCTTTCGTAAAGCCTTGTGTATCTGTTTTTCCCCGCCTGTTACTCTTTAAAACAATTAGTTCATTGTTTTTCTGCATGTTAGCAATATTTTGTGCTTGTTTTTCCCAGTTAATGTTATTTGAACTATTAGGAAATGATAAAGGCTCAAGTTTTTTCGGAATTTTTTGATTTACTTCTTCTATAGTAGGAACTTTCATATCCCATAAATATTCTTCGTGTTTCTTCCCTTTTGGAACAATTGAATATTCCATCCCATGACATGGAATCAAATCATTATCAGGTAACACTTTTATATATAGTCTAATTTTTATTTTATTCATAAGTCTTCTTCAAATTTAGTAAAACTAGTTTCCTGATCAGTATTCAAAGTAATCTGAATTTTTTGCGGGCCTTTTGTCATCACTGTTTGAGTTTTACCCATATTATCAGTTACACCCTCAATCATTTCTCCATTCGGTAAAATCATCAAATATTCAGTATTCTTAATATGATTCCCGAACATATCTTTTGCTACATAAGTTAAATAATAATCAGGCAACAGCGCCAATTCAGGCTGTCGTGTATTGACTTTCTCACCCCCAACAAACTTATGCTGCCCCGCTTTTGCCTCAAACTTCCCACCTGTAGTTGGAAATATTCCCGAGCCATTCAGTTTTACCTGCGAACCACCCGCAGTTAAATTAATCTCTTTCGGACTGGTAATATATACCGTATCTTCGGTTGAAATAATCTGAATGCCCTTACGTGCAATCAGATCTAGTCCATCACCTTGCGCCTGAATCTCAATCTTACCCTTCCCTGCATACAGCCGTGCACCCTCTTGTGCTGCAAAAAAACTGATCTTTTTACTCGCATGCGCAATCAACGATTTTTGCGTCGAGATGTTAATGCTATCCCCAGCACTATGACTTAATTGCCCATCCGCTGAAATGTGTACATTTTCATTCGTACTTATCGCTATTGAATTTGGTGCAGCTAGTAGCATGACAGCTGATTTAAACTCAGCAGCTTTTTGCTGATCATCCTGACTTAATACCTCAATAAAGGCTTGAAGACTCTCTAGAACTTCAAGCGGGTCTGTCTGCTGGTTTTTTGCTACATCACTCAGCCCTTTAGCATTATTCAATGCGCTTTCGATTTGTGTATGGGCTTCATGGCTCGCTAAATGCACCGCACCTGCTTGTGCTTGCTGATGTGTCGACACCAATAAGCCTTGCCCAGCCCGTACTGCCCCCCATTGATCGGTCCGCAGCTCAAAACCCTCACCCCGACTTTCACTCTCAGCCTTTTCTTTAGGATGACTTAAATGACCTAAGTTCAGTTGTGTTGCACCATGGCTATTTTGCAACTGCGTACTAATTTGTCCTGTGGTGTCATCAAAGCGTAATTGACCAAATCCCTCTCCCGCCACTTCTTTAGAACGAATTCCCGCGAGTTTTTTGGTATCGGGTAATTGTCCTTTATTGTCAAATTTAGTGGGACTACGCTGCGCTTCATGAATACGCCCCACGACAAAAGGTCGGTCAATGTTGCCATCAAAGAAATCAACGACGACTATTTCACCAATTCGAGGTAAGAAGCGTGCGCCATAACCTTCGCCGGCCCAAGGGGTCAACACATCAACCCAAGCCGAGTCTGTGTCATTATTGTTCGCACCTGCACCGCCATCATGACCATGATCATCTGAACGGGTAAACAGAAAACGGACTTTTATCCGCCCCCATTCATCAACATGGATTTCTTCACCGGCAGGACCCACAACTTTAGCACGTTGTGGATGTGTTACTGGTCGATGTGTAAGCGGATTAAATTCAGGGACGGTCGTAATATTTCGACGTTGCAAAGCCAAGGTATTGGCTTGGCGTTCATCCGCATCGCTTTGTTTGACTTGCCACTGACTTTGATGGATCAGTTGTGTAACTTGATCGGTTAAGTCTTTGGGTAAATTATTTTGATTATAAAAAGACTTGGATAAAATCAAAAATTCTTGATCTGCACCGTTATGCTGATCAATTTCAGGATGCTCATCTAATTTGAACCAATAACCAACTTGCGTATCACGTACGGTACTTTTGGCAATAAATTGTTTGGCTTGAGCCGCATAATAATCACTAAAATTTTGATTGAGACGTTCAACTTGAGCACTATTAGAGGCAGTTGCAGCATCTTCACCATTCAGATCTTGCATCCATGCAGGGCTCACATGCCATGCCTGCTCTAAGCTTAAGCTCGCATTATCTTGATTTTGACTATGTAGGTGCTTGCTTTGTACTGCACCACCACCCTCGTCCTGTTCAAGCACATCTGCCTGCCATCGTTGCACATGCACAGACGTCGGTTGCAGACTACGCTGACCGATAAAACTGGTCATACTGTCATTTTTTTCAGTCGCACTACTGCGATGAAAACGGATATTACGTCGCTCCAAAGCTTGATATTGGCTATTTTCATCAATCAAACGTAGCTTTTGAGCTGCAATGGGTGTCGCAGACGATGTTACAAAGCGTTGAGCTTCATCAACCAACCAATGAATGCCTTCACTGCGTAGTAAGCGGGTAATAAAATCATAGTCGGTTTCATTACTTTGCATCATGAATGGTCGGACGTCATACTCTTTTTTTAAGCCACTTAAGTCCAAACTTAAGCTCGCTGCAAAAAGTGGGCTCTTTTTTTGCCATTCTTTAAAAATAATCTCGACCACATCTTTGACCGATTTATTCATAAACACGCGGCTATTACGACGCTTATGCCACAATGCCGTTGCATCTTCTAAGGTCAACTTATATAGCGTTAATGCACCATCACATTGGCCTTGAAATGCTTCTGTAATGATCCCAGTAATACGAAAAAGCTGACCCGCATCGGTTACCTGATCGATTGCGACTTGCGTACCAATAAATTGTTTGAGTTCTAAGGTGGCAGAAGTCGATAGACAAATCAGTTGTACATTTAAACCCGTACTAAGCGCATGTTCCCCATCAATGCGTTGTAAAAATACCGCCTGATTTAGTGTCGAATTTGAAAATTGAATGTGCAAAGCACGTTTTTGTGGACTAATGCCCAATTTTTCAATTGCAGAATATATATTGTTCAGCATCGTTATTATCTAAAATCAGATTTTTATAAAATATGCGGGGTATTTAATCAAAAAAACTCATATTTTTCTAGGCATAATCTGCCTGCTTTTTTGGGTTTTATGTAAGTAAAAATTCAAATTTCTACATCAATTCTTTATGTTATTTTTACCCTATTTTTTCAGTATAAAAAAATAGAAGAGACCATCAAACTAAACCTCAGGTCTCTTCATACCACCTTACTGCCTTGCATCAATATTAATTGGCATTTAAAAATGCGTGAATATTCTCCAATTGTTCTTGTGCTTCAACATAGCCTTGCAAGGCTGTTTTTTCCAAATATTGCTGTGCAATTTTAAGATCACGCTCTACGCCCATGCCATGAATATAGAAATAACCCAATCGCGTTAATGCCGCAGCATTCATCCCCTGAGCCGCTTGTGCATAATAGCTATGCGCTTGCGTTAAATCTTGCTGTACACCTAAACCATGTTCTGACATTTCACCAAGCTGGTACAAGGCAGTCACATTTCCCAATGCGGCCGCTTGCGAAAAATACTGCAACGCTTGTTGGAAATCTTGTGTTCCCCATTGTCCTTTTAAATTAACCAGACCCAGTTGCGTGAGTGCATCAGGGTGGCCTAATTTTGCCGCCTTCAACAATGCTCGCTGGGTTTGAGCTTCATCAAATTGTAGATCAGGCAAGATATTGTCCACGGCTAAACGGTAGAGATACCAAGCAGCATCCTGCGAACCTTGTTCTGCGGCTTTTTCCAGATAACTCAGACACTGATCACGATGTGCTAAAGGATATTCTGGCAATGCATAAAAACGTCCAATCACATAGTTTTGATCGGCGACACAAGTAATGGACATATCATTTAAATGCCTAGCAGCTTCAATTAAAAGTTGCTGCGCTTGCTTGATATTTCGCTCAACACCGACCCCATGTAGGTAGCATAGTGCCAAACCGACTTGGTTAATGAATAATGGTTTGAATTGATACGCTGTTTGATATAACTCAAATGCTTTTTGTGGATCATCACTAACCAAATACTTTTCAAAATACAGCGCTGCAATAAGACTAATTGCATCAGCATCTTTAAGTTGAGCAGCTTCGGTCAGAAAGCGAAAACCTAAAGTTTCCTGCTTCTCCAAATACCAACCATGAAAATGTGCAATGCCTAATAATCGGCTGGCTGCTGCAACTTTGTGCTCTTTGGCCTGCTGCAAAAGATCATGATACACCCGCTGACGCTGATCGACATCGATCTTACCCATCAATACTGCTTGATAATATTCATACAACTGCTGCTGGTGCCCGAGTAGCAATCCTCGCTTTAAATATTGCAATGACTTTTCATCATTTTGCGCAAGATACTTTCCTTGTGCATAGAATTGCTGCAATTGCTGCATAGCCGCCATATGATCTTGTTGAGCAGCTTTCAGTAAATATTCCACTCCCAAAGTAATATTTGGCGTGGCTTGGTTTAAATAGAACTGTGCCAATTGATACTGTGAATTGGCATGTCCATTGTCCGCATTTTTTTGCAACAAATCTAAATGTTGCTGCTCAGCATGTGTCTGATCTTCTGGGTTTAGTTCAGCGAGTCGATATTGTGCATCCAAATGACCGCGTGAAATCGCATGTCGATACCAATATTGCGCTTTTTCAAGATTGGGCACACCGCCATAGATACCTTCTTCAACTTGCCCCAACACATATGCAGCATCATCACTGCCCAAAGTATTGGCTTTTTCCAATAAAGCCAGCGCATTTTCCACACTGACTTCTCGGCCTAAGCCTTGTAAATGCATCTGTCCCATAGCGACATAAGCTTGCGGAATTTCATGCTGTTTGGCCAAATTTTGATACAACTCATAGGCACGCGTATAGTCAGTCGGCGCATCAAGCATTAAACGTTCTGCGAATTTCAGCTGCGCATCTAATTGGTCTATCCACAAGTCATGCCCAACCGCTTTAGCCTGATCGCGTTTCACTGGATCGGGTCTTTTCCACATCCAAAACGCAAGTGCTCCCATCCCCAAAATTAGTATCAGTAAAAACCACATACTCGCCCCAAAAAAATCAATATTTTAATTATTCCAACATTGTGTCTGATTTTAATTCTATATACAAAAAAAGCACCGAATTCGGTGCTTTATTTTTTTCAAAATGAGATAGCTGTCATGCTTTTGCTCGTTTTGCATCAAGTTTTTTGAGCACCTCTGACACAGCCACCATCGCAAAGCTGGACGTCACCACTACTGCTGAACCATATCCACCACAACGTAAGCCTGCACTTGGACAAACATCAGCACTGGAAAATGGATTATCAATCGAATAAACACAGGTAATGCCAAACTTTTCTTTCGGCTTTTTACAAATGCCTTTGCCGCGTAATTGTGTCCGCAATTTGGCTAACATCGGGTCTTGCTCTGTTCTTGATAAATCTGCGACTCGGATTTTCAGCGGATCAAGTTTACCCCCTGCTCCACCGGAAACGATCAACGGAATTTTATTAAAACGGCAATGTAGCATTAAGGCAAATTTGGCCTTCACATCATCAATACAATCTAAAATTAGGTCAGGAGCACCTGCCAAAATTTCTTTGACATTTTCAGGTGTGAGATAATCATCAATCAAATTTATTTTTATTCGGGGATTAATCGCACGGCAGCGCTCTGCCATCACTTCAATTTTTTCTTGTCCCAGTGTCGTGCTCATGGCTGGCAATTGTCGATTAATATTCGATGCAGCAACCACATCCATATCGACCAATGTTAGCTCACCAATACCTGTACGCGCTAAAGCTTCGACCGCCCATGAGCCTACACCGCCGATCCCAATCACCATGACATGACTTTTTTCATAATGATGAAAACTTTCATCACTATATATTTTGGCTACGCCAGCAAAACGGCGGTCATATTCATCATCTTGGAGCAGTTCAGTCATAGATTTGGAGGCAGTGTTAAATCAGCCGCCATTTTAGCAAATTCACTGCTTTTTTTCTTTGATAAAACGCAATTCAGGGTACATCGCAACAGAGCGGCATTCGCATCAGGTCTAAATCCATCAAAATAAACATTTACAGCGAACGGAGATCTGCTTTAAAAATATAACCATAGATCAAAAGCTCAAGTGTGTATTGCCATGGACATCCATCCTCTGCCAAATAATTTAAAAATCACCGATGACCAAAATGAAATAGATTTAGACACCGTGCATCGTTTTTTAAGCCATACCTATTGGTCAAAAGATATTCCAAAACATGTGGTGAAAAAAGCGATTGAAAACTCTTTGGCCGTGGCCTTACTTCTCGATGATGAACTCATCGGTTTTGGTCGTGCCATTACGGATTATGCAACTTTTGCCTATTTAGCCGATATTTATGTCGCCGATGCGCATCGAGGCAAAGGCTATTCAAAATTGATAGTGAGTACTTTATTTGAAAAATGTGGCTCCTCAGATCTAAGACGCATGTTACTTGCAACGGCGGATGCACATGGTTTATATCGTCAATTTGGCTTTACCGATTTAGCTCAACCTGCAAATTTCCTCGAGATTCATCAAGCCAACATCTATCAACGATAAAGAAAATATCTCGGATAAAAAAAGAGGCTTTCGCCTCATTTTCGATCTTACAACCTTAGTCTTTATTCATAATAAAGAAATATTCACGGTAGTATTTGAGCTCTGCAATCGAGTCACGGATATCATCCATCGCCAAATGCGACGCATTTTTCTTTAAGCCACCCATGATCTCTGGGCGCCAGCGTTTCGCCAATTCTTTCACTGATGATACATCGAGATTACGGTAGTGGAAGTATTGTTCCATTTCAGGCATTAAACGATGCAAGAAACGACGATCTTGGCAAATTGAGTTACCGCACATCGGTGATGATTTTGGATTCACCCATTTTTTCAAGAATTCTAAAGTTTGCTGTTCAGCATCTTGTGCTGTCAATTTACTACGACGTACACGTTCGATCAGACCTGATTGACCATGTTGGCGAGTGTTCCATTCATCCATCGCATTGAGCACACGGTCAGACTGATGTACCGCAAGCACAGGCCCTTCCGCCAGAATATTTAAATTATCATCCGTCACAATTGTTGCAACTTCAATAATCTGGTCGTTATCTGTATCTAGACCTGTCATTTCAAGGTCAATCCAAATCAGGCGTGTATCAGGTGTGCTGCTCATAAATGTGCAATCTTATTAGGCTGTAAAAATGAACATAGTAGCAAATTTATTGGGCTTGCGCTGTAAATAGACCCTGCTTTCATGCTATTTTTGCCATCTAGTTTTCATGGTTTTTTAGGATATGAATGGCTTTAATTCGTAAGCGCCGACTGACTGAACAGCAGCAACGTCGCATTCAGAAGCAACATAAATCTCGTCAGGAAGAAATCGATACTTCTGCAGATTTGGAAGGCTTGGTCGTCCAACATTATGGTCGTCAACTTGAAGTTCAAGCGCTGTCTACACCCGACCAGCATCCTGAAAAACCCGTTGTGCAAGCAGGTGAACCTGAACCACATTGGAAACCCATCGAATTAGGCAGTGTTTGGCGCTGCCATACCCGTACCAATCTCGAATTATTAGTGACGGGTGACCGTGTCAAATGGCAAGCTGACCCGATCACAGGGTTAGGGATTATTACCGCGATTCATCCACGCCAATCTTTACTGACACGCCCTGACCGTTATCACAAAGTGAAACCTGTCGCAGCCAATGTCAGCCTGATTGTGATTGTATTTGCACCGCTTCCTGAGCCAGCACCAGGCCTGATTGACCGCTATTTGGTGGCCTGCGCAGATGCCGATATTCCAGCTTTATTGGTCTTAAATAAATCCGATTTGCTTAAAGACAATGATCCGATCTTAACGCTATTACAAGAATATCGTGACTTGGGCTATGAGGTCATGCAAACCCAATCTGATGGTGACTTAAGCGCACTTTCTGCTCGACTTTCTGGTGAAACTGTCGCATTTGTAGGTCAGTCTGGGGTTGGTAAAAGTACTTTAATTAATGCCATTGTTCCGGATGCTGCGCAAAAAACCAATATTATTTCGGAAAACTCCGCGCTTGGTCAGCACACTACCACGTCTACGCGCTTAATTGCGTTTGGTGAAGGTTCTGCATTGATTGATTCACCGGGAATTCGTGAATTTGGTTTATGGCACTTAGAACTGGAAAAAGTTCAACAAGGTTTCCCTGAGATCGAGTCACATTTGGGTTATTGTCAGTTCCGTAACTGTACGCATAAACATGAAAAGCAATGTGCGCTTAGAATGGCTGCTCAAAATGGCGAAATTTTGCCGCGCCGATTAGACAGTTATTTACGTCTGATCGACGAAATCACGGAAGCGCAGCAAAAAAATTAATTTTTATTCTGTTCATGCCCTTGAAGGGGTGATTTTGATCACCATATTTATGGGCTATACTCTTGGCAATTTAAAATTGTAGTTAGGTGAATTGTGGAACGTTGGTTCGAATTTATGGGGAATCACCCCTTCTTATTTGGAACGCTGGCTGTATTGGTCGTGCTGTTCTTTATTCTTGAAGGCCAGCGTAATGGTCGCAAAATTTCACCTCAATCTTTAGGGATTTTAGTAAAAGCTAAAAATGCTCAATTGATTGACTTACGTGATGCGAAAGACTTCCGCGAAGGTCATATTAGCGGTAGCCGTAATATTCCATATAGCCAAATTACAAAACACATTGAAGAGTTAAAAACTTCTGATCGCCCGTTGGTTTTTGTATGTAACCTTGGTCAAGTGGCAGGTTCTGCATTACAACAAGTCGGTCATGCAGATGCATACCGTTTAGACGGCGGCATTAGCAACTGGAAAGCTCAAGGCTTACCTCTAGTTAAAAGCAAATAAGCGCTTCTTAGGAGATTAACATGGCTGAAGTTACGATTTATTCAACAACTGTATGTCCTTACTGCATTCGTGCAAAACAGCTCCTAGAGCGTAAAGGCGTGGCTTATAAAGAAATTAATTTATCCAATGAAGCGCCTGAAGTACGTGTTGAATTGATGCAACGCACCAACCACCGTACCGTTCCTCAAATTTTTATTAATGATCAGTTTATTGGCGGTTTTGACCAACTTTATGCTTTAGAGCGTGAAGGCAAACTCGACGGCATGCTATCTTAATTCTAAACATAAATCGTCACCTCATATTAAGGAATAAACAATGAGTGAAGAACAACAAGCTCAACCACAATTGGCATTAGAGCGTATTTATACTAAAGATATTTCTTTCGAAGTACCTGGGGCTCAAGTATTTACTAAAGAATGGCAGCCTGAACTAAATATCAATCTTTCTTCTTCTGCAGAAAAAGTTGATCCAACACACTTCGAAGTTTCACTCAAAGTTGTCGTTCAAGCAAACAATGCGGGTGACACGGCATTTATCGTTGACGTTACTCAAGCAGGTATCTTCCTGATCGATAGCGTTGAAGAAGAACGTCTTCCGTACATTCTTGGTGCTTATTGCCCAAATATCTTGTTCCCATTCCTACGTGAAGCAGTGAACGATATGGTTACTAAAGGCAGCTTCCCACAATTATTGCTTACACCAATTAACTTCGATGCTGAATTCGAAGCGAATTTGCAACGTGCGCAAACTGCTGCTGAAGGCCAAGCTTAATCGCTTATCTTCAAATCTAAAAAAGACCGCTTTTGCGGTCTTTTTTATTACTTTATTTATCCCCTCTCCTTCTAGGAGATGAGAAACACTGTTTCGCAAGGGGAGAGGTTTTTATTCCCTCACCCGAGCCCTCTCCCAAAGGGAGAGGCAACTTAAAGAGAATTACTCAGCATCTGCCATCAGATCAGCGCTCATACCTACAGTATTAAAGCCAGCATCAACATACAAAATTTCACCTGTAATACCATTTGCCCACGGTGAGCAAAGGAACAATGCTGCATTACCGACATCTTCAATGGTGACATTGCGTTTAAGCGGTGCAACTTTTTCATTTAGATCTAACATTTTACGGAAAGATTTAATCCCTGAAGCCGCTAAAGTACGAATCGGACCTGCTGAAATCGCATTTACACGAATACCTTCAGCGCCAAGACTTGTAGCCAAATAACGTACGCCTGCTTCTAGTGACGCTTTTGCCATGCCCATAACGTTATAGTTTGGCATTACACGTTCAGAACCTTGGTAAGTCAGCGTCAATAAGCAACCTTGACGCGCAGCCAATAAAGGTTTTGCCGCACGAGCCATTGCAATAAAGCTATATGCGCTGATGTCGTGAGCAATTTTAAAACCTTCACGGTCTGTAATATCAGTGAAATCGCCATCTAAAGTATGCGCCGGCGCAAAACCAATTGAATGCACAACACCGTCTAGACCATCCCAATGTTTAGCAAGTTCAGCAAAAGCGGTATCAATTTCAGCGTCCACTGCGACATCACATGGGAAAACTAAAGTTGAACCAAATTGTTCAGCAAAATCATCTACACGTTTTTTTAATTTTTCGTTTGGATAAGTAAAAGCCAGTTCTGCACCTTCGCGATGTAAAGCTTGCGCAATACCAAATGCGATTGATAACTTACTTGCAATACCCGCGATTAAAAAGCGTTTGCCAGCCAATAGTCCTTGTGCCATGTGAAACTCACTCAAAATAATTTAACAGCATAATGCCAAGTCTAAAGCATTTTAGAAATTGCATAATGCACCTTTTTTTAGAAAACCATCATTGCATGCACGATGCAAATGAAACTATATTCAATCAAGCAGCGTCAATATTTATTGGCCCTTAAGCGTCCAGATGCAATGCTTGTAATGAATTAGTCCATAAGATCTGTGCAATCTCAGATTCAGTACGGTTTAAGCTCTGAGCTAGCCCCTGCAAGACATAGGGCAAATTGACCGGCGTATTGCGAGTACGCCCTTCCTTTGAATGCTGACAACATAAGGGTGTCATATCTGGACAGTCAGTTTCTAAGACCAAATGATCTACACCCAAAGTCTGAACCACTTGATGTAATTTTTTTGCATTAGGATTGGTGATTTGCCCTGTTACACCGATTTTAAAACCTAGTTTGGTAAATGCCTTCGCTTCTTCAACACCACCACTAAATGCATGTGCGATACCACCAAGCTTAAATCGATGCTGCTTCAGCATCGAAAGCACCTCCGCATGAGATTTGCGAATATGCAGCAAAATGGGTTTATCAAACTGCTGTGCTAACTCAAGTTGTGCGGAAAAATACTGCTGCTGCTTTTGAAAAAGTTCAGGCTGTTTATGCTGTTTCAAAAAGGTATCTAAACCTATTTCACCCACAGCAACACAATCATGATGCTTTAGCATCTGCTCCACATCGAGCAAATGTTCTGTACGATGTTGCTCAATATAAAATGGATGTAAGCCGGGAGCTAAATAGCTAGTTGGAGCATTGGATAAACGAGCTAAAAACTCTTGAGTTTGCAGCAAATCTTGAAAACGTGACTGTACAAAACCAATCAATACCAACGCATCGACACCCGCCTGTTTGGCAGCATACGCCAACTGTTCCCGATCAGCGTCAAAATCAGGAACATCAAAATGCGTATGCGTATCAAACAGTGAGTAAGTCATTGCACTGATTAATTTGCTTTTGCGGCTGAGGCTTCAGCAGTTTCAACGGGAGGTAGATATTGCTTTTTCAATACACTTTGCAATTGATCATAAGGAATTGTCAAACGTGGTAAACCCACCACATACGGCCCAATTTCATATTCGGCATATTGCAAAATTAAACCTTGCTGACTCAGATAAAAATTATCAGACAGTTTAAATTTCCAAATCTGTTCGTATTCTTGAATATTGTCTGCCAACTTGGCATCTTTCACCCAAATTTTAAAGACTTCGTAGCCCCGCTTTTCAAGCTCTGCACGTTGATTAGGCAATAATATGTCATTGAGCTGTACCAATTTTTGAGTGCTTAAATCGAAGTTATAATATTGCTGTGCAGAAGAACCATGCGCTCCACCTAAATATGAACTGGTATTTAAAACCACCGTTGCTAAGGGTTTTTCTGCATTCAATATTTTAGGTTTAATCATCAGACTGATTTGCTGATTGGCACTTAAAGATTTCAACTCTTTATCTAAATTTAAGAACGCTTGCATATAAGGCTGCGTGGCTTTTTCCAATTTTAATTTGGGCGTTTCAACCTTGGCCAAAGCAGATTTTGCTTCAGATGCTGCAGGAACTTCACTTGCAGCGGGAGCGTCTTTGCTCAGCGTTTTATCCTCTAAAGGCGAAACAGATAGAATTTCGCCTAACTGTTTTAGAATTTCCGCATCAATAAATTCATCAATAAAGGCTTGATTACTGTTTAAGCGTTCAACTGAAATTTCAGGACAGACCCCGCCATCACATTCTGGTAAATTCAGTTGTAATTTTTCCGCATCACCAATCAGTTTTGCACTCAAATCTGGCTGTTCAGTTTTGGCTTGATCCGGCTTTTTTTCAGGTTCAGCTTGTTGTGGCTGACACGCCGTGAATGCAACAGAAACTGCCAATATTGAGCTTGCCCAAATTTTATTTTTTTGCACCATTGCTTCAACCTTTCATTTCGAATGATTGATATTTATCTCAATAAATATCTCATCAAATTAAATACTTTCATTGTTTAGAACATATGCTGATACACATCAGCTTTCAATACTTGTTGTGTTTGCGCTTTGCTGAGATAAATATCCAGTTGTTTACTCTCTTTGACAATTTCATCTGTACGGTAATGCAAACCGACACCTTCTTGATCAAAGAACCAATCTGCTTGGCCCCAATAGAGTTTTTTCGGTGCCGATTTTTTGACATCTACCTCTTGTTCATCTAACCATTTGCTATAGGCTTGCTGCACAATAGCATCCATATTTTGCTGTTGCTTTGCATCAATAATATCTAAGGGTTTAAGATTCTTTTTCGCACGGCGGTCTGCCACAAAAAAATAATAACGCTCTTTGACCGTGATATTTTCCTGTTTGGTATCGACACCGATTTGCAGCAACACATATTGATTCCGTTGATATGGAACCCGTGTGTACATGGCCAATTCATAGGCTTTATTGGTTTTAAACTCTGCCTGCCAAGCATCTGATTTTTTCACATACGCATCGACGGCTTGTTGGAGATTCATATTTTGCTTTAATGCAATTTGATCTTGTACGACGCTGGCTTGATTCTTTTCAATCCAGCCATTCAACCATGTATCTACGGTCTGAATGGTTTGTATCTCTAAATCAATACAACTTTTATTTTCACAAAACGGTTTGGCAATTTTTGCCGCTTGCTCTTGGATATTTAAATAGGGCAAAACATCTGGATTGATTACGGTCGCTTCAGAAGCGCCATCATCGGCCGGCTTTGTCGCTTTGTTTTCTTTTCCTGAATCACATGCACTGAGCAGCAAAACACTCCCCAAAAGTGCAAAAACTGTAGCATCCTTGAATATTTTCATGATGTCCTAAACGACCAAATGATTGCGTAATGTATGGATTTAAAAACTCTACCACAAAATAAAACAGCTTCACGAAGAAGCTGTTTTATTTCTGTAAAAGAACAACTTAGTGTTCACGTGTATTACGGAACACGATATCCGGATAACGTTCTTGCATTAACTGTAAATTCACACGACTTGGTGCAAGATAAGTTAAATGACCACCGCCATCGACAGACAATTGGTCATGTGCTTTTTTCTTAAATTCGTTGAATTTTTTCTCGTCATCACAAGATACCCAACGTACGGTATTGATACTTACAGGCTCGTAAATACAATCAACTTTGTATTCTTCTTTCAGACGATAAGCCACGACTTCAAACTGAAGTACACCCACAGCACCCACGATTAAGTCGTTACTGTTTTGCGGCATAAAGACCTGAGTTGCACCTTCTTCTGAAAGCTCTTTTAAGCCTTTTTGTAGCTGTTTTGACTTCAATGGATCTTTTAAACGCACGCGACGGAACATTTCAGGGGCGAAGTGCGGAATACCGGTAAAGTGTAAATCTTCACCCGAAGTGAAGGTATCACCGATCTGAATCGTACCATGGTTATGCAAACCGATAATGTCACCCGGCCATGCTTCTTCAAGATGTTGACGGTCACCGGCAAGGAACGTTAAAGCATCACTAATACGCACATCTTTACCTAGACGCACATGTTTCATTTTTAAGCCTTTTTCATACTTACCTGAACAGATACGCATGAATGCAATACGGTCACGGTGTTTTGGATCCATATTGGCTTGAATTTTAAAGACGAAACCTGTGAAGCCTTCTTCAGTCGCTTCAACTTTACGGTCCTGAGTCGGATGTGCTTTAGGTTCAGGCGCATATTGACTAAATGCATCCAGAACATGGTCCACACCAAAGTTACCGAGTGCCGTACCAAACAAGACTGGCGTTTGACGGCCTGCCAAAAATTCATCACGGTCTAAAGGTTCATTGGCCATTTGAACCAGTTCCAACGACTCTTCAAATGCAGCCCAAGCTAGATCGCCAACTTTTTCACGCAAATCTGCATAGTCATAACCATCACGGACTTCAATATCCGTAATGGTTGAACCGAAACCTGCCTTATAAACGTAGAATTTTTCTTCGAGTAGGTTAAATACACCGGCAAAGTCACGACCTGTACCTAGTGGCCAAGTAATCGGAACACATTTAATTTTTAAAACGTTTTCGATTTCATCAAGCAGTTCTAATGGCTCACGAATTTCACGGTCCATTTTGTTGACGAATGAAATAATCGGCGTGTCGCGCATACGACACACTTCCATCAATTTGATCGTACGATCTTCGACACCTTTTGCACCATCAATCACCATAAGCGCAGAGTCAACAGCGGTTAATGTACGGTAAGTATCTTCAGAAAAGTCTTCATGCCCTGGGGTGTCGAGCAAGTTAATCATCTTGTCTTTAAACGGGAACTGCATAACCGAGGTGGTGATCGAAATCCCACGTTCTTTTTCCATTTCCATCCAGTCAGACGTTGCCGCACGATCAGATTTACGGCTTTTTACCATACCTGCAACCTGAATCGCCTGTCCCCATAACAACAGTTTTTCTGTCATTGTGGTTTTACCGGCATCGGGGTGGGAAATAATAGCGAAAGTACGTCGCTGAGCGACCTGTGTCGCTAATTCTTCTTTAAAACTCATGAAAGACACCTACTGCAAAACTCGCAGTGCAAAAGATCAGATCTGATCAATATGGAAAATTGGCGATATTGTATCAGATTGACCATTAAAAATAATCAACCACATTGGGTTGAGTCAAAATCTTAGCGTGGCGTGTCTTGATGTTTTACATTGGATGACGACCTGTTTTTATCGACGATATAGCACATTTCATTTTCTTTTTTCTCACTCATTGGCAATCAGATAGACCACAAATGACTTTATTCAACTTTCATTTTCATGCTTTCTTCAAGCTGTGCCACTGGCATCGGCATGCCCAACAAATATCCTTGCAACTGTTGGCAACCTAAACGTTTTAAAATTTCTGCTTGTTGTTCTGTCTCTACACCTTCTGCAGTGACCGTTAAACCCAGTCGAATTGCCAAGTGAATAATACTTTCTAAAATAATTTCTTCTTTAGAACCGACGCTCAAATTACGGATAAATTCACGGTCAATTTTCAGTTCATCTACAGGTAGTTCTTTTAAATACAAGAAACTTGAATGTCCCGTTCCAAAGTCATCAATCGCAACTTTAATCCCCATCTGTCTCAAATGTTCAAAAGTCACGATACTGGCATCGATATGATGCATCGCTGTTGACTCGGTAATTTCAATAATTAAGTTTGACGGGTTAATTTCATAACGTGCAAAAAGCGACTCTAAGGTACTAAATAAATGTTTATGCTCAAACTGAATGGCTGATAAATTGACCGCAATTGGATACAGCGGCATATTCAGCTTTTCCCAGTGCTGAATTTGCTTACAGGCTTCTTCAAGTGCCCAATAGCCCATGGCAATAATCAGTCCAGTTTTTTCAGCGCCATTAATGAACTTATTTGGCGTCAACATACCTAGAGTTGGATGATTCCAACGAATTAAGGCCTCTACCCCACAAATTTCACGATCAGCGGCATTAAATTTTGGCTGATAAAATAAGATAAACTGTTGCTCTTCTACTGCTTTATACAAATCATTGATCAGTTTCGTCTGACTTTTTTCTTCAAATTGGTCGGCGGTATAATTAAAAAACGAATAGGTATTACGCCCCTGATACTTCGAACTCAGCATTGCAGTGTCTGCATTAATCAGCAGATCTTGCAAGTTCGCACCATGTTCAGGGTACATCGCAATACCAATACTGCCTGAAATATTGATTTCCTTGCCTGCAATCAAGAAGCTTTCTTGCATCAATTCCAATATTTTTTCAGACATTGCTGTGGCAGAGTCATTGCTTGCCGACTCGAGCACAATCAGAAATTCATCGCCACCGATTCGTAGCAATTTGGCTTGATCATCAATTAAACGATGAATGCGCGTAGCAATTTGAATCAGTAGTTGATCACCAACATGGTGTCCAAACACATCATTGACCGCTTTAAAACGGTCAATATCAATATAAATAAAAGCAATTTTATCTTGTCTTAAACGATGCTCTGTAAATAGGAAATGTGCATATTCAGCCAAAAATAATCGATTAGGTAAACGGGTCAAATTGTCCTGTACTGCTTGATTGGCCAGTTCTCGATTTGCGCGCATCAACTGCAAACTGCGATGCTCTAAACGTTGCTCAAGTACTGCAACGCTAAAGGCTGCCATCAACAATAAACTGGTGACAAATAAGACAATAAACAGCAATAAATTGTGGTTAATTTGAGCCGCAACCAATACATCCATCGAGTTTAGCGGTACAAAATCAACAGCCGCCATACCAATATAATGCATAGCCACAATGCTAAAAGTCAGCATGACTGCAACAAAGGCATTCATGATGTTACGTTTAGACGAATACTTATTTTTAAATGTCAGCCAAAATGCTAAACCTGAACCACAGATCGCGACCAAAATTGAACAGATAACAATTAAAGGTTCGTATCGTTGTTCATAGCCCTGAACGGCTAAACTCAGCATGCCGGTATAATGCATGCCGGAAATGCCAAGGCCCATTAACACGGAGCCTAAAATTAAACGCGGAAAAGGCAAGGTCGGACGAGTGGTCAGCCACACTGCAAAAGTGGACGCAACAAAGGCGATAAAATATGAAGTTAGGGTCAGACTGGTATCAAAACTATGATTTGAAGGCAAATGGCTGGCCATCATGCCTACAAAATGCATGCACCAGATCGCAGCACCTAAAATTGCGCCGCTGAATAATAAAATGACATTTTCATATCTTGGTCGCGTTCCACGAAACAACATTTGTTCGAGTGAAACAGCTAAGTAACAACTTAATAATGCAACTACGATTGAACCAACGACCAGATTGTAATCATAATGAATATGGGTCATATCAAGCGTTCCGCTTAGGTTATCGTGGCACTTTCTTTAACCGAACTACCCAATCTATCTCTTCCCTTTAACTTGTTACGTTTTCAATTACTTACTTATTTTCCCTTAGAATCTATTAGTCTACGATAATGGTCAAGTCTTTCTTTCAAGATTTTAAGCAACTGATTATTTTAAAAAAAGAAAGCTTGATGAAGTTCACTAAAACTTAAACTTTTGATAAAAATTGCATCAGGTCTTTTTTATTTTAGAACAGTTTCTAATTATAATAAAATGAATAAGTTAGAATTATTTCTAGATTGCTTTCTCGATTTAAAGTTAACTCTACTCTACGCACAAAAAATAGCGAGCCGTAGCTCGCTATTTTTCAATGGGTAAATTCATCTTTTCTGTCAAAAACTCAAGCAATCAGCTCAATGTTTTATGGATGAGTGGCTTACTTTTTGGCTGCTGTTGCAGGCGTTGCACCTTGTAATTTGGCATAGTCCATCAGAACGTTTGCTGCTTCCGTCACAAAGACTTCTTCTTCAGGCAGTGCTGGACGCTGGTTCGCCTTCATTTTTGCACGTGCCTCCACCAATGCATCCATAGACGCTTGGTAGCTTTCCCAATTGGCATAAGGTTTTTGACCCACCACTTTACGACGTTGATTTTCAGCATCCAAAGACTTTTGTTCTAGCGCCAATAGCTCGGCTTTACGCTTCGCTAAGTCAAGCACCACACGCTTTTGCTCTTCCGTTTTTTTCGCAATCGCAGTACGTTGCTCTAAATATTTAAATTGAGGATCAATCGTGACACGTTGCTGAGATGACTTAATCAAATCGGGAACATAGCCTTGAATTGAGCCTTCACGTTTAAACGGTGCGGTCGGAATGGTGTCCCACTGTAAAGCATTTTTTGCTTTACGCTCACCAAACTCTTCATTGTAAATATCAACCAACTTAATATCAGGCACGACCCCTTTATTCTGGGTACTACCGCCAGTCACGCGGTAGAATTTACGTTGCGTTAAGGTTGCTTGACCATAGGCTAAAGAGTCAAGTTGTACCTGTGCAGTGCCTTTACCCGTTGTGGTACTACCAATCACCACACCACGCTCATAGTCTTGAATCGCAGCAGAATAAATTTCACTCGCAGATGCCGAAGCCAAGTTAATCAATACTGCCAATGGGCCTGCATAAGTTTGCGCACCACCATCATCATCTTCAAACACGCTGACATTGCCATTACCATCACGGATTTGCACCACTGGACCTGATTTAATCACTTGTCCAAGCATACGCGCCACTTCTTCAAGTGAGCCACCTGGGTTGTTACGCAAATCAATGATGATGCCTTCAACATTTTGCGCATCTAATGTTTTTAAGGCTTTATTGGTATCTTCTGACACAGAGCGGTAGTCTGTACCTGCACGACGGGCACGATAGTTCAAGTAAAACGATGGAATTTCAATCACACCAAACTTATGTTTTTTGCCATCACGTTCAATTTCAACGGTACGTGAACGCACGCCCGCATCTTCTTCTTGAATTACATCACGCACAATAGTGACATTTCGCGCTTGATTCATGGACGCACCAGCACCCAATAAACGTAGAGTCACTTTGGTGCCACGTTTACCACGAATCAGTCCGACAATTTCATTGCTCGGCCAACCGATCACATCCACCATTTTGTCGCCATCTTGAGCAACACCAACGATACGATCACCTGACTTGACTTGTCCTGATTTGCTGGCTGGCCCACCTTCTACAATCGTTTCAATTTTAGTGTAGTCTTCGTTGCCACGTTCAGGACGAATCGACACCCCAATCCCTTCCAATTGCAGCGTGGTTTGACGGTTCAATTCCATCGCATCTACAGGTGGGAAATAATTACTGTGCGGATCATACGTCAGCATCATAGCATTCAGAGTTTTATCAAGCACATCATCACTTTTTAAACGACTAATCCGCTCTAACTGACGTGTATAACGCTTAGTTAAGGTCTGTTCAGGAGTTAAATCTTCAGGACCAGTTAAATCTTGACCATTTGCCAGCGCAGGATCATCTTTCAACGCTTTCTGTTTGGCTTTCTCTTCTTCTTTGCTGATGGTTAAATTGATCAGCTGAGAGACCAACATTTTATTCCAATGCGCACGCTGTTCTTCTGTCGATTTAAAGAATGGCGCTTTTTCACGATCGGTTTCGATGTAGCTATTCGGTTGATTTAAATTCTGTGGCTTTTTCAGCTCTTCCAACATATAGGTGTAGAACTGTTTTAGGCGCTCACGATATTGCGCATGAATGGCATACGGCCCTGTTAAATTGCCTGCTTTGAGGTTTGCACCAAAAGTTGAACCATAACGTTTTTTATAATTTTCAATATCCGATGCCAAGAACAACGTATGTTCAGCGTCTAAACTATCAATATAAAAATCTAAAATACGGTTAGATGTATTGGCATCTAAACGCTGATTTAAATAGTGTTGACGGTCTACCAATGTTGCAAGCTGACGTGAGACCAAGGCTTGCTCTTGTGTGGGCTGAATGGTACCCGCGCTCACTGCTTCTGTATTATTGGCAGCAATTGCGTCATTCACCACATGAGTGAAAAAGAATCCACCTGTCGCAATCGCAACGGCACAAGCTAATGTTTGAAGTTTCATAAATAATTTGTACTTCCTTGGTATTAAGACCAATATTACCGTGTTGGTTTTCGACCTGAATTGAATAGATTCAAAATCTTAAACAACTTAATATGTTTATGTCGTGTAGTTTTATCATATTCTCTGCTGACAAAGTGTAGCAAATCATTGCAGAATTCAGGTATTGTTTTTCCTTAAAAATTCCAACACGGACACCGAATATGATTGGCGCATTAATGCTCGACATTGCTGGCACAGAACTTACCCAAGAAGATATTGAACTATTACAGGCACCACAAGTTGGCGGCATGATTTTATTTGGTCGCAACATTGAATCTCCTGAACAAGTTCGTGCCCTGACCGACCATATGCGTCAAATCCGTCCTGATATTTTAATTGCCGTCGATCAGGAAGGTGGTCGTGTACAACGCTTAAAGCAAGGCTTCACACTGCTGCCGGCTATGGGTAAGTTTGGAGAACTTTACTTAACTGAACCTGAAAAAGCAGTTGAACTGGCTGAACAATGTGGCTGGTTGATGGCGGCTGAAGTCCTTGCGGTCGGGATCGATTTCAGTTTTGCACCAGTGCTTGATTTAAATGATGTTAGTGATGTGATTGGTGACCGTGGTTTTGCCAAAAATATGCAAGACATCATTCCATTAGCAAGTGCCTTCCTAAAAGGCATGAAACGTGCGGGGATGGCATCTACAGGTAAGCATTTCCCAGGCCATGGCTCGGTGAAAGCAGACTCACATGTTGCTGCTGCCATTGACCATCGTAGTTATGAAGAAATCTACCAAAAAGACATGCAAAGTTTTATTCAACTGCAACCACAGCTTGATGCCTTAATGCCTGCGCATGTGATTTATGAAAATATCGATCCTAACCCTGCTGGATTTTCACCGTATTGGATTCAGAAAGTCTTACGTCAAGAGCTCCAATTTGATGGCGTTTTATTCTCCGATGATTTAAGCATGCAAGCCGCTTGTGTCGCTGGCGGCGCAGATGCTCGTATCCAAGCAGCATTAAATGCAGGTTGTGATATGGGCCTTGTGTGTAATAACCGTGAATCTGCATGCATTGCGCTTGATGGCATTCAAAACTTGGCTCTCCCAAATCAAGAACGCCTAGAACGTATGCGCGGAAATATCCCACAAATTGAAATTGGGCAAAGCATTGAACTCGGGGCGGACTGGCAAAACGTGCGTAACCGTATTGTGGATTTTAAAAATCAATATTGCTAATCCACAACCTTTAAAATCATAAAAAGGAGCACGACAAGGTGCTCCTTTTTGATTTATGATGAAGTCAAAATAAGTGCTTCGGCGCTATACAAAAATTGCCAATAAAAACAACATTAGGTCAGGACGACATGACACAAAGTTTATCGGAACATCGACACATTTCCTTTACTGCACATTACACCGGCTATATTTGGTACAGCATGGGGATTTCGCATCCCGTTTTTGCCACACGTAAAGGCAAATTTTTAGCACGTTTAGTCCACCCCTTAGAAAGCTGGGCAGAAAAGAATGTGGGCGGTAGCATGCGCTCGACACTCAAACAGCGTCATGCCATGATCGATCAACATTTAGATCAACTCATTACTCAACATCCACAGTTACAAGTCCTTGAAATTGCTTGTGGCCTCTCCCCGCGCGGTTGGAATTTTCGCACCAAGCATCCTGAAATTGACTATCGTGAACTCGACTTGCCGGATATGGCAAAAATCAAAACACAAGCACTCAAACAGATTGACCCGCATGCTCCTGAGGTCTTAACTGGCGACATTTTCACTCAAGATTTTGAACGTATTTTTCAGAGTTTTGACCCTAAACGTCCTTTGGTGGTGATTAGCGAAGGGCTGATTAATTATTTTGATCAAACCCTACTCAATAAATTATTGCAAGGGATCACCGAATATGGCGCCTCGTTTCAGGAATTGCATTATCTGACCGACATCTATCCAGAACCCGTCAAGAACCGTTTAGCACGTTTTATTTGGGCCAGTAGTAAATTACTCAAAGTCATGTCTCGCAGCGCTTTTACTTTCCATTTTCAATCCCCTGCTGAATTACAGCAGTTTTTCAGTCATACAGGATTTGAAGAAGTAGACGTCGTTCAGCCGGCCTTATACTTTCCACAACAGCATCTAGATCAAGTGATTCCATTTCACGATGCAGAGCAGCACTGTGGAGATTTGGTTTGGATGGTCCATGCCAAAACGAAAAAACAGCGCTAAAGCGCTGTTTTTTTTATATGTTCATGTTTTAACTTACAGCTTCTAATATCAACACATCTTCTTTTTGGCGTTGTACAAAGCGCAATAAACGCTCCGCCAACTCAAAACTACCATGCTTAAACAAAGCACGAACCTGCGTATCTACAACGTCAAAGATGAGACATTCAATTTTAAACTCACCTTCGTCATCTTCTAGATGTAATGCCAAATCCCGTGGATATGCGTGCATGTAGTCCAACATGTCAGCCTGTACATTCAATAACACGCCGAAATAATTTAAATCCATAATTTGAGTATCAACCACGAGGTCTGAATGGCGATGAGATAAATGCGTGAATGGCTGTTGTACACTCACCCGCGCCTCGCCACGGCGTTCGATATTTTGCATTTGCTCTCGGCTCATTGGAATGATCCCGTCCAACTGCTGAATAGACTCACCGCGTAGATAAGTTGCAAACAAATTCATGGTTTCCTTACGGCGTTGCAACTGCGGTAAATGATCCGCATTGGCAATCATGGCAAATTGCATATTCGGACATTGCAAGGCAAAACCTGCATTTTCATGCGGTAAAGTAAAACTGTCGTACTGCCCGCAAGACACCAATACATCACACTGTGGAATCGGCACGTCTTGCAAACGCAGCAAACGATTACAGTTAATGTCATAACGCTCTTGTTCGGTATTGGTGAATTCAGCCATTTGTCTAAAGAACAAACGCTTTGCTGTCGGTGACATCCGCGTCACATCAAGTTTGGCATGATTGACCAAATATAAAATCACCGCTTGGCCAAATTCATCCATGCGCTGTTCTTTCATCAAGTGCAAGGATTCTTCAAGCAACATGCGCCAGCTCTTGCGCGTTTTTTGCATCACGCCCATTAAAATCATGCGATCAATCAATTCAGGACGTTGATCGGCCAGACCTGCTGCCACCACTGAACCTAGTGACATCCCCATCACGGATACTTTTTCTAGTCCCACAATATCCAACCAAACGCCTAACATCTGCGCCAAATCACCCAACTCTAAAGTCCCTGCTGACACAGCAGTATCGACATTGGTAATTTGCTGGTTTGAGCCCATGGATGGTAAATCGATTAAAATAATAGGGCCTGCCGCAAATAATTGTTCGACACAATATTTGTAGGAATTAAAGTTTTGAAATGCCCCACCAATAATAACAATCGGGGTGCGATGAATCGTTTCAGGTTGTGCAATGGCCATATATTCGACCTTCCAGCCATCAATCCATGTCGTTCTGGCAGGCTGTTTAAAGCTTTGCTTGTCATACAGATCGAAAAAACTGTAATGCGTACTTTCCTGTACGGTGGGATCCATTTGGATAATGGAATTCATATTCCTTTCCTCCATTCCTGCCTTATTTTTATTGTCAGGAATTCATTTAGAGACTCTGCTCGACTTAGCGTCCTGCTCTTTAATCGTTATTTGTACGACTTCAATGTCGCTATTGTTTCATTCTATACAGAGGTTCATTTTACAAGCAACTGATATCCCCGCCGCTTATCTACTTTTGTTCTAAAAACAATTTCAAAATGTTAATTCTGGTCAGCATCTGCAGTCGAATGTGCACTTAAGTGCTTCATTGTTCAGTCACAGGCTGTTAATATCGAGTTGAAATTTCTAAGTGATCAAACCGCTATGCAAGAGTCTATTGAACAATACATGCAAACGGTAGGACAGCAAGCACGCACAGCATCACGTGTGCTCGCAGGGGCTTCTACCCAGACTAAAAATAATGCCTTATCAGCAATTTATACTGCTTTACAAAACAGTGAAACTGCAATTTTGGCAGCTAACCAAGTGGATATGACCAAAGCGCATAACAACAACTTGGATAGTGCTCTACTTGATCGCTTAGAACTTACCCCCACACGCTTTAAAGGCATGCTTCAAGGTCTAAAAGATGTAATCGCACTGACTGACCCAATTGGCGAAATTACCGATATGGCCTTTCGTCCGACAGGTATTCAGCTGGGCAAAATGCGCGTGCCGCTAGGTGTTGTCGGCATGATTTACGAATCTCGCCCAAATGTCACCCTTGAAGCCGCATCTTTAGCGCTTAAATCAGGTAATGCGATTATTTTACGTGGTGGTTCTGAAGCTTTGGAATCTAACCAAGCAATTGCGGCAGCGATTCAACATGGCTTAACTGCCGCTGGCGTGCCTGAGCATGCCGTTCAAGTGCTTAATACCCCAGACCGTGCTGCGGTTGGCCAATTAATTACCATGCCTGAATATGTCGATGTGATCGTACCTCGTGGTGGCAAAGGCCTAATTGAACGTATCACCAATGAAGCACGTGTGCCTGTTATCAAACATCTTGATGGTAACTGCCATGTTTTTGTGGAAGCTCAGGCTGATTTGCAAAAAGCATTACCTATTGCGCTTAATGCCAAAACACACCGTTATGGCGTATGTAATGCCATGGAAACCTTGCTTGTCGATGAAAATGTCGCTGAAGAGTTTTTACCACGCATTGCTGAACTTTATGCTGAGAAAAAAGTTGAACTGCGTGGCTGCGCTGAAACGCAGCGCATTTTGGGTGAGTCGATTGTTCCTGCAACTGAGGAAGATTGGTACACCGAATATTTAGGCCCGATTTTGGCAGTGAAAGTCGTTACAGGCTTAGATGAAGCGATTGAGCACATCAACAAATATGGCTCACACCATACCGACTCAATCATTACCGAAAACTTTAGTTTGGCTCGTCAGTTCTTGGCGCGTGTAGATTCGAGTTCAGTGATGATTAATGCCTCAACGCGTTTTGCGGATGGTTTTGAATATGGTCTTGGTGCTGAGATCGGTATTTCAACCGATAAAATCCATGCACGCGGACCAGTCGGCCTAGAAGGTCTGACTTCTCAAAAATGGATTGTATTTGGTGATGGTCAAATTCGCCAATAACACCCAATAAGACAATGAAAGCTGTGCTTTTCTGATTAAAGGCACAGCTTTTTTTATGGCGATTTAAAAAACTAGACCCAGGGTTCACATATTGAAATATAAGCCTGCAAACACACAGGATATAGAATCGAAAACAGATTTTTTGACAATTAAATGCTTAAGAAGAATAAGAAAAGTTCAATTTACCTGCTTTTTTGCAACAATTTGAGGATTACAGCGCAGCAACCGCATGTTATGTTCTATGTATATCTCTTAAATCGTATAAATTTTGAGGATTATTTTATTAATAAATGAAAACTATGAACTGATAAATTTTAATTATTATTGTGCTCAGGGTCGATAGTGCTTAAGTCTAATCTCCTAAAGTCTATCTAGGACGATAAAAAAACCCATGATAAAACATCATCACAGATCTAAATTGCATCAATCAATACAACTGCAATCAGATCAACATTATGGATAAGTATTTCAATTAGAATTCGGGTATTTAAACGTGTCTACATCAGTATTAGTAATTAACTGCGGATCTTCTTCTATCAAATATGCGTTAGTTTCTGAGCGCCGTGAAGATCGTATTTTTGGTCTGGCCGAGAATCTAGGTTCTGCTGATGCACGTATTAAAGGGGTCACTACGGGTGGTGCTGCGCTTGAGCTGTCTATTCCACATGCTGACCATGAAAAAGCCCTCGAAACTATTTTAGAGCGTTTGGCTCACCATAATCCTCAAGCGATTGGTCACCGCGTTGTTCACGGCGGTACATTAACCAAAGCTGAGCTATTAACACCAGAAATTATTGAACGTATTCGTGAAGCAACTCCGCTTGCTCCATTGCATAACCCGGCTCACTTGGTGGGGATCGAAGCAACCATGCGTTTGTTCCCTGAACTTCCGCAAGTAGCCGTATTTGATACAGCATTCCACCAAACGATGCCGTCTCATGCATACCGCTATGCATTACCAAAATTCTTGTACACACAGCATAACGTACGTCGTTATGGCTTCCACGGTACTAGCCATGCCTACGTATCTGAGCGTGGCTCAATGTTGGCAGGCAGCTTTAAACAAGGTGGCTGGTTAACTGCTCATTTAGGCAATGGTAGCTCGACTTGTGCGATTTGGAATGGTCAATCTGTAGATACGTCAATGGGTCTAACACCACTTGAAGGTGTGGTCATGGGCACACGTAGTGGTGATGTCGACCCAAGTATTCACAGCTTCCTTGCAAGCAACTTAGGTTGGGATATCTACAAAATCGACAAAATGCTGAACAGCCAATCAGGCCTACTCGGTTTGTCTGATCTATCAAATGACATGCGCACATTGATCGAAGCATCAGAACAAGGCAACGAAGATGCCGCACTTGCCATTGAAGTATTCTGCTACCGTTTAGCAAAATCTTTGGCGGGTCTCAGCTGTGGTCTACCACGTATTGACGGTTTATTCTTTACGGGTGGTATTGGTGAAAATTCTGCCTACATTCGTGAAAAAACGGTTTCATACTTACCGCACTTTGGTTTCAACCTTAGTAAAGAATTAAATGACAACTTAAAACGCGGTACTGAAGGTCGTATTGACCACGGTACTGGCCCACAAATTTGGGTTGTTCCAACCGATGAAGAAGGCCGTATTGCCAAAGAAACTGAGCATGTTGTAGACGAGGTGACAGCGTCTGCTACAAAAAAGCCTGATGCTGAAGCTGCGATTGCATAAGCAATCGCATCAGCCCCTTCGCCTTCAATATTAATTTTTAGCTTTAATTTAGACACCGTATGAAAACAATTTTACTCGTGCCAACTGGGGAAGGTGTAGGTTTAACATCTGCATGCTTAGGTTTAATTTATGCTTTGGAATGCCAAGGGGTCAAAGCAGGTTTTCTGAAACCATTTTCACAAGAAAATGTCGCAGATACTGTAGACCGCACAACGGCTCTTTATCGTCATTTATTTAATAATGAAACGGTAGAACCCATTCACCATGCCACCATCGTGAAACAAATCAGTCATGATGAAAGTGATGAACTGCTCGAAGAAGCGGTTCGTTTGCACCGTGAAATTGCAAAAAAGCATGACCTAATTATTGTTGAAGGCTTGGTTCCAAACAGCCGAGATAACTTTGCCTCAGAACTGAATGCAACTTTAGCAAAAGCACTCGATGCCAAAGTAATTATTGTCAGTACAGCAGATATTCTAAATGCCACGAAAACGGCTGAGAAAATTGACAGCTCTCTACGCCAATTCGGTGGTGCTGCATCTGAACGTACTGCGGGCGTTTTGTTTATGCGCACACGTGGCTTGCCAGAAGAGTCTGCGCAAATTCCTGTCACGCTTGATCCAAATCTACGTTTAATCAGTGATACCAATAAATTTGTGCTTGAATTACAACAAAGTAATCCGCAAATTGGTTCTGCACAGCTACCTGTTATTGGTCTCGTTCCATTTAGTAATACGCTCAGTGTACCGCGCATGTCTGACTTGGCGACGCATATTCAAGCAGAATGGATCAACCAAGGCGATGCTGCTCATCGCCGTGTACTACATAGCAGCTTAGTTGCATCTAATATTGAACATGAACTTCACAAATTTGTGGCAGGCGAACTGATTATCAGCGCCTCTGACCGTATTGATGTGTTGTTGGCTTCTAGCCTTGCAAGTAGCAATGGTATTCCACTTGCCGGTTTAGTTTTGACTGAACATCATCAACCGAACCCACAAGTTTTAGATTTCTGCCAAACCGCGATTAAGCAAGGCTTACCGATTTTACATACGCCTTTAAGCACTTTTGAAACGGCACAACAACTTTCAAACTTAGGCAATGAAATTCCTGTCGATGACGTAGAACGTGCAGAACAAGTGACCCGCTTTGTTTCAAGCCACATCAATGCTGAATGGATTACTGAAGTATTAAATGGTTCGTATCAACCACGTTTGTCCCCTTCTGCATTCCGTCATGAATTGGTACAAAAGTCTATTGCTGCGAAAAAACGAATTGTTCTACCTGAAGGTGACGAACCACGGACCATCCAAGCGGCTGCCATTTGTCAATCACGTGGCATTGCACACTGTATTTTATTGGCAAAACCTGAAGCCGTGATTGAAGTTGCAAAAGCTCGTAACATCGAACTTCCACATGATTTGGAAATCATTGATCCTGATCTGATTCGTGAAAACTATGTGCCGAAAATGGTTGAGCTGCGTAAAGGCAAACTCAATGATCTACAAGCACGTGAACAGCTACAAGACACTGTGGTTTTAGGTACCATGATGCTTGCACTCGATCAAGTGGATGGCTTAGTCTCAGGCGCAGTACATACTACGGCGAATACCGTACGTCCTGCTTTTCAATTGATTAAGACTGCACCTGATTATTCATTGGTTTCTTCAGTATTCTTTATGCTGTTACCAGATGAAGTCTATGTATATGGTGATTGTGCCATTAATCCAGATCCAAATGCAGAACAGCTTGCAGAGATTGCGATTCAATCTGCAGATTCAGCGAAAGCTTTTGGTATTGATCCACGCATTGCGATGATTTCGTATTCAACAGGTACTTCTGGTGCAGGTGCAGATGTCGAGAAAGTGGCTGAAGCAACTCGCATTGCCAAAGAACGCCGTCCAGATTTACTGATTGATGGCCCGCTTCAATACGATGCTGCATCGGTAGAAAGTGTAGGACGCTCTAAAGCACCTGACTCTAAAGTGGCTGGTCGTGCCAATGTGTTTATTTTCCCTGACTTAAATACAGGTAATACAACCTATAAAGCAGTTCAACGTTCTGCAAATGTAGTCAGTGTTGGCCCAATGCTGCAAGGTTTAAACAAGCCTGTAAATGACTTGTCTCGTGGCGCATTGGTCGATGACATCGTATTTACCATTGCATTAACGGCAATCCAATCCGAACAGCAAGAAGCTTAATTTTAGTTTCGAGTTCTAAACCACCCTTTCGAAAGATTGGGTGGTTTTTTAGTCCCATTTCGCCGCATTTCATTCTTTTTAATATTACGATAATTTTCATCTTATTAACTCTTGTCATCTTAGAGTCAATATTATTGCTTATGGTATGAGCGCTTTTTTAATTATTCAAAAACTTAGCTATATCATGACAAACTTAAAATTTTATACTCAATGTGCCATCTCAACATTAATATTGGTTTGCTTAAGCGCACACTCTATGGCCGCAGATTCATATCTAACACCTGACTCAGCTCCAAATAGTCTTGAGATATTATCTACTCCTCCACAAGCCTATACTGGAGATTTCATTCGTGATCAAAGTATTTTTAAACAATCTCAATATTTGAAAAATACGGCTCGCTGGCAGCAAGCACAAATTGATGCTGATGTTTCAAATGCACATTTAGGGCGACCTTTTTCATCTGCATTTGGCGTAGAAATTAATGAGAAAAATACACCTATTTTATTTGAAATTTTAAGAAAGATTAAACTTGATAGTAGATACTCTACTCAAACTGCAAAAAAGAAATATAGCCGTGAACGTCCATATGGCTATTTTAATGTCAGCACTTGTACCCCTGAAGAAGAAAATGAAAAAAATCAATATGTTTCTTATCCTTCTGGACATACAACTATCGGTTGGACATATGCATTAGTCTTAGCAGAGTTACGTCCTGAGCGTCAAAGTCAAATTCTTAAACGTGGTATTGAATTTGGTCAAAGCCGTGTCGTATGTAATATGCACTGGCAAAGCGATGTCGATGCAGGTCGCATAATGGGTGCAGCACAATATGCTCAACTTCAAGCGGACCCTGCATTTAATGCTGATATGCAAAAAGCAAAACTCGAATTACATAGGTTACTTCAAAACGCAAATTAGACTCATAGAGTAAAATTGTTCTATAAAAAATCCCACCAAACAATAAGGTGGGATTTTTATCTAATTATAAAAATAATCCGAGGTTAAGTTTTTTAAATATAGGGAGATTAATTGCTATATCTTCTGTAATAACAGTAATCAAAATCATTTTATATCCGCTTTAACTCAGGTTTACCATATGCGACTTCAAAACTTGCTACGGTTGTCATTTTTCCACCTGGTTTTTCAACAAAATCCAGAACCTTTAAGTCTGTACGCATATAGTCTTTAAAAAAGTCTAAGGTCTGGTAACCGCGTTGATCGTTGATAAATTTAATGTGTGGATTCAACTTCAGCACATCTTCCTGCCCTGGACGGGTTGGCTGACCATTGCCGGTAGAAGTTATCGATGTGGTTAAAAATTCGGTTGCAATCGATGGGCTCTTATAATCATTCAAATCACTTGGGATATTCGCTGCAAAATATTGATGCAAATCTCCTGATAAAATTACCGTATTGCCATGAGGTGCATTTTCTTTGATAGATTCAATCAATCGCTCACGTGCATAAGGATAACCATTCCACGTATCTTTGCCAAAATAAGCCTTACCTGATTTGTTATAGCGCACCCAAGGCATCACCTGAATTTGCTGCGCCAATACATTCCAACGCTTATCGTGGCGCATTTGCTTCACCAACCATTGCTCTTGCGCTTTACCAAGAACCTGCTCATTTCGGCTATTCTCCGTACGGCAATAATCCATTTTATCAAACCCATCTTCTAACTGAGCTTTGGTGCATAAAATTGGAGAACGGTACTGGCGTGTATCCAAAATATTCATACGCAACATTTTCCCATAATCTAAAGTGCGGTAAGCAAGGATATCTGGGCCATTCGGCTTCTGTTTTAAGCGCACAGGCATATACTCGTACCACGCTTGAAACGCCGCTGCGCGGCGCAGTAAAAATATGTCTTTCTTCTCGCCTTTTTCTTCAATATCTGCTGCCCAGTTGTTATCAACTTCATGATCATCAAAGGTCATTGCAAAAGGTGCAGAGGCATGTGCAGCTTGTAAATCAGGATCCGCACGATACTGTGCATAACGAATACGATATTGCAGTAAAGTTTGAATTTCAGGACCAATATGTTGACGTGCAGGAATTGAAACTCTTAGATCTCCAATTGCACGTCCCCCGCCTTTACCCTCTGGTCCTTCATAAATATAGTCACCATAATGGAAAACTAAATCTATCTCGTTCTCTTTGCTCAAGTAATCATAAGCCGTGTAATAGCCTGTTTCATAATGCTGACAACCTACTACAGCAACTCGAACTCGTTCTGGCATTTGATGTGCTGCTGGCGCGGATTTTGCTGTACCAACAGAACTTTCATAACCAGCCAATCTAAATCGATAATAATAACGTGTCATCGGTGCTAAACTGGTTACCTCCACATGCACTGTGTGATGTAAGTCAGGATGTGCCTGCGCCTTCCCAGTTTGCACAATTTTTTTAAATTCAATATCTGTAGCAATATCCCAATCTACTTCAACTGCTTCATTGGGCATGCCGCCATCTACAGACAGTGGATAAGGTGCAATACGTGTCCAAATCACAAAACCATCTGGCCAAGGTTCACCTGAAGCAACGCCTAATTGAAACGGGCTAATCGGAAATTTGACATTTGCCCAGCTGCTTACTGGACTAAGTCCAGAAAATAACGCTAAAGACCCAACCCCCATCAACCCCTTTAAGAATTGACGACGATTCGAATTAAAATGATTCATTTTTATTTCTCTATAAACTTTTTAATAAATTAATCTGATCAGTTTTGGATTAGAAAATTGGCATGGTGTAGGTCAAGTAGATACGGCTTTGTTCCTGCTTTGTTCCTGTACTTTTTTTGAATTTTCCGTATTGAGCGGTAAAACCTAAATTTTTGAATTTCCCTTCTGGCACTTTATAACGCAAGGTATAATCAATTTCAGACTCAGTTGCACAGCCACACTTACCAAAATCACGTCCTTGTACTTTCAGGAACGAAACATTTAGGCCTTTCAAGTATTGATCATTAAAGTCATATCGATAGCCATACCATGTGGACTTTTCACCTGCATTAGTAAAGTTCTGCAGCAAACGATTAGTTGGCAAATAAATGAACGTACCATCCGCACCATTATCTAAACTGCCCTGATTCATATGCAGAAAATCGCCATCATCACCAATTTTTTGCGCGCCGAATTGCAGCTGATGATTTTTAAATTTGTATTTGAAGTCCACACTGGCTGTCTGGTTATCTACTTTCGTGCCGTAGCCTTTTTCACCACGCTCATTAGCTCCAGTCGCTTGAGTATCAAATAAACGTAAGTCTGTATTAAAACTTTGATTTTCACTGAATGGAAATTTGTGTTTCACACCGACAAATTGTTGTACATAAAAATCATCCAGCTCACCTGCATAATACTGCAGCGTTAAATTTTTATTGGGCTTCCAGTCCGCACCGCCAAATATAAAACCGTCACTGGTTTCTGTTGCGCCTTTTATAGAAAGCTTTGAAGCATCTCGTGATGCACGTGGAATTGCTTTGGTGACATAACCTCCAGTTAAAGTCAGCCCTTTCACATCTTTAGAAGTGACTTGACCACCTAAATAGGCAGATTCGAGCAAGCGAGCAAAGCTTCGACTCAAAATGGGTAAATTAGGGCGTAACTCCCCGACTTTTACATCAGTTTTCTGATAGCGCGCTTTTAAAGTGGGATATGCACGTGTCCAATAATTTGTTGGACTACCATCACCCTCTAGAGGAAACATCAATGAATTTTTGGCTTTATCTTTGCTTCCGTCTAAACGTATACCTGCTGCCACAGTCGCATCTAAGCCAAAACCGACTTGACCTTCCGTAAAGCCAGACTGATAACTCAATTCAATACCTTGCCCCCAGACTGTCGAATCTTTATCGTTAGGCTCTTGATCTTGATCAAAATAATAATTTTTAAAGTCTATTTCTGCTTTACTATCTTTAATAAATTCTGCTTGTGCTTCTTGCATTGTAAGCATTGGGGTGAAAGCCATACAGCAAATGAGTGCTTTGTAATTCAATGTCTAACCTCTTTGGTCCTTGAGAAATACTGCAATAACCTAAAGACTCTGTATGACAATACACTTGCAATCACATGACAATTACATGAAAAATATAATTTTTGTTAAATTTAAATATTTGATTATTTATAAATTAATTCTAATAAAACTTTAAATGCACCACATAATTTTTAAAAAAACAGTTTTAACGATGCAAAATATCAATAAGTTAATCCTATTTAAATAATTCTTAACATTCCATCTTTTGGCTATTTAATCCGAAGTTTGAATTATCTAAATCCTTCTCAGTTACCCTTACGAAACCAAGCTTAGTATAAAATTGAAAAGCGCGTAAATGACCCCATGAAACTCGTAGCACAATTTTTTCAAACCCTTGAGAAATGGCATATTGCTTAATTTTAGTAATCATCTGCTCAGCAATACTTCGGGAATAAAATTTTGCTCTTACCCACATTGCCACTACATTAAATTCATTCTGTTCATCCACAATACCACCAACCATGCCAATAGCGTCTTCAACATCAAATGCTAGTAGATAGTGACATGGTGTTCTCTGTGCCGCTCTATCTTGCCATTCTGAATCACTATGAGTTTTAGTTTTTTCATATGTTACTTTAAATGCATCAGGACTGTCCTGTAATGCCTTGAGCCGTAAATTTTTCAATGTCTTCCAATCTGACTCTAAAGTTGGACGTACAGTAACAGAGCTCATTTTTATTTTATCCCTCAAATAATTCCTTCAAAATTTAGCGTTTATAATTAAAGTCTTGTAAAAAATTGAAAGCGCTAGCGATCGACGATGATTATCACTCTGACGCAAACTGATGCAAAGACTAAAAATTAGCTATTACTCATGATTAGATTTGAAGATTTGAGGATTTGAAGATTTGAAGATTTGAAGATTTGAAGATTTGAAGATTTGAAGATTTGAAGATTTGAAGATTTGAAGATTTGAAGATTTGAAGAAGAATATTATTTTTTATAAAATTTAAAGCAGAAAAAAAAGAAGATAAAGCTTTAGGCTTGATCTTCTTGTTGACCGTAGAACCAAGTTGCTGCGATAAACAGAGAAAAACCAATAACTGACAACACTGGAGTAACCATATATTTCACACTCTAACTTTGATGACGTCATTATGTAAAAGTTTTATGACAGTTATATGACAAATATGAAATATTCAAAAATAATAAATATTATTTAATTTCAAAATCTTAGAAACTAAAACAAATATTCTCCTCTAGTTATGTGACAAATATTTCATAAAATATAACAGTTAAAACGTCATTTTCAGGCCATTTATGACAGCGAAACATGGCACTGTTTAAGCCTATTAAACTTTCGGCCAAAGATTAAGCGAAATACCCACACAACTGTGTTTTTGTCTTATAATTTAGCCCGCTAGCTATCAGCCCGCTCAAGAGATATTTGTATGACAACTATTATCAAGCAAGATGACTTGATCACATCGGTAAAAGATGCGCTTCAGTTCATTTCTTACTATCACCCACAGGACTTCATCCAAGCGATGAGCCGTGCGTATGACCGTGAAGAAAACAAAGCCGCAAAAGACGCGATTGCACAAATTTTAATTAACTCTCGTATGTGTGCAGAAGGCCATCGTCCTATCTGTCAAGATACGGGTATTGTGAACGTATTTCTTGAAGTGGGCTTAGACGTTAAATTTGATTTAACCATGAGCCTAGACGATGCAATCAATGAAGGTGTACGTCAAGGTTATCTGGAAAACTCAAACATTCTTCGTGCATCAGTATTAGCTGATCCTGCTTTTGGTCGTAAAAATACTAAAGACAACACTCCTGCTGTAATTCACTACAAACTCGTTCCAGGTAATAAAGTTGATATTACTGTCGCTGCTAAGGGTGGCGGTTCAGAAAACAAATCTAAACTTGCGATGCTTAACCCTTCTGACTCTATCGTAGATTGGGTACTTAAAACTGTTCCAACAATGGGTGCTGGTTGGTGTCCTCCTGGTATGCTCGGTATCGGTATTGGTGGTACTGCTGAAAAAGCCATGATGCTTGCAAAAGAAGCATTAATGGAAGAAATCAATATGGACGAATTACTTCGTCGTGGCCCACAAAACCAAATCGAAGAACTTCGTATCGAAATCTTCGAAAAAGTAAATGCTTTAGGTATTGGTGCTCAAGGTCTTGGCGGTTTAACGACTGTTCTTGATATCAAAATCAAAGACTATCCATGTCACGCTGCGGGTAAACCAGTAGGTATGATTCCTAACTGTGCTGCAACTCGTCATGCGCATTTCCAATTAGACGGTTCAGGTGTAGCGCATATTCAAGCTCCTAGCCTTGAAGACTACCCTGCAGTGACTTGGGATTCATCAACGTCTAAACGTGTTGACTTAGACAACATTACTCAAGAAGAAATGAACTCTTGGCAACCAGGTGACACACTGCTTCTTAACGGTACAATCTATACAGGTCGTGACGCTGCACACAAACGTATGGTTGACATGTTAAACAAAGGTGAAGAACTTCCAGTTGACCTAAAAGGTAAATTTATTTACTACGTTGGCCCTGTTGATCCAGTCGGTGACGAAGTGGTTGGTCCTGCTGGCCCAACAACTGCAACACGTATGGATAAGTTCACACGTCAAGTGCTTGAAGCAACTGGCATGTTCGGTATGATTGGTAAAGCGGATCGTGGTCCTGCTGCTGTTGAAGCAATCAAAGACAACAAAGCGACTTACCTCATGGCTGTCGGTGGTGCTGCTTACTTAGTATCGAAAGCGATTCGTGAAGCTGAAGTTGTAGCATTTGCTGACTTAGGTATGGAAGCGATCTACAAATTTGTTGTAAAAGACATGCCTGTATCGGTAGCTGTTGACGTAAATGGTACTTCTGTTCACGCAACTGCACCAAAAATCTGGCAAGCAAAAATTGGTAAAATCCCAGTAGTTGATGCTGCTGCGAACTAATTTCGCCAGATTCCAGATCTAAAAAAAGCACCCCATCGGGTGCTTTTTTATTGTCAATGTTCAGTCTCTACCAAGTTAATGGATTCCACAGTTTAAAAGGCTTGGTCAACTGTACATCTTCCGCAGGATCATAATGAGGTGCCTTCAACTTCTGCGCACTTTTCCGTACTTTTCCAGAATTCTGATCTTCTGCTACAAAGTTAAAACTGTTGGACTTCAACTCTGTAAATGCGATTTCATTTCGACCAATTTTTTCAGGCATGAGCAGCAATGGACCTGAAACCGTTCTTTTACTGGATAAATTTTCTTCATCATATTTAATGAAGTAAGTTTGACCTGCTTCAACATCAAAGTCTAAATATTTAGGCTTTTGAAAATGATTCACACCCAAAGGGCGACTCGATGATAAGCGGTAATTCCCTGCCGGTAACTCCACCCAGTAATAATGATTATTCAATAAACTTGGAATACGCTCACTGTTGAGAAATAAGCTGCTGGCCACAATTTCTTGACGGTTCCATTTACTGTCTGGACGATATAAATACACGATCGCTGCTTGATCATGCTGAGCTTTCACTTCTTGAAAATGTCGGCCTTGTTTCTGATTGACCCAACCACCAATGGTGAACATACCTAAGCGATATTGTTCAATATGACCCGGTGTACTTTCAGGATCCACGGGCTTTAATGTTGAAGCCAATGACGTTTGCTCAACGGCTGATTTTCCATGACAACCCAGCAGCGCTACACTGCTTAAAAGTAGAATTGCAACTCCACGCATGATTATCCCTCACTGCGTCTTTTTTTATTTTTACACTTTTGTTTTCAGTTTTTTACATTCAGGCATCCACGCCATCCTGCTGAGATTAACATTCTGCTTTTATTTTTGGAAATAAAAAACGTGTGCAAATCTTGGATTTACACACGTTTCAGACGAATAGCGCTTAAGCAGATTTAGAGTTTACAACTTTTAAATCTGACTTCGGTGCAGCTTCTTCAGTTTTCTTTGGTTGACGTTCTGATTTAAATTCAGGCTCTGCTTCACCATTAATCACAGCTTCATTGACGACAACCGTACCCACATCTGAACGACTTGGTAGGTCATACATCGTTTCAAGCAATGAATTTTCTAAAATCGAACGTAGACCACGCGCACCCGTATTACGGTCAAGGGCTTTTTTAGCCACGGCACGTAATGCTGAGTCTTCAAATACGAGGTCAACATTTTCCATTTCAAATAAATATTGGTACTGACGTGTCAATGCATTTTTCGGTTCTGTCAGAATCTGCATCAATGCTTCTTCGTCCAGTTCCTCCAAGGTAGCAATCACAGGTAAACGACCAATAAATTCAGGAATCAGACCGAATTTGACCAAATCTGTCGCTTCAACTTGGCGGAATAAGTCAGATAATTTTTTAGTTTCATCTTTCTTACGCACTTCAGCCGTAAAGCCAATACCACCTTTTTCCTGACGCTGCTGTACGATTTTCTCTAGGCCAGAGAATGCACCACCACAGATAAACAGGATGTTTGAAGTATCAATTTGGATAAATTCTTGCTGCGGATGCTTACGGCCACCTTGAGGCGGAATCGACGCAACCGTACCTTCGATCATTTTCAATAACGCTTGCTGAACACCTTCACCCGATACATCACGAGTAATAGATGGGTTTTCAGACTTACGGGTAATTTTGTCGATTTCATCGATATAGATAATGCCTTTTTGGGCTTTTTCTACATCGTAATCGGCTTTTTGAAGGAGTTTTTGAACAATGTTCTCAACGTCTTCACCCACATAACCGGCTTCAGTTAAAGTCGTTGCATCTGCCATCGCAAATGGCACATCTAAAAGACGCGCAAGTGTCTGAGCAAGCAGTGTTTTACCTGAACCTGTTGGTCCAACCAACATGATGTTACTTTTCGAAATCTCTACACCGTCTTCTGGTTTTTTACCACTGGTGCCAACTTTTAGACGTTTATAGTGGTTGTATACCGCAACAGAGAGGGTCTTTTTCGCAACATCTTGCCCAATCACATATTGGTCAAGCGCAGCACGGATTTCATGCGGTTTTGGTAAAGGACGAGTTGCCCAGTCATTTGATTCAACTTGCTGACTGGTCTGAACTAGGTCAAGACATACGTCCACACACTCATTACAGATGTACGCGTCCTCACCTGCAATCAGTTTCCCGACTTCAGACTGCGTTTTACCGCAAAATGAACAATGCTTTTGTCCTTGAGGATGTTCGGACATATTCACTCCAATAATTAATTCTTTAAAACTTATGGACGTTTAGATAAAACTTCGTCCACAAGACCGTATTCTTTTGCAGCTTGCGCTGTCATAAAGTTGTCACGGTCAGTATCTCGAGCAACAGTATCGTAGTCTTGACCACTATGCTCTGCCATCAAACGGTTTAAACGTTCTTTAATGAATAGAATTTCACGTGCATGAATTTCAATGTCAGATGCCTGACCACGGAAACCACCAAGGGGTTGGTGAATCATGACACGGGCATTCTCAAGACAGTAACGTTTGCCTTTAGCGCCAGCATTGAGCAGGAATGCACCCATCGATGCTGCTTGCCCCATACAGTAAGTCACAACATCAGGTTTAATGAATTGCATGGTATCGTAAATCGCCATACCTGCAGTAACCGAACCACCTGGTGAGTTGATATATAAATGAATATCTTTATCTGGGTTTTCTGCTTCTAAGAACAACATTTGGGCAACGATCAAATTTGCCATGTTGTCTTCAACTTCACCGGTTAAAAAAATCACACGTTCACGCAAAAGGCGTGAGTAAATATCAAAAGAACGCTCGCCACGAGATGACTGTTCTACCACCATTGGCACTAGTGCGTTTTCAATTGTTGGAACATACATACGTTATTTATTCCTAAATTTTTCTGACTCAACCCATAATTCACAATATGAGGGATATTTGTCGAAATTGCAAAAGATTCCCAATTAAATAACAGATATTTTTTTCATAAGCATTGTGAAATCAGGACAACTTATTTGGGGGCAAAATTCGATAAAAAAAGGCGCTTAACGCGCCTTTTTTTGAAAGCTAGAAATTAGCCTTGTTGACGAGCTTGTTGCTCTTTCAATAAGTCTTCATAGCTCACAGTTGTATCAGTTACTTTAGCAGAAGCTAAGATGTGATCTACAACTTGGTCTTCAAGAATAACAGCTTCGATTTGAGCACGTTGCTGTTTATCGTTGTTGAAGTATTCAATTACTTCTTTAGGATCTTCGTAAGAAGAAGCCATGTCTTCGATGTAAGCATCAACACGTGCAGCATCAACTTCAAGTTTAGCTTCAGCCAATACTTTGCTTACCAATACGCCAAGTTTAACTGATTTTTCAGCTTGCTCTTTGAATAGGTCATCTGGAAGCATGCTTGAATCAAACGCTTTAGCACCTTGAGCACCAAACTGTTGAGTGAATTGTTGGATCATTTGTTGACGTTGACGGTCAATTTCTTGAGCAACCATTGCTTCTGGAAGTTCTACTTCGTTTGCAGCTACAAGCGCATCAAAAGTTGCACCTTTCACTTGGTTACGAAGACCGTTTTTCACTTCACGTTCCATGTTTTTACGAACGTCAGCTTTCAGTTTTTCAACGCCTTCTTCTTCAGTTAGACCGAAGATTTTTAAGAATTCAGCATCAACTTCTGGAAGTTTTTGTTTTTCAACAAGCTTAACAGTGATTTTGAACTGAGCAGCTTTACCAGCAAGGTTTTCAGCTTGGTAGTCTTCAGGGAAAGTTACATCGATAACTTTCTCTTCGCCTTTCTTCATACCAACGATGCCGTCTTCGAAGCCAGGGATCATACGACCAGAACCAAGAACTAGTTTAAAGTCTTCAGCAGCGCCGCCTTCAAACTTCTCGCCATCAACAGTACCTTCAAAGTCGAAAGTTACTTGCATGTCTTTTTTAGCCATGCCTTTAGTTTCAGCCCATGAAGCACGTTGTTTTTGAAGATTTTCAATCATCTTCTCAACGTCTTTTTCGTCAACTGAAGTTGCTTTACGTTCAACTTCTAGGCCTTCGAACTTAACTTCAACTTCTGGATAAACTTCTACAGTTGCTTCATAAACTAAAGCATCATCTTTCATTTCAGTTTTTTCAATGTTTGGCATACCAACAGCATTGATTTTTTCTTGTTGGATCGCTTCGAATACTGTGTCACGAATGATGTCGTTTACAACTTCTTGATAGATACCAGCACCGTATTCACGACGAACAACGTTTACAGGTACTTTACCTGGACGGAAGCCGTTGATCTTCACAGTTTTGGCAGTGCGTTTCAAGCGAGCTTCAAACTGCTCGTTAATACGGCTCGTCGGTACAGATACATTTAAACGACGGGCAACGCCCGAAACCGCTTCAGAAGTTACTTGCATGGCTTCCTCGATAATTTGTTAGTTAAAACAGTTTTAAAAAAAAGTGCCACATTATATGACAACAATTAAAGATATACAAAAATGGATTATAACACTATAAATTCAGGCATGGATGCCCTTCTTATTTTTAGAATTTTTCAGCTTTTCTTGCATAAATATTGATTATTTTTTAATTCATCATTGCAAATGAGAAACTTTCTCACTATTATTCTTAATGCTACATTTTTTAATTTATTTTCATATATTTATCTCGTCCATATTTGGAATTCTTTTATGAGTAACTTTAATCTCAACCCACTTTCCGCTGCTTTAATTGGGGCAATTGTAACCACTTCGAGTTTCACACATGCTGAAACAGCTGAATCTCAAGCTCAACAGATGGAGACCATTGTTGTCACCGCTGCCGGCTTCGAACAAAAAATCAAGGATGCACCTGCCAGTATTTCTGTCATATCCAAAGCTGAATTAGAAAAAAAACCATACATGACATTACTGGATGCCGTACGCGAGCTTGAAGGTGTAGATATTGGCGAGACCAACGATAAAACAGGGCAAGGCTCTATTTCTATGCGTGGTATGGGTGGTGATTACACACTTATTCTCATTGATGGTAAGCGCCAAAATAACCATGGCGACATTTATCCAAACAGTTTTGGTGGCAACCAGTTCAACCATATCCCACCTTTAGATTCAATTGAACGTATTGAAGTTATTCGTGGGCCTGCCTCTACTCTTTACGGTGCAGATGCAATGGGCGGTGTCATCAATATCATTACAAAAAAAGTATCAGATAGTTGGTCAGGGTCTGTTACTCATAGCCGTACTTTTGAAGAAAATGATGATTTTGGTTCAGACAGCACCATTGATTTCAATCTTATGGGACCACTGATTAAAGATAAATTAGGATTAACTGTACGTGGCAGCTTATATGAGCGGGACGAATCTAATCCTACTTATGCACCTGCTACAGATCCAAACGGTGTCGTGCATGACCGTACATTAGGTTTTGGCGGTGGTGGACGTACTGTAAATAATGAAAATATGTCATTAGGTGCCCGATTATCTTGGAATATTTCAGACAATCAAACAATCTGGGCTGATATTGATACCTCACGTCAAGAATATGATAACTCAGAAGGCCAGTTAGGTACTGTCGATAGTATTGATTCTATTTGGCGTCAAAATTGTACAATAGCCAAGCCTTGCACCCGTGCTGACCCTCGAGCAGGCTATGATAAAGAGCAAAAGTTTACGCGTGACACTTGGTCTTTAACCCATGAAGGCGAATGGAATTTCGGTAAAAGCTTTGTTTCTTTGGCACACGTAGAAACCAATAACAAAGGTCGTACATTGCCATTTACAGTTTCAGAGCGAAAACAGCTGCTTGAAATGCTGAATGGCACAGGCAATTATGCAGGGCTATCAGAAGCGGAACGTAAAAAGATTGCAGAAGAAACTTTCTTACCCCGTCCATCACGTACTTTAGAAAGTGCCCAATATACATTAGATGCAAATTTAGCTATGCCATTTGAACTAGCTGGTGAACATAATGTGATTGTTGGTACTCAAATTATCCGTGGTGAATTAACCGATGGTGTTTTTGGTATGGAGTCTGGTACGCCAGCACAAGTCCAAGATCATAATATGTGGTCATTATTTGCTGAAGACACCTGGCAAATCATACAGCCTTTTGCTCTAACAACTGGTTTACGTTATGACAATCATGAAATTTTTGGTGACCAATTCAGTCCTCGTTTATACGGCGTATATAACTTTAACGATGCATTTACTGTTAAAGGCGGTGTAAGTACAGGTTATAAAACACCTAAAACGACTCAACTTTATGACGGCATTGTCGGTTTTGGCGGTCAAGGAACCTCTCCACAATTTGGTAACCCTGATTTAGAGCCTGAAACAAGCATTAGCTCTGAGCTAGCCGCATATTGGCAACATCCTGCAGGCCATAACTTTAATGCGACTGTCTTCCATAATAAATTTGAAGATAAAATTGACTCTCAGGCATGCGGCGGCACGACAGGTTTAATCTGCGCAAATACAGGTGAATATCAAGATCTTGGCTATTCATCTACTACGCGTACTGTCAATATTGATGAGGTTGTTATTCAAGGACTAGAGCTGGCTGGAAAATTACAGCTGCTTGATCAAATTTCTTTACGTGCAAACTACACTTATACAGATAGCGAACAGAAAAGTGGTGCTGAAAAAGGCCTACCTCTTGGCAATACTGCCAAGCATATGGTTAATGCAACACTCGATTGGAAAGCAACAGATTCATTCAATCTATTCTTAACCTCTGAATACCGTGCAGACCGTTTTGACCAAGTAAATGCAGACACAAATGAAGCTTTATATTTCAAAGATTCTACAGTTTTCCATTTAGGCGGTTCATATAAAATCAATGATATGTTTACTGTAAATGCTCGTGTAAACAACTTATTCGATGAAGACTTCACCACATATAAAACTACATTTACTGCGGATGCCAATGGTGATTACACCCCTAGCTATCGTGATGACTACAATAATAAGTACAAATCACGCAGCTACTGGTTAAGTATTAACACGAAGTTTTAATTTTCATTAAGTAAAAAACCTGCATCTGCAGGTTTTTTACATCAATAATTACGATGTGTGCTTATTTCATTCACAATTATGACTATATTTATATTCCCAATCAAATACAAAATAATAATATATTTTATCAATATTTAATAAAAACATAGCCTTAATGAATACTTGTTATATCATTACATTAAATAGGACTATCACATTATGATTATTTATCGTGATTTACAATTACATAAAGATGTAAGAACAAATAAGAATCATTATTATTCGCATACAAATTCACTATTCCAAATCGGGTTCGAAATGGCCTTCATTAAAACACGTAAGAAAATTGTTTCTTCAGCAATTGCTTCTTCTCTTTCTGTTATTGCTGTTAATGCAATCGCGCAAGAGCAAGTTACTCAACTTCCAACGATTAACCAAGAAGTTGTTGCTGAAAAAGCACCAAGCTTAAAAGTTGATAAATCTGCGAATGCTAAATTTGTTGCTCCCCTTCTTGATACACCAAAATCAGTATCAGTGATTTCTAAGCAACTGATTGAAGACACGCAAGTCACAACTTTAAGCGATGCTTTACGTACAGTACCTGGTATTACCCTCGGTGCTGGTGAAGGTGGTAACCCAAATGGTGACCGTCCATTTATTCGTGGTTATAACTCTGAAAGTTCAATGTATGTAGATGGTGTGCGTAACTCATCTTCACAAAACCGCGAAATGTTTGCTATCGAACAAGTTGAAGTCACTAAAGGTTCTGCTTCAGCTATGGGTGGTGCAGGTACTTCTGGTGGTAGCATTAACATGGTTTCTAAAGTCGCTAAAAAAGGTGACTCGTTAGAAGGTTCAGTTGCTGCGGGAACAGATAATTACCAACGTATTACTTTAGACGGTAACAAAGACTTTGGTAACGGCATTGCGGCACGTGTTGCAGTAATGGGTCACCATAATGAAAAAGCGGGTCAATCTGACGGTGCTGAATATGCACGTGTCGGTATTGCACCAAGTATTACTTTTGGTTTAGACACCCCTACTCGTGCAACTTTAAGCTATTACTACTTAAAATCTGACGATACTCCAGATTCAGGCGTACCATACTGGAATGCAGCAGATAAAACAGCTACTGGCAAGCCATTAAATGCAAAACAAGGCATTTACTACGGTTGGTTAGATCGTGACTTCCAAAAACAAGAAAACCAAAGCGGTACGCTGAAATTAGAACATGATTTAACTGACAATATTACTATTAGTAATACTGCGGTTTATTCAAATTCTAAAAATGACTACCTTTGGACTCAGCCAGACGACTCTAAAAAGAACCTTGCAACAGACCAAGTATGGCGTCGTGTAAACTCACGTATTTCGGATACAGATACATTTACCAATCAGTTATCTATGTTTGGTAAATTTAATACTGGTTCTCTAATTCATAGTTTCAACACGGGTGCAGAGTACAGTAAAACTGAGTCAGATAAAGGCAATTACACTGTAGCCAACTCAAAAGGTCAAACAGGTGGCGGTGTTGGTTCAAGTGGCGGTTGTAATGGCCAAACAGCTGTTTCAAGTGAGTACTGGTGTACTTCTGCGTTTAATCCTAATTCCAAAGATCCTTGGCTTGGTACAACCACAGCAAATAAAAAGACAACAACGACTGAATCTGAAAACACTTCTGTGTATTTCTTAGACAATATTGAAATTACACCAAAATGGTTAATTGATTTAGGTATTCGTTGGGACAAGTTTGAAACCGAAATGCTGACTCACGCGACAAACGTGAAAGTGAAAAATGACGGTGATAATGACTTCTTTAACTATCAAGCTGGTGTTACGTATAAACCAACTGAAAATGGCGCGATCTACGCAAGCTATGCTACATCAACCAACCCTGTGGGCGTTGACTTAGGTGATGGATCGGAAGCAATTAGCGCTACACTTAACAACTTAGATCCTGAAGAAGTTAAGACTTATGAATTAGGTACAAAATGGGACCTATTGGATAAGAAAATCAACTTAACAGCTGCAGTTTTCCGCACAGAAAAAACCAATACTCGAGCAACTGACAGTTCAGGTAATACTCAAAACATTGGTGAAACTCGTGTAGATGGTATCGAGCTTGGTGCGAACGGTAACATTACTGATAAATGGGCTGTATCTCTAGGTTACACTTATTTAGACAGCGAACTTGTTGACGCAGGATTTACCAAAAATACTGATGGTTCATATTCTCCAAGCGCAAATAATGGTAATCAAGTTCAAAACGTAGCTAAAAACTCTGCAACACTTTGGACGACTTACCAAGTTTTACCACAGCTAACTTTAGGTGCTGGTGCAATTGCTATGGATAAAGTCTATGGCGATGCTGCAAATACTAAATTTGTTCCAGGTTATGTACGCTACGACGCGATGGCACGTTATAACGTAAACAAAAATGTTGATTTACAATTAAACGTAAACAATCTTTCTGATGAACGTTATTTCACTAAAGCGTATGCTTCACACTATGCAACTGAAGCAGAAGGCCGCAGCGCAGTTCTGTCTGTAAACTTCAAATACTAAGAAAAAATAAATACCATAAATAATTTATGGTATTGACTCAAATAGCCTCGCTTCGAGGCTATTTTTGTATATGATCGAAACACAAACATTACATTTCAAAAGGTCAGACCGTGATTCACCATATTCCAAATGTATTGAGTAAAGAACAGGTCAACTACTTCCGCACAGAAATGCAAAAAGTAGAATGGATTAATGGTCAAAAAACTACGGGCTCACTGTCTAAAAATGTTAAAAATAACCAACAGCTAGATATAGACCATCCATTAACACAGCATTTAGGTGACATTATTCTGCATGAATTGTCACAACACGCACTTTTTACATCGGCAGCCCTACCCCTCAATATCTTGCCGCCCTATTTTAACCGCTATGAAAATGGTGAAACGTTTGGTTTCCATGTCGACAATGCCATTCGCTGGATGCCCGACAGCAATCAAAAAATTCGGACCGATTTGTCCTGCACGATTTTTCTAAGTGAACCCGAAGAATATGAAGGTGGTGAACTTGTGGTAGAAGACACCTATGGCTACCACGAAGTGAAACTCCCTGCCGGAGATTTGATTTTGTATCCATCTACCAGTGTGCATGAAGTTACTCCTGTGACTTCAGGCTGTCGTATTGCGTCATTTTTTTGGTTGCAAAGCATGATCCGTGAAGATGCTGAGCGTCACATGTTATTTAATCTCGATCAAAGCATTCAAAATTTGCGTATGCAATTGGGTGATGCACATAGTGAAGTCGTCAAGTTGACTAGTCTGTATCACAACCTCATCCGCAAATGGGCCGAAATTTAAAGCTCAAGGCCATTAAACATGGACAAATAGACAATGACTGATCACAACATTTTAGCGCCACTCACTCAGATTCCAGCTCATTTACAAACCATTGCAGATTACGAAAAACAGGCTGAACTGCACCTTTCTCAGATGGTGTGGCAATACCTTCAAGGTGGTTCTATGGATGAACACAGTGTCCGTGGCAATTTGTCTCAGTTTGAACAGATACAACTGCTACCACGTATGCTGAAAGATCTAACTCAAGGTCATACGCAAATCGAAATCTTAGGGCAACGTTTCCCGCATCCTATCTTTGTTGCCCCGATAGGTCATCAACAACAATTTCATCCTGATGCCGAAGCTGCAACAGCCCTCGCCGCCGAAGTCCTTGGCAGCAATATGATCCTCAGCACGTTTACCAATACAGATATGCGTGAGTTAAAGCAGGACAATCCATTCAAATGGTTCCAATTGTATTGGCAAGGTGAGCGCGAAAAGTCTTTATCGCTGGTCAAGATGGCAGAAGAACATGCTTATACAGCAATTGTAGTAACCATTGATTCCCCGCATACAGGGATTCGTGACCGTGAACGTCGAGTGTTTTTTCATTTGCCTGAAGGCATGCAGCATCCACATACCCCTGCACATATCCCATTGCCTGAGCTCAACGATAGCGATCATCCCGTATTTAACGGTCTGATGAAAATCGCACCGACATGGGCGGATATCCTTTGGCTCAGTCAAAACACATCTTTACCGATTATTTTAAAGGGCATTGTCAGTCCACATGATGCTGAACTTGCCCTGCAACACGGTGTACAAGGCATTATTGTGTCGAATCATGGAGGGCGCGTACTGGATGGTTGCATTTCCCCTCTCACCGCCTTAGAACTGATTAAAAACGTTGTGCCTACGGATTTCCCAGTTTTATATGATGGTGGTATTCGTCGTGGTTCAGATGTGTTTAAAGCGATAGCCTTGGGTGCGTCTGCCGTATTAGTTGGACGTCCCTGCATTTATGGTTTAGCGACAGCGGGCGCTTTAGGCGTTGCCCATGTACTCAAAATACTGAAAGAAGAATTTGAGATTACGATGGCATTGATGGGAACAGCCACCGTCGATGAGATTAATAAAGATTATATTTTTCAAAAAAGCTAATTTTATAGAAAAATATTTTCCAGAAATGGCATCTTGACGCAAAAATAGGAAATTATTTCCGGAATATATGGACTAATATTTAGTTATACATTTACGAGCTTACGGTAAAGCTAAGTCATGTGAATCTTTACGGATTTATTTCGACTTTCGACTAAAGACTCCGAAATTAAACTTGTAAATTGCTAGAATAGACACAATCTATATAAGTAGTACCTTGCCGTTTATCCACGACATTTATCCACGGTGCTATAAGGAGTTTTCACATGATGTTGGCAGATCCAAGCAAAAAATACCGTCGCATGTACCAACGTGTAGACTTACCAGACCGTCAATGGCCAAATAACGAAATCAATAAAGCGCCGATCTGGATGAGTACCGACCTTCGTGACGGTAACCAAGCGATCTTCGAGCCAATGAACATTGAACAAAAGTTCAAAATGTTCCAAATGCTTGTGAAAATTGGTTTCAAACACATTGAAATCGGCTTCCCTTCTGCATCACAAATCGACTTTGATTTCACGCGTTTGTTGATCGAAGGCGGTCATATTCCTGATGATGTGTACATCGAAGTTTTGGTTCAAGCACGTGATCATTTGATTCAACGTACATTTGAATCATTACAAGGTGCTAAACGTGCCATCGTGCATATCTACAACTCAAATTCTCCAACCTTCCGCAATAAAGTGTTGAATGTTGACGTTGCTGGTGCAAAACAATTAGCGATTAATGCTGCAACGAAAGTCAAAGAATACGCTGCAAAACAGCCTGAAACTGAATTTGTATTCCAATACAGTCCAGAGTGTTTTACTGCAACAGAATTAGAAGTCGCTAAAGATGTCTGTGATGCTGTCACTGAAATTTGGGAAGCATCTCCAGAGAACAAAGTGATTTTAAACTTGCCTGCAACGGTTGAAGTTTCTGGTCCAAACGTCTATGCAGACCAAGTGGAATGGATGCACCGTAATATTCAGCGCCGTGACGGTGTGATCATTTCTGTACACTGTCATAACGACCGTGGCTGTGGTATTGCCGCTTCAGAGTTGGCGATTATGGCCGGTGCTGACCGCGTCGAAGGTTGTGTGTTTGGTAACGGTGAACGTACAGGTAACGTGGACGTTGCAGCCATTGCATTGAACATGTATACCCAAGGTGTTGCACCAAACTTAGATTTCTCAAACATTAACGAAATCATTTCAACCATTGAAGAATGTACAGGCTTACCGGTACACCCTCGTCATCCGTATGCTGGTGATTTGGTCTTCACCGCGTTCTCTGGTTCACACCAAGATGCGATTAAAAAAGGTTTCGAGTTCCAAAAGAACGAAGAAATGTGGGATATGCCTTATTTGCCAATCGACCCTAAAGACTTGGGCCGCGACTATGATGCCGTGATTCGCGTCAACTCACAGTCTGGTAAAGGCGGTATTGCGTACTTGTTAGAATCAAATTACAACGTGGTGTTGCCTCGTCGTATTCAAATTGAGTTCTCGCAAATCGTACAGCAAAAAACAGATGAAGACGGCACCGAGATTTCTGCACAAGCAATCTGGTCATTGTTTAAAGACACGTATGTATCTGCCAAAGATACGCATTATGCGGCGAAAAACTACCGCTTACATGATGAAAATGGCAAACAAGTCATTGAGCTTGATGTCGAAGTGAACGGTGAGATCCAGCAATTGCGCGGAGAAGGCAACGGTCCAATCTCAGCTATCTTAAATGCATTGCAGTTGCCGATTGATGTCTTGAACTATGAAGAACGTAGCATCAGTTCCGGTGCGCATGCCAAAGCATTGGCTTTAATTGAGCTTCAAGTGAAAGGTACAGGTAAGTCTGCATTCGGTGCAGGTGTACATGACAACATCGTGACTGCATCCATCGAAGCGATTATTGCCAGCACTAACCGTTTAATTGAACAAGGTGTTTTGAGTACTGAACAAGTGATTGCTGCTGCAGTCTAATTCAATGCTATAAATATCAAATAGCAATAAAATGACTTTAGAAGGATACCCTCAAGTGGTATCCTTTTATTATTCATACTAAAGATTTAAGGCGAATTATTCCTGTGTCTTTTCCAGCTGACTCAGTGGGCTTAGTTACCCCACAAAAGTTTATTTTTGAAGAGCCGTTAGAGCTCGAATGCGATCGCATACTCCCACGTTTTGAGCTCATCGTTGAAACTTATGGCGAACTGAATGCAGACAAATCCAATGCAATTTTGATTTGTCATGCACTGTCAGGCCATCACCATGCAGCAGGTTATCATCATGAAGATGACCGTAAACCGGGTTGGTGGGACGCATGTATTGGACCAGGCAAAGCCATTGATACGTCAAAATTCTTTGTCGTAGCACTAAATAATATTGGCGGCTGTAGCGGTTCTACTGGACCGACCTCTCCAAATCCTGAAAATGACAATCGCCCTTATGGTCCTGATTTCCCATTAGTGACTGTCCGTGACTGGGTCAAAACCCAAGCCATGTTGTCTGACCGTTTAGAGATTCAGCAGTGGTATGCGGTGATTGGCGGCTCTTTAGGCGGTATGCAAGCTCTACAATGGTCTGTGGACTATCCAGATCGTTTGCAAAAATGCGTGATTATTGCCAGCACACCAAAACTGTCTGCGCAAAACATTGCCTTTAACGAAGTGGCGCGTCAGTCGATTTTGTCTGACCCAGACTTCCATGATGGTCGTTATTTAGAAAATGACAGTTATCCTAAGCGTGGTTTGATCTTGGCCCGTATGGTCGGTCATATCACTTACCTCTCTGAAGAAGCCATGAAACAAAAATTTGGCCGTGACTTAAAGTCTGGTAAATTTATGTATGGCTTTGACGTTGAATTCCAAGTCGAAAGTTATTTGCGTTATCAAGGTGAGCAATTCAGCCGTAACTTTGATGCCAATACCTATTTGATCATGACTAAGGCTTTAGATTATTTCGATCCATCACGTGAATATGAGCAATCATTAAAAACCGCGATGTCTAAAACCAAGTGTCAATTTTTAGTTGTTTCATTTACAACGGACTGGCGTTTTACCCCTGCTCGTTCGCAAGAAATTGTAGATGCATTAATTAGCAATCATAAGCCTGTGAGCTATGTGGATATTGATGCTGAACAAGGTCATGACTCTTTCTTGTTCCCGATTCCGTTATATGTGAAAAGCTTACGTGCATTCCTAGGCGGTGTAAAACACCTGCAAGAAACACCGAAGGAGACCAACTAATGCGTATTGATCATCAACTGGCTGAACGTTGGATTAAACCAGATTCAAGCGTCCTCGATTTAGGGTGTGGTGACGGTGAACTGCTTGCACATATGAGCAAAAAGCACAATATTCGTGCATATGGCTTAGAAATTGATCAAGAAAAGATTGCAATTGCAGTCAGTCGCGGGTTAAATATCATCCAACAGGACTTGAACTTAGGTTTAAGTCGCTTTGCCGACCAGTCTTTTGACTATGTGGTTATGGCACAAGCCTTGCAAGCTGTAGATGCACCAGACGTTCTCTTAAGAGACATGGTGCGTGTGGGGAAACAGGCCATTATCACCTTTCCAAACTTTGCACATTGGAAGACTCGTTCTTTTCTTGCGTTAAAAGGAATGATGCCTGTTTCAGACGCGTTACCCTATATGTGGTATAACACGCCCAATATTCATTTATGTACTTTCCGTGATTTTGAAGCGCTGTGTGCTGAAAATAACATCCGGATTATTAACCGACTTGCCGTGAATGGGGATCAACAAGACAGTTTACTGAGTAAACGTCTCCCAAATCTATTTGGTGAAGTCGCAATTTATCGAGTGAGCGCTCTATGAAAAAATTATTATTAAGCACGACGCTACTGATTGGACTTTTTAGCATACAAGCCCATGCGGATTATGTTGCTCCATCATCTTCAGTTTCTAGCCAAGCTGCACAATATTCAATTATGGATATTCACAGCTTAAGTAAAGCTGCTAAAGCAGGTCAGCCCGGTGCTCAGTTTTACTTAGGCACTAAATATCAACAAGGTAAAGACGTTGCCAAAGATGAACGTCAAGCTTTTGCATGGTACAAAGCTGCTGCCGATCAAGGTTTATCTGCGGCTCAGCTCAATGTGGGGCGTATGCTCGCTGATGGCATTGGGACTAAAAAAGATGAAGCGCTTGCTCGTCAATATTTCGAAAAAGCAGCCAGCCGTGGTGATAACCGCGCAAGCTTTAACTTAGCCATGATGGAAGAGCAAAAGAAAAACTACATGGGTGCATACCAATGGTATGAGCTTTCTACCCGTGATGGCATGCTCGACAACAAAGTGATTAGCTTGTCTGAAGGTAAGAAAACGGCATTGGCAGCCAACTTAAGCCAAGACCAAATTCGTCAAGCACGTGACCGTGCAGACAAATGGATTCAAGCACAATAAGTTTTTGAATCTTAAAAAGCACCTTCGGGTGCTTTTTTATTGCCTGTCAGCCACAGCATCTTGTTAAAATAGCCTCAAATCTTGTTTTATGGTGAATATTCACATGGCTTCAACTGATTGGTTATCTCAAGGTACTTTGGTGCTTGCAAGTAATAACAAAGGCAAAATTGCAGAATTTGAAAAAATGTTTGCCGAGCTTAATCTTCCTGTTGAAGTGATTCCTCAAGGTCAATTGAACATAGAAGATGCCATCGAAGACGGCCTAAGCTTTGTTGAAAATGCCATTATCAAAGCGCGTCATGCGTCGAAAATTTCAGGCAAGCCAGCCATTGCAGATGATTCTGGCATTTGCGTACCTGTGCTTGGTGGCGCACCGGGGATTTACTCTGCGCGCTATGCAGGTGAACATGGCAATGATGCCGCTAACAATACCAAGTTGCTTGCTGACCTCAAACCGCTCCGTAAAGAGGGTGATGCCATTGAAGGGATGTTTGTATGTGTCTTGGCTTTGGTCCAACATGCAGAAGACCCACTCCCACAAATTTTCCAAGGGGTTTGGAGGGGTGAAGTGATGGAAGCAGCACGTGGTGAAAATGGCTTTGGCTATGACCCACTGTTTTGGCTACCAGAACTGAACGTTTCTAGTGCTGAATTATCAAAAGAAGAAAAAAATAAAATCAGCCATCGTGGTCAAGCGATGAAATTATTTAAAGCAAGTTTGAAATAAGTTAAATTGGAGTTAATCTTAATGCCAAAGATTAACTCCAATCCCTGAATAAAAATAGAATAATTATGGCACTTCAACCGATACAGATCATATGCAACGCATGCCATCACACTTCAACTGAAATCCCGACACGCTCTTTTCTTGGTTTTCAAAAAATAAGCTGCCCTCATTGCCATGCGCAACTGACCTACCCGCTTACCTCGGGCTTTCGTGCCACTTACGCTATTTTTGCAGTGTTGATCATACTGTCGATCATGCTTAATCTGTCACAAGGTCAGATTGGATTTCCAGGCCTGATAGGTATCGCGATGATATATGCCCTCGTGCGTGATTGGCAGATTCGCAAACAGCTGAAGTAATCACTGTTTTGGGCATTTATAATTAACTTTTCATTTTAAAGCGAAAAAAGATGCAAAATTAACCCATAAAAACTGACGACGATGCAGCTCATAATCGTGCCTGAAGCAATATAACGCGCCGAAGTGCCTGTTCCTTGATAATGCGTTTCTAAAGCCACAATATTGGCTGCAGGGGGTAAGCAGAACAGCATGAACATCACCCCAATATATTTCTCGATCTGAGGAATCGGTAGAAAGGCATAACTCAAACTACAGATCACCGCACCGACGGTGAGTTTCATCGCATAAATACGACTACTATTAATCAAATCACGCCACTGTACCTTAGTTTGGCGCAGCCACATGCCTAAGACACACATCCCTGTAAAACTCATTCCAACTTTTGCAGCCTGATAGAGCCAATCTAAGATCTGATGTTCTTCTAAATGCTGCAGTCCAACTATTCGACAGACACCTGCAATCATCAAGGCAAATACAGGCGGTGACATCGCTACTTTTTGAATCACGCTCGACCATGGGAGTTGGGCTGAACTGACGGCTGTCACGGCCCACATATTGCCAAAGATAGAGCCACCGACATACAGAGCCACCATCGCTGCACTAATTTCAGGGCCAAACAGAGCTAAGGCAAAAGGAAAACCCAGCCAAGCCAAGTTCAAATAACTGACACACAAGGCGCGTAAACTATCTTTTAACAGCCAGCGAAATAAATAAAACATCAGCACGGCAACACTAAAGCTAAACAGCATGAGCGCTAAACTGCCTGTTTGATAGAACACCATGTTGTAGATGATCACCGCTGGAATAAAACAGCGTGCAAGTAAGCTAGAGAAAATCGATTTGAGCGATGCGGTTCCTGATAATGATGCCAATCCGAGGCCACTTAAAAAACCCAATATCGGAAGAAGAAACGCCACTACACCACCCTCACAGCTCAATCCATGCATAGTAACACTGAACATAAGCTTCGCGGCTGTCTTTAAACTGCAACATCTTGGTCACTTCACTGTCATCTACAACTGCTGAAATGTTGTGCAGACCAACAAGAGGATAACAAGATGGCTGGACTATCGATTTGGCATGTACTGATTTTTGCAATTGTGGTGATTTTACTCTTTGGTACATCAAAACTAAAAAACTTGGGCAAAGATGTCGGCGGCGCGGTCAAAGATTTCAAAAAATCGATGCGTGATGAAGACGCAGCAAACACACAGCTTAATGAGCCTCGCACACTAGAGCATGAAGCTCAAAATAAAACCAATTCCTCAGTTCAAAGCTAAGGAGTTATCATAATGCTTAATATTGGTATTAGCGAATTACTGGTGTTCAGCATTATTGCGCTGATCGTACTCGGCCCAGAAAAACTGCCTGAAGGTATCCGCTTTGCAGGTAAATGGTACGGGAAAGTTAAACGACTGATCAGTAACGTTCAAACAGATATTGATCGTGAGCTTCGCATGTCCGAACTTCGTGAAGAAATGCAAAAAGAAATGCAACGTATTCAACAGCTCGAAGCTCGTATGCAGGCGCAGATGAATGAATTGCAACAAACGCAACACCCCATAGAACAGACCGCGCAAAAACAACAAGAAGCCGTCCTACCTGACAATAAAAATTTATCCCCACGTTATCAGTACATCGAACGTGGTCAGAGCACGATCTTTGCCGTGGCTACACCCCAAATGAAAAAAAAGCACGAGATTAAAACAGACCAAGCTCCTACATTAAGTTCGACCGATGCATTAGCAGAATATCAGGTGGCCGTATGACAGATCTTTCATTAAATAATTCACAGAACACTGTGCCTGATTTGGAAGAAATGCCGATCACCAAACATTTGGTGATTTTGCGTCGGCATTTGATCAAAATTACAGGACTTATTTTGATTCTGTTCTTTTGTTTATTGCCCTTTGCCAATCAAAGCTATCAACTGATGTCAGAGCCACTGCGTGCGCAGTTGCCGATGACCTCATCCATGATCGCAACGGATGTGACCGCCACTTTTATGGCGCCGTTCAAGTTGAATTTCTTTGTCGCGCTTATGCTCGCGATGCCCTTCGTGATTTATCAACTTTGGGCCTTCATCAAACCTGCACTGTATGAAAAAGAGCGGCATTTGGCGATGCCCTTATTATTCGGCAGTATCGTCCTCTTCTATGCCGGAATTGCCTTTGCCTATTGGGTTGCCCTGCCATCCATCCTGCATTTTTTTATGAGTGTTTCCCCTGAAACGGTCGCCCCAATGACGGACATCAATAGTTATTTAAGTTTCTGCTTAAAGCTTTTTTTGGTGTTTGGACTGACCTTTGAAATTCCAATCATCACGTTAATTTTGATTTTGATCGGGGTGGTGTCTACTCAAACCTTGGTGGAGAAGCGTCGTTTTATTATCGTTGGCTGTTTTTTTGTCGCCATGTTTGCCACTCCACCCGATGCACTTTCGATGGTCATGTTGGCCATTCCTATGTGGATGCTGTTCGAGCTGGGTTTATTCTTTGGCAAGCTGATTGAAAAACGACGTGCATCTACAACTTAAATAGACTGATGTTTCGACAATTTTGGTGAGTTTTACACCTAAGAGGCTGAGATAGCCTCTTTTTTTATGCGTCCATTTAATGTTTTGCAATTTTCATGCAGCGAAATCTAAACGCCTATTTCATCAGTTTGCAACATTAGCTTCAAAGCATTGTCATATTTTATCGATAGTTTTATGTGATCAACTTTTACCCAGCACACCTTTGCCAGGATTTAAATTCATGACAAACATGCCATATAACGAAGATCAAGAACTTGATAACAACACTTCGGATAACCTTCATTTTCGTGACATTTTAGAACAGCGCATCAGCCGTCGTAGCTTGATTACCAAGACTGCGAGTGGTGCAGTCGCACTTGCATTGGCATCTTCATTAACGGGGTGTAATGATGACAATGACTCAGATTCAAATAGCAATACCAAACCACCAGTTACCGATCCAAATCAAAAACCGACCAAGTTCAATTTCACACCAGTGAAAAAGAATTTAGACGATATTGTGACTGTTCCTGAAGGCTATCAAGCGCATGTACTATATGCGATGGGTGACTCGATTAACCCTGCATACCCAGCGTGGGATGATAACAATGTTCCTTCTGGCCCGAGCTTCCAATTCCGCTCTGGTGACTGCCATGACGGTATGAGCTTCTTTGGTTTAAATACCACCTCTGGACGTTATGATGCCAAGCAGTCAGACCAAGGTTTGTTGGTGATGAACCATGAATACATCAATCCAACCTTCTTGCACCCACAAGGCCCAACCAAAGTAGAAGGCCGTCGCCCTGAAGATGAAGTCATCCGTGAAGTCAATGCACACGGTGTTTCTATCATTCAAATTGAAAAAGACAGCAAGACTCAAGCCGTCAAACTGGTACAAAACTCTCCATTTAACCGTCGTATCACAGCATCGACCGTAATGGACTTTAAAGGCCCTGTTGCAGGCTCAAGCTTAGTCAGCACGAAGTTTTCAGCCAATAGCCAACAAACCCGTGGTACACACAACAACTGCGGTAATGGCTATACCCCTTGGGGCACGTACCTGACGACAGAAGAAAACTTCATCGGTTACTTCGCTCGTGCAAAAGAAGATGATGCCAAACGTAGTCCTGCTGAAATTGTGGCACTCAACCGTTATGGCCTAAAAGCGGGTGCAAACTCACGCTATGGTTGGGAAACGGCGATTGGAAGTAATGAGTCACAAGATTTATATGACCGTTGGTCAGCGAATGTTACCGGTACTCAGGCAGCAGAAGATTATCGTAATGGTCCAAACACCTTTGGTTGGATTGTCGAAATCGATCCATTTGACCGTCGTGAAAACCCCGTAAAACGTACAGCACTGGGTCGCTTTGCACATGAAGACTGCCGTGCAAGTCGCTTACGTGAAGATGACAACCTCGCATTTTACATGGGTGATGACTCACGCGGCGAATACATCTATAAATTTGTATCCGACCAAAAATGGAATAAAAAAGATGTCAACGGTGGCTATGCTGCAGGTGACAAATACATGAACAACGGTAAGTTATACGTTGCCAAATTTAACAATGACGGCAAAGGTCAATGGATTGAATTGAGCTATAACGTCAATGGTTTAAACCAAAGCAACAGCGTGTATCCGTTTAGTTCACAAGCAGATGTTCTGACCTTCGCACGTCTTGCCGCAGATGCTGTCGGTGCTACCAAAATGGACCGTCCTGAATGGGTCGCTGTGCATCCAGACAATGGTGAAGTCTATGTGACCCTCACCAATAACTCGAACCGTGGTACGACGCATGCACTTGATGCAGCCAACCCACGTAACTACACCGACCCTGAAGGTGGTAAAGGCAACGTCAACGGTCATATTATCCGTTTCCGTGAAGACGGTGATACAACCACAGCGCTCAGCTTTACTTGGGATATTTACCTGTTTGGTGCTGAAGCAAAAATGGCGAGCAACATTAATTTATCCGGTTTAAATGACAACAACGACTTGTCTTCACCCGATGGGATGTGGTTCGACCCACGTGGTGTGTTATGGATTCAAACCGATGACGGTGCTTATACCGATACCACCAACTGTATGATGCTTGCTGCGCTTCCGGGTCAAGTCGGTGACGGTACAAAAGCCACGACTTCATCGGGTCAAGAAACCATTGTGGGTGCAAAACTGAATGATGAAAACTTACGTCGCTTCCTGACTGGACCTAAAGAATGTGAAATCACAGGTGTGACGATGACACCTGACTACAAAGCGATTTTTATCAATGTGCAACATCCCGGTGAAGATTCAGCATCCTATGCTGAGCCGACTAGCCACTGGCCTGCATCACAAACCAATGCAGCAGCGACTTCTCGCCCTCGCTCAGCGACCGTTGTCATCACCCGTAAAGATGGTGGTGTGATTGCTGGCGAAGCGGTAGAACAAGCTCAGCCAACACAAAAAACCGCATAAAACACCTCTCAAAAATAAGCCGACGATGAGTCGGCTTTTTTTATGGCTTTAAATGCAATTCAATCTGGGTGATCTGTCCTTGTTGCTCACCCTGCTGCTGTTTTTCCTGCCAATGCCACTGCGAATCCCGCATACACAATAAATTTGAACAACGTGTGCCATACACCGGACTTTGAATAAAGGTTGAAGACAGCAAATGTTCCATTTCTGTCTGAATCCCAGTATTGGGTAACAATGCTGGAATGATTTTACGTTCATCTTCCAAAATATCCCACGCAGCAGCTTCTATGTCCGCCTGTGGTTGCTGGCTTTGTAGCATCGGTAAAAATTCTTGCGTGAAACGTTTGCGTAAATGTCGGGTCTTTTCCCAATGTTCAGACATTAAACCATTGGATGTGACATACACCCCTTTGGCTAAGACTTGTGGTGCTTCGCCGCGATTACTCATATAAACGGCTTGAGTAGCGTCGCCAACGAATAAATTAAAGCCGGCATAATTACATTGGATTTGTTCAAGTACTTGCGCAAAACGAATGGGCGTTTGCTCAGATTCTAAAAATTGCTGAATCAAAGCGCCACGTGAAGTGGGATATGTGGTCTGATCACGACCATCACGAAAATTGGTCACAATCGCCCAACGCCCTTGAGCGGTAATCCCCATCCATGTTCCACCAGACTGTAAGTCCTGCCCTGCAATAATTGGACTATCCACCCATTGTTTTAGGCCTGCCGTCGGTCGATGATAAAACTCATCACGATTCGAAATCAGGCAGAGTGGCATGTCATCCAAGACCTGCCAAGCAAAAGCCACAATGCACATATTCAACTCTCAATATCTTTACACATTGAATGTACAACATTTTTCAGCACATTCAGCTAAAATCTGTGCAAAACATAATGACAAGGAACAGCAATGCTGACATATCCAAATATCGACCCTGTGGCGATATCACTGGGGCCACTACAAGTTCACTGGTATGGTCTGATGTATTTATTGGCCTTTTTATTTGCATGGGGCTTGGCAACCTACCGTGCAAAACAACGTGACGGCTGGAACGCAGAAATGGTCTCTGACCTGATTTTCTACGGTGCATTGGGTGTCGTGATTGGTGGACGCTTTGGCTATGTCTTCTTTTATGGTTTCGATCAGTTCCTTGCCAACCCACTGTGGCTGTTCCAAGTTTGGACAGGCGGCATGAGCTTCCATGGAGGTTTCCTTGGTGTCATGATTGCCATGTTACTGTGGTGCAAAAAATATAAAATGACCTGGTTTCAAACCCTCGACTTTATTGCACCCTGCGTTCCGACAGGCTTGATGTTTGGTCGTATTGGTAACTTTATTGGTGGCGAACTGTATGGCCGTGCAGTGACTGACCCTAATTTTGCTTTCGGTATGATCTTCCCAACCGATCCACTTCAGTTGGTGCGCCATCCGTCGCAGCTTTATCAAGCCCTCTGTGAAGGTTTGATTCTGTTTATTGTGCTGTGGTGGTTTAGTTCAAAACCTCGTCCACGTTATGCCGTTTCAGCATTGTTTCTCATCGGATATGGTATCGCACGCTTCACTGTTGAATTCTTCCGTGAGCCGGACAATGGTCAACTGTTCATTGGATGGATGAGTAAAGGTCAGTTCCTGACAGTTCCGATGATTCTGATTGGCCTATGGATGATGTGGTATGCCTACCAGAAAAAAATCTATGACTGGGGTCCACAAAAAAATCATTAATTTTTTCTAAATGTCTTTAAGCAAGCGAGGTTTAAGCCTCGCTTTTTTATGCGCTGAAATTTATTCCTTCATACGCATTTACTGCACATGAAGTGACTGAACTAGACAACTGATCTGTGCTAAAGTTTATTCAGCTTATTTTTAAACTATCGATCCATGCTTGAATTTTGGTTTAACCCCAGCGTTTCTGTACTTAAAAAAATCCTGTTTTTTATTGCGATGGCCGTACTGACGGGTGTTTTGTATTGGATGGAACCCCTAACACTTCAAGCCATTCTGATGTTCATGGGTACAGGCGTGATTTTCCTGATTTGTCGTTATTGCAAGATTCATTTTGCAGCAAAAAACCCAACAGGTTTGCTCTATCGTTTATTGACGTGGATTCCGATTGCACTGCTGTTGGCATTGGTTTTTATCAACATGAATAAGGGTGAAATTCTGATTCCAGGTGCTCAAGGCATTGGCTTTATGGCTTTGGCAATCTGCCTGCTCTCCCCGATTTCACTGCTGAATAAAAACGAGAACACTTCGCCCCAAGGTAAAGTTTAAATGCTGACTTTTTGGTACTCTGAGCGCTGTAACCGACAAATCAAGCTCATCATTTGTATCAGTACCTGTGTGCTTATTTTTCTATGCGCTGAACAAAAACAACTAGATCCCCGCTTTGCGGGCTTCAGTTTAGCCATTGGTATGATGATTGATCTGCTTTATAAGCTCAGACAAGACAAACTAAAAACACTGTCTCCGTCATTAAAATGCGGTTTGGCTACTTTGCCAATTTTATGTTTAGTGTGCTTAATTTATTTTCTACCCAATGAGCAGCGCTGGATTTTAGCACTGCAATGTGTGGGCTTTACTGCAATTGGATTATTTATCGTCTCGATCTACAGTCAACGTGCAAAAAGGTTTGAAGACTAACCTTTTTTGCAGCCACGGGCTGCTAATCTGCTAAGCGATAATAGCTATACTTCACATTTGGAGTTCGATAGACCGCATAACCCGCTTGACGATAATCAGACACCCAATCCTTACCTGAATATGCTGCGATATGACCATAACGACTACTTTGATTGCGGTCGATAATATAAATATCGCCTTTCTTAGGTCGATCAAACGCTAAATTAATTTTTTGATAACCAATTTTTTGTAATGTGCTGCCCCAATCTGCTGCGGCAACGGGGTGACCGTTAAAACGTGCCCCAGCGGACTCAAGTGCTAGACGAACACTGCGGGCACATTTCTGAGTACTGCTTTGGCGGGTAATGCCTTGTAAAAATCCAGTCAAACGATCGATATCGATACGCTGACCATTTCGGGATACCACATTTTTAGTCGCTGCTTTTTGAGTGGTATTGGACTTGCCCGTATTTTTACTCGCCTGAGAACGAATTATGATATTTGCCTGAACTGGAGCATGCACTTCACTCAAGTTTACATTGTGATCATAAGCCATTCTTTAACCCACACTCCCGCCTGTATTTAGGCATTCAAAAATTTTAACGAGGGTGATAGTACCGCGTAAATCATGTTTTTTCATGTAAAAAATGTAAGATTTCTTAAACAAATCTTCACATTTAAATACGACCGTCTATTTTTAATTCAAATAGATTTATTTTTTATATCAAACTCTTAATCAAAAATAGTAGTTCAAAATCACCTCTTCATAATGAGAAAAATCACGTGTATTTTTTAATCAAACTTATCTGTGTTTTTTTCAACGCTGCGAATGTAACATAGCTCAACATATAAACAATAGAGCTTATGTCTTCTAAGCTCATGCTTGATTGAACAGACATATTGTCTCGTTAACACTTGATGTAATTGTTATTAATAGACGTCTTCAACTCAGACAATTCAGCGCTTGTTGCCTGCAAAATTTGGTCATCACCCAATAAACACCGTATGTTTTTGATTTTTTAAACCTGACCATATTCAAGCACCCATCGCAGTTCCTTCCTCACGCAAAACAAGCTAATATGTGCCACAAGAAATTTAGCAAATTATGAGAGAGACATGCGCCAGTATTTAGACCTTTTACAACACATTCTCGACAACGGCGGCGACAAGGGCGACCGTACGGGTACGGGAACACGTTCTGTATTTGGTCATCAAATGCGCTTCGATCTTTCTCAAGGTTTCCCTTTACTCACCACCAAAAAAGTTCATTTCCGCTCTATCGTGATTGAACTACTGTGGTTCCTTAAAGGCGATACCAATGTTCAATATTTGCAAGACAATAAAGTTTCCATTTGGGATGAATGGTCTACAGCAGAACAAACTGCGCGTTTTGGTCGTCCTGCCGGTGAATTAGGTCCTGTTTACGGTCATCAATGGCGTAATTTCGGTGCAACCAAAAAAGCCGATGGCCTATATGAACAAGATGGTTTTGACCAAATCAAATGGTTGGTCAATGAAATCAAAACCAATCCTAACTCTCGTCGTCTAATCGTATCTGGTTGGAACCCAAATGAGGCAGGTAATGTTGCATTGCCACCATGCCATACCTTGTTCCAATTTTTTGTCCAAAACGGAAAATTATCCTGCCAATTATATCAACGCAGTGCTGACGTTTTCCTTGGTGTGCCGTTTAACATTGCCAGCTATGCCCTGTTAACACACATGATTGCGCAAGTTTGTGGTCTTGGTGTAGGCGACTTCGTTTGGACCGGTGGGGATACACATTTATATGCCAACCATTTCGAACAAGCGCAGTTGCAACTGACACGTGAACCAATGGGTCTGTGCCAATTAAAACTCAATCCTGAAATTACCGATCTTTTCGATTTTAAATTTGAAGATATTGAAATCGTAGGTTATGAATCACATCCTGCGATTAAAGCCCCTGTTGCGGTTTAATTTTTATATTAAATTTCAAATAGTTAAAATCAATATTAACAATTGATTTTACCTTAAAAAAGACAGAAGCTATTTAATTTAAGATTTTATAGTTACAATATCCAAATTCAGCTTTTTAATAAGCCGAATTTGGATATTGCTTTTTTTATGGTTTGGATTTTAACGTTATGACTTTCCAAAATTTAGAGGTTGTGCATGTTGTTGCAATGGATAACCAACGTTGTATTGGGAAAGATAACGATCTTCCTTGGCATATTTCTGCCGATTTAAAGCACTTTAAAGAAATCACTCAAGGTGGAGTGATTATATTAGGTCGTAAGAATTTTGACTCAATTGGTCGCCCACTTCCTAAGCGTGTAAATTGGGTTGTAACTCGTAATCTCGATTGGTCTTTTGAAGGTGTTAAAGTAGCTCATTCAATTGAAGAAGCCTTAAAAAACTCTATGGACGATGTTAAATCTTCAGAAAAGCCAAATACTATTTTTATTATTGGCGGTGGAGAAATTTTTCAACAAACCATTAGTATCACCGATCGTCTAGAATTAACACACATCGATTTAAATGTTGATGGAGACATTTTCTATCCTGAAATTCCTGCGGACTTTCAAAAAGTGGCGTCAGAACAACATATCGACGACAAAACTGGGATTGCTTTTGAGTTCGCAACTTACCGAAAATAAAGAAAAATCTTAAGCTAAAAGAAAAATATGCAACAGAGTGACCAACGAGCAATGTTCAAAAAAATAGGGCGAAGTATTCTTCATGCCCTATTTAGTGTGTTTGTCCTCTGTTCTTCGATTTGGCTTTGTGCCGCCCTGTGGATACAGCAACCGGCAGGCTGGTTAGGCAGCCGCATTATCATTGGGATCTGGATTGCTTTTGCCCTGAGCATTTTAGGCATCTATATTACCCAACACTTTTTTAGCCGTCGTAAAGATGTCTTGATTTATATAGTGGGCTTTATCTGTGGTCTATTTTGGTATTTTGGCATGGAAGCGCGCCAAGATCGTGAATGGAATCCTGAAGTGGCAGAAATTCTACATTATGAAAAGCAAGGCAATCTCGTCACCTTGCACAATGTGCGTAATTTCGACTGGCATGCCGATGGCAGCTATACCCCGCGTTGGGAAACCCGCCAATATGACTTGAGTCAAATCAATGGCGTCAACATTATTACCTCGTATTGGATGGGGCCGCAAATCGCCCATACCTTGGTCAGTTTTGATTTTGCTGACCGACCACCGCTGACGTTTTCGATTGAAATTCGCAAAGAGAAAAATGAAGAATTCTCTGCGATTGGTGGTTTTTTCCGTAAATATGAACTGAGCCTCATTGCATCAGATGAAAAAGATATCATCTATACCCGCAGCAATACACGCGGAGAACAGGTCTATTTCTTCCCCGTAAACATGCCAAAATCTGAAATGCAGGCGCTGTTTATTGAATATTTACATAAAGCCGATGAACTGCAGACTCAACCTAAATGGTACAACACGCTCACCAGTAATTGTACAACACTGGTGTTTGACATGATTCAAGCGGTTTCCAAACATCAGCTTCCAACCGATTACCGCTTATTCGCATCGGGTTATTTGCCGAATTATTTGCATGACCTTCATGCCATAGACCAAAATTGGGATATGAAAACATGGTATCAAAAAGCCCATGTTAACCCCCGTGTCTCTCAAATTAAGCAACTGAGCAGTGAGCAATATTCGAAGTTAATTCGACAAGGTTTGCCGCATTCACAGTCCAATCCAAGCGCCAATCAATTGTAATTCTTAAATATTGATACAAATATGGCTAGCTTATCTGTGCGATATTTGCTTAGATAGTTGAAATGCTTCCACGGGGAAATTCCGATGCTAAAACAAATATTTGTTGCTGCAACTTTGGTTTCAACTTTAGTGGTGACAGGCTGTGAAAGCATGCCTGCACAAGACAACACCATAACTGAAAATTTAAACCTATTACAAAACCGTACTTGGATTGCCACTCAGATTGGCAACACCCCAATCAAAACAGCACCCAATGCGCATAATATTCCAAGCATTCAATTCGATGCGGCTTCAAAACGTGTCTCAGGTGCAGATGGCTGTAATCGTATCATGGGCGGCTATAATGCTGGCAAAGATACCATAACGTTTGGCCCGATTGCAGCGACACAGATGGCTTGTCTTAATAACAATGGGCTAGACCGACAGTACCATGCAGCACTCGAAAAAGTAACGCATTATCAAGTTTTTGGAAAAACCTTGAAATTGCTAGACCATCATGGCAATTTATTAATTCAATATGAAAGCGCCGTTCAACCGCGTTAAATCATTTTAAAAAGTCTGCTTCGGCAGACTTTTTTATTCACTGTTCAGTCATGCCAGAGACATTTAATGCACATAAACTTGTGATTAGTATACAGACGTACATTGCAGTTTTTAGCTATAACCCCATATTAAACATCAGGGAACAAGATAGGATTTCACTATGCAACAAGCGGTATTTGGTGGTGGATGCTTTTGGTGTGTAGAAGCAGTTTTTCTACAACTTCAGGGCGTGCAAACAGTTGTCAGTGGTTATGCAGGGGGAATTACTCAGCATCCAAGCTATGAGCAAATCTGTGAGGGAAATACCCAACATGCAGAAGTCATTCAGATCAATTTTGATGACAGCCAAATCAGTTTTAGCCAATTGCTAGATGTATTTTTCGCAACTCACGATCCCACTACGCTGAACCGTCAAGGCAATGATGTCGGTACACAGTATCGCTCAGTGATTTTCTATCAGGACGACTCACAAAAGCAAATCGCTGAACAACGTATTGAAGAGTTAAAAGCAGAAGGCATCAATATCGTGACTGAACTCAGTCCAATGCCGACCTTCTACCCTGCCGAAGAATATCATCAGAACTTCTTTGCACGTAACCCAAACCAAGGCTACTGTAATTTTTCAATACCACCTAAACTCATGAAATTACGTAGCAAATTTCAAGAGCTACTCAAATCTGAGTGATCTAATTAAACAGCATCTATTTTCAAAATAGAGACATAAAAAAAAGCGACATTTCAGTCGCTTTTTTTTAGCTATCTTTACTCAGTGCTTAGTTATCACTGGCAAAGGCGATATCGCTGAGTCCGGCTCCACTCGCACGCGACATCACTTGCGCAACTGTGTCATAACGTGATTCTTTATCGGCTTTTAATACCAATGCAGGTTTACGCTCTTGCTGACCAGCTGTATTTAGACGACTTTCTAAATCTTCGAGCGTGACAATATCACCATTCCAAGCGATATCACCCGCTGAGTTAATGCTGATGGTTACGCTTTCAGGCGGCAGATCAATCACTTCTGCAGTCGTTTGTGGCAAGGTTAATGGAATTGATGGGTTGGCAACAGTCGCAGTCACCAAGAAGATGATCATCAATACCAACATAATATCGATGAGCGGAATGAGGTTCATCTCATTCATGCCAGCATCGTTGTCTTCACCCAATTGAAAAGCCATTAAGCTTGACCTCCAGCTAAACTTTGCTGTGCAGTTTTCACGTCTTCTTTCTTCGCAGCAGAATCTTGTTGCAACATCGTGTCAATCAATAAACCATGTGCTTGATCTTGCAATTCATTCGACAGTGTACGGTTAAAACGAACACAGATGTTATAAGCCAATACCGCAGGAATCGCCACAGCCAAACCAAGACCGGTCATGATCAAAGCTTCACCGACTGGAGTTGCCACTTGCGCTAAACCCGCTTGACCGCTTTTACCCACTGCTACAAGGGCATGGAAAATACCCCATACTGTACCGAACAAACCTACGAACGGTGCAATTGAAGCAATCGTACCCAATACAGATACGCCTTTTTCAGCATTGGATTTTTCTACCGAAATTTGACGTAGTAATGCTTGTTCAGCCACAGCCTTACGTTGTTCAAAAGCCAAAGGAGCAAATTTCGCTTTCAGTTTGCTTAGTGCATCTGCAAGGTGGTTATACGCCACTTGCTTGAGCTGACGTGTGCCCATAATACGAAGAACGAAGATCGTCCAAGTCGCAATCGACATTGCAAGTAACACGAAATACAGTGTTTTGCTGACTGCATCTGCATGTTGCCAATAAACTGAAAAGTTCATATTCGAACTCCTAATGGGTTAGCCGGAATCTTAATTAAGTTTAAAGTTAAATGGTTGATCAACTCGCGTCGGAGTTGCCACACCATTATCAATATATTTGGATAAACGCGCACGCTTCACTGCTGCAGTCACTTTACGGTTCACAGCAGCGCCACAAGTCGAGTTTTTAATCGTTGCTGATTCGATTTTACCTTCAGCACTTGCTGCAATCGCAACTTCAACTGTACACGACGCTTTTAATTCACCATCTTCAAATTGAACATTCGGTTTCTTAATCCAACTGACACCATTACCAATGCTGACTGTTTTAGGTGTCGGTGGCGCAGGTGGTGCTGGAGGCGCAGGTGGTGGTGCAACAGGTGCCGGAGGTGTTGGTTCAACACGAACGACTTTCGTTTCAGACACCACAGTTGAAACAACAGGTGTTGGTGGTACGTTTTTGACCGCTTCAACAGTTGGTTTCGGCGCATCTTTCTTTTTCACCTGTTCCACTTTTTCCACTTTCTTCGGTGGTGGTGGTAACGGCTTATCTACAATTTTAACTTCTTTTGGCTTTGGTGGCTCTTTCTTCGGTTCTGGTTTTGGCTTCGGAGGTTCAGGTTTCTTCTCTTCAACAATCTTCACAAAACGAACTTTAATCGGATCTTTTTCGATCGGTTTAAGTTCTGGTGCTTTCATATTGCTGACCGCCCACAATACCCCCATATGCCCTACCACAACAGCAAGAAGCGCAGTAATGATTTTCTTTTTCATCGGGTTAGGTGATTGCATCATTGGAGCGGGAGATTGACTCATTAAACTCAGTTACCTTGAAGAAGCGATTGCATTTATTTTGTCAAAAATACAATCATGCTCATCGGTTAGCACAATTAAAGTACGGCAATAATAAATGAGAAGTGTTTTCATTTGCAACTATTAATTCGTCAGTTTTAATGACTTTTTTTAATCATAATATAAAAAAGGCATACCTAAAGTATGCCCTTTTATTCAAAAATTCATCTCGTTTTATTGAAATACAACAGTTTTATTACCATCGACAATAATACGATCTTCAAGATGCCATTTGACTGCACGTGCGAGCACATTACGTTCTACGTCCTGACCTAACTCACGCAATTGTTCAACAGTAAAGTCGTGGCTTACACGCTCTACGTCTTGCTCAATAATCGGCCCTTGGTCAAGATCAGCAGTCACATAGTGCGCTGTCGCACCAATCAACTTCACACCTTTTTCATGCGCTTGTTTATATGGGTTCGCACCAACAAAGGCTGGGAGGAATGAATGGTGAATGTTGATCACTTTCATTTCCCATTTTTGAACAAATTCTTCGTCTAAAATTTGCATATAACGAGCAAGAACCAATAAATCATTGCCTTGCATCAATTGATCAATTTGCTCATAAGCTTCACGTTTGTTTTCTTTGTTCACAGGAACAACTTCAAACGGAATACCGAAATTTTCTACAGATTCACGTAAAGCCTCGTGATTAGACACGACTTTGGTGATTTCACATGGCAAACCACCACGTGCATGACGCCATAACAGTTCAAGCAAAGCATGGTCAACTTTAGACACCAAGATACCGACTTTCTTCACATCACTGACTAAAGCTAAACGCCAGTGCATGTTGTAACGCTCAGCAACATTGCTCGCAAATGTTTGAGTTAGACTTTCTTTACGGCTTTGTAGATTGTCCAATTCGAACTCAACACGCATGAAGTATCGCCCCCCTTGAGCTTCAGTCGCGTATTGATCAAGTGCGGTAATATTTGCTCCCTGATGATACAAAAAGCTCGATACAGCTTGCACAATCCCTGGTTTATCTTCACAGGTAATGAGTAAGCGTGCTGTGTTAGCGGTCGACATATTCATGTTGGTTTATATCACTAATCAGTTAAATTGAAAAAAGAGCCGAGTATTCTAACGCTTTTTAAAGCCAGACTAAATAGTCTTATTCAGTAACCTGATGCTTTGCGTTTGAAAGACTTGCAAATAAGTCCGACGGCCCTAAAGTTTCGAGCAGTCGCTCATAGGTTTCACGGCTTTCACCACGTAGATATGCGCCTTCTAAGAACACCATTTGTCGCAGTGCTTGCCACACCCACTTTTCTTCCAAAGTGTTGGAGTCAGTAATATGGCCCGACATATAAAGGAAGTTGGTCCAGTTGGTCAGCACGATCCACAAGTTAATGGTTAAGGCCTCAATTTCAGAATCAGTCATCTGCATTAAGCCTGCATCAACAAAGGCACGATAAATTTTCTGCCCTTGTTGCATGACTTGACCAGCAAAACGTGGATACATTTTGCGGAAATCTTCATTATTTTCGACCAAGTGATAAACATCACGATGTAAAAAGCGATAAGCCCATAATTGACTACTTAGCACTTGGAAATAGCGAATTTTATCATTGGCATCAAGCTGACGATCATCAGGAAGCGCTAACATTTCTAGCGTTTCATGCTGATATTGCTCCATTAACTCCTTAATAATTTCACTTTTATTTCGGAAATGGTAATACAAGTTACCTGGGCTCATTCCCAGTTCAGCAGCAATATGATTGGTTGTCACTGAACGCTCGCCACGCTCATTAAACAACTGCAAACTCAGCTGCAAAATACGTTCTTTCGTTTTTAAGGTTTTGGTGTGAGACATCCTAAAACAACCATTTATTTCAAAGCATTAGAACACTAACACATAAAGTAACTTGACTATTTAGAGTATTTGCTCTAAAAATTAATTAATCGCTAATTTGGATATGGTCGTGCGACATGAATAGTCAGACAAAAACAACTTCAATGACACCACATTCTTTTGATCACCAGCATCTCAACAATATGTTGGAACAGCAGAAACAAGCGTATTTACGTTACCCATTGCCTACAGCGAAGGAACGTATTGACCGTTTGGCTCGGCTTAAGCGTATCTTAGTTAAGTATCAAGATCAATTTGCTGATGCAATTAATCAAGACTATGGTAACCGTTCTATTGGTGAAACCAAGATTGGTGAGTTACTTACATGTCTGGAACACATCAAATATTATAGCAAGCATTTGACAGACTGGATGAAACCATCCAAACGCCATGTCGGAATTATTCACCAACCTGCAAAAGCATGGGTGCAATATCAACCGCTTGGTGTCGTCGGCATTATTACGCCATGGAACTACCCTCTGCTTCTTTCTATAGGCCCACTGATTTGTGCTTTGGCTGCGGGCAACCATGCCATGATCAAAATTTCGAGTGCCTCTGCGGCATTCGGTGATGTGCTAGAAAAAGCTCTCGCAGAAGCATTTCCTCAAGAATTGGTCGCAGTCGTCAACGGTGGTGGCCCAATTTCAGATGCGTTTAGTCACCTTGCCTTCGACAAAATGATTTTTACTGGCTCGACCAATGTCGGTAAAACTGTCATGGCGGCAGCGTCTGAAAACTTAGTTCCTGTGATTTTAGAATTAGGCGGAAAGTCACCTGTATTGGTTCATCCGTCTATTGACCTTGCAGATGTCGCACAGCGTCTTGCTGTTGGTAAACTTTGGAATGCAGGTCAAACTTGTGTTGCACCTGACTATGTGTTCTTGCCTCGTGGTAAAACGGCTGAATTTTTAGATCACTATAAAGTGTGCGTTGAAGCCATGTACCCAAGTATTGCCCATAATCAGGACTACACCTCGATTATTAATGACAAGCAGTACAACCGCCTACAAGGTTATTTAGAAGATGCGCGTGATCAAGGCGCACAAATCATCAGTTTTAACCCACAAAATGAAGATGTGGACGCTGTACGTAAAATTGCACCGACTGTTTTAACGGGTGTCACTCCAGACATGCAAATTATGCAGCATGAAATCTTCGGTCCGATCCTTCCGATCATGGAATATGATCAAATTGACGAGGTTATTGCTTTTATTAATAGCCGTCCTCGTCCACTTGCTTTATACTATTTCGACTTTGATCAGGCACGTGCCGACTATGTCGCAACACGTACCCATTCAGGACATTTCGGACAAAACACGGTATTAACCCATGTTGCTCAAGATGACCTGCCGTTTGGCGGTGTGGGGGCTTCGGGTATGGGGAAATATCATGGTCCAGAAGGTTTCTTCAGTTTGTCGCATGAACGCTCGGTGATGTCGAATCCAAAACTCTATAGTTTGAAATTCATTCTTCCACCGTTCAATAAGCCGATCCACAAACTGATTTCGAAGACACTTCTTCGATAAACGATCAAGGCATGAACGATCACACTAGGTGATCGTTCGTTTTATGCAAAATCGCTTGTCTTTTAAGCGCATTTTTGATATAAAACGCCCCTTGAATGAATTCAATGTTTTTTTTGACTGGCCATACAGATTTGCTGTTGGCTAAATCAATGGAGTTACACCATGTCTAAGGTTTGCCAAGTTACCGGCAAGCGTCCAGTCGTTGGTAACAACGTCTCACACGCCAACAACAAAACTAAACGCCGGTTCGAGCCGAACCTGCATCACCACCGTTTTTGGTTAGAAAGCGAAAAACGTTTCGTACGTCTTCGTCTAACTACTAAAGGTATGCGTATTATCGACAAATTGGGCATCGAAAAGGTTGTTGCTGACCTACGTGCTCAAGGTCAAAAGATCTAAGGAGCTACGAACATGCGTGATAAAATTCGCCTAGTTTCTTCTGCTGGTACAGGTTATTTCTACACTACCACTAAGAACAAACGTACTATGCCGGAAAAAATGGAAATCAAAAAATTTGATCCAAAAATCCGTCAACACGTAATCTTCAAAGAAGCTAAAATCAAATAATTTTAGTTTTTTGAAAAAAACGACCTGCTTAGGTCGTTTTTTTTTGCATTTTTTTTATTCGAATTGCTAAACTTTCAAAATGCTTTTTGGCACTTTTTGTGCTTGTCTTTTTTACCCTTAACTTAGGCTTAAGGAGTTTTTAGTGCCTCATGATGTAGAACTCATAATATTACTTGCTGTTGGCTTTGGTTTTGCCTTAATTTTTGGCTATATTGCTGCACGCCTGCGACTTCCTCCCCTCATCGGCTATCTGATTGCCGGTATCATTATTAGCCCAAACACACCTGGGGTAGTTGGCGACATTCATCTCGCTAACCAATTGGCCGAACTCGGTGTCATGTTCCTGATGTTTGGCGTGGGTATGCACTTTTCACTCAATGATTTGATGCAAGTCCGTCGTATTGCCCTTCCCGGTGCCATTTTACAAATTGCAGTGGCGACCTTACTCGGTATGGGAATTTCCATGCTTTGGGGCTGGAGCATGGGCTCAGCCTTAGTGTTTGGCTTAAGTTTGTCGTGTGCAAGTACTGTCGTTCTACTCAAAGCCTTAGGTGATCGCGGCTTACTCAACTCCGTCAATGGTAAAATTGCCGTGGGTTGGCTCTTGGTTGAAGACTTGGTGATGGTTTTGGTCCTCGTCCTTCTGCCTGCTACTGCTGTACTGCTTGGCGGTCAACCGCTCACAGCAGGCAGTGCCGATGAAAATATTTGGCTGACCTTAGGTCTAACTTTACTCAAAGTTGCTGGCTTTATTGCCTTCATGCTGATCATTGGTAAACGCTTAGTGCCAATGATTATGCAAGTGGTTGCACGCTTAGGCTCACGTGAATTATTCACGCTCACTGTGGTTGCAGCAGCCGTGTCTATTGCCTTTGGTGCCTACAAGGTATTTGGTGTATCCATGGCACTGGGCGCATTTTTTGCCGGCATGGTAGTCAAAGAATCTGACTTTAGCCACCGTGCAGAAGAAGAAACGCTTCCGCTTCGTGAAATTTTTTCGATCCTGTTCTTCGTCTCCGTCGGCATGCTGTTTGATCCACGGATCTTGATTGAACAACCGCTTCACGTCTTAGCTGTGGTCGGTATTATCATGATTGGTAAGACCATAGCTGCAATGGCATTGGTGTTGTTCTTCCGCTACCCCATCAATACCGCATTAACCGTTGGGGCAAGTTTGGCGCAAATTGGTGAGTTCTCATTTATTTTGGCGACTTTAGGTGTATCTCTAAACCTCCTTTCTATGGAAGGACAAAACCTGATACTGGCAGGTGCTTTAATCTCGATTACGCTCAACTCATTTGTATTTTCAGCCATCGAGCCTATGCAGCGACTCATCCGTGAGCGCTCGAATTTGGCTCGTTTACTGGAACGTAGTAGTGACCCATTGGCCATGTTGCCGGATGAGGTCTCACAGGATTATCTACGTGATCAGGTGGTACTGATTGGTCATGGTGAAGTCGGTCGTCGCATTACCCGTGAATTAATGAATGAAAACATTAAAGTGGTTATTGCTGAAGAAAACCGTGAAATCGTGGAAAACTTACGGGAAAAAGGCATCGCTGCGGTATCTGGTGTAGCAACAGAACCCGGCGTTTTAATTCAAGCCCATATTCAACACGCACGCCTTTTGGTCATTTCACCTATGGATATTTTAGATATTCATAAAATTGTCGACATTGCCAAAATGCTGAATCCGTCTATCCAAGTATTGGTTTGTGCAGAAAGCAAAGAAGAAGCTGAAGTCATTCGTCGTGACAATGTCGGTGAGGTTTATTATGCCAAAGAGGAAATGGCGAAAAATATGAGCAATCATATTTTAAATCAAATTCAAATTGCCCACCACCAAACACCGACACACTAAGATGTCTAATTAAGCGATTATGGGCGATACAAAAAAGGCGATGCATTTAAGCATAGCCTTTTTTTAAACTAATAAAATTCAGTATTTTTAAAATTACAAATAATTGAATTTAAAAAATATATTGCTAAAATTAGCACCAAACAAAGCATCATTTTAAAAACTTCAAACAAGATACGAGATAAACATGTTCATTCTCTATTTAGGCTTTGCCATTATTTTAATTGGCGGTCTGGGCTTTCTCATCGCTGCATTTAAAACCAGTATTTTGTGGGGTCTAGGCTGTCTATTGTTTTATCCCATTTCCATCGTCTTTCTGATTTTGTATTGGCAAAATGCCAAAAATCCATTTTTCTTACAGCTCATCGGGGTGTTCATTGTATTTTTAGGTTCGATGCTGATCTCACCTGCTGAACTGGGCAAAATCTAAGTGCCATTTTGGGTATAAAAAAAACGCACCGAAAGGTGCGTTTTCCTCATCATGATCCGCAAAGTCAGCAGCTATATGATTAGCTCATATATTTAGGCTTTTCATCGACCACTTCAGCATGCCATTCATCCACTTGTTTTTCTAACAAACCAAACAGTGCAGCCTGAATCATTTGCTGAGCGATCACATTCATTTGATCGCCCAAAATATTGCGCAATTCTTCATTGAATTGGATAGTCACCAAAGGTTCTTTTTCTGAGCCTGCATTACGCAATGCCAACTCACCACCTTCCAATTGAACCAGCTCTAAAATCGCTTCCTGGTTCCCAAAGAGTTCTTTCAACTGTTCTATAGACATATATCCCTCCATGCGCAACATGGTGACAAAGGCATCTGCACTTTGTATTACTTAGATAATCTTATATCGGGTTAAATGAATTTATTTCAAGTACCAATAGTCCGATTAGAACTCCACCATCTCGTTACGAAATCCATCAATCAATTGAGTTAGATCACGATGCCATTCACGCAAAATAGCGGTATCAGGCAACCATGCTTGTGGTGTTTGAGTGACTTTAATAATTAAATTTGAAGACGTTTCATCTTCTGGCTCTGGTGCAGACGGTTCAGGTGCATACTGACACATACGATGTGCGCGTTTCAGCTCTGCAATAAAACCCTGCTTGGCTAATTGCTGCATAACAGTCACTTCAGGTGATACCTGACCTTTTTCAGCCATCAGTGTTTCAATCGACTTTAACGTGGGTGCAGGATCATTTAAACGATAGTAACGCACCAACTCTTGTAAAAACGCAAGTACTGCACCATGTAAATGAAAAACCGCTGCTTCGCGATAAGCCTGAGCTTGTTGAACATGATCGGTCTGCTCGGCTTGCTGACATGCAAGACGGGTAAAATATAATTTTTGATTGGTACGATCAGCATGAAAGCGAGCAACACGAGACATGAACAATTCCCTAAATTTTGGCGTTTTTCTACATGAATAAGCTTAAACGGATTTTTAGGAAATTCACAATAAATATTATGGATGATCGATTTCAATTAAATAAATGTCACGCTTTGCGGGAACAGGCATATCCCAATGGATCATCCTGATATTTTCCAGACGCCAAGCCCAGTACCCTGCTGCCCAATAGGTCGCCTGCGCTTGCTCTACCTCTGTTTCAGTCCATGCATGAACGTCATATACATCGACCATCGCCACTGCACGTCCAATATCTTCATCTCCGCTTTCATGTAAGTAGCGTTGATTTTCCACGATCACTAAATCTTTTAAAGGCAAATGTTCGGGCTGCCATGAGCGAACTTCAAGCGTTTTAAGCCCACACGCAATGTTCGAACCAGATGGCGCAACAATCGACAAAGCCGAGTAGCGTTTTTTCATAGATCACCGATAAAAAAAGGAGCGTTACGCTCCTTTTTGAATTTATGCTTTAGGCTTATCTTCAGCCGCTTTTACGCGAATACCCGCACCTTTGACTTTCAAAGTATTCAGGCCTTTAATCGCTTTTACAGCTTCACGACCATTTGGCATTTCAACAAAACCAAACCCTTTCGATTTACCTGTGCTTGCATCCATAACAACAACAGCAGACTCTACTGCGCCAAATGGTTTAAACAGTTCAACCAATTCTGCTTCAGTAACTGAACGCTCTAAGTTACGTACTAAAATTTTCATTCAATCTTCCAAATAGACAGCATCATCAAAAAGCATTTGTCTATTTTGCTTTTTAACTTGCGTGTAAATCACGTCAAAAATCTATTTTAATCGAGATCGATACCAAAATCTAAATTAATCGATTTTCTTTCGATTAAGGCACTTTTTACGGTTTGCTGACGGGTTTTATAGTGTGTTTCCAAACTACATAAATTTCGAGTTAAATCATTCATAAAGTAACTTTCTACTTTACGCCCTTGCTCATCGACAGTTTCACGTGCCCAGTGGTTCAAGTTTTGCTTAGTCAAAATTAGTTCATTTTGCGCACGTGTCAGCGCCACATATAACACGCGACGTTCTTCTTCCACTTCATCGAAATTACCCTGAGCACGTGCATGTGGATATTGCCCTGGTGTGACATTCGCCACATAACAGACTTTTTGCTCCGTTCCTTTTGCCGAATGAATGGTAATTAACGTCACGACATCACTGTCAGATTGGCGTTCAATTTCAGAAATGGAAACTGGATCAAGGACATATTCTTCTAAGAATTCACTCAACTGCGTATGTTTAGATGCCAGTTGTTTCACCAGATCGAAATCACCGACACGGCGGTTCCAATCTTTTTTATAGTTTTCTTCCAGCTGCTCAGAAATCGCTTGAACAGCCAAACTTACACATTCTTTGACCTGATCTTTCAGCACTGACATTTGCTTCATCATCAGAATCGCTTGGTCAGGTACTTTGCCAAATTTTTCCAACTTGGTTGCAATGGCTTGCATTTCTGGCTCAAGTAAAATCTGCTGCGATAACTTACTCGCACCGACATCACCCACACCATTCCACAAGGTTAAAAAGCGCATCCACGCGATATCATCTAAAGGATTGGCCACTACACGCAGCACACTGAGCAAGTCTTTTACATGGGCTGTTTCAAGTAATTTCATTCCGCCGATAAAGCGATACGGCACGTTTGCGGCAATACAGGCTGCTTCAATATGACGAGCAGCAAAGCTTGAACGTACAAGCACCATATGATCCGACCATTTGCTGCCTTCGAGGTAATGACGCTCTTTGATGTCGATGGCAATCCATTTCGCTTCATCAAACTCATTCGGGAAAATATGCATTTTCGGCTTAATCCCTTCCCCACGATAGGCATCTAGGCGTTTGTCATATTTAATTTCGCTTTCATCCAACAACCAATTCGACAGGTCTAAAATTTCTTGGGTTGAACGATAATTTTTTTCGAGTTTGAAAATTTGTGCGTCGGGTACCCGCTCTTTGAAATGATGAATATTTTCAAAGTCTGCACCACGGAAACCGTAAATGGACTGTGCATCATCGCCGACACAGAACAAGCTGACACGTTCCTTTAGTGGCTCAAGTAACGCCCATTGCAGCGGATTGGTATCCTGCATTTCATCAACCAACATGTGGCGACAAATCGAAGCAACATAATCGACCAATCCATCTGATTCCGCTAAGGCTTTTGCCACAATCGCCAAGATATCGTCATAATCTAAAAAACTACGCGCACGTTTACGAGCTTCGTATTCTTTCATGATATCCGCGATTTGATCTTTCAACGCAAAGTACTCAGGCATTTGCTTTTCCATGGCAATGCTGAGTTTTTGACGCGTATTCCGCGCAAAGGAATACAGATCACAGAGTTCTTTCGGCTTGGGCAAGTGGTTGGGGTTTTTCTTATCATCACGACCACGAATCAGGCGGAACATCATGAGTTGATCATCACGATCAATAATCGAAAACTGTTCTAGACCAAACGCTTTTGGAATACGCCGCAATAGGAACATGCAAAAGGTATGAAAGGTTGATGCGCGTAACCCTTTGGCTTGCTCACCTAGAGCCAGCTCCACACGAGCGACAATTTCACTGGCCGCACGGCGAGTAAAAGTCAAAATTTGAATTTGATTGGCAGGCACGCCTTGATCAATTAAATAAGCTGCACGCGCTACGATGGTTTTGGTTTTACCACAACCTGCTCCTGCCAAAACCAAGCTATGCTGTGCTTCTGTTGTTGCGGCTTGTTTTTGTTGAGGATTTAATTCATCAATCAGGTTGGCTAAACTCATGGTGTCTCATCGTGCTATGTGAATTGGTAGTTTAACAGAGCTACCCTAAATTCACAGCGTAGACGACTACAAAGTGACAACGTTTGACGTTACATTTTTAAACACCATCAAATAAATAAAAAAAACATTTTTATTTAATAACTTACTCACTCTTAATCTACTTGTAAACATGTATTCTTCTAGGTACATTTGATCATTCATTAAAAATATTGAATAAAAAGACTGAATAAAAAATCTGCACACTTTTTGCATAACGAAAGCATCAAAAATAAAGGGATTGATTCATGCTATTTCGCTTAAAACCAGAAACACTCTTACTCCTATCCTGTTCACTATTCTTTACCCAAATCAATCATGCAGAAGAAGAGAAAATATTACCTCCAATGACCAGTACAGAATGCTTACAAGACATCAACTTTACTGCCAAATTTTTACTGGAGAATGATGCTGGGATTCGTGCAAAGAATTGGACGGACTATCCTAAAAATATTCAAAAAACTTTAGATGAACAAAAACTGAAAGCTAATTCAGTAACCAATGTGAAAGAGTGTATTGACATTACCAAGCCTTTCCTAAAAGCAATTAGAAAAGGTCATATTGAGTTGAATGCCATATCCATGTCTGACTATGTTCAAAAAATCTCTACCCAACAAAAAGATGATTTAGTTATTACAAAAAAATTATCGAATTTAACAAGTTATATCCTTATTCCATCTTTTGGGATTTCAATTAAAGATCAACTCGAAAGAATCATCAAAAATAATCAAGATGGTATTTTAAATGCGCAATACTTGATTTTAGATTTACGTAAAAATGCAGGTGGTGTTGACCACTCAGCAGAACCTTTATTTAAATTACTCGGGGAAGCTGATTATTGGACAGAAATGCCACAGGTTTATACTTCCCAAGCCAATATACACGCCTATAAAGAATTGCAAAGAATATACCCAGATCCTAAGTTCAAACATGAATTAGATCAAATCATTAAAAAAATGGAGAAAAAAAAGGATAGTTGGGTCTATATGGGAGTAGAAAAATCATTAGATGTTGAAAAAATTACCAAGAAAGATGTACTCGCAACGCCAAAAAAAGTTGTCGTTTTAACTGATGAATATTGCGGAAGCTCTGGTGAAGAGTTCGTTAAATCAGTAAAGCAAAACCCACGCGTTGTGACCATAGGTAGAAATACTTATGGGGCATTAGACGCATCTAATCTAAGAGATACTAAAACTCCTTCTACAAAATTATCACTATGGTACGCAACAACCTATGTCAATCGTCGCGCAGGACAAGAAATTGATAATATTGGTATTGCACCTAATATTCGCCTCCCTAAACCGAAAAATCAAACTGAATACGATGCAGAAGTCAAATTGGCACAGCACTATTTAGAAAATCGCTTATGGAAGTAACACTTTTCAGAACCGATCTATCTTAAGAGGAGTCGGTTCTGATCTTTTGCATATTGAATTGATGAGATCTGTACAACTTTTTTCTAAGTATGTTTCGGCATTTTTTAATGCATCTTCCAACTTACAATCTGGTGGATTAATCCCAACAATCTGTGTGAAACCCAAATCATAGAATTCTGTTATCCCTTCACCCACTAGACCAGCAAAGGCGATCACGGGTTTATTAAACTTTTTTGCAACCTGTGCCACACCAAATGGTGTTTTACCGAACTTAGTTTGATGATCAATTTTCCCTTCACCTGTCAGCACATAATCTGCCTGTGCTATTTTTTCCTTCAACTGACTTTGTTCAATGACCAATTCCACACCTGATCGCATTGATGCACCTGCAAAAGCCATCAGCCCAAAACCTAGTCCACCTGCAGCGCCTGCACCTGCGATATCACGTAAAGCACAATCCAGTGTCGCTTCAACCACATCGGCATAATGACTGAGGTTCTGATCTAACTGACGCACCATCTCCTGCGTTGCGCCTTTTTGCGGGCCAAAGATATGGGATGCGCCATGATCACCACATAGTGGATTAATGACATCGCTGGCAATGATGATCTCTGTTTGCGCTAAACGTGAGTCGAGCTGTGTCAAATCAAGACTATTAATTTGATCCAGATAACCACCACAAACTGCTATTTCCAAGCCATTTTCATCTAAAAATTGTGCCCCCAAGGCCTGTGCCATACCTGCACCGCCATCATTCGTCACACTCCCGCCTAAGCCAATGATAATTTTACTTACTCCGAAGTCTAGAGCAGCCTGAATCATTTCGCCCGTACCATAAGTTGACGTCAGTAAAGGATTTCGCTTAGCCATATCGACAAGATGAATTCCATTGGCTTTTGCCATTTCAATCACTGCGGTTTTTCCACCGTCAATCAAACCGAAATACGTCGTCACACGTTGATTGGGCAAAGGACCTGTAAGCGCTATCGGCACTTTTTGACCGTGGCAAGCACTGAGTAACGCATCCACAGTTCCTTCACCGCCATCTGCCATTGGCACAGCGATGACATTTGCATCAGGTATGAGCTTTAAAATTGTACGTTGCATCGCATCACAGGCTTGTTGAGCACTCATACTTTCTTTAAATGAATCGGGCGCAAGAACAAAAGTGGTCATCTAAATGCTCAAAATAAAACTTGTCCTCAACCATAACGGTTTTAAAATAGCAGGTATATCTAAAAACATCAGAAAGGCTCGAAATGTCACGAATCAACCTAGGTCAGTCTGCACCTGAGCTATATAAAAAAGTCGCAGAGCTTGATGCACTGGCAATGCAAAAAATAAATGAAGCTGGCCTGAGTGAAGGATTAGCTCATTTACTCAAATTACGTGCATCCCAAATCAACGAATGTGCCTTCTGTATTCGCATGCATGCGCAAGATGCACTTAAAACAGGTGAAAGCATTGAACGCATTAGCCTACTCAATGCATGGCGTGAAACTGCGTACTACGATGAAAAAGAACGTGCGGCTTTAAGCTTGATCGAAGCGATTACATTGATTGCCGAAGGCCAAGTTCCCGATGCCGTCTATGAAGATGCCCTGCCATTTTTAACGGATGATCAAATCAGTGCGATTGAATGGCTTGCGATTGTCATTAACACATGGAATCGTATCGCCATTAGTAGCCGCTATAGCGTAAAACCTTAACGGGTTGTACACATTAAAACTGAATAAAAAAAGAGTGCCTCAGCACTCTTTTTTATTTATTAGTTCAGCAAGCAGCTTACTGCTCTGCCGAGCTTTTCGGTACTTCACGTCGAATATAAGAAGCCAAAGTAAGGTAGTTGACCCCTTGGAATAAAATATCAACCGCCAAGAATAATCCTAATACCCAAAATGGCGCATCAGGCGACATCAAAATGATCACACCAGTAATCAAGGTCAATAGCCCTGAAAATAGTGTCCATCCCCAACCTTGAAATGCTCGAAATAGCACAGCATTAAAGATACGAATGACCCCTGCAATGATCAAAATAATCGCCAACAAATTGGTCAGGACAATGGCCGTTTTGACAGGCGTTGTAAATGCATAATAGCCTGCGACCAAATACAGCACACCAAATAGTGCCCAGAACCAGCGGTAACCGCCTTCAAAAATTTTAAATGCTGCGATGAAGTGGATTACTCCACCTAACATCATCAGCACACCAAAAATATAAATCACCGTAAGTGTCGCAAATGGCAAAGCTGCCAAAAGGACCAATCCGAAGACCACCAATAAAGCACCCAAACCGAGATACCACTTACGGTTTTCATGGAGCTGACTGCGAATTAAATCGTTGCCTACTGTTCTCATGTTTTTTCTCAAGTTATTCGTTATTCAATGGATTATGCAACTTTATGATGAAGAAAAATGAAAGAAAAGTCCAAATCTTATCCACACTGCTGACTTAGACTGTGGATAAGATAGGTTTTATCCACATTATTTTTTCCATCCCACTTCAATCGCTGTGACGTCATTCACCACAGTATCAGCTAAATCTTCAGGCATTTTACTTTGCGTCTGTGAGGTAGGAATATGCCCTGCCATCAGTTCAGCTTTGCTTTGTGGAAACAAAGGCTGCCGTTGGGGTTCTGCATAACCGACAGGAAAAATCGGCTGACCTGTAGCCAAATCATACTTATCAGTTGCACCAAAAGCGTGTAATAACTCATGGGCTAAAACGATTTTATTCTGCGCTGTCTGTTTATTCGATGCAAATAAATTCACCGATCCAATTCGACCATTTTCCAAAGCTGTGGAATGTTTAAGTTCTTTGGTTTGAGTCGGATCGTAATAATTTAAAAATAGCGTGACACTCGAAACTCCATCTACATTTTCATGGTGCTGCCAAGCATAGTAGCGGAATTTCAAACTCCATAAGATAACGTCCAACATACCGGCGTCATTGGGTACTTTGGGAGGTAAAACTTTCAGCTCGCGACCTAACTTAAAATACAGATAAGTCGGTTGCCCTCGGTATTTCTGTGCTGTCGCTTGTAAATATTGTTGAACATCGTTTAAATCATTGACAGATAGCTGCTGTATATAAGCTTGTGTGCTCTCTCGACCATCTGCATTAATTGGATGTAACAATACAAAGATCGGTTTACTCCAGTCTTGATTTTTGTCTTTATAGGCATTGACTGCGACAACCAATAAAATCAGCAATAAGCACAGTACCCGAATTTTTTTCCACATGTTAAATCGTACTCTGCTTTTTTATCTTTCTTAAATACATTTGACTCATTTCTATTTTTGTTTCAAATAAATTTAGCGTTTTAATTAGTCCAGATAATTTTGCTCGACCGTAGTTTCTAGAATCAAAGTCAGGTTTGACTGCGCTGATATATTGCCCAACCATACTTAAATTGGCCCATCCATTTTCATCCGCATTATCTTTCACAGCTTTATAAATCAAATTTAAAGTGGGTTTATCAATGATTTCAGTGATTGTATTCTCTTTAATCTGCACAGATGGCTTTGGTTCACTTACTTTTGTATTTTCAATGACTTCTTTAATTGGTGAATTAATAAGATCTTCTTCAGTATTTTTTAGCTCATTATCTTGCAGTAAGTTTTCAACATAAATAAATTTATCACATGCTTTTTTAAATGCCTCTGGCGTCGACTTTTTTCCAAAACCGTAAACACTTAGCCCATTTTCACGAATTCTAGATGCTAAAGGGGTAAAATCACTGTCGCTTGAAACAATACAAAAGCCATCCAATGCACCTGCGTACAGCAAATCCATCGCATCAATGATCAAAATCATATCCGTTGCATCTTTGCCCTTTGTGTAAGCAAACTGCTGAACAGGTGTGATGGCATGAGGAAGTAAGACTTCACGCCAATTTTTTAAGGTTTCGCTGCTCCAATCTCCATAAACTCGTTTAACACTTGCGATTCCATATTTTGCAACTTCTTCCAACACAAATGGAATAGCATTGATTGATGAGTTATCCGCATCTATGAGTACAGCAAACTTTTTCGTTTGAATTTCCACTATTCCCCCAATCATTTTTATCATTTAAATTTTGATTAATTCTGACATAAAAAATGCCGACCGAAGTCAGCATTTTATTGATTTTAAAGCTTAAGCCTCAACCCACTTACCGTCTTGGTACACCAAAGACCATTTGGTTTGTTTTCCTTCAGCATTTTCAGAACCAATATATTGCGCTTGGTTCTTACGGCTGAATTTCACTAATGTTGGGTTTCCTTCAGGATCGACATCTGGTGCTTGTAAGATGAACTGATATTTCGCATCCAACTGATCTGCAACAGAACGTAGTTCCGCGACTTTAGGCGCACGAGTTTCACGAACTTTCGGGAACTTACTTGCAGCTAAGAATAAACCTGCTGCGCCATCACGAAGAACAAAGAAGTCATCATGTTTGGTTGAACGTAAGTGCTCCATTTTAATTGGATCTACACGTGGAGGTGCAGGCTGACCGCTCTTCAACACTTTACGTGTATTGTCACAGCTATTACATGCAAAGTAAGGACCGAAACGGCCTGTCTTCAATTGCATTTCGCCATCACATTTGTCGCACGGAATGGTTGGACCATCATAACCTTTGATTTTGAACTCACCTTCTTCAAGCTCAAAACCAGCACAGTCTGGGTTATTACCACAGATATGCAACTTACGCCCACCATCAATCACATAGCTATCCATGGCTGTTTCACAGATTGGACAGCGTTTTTTCGACATTAAATCTGCTGTTTCTGCCGAATCATCGTCAGACAGTGCAGCCAATGATTCTACAGGTGTCAGGTTCAAAGTTCCCTTACAACGCTCTTTTGGCGGTAAGTTATAACCTGAACAACCCAAGAACACGCCTGTAGTCCCTGTACGAATCTGCATCGGACGATCACATTCTTTACAGTGCACAGCATCCACTTCTACAGGTAAATTACGGCGCATGCCATTTTCACCCTGAGCTGTGGTTAAGCGTGTTTTAAAATCACCGTAGAAGCTATTGAGTAACTCTTTCCAGTTACGATCACCATCGGCGACTTTATCCAGCTGACCTTCAAGGTCTGCCGTGAATGCATAGTTCATCAAGTTATTGAAGTTTTCATCGAGACGGTCTGTCACGATTTCACCCATTTTCTCGGCGAACAAACGACGGTTATCAAGCTTCACATAACCACGGTCTTGAATGGTTGAGATAATCGCAGCATACGTCGAAGGACGACCAATCCCTTTTTTCTCAAGCTCTTTGACCAATGATGCTTCAGTGAAGCGTGCAGGTGGTTTAGTAAAGTGCTGCGATGGATCTAATTTTTCAAGTTTCAGTACTTCACCGACTTTTACAGCAGGTAGCAGTACATCATCATCGGATTTGTTTTGACCACGCACTTTGGTAAAACCATCAAAGACCAATGTACGGCCTTTGGCTTTGAGTTCGACGCCATTGGCATTGACTAAAATCGTTGATGATAAATATTCTGCAGGGGTCATTTGACACGCAACGAACTGACGCCAAATCAAGTCATAAAGACGCTGTGCATCACGCTCTACACCCACCAAACTATCGCCTTTTAGCGCGACATTTGATGGACGAATCGCTTCATGGGCTTCTTGCGCACCAGCTTTATTGCCATAGCGATTTGGTTTAGCCGGTAAATATTTTTGACCAAACTCAGTTTCAATATGACCACGAACCATATTTACAGCGTCATCACTCAAGAATGTTGAGTCTGTACGCATGTAGGTAATAAAGCCGGCTTCATATAAACGCTGTGCCAACATCATGGTTTTCTTCACAGAAAAACCTAAACGTGTACTTGCTGCTTGTTGCAGTGTAGACGTGATGTATGGTGCACTTGGATTAACCTTGGTTGGTTTATCTTCACGAGCTGAAACTGTGTAGTCGGCATCTTTAATCAGGTTCAATAAAGCATCCGTTTCAGCTTTATTGTGTAGTTTTAAAGTCTTGCCATTTTGCTTCACTGCTTCTAAGCGGATATCGTCTTTCTTCGACTTGGTATCTGCAAAAACTTGCCAAAATTCTTCTGGAATGAAGGCACGAATTTCACGTTCACGCTCAACCACAAGTTTAACAGCCACTGATTGCACACGACCTGCCGATAGACCACGGGCGATTTTTTCCCATAAGAGTGGCGAGATCATAAAGCCCACTATACGGTCAAGGAAACGACGGGCTTGCTGAGCATTCACTTTATCTGTATCGAGGCGAGAAGGATGTTTAAACGCTTCTTGGATGGCATTTTTGGTAATTTCGTTGAACACCACACGTTGATAACGTGAGTCGTCACCGCCAATGACTTCTTTTAAATGCCAAGCAATTGCTTCTCCTTCCCTATCCATATCCGTTGCGAGATAGACCTCGTCAACTTGCGATGCAAGCTTTTTCAGTTCTGCAACAACATGTTCTTTACCCGGTAGGACTTCGTACTGTGCCTTCCAGTCATTTTCAGGGTCTACGCCCATACGATTAACCAAAGCTTTTTGTGCTTTTTTGGCTTTTTCAGCTTCAGTTAATTTTGCACGAGTTACTGGCTTTTTCTCTGCTGTTTTCGCAGAGCCGCCTGTAGGTAAATCACGGACATGACCCACCGATGATTTTACGATGTAATCAGAGCCCAAATATTTATTGATTGTTTTCGCTTTTGCAGGCGATTCCACAATCACTAACGCACGCTTTTTCCCAGCATCGGCAGATTTTGCTGTGGTACTTTTAGATGTGGACCGAGGAGCGTTCGCCATAGTTAACCATCATTCCTGTTTAATAGGTTTTTTAAAATTTAAAGTTCAGCCAATGAATGTAAAAATGCTTTCATATCATCAAGCTGTGTGGCCCTTAAGTCAGATTCTTCGTTCCAATAGAGTCCTACACAGTTTGCCTGCATATCAATAGCATAAATGCCCTTTAATGTAATGGCTAAATCCTTGAACTTGTCATCACCATGCACCAGTTCAAGTTTGTCATCGACCACTAAAGCACGCATTAAAGGCAAACGCGCATCTGGAATCAGCACACTGTAATACGCCACCATACTGGCACGTTTTTCAGAAGCCATTGGAATCTTGGTCCAAGCAGGTGCAGCCACTAAACGTGGATGCAACCCCATCTTACGCGCCTTCTCACGCATAATACCCAAGGCTTTTTCTCTAGGATTTACTCGAAGTCCAAAAATCGACCCAAGTACAAAGACCACAATAAAAACGGTAACCCAGATTCCAGTATTTTCCATAGCACAACCTTTATATTCCTTTATTAGAGTTGCATAAGCGCAATATAAAACGCAAGTTCACTCGATAAAATTAATTCAGGAACATCTCGTGGCTATACAGCACTTCGTGACCATTCCAATAGATATATCCTTTTTCGATCAACTCTTTAAGTAATAATCGAACGTCAGATTGTGGGAACATTTGCTCCAATAAATCACGTAAGGCATAGATATCTTTTGGTTTATCTGACTTTAATTCATGCAATTTTCGGATCACTTCCATTTGCACAGGGTCAATTTTATTAAAATTTTTAAACAAGCCTTGCTGTGCAGCCTGAATCATCGACGCCGTATCATCAGTATTTGAGGTTTGATCTTCGAGTGAAGCAGTAAATGCATTCAGGTCTGTTTTGATGGACAATGCTGTTTCAGCAGTCGCATTTAAATCTAGCTGCACCCATTGTTTGAGTACTTTTTTTCGAATCGAAATCTGCTCATCAAAGCGTTTGACGATGTTTAGATTGATCAACATACCGACCAAATGCTGAGCTTTTTCGCTAGAGACTTGCAAAATATTCATCAGCGAATTTTTCAGTTTATCCAAACTGTTGGGTTTGCCACTGAGTTTTTCCAGACCATCACAATAGTGTTTAATCAGTAATAAATCAGGTTTATTCCGAATGGTTTCAAGGTCAGGAATTTTATATTTCACTTTATGTGAAGCTTCTTGTTCTGACTGAATTTGAATGAGATGTGCGCTGAGTCCAGAGCCGTCCAATTGTTCCATCAGTAATTCAATATCAGGCATCGCTGAAATCACTTCAATATGCGCATCTGGATCCATCAAGGCCATCAGTTGCCCCACAATCACCGCATATTCAAATTCTTTTTGCGGCGTTTCTGGAATATCCAAAACCACCAATTGGCCACTCGTGATCCACCCTGCAATTTCAGTTAAGTCTTCAAGTGCATATTCAAATTTTCCATTGCAGCTAAACACATACAAAGTACTGTAATGTTCAATGATATTGCGCAATAGATTTGCTGTGGGCGGGTTATTTTCCAAATCTAGCAGGACAACTTTTTGACTCATGAGATGAAATAATGGGTTTCGATCAGCAGATGCGGTGCATTAGACCTGTCACGCTGCAAAAGGTCAAATAAAATTACACCAATCCACAGCTTTGGCGCTGATTCGTCATCTGCCTGTCATTCAAAATCGACATTAATAATGCGGTGGGCGGTTGGTCATCGGGTCAAATGCCGCGATGCCTTCAGATAAATCTGCCGATTCAATACGACGATACAACATCTGCATTTGTTTCTTTAAATCAGCGATTTCGGCGTTTTGACGCGCAACTTGATCATTCAGTTGATCAACTAAATCATCTAAAAATGCAATTCGGACTTGCAAATCTTCAATGGGTGCGGAAAATGACGCCTGTTCATCAAGATTTTGTTGTGTAGTCAATTTACACTCCTCATATAAGATTTCAGGAAACATTATGGCCTATATTACTTTAAGGGACGTCCAGCTTGCGTTTGGCGGACCTTCCCTACTCGACGGCGCGAACTTCAGTTTAGAGCGTGGCGAACGAGTGTGTTTAATCGGTCGTAATGGTGAAGGTAAGTCTACTTTACTTAAACTGATTGAGGGAACTTTATTGCCAGACGGCGGTGAAGTTTCATTGCAAAATGGCATTACCATTTCAATGCTTGCGCAAGATGTCCCCATGGATTCGGGCAAAGTCGCTGATATTGTAGCCGATGGTGCTGGTGAAGCTGCAACTGTTCTACGTGCTTATCATGAAGCCAGCGATGCCTGCGTACTCGGCGATATGGACGCCTGTGAGCGCATGGGCAACCTACAACATCAGATGGATCAAATGGATGGCTGGTCACTTGAAACTAAAGTGAATGCTATCCTCAGTAAAATGGGCCTAGACCCAGAAGCTGACCTTGCAGATTTGTCTGGTGGTCGTAAGCGTCGTGTTTTATTGGCACGTGCTCTCTTAACGCAGCCCGATGTATTGCTACTCGACGAACCGACCAACCATTTGGACGTTGAAAGTATTGAATGGCTCGAAAAATTCTTACTCGATCAAAATAACTTAACCCTGTTGTTTATTTCGCATGACCGTTCATTTGTCGACAATATTGCGACTCGTATTGTGGAACTTGACCGCGGCATTTTGCGTAGCTATGAAGGTAACTATTCACGTTACCTCGAACTCAAAGCTCAGCAAATGGAAGCGGAAGAAAAGCAAAATGCGCTATTCGATAAAAAACTCGCTGAAGAAGAAGTGTGGATTCGTCAGGGCATTAAAGCGCGTCGTACCCGTAACGAAGGTCGTGTTCGTGCTCTAAAAGCGTTGCGTGAAGAGTCTAAGGCGCGTCGTTCACAACAAGGCAAAGTGAGCATGGCAACGCAAGATGCGCAGCGCTCAGGTAAAGTGGTCTTTGAAATTGAAAACTTGGCTGTGCAATTTGGCAACAGCGCGCCAATCATCAAAGACTTCTCGGCACTGGTTTTACGTGGTGACCGTATCGGTTTGGTCGGTGACAACGGTGTGGGTAAAACCACCCTCATTAAAGCTATTTTGGGTGAGCAAGAACATACTGGTACTGTGAAAACAGGTACACAACTTGAAGTTGCTTACTTTGATCAGCTTCGAAATGCACTTGATCTTGAAAAATCAGTGAAAGATAACGTCTCTGAAGGCTCAGACCATGTCGATGTCAATGGTAGCCGTCGTCACATCTACAGTTATTTACAAGACTTCTTATTCTCTCCAGAACGCGCACGTACACCGGTTAAAGCACTGTCTGGGGGTGAGCGTAACCGTATTCTGTTGGCGAAACTGCTACTAAAACCATCGAACCTTATCGTGATGGACGAACCGACCAACGACTTGGATATGGTGACGCTTGAACTATTAGAAGAAATGCTCAGCGCTTACAAAGGCACACTGTTACTGATTTCGCATGACCGTGCATTTATGGACAACGTGGTGACTTCGACTTGGGTCTTTGATGGTAAAGGTCAAATCGATGAATACATCGGCGGTTACCAAGACTATTTGGAACAACGTCCTGACCAAACTGTTGTGGATCAAAAAAGCGATGTGAAAAAAGCCATGGCTAAAGCCGAAGCAGCGGCTGCCGCTGCGGTGCCTAAAAAAGTCAAGCTCAGCTATAAAGACCAACGTGCCCTAGAACAACTGCCAACTGAAATTGAAGCATTGGAACAAGAGCAAGCTGAATTGTCTGAAAAATTAGCCGACGGTTCTTGGTTTATGACTGACGCCGATGCTGCCACCAAAGCATCACAGCGTCTTGCTGAAATTGATGACGAAATGCTAGAAAAAATGGAACGTTTAGATGAGCTAGAAACGCTCGCTAAAGGCTAAGTCCACAAATATTCCACACAGAAAAAGCCGTATTTCGATACGGCTTTTTTTATGTCATATGACTCGACTGGATGGCTAACCTAAATGACGCTGTTTCAAATTGGAGCATCCAGCGTCTGTAAAGACGATTCCGCTAATGTGAAAAGCTTGCTATGGTGACGCTCAACATTAGATTGAGTCACGAACATGCAAATTTCAGATCAAATTGTTTTGGTTACAGGAGGCGCACGTGGCCTCGGTTTGGCAATTAGCCAAACTTTAATAGCTGAAGGCGCACGCGTGGTCGTGAACTATCTATCCAGTCAAACTGCAGCAGAACTGTTGGCGACCGAATTTCCTCAGCAAGTGTTTGCCTATCAAGCAGATGTCACCGATAAAGCTCAAGTAGAACAGCTTTTTGCCGCAGCAGACGCACATTTTGGTACCGCAATCACCTCTGTCGTAAATAATGCCCTCATCCATTTTCAATTTAATGGCGATGCCCGCCCTAAAATGGAAGAACTGACTGCACAGCACTTACAGCAACAGTTTGATGGAGCAGTCGTCGCTGCACTCAACACCACGCAAGCGGCGCTTCCCAAGATGAAAGCACAGGGTTTTGGTCGCATTGTGAATATTGGTACCAATCTGGTACAAAACCCTGTCGTGCCTTACCACGACTACACTGCAGCAAAAGCGGCACTTTTGGCCTTCACTCGCACAGCGGCGCATGAGCTGGGTGAGTTTGGGATTAATGTGAATATGCTTTCAGGTGGCTTATTACAAAGCACCGATGCCAGTAAAGCGACGCCCGATGCCGTGTTTGATTTAATTGCGGCATCGACACCTTTACGCACAGTGACCACGCCTGAAGAATTTGCTGCGGCCATCATGATGTTCTTGTCCCCTTACTCACGTGCAGTCACCGGGCAGAATTTGATTGTCGATGGCGGTTTAGTCAAAGGTTAAGTCTGATGCAGCATGAGGTTGAACTTTCTCTTTCAATTCAGCTTCATGCTAAACTGAACCCTATTTTTTAATCTTTGATTTAGCCCTATGAGTCAAAAGCCAACATATCAACCCGGAAAATTCCAATGGTCTTTCTTACTTCCTCAGTATTGGGGAATTTGGATAGGGATTGTATTTCTTATGATTTTGGCGATTCTTCCATGGGCAATTCAGTATCGCCTTGGGCAATTCCTCGGTTCTGTCGCATTTAACAATCTCAAATCACGTCGTAAAACCACGATTCGCAACTTGGAAGTTTGCTTTCCTGAATGGACGTCAGAACAAGTTGAAGCCAATGCACGACAGGTTTTTATCGACCAAATGATTGGCATTTTTGAAACTTTAAATGCATGGTACAGCCCGCAGTGGTTCAAAAATCGGGTGCAAATTGAAGGCTTAGAGCATATTCAAAATGCACAAGCTGAAGGCAAAGGTATTTTGCTCCTCGGCACACATTCTACCCTGCTCGATGCAGGTGGTTATTTATGCGCACAGTTTTTTGAGCCGGATGTGGTTTATCGTCCGCAAAATAATCCGCTGTTGGATATGTTGATTGTGCGTTGCCGTGGCACCATCTATGCCAACCAAATCGACCATGATGATATGCGTGGCTTAATTCGTAATCTGAAAAATGGCCATGCCATTTGGTACAGTCCTGATCAGGACTTTGGTTTAAAACAGGGGGTCATGGCACCGTTTTTTGGTACTCCCGCAGCCACTGTTACTGCACATCGTCGCTTATTAAAAATTGCTAAAGCCGTGGCGATCCCGTTGTATTTTTATCGAGACGGCGACATCAGCAACCCTCAATATCATGTATTGATTGAACCTGCTTTGGACAATTTTCCGAGTGACGATGACGTTTCGGATGCTATTCGAACCAATAAAATTATTGAAAATCAGCTGCGAATCGCACCGACACAATACATGTGGTTCCATCGCCGCTTTAAAACCCGCCCACAAGGCTATGACAAAATCTATTGAGTTCAACTCAGCACATAAAAAAGAGAAATGCTATGAAAGTAATGCAGCTTTTACCTGAATTGAACAGTGGTGGTGTCGAGCGAGGAACCTTAGAAATAGCTCGTGCTTTAGTGACCGCTGGCCATGAGTCCTTAGTGGTTTCAAATGGCGGCCGCATGGTGGCTCAACTGGAAGCTGAAGGCTCAACACACCTCACGCTCGCAATCCATAAAAAAGCCTTATCGAGCTTATGGCAAATTCGTCCTCTACGTAAACTGATTGAGCAGCATCAACCAGATATCGTGCATGTGCGATCACGTGTCCCCGCGTGGCTCACGCATTTTGCCCTCAAAGGGATTCCAGCTAACAAGCGACCTCATTTGATTTCAACTGTACATGGCTTTTATTCGATTAATCGCTACAGTCAAATCATGACACAGGCTGAAAAAGTCATTGCGGTCTCGGATAGTGTTGTCAAATACATCACGGACAACTATAAAAACTGTCCTACCGAGGACATTGTGCGTATTTATCGTGGTATCGACCCTGCTGCTTTTCCACATGGCTATCAACCCTCAGCACAGTGGCTCAATCAAACCCTAAAAGACTTCCCTGAACTGGAAAATAAACGTCTAATTTGCTTACCAGGCCGTATCACCCGTTTGAAAGGTCATGAAACCCTGATCCATTTAATGGAACAGCTACAAGCACAGTATCCCGACGTACATGCGGTGGTAGTCGGTGGTGCTGATCCGAAAAAAGCGGCTTATTTACAAGAAATGCAAGACAGCATTGCGGCTAAAGGACTGAGTGATCGGATTACTTTTGTCGGTCACCGTTCAGATATCCGTGAATGGTTAGCTTTTAGCGATTTGGTTTTATCTTTGTCGAGCCAAGCGGAAACCTTTGGACGGACCGTACTCGAAGCACTGTCTGTAGGTACACCTGTGATTGGTTGGAACCGTGGTGGCGTGGCTGAAATTTTATCGAATGTCTATCCGCAAGGTTTAGTCACTGTCGATGATGAAACACAATTACTCGATACCTTAAAGTTGCATTTAGACCAACCACAACACGTGCAGCCTATCAGCATGTTTAGTTTAAAAGAGATGTGTGATCAGACTTTGGAGTTGTATACGCAAGTGGTCTCTCAGCATTCAGCTTGATTGACTCCTCGCCATAGATCTTTGCTGTGCAGGATAACGCTCTGGAAATCTTTTTAATTCAGCATCTAGAAAGGATATTGTGAAATGTACAATATCCTTTTTTATTATGAATGACTCAATGGTGATTCAACCCTTCCATACTCGGTATCGGGCCATCAACCAAAGGATTAACGGCAGTAACAAGACATTCAAAATATGTTGCAAACTTTGCCCTATACGCCAATAACCTCTATCTAAAATATCATGCCGTGCATTAAACAATTCCAACCCCACTGCGACGACCACAGCGCTCCAAATCGCATAATGTGATTTCAATTGGCGGTGATGGCAAAAGGCCACAAAAAAGAACAGGATTAAGCCAAGGTAAATGGAAAGTGCGTCGGTGGATAAGTGTGTAATCTGCAATATTTTCTGGTGCCATTCGGACAGCATAGAACGCCTCATACCTATATTTTTATTGGAAATTCATCGCTTTTTTCTTGGAACACTGTATAAAGAAATTGATCAAAAGAAAAGCAAAAATATGTATATCACAAAAGCAAAACCCGAGTTCTGCATCCTGCAAAACTCGGGTCTATGAGGTTGTGCTTTCACAAGTATTCTTTTTATTTTTTATTGGCTTTCCTTTCCTGCATCCGTTCCGTGATGCTTCCATCGGCTTCGTCTTCCTTAGTGGGATGTTCCGTTCCCAGTTCCATGTGCCGATGAACAAAGAATAAGTCAATACACTTGACCTGACCATTCGTCAGAAGCCGAAAGCTGTGTAAGCTATTTCTTACACTTTTCTCTTAAATCAAACAAAATCAAGGTGCCTTCGTACCATCCTTATAATCACGGGCGATTTCATCGGTCACCATTTTCTCCTCTTTTTCGGCTTTTTCTATGCCTTCCTGAATGGCCTCTTGCGCTTCTTGTTCATCTTCATCCGTTTGCTCCAATTCTTCTTGGATTTGCTCAAATACCCTACCTGTTTGCAGCACCACATAGACTGGGAAATGGTCTGAACCGATATTGGGCAAGCGTTCCATGTGTACTAAGGCAAAATCTGTACTATGAAAAATATGGTCGAGCGACCAACGCAGCAGTGGATAATTCGCATGAAAGGTATTCACGAAATGCCGTCCAACTCGTGGGTCTAAAAGCCCACTGATCCGTTGAAAGAGTCGTGTGGTCCGTGACCATGCCACATCATTCAAGTCCCCCATAACGATGCAACTTTCATCTAAATCTTTGATCTGATCACCCACAATCAGCAATTCTGCATCGCGTAAGGTTGAATCTTTTGCTTCCGTTGGACTTGGCGGTTTGGGATGTAAACAATACAGTTGTACCTGATTTCCTGACGCTAAGGTGACTTGGGTATGAATCGAAGGAATTTCATCACTGAGAATAAATTTAACTTCAGTTTCAGTGAGTTCTAACTTGCTATACAAATGCATGCCATACAAATTATCCAAAGGCACTGGAACGCGGTAAGGATAATCAGCCTCAATCACCGCCAATTCATTTTGCCAAGTTTGATCGGTTTCTAGCGTGAGGACCAAGTCCGGTTGATGCTTCTGTATTTGTGCCAATAACAAATGATATTGGGTATTTGGCGTGAGTACATTGGAGACAATAATTGAAATCTGTTTTTGTGTATCTAACTGGTCTGATCGGACTTGTTTGACTTGTTTTTTCCACAGAAAGGTATAAGGCAAAACCATTTTCAATTGATATGCCAAGGCGGCAATCAAACCAATTAAAATGATTTCACGTGCCAAGTCCCATTCGGCATTCCATAAAATTAAGCCCATGAAGGCAAATATACCCAAAGCCAAGATTTGCAGGCGCGGAAAATCTGCACCACGAAACCACCATTCATCTCGTGGGATCAGTGACCAAAATGTCAACCAAATGACGAAGCCCGCCAGTATTTCAATCCAAATCATCACGCCTCCCTTATATTCTTTATTTTTTATTGATTCATAAATTTATATCAGTTTTGCATGTAACATAAACAAGATATATTGCACAATATTATTGGTGTTTTCATTATGTAGCGCTTGCAGTTATGCGCCCTTTTGGTACACTCGAACCCCCTTTTATTTTTTAACGCACCGAGGCAAAGTGACATGAAAGTAGGTCTGGTCGGTTGGCGCGGGATGGTTGGTTCCGTCCTTATGCAACGTATGGTTGAAGAAAACGATTTCGCTCATTTCGAACCGTTTTATTTCTCTACCAGTAATGCAGGTGGTGAAGCCCCTGCGTTTGGTGGTAAGACTGCCCCAGCACTTATGGATGCAACGGACATTGATAGTCTGAAGCAAATGGATGTCATTATCACCTGCCAAGGTGGCGATTATACGACTGAAGTTTTCCCTAAGCTGAAAGCTGATAACTGGAATGGTTACTGGATCGATGCCGCATCGACTTTACGTATGGATGATGAAGCGATCATCGTACTTGACCCAGTAAACATGAACGTGATCAAAGACGGCTTAGTAAAAGGCACAAAAACCTTCGTGGGCGGTAACTGTACCGTTTCATTGATGTTAATGGGTTTAGGCGGTCTATTCCAAAATAATTTAGTGGAATGGGCAACGTCTATGACGTATCAAGCGGCTTCTGGTGCAGGCGCGCAAAACATGCGTGAACTGATTTCAGGTATGGGCTACTTGTACAACAATACTAAAGATTTGCTGGATGACCCACGTTCACCAATTTTAGATATCGATTCTAAAATTGCACAATTACAACGTGGCGAAGGTTTCCCATCTGCAAACTTCGGTGTGCCTTTAGCAGGTTCGCTCATTCCTTATATCGACAAACAGCTTGAAAGCGGTCAGTCGAAAGAAGAATGGAAAGGTCAAGTTGAAACCAACAAGATCTTAGGCAACCAGCAAATCGTTCCAATCGATGGACACTGTGTCCGTATTGGTGCGATGCGTTGTCACTCACAAGCATTGACTTTAAAACTTCGTAAAGATGTTCCACTGGATGAAATCGAAGATATCATCGCTAGTGCCAACGATTGGTCTAAAGTTGTTCCAAATACACGTGAAGCCTCAATGACTGATCTGACTCCTGTTGCTGTAACTGGCACCTTGTCTGTTCCAGTTGGTCGTCTACGTAAGCTCAACATGGGTAAAGAATACCTAGGCGCATTCACTGTGGGTGACCAATTGCTTTGGGGTGCTGCTGAACCTTTACGTCGTATGCTAAGAATTCTCATTGATTATAAAAATGCTTAAGCATTTTTAAGTCTCTGAACAAGAAGCCGATCACAATTGATCGGCTTTTTTATGTAACTGTCGTGTAAATATTTTACAATTCTTCGACAACTCGCTAATCTATAATTTTCGCCATGCGACATATATTCGAGCTAAAGATTAAGATGACCGTATATAACAAATTAAAGATCGCCATTTTAGCCGTTATTGCATCTCAAAACATTCAAGCGATCAGCATTGATCCTGTACAAGTCCAGTCAGCACCCGGGGAATTGCTGTACGCTGAGATTCATTTTCGCCACTCCAATACATCTGTGCCGCTCAATGCAAGTTTAGCCACAGCAGAGGATTTGCTGAGTATGGGTACAGGGCATCAACCACCGGGGCATTTAAACTTCTTCACGCGTCGTGATGGTGCGGGCAATGGGGTAATTACCATTACCTCTTCGCGTCCAGTGACCGATGCTGAGCTTAATTTTATTGTCAATATTAAAGAAGGTAATGCTTCACGCCTGCAACAAATTCGCACACCATTAAAACGCAATCCAGCGCCGTCGAATGCGACTCAAACCCGTGCCAATGAGCGTGCTTTAGCACCTGTTGTGATCGTAAATGAAAAAGAAATTGCCTTAAATTTACCTGTTAGCACCCTCTACACCGCAAAAGCACCTGTAGCTGCAGAACAACCCTTATTACTCAGTACCAAAGCACCGCCAAAGTTAGCACAATTAGCAACGTCAACGCCTGTTGCGATTGAACCTGTCACGCATGTGCAAAATTATAGCGTTGCACCTACGGAGCAAAATAGCGCAAGTACATCATCTGGTTCTGAAACATCAATTTCGCAAGTTACAAAAACCAATTCGACCGGCTCTGTCAGTTCAGAAATGCAAGCCACACAAGCTGCAACAGCATCAACTGCAAGATCTCAAGACCCATTGGCACAAAAATTTGCTGCGGAGCAGGCAGCACAAAAACGTGAAAATCCAACAACGACAGCTCAAACAGCATCTACACCAAAACCAACAATTACTGCGGCTTCATCGACAGCAACACCAGCGGCAAAATATGTGGTTCGCTCAAATGAAAGCCTTTGGGGGATTGCCTCACGTATTGCGACAGAACAAAACCGCCCTGTTTCTGAAGTCATGCAACAGATTAAAAACAGCAACGAACATGCATTCATTCAAGGCGATGTAAACCGTCTGCGCCGTGGTGCTGCCTTAAATCTGCATGGTATGCAGCAAGCAAAACAGCCTGTAAAAGTCTCTGCTGCAGAACTTGCCAAAGTACCTTCGAAGCAGTCAGGTAAAACCAAATACCGCTTAAATCAAGCTGAAATGAGTCTGGTTGCAGAGAAAGCGCAAGATTCGGCACAATCTTCTGCCAACAGTGCAGCAGAAAAGAATAAAACTTCGAAAGAGTTGTCATTAAAAGTTATGACATCTCGTGAAAAAACCGTTAAATTACAGAGAAACGTAACTCAATTAGAATTGGCGCTAAATCAAAAGGATCACAGAATTCAATTATTAAATGCTCGTCTTGCTCAACTGCAACAACAGTTGAAAGCTCAACAAGCAGATAAAAGAAGCCAATAAACTAAAACGTTACCAATCAAGATTTTATAGGGATGAGTGCAACTTTATATCGCTCTATCTCCAAGGGGTTAAAACATGCTGATTTATGTGATTCCATTAGTGATCTTAGTGATCGTATTGGTTTTTTTAAACAAACGCCAAAAAGATCAAGAATCAGATAAAGCCAAACCAACATCCACTAAAACCAAGAAAACGGGTGTTTCGGCCAAAGCGACTCCGAAGAAAACTCAAGTGGTTGAAAGCAGTGTCATTGAAAAAAAATCAATGACGCCATTAACGACCGATGCTCGTGGCAAAATTGAAAAATTAATTACGGAACGTAATTTCTTTTCTGCTGAAGCGCAAATCAATCAATCACTAAAACGTGATAACTCACAACATGAGTTATATCTATATCTATTAGATATTCACATTTTACAAAAAGACGAGTTTGCCATCAGCCAATTGCTGAGCCATATTCGTTCACTTGAACTTGATGAAATTTTAGAACAAGCTGAAGCAAAAAAAGTAGAGTTTGAAAATTCTCAAAATGTGAAAGATGATGCCATTAACTTTGTATCACCGATCACTGAAGAGGCTCCATCAAAAGCTCAAAATACCTCTGATTTTGATGCTTTAATGCAAAGTTCAACTGCTGCACCTGTTGAGCCCAAAACAGCCGAAATTAAACCACTAGATTTTAATTTCACAACTGAAACGCCAGCAAAAGCAGACATTTCAACCCCAGTTGAAAGTACTCCTGCTGAAAAAATACAGCCGCTTGAATTTGACACGCTTTCAATTTCACCAGAACCTGCACTTGAAGCAACACCGAAAACCGAAGAGATTGCTCAGCCATCTCCTGCCGTTGAAGAAATCAAGCCAATTGATTTTGCAATGGACTTTGCCCCAAGCACTGAAGCTGCGGCTGAAACCAAAACAGAAACTGTAGAAGAAAAAATCGAGCCTTTAGACTTTTCATTTACAACAGAAACACCAGTTGTAGAAGAAAACAAAGTTGAAGCTCCAACCTTAAACTTTGACTTAGGTGCTTTTGAAACAGCAAAAACAGAAGAAGCGGTTGTCGCTCCTGCAACAGAGTTTAACCTAGAGTCTACGCCTGAAGAGAAACCTGCTGCACCTGCATCAAGTGGTGTGAGTTTTGACATTAGCGGTTTAGGCACACCGTCAACCCCATCTGCTACAGACCAAAACGATCCATTGGTTCAATCTTTCCCTGAACTGGTTGAAGTCAATGAAATTGAATTGAATCTTGAATTGGCAGCGCAATACATCAAACTAGGTGCTTATGACGCTGCACGTGAAATTTTGACTGAAAAAGAAGCTGAGTTTTCTTCAGCTCAGCGTCAACAAGCAGATCAGTTACTGAATCAAATCGCATCTTAAGCAAAAGCGATTTAAACTAAAGCAGTCTCTCAAGGCTGCTTTTTTTATGATGAAAAAAATTGCTCTTATTTATATGGGTGGTACCTTCGGTTGTATCGGTGAACCTTTAAGCCCCATGCCAGCGAATGCGTTTTTACCTAAATTACAGCATGTGCTGCCACTACACCTAAACATTGAGTGTTTTGTCGCACCTGTTATTCGTGACAGTAGTGCCTGTACCGCGCCCGATTGGCTGGCACTGATCCAACAAATTCAAAGCTCACAATTACAACAATTTCAGCATTTCGTGATTATTCATGGCACAGACACGCTTAGCTATGCTAGCGCAGTGCTTGCACACTTTATGGGACAGTCTGCTCATATCGTGCTAACAGGCAGCCAATATCCGTTGTTTAATGTGGCTGGTGACAACACCCGTGAATTTACCGATGCCATCGACAATTTAAATTTTTCATTGGAATCGGTACACCAATCGAGTGTTGGGGTTTATTTGGCCTTTCATCATCAATTGATGCATGCTCAATCCGCACTAAAAGTACATACAACCGATCTAAAAGCTTTTGATGGACAGTCAGCCACACAGCCACTTTCAATGCTGACGTCGCCTTATATTGTTCAAGCCAATGATTTAGACAAAGCGGCTCATTTCAATTGCCTGAATTGGATGTGGCAACCGATAGCAACCGATCTACACAGTCAAAATTTAGCGGCTCTGCTTTCACACACGCCAGATGTTTTAATTTTGCAAGGTTTTGGTACAGGCAACATTGCCGTTGATGCTGAATTACTCAATGTATTGAAGGCTATACAACAAAAAAATTGCCAAATTGTTTTAAGTACACAGGTTGTTCATGGCGGTATAGATCAGCGCTATGCTGTCAGTGACTGGGTCAAAGACAGCGGAATATTACTGAGCAATTGTTTGGGGCATGCAGATCTTTATGCCAAATGTTTGAAAATGTATTTACAATACGGCAGTGCCGCAGACTGGACTGCGCATTGGAACGATTAAGTCATTTGAGGTAACTATGCAACGTTTTGCGATTGGGATTGAGTTTTGTGGCATGCAATACAAGGGCTGGCAAACTCAGCAACCGGGCGTACCAAGCGTGCAAGAAACCATTGAAACCGTCCTCAGTAAAGTGGCCAATGAGCCAATCATGTTGCACGGCGCTGGCCGAACAGATGCCGGCGTCCATGCAACCAATATGGTGGCACATTTCGATACTCAGGCGATTCGCCCCATTCGCGGATGGTTAATGGGCAGCAATAGCCAATTACCCCGTGATATCTCCATCCAATGGATTAAGGAAATGGATCAGGACTTCCATGCCCGCTTTAAAGCGCAAGCACGTCGTTATCGCTATGTGGTTTATAATAATCCACAGCGCCCAGCTTTACTGCACAAGCAAGTGACCCATGTTTATGCCAAGCTAGATGTACTGAAAATGCAACGTGCCGCGGCCAAATTTGAAGGCACTCATAATTTCGAAAGCTTCCGTGCCGCAGCCTGTCAGTCCAATCAGCCAGTTCGTCATGTCAGCCATTGCCGTCTGATCCAACACGGATGTTACTTAGTCCTAGATATTCAGGCCGATGGTTTTTTACATCACATGGTGCGTAACATCATGGGCTGTTTATTGGAAATTGGGCAAGGTATGTATGACGTTGACCATATTGACGACATTTTTGCGGCTGAAGATCGTAAAGCAGCAGGTGTCACTGCACCACCCGATGGGCTGTATTTTATCCATGCAGACTATCCAGCTCAGTTTGAACTTCCTCAAGTTCCACTGGGACCACATTGGTTAAATATGCCTGAATAAAAAATCCACCCCAACCTCCCTTTCGCAAAGGGAGGAATTTCATTTTCGCCATTGCTAGGCTTTAAAATGAAAGTCCCCCTTTCAAAAGGGGGATTCTGTTTAGGAAAGACTTTTAAATATTCAACCTTAACGCTGCTTTCGTTTACGATATTCCACAGGCGTTTCATTGGTCCAGCGTTTAAATGCGCGATAGAACGTACTTGGTTCAGAAAACCCCGTTAAGTACACAATACGCTCAACACTTTCATTGGTATTGGCCAATAATTTTTTAGCCAAACGACAGCGATAGTCTGACAAAATTTGCTGAAAACTGGTATTGGCTTCTGACAACTGAGTCCTTAAACGACGCGGGGTAATGTTGAGCTGCGCAGCGACCGTTTCGAGTGTGGTTTCACCGCTTTCAAGCGTTGAACCAATAGCACGGCGAACTTCACCAACCAAATCATAACGCGCCAACTCTTGAAGTTTTTCAATCGCTAACTGCTCATGCAATTGTAATAACTCAGGTTCTGCCTGCCACAATTGATACTCTAAAATAGCCGGATCAAAATATAATCGGGTTTCTTTTTGCCCTAAGCTCACAGGGCATTCATAGACACGGAAATACTCATCATCTGGCGCGCCCTGACTAAAGTTAAAGTCGATATAAATCGGCTGAAAACGCCCTTCAGTAATAAACTTAAAGAAACGCAAAACACCGGACATCGCGCATTCAGAAAAATGACGATTCACGATATTTTCTGCCCAAGGCTGATGACCATTGGTCAAATAGCAGCGGTCATCTTCAATGACCAATTGCGCATGAAAGGCATCGCTAATTAGGCGTTGATACGCCAAAGCTCGCTTTAAACCTTCACCAAAATTCTCAGATGAAATGAATAAGTGTTCAATCACCTGCCCTCGATATAAAGGCAAATGCTCTCCCAGATGCAAACCAATGTCAGGATCCTTACTGACTTCTTCTGCAGCCACCCAGAATGCAAATTGCGCATTCAATGGGGTACGGTCATTGGTTTCAACCTGATTTAATGCCACACCCGCTTTTGTTAAAATTTCTTCTGTTGGCAATCCGGCACGACGAATCGCTTGATACCCTAAACGCAACACAACAGATGCATCAGTTAGCTGACCCACTCCAGAACCTTCCTTGTATGTACTTCATTTATACCTAAAAAGATTGATTTTAGATTAACTGCGATTGACCAAACTGACAACAGTTACTGCACATTTTTTGTTGAAAATATTTAACTGAATTGTTCGCTTATTTTACTGACAGTCGATCAGTTCAAAGCCTTTTACGGCTTGTATTCTGAAAAAAAATTGACTATAATTTGCGCCTTGCTAATTTATTCATTCAGGTAGGCTATGGCCAATAAAGAGGAACTCATCGAGTTCGAAGGCGTTGTCACCGAGACGCTTCCTAATACTATGTTCCGTGTACGTTTAGAAAACGGTCATGAAGTGATTGCTCACATCTCTGGCAAAATGCGTAAACACTATATCCGTATTTTGACTGGCGACAGTGTTAAAGTAGAAATGACACCTTATGATTTGACTAAGGGTCGTATCACTTACCGTGCGCGCTAAGTTTTAGCGAAGCGAAAAAGCCACTTTATAAGTGGCTTTTTTTGTATTTATTTCAATGCAATGATAAAAATTGACTGCAAATTTGCTTTCCTTTACAGTCTAAAAACATAAAAAATTCGATTATAAAATTCAAAATATAAGGACATAAAATCATATGAAACATCTAGGATTAGTCGGTGCTATCTTTTGTGTTGCTTGCGCCACGACCGGCCAAAAGCAACTCAATCAATCCCTACAACACTATATTGGACAGCCAGCTGATCAAGTCCGTAAAGAGCTCAACTTGAGTCAATTGGGCTACAAAGTGATGGGAGCACCTGTACAAAGCAATGAGAAACTCAGTTATACCATTTTACGCTCGATGCCAATCCCGATAGGTACACCGAATATCGGCACCAGTATAGCCATGGGCGCCCCTATCCCAACGCCGTCTAAAGGTGGTGTCACTGTCGATATGGAATGTAAAATCGAGTTCAAATTACGCAATCAAATAGTTGAATCCATTGACTATGTTGGCAGAGCTTGTTGATCCTATATTAGAATACTAGAGGCTAATCTTGCTCGGATGACCGTGTATCAAATGACTACAGTGTTATACAGACCGATCTGACTAAACTGAATTTATTTCGTGAGGAACTGACCCATGAAATTTATTTTAGAAGAAGATCATCGTTTTATTCGCCCGATATTGCGCATGGGATGCGTTCTAAGCATTGTATTGTTGGCTGGCTGTACCACGACATCAACGATATCCTCCGTTGAACGTGAACGCTATTTAGCCTCATTTATTGGTCAATCGAGCCAAGCGATTCAAGCAGAACTCAACCTCAGCAAACTCGGCTATCAAAGAACCTCTCCCGTAGAGGTCAGTTCTGACTACCTTCGTTATCGTGTCGCACGCCCGATCAGTATTCCTTTACCGATGGCGGAAAATCCTGCAATAGGCATGGGCAGCGGTGCTGCTGTGCCGATTCCCAGTGGAAATACACGCTATGAGGTGGAGTTAAACTGCCTTATTCAATTTCGCTTAAAGCATAATATTGCAACTGATGTCCAATTAACTGGTCGCACCTGTTAGCGCATCAATTCTAGGGTTGATAATTTCTAGGCACAAAAAAAACGCAGCATAAACGCTGCGTTTTTTTAGATTCAACATTAGTTCAATGCAGAAACTACAGCTTGACCCATTTCAACAGTACCGACTTGAGTACTGCCTTCTGACATGATGTCACCTGTACGTAAGCCTTGATCTAAGACATTACCTACAGCATCTTCAATTGCTTTTGCCGCCGCTTCTTCACGGAAGGTATAACGTAGCATCATAGCAACAGACAGAATTGTGGCTAATGGGTTCGCAATGTTTTGACCTGCGATATCTGGCGCTGAACCGTGGCAAGGTTCATACATGCCTTTACCATTTTCATCTAAAGAAGCCGATGGCAACATGCCGATAGAACCGGTTAACATCGCCGCTTCATCAGACAAGATATCGCCGAACAAGTTACCAGTTACGATCACATCAAACTGTTTTGGCGCACGAACCAATTGCATGGCAGCATTGTCAACATACATATGAGACAAGTTAATTTCAGGATACTGCTCTTCTTTTAACGCAGTTACGGTTTGTTTCCAAAGCTCAGTCACTTCTAGTACGTTGGCTTTATCCACTGAACATACTTTACCACCACGTAAGTTCGCCATTTCAAAAGCAACTTTGGCAATACGCTTGATTTCAGATTCTGCATATACGTCAGTATTAAAACCTTGTTTTTCACCGTTTTCGAGTTCACGAATACCACGTGGTTGACCGAAATAGATCCCGCCAGTTAACTCACGTACGATCAAAATATCCAAACCTGCTACGATTTCAGGTTTTAAGCTCGATGCATCTGCAAGCTGCGGATAAAGAATGGCTGGACGTAAATTAGCAAATAAATTTAATTCTGAACGAATTTTTAATAGGCCACGTTCTGGACGAATTGAACGCTCAATAGTATCCCACTTAGGACCACCCACTGCACCCAATAAAATCGCATCCGCAGTCTTCGCTTGTGCTGCTGTTACATCTGGATAAGGTGAACCGTGTGCGTCGATCGCTGCACCACCTAAAAGACCTTGTTCCCAAGTCAAACCTAAGTTGAATTTCTCGTTTACACGTGTCAGCACTTGTTCAGCCGCTTTCACGATTTCAGGACCAATACCATCACCTGGTAAAATCAAAATATGTTTTGACATGAGTCTTTCCATTTATACGCTGGCTTGATTACCAGTCAGATTTAAAGTTTCTTTTCTACAAACTCACCAAGTCCTGTGAGGACATTGTAGGGTCGGCAGAATCGTCGAATCGTTTTTGCACCTTGCTTTAAGTCTACACAGAGCGGATCAGGCGCAGATTTATCCAGTAAACTGCCTCTGTTTTTTGAACGCTCACGGTACATTTTAAAGGTGTACTCGTGTTTGGACCTAAAGTTGTGAATGACATGCAAGCGCTCTGCTTTTTCCTGAGAAATTGGATAATAGCGAATCACGACTTCATGCTGACCTGAAGGTACAGACAAATACAAAGGATTTGGCTCAGACAATGAACGACCATTCAACCGTACAATGCCTGCTTTAATCGCAGCACGTTGTACATGTTGATTATTTGGATCAACCACCTGTATTTGATCAAAACGCTCAAATTCACAATGCGCTGTACCTGCACAGTAAATCAAAGCATTATTTTTTGTACTTTCAGTTTCTTTCACATTTTTAATGCGTGCCGTGTCAAAGCTTTGACAGGCAGAGAGCGTTGCGAACAGCGCTCCCGTTACAACCAGCTGACCGAAGAACTTTTTCATTTTTCGAACCCAACCTGATAAATTCTGGCTAACGTATAAATTTTGTTTCGCCTGATATTAGCAAGACTTAAGCCGACTGACTACTAAGAAGTTCTACAGTGACACTGACTTAAGCTTTAATTTCTGCAAATACCCAAGGGCGAGATGCTTTGGTTTTTTCTTCATAAGCGCGGATATCATCGGCTGCTTGTAAGGTTAAACCGATATCATCCAAGCCATTCAATAAGCAGTGTTTACGGAATGGATCGACTTCAAATGTAAATGCTTCACCACTCGGTGTACGTACTTCTTGCGCAGCCAAATCAATGGTTAATTGATAGCCTTCTGATGCAGCACATTCTTTAAATAACTGATCGACGATCTCTTCAGACAAGATCACTGGCAACATGCCATTTTTAAAGCTGTTATTAAAGAAAATGTCCGCATAACTTGGTGCAATGACGGTACGGAAACCATATTCTTCTAATGCCCAAGGCGCATGCTCACGGCTCGAACCACAACCAAAGTTTGCACGAGAGATCAAAATCGACGCACCTTGATAACGCGGTTTGTTCAATTCAAAATCTGGGTTAATTGGACGTTTTGAAATGTCCTGACCTAAATAACCTTCATCCAAATAGCGTAACTCATCAAATAAGTTGGCTCCGAAGCCTGTACGTTTAATAGATTTCAAAAACTGTTTTGGAATAATTAAATCTGTATCCACATTGGCACGGTCTAATGGTGCAACGATACCTTGTTCAACGGTATATTTTTTCATGCGATTTGCTCCTATTAGCCCTGATTAGAAGGTACGAACGTCAACGAAGTGACCTGCAATTGCCGCAGCTGCTGCCATTGCTGGACTCACCAAATGCGTACGACCACCATTACCTTGACGACCTTCAAAGTTACGGTTAGACGTCGATGCACAGTGCTCACCTGGTTGCAACTTGTCAGCATTCATTGCCAAACACATTGAGCAACCCGGCTCACGCCATTCAAAGCCCGCTTCGATTAAGATTTTATCTAAGCCTTCTGCTTCTGCTTGTGCTTTAACTAAACCTGAACCCGGCACCACCATGGCTTGCTTAATCGATGCCGCCACTTTTTTGCCTTTGGCCACTTCAGCCGCAGCACGAATATCTTCAATGCGTGAGTTGGTACATGAACCAATGAATACGCGGTCTAATTGGATATCTGCTAAAGCTTGACCCGCTTCTAAACCCATATAGTTGTATGCACGTGTCCAGTCATTACGCTGTACATCATCTTTGGCTTGTTCTAAAGTTGGCACTGCTTGAGATACAGGAATCACCATCTCAGGAGAAGTTCCCCAAGACACTTGTGGCTCAATTTCTTCACCTTGTAACACCACAACAGTATCAAAATGCGCTCCTTCATCAGACACTAAAGTATTCCAATACTCTACTGCAGCATCCCACTGTTCACCTTTTGGTGCATACGGACGGTCTTTCACATAGGCAATGGTTTTGTCATCGACAGCCACCATACCCACGCGCGCGCCACCTTCGATCGCCATGTTACAAACCGTCATACGACCTTCAATCGACATATCACGGAATACTTGACCACCAAATTCAATCGCGTGACCTGTACCACCTGCTGTACCGATTTTACCGATAATTGCTAAAACCACGTCTTTAGGAGTTACGCCTTGACCCAATTGACCGTCAACACGCACCAACATGTTCTTCATTTTCTTTTGAACTAAGCATTGGGTTGCCAATACATGTTCAACTTCAGATGTGCCGATACCATGAGCCAAGCAACCAAATGCACCATGCGTTGCAGTATGTGAGTCACCACACACCACGGTCATACCCGGCAACGTTAAACCTTGTTCAGGCCCAACCACATGCGCGATCCCTTGACGTACATCGTTGATGTCAAACTGGGCAACATTAAAAGTTTTACAGTTGTCATCTAAAGTTTGCACTTGGATACGTGAGGTATCATCTTCAATACCCGCAATACCTTCAGCACGCTCCTTAGTAGAAGTAGGTACGTTATGGTCTGGCGTTGCAACGTTAGCGCTTAAACGCCATGGCTTACGACCTGCAAGCTGTAGCCCTTCAAAGGCTTGTGGAGAAGTCACTTCATGCAATAAATGACGGTCGATATACAATAATGAAGAGCCATCATCTCGTTGTTTTACTAGATGGTCATCCCACAATTTGTCATACAAGGTTTTTTTTGTTTGGGTTTCCGCTTTTTGGGTTTCGCCTGCCATGTCGATTTGCTCCACTGGACTGGGTAAATTCTTTCGTTAAATCGATTATAACCACGTATTCACATAAATCTAATTTATCATTTTTATTAGTTTGAAAACTTATAGGAATGATATTTAACTGCTGATTTCCGCTGCATTTTAATCACCATTGATGCGTTCAAAACAGGCTCACTTCAATACTTTCAGCAAATGAAACTTTAGATTTTTCTCCGACTTTTTGATCACTTTCTGCCATTTTTAAATGGTGATTTAGAAATTCAATGATCATAAATTGAATTTCCTCTTTTACATTGCAAATAAGAATCATTATTATTAACTCATTGCCAAGATTTATCAATTTAACAAGGAGCATTCTCATGGCACACATTAACAAGTTCGTCGAAAATAATCAGCGCATGTTCAAAAAAACCTTGAGCTATTACATCATGCATATCACGGTTGCGATGTTGGTTGGTTATTACGTGACAGGCAGTATTGCAATGGCCATTACCTTAAGTTTACTAGAACCAACTGTTCAAGCGGTTGCCTTTTTCTTCCATGAAAAAGCATGGGAAAAGAAAGATAAAGCAGCAGAGGAAAATATCCCCGCTTAATTCAACCCTGCTCCTTGTAAAAAAACCACCATCACGGTGGTTTTTTTAATGACCTTCAAACGTTCCTTTACTCTATCCACTTTAACTTTCTATTCATTTCATCCTATAGATTCAATTGCAGACGGATCATCAAAGCTTGGTTTTTTGCTGTATGGCCAGCTGATCATGCGCCTCAACCAATTGTTCTATCGCAAGAATCAGTTTGTTTTTTGCCGCATTACACTCGGCAGCTGCACGGTTTTCGTCGTCTTCATCATCTGCGATTTCATATATCGCACAGCGCTTTTCGACTGTCCCTTCAAAAATATCCAATAAATTTTTAATGTGTTTAATATCCATCGCCTTCTCCCTGTGAGGTACAGCATCGCTAATCGATGCCGCCCTGACTGTACCTGTTGCTTTAATTATTCAATGAAAAGTTGTTCCCCAAGCCATCAAAACTTGAGTTCATTTTTTGTTTTAGTTCAATACTGAGTTAAAAAGAAACGCCATCGCTCCACTTTAATTCAAACGGTTGAAATACTTTTCAGCCCTGTATTTTTTATATTATGCATAACTCTGGTTTCGGTTTAAAAAACAACTTTGTAACAACGCATTTGAGCTAAAAACGTCTCAGCCCAATCTTAAATCATGCAGCGACCAACTTCTCAAATAACACTATTGAACCCTGAAAATCACCTCAGATTTAACGCGTCATCTGGCTTGAACGCCTAGTTTTAAATCAAAAGATACAACTTTTCCTTTGATTTATTCTTAAAATATTATAACAATGAGACTACGCATAAAAATTCTTTATAGGAATGAAGATGAATCTCGCAGCCTTTGAAGCCTTTGTAAAAGTCATGGAAACTGGTTCGATCTCTTTGGCAGCAGATCAGCTCTTCATTACGCAACCTGCTGTGACCAAGCGTATTCACAGTTTAGAAGAATACTTCGGTGTCAAACTTTTTGAATCCGCGGGTCGTGGTGTTCAAGCGACGCATGCAGCAAACTCTCTCTTGCCAAAAGTAAAAAGCTGGCTGAATGAGTTGGGCGATATTCACCATACGCTCAGCCATGAGCAAGGTCAGGTTCAAGGTAAACTGAAAATTGGTACTAGCCATCATATCGGCTTGCACCATTTACCGGCGCATTTACGTCAATATGTACAACAGTTTCCAGAAGTGACCTTAGATGTACACTTTGTTGATTCTGAACAAGCCCATGAGCAAGTTTTGGCTGGCGACTTAGAGTTGGCATTTTTGACTTTACCGCCACAGGGTGACAGCCGTTTAAAATACATCACGACATGGAATGATCCATTGGTATTCGTGGTTGCGCCTTTCCATCCTTTGGCGCAAGTCGAACATTTGACCTTAGAGGATTTGATCCAATACCCAAGTCTTTTACCTGCGGCGCAAACCTATACCAGTCAAATTACTTTGGCTGAGTTTGAAAAGTATGGACTCAAGCCAAAAGTCACCATGAGCAATAACTCACTTGAGTCGATTCGCATGTTGGTTTCAATTGGTCTAGGTTGGTCAGTCCTTCCTAAAACCTTATTGAACCAAGATTTAAAACAACTGAATTTACCTTCAAATATGAATCGTCAATTGGGCATGGTATGGCACCCAGGCCGTACTCAGTCACTTGCTGCACAAAAGCTGGTTGAATTGATGAAACACATCTAATTGAATTTTTACCTACAAAATTCAGTTATTAATCAAGCCACCGTTATGGTGGCTTTTTTATTGATCTGTTTGAGCGTTTAGAAAAAGCGAATGATTTGATTTGCCAAGTGTTGAACAGTCCTTGTTGAAGGATCGCTTAAATTTCTTTTGCATTAAAAATGGGATCACCTTTTTCAGCCGATCCCATTAAAAAATAAAGGAAGACCCGTCAGTTTTACTTCGTCAATGAATCTTCATGTAATGATTCATTCAATTGATCAACAATAATCGCCCATTCACCATCTGACTTAATTTTTTCGGCCAAGAATTGGCGCTGAGCATCTGTCCAATAATCTGCTTCGGTGATTTTAGTTTGGGCACTGAGTTGATGCGTCACGATAAATAAAGCAATCGCGTCTTCACTCGAATCTAAACCCAGTTGTTCAAATAGATGAGTCATGCGTGGACGTACACTCATTGTCATTCTCCGTATTAAAACTTATTGTTTATGGATACAAAATTATTCTGTTTTAAGGATATAACACGGAACGAACACGCACTCAATTACAGAATTCTATAGCGGTGAAAATTGAATAAAAGGCAAACTGAGCATAATCATCACGACCGATTGAATAAATACCAACAATAAAGGCAGCCCCCAGTTCACTCCGCCTTCTTCAGCAAATACCTGCTCACTATATTTAGGCTGCTGCATATAGGCTTTGGTCTTTTGCACAGCAAAATCGCTATAAAGCCGCTTTCCGATCCCAGCGAGTATGATGTTAGGAATCAATGCTAGTCCTATTAAAACCTTATCTGGCACACCGATGATGAGTGCCAGCATGCTAATCAAAAAACCAACCGCAAAGAATAAGAAGAAATAGCGATACATCTTCCGATAGAGCAACCAATAAGGTCCACAAATTAGCCCAGCCCAACTCAGGCTACTGTTCTGCCCACCTTGTTGTTCTATGAACTTTAAATAAGATTGAGCACGTGGCCCAATAAAGATTTGAATCAAATGTTTAAAAGAAGCTTCTGTCTGCATATGGAGCGATAGTTCAAATAAGTGAGCCGAAGTTTAATCAAAAGGACGTCAAATAAAAAAGCATCTCAAGATGCTTTTTTATGTTTATCTTTAGGCTTGAATTGACCAGTCTTGTATGTCCCAACCTTGTTCTTTTGCTAGGACTTCTAAACGGTCATCAGGGTTGATTGCAAAGGCATGATCAGCATATTCCAACAGGAAACGGTCATTAATCGAATCTGAATAGGCCCAAGACTCTGTCACATCACGACCTTCTAACCATTGATTCAAACGGACTAATTTGCCCTTTTGGTAGCACGGAGTATTGATTACTTTACCGGTATATTTACCATCCACAACTTCGGCATTGGTCGCAATAATTTCAGTAATACCAAATTCACGAAAAATCGGTGCGGTAATAAAATCAGACGTTGCGGTGATCCCGACCAATTGATGCCCTGCATCTTGATGGCGCTGAATGGCAGCAAAGCCCTCTGGACGCATTTGCGCACGAATGACTTTTTTCATAAACAACTGATGTAACTCAGTTAAGTAGGCATTGTCATGTTGAGTTAAAAACTCAAATACAAATTCGTTATAGGCAATTGGGTCAAGCTGGCCTTTTTTATAATCATCATAAAATTTGTCATTCATGGCACGATGATGAATTGGATCAACCAAGCCTTCATTGACCAAAAACTCCCCCCAAGAATGGTCTGAGTCGGTATTTAATAAGGTGTGATCAAGGTCAAACAGTGCCAATTTCATGAAAATACTCGTAAAAGCTGAAATTTAAGAAAAAAATTGTAAATCTATCTCCGCTAGTCGATAGAAATTCGTTAAGATCATAACAATTTTAACATTTTTACACTTTGCTTTTTCGAGATGGACACAGAAATAAACGTCCCCGTGAGCAAAGTCATAAATTACACAATATTTAGGTAGCCAAATGATCGATTCAGAAGGTTTCCGACCCAACGTCGGGATCATTTTGGCAAACGACATTGGACAAGTTTTATGGGCAAAGCGCATTGGTCACAATGCCTGGCAATTTCCACAAGGAGGTATCCAACATGGAGAAACCCCCGAACAGGCACTTTACCGTGAGCTGAGAGAAGAAGTTGGCTTACTGCCCGAACACGTCCAGGTGATAGCACAAACCCAAGGTTGGTTGCGCTATCGTTTGCCACATCGGTATATACGTACGGATTCAGACCCCGTTTGTATTGGTCAAAAACAAAAGTGGTTTTTATTGAAACTGACAGCTTCAGCACAGCATATTCAGCTGGATTTGTCAGATCCACCTGAGTTTGATCAATGGCAATGGGTCAGCTATTGGTACCCATTGGGACAAGTGGTGAATTTTAAACGCGATGTATATCGTAAAGCCATGGTGGAACTGTGCAATCAGCTTCCGCAAAAACCGTAAAAATTTGCAGAATGGATGCAGATTTTTAGGATGAGTGTTGTTATAAATAAAGCAGAATAAATTTTGGAGCAGACACGATGTCGAACATGCAACTGGATACCTTAAGACGCATAGTCCAAGAGATTAATGCGTCGGCCAGTTTGCATGAATCTTTAGACATTATGGTCAATCAAGTGGCCGAAGCCATGCATGTGGATGTCTGCTCAATCTACTTGCTTGATGAACGAAATCATCGTTATTTACTGATGGCTTCTAAGGGTTTAAACCCTGAAGCCGTTGGACATGTCTCTTTGCATACCAGTGAAGGTTTGGTCGGCTTAGTTGGACAACGTGAAGAAATCGTCAACTTAGACAGTGCGCCCAAACATGAACGCTTTATGTATCTGCCAGAAACAGGGGAAGAAATTTACAATTCCTTCCTCGGTGTTCCGGTGATGTATCGTCGTAAAGTTATGGGCGTCTTGGTGGTTCAAAACAAAGAACCACAAGACTTTAGCGAAGCTGCCGAATCCTTCCTCGTGACCCTATGCGCTCAACTTTCAGGGGTAATTGCCCATGCACATGCCGTCGGGAATATCGAAGTCTTTCGTAAGCCCAACAACCTCCCTGCCTATAAAACCTTCCAAGGCATTTCAGGTTCAGGCGGTATTGCGCTAGGTCGTGCAGTCATCTTATATCCACCTGCTGATTTGGCTTCAGTCCCCGATCGTGAAGCCGATGACATCAGTGAAGAACTCGAATTACTCGACAATGCCATAGACGCAGTTCGCCAAGAAATTCTGTCCCTCGATGAAAAGATGCAAGATGCCCTGATGGCCGAAGAACGGGCATTATTTAGCGTGTTCTTACGGATGCTCGATGCCAATGCCCTCCCCGCGGAAATCAAAAGTGAAATTCGTGACGGCAACTGGGCACAAGGTTCGGTACGCATTGTCATTGATAAACACATTGCACTGTTTGCACAGATGGAAGATGACTATCTCCGTGAACGTGTTTCAGACTTAAAAGATCTAGGGCGTCGTATCTTGGCTTTTTTACAAGAAGCTGATGCCAGTCACCGTGAAATCACCGATGAAAGCATTTTAATTGGTGAAGAAATTTCTACGGCTGCCTTGGTTGAACTCCCTGTCGATAAAATCGCGGCGATTGTGACCACCGAAGGTGCCATGAACTCACACATGGTGATTGTGGCGCGTGCTCTCGGCATTCCAACTGTAGTCGGTGTGACTGAACTACCGATTAATACCCTCGATGATGTCGAAATGATCGTCGATGCACATCAGGGTCGTGTATTCATCAATCCCCCTCGTCGATTACGCACACGTTATAAAGAGATTCAAAAAGAAGAAGAGCAAATTGCTAAAGATCTGAAACAATACGAAACCAAAGATGCCATCACCCCAGATGGCGTCGCGGTTCGATTGTTTGTAAATACAGGCTTGATGATCGATGTAGTTCGCGGTGTACAACGTGGCGCCAAAGGTGTCGGTCTATACCGTTCAGAAATTCCGTTTATGCTGCGTGATCGCTTCCCAGGTGAAGAAGAACAACGGGCGATTTATCGTCAACAGCTCAGTCATTTTGCCAATAAACCAGTGGTGATGCGTACCCTCGATATTGGTGCAGATAAAGATCTTCCTTATTTCTCGATTGAAGAAGAAAACTCTGCACTGGGTTGGCGTGGAATTCGCTTTACCCTCGATCATCCTGAGATTTTTTCAGCCCAAATTCGTGCCATGCTCAAAGCCAGTATTGGCCTGAACAACTTGCATATTTTGCTGCCAATGGTGACCAGTGTCAGCGAAGTCGAAGAAGCATTGTATTTGCTCGATCGTGACTGGCAAGCGGTGCAAGAAGAAGAACAGGTGAAAATTACCAAACCCAAAATCGGCATCATGGTCGAAGTGCCGAGTGTGCTGTTACAGATCGATGAGTTTGCTGAATTGGTTGACTTCTTCTCGGTCGGATCTAACGATTTAACCCAATATTTACTTGCGGTTGACCGTAATAACCCACGGGTTGCCAATGTCTATTCACACTCACACCCAGCCGTACTTCGTGCGCTGACTCGCTTGGTGCAAGAATGTCATAAATATGACAAGCCGATCAGCATCTGCGGGGAAATGGCCGGTGATCCACTCACCGCTATTTTACTGATGGCGATGGGCTTTAATACCCTATCGATGAGTTCGAGTAACATTCTCAAAGTCCGTAAAGCCATCTGCCATGTGCCGATGCCCGATGCAAAAGAGCTCTTGGATCGTGCATTGAGCATGAATAATCCATTAATGGTGAAAAGTATGATGGAGTATTACTTCAAGACTCATGGTCTTGGTGATATGGTGAAATCGGCAACCCGAATCGTGAGTGCTTAAAACCACTCATGTAAAATAATAAAACGAGGTGATGATGGATTTTTTATTTTTTCTGGCTTTTGTCGCCATTGCCTTTTATATGACAAAGATCCATCCACAACTCAAACAAAAAATGTTAGAGCTGCAACACGACACACCGATTGAAAAAGCATCCTCAACTCGACCTAGACCGTCCCAAGCACAACAAGTCAATACACGCCCAACCAAACCAACAAAATTCAAAGCTCCAGTCAGCCGCTCTCGTATTCCCCCCTTACTCGGTATAGAAATTACTGCGTCACAACAGCGCCGCTTAGGTAAAAATGATCCATCGGTACTGGCTGCACAGCACGCCAAACAGCTAAATCAGACGCATCACACTGACTCAACATGGTTTGAGCAATTGACCAGTCAAGTGGAACACGTACTCCAGCAACCCAATGATGCTGCAAAACATCAAAGCACAGCGTCTAGACCGCAACAAAAATCCACATTCAACAAAATGTTTGAGGACTTATTTTCAAAATAAGACATGTTTCATAGCCCTACATTGCAACTCAAAACCCATGCGTTCAGTCCCGCATGGAACTATCTGAATGAACGTCGGTATTTTGTTATTCAACGAAGTTGAAGTCTTAGATGCTGCGGGGCCTTCTTCGGGGATCAATGCATCGCTTTATATTGTGGCCAAATTGCATGGCCTAGAGATTGCGAAGCAAACAGCGAAACGTATGGAATATGATGCGGAATTTATTTAAGCAGATGTTGACGCAGAATAATTTAACGTACTAGAAAACTTAAAAATACACTGAAATAAAAAGGGAGATAATCATTCGAATATCCCCCTTTTTTGTGCTTTGCATAGCCGCGTTTTGCATTTTTCTTTCGATCTACAAAAGTTTGGCTTTTGTTAAAATCGTTCATGTGTTTTGCCACAAAGTTGCGAACTTCAACTTCAGGCAGGACTTTTTTCTTTGCCATTTGCATTCACCTTTTTGCCTATACAGCACCCTCGTGCTGTAGTGCATATATTGGTCTATTTTTAGATTTTTTCAAGCACTTTCCTATGGCTTTTTGATACAGCGTAGTTAGTCCCAAATTCATAAAAAATTGCTTTGCCACATTATTCCCCTCTCCACACCCCTCTCCCATTGAGAGAGGGAAATACGTTGTATTTAGCTTGCAAACGCCCGTTCTAATACGCGCTCAATATCGACCATTTTGGCATCCAACATCCCCACCACTTGCCCATGTTTAGCGCTAAAACGGCTTTGAATAAAACCATTCGCTACATAGTCAGGCGCATAGCGTTTCAGTAAAACCGCTTGTGCAAGTAGCGTTAAACGACTGACCAAACTGCGCCCCATAAATTGTAAATCTTCAGGCGATTGATGGAACAACCTGAACAAGTCCTGCAATTCTGTTTGCAAGGCTTTATCTGTACTTGCAGTTGAAGCGAGATCTTTAAACAGTACCTCCATGGATTCAGGATCACGTCCAATCGCTCGCAATACATCCAAGCACATCACATTGCCTGAACCTTCCCAAATGGTATTCACAGGTGCTTCTTTAAAGATGCGCGCCATGATGCCGTTATCGACATAGCCATTGCCGCCAAAGACTTCCATCATCTCCCCTGTTAGCTCTACGGCACGCTTACAAATCCAAAACTTGGCTGCTGGGGTCATGATGCGTTTCCATGCAACAGACAAAGCATCATCCGATTCATAGCACTGCGCCAAATGGAAACTGAGCTGCGTCGCTGCTTCACTCTCTAAAGCCAAATCTGCCAAAACTGCACGCATCAGTGGTTGATCAATCAGATGTTTACCAAAAGCCTGACGCTGACGGGTATAGGCAATGCATTGCACCAAAGCTTGACGCAGCATGGCACTCGAACCGACCGAACAGGTCAGACGGGTGTAATTCGCCATTTCAATAATGGTCGGAATACCTCGCCCTGCCTCACCAATCATGATGCCCCACGCATTTTTAAATTCGACTTCCGAGCTTGAGTTACTGCGATTACCGACTTTTTCTTTTAGGCGCTGTACCTGAATTTGATTCTTGGTGCCATCTTCCAACCAACGCGGCACAAAGAAACAGGCCAAACCATCTTGTTCGGTTTTTGCCACCACCAAATGCGCATCACACATCGGTGCAGAGAAAAACCATTTATGCCCTGTGAGTAAATAAGCCTTGCCTCGTCCTGTTTCTGCCACAGGCACGGCAATGGTTTCATTGGCACGCACATCCGAACCGCCCTGCTTTTCGGTCATGCCCATACCGAGCCAAATCGACTTTTTCTGCGCAATCGGTACATCCCGCTCATCATATTCCGTCGACAGCAACTTCTCGCCAATTTTCGCCCACAGTTCAGGCTCTCGCTGAATGAGTGGAATACTGCCCAGCGTCATTGAGTTTGGACATAAGTTGCCGCATTCGACCTGACCTGCAAGATAAAAACGTGCAGCCCATTCCACCCATTTAGTCTTAGAGTTAGGCTGATTAAAAGGATGTGATGGGTATCAAACTGACGGTTGAGTCCCATCCATTTATGCCATGAGGGATGAAATTCGATAAAGTCGGTACGGCGACCACGGGCATCGAAGGCATGTAAGATTGGCGTGTGTTTATTGGCTAAAGCCCCATGCTGAAAGTATTCACTTGAACCTGCAACTTTACCCATTTCACATAAGGTCGGCTGATCATGGCTGCCGTAGCGTTTCAAGATTTCATGCAAAACCGTATCGCTTGAAAATAGATTGTAGTTTTCCAGTTCATCAAATTGGTTGCTGATTTGATGTGTCATCCATGTCTGTTCTAATGTATTCATCGTCTATATTTTCCGCTTGTTCTTGTTGGCTTTTCATTTCAGTATAGAGAAAATTTAAAGCATAGACGTTCGGTTTTCCACGCTTAAAAATATGAAGAATTCAGCCATTCAAATACGGCGCAAGCCACGTCAATCACGGGCCAAACTGACACAAGAAGCCCTACAGGACAGTTTTGTTCGGCTTTTGCATGAGCGCCCTGCCAGTCAAATTACCATTCGGGAAATTACCGACCTTGCAGGCGTTGGCTTGGGGACGTTCTATGAGTATTTTTCCAAGAAGGAAGATTTGATTGCGCTGACCATTCATTTGCATGTGAAACACAATGCGGAAAGCTTAAAAAGTTATGCACAAAGCTTGATCAAGTTATCCACAGATTTGGATGTTCGGGCGTATTTGGAGCGAATTATTCACTTTCAAATTGAGCAAATTCAAGCACAGCAGTTTTTATGGTCGCAGGTATTTTTGTTGGAACGACAGATTTCAGAGATTGAAAGTTACCGTAAAAGTTATGCCATGATGGTGCAGATGTGGCGCAGCATTCTCGAGCCGTTTATACAGGATGATGAACAGCTCAAGTCGATGGCTTTAAATATGCAGCGAGTCTGTTATGGCTTTGTGTCACAGACTTTGTTGATTGAGCCGACATTTAAGGATTGGAATGTTTTGGAGATGGATATTGTTCAGTTCCTAAAAAATTTAGATTACCGTAGCTAAATTTCGTACATAAACATGTATTTTTAGTGGCAAAAGTGACCAAAGCTGATTAAAAACAAAGCGACTTGTTTCAAAGTCGCTTTTTTTGAAGATGAATTGTGATTTTTTAATTACTCAACTAATTGATTTTTAATTTGTTATTAAAACTATTTCGCATAAGCACCATTATGTTAAATAGGGAGGAAAAATAATTCTTTATTTTAGTAAAGTTTTTAGTAAAAATGTTACTAATATGTTTTATAAACAATTAACTAAATTACTTACTAAAAGGGTTTGAACATGGATATACCAACTCATTTGTCACATAAACCAATTGTAAAATTGGAAGACTACACACAGTTAGATGGGAAATTTGCTAATCAATCAGATGCTGAAGGTTTATCAATAGGCTTAGCACAGTGGAGTGATGCAGAGGAAATGGATTTATCTGCAAAAGTTTGGAGATATACGGGAGAAAAATGGTCAAGACAGTCAGAAGAGTTACCTATTCATCGTGTATTAGATTTAGCTAGCTTATTATGTGCGTCTATCAGTTACGCTAAGGATGAAAAGTTACCAATTTATGATGACTTTCATATCACTTTATCAAAGAACCCTGCATTGATTGAAGTTTTGAAAGAAGGTGTGGCTAATGATGAAGAATATTTAGATAAATCTTTAAAAAGATTGTCTAGATATCTCAAAGTGTTGGGATATTAAGTTTAATTTTCCTAAAATCAACATAATACACTCTATACGAAATCAAAAAACTAAGTCTTAAGTGACTATTTTTACTGTATTTTTTTAATTTCGCATAAGAGGTTTTATGTTAAATCTTAGGTTTGATAAATTTTATGATAAACCTATCATTAGTTATTAAAAATTAATCTATTGATAGGTAATTTGTGCCTTTTATCAAATTATCGTTTGGGTATAGTTCTTTGATAGTATATTTTTCACCAAATAAATTTTTTCTTAAAAAAACCAAAAAAAGCGGTGAATTAATTTAAGCAATAACCTTAAGAAAACTATGCACAGTTAAATTTGTATCTTCATTAAATAAAAGCTCTTTTGAACCAATAAGCTTTTCAGCAATTTTAAGCGATGCTATATTATTTTCATCTACAGAAGCTTCTATCACATCTCCTTTGACATTTGGACTATTTGAAAATGCTTCTAAAGCTAATTCTGCTACTTTAAAACCATAACCTTGGTTTCGATATTCGTCATCAACACACCAACCAATATCCCATTTACGATCATATTGAGATATCATACGTGAAAAATTCACAATACACTGAGCTACAATTTTCTTAGGATTTTTGGGGTCAAAAATTACATATGTAAGTCTTGGCTCATTCTGATTTCCTGTTGGAAAATCGAGGTGTAAAAATAAATTACTTGAAGTCTTACAAGGCTCAAAAGAAATTAAGTTCTGTTGATATGCCTGTTGTAAGTGGTGAAAAGCTAAAAGAGCCATTTCAGAATTATTCATATATAACCATTACAATAAAATAGAGTTCATAAAGTAAAAAGCCCATTATTAAATGGGCTTGTTAAATTTAGATAACAACATATCCTGAAGATGTTGAATGTGGTGGGTATTTATCTCCAATTTCCCATTCATAGTATCGCTTAACTACGGAATCTCCATCTCGTTCTTCATATTCACTTAAATCATTATCTTGAGATGAGTTATTGTCTCGTGCAGATTTAACTAAGAATACTTTATTCGTTTCTTTCTGTAGTTCAATATTATGTTTTTTAGTAAAAGTCTCTGTATAGTCATGCTCATCACATGATTTCAACTCTGAAATTAAGTGCTCCACCACTGCTGGAATAGTCATTTACGTTCCTTGATATCTTAATGTATTGTTTACTTAGTAAGTAAGTTGATACGAATGAGTAAAATTCAAGGTCTATGTTCAAGAAATTAATTAATAATTCATATCTTTGAATAGTTATATGTAAAGCACCTATTAAGATGCTTGTTTATAAAGATCACCATTCATAGCACTGCTAGCTCTTGTCTGATCAAAAGAATACCGTTTGATATGTTCAAGCAATAAATCCTTTTGCTCAGACTTACACAAGTAAGATGCTCGGATCATGGCATCATCAAATTCAGTCTTTAAATCATGCCCTCTAATTTCAGTAAAATCTGCATTCCATTTTTATGCTTAATTTAGACTTCTTTAGCTTAGATGATTAAGAATTCCTAAAATTAACATAATACGCGTTATACGAAATCGACTGTATTAGTTTAATGATTTCAATAAGTTTTAACCCATAAAAAAGCCAAGGTTTAACAAACTAAGGTTTTTTACTTGAAACTTCATTGTTCCACAAAAAACCGCCCTAAGGCGGTTTTTTTCAAACTAGATCAATGCAAATTATTTCACATCAAAACGGTCTGCATTCATTACTTTTGTCCAAGCTGCAACAAAGTCTTTTACAAACTTCGCTTTGTTGTCATCTTGCGCATACACTTCCGCATACGAACGCAGAATCGAGTTAGAACCGAATACAAGGTCTACACGTGTTGCTGTGTATTTGGTTTCACCTGTTGCGCGGCTGACGATGTTGTACGAGTTCTTGCCTGTCGGCTTCCAGTTGTAAGCCATATCGGTCAAGGTCACGAAGAAGTCATTGCTTAATGTGCCCACTTTGTCTGTGAACACACCGGCTTTAGAGTCACCGAAGTTCGCGCCAAGTACACGCAAACCGCCGACCAGCACGGTCATTTCAGGTGCAGTCAGACCCAGCAATTGCGCACGGTCTAATAACAGCTCTTCAGGCTGAACCACGTAATCCGCTTTCACGAAGTTACGGAAACCGTCCGCTTTTGGCTCAAAGTCTTCAAATGAGTAAGCATCGGTTTGCTCTTGAGATGCATCACCGCGGCCTGATAGGAATGGAACAGCCACTTCTACACCAGCAGCTTTTGCCGCTTGCTCAACGGCTGCTGTACCGCCCAACACGATGAGGTCTGCAATGCTGACCTGAACGCCTGAAGCAGCTTTGATTTCTTCAAGTTTAGCCAACACTTTCGCTAGACGCGCTGGTTCGTTGCCTGCCCAGTCTTTTTGCGGCGCAAGACGGATACGCGCGCCATTTGCACCGCCGCGGTAGTCTGAACCGCGGTAAGTACGTGCGCTGTCCCATGCTGTAGCAATCAATTCCGCCGCAGATAAGCCGCTGTTTAACAGCTGGGCTTTTAGACTTGCAACGTCTGCTTCAGACAGCGTATTGCCTTTCGGTGTTGGATCTTGCCAGATTAAATCTTCGGCTGGAACGTCTGCACCTAAGTAACGAGTTTTCGGACCCATGTCACGATGCGTCAATTTAAACCAAGCACGGGCAAAAGCATCATTCAACTGTTCAGGATTATTATAGAAACGCTCTGCAATCGCACGGTAAGCAGGATCAAATTTCAGCGCCATATCGGCATCTGTCATCATTGGATTACGGCGGATATTCGGGTTGTGTGCATCAACAGGTTTGTCTTCCTCTTTGATGTTCACAGGTTCCCATTGTTTCGCACCAGCTGGGCTGAGGGTTTTTTCCCACTCATAAGTGAACAGCAAGTAAAGGAACTCGTTATCCCATTTGTCAGGATGGGTTGTCCAAGCACCTTCCAAACCACTGACCATGGTGTTTGGACCATTACCCGTACCTTCAGGGTTATGCCAACCTAAGCCTTGGAATTCTACATCAGCAGCTTCTACATCTTTACCCAGAAGTTCAGCTTTACCATTACCATGTGCTTTACCTACGGTATGACCACCGACTGTAAGCGCTACAGTTTCTTCGTCATCCATACCCATACGGTCAAAAGTGACACGCATGTCTTGTGCTGTACGAAGCGGATCTTGAACACCATCTACCCCTTCAGGGTTCACGTAGATCAAGCCCATTTGCACCGCAGCCAGTGGATTTTCTAACGATGAACGGTCTGCATCACTTGCATAGCGTTCTTTAGTTGGCGCCAACCATTGGCGCTCTTCACCCCAATAGATGTCTTTTTCAGGTGCCCAAATGTCGAGACGACCGCCGCCGAATCCGAAAGTTTTCAGACCCGCAACGTCATAAGCAACTGTACCTGCCAAAACGATTAAATCGCCCCAAGAAATCTTGTTACCGTATTTACGTTTAATCGGCCAAAGTAGACGACGGCCTTTATCTGTATTGACGTTATCCGGCCAACTGTTCAGTGGCGCAAAACGTTGGTTACCAGTGTTCGCACCGCCACGACCATCTTGTTTACGGTAAGAACCGGCCAAGTGCCATGCAGTACGCACGAACATACCAATGTAGCTACCATAGTCAGATGGCCACCACTCTTGGCTGCTGTTGATTAAATCACGCAGGTCCGCTTTTACCGCTTCCAAATCCAATGACTGAAATGCTGCTGCATAATCAAAGTCAGGATCCATCGGGTCGGTTTTTTTATCGTGTTGGGAAAGAATGTCGAGGTTAAGCGCGTTGGGCCACCAATCAGCATTGTTTGTGCTGGCTAAACTGGTTTGACCACCTTCCAATTTGTTATGGAATGGGCAACCTGATGCTTGCGTATCTTGTGTCATTTCGTAGCTCCAAAATAATTATGAAGTAAATGTTTGAACCGTGAACTATTGAAATCTCTTTTCATTACAACATATAGGGTTTTTGTGACAATCTAAAGCGAATTTAACGAATGAACACAATCGATTATTTCTATATAACCATTTAAAAAATAATTAGTTATTTTTCAATTCACATTTAAATTTAGAATGACTCGTGAATTGGCATTTATTCAAATAATAGTCTTTAAAAAACAATGGATATTTCTATCTCGAACCTTTTATCGAGTCTGATCAAACAATTTGCACAGCGTTAATGCAAAAAAACTGATTGTTTAAACAATCAGTTTTTTGCCTTCATGCATGGTCAAAAATGGATTCATTAACTTTGACGTTTTTCGCATTGCTTGATGTAAGTCATGCTCCGGCTGATCTCTAGCTTCATCGGTCAACTGAAAAGTCCGATAATGCATCGCCAATGAACATTTAGACTGTAGATCTTTGTGCGCTTGAAATGCCTCTTCGGGATTCATGTGCAAATATTTCATTAAACGACGTGGCTCATAAGCCCCAATCGGCAATAACGCCACACGCGGTGCGCCTAAGCGTGTATGGATTTGCTTGAAATGTGCGGCATAACCGGTATCACCTGCAAAGAAAAAATGCCCTGTGCTATGTACGATAGAAAACCCGCCCCATAAGGCATGATTTTGATCGCGCCAACCCCGCCCAGAGCCATGCTGTGCCGGTGTATAGACGATGCGTAAATCTTCGAACATTTCCGATTGCCACCAGTCGAGTTCGATGACATTGAAGTGTGTTGGCAAATAATAAGCATTACCTAAACCGGTATAAATCGGCATGGCAAATTGCTCATGCAACCAATTTAGACTTGCCAAATCCATATGATCGTAGTGGTTATGACTCAGTAAAACCCCATGAATGGTGGGTAATTCTTCTAAGGCAATGCCTGCAGGACAAGCACGTCGTGGTCCAGTCCCCTGACGTGGGCCTGCATACTCAGCCCACACAGGATCGGTCAAAAAATTATACGGACCAATTTGAATTAGCACCGTAGCATGCCCAACAAACCAAACTAACCAATCATCCATTTTAGCCAAAGGTCGATTTTGTGGAATGCTGCGTGAAGATGCAAAAAACTGTTGGTATTCTTGCTCACGATCTACTTTCCACGTATCGCTTTTACGCGTCATGATCCATTTCAGCATATCTTTACGCGTAAACGGATCTGGATTTCGAATGGTATTAAAGAATTTTTCCCCATTAAAATGGTCGGTTGCCAGATAATCAAATACAGGCTTCGTCCACGTATGTTTCATACAGCGTTCAGTACTGATTTGAAACTGTGCTGATTGAGTTTTTTGATTCATGTGTATTTAAAATTCATTCACTGTGCTGACAAACCATGCAAAGTATTTAACCTCGCAGACCTACTGATCAAGACGACCTTTCATGCGCTCAAGCCAAACCTTCCGAGATTGAGGCTTGACAAAGAGTGCCACAATTTCAGGATGAAGCTGTTTAATTTGTGCTTCAATTCTGTTGACACAAGCTTCGATATCATCAGACGTTAAATTATCTTTAAATTCAAGACTCAAAGATGCCAAAACTTGATGTGCCCCCATCTGCTCTGTTAACACCCCATTGGCAGAATGCACTGCGGGATCTTGCTCTGCCACCATCAAGACATTATGCCTCAACTGCGGGTCTGCGGTTTCCCCCATAAGCAATCCTTTAGTCTCACGTGCAAGTAAGATCGCTGAAACAGCGAGCACAACACCAATCAAAATCGACGCCAGACCATCGAGCATTGGCATATTCAGCGCATGCGATAAATAAATCCCGATCAGGGCAATAAACAGACCTATCAGCGCTGCAGTATCTTCAAATAATACCGTGAATGTCGTCGGATCTTTACTGCGTCGAAATGCCTCAAAATAGCCCTGTTTACCTTTGATTTTACGAAACGCTTTCAGAGCGACAAACCAAGAGGCCCCTTCACACAAAATCGCAATACCTAACACGATATAGTTAATCATCGGATTTTGCATTTCTTCGGGATGATAAATATGACTAACCCCTTGATAGATCGACACAATCGCACCTAAAGCAAAGACCATCAATGCCACAATAAAGGCCCAAAAATACAGCTCTCGCCCATAGCCAAATGGATGGCGTGCATTTGCTGGCTGCTGCGATTTTTTCATACCGTAGAGCAGTAAGATTTCATTTAAAGTATCAACCACAGAGTGAATGGCTTCACTCAACATGGCTGAACTATTCGTCAAATAAGCAGCCACAAACTTAACCAAGGCAATGGCAAGATTTCCGAATAAGGCTGCATACACAACGACTTTATTAGATTCAGACATTCAAAATTGTCCTAAACTTATTTTTATCAAACAGATCTATTTGATTTTATGGCTCATTCCATAGTACTCAAACTGACTGTAGCTGTTGTTTGTTATTTTGTTGTTTTTACACCAACTGTCGATTGTTTCTACAATGCCCTTCATGTTCCATGTGAAACACGCTCTATCGCGCAAACGTGGAGTACAAAAAAAGGAAGCCGAAGCTTCCTTGTTCCGATGGATAAAGTTAAACCCGCTTAAAATATTGTTCGCGCCACTCTTTCCAAAAGTACATCACGATTCCAAACATCACCACCACAATGCCGATAAAGGCATTCGGACTGATTTGTTCATTGTTTAATGTCGCACCGAGGACTAAGGCAATTACAGGAGTCATCACATTACTCAATGACACCGTTGAGGCATTTAAGCGTTTAATCAGCCAGAAATAACATAGCATTGCCACAATCGATGACATGATCATGGTAAATACAAATCCAATCATCGCGCGGCGACTTGGTAATGCCGTTGGAAAATGTTGCCAGATAAATGGAATAATCAACAACGAACCCAATGCGGAAACCAATAGCGAGCCTGTGGCTTGCGACATCGGTTTTAATGGTGCATTAATTTGTTTGACCCAAAAGATTGAGCTGATATAAGACACCATACTGATCAGCATCAACACCACACCCCATGGGTTCACTTTACTGTCTGCCGAATCTGCAAAGACAAAACTCAAGCCTGCGACCGCAATCGCCATCCCAACCCATTGTAAAGCGATTAACTTTTGGGTTTTCAAAATCACATGACCAATCAAGCCTGCAATCAACGGTGAAAAACCAAATATCAACGCCATCAAACCTGAAGTCAGGTAATTGGCAGCCAGATAAATAAACAGCTGCGCGCCAATTAAATTCAGACTACCCGCCACATAACTTTTGAGTGAGGTCTGATCAAAAGGCAAAGGATCACGCATCAGCTTCAATAAAAATAAAGCAATGATGGAAGCCCCCAAATAGCGAATTATCAGCACCCACATCGGGTGGATTTCCGCAACACTCCATACAATCGCGAGCGGCGTCGTCGCCCAAATCAGTACCAGCAAAGCATAAATACTTGCCGTGACAATCATCGGAGAGGAATTAGAGTTCATAAATGGTTCTATCGCATAAATCAGGGATAAGACTAAAAATCGACTCCTCCCCATCATTAATTATGCTGGGGGCGACATGGATGTCGCCTGCTTATCTGGGGTATAGGGATGTACCCTCAGATAAGCAGAAGATTTTTGTTACTTTTCATCTTTGAAAAGTAAGGCATAGCCTCCGCAAAGACATATAAACCAAAACTGAAATTTAGGGCAGTGACAACAAAGCCAAAGATATAAAAAAGCAGACCTAGGTTGCCCAAGGTCTGCCCTTTTGTAAACGCATTAATAACGCAAAAGTTATTTCACAAGCTTACGAAGATCTTGGCTCAGATCTAAATATTTATCTGCTTCAAACGCTGCATTCTTGCTGATCAACTTTTTAAGATGACGCATTTCTTTCGCAGCATTTACCGTGATACCACCCACGATCACACCGTCAGTCACACCAAATAAAACAAATGATGATTCTGCAGCTAATTCAGGATTTACTTCACCACGTGCGATCCATTCCGCAGCAGCCATATCACCTACAAATTGATAGTTAATATTGAGCTGATCCGTCCAGAACCATGCTGGATTTGGTGTTGGGTGTTCAACTTCCATCACATGACGGGCAAAAATACCTGCTTGAAGGTTGGCATTTTCCCACGTTTCCACGCGGCGGTGGTTACCACAGTCACGAAGCTGAGTTGCCACATCGCCAGCTGCATAAATATCAGGATGCGAAGTTTGGCAGTTTTCATTTACTTTAATGGCAAGATCAACATCTAAGCCTGCCTCAGCAGCAAGCTGTGCATTTGGCACAATACCAATACCGTAAATCACTGCATCCGCACGTAGTTCTTCACCCCCTTCAAGGGTAATAACCACTTCTTCGCCGTCGAGTTTGCAATCTGCAATGGCAGTTGAAAGACGGATATCCACACCTGCAAGACGTTGCTGAGCCAATAAGAATTCGCTCAACACGCGTGGAGATGAACGACCCATCACCATTGGACCCATTTCAATTACGGTCACGTCACAGTCTTTAGAACGTGCAGAAGATGCAAGTTCCAAACCGATCACCCCACCGCCAATCAACACTAAACGACGACCCGCTTGTAAAACAGGGACAAGCGCTTGCGAATCTTCAAGATTACGCAGGGTATAAACGTGCTTACCCAAAGCATCAAAGTTTGGTAAACGACGAGCAGCTCCACCTGTTGCAAGCAATAGCTTATCAAATGCAATGCTGTCGCCATTTTTGAGTTGAACAGTTTTCGCTGCTGCGTCAATGCTGATCACACCATTACCGCGAATATGTTCAACACCCAAATCTGCCAGTTTTTCTTCTGACAAAATTTCAATTTTGGTGTCTTCAGGTTTTAAAATCACGTCTTTCGACAAAGGCGGACGTTCATAAGGAAGATGTGTTTCATCACCCACCAAAATGATTTTGCCTTCATACTTGTTCGCACGGAGTTCTAAAATGGCGCTAGCACCAGCTTGACCAGCTCCAACAATAACGATGGTTTCGATACCATTTTGGCTCATGGGTATATTCCTTATTTCAATTCTGCAGATACGATGCCGAAGCCCGCAATCCACTCACTAATGTCTTCGTAGCAATGTGTAGTCATGTCGTATTCGCCCACTTCATGCAGTGCAGCAAATGCAGCCATCCAAGAACGGACTTCTTGACCACCACGACCGCCCTCGGCACGAATTTCAGCTTCAGTCATCGCTTCAATAGCCGCAAAGTCAGCTTTGGCAAAAGTCTCAAGCAATGCACGATCCCATTCTGGGTTAAGTGGCACTGCCACAGAAGTATCACCCGCCGCGAGCTTTTGGCCGACAGCAATGATTTTGCCTTGACGTGTATTACGTGCCTCTTCAGTTGGGTTACGACCTGCAATCAGGAACTCTTCCACTTCAGGTGGAACTGAACCCATTTGCGGCGTTGGTGGATCATGTGAAAGACCACCTGTACCCAAGATCAATACACGTTCATTTTCGAGGTTCAATGATTGAATAAACTGACCGACTGCACGACCCAAAGCGACTGTACGCTTAGTTGTCGGCATCGGTGCAGCCGCACCATTGATAAAAATTGGAATCGTTGGATAACGATCAAGCTTGCCACCACATAGGAAATGTAATGGTTGAGTCACGCCATGATCTGCTTGCATACGGTATGAGTACGCAACATCAACACCTTCATCCAACACACGACGTACTAAATTCACTGCAGTTTCTTCAGGTACGTTGATGTGATCATTGTCTTTACCATAATCCCAGTCACCTGCTGCTTTGGCACGAATACCCACGCAGAAGCTTGGCATCAGGTCATAGAAGAAACCATTGAAATGGTCTGGACCAAAAGTAATGATCAATGTTGGATTATAGTCTTCAACTTCTTTCGCAAGTTTGGCAAAAGTTTCACGAACTTTTTCCTCTTTATATTTCTCTTGCGGAGAAGCAAATTCCATTAGGGGACTGTGCGATGCACAAATGAGTTTAACGGCCATGGGTGACTCCTAAACGGAAGGCAGCCAAAACGGCTGCCGAGTAAGTCCTTTACGTTTTTGGCGATTTAGATCTCGTCAAAGAAGCCAGCACGTGGTTGACGTAAACCACGGATACCTAGACCACATTCCGCGTTAATTAAAACGCCTGTCAATGGACGGTTGTTTTGACGAGATGCCAATAACACATAAGAACCAGTCATATCTTCGGGTTCTGGTAAGAAGTTGAGCGGCATACCGCGGGCAATCTTCTCAGGATCACGCGCATCGAGTAGACCAAGGTTTTCTTGACCTAAAGACGCAGCGCCTTTGATGTTGACATTCATACCCGACGGTGCAACAGCATTCACTCGTACTTTAGGCGCAAGCTCATAAGCCAGTTCTTTCATAATGCCCACACCTGCATGCTTAGATGCTGTGTATACAGGGCCTCCGCCTGCTGAATACAGTGCAGAGTTAGACAAAGTAAATATGATAGAACCTTCAGAAGCTATCAATGCATCGAGTGCAGCTTTCGCACCTAAGATGAGTGATTTGGTATTAATACCCATAATCTCATCAAAAGCTTTTTCTAGCTGTTCACCCGATGTATTGACGATATCTGCATAATGATCCCAGATACCTGCGTTTCCGACGAAACAGTCAAGTTTGCCATAATGTTCAACAGTCGCTTGAACTGCGCGAACATTATCCTCATAGCTGGCTACATCTCCTGCGATCGCTAGCACGCGGTCACCAAAATGTTCTTTCAATGCATCAACTTTGGACTGTGAACGTTGAAGAACAGCAACTTTCGCGCCCTCTTCCAAGAAACGTTCAACCAATGCCCAGCCTAAGCCTGAACCACCACCGGTAATAAGTGCAACTTCGCCTTGTAGCCAACCCATGATTACTCTCCTGCCATCTCTACGTATAAAGCACCATCTTCAACAATCACAGGGAATGTTTTGATCGGATCTGTTGCTGGTAAGCATAATGCTTGTCCAGTTTTCAGACAGAAACGTGCTGAATGAAGTGGGCATTCCACAGTACCGTCATCTTCAAGGTAGCCTTCTGACATAGAAGCATTACCATGTGAACAACGGTCGTTCATTGCGAAGAATTCTCCGCCATTGTTAAATACTGCAAGCGCTTCAATACCATTCACGCCACAATCTACTTTCAATGCATCGCCTTCGTCTAAGTCATCAACTTGGCAAACAAAAATCTTATTCATTAGAAGAACACGCTCAGGTTATGTGAGTTGTAAGTCACCTGATCAAGGGTAATCTTACGGTTGAAGATTTGGAAACCTTGCTCAGTGTCGACTTTGCGGATCTTGTCGTGACGCTTACCACAGTAGATCGTTACATCTTTCTCTTTCTGTGTGCGGTACAACAAGTACGTTACGTAAACGTCGTATTCACCTTCAACTTCAGTCGTTTCAACGATCACATTTGAAACCATGTGCGTTGTACGTGAAGGAGGTTCTTCAGCCCAAGCCATACCTGTCTCTAAACGAGCTACTCGGCGTTCCAACAAATCTTTAGTATCGTTAAATACCCAAGTTGTTGGTGGCTCAATCGAACGACGACGGTCACGTGTTTGCGCGTTTGGTGTGGTGCGAAGCGTATAAGAAATATCTTCCGCTAACACAGCCAACCAATCACGGAACTTCCAGTCATCAAGAAGCTTGGCTTCTTGATAAAGGAACTGACTAATTTGGTGATGGAGTTCTAAACTAACTTGACTCATTTCATAAGCTCCTTCTCATATTCGTCAGCCGCAGCTTCAACGTCTTCCCATTTTTCATGAATCAATAGGTCAGCCCAACGACGGTACATACCGCGCGCTGCAGTTTCAGAGAAAATGTAGTTAGTGATACCCGGGATACCATCTTCACGTACTTTCTCGTTACCTTTACCCATTTCCATAATTAATTTGTTTTGACGGGCTTTATAACCACGTAAAACTTTTTGAATTTCAATCCAGTTCTCAGAGTCATCTTGCTCAAGGAAACCAGCAGGACCGAATGCACGAGTTGCAGAACGTTCGAATGCTTCTTTCACTTCTTGAGATGCTTCAGCGTCTGCAATACAGAATGCCCACACTTCAGTTTTGTTTGGACCACGTGGGTGCCATACACGAAGCGTTGCAGTACCGTTCAACCAAGACAATGTTGGGAACATGGTGTTGTGACCTGCAAGACGAAGTGCACGTACTTCGCCAAGGCGCTCTTTCACTTCATCAAATGTTTCACGGAAGTAGTTCGCCACTTCACCATCTACCCAAACGTTAGCATCTGGTTTTTCAGTAAAGAAGAAGCCTGAACCATGGCCGCGTGAACCATATTGAATCGCGTCTTTCGCAGTTTCCCAAACAGGACGAGCGGTTTGTGCAGCACCTAATTTCTTAGATGATTCGTCATCTGGTTTTGCACCCAATACTTGGATCGCAGATGCGTGAGAGAACAATGCGTGGTATTGGTCAGATGCGAACTGTTCAGCTGCAAATTTCCAGTTACACTCGATTTCCCACTTGTGTACACCACCAATAATTTCTGTACCACCTGGACGACGGTCAAGAACACCATCTAAGTACCAAGCGATATCGCCCATGTATTCTTCTAGGTCAGGTGTAGTTTCATCCCAACAAGCGAATACTAAGCCTTTGTATGATTTAACACGGTTAACTTCAACAAGACCCCATTTCTCTTTGCAAGCACCGTGCGGGAACGCGCGGTCTTCAAGTGGGATATCTTTTAAAGAACCGTCAATGCCGTAAGACCAGCCGTGGTACGGGCAAGTAAATGCACGTGTATTACCACAGTCTGCGAAGCTCACACGCATAGAGCGGTGACGACATTGGTTTAAGAATGCTTTGATTGAGCCGTCTTTTTGGCGTGCCACGATAATCGGATCTTCACCCATGTAGGTATTGAAGAAATCGCCGGCTTTAGGAATTTGGCTCTCATGGCATAGGAATAACCATGTACGACCGAACACACGTTCTAATTCAAGTTCGTAAATGTCTGGATCGGTATAGATAGATGGCGTGATACGTCCATTTTGTGCATCGACCAAAGCATCGATTTCGCGCACATCAATTTTTCCACTCATGAAAAGCTCTCCTGTGACCAGTAAGGCACAAAGTAATAGACTCAACTTTTCAACGATGATGGATTTTAGACCGATTTTCGGGAAATATTTATTTTGTTTTAATTAAGAGATTTTATGGATTATTACGGTAGATTTTTTTTATGGCATTTTTTTTAAATTGCCGAGAACACCATTTATTTCGTGAATGGTAAAATAATCCTCACGCAATAGTTGTTTATAGATTATACTGAACGGACTTCTAAGTAAGACATTTTTTGGATTACTCCACGGGTTGATTATATGGAATTACGACACTTACGCTACTTTATTACTGTCGCTGAAGAACTCAATTTCAGTAAAGCTGCGTTAAAACTTTATACTGCTCAACCTTCTTTAAGCCAACAAATTAAAGATCTTGAAGAAGATGTCGGCGTAAAACTGTTGCACCGTACTAAACGTAAAGTTGAGCTCACAGAAGAAGGTGCCGTATTTCTAGAACAAGCACGTTTAACCTTGGCACAAGCAGACAAAGCTGTCGCTATGGCACGTCAGGTTTCACAAGCCAAACAGCAGATGCTGCGCATTGGTTTTGTCCCTGTCGCAGAGATGAAAATCTTCCCTTATGTGCTGCCAAATTTACGTGTTCAGAACCCAGAACTCAAGATTGAATTACTCAGTTTAAATAACCGCGATCAGATGAAATTGCTGCAAAAAGGTGAACTGGATATCACTTTTACCCGCAATAACTTCCATAGCGACGAAATTGAAAGTCAATTTGTACTGCGTGAACCGCTAATCTTTATTTTACCCAAAGATCACCCTTTAGCGAAGTACGAACGTATTCCTGTTAAAGCATTGAATGGGATTGATTTTATCATTCCTGCACGTGAACAATCTGGCACGTTGCATGAAGCCATTTTGGACTTTGCTTCAACCCATGGTATTCAATTTAATATCGTGCAAAAAGCCGACAATATCCTGTTTAACATTAACTCCATCGGCATGGGCTTAGGCTGCACGATCCTACCGGGATACATCGCGCCATTGACCATGAACAATACCGTGATTCGTCCTTTAGATGTCGAATTACCGTATCTAGACTTGTACGTAAGTTACCGAAAAACGGCGAGTTCTGTGGCTGTAGATAAATTCCTTGAACTGCTAACCAAAGTTTTTTATCTCGATATTAATCGCGAACAGCGTTAATTTTCGCCAAGTCATAATTTATAGATATAGCACCATTATTTTTAAAATGAATAATGGTGCTTTTTTTATGGCTAAAAAGTCGCTTTTTTAATCGTTTAAATGTTTTAATCGACGCATTTTATCTATCATGCATATCGACTTGATGGAAAATAACTTATAAATTTTAGTTTAGACATTGATAAAAATTGCTAAAAATTGCCGATTTACAACTTAAGTCTAATAAATAATTCCCCTTCCCCAACCATTTAGATGGGCTTATTTTGTGCCTTTTTACTGATTTAGACCGTACACTATTGCTTTATTAATGAGAATAATACTCATTTATTGTTTTAAAGTCAAAATTTTTATATAAAAAAGGATGGTCTAAACCATCCCTTTTTTTATTAACTCAGCTGCTCGATTAAACACCGCGTGCAGTTAAGTAATCTTTAATAACTGTGTTGAATTCTTCAGCTTTTTCAACTTGTGACCAGTGACCACATTGACTAAAGATATGCGCATCGGCATTTGGAACAGTGTTCAAAATATCCCACGTACGAGATACAGGAATCACCACGTCTTGAACACCGTGAATAAGCAATACTGGTACAGTAATGTCTTTCATTTTTTCGAAGTCGAGTGGGAATTCGAAACGGTCACGGTCACGTGCGCCAACAACATCCATCAAACGGTTAGATGCATAGTCATTTGCAGCAGATGCAAAACGTACTTTTACCAATTCGTCTGTGATCAAGTCTTTGTTTACAACAAACATAGACAAAGTTTTCTTGATGCCTTCTTCAGTTAATACAGGGTTTGCATGTGCTTTAAGTGCTGCAGTTTGTTTCGCACCGCCTGTACCCATAGACACGATACCCAATACACGTTCTGGATAGTCTAAAGCCATTTGGAATGCTAACCAGCCACCGAGTGAGTTACCCACTAACCAAGTTTTTTCAATACCTAGGGCATCTAGTGTACGTACAGCGTGATCAACCCAAGCACGGATACCATAAGCAGTATTCGGTGCAACAACAGTTTGACCATAGCCAATAGTATCGATAGCGATACAACGTGCTTGTTCACCAATTTGTGGAAGGTTTAACCACCAGTTTGCAGCAGCAGATACACCTGTACCTGAACCGTGTAAAAATAGAATTGGTGTGCCTTCACCCACTTCGTGGTAATGCGTTAATTCGCCTTCAGCAGTTTCAATCCATTTATCTTCTAAACCAAAGAATGAATCAGTTGTATAGTCAGGAATCTGAACAGTGCTCATACATGCTCCTCGTATTGCGTAGAGCTTATGTTTCAATCCATAACGGATTTAAACACAAGGGGACTCTTTTGGATTTTGTGGTTTTTACAGTCTCATATTACCTGTTCAGCCACTGCTAACTGATACATATTTACGATCATAAACAATAAATAGACTATAATTTAAGTTATTGTTTTTAAATACATAACTCAAAAATATATCCATAAAATCTTTGAGGTATTTCTTTTTTGAATAGCCCTGCGAATAAAAAGGGAAGCAATGAATCCACTTCCCTCTTTTTTATCCTGAGAAATTAGAACTTATAGGTATAAGTTGTCGCGACACGGTACTCTTGCAAATCAGATTTCCAGTCATAATTGGCGTCGATATACATCGCTTGAAAACCTAAACCTTTCAACTTTCCTTCAGGTACGGTGTAGTTCACGATTAAGTTAAGTTCATCAGATTTTTGATCTTTCAGGATGCCATTTGCAGTACCAATTTCCGCATCAGAACCGGTAAAGTAAACCGCTGTAGCATTTAAGCCTTTCGCACCAAGTTCTGCAAAGTCATAACCATAGGTAAAGCCCCATGATTTTTCATCTACATTGGTAAAAGTTGCTACACCCCAGTTGACTAAGTACGGCTGTGGCACCCATCCGCCTAGTGTTGGGAAGGCATTATCACCAAACATTTGTTGATAGCCCAAACCAAAGGTATGCGAACCGTAATTCACTTTCGCACCAACCGATAAGGCTTGGTTATCAATTTCGCCATATAGTTTGTCACCCGAATCCGAGTTATCGAAGTAACGGATATGGCTATCCAGTTTGGCTTTGTCACCTAACTTGGTTTTATAGTTCGCGCCGACATATTGCTGTGTGTAGATGTCTTGAACATCGGCATACCAGTAGCTACCACCAATTTCAGGTGTGAATTGATGGTCAATACCCGCAATATACATACCATCAGAAGTTGGCCCAAGATCATAATGACCCATGGTTCCATCTGGTAATCTTTTACCTGGAGCGAACATTGATAAATCACGGAATTGGTTGTCATAACGGTTATTGATCCCGTCAATATATGCCAAAGTTAACTTGGTATCTTTAATCTCTTTCGATTCTAACCATGCACCGCTATAAGTCGTCATTAACTGACGTGATGGATCGAAAACCAACACTGGAGAAACCGGTAATAACTCACCCACTTTCAACTCAGTTTCAGATACTTTGGCTTTAAGGGTCACGCCCACTTTACCAAAGTTATCTTTTGATTCTTTACCATCGTGCGGCAAGATCCAGTCTGGGTTTTTATCACGTGCATTAAGTTTAAATGCGTGTTGAACCAAAAGGTCAGCACCCACTTGAATACCTGCACCAATATCTTGATACCCTGACTTGGCATCCAAAGTCACACCCTGTGACCATGAACCCCAGTTACCCGCCGGATTTTCTTTAATTTGACGGTCTAAGTAGAAGTTTTTAAATTTCAATTGTACTTGGCTGTCGTCAACAAAGTCCGCATAAGTTGCAGATGTTCCTAATGTTGCTGTCGCAGCAAGAATTGCTATCCATAAATTTTGACGACGCATGGCTTATTCCCAGTGATCAAATTAAGCTATGACATCATCATGCTCAACAATACCTTGGAAAAAAATCCGACTACAGTATTAAGGTTTATCAGGCTTTTGTACGACTTGAACTTAGGATGCGATTTCTGCTTATTTTCCTTAGAGATTAAAACAATAACTCTTTTTTATTATTTAGAACGACTGATTAAATTAACCCCATGTTTTATTAACGTAAAATAGAAAGTTTTTTATTTTTCGCAATTACATACGCTGGATTAATTGCTTTTAAGTTTAATCAAAGTTTTTTGCTGAGATTTATCCTTATTTTTGTTATAAAGTTTAGCTATCACATGATATTTAATTTATATAATCATCAGCAACTTAAAGTTAAATTTCACCACCATGACTGCTCGAAATCGGCCATTGGTTCGCTCACCTTTTCCAATTTCAATCCGCTTTTCATGCCTCAAATCAATCTCAAGTTAATTTCAACTTAAAATCAAACCAATACAGCCACTTGAGGCATAAAAAAGCGCCCATTTCGGGCGCTTTTTGATTTAAAGCAAATTAAGCATTGGCTTCTTTTGCTTTAGACATAGTCAATGCTAAGTCTTCGATCATATCTTCTTGACCACCAACAGTACCACGGCGGCCCAATTCCATGAGGATTTCACGAGCAGATACGCCGTATTTCGCTTCAGCGCGTTTTGCGAACAATAGGAATGAAGAATACACACCTGCATAACCTAGAGTTGCTGCATCACGGTCAGCACGGATCGGTTGATGCATCATTGGTACAACCAATTCTTCAGCAACGTCCTGAACTTTGAACAAGTCTACGCCAGTGTCCATACCCATACGGTTCGCCACTGCAACAAATAGTTCTAGTGGTGTATTACCTGCGCCTGCACCTAGACCCGCAGATGCCAAGTCGACACGGATCGCACCCGCTTCAACAGCAGCAACAGAGTTTGCTACGCCCATACCTAAGTTGTGGTGACCATGGAAACCGAGTTCAATCTCTGAACCCAAGTTTGCACGTAAGATACCTACACGGTCAGTTACATCTTGAGGAAGCATGTAACCTGCAGAGTCTGTTACATAAATACAGTTTGCACCGTAAGACACCATTTTTTGTGCTTCTTCGAGTAATTTCTCTGGTGTAGCCATGTGCGCCATCATCAAGAAGCCCACAGTGTCCATGCCGAGTTTACGCGCAGCCGTAATATGCTGTTCAGAAACGTCTGCTTCAGTTGAATGTGTTGCCACACGAATAGTCGATACACCGACATCATGTGCCATATGCAAATGATCAACCGTACCGATACCCGGAAGTAAAAGTGCAGACACTTTCGCTTGTTTTAGGTTTGGAATAACGGCTTTTAGGTATTCTTCATCAGTTGCTGCAGCAAAACCGTAGTTCACTGAGTTACCACCAAGACCGTCACCATGAGTAACTTCGATCAGCGGTACACCGGCATCATCAAGCGCAGTTGAAATAGCAATCATTTGCTCGATTGATGTTTGATGGCGCATTGGGTGCATACCATCACGTAAAGTCATATCGTGAATAATAACCTTAGACATGTGGCTACTCCTTAAGCTTCAACAGTGGATAAAACGCGTTCTGCAAACATTTCTGCAGTACGTGCAGCTGCCGCAGTCATAATGTCGAGGTTACCTGCATATTTAGGAAGATAATCACCTAAACCTTCAACTTCTAAGAAGATTGAAACACGGTTACCGTCAAATACAGGACCATTTACAAGTTTGTAACCTGGTACATATTTTTGAACTTCAAGAATCATCGCATGCACAGATGCTGTGATTGCTGCTTGATCCGGCTCACCTTCCACAAGACAGTGAACAGTATCACGCATCATCAGTGGTGGCTCAGCAGGGTTAATGATGATGATCGCTTTACCTTGTTTCGCACCGCCCACTTTTTCAATAGCACCGGCAGTTGTACGAGTAAATTCATCAATGTTTTTACGTGTACCTGGACCCACAGATTTTGTTGAAACTGTTGCAATGATCTCGCCATATTCAACAGGCTGAACTCGTGAAATCGCAGCAACCATAGGAATCGTTGCCTGACCACCACATGTCACCATGTTGACGTTCGGAACTTCACCTGCATCCAATAACGCTTCTAAGTTTACTGGTGGTACGCAGAATGGACCGATTGCAGCAGGTGTTAAGTCAATCATTAACACGCCAAGTTCATTTAATTTGCGGCTGTTTTCAGCATGAACATAGGCAGAAGTTGCATCAAATGCGATTTTGATTTCGTCTTCAAGCACGTGTGGAAGTAAACCATCTACGCCTTCAGCAGTGGTTTTCAAACCCATTTTAGCAGCGCGAGCCAAACCTTCAGACGTCGGGTCAATACCAACCATCCAAACTGGTTCTAAAAATTCGCTGCGTTGAAGTTTGTAAAGCAAGTCAGTACCAATGTTCCCTGGACCGATCAATGCACATTTAATCTTTTTCATGAATGTGTACTCTTAAAAATTCCGTAAAACCCAAGCTTATTTCGCTGCAAATGCTGCAGTCACAGAACCAAAGCCTTCAATTTCAACTTTGAATTCATCACCAGGATTTGCCACAACCATTGGGCCTAAAGCACCGGTCAATACGATGTCACCTGCAAGCAATGGACGACCTCGACGAACCATTTCGTCAGCCAACCATACTGCTGCATTTAATGGGTTAGAAAGACATGCTTTACCCACACCTTGTGAAACCACTTCTTCACCACGAGTCATGACCATTTTGCAATTTACAAGGTCAAGATCTGCAAGTTTTACAGGCTTAGAACCCAGTACAAAACCTGCTGAAGATGCGTTATCTGCCACAGTATCAATCAACGAGATTTTCCAGTTTTCGATACGGCTATCGACCACTTCAATGGCAGGCAGTGCATATTCTGTTGCACTAATAATGTCTGCATAAGTGTGTTTTTCTTTGGTCAAGTCTTGGTTAATCACCAAAGCAATTTCTGCTTCAACTTTTGGCTGAATCAATAAACCAGCAGGGATTTCTTCACCATCGCCATACGCCATGTCAGCAAACAACATACCGAAGTCAGGTTGATCAACGCCTAACTGCGCTTGTACAACTTTTGAAGTTAAGCCAATTTTACGACCTACAAGGCGACGACCTTCTGCCACCGCACGTTTGGTATTCACTTCTTGAACGGCATAAGCAATATCTACATCAGCACTTTCACCACCAAGTTGTGGACGGATCGGTGCAATCGCAGCCTGATTTACTTCCGCATCGCGTAATGCTTGCGCAACTGATTCAACAACAGCAGAATTCGACATCAATGTTTCCTTAAACTGCAAAAATTGGATGCACAACGTGTTTCATCCCGATCACCATCAAAATCAAAGTGATGAAAGTCATGCCAGGATTCGCTTAACGCATTTCACTCGACACGCTACACGTTATGTTTAGATGCATTTAGCATCGAGATTTTAGAAAGTGAATACCAATACTTATTTTATTTATGACTATAGCTATTAGCTATAAATTAATCACTATTTATTATTAATAATCAAAAACTTAAATCAAAATAAATAAATAGAATTCACGATTTTTTTCGTCCTTAAATCTGAATCTCGACCAAAAAACTTGGCTTATACGACTAAAAGATAAGATTGAAAGATTATTTTAGCGTCAGGCTATAATTTATACAATAGTGTTCAATTTTATACAATTTAGTTTTATAATTTTTTATTTTTAAAATAATCCAATAAATAACAACAAGATAAAATCAATCATCCAAGTGAAAAACGATCCTAGCTTGTAATAAAACAACTAATAGCCGCGCCAAACGACAGAGCTGTGTCCGCTTAAGGTCTGCTTGTTATTGTTAAAAAATCTAGTGTTATCAGTTTTTTAAGATAATTCAGCTCAATACATTTCAAAAAATACAGAGGATGCGTTGCCATTTCTTTAGCAATAAAAAAGGTGAAAACCAGTTTCACCTTTTTACTCGTTTGTATTTGCAACTAAACAGCGAGACGCAATTTCACGTGTTCCAGCAGAAATTCCGTCAAATCATTAACTGTATGTGCAATATGTAAGGGCTGAAAATGCTGCAGCGTTTCTACCGTATGCACCCCATAGCTCACGCCTACACGCGGCATCTGAATATTCAGTGCCATTTCCAAGTCATACGACGTATCACCGACCATAATGGCTTGATCGGCACGTAGCCCTGTTTCCGCCAAAATTTCTGCCAACATCAACGGATCTGGCTTAGATTTGGTTTCACTGGCTGCACGAGTCGCACGAAACAACTCATGACTTTGGGTTTGAGCCAAGACACGGTCTAGCCCTTTACGGCTTTTTCCTGTTGCAACAGCCAATTGTAGACCGGCATCGCGTAATTCCTGCAACATGTCAGCGACACCTTCAAACCACATATCCCCTTTGGAATGGGCCACATAGTGATCGGCATAGCTTTGCAAAATTTCGCTGTGCAATTCAGGAACCGTCGGAAATAAACGCTGTGCGACTTCCGGCAGACCTAAACCAATAATACTTTTCGCATCAGCATCGGTCAGTGGCTGTGAATATTGATCTGCTGCAAATTTTAAACTCGCCACAATTTGACCCACAGAATCAAATAAAGTGCCATCCCAATCGAAAATGACTAGTTTTACAGCTGAGTTCATACGTTTTCCTAGATTTGATTCAGTGTTTGGTAATTCAGATTCTGGAGTGCATCAATTTATTTACCTCACCCCGGCCCTCTCCTTAATGGAGAGGGAGAAAGAAAACTTGCGAAGCAGTCCTGCTCAGAGAGAGAAGTCTAATATTTAAAACTTACTCGTCATCTTCCGAAGACTTCACCACTTTGTCGGCTTTTTGCGCGCGTAGCTGCGCCACAAGGCTTTGCATATCTTCTGGCAATGGCGCTTCTATGGTTTGGTAACCTGGAATTTCTAAACGCATGGCATGCAGACATAAACGACGTGGCTTTGGACCACGGTATTCAGTTTCATGACCATATTTTTCATCACCCACCAATGGATGACCAATACTTAAACCATGCACACGGATCTGATGCGTACGACCCGAAAGTGGCGACGCATACACCAATGTGGCATGCATAAAACGTTCTTTCACGTTCCACAGCGTCTTCGACTCTTTACCTTCTTTAGGTGATACACGTACACGACGCTCGCCATTCGCCAATTCATAACGATGCAAAGGCTGATCAATCAGTTGCTTATCCAAACTCACCACGCCTTTCACCACAGCAGCATAGGTTTTTTGGATTTTGTGTTCGCGTAGCATGTCTTGTAAGCTTTTTAACACGCTACGTTTTTTCGAAATCATCACCAAACCAGAAGTGTCGCGGTCAATTCGGTGAATCAGCTCTAGGTATTTCTTCCCTGTTGCGGCACGTAAACCTTCGATCAAGCCATACGCCACACCACTACCGCCGTGAACAGCAATACCCGAAGGTTTATTCACTACCATTAAGCCTTCATCTTCGTACACCACACGACTCAGTAAGCTTTGCGCGACTTTGTCCGATACGGGAACCGCAGACTCATCTTTTTGCTCATAACGAATTGGAGCAACTCGAACTTGGTCACCAATATTGAGTTTGGTTTCTGCTTTGACACGTTTTTTATTGACGCGGACTTGGCTTTCACGAATCAGACGATAAATGCGACTTTTAGGCACACCTTTCAGACGACTAAACAGGAAATTATCAATACGTTGACCCGCCTGATGCTCGTCCACTTCAAACCAGGTGACGCTTTGCCATTCTTGCGTAGAATTCATACAGTTACTGTGACCTAAAAAAATACTAAAATTGATTAAAAAATGATCATTTAAGCTATACTTTTCGCAAGAAACATAAGCTTAGCCCATAGGCAGATGATGCAAGGTTTGATATAGTCAGCGCACGGAAACCACCGTAACTGAGTAAAAGTTGATTCATTTCAGTATTTACTGTCATTGAACTTTCAAGCAATTACTCATTTAGCTCGGAAAGGTCCCAAAAGAATTATGCCGACGCCGAAGGCTTATTATATCGGCAAAACTGCAAACTGTTGCGTTTAATTGTGCCGTAGGCACATAAAACAGTTTGCCCCAAAAAAATATGTGCCAACCAAGGTTGGTTTTTAAACGTAAACTGATACACATCAGACCAGTCGCTCCCTGGAAATCGTGTTCAGGCCACAACGTTTGATGCATTGGATCTGCACAGTTTGTAAAGGTACGATGATAATTCCGTATCAAGACGCTCTATCAGATATGAATGGATGCTCTTCGAGCAATGTGACAGTGAAAGTTACTCACATCCAATGCACCGTTTGTCCGCCAGTGAAACGCGTTCAGGTGACTTTAATCGTTTAAAAGATTGAAGCCGTATTGCCATCATCAATACGTGAATCAAAAACCGTTGCCCACCCAAAGAAGGTCGGTACACATGCACAGAGGATGTTTTTCGATCTGTGTAACTTGATCCATGCTATCTGATGCTCGCTACGAGTCAGGCGATGTTCTTCTGTGTATCACTATTAGGTGTTACACCCATGAAACGTATGTTGATTAATGCAACACATGCCGAAGAAATTCGCGTTGCACTTGTCACTGGTCAGCGTCTTTACGATTTTGACTTAGAGAATCGTACCCGTGAACAAAAAAAATCGAATATCTATAAAGGTCATGTGACTCGCGTAGAGCCGTCTTTAGAAGCTGTATTTGTTGAATACGGTGCAGGTCGTCAAGGTTTCTTGTCGATGCGCGAAATTGCTAATTCTTATTACAAAGCAGATCCTCGCCAAACTTCAAACATCCGCGAATTGATCACTGAAGGCACTGAGCTTTTGGTTCAAGTGGAAAAAGAAGAACGTGGTAATAAAGGTGCTGCCCTTTCTACATTTATCTCACTTGCTGGTCGTTATTTGGTCTTGATGCCAAACAACCCGAAAGGTGGCGGTATTAGCCGTCAAATTTCAGGTTCAGTTCGTGAAGAATTGAAAGAAATGTTGGCGTCTTTAAATGTCCCTCGTGGCATGAGCGTGATTGTACGTACAGCTGGTATTGGTCGTTCTCAAGAAGAACTGCAACTTGACCTTCAACACTTGCTGGACCTTTGGGCACAAATCCAAAGCACATCAAGTTCAGGTCCATCACCAATGTTGGTTCACCAAGAAGCCGGTGTGGTTACACGTGCGATTCGTGACTATTTACGTGATGATGTTGCTGAAATTTTAATTGACTCTGAGCAAGCGTATAACGAAGCCTATAACTTTGTTAAAGCGGTGATGCCACGTCAAATCGACAAGTTAAAAACTTATACGTTAAATGAACCGTTATTTGCTCATTTTGGTATCGAAAGTCAAATCCAAACGGCCTATGAACGTGAAGTAAAACTTCCTTCTGGCGGTTCAATTGTGATTGACCAAACTGAAGCATTGGTTTCCATTGATATTAACTCTGCAAAATCAACACGTGGTAGCGATGTAGAAGATACAGCGCTGAATACCAACCTTGAAGCTGCTGAAGAAATTGCTCGCCAATTACGTTTACGTGATATCGGTGGTTTGGTAGTGATCGATTTCATCGACATGACCAAAGACCGTAACCAACGTATGGTTGAAGCTAAACTTCGTGAAGCAACACAAAGCGACCGTGCGCGTATCCAATTCGGTCAATTGTCACGCTTTGGTTTGATGGAAATGAGCCGTCAACGCTTACGTCCATCGCTTGAAGAAGCCACAGGTTATGTGTGCCCACGCTGTCATGGTACAGGTATGGTACGTGACCTACGCTCTTTATCACTTTCAATTATGCGTAAAGTGGAAGAAATTGCGCTACGCGAACGTCATGGTGAAGTTCAAGTTGAAGTGCCTGTTGAAATTGCTGCATTCTTATTGAATGAAAAGCGTCACAGCCTTGTATATCTTGAGCAAACTTCAAATGTACGTGTGACTGTACTTCCACACCCTCACCTAGAAACACCACATTACGAAATTTCGTATAATCCTGAAGGCTTTGCACCGACAAGCTATGAACGTACTGAAGCAACACGTTCTAGCGAAAAAGAATTAGGTTACGAAGCATCTGAGTGGCATTTAGGTGAAGAACAGGCCGCTGCTGCTCAGCAACAAGCACCTGTACAACAACAAGAAAAAGGCCACAAAAAGAATAAGCAACAACCCGTTGCTGCTCAACAAGCACCTGCACAAGTTGCCGCTCCTGCTGCATCATCTAGTCCATGTGCATGGTTAGAAAACTTATTTGTTCAAAAACAAGCTGCAACCGTTGACCAGTCGCGTACTGCAAACAATGCCGCTGCTGCAATTGAACAAATGGTAAATGGCGGTGCTGCAAGCCGTGGCCAGTTTGGTCAAATTACCCCTGCATCGGCAGCGCCTGCTGTTGTCGCAGACAATAATGCTTACCTTGCGCCTTCTTCTGTTGTGCACAAACAAGAACGTGACAGCCATTCAGAAAAAGCTGACCGTGAAGAAAAACGTCACAACAAAAAGCGTACTAAGCATAAAGAACCACGTGAACAAGAAGCTCAACCGCATCAAGTTCATGAAGAAGTGTTACAACCTTCACGTCAAGACCGTCAAGAACAGCGTAATAACGAAGCACGTCAAAACGAACGCCAAGAGCAACGTTCTGAACGTCAAGAACCGCGCCAAGACAACCGTCAAGACCAACGTGAAAACCGTCGTAACTCACGTCGTCAACACAACAACGAACAAGTACAGCAAGATGTTCAAAACAATGAACAACCGCAGTCTGTTCCACGTCGTGACCGCAACAACCAACAACGTCCAAATCGCCCAAATCGCCACCGCGATCAAAGCGTATTGAACGAGCAAGCGATTGCTCAGGAAGTTGCAACTGAGCAACAACCTGAAAATCGCAATCAACGTCAACCTAAAGTTGAAGTTGTTGATGCACCACGTCAAGACGTGATGCCAACAGCACTTGTGGTGAATGTTGATCAAGCTCAAAGCGAAATCGTAGCGCTGAATACTGCTCCAGCAGTTGAAAAACCTGTAGAAACCCCAGTGGTCGAAAAGGCCGCTGTCGTTGAAGCAGCAAAAGTGGAAAAACCTGCGACTGAAACAAAAGATGCTGTGCATAAACCACAGCATGCGCAGCAAAAACCGTCTCGTGCAAGCAATGACCCACGTCAACGCCGCCGTGAACAGCGTGCAGCTCGTGCTCAACAAGCACAGGCTCCGAAAATTGCGCCATCTCAAGTGCCGACACTAGGTCAATACACTGTAAGCAGCTTGATTAAGCATGTATACGGTGAAGACTGCTCTGTACTGATTGAGCAATTTGGCTTAATTCCAACATTCAACCGTGCATTGCAAAAATTCACGGAAGAATATGCCGCAACTTTGACTGCACCTGCAGCTGAAACAGCTGTAGAGAAAAAGCCTGTTACTCGTGATGTTCAAGTTGCAAAAGCTGCACCTGAAGCTGAACCAGCGCCAATGTTGGATTTAACGCCACCAAAACCTGTATCAGATAAACGTGTTGCTAATGACCCACGTGAGCGTCGTCGCCTTGCTAAACTTGCCGCTGAACAAGCGAAACAAGACCAAGCAAAAGCACATGCTGAAGTGGAAGCTACTCCTGTCGCAGACACTGCTGTTGAGGCGCCTGTAGTTGCAGAAGCTGAAGCTGCTACAGTTGAAGCCAATGTATCCGACGTTGCAGTTCAAACTGAAACATCTGAACCGCCTCAAACTGAAGTACCGACACCCGTTCAAGCCGAACTCGATGTGAGTGCGCAGCCTGAAAAGACGGAAGAAGTGTCTAAAGCTCCTACTAAACCAGTAGAAGAAAAAGCTCAAGCCGTTGAATCGGAAAAGAAAGTTGAGGTTCCTGTAGACGAAAACTCGGCCGCTGAAGGTGAAAAACCTGCACGCCCTCGTCGTCCTCGCGGTCGTCCACCGAAAAAAGCAAACACCGCAACTGAGCAGTAATTTGCTATTTTGCAGGTGAATAAAAAAATCCAGTCATTTCGGTGACTGGTTTTTTTTTGATACTTTTGTCAAATTAGGTTGATTGCACTAGATCGAAACGATTAAAAGACAATTGTAGAATTTGCTGCAAATTTCATTGCAAAGAAATAGACCGTATCGGATTACGAAAAATAAATAGGATTCACATGAGCCAAACTACACAACACGACCTTATTGGGATTGCTGATGTTGCAGCAAAAATTCCCGCGTTCATTAGCAAAGTACCCAACCTGTTGAGTGGTCTAAAGCAAGCCTATTTACGTACCCCAAATACTTCCGCAGGCTTAGGAATTGCATTTGAAAAAGCAGTAAAGCGTAATCCCAAAGGTTATGCACTTTATTTTGAAGAGCAAAAATATACCTATAACGAATTAAATGAATGGGCCAATCAAATTGGTCACTATTACCTAGCACTCGGTGCAAAAAAAGGCGATGTGATTGCAGTGATGATCGAGAACCGATCTGAACTCGTGGCAACCATCGTGGCACTAGCCAAAATTGGCGTCACCAGTGCTTTGGTCAACACCTCACAAGTCGGCAAAGTGCTGACACACAGCATCAACTTAGTAAACCCAATTGCGGTGATTGTGGGCGAAGAATGCCGTCAAGCCGTAGAAGAGATTCGTAATGATCTCAGTGTGGCTGCAGATCGTTTACATTGGTTCGCAGATCAGGCCACTCGAGTGGATGCTGGTCAAGCACCTAAAGGCTTCTTAAACCTTGCAGAAGCGATTGATGAATTTCCAAAATTCAATACACCCACCACTGCAAGTGTAAAAGGCAAAGACGGCCTATTTTATATCTACACCTCTGGGACAACAGGCTTACCTAAAGCGGTGATTTTCACCAACAGCCGTTGGACTTTGGCTTATGGAACATATGGTCACGTCCTCAATTTGAACAAAGATGATGTGATGTATGTGACCTTGCCGCTCTATCACGCTACAGGCACTGTAGTTTGTTGGTGTGGGGTGATTGCCGGTAGCGCCACCCTTGCCCTGCGTCGCAAGTTTTCAACCTCATCGTTTTGGAAAGATGTACAAAAATTTGATGCGTCAGCCATTGGCTATGTGGGCGAACTTTGCCGCTATTTAATGGATGCTCCACATTCAGACCTTGAAAAAGGCCATCGTGTGAAAAAAATGATTGGTAACGGCATGCGACCAAACATTTGGGATAAGTTTAAAGAACGCTTTGGAGTCGAAGAAGTCCTTGAACTTTATGCTTCAAGTGAAGGCAATGTCGGCTTTAGTAATGTGTTTAACTTCGACAATACTGTTGGTTTTTCACCAACGCCTTATGCGATTATTCAGTTTGATAAAGAAAAAAATGAAGCTGTACATGATGCTAAAGGTCGCTGCATTAAAGTGAAAAAAGGCGAAGTCGGCTTACTCATCGGTAAAATTACCCGTCGCTCACCTTTCGATGGCTATACCGATACGGAAAAAAACAAATCCGTCATTATGAAAGATGTGTTCAAGCATGGTGATTCATACTTCAACACTGGCGACTTGGTCCGTGACATTGGCTTCCGACATGCACAATTTGTCGACCGTCTAGGCGATACTTTCCGCTGGAAAGGTGAAAACGTCTCAACCACTGAAGTTGAAAACATGGTGAGTGAGTACGATAAAATTGCTGAAGCTGTGGTTTATGGCGTAGAAATTCCAGATACCAATGGACGTGCAGGTATGGCTGCCATCACGCTCACCGATGGTGCCGAACTCAACGAACAAGATTGTAGTGAAATGGTTCTACAATTTAAAAAATGCTTACCAGCGTATGCTGTACCGGTATTTTTACGTGTACAGAAAAAAGTCGAAACCACAGGTACGTTTAAATACCAAAAAAATAAGCTGAAAGAACAAGCTTTTGATCCCAAGCAAACAGATGAGCGAATCTTGGTTTTACTGCCGAACGCGAGTGCTTATTGTGACTTGACCCCTGAAATTTATAACAATATTCAGGCCTATCAATACCGTTTCTAAATCAAACTTGCTCATTTTGACGACAATCACCCGTCAAAATGAGCCACATTGTTGTATTTATAATCAAACACAAGCAAGTTTATGATTTTTTACTTGCGCTTGAAGCAGATCTTGCTACAATACGCACCATCAAGCGAAATGGGTCGTTAGCTCAGTTGGTAGAGCAGTAGACTTTTAATCTATTGGTCCCGCGTTCGAGTCGCGGACGACCCACCATTTCCTTCGATACCACAAGATGGGTCGTTAGCTCAGTTGGTAGAGCAGTAGACTTTTAATCTATTGGTCCCGCGTTCGAGTCGCGGACGACCCACCATCTTTCTAAAATGCCAGTTTTAGATTACAATCTTGTGCATACCCCCTAAGGGTCGTTAGCTCAGTTGGTAGAGCAGTAGACTTTTAATCTATTGGTCCCGCGTTCGAGTCGCGGACGACCCACCATTCTTTCTTAGGGCTTCTTTCTTCCGGCAGTTGAAGAAAAAGAAACCTGCAGGTTCCGACCAAGACAAACCATCACCATTATTGGTTTTGATTCGCCATTCTCGAAATTTTGCTATAGCGATGTTGCGAAGTATCATTCTTGTCTTGCTAGATGAAGTATTTGACCTAAAAAATTTTAGATAACAAATATTCCCTAGTATTCAAAACTACGCGCTTCGTTTATCTTGCTAAAATTTTAAAATGTTCTTTTAAAATTTTCTCAGGGTTGTTAGCTCAGTTGGTAGAGCAGTAGACTCTTAATCTATTGGTCGTGGGTTCGAACCCCACACAACCCACCAATTCTATATCGTATTAATAATTCAATTTTTTATAAGCTAGTTACATTCAATTAGCCAATGTCTGCGAATTTCACGCCGACGCTCAAACGCAATTCATAATTTTATTTACTTCATTCGCAGCATTTAATTTGGGTCTTTCACCAAAGTATAGGCATGTTGAGGCTGAGGATAACCTTTAGAAAATAATTCCTGATTTCGGTCAACTTCACCTTGACGAATTTTGTCCAAATCCATAATGATTTTATTTTCATTAATCACGTGATAATAAAAATTCACGCCTTCTTTTCGATGAACCACCAGCTCGGTATGTGCTTCATTGACACTCCACGTATCCTTACGGTATTTCACATTAATGCCTGGCGTATTGGTTTTTTCAGCAAATACTTTTCCAATTTGAATAATACTGCGGTGTACCGTGCCATCTGGTAATAAGTTGAGGATGAACTCCGCATCGCCTTCTGGGCATGGAATAAAACTGTCATCGCATTTTACTTTGGCATGAAAACGTCCAATAAAAATTTTGGCATGCTCAGGAACAGGAGCTGACTTTATTTCATCGTCATTCGGTAATGTCGCCTGCCCTGCTACTTGGGTTAATTTTTTCCCATGGTCTTGCTTCGCTTGAACTTCCGATGCGACAGTTGATGCCGAACTTTCACCCTTATCCGCTGCGGGTTGAGGCGTTGGACTACAGCCAATAAAAGAGAGGCTAAACACTCCTGCAAACACTGAAAGATATGCAAATTTCATCAAAAAAGGTGAAGCCGATGTTTTCATATAATATGCCAAGACCAATCATTCATTGGTTTTTTCAGTTCTTGCTGACTTAATATTGTAATCAAAAAATCAACGCTGTATACATATATTTGCGATATATGTTAATCATATCTCATTGTTATCGTTGATATTTAATTAATACTCAAGCTATTTTAAAGGCAAACTAATCAAACCAATTCTTCAAATTACATAACTTTACTTAATTTTTTTTCTGCACCCTTTAAATCGTAAAGCTTGTCACCATTTCTATAATATGAATTTGGAAATATTCAAATTTATTCTATTTTTTGAAGGAGACCTGAATGGCCAATGTTGGTTTATATCGCTCAAACCGCTCTAACATGATTGCTGGTGTGATGGGGGGTATTGCTGAACGTTTTGGTTGGAACGCAAATTTACTGCGTATTATTTTTATCTTTGTATCATGCTTAAGCGCAGCCTTTCCCGGTATTTTGGTGTACTTGGTTTTATGGTTAGTCATGCCAAAAGCACAAGATAACTTTTTCCGTACCAATGGCTATTCAGACCCGATTCGTACTGTGAATGATGACAGACGTTAAAATCCCTTGACCCAGTTTGGTCGCTACGGTTTCTCCCCCAAGATTCCGTAGCTTTTTTTTGCCTACATATTGGCAAAGCCATATTTAAGTCTGATGAATTTAAATCAAAGTTTAAAGCTTAAGATTTTGTTTGCTGATTTAACTGTTGATATAAGGCGGCAATCATATCGGCACGGCTAATCATTCCCACCAACCGTTTTTGCTCAACGACTGGAATATAATTAAAAGATCTTTCCACAAAATATGGCACCAAATCTTCAATCGGTTGATCAGGCTGCACGGTCACCACTTTGGGATTCATAATTTGATAAACGTGATTTTCCCAACTGGCTTTGGGGTCTGCGGCCCGTTTAAACCATTCCACCACATCATATAAAGCCAAATTTCCCACCAAGCGATCCAAATCACTCACCACAGGCAAACTCATCAAATTGACTTGTTTAAACTTTTCCAACGCTGACTGAATATCATCTTCTGCACGCAGGGTAATCACTTGCTGACTCATGATGTCACGACAATGAAACTGGCTTAGGCCACGACGACTGGCTAATTGCTGTGCTTCTAAAATAATTTTTTGTAAGTCGTATTCACTGATATCCAGCAACTGACTTTGCTGTTCTAAGACTTGCTGAATATCTGCAGGCTGAATCGACACTTTTTGTGTCGGTGTTGGATCTGTCGTCCGTGTATTGACTTGTGGTTTTTGTGGATACTGCTTGCCTAGTAATCGGTTATAAATGATAGCAACCACCATCAACAGTACCGAATTTAAAAGGACTGGATAGAAAAGAAAGGCATAGCCTAAATCATGGACAGCCTCACCGCCCAATACCGCTGTAATCGCCACCGCCCCACTTGGTGGATGCAATGAGTCTGTGGTCATCATTAAGATAATTGCTAATGCAACCGCGATACTAAAAGCTTCGGTTAAATTAGGAATAAACATCGCACACGTCACGCCTATCAAGGCCGCAAGACTATTACCAACCACCATATTCCACGGCTGTGCCAATGGGCTGGCAGGTACAGCAAAGAGCAGCACAGACGATGCGCCCATCGGGGCGATATACCATGCATTTAAGTCACCTAGCGCCAGCCAACTGATCAGCGATGAAATACTCAAGCCCAGCAAAGCACCTATCCCACATAGGATGCGGTCTTTTAAAGGCAGAACTTTAAAGTTGGGTTTAAGTGTATTGAGCCAAGCTGATTTTGCGTGAAACACGGTCATGCCTGATTTTTTGAGGATGAGAAATTATAGGAGATTTAGTCCTAAAATTTCATCAGCATCAGATGGAATTTTAAGGTTATTCTATTTTAACGTTCATATCCCATAGCTTTTACCCTCTTACTAATCCACAATATTTTTGCATTTATTTAAATAAGTTTCTTCTTCTTCCAATTTGAGACCAAAGACAGGTTGAATCGGTATTTCATCCGTTCTGTAATAGCATTTTTCACGCCATTTTATCGCCTCTTCCTCATCTTGAGGCAGTCCATTTAAACCGTGATAATAATTTTGAAACATATTCTCAAGACCTTGTGAATATCCTAAATTACCTGACTTAATGTACCATTCGGTTGAGATTTTTCCATTTTTTTCAACTCCTAATCCTCTTTGGTAAAGTACACCCAAATTGTTCATTGCTGCTGGATTACCTTGAGCAATCGCCTTTTCATACCAATATTTAGCTTGTTGAAAATCAACTTCTGTACCTAATCCTGAATGATAGGACTCTCCAAGTTTAAACTGTGCATCAGCATTACCTGACTCGGCAGACTCTTTTACTAATCTAAAAATTTCAGGATATAGCTCTGGATCATGCTTATATGCATAAAGTCTTGCTAAATTTAATTTGGCGAGTGGACTTCCTTGCTGAGATGCTTTTTCAAATAGTTTTTCGATTTTTATGTCTTGTTCAGTCGGCTGATCATTTTCATCCTCATCTCGATTTCTAACGCCTTCATAGATATTTTTATAGTAGAGTAAAGCAGCATAGCGATTTAAATCATCGCCTTTAAGTTCCTGTGTCTTGTATTTAAAAGCAGCTTTTAGATAGTTAAGGTTATTTTTTACACTCGAAAAACCGATAAAAATCAGAAAAACGACACCAAGTAGGAGGTAATATTTTTTTAAGCTCATAATTTTATAGATTTTTTTCAAATAATTTTTAAATTTTATTTACATATATTTCATCAAAACACGGTTCATTATGTATAAGATTCATTATCTAGACAATCACTTGTTTAAAATTTAAAATGTTTAAATCGAAAAATTATATAAAATACAGATAATGAATACAGAAAAACCTTTTAATTTCAAACCTAAAGAAGCACTTATTTTATCACCACTTATTCCTATCCTACTTTTCATTGGATATTTTTTAATTAATGGTTCATTCAAGCTTGATGTTTTAGAAATTGTAGGAACTTTTGCTGGAATTTATTACGTTATCTTGTATCCAATTTTACTTAAAATTTGCCAAATTCTTATAGCCAAAAAATTATTTATTTTTCCTTTTATATGGTTAGGTGCGCATCTAACCCTAGTCATGATCTACTTTTTCATTACAACTTTTCAAAATTTCTACTATGGATTTCCAATTTTCGAATCTGTTGGTCGAACAGTATGGGACACAGCATTTTCCTTATTCATAGCGATCGTTAGTTTTGTTCTTTCCATTATTTTTTGGAGTTTTTCAACATTGCAACCAAAGCTAAAACTCAAAAAAATAAATAGCGCTATTAAAATTTTAAAAGGAACCAAGTAGCCTTTGCCACTCCTCTGCAAAATCCTTATACTTAGAGCCAATTTTTATCTAATTTTAAGTGGATGACCATGAGTCGCGCCATATCGCATATTGATACCTTCCAAGGCTTAATTCTTGCCTTACAAAACTACTGGGCTGAACAAGGCTGTGTAATTCTTCAACCATACGATATGGAAATGGGTGCGGGTACATTCCACACTGCAACTTTCCTACGTGCCTTAGGCCCTGAAACTTGGAACGCTGCTTATGTTCAGCCATCTCGCCGTCCAAAAGATGGCCGTTATGGTGAGAACCCAAACCGCCTACAACACTACTACCAGTTCCAAGTGGTGTTGAAACCAAACCCAGACAACATCCAACAGTTGTACTTAGATTCATTGAAAGCCATTGGTATTGATACCCTTGTTCACGACATTCGTTTCGTGGAAGACAACTGGGAATCTCCAACACTTGGCGCATGGGGCTTAGGTTGGGAAGTTTGGTTAAATGGTATGGAAGTGACTCAGTTCACTTACTTCCAACAAGTCGGTGGTGTTGAGTGCTACCCTGTGACAGGTGAAATCACTTACGGTCTAGAACGTCTAGCGATGTACCTCCAAGGTGTAGACTCAGTTTACGATTTGGTTTGGACGAAAGGTCAATTTGGTACAGTGACTTACGGCGACGTATTCCACCAAAACGAAGTTGAACAATCGACTTACAACTTTGAATATGCCAACGTAGAAAAAATGTTTGAATTATTCGACTTCTATGAAGCTGAAGCGACTCGTTTAATGGAAGCTGAACTTCCACTTCCTGCCTATGAACAAGTAATTAAAGCATCGCATAGCTTTAACTTACTTGATGCACGTGGCGCGATTTCAGTAACTGAACGTCAACGTTATATTTTACGTGTACGTACATTGGCTCGTGCTATTGCCCAAAGCTATGTCGCTGCGCGTGCGAAGCTTGGCTTCCCGATGGCAGAACCTGCTTTACGTGACGAAGTCCTTGCTCAACTCAAAGCTCAAGTTGAAGCGGAAGCAAAAGTAGAATCTAAGGAGAGCAAATAATGTCTAAACATACAGTATTGTTCGAGTTAGGCTGCGAAGAACTTCCACCAAAAAGCTTAAAAAAATTACGTGATGCACTACATGCAGAAACGGTAAAAGGCTTAAAAGACGCAGGTCTAGCATTCGATTCAATCGAAGCTTATGCAGCACCACGCCGCCTTGCGCTTAAAATTGTGAATGTCGATGCTGCACAAGCCGACACACAAAAACGTTTTGATGGCCCTGCGAAACAAGCAGCGTTTGATGCCGAAGGCAAACCGACCAAAGCACTTGAAGGCTTTATGCGCGGTCAAGGCATTACGGTTGATCAAGTATCAACTTTCCAAGCAGGTAAAGTTGAAAAAGTGTGCTACTTAAAAGATGTAAAAGGTCAAAGCCTTGATGTTTTACTTCCACAAATTTTACAAGCCGCTTTAGACAACTTGCCAATTGCAAAACGCATGCGTTCTGCTGCAAGCCGTACTGAGTTTGTACGTCCTGTAAAATGGGTTGTGTTGTTGAAAGACAGTGATGTGATTGAAGCAACGATTCAGGATCACCAAGCAGGCAACGTGACTTATGGTCACCGTTTCCATGCCCCTGAAGCAATCACACTTGCAAATGCCGATGCTTATCTTGATGCCCTTCGTACTGCAAAAGTGATTGCAAACTTTGAAGAGCGCCAAGCAATCATCGACCAACAAGTGAAAGCTTTGGCTGATGAAGTGAATGCCATTGCGATTGTTCCTGCGGACTTACGTGACGAAGTAACAGCATTGGTTGAATGGCCAGTTGCGCTTCGTGCAAGCTTTGAAGAACGCTTCCTTGCAGTGCCTCAAGAAGCACTCATCACGACGATGCAGGACAACCAAAAGTACTTCTGCTTAGTGAATAGCGACAATAAACTGCAACCGTACTTCATTACTGTGTCAAACATTGAGTCGAAAGATCCTTCTCAAATTATTGAAGGTAATGAAAAAGTTGTTCGTCCACGTTTGTCAGATGCTGAATTCTTCTTCCTACAAGATCAAAAGCAACCGCTTGCATCTCGTAAAGAGAAACTTGCAAACATGGTCTTCCAAGCAGAACTTGGCACACTATGGAATAAGTCTGAACGTATCGCGACTTTGGCTGTTGCACTTTCTGCAATCACTGGTGCAAACCCAGCAGATGCTGAAAAAGCAGCGCTCCTTGCAAAATGCGACTTAACCTCTGAACTTGTGGGTGAATTCCCTGAGCTTCAAGGTATTGCGGGTACATACTACGCACGTATTGAAGGCGAAAATGATGAAGTTGCTGAATCTTTAGGTGAACAATACTTACCTAAATTTGCAGGTGACGTTTTACCAAAAACTAAGACCGGTACAACGCTTGCGCTTGCAGACCGTTTAGATACGCTCACAGGTATTTTTGGTATTGGTCAGGCGCCTACAGGTTCTAAAGACCCGTTTGCATTACGTCGTTCTGCAATTGGTATCTTGCGTCTTGTGACTGAAAATGATTTAGACGTTTCGATTGAAGACCTAATCAAACTTGCACTTGCTGCTTATGGCGATGTATTAAAAGATCACGATAAAACTTTAGCGGATGCTGTTGCATTCCTTGAAGGTCGTTACCGTGCGAAATACGAAGACCAAGGCGTGGCTGTAGATGTGATTCAAGCCGTTCAAGCACTTTCTCCAAAATCGCCACTTGATTTTGATAAACGTGTAAATGCGGTAAATCATTTCCGTGACTTACCCGAAGCTGCTGCGCTTGCTGCTGCAAACAAACGTGTTGCAAACATTCTTGCAAAAGAAGCTGCTCCTGAAGGAAATGTCGTTGAAGCAAACTTGGTTGAAGATGCTGAAAAAGCATTGTTCGCTGAACTTGCGAAAATCACACCTGTGGTTGAGCCGTTATTTGCTGCGAAAGATTACACTGCTGCGTTGTCTGCACTTGCTGCACTTCGTGCGCCTGTTGATGCGTTCTTTGACGGTGTGATGGTGATGGCAGATGATAGCGAGCTAAAAGCGAACCGTTTACGTATGCTTGCACAGCTTCGTGACTTGTTCACGAAAGTGGCTGATATTTCGGTGCTTCAACACTAAGTTTAAGCATTAATTAAAAACCCGCTTTAAAGCGGGTTTTTTAATATCAATCAATGTTAAATTACTTTAAAATTATCATCTTAACTAATACTTAAATTACTACCAGAACCAATTTATACAAATAAAGTCGAGGGGGAAAAATGTCTGATAAAAGTTTGACTGAGCGTAAAATTTTGGAAGTTCTTGATTGGACTTACGATAAGGTTTTAGAAGGTGGAATGGGGATTGATTCAGCTCAAGATCTTGCTGAATCTTACTTAAAGGAAAAAGGCTCCTTAGAGGAGCAAATTAACTCCTTAATCAGATGGCAAAACACTAAATCAGCCACTTCTGGCTTCCTTACAGGCGTTGGAGGTTTGGCTACAATGCCTATTGCTGTACCTGCAAACTTTGCTAGTGTTATGTTTGTACAAATTCGTATGACTGCAGCAATTGCCTATATGTGTGGTTATGATATTAAGGATGACCAAGTCAAAACTTTTGTATATGCATGCCTTACAGGGAATGCCATCAAAGATATGCTTAAAGACGTGGGTATTATTATTGGGACTAAACTAACTAAAAATATTATTCAAAATATATCTGGTAAAGTTATAACTGACATTAACAAACGTGTAGGGTTCAGACTACTAACAAAATTTGGTACAAAAGGAGCTATCAACTTAGGCAAAGCAATTCCTTTGGTTGGTGGTTTGATTGGTGGTACTGTTGATGGCATATCTACTAATATAGTAGGTAATACAGCACGTGACCTATTTTCTCCTAATGCTACTTGGTCTTCAAATATGAGAGATGTAAGCTAACTTTTTACCTCCCTGTATTCATTTTTGTACACCCATTTACAAAAAATTGAATATAGGGATATTTCTGACTTCAGACCCACCTTTTATAAAAAATCTAACTATACATAACACACCCTATATTTGATTCATAGCGCATCTTTCTCAAACACTCATTAAGCTCTTAATAAACCCAAAAGCTCAACACGCTATTTAGCATTATGTTTTAGCTATGAAGTGATCACCATTAACACATGGTTTTACATCAAATAAAAAGCATCAAAATGAGATCAATCCACCGATCCGTAAAATCGAATGGCATGAATATCTTAGACCGAAACCTTAAGCCTATAGCCAATTTTCACCCAATTCCCTATACTCAAACCAACAACACTCAACAAGAATGAAACTTATGAAATTGAAAGCATTCCTTTTGACTGGTCTTGCGGGTCTAACACTTTCTGCATGTACATCTGCACCAACAATTCCACAACTTGAAACAGGTGTATTACAAGAAGTTCAAAACATTGATGTCTACCCAGATACTACGGATAACAAAGCAAAACTAACTAAATTTGTAGATAAATGCGTGATTGAATTTACAGGCAATTTAGAAGAAGCAAAATCGGTTGAACAATGGTCATTTAAAGGCTTAACCCTCATTTCAGGTGGTACAGCAACCTTTGCTAAAGACGGCACAAGTTCAGCGCACAATTTTGATTTAAATGCAGCGGATGTACAGAAAAACTTCCTTGCATTACGTGGTCATTTTGCAAAAGATGCGCTTACACAATGTGAATAAATAATAAAAACCATATCTCCAAAATGGAGGTATGGTTTCATTTTTCCTTGAATCTTGAACAATAATTCTTCAAACCCATAATTTTTTATGATGAAGATCGTAACTAGAACCACACCACAGCAACGCGCAAAACACATATAAGCCTCTGTATTTTCATAAAATTACAATACTGCGTCAACTTAACCAAGTTTCCACACTTCAAACTTCCGCGTATCTGAGCTGTTATTGCATTGTGTGACTTATCGCACAAAACCACTTTTTGCTTTTTTTTACTCTTAAGATGTCCTCTGCTCCAAAAGCGCAAATGCTGAGTGCAACAGCAGCGTTCAATAAAAGAGGACAAATGCAAAGATGAAACCTTTATTTAAAACAACACTGATCACAGCAGCATTATTCGCAACCACTCCACTATTTGCGAACACCGCAGTAGAAGCCAATGCGAAAGTTGAAACACAGCAACCGTCTGTACTGCAAAATCTAAAACAAGACATTAATCAGTCTGCGCATACAGCCGGTGACAAAATTGAAAAAGGCGTCGATAAGACCAAAACATTCACCCAAGAAAAATGGCAAGACACCAAAGAATTCAGTGCAGACAAAAAGCAAGATACTAAAAATAAATGGGCTGACCTAAAACAGTCTAAAGATGAAAAATCAGATACAGCTAAAGCCAAGATCGATGCCAAAGCTGAGCAAAACAAAGCCAAGCTTGATGAGCGTAAAGCACAGCTCGATGAAAAAGCTGCAAAAGACAAAGCAAAACTCGATGAACGTAAAAGCAATGTCGACAACAAAGTTGATCAAACCAAGAGCTATTTAGGTGAAAAAGCTCAGGAAGGTCGCCATTTTGCCAGTGAAAAATGGCAACAAACCAAAGCGAATTTCCAAAAAGGTCAAGAAGCCAATGTGAGTGGCAGTAGCAATGTACAGTTGCAAACGCCTGTCGCACAAGCTGAAATTCATAGCTCACATGAAGCCAGCTTAGGCGCTCACAAATAAGTAAACTGGCTTTCATACCCTCTCCTCCAGAGAGTAGGCTCACCCTTCGGTGGGCCTTTTTTTGCCTTATGCAAAATACAAACATGTACAAAGCTGTCATTTGCTGTATTGATTTTGCTACGGCAAGTTTTTTTCGCTGCAATTTTTCCTATAATGCGTTAAAACCATTCATCAGATAGAAAATCTATAAAATTCAGAGGTGAAGCTGTGAAGATTTCATTAAAAGCAACGTTATGCCTAAGCTTAATATTCACGACACCCATGCTTTGGGCACAAGATAACACAGCAGCGCAAAGTACTGAGCAACAAGCGAAAAAGCCTGTGAGCCCTTATGGTGATAATCCAAATTTATTGCATGTTTGGGCCTATAAAGCCCAAGAAGGCGTGGTCGGTGCTGCTAAAAATATTGGCGAAATGACTGAACGTGGGATTTCTAAAATTAAGCCTTCGGTTGACCAAGCTTGGGACAATACAAAAACTGCTACACAAAATACAGTACAACAGGTTGATCAGGGCGCACAGCAAGCCACCCAAAACGTCAATGAAAAATTGAAGCAAACCCGTGAAAATATCACAGGCAAAACCAGCCAACCTGCGCCCATTAGCCAACAGTCGTTGAGTGAACCGTCTTCAGGTAATACGATTAATACGGCTCCAAGCAACAATGCGGGGCAAAATAACAATCAATATCCACAAAGTAGTTATCCATCGAGTTCGACGTCTACGACGTATCCAGTGACTGATTTATAATTTAACACCACATTTAAAAGCTCAACTTTGGTTGGGCTTTTTTAAAAACAAAATTGAATGCTTTTGGTCTTTGGCCTATGCCTATAAAAACAATGAATTAATGAGAAAAAAATGCGAATTTTATTTGGTATCTTGCTTGGCATTCTGCTCTGTGTTGGCTCTGTGATTGGCTTACAACGTTTTCCACAATTGTTGAAAAGTTATCCACAGTTGCAGACTATTTTTCCCCAATTGTACGATTCATACCAATATAACCATGACGCCGAAGGTAAATTATTACAAACCTTAGAGATGCTAGATGACGAAGAATACAAATCGACTGAAGGCAATGAAGCGACGTTGTATCAACTTGATGGTCAATGCAAAATTAATCTTTATCTTTTTGGAGAATCCAATCAATCCCTAACAAGTTATTATTTTCACAATGATCAGATTTTACGTGCCTATGAGACAAATTTGATCTACCCAAATGGTGGCTTTAATCCTGTACCCAATACCAAAGAGCCTTTTAAACTCGAAAAAAGTTATTTACGAATCATGATGCCAAACAGTATCAAGACTGAACTTGAATTTGAGCGGATCAAAAATCATTTCAATGCTAAATTTTTAAAAAAATGCTGAAATTTAACTATTAAATTAAGCATTAATGCATTAAGCAGTAGGCTTGAGATATCGCCTACGTACAAACGATGCTGTACAGATTTGAATAAGCATCAACAGGCAAAATGGATAGTCAACCCAGACTGATAAATGATCAATATGAGCAACCTCTCCAAAGACAGAAAAATAGACCTGCCCCACAATAATAGGCACCACAACAAGCCATAGTCCCCAATACCAATAGCGATTCAAAAAATCAATAAGTGCTAAGACGAAATGCGCAATAAAAAATACCGAAACCAGCACAACTTGTAAGGTCGGCATGAATTTATGAACTTCAAAATCAGGGTTCTGCAATAAATAATTTTCACTGATATTTAGTACATAACTGTACCATGCCCAAGTGATGCATGCGGTAAAGAGAATCAGCATGCAAAATAATCTTAAACTTTTTTTATTGGCAAGATCGACCTGCATAGACATCCCTATTTATATGGAGCTTTTTTCAAAAATAATATTCCTTAAACTCGATTTTAATTCACCTGTCGAATGACCATCCCCGCTTTAAAGGCTTCTACATTTTCCACCAATTGCTGCACAATACGTTGTCGCGCATCGACGCTTCCCCATGCACTATGTGGGGTAATGATTAAATTTGGAATACTTGGGTCGAGCAGCACATTGCCCTGCTTTGGTGGCTCAACCGTCAAGACATCGGTTGCTGCGCCTGCGATCGTTCCTGATTTTAATGCCTCGGCTAATGCCGATTCATTGACAACACCACCTCGTGCGCAATTGATCACAAAGGCCGATGCTTTCATTTGAGCCAAGCTTTCATGATTGAGTAAATCACGAGTTTCATCAGTTAAAGGGCAATGCAAACTCAGAAAATCGACCTGCGCTAACATCTCAGAAAATGCCACTCGCTCAGCCACCATAGGTCGATTCGGTAGCGCACCAATCATAATTTTCATGCCAAAAGCTTTAGCCAAATGTGCCACGGCTTGCCCCAATTCGCCATAGCCGACAATCCCCAAAGTCTTACCAGCCAACTCAATAATTGGAAAATCTAGTAAGCAGAACTGATCCGCTTTTTGCCAATCTCCCTCTTGAACCGCCCGATCATACTGTCGAAATGATGTCGCCAAGTTCAACATTAACATCAAGGTATGCTGTGCGACTGCAGCGGTGCCATAAGCTTGGCAATTACACACCACGATTCCTTGTTGCTGTGCGTGTACAAGCTCAACGTTATTGGTGCCAGTGGCAGAAATTAAGATCAGTTTTAATTGCGGATTGAGCTGCATGTGCTCAGCATTGATGTGTACTTTATTGCTGATAATCACATCAGCCCCTTGTATGCGCTGAACAACCTCTGTAGCCGTTGTTGCGGGATAGAGTATCAATTCATCAAACTGTGCTTCTAGTCCGCTAAAATCTAAGTCCTGTTTATCTAGAGACTGATAATCTAGAAATACCGCTTTCATGGCTGCTTCCCTTCTGGCCGATTATAAAGATTCGATTGTGAATGATTAAAACCTGTGATGCACCAAAGTGCAATCGAACAGCATATAAAAAAACCCGCTATTTCGCGGGTTTATCGAGATGATGTTGCAGTGAATTTCGAATTTTGAGTATGACATAAATGGTCAGTATCGTAAGTAACAACATACTGCTGCTAAAAATCAGTATGCTTGAACTAACCCCCTGTGCATAGGCTGAACCCATGGTCAGCACTAAGATGAATAATACAGCAAGCATCTGCGTTGAATGCATACTGATACCCCTCATATTCCTTATGATGTTTTGGGCAGTATGATTGTTTTTTATACTACCTTTCTCTCATCATAATCCCTTCCTACAAATTAGCAAGCTTTGGATTTTCAAACAAATGCCGAGCTTAAATCTGTTCAGGCTGCACCACGAACTGGCAAGACGCATCGGCGTTTTCGACAAAGAAGACTTGACCAAATTCATCACTACTCAAACGCAGTTCTTTATAGTTCAGTGTGTAATAGCCCACATATTTCTGCATTAAAATCGGATGCATACCTGTCGCCAGTTCATCTTGAGCTAAGACCAATTTCATTACCTGACGGTCATTCATCACCACCATGTAACGCTCATCTTGGACTTGTACATATACCAGGCCTGTGCCCTTCGGCTGCAAAGGGATCAAAAACTTGTGATTCAGCGCAATCACACCGGCTGCATAGCTTTCAATTTTTTGGCTAATCACGTTAAATACTAAACCATGATCAAACTGGTCGAGTAACAGGCTACGATTTTCCTGAGGTAAAAAGGTCGTGATTCCCAACTTTTGCAGATCTTGCTCACTGACTTGTTTGTTATTAAACAATACCCGTAATAAGGTCTGTTTTTGTTTGGCATCAAAAAATTGAGGGTCAAGCTGAAACGAATTGCTTTTTAAAATTTCACCCAAGGCATCACGATGGCGTGTCAGTAAATTTTCGATGACTTTTCGATAATAAAATTTGCTGTTTTTCTTAACCCGACGCATTTTTTGATAAAAATACGGTGCATCAAAAGGATGTCTCAAGAAATCATTTAACAGTTCTGAACTCGCCAATACCGCAATGGCATCATGCCCTGTAAACGGCAAATGCAACACATGCACATGCGGAATTAAAGCCTGTAATTTTTCAAAGTGCGCGCGATCTTCTCGACAATAAGGATCATACACCACGATATATTCACGTGTAGTCGATACGTCTTCAGCAAGTACCCGCATATTGGCATGCAGATTGGGTTGAAAGAACATGCCATAGCGTGTATCGACGATGTCTTCAGGGTCTATGGAGTACTGCGGCACCATACTGACCACGCGCTGAAAACCAAATAAATTGGCATACTTAATGGCAGCATAGCCGCCCATGGAACCGCCATAGGCAATACGCAGCTCAAATTGATCAAGGATCGGCTTGATGGCTTGATACATCGGTTGCATTGATGATGCTGGAAACCACGATTTTTGTTTCGGCATCACACCGATCACATTAAAATCATATTTTTGCAAAGACTTCTCGGCATTGATGCTCAAGCCCTTGGCACGGGTAATCAGATCACCGAAGGAGAAAATAAGCTCACGAGAACTACCGGGCTGAAAAATGACACGAATTTGATCATCTTCAAAAATGATGTGCTTTTCCATTGTGCTTTGCTCCAGTCCTTGTTGCGTCACGCTTTTCCTTCCTTGTTGCATTCAAAGTTTATCTTGTTCCGAATATGCTATTTTATAGAGGCCATACAGATTAAAAAGTGCAGAATATGACACATTCAATACATCCTGCCGCACAACAAGGCTTTAGCTCTGCAGCTGAACTCTATCAACAAGCCCGCCCTGACTACCCGATTGAAATCAGTGCGTGGCTACAACAACATTTAGCTTTAGCCCCTCAAGCCCATCTGGTGGACTTAGGCTCAGGTACAGGCAAATTTCTCGAGTATATTCGCCCACTCAGTGAAAATATCACCGCGATCGAACCTGTGCATGAAATGCTGCAACAATTGCAGAAAAAACATCCGCATATTGCAACTTTAGCCGCCCAAAGTGATCAGATTCCACTGCATGATCATTCTGTGGCAGCGGTATTTTGTGCCCAGTCTTTTCATTGGTTTGCCACCCCTGAAACCCTCAATGAAATCAGTCGTATCTTAGTTCCCAATGGGGATCTTGTATTGATTTGGAACCAACGTGATATCCAAGTCAATTGGGTCAAACAACTCGCTGATGTCTTGAGTGAGCTCGAAGGTGACACACCACGTTATCATAGTGGGCAATGGCAAAAAGTGTTTGAGCAGCAGCAAAAATTTAAATTAATTGCCGAAACGACCTTTCAACAATTGCATCATGGTACAGTGGAACACGTGGTTTCCAAACGATTATTGTCCACCAGTTTTATTGCAGCGTTAAGCCCGGATGAACAACAAAAACTGAAACAACAATTTGAAAATATCGTGGCTGAATCAACCCAAAAGACTGCACAGGATTTCATTGATTTTCCGTATATCACGCATGTCTATATCTTTAGAAAAACACATTAGGATACGATTATGCTCTTGCCAATCTCTTTAAAAAAATTCAGTGTCATCTTCCTCATGGGTACGGTGCTAGGACTCACTGCATGTGAAAAATCATCAAAAACGGTGGAACAAAATAGTGAAATCAGTTCCGACGATCAAATCATGAAAGAACTGAATAGTGATCCTATTAAAAACTTTGCCAAGACCCCAGATGATCTACACGACCTCACGCTACTGACGCAATATGACGAGAGCTTTAGTCAAATTAGCGATGAGATGGAAGATGAACTGATGAAACTGCGTGAGGAAGGCAAACTCACTGATGAATTTGCTACACAGCGTAAGCGTGACAACATCCAGTCAGCACTGAATATGCTCAAAGAACTCGAAATGAAAACTGAGCAAGGCCGTTATATTCAAGGCTTGATGTATCAGTACTGGGACAATCAATCACAAATTTATCGTGAGAAAAATCAAGCAGCCGATGGCGAGTTAAAAAATCCTAGTGATAGTGTCAAAGGTCTCGGCCAGTTTATTCATGCACAAGAACAATTGGGACATTGGCAGGAACAATATCCTGAACTACAAAAAACTCGTCAGCCTTAATCTTCCAACCCTTTGCAATCTATTTACCCAAATTCAACATGGATGAATGAGAAGGCGACACGAGCTTAAAACTCAACCTCAAGGGCACATTCATGCCCTTGAGATGATTGCTCAATCTTAATTTGCGCTATGGTCGTTCAGCATATTGCGGTAAATCACCTGCGATATCATCCCATTCAGCTTTGGATGCGACAAAGATATGACAGGTCGGTTTCTGTGTCAGAGGCGTGTCTAAAGTGCCTATACGTAGGCGGTAATAATCAGGCGTTTCAGCCTTAATACTGATGATTGGCGAACCACACTCACTACAAAAACAGCGCTGCGTGGTGGCCGTGGACGCATACTGTTTCAGAAACTGCTCACCGGCCACAATTTTAAAATCTGCTTTGGCAATCGGGGCATTGGTCGCAAATGCTGTACCATTGGCTTTTCGGCACCGAGAACAATGACATTGCACGATCTCACCGATCGGACCATTGATCTCATAACAAACCGCTCCACACAAGCAGCTTCCGGTATATTGTTCTTGTACGCGCATAGTGGTCTTTCTTAGAAGAATTTCATCTCAAAATATCACAACTCATCAGCAAGATTGTGACAATTTGAAGCGCTTAGTTCTGCAAAGAAACCAAATAGTTTTGAACCCCTTCACCCGCTGCCCGACCGGTCGCAAGGCATGCTGTCAGCAAATAGCCCCCAGTAGGCGCATCCCAATCCAACATTTCTCCGCAGACAAATACAAAAGGATTGCTCTTCAATTGTAAGCCATCATTTAGGACTGAACGCTTCACACCACCCGCGCAGCTAATCGCCTCATCTATCGGGCGGAATCCGTCAAGTTGAATATCTAAATGTTTAATTTTCACAGCAAGTAAGGCCGGCTCATGCCACAAAGATTTATCCACCAGTTCACGGACCAGCGCAGCTTTCGCCGCATCTACACCGGCTTTACGCCAAACATTGGTTAAAGACTGCTTCTTCGAAGGCTGTAATTTCTTAGCCAATTGCTCAACACTTTGATCTGGTAATAAGTCCAAAGTCAGCTGCATAGGCTGAGCAGATTTCACCTGTTGACGCAGTGCTCGACCTTGTTTGTAGATCAATCCACTTTCCAGTCCATAGTGTGAAATGATGATATCGCCTTGGGTCGGCTCGGCTTGATCGACCCATGCATTGACTCGCTTTAAGGGCTGTCCAAACACGGGCTGCATGAACTTCGACCAAACGCGTTCCACACCGGCATTACTGGCCTGAAAAGCTTCAATACTCTCAGGCTGCAGCCATTTTTGCCATGCGCCATCACTGCCTAAACGTGACCAAGACACAGCCCCACATGCCATAATAATCGCATCAAAGCCAAGCGCTTGATTTGATCCATCAACAAGGTTTTGAATTGTCAGCTGATTGGACTGTAAGTCCAAAACTTGATGTCGATAATGAAATTGTACCCCGTCTAGACTAAGACGTTTTAACCAGGCACGCAGCAAAGGCGCAGCTTTCATTTCAATAGGAAAGACCCGACCTGATGAACCAATATAGGTTTCAATACCTAGCCCCATCATCCATTGTTGAATCCATGCTGCATCCCACTGCTTAACCCATGGGCTCAGCCATTCCACTTGATCATAGCGCTGCACAAATTGTTCAATGGGTTCTGCATGCGAAATATTCAGCCCCGTCTTGCCAGCCATTAAAAATTTACGGGCTGCCGATGGTTTTTGCTCATAAACATGAATGTCATAGTCAAATTGGCTAAGCACTTCTGCCGCCATCAATCCCGCAGGCCCTGCCCCAATGATTGCAATACGCTGAGTCATGCCCAATTATTCCGCAGACACTTCGGTGGGTTGCTTGCCTTGTAGCGGCTGAAAATCATCAAAACGTGTGGTGTAATCTACAGGCTTGGTAATGATTAACTGCTGACAGAGTTCACCACGTTCTAGATATTTAATCTCAAAGTGTGTACGTGCTGAAGTCTCTGCAATGCGTTCTTTGACAAAAGGCAGCTTCCAAACATCGATTAACTGCTGCTGCGCTTCCTCAATGTATTCAGGAATATTACTGGCCAAGGTAATCTGACCACCCGACTGCAAACGCGACAATAGAAATTCAAAAAAAGGCATATTTAACCAGCGCTGTGCAGGATTATGCGGTTCAGGGTTTGGATACAAAATAAAGAATTGCTGCACTTGCGCAGGATGTAAAGCATGTACTACCCAAGGCAATGCATCAGCATGAATTGGAGTTAAATTGTTTTGCCCTTCAAGTTGATGCTGCTTTTGCATTGCCACAAATTTTTCACGTGTACGCTCAACAGCAATCAATTGAAATTCAGGATGATTGGCTGAAAACAATAATGCGTGTTTACCTTTACCAGCCCCAATTTCCACACAAATCGGTGTGGAATCAATCGGCTGAAAATCACGGGGAGCTCGCATACGCTGCGCTTGAAATTGACGAATAGGCATAAACAGATCAAACTAAACAGAACGGCATAAGTCTAACAACTGCGACTGTATTTGCCTAATTGAATCATCCGTTTTTGCTGGAGTTAAGCATGCCCACCACCATGAATTGTCCACGCTGCGGCGCATTGACGACTTGGGAAAATAATGAATATCGCCCGTTTTGCTCAGATCGTTGTAAATTGATTGATCTCGGTGCATGGGCCAATGATGAATATCGTCTGCCGACACAAGATGCACCTCAGGCCGATGGCGGCCGTGAAGAAGACCAATTCTAAGGACTCAAGTGCATAAACCTATTATTTAGGTAAATAAAAAAGGAATCCGTTTGGATTCCTTTTTTTGTTAATTCAATTTTCTCTATCTTGTTGCTTAACCCGCTTTACCAGCAACGAAAGGGTTATGTTGTTTTTCATAACCAATGGTACTCATTGGACCGTGCCCTGAAATAAACTGCGTGTCATCCGGCAAGCTAAAACATTCACGCTGAATGGAGTCGAGTAATTGTTGATGGTTACCACGTGGAAAATCTGTCCGGCCTATCGAGCCTTTAAATAACACATCACCCGTCCAAAGCACGGCATATTTTGCGTTATAGAACATGACATGACCTGGTGTATGCCCCGGTGCAAAACGCACTTCAAACTCTTCTGCACCCAGCTTCAAGGTTTCGCCGCCTTCCAACCATTGGGTCACATGGACATTTTCAGGGATCGGGAAACCATATTTCGCAGAAACTTCCTGAATCATGTCCAACCAAAATGCATCCTCTTTATGCGGGCCAATCACTGGAACATTCCAAGCTTGGGTTAATGCCCCAACCGCACCTGCATGGTCTAAATGGCCATGTGTTAACCACAAGGCTTTGACCGTTAAACCGAGCGCTTCAACTTCGGCTTTTAATTTTTCCGGCTCTCCCCCTGCATCAATCAAGACCGCTTCTTTCGACTCAGAGTCCCAAACGATGGAACAGTTTTGTTGAAATGCCGTAACGGGCACGATTTTAACTTGCAACATAGGGCGAAAACCTCAAGGCGATGAATGGGCTAATGTTTGCTTTAAGGCATCAAGATTAGCTTGAAGTAATAAATTGAGCAATGCAACATGATCATCCCGCGCGTTTAATGCGGGAATATAACCATATTCGCCACCACCTGCTGCTTGGAAAATTTCAGCATTTTGCAGCGCCAACTCTTCTAGCGTTTCCAAACAATCCGCTGAAAATGCAGGGCTCATAACCTGTACCGATTTCACGCCTTGTTTGCCCCACGCGTCCAACGTGGCATCAGTATAAGGTTTCACCCATTCTTGCTTACCAAAGCGCGATTGGAAACTGATTTCATATTGATCTTCATTTAAACCAAGCGCTTGCGCGACCAAGTGCCCTGTTACACGGCAACGGTCAGCATAGGGATCACCCTTGTCTGCATAAGGCTGTGGAATGCCATGAAAAGACATCAGCAACTTATCCGCGACCCCATGCTCCGCTTGATAATCACGCACACTTTGCGCTAAAGCTTGAATAAATAGCGGGTGCTGATAGTAGTCACGAATAATACTCAAGCCCGGCAAATTGCGTTGCTGCGGAATCCATTGTGCGATCGCATCATATAGCGGTGCAGTCGATGTGGCTGAATATTGTGGAAATAGCGGAAACAGGACGATGTGGTCTTGTGGCTGCTGCGCCAATTGATCTAAAGCTGCATGAATGCCTGGGTTGCCATAGGTCATGGCAGGAATCACCTTCAGTTCAAACTCTGGATACGCTTGAGTTAAATGTGCTTTTACAGCGTCAACTTGCGCCAACAATATTTCACGCATCGGCGAATCATTGCCCCAAACCATTTCATAGGCATGCGCCACACGCTTTGGTCGAAATGGCAAAATGAACAAACGCAAAATCAATTGCCAAATTGGTTTTGGAATTTCAATGACACGCTGATCAGATAAAAACTGTTGCAGAAAACGACGTACCGCAGGCACAGAAGGTGCATCAGGCGTGCCTAAGTTCGCCAGAATAATGGTGACTTTAGCTTTTTCGGCAGACAACATTACACTTTTTCCATCAATTTGAATGACGCTAATGTAGCAGCTTTTTATCCATTTTATAAAACAGATTAATATGCAGATTTAAATTGAAAAACCCGATCATTATCTAACAAATTACTTTCCAGTAGTTTTTGACCTTTCGAAGTGACTTGCCACAACATGCGTTGACGGTCATCACGTCCATTTGGAATGATCCAATCATTTTGACGCATTTGGCTCTTGATGCTATGCAAAGCCCGAATATTCACCTGAGCACGAGCAACCGCATGCGCACGAGGCATTTCTAATCGGGCATCTTCCAAACCTGTTTCGTTTAGAAATTCATTCATGCGTTTAGAGAAAAACTCTTCTGGGGTCGGATTGACAAAAGTTGAACCCAAAATCGAAAGCAACTGTGCCCAAGTCATTTTTTTCTGAACTTTCAGCTCTTTAAAATTGCCGTCTTGATAGGCATGCATACGATACTCAAAAGAGAACACTTCATGCATCGAGACTTTCGGTAAGCTCAGGAATGGGTCGACTTCTCGTTTTCCTGATTCTGTTTCGAGCTGTACCAATTTTGCTTTTAAGCGATCAATTTCATCATGCAAAGCTTGGGTATTTTGCGGACGAACCCAACCTGAAACAGGATAGCGCTCTAGCATTTGCGGCATGTTCAATCGCACTGCCATTTCTAAATCACGCAAGGTTCGATAGCTAAAGACTTGATCCACTTCATTTTGCAATAGCTTACGAAAGTCTTTGAATTTTTCACGTAGCTCAGGCTTTTCATCATGCAAAGAAAGATCACGTGAATTTGGATCTTCATGCATAAACACAATGACCGGCTTTTGTTTCGTCACTGCATAAATATATTCAAGGTGCATATAACCCACACCTGAAACAGACTGCTCGCCGTACTGACTACCCAGTAAGATCACCACATAATCACAGTCATCAATTTGACGACGCGCAAAAGCCGTACTTAATGGTGTGCGCTGTTCCAACCCCCAAGAGAAAAAACCCATCCCTACAAGAGTCTGTGCCAATATGATCCGTTCTGGCTGCATTTCACTGCCAGATGTGGAAATGAATACTTGATAACGCTTATCGAGCATTAGAGATCCTCTTCCCGTTGCACGCTATATCCAGCACTCAAAAAAGTGGTTGCTGAAACATACAGCATGACTACCCCAAATAGATTTAAATTGTTTTATCTAAAATCGTTCAATCACAATGATTAAAATTCTAAACTTGCCGCCTGAATATTGCAGATTTTCCAAGTGATTTGATCATCTTGAATTAAGCGTGCTACCACAGGTGTTAAGTTTTCCGCATTATTTCCACTGACATAACATTCAATACGCAGTGAATCTTGGCGGTTATGCTCAAATAATAACTCATTTTTAATCAAAATTCGGGCTGTTTGTCGTGCAACCGCAAATCCTGAGTCAATTAATGTCAGCTTCTGACCAAAAATATACTGAATTGCCGATTTTAGGAAGGGGTAATGCGTACATCCAAGCACTAAATAATCTGCACCTGCATCTACAACTGGCTGTAATATCTCAGTTAATGTCTGCAGGCAAGGCTCAGTCATTTGCGCCCCCGCTTCAACAAAGGGCACCAATTCCAAAGAAGTCACTGACAAAACTTGCACCCCTGCAGGTTCAGCAAATCGCTGCATGACATCTTTGATTAATTTACCCCGAAAAGTCGCAGGCGTTGCGAGGACAGCCACAGTTTTACTTTTGGTCTGTAATACCGCGGGTTTTAAGGCTGGAACCAAGCCAATAATCGGAAAATTTTCACCGTAGTGTTCACGCAAATAATCCAAACTAAATGCCGATGCCGTATTGCATGCCACCACCGCGACTTTACACCCCTGACGGTATAACCACTCGATCGCATGCGCAGTCAATTCACGGATGTCCTGATCTTGACGCGGGCCATATGGAACATGTGCCGTATCTGCAAAATAAACAATCCGCTCATTTGGTAAATAACGTGCGATTTCCAATGCAACAGATAAACCACCAATACCTGAGTCAAATACCCCAATAGGCGCATCAGCAGTCGCTTTTGGCATGGGTACATTTAAGGGGTAAATGGGATGAATGGCGGTCATAGGGTCACTTTAATTTAGATTCAGAATGACAAGGTGGAAAGCTTAAACCTCAGGTGCCTAATTGCAAGTGCAAATCACCACTTTGTAACACTAAAATGGACTCCCCTTGCTCATTTTCAAGCAGCTCACCCATCTCAACTAAATGAAAAAAAGCTGCACGTTGAATTAAGGCATTTATACCAAAACGAACATGCACATAAGGACGTAGTTCACCCTGATATTCGCGCATAAAAATCGGATGTTCCTGATCAACAATAATCAGGTCTTGGGTGGTTGTGGTGAATTGAATATAGTGTTTAGCGTCAATCTCAACTTGATCCACCTGATTGACAAATAAAGGCTCATCTTCCACCTGTATTTCAATTTGTTCCACAGGGGTTTTTAAATAGAATTTCCCATCTTCTTTCCAAAGCACGGTTGAGAACAGATCTATGAGCGCTTGTCGCTTGATCAATTGACCATCGTGCCACCATTCTCCATTGGCTAAAACCTTCAAATCCATTGCACCACAATGCTTTGGATGCCATTGATCTAATGGGGGGATTGACCTTTTGTGACCGGACTGTCCATCTTTTAAGTATTGTGCAATGTTCATTAAATTTCTATCATCCCTATTAATGAATTTTTTCGTCGGGTTTTCGTTCAATTGCTGCTTCATCCGCCTAATAAATACCTTAGTGACGGAAAAATAATATGATTCAGCCAATTGGCTAGAACTCGGTTTAAAACTATACTAGCCCACAATATCAAAGACACGATAGAAAAATTGTGTCTGGGCATTAAGAACACTCATGGCAGCACCATTTAAATGAATTGAATGGATGCCACCTTCCGAAATATGAGGAGTCCTACATGGAACACATCGAACGTGAATCGATGGAGTTTGACGTAGTTATCGTCGGTGCAGGTCCTGCCGGCCTATCTGCTGCGATTAAAATTCGTCAACTTGCAATTGAAAATAACCTAAACGATCTGTCCGTTTGTGTCGTGGAAAAGGGCTCCGAAGTAGGTGCGCATATTCTATCGGGTGCTGTGCTTGAACCTCGCGCGATGAATGAATTGTTCCCAGACTGGAAAGAACAAGGCGCGCCTTTAAATGTGCCTGTGACTGAAGATAAAACCTTCTTCTTATTGTCTGATGAAAAATCACAAGAAGCACCGCATTGGATGGTGCCAAAAACCATGCATAACGATGGCAACTATGTTATTTCGTTAGGTAATGTGGTTCGTTGGTTAGGTACCAAAGCTGAAGAATTAGAAGTGTCTATTTTCCCAGGCTTTGCTGCGTCTGAAATCCTTTACCATGAAGATGGTACTGTGAAAGGTATTCAGACTGGTGACATGGGCATTGGTAAAGATGGCGAACCAACGCATAACTTCACCCCTGGCTATGAACTTCATGCAAAATACACATTATTTGCTGAAGGTTGCCGTGGTCACTTGGGTAAACGTCTGATTGCTCAGTTCAACTTAGATAAAGATGCTGATCCGCAACATTACGGTATTGGTATTAAAGAACTTTGGGAAATCGATCCTGCTAAGCACAAGCCAGGTTTGGTGATGCACGGTGCAGGTTGGCCTTTAAGTGAAACAGGTTCTTCAGGCGGTTGGTGGTTATACCACGCTGAAAACAACCAAGTGACGTTGGGTATGATCGTTGACTTGTCATACACAAATCCACACATGTATCCATTTATGGAAATGCAACGTTGGAAAACACATCCACTGATCAAGCAATATCTTGAGGGTGGTAAACGTATTTCTTATGGCGCACGTGCGGTTGTAAAAGGTGGTTTCAACTCACTACCTAAATTCACTTTCCCTGGTGGTAGCTTAATTGGTGATGACGCAGGTTTCCTAAACTTTGCAAAAATCAAAGGCTCTCATACAGCAATGAAATCAGGCATGCTTTGTGGTGAAGCTGTATTTGAAGCGATTGCTGCGGGTGTGGAAAAAGGTGGTGACCTTGCCATTGCACGTGTGACTGAAGGTGAAGACTTCTTCGCTAAAGAGTTAACCGCGTACACAGACAAGTTCAACAACAGCTGGTTGAAAGAAGAGTTATATAACTCTCGTAACTTCGGCCCTGCTATGCATAAGTTTGGTCAATGGATGGGTGGTGCGTTCAACTTTGTTGATCAAAACATTTTTAAAGTGCCATTCACACTGCATGACTTACAGCCAGACTTCAGTGCTTTAAAAACGGTTGATGCTGCGAACTTCAAACCGAATTATCCAAAACCAGATGGTAAAATTACATTTGACCGTTTGTCTTCAGTATTCGTATCGAATACCGTTCACGAAGAGAACCAACCTGCTCACTTGAAACTGACAGATGCGTCTATTCCTGTAAATGTAAACTTACCAAAATGGGATGAGCCTGCTCAGCGCTATTGCCCTGCTGGTGTTTATGAAATTATGGAAGAGAATGACGGTTCTAAGCGTTTCCAAATTAACGCGGCCAACTGTGTACACTGTAAAACGTGTGACATCAAAGATCCGTCTCAAAACATTACTTGGGTAACACCTGAGGGTGGCGGTGGTCCTAATTACCCGAACATGTAATTAGTACCCGAACATGTAATCTCTTTTGAGATAAAAATAAACCCGCTTAGTGCGGGTTTATTTTTTAATATACGATCACATTCTTTAAAAAATATTATTACAAAAAACCTAATCCCTATAAAAAATGAATTTCATAAATAGTTTATTTTAAAGAATTATCAATGTGTTATTTTATAGCCACTAGATTTAGATATTTTATAAATAATTAAAAGAAATAATCTCACTAAGCCTAAATACAAATTTAAATTTCATCTATGTAGTAATATATTCTTTTAGATTCTTCAATTTTATAATAATTAATTTTAATTTCTCTAGACTTTTCCATATTACAAAGCTTACTTACAACTTCATCTCCTCCACCGTACATTGTAATTTCCTTATTTTCAATCAGAAAATTAAACGATGTAGTCTCTTGATGATTTCGATGATTTTTTTCCAACTTATATTTTAAGGTCAGATCTTTTATCTTAGAAAAATCAGTACTATTAAATGGAAAAACTCCCCTATTACAACCCCCTAAAAAAATCGATTGTTTATTTTTCTCGTATAAATATGCTATTTTTTCTTCTTCAGCATATACAGGCGAGCTAATGAGCACTATAAATAACAATCTAAAAACACTAACAAAATTCATCATAGCTCAATTTATTGATTAAAAATAAAAGACATAATTTTTCTAAAATCAAACCAACTAAATAAAATTAAAAAATCAATATCAACAAAAACCATTGCAAGAAAGTTTAAATAATTAAACTATCAGAATAAAATTCCGCCTACAAAATTATTACTTCAAACATTAAAAATACAATTCCCTTGCACAAAAAAATGTGAAAAAACCAAATATACGACATGCAATTCATTTAGAATAAATAAATTCATTCAAACTAGTTAAATAATGAAAATCACCTGCAATAATACTTGGCGATAGCACTCTAAGATCCATAACAACATAATATTTTAGCTCTGCATCATCTATACTTTTTTGATATTCTTCTAGCTTATCCATTTCATTTTTATCTAACTTGAAATGAATATTTTTTTTCATTTTCCCAGGTAATATTAGATTGTTTAATAAATCCTCATTTTTCTCTATCAAATTATATTTATTCAAATTAAATTTAAAAGATGCATTCAAACCATCCCTAATCACTAAATTTGATATTATTTTACTTCTTCTATTTTCATTACTCACCTCCCAATCATTAACCCCAGTGATTAATATATCTTGCCTAGATAAATTCTCAAATATCAATTCTAAAACATAATCAGATTCACTTTTTTTTATTTTAGTAACAATATTAAATCCAATTTCCATTTTACTGTCACTGGAATTAATAAAATTTATTTTTTTTTCATTAAACCATTTTAAAACTTCCTGCCCATTACTGTCTTTTGAATTAAAAAGTATTGAAGAAACAGTATTCTCACCTGAAATTTCAAAAAATCTAAAATTTAGCTTCTTATCTTTGCTACTTTTGACATCATATTTTTTATTAAGCAAGAAAATTTTTTTTCCATATTTATCATAATCTTCAGCCTCTTTTTCGGTTAAGCTTTTAACAATCAAACCGACTCCGTTTATTTTATTATTTTTACTACCAATTCTATCTACTGTAGAATTTTTCAAATAAAATTCTTTACCATTATTAGCCCAAAATTTTTCTATAAGAGGATTACCCCAATAATTTGGATATGTACTCGTGTAAAACTCTTCATTATTTTTCGCCATTGATACAGTACTCATAAATAAAATTGAAACCATTATAAATTTAAGATTTAACATCCCAATTAATCCCTGTTTCTTTTTCAAACCAATCTCGAATTTGATGCAGATAATATTCATGCATTTGTGGATTTTTAATTAAAGTCCCTTCACCCATTAAATTATTTTTTGAATTTCTTTTCCAAAAATCTGCAGGCTCTGTAATCTTAAGATCTATTTGATATGGTGGATTACTTGTAGCTAAAGTATACCTTTGATTTACTGCTCCCCCATAAGCAAAATACTCATCTGGCCAATTAAATAAATGACCAGACTCATGCGCATGTATATTATTCGACATCCAACTTGGCTCAAATTTCCAACATCCGAAGTCATATTGTTGAAAATCAGTTAATGAAGTTGAGTTTTCAATAAATTCATAAATTTGATAGTAATCAGTTACCTGTTTTTTCGATGCTTTGTATTCTGCTGTAGCATTTATAGACCAATTACTTGAATCCGCACGAGTACTTAATTTGTATATATTAACTTCATGACCATCTTGTGCTTCTACAACTTCTAACCAAACTGGAACTTTACACGTACATTTTGATTGAGCACAGTTTTTCGGATATAAATAAAAATTATTTTTATTTAAAATTTTCTCAATTTCAGATTTAGCTTTATTAAAGTCAAACCAATCTTTATATGGAATTTCTATATCCTCAAAAGAAAACATGGAATTTTGCAAATCTAAGCTAGAATCATATGGTAATTCTACTTCTATACCACTTTTATTAGTAACTATCTGGTTATTATTATCAACTAAGACACGCTTTTTTCCTTTAAAAGATATCTTTGTTGTTACTGTTAAGAGGTTTTTAAGTGGATCAAACTTAATATCAAATGGTTGGCTTATCTCTGAATAATCATAAAATTTGACTTTATACCTCTTTGAATTTTCATAATAGTCAACATAACCATCTTCTAAAGTTTCATTTTTTTCTATACCTATTGATATTAAATTTCCGTTTTGATCCGTATCTACAATTTTCCCAGAAAGAGCTTCTGGTAGATAATCAACTATACTAATTGGTTGTAATAAAGATGAACAACTATTTCCATGTAATGCTGAATCATTCAACGCCTTGGATGACTCAGCATTAGATATATATTCGGTATTTGAATTTGATTGTTTTAACCTTATAGGACATTCGCTCACTGAATTTTCTTTGATTTTCAGTGCAGGTAAATTTACATTCAAATTGGGAATCTTGTTCCCCCCCACAAACTTATGCTGCCCCGCCTTCACCTCAAACTTTCCAGCCGTAGTAGGCAATACACCCGCACTACTAATTTCAATCTGGCTACCACCCGCAACTAAAACAATTTTTTTGCTCGCTTTGATTTCAACTTTATCTTCCGTGGAAATAATTTGAATACCCTTTCGTGCAATCAAATCAGCCCCATCTCCTTGGGCTTGGATTTCAACTTTGCCTTTGCCAGCAAACAGCCTTGCACCTTCCTGAGCTGCAAATAGACTGATCTTGCTTTGTGCATGGGCAATTAAGGATTTTTGACTGCTGATATTGATGCTATCGCCTGCACTTTGGCTGATCTGCCCATCTGCTGAAAGATGAATATCTTCCTGACTACTCACAACAATTGAGTTTGGTGCAGATAAAATCATTAAGGCTTGTTTAAAAGCGTCGGCTTTTTCTTTACTGCCTTTTTCGATTTGGCCAAGGAAGTTTTTCAGGTTATCTAAGACTTCAAGTGGGTCAGTTTGTTGATTTTTCGCCACTTCACTTAAGGCTTTACTGCTGTTTAAATTGGCTTCGATTTGTTCTTTCGCCGCTTGTGCGTCGAGGTGCATTGCCGCTGCTTGTTGTTGTGGGTGTGTGCTGACAAGAAGCCCTTGTCCTGCACGTACTGCGCCCCATTGGTCGGTTCTCAGTTCAAAACCTTCACCTCGCCCTGCACTTTCTGCGGTTTCTTTGGGATGACTGAGGTTCCCTAGGTTGAGCTGGGTGGCACCATGGGTACTTTGTAATTGTGTTGAGATTTGCCCTGTGCTGTCATCAAAGCGCAGTTGTCCAAAGCCTTCCCCTTGGACTTCCTTACTTTTTATTCCAGCTAGTTTTTTGGTGTTTGGCAGTTTGCCTTTACCATCAAATTGGGTCGGACTGCGCTGTGCCTCATGTATACGCCCCACCACAAATGGTCGGTCGATGTTGCCGTCAAAGAAATCGATGACCACGATTTCATTAATGCGTGGCAAGAAGCGTGCGCCATAACCTTCACCTGCCCATGGAGTCAGTACATCTACCCATGCAGAGTCCGTATCATTGTCATTACTGCCCGCACCGCCATCATGGCTGTGGTCATCTCCACGGGTAAATAAGAAGCGGACTTTGATACGCCCCCATTCATCGACATGTATTTCTTCACCGCTTGGCCCAACGACTTTAGCACGTTGCGGATGGGTGCTTGGACGGTGTTCGAGTGGGTTATATTCAGGAACAGTCGAAATATTGCGGCGTTGTAATGTGAGCTGATTGGCCTGACGCTCGGCCTGTTCATGGATGGGTTTAATATTCCACTGGCTTTGTTCAATCAGTTGATTGACTTGTTCGGTGAGGTCTTTGGGTAAGTTATTTTGGTTATAGAATTTCTTTTCTGTAATTAAAAATTCTTTGTCTGCACCACTGTGTTGATCAATTTCAGGGTGTTCATTCAGTTCAAACCAATAACCCACTTGGGTATCACGCACGGTCGATTGCGCATTGAATTTTTTAGATTGCAGCTCGTGATAGCGCGTTAGGTTTTGATTCAGTTTTTCAATTTGGCTATTGGATGAAGCGGTAGCTTGGTCTTCGCCTTTTAAGTCTTGCATCCATGCAGGGCTGACATGCCATGCTTGCTCTAGACTTAAGCTGGCATTGTCTTGGCTTTGGCTATGCTGATGTTTACTTTGAACTGAGCCTGCGCCTTCTTCTTGGCTGAGTCCATCGGCTTGCCAGCGCTGTACATGGACCGCAGTCGGCTGAATGCTACGTTCACCGATCAAGCTGGTGATGCTGTCTTGTTTTTCAGTGGCGCTAGAGCGATGAAAGCGGATACTACGACGGCTGAGCGCTTGATATTGGCTATTGTCATCAATCAGGCGGAGTTTTTGTTTTTCAATTGGCGCTGAAGAATGCGGCACTTTCAGCTGCGCTTCATCGATGAGCCAGTTGATACCCTCACTGCGCCAAAGTCGGGTTAAAAAGTCATAATCGCTTTCATTCGATTGCATGATGAAAGGTCGGACGTCATAGTGTTGGCCTAAACCGCTTAGATCTAGCGTTAGACTGGCAGCAAAGAGCGGACTTTTGCTTTGCCATTCTTTAAAGAGAGTTTCACTGACATCGCGAACAGATTTGTTCATAAACACACGGCTGTTGCGGCGTTTATGCCATAGCGACGTTGCATCTTCTAAAGTGAGTTTATACAGCGTGAGTGAACCGTCACTCTGGCCTTGGGTGGCTTCGGTAATAATACCCGTAGTACGGAAGAGTTCACCCTGATCTGTCACTTGATCAACGGCAACTTGTGCGCCAATAAATTGTTTTAGTGGAATAAGTGCATTAGTAGATAGGCAAATCAAAGTCGCTTGCACGCCTTGGTTTAAGACATGCTCCCCATCAATACGTTGAATAAAAAGCTCTTCATTCAACGCAGGGTTGGAAAATTGCACATGAATGGCACGTTTTTGGGCGGATAAGCCTAATTTTTCAAGTATAAGAGCAATCGAATTTAACATTTTAAAAGTCTGTTTTTTAAACTTTGTATAATTATGCTGCGAATGATATAGGCTAGCCATCAGACTTGACCAGCCTATTTTATTAATAAAAATGTAACATCTTAATAATTATTATTTTTTACAATCTCTTAAATTAACCTTTCTGAACCAAATAATGGAATTCTTTATTTCCATTTTCATCAAGACGTTCTTCTTGAAGCAAAAGCTCATGACCTAAATGCATACAAAATTTCGGAATATCCCAAGAAGTCGAATTATCTGTTGCAAAAACCTCAACAATATCGCCCGATTTTGATTTACGAATGGCTTGATGCAACATCATCACAGGCTCAGGGCAACGTAAGCCACGGGTGTTTAATTGAATTGATGGGGGCACAGAAGGCTCAGACATTAGAAAACTCAGTATTAAAATCTAGGGCTATTTTAGCATAATCCTGACGACCGAATGTTAGCTTGAAAAATGCAAACGATAGCGTCTTAAAATGACTTGATCGCTCATCATCTAGATCAACATTAACAATAGACAACTGTATTTTCTACGGTATGATAAAATCATCATTTATTAGATATTAAGAGTCTTTAGGAAAGATCATGCAAGAGGAATCCGGCCCGTCGTGGGGCATGCGCGGCTTACGTAAATGGCTGGGCACTGCACCAGAAACCCGTGACGAACTGTTGAAGTTAGTACAAGATTCACGTCGCTTCTTAGAACCCGATACAGTTGCCATGCTCGAAGGGGTACTCGACTTACCTGCAACTAAAATCCGCGAGGTCATGACACCCCGTACTGCGATGATCAGCTTACAAGAAGATGATGAGCTATTGGATATTTTGCATGTACTTGTTGAATCTGCACACTCACGTTTCCCCGTCTTTTCCTCAGACCAACCTGACAATGTCGTCGGTATTCTCTTGGCCAAAGATTTGTTGCCATTTTTGACAGAACCGACCACCAAAGTCGATATTCGTGCATTAATGCGTCAACCCTTATTTGTACCTGAGAGCGCGCGTTCTGACCAAGTTTTACGGATGTTAAAAAATACCCAAACCCATATCGCTGTTGTGATTGATGAATATGGCACAACTTCAGGTTTAGTGACTTTAGAAGACATTCTTGAAGAAATTGTGGGTGAAATTGAAGATGAACACGACAAAGTCGATGAAGAAGCTCAATTTATCATTCCAGATGAAGACCCACTAAGTGCAAATACATGGTTGGTTCAAGCACTTACACCAATTGAACACTTTAACAATCTTTTAGATGCTGATTTTTCAGATGATGAAGTAGAAACTGTGGGCGGCTTACTGCTACAAGAAATGGGCTTGGTCAGTGATTTACAAGGTCAAGTGATTGAACTTGAAAACTGGGAATTTACCATTTTGGAGGCAGATGCACGTACTATTCATCTGATCCGAGCTGTCCGTAAATGAGAACCTACTTTGATAAGCTGCTAAACCACTCACAACAAAAAAAACAGCTACCTTTCATCTATCCTTTGCTGATTGCATTATTTTCAGGTGCCATCTTCAGCTTGTCGCTGGCACCTTATCATTATTGGTGGTTGGCAATTTTATCTCCAGCCCTGCTATATGCATGCTTAAGTCAGCGTGCCCCTAAACAATCGTTTTTCATTGGTCTAGCTTATGGCTTTGGCTTATGGTTTGTCGGGGCTTTTTGGCTGTATACTTCGATCCATGTCTATGGTGATACCAATTCAGCACTCAGTGTTTTGATGATTGCCATTATGGCGATTGTGATGGGGCTGTTTACCGCAGTTCAGAGTTGGCTCTACCGCCGCTTCTTTCCAGAAACCCCACTGACCTTTGCGCCACTGTGGGTGTTTTTCGAGTGGAGTAAAACTTGGGTCTTTACCGGTTTTCCATGGCTGTTTGCAGGTTATGCCTTTACTGAACGATTCCTCGATGGCTATGCGCCATTATTCGGGATCTTTGGGGTATCTTTTGCGGTCATTGTATTGGCCTGTGCATTGGTTGAAATCCTGCGTAAACGCATCTTCTGGATTGTTCCCTCTGCCCTTGTTTTGCTCGGCGCATGGGGTGCAGCGCAACTGCAATTTGTTCAGCCTAAAAATGAAAAACCGCTGAGTGTTTCCTTAATTCAAGGCAATATTCCACAAGATTTAAAATGGTTAACAGAATACCAAGCTCAAACCTTAATGAAATATGCGTCATTAAGTCGGACCGAATGGGGCCGTGATGTCATTGTTTGGCCAGAATCCTCCATTCCAATGTTCCAAACCGATATTGAGCCATTTTTGGATGCGATGAAAGTCCAAGCCAATAAAACAGGTACGGCTTGGGTGACAGGTATTCCCTATTGGGATTTGGCAGAATCACAGCAAAACCAACACCCTATGTATTACAACACCATCATGGCAACTGGTGATGAATCTTCTGGTCTATACAAGAAGCAACGTCTAGTCCCCTTTGGTGAATACATTCCGCTTTCAGGGATGTTAAGTTGGGTACTACCTGCCCTACAAAATGACCCGTCGATGAGTGGCTTTTCACGTGGCGCAAACAACCAAAAGCCTTTGAATGTTAAAGGTCATGATTTAGGTGCGGCGATTTGCTATGAAGTGGCTTATCCCAACTTAACGCGCCGTAATGCCAGTCAAAGTGACTACCTAGTGACTATTTCCAATGACGCATGGTTTACTGGAACAGCGAGCCCGCATCAACACCTACAAATGGTTCAAATGCGTGCCAAAGAAAATGGCCGTTGGTTTATCCGTGCAACCAATACAGGTATTACTGCCTTTATTGATCATAATGGTCACATTGTGAAACAGGCACCGATGGATAAAGATGCAGTACTGCGTGGTGATTTACCTGCCATGCAAGGCGAAACGCTTTACACTCGCTTAAGTGATTGGCCTGTGTTGATTTTCTCATTCTTGCTATTGGTTCTCGGTTGGATTTATCGACCACGTAAAGTTGATATTTCTTTTAAATCACGCCGTTAATTCCGCTACAAAAGATCAAAAAACCGAGCTTTGGCTCGGTTTTTTATTGATAAACGTTCAACGTGCCAGCTCATCTTACTTTTTCAAAGCAACTTAGTGCCGAGGGGAATCTCTGCATCGGGTACACAAAGAGCAACATGCCCCTCTGCATTATGAAAACCTGTGACCAAACACTCTGACTGGATCGGCCCAATTTGTTTTTTTGGAAAATTCACGACGGCAACGACCAATTTTCCCAATAGATTTTCCGGCTGATACAGCTGTGTAATTTGTGCACTGGACTTTTTAATGCCCAGTTCCTCTCCAAAATCCACATGGAGAATGTACGCGGGTTTACGCGCTTGCTCAAAGACTTCAGCCTGCACAATTTTCCCTACACGTAATTCAACTTTCATAAAATCTTGCCAATCGATCTGTTGCATTTTTCCCTCTTTCTTTTCTTTGTTGTACTTCATCTGGCTATCTATGCATTATAAAAATTTCATTCAGGCTGACGATATGTGAAACAGACATTCGATGCGTCTAAACGGACAAAGTAAGGTCATCTTAGAGCGCGTATCACATTAATGTACGCTTTGATCTAGGCTAACTGTTCATTTGCACGAGACATAAAAAAACTGGAGCAAGCTCCAGTTTGGAAGGTTTGATTGTGGTTTATAACTGCGTTACTAAATAGGAAAGCATGGCAGCTAAAGACACCATTGGAATATATCGATAAAGACGAACAACCATTTGTTCGATGGCAGATGCATGTTCTTGTTTTAAATTTGCCACAGTCGCTTTTAATGCAGACCAAAAACTTAAAGCCAGTAATGAACTCATTAAGCTCATGGCAAAGAAGCCCACCATAATTTGGCTACTGCCCTCAGTGCTTTGCCATAAATACACAATGCCTTGACTGATCGGCAGAATACTTAAAATCAAAAGAACAGATTTCAGCATAGACCAATGAAATTGGTTAATTTCATCCGTTAATAATAATGCTTTCATACTATCCTCCATGGCTAAAAAAGTACCATAAAAGATATTATGCTCGGTTTTATTTAAATGAAAAGCCTATATTTATTCATATTTTGCGATTATTGTAATCAATAAAATTGGGAATAATTCTTATTATAAATATCACATATTTTATATTATGTAATTTAAAGCAAATTCAATAACTTAATATTAATTTTATAATTAAGATTTATTATCACTTCACTCAATATTGAAACATCCTATTAAGTGAAGTGATTAATTCCATTAAAACTGAATTTATAATTATTCTCAGTTAGTGTTTATAGTAAATATCGGCATCATTTTCTTCACCACCAGACTGACCATCCGCACCAAATGAATAAAGATCATAAGGACGGCCTTCAGAACCGGGAATCACATATTGGATGTCATTGTCCCAACTGTCTTTTGGATAGCCACCTTTGATGTAGCCACCTGGCAACCAGTTTTTAGCAGACTCAGGTTTAGTGACCAAAGCATTTAATCCGCCGTCTTGCATTGAAGGGAATTTACCATTGTCCATTTTGTATTGATCTAATGAGCCAGCGACACTTTTTAAAGTAATCGCAGTGGTATCGACTTTGGCTTTTTCACCACGACCCATCACGTTCGGTACAATCAGCGCTGCCAAAACACCTAAAATGACAATGACCACCATTACTTCAATTAAAGTAAAACCCTGTTGCTTCATATTTTTTGTCTTCACTTGCATGTTATAAATCTCTGTTCACATCATTGTTAGAATGTCTTAAATCATATTATTCATATTCACAATTGGCAGCATCACAGCAATCACGATCACCAGTACAATGCTCGCCATAAATACCAACATCAGCGGTTCAAGCAACGCCAATAAAGTTGAAATTAAGGTCGTCACTTCTCGGTCTTGCATTGTCGACGCACGTTCGAGCATCCGATCTAATTCGCCTGAACTTTCACCACTTTTGATCATTTGTACCATCATCGGTGGGAAATAACCACTTCGCTCAAGCTGTGTTGCTAAATTACCACCTTCTGTTACTTTCTCTGCCGCAAGGTTGACCGAATCTCGAATCACCCAATTATTACTGACCGCTGCGCCAATTTTTAAAGCATCGACCAAAGGCACGCCAGACTTGGTTAAAATCGACAAGGTACTGGCAAAACGAGCGGCATTAATGCCTTTAGACAGTTTGGAAAATAACGGTAGTTTCAAGGTCAAACGGTCAAACGCATAATGTCCCGCCGCTGTTCTGAGGAATCGAACCAAGAGAAAAATCGAGACCACGCTACCGACCAATAAAAATGGCCAGGCCATTCGGATAAAGTCACTGGCTTTCATTAAAGCGACCGTTATCCACGGCAAGGCATCTTTGCTTTGATCAAAGGTTTTGACAATATCTGGGACCACATAGGTCATGAGTCCCATCACAATACCGAAAGACATTAACATCAGGATGATCGGATAAATCATCGCACCCTGCACTTTCTTTTGCATGGCGAAGCGGTTTTCGGTGTAATCGGCAAGTTGGTCGAGTATGAGATCGAGATGACCTGAACGCTCACCTGCTGCAATCGTGGCAATATACAGTTCAGGAAAACGTCCTGCTTGTTGTAGTGCGTTGGCTAAAGAATGTCCTTCCAAAACTTTAGAACGCACCGACATCAACAGATTTTGCACATGGGCTTTTTCGTTTTGTTTTCCCACAGCACGGATCGCTTCTTCTAATGGAATCGCAGCGGCAACCAAAACTGAAAGTTGGCGAGTCAATAAAGCCAAGTCATAGGCATTCAGCCCTTTTTGAAACCAGCGCTGCTGCGCGTGTTTGTCTTTTTGCTCAATCGGATCGACAGCAACTGGAATGAGTGACTGATCTCTGAGCTGTTGACGAATTTGACGCGCAGAATCACCCTCAAGTACACCCTTCTGCTGCTTCCCTGAAGCGTCTATGGCAGTAAACTGATATGCAGGCATTGTAATGCTCTAATTTTCCAAAATTTCTATCAGCGCAGTTGCGTCTGACCATCAAAATCATTCATATTCTTAGATATAAAATATGAGCTCACTCTAACACAACTCCTTTACGATCACGACGAAATTTAATCAGGAACTTATCCACGTTTTATGGCAAATTCAGCGAGCATTGCAACACCTATTTACCGCGTTCGAGTCGCCGTTCCGGTATATTTATACGACTGCTTCGATTACAGCTTAAGCCAAGAGCAATACCAACAAGCTGAAGTAGGTGCACGCGTTGCTGTCTCTTTTGGTCGGCAAAATTTGACCGGCATCATCGTGGAAAAAATTGCACCCGATGCACCACTCGATTCAAGCTTTAAACTCAAGGCCATTACCGAACTTCTTGATGATCGCGCCATTTTAGATGAGAAAGTTTTAAATTTATTGACATGGTCTGCACAGTATTACCAATTTCCAATTGGTGAAGTAATGCAAAGTGCCCTTCCAACGCTGTTACGCCAAGGGAAACCCTATAATTTATTGGCACGTACATGGAATCTCCTCGACCTCCATGCCGAAGACAAAATTAAGCGCTCGGAACGACAACAAGAAGCCTATAAAATTTTAAAATTACATCCAACTGGAACTGGGGAAAATTTACTCAATTTGGCAGGTGTGGAAACCGCCACACTCAAAGCATTAGAGAAAAAAGGTATCTGCCAATGTGTCTTGGCGGAACAGGACTTTAGCCCGATGCCCATGAGCATGGCGCAGATGCCACTCACAGCAAATCCGGAGCAAAAGAAAGCCATTGATCGGGTGTTAAAAGCGCGGAATCAATATCAGGCATTTTTACTTGATGGTCTGACCGGCAGTGGTAAAACCGAAGTCTATTTACAAATCATGCAAGAGGTTCTAAAGCAAGGCAAACAGGTCTTGGTTTTAGTGCCTGAAATTGGACTCACCCCACAGACCATCAGCCGTTTCCAATCACGTTTTCATTGCAATATTGCCTTGCTACATTCGGGGTTGAACGATTCAAAACGTATGCAAGCTTGGCAAGCTGCACAAACGGGTAAGGCGTCTATTATCTTAGGCACGCGTTCTGCGATTTATACACCACTACCTAATTTGGGCTTAATTGTGATTGATGAAGAGCATGATCTGTCCTTTAAACAACAAGAAGGCTTTCGCTATCACGCTCGGGATGTCGCACTTTACCGTGGGAATCTGGAACAATGCCCCGTAATTTTAGGTTCTGCCACGCCTAGCATCGAATGTTATGCACTGGCGAAACAAGGAAAAATGACCGTACTGGAATTGAACCAACGTGCAGGCACCGCGGTCATGCCGAAAATGCACATCCTTGATTTGAAAGTGGCACAGAAACAGCATGGAATCAGCCAATTATTAATTGGTGAAATCCGTAAGCGCCTTGAAAAAAAAGAACAGGTGTTAGTGTTTTTAAACCGTCGTGGATATGCCCCAGTTTTAATTTGTGAAAGCTGTGCATGGCAGGCCAAATGTCCGCACTGTGATGCCAATTTCACGGTACACCGCACACCCTATCAACACCTACATTGTCACCACTGCGGCACCATTCACCGTATGCCAGAGCATTGTCCACAGTGTAATCACCGAGAACTGAAATCCGTGGGTATGGGTACAGCGAAGGTTGAAGAAAGCCTAAATGAGCTATTTCCGCAGCATGACGTTATACGGGTCGATCGTGATTCCACCAGTCGGGTCGGCAGCTGGCAAAAAATCTATGACAAGATTCAAAAAAGCGAACCTGCCATTTTACTCGGCACACAAATGCTGGCCAAAGGACATCATTTCCCTTACGTCACCTTGGTGGCGATTTTAGATATCGATTCAGGTCTGCTGAGTGTGGACTTCCGTGCCATCGAGCGTACTGCACAGCTCATTGTACAAGTCACAGGTCGTGCCGGCCGTGGTGAACGTAAAGGCGATGTGTTTTTACAAACCTTAAGACCCGACCATCCGCTTTTGAATATCTTGGTCAATGAAGACTATCGAAAATTTGCCAAAGAAACTATGAAAGAACGGGAAATGGCACAAATGCCACCGTTTCGCTATGCCGCATTGGTGCGCTGTGAGTCCAAAAACCAAGAACTCAATACTGAATTTTTACAGCAACATGCCCAATTGCTGCGTCAGGACTCTGCTGGAATTATTGACATTTGGGGGCCAATTCCTGCCCCGATGGAGCGCAAAGCGGGACGTTATCAATCCCACATGGTTTTACTGTCTACAGATCGTGCGCGCTTACATTATTATCTGCGTTATTGGTGGCAAAACATCTTGCATAACAAGCCATCAAATATGAAATTGAGCCTCGATATAGACCCACAGGAACTCAGTTAAACGCGTACAATTCAGTCTGAAAAATCAGTCATACTGAATTGCAACTTTCGACCAAAAATACAACTCTAGGACGAGTAAATGTCACTACTGTTACAGATCACAATTTTCCTTGGCGCATCCTTATTGCTTGTCCCTTTGCTCAAGCGCTTTGGTATTGCAACGGTATTGGGATATCTGTTCACCGGTATTTTGCTCGGCCCCGATGTCTTTAACATTGCCAGTGATCCCGAAGCGATCCAAGAGCTCGCTGAGTTTGGCGTGATCTTACTGATGTTCCTGATCGGACTCGAACTCCGTCCACAGCGACTATGGAGCATGCGTAGTTCTATTTTCGGCATGGGGAGTTTACAAGTTGGTCTGACCGGTCTGCTTTTAGCGCTAGGTAGTTTTTTTGCCTTACAACAAGGCATTGCAGCCAGTATCGTTATCGGTTTCGCTCTCGCTCTTTCTTCTACTGCCTTTGTTTTGCAGATGCTGAGTGAAAAACAGCAATTAAACACCACCTATGGGCAACAATCCTTTTCGATTTTGCTGTTTCAAGATATGGCCGCAATTCCGCTGATTGCAGTCATCCCCCTGCTCGCAGGAACAGAATCATCACATCATGGAATCGCCTATTTCGCCGCCATCATTGCGACTTTTTCAGGCTTATTTTTATTTAGTCGATACTTAATGCGACCGTTTTTCCGCTTCGTCGCGAAAAGTGGTGCGCATGAACTGATCACCGCTGTCGGTTTATTTATAGTGCTGGGTGTCGTGGTGTTGATGGATGTACTTGGCATCAGTACCACACTCGGAGCATTTTTGACTGGCGTGCTATTGGCCGACTCGGAATTCCGCCATGAACTCGAAGCCAGTATTGCTCCGTTTAAAGGGCTTTTACTTGGTCTGTTCTTTATGACCGTGGGCATGACCACGGAACTGTCATTATTCGTTGAAATGCCATGGTTCATTATCGGTGGTGCATTGGCACTGATGCTCATCAAAATGGCGTCACTTACCGCGATTGCGCGTTATCTTAAAAATTCATGGCGCAACAGTATTTTACTGGCGACCTGTTTGGCTCAAGGCGGTGAATTTGCCTTTGTGGTCTTTAGTGTGGCGAAAAGTGAAAATGTCGTACAACAAGCCATTTTGGAGCCATTAACCCTCATCGTCACCTTGTCGATGGTGTTGACCCCAATGTTGTACTGGTTAATACAATCACAAATTTTGCCGCGTTTTAATCCTAAAACCATCCCAGAATATGACGACATTCCGGATGAACATAATCCTGTGATTATTGCGGGCTTTGGACGTTTTGGACAAATCATTGCTCGTGTGGCACATTTACAGCATTTGTCTTTTACCGCCATTGATAGCAACTTAGACAAAGTCGATTTCGTACGTAATTATGGTGGTCATCTATATTATGGCGATGCCACACAACCAGATATTTTACGCGCTGCGGGCATTGAACATGCCAAAGTGTTCGTCCTTGCTATTGATGATATTGAAGACTCGATGAATGTGGCGCGTCATATTCGCCTGAATTACCCTCAGTTAAAATTATTGGTCCGTGCGCGTGACCGTCATCAAGTGCATTTGCTGCGTGATTTGAGGATTGAGTATATTTGGCGTGAAACCTATTTATCCTCTTTAGGAATGGCCTATCACATGCTGTGCGACTTAGGCATCAGCGATGAAGATGCCTATAAAAGTATCGAGTTGTTCCGTGATTATGATGAAAAACTGCTGACTCAACAGCAGCAAATCTATACCGATGAACAAAAGATTTATGAAACGCATCGTAACGCTTTAGCTGAACTGGAACATTTGTTTGAAAGCGATGCGCAAGCCCGTGAAAAACCTACAGGTGTTGATTTACAACGCAGCTTACAACGTCATCGTATTGATGTCACAAGAGATGATAATGAATGACTTGTGTTTTACAATATCGTCACCATTAAAGCAGGGTTATGGAGAATTTTATGTCAGATTTACGCCAACGCTTTTTTATTGAAGATAGCCCTGTTCGTGGAGAAGTGGTTCATCTTGAAGAAGCCCTACAAACGATTCTTGCACAGCGTGACTATGCACCTGCTGTACAAATTCTCTTGGGTGAAATGCTCAGCGCGACTGCCTTGTTGGCCAGTACCTTAAAAATTAAAGGTCGTATTAGCTTACAAATTCAGGCTGCAGGCACTTTTAAATGGGCAATGGCGGAATGCAATCATCTCGGTGAAGTTCGCGCACTTGCAGATTATGAAGAAGACCCGCACTTTCAAACCGCTGAAGACAGCAGCACGGTACTGAAAGCCTTGGTAAACCCAGTACTTTTCATTAATATCGAGCCTGAATTTGGTGAGCGTTATCAAGGGATTGTACCTTTAGACAAACCGACATTAGCGGGTTGCTTGATGCAATATTATGATCTCTCTGCACAGATCCCGACACGTATCGTCTTAGCGAGCAGCAACAGCCGTTCAGGTGGTTTACTGATTCAGTTATTACCGCGTAACAGCGAAGAAGAACAACGCCGTGTCGATGAAGACCTATGGCCACGGTTAACCATGCTGACTGAGACTTTAAAAGCAGAAGAGTTAACGTCTTTATCTGCAAATGAAATTTTATATCGTTTATATAACGAAGAAGAAGTTCGTCTACCTGAAACTGAAGCCTTAAAATTTGGCTGCACATGTTCAAAAGAACGCTGTGCGACAGCACTTGAACAAATTGGTGTTGCTGCAGTTCGTGAAACCTTAGAGTTTCAAAACCCAATTGAAATGGACTGCCAATTCTGTAATACAAAATATACCTTTACGGCAGAAGAAGCTTTATCCCTTTTTGGTCAACACCTTAGCTAAATCATTGCATGATTAAAAGCCTAAATCTAAGCATCCTTCGGGGTGCTTTTTTATTGTCCCCGCAAAATTGAGACCAGCTACTTTCTTGCGCTTAGTCGAATGGGTTCGAACTATAAAGCATCAACATGATCAGCTGTATTTGCGATCAATTTTTTTTCGAGTAGAATCGCGCCAGAAATAAAGTCAAAAAAACCAACAAAGCTTTATTTTTAATAGAAAAATAATGTAAAAAATTGGATAAAATATGAAACTCAAAACACTCGCTATTCTTTTAGCCATGTTCTGCTTTGGCCCAATAACAGCACATGCAGCAGACCTTGTCGGGACATGGAAAACCATAGATGACAAAACAGGCTATGCCCGTGCTGAAGTCCAAATCACCAAATTAAAAGACGGCAGCTATAGCGGTAAAATCACCAAAGTGCATGCTATCCCCAACCGCCCTGTCACCACGATTTGTGAAAAATGCGAAGGTAAACTCAAAAATGCACCCTTAATTGGTTTACCGATATTCTCAGGCTTTAAACATAATGCAAAAGAGAATGCCTATACCGATGGCAAGGTGATCGACCCACTTTCAGGCAATACCTATCAAGGTAAAGGGCAATTGAATGCGCGCGGCAATGTCCTGACACTTCGAGGTTATGTCGGGACCACGCTTCTCGGCCGGACGGTATCTTGGATCCGCGTCAACTAAAGCGACCATTCGGCTTTCATTGGCATGATGAACTCAACTCCAGACGAGGTCATCATGCCGATAACAATCGACATTTAAGATGAATTCCGACTATTTTACTAGTGCGTAGACGTTCAGCATAAACCTCATTTAGCGCCAACACGTTCATGTTTTGGCTCAAAATATAAATACCAATTCTTAAAAAATCACTAGAATGTTCATATTATTTCAGGCTACATTAAACCCATAATATTTTTATGCCTTTAAGTTTTTGGCATCCGTTTTTTGTGTAATGTGGGTAATTGTATGGCTGTTAAACTCCTCTCTTCTATCCTATTCGGCATGTTCTCCATCTGCAGTTTATCCTCTGCTATTGCAGCGATTGACCCCTTAGTGGGGACATGGAAAACCATTGATGATCGAACAGGTTATTCCCTTGCCGATGTGGTGATTCGCAAAGATAAGCATGAGCTGTATTCGGCCACCATTATCCAAAGCCGAAGCGTACCCGGAACGGCAAATGTTTCGAAATGCACGCAATGCACCGGTGCTCAGAAAAATAAACCCATGGTCGGTTTAACCACTTTAAGCGGCCTAAGCGCTGATCCAGAAAAGCCCAATGAATTTGTGGGTGGAGTGATGCTCGACCCCAAATCAGGCAAGCACTACAATGCACGCGCTCGTTTGATGAATAATGGCAAGCATTTAATCATCAATGGTCGTACTGAAGGCTCTGCAATTGGACGCAATGTCACTTGGGTCAAAAACTAAGCACTAGGCCTTTAAATCATTAAAGGCCTTTTTTAACTTAAAATTTAGAGTAAAAACTCCATATTAAAGCAGTGTTTTAAAAAATTCTGCCAAATACATCACAAACTATCACATTGATTTTGTAGGACTTTATATATAAATTAGGCAACTTACTCTAAAAACACAATTCTGAATTTTCAGGGGATGAAATGAAAAAAATATATCAACAATTATTTGCCGGAATAGTACTTAGCACTTTGTCAGGATTGTCAATCGCTGCGGAAACCGATCCGCTTGTGGGGAAATGGAAAACCGTCGATGACCGCACAGGATATTCACGTGCAGACGTTGAAATTCGCAAAAAGGCCGATGGAAGCTATGAAGGCATCATTGTCACCACTCGTAATGTCCCAGGTACTGAAAAAATGGGCGTCTGCTATAACTGCCCAGGTGAATTGAAAAATAAACCTTTTATCGGCTTGCCATTTATTTGGGACTTTAAACAAGATCCAAAAAATCCACGTGAATTCCAAAACGGTAAAGTTCTGGACCCGATTGGTGGAAAAATCTATAAAGGCAAAGCAAGACTTAGTGCTTCAGGAAAACATTTAACTTTACGTGGTTATGTTGGTGTATCTGTGATTGGTCGTAGTGTCACTTGGATAAAATACTAATTTTAAATGTGTTTTTAAAAGCCTCCTCGTGAGGCTTTTTTATTGTCATGTTTTGAAACAATAAGCTGCAGTTTGCCCCTATGACAGTTTGATGAACCCTTCTATATTGATTAAAACATGATCAATATTTATACAGAGAGTATGCCAGACAATCACTATCAAACTTTAGGGATCGCCAGAGATGCTTCGGCAGATCAAATTAAAAAAGCCTATCGAAAATTGGCGCGTAAATATCACCCTGACGTCAGTAAAGAGGCTGATGCTGAAGCGCGCATGCAAGCGATTAATGTTGCATACGACACCTTGAGCGATGCTGAAAAGAAAAAACAATATGATTTTGAACTCGATCATCCACAAGGATATGCTGGGTTTAATGCTGGCAACCAAGGTGGTTTTGACCAATCTCAGTTTTATCACCAATCGACGAGTGATGGTCAGCATGCGGACTTTAGTGGATTTGAAGACTTGTTTGGTCGTTTTGGGCAAGGTTTTGGTGGCGGTGACTATCAGTATCAACGTGCAAACCGCCAAACCAAGAGCTTCCGTGGTGAAGACCAACACGCCAGTTTAGAAGTGGATTTAGAGATTGCCTTTCATGGTGCAACCCAGAATATCACCTTACAGATTCCAAGCCTGAATGCACATGGTGAGCCTGAAGTGCAACGTAAAACCCTGCAAGTTAAAATTCCTGCAGGTATGAAATCAGGTCAACAAATTCGACTCTCCGGCCAAGGGCAAGCCGGCTATAACGGTGGAGCCGCTGGCGATTTATACATTGAAATTTTGTATAAACAAACCGAGCAAACCCGTGTAGAAGGTGCGGATATTTTCCAACAACTGAATATCAGTCCATGGGAAGCTGCATTGGGTCAAAAAATTGCATTTACCAGTCCTGATGGCAAAACATTAGAGCTACAGATTCCTAAAAATGCGCGTACTGGACAGCAGCTACGATTAAAGGACAAAGGGATACCAAACAAAACACCCGGACAGCTTTACCTGATTTTAAATATAGTGATACCAGCTGCACAAACAGAACAAGAGCAACAAGCTTATGCGGCTTTTGCTCAAGCTTTTCCGTCATTTAATCCACGACAGTCTTAAGGAGAGCACCATGACAACAATTCATTATCGTGAAATTGTCTGTGACGGATGTAAACAGACTGAAATCGTAGACGAAAAAAGTAGTTTTGATCTACAACACTTTGCCTCTGCCTGTGGGCAAAGTCCAGAATGGGTTCTGCAACTACTCGAATACGATATTCTGCCTAGCCGTTCAGAAGACAGGATTCATCAATTTTTTGGCGATGATATATCTCGCGCACGGCGTGCCTATCGGCTTCAACGAGATTTCGATGCCAGTTTTACTGCGGTCGCCATGATGCTCGACCTAATTGATGAAGTCCAACAACTACGTCGCCAAGTGAAACACCAACAGCTTCATTCGCACTAAATGTATTCGTGAACGCTCTGTCCTGCAGGGCGTTTTTCTTTTTTCTTGTAGAGGAAATGATCGACAACCATGAAAACACGAGATTGCAATAAAAAAGTCAAAAACATGTTTCCTGAGTACCGTGATTTGGTCACTCAGTTACGTGATGAAAATCCGCATTTTGCGCGGATCTTTGAAGAACATGATGAGTTGGATCGCGAAATCATTCAATTGGAATTAGATCCTGTCAATCACCACAACACAGATATTGAGACCATTAAGCGTAAGAAATTAAAGCTAAAAGATGAAATTTACCGCTTGCTGAAAAGTAATGAAAATGATGATTTCTCTTGAGATATCGACTCATGTATAGGGGAATTTTCATGATGCATGTCGTTCGCAGTACAACCCTCGAGGCTAAGCAATTGAATGGCTAAGACCATAAGGATCGGTCAAATCGGGTTGTACTGCAGATTTTTAAAAAATAAAATTTTAAAAACAATAAAATCATGACAAAGGATTCATCATGCAAATACATCATGTGCTATTTGGAGCATTACTCAGTTTCAGCGGTCTGTTGCATGCCAGTGATATGACCGGTGTTTGGAAAACAATTGATGACCAAACAGGATATTCACGCGGTGATGTTACTGTCGTTAAAAATGCCGACGGGACGTATAGTGGAACACTCACTGCAATACGCCCACTGCCATACAAACCCTTGGTCGAAGTGTGCTTAAAATGTAAAGGCAAACTCAAAAATGCTCCCTTGGTGGGCCTCGAAATTATCAAAGGATTTAAATCAGACCCACAACATCCAAATGAATATAGCAATGGAACCGTGCTCGATCCCCTTTCAGGTAATGTCTATAAAGGCAAAGCCAAGCTGAGTGCAAATGGCAAACGCTTAACCATGCGCGGCTATATTGGCGTGTCTGCACTCGGACGTAGCACCACATGGATTCGTAATGATTAACAACTAAACCCATCCATCAGAGAAGCTGACACGAATTATTTGAGTTTCGTCAGCTTCTCAATTTCTTTCATGGTTTTAACCGTACCTTTGACTGTGCCCTTCACCGTCTGTTTGATTGGTTCATAATCCATAAACCAAAACAGATTCATATGTTGATCGCCGTGCTGCTGTGCCAACATATCAATCACGCTTTTTTCACCGCGCCCGACCAAATGCCGTCGATAAAAATAATACAGCAGTAAAATCGTGGTCATCAGCATGATGCCGAGCATGATCCAAAAACCGGTTGGTGATTTAAGTCCAGGAATGAACTCAAAGTTCATGCCGTATATGCCGGTTAATAAGGTTAATGGTGCGAAAATTGCCGTAATAATCGCTAAAATACGCATATTTTCATTGGTTTGGTTGGCAACGGCTGAAAAATGCAGATCAATGGCGGCCTGCACGGCACTGCGTAATCGTGTGGTATGTTTTTGAATGCGTTCGATATGGCTGGTTAAATCATCTACGCGAACCAGCATGATATCCTGCTTTTCACTGCGCTTTTTACCTTTCAAATGCGGGTAATTATCTACAACTTCATCACGCAGTTCTTGCAAAGCTTCAATTTGCTCTTCACACAAATTTTCCACTTGCTGAAAGGCCATATTTTCCTGCAGCAGCTGATGCCACTTGGTAAATCGCCGATGCCCTTGCAGCAACTCTTGCTGCCAAAACTCGACACGGCGGGTCAACGGAACACGTAAATCGAGGTATCCATCCACCATATTATTTAGTAAGCGCAATGCCAAATCTAAGGGTGTAAGGGCTAATTTTCGCGGTTTATTTTGTTCATCAATCGGCCGAGAAATTAAGGTTTCAATCCGTTGGATATAACTTTCAATCGCTTTGTTGCCTTTTTCGCGTACTGTAATCAGCACTTGTGGCGTGAGCAAAAAACTGATCGGGGTGGTCGCCAAACCAAAGACCCGCTCATGCTTTTCAAGCGCATCGGCGCCGGCAGCAATTTGGTCATCGGGTGTAACCATTTTTCTAAAAATTAATAAATCGTAATCATCAAGTGTGTCAAAAGCACACGGATGCTCTAAATTTAAAATATCCCGCAGATGGTATTCATTGACCCGCAAGTCTGATGCCTGAAAAATATCACTCTGCCACTGCTCTGGACGGTTGACGACATCTTCACGGGTACAATCAATCCAAATAAACTCAGGCTCAAGTTCAGGATGATGCTCACATTGCGCTTGGTCTTGCACATAGATATGCGCGGCTGTTGGATGCTGAAAAAAATAATAGGTTTGCATATCTCATTTATTATTGTGTTTACTTTTTGCATGATGCCATAAAAAAAGCCTTGAGCAAGTCAAAGTTCATACTCTGACTACACTCAAGGCTTTTTAGACTCCATTCACAGCGCCGTAACCCTGTGAATCAGCAAACCATTAAGCTTGTTCGATGTCTTTCATGGTTAATTTGATACGACCACGGTTGTCGACATCAGCAACTTGTACTTTGATCTCTTGACCTTCAGACAATACGTCTGAAACGTTCGCAATGCGTTCGTTTGAAATTTGAGAGATGTGAAGTAAGCCATCAGTACCTGGAAGGATGTTTACAAACGCACCAAATTCAACGATACGAATCACTTTACCAGTGTAGATTGTACCTGGTTCGATTTCAGCAGTAAGCGCTTGGATTTTTGCAACAGCAGCAGAAGCAGCCGCTTTAGTTTCACCAAATACGCGAACTGTACCGTTATCTTCGATATCGATTGCTGCTTTAGTTTCTTCAGTGATCGCACGAATCGTTGCGCCGCCTTTACCAATCACATCACGGATCTTATCAGGGTTGATGTTGATCACTTGGAATGTAGGCGCGTGCATAGAGATTTCAGGGCGAGCGCGTGAAATCACTTGGTTCATTGCATTTAAGATGTGCATACGACCTGCATACGCTTGGTTCAATGCAACTTCCATGATCTCTTCAGTAATACCTTCGATCTTGATGTCCATTTGAAGTGCAGTAATACCGTTTGCAGAACCTGCTACTTTAAAGTCCATGTCGCCAAGGTGGTCTTCGTCACCCAAGATGTCAGAAAGAACTGCGAAACGCTCGCCTTCTTTTACTAGACCCATTGCGATACCCGCAACTGGTGCTTTAAGTGGAACACCTGCGTCCATAAGTGATAGAGAAGCACCACATACAGAAGCCATTGAAGATGAACCGTTAGATTCAGTGATGTCCGATACGATACGGATCACGTACGGGAAGCGGTCAGCTGCAGGAAGTACAGCTTGAACACCACGACGCGCTAGACGACCGTGACCGATTTCACGACGTTTAGGACCAGATTCACGACCAGTTTCACCTACAGAGTATGCAGGGAAGTTGTAGTGCAACATGAAGTTGTCAGTTTTTGTACCCGCTAATGTATCGACCATTAACGCATCACGTGTATTACCCAAAGTTGTTGTTACCAACGCCTGAGTTTCACCGCGTGTGAATAATGCAGAACCGTGGGCACGGTCTAACACGCCAACTTGTACGTCAAGCGCACGAACTGTTTTAGTATCACGGCCATCAATACGTGGTTTACCTGACAAGATGTTGTCACGTACTGTACGGTATTTAAGGTCTTCGAATAATTCAGCTAAGTCGTCAGCGATACCGTCAACGTCTTCTTCTGGAACGAATTGAGCAACAGCTTCAGCTTGAAGCGCATCAAGTGCTGCATAACGATCGTGTTTAACAGCGATTGTGTATGCTTCAGAGATTTTCGCTTCAAACGCTTCTTTTAATTTTGCACGAAGGTCTTCGTTTTTCGCAGGTGCAGTCCAAGTAGACTCTGTTGCACCAGCAGCTGCAGCAAATTCTTTAATCGCTTGGATCGCGATTTGCATTTCGTCATGACCGAACAATACAGCACCAAGCATTTGGTCTTCAGAAAGTTCTTTCGCTTCTGATTCAACCATCAATACTGCAGATTCTGTACCAGCAACCACAAGGTCAAGGTCAGATTCTTTAAGCTGTTCGTGGTTCGGGTTAAGGATGTATTCACCGTTGATTAAACCAACGCGCGCACCACCGATTGGACCACGGAAAGGTGTACCTGCAATTGCAAGTGCAGCAGATGTACCTAACATTGCAGCAATGTCAGCATCCATCGTTTTGTCAGAAGAAATCACAGTCGCAGTCACTTGGATTTCGTTGTAGTAACCTTCTGGGAACAACGGACGAATTGGACGGTCGATTAAGCGTGAAATAAGAGTTTCAGCTTCAGACGCACGGCCTTCACGTTTACCATAGCCGCCCGGGATACGACCTGCAGCATATTGTTTTTCTTGGTAGTTAACAGTCAATGGGAAGAAGTCTTGACCTGCTTTAGCTGTTGGCTGAGCAACAACGGCAACAAGAACTTGTACACCACCCATAGTGATGATTACAGTGTTCGCTTGACGCGCAACACGGCCTGTTTCTAGGACAACTTGATGCTGACCATATTGGAATTCTTTACGAATAATATTAAACATCGACATGTTTTATTTTTTCCTGATTTTATTCTAGTGGAGACCCCTAAGGTTTGGCATTCACTCAACGCCCCAAACGCTGCAACATAAATGACAAAGCTTAGAAGCCGACCTCACTAGATATTAAAAACATTAATTAAAAATACTAATTTGAGACACAAAGAAGGAGCGAATCATCGCCCCTTCCCCATTATCCAACCAAGGTTGGATAGACTTTAGTTTTCAGTAATACAGCACTAAGCATGCAATAGTCCGAAAATAAAAGTTTAAATCGAATTAACGACGTAAACCTAAAGCAGCAATCAATGCGCTGTAACGAGTAGCGTCTTTACCTTTAAGGTAGTCAAGAAGCTTACGACGTTGGTTAACCATACGGATAAGACCGCGACGGCTATGGTGGTCGTGTTTGTGCTCTTTGAAGTGACCTTGTAAATCATTGATTTGAGCAGTTAAAAGAGCTACTTGAACTTCTGGTGAACCAGTGTCGTTTTCAGCGCGAGCGAATTTTGCAACGATCTCTGCGCGATCTGCGTTTGTTAAAGCCATTCGATTTCTCCGAGATGCTTATAAAGTTAACTTTTGATACGAATCAACTGATAAATCAGCTGACTGCCGTGCATCACTACAGCAAGTGCATTATATTAAGGGAAAATCGTCCCAATTGCAAAAAGAGATGGCCGACTTCGTCAGGTTTTCATGACGACAATAGCGCCTTATTTTTCACATCGATTCCATTATAAATTTTTTATATGTTTCGATACTTTATGCGACACAAAACCGCATATTTCTAACATGTTGAATACGATGTCATTGAATGAATTTTAAACTGATTTTTTGATATATTTTGCCACTCGATGTTTAACATGCAAAACTCAAAGTGGAATGATTAAAAAAAAGCCCGAGCTAAGCTCGGGCTTTTTTGCGCTGTAGTTTCTTCTTTTTTAGTTATTGTTTTATTATTTATTGTTTTATGTGGCGCTTTTCCGCGTCCTTATGTCAAACATTCCATGTTTTAACTTGCACTTCCTTATGTGGTAGATTTTGCCACAACGGCTATTAGATAAAAGTCGTATTTTTCGTATCTATATGTAAGCTTTTTCGTACATCGGTTAAGCTCTATTTCTTTTCTGTTACAGCGTATAGGCATTTCTTATTTTCCAGACATAAAAAAGCCCTGTAGTCTCTCCCAAAACTACAAGGCTTAGCGGCTGTAAGTTTCCTATTTCCTTACTTCACTGTAAGTTCGCTGTCTTTTGACGTTATTCTTATACTTTTGCGATTTTACTCAACCATCCGTGTTGAGTTCTTTTTCTGTGAAGTCATCTTCTCAAAAAGCTCTAAAAAGCTCTATGCGCAAATCTCCTGAATCGATGTAAGCCATTTCTTACAAAATACGGTACATTTTGCCTAGGCTTTACAAAGGTAGGTGATTGTTAATTTTTTCTAACAGACCACTGACACGCGCTGTTCTTTTTATAAGCGCTTTTGCCAATGCATCTTTTGCAACAAGCAAACTCACCACTTTTTTTGCACGAGTGATGGCGGTATAAATCAGCTCTTTACTCATCATTTCAGTTGCATGATTTTCCAAAACTACCGCCGTATGGGTAAATTCAGAACCTTGAGACTTATGTATGGTCAAGGCATAGGCGGTTTCTATACTTTTAGGTAACCGTGTTGCCACAACCCATTTATCCAAACTTGGAAAATAAACCTCAAACTGCGACTTTTCCGTCATCGGTCGTTTTAAGCAAATCCCGATATCACCATTTGATAGTCCAAGTTGATAATCGTTATAGGTCATCATGACTGGACGACCCACATACCAATCCCCTTGTTTCAACACACCCAAGGTATTTAAGACCCGAAGTTCAATCTGCTGATTGAGTTCATGTAAACCTAATTTTCCATGTCGAATGGCCGATAGAATCCGATAATCATCAAAATAGCGAATCAATTGGGCTAACCAATCTGCATATTCAGCGGGTTGCTCTGGCCATTGTTTTAACCATGCCACATAGGGCTGAAAACCATACATCAGTTGATCATAATATTTTGCCCAATGTGCCGCACTGTTCGTGGCGTCGGGGAGATATTGCAACTGAATCACATCGCTCATATTCGGTGTCAGTTGGATCGGCTGAAGCTCGGATGCAGACACTACCTGATGTTCGAATTTCGCCAGAACTTCTGTGGTTGTTTGCTGCTGTTCTTGTTGTTGAATAAAACTAGCAAACTCACCAATGGCTGCACCTTGCACAAAACGGCGGCTAGTCTGTAAATGGGTGCGGTTGGCTTGTAAGGCATCGACATCCTGAAGGTTGGCCAAAACTGCGCCAACATCGACCGAAGCCAGTTGTTCTGCATCCCCCAATAGAATCAGCTTGCTGTGTTGAGGGATTGCCGCGAATAGCATCTGCGCCAAACTTAAATCCAACATGGAGGCTTCATCGACCACAATAACGTCATAGGGTAAGCGTTGGCGCTCATTAAACCGAGGAATAGCGCGCGTCCCTAAACCCAATAGACGATGCAAAGTTACGGGTTTCAAATGTTTGTGAATAATCGAATAATGCTGCAATGCAGGATCTTTAAACGCTGCTTGTAAGGCTTCTTCCATTCGCTGCGCCGCTTTTCCTGTCGGCGCTGCCATCGCAATTCTTAAATTTGGATTTTGCTCATTCAACACGGCAATAATCCGTGCCAAGGTATAGGTTTTACCTGTCCCAGGCCCACCGGTAATGATATTAAAATTGTGCTGACACACCATGTGCAGTGCTTGAATCTGATGTGGATCGGTCAGTAAATCCTTTTCAATATTAAGCGTCTGCGTTTGATTAAGATCTTGTCCAGTTTGCTGCTTTAAACGTGCGACTTGCTTAGCCAAAGCATTTTCTAATGCCCAATAGCGATAGAGATAAAGTCGCTGTGAATCAAAAATAAAAGGTGCAACAGGTGTTTTTTCAGTTTGCTCATGCTGAACCATCTGAGCCAAACATTGAATCTGTGCATCTTCGGCCAAGATACAACTGTCGCCTTTTTCCACGGCTTGCATCAATTGTTGAATTAACTGATTTGCAGCAGGATGACTGGCTTGATTGGGTAAATAATGTTGGATTAAATAGTCAATCCAATCCGGTAAAACCGCATCTAAATCAGCAGTTTCTTGGGTATTTTGAGTAACTAAAACCTGCGTTTCTACAGTGTTTTCTTGTCCCGCGTGCAAAGGCTGTGCTGACAAGGCTTTTTGATCATTTTCCACACAGTTATCCTCAAACTTATCCACAAAGCAACTCATTGTTTCAGCGTGAATATTTTTATCTTTTTCGTGCATATTCACGTTTTAGCCACAACCTTTTCGCTCAATATTGCATCGAGGTTTTGAATGAATGTATCCGCCGGCTTCCAGTGATATACCCCACGATCGGACTGTCCATCCATACCACGAAGATACAAATAACTCGCCCCACCCAAATGCTGCGTCATATCATAGTCTTTCATTACGGCTTTCAAATAACGATGCAGGGCCACCAAATATAAAGCCGCCTGCAACCAGTAACTAGAATGACTCATACTTTCTCGAATATAGGTATGATCATAATGTGCGGTCTGATCGCCTAAGAAATTACTTTTATAATCGGCAATGTGATAGCGCTGACCATCAAAATACACCAAGTCAATCGACCCCGTCAGATAGCGTGCTGTAAACACATCATTCAAATCTTGTATCTGTAAATCTGGCTCATTCAGGCGTTCAAATAGCAAGCGTATTTTACGTATCGCCAATGCACGATCTGCCATACTTAAATGAAAGTCCATTTCTGAACGATATTCGCCATCATTTAACTGATGCAAGCTAAAACCATCATGCAATGGTGTATGAATAATTTGACTGTACCATTCCTGCATTTCTTCAATCAGTTCAGCTTCATCTTGCTCAGGGTTTGCCGTTTGCCCGAACTGTTTTATCAAGTTTTGCAACATTTGCGGCGAATCAAACTCAACATCACTATGAAAGCGCGAAGCGATGGCTTTGGCCAACTTCTCTTCTGGGGTACTAAATCGAACTTTTTCCATCAATTTATGCAAGAAACTTCCGGGCTTGGTTCCCTTTGGAAAATGCCGTTTAATCCAGCTAATTTTCTCTGCAGTGTCTGCTTCAATAATTTCAAGCTGTTCAACCTCATCGGCAGCACTGTCTTCTTGTTCGGTCATTACCGCTGCCAGTTGGTCACGTTGTATGTGCGCCTTATGCGCCGTGCGCGTGAGCGCGGTAAAACTGGTGGTTTCCCGTGGATAAAAATGGCTGTTAGGAATCTCTTCCGCCTCTAATACAACAGCTTCAACCTGAGTCTGAGTCAAAATCGGTGGTGCTGCACGCAAGACATCAGCATCCGCACTATCTGCATGTTGGAACAGATCTGGTGCACTTCCACGCCAAAATGTCAGTCCTGAGCGTGCTTCTGCCAATTGTTTCTTTTCGACTTCATGATGACGTAGCACGGCATAAACACGATAACTGGCACGGGTCAACGCCACATACCACAAGCGATGATGCTCTGCTTCATTACGCGCATCATTTTGTTGAATATCATCTTCGGGTAAGTCCGAAGACTTCACGGCAATCACACGTTCTAACCCTAGGCTTTTTTGCTGATTGTCTTTAAGGGAAAAATTCAAATTACCTTTTTCACTTAAGCCCGCATTTGCTCCCAATAAAAACACACAACCAAATTCTAAGCCTTTGGATGCATGAATCGTCATCAGTTGCACCCCCAATTGCCCAGTCAATTTACGCTCTTGGGTACTTTCATTATTGATGCCTAAATTGATTTGGCGAATAAACCATTGATAGAGCTTATGCGCACCCGTGTAGTGTTCACTTTGCTGACTTAATAATTCTGCGATATGGCGTAAATTCACCACTGTGCGTTCATTATCTCGACTTTGCCCAGCCACCAAACGTGTCCACACCTGAAAAACCGTCATGCAGCTATTCCACGCGCTGCGGAATCCTTGCTCATTCCAAATTTGTCGGATCTGTTCGAGTTTTTCGATGATTTCGCTCAGTCCATCCGCTTGCTGTTCGAGTGCGACCAGTTGTTTCAGATCAAAACCCAATAAACGGCTCAGCAGCGCACGTTTCACCTTGGCTTCTTGATAAGGATTTAAAATCGCAGTCAGCAAAGCGGCAACATCTTGTGCGACGGAACTTTTATAGACACTGTCCCGAGAGGCTTTATAACAAGGAACGCCCAGCTGTAATAAACATTGTTGTACTTGCTCTAAGTCGAAATGGTTTTGCCCCAAGACCGCAATATCGTTTGCTGTCAGTGCTCGCTGGGTATTGTTGTCTTGAAAATATAAATGTCCTTGCTGAGCTTGGTTGAGCAATGACTGAATCTGCCAAGCCACTTGCTCTGCTTCATTCAACGTTTCATCCAAAGCCAACCAACGCAGCGGTTTTGGATTGACTTGCTCATGATCAATCAGCGGAGGATGCTCGCGCTCACCTGCTTGAATCGGGGTGTATTCAACTTGCTCACCAAAGTCCATTTGCCGATGAAACAAGGCATCCACCACTTCAACCAAGTTTTTGACTGAACGATGGTTTTTGTTCAAGGTATAACAACGCCCACCCTTGGCTTGAATATCATGACGCGCTTTACGATAGGTCAGCATGTCACCGCCACGGAACCCATAAATCGCCTGTTTGGGGTCGCCGACCATAATCATACAGCCCTGATGTAAGCGCTCCTTGACCCGCCAAATGCTAGAAAGCATGTCATCTTGATCTTGGTTGGTATCTTGAAATTCATCGACTAAAATCAGTGGATATCGTGCTAAAACATGGGCAGCAAAACTGTCTTTCCCTGCTGCTGAGCTTTGCTGTAAGGCTTCCGATAAGGTCCGAATTTGTTGTGAAAAGGTGGTTTCCCCAGCGTGGGACAACACTTGAGGCAAACGCTTTTTAACTTCCTGCGCCAAATAAAAATTTAGATATTGTTCTGCTTGATTGATATGTTCATAAGCGCTGAGTACCGCTCGGAGTTGTTGAATAAAAGCATGTTGATAAAATTCTTTTGAGACATCCGGCTGTTCCTCAACTATTTTGTCTTTAAAGACACGTGGCTTAAATTCAGTTTTATTCGGATCATAAAACAATGAACGAATGGCTTTCATCGTCGGTTGTAACACGTCGGACTGAGTCAAAACCCCTTGGCTACCCGCAGCTTCAAAGTGCTGTAAAAACTCGGGAATGCGTGTGTTAAAGGTGACAAAAAATGCCCCTTTATTAAAACGTCGAGCGTCCACTAGGTTTTTATAATGACTTGCGGCATCAAAACACGCTGCAAGTTCTACACGAGCAGCAGGCAGCATTTGCGCAAGCTGATGACACATCGCTTCAAAAAGCGCTAAGGCATTTTCAGGTAATTCAGGGACGCGCAAATCCACCGATGGGAAGTTTAGACTTTCCTTTACCACGCCCAGATAGTATTCAGGGCCTTTCAACTGATGATTCAACATCAAATATTCAATCAAATGTGCAGGCTGCTGCTGAATCCAATCTCTTAATAAATCATGAATGATCCGTTCAATATGCAGATCTTCATCATCACTGATTTGCACCTGTTCGATGCGACCACTTTCAAAGGCAAATTCACGTAATAACTTTTGACTAAAGCTGTCCAAGGTCCCAACAAACAATTCTTCATATTGTTGTAAGACCACGTTCAGACGATTGTAGGCATAATCTAAATGATGCCCATGATCTTTCAACACCTGCTGATACAACGGGTCACTCAAACTTTGCTGAAGTTCGGCCAATTCATCTTGAGAAGCCGCGAGCAGGCCATAAATAAAGTCACGGGTTTCTTCAATCCGCAGTCGTACTCGCGCTTTGAGTTCCGCTGTAGCCTTACGTGTAAAGGTGGTGGCAATGACCTGATTCGGCATATAGCGATCGAGAAAAATCCGTACCATCAAACTGGAAAGCGTATAGGTTTTACCAGTACCCGCAGAAGCTTCAATCCAATGCAGCCCAGTAAAGCTCATGTCTGCAATCGGGTTGGTGGACATTTTCATCGTTTGCTGTGGCATATTCATTTTTTCACCTCAGGCTTGATGACATTGAGTTTTTTTAGGCCGTCATCCGCCTCGGTATCCATCACATGATATAAACGTTCTGCATAATAACGACAGGACAATGCCAGAAGCTCATCTGCCGCTTGTTGCTGTAAAATAAAGCTCCAATCACGATGGTGGCTATTGGCTTCATTCGACTCCAACTCCACTCCACCAAAACTATGATTTTTCAGCCATTCCTCTTGAAGCTTTGCAAAATTATCTGGCATGAGTTGGCCTGTTTCATTTTCCACCCAAGTGCATTTTTCTTGGCGAATTAAGGCAGCAGGCAGCACCACAGGACGTTTTTGTGCATGTTTCCACATCGCCACCCACTCACTGAGCTGTAGCTTGGCTTGTGCAGAGCTTAATCCACAACAAACAATGCTTTTATCATTACAAATTACTTCACGACGATACGTCGCGCCCTCATCGCCTAAGTCTAGATAGCTCAACCACAGTAGGTATTCGAGCCACGTTTGCGTCTGACGTTTAGGCTTTGCCCCAGATGCCATACAACTTAACCAATGCATACTCTGAGGGTCTTCAGGCACAGTGATACTCAGTATCAAATGCGGTTCAAGCTGTAGGTTTTGTAAGGTGGTCGCGGTTACACGGCGTCCATCTAAACGCGCTAATAACTGTGCCTGCTCTTGCAAACTGAGCTTCCAAGTCGCTATTTGGCTATGTCCCACAGGCAGAACATCTTGGAACAAGGCCATGTCCGGTTCAGTTAGAGTCGTAGAGTTCTGATCCTCAGCTTGATCGACACGAGATGCAGGCTGTACATAATGCTTTTGCAATAAGTCACGGACATGATATTGCTGGAACCGGTCAAGCAATAAAGGCTCTTGCTGCGGCAATTGGTCACCAGTATAGACACTGGCCACGCCAAGCGTTTTCAAATATGCACGGGCAGGAAACACCACATCTTTAATCCATTCCTGACCATCTAATACCCGTACTTCTTGTTCATCATGCACAGGATAATCACGGTTAATCCACGATTGGCGTTGCCCCGGCTGATCTAGAATATGTTCCGCCACAGCAAACCATTGATCTTTATATCGTAGGTTTTTCGACTGCTGAAAACCCATCGGATCAAAAGGCTGCAAAGGATAAATATGGTATAGCGGTTCGAGTTGTTGTGGAATGCGTAAGCCATCCAAATCCAACATGGCATCATGGGGTTGGTTCAATTGCTGCGGCTGAATCATTCGTGCGAGGAATTGGCTAAATTCATAAATCACGGAGGATGGCTCTCGACTTTCACCATCATTGACATCAAAGCCATTATAGAAAATCCACAAGGACTGTCGGGCAAATAATAAGGCATCTAAAAATGCACCTTTATCATCTTCCAAACGTGAGCGATCACCCAATACCGGTTTAAACACATCCATCAAATCAAAAGGCACTTGCTGATCACGACGCGGAAATTTGCCGCTATCCATGTTCATCAACACCACCAATGAAAATGGGACTTGGCGGATTTTCCCCATATCCGCAAAGGTCACTGACCCTGTCGGTTCGATCTGATCGGCAGAGCTATCGATGCCTTGTTGTATTTCTTTGAGCAGCAAAGATAATGGTAAATTAAAACTGTTTGGGAGCGACTCAACTTTATCACTTTGAGCATTGTGCAGACGTTGCGTCATCGCACGCATCACACTGCGAATGGTTTCAAATGCTCGACCACTGGCTTCTACAAAAGGCTTTAAATCTGCATCTAATTGTTGCAACCACACTTTGACCGTCTGTGTGCTGAGATTCGGATTGAGCCAATCCCGACGTGCACTGATATCTCGGTAGATCTGAATTAAAGTTTGCACCAACTCAAAATCACTACTCAACACCCCTGCAAAACTTAAGGTGTCCTCAAATACGGCATGCTGTGGTATCGCAATCCCTAACGCTAAACGGTCTAATGCAAATTTAAAGGTATAACGATAATCTCGGTCTTGCTCAGACAAATAAGCCAACATGTGCTGTTCGTCTAAACCGCGACGGAAACCGGCTTGAATCAGCAGTTCCATCATACGTTCCATTTGCACATGGTCGAGCTGATACAGTTCTTGCACCGCATTCAAATTCAGCCAATCATGAAAATCTTCTGCGGTAAAACGGCCTTGGCTAATTTCAATGCGTCCAACAAAGGCTTGCCATGCATTTTGAATATCTTGGCTGACCACCCCTGCAATTTTGACTGGGATATAAGGTAAATCCACAGCACTGCGTCCCATGCCACGAGTCGTCGAAAAGACCGTCCGAATATGCGGTTCCAGTTCTTTTAAATTCGGCACCAAGACCAAGATATCACTCGGATGGCGTGGCTCCTGTTCTGTGCCTTCGGCCAACCAATGTACCAACTGCTCCCGTAAAACCTCTAACTGACGCTGGCTAGAATGACAGACATGAAATTGAATCGATTCATCTGAGCCCGCGAGTGCATATTGATGCTGCTCGGGTTCTTCTAAGGTCATGATGTCATATTGAATTTGAGCAAGCAGCGTTGTCGGCTCGGTGTCTGGAAAAATATCTTCCCAGCCTTCGCCACCAGACATATTCACCAATAATGCAAAATTATCCCGCGCGCGTTTACCTAAACGCGTCAATAATGAATGCTGTGATTCACGAAATTCCGCATTGGTCGTACTCAAATAGGCCTGAATTTGCACCGTGCTAACATTGGGATTTCGCTCAATATAACGCTGTTGTAATTTCAGGTTATAACGATCTTTCCAAACGGGATCGACCATGTCTGCCCAATACTCACGCGATGGGTTGAAATACAACAGATGTACTTCGGTATACGCCGCCAAACGATATAAAAATTTCAGTTGTGCAGGGGGTAATTCTAAGGTCGTAAAGACAAAAATCTGTTCAGGCAAACCGTTATAGGTTTGGTGACGCTCATCATCATCGCGTTCATCATCCTCAGCATCCAAATCAAACTGCTGCTGCCGATTTTGCTCAGCATGCGCCAAGGCAAACCAAAATTTATTGTCTATTTCCTGACGGTCATTAAAGTCTTTTTGGAATACTTGATGCCACAGCCAACGCTGCCAATGCTCCAGTTGTCGAGCCTGAGTCGGTAGATATTCATCGGCTTGTTCTGGTTTCAAACCTGTGAGTTGCATGATATTTAACGGCTGGTTGTGACTCCACGCTTTTAGCCAGTCGGTATCGCAATGTGGACAAACCCAGTGCTCAACACCTTCATCTGGGGTATGAATACAACTGCCACGAAAGGCCATGTAGTTGGTAAAAAGCCGAGTGACTTGAGCAGCGATCCAGTACAACATTTCTTGGCGCTTTTGCTCACGTTTTTTTCGATCTGAAAGCTGTGCTGTACTGTCAAAAATACGCTGGACTAAGGGCTGCACATCTGTCGGAATCTGTGCTGCATCAAACTGATCAGCCGCAATAAAAACCGCTAAAGCATTATAAATACGCCATTGCATAATCAACGGCGGCATGTTGATACCTTTAATCCGCTCACGGTCTTGTTTATTCGGCAAGGCCCAATCGTAGGCTTTCCACTGCAACCCTAAAATTTTACGATGATGCTTAATATTGGCACTAATACTGATTTTTTCAGCAATTTGCTTTTCTAACCATGCAGCAATGGCTTGATCTGGCACCACGATATGTCGTTCTTGCAAGACGGACAAAGCATTGGTCGATTGATTCGATTTTAATTTTTCGATCAGACAATCCACCAAAACTTCGATTCGTTGACTTTGAATTACATGTATTGCCATGGATTACCTATACAGCCTGCGTGACCAACTACTACAAAACAACAATGATTATTTACTATACATCTTGGGCTGTCTATGCGACTTTGACAAGAGAATAGATTGCAAAAAATGCTTTTAAACAAGTATCTTAATGATACTTTATGAGAAAAAAACCAATCCAGTATCAAGGGTATCTGCTTATGAAAATTGATAACATTCCTGATTCCATCGACCCTAACTTAAATCTGGAAATTATTCGCGCTGAATGCTTAGAGCTCGTGAAAAAACGTGCTTATTTTTCAGCAGGTGCAGCCATTATTCCTGTTCCATTTTTGGATGTGGTGATTGACGTCGGAATTTTGTCACAGCTCATTCCAGAAATTAATGCGCGTTTTGGTTTAGCGCCAGATCAAATTAGTGTGTATGACCCGAAAACCAAACAGATTCATTGGACAGAACTGCGTAAACGTGGGGTCGAATTTTCTGGCTTAGTGGTTGCACGAACCGCGATGAAAAAATCGCTGAATAACATTGCAGCAAAATATATTACCAAACAAGTGACCAAATTTATTCCACTAGGTGGACAATTGGTGGCAGCCAGTTTGGGTTATATCGTGATGAAAAAAGTCGCTGAAACCCATGTAGAAGAAAGCTACCAATTGGCGAAGCGTATTCAACAGAAATTTCCGAACCAACCTGTCCCAACGCCGAACAATGTTTAACGGCGATATCTAGCGCATCAACATAGTTTACAAATCAAAGTGATCTAAACCATAGATCTAAAGATGAAGTAGATCTGAAAATGAGCTAGTTTTGAAAATGAAAAAAGCCACGAATATCGTGGCTTTTTTCATGCATTTAATCTGCTTTCAATTGCGCTAAGATCGTCTCTAATACCTGTAATCGCGCACTGTGTTTATCATTAGTGGCGATCACATGCCACGGCGCATATTCTGTATCCGTGCGTTGCAACATATCTGCAGCAGCTTTGAGATAGTCATCCCAACGGTCACGATTTCGCCAGTCATCTGGAGTAATTTTAAAACGCTTATGCGCGGTTTCTTCTCGAGCTTTAAAGCGTGCAGCTTGCTCATCCTTTCCTATGGCTAACCAGAACTTGATGACCACCGTTTGACTGTCATATAAGTCCTTTTCAAAACGGTTGATTTCATCATACGCCCTCTGCCATTCAACCGTATTGGCAAAGCCTTCAATTCGCTCAACCAAAACGCGACCATACCAGCTGCGGTCAAAAATTGTGATTTTTTCTTCAGGAAGAATTTTATTCCAAAAGCGCCATAAGTATGGACGGCGTAACTCATATTTTTCGGGGGCTGCAATGGTATGAATTTCATATTCGCGCGGGTCCAACTTTTTGACGATGCGTTTAATTGCCCCGCCTTTTCCTGCGGCATCCATCCCTTCAAAGACGATCACCACATTGCGTGAATCAAAACGTAAAGCTTCAGCCACCTTACGGCTTAACTTTTTTAATTCTTTTTTATAATCAGCTTCATCAGCGACGGCAGTGCTGGGTTCCAATAACGCCTGTGTGGTTTTGGCTTGTTTCCAACGCCCGACCGCCGTGGTTTCATGTGCTGGACAATGTTTTAAGGTCCGTAAAATATGCTGTGCAAATTGTTGATCACGGACTTGCTCATCTTCACAGTCGATGATGACCCAGTCATGACTAAAACGCTGACGTAAACGTTGTAGGTTGTCATATTGTTTTTTATTGCGCCAATCTAAACCATGCAATTTATGCCAACGCGCTTCACTCGGGTCCATTTCATCCAAGCGCTTTTGTAAGGATTTCCAAGATAAATCGAACCAGACCTTAATCACATCGACATGATTATTTTTTAGGTCTTGTTCATAGGCCCGCATGTTCTCAACATATTCATCAAATAAGGTTTCATCCAAAGGCTTTGACACATGCATGGCGGTACTGAGCAAATCACTGTACCAGTTTCCAAACATCACCATGATTTGCCCTTCGGCAGGAATAAACCGTGCATAAGACTGCCAAAAGGTTTGCTTTTGATTAAACATGATCGGGGCATCCGCTTTCACCCTTAAATAGCGTGGATCAACCCATTCACGGAGCTGTTTGACAGCCTCACCCTTACCCGCAAGCTCTATTCCACTGACTAAAATCAACACGCTTTTGGCATTGGGCTGACGGCTGGTATTTTTTAGTTGATACTGCGCTTCAATCAACTCAACCGAGAGTTGTTCTTCATCCATCAATTGAAATTCTGTTTCTTTTAAGCTCATGGCGGACCCTTGGTTTTATTCTGTTTTGAGTATAACCATGCCGTTCATCCCACAACAATGCTTTCATGTATATGCTGAAATGCAAAATATGACCGTTTCTGCAACAAACTGACTCAGATTGACCTGTAATTTCGTCACTTTGTCATAGCCCTAAGCTCCAACACCCACTAAGATTCAAACATCTAAAAAATAATTGAGACACTCAATGTCCAAACTTGCGGTATTAGATGATTTACTTGAACTGTATTACCAGTTGAATTACCACAAAAAGCCAGAAATTTTACAGCGTTTACAAGATGTCCAGCAGTGGCAAAAACAGCGCATGCAACGTACGCATGCTGTGCAATTTGCTGAAAAACACAATGTACTGATGTCTGAGTATTTTATTAACCGTTTATATGGCGGCCCTGATTTCGATGCATTAGCTGCACAAATTGCGCGTCTCACCCGCTATGCACATAAAGCAGAAAAACTGATTCCAGACAATGCCATTAAGACCGGCACTTCGGGCGTACAACTTGCAATATTGGCCGTACAGCTCGATGAGCAAGTGGCCATGCAATTGCTGCAAGATTATCCAACCAACCCAACCCTGACCGATGAAATGATGCGCCAGACCTATCTCAAGCTCGATCAGGGCAAAGACCGCATGTTGCAGCTGCAACTGCTGGACGATTTAGGTCGTAATTTAGATAAATACATGCGCTCATTTATGGTCTATACCGCCTTTAAAATGTGTAAGGGCGCAGCAAACAAATACAATTTCGAAGTGATGTACGACTTTATGCAAGATGGCTTCTTGGCGATGAAACCGCTCAAGTCAGCAGAAAAATTTGTCCGCGAATTTACCGCTGTAGAACGCCAAATCGTTGACCGTGTACATGCCGGTGACCCGAACCCGTTTCAGCCTGCGGCTTAACAAAACTCACATCCCATAAAGCCCATGTTTGATATAAAACAAACTGGGCTTGCAAGACTGAATTCAGATTTTTTATAGAGGATTTGCAAAGCAATTACAGCAGACCCTTATTTTTTCTGTATATTATTCACAACAAATGCAAATGACTGCTGTATAACAACAGAGAATCTGTCATCATGCTTGCAAAGCAACATTAACCCTATTTATAAGTTAGGAGTGACTCTAATGTCTAACGAGAATCAAACGCCTGCCCCTACACCTGAGTCGGCACAAAATACAGACAAAGTGAGTCCATTCTTAACTGAGCCTTTACCACAAGGGACAGCGCAAGGTCAGCAACAATCTTTAGAACAACGTCTGACCGACACACCTGTGACAGGTTCAGTACCCAAATATAATCTGCCACGTGGTGCAAACACTGGTAACGTCGGAGCAACCACGCACTTTGGTTATCAAACCGTGAGCAGCGAAGATAAAGCGCAAAAAGTTGCTGAAGTGTTCCACTCCGTGGCTGCAAAATACGACATCATGAATGACTTAATGTCATTTGGTATTCACCGTCTATGGAAACGTTTTGCCATTAACATGTCAGGTGTACGTCGTGGTCAACACGTTCTGGATATTGCAGGCGGTACAGGCGACCTTGCCAAAGTGTTCAGCCGTGAAGTTGGCCCGACAGGTCATGTGGTGCTTTCAGACATTAATGAATCGATGCTCAATGTCGGTCGTGACCGCCTCATTGATGCTGGTTGTACCAATGTCGATTTCGTTTTGGCCAATGCTGAAACTTTAGAACCTTTTGCAGACAACAGTTTTGACCTATTGACCATTTCATTTGGTCTACGCAACGTGACTGACAAAGATGCTGCGCTAGCTGCAATGTACCGCGTACTTAAGCCAGGTGGTCGTTTACTGATTTTAGAATTCTCTAAACCGGTATTTGAACCATTCTCAAAACTGTATGACTTGTACTCATTCACTGCATTACCGATCATGGGTAAAATCGTAGCGAATGACTCTGAAAGCTATAAATACCTTGCAGAATCAATTCGTATGCACCCAGACCAACGTACTCTTAAAGGTATGATGGAAAATGCAGGCTTCCAAAACTGTGATTACCACAACTTAACGGGTGGTATCGTAGCTGTACACCGTGGTTTCAAACTTTAATACTGCAGGCTGAACTATGTGGTCGATTCTCGCACTTGGTGCAGTTGAACGCTTAATTCATCATGTCATTGATTTGGATGCGATTACTCGCATCCAACTGAATGAATTGCAAGGCAAAATGCTTCGTGTGGTGATTGACTCACCACAATTGTCGGTGGATGTGTTTTTTGACGATCATAAAGTTCGCTTAGAACCGACGCCAACAGGACATACTGAAACCGCATCCATCTTTGAGCAACGCCCTTTCGAGCAGCAGTCAAACATAACTGAAGCAACCGCGACCTTACATGTCAAAACGGTCGTCGAGCTCCTCAAACTGCTGTTGGCTGAAGATGTCGGCAATATCCCATTGCAAGGTGATTATCACTTGTTGCAGGATATCCAGCGCATTATGCAACAAGCTGAGCCTGATTTAGCTTCGCATCTAAGCCCTTGGATTGGTCCAAGCCTTGCGCATGAAATTGGTAAGTTACAACTTGCACCCAAACATCTCAAACGTACTTTACAAAGCCATTTGTTCTTTGCTGAAGATGCGTTAAAAGAAGATTCAGGCTTGCTTGCCCCACGCTGGCAAATGGATGACCTGAATCAAGACACCCGAATTTTGAGTCAAAATCTGGACCGTGCAGAAGCAAAAATTCAGCAGCTGCACAGCCAAATTGACTCATTACAAGACAACACTTAAGACTAGGTAATTGCATATATGATTCCGCACGTTTCACGTTTACTCGACCTTTGGCGCATTGCTGCGCACTATAGACTCGACACGTTGTTTCCTGCGGAAGAATTACCGGAAAAAGCCCGTCATATTCTTTCTTTCATCCGCATGCACCCTGCGGCATGGTCAAGCCGCGAGCGAAAAAATCCGCTCAAGCTCAAAGAAGCCATGGAAGAGATGGGCCCGCTTGCCATTAAAATGGGGCAATTACTGTCTACCCGTCGTGACTTGATTCCACCTGAAGTTTTACAGCAATTGGTGCTTCTACAAGACCGTGTAAAACCTTTTTCGAATGACGTTGCCAAAATGCGCATTCAGGAATCACTCAAAGCGGATGTTAATACCTTATTTGCACGCTTTGACGAGCAGCCTTTAGCCGCAGCATCTATTGCACAAGTGCATACTGCTGCTCTGCATGATGGTCGCGAAGTCGTGGTGAAAGTGACTCGCCCGAATATTCGTAATCAAATTCTGCATGATTTTGAAATTTTAGACTGGCTCGGTCAGTTCCTTGAAAAACGCCTAGAAGCTGCTCGTGCCCTGCATCTGTCCGAAATTATTCAGGACTACCGTCAAATTATTCTCAATGAATTGGATTTGACTTTAGAAGCGGATAACACCCGTCGTATGCGTCATTACTTCACCGGTTCAAGCATGATGTACGTGCCTGAAGTCTATATGGACAGCCGCGATGTCATGGTCGAAGAACGTATCACCGGTGTGCCGATTTCAGATATTGCGACCTTTGATCGTTTGGGCATGGATCGTAAAGATTTAGCTGAAAAAGGGCTCACCATTTTCTTTACCCAAGTGTTCCGCGACAACTTCTTCCATGCAGACATGCATCCGGGGAATGTCTTCGTCGAAACCATCAATCCTAGCAATCCACGCTTTATTGCACTGGACTGCGCGATTATGGGTGAGCTTTCAAAGCACGACCAAATGACCGTCGCACGCATGCTGCTTGCGGTTATGAACAGCGATTTTATGCAGCTGATTCAAATCGTGCATCAAGCGGGTTGGATTCCACCAGGTACAGATCAAGATGCCTTAGCACGTGAAATGCGTCGTACCGTTGGCCCGATGGTCTCTAAACCAATGCATGAATTGGACTTCGCCGGCATCCTGATTCAAGTGATGGATATTGCGCGTCGTTTCCATTTAGAGATTCCGCCACAACTGATGTTGCTGCTCAAAACCTTGGTCCATGTCGAAGGTTTAGGAACTGATCTCTATCCTGAATTGGATATTTGGAGTTTGGCAAAACCAATCCTCACCGATTGGATTAAAGCGCAAATGAATCCGCAGAAAAACTTAAAAGAACTCGGACAAAAAATTCCAGACTTACTTTTAGGTGCGCAAGATTTACCAACGCTGATGATCGACAGTCTGAATGGTTTAAAAAATCAATCGGCTTGGCATGCCAAACAACTGAATGAACTGCAAAGCATGCGCCTGCAAATGGAACATCAGCAAAAACGTAGTTGGGTTTTTGGCAGTATTATGGCCATCTTCCTCTCCATCGCGATAATTGCGCCATGGTATGTTTCCATCGTATTAATTGTACTTTCAAGCTTACTTGCCATTTGGCGTGTGTTTAAATAATCTTTGTGTTTAAATAATCTTGATATATCCATAACTCCTTTAAGCCTTTTAACAATAAAGGGCTTAAAGCTATAAAAACAAAAAATTCAAAAATTTGAATAAGGCTGAACGCCATGTCATACAGTTATTTAGGGGTACTGTATAGTCGAAATCCACTCCGAGCATGTGCAACGGCCTTGCTGTATAGTTTTTCGCCCCTGCTCGATGTGTTGGTTCAATTGAATATGCACATGCCTTTTCTAAACTGGCAACCGACAGCCAACACCACCATGTATCGGATGCAGCATAGCGCTGCATTTTGGTGGATTATTTTCTTCAATGCACTTCCCTGTCTATTCCTACTTTGTTTGCCACAGCAAAAGCTGATGGCAGGGTTAAATTATTGGTTATTAGCTGGGGCCGTGATTTTTATCATTAACCTATTTGCTTGGGCGGTCTTTCCAATGGCGACATGGGCCATCGTCTGCCTCAGTTTGTTTCAATTGCATCGACATAACGAACAATTATTACAGCATTCCTGAGCGACGCCCTGATATGACTGAGAAGTCATTTGTCGTAAGTTTCAGCCATTGGGTCTGTGCAAAAACGCACTAGAATAATTCTACGACTGTATTTTAAGCGACTGCCATGACTCAAATTTTGCAAAAAAGACCGCCTGCGCTCGATATCCGTGCTGGCCATTTAGCCCGCCAACTGATTGAACAAGAGGGTTTAAACGCTGCTCAAGTGGATATCCTGCCCGGTGCTGCTGGTGGCCCGAAAGGCATTGGTATTCAAGGTTTAGATCAGGCGATTTTTGCTGACTTTTTGCCCCGCGCGCAACAAAAGCGTACTTTAATTGGTTCATCGATTGGCAGTTGGCGCTTTGCCAGTATTGCTGCTTGGGGGGCTATCGAAGGGACGAAACGCCTCTCTGAGCTATATACCAATCTGAGCTTTCATAAAAAGATGAGCCGTCAAGAAGTCAGCGATGTGTGTCGTGGCATGCTGATCGATTTGATTCAAGGTCAAGAAGCGGCACTGGTTAATCACCCGGATTATCACCTCACTGTGCTTTCAGTCAAAGCTCAGCATATTTTCCAAAGTGATAAAGCCCTGCCGCTGTTAGCCTCTGTCGCAGGGATCGTGGGCACGACAGCGCTCGCACGTAAACACAGTCGTTATTTCATGCAGCGTGTAATTAGTCAGCCTGTGTCAGGTCATCAATTTACCGTGGCGGATGATGGCTTTACCACGCATTACCATGCATTGACTCAAGACAGTGTCATGCCGTGGCTTATGGCTTCTGCATCTATTCCCGGTGTCATGGCCGCGATACGTGATATCCCTGATGCACCACAAGGCAGTTACCGCGATGGCGGCCTGATTGACTATCATATTGACCTGCCCTTCCAAAGTCAGGGCATCGTGCTGTATCCACATTTCACGGATAGCATCACCCCAGGTTGGTTTGATAAATTATTTAAACGCCAAGCCAATCCTGAAAATCAGGCCCGTACCCTGTTACTGTCGCCTTCACAAGAATACCTTGCAAGCTTGCCGCTTGGCCGACTGCCTGACCGTAAAGACTTTACCCTCAAAGGCTTAGACAACCAACAACGCATTAAAATGTGGAATCAATGTGTGGCTGAAAGTCAGCGTATGGGCGATGAATTTTTGGAGTTGGTTGAAAAGCAACATTTCCCAGCAGTCATGCAAGCACTCTAAGCGTTACAGTAATCTCTTGCGAGGGACGCTATAATCCTTTTTCAGAATTTTGAGCTTATTTAGTATAGATTTATGCGGATATTTTTAACTGTTTTGCAGTATGCCTGCATCGCTTTTGCACTTTTCCTTGTTTATCAAGTGTCAACCGCCTTGATCAGCGGCCAATACGATTTAATGGAAGTGGTGGCAGATGTTGGTACGATTTTAATTTGTATCGATTTGGCGGTGTTTTTATTTACCAGTAATGCAAAACAAGGCATTAGCATCGAAGACTATGCGAAACAATTGGAACAAAAGCCGTCAAAATTGGTATATGTCACCCGTAAATTGGGACATTTCGGTATTTTGCTGATCATTACCAGTTGGATCGTACCGATGATTCGCTAGTGTATTTTAGTTCAATAAAAAGGATCATCATGTATTCATGATGATCCTTTTTTTATGTCATCCGATTTTATTTATCCGAAGAAATTAACCCGTCCAGTTTTTACATCATACACCGCACCAACGATCGCCACTTTGCCTTCATGCACCAACTGCTGTAACACTTCACTATTTTGCAAAATATAGCGGATGTTGTAATGCACATTCATTTGCGTCACTTGCTCTAAAAATGCTGGACTCAGCGTTTGTGGTTGCATCAATTCGGCAACACGCGATACAGACTCATTGAGTGGCCCCAGCACATATTGAATATGCGGCATACGCGTCAAGCTCTGAATTGATTGACCGGCTAAATGCAACTGACAAGCACTGCTAACAGCACCACAGTCCGTATGACCAAGCACCACGATCACTTTGGCACCTTTGGCTTCGCAGGCAAATTCTAATGAACCCAATACTTTTTGCCCTGCGACATTCCCCGCTATGCGTAAACTAAATAAATCACCGATTCCGACATCAAAAATCATTTCAGTCGGTGCACGAGAGTCCATACAACCTAACACTGCCGCAATCGGATGCTGCCCTTCTTCAGCGGTCACCCGCAGTTGACGATAGATATCTCGTTGCAAGCGCTCATTTTGTACAAACCGCTCATTGCCGGCTTTAAGCAAAGTGAGCACGGCCTCTGGCGTCAAACGTTGCTGTAAAGCTGCGGTACTGATGTCAATATCTAATGCCGCCTCCTGCGCATCGGCATAGTGTGCCTTGAAACCAATCAACTGCACTTGCACTTTACGCTGCGCTGCCTTTTCCTGTTGGTACTCTTGAATGAGTTGAAAAATATCAGCATCCATATCACTCACATGTGTGGCATCAATCACCACTTGTTCGCCGCGGCGAATATGTTCCAATGCCGAGATTAATGCCGACCGGTTGAGAAAACTAACTTGTGAAGGCAATTCAATCCGTGTAATCACCCCATGTAAATGATGCTCTTTATACACCTTCAGCCCTTTATTAAAATTGGCGTATAAAATAAAGGCCGCACTACTGGCTAAACCAATCAAAATTCCAAGCAATAAGTCTGTGAATAAAATCGCCAGTAAGGTAATGATAAAAGGAATAAATTGTTTCCAACCTTTTAAATACAGCTGTTTAAACAATTTGGGATGAGTCAGTTTAAAACCTGTGAGGATTAAAATTGCAGCTAATGCTGAAAGCGGAATCATGTTCATCAAAGGCACTAAACACAGCACGGCAAACAAGAGCAAAACGCCATGAAAGATGGCAGAACATTTACTTTTAGCTCCAGCACTGGCATTGACCGAACTACGGACAATTACTGAAGTTAGCGGCATCCCACCTATAGCGCCGGAAACGACATTACCGATGCCTTGCGCCCATAACTCTCGGTTAGGTGGTGAAGAACGCTTATGCGGATCTAATTTATCTGCTGCTTCTAAATTTAATAAAGTTTCTAATGACGCCACGACCGCCAAAGTGATAGCACCCGTGTAAATCAGAGGATTATTTAAAGCGGTCCAATCTGGAAAAATCATCACATTTTGTGGCTGATCCCAAAGATTTGGAAGTTGGATGAGGTTCGATGAATGAACTGCCAAAGGCGACCCACTAAGTACCAACACGGCATTGCACAGTGCAGCAAGAACGACAGCAACCAAGGCTGAAGGCAGAACCCACTTTTTGCATGGGCTCCTCTCCCAAAGCAACATCAGCACAAGGCTACCGATACCGATCAGAACGGCACCGATATCCCATTGCAAATCGAGCGGCTGTGCCTGCCACAGCACTGACCATGAAAATTGGTTCAAGCCAAACAGATAAGGTATTTGACTCCCAATCAAGATCAGCCCGATGGCTGCCAATAAACCAAATATGACATTGTTCGGAATAAAGTTGGCAAAGAAACCGAGCCGAAATATGCCAAATCCAATCTGTAAGATACCGGCAAAAACAATACACAATAAAAAGGCGGCATAGTTGCCGCCGAGTAGTTCAAGCTGTACCAAAATGACTGCTGTTAAACCTGCTGCTGGCCCTGCAACACTGATATGTGAGCCACTCAGTGTCCCAACTAAAATACCACCGACAATGCCGGCAATAATGCCAGAGAGAATCGGTGCGCCAGAAGCCAATGCAATACCTAGACATAGCGGTAAAGCAACAAGAAATACCACAGTTCCAGATAAAAAGTCGTGAATATGAAATCGATGTCGTTCAATTTTAGATGTCATCATTTTACCGTTTATAATAAATATCAAATAATTAGATGTAAGTATGTAAAGCCTAAAGTTTGTGACCACTTTATGGCGTGACATATATTGTCTGACAATCGAATGATTCTATAGTGTGTTTTGATACGTGATTTGTGTGATTTTTACACTTTATTGCGAAGTTTAAGATTCAGCTCATTTATCTTTGATAGGCCTTAAAAGAAATAAAAAAACCTCCCAAATGGGAGGTTTTTTTAACAGTTAAAGATTACTTCGAACCTTTAATCCCTGCTTGTAATAACAACGCACCTAAACCACCAATTTTATTTTCTTGTGGTTTCGCTGTTTGAGGCTTTTTATGACCTTGCGGGCGGTCGCCTTGCGGACGAGCATGCTGTGGACGTTTCGCATGTGGCTTACGCTCACCACGTTGTTCTTGCTGCGCATTGTCACGACGTGGTTGACGTTGTGGTTTCGCTGCAGCAGCACCTTCAGCACGCATAGACAAGTTGACACGGTTACGTTCAACATCGACATTTAGTACACGAACCTGAACAATTTGACCTGGTTTCACGACTTTGTGCGGATCTGCAACAAATTCATTTGCAAGTTCAGAAATATGCACTAAACCGTCTTGGTGTACGCCTACATCCACGAATGCACCGAAGTTCGTCACATTCGTAACCACACCTTCAAGCTGTAAACCTTCAGTCAACTGCGCCACTTCAGTGATGTCTTCACGGAATTTCGCCGTACGGAACTCTGGACGCGGGTCACGACCTGGTTTTTCAAGTTCAGATAAAACGTCCTGAATCGTTGGTAAACCAAATTGGTCATTTACAAATGCTGCTGCATCGACCTGATGGATAATTTCAGTATTACCAATAATATCTTTTACAGTCGTTGCTTTTGCTTCCACAATTTTTGCCACCAAGTCATATGACTCTGGGTGAACTGCAGATGCATCCAATGGTTCAGAACCATCTTGAATACGTAAGAAACCTGCTGCTTGTTCAAAGGTACGTTCGCCTAAACGAGGTACTTTCTTCAAACTTTGACGGTTATCAAAACGACCATTTTCTTTGCGGAATTCAACGATTTGCTGTGCAATCGATTTGTTTAGACCCGCGATATAACCCAAAATAGCAGATGATGCAGTGTTGACATCAACACCTACTGAGTTCACACAGTCTTCCACAACCGCTTCTAGTGTTTTTGCCAAACCGGTTTGGTTCACATCATGTTGATATTGACCCACACCAATCGATTTCGGATCAATCTTCACAAGTTCAGCCAATGGATCTTGTAAACGACGTGCAATCGATACTGCACCGCGGATTGATACATCTAAATCTGGCAATTCGTTTGACGCCAATTCAGATGCTGAGTAAACCGATGCACCTGCTTCAGATACTGACACACGAATCAAGTTCAAGTCTGTATTTGCTGCCATCATTTCAGCCACAACAGCTTCAGTTTCACGGCTTGCAGTACCGTTACCAATGGCAATCAGTTCAACTTTAAACTCACGGCATAGACGGGCAAGCTCAGCCACTGATCCAGCTTTGTCTTCTTTCGGAGCAAATGGGTAAATCGTGCTATGTGCAAGGACATCACCGGATGCATTCACAACAGCCAATTTCACACCCGTACGGATGCCAGGGTCTACACCCAATGTGCAACGTGCGCCTGCAGGAGCAGAAAGTAATAAATGACGTAGGTTTTCAGCAAAGACATCCATCGCTTCAGCTTCAGCAGCCAAACGTTTCTCAGTCAATAATGAATGTTCAATCGCAGGGCGAACTTTACCGAGCCAGAATAATTTTGCAGTTTGTTTTAAGAAATCTGCACGCGCTTGTGGTTGTGCTGTTTCTAAATTGTATTCAGTATCAATACGAGCCAATGGCGCTTCATCTTCACCATCAACTTTTAAGCCCAAGACATTTTCTTGACGGCCACGGAGCATCGCCAGTAAACGGTGTGAAGGGACTTTGTTTAAGCTTTCAGAGAAATCAAAGTAATCACGGAATTTTTTACCGACTTCTTTTTTCTCATCGCTTGCAACTAAACTTTTCAACACTGCAGTTTTCGCAAATGTCGCTTTTAGCTCAGTGGTTAATGCAATATTTTGTGCCCAGTCATCAATTAAAATGTGTTGAATCGCATCCAATTGGCTTTCAACATCAGCATAATCTTCATGACTAAAACCAGCTAAAGCTTCGGTTGGATCAACCGCTTCATTAAAGATTTTTTCAGCGATTGGGCCTAAACCGGCTTCTTTGGCTTTAAATGATTTACTGGTACGTTTTGGACGGTACGGCGCGTAAATCTCTTCTAAAGCATTTTTCGTTTCTGCTGCATTCACGCGAGCAAGTAAGTCATCAGATAACTTGTTTTGTTCTTTTAGAGATTCGATTACCTTTTCACGGCGCTCAAATAAATCACGCAGGTAAGTCAGACGTGTATCGAGCTGACGTAATTGAGTATCGTCCAGACCTTGCGTCACTTCTTTACGGTAACGTGCGATAAATGGAACACTGGCACCTTCATCAATGAGCTTGATGGCAGCTTCAATTTGATTTGGACGTACGGCAATTTCTTTTGCCAACTGCTGAACTAAGTCAGTCATCGTATTAGATCCCTGCAAGGATAAGTTCTAAAAGCCATGATTATAAAGACCAAGACCATAAAATCCACAATTGTTTTTATAAATTTATTCGTGGTTTTTAATGCCAATTCATCTCAAATACACATTTTTTTACGAAACTGACTATGAAACAGCAAATTAGAGAGACTTAGACAAGCAAACTGATTCGAACAACATGTATACATTTGGTATCTATGTCTTGATTTTAACTGCAATATTTGTTGCTTTAGAGCATAGTAAATTTATATAAATGAATCGTATACTCAAGTGAAATCGACTTTTTGTTTACGATGACAATAAAGAATAAGGAGCACGTCATGAGTTTAGTTGTACCTGCTGAAAAAACAGATGCCGTACAAGCCGAAACCGACCGAGTCGAACGCATTCTGGTTGTCGATGATGATGTGCGTCTACGCACCCTCTTACAACGCTTCCTAGAAGATAAAGGTTTTGTGGTCAAAACCGCACATGATGCGACTCAGATGGATCGTCTGTTGCAGCGGGAACTCTTTTCCCTGATTGTGCTCGACTTTATGTTGCCTGTTGAAGATGGCTTGAGTATTTGCCGCCGTCTGCGCCAATCTAGCATCGACACCCCAATCATTATGCTGACCGCTCGTGGTAGCGATTCAGACCGTATTGCTGGACTTGAAGCTGGTGCAGATGACTATTTACCAAAACCATTTAACCCGAATGAGCTATTAGCTCGTATTCGTGCGGTACTACGTCGCCAAGTGCGTGAAGTGCCGGGCGCACCAAGCCAACAAATGGAAGTGGTGTCTTTTGGTCCTTGGTCACTCGACCTATCTACACGTACATTAACCCGTGAAGGTCAAGTCGTCACATTGACGACGGGTGAATTTGCTGTACTCAAAGCATTAGTTCAACACCCACGTGAACCACTCACACGCGACAAGTTAATGAATCTTGCTCGTGGTCGTGAATGGGGCGCGATGGAACGTTCAATCGACGTTCAGGTTTCTCGCCTACGTCGTTTGGTTGAAGAAAACCCAGCACGTGCACGCTATATCCAAACTGTTTGGGGCGTAGGTTATGTCTTTGTTCCAGATGGTGCTGAATAAGCCATATAAATAGTAATAAAAAATTCCGCCGTTCAGTTAGGCGGAGTCTTTTCATTGAACATTGAATTTATCCAATAACCTGCGGTTCGCCTTACTTTTGTTTCGGCAAAAGTAAGCAAAACCATTGTCATACGCAAAACTCGTCTCATTTCTGCTTCATATCAGAATTATCGCAGAAACATAATCTATTCCATGCTTCCTGCCTCGAACAGTTGCGTATGACCTGAACGCGTATCCAACAGGGTTAATTGATCTCACACTCTAAAATTTACTCTAGGGATATAGCGTGAAACTCGAACCCATCGACCCACAGGAATTTACCGACTACGTTACCTACTCCGAAAAAAAACGGACACCTTGGGAACGCTTCCTCGATAAAATCAAACCCCGCTCTGCAGCCATGCGTACCACCGTATTGGTCTTATTTGTGGTATTTTTCAGCCTGTTTATGTCCTTATGGTTCTTTTGGCGCACACTCTATTTACCTGAAATTCAACAACATGCTCGTTACCTCGCGGTAGAGCTTGAAATCATTAACAATCCAGATTTACGAATTTTTCATAACAATGCCGAAGTAGATGTCGACGACTGGATGCGCAATCGCGTCGGAATCGAATATGTGACCGATCCGAAAGAATTTCCCAATGTTAAAGACAAAGTGATTGCAGAATTCTTTACTAATCAAATTGAGAAGAAACTGGCCAAAGAAATGCGCATTGATAATGCGACCGTGTATTTCCAATTTAAACCTGACCCGCGCATCTGGATTCAAACCCCAGAAATGAATGGCAACTGGGTTCGTGAACCTTTAAAAACCTATGCCAACTATAGTGCAGAGCTGATTCTGGGTTGGTTATTAGGTATTCCTCTGATTGCCGGCATCATTATTTTAACCTTGGTGCGTCAGCTCAACCGTCCACTAAAACGTTTACAAGATGCGGCCAACAACTACAGTAAACACGGCACGGCCCCTTATTTAGAAACCAACCATGGGCCGCAAGAAATTCGTGAAGTAAACCAAGCCTTTAACCACATGGTCTACACGCTGGAACAAACTGAACGTGATCGTCGCATCATGTTGGCCGGTATTTCCCACGATTTGCGTACTCCACTGACCCGTATTCGACTCAGCGCAGAAATGATGCCTGATGATGACTTTTTAAAAGAAGGTCTGATTTACGATGTTGAAGACATGGATGCGATTCTGAATCAGTTCATTTCGTATATGCGTGACGGTTCAGATGAAGTACCACAAGACACTGATTTAAATGCGCTATTGCAGGAATTAGTGATTCAATTTAAACCTTTAGATATTCGCTTTGAACCTCAAGACTTACCGATTATTCAAGCACGCAGCCTGTCTTTAAAACGGCTGATTGGTAATTTAATCAATAATTCAAAACGCTATGGTGCCGAGCCGATTGAACTGTCTACCGAATATGAAGGCGACCATATTCAAATTCGCGTTGCCGATAATGGCGAAGGGATTCCTGAAGACCAAATTGAAGACCTGATGCAACCTTTTGTACGTGGTAATGATGCACGTACCATTCAAGGTAGTGGACTCGGTTTAGCCATTGTAAAACGTATTGTGGATATTCACGAAGGTCAACTTTCAATTCACAATCGAGTAGAAGGTGGACTCGAAGCGATCATTTCTTTACCACTGCAAAAACTCGAAAATGATGAAATATTAAACAACAGTCCATTGGAAAAAATTAAGCAAAGTTTAACTGAACGCTTTTAACAAGCGTTCAAAAAAGCAACGAACAGTTTTGTTTAAGCTTTAACCATTGATATTTTTAACTTTATTATTCAGTGGTTTAAAAATCATAATAAAATCTTATACCCACATTTTTTCAAAAAATTAGACCTTAGCCTAACAGGTATGCAAAATGGCTTTTTTGATCGGTACAATCCGTATCAGTTTTGAGAATTTCACGAGAGTATATGATGTCTTTAGATCGCATCCGTTTAGCTGCCCTACACGACAAAGTTATCAGCGCAGAAAAAGCTGCTGAATTCATTCAGGATGGTATGACGGTAGGTATGAGTGGTTTCACACGCGCAGGTGAAGCGAAAGCTGTACCTTTAGCGTTGGTTCAACAGGCTCATGCTAATCCTCTTAAAATTACCCTAATTACTGGCGCGAGCTTGGGTAACGATTTGGACAAAAAATTGACTGAAGCAGGCGTTCTTGCTCGTCGTTTACCGTTCCAAGTAGACAATACATTACGTAAAGCCATCAACAAAGGCGAAGTGATGTTCATCGATCAGCATTTGTCTGAAACAGTTGAACAAATGCGTAACCTTCAGCTTAAAAAGCCTGATGTGGCAATTATTGAAGCTGTTGCGATCACTGAAGATGGTGGCATCATCCCTACAACCTCTGTAGGTAACTCTGCAAGCTTCGCGATTTTTGCTGAAAAAGTGATTGTTGAAATCAACACCAACTTAAGCCCTGCATTCGAAGGCTTACACGATATTTATATCCCAACATATCGTCCAACACGTCAAGCAATTCCATTGACTCATGTTGACGAACGTATTGGTACACATGCAATCAACATCGATCCTTCAAAAATCGTAGGTATCGTATTTAACAACGAATTGCATGACTCTCCATCTACAGTGACTGCACCTGATGATGAAACTCAAGGTATCGCAAACCACCTGATCGCATTCTTTGAAAAAGAAGTAGAAGAAGGTCGTTTACCGAAAAACCTAGGTCCATTACAAGCAGGTATCGGTTCAATTGCAAACGCAGTATTGACTGGTCTTAAAGATTCTAACTTTGAAGACTTGATCATGTACTCTGAAGTACTTCAAGACTGTACATTTGAATTGATCGACGCTGGCAAAATGAAATTTGCTTCAGGTTCTTCAATTACGCTTTCTGCTAAATATGGCGAAAAAGTATTTAATAACCTTGAACAATACAAAGACAAACTTGTATTACGTCCACAAGAAATTTCGAACCACCCAGAACTTGTACGTCGTTTAGGTATTATCGGTATCAACACAGCACTTGAGTTTGATATCTACGGTAACGTGAACTCAACTCACGTTTGCGGTACAAAAATGATGAACGGTATTGGTGGTTCAGGTGATTTCGCACGTAATGCACACTTGGCGATCTTCGTGACCAAATCAATTGCAAAAGGCGGCGACATTTCTTCTGTTGTTCCATTTGCTTCTCACGTTGACCATGCTGAACACGACGTTGACATCTTGGTTACTGAACAAGGTCTTGCTGACTTACGTGGTCTTGCCCCACGTGAACGTGCTCGTGCTGTAATCGACAACTGTGCTCACCCAAGCTACCGTGCAGCATTGAACGATTACTTCGACCGTGCATGTGCAAAAGGTGGTCAAACACCTCACCTTCTACGTGAAGCATTGTCTTGGCACATCAACTTCGAAGAGAACGGCCACATGTTAGCTGCTCAACCTGAAGTGAAAACTGCTTAATTGACAGTGAACTAAAAAAACGCTCTTCGGAGCGTTTTTTTATGGCTTTTATTTTTCAATATGACTTATCAAGTCTGCAAAACTCGACTAATCTAAATTGGTCAAAATACATGCTAAAACAAAAATTATGTTTATTATCCGCCCCTATCTCGAATCTGATTTAGATGATGTGATTGCACTTTGGGAACTGTGTGATCTGACCCGTCCATGGAATAACCCTGAAATTGATATATTTCGAAAACTAGCGCAACGCGACCAATTATTTTTATTGGCTGTCAAAGATGATCAATTGATCGCAACTGTGATGGGTGGCTATGATGGACACCGAGGCTGGGTCAATTATCTCGCCGTACATCCACATTTTCAGCGTAATGGCGTCGCTACTGCCCTTATTCAGCAATTAGAAAAACGATTGATCGCTTTAGGCTGCCCAAAACTTCAATTACTGATTCGCCAAGACAACATTGACGTACAAAATTTTTATGAACAATTGGGCTATGAAGAGGTTGAAGTGATTTGTTTGGGTAAACGTTTAATCACGGATTAATCGTCCGACAAATCGTCGGTCAAGCCTTGAAGCAACATCAAAAAAATTCGATATTGCGCTATCAAAACAAAAATGGATTGCATTGCTTGGCTTTAAATTTTAGGATTTGCCCCCATCATTTTCCCAGAACATAGAAAAGAGATTTCCCATGCGTGTAGATATCTGGTCAGACGTGGTTTGCCCATTTTGTTATATTGCGAAAAAACGCCTTGAAGCTGCTGCCGAAGAATCGGGTGTAGAACTTGAAGTGTTTTGGCATAGCTATCAACTTGATGCAGATGCGCCCGCTCGCCTAGAAATTTCCAATACTGAGCGTCTGGCTCAAAAATATGGCCGCAGTATTGAAGAAGTTGAAGAAATGCAGCGCAATATCGCCGAAATGGCGAAAGCAGAAGGTATTGAATTTAACTGGCAAAAAGCCAATTCAGGCAATACTTTCAACGCGCACCGCTTGATTCATCTTGCACAAAGCAAAGGTTTAGGCAGTGAAGCCAAAGAAGCGTTCTTCTATAGCTATATGACACAAGGCTTGGCCATTGGTGAACGTGAAACCATAGAAGACGTTGCATCTCGTATTGGTCTAAACCCTGTTGAAGTCGATGACTTATTAGACTCAGATGAATTTGCCGACTTCGTCAAATACGATGAAGAAGTGGCACGTGACCAACTCAAAGTGACCGGTGTACCGTTCTTTGTCTTTGAGCAACGTATTGCATTAGCTGGCGCTCAACCGAAAGACGTGTTTAAACAAGTCATGGACAAAGCTGCGGAACTTCCTGAGCTTGCTCCTACACCTGTATGTAATGATGAAAGCTGTGAAACGCCTGAAAAATAATTCAGCGTGTTCAAACAAAAATCCCCGAACTTCGGGGATTTTTTATGATCAGTTTTTAACTTCAATAAAATTAAACTTATTCAACCAAGAAGCTGATTTTTAAGTTCACTCGATATTCCGCAATTTTATTGTCTTTCACCACGACTTTTTGTTCATTAATCCATGCACCCTGAACGTTTTTCACGGTTTCAGTGACTTTATTAATTCCCGTTTGAATTGCATCTTCAAAACTTTTTGTGCTACTTGCATTTACTTCAACGACTTTAGCAACAGACATTGTATTTATCCTCATTGTTATGATTTTGAAACTTCATCATATGATTAAGTCGCTTATTTTGGTTATTTTTTAAACATCAAAACAGCAAAATATTACATGTCTTACACAGGAGTGAATTCCACTTCGAGGGATTACAAACTGACCATCATTTATTACATGCTTTCTGTTTAAGCAGCGGTCGCTTCCAATTAGGCTAAAAGCTTCATTCTTCTAATGATCATGCTCGGGAGTAATGTCATGACTATTGAACCTCAAGCAACTTCTGCTGAAACCGATCTATCTACCAATACAACCCCTCAAGCAACCGCCAACGAGTCGCAAACAGGGAAGAATAGCTTTCTCTCTCGCTTTTCTCCGACCGTCAAAGGTGCTGCGATCGGTGCTGTTGCAGGCAGTATTTTGCCCGTTTTTGGTACGATCAGCGGTGCCATTATTGGTGGTATCGCAGGCAAAGTCTATGAAAAGAAATGTGCCAAACATTCATAGATTTTTCATCTATACCTGAGTGATACAACGCTGTCACTCAGCCCCTAAAAGCTCTAGAGCAATAACTCTAATATACTGTTTTATATAAATATTAATTCATACCGTTTATCTTGCGTTGCCGAATCGATCATTTTTAATTGATTATTTTTTGATATTATTTTCACATAAATTCAAGTGATTAATTTTCTCCCTGACTCAATTTTTGAGTCACTAATGATTGATAGGAATACACAAATGAACGCAATCAAATATGCTATGGCTGTTGCTGTGATGGCGCTTTCTGCAACTGTTTCTGCACAAATCGTTTATGTACCAGATTTTCCAGTAAAAAAAGCTGTGACTGCTGAAACTGCCAATGCAGATAACAAAGCACCTGCTGCAGATACAACTGAAGTTGTAACAAACACAGAAAAAAAAGCTTAATTTTTAGCTGATTTTTCCATAAAAAACCGATGGCTCCCACCATCGGTTTTTTATTTTCTGTATCTTTTCTTTGGGCTTTATTCTTTACTCAACATTAAAAATCAACATCTAGCAGCGCTTAATCGCTGATGATGACTTCAAAAAAAATGATGCAACGTTGCCGCGGTATCATTTGCAAAGCATATCTTTAAGCTAATGATTTGGTATTATTTTTAAACAAAATGCGCATTAATTGTCATATTCAACACTTAATTTGTAGAAGCTGACATTTATTTCCATGTTTTTTTTAATGAAATCTCTATAATCAAATGAACTAATCGACTTCTTTATTTTTAAATTTACATTGTCCTATGCAAGAACTTCAGGCACTGATACAAGGAAAAATTTCACCGCAGGTCATCGATATTGAACGCCTGATTGAATTGGCCAATACATATCGAAACCCAAACTCGGCTGAATATAAATTAGTAGAACTTGCAACCAATATTGTATTGGCTAAATATTTAGAAAAAGCACAAAAAGTCCTTTAGGAAGCGGACAAATGAATCTACAAGAGAAAGTACAATTAATACAAGAAATCCATGTACTGACCCATCAACTTGAACACCGTGCTTTGAGTTTTTATGAAACTGCGCTTTCTAAACGTCGGATTCATGAAATTTTTGCCTTATGCGACGAACCGATATTTCAGAAGCAAATATTAAGTTATCGCGCATTAACTGAACCACAGATGGCTGCCACAGAATTTGCCAAACAAACGCCATATTCATGGTTATTTCGTGGCTATTTTACCCGTGACGCTGCACTCGAAAGTGCTTTATATCAATATCCAGAGATGGGTTGGGCCTTGCTGCATGACCATGAGTTAGGTTGGCAAGTTTGGATGATTCCAGCCAAACAGCGCACGGCTTTACTCAGTGAATGGGGCAATTTTAGCGAATGCTATGATTGGTTAATTGAGCAACAACAGCTATATAAATGTTTAATTAGTGATACCGATCTACGTCTACATGCGGTACGCCTAAAAGAAGAAGTCAGCACTGCGCCAAGCACTGTTGCAGCAAGTGTGGATGCCCTACTGCCAATTGAAACGATAAGTAATGACGTATCTGTCGATCTAGATCATAGCGATAAGCAAATTGATGAAGCGGATCCGTTGCTTGATAACTCAAATACGGATAAGCCGAAGCCTTCTGCACCTGATACCGCTCCTCTTGTTCTAATTGAGCAGCCAACACATGCGCCATCAGAGGAACATCTCAACTCGACAGCGGCAGTCGTTGAACTTCCTGAACAGATTCAAATCGCTCAATACACCGCTCGTGTTCAAACGTTGCAAAACATCGATGCGCAATTGGCTTTGTATGAATTGCAGTTTATGGATCAGCCTGAACTCACAACGCAGCTTGATGTTCTATTACATACGACAGATGGTACAGATTGGAAAAACCAACCGCTGTATTTAGCAGAGCAAATCAATACCGAAGGTCGCTTCATCAAATATCTCTTGTTGTTTGGTGCGCAAACGCAGATGGAAGCCATTCGACTCTCTCAGCTGTTTTGCCAACAACATCAACATGAACTTGCCGCGATTAAAGTCATGACCTGGGACAATCTAGAGCAACTCTGTGCTGCACCTGATCAGCTCTATCAACAGTCTCAGCAGGCTGAAATGATTTGGTCGCAAAACGACTATTACCCATTTATCCCGGCACAATTAATTCATACGCAAAAATTCATTCATTTTGATGAACCTGAACCGACGCTACATACCCCGTTGTTATTATTACAAGAACGTCAAAAAATACGGTTAATCCACGGTCAAAAGCGCATGGCACTCTTGCGTACCGAACAAGCCCTTCTTCCCTATTTGATCCTCCATCGACAGCAAGGTTTAAATTGGCAAAGCATCCAAAATGTGATCCAACAATTACCTCAACCCATTGATGTGATTTCGCTTTATCAAGCACTTAAGCAAATGACCGAAGATTAATTGCATTTATTTTGTAGTTTGGCTTGCATTTATCAGACAAAAATAACAAAACTACAGATGCAGGATTCTCAGATGATAATTAAATAGAGCCAAAACATATGCATAAAAAACAACAGTACTTTATTCGGACTTTGCTTTTTTCCGCATCAATGAGCTTGATGTATCAAGTTGCTTGGGCCAATGACACTGATGCTGTCGTCAATGAAACTGAGGGTGAACATTCGCAGGATGTGCCTGTAACTGACCAAAATTCACCGTATATCACGCCAAAGACCTATGATTTTTTAGATCAAATTCCACGTTGGATCGATGCAACACCGACCTTCTTACCTGAACAATCAGATCACCCCATTGTTCCGACAACAGAACAAACGGAAAATAATAGCTGGACCGATAAGCAACAAAAAAAAGTTCGTCAATGGGCAGATCGTACCGCAGTCAAAATGGACCATTGGTTTGGGAAAAGTGAGCCCGAAAAGCCTGCCAATGCAACCCTACGGGTCATTTTAGATAACAGTTGGGACAAACATGACGGTTACGAAATTAAGCCACGTATACGAGGAAAAATTAAACTCCCGACCTTGGAGAAAAAGTTAAGCGTCGTGTTTGGTGATGACTCTTTAGATAATGAGCTTGAAAATAACGCCGCGATTACCAATGAAAATCCTGATGGACGAAATGATAAACATTATGACAATAAGCAAGCGCGGGATGATAACAGTTCGCTCGCGTTACGTTGGTCTGAAATTTCAGATCGGCTTCCATTTGAAACCGATGTCGATCTCGGCTTACGTTCTGGAGATGACCTGTATCTCCGCCTCAAAGCGACAAAAAAATGGCAACTCGACAATGACTTTAGCTTTTTAGCAGAACAAATTTATCGTTATGGCATCGACAGTGAAAATTATCTAAGAACCAATTTAGAATTAACCCATGCCCGTCCAGGCCAACCCTTTATCTCAAACCAATTCAACCTGACCTATGCCGATGCACAGGATGATGATCTGAAATGGGATAACTTCAGTTACCGCCAACATCAATTTTTTAAAGGCAACCGATTCAACTACGGCCTGTATACAGGTGGTTTTTACAATAACGACCAACTGCGTTTAAACAGTTGGGGACCCTATGTGTCATGGCGACAGCCCTTCCTACGTGAATGGTTTTACATCCAAGGTGATCTCAATTACCTCAACAACCACCGTGACGATAAAAGCCACTTTTTAGGCGCTTTAGTGCGCCTTGAAGCCTTATTCTAAAACTCTCTATAACACAGCGAAAAAAAGCCCATCTCAACGGGATGGGCTTTTTAAATAACTCAGGTTCAATTTTTCTTAATCACACTCACACGATCATTACGTGCAATACGTGGCTGCTTTTCAGCGGCTTTTTTCACTTTAGGAAAGTTGTATTGAACACGATCATTGCGTATCACACGGCGGCTATCAACAAAAGGGTTGATATCATATTGTGCGATCTGTTTTGAAACCTGCACACGGTCATTACGCACCATTTTTTGCGTAGCGCTATCTGCCTGAGCAGATTGTATGAGGCCCATAGAGAGCAGCGAACCCATTACAGCGATCACTAAAGTTTTCATTTTACAATTCCCAATATTTAATGATCGCTATTATAGATTAATTATTTATTTTTAATTTATTTTAAAGATTAAAACATGGACGTTTTTATTTATGCCCTCTATCGAAAAACCAAATAAAAAAAACCTCCCGAAGGAGGTTCATTTCATATCACGGTTACTTCAGCAATAAGCTGTTAATCCGTTTGATGTATTGGGCAGGATCTTCGGGTAAACCACCTTCAGCAATCAACGCCTGATCAAAAATAACATTCGCCAAATCATCAAACTGCGCCGAACTTTCTAATTTTTGCACCAAAGGATGGGATGGATTGATTTCCAATACCGGTTTTGAATCTGGAACCGCTTGTCCAGCTTGTTTTAGCATGCGAACCAACTGAGGTGATAACTCACCTTCAGCTACCACCAAACATGCAGGAGAATCAACTAAGCGTGTGGTTACACGAACCTCTGAGGTTTTGTCTTTGAGCGATGCTGACAATTTTTCAACCACTGGTTTAAATTGTTCCGCTGCGGCTTCAAGTGCTTTTTTCTCTTCAGCATCTTGCAGGTCACCTAAATCAACCGCACCTTTAGCGACGTTTTGTAATGGTGTGCCATCGAATTCAAATACAAATTCCATCGCCCACTCGTCTACACGTTCGGTCATGAGCAACACGTCGATGCCTTTTTTCTTGAACAATTCAAGTTGTGGAGAGTTTTTCGCTGCATTCAAACTATCTGCCGTAACATAATAAATGGCTTTTTGGCCTTCTTTCATATTGGCTTTATAGTCCGCCAATGACGTCACGACGTCATCATTGCTGGCAGAGGCAAAACGTAATAATTTTAAAATACGCTCTCGGTTTGCCATATCTTCGCCCAGTCCTTCTTTCAAGACTGAACCGAATTCTGCATAGAAGGTTTTAAATTTCTCTTGATCTGCAGCATCTTCCGATTTTGCCAAAGCATCAAGTACGGTCAAAATACGACGGGCGTTACCTTCACGAATCGTTTTCACGTCGCGGCTTTCTTGCAATAATTCACGGCTCACATTCAGCGGCAAGTCTGCGCTATCCACCACACCTTGAACAAAACGTAAATAATTTGGAATCAAATTATCAGCATCATCCATGATGAATACACGTTTCACGTAAAGTTTAATCCCCGCTTTGGCTTCACGTGTAAAAATATTACTTGGCGCACGAGATGGAATATAAAGTAACTGCGTATATTCCGTACTCCCCTCGACACGGTTATGTGCCCATGCAAGCGGCGCCTCAAAATCATGGCTCAGGTTTTTATAAAACTCAGTATATTGTTCATCACTGATTTCATTTTTGTTCCGTGTCCATAAAGCGCTGGCAGAATTAATCGCTTCCCATTCATCGGTTTTTACATATTGACCCGGTTTAGCTTCTTCACCTTCAGCTGCTTCCTCTTGCTGCCAAATTTCTTTTTGCATCTCGATAGGCAAGCTGATGTGGTCTGAATATTTATTAATAATCTGCTTCACTTTTGCAGATTCTAAATAGTCCAACGCATCTTCACGTAAGTGCAAAATAATATCTGTTCCACGTGAAGCCTTGTCAATTTGCTCTACATCAAACTCGCCTGTACCTTCACTCACCCAACGCACACCTTCAGATGCGTCAGTGCCTGCACGACGTGATTCAACGGTAATTTTTTCAGCAACAATAAAGCCTGAATAAAAGCCTACACCAAACTGGCCAATCAACTGTGCATCTGATTTTTGATCTCCAGTCAGTTTTGACATAAAGTCTTTGGTTCCTGACTTGGCAATGGTACCTAGGTGATCAATGGCTTCTTGTTGGTTCATACCAATACCATTATCGGAAATGGTCAGGGTGTTATTGGTTTTGTCTAGGCTGATACGGACATGTAGCTCAGGATCGTTTTCATAATATTCAGGATGATTAATCCCTTCAAAACGGAGTTTGTCACATGCATCCGAAGCATTGGACACCAACTCACGTAAGAAAATTTCTGGATTGGAATATAAAGAATGCGTTACCAAATGTAGTAACTGAGCTACTTCTGCTTGGAAGCTATGTTTTTGAGAATTTTGTTCGCTCATCCGTCTCTCCGTTCATATTATGTATTACGATTGAATGCTATATGAATGGAGGGACTTCACTATTTTTCAATAGGCTGAGTGAAAAAATTTCACAGCATCGCGCTCATTTTTAATGTTTAAAATGGCCCCTGCTTATACACACGGTCCATGTAAAGATCTAGTTTTTGCTGTCGCATTTTATATACATCACTCAAACAACTGACATTGTCACGGCACTGATCACGTAGTTGTAGCCATTTTATTTGTTGATCTTGAATTGCGCCACGCGTCCCCATGGGAACCAAATGACGAATAATCGTATAGGTTGTTGCCATTTTGACATCGGCATCATTAATACTACGGTTATCACAAACCGCATGTTCGGTAATGGTTTTCGCCTTTTTACAATCAAAACTTGCGGCATAACTTGTCGAAATAAAATAAGCACTGCCCAAGACCAGCATACCCTGAATAATTTTTTTCATCGTCTTTTCTCTTCATCCAACTTGCTGATTTATTTCGACTCTAACAGTTCCACCTAAATTTTCTATTGCCTATTTGTTCAATTCGATCAACTGATGAATGGAATATGCTGTATAAAAAAACCCTGCCATTAGGCAGGGTTTTAAGATCAGCTACAGCTTAGAATTTGTAGCTATAACCAATTGTATACACCATTGGATCGATATCTAAATCGAATTTACCGCCACCTAATTCATCAATTAAAGTCACTTCAGGGCTTAATTGAGCATAGCGAGCATCGAAATATACACCCCAGTTTTTCGCATCAGCTGGCTGGTAATTAAAGCCGACTTGACCTGCAAAACCAAAATCTTCTTTTACATTTTTAGCCGCGCCAGATTCATCCCACGCAACAAATGCTGTACCACCTACACCAATATACGGTGTGAAGCGTGTTGAGTTTTTAAAGTTATATTTTGCAGTAATTGTTGGTGGAAGATGCTTAATTTTCGCAGCTTTATCACCATCCAAAAGCACGTCATGACCGATTGGAGTAGCCAATAATAATTCCGCTGAAATATTATCATTAAAGAAATATTCTACAGACGGTGTGAATGCATATTCATTATCTGCTTTTACAGTGCCCAAGGCAGTGTCTGTATCACTAGTTGGAGCAAGTACAGAAGCACCAACTTTAACCTGCCATTGACCAGCCATCGCTGAAGCAGACATACCCAATAATGCAATAAGAGCAGCTTGTTTTAACATTTTAAAGCAACCTTCTAGAATGAATAATTAATATTAAACATTAGTATTAAAATTATGCAACATTATTATTTTATAAATTTTTACATTATTATATAAGTTATTATTAATTATATATATTTATTTTAATCTTAGTGCAACGGTTGGTTTTATATTTTCACCATTATAATTAATTTATTATTCATAATATACCAACCTTTTTAATCAGAATTAATAAAATTAATTATTTTAATCCAACCAAATCAATCAGAATTAAATAACAAAAAAGGCGATTATATAATCGCCTTTTTTATTCATCTTTGAAAAATCAAAGTACCATAACCGCAATCCAACCAAAGATTAGCAGCGGAATATTGAAGTGGATGAATGTTGGTACAACGGTATCCCAAATATGGTCGTGTTGACCATCAATCCCCAAACCAGCTGTAGGTCCTAAGGTCGAGTCAGATGCAGGAGAACCAGCATCACCCAAAGCAGCTGCTGTACCAATCATCGCGACAGTCGCCAATGGTGAGAAACCAAACTGTACGCACAAGGGAATATAAATCACTGCAAGTACAGGTACACTCGAAAATGATGAGCCAATACCAATCGTCACGAATAGACCTGTAAACAACATCAGGAATGCAGCAAGAGCTTTATTACCGCCAATAATCTCGACAATACTGTTCACTAAGTTATTGATATCGCCTGTCGCTGTCAGCACAGATGCAAAACCTTCGGCAGAAATCATGATAAAGCCGACCAACGCCATGATGCGCATCCCTTGAACAAAGATGTCATCCGCTTCACGCCATTTGAAAATTCCTGCAGCAGATAAAATCGCAAAACCGACCAACCCACCGAGCATCATTGAACCTGAGAAGCGTTGTACCAAGAAGGTTAAAACCACCGCTAAAATCGCCATGATCATGGTCATTTTAGAGATACTTGGTGCTTTTGAAGCTTCAACTTTCAGATCTTCTGCATCTTCTTCTAAATTCTGCTGATTAGCACGAATCGGTTTATCTAAATCAATCGTAGTAACAGCTTTAACGCTTCGATCTTGATAATAACGTGGCTTACGATAACTAATAAATACCGCAATCAAGGCACCAATCACCATACCCAGTACAGAAATCGCCATGCCTGCAGGCATCATCCAACGTTCAACTTGTAGGCCATATTCAGCGCCAATTTTGTTGATATTTCCCATCAAAATTTGTTCAAGGAAAATCGCACCAAAACCTGAAGGGATAAAGATATAAGTACCCACCAAGCCTAGGGTCAGCACACAGGCTGCTGCACGTCGGTCAAGATTTAAATGATTCATCACTTTAAGCAGTGGCGGAATCAATACTGGAATAAAGGCAATATGAACAGGAATTACGTTTTGCGAACAGATTGCAGCAATCAATAAAATACTAAATAACAGATATTTAACTTTGCTGGCTTGAGCATGACTGACTTCTTTACCCAAGATGCCAATTAATTTATGCGCCAATAAGTCTGGAAGACCAGACTTAGAAAGTGCTAAAGCAAAAGCCCCCAGAATCGCATAGGTCAATGCAACTTCAGCACCTTTACCCAAACCATCATTAAAAGCGGAAACAGTATCTGGAAGGCTTAACCCTGCCACCAAACCACCAACGATTGCTGAAATTACTAATGTAAAGACAACGGAAACGCGTGCCAGTGACAAAATAAACATCACTAGAATCGCAATGACGACTGCATTCATGAATTAGATAGTAAGAAAATAAAAAACGCATTTTAGCAGATTAAAAAAACTGAAACTGTAAATTGCGCGGTATTCATCATTTTCACAAATCAGCATCTAACTGTTTACGTCAGTCATGGCCTATTTCAATTGCTGAATATACTTGCTTAAAAGTGTCGCGATCTGCTGCGGCTGACTCAAGATTGCCCAATGGTTTGCATCTAATGTCACCACTGATAAATCCTCAACCCATTTTGGTAATTCATCAATTAATTCAGGGCTGACAAAATTGTCGTATTTCAAAACAATGGCCTGTACCGGACAAATTGCAAGTCGCTGACGTGGGCGAGTTAAACGTGGAATAAAATTCGCACGATATAAGCCGATGCCATATTTACCGTCATGCTGAATATTTGGATTGGATGGTAAGTTTGGCGTACGTTCTAAACGGGTTAAAACTTTGCCCCAACGTTCTGGATTAAAAAAGTTCCAAACAGTGGGTGCCAACAAAGGCAATTGGAAGACGGCGATATACCATGACTTGGTCATTTGTTTAAAGAACTTAGATTTTTGTTGTTCGAATTGCTCACGCATCCAAAATGCAGCATGGTCTAAGCATGGCCCAGATATGGTTGAATAAGACAAAATACGCGATCTAAACTTTGCTTCTGTGACCGACTCCCAAGATTGAATTGAACCCCAGTCATGCGCAGCTAGGTGAAAACTACGCTCGCCTAATACCGCTTGCGTCACACTATCCAAATCAAGTGAAAGTTGTTCTAAACGGTAATCTCGTACTTTCCGGGGCACAGAGGACTGCCCTGCACCTCGCACATCATAGGTGACGATATAAAATTCATTAATAAGATGTTCAATAACCGGTTCCCATACTTCCTGATTATCAGGATAACCATGAACCAAAACCAATGCCGGCTTGGTTTCATCACCCCATGTCTTCACATAGAGCCGTTGTTGATCTGTGGTATTCACCCATTGCGTATTTAGTGGTTGCATTCTTCTTGTCCTTTTATCGATTCCATCGAATTGACGTTTTATTTGTGAACATGGGCAATGTGATCAATGCCACAGTTTTGAAACTCATTTAGTATGCTAAGTTCAGCATAAAAAAAAATTGACCCAGTATGAGCATAATCCAGAAAATAATGACAATGCCTATTGTCTCTAAATTCTTACTCAATCATTATGCCCCTTATAAAGGTGCTGGCATTTCGATTGATAAAATTGATCTCGCCAATTATCACATTCGCGTCAAAATGCCATTAACTCGTAAAAATCAAAATATCGTCGGTGTACATTTTGGCGGTAGTCTTTATTCAATGGTTGACCCATTTTATATGTTGATTTTGATGCATCACCTGGGCTCACGTTATATCGTGTGGGACAAAGCCGCAAATATCCAATTTTTATCCCCTGGCCGTGGAACGGTATATGCTGACATCCAGCTCGACCCAAATGAAATCAACCATATTAAAAACTTAGCAGATAACCATGCACCTGTACTACGGAACTATAGCTTAAATATTTTTGATGAAGCAGGCTTACGTATCGCTGAAGTTCAAAAAACCCTATACATTCGTCGCAAGCAACCCCGTCCACGCAAATAAAAAAGGCGCTTATCTTTAAGCGCCTTTTCATTCAATTTTATCGGATTGGATTAGCGATTTTGCTCAATTGCAGCACCTGCGCCACCACCGATTGCACCACCAATCGCAGCACCGGTGTTACCACCAAAGATACTTTTACCGACTGCAGAACCAATCGCACCACCTACACCACTATATGTGGCATTTCGGTTTGAACCGTTTTGAGTTTTACTACCGACAGCTGCACCAGCACCACCACCAACAGCGGCACCTACACCACCACCGACGTTATTACCCACACCACCACCAATGGCACCACCTAAAGCGGCTGCACCAATACGTTGTTCTTTTGGTGACATGCTTTCACAACCAGCAAGCATTAGGGTCGACATCATTGCGACTGCGCATACGCTCATTACTTTTTTCATTGTGATGTTCCTTGTCTTCTTCAATACCTATGATTCTAAAACCATTGTATGAAACAATTAAACATAGCTTGTTACGGCTTGGAGCATAAATGCTGCATTTTGTAAAAAACCAGGTCTAATCGCTCACGAATCACTCAGGATTTTCATCCAAAATCATCAAATCTTTTGTGGTTTCACCATTTTCAGTCAGCACAGCATGAGAGAGTTTGGCTTTGCTTTCTGGATCAGTTGCTTGATCTAGTTTTAGCGTGCGTTTAATCGGGTCTTGCCCTTTCTTAAACTCTACACCTTCTGCATCAATATTGGTGTTTTGACGAATAATCTGACCGTCCTGTTTCACCGTAGTCTTGGTTTCAATTTTAGAAGTTGGGACGATGACACCACCACGTTGTAGTACTGGAATAGATAGTTTCTTTTCAGAAAAATCACTTTGGTGGTCTGAAAGTTCAATTTCACGTGCCACGATATCCTGACCTTTATTGGTCATTTCTAACACTGTTGCAGTCACTTGGCGTACAGGTTCTTGACCTGCAACACGGCGAATCACTTCTGTTTTTAGTACTGGAACCACAGCTTTATCTTCTACCACAATCGAATTGGGCATGGGTGCAGCAATCGCTGTCAATGAGCTGAATAATGCAGAAACTGCGAATACTTGCTGTGTGAATTTCATCAAAAGACCCCGTTATGTTTAAGTTTAAAAATCAAGAGATTTGTTATGTTCTATTTTTACTATAGGAAATAATTCAATATTAGGAAAGCTTTAATTTTCAATTCGTCCGCATAAAAAAAGCCACCCGAAGGTGGCTTTTTTGGAATGATTTAAGGGCTAATTAAAGACCATTAAATTCATCGCTAAATGCTTGGCTTAACGCTTGATCTACATCAGAGAAGTCATTGTGAAGCTCAAGCTCTGCAGCTTCAGACTCTTGACGACGACGTTCTAAGTGGTATGCCAAACCTGTACCCGCTGGGATCAGACGACCTACAACTACGTTTTCTTTCAGACCACGTAATTCATCTTCTTTACCTGTTACAGCAGCTTCAGTTAACACACGTGTTGTTTCCTGGAACGATGCAGCAGAGATGAACGAATCAGTAGAAAGCGATGCCTTCGTGATACCCATCAATTGACGTTCATACTTCGCTGGGAACTTGTTCTGAGCTGCCACAGCTTGGTTTTCTTGAACAACGCGGATGTATTCCACTTGTTCGCCTTTGATGAAGCTTGTATCACCACCGTCAGTGATTTCAACTTTACGAAGCATTTGACGTACGATAACTTCAATATGCTTGTCGTTGATTTTTACACCTTGTAGACGGTATACGTCTTGAACTTCGTTCACGATGTAGTTTGTAAGCGCAACTTCGCCTTTCAAACGTAAGATGTCGTGTGGATTTTGCGGACCATCAGAAATGGTTTCACCACGGTTTACATGTTCGCCTTCGAACACGTTAATGGTACGCCATTTCGGAATTAGCTCTTCGTAAATCTCAGAGCCATCATCCGGAGTAATCACAAGACGGTTCTTACCTTTGGTCTCTTTACCGAAGCTTACGATACCTGAAATTTCAGCAAGGATCGCGTGTTCTTTCGGTTTACGTGCTTCGAACAAGTCAGCTACGCGTGGAAGACCACCGGTAATATCACGAGTACGTGAAGATTCTTGTGGTACACGACCGATAACGTCACCGACACCAATTGTTTCGCCATCACGAACAGTCAGAATCGTATTTTGTGGCAAGAAGTAGAACTGTTCGCCACCATCAGTTGTATCTAATACAACCGCTGGACGCATATCTTTACCTGACGCAGGACGTGAAGTCACTGGTAAGATTTCGATTGTAGTCATACCTGTTGCATCATCAGTTTTCGATGTCACAGTTACGCCATCAGCGATTTGGCTGAAACGTACTTTACCTGCAACTTCGGTAACCAATGGATGTGTATGTGGATCCCAAGTCGCTACGATACCGCCAGCTTCTACAGCTTCGCCATCTTTCAACAAGATAGACGCACCGTAAGGAATCTTATAACGTTCGCGCTCACGACCGATATCATCCGCAATACCGATTTCACCTGAACGTGAAGTTGATACCAAGTGACCTTTAGCGTGTTGTACTGTTTTCACATTGTGGAAACGTACTGTACCTTTGTTACGAACTTGTACGCTGTTAGCAGCAGAAGTTCGGCTCGCAGCACCACCCACGTGGAACGTACGCATTGTTAACTGTGTACCTGGCTCACCAATTGATTGAGCAGCCATTACACCCACAGATTCACCTGGATTCACCAAGTGACCGCGAGCAAGGTCACGACCGTAACATTTCGCACATACACCGAAAGTAGATTCACAGTTTACAACTGAACGTACTTTCACTTCATCGACACCTTGCTCTTCTAAGTAGTTTGCAAGTTTTTCGTCGATTAATGTATTACGTGGAAGAATCACATCATCCGAACCTGGTTTCTTCGCATCTTCAGCAAGTACACGACCCAATACTCGAGTACCTAAGTTCTCGATGACATCGCCACCTTGAATGAACGGAGTCATTACAAGACCGTCGAAAGTACCACAATCTGGCTCAGTAATTACCAAGTCTTGTGCAACGTCAACCAAACGACGAGTCAAGTAACCTGAGTTCGCAGTTTTCAATGCAGTATCGGCCAAACCTTTACGTGCACCGTGTGTTGAAATGAAGTACTGAAGTACGGTCAAACCTTCACGGAAGTTCGCTTTAATTGGCGTTTCAATGATCGAACCATCTGGTTTCGCCATCAAACCACGCATACCCGCTAACTGACGAATCTGAGCTGCCGAACCACGGGCACCTGAGTCAGACATCATGTAGATCGAGTTGAATGATTTTTGTTTCTCGTCTTCACCCTGTTTGTTTTTTACAGTTGTGAAAGACAAGTTGTCCATCATCGCTTTCGCTACTTGGTCGTTTGTACGTGCCCAAATATCGACAACTTTGTTATAACGTTCGCCGGCAGTTACGAAACCTTGCTCGAATTGTTGTTCAATTTCGCGAACTTCAACTTCAGCTTTTTCGATAATTGCTTGTTTTTGTGGCGGAATCAACATGTCTTCCATACCAACAGACACACCTGAGTGAGTCGCTTGACGGAAGCCCAAGTACATCAATTGGTCAGCGAAGATAACAGTATCTTTAAGACCTAATTTACGGTAGCAAGAGTTGATCAATTTAGAGATGTTCTTTTTCGTCATCTCAACGTTGATTTGTTGGAAATCCATACCTTCAGGTACAACTTCCCAAAGTAAACAACGACCTGGAGTTGTGTCTACAACAATGGTTTGTTGTTCACGGTTACCATTTTCGTCAATGACTGTTTGGTGTACACGTGCTTTTACGCGAGCGTGTAAATCAACTTGACCTGTTGCAAGTGCACGGTTTACTTCGTCAGTATCCGCAAACACCATGCCTTCACCTTTGGCATTGATCGCATCACGAGTGATGTAGTACAAGCCTAAGACAACGTCCTGAGACGGTACGATGATTGGCTCACCGTTCGCAGGAGAAAGAATGTTGTTTGTTGACATCATTAACGCACGAGCTTCTAACTGAGCTTCAAGTGTTAATGGTACGTGTACCGCCATTTGGTCACCGTCGAAGTCGGCGTTAAATGCCGCACAAACTAACGGGTGAAGACGGATTGCTTTACCTTCAATCAGGGTCGGTTCAAATGCTTGAAGACCCAAACGGTGAAGTGTAGGTGCACGGTTCAACATCACTGGATGTTGACGAATTACGTGAGCAAGTACGTCCCAAACTTCTGGAGTTTCACGCTCAACCATTTTCTTCGCAGCTTTAATGGTTGTCGCTTGGCCAGATGCTTGTAGTTTCGCGAAAATGAATGGTTTGAATAATTCAAGCGCCATTTTTTTCGGAAGACCACATTGGTGCAGACGTAAAGTCGGACCTACAGTAATTACCGAACGACCAGAGTAATCGACACGTTTACCCAATAAGTTTTGACGGAAACGACCTTGTTTACCTTTGATCATGTCTGCCAAAGATTTAAGAGGACGTTTGTTCGAACCGGTAATTGCGCGACCACGACGACCGTTATCAAGCAATGCATCTACAGACTCTTGTAACATACGTTTTTCGTTACGTACGATAATGTCTGGTGCAGCAAGGTCTAGAAGACGTTTTAAACGGTTGTTACGGTTGATTACACGACGGTAAAGATCGTTCAAGTCAGAAGTCGCAAAACGACCACCTTCTAGAGGAACCAACGGACGAAGATCAGGTGGAAGTACTGGAAGTACATTCATCACCATCCATTCTGGTTTGTTGTTCGACTCTTTGAACGCTTCCATCAATTTCAGACGTTTAGAGGCTTTTTTAAGCTTCGTTTCTGAAGTTGTATTTGGAATTTCTTCACGAAGACGTGAAATTTCAGCTTCAAGATCGATGTCTTTCAACAAATCTTGAACTGCTTCTGCACCCATTTTCGCAGTGAATTCATCACCGTGTTCTTCTAAAGCAGTGAAGTATTCTTCATCGTTTAGAAGTTGGTATTTCTCAAGTGGAGTCATACCTGGGTCAGTTACAACGTATGATTCGAAATACAATACACGTTCGATATCACGTAAAGTCATGTCTAAAAGCAGACCAATACGGCTAGGAAGTGATTTCAAGAACCAAATATGTGCAACTGGAGAAGCAAGGTCAATATGACCCATACGCTCACGACGTACTTTTGCAGTTGTTACTTCAACGCCACATTTTTCACAAATGACGCCTTTGTATTTCATACGCTTGTATTTACCACACAAGCATTCGTAATCTTTTACCGGACCAAAGATTTTGGCACAGAATAAACCATCACGTTCAGGTTTGAACGTACGGTAGTTAATGGTTTCAGGCTTTTTAACTTCACCATGAGACCACGACTTAATCATTTCTGGTGACGCAAGACCAATACGGATGCGATCAAACTCTACAGGAGCATGACCGTCTGAATCCGTCTTTTTGCGCATGATATCGAGCAAGTCTTTCAATTTTTTTCTCCGTGTGTTGTGGAGATTTTCACTTCACAACTGGGTCACAAATATTGTTTTTTAACTGAGAAATCCCCCTTGCCCCTCTTGATTAAAGAGGTGAGAAGCACTGCTTCGCAAGGGAGATTCAATGGAACTAATTAGTCACCATTTTTCAGTTCAATGTTGATACCTAAAGAACGGATCTCTTTGGTCAATACGTTGAACGATTCAGGCATACCTGGGTCCATGTAATGGTTACCATCTACAATGTTCTTATAGATACGGGTACGACCTTCAACGTCATCCGACTTCACAGTAAGCATTTCTTGAAGTGTGTATGCTGCACCGTAAGCTTCGAGTGCCCATACTTCCATCTCACCGAAACGCTGACCACCGAATTGTGCTTTACCACCAAGCGGCTGTTGAGTTACTAGAGAGTAAGAACCAGTAGAACGCGCATGCATCTTGTCGTCAACCAAGTGGTTCAGTTTCAACATGTACATGTAACCTACAGTTACTGGACGGTCAAAACATTCACCTGTACGACCATCATACAATACTGTTTGACCAGTACGTGAAATGCCACCAAGTTCTAACAATTCTTTAATTTGTGATTCTTCAGCACCATCAAATACTGGTGTTGCTAAAGGAACACCTTTACGCAAGTTACCTGAAAGCACCAAGATTTCTTCATCAGTCAAGCTATCAAGATCTTCTTGTTCGCCACCAACTTTGTTGTAAATCTTGTCTAAGAAATCACGAAGCTCAAGTACAGTACGTTGCTCTTTCATCATCTTGTCGATTTGATCGCCAAGACCTTTAGCTGCCATACCTAAGTGAGTTTCAAGAATCTGACCCACGTTCATACGTGATGGTACACCCAGTGGGTTAAGTACAACATCAACTGGAACACCGTTTGCATCGTGTGGCATGTCTTCTACAGGCAAGATGTTTGATACAACACCTTTGTTACCGTGACGACCCGCCATTTTATCACCCGGTTGGATGCGACGTTTTACAGCCAAGTAAACTTTAACAACTTTCAATACACCAGTTGTTAGTTCATCACCCGTAGACAATTTGCGTTTTTTCTCTGCAAATTTCTCATCAATTTCAAGGCTCTTCTCTTTCAAGAACACTTGAATTTGAGTTAAACGTTCAGCAATCGCTTCGTCGACTGGTTGGATTTCAATAAGATCAACCAACTCAAGACCAGACAATAACTCTTCAGTTAATTTGTCACCGCGTTTAGTTGTACCGCCACCGTTAGATTCTTGACCTTTCAATAGACGAACAATACGTTCACGAGCAGCTTCTTCAAAGATTTTGTATTCTTCTTTCAAGTCTTTACGGTAAGCATCAAGTTGTGCTTTCTCAATTGCTTGAGCACGTTCGTCTTTTTCAAGACCGTCACGTGTAAATACTTGAACGTCAATTACAGTACCTTTCACAGATGAAGATACGCGTAATGAAGAGTCTTTTACGTCTGCCGCTTTTTCACCGAAGATTGCACGAAGCAATTTTTCTTCCGGAGTTAACTGCGTTTCACCTTTAGGCGTTACTTTACCTACAAGAATGTCACCAGCAGTTACTTCAGCACCGATATAAACGATACCTGATTCATCCAATTTAGAAAGTGCAGCTTCACCCACGTTCGGGATATCCGCTGTGATTTCTTCAGCACCCAATTTGGTATCACGTGCAACACATGAAAGCTCTTGGATGTGGATAGACGTTAAACGATCTTCTTGAAGTACACGCTCTGAAAGTAAGATCGAGTCTTCGTAGTTGTAACCGTTCCAAGTCATGAACGCTACACGCATGTTTTGACCCAATGCCAATTCACCGCCATCTGTTGATGGACCATCAGCAAGAACGTCACCACGTGCAACTTTGTCACCTAAACGTACAACAACGTTTTGGTTGATACATGTATTTTGGTTCGAACGAGTGTATTTGATCAGGTTGTAGATATCTACACCTGCTTCGCCTGCCACCATCTCTTCTTCGTTTACACGAATAACGACACGAGAAGCATCAACAAACTCAATACGACCACCACGTTTCGCAAGTACACACACACCCGAGTCATGCGCTACGTTTGCTTCCATACCTGTACCAACAAGCGGTTTGTCAGCACGTAAAGTAGGAACAGCCTGACGCTGCATGTTTGAACCCATCAATGCACGGTTGGCATCATCGTGTTCAAGGAACGGAATAAGTGATGCTGCTACAGATACAACCTGCTGAGCAGATACATCCATATGCGTTACTTTTTCTGGTGGAATACGTACGAATTCACCTTGGTGACGTACAGATACGAATTCTTCAGTTAAGTTACCGTCTTTATCGATACCAGAATCGGCCTGTGCAATCACAGTACCTACTTCTTCAATCGCAGAAAGGTATTCAACGTCATCCGTTACACGACCATCAACAACTTTACGGTATGGAGTTTCCAAGAAACCGAAGTTATTACATTTCGCATAAACAGAAAGTGAGTTGATCAAACCAATGTTTGGACCTTCAGGAGTCTCAATTGGACATACACGACCGTAGTGAGTTTGATGTACGTCACGTACTTCGAAGCCCGCACGCTCACGAGTCAAACCACCTGGGCCCAATGCTGATACACGACGTTTGTGTGTAATTTCAGACAACGGGTTGTTTTGGTCCATGAACTGAGACAACTGGCTTGAACCAAAGAATTCTTTGATTGCAGCAGCAACTGGTTTCGCATTGATTAAATCTTGCGGAGACAAGTTATCAGTTTCAGCTTGAGATAAACGTTCTTTAACAGCACGTTCAACACGAACTAGACCAACACGGAATTGGTTTTCTGTCATTTCACCAACAGAGCGAACACGACGGTTACCCAAGTGATCGATATCGTCGACTTCACCTTTACCGTTACGGATTTCAACTAATGTTTTCAATACATCAGTGATGTCTTCGTTCGAAAGAATACCTTCAACTTCACGAGACTTCTGATCCGTACCCACTTCGTAAGGACGACCCAAACGACGGTTGAACTTCATACGACCTACTGGTGATAAGTCATAACGTTCAGAAGAGAAGAATAAGTTGTTGAATAAGTTTTCAGCAGCTTCTTTTGTTGGTGGCTCACCCGGACGCATCACTTTGTAGATTTCTACAAGTGCTTCTTCACGACCAGTTGTAGTATCTGCACGTAAAGAGTCCGCAATGAATGGACCACGGTCGATGTCATTGGTATAAAGTACGTTGAATTGTTTAACGCCGCCTTCAGCCAATTTCACCATAATTTCATGGCTAAGTACGGTATTTGCCGCAACAACTTCGCCATCACGTAACGTTACATCTTCAGCAACGATACGTTCATATAGGTATTCATCAGGAACAGAAAGTTTTTCAAGACCTGCTGCTTCCATTTGACGAACATGGCGCGCGTTAATACGTTTACCTTGTTCAACAATTGTTTTACCGTCTGTACCCACGATATCAAACTGTGCCATTTCGCCACGTAGACGTTCTGGAACCAAGTCAATTTGATAGCTACCCATATCAAGATATACAGGTACTTTTTCGTAGAACATGTCTAGGATTTGTTCGTTGTTATAACCCAAGGCACGAAGCACAACAGTCGCAAGTAATTTACGACGACGGTCAATACGAACATATACAAGATCTTTTGCATCGAATTCAAAGTCTAACCATGAACCACGGTAAGGAATGATACGAGCAGAATAAAGAACTTTACCGCTAGAGTGAGTTTTGCCTTTATCGTGGTCAAAGAATACACCTGGTGAACGGTGTAATTGAGATACGATTACACGCTCAGTACCATTGATCACAAAGGTACCGTTGTCTGTCATAAGTGGCATTTCACCCATGTAGACTTCTTGCTCACGCACATCTTTGATTGTTTTAGTTTCGCGATCTTTAATGATCAGACGAATTTTTACACGCATTGGCGCCGCATAAGTTGAGCCACGAAGAATACATTCGCGCACATCAAATTCAGGCTTACCAAGACTATACTCAACAAATTCTAAAGCAGCATTGCCAGAATAACTTTCAATAGGAAAAACTGAACGAAATGCGGCTTGGAGACCGATATCTTCGCGGTTTTTTGGAGTTTTGCCGTCTTGAAGGAAAGTTCGGTACGAGTCGACTTGAATCGCGAGCAAGTACGGAACATCCATTACCTTGGGCAATTTACCAAAATTCTTACGGATCCGTTTCTTTTCGGTATATGAGTATGCCATCTGGAGTCCTCGGAAAGTAAACTAAGTCCGCCTGCAGAACGAACTTAGAAGGAATTACGCAGGCCGATATGGCCACCACTTTCACAAATGCTGCAATTTTTAGTGGTATTAAAACGCTTAACAATATTTTTTTACTGAAAAATATTGGTAAGCGTTTGGTTTTATAAATTATTTTTAATTTGTATGATTTTTATATCATGCAAACAAAAATCGAGCCGATTATTGTAACGCAAAAAGGCTGATGACCCAAGGGCCACCAGCCATTTTTTGGAGCCGATTATAAAAAAATCGACTCCCCTTAAGATTACTTAAGTGTAACTGTAGCACCAGCTTCTTCAAGTTTTTTCTTAAGTTCTTCGCCTTCTTCTTTAGAAACGCCTTCTTTAAGAACTGAAGGAGCGCTTTCAACAAGATCTTTAGCTTCTTTAAGACCAAGGCCAGTAGCTTCACGAACTGCTTTAATTACAGCAACTTTGTTAGCACCGAAAGAAGTCAACTCAACGTTGAATTCTGATTGTTCTTCAGCAGCAGCACCAGCAGCGCCAGGAGCAGCAGCAACTGCTACAGCAGCAGCAGATACGTTGAATTTTTCTTCGAAAGCAGAAATAAGTTCAACAAGTTCAAGAACAGTTTTTTCAGCAACTGCGTTTAAGATTTCTTCGTTTGTTAAAGCCATGAGAGTAACTCCAAATGGGTATTGAATGGTGTGTAAATTGATTTAAGCTTAAGCAGCTTCTGACTCGTTTTTCTCTTTGAGCGCAGTAATAAGGCGACCCAATTTCGAAATAGGAGCTTGAAGAACGCTTGCAAGCATAGTAAGCGCTTTCTCTTGGTTTGGAAGGTTAGCGATAACGCTAACTTCAGCACCTTGATAAACTTTACCGTCAAATGCAGCAGCTTTAAGTTCAAATGCTTTATTAGTTTTAGCAAATTCTTCGAACAAACGAGCAGCTGCGCCCATGTCGTCTTCAGAAGTTGAGAAAGCTAAGATTGTTGGGCCAACAAGGTTGTCGCTCAAGATATTGAATTGAGTATCTTGAAGAGCACGTTTAGCCAAAGTGTTACGAACTACGCGAGTAGCAACACCTAGTTTACGAGCTTCAACACGTAGAGCAGTTAATTGCTCAACAGTTAAACCTTGATAGTCAGCAACAACAGCAGCATACGCAGTAGAAGCAACTTCAGTTACTTCAGCTACGATCTGTTTTTTGCCTTCGATAAGAAGAGCCATTGTAAAACCTCCTAACGGTGATTTATGCACCTATACAGATGCACTCCCAATTCGTTAGCTCATCACTGAACCAACACGCGGAGGAGGAACAAATCACACCACCGCGTCTACTCAGGCTGGGCTATTAAGAAGAAAGCATAAAACTCCCCTCGCCTGAGGTCTTTGACGCTGATAAATCTAAATTTATCAATTCAAAGTTTGCCTGAATCACGCAATATACGACGGAGCGTTTCTTGCGTAATATTTAAAGCAGCGCTTTAAATATTACTCAGGGCTTTAAAATTCTGTAATAAGTCGAAACTTATTTAGAAACGTTTGCCACATCAACAACAAGACCAGGACCCATAGTTGAGCTTAAAGTGATCTTTTGGATGTAAACACCTTTAGAAGTAGCAGGTTTTGCTTTCTTAAGGTCAGCTACAAGAGCTTCAACGTTTGAACGAACAGCTTCAGCAGTGAAACCTACTTGACCGATCGCAGCGTGGATAATACCCGCTTTGTCTACACGGTAACGTGCTTGACCAGCTTTCGCGTTTTTAACAGCAGAAGCTACGTCAGGAGTTACAGTACCCACTTTAGGGTTTGGCATTAAGCCACGTGGACCAAGAATCGTACCTAACTTACCAACAACGCGCATTGCATCCGGAGCTGCAATTACTACGTCAAAGTCAAGGTTACCCGCTTGGATGCTTTCAGCAAGATCATCAAAACCAACAACGTCCGCGCCTTCAGCTTTAGCAGCTTCAGCAGCAGCGCCTTGAGCAAACACAGCTACACGTACAGTTTTACCAGTACCTGCAGGAAGTGTAGTCGCGCCACGAACAACTTGGTCAGATTTACGAGGATCAACACCTAGGTTTACAGCAACATCCAAAGATTCTTTGAATTTTACTGCTGGAAGGCCGTTAAGAACTGCAACTGCTTCTTCCAAAGTGTAAACTTTGTTAGCTTCAACAGCAGCAACAATGGCTTTTTGACGTTTAGTTAATTTAGCCATGTCTTATAGCTCCACTTCCAAGCCCATAGAACGCGCAGAACCAGCAATGGTACGTACACGTGCGTCTAAATCAGCACCAGTAAGATCTGGTTCTTTAGTAGTCGCAATTTCTTCTAATTGAGCGCGAGTCAACTTACCAACTTTAGTTTTGTTAGGTACAGCTGAACCCTTTTGGATGCCCGCAGCTTTCTTAAGAAGAATCGCAGCAGGAGGAGTTTTCATGATGAATGTGAACGACTTGTCGTTGTACACAGTGATCACTACTGGAATTGGAAGACCAGCTTCAACTTTTTGTGTCGCAGCATTGAATTCTTTACAGAATGCCATGATGTTAACACCACGTTGACCTAGTGCAGGACCAATCGGTGGAGATGGATTTGCTTTACCAGCTGGAACTTGCAGCTTGATATAGCCGTCAATCTTCTTAGCCATTTCAATTACCTCTGGGTACTAACGCCGTTAGGCTCCCCATACATTTAAGTAACGATACCGTTACAACAACAATGCCCGATTCATAACAAATCGGGCGTTTATCAACCAAGTTAAATTAAACTGATTTTTCGACTTGGCGAAATTCCAGTTCAACCTGAGTTGGTCGATTAAATACATTAATCGTCAACGTTAAACGTGACTTATCGTATAGAACCTCTTCCACCACGCCTTTAAAGTCGGTGAATGGACCGTCAATTACGAGTAATTCTTCACCTGGTTCAAACATCGTCTTAGGACGAGGTGCTTCGCCAGTATTGCGTACACGTGCAAGAATCGCATCAGCTTCTTTTTGCGTAATTGGTGCAGGTTTTTCTGCAGTACCACCGATGAAACCTAATACTTTTGGACATTCTTTAACAATGTGCCAAGTTTCATCATTCATTTCCATTTCGACTAACACATAGCCTGGAAAGAATTTACGCTCTGATTTACGTTTCTTACCATCCTTCATTTCCACTACTTCTTCAGTAGGGACAAGGACTTCACCAAAGCTATCGGCTACAGCGCTACGCTGGATTCGATCATTAAGTGAGCGTAACACTTGTTTTTCATAGCCTGAATAGGCATGAATAATGTACCAACGTTTCATAGCTCTCTTACCCGATAATAAACTTCATTAACCAGCTCAAAGCATAGTCAAAGCACCATAATAAAATAGATGCCACTAAGACTACCGCAAGTACCTGCCAAGATGTGGTCATGGTCTCTTGCTTGGTTGGCCAAGTCACTCGACGTAACTCAATTCGAGCATCTTTCAACAATCGAACAAAGCCTTTGCCTTGATGGGTGGCGTATAATAAACCTAAAGCCACGATGATACAAGCCAAAATTACCCCAACACGGACCCAGACATCATTCGCTGGTGCCCAGTATGCTGGCAAATGTTGATTCACCATCATAGAACTACCGAGTAAAATCAACGCGATAACCCACAGAACATAGTCTAAAGGGGAACCAGAATTAACAACTTCAGCAGGATTATTTCTTTGAGGAATTGGCGCGTCGCTTAATGCGTCACGCGATTTATCATTCGACATTTTTGTACTCGTCGTAGGATTCGCGACTTATTATATGACCAGTTGAGCCAGCATCAAGCTTCTTTTTAAAAAAATTTGGCAGGCCAGGAGGGACTCGAACCCCCAACATTCGGTTTTGGAGACCGACGCTCTACCAATTGAACTACTGACCTGCAGAGCAAATCGAGAGTCGAAACTCTCGATCTGTACAAAGATAACTGTATTATATTATGCAGTTACTTTAGAAACAACACCCGCACCAACTGTACGGCCACCTTCACGGATCGCGAAGCGTAAGCCAGCGTCCATTGCGATTGGGTGGATTAATTCTACTGACATTTCTACATTGTCACCAGGCATAACCATTTCTACGCCTTCTTTAAGCGCGATCGCACCAGTTACGTCAGTTGTACGGAAGTAGAACTGTGGACGGTAACCGTTAAGGAATGGAGTGTGACGACCACCTTCGTCTTTAGAAAGTAC
>NZ_MVKX01000004.1 GCF_002018365.1 Acinetobacter amyesii
ACTGGTGTACCTTCACCACCATTGGCTTGACCCGGTAAACCTGGATTACCCGTGGTATCTTCATATGAACTTTCAGGTACAGTCACAGTAATCGTGCCGTCTACACCAACAGGTACTTTACCCGTTACAGTGATTGAACCATCTGGTTGAGTCACAGGTGTACCAAAGTCAACGATAATGTCTTTACCCGTTGGATCTTTAACCGTGATTTTATCTGTGGTGATTGAAGATGGATCGGTGTCGTCTGGATAAGTCAGTACGATGTCACCATTTGGCGTCACGCTTACTTCAACTTGTGGACGGTCAGTATCGACTGGTGTGCCTTCGCCACCATTGGCTTGACCCGGTAAACCAGGGTTACCCGCGGTATCTTCGTATGAACCTTCTGGTACAGTCACAGTAATTGAACCATCAACACCTTCTGGAACTTTACCGGTTACAGTGATTGAACCGTCTGGTTGAGTCACAGGTGTACCAAATTCAACCACGATGTCTTTGCCATTTGGATCTTTGACGATGATTTTATCAGTGGTGATTGAAGATGGATCGGTGTCATCTGGGTAAGTCAGTACGATGTCACCATTTGGTGTCACAGTCACTTCAACTTGTGGACGGTCAGTATCGACTGGTGTACCTTCACCGCCATTGGCTTGACCCGGTAAACCTGGGTTACCTGCGGTATCTTCGTATGAACCTTCAGGTACAGTGACAGTAATTGAACCATCAACACCTTCAGGAACTTTACCGGTTACAGTGATTGAACCATCTGGTTGAGTCACAGGTGTACCAAAGTCAACCACAATGTCATTGCCATTTGGATCTTTGACAATAATCTTATCGGTCGTAATAGACGTTGGATCGGTATTCTTCGGATAAGTCAAAACAATCGTGCCATCAGGCGTAATGCTGACTTCAACTTGTGGACGTTCTACCGGTGGTTTTGATGAACTGCTACCACCAGAACCACCAGCCAAACCAATCCCGCCAGCAACTAAACCACCACCCACTAACCACGGTACTAGCCCACCAAAACTAGAAGATACTGGTGGTAATAAAACTTCTAAACCTGCAATTTCTTTAAAGCTCGCAACACCATTCGTAAAATCGAACCATAAGAATGCACATTCATCATCTTCAAATACTAAATCAGAAACTAAACCGTCTTCATATTGTGCAAAAAAATTCTCAATGGTAATTACTTCACCATTTTTCAATTTAATTATTAATGTATTACCGTCTTGTAAAAATTCTTGAACATCTTCTCTATGTAATTTGGTTTGAATTATTGATGCATCTTCCAAAACAATACGGTTAGCGGGTGAGCTGACCTTATTCAGAGTAATTTTGTCAACTATAACCAATTCTTTCATATTAATTCGCCATTATTAATTTAGTAACATCTAGTAACGAGTCTAACAAAGTGTTATTTTTTCCTCAATAAAGTTCTTTCAATATATTCCTTTAAATAATGTTTTTAATATTATTTAGACGATTATTTATCCTTATTGCATTACTCGGAATTCATTATGTACAAGACTTTCACTGCCATTGCGTTAAGCGCATCACTTGCCGCATGTTCAACTTTTCCTGGCGTAAACAAGTATGCAAAACCGGAAAATTTGTTGTTTCAAAACAATACGATTGATACATATAAAATACATGTTCAACGTGATGAAAAATTATGCGCAGATGATCAAACTAAAGACCAAAAATGTGCAACTAAACTCTATATAGATGACTTTAAAGCTGGTGATTTTTATATTAATAATTCAGCTGATTTTTATTTAAAAGAAGGCGAATACCAATTTAAAGTGAAAAATTGTACAACTAATTGTGAAAATTATTCAGTTAGCTATTGTGTAAACGAAAAGTCGATTTTGAATAACTTACTACTTACAATTGATAATAACGGCAAGCCCATCATATTAAATAATGATGGCACTATTATTAATAACTGTCCGATTAGAGATAATGCTCTAAAAAATGTGACAAACCCGATTGAACCGAGTTTAGATAATATAAATTTAGCTGCCGATTCTTTATTTAAATTTAATGGTGGGGAATTAACCGATTTACTTCCTGCTGGTAAATCAAGCTTGAATGAACTAGCGACTAAACTAAATAATCAATATGCACGTATTGATATGATTAAGCTCACCGGCCATACCGACCGTTTAGGCAGTGAACAATATAATCAGCAACTTGCATTGCAACGTGCACAGACTGTCAAAAATTACTTAATGAACCAAGGGATTGCTGCTGACAAATTAAGTTTCGCTTCAGCAGGTGAAACGCAGCCTGTAACCAATGGTTGTTTTGATGTGCAAGATCGAAATGCCTTAAAAGCTTGTTTACAAGCAGACCGTCGTGTTGATGTGCAAATTCTTGGTATTAAAAAACCTTAAATAAGTATGCGTTCCTTAAGCTAATTAGTGTTTAAGGAACGCTTTATATAAAAAAGATAAAACCTATTTTTTCGGACTTTTAAGCTTGAACGCGTTAAAATGCCTTGAGAATTTTGTGCTACTTTGAAATGAATCATGACTTTGAGCACCACCAGCCTTCGTAAGCAACTCCGCAAGCAGCGTCGTAGCCTAAACCTATGGGCCCAACGACAAGCTGAACAACAAGTCCTACAGCGTTTAATCAGACTCAGTCATTTTCAGCGCAGTCAGCATATAGGCGTGTATTTACATGCATTCGGTGAAATTCACACTCAAAAGCTCATCCACTACTGTTTTGCGCACCAAAAACAGGTGTATTTACCCATGATTTGCAACATGAATCAGCAACTGGTTTGGGTTGAAATCTCACTACATCAGTACATCAATAAACGTTTTTCTCATCACACACTCGGCATGAAAGAACCAATGGCAAGTCGTGGGAAGCATGTTTCTCATCTTGACCTTTTAATCATGCCTTTGCTGGCTTGCGATAAGTACGGCACACGCATTGGTATGGGGGGAGGCTTCTACGATAAAACATTAGCGACAGCCCACTCTACACCCTACCGTTTAGGGCTTGGTCACGATTTTCAACTCATCCAAGATCCCTTAGTCCGAGAAGATTGGGATCAACCGCTAGATGGCTTTATTAGCCCATCTCAAACTTTAAGTTTCAAACGTTAATTTGATATTTTTGACACTGAGTTACACTTAAAAATCACATATTTAGTCATTTTTTATACATTTTAATTGGCATGACCCTTGTAATTTAAAAAATACACATCACTATAAAAAACATGGCAACACCGTTGTCACTCATTAGGAGTGCCCATGTCTGAGATTATTATGAATGAAGAAAGCTTGGAAACTACAATTCCGAGCGTATTACCGCTTTTAGCGCTACGAGATGTGGTTGTATATCCTCACATGCAAATTGCACTGTTTGTGGGTCGCGAAAAGTCGATCAATGCAGTCAATGTCGCACGTGACAGTGACAATCTTGTATTCGTAGTTGCACAAAAAGATTCGCTTACAGAAGAAATTGATCACGACAATTTATATCAATACGGTACTGTCGCGAAGATTGTGCAAGTTGTGAATCATGAGAATGATGAAAACTGTATAAAAGTACTGATTGAAGGCTTATATCGTGCCAAGTTAGAAAAAATTATCGATGCCGATGATTACCTGACTGCCGAGCATTCATTAAGCCCAATGACGGTTTCTGTAGACCCAGAAACTCAGAATAACCGTGTCGAAGAATTACGTACCTTATTTGCTCAATATGCAGAAGCAAAACTGCGTAATGCACGTGAATTGATTGCAGCAGCCAATAAAATTGATGATTTACTGCAATTATTATTCTTCGTAGCAACACGCGTGCCTTTGAATATTGATGTCAAACAAAAATTCTTAGAGCATGATGAATTTGAAGCACATTTAGCTGAACTCATGACCTATTTATTACAACAGTCAGAAGAACAGCAAATTGAGCAAACCTTACATGATTCTGTAAAACGCCAAATGGAAAAGAATCAGCGTGAATACTTCTTAAATGAAAAAATGAAGGTCATTCAACGTGAACTTTCTGACATGAATGGCGGTGCTGAAGATGACGTTGCAGAAATTGAAAAACGTCTAGCTGAAGCCGATTTACCTGAACATGTACGTAAAAAAGCTGAAAATGAGTTCCGTAAGCTAAAAGCAATGCAACCTGCTTCGAGCGAAGCTGCTGTAGTGCGTAACTATCTAGAAGTTATTTTAGATACGCCGTGGAACAAAGCCAGCAAAGTCAGCATTAACCTTGCGAAAGCTCAAGATATTCTTGATGCCGATCACTATGGTTTAGACGACGTGAAAGACCGCATAGTGGAATACCTTGCTGTTCAATCGCGTGTGAAAAAACTTCGTGGTCCAATCCTGTGCTTAGTTGGTCCTCCAGGTGTAGGTAAAACTTCACTCGGTGAATCTGTTGCCAAAGCGACTGGCCGTGAATTTGTCCGTATGGCGCTTGGCGGCGTGCGTGATGAAGCTGAAATTCGTGGTCACCGTCGTACTTATATTGGTGCGATGCCAGGTAAAATTGTGCAGTCTTTGACAAAAGTTGGCGTAAAGAACCCACTGTTCTTACTCGATGAAATTGACAAGATGGCGCAAGACTACCGTGGTGACCCTGCTTCAGCATTGCTTGAAGTACTCGATCCATCACAAAACAGTAAGTTCAATGATCACTACTTAGATCTTGATCTAGACCTTTCTGAAGTGATGTTCATCTGTACTGCAAACAGCATGAATATTCCAGAAGCTTTGCTTGACCGTATGGAAGTGATTCGTCTACCAGGTTATACCGAAGATGAAAAAGTGAATATTGCTGAACGTTACCTCGTTCCAAAAGCCATAAAAAACAATGGTCTACGTGCGAAAGAATTAACCGTTCACGAAGAAGCCATTCGCGATATCGTACAACGTTATACACGTGAAGCCGGTGTCCGTAGCTTAGAACGCGAAGTGTCAAAAATTGCGCGTAAAGTGGTCAAAGAAGCGGTGAGCAAGAAAGCGAAAAATCTTCAAATTGAAGTGAATTCGAAAAATCTTCCTGACTACTTAGGTCCACACAAATTCGACTTCGGTATGGCCGAAGAAGAAGCTGAAGTGGGTCGTGTAAACGGCTTGGCTTGGACATCTGTTGGTGGTGAACTACTGACGATTGAAGTTGCAGCAGTGAAAGGTAAAGGCAAGTTCATTACCACCGGTTCTCTTGGCGATGTCATGAAAGAATCGATCACAGCAGCGATGACTGTTGTACGTACCCGTGCAGATGAACTAGGTATTGAAGCGATTCGCTTTGAAGAAACTGATGTACACGTGCATTTACCAGAAGGTGCAACACCGAAAGATGGTCCATCTGCTGGTTTAGCCCTGACCACTGCTCTTGTTTCAGCGTTTACAGGCATTGCGATTCGTCCAGATATTGCGATGACAGGTGAAACCAGTCTGGGTGGCCGTGCAATGCGCATTGGTGGTTTAAAAGAGAAACTTCTCGCTGCTCACCGTGGTGGCATCAAGCTTGTCTTTATCCCACAAGACAACGTTCGTGACTTGGCTGAGATTCCAGACAATGTCAAAGAAGGTCTAGAAATTAAACCAGTGAAATCGATTGATGAGATTTTACCTCTAGCCTTGGTTGATATACCTAAACCTCTTGCAAAGACACCGATTGTCAAAGCAACTGAAGGTGGCAAAGCTGCTCGTCACTAAGTGCTAGCGACTAGTAACTAGCAATAAAAGAAAAAAAGCCCTGTTTCGACAGGGCTTTTTTATATCCATTTTTTTCATGCTCAATATTCGGAACTTTTCATTCAAATTCTTCATAACCACTAGATTCAAGACAACAGCTACAACTATGGATTGGATTACTATTTCAAATTCGACATCAAGATCAAGAATAGCCAATAAGAAAGTCTTACAAAATTTGAATGCTATTACTTGAAATATCGCCCTCTATCCCACATATATAGTAGAGAGATATACGCGCTGTATGTTTCTTTATTGGTTCCAATCACGTGTAAAAACGTGATGATCATTGGAACAAGATGGTCATCTACATCTCCAGGTAGATGACCTTTTATCGCAGTCCACAGGCTTTCGGGGCTGCGTTTTTTATGTCATGTTTTTAAAGACATGTTATTTCAAATTTAAGATGGTTTTCACCAAACCATCGATCACTTGAGCCATTTTATCCAAGTTCAATTTATCCAGGGTATCTTGCTCAGTGTGATAGTGCTTATTACGATAAAATGCCGTATCAGTAATCATCATCGCCGGCATATCAAATTGCCAATAATTCATATGGTCTGAAAAATCCACCCCCTGAATAAATGACGGTGAAATCAAGCGTTCACATTGCAACTGCTTCAAAGACTCCATCGCTGCACAATACGATGAGGTTAAGTCACGAGACTGAATATTCCCCACCGATGCAATAAAATTCGTATGCGATGGATAAATCCATTTCAGTCCAACAGGATATTCTTGGGTAACTTTCGGATCAAAATAACCAATCATTTCCAGAATATACACACCTGAAATTTTATCCTTTTCCTTTGCTATCGATTTTGCATGGATAAAACTGCCCATCGACTCTGTTCTAAAATACGGCGGTTCTTCAAGGGTATAAAATACAAATTCAATATTTTGTTTTAAACGCGCTTTTTCAGCCGAAAGAATCCGTGCAGCTTCGAGTACACCAGCAACACCGGAGGCATTATCATCAGCACCGTGCTGCTCCTCAAATACATCATAGTGCGCACCAATGATCACTCGGTTGCTATGCCCTGCATTTAAGGGACAGACCACATTACGGTATGGTTGGCTGTTTACGGTATAGGTTTGAAAACGACAATTCACACCAAATAAACGCATCTGCTCACGAATCCAAGCAGACACGCGATTTAACTCTTGAATGTTCTTATAGTTACGATATTCAGCTTCATTACCAATAATTTGCTCTAAATAGACTTTTAAATTATCTGGTTCAGCGGTTCTAATATTGTTGGCATTCGCCGCAAATGAACACCATACAAAAATTGAAAGCATTGCTGCTTGCTTGAGCAAAAATAATTTACCGTCCTGCCATGTTTTTTTCATTGTTATTATTCCAATTTTCATCTTTGATCTAATCTGCTTATGCTGCGTATTTAAACAGCAAGCAGAACACGATTTCAATTGCAAATTGTGTCTGAACATACAAAGCGCAAGCGAACCGTTATAATGCTCTTTTGTATACTTTCAGGCGCTGTATGAAAATTCGTATTCTGACAATCGGTCAAAAAATGCCAGCATGGGTTCTGACGGGTTTTGAAGATTATTTCAAACGTATTCAGCCATTTGTTCAAACGCAAATTATTGAACTGCCTATGGCTAAACGTGGCAAGAACGACTCAGAAGCCGACATTTTAAAATACCGTCAAATTGAAGGTGACAGCATTTTAAATGCCATGAAATCAAATGAAGTGCTGATCGCCTTAGAAGTCGGTGGTCGTGAGTTCAGTACCGAAAAACTAGCTGAAACCATGAAAGGCTGGATGCTTGAAGGCAATGATGTGGTTTTAGCCATTGGTGGGCCAGATGGACATTCTGAAGCAGTACGTAAAGCAGCAGCATGGCATTGGTCTTTGTCTAAACTGACTTTGCCGCATCCTATGGTTCGTGTCATGCTCATCGAACAGCTATACCGTGCAATGAGTATTAACCATAATCACCCTTACCATCGTGCGGGTTAACCCGAACTGACATCCAGCGTATACAGCAGTTACAGCAGTTACAGCGTTGCAACAATGAAACAAACCGTTGAAATTATCCGAATTGTTACGCTGAATAATTTAGTGCATGATCATCATATTCCTTTAAACAACCAACGGCGACCGCGATGAATTTACAAACACTTCCAGGTTTATTTATTTCCCATGGCTCACCTATGCTTGCCATCAATCCTGAGCAAGTCGGTCCTGCGTTGGAACGTTTAAGCCTGAATCTTCCAAAACCAGAAGCTATAATTATCATGTCCGCGCATTGGGAAAGTAACGCACTAGAAGTAAGTACCAGTGCCCGTCCTGAAACTTGGCATGACTTCCGTGGCTTCCCTGCGGAACTTTATGATATTCGCTATCCAGCACCGGGTAACCCAGAGCTCGCTGAAGAAATCCTTCATTTGCTTGCCAATGCAGGATTATCTGCACATGCTAACAGCACTCGTCCACGCGATCATGGCGTGTGGATGCCGTTGTTGCATATGTATCCTGATGCCGACATTCCTGTGATTGAAATATCACTGCCGATGACCATGTCTGCTCAAGAGATTTATAAAATTGGACAAACGCTCGCACCTTTACGTGACAAGCAAATCCTGTTGATTGGGTCAGGCAGTATTACTCATAACTTACGTGAATTGGCTTGGGATGGACGTGCAGCAGCCGTGCCTGAATGGGCGTCTACATTCCGTAATTTTGTGGTCAATAAGCTCACTCATCAAGATTTTGATGCAGTTCTCGATTGGCAAAATATCCCGTTTGTACAACGCAACCATCCGACCATTGAACATTTTGCACCCATCTTCTTTGCGATGGGTGCAGGCCCCCGCTTCTCTATAGTTCACAGTAGCTTTAGTATGGGTTCACTGGGTATGGATATTTATCGTTTTGATTAAACGTGAATAAAACGAGGTAGATCGACTTATTCATAATTTATATTAATAAGTTAACAAATTATTATTTATGGATACATTTTGCTACTTATTTGAGCTGAATGTATTCATATTTTTTTAAAATGAATGGGTTATGCTACAGGCTGAAATTCACTTAGAACAGTTAGCGTAATGAAATTAAAATATTTAGCGATCGCCCTCTTCCCTTTAGCCCTTGCAGCATGTCAATCAAGCGATATCCAAAAAGCTGGAGATTTAGCCGTGAGCGTATTACAACAACAAAATGCTGATAAAACTTTAGCTTCATATCAATGGAGCACCACCACTGAAAATGCACCAAAACCTTTGGTTTTAAATTTTCTAGAAAATGGCACTTTGGGTATTTCAACCAGCTGTAACAGCATGTCAACCCAATGGAAAGTGGAACACAATACCCTCGTGACAGGTAATATTGCATCTACCATGATGGCGTGTCCTGATAATGCGATGAAACAAGAAGGACTTGCTTCTTCACTCTTTAGTGACCGTAAAGCACCTTTTGTTTTAAATACTACAGATCCACAAAATCCAACGTTAACCATTATCTCTGCAACAGGTGAGAAACTGGTGTTCACTGGAAAATTAACACCTGAAACTCAGTACAACTCACAAGGCGAAACGATTTACCTTGAAATCAGCCCAGAAACTAAACAATGTACAGGCGTTGCCCCACAAACTTGCTTGCAAGTGCGTGAAGTGAAGTACGATGAAAAAGGCTTAAAAACACAAGTCGATAAAGACTGGACTTTATTTTACGATCAAATTGAAGGCTTTAAGCACACACCTGCAGAACGCCAAATTATTCGCGTAAAACGTTTTGAACGTAAAAACCCTGCTGCTGACCAATCAAAATATGCCTATATTTTTGATATGTCAGTCGAACGTGAAGCCGTAAAAGGTACCTTGTAAGTTACAGCCTATAAAAAAACCGAGGTCATCGCCTCGGTTTTTTTATATCTACACAACTGCAAACGCTGATCGGCTGTGCAAAGTTTTCAAATCACGATGTACTGTTCAGCCAACGCTTAAGCGATGTCAATCTAAGGCTACTATAAAAGCAAAATACCCTGTCTGAATTCATCCTGACGAATCGCAATCAACAGACGTATATTTTTAAAGGCATACAGTGAATTGCTGATTTAAGTGATTTTGAAGCAAAACAATTAACTCAAAAGACGTGGATTCTCGTAGAGAATACCGCTCTTCCGCCCAAAAAACTCACACATTCAACAATGGCCGTATGACATTTTTTAGTGGCTGTAATCGCATTGGCCACAATTATGATGTTGAAAAGCATACTTTGCGTTTTACAGGAGATATAGGGAGTACCCTGAAGTTCTGCCCACAATTACATCTGCAAGAGCTTCATATTAAATGTTTGCTCAGCCAACCCTTAAATTTTCACTTCAACATTATCGATAGCAAGATCCAACTTAGGCTCATGAACACCTAGCAATATATCTATATTTTCTAAACCATTCAGCCATAAAAAAACCGAGGCAGAAGCCTCGGTTTTCAGTTCGACTTACGGCGAACTTAGTAAACGCCTTGAGCAAGCATTGCGTCAGCAACTTTTACGAAGCCTGCAATGTTCGCACCGTTTACGTAGTTCACAGTACCATCTTCTTCAGTACCGTATTTCACGCAGTTGCGGTGAATTTCTTTCATGATCGCGTGTAGACGCTCATCAACTTCTTCGAAAGTCCAACCCAAACGAATTGCGTTTTGAGACATTTCAAGACCAGAAGTCGCAACACCACCTGCATTTGAAGCTTTACCTGGTGCATAAAGAATTTTCGCTTCAACGAATTTTTCAACAGCAGCCAAAGTTGAAGGCATGTTTGCGCCTTCGGCTACACAGATTGCGCCATTTGCAAGAAGAGCTTCAGCATCAGCTTCATCTAATTCATTTTGAGTTGCACATGGAAGCGCGATATCACATTTGATAGACCAAGGACGTTGACCTTCTAAATATTCAAAACCGTGCTTAGATGCAAATTCAGAAATACGGCCACGCTTAACGTTTTTCAATTCCATTACTTCAGCAAGAAGTTCAGTTGTGAAACCATCTTTCACGTATACAGTACCTGCTGAGTCAGAAAGTGAAACCACTTTCGCACCTAAGTACATTGCTTTTTCAGCAGCGTATTGTGCAACGTTACCAGAACCCGAAATCGTTACAACTTTATCTTTAAAGCTATCGGCACGAGTTTTTAGCATTTCCTCAGCGAAATACACAGTACCGTAACCAGTTGCTTCAGGACGTGCAAGTGAACCACCGAAAGTTAAACCTTTACCAGTGAACACACATGCTGTGTCGTTGCTTAATTTTTTCATCATACCAGCCATGTAGCCAACTTCACGGCCACCTACACCGATGTCACCCGCAGGGATGTCAGTGTTAGAACCAAGATGACGGTATAATTCGATCATTAATGCTTGGCAGAAACGCATAATTTCGCCTTCAGATTTACCTTTAGGGTCAAAATCTGAACCGCCTTTACCACCACCCATAGGAAGTGTAGTTAAAGCATTTTTGAAAGTTTGTTCAAAACCTAAGAATTTAAGAATTGAAAGGTTCACTGATGGGTGGAAACGCATACCACCTTTGAATGGACCAATTGCTGAGTTGTATTGAACACGGAAAGCACGGTTAACTTGAGTTTGACCTTTGTCATCTACCCATGAAACACGGAACTGAATTGCACGCTCAGGCTCAACAAGACGTTCTAGCAAACCGTAGTCAGCATATTCTGGGTTCTTTTCGATGAATGGCCAAAGGCTCGTCATCACTTCTTCAACAGCTTGAAGAAATTCAGGTTGATGTTCATCACGTGTTTTAACGTAGTCTAGGAAGTCGTTAAGGCTGTTATATTTCAACGCTTAATCCTCAGCAGATGTATGGATCAAAATCGATCACAATTTTGATCAAAGATATATTTTGGCGCAAAATATTAAATATCTTTTGTAACTAATCAGCAATAGTTTTTTTAAAAAATCTTTAAATTCTTTAAAGAACAGCGATTTAAATTGATTATTCAGATATTTTGGTTATAAATATTATTACTTTTAGGAATGTTTTAATGAATTATTTTGCTCATTTATGATGCATCTTTAGACCCATTTTTGCGCACAGCAATTCATACTGAAACATGCTAGAATTCAACGTCCTCTTCGGTTTTTCTCTGCCTTCATTTGTACCCGCGACTACCCATGACTTCTGAAATTTCCCTCATCCAACAAATTGATGCCCTATTGCCACAAACTCAATGTGGACTCTGTGGACACCGTGACGGCTGCTTACCCTATGCCAAAGCCATCAGTGAAGGAGAAGAAGCCAATAAATGTGTACCCGGTGGTCAACCTGTGGCAGATACACTGGCAGCGTTATTAAATCGATCACACTTAATTGCAGAAGCCAGTGTTTGGCCCATCCAAAGTGATGGCCGTCCGCAACGGGTCAAAGCCGTGATTCGTGAGGATGAATGCATTGGTTGTACCAAATGTATCAGTGCCTGCCCTGTCGATGCCATTATTGGCTCAGGCAAATTGATGCATACGGTCTTGACGGATTTATGTACGGGCTGCGAACTCTGCATCCCACCTTGTCCAGTGGATTGTATCGACCTTGTCGAAGAGTTTGATCAAGTGCCATCTGAACCTGTTCGAATCGCAGAACAGAATGATTTACGTCGCCGCTACTATGCACATATTCAACGTGAGGAAAAGCGCCGAATTCATCGTAAAGGCCCTGTCGTACGCGCAGAAATTGACACGGAACTGTTTGCCCAATTTTCGACCCAGACAGACTCAGTACCGGTCATTGAAGTCGTAGAAAAACCAACTACGCCGGTCGTTCAACTCGATGCAAAAACCACCATTGAACTTGCTAAAATTCGAACACAAATCAAAAAGTTAGAAAAACAGCTCAGTGTTCGAGACGATGCAAAAAAACGCGAGTTACTCCATACACTCACGCAACAATTAACACAACTGCAAGGGGCTTAATCATGGCTGTTAAAAACATGACTAAGAAGCAAATTCAAACTTTTTTTGAACGTTTACGTGAGCAACGCCCCAACCCGAAAACTGAACTCAATTATAGTAGTCCATTTGAACTTTTGGTGGCTGTTACCCTTTCTGCCCAGGCCACAGATGTCAGTGTCAACAAAGCCACAGACAAACTCTTTCCAGTGGCAAACACTCCTGAAGCTATCTATGCGCTGGGTGTTGACGGTCTGAAGGAATATATCAAGACCATTGGCCTCTATAATTCTAAGGCAGAAAATGTCATCAAAGCCTGCAAAATGCTCATTGAGAAACACAACAGCATCGTTCCGAATAATCGTGCAGATTTGGAAGCCTTACCTGGTGTCGGTCGTAAGACTGCAAATGTGGTGCTAAATACTGCTTTTGGTCAACCAACCATGGCCGTTGATACACATATTTTTCGTTTAGGAAATCGTACAGGATTGGCTGTCGGCAAAAATGTTCTGGAAGTCGAACACCGACTCGTCAAAGTGATTCCTAAAGAATTTATCGTCGATTCACATCATTGGCTAATTTTACATGGACGCTATTGCTGCATTGCCCGCAAACCCAAATGTGATGAATGCATCGTATCTGATGTGTGTAATTGGCCCGACCGTTTTGACTTTGGCGCATTAAGACCGATTAAAATCACCCAAATTGAAGATTAATCTCTTCAATTTCAGGGTAGATGGAATTTGTAAGAATCAATTGATCAAATTGATGATTAATTTTTATCTTGTTCTTTCTGTTTTTTATCAAACTCTTGCTGCAGCTTTGGATGTAAGCGATATTGCTTAGGGTTCAGTTTAGCTTGCTCTGCTTCTTCCACTTGCACCTTACGCAACATTTTAAAGCTGACAAATAATAAGCCCAATAACACCGCTACAGCGATGATGACCATTATAACCAAAGCAAATTTCATAACAGATTCGCCCTAAAAGCCACATAAAAAAAGAGCCCCACTATGCAGTAGGACTCTTTGATTGTCAAAAATTCAAAAAAACTGAATTATTTAGACTGATCTAAAATCGCGAACAAATCAGTTTGAACTTGATCGATTGGACGAAGACCATTTAATTTGTCATAAGTTGGTGCGTTTTCGCCAGAAGCTGCGCGACCTTGGTAGAAACCAACCAATTGCTCAGTTTCGGCATGGTAAGAACCTAAACGCTTACGAATTGTTGCTTCTTGGTCATCAGGACGTTGAACAAGGTCTTCACCAGTTTCGTCATCTTTACCTTCCACTTTTGGTGGGTTGTAAACGGTGTGATATACACGACCAGATGCTGGGTGTTGACGACGACCAGATAAACGTTGAACGATTTCTTCGTCAGGTACATCAATTTCAATTACGTGATCGATGCTGATACCTTCATTTTCAAGCGCTTCAGCTTGTGGAATCGTACGCGGGAAACCGTCGAAAATGCAGCCATTGACACAGTCAGGTTGAGCAATGCGTTCTTTTACAAGACCAATAATAAGCTCATCAGATACAAGGCCGCCATTGTCCATGACGCTTTTAGCTTGTAGACCTAATTCAGTACCTTCACGAATCGCAGCACGGAGCATATCACCGGTTGAAATTTGTGGGATATCGTAGCGCTTACAGATCAACTGAGCTTGTGTACCTTTACCTGCTCCAGGTGGTCCGAGTAATATAATGCGCATAAAAAAACATCCTCATTTTAAACATTGTATATGACGCTATGTAGTGATCTGAACCCAAGATTCAGATCGTCTTCCAGCATCTAATTATAAGAAAGCCACAAACAAATGTATTGTACCCGCGATAAAACCGGTTACACCACCCAAGACAATTAAAATCCATTCGTCTTCCTGAAATGCAGGACGTAATAGATTTTGAAATTCTTTCGGTGTTAGCTCACGAATACGGTCTCTAAACATTTGAAAGATTTTCTGTGCACGGCTCGCATTAAACGCAGGGTCGCATACAGGCACCATCGTAATTTCAATTGAGCGATCAATCAAGTCTGTCTTGAGTTTTGCGTACTCTTTTGGACCTAAAGACAACTGTAATGAGGTACGAACCAGTGGAGATTCCATAATTTCATTAATATGACGTTTCACAATGCGGCGGGTCTTATCTTTCTTCCCGCCATACATCATTTCAGTCATGATAGATTTTAACGTAATTAGGTCTTCTGTGACTACACTTGCGAATACATCTGAAACTTCTTCTTGGCGTTTCATAAACGCACCTTGAACATTGTACGTTCCAATACGTGGAATCACAGGTTTAATCCAAGGGAATTTACGATCTTTAGTTAATTCAAATAATTGCAAATACTTAACAGGGTGTGGCTCTATTGGATTAAATACCATCCAGATGGCAATCCAGTTGGTCAAAAAGCCCCAGATTGCTGCCCAAAATGGAACCGTCCAATGCCATGGCACCACAAACCAAACAACCATTTGGAAGATACCAAAGAACATCCCAATCAAGGCGCTGATATGCCAAATAAAGTTGATTTCTTTTTGGCCAACTTTAAGGAACATCCGCACCATCAAGAGACGATCCGCTTCCATTTGACTCACCACCATTTCACGCATGTCAACAAGTGACTCTACGTTCATGGTCAGTTCGGTCACGAGTTCTTTTAAGGTATTTGGTAGCTGTTTATGTGCTTGGGCATAAATACGGCGTTTAATCGAATACGGTAGGTTTTCCCAAAGCACCGCATTTCGGTCTAGCATGACTTCATCAATCAAATGTTCAAGTTCAAAGCCAACTTGTTCACCAATGATGCGCGCCATGTCCTCAGGATCCATTGCATCCAAAAACTCGCGCAAGGAACCCAATTTAGACAATGTGTTATCCGTAATAATGCCAGAAATACGTCCAGCTTTTCTTGGCACAATCCCCTGCCATCCCACGGGTAATGGACCTAAATGGAATCCCCAGAAAGTAATCGGGTAAAACACCATTTTCAGTGCCATCCAAACGTGTGCCCAGGTAACGAATGCGGTAACGGGGATAATACTCAGCACAGCCCAAAAATCGGGACGTTGCAAAAAGGTTTGCCACAATTCGTTAACGTACTCAAGCATGCATAACTTCCATATTTAATTTTATTCAGTGAGTGCGGTTATAAAATAAAGTTGATTATTTTCACTACAAACCAAAACTTAAAGTATATGAGATTTGTAGTCTCGGTTCGGTTTCCACAATCACATTACCTGATTTGTCTTCTAATTTTTCACCCGCACCCAAACCTACACTAAACGTACTAATACGCTCGGCACTCAACATCACATAAGCAAGATCGATACCACCACCTAAACGCGCTTCATCTTCACCATCTACTTTCTTGGAGTCGATGTGGCCCGCATAAGCACCGATATAATAACCATTTTTATCTTTGCCAGTGAAATGAACTGGGTAACGAAAGCCGACTTGCCCACCAGGTGTTTTATCATCGTTCAAGAAAACACCAGCTTTTGCATAGGCAATGCCATATGGGTTTACCCACTCACCATTCACGTGAATAATTTTTTGAGTAAAACCTGCTCCAACATTCCATGGTTGATAACCCTCACTTGTTAATTTTGCCTCAGGTAAAAATGAATTGTCATTGGCATGTGCGATGCTTCCAAGCATCATAAATGCAAGCAATGGATATAATTTATTCATTGTTTTCACAAACTTCCTTAGTATTATTTTTTGGAATATTCCTTTTTTATACGTTTCGACTTTAGCAGAATAATATGAACTGTTATACACAAAGCCCCATATTTTTCATGTCTGCAAAGTCAAAATATAGACTGCAATCACAGCAGAGTCGTTTTTATTTATCAAAAAAATGTCAGTTGCGCTAGAATATGCCTCTTCCGTTATTTTAGCTCTCAGTCTTTAAGTCGATCGCGTATGAAGCAGCATTATCCTTTAAAAAATGTCCAGCAAGAAAAGCGGATTTATCGTAATCGCGTGGTGATTTCGATAGGGATTGTCTCCTTCTTTATGCTGTTGCTCGTGGCACGTTATGCATATTTGCAAATCAAGAGTTATGAGACCTTTTCGACTGCTGCAGATCAAAACCGAATTCGACTGCAACCGCTTGCACCCTCACGTGGTTATATCTATGACCGTAATGGCGTGTTATTAGCCGATAATTATCCAGTTTTCTCAGCGACGATGAGTCGTGCGGATGTTGAAGACATTGATGATACGGTAGAGCGCCTAACGCCTCTGTTAGAACTGACTGATGAAGACATCGAACGTTTCAAAAGTCGGATTAAAACTTCTAAAAAGACTGAACGCGTTTCGATTAAACTGAATTTAAATGAAAATGATATCGCCCGTTTTAGTGAGGTGAAATATCAATTTCCGGGTGTCAATATAGAGACCCAGATGACTCGCTACTATCCACATGGCGAACTATTTGCCCATGTGATTGGCTACGTGGGTCGTATTAATGACAAAGAACTAAAAACGATTGATAAAGATTTATACGCTGGCTCAAACCTGATCGGTAAAATTGGCGTTGAAAAATCATACGAAGAACTTTTACACGGTATGCCGGGAAATGAGTCGGTTGAAGCCGATGCCTTTGGTAATGTGTTACGTCATCTAGGTCGTAAAGATCCGATTCGTGGTAATGACTTATATTTATCCCTAGATTATGGACTGCAAATGGTCGCTTCAGAGCAGCTTGCAGATCGACGTGGTGCGATTGTTGCGATTGACCCACGTACTGGGGAAATTCTTGCTCTCGTTTCTAGTCCAAGTTTTAACCCAAACTTATTTGTTACAGGGATTAGCAGTAAAGATTATTCTGAACTGCGTGATAGCCTCGATCAACCTTTATATAACCGTGCTGTGCAAGGGGCTTATCCACCGGGTTCAACGATCAAGCCAATGTTTGGTCTAGGTGGTATTCATTATGGTCTAGTGGACTGGAGTACAGCCATTTCCGATCCGGGCTATTTCACGCTTCCGGGTGATAGCCATCGTTTCCGTGACCACAAAAAAACTGGTCATGGCTCAGTCAATTTACACAAAGCTCAAGTCGTTTCCTGCGATACCTATTTCTATGTCTTGTCCTATCGTATGGGCATTGAAAAAATGAATACGTGGATGCGTCAGTTTGGTTTCGGTGAAAAAACCGGTGTAGATTTACCAAGTGAAAGCACGGGGCTATATCCAAATCCTGAATGGAAACTTCGCACACGGAAGTCCAATTGGCTTAAGGGTGAAACCATTTCCGTCAGTATTGGTCAGGGTGCATTTACTGCAACACCATTACAACTGGCGATGGCGACAGCCATTACCGCCAATCAAGGCTCTCATGTTACACCTCACGTTTTGCGTGAAAGTAAAGGTGCTAAAGTCCACAAAGTCCATAACGCCCCGAATGGTCGCATTCAATTTAATGGTAAGCCAGATGATTGGATCAAAATGCGTGATGCCATGATTGATGTGGTTCAAACAGGGACAGGTCGTGGTATTCGTACCCCAATGTATCAAATTGCAGGTAAAACAGGAACTGCACAGGTTAAAAGTATTGCCCAAGGTAAACGTTATAACGAGTCCTTATTGACAGAGCGTCAACTTGACCATGGTTTATTTGTTGGTTTTGCCCCTGCGGAAAAACCTGAAATTGCCATTGCAGTCGTTTGGGAAAATGGCCGTCACGGTGGTTCTGCTGCTCAAATTGCGAAACCAATGTTTGACTACTGGTTATTAACACGTAAAAAGAATCCAATTCGTCCTGCTAGCCATCAAATCAGCGGTGGTCTCATGACTGCGGGTCTAAAACCGAGTGAGTTACCAAGCGGCTCAAATATTTTATCAGCCGATCCAAATGCGAGCCCAACAGCTCAGCAGAACAACAGTGCCACTCAACAACCGAATACTGCAAATACAACACCTCGTGCTGCCAGTGCCGCACATGCAACCGATGAGGAATAATTCATGAAAAATCAATTAAGAATCATTGGGGGTGAATGGAAGCGTCGTCAATTACCTTTTGCCAGTATTGACGGTTTACGCCCTACACCTGACCGTGTCCGCGAGACATTATTTAACTGGCTCATGTGGGATGTTCAAAATGCCAAAGTTCTCGACCTGTGTACAGGTTCAGGTGCTTTGTCGTTTGAAGCACTCTCACGTGGTGCTGCAGAAGCCGTTTTAATTGAACCTGATCGCACCCAAGCGAAATTTCTCATGGACAATTTAGAACTCCTAAGAGTCAGCAAACAACGTGTGCAACTCAAAAACATGACGGCACAACAAGCCATTCCTAACTTGAAAGACCAATTTGATCTGATTTTCTTAGATCCCCCTTATAGTCTTGATTTATGGCAAGAACTTGCTGAATTGGTCGATCCGTGCATTGCAGACAATGGTTTAATATATATCGAAGCTGACCGTGATCTTGCTCAGTTAAAACTCCCGAGCACTTGGCAGCAAATCAAACAAACCAAAGCTGGAACGGTGCGTGCAGGCTTATATAAAAAGGCTTAATGCAAATACACACAAAAAAGGACGCCAATGCGTCCTTTTTTATTACTTGAAAATCATTAAACCTGTGGTCGAAGTGGACGCTGGCTATTAAATCCACCCGGGGTTTTAGCTTTATCCACGGGCGTCACTTTTGGACGTTGTTGCTGTGGTTTTTGCTGCTGGGGCTTGCTTGTATTGGGTTTAGCTGGCGTCTGAGGCTTTGCGCTTGGACGCTGCACATTTGTCGGATGCTGAGATGAAGGTTTCTGTACATTCGGTTTATGCGCATTTGGTTTATATATATCGTCTGGACGGCTATTCGAATTCGGTCGTGGTGAGTTTGGTCGATGTTGCGGGCTATTCACTCGACCATATGAACGGTCATAACGCTGACTTGAGTCATAGTGCTGTCCGTATGAACCACCATATTGACCTGAATAACCATATTGATTTGCATAGCCATATCGATTCGATTGGTATCGGCCATCATCAAATGGCGCCACGACACACCCTGTAAATGTAACTGCAACCACAGATAGCAAAGCAACTTGTTTAAGCATGTGTAGCACTCCTCTTTGATGAAGGGCATTTTCACTTATCGAAATGAATTCAATCGGAAGTCTGTGTACATATGCTGTATTTAAACATTCATGTTTTATTCATGGTTTGACATCCAATTTTGCTACATTTGCTCAGTCAGCCACATTTATATAGAAAAATTCACTACAATAGCGCCACGTATTTCAAAGCTGTAATTTAATGACTTGGCTGATTTTTATTCTTGGTGCCATCTTTGCAGGATTCGTACAAGGATTAACAGGGTTTGCATTCGCCCTTATCGCAATGTCATTTTGGGTTTGGATACTTCCCCCGCAAATAGCCGCACCCTTGGTGGTCTGCGCTTCAGTTTATAGCCACTTCATCTCATTATCATCAGAACGTAAAAGCATTCCGATCAATAAAAAAATCATTTATCCCTATTTAATTGCAGGAATTTTAGGTGTACCGCTCGGAACCTATTTATTAGACAGCATTAATCCAGATACATTTAAATTGGTTTTGGGTGCTTTTTTAATGTTTTGGTGCCCAATTTTATTTTTTAATCCGAAATTTTCATTCATCCAAAAATCGGGGAAATGGGCGGATTCTAGTATTGGATATATTGCTGGGATCTTGGGTGGTCTCGGTGGCTTTTGTGGCGCATTACCCTCTGCATGGCTCATGCTGAAAAATACACCCAAAGCAGAACAACGCTATATTTTGCGGCATTTCAATTTAGCCATTCAGCTCGTCACACTCGTCAGCTATCTGCTACAAGGGATCATCCATCGTGAACATCTGCCCTATTTAGCCGTGCTTTTGGTGATTATGGCTTTTCCAGTGATTTTTGGTGCCAAACTTTTTTATCGCATTTCAGAACGCCAATTTAAGCATATCGTGTTAGGGCTATTATTTTCTTCAGGCTGCTTCTTGGTGACTATGAGTGTCTTAACCTGATGACTCAAAATCTAAAGATATTTGTCCAAATTGTTCTAACAAAACGCCTTTTCAGTTAGACATTCACATCTTGTAACAATGACACAGTTCACATTTATATAAAAATTAGCCAAATGGTAAAAAAGTGATTAATTTTTTTGAAGAAAATTAATAGAATATTGCACCTCATAATTTTGCTTAAAATAAAACCATGAAAAAGTTCATCCTGCTTGCAGGTGTGACTCTGCTTAGCGGCTGTATGTTTGGCACGTCCAGTGAAATTAAAAAAGCTGAAAAACTACTCTCACATTTTCAATGCAATAATATTGAAAGTTCACATATGACTCATAGCTCGATTACAAGTTTTCATGAAGAAAAACTGGCATCAAGTAAACAAAAGGTTGTGTCGTATATCGACAGCTATAAAGAAGGCGAAAAATTATTTCGTATTCCGCTCATCGATGTAGTTGACCAGCAATACATTATTTATAAGGCGGCATGTCAAAATCTGGGCGGTATTCATCCCGACTTTAATGATTAAAATCAACATAAAAATCTAAATAGAAGAATCAAAATAGAAGAATCTAAACATAAAAAAAAGGGACAGCCAATGCTGTCCTTTTTTATTGGTTTGTTAGATTAGTGATAGCGTGTATCGACACTGAATTTTTCAGGAAATTTGGCATGAATTTGCGCATAAAAATCCATGATTTCCGCCATATCTTTTTCATAATCGCCTGTAGGATAAACAATTTTACCCACCCCAGTCTTTTTCTGCGCATAGTCCATATAGGCTAAAGCAATCGGCACACCCGCTTGCATAGCAACATGATAAAAACCAGTTTTCCATTTCTCTTGTTTGGCGCGTGTCCCTTCAGGCGTCACTAACATGACCAATTTAGGATGATGCTTGAACAAGTCTGCCATCAGCTCAACCATACTTTGACGAGCTTCACCATCTTGTTTTGGACGTCGATTAATACCAATTCCGCCCATGGCACGTACAAAAGGCCCAAACGGGAATTTCATATAACTGTCTTTAATCGTGATACGAACATTTACCCCTAACGCTTTCAGGGCAAGGCGTGCATAAAGTGCATCCCAATTACTGGTATGTGGTGCTGCAATCATGACACATTGGTCGATATTTAAATCCCAATGGTTATCAATTTGCCACCCCATTAAGTTCAGACTTTTTTCCGCTGTTTTTTCAAACACAATTTGCACCGACAGTTTTTTCTATGCCGCAGAGTTTAACAACGCAAAATAATTATAAAAGCCTATATTGTTCAGTAACCAACCAATTAATATATAAATGTCCTTTAGCGTTCACTTTTAGGTAAGTCACCAATATTTCATTATTTACGAATTTTTAAAAATCAAATGTCTGTTTTGATGTATTAAGCAAAAACACAATTGTTAACAGGAATAGGCTATTTTTCTTGAGCAATAAAAGTCACGCTTAGCATTATATTGGGTACGTACGGTGTATAAATCTCATGAAAAAACTAATGCTCGCTCTCTGTATGGTCAGTGCAACCCTAACGGCATGTTCAAAGACCAGTAATGAATCTGAAACTGCGACACCACCAGATAATAATGTCATTGCCAATACGGACGCTGCCTCAGAAAGCCCGATTGCCACAGGTGATAACACCGAAAATGCACTTGATTGGGCAGGTGAATATAAAGGGATTCTGCCTTGCCATGATTGCAAAGGGATTGAAACTGAGCTTGAACTCAAACTCGATAAAAGCTATGAGCTTAGCCAAGAGTTTTTAGGCAAACCTGCAAACACTGAAAATAAAGTAAAAGGCAGTTTTAAGTTTTTGCCAGATCAACCTGGAATGATTCAACTTGATGCCCAAGGCGACAATCGAATTTATTTTGTAGGTGAAAACTTTATTGAGCTTCGTGGTGATAAAGGTGAAAAATTGGAAATGCCTGAATTAAATTTCCAGCTTACCAAAAAGCTTGATTAGCGTTTTATTTAACATTTGTAGTCATATGTTAGTCATAAAAAAATCCCCGCAAAAGCGGGGATTTTTCAGATCGGATGATCAGTATGAATTACATCATACCGCCCATGCCACCCATACCGCCCATATCAGGCATAGCAGGCTTGTCTTCTGGGATTTCAGTGATCATACATTCAGTTGTAAGCATTAAGCCCGCAACAGATGCAGCATGCTCAAGCGCAGAACGTGTTACTTTCGCTGGGTCAAGAATACCCATTTCAAGCATATCACCATACTCTGAAGTTGCAGCGTTATAACCGAAGTTACCTTCACCGTTTTTCACAGCATTGATTACAACTGATGGCTCATCGCCAGAGTTTGCCACGATTTGACGAAGCGGCGCTTCAATTGCACGACGTAAAATGTTGATACCCACATTTTGGTCATCGTTTGCACCTGTAACACCTTCAAGTGATTTCGCAGCACGTACAAGTGCAACACCACCGCCCGCTACAACACCTTCTTCAACTGCAGCGCGAGTTGCGTGAAGTGCATCGTCAACACGGTCTTTCTTCTCTTTCATTTCAACTTCAGTTGCTGCACCAATTTTGATCACAGCTACACCGCCAGCCAATTTAGCTACACGTTCTTGAAGTTTTTCTTTATCATATTCTGAAGTTGATTCTTCAATTTGCGCACGGATTTGAGTTACACGCTCAGCGATTTGAGCTGCATTACCCGCACCGTCCACAATTACTGTGTTTTCTTTAGAAACAGTTACTTTATGCGCAGTACCTAAATCTTGAAGAGAAGCTTGTTCAAGTGACATGCCAACTTCTTCAGAAATCACAGTCGCGCCAGTTAAGATCGCGATATCTTGAAGCATTGCTTTACGACGGTCACCGAAGCCAGGCGCTTTAACCGCACATACTTTGATAATGCCGCGCATGTTGTTTACTACAAGTGTAGCCAACGCTTCGCCTTCAACATCTTCAGCGATGATAAGAAGCGGTTTACCTGTTTTAGCAACAGCCTCAAGTACAGCAATCAATTCACGGATGTTGCTGATTTTTTTGTCTACAAGAAGGATGAATGGGTTTTCAAGTTCTGCAGTCAACGTTTCTTGTTTGTTTGCAAAGTACGGGCTGATGTAACCACGGTCAAACTGCATACCTTCAACTACATCAAGCGAATCTTCGAAGCCTGAACCTTCTTCAACTGTAATTACGCCTTCTTTGCCTACTTTTTCCATTGCTTGCGCAATTAAAGCACCAACAGTGGTATCAGAGTTTGCAGAGATCGAACCTACTTGTTCAATGGCTTTAGAGTCAGAAGCTGGTTTAGCAGTCGCTTTAATTTCAGCAACAACAGCTTTAACCGCGATGTCGATACCGCGTTTAAGATCCATTGGGTTCATACCAGCAGTAACTGATTTGATCCCTTCATTTAGGATTGCTTGAGCAAGTACAGTTGCAGTTGTTGTACCGTCACCCGCGATGTCATTGGTTTTTGAAGACACTTCACGAACCAGCTGAGCGCCCATGTTTTCAAATTTGTCTTTTAATGTAATTTCTTTCGCTACAGAAACACCATCTTTAGTGATGTGCGGCGCACCGAAAGAACGGTCGATAACAACGTTACGGCCTTTAGGACCTAAAGTTACTTTTACAGCATCTGCAAGTACGTTTACACCCGCGATCATTTTTGAACGCGCTGAATCACCAAATTTTACGTCTTTAGCTGACATGGTTTACTCCAAAATTTTTAATATATTTTTCAAATCGAATTCGGTTCGAAAGTTCTGAGATTAGCCTTCAAGTACAGCTAAAATGTCAGACTCTTTCATTACAAGAAGCTCTTCGCCGTCAACTTTTACTTTAGTACCTGCATAAGCACCGAAAAGTACATTGTCACCCACTTTAACGTCTAACGCACGAACACCGTTGTCAGTTACTTTGCCATTACCTACAGCAATGATTTCACCTTGAGCTGGTTGTTCAGCAGCAGAAGTACTCAAGATTAAACCGCCAGCAGTTTTAGTTTCTTTCTCAACACGGCGGATAACGACGTTGTCATGTAAAGGACGAATCTTGCTCATTTCTAACTCCATAGACATTTAAAATGTCATTGATAACGATGTGAAGATGACTTCTTATTTCCTAGGTCATCGACAAAATTTTGATATGACACTTTTGTGGGGATGGAATAAAACGCTTCAAGGGCAAATTCTAAATTTTTTCATCTTTTTGTATTTTTTTTCTTCAAAATTTAAATTTAAATGGTTAAAGCTCATCTAAAACATGAGTGCTGAGATTTTCCTCAAAAATTTTTAACTTTGAATGATAAAAATAATGTCGCACATTCATCTGCTCATCGATGACATTAAAACTGTTGGCAAGGTTCTCGTGTAGGCGATATGACGTCGCTGTGCCTGCATGAATATCCCAAACAGGATGATCAACACCTAAAGCATAAATTTGATTGAGGTCATAGCTGGCTGGAACATGTAAATGTCCATGCAATAAACCATTCAAACCGTGTTGACTCCATTGCTCGAGTGCCAAACGCCCTTGAACAGGACAATCTTTCACACCATGCGGGTCATTGGGCGGTGTATAAAAAGGTTGATGCGCTATGATTAATTTCACTTTATTGGGCGGCGCATGTTTAAGTAACTCGTCGACATGATGTATTTGCTCGAGCGATACATGCCCTCGCGTATGGTAACGACGACGAATACTATTGATCCCAATTAAGTAAAAATGTTCGGTTTCCAGTACATTTTCCATGGCACCAAAAAATAGTTGATAACGTGCAAAAGGGCTAAAAACACGGTTCCATAAATGATACAGCGGAATATCATGATTCCCCGGTACAACAATATAAGGCAGCTTTAAGCTTTCTAAAAATTGCTTACATGCATAAAACTGACGATAGCGCGCACGTTGGGTCAAGTCTCCACTGGCAACCACGGCCTCGATACGCTGTTCACGACAAAATTGCTGAATAGCGCGCATACATTCTGGCTTTTCAGTGCCAAAATGCAGATCAGATAGATGCAGTATCATGTGGCACCCGTATCTTTAAGGCTTGTTTTTGCACTCGAATTTTAAGCGGTGGTTTCATTTCTACAATCTCACCATCCACAGCAACGGTCATTTTCTTTCGTTGGGTATGTATCGTGACTTCATCAGCAGCAAAACTATATACATCTGGTGCATTGTCGATATTGCCACGGATTAACTGCCATAAAATTTTAAATAAAGTTTTCTTATCACTTTTTGCGACCACCACACCTGCAACTTTACCTGCCTCTGCGTCTTTAGCGATTTGCAAGTTTAAATCGGCCAATTGCAATTGGTTATTGCCAAAAAAGATCAAAGGCGTTTTGACTGGATAAATATGATGATCAACTTCGATTTCCAATTTTAACTCTTTGCGATCTCGAATCAGCACATCCAAACCTGAGGTATAAGCGTGTAATGGAAAACGACCAAACTTTTGATTATAAAACTCTCTTTTTTGTATAAATAAAGGATACAAGCCCAAACTGGCATTGTTTAAATAGATATGTTGATTGATTTGCGCCACATGTACCTGTCGATTATTGCCTGTCGCAATGACCTGTGCTGCTTGAATTAAATCGAGAGGAATATTGAGTACGCGCGCCACATAATTAAATGTGCCTAAAGGTAAGATCCCCATTGGAATATCGGTATGCATCAACCGATGAGCAACTGCATTTAAGGTTCCATCACCACCTGCAGCAACGACAACGCCCAAATTATCTGGGTCTTGGTGGCGTGCAAACACCTTGCTCATTAAAGTATCGAAACTGGCTTCCTGCCCAAGCTCAAAAGACTGTATTTCGAAATCATGATCGGATAATATCCGCACAAGTTCCTCATAGACTTCATCTTTGTTTGCAGCATGAAATCCTGATTTTTTATTATAAATAATAGATAAAGGCTTGGCTTGTTTAATCACTTTTTATACATCTTGGCCGCTTAGTTTTGTATTTTGTCGAATTTAACAGCAAATAATAGCGCCTTTATGTAAAAATCGAATTACCACCATTTATTTAATCAATAATAATTCTCAAATATCAAATACATGCAACTTTTTGTTTTTATTAAAAATAAATATATAAAATATTGTCCATCACATTAATAAATAAAGTTAAAATTCGCCATAAAATATAGTAAGTTATTGTATTTTATTTATATTTAACTTAAATAGCATTAACTACCAAAAAAAATCTACCACTTCTTTAGTCTTATTTTTTTTATGATTTTATGCTTTAATACAGCCACTTTTTTTCATCTTTTATCTGCATGATGTATCCCATGATGCAGATTATACTTTGTACGGTTAGTACATTTTTGAGATAGGCCTCACCATGACCCAAGTGAACGCACCAGAATTCGTTCGTCACCCTAAGCTAATTGCTTGGGTGGAAGAAATTGCCAAATTAACCAAACCAGCAAAAATCGAATGGTGTGACGGTAGCGCAGAAGAATATCAACGTTATATCGACTTGATGATCGCTAACGGCACTATGCAAGAACTTAACCAAGAAAAACACCCTGGTTCTTACCTTGCTAATTCTGATCCTTCTGACGTTGCTCGTGTTGAAGGTCGTACTTACATCTGTTCTGAAAAACAAGAAGATGCAGGCGCAACAAACAACTGGGAAGCTCCAGCTGAAATGCGTGCTCGTCTGAATGGTTTATTTGACGGTTCAATGAAAGGTCGTACTTTGTACGTTGTTCCTTTCTCTATGGGTCCTTTAGGTTCTCATATTGCTCACATTGGTATCGAACTTACTGATTCTCCTTACGTTGCTGTAAGCATGTCTAAAATGGCTCGTATGGGTAAAGCTGTTTATGACGTACTTGGTACTGACGGTGACTTCATTCCTTGCGTACACACTGTTGGTGCTCCGCTTGAAGAAGGTCAAAAAGACGTTGCTTGGCCTTGCAACCCTGAAAAATACATCGTTCATTACCCAGAAACTCGTGAAATCTGGTCTTACGGTTCTGGTTACGGCGGTAACGCATTGTTGGGTAAAAAATGCCTAGCTTTACGTATTGCATCTTCTATGGGTCGTCAACAAGGTTGGTTAGCTGAACACATGCTCATCCTTGGCGTGACTAACCCACAAGGCGAAAAACACTACATCGCAGCTGCATTCCCTTCTGCTTGTGGTAAAACAAACTTCGCGATGTTGATTCCACCAGCGGGTTACGAAGGTTGGAAAATTGAAACTGTAGGTGACGATATTGCTTGGATCAAACCAGGTGAAGACGGCCGTCTATACGCAATCAACCCTGAAGCTGGTTTCTTCGGTGTAGCACCTGGTACAAATACCAAGACTAACCCGAACTGTATGGCAACTCTTCACAAAGACGTGATCTATACAAACGTTGCTGTAACTGACAACGGTGAAGTATGGTGGGAAGGTCTTTCTAAAGAAGCACCTGCTAACCTAACTAACTGGAAAGGTCAGCCACACGTTGCTGGTGAAAAAGCTGCGCATCCAAATGCTCGTTTCACTGTTTCAGCTGGTCAATGTCCTTCTATTGATGCTGACTGGGAAAATCCAGCAGGTGTTCCAATTTCTGCGTTCATCTTCGGTGGTCGTCGTGCAGACACAGTGCCTCTAATTTCAGAAGCATTTGACTGGGTTGACGGTGTTTACAAAGCTGCAACTATGGGCTCTGAAACAACTGCTGCTGCTGTTGGTCAACAAGGTATCGTTCGTCGTGACCCATTCGCAATGCTTCCATTTGCGGGTTACAACATGGCTGACTACTTCTCTCACTGGTTAGAGCTTGGTGAACAAGTTGCTGCTAAAGCTGAAGCTGCTGGCAACAAACTTCCTGGTATCTACAACGTGAACTGGTTCCGTCGTGATGCTGAAGGCAACTTCGTATGGCCTGGTTTCGGTCAAAACATGCGTGTTCTTGAGTGGATCATTGACCGTTGTGAAGGTCGTGCAACTGCTGTTGAAACTCCAATTGGCCGCGTACCGACTTACGAACAATTGAACTGGACTGGTTCAGACTTCACTAAAGAACAATTTGATCTTGTAACTTCACAAGACAAAGAACAGTGGATCAAAGAACTTGAAAGCCACACTGAATTGTTCAACAAACTTGGTGATCGTTTACCTAAAGCACTTAAAGCACGTCAAGACGAGCTTTTAGAAGCTGTAAAAAAATCTGCTTAATCCGCCTTTAATTTCCCTCTTTTAAAAGAGGGATTAAGGAAGATTTAAAAGACCGCCTTGCGCGGTCTTTTTTATGCCAATAAAATCAACTATATTGCTTCCATCCCATAAACAATGACAAAAGTAATGCAATTAGAACAAGCATTTAAAGAAGCAAATATAGAAGCTTCCCATTTAGCATTAAGAACAATCCACACAGACCTTCGATCTCGGGTAGCAGGTACACTTTTTACGATTGCACAGCAGCACCAATATTCGATTTTTTTACTTTTACAAAACTCACCAGCACTCCATGCCTCTGCATTCACACTCTTACGGCCGCTTTGTGAAGCTGTTATTAAAGGCTTATGGGTTAAACTAGCTGCTACAGATATCCAAATAGATAAAATCCTTAAGGGTAAATTTATAAAAAACACTGATCAAATGGTTAAGCTGATTTCAGCCAAGTATCAATCATCAAAAGCTGAAATTAACCCGCTATTATGGGAAGTCATAAACTCTTATACACATTCAGGACATATACAACTTCAAAACTGGATCTATTCAGAATCTGTAGAACCACATTATTCTGATGAAGCAATTGCTGAGTTAATAAAGCTAACGAGATTAGCTTCAAATCTAGCTTTTCATGCTACTCATACCATATCAACAGAGCATTAAAATCAAGCCACATCTTGAGCTTTTTGCTTTATTCGTATTGCCATTAAGTATTCATCCAAAACATCAACTTCAGCTGCACTGAATTGCAAATATAACTTTGTCCGTCTTTGCAAAATATCTTCAGAACTCCTCGCCCACTCCTGCTCAACCAAATAATCCACTTCTTGAGCATACAAGCCATGTCCAAAGTTTTGACCCAATTCATCAATCGAAGTTAAATGATTCAGCAAAATCCAGACACGTGTTCCATAAGCATGTGCCCAACGACTGGCTAGGCTGCTCGAAACACCTCGCACTTTTTGTTGGATTTCCATCATTAACTGCTCTACCGATTCTAAATTTTCCGCACCGGGCAATGTTGCATCAGCATTCCACGGTTTGGATCGATGATGAAAAACCGTTTTAAGCTGATCTAATGCCGCTTCTGCTAGTTTTCGGTAAGTGGTAAGTTTGCCACCAAAGATTGAAAGTAATGCAGCCCCTTCTACATCGGTCAGTGCTAATGTGTAATCTCGCGTGACTGCAGCTGGATTATCTGACTCATCATCACACAGCGGACGCACACCTGAATAAGTTGTAATGATGTCCGTTTGCGTCAATTGAGTTTTAAAGTGATCATTTGACACATCAAGCAAGTAATCGATTTCTTCTTGGCTTATCTTTACTCGATTTGGGTCTGCGTTATATTCACGATCTGTCGTGCCGATCAAGGTATATTGTTCTAAATAAGGGATCGCAAAGACAATGCGGTGATCATCATTTTGCATAATAAAAGCTTTATCACCGTCAAAGAGCTTTGGAACAATGATATGGCTACCTTGTATCAGCCGTATACCATAAGGTGACTCTTGCTTTAAACCCTGTTTTATAAAGTCAGCAACCCAAGGACCTGCCGCATTCACCAATACTTTAGCCTGCACATTTTGCAAACCCTTGGCATTTTTTAAACATACCTGCCAAATACCCCCCTTACTATATGCATTTAAACATTCTGTTCGAGTCAGAATCTGTGCACCATGTTCTCGTGCTTGTATTGCATTGAGTACAACCAAACGTGCGTCATCCACTGCACAATCCGAATACTCGAACCCTCGGGTAAATCTGGGTGCTAAAGGACTATTTTCTAAGTCAAATTCAATTCCATTCGAACCTGCAAGCTGTTCTCGCTTACCCAAATAATCATAAAAGAATAATCCAGTACGAATCAGCCAAGCCGGACGTAAGTGCGGTTCATGTGGCATGATAAAACGCATTGGTCGAATAATATGAGGGGCTTTTTTAAGCAGAACTTCGCGTTCTGCCAGTGCTTCACGTACCAAACGAAATTCTTTATGTTCTAAATAGCGAAGACCACCATGAATTAACTTGCTACTTGCAGATGAAGTATGGCTCGCGAGATCGTCTTTTTCACAGAGCAAAACACTTAAACCCCGCCCCGCTGCATCACAGGCAATACCAACACCATTAATTCCACCACCAATGACCACCATGTCATATATTGATTGTTGTTGTGTATTCATCGCTCCCTCCCGCTATGTCTTTTTATTCAACAATGCTTCGTTTTCTTTGCTTTATTATTTTTCTCATTGATCAAGATTTTTTGATCAAGATATCTGTACGCTGAGTTTTTGTATCCTTCATTAAATGAGAAGTTATATTTTAAATGTACGTTTAAAAACCTGCTGGCTCAAGCATGAAATCAAACATTTTGAAGTCCAAACCCTTATTCAAAGCAAAATTCATGACAAGCCGTTGATTTGTACACTTTTTCAACAAAACCTCTTTTTTAGTTTACATTTCATGCTTTTCGATACGCATAAGATATTTTCACACAATAAAAAAAGATGGATTTTCAAATGACGGAAGAAATTGTTACTCAATCAAATTTAGATACAAAGACCCGAGTAAAATCCATTCTCGGAGGTTCAGCAGGTAATCTTGTTGAATGGTACGATTGGTATGTCTATGCGGCATTCACCCTCTATTTCGCCCATGCTTTTTTCCCTCAGGGCAGCCAGACTGCACAGCTTCTCCAAGCCGCGGCCATCTTTGCAGTGGGATTCCTCATGCGGCCGATTGGTGCATGGATTATGGGGATCTATTCAGACAAAAAAGGTCGAAAGTCAGGGTTAACCCTCTCCGTCACACTGATGTGTATCGGCTCATTGATGATTGCCATTTCTCCAACACATGACCAAATTGGCATTATGGCACCAATTATTCTCGTGGTAGCTCGACTGATTCAAGGCTTAAGTGTCGGCGGTGAATATGGCGCCAGTGCAACCTATCTCAGTGAAATGGCTGACCGCGACCGTCGTGGTTTTTTTTCAAGTTTTCAGTATGTGACACTAATTGCAGGTCAGTTAACAGCACTGTGCGTGTTACTAATTTTGCAATGGTTGCTGACCGAAGAACAATTGCATGATTGGGGTTGGCGTATTCCATTCTTTATCGGTGCGTGTTTAGCGGTGGTGGTTTTCCGTATTCGACGTGGCCTGCTAGAAACCCAATCCTTTAAAAATACACAAGAGCAAAAGGACCAGCCTGAATCAGGCTTATTTTCTCTCTTTAAGCATTATCCGAAAGAGGCCTTCACGGTGTTATTTTTAACAGCTGGAGGTACATTGGCTTTTTATACTTACACCACTTATTTGCAAAAATATCTGGTCAATACCTCTGGCTTTAGTAAACCTGAGGCCACACAAATCACCACCTTAGCGCTGTTTATTTTTATGTGCTTACAGCCACTTGCAGGCGGTCTATCCGACAAAATTGGTCGTAAACCTCTAATGATCGCCTTTGGGATCTTAGGGGTGCTGTTCACCTATGTTCTATTTAGTGCCTTAGGACAAACTCAAGATTATTGGACCGCATTTTGGCTCTGTCTAGCAGGTCTAGTGATTGTCACGGGATACACCTCGATCAATGCGGTTGTAAAAGCAGAAATGTTCCCTGCGCATATTCGCGCATTGGGTGTTGCGCTGCCTTATGCACTTGCAAATACCATCTTTGGTGGTACGGCAGAATTCTTCGCGCTGAGTTTTAAAGAAGCTGGTCACGAGTCATGGTTCTTCATCTATGTAACCATCATGATTTTTATTTCACTATTGGTATACGTCTTTATGAAAGACACCAAACACCATTCCAAAATTCAGGAGCATTGATCAGGGTCATTTGAAGATGACTTATTGATCAAGCTGATCAAAAACTGCATATTTTTCCCATCAAAGCCTCAATCGATGAGGCTTTGTTGTTTTCATTTAGTCGTGAAAAATGTATCTGCTCAAAAAAATCGCATTTTATAGACTAAAGTCGCATGATTTTCTGCGACAACAGGAGTATAAATTAAATAAATATAGTTCCATCTCCCATTTCGACAAAATATATTGATTTAAACTTTTCCCAAAGAGTTTAAATGGATATGTTTTGCATTCATTCCTTGGAGAATGATGTGTCAAACTCATCTGAGCCAGTTGTTCCTGAACAATTGGATAGAAAAACTCGTGTCAAATCTATCCTCGGCGGATCTGCCGGCAACCTCGTTGAATGGTACGACTGGTATGTCTACGCTGCCTTTACCCTTTACTTTGCACCGCAATTTTTCCCTGACGGTGACAATACTGTAAAACTCTTACAAGCGGCTGCAGTCTTTGCACTCGGTTTCTTAATGCGTCCAATCGGCGCATGGGTCATGGGTATTTATGCGGACCGTAAAGGTCGTAAAGCAGGTTTAACGCTGTCTGTATCGTTGATGTGTGTCGGCTCACTGATGATCGCATGTGCGCCAACCTATGATTCTGTAGGCATGCTCGCACCCGCAATTCTACTTTTAGCGCGTTTACTTCAAGGCTTAAGTGTTGGTGGTGAATATGGCTCAAGTGCGACCTATTTGACTGAAATGGCAGGTAAAAACCACCGTGGTTTCTTCTCAAGTTTCCAATATGTCACACTGATTTCAGGTCAGCTATTGGCACTTTGCGTTTTAATTATCTTACAACGCAATTTCTCAGAACAAGCTTTAACTGAATGGGGCTGGCGTGTTCCGTTCTTCATCGGTGCGTTACTTGCTATTGTGGTGTTCTGGATTCGTCGCGGTTTAGTTGAAACTCAATCCTCTAAAGAAGCTCAAGAACAGGCTAAAAATGGTGGTCCAAAATCAGGTGCTTTAGCGTTATTTACCAAATACCCTAAACAAGCCTTCACTGTGATCATGTTGACTGCCGGTGGTACTTTAGCGTTCAACACCTTTACCACTTATTTGCAAAAGTATTTGGTCAACACGTCTGGCTTTGAAAAAACCACAGCAACTGAAATTACCACTGCTGCAATTTTCATCTTCATGCTTTTACAACCTGCTGTCGGTGCGCTTTCAGACAAAATTGGTCGTAAGCCAATTATGATCGCCTTTGGTGTGCTTGGTGTGCTGTTTACCATTCCTATTTTCAATGGTATCGGTTCTACGACTAGCCCAACCACTGCATTTATGCTTTGCATGAGTGGTATGGTAATTGTAACTGGTTATACAGCGATTAATGCCGTAGTAAAAGCAGAGTTGTTCCCTGCGCACATTCGTGCCCTAGGTGTTGCACTGCCTTATGCCATTGCAAATACACTCTTTGGTGGTACAGCAGAACTTGTAGCTTTGAGCTTCAAAAATGCAGGCCATGAAAACTACTTCTTCTACTACATTACATTCATGATTGGTTTATCTTTAATTACCTATGTCTTCATGAAAGATACCAAAAAACATAGCATGATCACTGACGATTAATTCGCTCAGCCCTGCTATTCCACTTAAGCTCATCAAAGCCTATTTTGATGAGCTTTTTTTATCTCCATTTCCATCTATTCACCGTTTCGGCTGCATCAAAGAGTTAATCAAACTTCTTTGGCTTTCTTGATTTTCGCCATCGAGTCGAAAGACGGACTATGGCATACTGAGCATACAAATACACACGGCGAATGAATGATGAAAAATATTTACAAAGTTTTAAGTTTGGGTATTGTTACAATGTCGATGGCTGCTTGCCAAAGCACTCCACGTGCTTTTAATGGTCAAACGGGCTTTCAAATAGAGTCCAAATCTGCAGATAGCGCAACACTTGCATATACTCTAGCGGGTCGCCAAAACCAACAACTGGATGCCAATAAATTACAACGTGCTTGCCAAAAAGTATTAAATACGCAAAAGACCTATAAATTACAAATCTTAAGCGTGAACGAAATTGCAAATCCTGCTTTGGAAAATACCCAGTACGGCCGTCAAATTGGTAATACACGTGCGAACTTCGGACTGTCAAATACCCCAGACCTACGTAACTCTGAAAACTTAGGCGCACGTGATGCACTCGATGCTCGCCCAGCAACCTTACGTGTGGTTCGCTATACTTGTTCTTAATCAAATGTGCTGTTCAAAAGACAAAAAATAAGACGCTTAAAGCGTCTTATTTTTTATGGCTTCAATAATTATAGGGTTTTATAAAAACTCACATTACGAAACTCAGGTGATTCATCCAAATCAGGCCATGTTGTCGCGCTTCGTTCATCGAGTTTTTCATATTTAGGATGACTAAAGTTTTTCACACGACTGTCTGCCACCCACACTTCAGGAGCAAACTTTAAAAACTCATCCAAAAAGAAACGGTTGCATTGGTCATATAGCACATCGGCAGCCAATAAAATATCGACTTGTTCGGCTTTATACAGATCGTCCAAATATTCGAGTTCGACATTATTCAGCTCTGCATTGGCACGGCAGGCATCTAGGCTCACTTGGTCGATGTCACAGCAGATCACGCGTTTTGCCCCTGCCATTTTCGCTGCAATCGCCACCACACCTGAACCTGCGCCAAAGTCCAACACCACTTTATCTTTGACATGATGCGGCTCAGCCAATAACCACTGCGCCATAGCAAGCCCTGAAGCCCAACAAAAGATCCAATACGGCGTGTCATTCCATATACGGCGAATGACTTCATCATCCAATTTATCGGTTGGAAATACCGGTGGGATCAACCATAAAGAAATAGGCGTTTCAGGCAACTGTTGAGCATGTAATTCACAATGCGGAATGACCTCATGCAGTGCTTTAAGTAAATGTTCAGGGGCTTTGGGAAATTGGAAAGTACAGCTCATATTAAGCCTTGGGGATGATTTTATTTGAATTTATAAACGTATCAGATACGCGACATCGTCATCTGCTGCTGTGCGAGACAGACCTTAATCGAATGAACACTGTTTCTGCGACACCATTAATCAAAAGACTGATTATGTCGAGTTCAGCAGATGACAAATGGTTTTGGTTACTTTTGCCGAAACAAAAGTAACATACGAGCTTCTTACATTTATTAGTCACAACGATAAGACTCCGTTGTGACTTTAAGATCTTTTTATTAAAAGATTAACCCAACGCTTTTTCAGCAGCTTCAACAGTTTGACGAATCAACGTTGTAATGGTCATTGGACCTACACCACCCGGAACAGGTGTATACGCAGAAGCAATCTCTTCAATACCTACCAATTGAATATCACCCACACCGCCGCCATCACGTGGATGGAAGCCAGCATCAACAACCACTGCACCCGGTTTGATCCAATCTTTTTGAATCAATTCAGCTTTACCTACCGCACCCACAATAATGTCAGCTTGCTTAACAAAGTCAGCTAAGTTTTGAGTACGTGAGTGGCAAGTAGTCACTGTTGCATTCGCTTCAAGCAGCATTGCAGACATTGGTTTACCTAAAATTGCAGAACGACCCACAACAACCGCATGTTTACCTGCGATTTCAATGTTGTTTTCTTTTAGAATGGTCATGATACCTGCAGGAGTCGCAGAACCATACGCAGCTTCACCCATTGCCATACGGCCGAAACCTAAGCAGGTCACGCCGTCTACGTCTTTTTCAAGCGAGATTGCATCGAAACAAGCACGCTCATCAATTTGAGCAGGTACTGGGTGTTGTAACAAAATACCGTGAACATCTGGGTTTGCATTTAATTTTTCAATTTCAGCAAGTAATTGCTCAGTTGTGGTTTCTTTAGGAAGCTCAACTTTTAATGAATCCATACCAACACGGCGGCAAGCATTCCCTTTCATACGTACATAAGTTGCAGATGCACCATCGTCACCTACCAAAATAGTCGCAAGAATTGGGGTACGACCAGTTTTCTCTTTTAGCGCTTCTACGCGAGTCAACAAGTCAGCTTCAATTTTCTTCGCCAATGCACGACCATCTAAAACTAATGCCACGGCACTTCTCCAAGTGATGATATGAATCAATTTTGCACATAATACATGATTATTTTAAATTTTTTACCTTGTATGCTGCTTTTATGCTCATACAGATGAATCTGCTATTGTTTTTTTTTCAGAGCTTGCTAATATACGCATCAACAAGACATGGCGGGGTGGCAGAGTGGTCATGCAGCGGACTGCAACTCCGTGTACGCCGGTTCGATTCCGACCTCCGCCTCCAATCTTGTTAAGCCCGAGTGGTGAAATCGGTAGACACAGGGGATTTAAAATCCCCCGCCCACAAAGCGTGCCAGTTCGAGTCTGGCCTCGGGCACCATTCTTCTACTACTGAAGATGGTGTAATAAAGAACCCAGCGATAAGCTGGTTTTTTTATGCCTAAAATTTAGTAAGACAATAAAAAAGAGGGACATTGCCCTCCTTAATTATTTTAAAACACCCTACAAATACAGCGTGTTTTAAAAAGAAAACTTTAGATCACTTCCACCACAATCTTACCCACATGGTCGCCTGTATCCATAGCTGCATGTGCTTGTTGAATTTGATCGAACTTAAATGTTTTGTAGATCATTGGCAGGCATTCACCTTTAGACCATAACGGAACAACATTTTCCTGAATGCCTTTGGCAATCTCTGCTTTTTCTGCAGTATTACGCGCACGCATGGTTGAGCCTGTAATGGTCAAACGCTTCATCATGATTTGACCCAGTTTTACTTCTTTGGCTTTTGCACCACCTAAGAAGGCGATATAGACCAAACGACCATCACGACGTAATAGATTGAGGTTCTGAGCCAAATACGGTGCGCCAACGATATCTAAAATAACATCTACACCTTGCTCATTGGTCGCTTCATTAATCACTTGCTCAAAGTCTTGAGTCTTGTAGTTAATCGCATGTGTGATATCAGAGATCGCTGCCACTTTTTCATCTGAACCGACTGTTGCAAAGGTTTTCATGCCTAAGGCATTACACAGCATGATTGCCGTGGTTCCAATACCACTGGTTCCACCATGAATCAGCACCGTTTCACCTGCTTTGGCTTTGCCCATTTGGAATACATTCGCCCATACGGTAAAGAATGTTTCAGGAATCGCTGCTGCTTGAGTAAAGCTTACACCTTCAGGAATACGAATGGTTTGGCTTTCAGGCACCACGCAATATTCTGCATAACCGCCACCATTGGTCAGACCGCAGACTTTATCACCCACTTTAAACAAAGTGACATCTGCACCGACAGCAACCACTTCACCCGCCACTTCCAGACCCGGTACTGGCGTTACCCCTTTCGGCATTGGGTATAAACCTTGACGCTGTAAAATGTCTGGACGGTTGATGCCAAAGGCATGCACTTTAACCAACACTTCATCTGCTTTCGCTTCTGGGATGGCAACACTTTCATAGGCCAGTTTATCTACACCGCCTGGCTCAGTAATAATGACCTGCTGCATGCTTTGCTGTGACATTGTTTTTCCTTTTCAATTATTGACTATTCATCTATCTCTGCACTATTTGAACATAGAAATGCCGCAGAATGAATAAACATGGACTTATGTATAATCTGTACTGTATTTCGTAAATGAATAATAGGCCAAGCATGTCTCAGATCGTTGAATACAATGAAGATAACGCCAGTGACTATGAATGGTTTGATGGTTTTGCCGTGATTCGCTTCTATGCTGACTGGTGCGCGCCCTGTGTGCAGAACTTCCCTGTATTTGAGCAGTGTGCAAGCCAAATGTCCACGCAGCATACACGGCTCAAATTTGGCAAGGTGAATGTCGATTCCTCACCGATACTGACCTTGCGATATAACGTTTATGGACTGCCTTCAACCTTGCTGTTTTATCGCGGGCAGGTGATTCAACGTATTGCAGGTGTCAAATCACTGTCTGAATTAACCGCCATCATTCAAGATGCTATGCAGTCACACTCAACTCATGACTAAACGGATGTACCTTTTATTTGGATGCAGGCTCATTCGGCAGGCGTACAAACTTCATTAACGTATTACGCACCAATGGCAGCACAATCAAAATGAGCGGAAAGGCCATCATCCACGACATGCTCCATGCGCGCAGCCAAATGCCAAGAAAACCTTCAACTAAGCCTTTATTCATCAGCATGTTAAAGCAGGAAATTGAACCGCTCATAATGCCGGACAAGATTAGGGGCATCAGCCAAGTCATGTGTTTGGGATGAAATTTTGGGATTTGATTCATCTGTAAATACCTATTATTCGTCTTGGGCTGCGTTCTGGGCTTTTACGGTTTGTTTCAGTGTTTTCATAAACTGGCCGAAATGCGGCATGAAATCTTTAAATAAAGGATGGTCTTTATTTTCCAGCAAGGTTTCACCAAACAGTTTCAGACCCACGGCAAAGGCTTTGGTCTTTTCATCATCTAATAATTGCGCTTTGGTCAAATGCTCCAGCACCTTAAACAGGTCATCATGGTTGTAGGCATTAAACTGCAAAGCTTCTGTATAGGTCGATGGATTGCCCTGTGCATCGGCAATGTGTTTGAGCGTTATTTCATATTGATGCTGTTTCATTGTGTTACCTCCATACGGCTGATTTCGACGGCTGCCTGATCGATTTTTTCTGCAATGGCATACACCTGTTCAGGTGTCAGTTCACAGTGCTGAATTTTGATGCGCAGTGATGCTTTTAGGTTTTCCATCGCACGTTTGATGTCGACGTATTGCTCGTTGTTATGAATTTGTTTGCGGGTATCAAAACGGCACAGGATCTTCTCTACTGTGGCTTTTTCGGCATCCAGATGCGCTAAGCCTGACTGCGTAACGCTGTATTGTTTACGGTCTTCGGCATTCAGTTCCGCGTGTATGTATTGCTGTTCTTCAAGGTAATTCAGCGTTGGGTAAATTGTACCTGTGCTTGGACTGTAACCGCCGCCGACGATTGCGCCGACATCTTTGATAATGTCGTAGCTGAACTTAGGCGATTGGGAGATTAGATGCAGCACCAATAGTTTCATGTGCCCTGCTTCAAACAGGCGTTTGCGTGTTTTAGCAGGACTATCGTTAACAGCAAGAAGGTCAGAATTTGACATCGCAAAGATACACCTTAAGATTTATTAAGATATATCTTACACCAATACCAAATACTTTAACATCATATACCAGTATTTATATTTCTACTTCTTTTAAGTTTTTGAAAAATAATAATATAATTACATAAACTTAATTACGTTATAATTTTAAATTAGGAAAAAAATGAACTCCGATATATTTATAGGTAATCATACTTATTGGCACTTAAATGCGTGTGTAGGTAATAATGGATGGACTGGGATATCTACCTATTTAGAAGGATATCAAGGCGCAACTATAGCGATGCTAGAGTCAATACTTAAAAAAGAAGATATTGTAGGTAGTAATTGCATTTTTTGGACATACGATACTGCTATCTATCCAATTCTCTTTTCTGCTCGGCATTCATTAGAATTATTTTTAAAATATCAAATTGATTCAATTAATAAATTAAAAAAATATAACAACCCATTAAAAAAAGAATTAACTAAAACTCATAACATTGAGACACTATGGAATTTATTAGTAGAAGAAATCAATCAATTAAATGACGATAGACTTCTAAATATTTTAATTTCATTTGAGAAATCAATTCATGAATACAATAAAATAGATCCTCTAGGAGAAACATTTAGATATCCTTATAGTAATGAAGGAAAAAAATACTTAGAAGAACATTCAACTATTAATTTTAAGAATATATACGAAAACTATATACTCATAGCTGATGAAATGCAGAATTTCTGTAGCGTAGTAGATTACCTAAAGTTAGAATATTCTACTGGAAGTTATACTAAAAACTTAAGCAGAAATGATCTAAAAAAAATATCTTCAACACTTCCAACTATGTCAAAATGGAAAGATGAATCATTTAATGACGTTAGAAACTCCATAAAGGAACAATATAAAATATCTTATAAAGAGTTATCTGAAGCTATTAACATAATAATTAGTCACCATGAATTTAGCTTAAACATTATCCCAGAGAATTATTTATTCAAAACAAATCCCGATATTTTAAAACGATATTGTAATGGCGAATTTAGTAAAGATGCTCTTTTAAAATTAAGTATAAATGACTTGATTCTATTTAGATCATTAATAGAAGCTAATGAAACTTCATCTTTTCACTCCGAATATATCAATTTCATAATGGAAAATATATACAAAGATATGAATATCAATTCAGAAATTGATTTTATTTCAAATAATTACAACAGAGCGAAAAAACTATTGACAGAAAAACTAAACTACAACTTTATTTTTCAACAAAAAGACCCGCATTAAGCGGGTCTTTTTTAAATTAATTCAATCTATTACAGACGAACCAACTCAACAATTTTCTCAGCAACTTCTTCAGCAGACTCAACTGTATAAGTCACATCAGTACCTTCAGCAGTATCTGTAATCACAACCACACCAGTCTCACGTACAAGTGCAATTTGCTCTACAGTTAAACCAGCTTTCGCAATCGCAACCACACCTTGCTGAATCAACAAGCTTTCAATCGCTTGCGCATTTTCAAGAGCTTTCGCAGTCACAGTTACCGCAGCAGGTTTTTGACCTAAACGTGCAGCACGTGCTTCAGCAGTAACAGGCTCATTGTGCGCAGTCCATTCCACTGCAGACTCAACCATACCCGCACCAACAGTTACGTTGTTTAAACGGTCAATAAAGATGAATGAACCTGTGTAACGGCTGTCTTGATAGCGGTCAAATACCACTGGCGCATCAAACTCGATGGTCACATCAGCAATTGAGTTTAACTCAAGCTCAGACACTTCCATTTTTTCCAATGTGTTTACATTGGTACGGTAGTTGATTTTCGCAACTTTCGCAGGAATAGTTTGTGTACCAAATTTCACGTTATACAGTTTGCCAACCACTAAAGGCGCATCTGTCATCCATACCACAGAGGCACGTGCAGAACGTGAAATTAATGGCTGTTCGCCTGCTTTAACTAAAACGTTACCACGTGAAATATCAATTTCATCATTTAGCGTAAGTGTTACCGCTTGACCTGCAACAGCATGGTCTAAGTTACCGTCAAAAGTCACGATTTCTTTAACAGTCGAAGACTTACCAGATGGTAATGCAGTAATGGTATCACCAACTTTTACTTCACCGAGTGCAATCGTACCGCAGAAACCACGGAAGTCGAGGTTCGGACGGTTGACATATTGAACTGGAAAACGGAATTCGTGCTTGCTCGTATCATGCGAAATTTCAACAGTTTCCAAAGTCTCCATTAAAGTTTGACCTTGGTACCAAGGTGTAGATGGAGATTTGTTTACAACGTTATCACCATTCAACGCAGAAATTGGCGTGAAGATAATGTTCGCAGGTTTACGATCGCCCAATTGGTTTACGAACTCGTTGTACTCTGCTTGAATTTCATTGAAGCGCGCTTCAGAGAATTCAACCAAGTCCATTTTGTTCACTGCAACCACGATATTACGAATACCCAAAAGGCTCGCAATAAATGAGTGACGACGAGTTTGCGTTTGAACGCCATAACGCGCATCAATCAAGATGATCGCTAAATCGGCAGTCGACGCACCAGTAGCCATGTTACGTGTGTACTGCTCATGCCCTGGAGTGTCAGCAATAATGAACTTACGTTTTTCTGTAGAGAAATAACGGTAAGCCACGTCAATGGTAATACCCTGCTCACGTTCCGCTTGTAGACCATCGACAAGTAAAGCCAAGTCAGGTGCATCACCCGTAGTACCGACTTTTTTAGAGTCACGAGTCACGGCTTGCAATTGATCTTCATAAATCAATTTTGAATCGTAAAGCAAACGGCCAATTAAAGTCGATTTACCATCATCAACGTTACCGCAAGTGAGGAAACGTAGAAGGTCTTTATTTTCGTGTTGTTTTAAATACGCCAAGATGTCTTGGCTAATTAAATCTGATTGATGAGACATTGCTCAAAGCTCCACATATTCTTTTGAAATCGGTTTCTTTTAATCCCCCTATTTCCCCCTTTATAAAAGGGGGACTTTCTCCTCTCTTTTTCAAAGATGAGCAGCATTGCTGCGCAAGGGGAGAGATTCTTAGAAGTAACCTTCCTGCTTTTTCTTTTCCATCGAACCTGCTTCGTCATGGTCGATCATACGGCCTTGACGTTCAGATGTGGTGGCTAAAAGCATCTCTTGGATAATTTCCGGTAAAGTTGTTGCAGTTGATTCAACCGCACCTGTAAGTGGGTAACAACCTAAAGTACGGAAACGCACCGATTTCATTTGTGGCACTTCACCTTCGTTCAAACGCATACGCTCATCATCAACCATGATCAGAGTACCGTTACGCTCAACCACTGGACGTTCAGCAGCCAAGTACAAAGGAACCAATTTAATATTTTCGAGGTAGATGTATTGCCAAATATCCAACTCAGTCCAGTTAGACAATGGGAACACACGAATACTTTCGCCTTTATTCACTTTACCGTTGTAAAGATTCCAAAGTTCAGGACGTTGGTTTTTAGGGTCCCAACGGTGTTTGGTATCACGGAACGAGTAAACACGCTCTTTGGCACGAGATTTTTCTTCGTCACGACGTGCACCACCGAAAGCAGCATCAAACTGATATTTATCAAGTGCTTGTTTTAAGCCTTGAGTTTTCATAATGTCAGTATATTTTGAGCTGCCGTAATCGAACGGATTCACGCCTGCGTCTTTACCTTCTTTGTTTTGATGCACGATCAAATCAAAGCCATGCTCTTTTGCCATGTTGTCACGGAAAGTAATCATGTCTTTAAATTTCCAACCCGTGTCTACATGCAGTAGTGGGAATGGAAGTTTGGCAGGATAGAATGCTTTTAAAGCAAGATGCAGCATGACCGCTGAATCTTTACCGATTGAATACAGCATGACTGGGTTTTCGAACTCAGCAGCAACTTCACGGATGATATGAATACTCTCAGCTTCAAGCTGTTTAAGATGAGTAAGTCTTTCCTCATTTAATGACATGGACAACACCAGCTTAGAATATGTGTACTTATTACACTTTTAAAGATATATATACATTATAGTGATTAAGCTTTCATAACGATTGCTTGTTTTGTGATATTGATATTCTTATTCGTCATATACAAATTGTCTGATACTGCTTATCAATTTTAATTAATTTAATATGATAGACTTATCAATTTCATTATTATTCTAGTCCGAGATCCGTAATTTTACGCAATTTTTTATCAATTAACTAATCGCTAAATCCTCTAAACAATCGGTATTCAAACTCGCTCAAAGTACCTAAAGTAGCCAAATCACTCTCCAATAGTTATTGATATGCCATATAGTCACTATACGCTTGAAACCTTAAAGTCGCTGATAGAAGCAGCAGGTCTTGCTGGCTATATTTATCAGCATTCTTCACACATGCTCGTGCTCCAAGAAGCCTTAAATGATGACGGCAGCCCGCTGAATAACTTTATCCAACATGAGCTGAGTGCAGACCAAATTGGCCTTCAGTTCGGCCTACGACTTTTGGACAATAAACTCGAATTTTTGATTGGGGTGACTCATAGTAACCAAGATCGTGGCTACGAAATTGGCGCTGGCAATTTAAAAGCCGATCAACGTGCATTTAATCTGCTCTATGCGTTTTATAATTTCCCCAAAGCATTTCACTTAATCCACTTCCCGCTCGCAGCCAATAGCACCCAGTTAGAGGAGGAGATCGAAAAGCAACTGTTTCAACTTAAAAGCATGGGCTTTTTAGACACCGCGATTAAAACCAATCCGATGGGCGAACAAGTGAAGTGGATGAAAACCTTTATTGTTCAAGCGGCATTAGATATGAAAGTACGCATTCAAACTTCATTGTTATAAAAACGATTAAAGCCAACTAAAAATAGCTCTATTGAACACCAGTTCATATATCGAGTTGGCAGCTATAGTCACGGCAAAGCCCTCAGCACTGCCGTGACAGTTTTAAATTTACATTTCCTAACATTGTTTTTGGTGCCCTTTAATAGGCCATTTCTTTCCCTTGAGCGCGACCGCTTATATATCTGCAATTAGATTTAAAATTTTATTGATCACAAGGACTTAAATCTTAATTGTGTAAAGTAGAAGCGCTATTCACATTCGATTTAGATAATCCTGACTTAATTGATCGACTATTTTTGAAGAAAAACTAAGTAATAGTTCACATAAAAACCGATGGTTTGTTAACCGGATGTGTAATTTTTTTACACAATTTAGACAGATAATGTTATTTTATTTACTGAAAAAAAATTCAGCCAGAATTATTTTTTTTGATTTTTTATAAGCATAAATATAGAGATAAATATAATGTGGGAATTGTTTACTCACCCGTCTAATATCGTGTTTAGCATTAGTCTCTGCTTAATGTTCTTGTTTGGACTTTTTGAGATTGTGTTAACAATTTTAGGGGGGGGTTCTCAAGGCTTCTTAGATCAATTCCTACCAGAGGATGTTGGTCATAATGCAGAGCTAGGTGTAGATGCCGATGCAGGTATCGTGACACGTGTGCTCGATTGGTTGTATTTGGGTCGTATTCCACTGTTTGTATGGCTCATCATTTTCTTATGTGTCTATAGTTTGTTGGGCTTTGCTATTCAAGCCGTCGTTAACCAAATGACCAGTATGATGTTCAGTGCATGGATTATTGCACCAGCCTGTATTTTTCTGTGCATGCCCTTCGTACGTTTCAGCGCAATGCTCATTGCCCGTATTTTACCCCAAGATGAAACAACCGCCATTTATAGTGATGAATTGATCGGTAGAACGGCCACGATCATTTTGGGTGATGCACGACCACAGTCCCCTGCTCAAGCCAAAGTCAAAGATCAACACGGATTGACCCATTATATTTTGGTTGAACCTGAACAAGATGAAATTTTCAGCCAAGGTCAATCGGTGGTTTTAACCCAAAAAACAAATGTAGGCTTTCAAGCCACCATGCTCTAAATTTTGAATGAATTGATGCTCGGTCAGTTCTTCTAACACCATATAAATACATTTAACGCGTCATTCCTTCTGCATATCTTGAAGTGATGATGAGTCAACAAAATACTGATTTTTAAACCAAACTTGTTAGCACTTTAGAGGGTTAACTTGAACTACAACAAAAGAGATAAACATCCATGTTAGACATTATTCCAAGCGGTATCCTTGTTTCAGTCGGGATAATTTTTGCCGCACTTATTTTTATTGGTTTTATTATTGCTCGACTTTATCGTCGCTCAAGTAAAGAAATTTCATTTGTGCGTACAGGCTTCGGCGGTGAAAAAGTGATTTTAGGTGGCGGTGCTATTGTGCTTCCGGTGCTGCATGAAATTATCCCAGTCAATATGAACACCCTACGTCTTGAAGTACGCCGTGCAGATGACCAAGCGCTGATTACACGTGACCGTATGCGTGTCGACGTGATGGCGGAGTTCTATGTCCGTGTGAAACCAACCGCAGATTCGATTGCTACCGCAGCACAGACTTTGGGTCAAAAGACCATGTCACCAAATGAGCTTAAAAATTTGGTCGAAGGTAAATTCGTTGACTCACTACGTGCAGTTGCCGCAGAAATGGCGATGGAAGAGTTGCATGAAAAACGTGTCGACTTCGTACAAAAAGTGCAGCAAGTGGTGTCTGAAGATTTACATAAAAACGGTTTGGAACTTGAAACCGTTTCATTAACTGGCTTAGACCAAACAGGCTTTAAATACTTCAACCCACAAAATGCGTTCGATGCTGAAGGTTTAACTAAACTGACAGAAACCATTGAAGACCGTCGTCGTAAACGTAATGCGATTGAGCAAGATGCAGATCTTGCAATTAAGACCAAAAACTTAGAAGCAGAACAAGCACGTCTACAAATTTTGCGTGAAGAAGAATATGCAAAACTGCAACAAGAACGTGAAATTTCAGTTCGTCGTGCAGAACAGCTTGCAGAAATTGCATCACAAGAAGCTTCGAAAAAACGTGAAGCCGAAGAAGCGCGTATTGCTGCTGAACGTGAAGTTGACTTAAAACGTATTACTGCTGCACGTGACGTTGAAAATCAAAATATTCAAAAGTCACAAATTATTCAGCAAGCCCAAGTGGAACAAAAGAAAACCATTGAACTCGCTGAGCAAGACCGTGCCATTGCCATTGCTGAAAAATCTCGTGCTGAATCTGAAGCTAAAGCGCATGCCGATCAAGCCCGTGCTCAAGCGGTAAAAGCCGAAGAAGAAGTGATTACCGTTCGTCAAATCCAACAAGCTGAACGTCAAAAAGCTGTTGAATTGGTGTCTGCGAAAGAAAAAGCGGAGAAAGATGCGATTGCCATTACTGTCGCGGCTGAAGCAGGTAAACAAGCAGCTGCAGATGATGCAGAAGCTATCCGTATTGCAGCTGAAGCCGAAGCTGAAAAAGTTCGCTTAAAAGCAAAAGGTGAAGCTGACGCAAAAGTTCTCTTGGCTCAAGCGATGGAAAAACAATACCAAGTTGATGCTGAAGGTACACGTGCAGTGAACGAAGCAAACAACGTATTGTCATCTGAACAGGTTGAAATGCAAATTCGTTTAGCGATGCTGAAATACTTACCTGAAATCATTCGCGAAAGTGTTAAACCAATGGAAAACATTGATGACATTAAGATTTTGCAAGTGAATGGTCTAAATGGTGGTCATGCAGGTTCTTGCCAAGGTGATGCTCACCACGAAGGCAGCGGTAATGTTGCCTTGTCAGACCAAGTGGTGAATAGTGCCCTACGCTACCGCAGCCAGGCCCCACTGATTGATAGCTTGATGAGTGAGCTGGGTATCCAAGGTGGCGATATTAACGGTTTAACTCAGAGCTTAAATAAAAAAGCTGGTTAATTCGTTTTACACGCTAAGAAAAACCGCAGCTTAGTCCTGCGGTTTTTTTTATTGAGATCATCGACAAGGAAGACTTACGAGAGCTTAAAAAATTCGTTCAGTACCAAATCATGACTTTAAAATGACGAAATACTGGATCACAACAAAGTGCAAACCAAATCACACTTTTAAGAATAACCCTCCCCCTGCATTCTTGCTACAATCCTCAGATTCATCATATTCTGCTTAGCTATACCTGCGAAAACGTGCAGCAAAATATACGATGAACACATTCATGAATGATAATACGCTCAGTGCAAATATAAATATGACTTCTTCCTTAATTGCCGTTACTTCCAAACGCCCCTTTAAAAAATTAATAGGTCTAATGACCTGCCTCGGTTTGATCTTTTCAGGTTGTAGCAGTGCTGAAACTGTACGTATTACCCACCACCCAATACAAGATTTGGTCAAGCAATATGCATCAGCCAATTCTGTACATCAAACTTTGACCAACAATACACAAAAGCCAAGTACTACTGAACGTATGCGCATCATGCATATCGACTTAGATTATGTATATGATGCCAATCAGGCTCAACAAGAACAAAATATCCGCGCATTGATTGAACGTATCCGTCGCATTGAAGCCAATACGATTTTTCTACAGGCTTTTGCAGACCCTGATGCCAATGGTTCGGCTGATGCGGTGTATTTTAAAAATCGCTATATCCCAATGCGCTCAGATTTATTTCAACGTGTTTTGCATGAGATACGACAGCAGACTCAAGTAAAAACTGTATATGCATGGCTGCCTTTAATTGCGTGGAAGTTCCCGAAACAGTACCCGTTGCAATATGTAAAAAGCCAAAGTGAAAAGAAAGGTTATATTCGGATATCGCCCTTTGACCCGAGAAACCAACAATACACAGCAGAAATTTTTCTAGACTTTATTCAGCAAAATAAAGTAGATGGCATTCTTTATCATGACGATATCACTCTCAATGATTTTGAAGATAGCAGTGCCGCAGCGCTTCAAACCTACAAAACTTGGGGCTTCGATCAACAATTGATTGGAAAACCAAAGCATGCGCAGCAGCTTGAATTTTCTCGCTACAAAACTGCTTATCTAGACCAATTTGCTGAAGGCATTAGTCAGATTTTAAAACAGCAGCAACCCGACTTACATTTTGCTCGTAATATGTATGCTGAAGCCGTGCTGAACCCGAACAGTGAAAAATGGTTTAGCCAGTCCAATGCCAGCACGTATCAGCATTATGATTACAACGCCATCATGGCCATGCCCTATATGGAAAAGGCAGATGACCATCGTCAGTTTTATTTAAACTTGATCGAACGTGCCAAAAAATATGACCCAAATTTGAACCGTACCATTTTTGAACTTCAAGTGACCGATTGGAATCATCAAAAACCCATTTCCAATCAGGAACTGACTGACACCATCCGTTTACTAGAACAGCATGGTGTACAACATATCGGGTATTATCCAGATGATTTCGTGCAAAATCATCCAGATGTACAGCAAATAAAAAAGGCATTTGCACCTGCCCTAGCTAAGGACTGATACCAATGCCTACAGCATCAGATCTAGAATCCTAGATCTGATGAAGAACGCTGATTAGCTGTTGATTTTATAGTGTTCTAATTGTCCTTCGTCCGTATAGTGCAACGTGATATTTTTCGATGCTCGCATCGTGGCTATATCACTGGCTTTTACGTGAAAGCTTTTCGCCAAATCTTCATCTTGAGCATTCTCTGGCGCCTTTCTACGATCTTCACCATGAAAACGCATCCAGTTATAACTTGCCCATACAAATAGACAGCATATAAAGATTCCAATTGAGAAAATCAATTTCATGATCGATAGACTGGTCATCGGTTGGGACTGGTCCATAACCTGTGAATACACCACTGTGCCTTCAAACCACCAAAACACTAGGGTTAATAGCGGTAAAAACAACCACATCCAAAGCATCCAACCGACTGCCATCAGCCCATAGCCTGCTGACTTGCGTTTGACGTATTCAGGTTTATCAATATATTCAGGTAATTCAAGCAATGATTCATCTTGAATAATTTTAAAATCCGAATCTGCAACCGGCTTCTGATTTTGTAAATTAACTTGGTTCATTGTTTTCCTCCCCTCTAAATCCACGGTCTGGACTGACCCAACGCGCACGCTTTTGGGTTTTAAAAATAGTCTTTGGCAAAGCAACGACCGTGGTCAGCATGGCTAATATCCAGAAAAATAAGGGATACCAAATCACCCAAAAATAATTTCGCAGTAAGCGTTTTTTGTCGTAAGCGCGATCGATCCATAAACTCACGAGGAACTGGAATAAACAGGTCACACCTAAAATCACCCCATACCATTGAGGTAATAGTGATTGGATCGCCCACTCACCCGGTAATGAGAAAAATAGACCATAAAAATACAAGACAAAAATACTGAACATCACATATGCCCAGATCACGCTAATGATAGATTCGAAGGCAATCGGCCACATCCGACGTAAATGCCATTTAAATATTTTAGGTAAATAAGCAAATAACACTTCGATGCCGCCTTGAGCCCAACGTAAACGTTGTTTCCAAAGTCCATTAAAGGTTTCTGGCATATAGATATAGCAAAGGGCTTGCGGGACATAGTGCAAATCCCAATGATCGAACTGCAAACGCCATGACACATCAATATCTTCTGTGATCATGTCATCACGCCAGTAACCGATGCGGTCGAGTGCCGTTTTTCGAAATCCTGCAATTGCACCTGACACTGTAAAAATACGACCATAGGTTCTTTGAGAGCGCTTGATTAAGCCAATAATCGAAGAAAATTCACCGACCTGAATTTTACCCAAGATGCTTGAACGGTTCACAATACGTGGATTACCCGTTACAGCGCCCACACGTGGAAAACGGGTCAGATGATGCATCATCCAAAGTGCCGAATGAGGGTGCAACAATGCGTCACCATCAATACAGATCAAGTATTCAAATTGGCTGACCATAGCACCTGCACGTAATGCATACGCTTTGCCCTGATTCTCTGCCAAATGCACCACACGCAATCTCGGATATTCGAGTGCCAATTGGTCTAAAATTTCAGCGGTTCGATCTTTACTTCCATCATTCACCGCTATCACTTCAAAATTTGGATATTGGCTCTGCATCGCATATCGAATTGTGTCTCGTACCTGTGCTTCTTCATTAAAGCAAGGCACAATGATGCTACAGCCTTGCTCAGTTGGCACGGGAAGTTCAGGTTGTTTCCATTCACGCTTTAAGTAGAACCACACGCCTCCAGCAATCCAAATCCACGCCATAAACAAGGGATATAGGAAAGCAAAGGCAAAAAACAGATCGTTAAAACTCAGTTCCCATTCTTGCATTACTGACCTCCTTGTATATACGGATCACGGTAAGTCAGTGGACTGCCATTCAAGCTGATGCTTTGATATAGATGATGTTGAACGCGTTCGCCATCCTGAAGCTGATAATTATTCAGTCCGATTTTTTGAACCGATGCTGCACGTAAAGCCTGATAATTTTGCTGATACTGTGTCCAATCTTTCTCGCTCATATTTGGACTGATATCCAAACTGACAATCAAGCGTTGCTTTTGCTCTGTATTCAAAGTCTTCAATGCGGACATAAAGGCTTTAAAACTTTGCGGATGCTGACCTGGGTTAATACTTAAATATAGAAAGTCCGACGCTGTTAAGGCACGAGTCACCAAAGGTTTTAATCCAGAAAATTCATGTCCAGTTAAATTCACCTTGAGCGCGGTTTGGTTGTCATTACTAATATTGGAATAAAAATGTGCTTGCGCCTTACTACGCTCTTTAATCGCAATAATTTTTTGCACTTGCTCGGTACATGCGGTTGACCACTGCGCTGAATGAATTGCACAATCCAAGCTGTTACCGGTGTTAATAATTAAACCTTCAAGCGAACTATTGTTTTTCAATAGATCTGCCGTTAGGTCTGCTAAATTAATCCCCTGCTGTAACTCCAAACTGATTGGGAGCTGTGCATACACTCGATTTCCAATTCGTGTACGGGCTTGCCATACGGTGCGATTCAGTAAATCTTGTTGCATCGGCAGTTTTGAATTTGGGAAAAATAAGGCATCAATTTTGCCGTCACCATCATGATCAACAGCGGCATTTAAAAGCAAAGTATTGGTTTTTAACGCATTGACCTGATCTAATAATTTCCCCAATTTCTGATCTGATTGCTCAGCCGTTGGCGCTTGTAATTCAGCCAAATTAAAATTCAGGAATGTTTTACGCTGTTTATAGGGCGCACGAGCTTCAACAATAAAGTCTTCCATATTTTGATGGATAAACTCTGGCGTTGGGTTATCCATAATCAGGGCACGCTGATAGGTATGCACCGAATCTGCCTGACTGACCACATTACCTAAGCTAAACGACATGGGCAGTCCCGCTTTACGTGCATATCCCTCAATTTCTGGTGTAACTGCACCGTATGGCCAGAAGATTGCCATACTATGAATGCCCAATTGACGATCAAGTTCTTGTTTAGATTTCTTCAAATCTTGCACAATACGCTGCTCGAACTCAGCATCGGTTTCATAGCGGTTTTGAGCTGGAAAATACTGACGCGTAATCGCAGCAGGTTCCATATTTTTTTGTGGGTTTGCCAAAATACCATGATGCAGATCATCCGAATGCGATACAAATTCGGCATATCCCGACTTTTGCATTTCCCGCATTTGATCCCAATTCATCAAATTACCTACACCATAAGCTTCATAAGCATCTTTGGTATTACCATTAATCCAACTGGTTGGAATAGCAAAAACTGCAGGAAATTGATATTGCTTTAACAATGGAAAAACTTTGCTATAACTACTTAGCGCACCATCATCAAAGGTTAATAACAGTGCCTTTTCAGGTAACTTTTTCTTTTGTAAGCGAGCCTGCATGACATCTTCTAAACGAATGGGTTGCCAACCTTCTCGTTTAATCCACGCAAAATATTGCCCAAGATTTTGCGTACTTATCGCATAGACATCTCGATCACCACGTTTGGCAACATCATCCCGAACATCATGAAAGGTCAGCGTTACAAATTGGTTATGTGCGGTACTTTCATCAAGTTCAGGCATCGCCAAATTTGCAGTTTTTGGCACATTATTGTCAGCAAACAGATATGTCGTACTGATGGGCAAAGTCACAGCTAGAACTAAGCTTTGCTTCAACATGCGGTGTATTAATGTATTTTTCATTAGAAGCGCCCCTCAAATCCAACAACTGCATAACTACGATCTTCATCTTTTCCGTCATACGGATGTGAACCCCAACCTATGCCGTAGTTCAATTTCCACGTGCGCGAGAGCTGCCAATCATGTTGATAATACAAATTATAAATCGGACGACTTGAGTAGCCTTTTTGTCCGAAGGTACCGATAGTTGCTGCAAAGTGCTGGTTAAAATGACGTTCATAATCTCGCCATGTCATCCAATCATGTTCCAATGTCACTTCAGCGCTATAGCTATGTTCAGGGTTAAAATAAGGCACATCAACCGAATCATTTTTTCCGTAATAACCACGCAGTGTTGCCGCAGAAATATGATGCGGGGATTGTTGGAATTGTTGTTTAAAGTATCCAGAGAGTTCTTGGCGTAGATTGCCATCATCAATATCGGTCAATTGATAACTTGCGCCTGCCTTACGTGATTCATTTTGTTGCCAGTTCAGTGCAAAACGATAAGCCTGCCCTTCATGATCCTGTGCCAAAGATTGCAATGGAATATCCGCTTGGCTGTCATAACCCAGTGCATAGTTCCAATGATCATTTAACCAATGTGACCAATCCAATTGCACACCAAAACGGTCGCCATCGGTGCTTTGAGAGAATAATGCAGATGCAGCTTTACGATCCGAAGCCCACTCTAAACCCATGCCAATCCTTTGGTCTTTTAATTTGCCAGACTCATACTTCGACCAACGGTTGCTATGGTCTGCAAAGAGTCGATAATTATCGTAAAACCATGGGCTATTGATACGCGTCCAGTTTTCCTGTTCACGTGAACCTTTCAGGCGATTTTGTACACGAGGATCATCAGACTCACTTTTTGCAAAGGTACTTTGATGTTGAATTGACGCACGATTCCGATCATCTAATTCTTTTTTACTTTGTTTTACGCCCGTATCATCACCGACATGGCTGACCATATATTGATTGAGTTCACGCCAAGCTTGAATTTGACTTAAAGCTTGAAAATTCTGCATGCGGTTAATTTGCGTTCCCTGTGAAATTGGCTCTAAGCTGTTCTGCTGCGCCAAAGTGTGCTGGGACTGCTCTGGTTTTTCACGCCAACGTTGAATTAATGCCAAATTATTTTGATAACCGATATTGCCAGGAGCCTTTGCGGCTAAGTCATTAAAGTAACGTTCAGCTTTTTCATGCTCATTGCGATAAGCAAAGTTCAATCCCTTCAACGCAATAAATTCAGTACGATCATCGTGAGGCGCCTTATCCACCCCTTTCGCATTACTATAAACAAAGGTCGGCAACTGTTTGTCCATAGTGTCGATTAACTGATTGGCTTGTTTAAATTTTTCTTGTTCGATCAAGCTATAGTACAAACCAGCATAGACGTTATAGTCCGCATAATTTTTTTCAGCAAATAAACTCTGATATAAAGGCTCAGCTTTTTCAGGTTGACGTAATTTTAAATAACTGTCTGCCAAAGCATGTCGTACATAAGCCGGCATTTCTTTAGCTGTTTGGCCGGTTTTTTCTACTTGTACCAGTGCCTGCTTTGAGGCATTACGTGCATTTAAGGCATAGATATATTCATAATAAAATTTACGCTTACTCGCTTCATCTGCAGGAAGTGAGTCTTCATAAGCTCTCATTTCAGCCAGAACACGATCTAGTGGTTCAAATGCCGTTGCCCCACGCTTCATATCAAACGCATTTTTTGAAGCTTGAATACCTTGTTGGATATGCTGTGAGAACTCATTCATCTTGAGCAAATGTTGCAACACAGGCTTAGAACTATTGAGTCCATTGGCCTGAATGTAGTTTTGCGCAGTGGCAAAATCGCTATTTTGCAACAGAGCCAAGACATACTGTTCTTGGGTATCTGCATTTGGCTGTTTTTCTAGCGCATATTTCGCTGCATTGAGCGATTCAGCAGGCATATCCAATAGTCGATAGGCATAGGCCAATTGCGAAAGATAATCTGCACCAAGCGACTGTAAGTTGAGATTTGCCAGTTTTTGTTTTGCTTGATCTTTTTGACCTGATTCTGCCAGCAACACACCCTGCCAAATCAACCACTGTTCCGATTGATCCTGCTGATAAAATTTTTGTGCCCACTGTAAGGCTTGATCATATTGTTTAAGATCGCGTAAAGCTTTGATGACACTGACTTTGCCATAATCTGGAAACGTCGCTGGACTAATCTGCGCCAAGTAGGCCACATCTGTAGAGCTAAAGGTTGCATTTGCATAACGCAGGAGCGTGTAATCCGCAATGAGCTTCTGATTTTCAGGATGTTGCGCTAATAAAACTTGTAATTGGTTAAATCCCTGATCCACTTTACCGACACGGATATCCGCAACACTTTGTTCTCTTTGCTGATCAATATTATCAACTGCAAATACAACCGCAGGAAAGCTCGAAAAAATCGACAAGAAACATAGACGAGATAAATAAGATTTATAAATCATGATTATTCACGTTAGAAGAGTAATTATTCATCAAATTAAATTAATGTGATGTGTTTCACATTATATCATATTTTGACCGATTAAATTTGGTTAATTATTCATACTAAAGTGTTAATAATGAATGAGAATATGCCGATTTTATAAATTTTCTTTACTATTCACCCACTATTATTAAATAAAAATAAAAAAACCCCTCATTTGAGGGGTTTTTATTAACAGAAACTTACCGTAATTAAGCAAGACCTTTTGACTTTAAGACTTCAAACATCGTCGAGCCTAATTCAGCAGGACTTCGGGTATAAGCCATACCCGCTTTTTCAAAGGCAGCGAATTTCTCTTCTGCCGTACCTTTACCACCCGAAATGATTGCTCCTGCATGTCCCATACGTTTACCTTTAGGTGCAGTCACACCCGCGATATAACCGACAACAGGCTTTGTAACATTCGACTGGATATATTCAGCTGCTTCTTCTTCTGCTGTACCACCAATCTCACCAATCATAATGATCGCTTCTGTTTGCGGGTCGTCTTGGAACAGTTTTAAGCAATCAATTTGGTTCATGCCCGGAATTGGGTCTCCCCCAATACCGATACAAGTCGACTGACCCAGACCCAGCTTCGTGGTTTGCGCTACAGCTTCATAGGTCAAAGTCCCTGAGCGCGAGATAATGCCGATTTTACCTGGTTGATGAATATGCCCCGGCATAATACCGATCTTACATTCACCTGGAGTAATAATCCCTGGACAGTTTGGACCAATTAAACGTGCATTATTACCATAGGTTTCTAGGTAACGTTTAGCTTTTAGCATATCGAGTGTCGGCACACCTTCAGTGATCACCACAATCAGCTCAACACCCGAATCAATCGATTCAACAATTGAATCTAAAACAAACGGCGCAGGCACATAAATCGAGGTTGCTGTTGCGCCCGTTTCACGCACCGCTTCTTTCATGGTATTGAATACCGGCAAATTAAGATGCTTTTGACCGCCTTTGCCCGGCGTCACGCCGCCAACGACTTTTGTGCCGTAAGCAATCGACTGTTCTGAATGGAATGTGCCGTTTTTGCCGGTAAAACCTTGTACCAATACTTTAGTGTCTTTATTTACTAATACGCTCATGATCTCTACTCCCTTAGCCTTTTACCGCAGCAACGATTTTTTCTGCAGCATCAGCTAGTCCGCTGGCAGAAATCAATTTCAAACCTGATTCATCAAGTAATTTTGCGCCCAACTCCGCATTGTTCCCCTCTAAACGGACAACTACAGGCACAGTCACATTGACTTCTTGAACCGCTGCAATAATGGCTTCAGCAATCATGTCACAACGTACAATCCCGCCAAAAATGTTGATTAATACCCCTTGTACGGAACTATCTGCCAAAATGATTTTGAACGCTTCAATCACGCGTTCTTTGGTCGCGCCGCCGCCGACATCTAGGAAGTTTGCAGGTTGACCGCCATAGAGTTTAATGATATCCATGGTTGCCATCGCTAGACCAGCACCATTAACCATACAGCCAATATTTCCTTCTAAGGCAACGTAGTTCAAATCAAACTCAGAGGCCTTCAGCTCACGCTCATTTTCTTGCGATTTATCACGTAGCGCTGCGATTTCAGGTAAACGGTATAAGGCATTCGAATCGATGCCAATTTTTGCATCCACACATAAAATCTCGCCATTTTCACGTACGGATAACGGGTTAATTTCAAATAAGGCAAAGTCATTTTCAATGAATGCTTGATAAGCCGCAGACATGATTTTGACAAATTGATTCACTTGACCATCTTTTAGGTTTAAAGCAAATGCCACTTCACGCGCTTGGAATGGTAATAACCCAACTAAAGGATCAACCTCAACTTTAATAATTTTTTCAGGGGTTTCTTCTGCAACTTTCTCAATTTCCACACCACCTTCAGTCGATGCCATAAAGGTCACACGACGGCTAGAACGGTCAACCACAGCACCTAGGTACAATTCACGCTTTACTGGATAAACATCTTCAGATACCAAAATACCGCTGACGGGCTGACCTAATGCATCTGTTTGATATGTGACTAAGCGTGAACCGACCATTTGGTTCACATAATCAGTGGCTTCTTGCGCAGATTTTACAACTTTAACGCCGCCCGCTTTACCACGACCACCTGCATGGACTTGGGCTTTTAAAACTGCAAACTTACCACCCAGTTGCTCAAAAGCTTTGACTGCTTCTTCTGCGGTTGTTACAAATACGCCTTCTTGGACTGGCATACCATATTTTTTTAATAACGCTTTAGCTTGATATTCGTGTAGATTCATTGAACAACCTTTTACTCTTTTTTCGCTTTGTTATGACCCATTAAAGCCCAGACATCCGTCAAAGCAGCTTTAACCTTTTTTAAATCTTAAAATATTTCTTATCTTTATTTTTAGATGATTATTCAAATTAAAACAACCATCTGAAACAAAAAAGAGCGGCCTAAGCCGCTCTTTTTACATCTTATTTACGTTTACGCTGAATCGCGTGAATCGCACGTCCATCGACTGCAAGAGCAGCTTCATGAACGACTTCAGAGAATGTCGGGTGACCAAAAGTCATTAACTGCAGGTCTTCAACACTTGATACAAACTCTAGTGCAATCATACCTTGGTGTACGATATCAGACGCAGCTGGTCCAATGACATGCATACCAAGTAGACGATCTGTTTTCGCATCAGCAACAAACTTAACAAAGCCTGCATTTTCACCAGCAGCCATTGCACGACCATTTGCAGCGAAACCAAATTGACCAGTTTTCACTTCATGGCCTTTTTCTTTCGCTTGTTCTTCTGTTAAACCAACCCACGCCGCTTCAGGATGTGTGTAGATGACAGAGATGATTGTGTCGTAGTTCACTTGAGCTGCGTGACCGTGCATACGTTCAACAGCCATTACGCCTTCTTCCATTGCTTTATGTGCAAGCATTGGACCACGTACCAAGTCACCAATTGCGTATACGCCTTCAACCGAAGTTGCACACCAATCGTTTACTTCAACTAGACCGCGTTCAGTAAGTTTAATGCCTGAATCTTCAGCCAATAAACCTTCTGCATATGCTTTACGGCCAACACAAACGATCAATTTATCGAAAGTTTGAGTTTTGTCTTCGCCACCTTGAGTGTACTTAACCGTAACTTCACGGCCATTCACTTCTGTACCAGCAACTTTAGCGCCAACACGGATATCAAGACCTTGTTTAGTCAATACTTTTTGGTAGTCTTTCGCCAATGCTTTATCAGCCATTGGTAAGAATGCGTCCATTGCTTCAAATACAACAACTTCAGCACCTAGACGACGCCAAACAGAACCAAGCTCTAGACCAATGACACCCGCGCCAATTACGCCAAGACGTTTAGGCACTTCTGGGAACTCAAGCGCGCCAGTAGAGTCAACAATAATGTCTTGATCTACAGGAGCAACTGGAATATTGACTGGCACAGAACCCGATGCAAGGATTACATATTTAGGTTCTAAAATTTGAGTTTCACCTTCGTGAGATACAAACTCAACTTTCTTACCTGCAAGTAATTTACCTGTACCTTTTAACCATTCGATACCGTTGCCTTTAAGTAGGCCATCAATACCCATTGTGAGTTGGTTAACAATTTTGTCTTTACGATCAAGTAATTTCGCAAGATCAAATTTCACTTCACCTGTTGTAATACCGTGGTCATCTAAGTGATGAACGGTATCTTCATAACGGTGAGATGAATCAAGTAATGCTTTAGATGGGATACAACCCACGTTTAAGCAAGTACCACCTAAAGATGGTTTACCTTTATGAATACGTTTTTCAATACAAGCTACTTTAAAGCCTAATTGAGCAGCGCGGATAGCAGCCTCATAACCACCAGGACCGCCACCAATAACAACTAAATCAAATTGAGACATGTGTATCTCCAAAAATGGGCTTAGAGGATCGCTCTAAGCCCATTGCATTATTCTGAAGTATTAAAGATCAAGGATTAGCTTAGCTGGTTCTTCTAACAATTCTTTGATTGTTACAAGGAAGCCTACTGCTTCTTTACCATCGATTAGACGGTGGTCATAAGAAAGCGCTAAGTACATCATTGGCAAGATTTCGACTTGACCATTTACAGCCATAGGACGTTCTTGGATTTTATGCATACCCAAAATCGCAGTTTGTGGCGTATTTAAGATCGGTGTAGAAAGCAATGAACCGAAAGTACCACCATTAGTAATAGTGAATGTACCGCCAGTCATATCTTCGATACCCAATTTACCATCACGCGCTTTACCAGCGTATGCACGGATACCGTTTTCAACTTCAGCATAGTTCATGCGGTCAGTATCACGTAGAACTGGAACCACTAGACCACGGTCGCTTGATACAGCAACACCAATGTCGTAGAAACCGTGATAAACGATGTCATTGCCATCAATCGAAGCGTTTACAGCTGGGTAGCGTTTAAGTGCTTCAGTTGCAGCTTTAACGAAGAATGACATGAAGCCAAGACGTGCACCATGACGCTTTTCAAAAGCATCTTTGTATTGCGCACGCATTTCCATGATTGGTTTCATGTTTACTTCGTTGAACGTAGTCAACATTGCTGTTTCTTGAGTTGCAGCAAGTAGACGTTCAGCAACACGCTTACGAAGACGAGTCATAGGAACACGTTTTTCGATACGTTCACCAACAGCAACGCTTAATGGCGCAGCAGCAGGAGCAGCTGGTTTAGCTTGGTGGTTTGCAACATCTTCTTTAGTGATGCGACCGCCACGGCCAGTGCCAGCAACGTCAGCAGCAGCAATACCAGACTCAGTCAATGCTTTACGCACTGCAGGAGCTTGATCAGCAACAGGTTGAGCACGTTCAACAACAGGAGCAGCACCCGCTTGAGTTTGCGCAGCAGCTTGTTCTACTTTCTCTTCTGATTGAACAGCTTGAGTTTGAGCAGCGCCAGAAGCAGCACCTTCTTCAAAAGTCGCAATCACTTCAGCAGAAAGAACTGTATCGCCTTCGTTTTTAACGATTGCAGTAATAGTACCGTCAGCAGGAGCTACAACTTCTAAAACAACTTTATCTGTTTCAATATCACAAATCACTTCGTCACGTGATACTGCTTCACCTGGTTGTTTGTGCCAAGTTGCAACTGTACCGTCAGCAACTGACTCTGGGAATACCGGTGCTTTAATTTCGGTTGCCATTATTAAGAATCTCCTGTTATTCAGCTACGATAGCTAAAGCATCATTTACGAGTTGAGCTTGTTGTTTTGCGTGCAAATATGGTGAACCACAAGCCGGTGCAGCAGAAGCTTCACGACCTGCATAACTAATACGAACTTGTTTGCCCGCTTTCATCACGTCGTCATACAGACGAGGAGCGATGAATAACCATGCACCTTGGTTCTTCGGTTCTTCTTGAGCCCAAACCAATTCTTTAACGTTTGGATATTGTGCAAGAACTTCAGCAAGACGTGCTTCTGGGTACGGATACAATTGTTCAATACGAACGATTGCTGTGTTGTTCAATTCTTTTTCACGACGTTTTTCAAGTAAGTCGTAGTAAACCTTACCACCACAAAGCACTAGACGAGTTACGTCTGACTTGTTGATGTTGTCGATTTCGTCGATCACAGTTTGGAATGAACCATTTGCAAGTTCTTCTAATGTAGAAGTTGCAAGTTTGTGACGAAGAAGAGACTTCGGTGAAGTCACGATCATTGGTTTACGGATTGGACGAAGTGCTTGACGACGCATCGCATGGTAAATCTGCGCTGGTGTAGTCGGTGTGATCACTTGCATGTTTTCTTCAGCACATAGCTGTAAGAAACGCTCTAAACGAGCTGATGAATGCTCAGGACCTTGACCTTCAAAGCCGTGTGGAAGAAGCATAGTCAGACCGCATACACGTTCCCACTTAGTTTCGCCAGATGCGATGAACTGATCGATTACAACCTGTGCACAGTTTGCGAAGTCACCAAATTGCGCTTCCCAAATGACAAGGCTCTTTGGAAGAGTCGTTGCATAACCGTATTCGAATGCAAGAACCGCCATTTCTGACAATAATGAGTCATAAATAGCTGTACGTGGTTGGTTTTCTTTCAAGTTACATAATGGAATGTAAGTTGAACCATCGACTTGGTTATGAAGTTTTGCATGACGGTGTGAGAATGTACCACGGCCAACGTCTTCACCTGTTAAACGAACAAGGAAGCCTTCATCTAGAATAGATGCATAAGCTAAAGTTTCAGCAGCACCCCAGTTCAATGGCATTTCACCAGTCTGCATTTTCAGACGGTCATCAATCACTTTAGCAACCTGACGTTGCATCACGAAGCCTTCAGGAAGCTCGCGCATTTTCGCACCAAGCTCTTTTAGACGTTCGATTGGGAAAGTCGTATCCCATTTGTCTGTGTATTCGTGGCCTAGGTAAGGTTTCCAGTCCACAAACATTTTTGTATTTGGCTCAAGTACCAACGCATTTGCAACGTGTTTACCTGCTTCAAGGTCAGAACGATACTGTTCAACCATTGCATCAGCAGAAGCACGATCAAGAACGCCTTCTTGTACAAGTTTGTCAGCATAAAGCGTACGAGTTGTCGCTTTTTTATTGATGATTTGATACATCATTGGCTGAGTTGCAGCTGGCTCGTCGGCTTCGTTATGACCACGACGACGGTAGCAGAACATGTCAATCACAACATCTTTACGGAATGTATGACGGAAATCGTGTGCCAATTGAGAAACAAACAATACAGATTCAGGATCATCACCGTTCACATGGAAGATCGGTGCTTGGATCATTTTAGCGATGTCAGTACAGTATTCTGTAGAACGTGCATCACGTGGATCAGACGTTGTGAAACCAACTTGGTTGTTCACGACGATATGAACTGTACCACCCACTGTGTAACCACGAGTTTGTGACATTTGGAAGGTTTCTTGGTTTACACCTTGACCTGCAAATGCAGCATCACCGTGAACGATGATTGGCAATACATCATCACCACCGATATCTTTACGACGTACTTGACGTGCGCGTACAGAACCTTCAACTACAGGTCCAACGATTTCTAAGTGTGATGGGTTAAACGCCAATGCCAAGTGAACTTCGCCACCCGGAGTCATTACGTTTGAAGAGAAACCTTGGTGGTATTTAACGTCACCAGAGCCTTTTTTATGAAGTGCTTTACCTTCGAACTCACCAAATAGGTCAGCTGGGTTTTTACCCATGATGTTTACAAGAAGGTTTAAACGGCCACGGTGAGGCATACCGATAACCACTTCTTTACAACCTACTGAACCCGCGCGTTGAATAAGTTCATTCACCATAGGAATGAAAGATTCACCACCTTCAACACCGAAACGTTTCGCACCAACGAATTTGTTACCAAGGTATTTTTCTAGGCCTTCAGCTGCAGTTAGACGTTCAAGGACGTGTTTCTTTTGGTCTGCAGTGTAGCCAAATTGACCACGAGTACCTTCAAGGCGCTGTTGAATCCAACGTTTTTCTTTGGTATCAACAATGTGCATGTATTCAACACCAATCGAAGCAGTGTAAGTTGCTTCCATTGCTTGAACCATTTCACCAAGTGTTGCTTCAGATTTACCGATTGCAAGGTTACCTGTATTAAATACAGTGTCTAAGTCAGACTGAGTTAAACCATGCGCAGCAAGATCTAGATCAGGCACGATTTCACGTTTTGCAAGACCTAGTGGATCTAATTTTGCGTTTTGATGACCACGGTTACGGTATGCAGCGATCAACTGTAATACACCGATTTGACGGCGTTCATGCTCAGAACTTACTGCACTTTGCACTACTGGCTGAACACGGCTTGAATTACGGCCTAATAATAGGAATTGCTCACGTACATTGCTGTGTGGTTGATCACCTTTCGGGAATTTATCGAAGTATTCACGCCAATCAGCCTCTACTGAGTCTGGAGCCGTTAGATACTGCTCATAAAGTTCTTCAATATACGCTGCACTGTCAGCGCTAAGTTCAGTGTCAAGACGCAGTGCGTCAGCAACTTCTTGCATTTGTGGACCCATTTCCTATTGCAAAACATTTCAGGATGCTTTTTAAGCGAACCCATGATTAGTAATGTCAAATTGGTAATATGACATTAGTCCCCATTAGGCTTAAGCCTTGAGGCGTTATCACTACATTAGGATTACCCAATGTGATTAATGAACAATAACGCCCTCAGCGGCATCATTACTCATTGAGAAATACCCGACATAAATCGGGCAATTTTTGCAAATCGTCTTAGAAAAAATAAAATTTGCACCATTATCTTTTCTAAAGCGACTTTATTAACATTTATATACCGTCTACAGCGCTTAAATTGTAGAAAAAATGTACCTAATTCAAAGTCATTTTTTACATATAGTGATGCTTTAAATGCTAACACGTTCGAGCATTTTCAATTGATTTTTTTGACACATACCTCTCATAAATTAGCGAAATACACTGTTTGTATTTTCATCTATGATATGGTGCTACATATAAAATGATCTTTCAATTAAGACAAAAGTCTACGTTCGATTTTTCCCTCAAGTTATATACAAAAACAAAAGAGAGCTGACATTCCTATCCTCTCTCTTTTTACTACGTTACATAATAACATCTTCTAATCCTTTTGACAGACTTGTACGAGCGTTTCATCAATAAATAACCATTTATCTATCGCTTTATACCTTTAATTCACTACGTTTTTATGAAATCCATTTAAAGCAATCATCAATGACAGCGAATAACTTTCACTATCATCACTTTTATATATGACAAAAAAAAGCGCACCCAATGGCGCGCTTCCTTTTACTGCTAAATCTATTAACCTAAATCTAAAAGCATATTACGGATGTGACCAATTGCTTTAGTTGGGTTAAGACCCTTAGGACATACAGATACACAGTTCATGATACCTTTACAACGGAACAATGAGAATGGGTCGTCAAGACGAGCCAAACGCTCTTGAGTTGCTGTATCACGAGAGTCAATGATGAAGCGATATGCATTCAACAATGCTGATGGACCCAAGAACTTGTCTGGGTTCCACCAGAATGATGGGCATGAAGTTGAACAACATGCACACAGAATACATTCGTACAAACCATCTAAGTGTTCACGTTCTTCAGGAGACTGCAAACGCTCTTTAGGAGGCGCAGGCTGATTGTTGATTAGGAACGGATGGATTTTGTTGTACTGATCGTAGAACTGATTCATATCTACAACCAAGTCTTTAATTACTGGAAGACCTGGAAGTGGACGAATTGTAATCACTTCTGGCAAGTCGTTTAGGTTCCAAAGACACGCTAAACCATTTTTACCATTGATGTTTACACCATCTGAACCACAAATACCTTCACGACATGAACGACGGAATGTTAATGATTCGTCTTGTACTTTTAATGCTAGAAGCGCATCAAGCAACATACGGTGCTTGTCTGTCAACTCTAGTTTAAAAGTTTGCATGTACGGAGCTGCATCCTTATCAGGATCGTAGCGGTAGATATTAAATGTACGAGTACCTCTACTCATCTTACTTCTCCCAATTAGAATGTACGTGGTTTAGGTGGAATAGCATCTACAGATAAAGGCTTGTAACGTACTGGTTTGTACTCAAGACGGTTATCTACAGAGAACCATAAAGTGTGTTTCATCCACTCATCATCACGACGGCCGTATGGGTAGTCAGCATGATCAGGTGGTAATTCGAAATCTACCACTGTATGCGCACCACGACATTCTTTACGTGCAGCAGCAGAAATCAGTGTCGCTTTTGCAACTTCATACAAGTTTTCAACTTCTAGAGCTTCAACACGTGCTGTGTTAAATACTTTAGATTTGTCTTTCAAATGAATGTTACGTACACGTGGTTCGATCGCAAGAATCTGTTTCACACCTTCTTCAAGAAGTGCAGATGTACGGAATACACCAGCGTGGTCTTGAACGATGTCACGGATTGCATCTGCAACTTCTTGAGCATTTTCACCAGAAGTAGATTCATCAAGATGACGAACACGATTCAAAGTGTTTTCAAGAACAGTTGTAGGTAATGGAGCGTATTCATCACCATGGTGTTTAGTTACGTAGTCAACAATATGTTCACCAGCAGCTTTACCAAATACAACCAAGTCAAGCAATGAGTTTGTACCTAGACGGTTTGCACCGTGTACAGATACACATGAACATTCACCGATTGCATAGAAACCTTTCACTGGTTTAGTGAAATCACGGTCGCCCGCGTTGTGTGAGTACACATCAGTTTCTTTGTTGTAGTTCGCAACCAAAGCTTCAGTTTCACGAGATACAGGAACAACCACTTGACCATGAATGTTTGTAGGAATACCACCCATTTGGTAATGGATTGTAGGTACTACAGGAATTGGCTCTTTAGTGATGTCAACGTTCGCGAATTTCTTACCAATCTCGAATACAGATGGAAGACGTTTCATGATTGTTTCAGCACCAAGATGCGTCATATCAAGCAAGATGTAGTCTTTCTTAGGACCACAGCCACGACCTTCTTTAATTTCTTGGTCCATAGAACGTGATACGAAGTCACGAGGTGCCAAGTCTTTAAGTGTCGGAGCATAACGTTCCATGAACGGCTCACCAGCATCGTTACGAAGGATCGCACCTTCACCACGACAACCTTCTGTCAACAATACGCCTGCGCCCGCAACACCTGTTGGGTGGAATTGCCAGAATTCCATATCTTGTAATGGAATACCTGCACGAGCTGCCATACCAAGACCATCACCAGTGTTGATATAAGCGTTAGTAGATGCACGGTAAACACGACCAGCACCACCAGTAGCGAACAATGTAGCTTTACCTTGGAATACTGCAATTTTACCAGTTTCTTGGTCAATTGCTGTCACACCAAGTACATCGCCTGCTTCGTTACGGATCAAATCAAGTGCGATCCATTCTACGAAGAATTGAGTACCCATTTTCACGTTGCTTTGATAAAGCGTATGAAGAAGTGCGTGACCTGTACGGTCGGCAGCAGCACATGCACGTGGAACTGGTTTTTCACCATAGTTCGCAGCATGACCACCAAACGGACGTTGGTAAATTGTACCGTCAGCGTTACGGTCAAATGGCATACCTAGGTGTTCAAGTTCATATACAACTTGAGGCGCTTCACGAGTCATGAACTCAATTGCGTCTTGGTCACCTAACCAGTCAGAACCTTTAACTGTGTCGTAGAAGTGGTAGTGCCAGTTATCTTCTTGCATGTTACCAAGAGATGCACCAATACCACCCTGCGCTGCAACAGTGTGTGAACGAGTTGGGAATACTTTAGTCAGTACAGCAACTTTCAAACCAGCTTGAGCAAGTTGGTAAGAAGCACGCATACCTGAACCACCACCACCTACGATGACTGCATCGAAAGTTTGGTGTGGAATATTTGTGTAATCTTCTTTAGGGGTTATAGCGCCCATGATATCTTCCTATCAATTTGCCCAAAAAATCTGGATCGCCCAGATCGCGTATGCAAATACTGCAACAATCACTGCAGAAGTCAGCACTAAACGCAGACCGTTTGCTGAAGGACCCATTTGACGAGTAGTCACATAGTCAGTGAATACCTGCCACATACCAATCCAAGCATGCGCAACAAGAGATAAGACAGACAATAAAGATAAAATCTTCATTGGTGTTGTCATCATAAAGCCATACCATTGCTCAAAAGTGAATCCGCTATTGCAAAGGATCCAGCCCAGTACAACAATAGTATAAACAGCCAATACAACGGCACTTACACGTTGGATAAACCAATCGCGTGAACCTGATCCTGTTAAACCTGTAGCACTTTTCATTAGAGAACAATCCATACAAATGCTGCAACAATACCGATTGCAGACAAGATCAATGAAATAGTAGCTGCGATACGACCACTTTGAAGTTCTTCAGCAACGCCAAGATCTGCAAATAGATGCTTGATACCACCAATAAGGTGATAAATTAAGCCGGCTACAAATACCCATACGACAAAACGCACAATAAAGCTGTCAAACACAGCCTGAACTTGCGCAAAACCTTCAGGTGAAGATAGAGATTTGTCTAAAATCCAAAGAAGGACCGGTACGAGTAAAAATACGATAACACCTGATAGACGGTGTAAAATTGATGCAATAGCCACAGGGGATTTTAAGTTTACTTCTAAAACTTGACCCATGGACAAATTGACAGGTCTGTTGCTTTTCACAGCGGGCATCCTGTAAGTAAAAACTCCATCCGGAGTTTGTTGGAATTAATTCGTAGGAAAGCTAGCATAGTCAGACATTACAATATAATAAACTCTGCAGCTGTCTGATCTTATAAACGACAGGGAATTATAAAACGTGAACTTTCAAAACACAAACGAAGACAATTAGGAATTTTGCAAAATATCCTTAAATAAGAATCATTAACAATAACTTTTCTACAAACAAATACCTTATTTATCTAAGAAAATCAGACTATCTTGTTGGTTTTAATCAGTTAAATGTAAATTTCATTTATTGTTTTTGTGTGTATATGGTGATTTAAACTTTTAGACTAAAGATGAACAAATCTAAATCTTTCTTTTCCCACTACATTTTAAAATCTTCCAGCACATTCGCCAAGCCTTAATCATAAAAATAAATGTGCATCATTTTCTCAAATGATAAAACTCAAAGATCATGAAACGAAATAAGTACTTAGTCTGTGCATAAAAATCTCAGCAACAGCAAATCCGTTCAATAAAACACCATTATTTCCCATTCCAATGACAAAAATGATCATTTATTAAGCTTTTTAAGGCGTTTAATTAACTATTTTTTAACCAAACGAACTTTTTTTTAATGGCGATTAAGTCGTTTTAATTATGAATAAGAAAACAGCAATTTAGAGCCATAGATGTGTGTAAGTTACGAAAATTATAATAATTTAATGAAATAGCGGTCTTGTAATTCATATTTGTTTCAGAGTTTTTAAGAATTAAAAATTGCTTACAATTAAGGCAATAGGCTTTTTTTAATCTGCACCTCCCCTGCAATTTGACTTATTATACTGCGTCGGCACTGTGATTTTACTCATTTTTTAAGCGGATGAATTGTGCTTCATTTCAATGAATGATCCTCAATTTATATCCATAAGTATAATTGACAAAATTTCAGTTCCCTCTAATCTTAGAGCAAATTTTTGATCCGTCTGATTCTCGCATTAAAAGATTAGTACTGAGTCAGATAAAACATTCACCAGGACAGGAGATCTATTGAATGTCTGAAGCAACTGGCAAAAAAGCCGTTTTACAGCTTGATGGCAAAGAAATTGACTTACCAATTTACAGTGGCACTCTAGGCCCAGATGTAATTGACGTTAAAGATGTGTTGGCCGCAGGTCACTTTACTTTTGATCCTGGTTTTGTCTCAACGGCTGCTTGTGAATCTAAAATCACTTTCATTGACGGCGGTAAAGGTGTTCTTCTACACCGTGGCTACCCAATCGACCAGCTTGCTACTAAAGCAGACTACTTAGAAACTTGCTACCTTCTTTTGAACGGCGAGCTTCCTACTGCTGAACAAAAACAAGAATTCGATGCTAAAGTTCGTAACCACACTATGGTTCACGATCAAGTTGGCCGTTTCTTCAATGGTTTCCGTCGTGACGCTCACCCTATGGCGATCATGTGTGGTGTTGTTGGTGCGCTTTCTGCGTTCTATCACAACGGTTTCGATGTTGAAAACATTGACCACCGCGAAATCACTGCTATTCGCTTAATCGCTAAAGTTCCTACTTTAGCTGCTTGGACTTACAAATACACAGTAGGCCAACCATTCGTTTACCCACGTAACGACTTAAGCTACGCAGAAAACTTCTTGTACATGATGTTTGCTACTCCTGCAGACCGTGATTACAAAGTTGACCCTATTCTTGCTAAAGCAATGGACCGTATCTTCACGCTTCATGCTGACCACGAACAAAACGCGTCTACTTCTACAGTACGTCTTGCTGGTTCTACTGGCGCTAACCCATACGCATGTATCGCTGCGGGTATCGCGGCTCTATGGGGACCTGCTCACGGCGGCGCGAACGAAGCTGTTCTTAAGATGCTTGATGAAATCGGCACTGTAGAAAACGTTGCTCCGTTCATGGAAAAAGTGAAAACTAAAGAAGTTAAACTTATGGGCTTCGGTCACCGAGTTTACAAAAACTTCGATCCACGTGCGAAAGTAATGAAAGAGACTTGTGACGAAGTGTTAACTGCACTTGGTATCAACGATCCACAACTTGCCTTGGCTATGGAACTTGAACGTATTGCGCTTTCTGACGAATACTTCATCAAACGTAACCTATACCCTAATGTAGACTTCTACTCAGGTATCATCCTTAAAGCGATTGGTATCCCAACAGAAATGTTTACTGTTATCTTCGCTCTTGCACGTACTGTTGGTTGGATCAGCCACTGGTTAGAAATGCACAGCGCACCTTACAAAATCGGTCGTCCTCGTCAGCTTTACACTGGCGAAACTCAACGCGATATCCAAGGTCGTTAATTCGAAAGAATTGTGCGAATCTAAAAACCGTCCCTTTGGGGCGGTTTTTTTATGCTACTAGATTTATTTTGCACTATTGAACAGACCCATTTGACTGAATTTTCCAACTCAATCATTAGATAAAACGATGCCTCACAAGCTATAAAGTATGGTGTATATTGCTGAATGTATTTTAAATCGCCATTTTCTAGACAATCACACACTTTTTCATCAGATATCGTCATAAAAAAAAGCCTAATTCCACGTAGAAATTAGGCTGTAAACAAAAGGTTTAAATATTGATGATGCTTTATTTTGGCTTATCGAGTTAAGCGACTTTTATTAAGCAACCGTCTCATAGTCTGTCAAGTCCACCTGTTTAAGACGCTGCTTTAACTTTTTCAGTGACCACGGCCAAGCTGCAAAATTACGTCCATTGGCATCTAAGTAATAGCTCTTACAGCCGCCACTATTAAAGACTGTAGTCTGTAGATGTGTCTGTACTTTTGCATTGTGATAGGCCAATACGTTTGGCTTAATTTCAAGCCGCTGTATCTTCTCCTGTTTCATTTTTACCAAGGCATCGACGATATACCCAACCTGTGCTTCTGCAATCCCAATAAATGAGTCATAAACCAAAATATTTGGCCCGAGCACCAAGAAGGCATTAGGTACTTGCGCGATACTGGTACCCAAAAACGCTTCAGGAGAACTGTTTTTCCATAGTTCTGACAATAACTCCCCTTTGGCATTTTTTACGCGTTGCCCAATCGGTGGATGAGAAACTTCAAAACCTGTGCCCCAAATAATGACATCGACTTCATGACGTTCACCATTTGCAGCAATGACGGTATTACCCTCTATTTCAACTAAACCATGTGGTACAAGTTCGACATTGGCTTGCTGCAAAGCAGGATAATAGTTATTGGCAAATAAAAGACGCTTACAACCAATAGAAAAGTTTGGTGTTACTTTTTCACGTAATTCAGTATCTTGAATTTGTGTTTTTAACAACTGACGACCCAAATAATTCACTGGCTCTAATAGTGAAGGATTACGCAGGCCTAAATTAATACCATTTAATATACCGGCCACACTTTTTCGCCAAGTTTCCTGAACGCTCGGAAAGCGGGTAATCACGCCTTTTGCACGGTCATTTAGTGGTAAATCTGCTTTAGGTAACACCCATGGTGCGGTCCGTTGAAACACCACCACATTTTTGGCAATAGGTTGAATCTGAGGAATAAACTGAATCGCAGATGCCCCCGTACCAATTACTGCAATACGTTTATCTTTTAAGTCATAGGCATGGTTCCATCGCGCAGAATGGAACATTTCACCTTCAAAGCTTTCAATACCTTTAATTTTTGGAATTTGCGGTTCAGTAATCGGCCCAGTGGAAAAGATCACTGTTCTCGCTACATACTTACCTTTACTGGTCTCCAATTGCCATTGCTTTAATTGCTCATTCCATTCCGCTGCAATTAATTCACAATTGAACTGAATGTTGCGATACAGCGCATGCTGCTCCGCAACATCTTCTAAATAGTTCAGAATCTCAGGTTGCTTGGCAAATAAATGACTCCATTTATGACTCGGTGCAAATGAAAAAGAATACAAAGCCGAAGGAACATCACATCCACAGCCTGGATAGGTGTTGTCGCGCCATGTACCTCCCACGCGATTGGCTTTTTCTAAAACCACATAATCGGTATAACCCCGTTCATTCATTTGATGAGCTGCAGCTAAACCGGATATCCCCGCACCAATCACAATGGTATCGTAGACACGCACTTGATTTTCTATGCTTGGTTTTTCTAGGCTAGGTTCTGACTCTGCTTGGTCTTGTGCTGCTTTTTTAGCTTTGGCAGAAGACGATGCAGGACGACGTGCATTAGTATGTGCTGTGGGCTTTTTAGTTTGAGTTTTCTCTTGATCTAATGCTTTTACATCTTCGTCATGTAATTGTGTCGGCATGTTCATGCTTTTGCTCCCGACTTTTTAATATAGTTGTTAAATATGGGATAACCCACACCCAATAAGCGGGTATAGGTTTGCGGGGATAAACGCTTTAACCACCAAAATAATTTGGCATCAGGTTGCGGAATGGTATACAACTTCCCTGCATCTAAATTATTCAATGTCAAATTGACCACATCATGACTCGTCGTAAATGCATGATTCATCAGCAATTGATCAGCTAAGCCTGAATATCGATTGGGCAAGCGACCATTTTTCATAATATTGGTTGGCACCAAGGTTGGGCATAATACATTCACACGGATATTTGCCGATCGGAGCTCTGCCGATAAAGTTTCAGACAATGCCAACACACTCGACTTCGTCACGTTATATGCTGTCATTTCTGGTGCAGCAGTATATGCCGCAGCAGAAGCAACATTAATAATCGCGCCGCCTTGCTTATTTTGTTTCAGCTTGGGTACAAAATAATGGCAGCCATGCACCACACCCCACAAATTGACATGCATACACCACTGCCAGTCGTCTAAACTCAGCTCATCAAATTTACCACCCAGCCCGACGCCTGCATTGTTGATCACTAAGGTCACAGCATGTCCCATCAACTGCTCAGCTTGCTCTGACAGTGCTTTAACTTCTTCAGCTTTACCTACATCACACTGCACCGCATATGCGTTTGATGAGGTCATGGATTGAATTTGATCCACCGTTTCTTGCGCTGCATCTAAATGAATATCTGCACAGACCACAGTCCCGCCACGACGTGCCAACTCCAAAGCAAAGCTTCGTCCAATACCACTGCCTGCACCAGTGACGACCGCATAGGCATTTTCACTTGGCTTGTTCTTTTTTCCAAATAGACCCATGGTTTTTCCTTTTATCGTTTTAATGCTGGGGTAAATTCTTTGACAAAATAAGGTGTCAACACGCCATCAACAGGGTTCAACAAACGCTTTTTGTAATATTCAAGAAATGCAGAAGTGTCATGGTCATTCGGGTGAAAACTTGGTCTTAAATAGTCAAAAATGTGCCCGAGGCTGCTGCCATAAACACCATCTTTTAGACCAAAAATCAGTTGGAAACTACGCGGAACATCTTTCCAGTAGCTTAGGCTAATCAAGTTCGACGGTTTTCTGTAGAACGGGACAATCGAAGCACCAATTGAAATCAAACCCAAAATGGTAATTAATGCAGGGAAAAAGCCAGCAATACGTAAAGCATAATTACCTGATAATTCTTGATAGACATCATAGGCAATGTCTTTGTGTTCTGATTCTTCCAACATATGCCACATCCAAATGGCGCGTTGCTTTTCATCAATTGAACTAAAGAAAATTTCTTCATGATTCATCATGTATTCCGCAAGCACTGCGGTGAAATGCTCAATTGCCGCCATTAAAGATAATTTCATTGGCTGCGGCATACGCTCAAAGCCGTAAGCAAAAACATAATGTTCTAATTTTCTGAAAAATTGCACAGGTAGATTTCTTGCGCGATATGCTTCGTTCATTTCTTCATGCATACGTGAATGAATGGCCTCTTGCCCAATCAAAGACGTGACACGTTGTCTTAATACCGGATCTTGAATAAAGTCACGATGAAATCGAGCAGTATCGATCACCAAATCTTCGCCACGAGTTAAGAAAATAGACAATGACGCAAAATAAGCACTGGCCAATTCTGCATTCATATAAAATTTTGGATCAATTTTTTCTGGCTCAAAATCAAATTTCATATGACGAATAGGAACAACGGCAGACTGTTTGGTTGTGTCAAAGACAGGGCCTGCAAATACGCGTGCTAACGTTTTTTTTATCGGTTGAAAAGCGCTCATGATTTTGCTCTCAATTTGGGTGTTTCCCCTTCATTGACTTCATGTCGATTGAAGTAAAAACACATAGATTGAGGATCAAATTAAGTGAGATAGATCACTAGACCATTAGCAAAACCGACCTCTCGATTTGCAAAAATGCTCAAATATTTTCTTTGTCAGACAATCTTTAAAACATCGGTGTTGTATGGCTCAAAAGCTTATCATTAAAGGTCATGGCGTATTTTGAGTGAGTGATTATTATTGCATTTTTTGCACTTCACCGGTCGCAGATTGATAGACCCATTGATGATCAAACAGGCTGTCGTCTAAATGATCCAGTTTATAATTACCAATGGCCACAGCGTAGAATCCATTGCCCTGCTGCTTAAAATGTGTGATCTCTTGCATGAGTTCTTCAGTCAGTTGACCCATAATAAAGTCGGAAATTACCACCACATCGGCATGTACAAAATTCGGTTGTTTCAGCATGTCCACGGCATGATTCATCGCAGGGATAATATCGGTCCCCCCATGAAATGACTGCCCTAAAAAGTGAATGACATCATCCAAAGCACTATTATGCTGTAAATTCAGCGCAGTTAAATTGGTCGAGAAATTCACCAAATACATCGCTCGCTTTTCTTTTAGCGCTCGAATGGATAAATATAGACAAATCGCTTTGGAAATCAGTTCAGGTTGTCCATTCATTGAGCCACTGGTATCTAAGCAAACAATCATCGGGCCTTTTTGTCCGACTCGACGCTGTGTATGGCGTGGGTCTTCGATCACCCGTCCCTGTTGCTGACCGTGTCGATTAAAACTCATCAGGTTAGATTCTAAATATTTCAAATCAAATAAAACCTGCAAGTCTGGATCAGCTAATAGCGCCAACTCGCTAGGTAAAGCCATACTGAGTTCTTGCGCCAATTTAATTCCAGTAATTTCCTCTTGCGCCATCGGGGTATGGATGAGCTGCTGTGGCTCTTGTTCTAACTGAGCAGAAATACACTTACGTGGCATATTCGGCTGTGCGCTTCCGATCATTTGACATAGACGTTTAAGCGCCCGATCTTGCTCGAGATAATTCGCCCATTGCTCAAAGTTCTGTACATCGTGTTCAGTCAATTGCCCTTTGGAATAGTCCAGAAAAATCCCAGTTTCAAACCCGACGCCGTCATGGTGCTTGACCATTTTCGACAATGTCGCAAGATAATCTTTGATTTCATCTAAAAAGGCATCGCGTTGTAAACGGAGCTGTTCAAACTCCCAATGTGCAATGGCTTCGGTCAATTTGCGCTGCCATTTGCCTTTGAATAGTTCAATGTGTAATTGACGCTGCTGCTCGGTCAGCAACGACTGTTGGCTCTGTTGCCACATTTCAGTGAATTCAGGAATCCCCAAGGTTTGCATAAAGGCGGCATATTCAGTGTGGAATTGAACAAAATCACCCTGTTCCCAATGCTTTAACGCAAGCCAATGTTCCAATTGCTGCTGCGCCATTGCATAGGGATGCTGCTGATCTAAACTCGATTTTGCCTGAAAGGCCCATTCCTGAATTTTTTGATCGAGCTTTTTTGCAACTTTATGATCATCCAACCAATGTTTTAAGCTGGATTGTTTTAATTCATCATAAAGCTGCGAACTTAATTCATCGAGTGCCGATTGAGTTTGATGTCGTGTCGGTTTTAATTGCGACATAACTGTTCCAGACGCTCACAATCTTGCAATTGCAACTGATATCGTGCCAATTGCTGCTCAATAGATTGAATTAAATGTTGAATATCCTGTTCAGTGACAAAGACCGATTTAAACTGATGCTTTTGGCCATTAAAGCGTTCCGTTAACAAATCCAATTCTGTTTGAAACAGTGCTTTGAGCTGTTGAATTTCGTGTAACAGCTCATATTGGCTTTGTGCTGAAAGTGCGCTGCGTGGACTCCCTTTGGTATGTTTTATGTACGGCGTCACCACTTCTTCTAAGCCGTAATAGCCACCTTTTAACGTACACACTCTTGAACCATTAAAATTACATACGATGCCACGCACTTCTTCACCGGTATCATCTAAGGCAAAGAAGTCCTTTTTCGTATCCATTTTATCTAGTTCGAGATACAACACTTTATCTTTATAGTGTCGATCTAGATTGGTCACTGCACGTAAGTAGTCAGTGCCATGAATTAAATAACTCTCATAGACATCATCGGTATAATAAAAATGATTGAGCACCCGCTGTTCAAGTGCATCCTTCTCTGCCACATGCTGTTCGAACTGCAACCCATAATTTAAGCCATTTTCAGCCAATACTTCATCTATCTGCTGTGAAACAAATGCAATGTCTTCAGGCTGATTCCATAAGCAATGTTTTAAAATTAATAAATCACTCAAAATCACTGATGGACGATCATTTAAAAATGCACAGGTTTTGACTAAATAAGCCACACGTTGCCAACGACGGTCAGAGACATAGACCACGTGATCTTCAAAGTTATGGTTGAGTCGAGTTTTAAGTTGATCAAACAAATTTAAAATCGAAGCGGGTAAATCCACCTGATAAATCTGCTCCCGCCAATCTTGCAACTCCGCTTTTTTTATTTTTAAGGTCGTATCAACCTCAACACTGACTTGACTCGGCTTGGTCTGTAATAGTGCATGAAAGTTTTCTGCAACAGCAATCGGCGGCACTTCTAAGCGCAAAATAAAACGATCATATAAGGCATCTAAACCTTGATTCGGTTCGGGAATTTCATTCGATGCACTGACTAAAACATTCAATGGAACTTTTTGGACAATGTCACCATTTTTAAAACTCCGCTCATTCACCAAGGTCAGTAAAGTATTTAAAATCGCAGGGCTGGCTTTCCAAATTTCATCTAAAAAAGCAAAATCTGCCCGTGGTAAATAATGTTCTGTTTTACGAATATATTGATCTTCTTTTAAGGCTTTAATCGATACTGGGCCAAAAATTTCTTCCGGCGTACTGAAACGATTCATCAAATATTCAAAATAGTCATGGACTTCAAAAGCCGAGGCGATTCGACGCGAAATCAAACTTTTTGCTGTACCGGGCAAACCATATAAAAAGGTATTCATGCCCGCAACACCAGCCAATAAACTCAAAGCAATAATCTGCTCACGTTCATACATATTTTTGCTAATTTCAGAAATTAAAGTATTGATCCGTGCTTGCATCTGACTATCTGTTTGACCGAAAACTAAATTGTAACGCCCTGACCGATTTTTCGCTGTAGCAGATGCAAAAATATCGTTTTTTAAATACAGTGCTACAGCGTGATGCCGTATTTTCAGGTTATAGTAAAAATGTACATTCCTTTGGAACTTTAGACACCTTTCATCATGTTGCCTTTCTTTCACACGCTCATCCGACTATTAAAACTTGAAGGTTTTAAATATCGATCTCTCACGGCAGGTGAAATATCCATGTGTCGCAGTGTGTTTGGGGATTTGATTCAATATGAGCAAGTGAAAGTGATGAATCATCCTTTTCTGCCTTGGCAATCGGCGCATGTGGTCATGGCGCCTCAGGGGTATATCCATGCACGAAATTTACTGTTTAAAGCGGACTATGCCAAAGCGTCTTTAGGATATCGTGCCCTGTTTATTCATGAGATGGCCCATGTTTATCAATACCAGCAGCAGATCAATGTTTTGGGTCGGGGTGCTATTTTACAGATGGCGTATTTCTTCAGTTTTAAAAAATATAATCCATACCGCTATACCCTCAAACCACACAAAGCATTTTTTGACTACAACATTGAGCAACAAGGCGACATTGCTCGTGACATCTATTTAAAGCGAATTAAAAATATTATTTTATATCCAGAACTTGTTCATCACATTGAGCTGTAAAGCGTCCATGCTCTGTGGCGAATATTTTTAGATAAAATTGAATATCGCCTGATCATTCTATTTCACACTATTGCTCGACCATTGACGCTATTTTAAGTACAAAAAAACAGCATTAATATTTACTTTATGGCACATAAGCTCAGCTAGGCTTTTAAAAGCTATGAATACCTCTAGTATCTCGCTTAAATTCAGATAAAATAGGCTCACCTTATTTTTTTGCTTTGCATCAAAACAAGTGAATTATCATACGATGATGGTGTTTTGTTTTCGCCTTTCGGCAGTATTTTTCGTATCTAAATACACTCGCTGAATAATCACAATAATACAAATCAGTGTGTTAAGTGTATTCACCTATAGGAATAGGATTTAGTTGGAATGAATAGTTTTAAAATTGCACTTGCTCAGTTCTCTCCGCATATTGGTAACCTAGAATCAAACGCAGCAAAAATGCTTCAACAAGCCAATGCTGCAAAAGAACAGAACGCAGATATTATTGTTTTTCCGGAACTTTCTACAGTTGGTTATCCTGCTGAAGATTTATTATTACGTCCAAGTTTAAATAAACGTACACAGCAAGCTTTTGAACAATTAGCGAGCATTAAGGACATCGTTTTAGTCTTTGGTTTTGTGAATCAAACTGAAGATGGTCAGCGCTATAACTCTGCTGCTGTCATGAAAAATGGTCAAGTTCTCGGGATTTACAATAAACAAAATCTTCCAAACTATAGCGTTTTTGATGAAAAACGTTATTTCAGTGAAGGTCATCAACACCTAGTCTTTGAATATTTAGGTCATAAGTTTGGTGTGTTGATTTGCGAAGATGTTTGGGCATTACCAACGGTTCAACAGCTTGCTCAGTTAAATGTTGAAACCGCTTTGGTGTTGAATGCTTCACCTTATGAAGTTGGTAAACCACAGCATCGCATTGAAACCATGGCTGCATTGACCAAACAATTGAACATCAATTTGGTTTACTGTAACCAAGTCGGCGGTCAAGATGACCTTGTCTTTGATGGCACAAGCTTTGTGATGAACAATTCAGGTGAAGTTGCGTTGCAAGCACCGAGTTTTGTTGAAGATCTATATATCGCAGAATACGATGCTGAACAAAAAGCCTTTAAAACAGGTGCAATCACCCCTGTATTAAATACCATGGCTGAAATCTACCAAAGCCTTGTGATCGCAACACGTGACTACGTACAACGTTCAGGCTTCCCAGGTGTGATTTTAGGCCTTTCAGGTGGTATTGACTCAGCATTAACTTTAGCGATTGCTGCCGACGCGATTGGCGCCGATAAAGTTCAAGCGGTCATGATGCCATATACTTATACTGCACAAATCAGTGTTGAAGATGCGGCTGAACAAGCCAAAAATATGGGTGTGACTTTTGGTATTGCCGAAATCAACCCGATTGTGAATGGCTTCATGCAAACCTTGTTCCCTTTCTTTGGCGATGCACCGACTGATGCGACTGAAGAAAACTTACAAGCGCGTTCTCGCGGTACATTGTTAATGGCCTTATCGAACAAGTTCGGCAATTTAGTCCTTTCTACAGGGAACAAGTCTGAATTATCTGTTGGCTACTGCACATTGTACGGTGACATGGTCGGTGGCTTTGCGGTTCTTAAAGACGTTTATAAAACGATTGTATTTGAACTAGCAAAATACCGTAACAGCATTTCAGAAACACCAGTGATTCCTGAACGTGTAATTACTCGCCCACCTTCTGCGGAACTTCGTCCAGATCAGAAAGACCAAGACTCATTACCTGAATACGAAGTATTAGATGCCATCTTGTATGCGTATATCGAAGAAGACATGAGTCAAGATGACATCATTGCCAAAGGTTTTGATGCTGAAGTCGTGAAAAAAGTCATCCGTTTGGTTGATCTAAACGAATACAAACGTCGCCAAGGCGCGATTGGTCCACGTATCAGCTCACGTGCATTTAGCCGTGAACGTCGCTACCCGATCGTGAATGGTTGGAAACCGGGTATCTAATTACTCGATTCAAATCAAAAAGCCCAGTTCTATCACTGGGCTTTTTTATAGGCGCAAAATACGCAGCAATAAAAATAAAAAAATAATTGAGAGGTGTATTTCAAAATTTATACGATTAAAAAATGCCGTCAAAGATTAAAGCTCTCTTTTATTTTTAAATAATTATCGTGAACAGATCAATTTATTAGTGCTGTAATTGTTTCAATCTATTTGACTTTTTCTAGGCACAAAAAAAGAGACCAAGCTGAGAGCTTGGTCTATAAAAATGGTGGCTATGACGAGACTTGAACTTGTGACCCCCGCATTATGAGTGCGGTGCTCTAACCAACTGAGCTACATAGCCGTAAACTGTGGTGGCATTATCTAGATTTCACACATTATCGTCAAGCATTTTTGTTCGCAATTGTTCAGAGTTTAAACAAGCAAAGTTCAAGATGTTACTATTTAAGCAAATCATGCTATTTTTAGCCCTAATTACTATATTTTTTGATTAAAAATTAGAGTTTTATCATGCAATTCAATTCGATAAAAAAAACCTGTCTGACCCTCAGCCTTGCCGTCATGACCTTGTCGGGCTGCCAAATCGTCTCGCCTATTTTTGTTGACTACTATGGTGTGCGACGTGATGTGGCGACTTGGATTAATAAACAGCCTTTATTGAGCATGCAACAAAAGCGCAGCATGGCTCAACTTAGCCGAGCACAGCAACCAATCATTCGTCTCGACTTCAATGATCAGGAGAAGTTAGTCAGTGTTGCGCGCGCTAATGAAGCTGCGATGTATTGTGCCAATCAGCATTTATCAGCACGACAGATTCAACGCCTGCAAAAACAGATCTTCCCTGAAGATGCGTTGCATAAATTAAGCTTGCTTGAGCAACAAGCGTTGCATATCACCCTGACAGAGCAAGAGAAACGGTGTGATTGAAACCATGTCCACTGATGGATGAATTATCTAGGCTCAATTTTTTCAGCACCAAATTGTCTTACAATCTAGACATAGCTGCTTACATTATTGAGCATTTTTGCTATCGCTAAGCGAGGTGAAAACAAGTCTATATTTTTGCAATATTTTTATTGCAAAATTCACAATATCCTTATGAATTTACTTGGTTTTATTCCCAAATAAAAAAGCGTATGATGAAACTATGATCAATGTAAATAGCGCTTTTTTTCAGGTTTTTCCATCCAAATTCAATTGATCAGATAAGGAGAAATAAGATGGCTTTAAATAATATTTTAGTTCCAGTGGACGGTTCAGAAACTTCTTATGCTGCGGTGGCTAAAGCTGTCGAGTTTGCAAAAACTTTTGGCAGTAAAATTACTGTGGTTCAAGTACTGACGCTCGATCCATATATTGCTGCAGAGTATATTTCAGCAGCACAAACCAATGATTTAATTGAACGTGCTCGTGCATCGATTTTAAATACACTTGAAGAAGCAAAAGCGAAATTTTCAACTGAAGGTGTCACTGTTGAAACTCGCTTACTTGAAGGTCAAGTGGTGCATACAGAACTGGTTAAAGCTGCAGAAGAAACACATGCGGACTTGATTATTATTGGTTCACATGGCCGTACAGGGATCAAAAAATTCTTCTTGGGCAGCGTAGCTCAAAGCGTACTGGGTGCTTCAGACATTCCTGTTTTGGTTGTGCGCAAATAAGCCATTAGATTTATAGCGTGAAATAAAAAGCCTTCTGATCCTAGAGGGCTTTTTTATTGACTGCTTCATCAATTATAAAATTAAAATTCTATGTTTAAGGCAAGAATTTTTTAAGCTAACCATTGATATTGTTTCAATGAGATGCGTCCATTCACCACAAAGACATTTTCAGCTGCCAATTTCAATTGCTGAATTTTTTCGCCTTTTTCATTGCAACGCTGCGTGCTGATTTTTCCCTGAGCATTGACCACCCGATGCCATGGAATCGTTGATGTTGCATCTAGATGCTTAAGTACATAGCCAACCAGTCGTGCATGCTTCGGTAAACCCGCTAATTTGGCAACTTGTCCATAAGTGGCAATCTTTGCTTGCGGTATCAATTGAATGACCGACAAAATTTGTGTTGCCAATTCATCACTCTGCTTCATCTGATCTCCTTTGAGCCGCATAAAAAAAGAGAACCCGAAGGTTCTCTTTGATTAATACTTAATTTTGACAGATTAGTACAGTAATTGGTTGTGATCGATTAAGTCTTGCAAAGTCACATCGGTATTTTTCAAAGTGAGTAATTCAACTTTATCACCAAATTTAGACCCTGTTCCATCACGATCAATACTGATCACAGTGTTGCCCTTGCCATCAGATTTCACCGAAACAAACTGATCAATATTCGACTGATTGACATTTTGACCTTGTAACAAGGCTTTGATATTCACTTTATCGCCTTCAGACGCATTAAAGTCATTCCAAGTATCATGCCCATTACCGCCCGTAGCATCGGCTTGATCCAATACTTTATAAATAACCGTATCAATGCCCGCTTTGGTGGTGAATTGATCATTGCCCGCAGTGCTGGTGATTTCATCGTTACCAACACTTCCTGTGAAGTTCACACCTGCTTTAATGGTCAAGGTTGCCGCTGAAATATCACCATTTGGCGCAACCAGTTTATACGTAAACTGTTCTGCTGCACCTGAGGTAAGATTCGTATCTTTAAGGGTATAGGTGTAACTACCATCTGATTTCACCACCATTTCGCCATATTTCGCCGTAATGGTTGTACCCGTAGAACTCACTTGGGTAAAGGTTAAGCCACCATCATTAGACACATACAAATCTGTATATTTCGAAGCGACAGTATCAACACCAAATCCATCATTATCGGTTAATAAATTGCCTTTAGTTGCAGCATTCGCAGCAGATTTTACGGTAAAGCTATCAAGGTCAATAATGCTCCGTGAAATGACCGCCGATACACTGCCGCCCAAGCTTATGCCTTTATTGGTTACGGCTTGAATCGTATAGGTTCCTGCTTTCAATCCAGTGACCGTGACAGAATTACCATTTGGTAGTAGACCAATAACATCAACAACTGTTGAAGCACCCGAAGTCGCAACCAATTTACCTTTTTCATCGTAGACATTAATCGTGGTATTACCCAGTAATGAAACCAGTTGTGAAGAACCAAAGTCAACTTTGATGTTCTCTACCGTACCATCTGCAACGGTAATTTTGGTCGAACCTGCTTTCGTCCCACCAAATCCAATCGACCAACTGTAGCTAATTGAACTTGAATTACCTGTAGATACGGTATTCGATGCATCAAAACCAATCATGTCAACATTGTTGGTAGCAACAACTGTACTAGCATGATCTTTTGGCTCTGCTGCATTCCAGTTCAATGCCAAATCGCTTTGCGTTCCAATGTGAATTATCAGGTCAGCACTACTTGCTTTGCCCGAAACTGGATCAACTACGGAATAGCTAAACACTTCTGCCTTACCAATCGCTGTGACATCAGCTTTCGGTTTATAGATATACGAGCCATCTTGATGAATGGTCAATGTGCCATAGTTCCCTTTGATTATGGTCGTACCATTGATCAATTGGCCATTGATACTATTGACGATTGAACCTGCAGGAACAGTATCTTGACCATAAAGTGCATCATGATCTGTGATGACATTGCCTTTGGCTTCTTCTACATGACTCACTTCTGGTTCTACTGAAGTATCAAACACTTTTAACGATAGATTTGCACTGACCGATGTTGCAAGACCAATTGCTGAACCACCGACAAACTCAAACTTATATTCGCCAGATTGTAAGTTTTTCGCGCGTACAGCCGTTTCTTCGCCAAAGATGCCGATAAAATCTAATAAACCATAGTCCTTATTCGACGCGATCAGCTTCCAGCTACCATCGGCATTTTTCACAAATAGTCGCATTTCCGCTTTATCAAACAGGTTGATCAATGAACCTGTATGTACACTGATCGTTGCCTCACCAACTTCTTGATCCCCGATGGAGAAGTAACCTGTGTGTACTTTTGAACCAATATTAATCAGATCAAAAACGTTGAATAGTTTATTGGTACGGACTTCTTCAACTGGATATTCAAAGTTGATGTTGGCATTAACCAAATTATCCGCCGCGTGAATGCTAACCGTTGGCGCGATTAATTCTTGAGGTGCAGACTCCCCACCATCATCTTTCGCAGTCACTAAAATGTGCTGACCATCTGTCACTGCTGGCTGTAAGACAACTTTGAAATTGCCTTCAAGATCAGCAATTGCGGTGCCTAGAATGGTTTTAGCATCTGCAGCATACACAGTGATATCCGAACCCGCTTCAGCATGACCTGTGACCACAGCACCTTGACTATCTAAAGCTGCAAATGGTGTTGCTGGTGCGTACAAGTCTGGCGCCAATGCTGGTGTAGCTAAAGATTCGCCACCTGCATCTTTTGCTGTCACTTTCACTTGCTCGCCATCCACAAGTGCAGGTACAAGTGCAATTTGATAATGACCATTGGCATCCGCAGTCGCTGTACCCAATGGGGTTGTGCCTTTGCTACCACCGTAAACGGTAACAATGGCAAAAGCTTCTGTCACACCTTCCACAGCAGAACCTGTTGCATTGACTTTCGCTGTCGGCGCATCAGGGGCAAATAGATCTGGGGCTTGCGCTGTGATTGCTGCTGATTCACCGCCTGCATCTTTCGCCGTGACTTTTACTTGCTCACCATCCACCAAAGCTGGCTGAAGTTGAACGCTATATGTCCCATTAGCATCGGCTACAGCCGTCCCAAGCTTTTGCTTCGCATCAGAGGCATATACCGTCACTTCAGAACCCGGTTGAGCTTTACCAAAGACAGTAGAGCCATCTTTTTGGTTCACTTCCGCAGTTGGAATTACCGGCATAGTTGCATCCATTAAATCATCTGATGCATAACCTTGATTCCCTGCTTGATCTGTAGCAGTCGCTGTATATGTGCCTTCTGCTGCTGTTGCCGGAACTTGTGCGATGAAATGACCATTAGCATCGACAGTGACATCTATATCTTTGCCTTGTGGATCAGTTATAGAAACTTTCGCACCTGATTCAGTTTTACCTGTAATGGTTGCAGAGCCATCTGGATTTGATGTGACTTTAAAATCATCGATCTGCGGTGCAACTTGGTCATCTAGCTCTGCTGTTGCAGAACCTTGATTTCCTGCTTGATCGGTTGCCGTTGCGGTATAGGTACCTTCTGCAGCAGGCGTTGGAATCGTTGCTGTAAACTGACCGTTGGCATCAACAGTTGCAGGATAGGTTTGACCGTCTGGCGTAGTGATTTTAACGCTTGCAACCGGTTCAGTTTTACCTGTTACCGTTGCAGAACCATCGGCATTTGCCTGAACTTCTAGATCAGCAATCTGCGGTGCAACTTGGTCATCTAGATCTGCTGTTGCAGAACCTTGATTTCCGGCTTGATCTGTTGCTATTGCAGTATATGTACCTTCTGCAGCAGGTGATGGAATCGTTGCTGTGAATTGACCATTGGCATCCACGCTAGCAGGATAGGTTTGACCGTCTGGCGTAGTGATTTCAACGCTTGCACCCGGTTCAGTTTTACCTGTCACCGTTGCAGAACCATCGGTATTTGCATCAACTTCTAGATCAGCGATCTGTGGTGCAATTTGGTCATCTAGATCTGCCGTTGCAGAACCTTGATTTCCGGCTTGATCAGTGGCTGTTGCGGTATATGTACCTTCAGAAGCAGGTGATGGAATCGTTGCTATAAACTGACCATTGGCATCCACGCTAGCAGGATAGGTTTGACCGTCTGGCGTAGTGATTTCAACGCTTGCACCCGGTTCAGTTTTACCTGTTACCGTTGCAGAACCATCGGCATTTGCCTGAACGTCAATGCTGACATCAGCAGTGCTATCAATTGTCGTACTTGTCGTTGCTTTTTGACTTGAATTACCAGCCGCATCTTTCGCAATCGCCTCAATATGATAGAGACCATTTGTCAGGTTTGATGTTGCTTGGTAACTCCAGTTGCCTTGAGCATCAACAAGTGCCTGTCCTGTTTCAACAACATTTCCAAGTTGATCTTTCACATTGACGGTAACAGTTACACCTTTTTCAGTTTTTCCACTAAAACTTGGAGATGGATCTGTAATAACATCGACATCATGAATTTCAATAAGTGGTGGAATGGTATCGACAATAAATTGTTTCGTTGACGGCGCACTGATATTACCAGCGATATCTTTCGATATAGCTTCTAAGGTTAATAATCCCTCTGGTAAAGCAACCGATGGTGTATAAGTCCACTTACCTGTTGCCGTATCAAGTTTCGCTAAGCCTGAATCCAATAATTTATTTTCAGCATCATAAATATTGATCTGAACTTCAGTACTCTTGCTCGATGTGCCCGAGAAAGTCTGTTTATTGTTGTTGGTCTGTGGAATTGACGGTGTAGATAACGTCGTCGCTCGCATAGCAAATGTAGCGAGTGGAGCCACTGCTGGAGCTGCAAAGAAATCAAAATCATCAATATCAACAGTTGGCGGAGTCGTATCGATTTCAAATCCGTCATTTGCTTCAGCTGTGTTACCTGCTTTGTCCATTGCAATCGCAACAGCCTTATATTCACCATCATCTAAATTACGAGGAGGTGTAAATGTCCATGCGCCGTCTGCAAATACACTTGCTTGTCCTTCAAATTTCACCACGCCTGCAAAGTCTTTAATATATACATAGACCGATGCACCCGGCTCAGTTTCTCCACTGATCGTTGGTGTTTGATCATTTGTAATGATTAGATCATCGATAGTAATGGTCGGTGCTGTGCTATCGACACTTGCCACGCTATGTGAAGCTGTTGCTGCTTGGCCGGCATTGCCTGCCGCATCGCTATAGCTACCTGCAGCAATATCCAGTTTAACGGTCGCTGCACTACCATCGTTGCCATTCGCCACGACTTTAGCAGTCCAACTACCATCGGTTTGTTGTGCTAAGTCGTTGAGTTTGCCACCAGTAACCTGTACATCGTCTGCATCAAAGCCAATGACTTTTTCACTAAAGCTGATTTTCACATCACCATTGTCGGCAATCGTAATTGTTGCTGTTGGTGCTGTGCTATCGATACTTGCCACGCTGTGCGAAGCTGTTGCTGCTTGACCAGCATTGCCTGCCGCATCACTATAACTGCCTGCCGCAATATCGAGTTTCACGGTCGCAGCACTGCCATCGTCGCCATTCGCCACGACTTTAGCAGTCCAACTGCCATCGGCTTGTTGTGCCAAGTCGTTGAGTTTACCGCCAGTGACCTGCACATCGTCTGCATCAAAGCCAACGACTTTTTCACTAAAGCTGATCTTCACATCGCCATTGTCGGCAATCGTAATCGTTGCTTTTGGTGCTGTGCTATCGATACTTGCTACGCTGTGTGATGCTGTCGCGGATTGACCGGCATTGCCTGCCGCATCACTATAACTGCCTGCCGCAATATCGAGTTTAACGGTCGCAGCACTACCATCTGTGCCATTCGCCACGACTTTAGCAGTCCAACTACCATCGGCTTGTTGTGCTAAGTCTATGAGTTTGCCACCAGTAACCTGTACATCGTCTGCATCAAAGCCAACGACTTTTTCACTGAAGCTGATCTTCACATCACCATTATCCGCAATCGTAATTGTTGCTGTTGGTGCTGTGCTATCGACACTTGCCACGCTATGTGAAGCTGTCGCGGCTTGACCTGCATTGCCTGCCGCATCGCTATAACTGCCTGCAGCAATATCGAGTTTCACGGTTGCTTCACTGCCATCGTTGCCATTCGCCACGACTTTAGCAGCCCAACTGCCATCGGCTTGTTGTGCTAAGTCTTTGAGTTTGCCACCAGTGACCTGTATGTCGTCTGCATCAAAGCCAACGACTTTTTCACTGAAGCTGATCTTCACATCACCATTATCAGCAATCGTAATTGTTGCTTTTGGTGCTGTGCTATCGATACTTGCTACGCTGTGTGATGCTGTCGCGGATTGACCAGCATTGCCTGCTGCATCGCTGTAACTGCCTGCAGCAATATCGAGTTTAACGGTCGCAACACTACCATCGTTGCCATTCGCCACGACTTTAGCAGTCCAACTGCCATCGGCTTGTTGTGCCAAGTCTTTGAGTTTGCCGCCAGTAATTTGAACATCGTCTGCATCAAAGCCAACGACTTTTTCACTGAAGCTGATTTTCACATCGCCATTGTCGGCAATCGTAATCGTTGCTTTTGGTGCTGAACTATCAACAGTCACTTGGGTCTTCACATCATCACTGATGTTGCCAGCTTTGTCTTTTGCATTTGCAGTAACTTGGTATGCACCATCCGTTAAATTTGCCTTAACGCTATAGCTCCAATCACCTTTCGCATCAACTGTCGCGGTGCCAGTCTCGACAACATCTCCGTTCGGCTTTTTAACTGTAACCGTCACGGTAGAACCAATTTCAGTTTTGCCTTTTACATCAGGAGTTACATCATTGGTGAGTACTGCATTTTGGATTTCAATTACTGGATCAGTGATATCAATCACGAAGGTTTTAGATGCTGGGCTACTAATGTTACCGGCTGCATCTTTTGATACAGCTTCAAGTACATAATAGCCTTCGAGCAATTCATTCGCTGGCGTGTAGGTCCATTTACCTGTAGCGGTGTCGAGTTTCGCTAGTCCTGAATCGATAACTTTATTATTGGCATCACGCAGGTAAACCGTCACTTCTACACTTTTGGTTGAAGTTCCAGAGAATGTTGGCTTCGTTTGATTAGTCTGCGGAACGTTTGTAGGCACGCTTAATGTGCTGACACGAGAAAATGCTGCAGCAAAATTCGATGTACCAAATAAATCGTCAATATCAACCGTCGGTAAAGTGGTATTAACCGTTCCCGTTTCTGTCTGTTGATTACCAGCAGCATCTGTTGCGGTCACAGTCACTGTATAATCAGCTTCGGCAACAGGTGAATCTGGAGTAAATGTCCAAGTACCATCTTTTACCGTTGTCGTGCCAGCAATATCCTTGCCATTTGAATCTTGTACTTGGATTTGAATATTCGCATCTTCATTCACTGTACCGGTAAAATTAGGTTCTTTAAAATCGTCAATCGTGACAATTGGTGCTGTAGCATCTATTGTAAATGATGTGTCTGTGGCACGACCTGTATTACCAGCAGCATCTGTAGCAATGGCCTCAACCGAGTATTCTCCATCAATCAGGGTTTTATCAGCACGATAACTCCACTGATCACCGATGACCTCAGCCTTTCCTTGATTAACAATTTCGCCTTTACTATCTCTAATTACAACGCTAACGTCAGTGCCAGCTTCTGTTTTACCTTTAAATGAAGGCATTGAATCCTGAGTTAAAGTTGTATCTTCAATAGATATTTCAGGATTAATCGTATCTTTTGCACCAATCACGGTAGTTGGATCAGAAGTATTGCCTGCTGCATCTTTTGCTGTCACTTGGGCTGTTTCACCATCGGTCACTGCAGGCGATACAGGGATTTCAAACTCACCTAAACTATTTGCAGTACCTGAACCAATTAATTTGCCATTTTCATCACGAACTTCAACTTTTGCACCCGGCTCAGTTTTACCCGTTACAGCTGTGCCGTCTGCATTTAATGTTGCGTCAGGTGATGCTGGTTTTAAAGTATCTTTACCACCGGTTACGGTAGTTGGATCAGAGGTATTTCCTGCTGCATCTTTAGCCGTCACTTTTGCAGTTTCACCATCGGTCACTGCTGGTGATACCGTGATTTCAAATTCACCTAGACTATTTGCATTTCCTGAACCAATTAATTTGCCATTTTCATCGCGCACTTCAACTTTTGTACCCGGCTCAGTTTTACCCGTTACTGTCGTGCCGTCTTCATTTAAAGTTGCATTAGGCGCATCAGGTTTGGTCGTGTCTTTTGCCGTAGCTTCTGTAGGTTCTGACTTATTGCCTGATTTATCTGTCACTGTGACATCAACAGTTTCACCATTGGTTAATGGATCTTTAAGTTCAACATCAAAATTACCTGATGAATCCACTGTACCCGTGCCAATGACTTTGCCATCTTGATCTTTCACTTCTACCGTAGTACCCGGCTCACCTTTACCTGTGACATGTTCACCATCATCTGTTATGACCACATCTTTAGGTGCGTCAGGTTTGGTCGTGTCTTTACCACCTGTTACGGTAGTTGGATCAGAGGTATTTCCTGCTGCATCCTTTGCTGTCACTTGGGCAGTTTCACCATCGGTTACTGCAGGTGATACAGAGATTTCAAACTCACCTAGACTGTTTGCTGTTCCTGAACCAATTAATTTGCCATTTTCATCACGAACTTCAACTTTTGCACCCGGCTCAGTTTTACCCGTTACTGCCGTGCCGTCTTCATTTAAAGTTGCGTCAGGCGATGCTGGTTTTAAAGTATCTTTACCACCGGTTACGGTAGTTGGATCAGAAGTATTTCCTGCTGCATCTTTTGCTGTCACTTTGGCAGTTTCACCATCAGTCACTGCTGGTGATACAGGAATTTCAAACTCACCGAGACTGTTTGCTGTTCCTGAACCAATTAATTTGCCATTTTCATCACGGACTTCAACTTTTGCATCCGGCTCAGTTTTACCCGTTACTACTGTGCCGTCTGCATTTAATGTTGCGTCAGGCGATGCTGGTTTTAAAGTATCTTTACCACCTGTTACGGTAGTTGGATCAGAGGTATTTCCTGCTGCATCCTTTGCTGTCACTTTGGCAGTTTCACCATCAGTCACTGCAGGCAATACAGGGATTTCAAATTCACCGAGACTGTTTGCAGTTCCTGAACCAATTAATTTGCCATTTTCATCGCGCACTTCAACTTTTGCACCCGGCTCAGTTTTACCCGTTACTACCGTGCCATCTGCATTTAATGTTGCATTAGGTGCATCGGGCTTGGTCGTGTCTTTTGCAGTAGCTTCCGTCGGTTCTGACACATTACCTGCTTTGTCTGTCACAGTGACTTCAACAGTTTCACCATTGGTTAAAGGATCTTTAAGTTCAACATCAAAATTACCTGATGAATCCACTTTACCTGTGCCAATGACTTTGCCATCTTGATCTTTTACTTCTACCTTAGTACCCGGCTCACCATTACCTGTGACATGTTCACCATCATCGGTGATCACCACATCTGTAGGCGCTTCAGGTTTGGTCGTATCTTTACCACCTGTCACTGTAGTTGGATCAGAAGTATTTCCAGCTGCATCTTTTGCTGTCACTTGGGCTGTTTCACCATCGGTCACTGCAGGCGATACAGGGATTTCAAACTCACCTAAACTATTTGCAGTACCTGAACCAATTAATTTGCCATTTTCATCACGAACTTCAACTTTTGCACCCGGCTCAGTTTTACCCGTTACTACCGTTCCATCTGCATTTAATGTTGCATTAGGTGCATCGGGCTTGGTCGTATCTTTTGCAGTCGCTTCTGTCGGTTCTGACTCATTGCCTGCATTATCTGTCACAGTCACATCAACAGTTTCACCATTGGTTAATGGATCTTTAAGTTCAACATCAAAGTTCCCTGATGAATCCACTGTGCCTGTGCCAATGACTTTGCCATCTTGATCTTTCACCTCTACCGTAGTACCCGGCTCACCTTTACCTGTGACATGTTCACCATCATCGGTGATCACCACATCTTTAGGCGCGTCCGGTTTAGTCGTATCCTTAGAACCACCAGAAGAATCAGATCCACCACCAATAGCTGCACCCAATAAACCAGCGCCACCAGCTCCCGCAATCCAAGGTAAAATTACACCCGTCAAAGAATCGTTATAAAGCAGCGGTTCAATTTCATCTAAAGGCTGATACTGAATAACATCCGCAATATCACCATTTGCTGTTGTAAATTTTGCCCAATACAATGTGCCGTCTTCATCCTCAAACACCAAACTATTATCTGGTGTCGCCTCACTAAAATAGTTTTGTACAGTAATCACTTCCCCATTTTTTAAGGTGATTATTGCGTCAGCACCATTCTTTGTAATTGAAGCAACATCCTCTTTCGGGATTTTGACGACGATGACAGAATTTTCTATAAGCCCCACTTGATTGGATTCAACTTGATCCAAAACTTTATGACTTTCTTTAGAAATGACAGAAATTTGCGGCATAGGTAAAACCTCATTTATTTGTATTAGGGCCGTTTTTATGTTTTTTAGTTTTGTAATGAATTGTTGGTACTTAATAATTTCTTTAATTACAACTCATTAAAAACGAATTTTTAATTGTGTGCGTTATATCACGCTTTGTATTTATTTTGCACAATTGCTTGAATATTGTATTATTTTTATCAATAGGCTCAGATTTTAGATCCATCTTTATACAAGTAATAACAAACACTTATTTATGTGATGCAAGTCACAATAATACCGATGAATGACCAGTCATAAATTCCCACATTTTGATGTTTCATGATGGAACACAACTAGAAATAAAAAAGGAAATGCCCTCGCATTTCCTTTTTTAAGTCAAACAAATCAGTTTTAGAAGTTTTCGGGGTTCTCCAAACGACGAACTTCTTGTACTTTTTCTGGGTTATGCACCGCAGCTACACCATCATCCGCTTTGGTATCTATTAACGCTTCTGGGTTATAAACCGTAATCGTTTCATTACCATGGATATCTTCACCCACAATATATTGGAAGCCCTTTTTATTCATTTTATGGCACATTCTTTGGTACCAACCTTTGAAGCCTTTGGTTTCTTCATTCGGATTGTAATAAAAAGCATTCATCACAGCAGGTAAACCTAGTCCACACACGAGGCCCGACATTAATACTGCGATAAATGTATATCCAATCAAAATACTACTGTATTCACTAAGTTCAGGAATATTGGCAACTGCAAGGATTAAGGCCAATGAAATGCCTCCACGAACCCCACCCCACGATAAAATCGCAAGACTACCGTTATAGCTTTTTTTGCGGAAACTCGGGAAAAATGCGAAGGATAAATAGTTTGCTGCAAAGCGCGATGCATGCAAAATAATAAACGCCACCATACCGCCTAAAATCAAGCTGATACTTAAATCTAAGATAAATAATTCAAGACCGATCAGGGTAAATAAGAAGGAGTTGATGATCCCTTCCACGGTATGCCAGAAATGATTGACTTCCCGAATTTCACGATCCTGAAGGATTTCTTTCCACTTATTCCCAACAATCAAACCACCAATGACGCATGCAATTGGTGCTGATGCATGTGCGAATAAAGCGACTAGATAAGAACCACTTGCCAATAAAGCTGTGGTTAAAATCAAGGATTCCATTTCATGTTTACCGCGGAGTAAACGTAAAATCCCTAAACCAAATGCCCAACCAATAATGACTGCAACAACAATTTCATATAACAGTGTTTCAAGCGTACCAATGACAGTAAAATGTTCACCTTGCAAGACATTGAGTAAGGTCATAAACACGGCAATACACATGGCATCATTAAAGAGCGATTCGCCTTCTAATTTCACCATCAAATGATGTGGTGCACGCACCGAACTTAGTACACCTTTAACCCCAATCGGGTCGGTCGCACCTAGAGCTGCACCTAATAACAATAACACCAATAAATCAACATGATGACCAATTAAGAACTGATAACCATACAGGGCAACACCAAAAAATACCGCACAAAGCACCAAGGCAATACTGGCCAAAATACTGATTGGTTTCCAATGCAAACGTAAATCTGAAACTTTAAATTTCAAGGCAGATGAGGTCAAAATAAAACAAATCACGCCATTAATTAAAAAGTCATAAAAGTCGATATGGCGAACGGCCTCTTCAATATTGTGCAAATTAATCGTCACAAATTGATTGCCATTGAGCAGACTTGCGCCCCATTGCAAAATAAAGACAAAAATTGCAGAAACAATGGGAACACCTATGGCTTGTGGAAAGCCCAAGATACGTTTATTAAAAATCGTGGTTGCAATCGAAAGTGCAAAAATAACGGTAAAAACCTGTAGAAAAAAATAATTTCCCATTTCGTTCCCAATTTTGGTGCTGTGTCGCCTACAGAGTGAGATATAGGTATTTTGAAAATAAATACTAAATTATTTAGTATTTGAAAATAAAATATTTTAACGAATTTTATCTAAATTCCGTGTATCAATTCAGTTTTTTTCACATCTTTTATCAAGATCATTTAACATAGCGAGCCTGCATAGATTTTATGCATTTTCATCATCTACATGATTTCTCCTATGCATCAGACTATTAAAACTGTTTTTCGACTCTTTTTCGCTGCGGTGATTTTTATCATTACGGCGGCCCTGATCCTCACTTGCTATAGCAAGACACAGGAAATTTTACGTGCTGAGCACTATTTTAGTCAGGCAAAAACCATCTCACTGGATTCAACGCCCAAAGAACAATTGGTTTTGGTCTCCAATAATGAATCACCCGATCGTGCGATATTTATCATGCTGGCGAATAATGGTTATCTTGCCAAAATGAATTGTGAAAACTATGCACAAGATATTTGTCTCGATGAATTTAATCAGCAACACACCCGACAAATTCAACACCTCGATTTACTGAAAATCGGACAATTTCAATATATCCAAAATGTGAGTTTCACCAATAGCCGCACTGGACAAAAACAACAATTACGCTATAGCGATGCCCAATTAAAACAGTTCTATCAAAACGATATTTCAGGCCTTAAATATACTGTTTTTGGCGTGGCTTTATTTGCATTTGCCGCATTGTATGTCAGCTATCGTATTATTCGAAACTTCAAATCCTTTCTCAACAAATAAGCTTCAATCTATTTTTCAATGAAAAAAAGAGGATGTTTACATCCTCCTTTTTTTTGTTTTAAATGGCTTGGTTAAAGGTATCACAGCTATTGATATTGCCTGATTTCAACCCTGTCTGGAACCATTTCATACGTTGCTCACTGGTTCCGTGCGTGAAGCTATCTGGGACCACTTGCCCAGTTGCACTTTTCTGTAAATAGTCATCACCAATCTTATGTGCAGCGTCCATCGCTTCTTCTACATCACCCTGCTCTAAAAATTGGGTACGCTGTTGATTATGATGCGCCCAAATACCCGCAAAGCAGTCTGCTTGTAGTTCTTGCATGACCGAATAACGATTACCTTCAGCTTTAGACGCTTGCGCACGCGCCTGCTGAACTTGCTCAGAAATGCCTAAAATCGTTTGGATATGATGTCCAACTTCATGGGCAACCACATAGGCTTGCGCAAAATCACCCGCCTGATCTTGACGGCTCAATTCAGTTTGATTTTGTTCACCCGTGATGCCCATTTGCGTACGCATATCTTTAAAGAATGCAGTATCAATATAGACCTTTTGATCTGCTGGGCAATAAAACGGCCCCATCGCAGCTTGTGCTGTACCACAACCCGAGTTGACCACACCATTAAACATGACCAATTTAGGCGGTTTATACTGGGCATTTAACTGTTCTTGGAAGACTTTATTCCACGTATCTTCCGTATCGGCCAAAACCGTTCCAACAAAATCCATCGCTTCTTGTTGTTCAGGTGTTGGATTATCCAGACCTTTGACTTCAGCAGTTTGACCCTGTGAAGTCACTTGTTTGGTCGCCTGATAAGCTTGCTGCGGGTCTACACCAAAAAATTTCCACGCAACAAATGCCACAACCAAACCGAGAATACTGATACCACCCGCTTTTGCACCGCCACCACCGCGACGGTCTTCTACGTTTGAACTAACTCTTCGACCTTTCCAGCGCATAGTGATCTTCCTTATATAAAATAGTTGATATCCGTGCGTTTACAGATTAATCCTTTTGCGACTTCGGCCATACTTTTTGGATTAAAGATACGACGCACAGCACGATTAAACCTGCAATAAAACCTGTCACTAAATTAATTAAAGTCGGTGTTAATGCACCCACAATACTGCCAACTGTAGGAATATGTTCTGCATAATCCACAGAGCCTTCAATAAAATGGTGTAGTAAAGGCACACCATGGGTAATGATGCCACCACCCACTAAAAACATGGCAATCGTACCTACAATGGTTAATGTCTTCATCAACTTAGGTGCAAATGCCAACAAACCTTGTCCAATGGTCTTTTTGAATTGTGATGTTTGTTGAGTGAGGTAAAGTCCTAAGTCATCAATTTTGACAATCATCGCGACAAAACCATAAACACCAACGGTCATTATAATTGCAATCACCGAAAGCACCATGACCTTAGTCCCAAATGCCGCAGTTGCAACCGTACCCAATGAAATCACCACAATTTCAGCAGATAAAATAAAATCGGTCCGGATGGCACCTTTGACTTTTTCTTTTTCAAAAGTCACCAAATCCGTTTCAATATGGGTCATCTCTTCACGAGCAACTTCTTCTGTTTTGGCTTTTTTATGATGCAAACTATGCAGGACTTTTTCCACACCCTCATAGCACAAAAACAAACCACCAATCATCAAAAGCGGTGTAATCAGCCAAGGTGCAACCACACTGATCAATAAAGCAGCCGGAACTAAAATTAATTTATTAACAAAAGAACCCTTGGCCACAGACCAAACAACTGGAAGTTCACGATCCGAACGGACACCACTGACTTGTTGCGCATTCAGTGCTAAATCATCTCCAAGGACACCCGCTGTTTTTTTGGCTGCCATCTTACTCATGACAGCAACGTCATCCAGCACAGTTGCAATATCATCAAGTAAGATTAATAAGCTACTCGCCATTATTTTTATCCTTTAGGCATTTTTTAATATTCTAATTCTATTTAACGCTAAAATTGTATTTAGTTTTTTAATAATTAACAAAATATTCACCCATTTTTCAGTCAATTGTGCTGTGTCAGTAACAATCAAAAATAGAATGCCGTACAATGGGGACATTCTTTGAAAATCAGCCGTAGCTTTGACTACCACTTTGGAACAGATAATGAGTACTCAAGATAATCGTCCAGTGATTTTGACTGGCGACCGTCCGACTGGACAATTACATTTAGGTCATTTTGTAGGTTCTTTACGTTCACGTGTAGGTTTACAAGATTCGCATCATCAACATCTCCTTTTAGCTGATGCTCAAGCCTTAACTGATAATGCCGATAACTTCGAAAAAGTTCGTCGCAATATTATTGAAGTTGCAACCGATTATCTTGCTGTAGGAATTGACCCAACCAAAACCACGATTTGCGTTCAATCATGCTTACCAGCATTGAATGAATTGACCATGTTGTATTTGAACTTTGTGACGGTTTCTCGCTTAGAGCGTAATCCAACTATCAAATCTGAGATTCAAATGCGTGGATTTGAGCGCGACATTCCTGCAGGTTTCTTATGCTATCCAGTGGCTCAAGCTGCCGATATTACTGCGTTTAAAGCATCTGTCGTTCCAGTGGGTGAAGACCAAATTCCAATGATTGAACAAACCAATGAAATTGTTCGTCGTTTAAACCGTCAAATTGGTCGTGACGTACTTCCTGAATGTAAAGCTTTACTTTCTAATGTAGGTCGCTTACCAGGTTTTGATGGCAAAGCAAAAATGTCTAAATCTTTGGGCAATACTATTGTGCTTGACGCGACTGATAAAGATATCAAGAAAGCTGTTAATGCAATGTATACCGATCCAAATCATTTACGTATTGAAGATCCAGGTCAAGTGGAAGGTAACGTCGTATTTACTTACCTTGATGCATTCGATCCAGATAAAGAAGCTGTTGCAGACCTGAAAGAACACTATCGTCGTGGTGGCTTAGGCGATGGTACTGTGAAAAAGCGTCTTGAAGGCGTGCTAAAAGAGCTGATCGGTCCGATCCGTGAACGCCGTTTAGAATTGCAAAAAGATCCTGACTACATCATGGATATTTTAAAAACCGGTACTGATAAATGCCGTGATATTACCCAACAAACGTTAGATGAAATTAAATCTGGACTGGGTGTTTTCCACTTCTAAATTTAAAAAATTCTATAAAATTAAGCCTTTCCAATATGAAGGGCTTTTTTATAAGCACTTTTTGTGAAGGTATTCACAAAATCTCCTTAGTTTTAACGTTAGGTAACATCACTTAACGTGAACACCAATGAAATGACTGACCGTTCACTCTATTATCTATTTATGTTTTAGGAATACCTAAATTCATAACATTTCTCCTTTACCGAACCTGTGAAAACAGATTCGTTGTTATACGCAATGAACACCCCAATCATTGCGTATTTTTTTGTCTAAAAATTGGCAATAACCAATATCAAAAAGTCCGCTATAAGCGGACTTTTCAATTAATACATCATTTTAAAAACGACTATAAATTAGTAATGAAATAAACGTTTATCTAATGGTAGTTCAATTCCAATTGACGCTCCACCATCATTACCATTTAAATCTGAATCACTTACCCAACCGTTAATTTTTAATGGCATATCTGGACGTAAATAATGTGTCCAAGTTAAGTCTAGAGCTTTCAATTCATCTTTTTCTGGAAATGCTGCGTTGTTCAAAGCAGCACGTTCTGTTTCAGAAACTTTTGCAAAAAGTACACGACCATTTAGACGGTTTAGTGGATCAATACGTATATTTCCACCCACTGAAACCATTTGAGCATCACCACCTAAGGCATGACCAAGTGGATAGCCATGTTGATAGTAGCCATCTGTATAGATGTGGTGATTATAAGATATGCCTTTAGCATCACCATTGGTTCGAGTATCAACCCATTCAGTATACAGTTGATAAGGCATATTTTTCACACTTGAAGAATAATCAACCCCAGCAAGATACATGCTTTTTGCAGGCAAACCACCTGCTTCATCCTCACCTACATATTGGCCATACAGACTAGCTGGTACTTGTAATAATGGTTGTAAATTCAAACGCGCATCAAAACCAGCCAATTGATTGGAAGGATTTCCTTCACCTGTACAACCCGTATCTGTACATTCATTATCTTTGCCAATAAATGCATTCCAATACGCCTTCGCACTTCCTGGTTGTCCTTCCCCATCAATTTGGAAAGTACGTGAAGCCCCTAACTCAAGATATGGTAATGGCTGTGCTGTAAGTCTAAAACCAATTAAATTCGTATCTGGAACCGCGGCATAGTCATCTAATCGACCTGCAATAGCTTGATACTGCCAAGGGCCGATCCATGATAGCCATGGTGTTTCAAAAGCATTCTGTTGTGCACGCTGTGCAGTAAAACCATACACAGGACGACTCGCATCACCACGGATTAAACTACCATCATGACCAGGCCCCCAATAAGTCGGAATCTGACCTGCAATTAACCATTGGTTCCAAAGCTTCCCGGCAATGTATGAGCCTTCCACATTTACATCTTGATCGTTATTAATTTGCTGTTTATCTTCAGCATTTACACGTAAACGACCATCCCAATTTTCGCCACCAACGTTCAGTTCAAGTGCACCTTGATATTGCGCTTTTTGATGATCTCCAAAATTTTGTGGTAAAGTATTTTTATCGGACTCTGCAAACAATTCTGCTTTTAATAATGCATTTTCGGCAGTCAATTTATTTTGTAAGCTTTGTAATACTTTTTGCTGTATAGATGTCGTCGCTTTTGCAGTAGATAAAGCGCGATGTATTTCATCACCACTCATTGGCCATGTTGAGGTACTAATTTGAATAACGCCTTGCTGATTTAACCAATTTAAATCTGCGCGTAACTCTTCATTATTTAAAACAATCCCCTGAGCAAAAACAGGAACTGATAATCCAAACAGTACAGCAGCATAGAGTGACTTTCTTAAATACATGCTCTTTTTCTCAAGTTTAATTCACAGCCCACCTTAGATTTTTCAACTCATTTATTCAAGGGTGAAACTGTATCTCCCTTCATTTTTTTCATCATTTCGGTAAAGATGTTCAATAAAAATACAAAATATAAAACCCGCATTAAGCGGGTTTTTTATTTCAAAAACTAAATTAGTTTTTATGACGCATATGTGGGAACAAGATCACTTCACGAATACTTGCAGCATTAGCAAATAACATGACCAAACGGTCAATACCAATACCCTCACCCGCTGTAGGAGGTAAGCCGTATTCCAATGCTTCAATGAAGTCTGCATCGTAATGCATTGCTTCATCATCACCTGCATCTTTTTCGGCAACTTGGGCTTGGAAACGTTCAGCTTGGTCAATCGGATCGTTTAACTCTGAGAAACCATTTGCCAATTCACGACCACCAATGAAGAATTCAAAACGGTCTGTAATATGTGGATTTTCATCATTACGACGTGCTAATGGTGAAGTTTCCGCTGGGTATTCTGTAATGAATGTCGGTTGACGAAGTTCTGTTTCAACAGTTTCTTCAAATACGATGGTTTGAAGTTTACCTAAACCAAAACCAGGTTTTACTTGCTCTTTCAGTTCATTTTTAACGAAGTTTGCAAGGAACTCACGGTCAGCAACATTTTCAGCAGTGAACGTTGGGTTGTGTTCAAGAATCGCATCGAACATCGAAATTTTCTTGAATGGGCCTTTGAAGCTATATACTTCTTCACCATAAGGCACATCAGTCGAACCCAAGATATCGATCGCTAATTTTTCAAGCATATTTTCAGTCAAAGCCATCAGGTCTTTGTAGTCTGCATACGCTTGGTAGAATTCGATCATGGTGAATTCTGGGTTATGACGTGTTGATACACCTTCGTTACGGAAGTTACGGTTAATTTCGAACACACGCTCAAAACCACCAACGACCAAACGTTTTAAGTAAAGCTCAGGTGCAATACGTAAGAATAAAGGCATATCCAATGCGTTGTGGTGAGTTTCGAATGGACGCGCAGACGCACCACCTGGAATCACATGCATCATTGGTGTTTCAACTTCCATGAAACGCTCATTGCTCAAATATGAACGAATACCTGACACTACTTTTGCACGAATTTCAAAAGTTTTACGTGTTTCTTCGTTCATAATGAGGTCTAAATAACGCTTACGGTATTTAACTTCAGTATCAGTCAAACCATGGAATTTGTCTGGAAGAGGACGAAGTGATTTGGTTAAAAGCTCAAAATGTTCAATGTGAACATAAAGGTCACCTTTACCAGAACGACCAATATAACCTTCAATGGCAATAATATCGCCCAAATCGAGTGCTTTAATGGTCGAAAGAACGTCAGCATCCAACTCTTTACGTGGTACATAAAGCTGAATACGACCAGTCATATCTTGGATTACGATGAATGAACCACGGTTCAACATCACACGACCCGCAACTTTTACATAAACCTGTTCGCCTGCTTCAATTTCTTCTTTTGATTTTTCAGCGAATTGGTCTTGTAGATCTTGTGCATAGTGCTCACGCTTAAATGTGTTAGGCCACGGGCTAACACCTGTTTCCTTGGCGTGCTCTTTGATGTGCTCTAACTTGGCATGACGCTGTGCAATTAAATCGTTTTCGGAAATGGCTTGTTCAGAAGTCGATTGAGCGTTATGTTGCGTCATCTCTGTCTCAAATAGTTAAAAAACGGAAGTTGCATAGCATAGCAGATTTCCTTTGAATTGAGCAGTAAGCAATGTGCGCATTTTTTCAATAAGTTGAAATTTATCAAAGTAAGATGTTTTGACAGCGATACCTTCAGGTTTGCTTAATCCATACCTTTCAGATATACACGAGATAAAAGTTAAATATTTAAACTCAGCAAGCCAATATTTAGCGATATCATAATGACAACTGCGTACTTTAAAATATTTATAACTATCAATATATTGAGATATATTTCAATAGTTTAATTCAACCTTTTAATCTATTTTCTTTAAGACTAAAGTCTTTTAAATGCCTACAAATTAGACCAAAAGCTAAATTCTCTTTTTGACAATTCTCACTACAATGAAGTCATAAAATTGTTGAAAAATAAAATATTCAACACATCCAAAATGTCTGAAAACAGTGTGTAGAAAAACAATGACTTCCTGCTTATCGAAAATTCTGTTTTTACATGGATTGGATTCTTCCCGTGAATCCACCAAATTCCATGCCATCGATGCAAAACAAAAATTCTGCATTGAAGTGGACTATCGCAACTTAAATTTTCAAACTGTTGCGGATTTTTACCACGAGAGTATTGAAACCATTAAGCCCGATATCATCGTCGGTCATAGTCTCGGGGCATATTGGGCTTTGAAAATGTCGCTGTTTCATCGCATTCCGTGTGTAATTGCCAACCCCAGTCTGCATCCTGACTTTCGCGACGACTACCCTGCAATCAATGAAATGGATTTGGATCACGATATTCCACAAATTGCCTATATCGAACGTGGTGATGAAATCTTGGATATGTATGAAGCAGAACAACAACTCGAAGATTATATGCAAGTTCAAGTCATGGATGGCGGACACCATCGTCTACAATGCCCTGAAAATATTAATGATTTAATCCAGCATCTCGAATTAAACTACTTAAAAAAATAAATCATATGCAGCAGCGTCGTTTTTATCAGACATAAAAAAGCCCTGTCATAGACAAGGCTTTTTACGCTTTAAAGCTGACGTTTAGGCAGCATCTGCTTCAGGACGTGTTTTATCATCTAAAACCGACCAGATATTTAAACCTAAATCTTTATGCAAGTCAGGCAAATCTAAGAAAATGCTTGCGCCTAAAACTTGGTGTTTACATTTTTCAGCCAATTGTTTCACTGCACGAAGCGTACCGCCCGTCGCCAATACGTCATCCACAATAATCACTTTTTGTGATTCGATTTCAGCTGACATTTCAAGACGATCTAAACCGTATTCAAGGCTGTAACCAACACCGACCACTGGTGGTGGTAATTTGCCTGCTTTACGTACCAAGACCAAACCTTTACCCGTACGTTGAGCAAGTAAACTTGCCAAAACAAAACCACGTGCTTCAACCGCAATAAAGCTATCTACTTCTGCCAATTGCTCAGCTGGAATACTTGCAATTAGGGCATCAGTTAACGATTCGATGTTATTCATAAATAACGGCGTAAGGTCAAAGAAACAAATTCCTGGTTTTGGAAAATCTTGGACAGTACGAATGTTAGACCACAATGCCGCAGCAGTAGAATTACTCATAATAGGAGAAAATAAATTAAGGAAGGAATGTGTGAATTTTAACGCGATTTGAGAGAAAAGAACAGCTAACAACCCTCCAAAACGCATATTTAAAATACAGTGAATTTACATAAGTTATTGATTATTAATATTGTATTTATTTAAAAAATATCAAATATATATTTTCCTAATCATAAAATAAAAGATTTTAGAGATTTTTTCTGCAAGACTTTAGTCTATGAGGGTATAAAAAGCGGTATTTAGAATACAATTCACGGAAATGAATTCCAATACACCTATCAATAGGCATATATATTGTCTGACAATTTTTCCCAGATCTGGGGTTTTGATGATATTTATTGTCCCTCACTGCCATTCTGCTTTTAATTTCACTCATTAAACTCTTAGCCACTTTACTTTATAGTCAGAACTGCGTAAAAATTTAGCATAAGAGTCTACTGTATAAGGCGATTTAACCTTAAGGAATAAACTTATACAGTTATGAAGTATTTACTGACTTAATTTTGTGTCAGTTTTTGGAGAATGGAATGAAAAAGTATCAGTGCATCGTTTGTGGATGGATTTATGACGAAGCAGAAGGCTGGCCACAAGACGGTATCGTGGCAGGAACTAAATGGGAAGATATCCCAGATGATTGGACTTGCCCAGACTGTGGCGTCTCAAAAGTAGATTTTGAAATGGTTGAAATCTAATAAATAGAATCTAAGACCATCATCGTTATGGTCTTTTTTTTGTCTTTAAAAAATATGAAATGTGTTTGGAGTTGAGTATGCACCCTATTGTCATTATTGGTTCTGGTATGGCGGGATATGCCGTTGCGCGTGAATTTCGTAAGTTAAATCCTGAACTAGAACTTATTATGATCTGTGCAGATGATGCCATTAACTATGCTAAACCAACATTATCCAATGCACTCGTTGGCAACAAAGCCCCTGAGCAAATCCCTTTAGGTGATGCCGCAAAAATGTCAGCTCAACTCAATATGCAAATTATTAATAAGAGTTGGGTGAAAGCGATCGATGCAGCAAAACATGAGCTCACCATCGAAAGCCAAAATGGAACTCAAACACAACTGTATTCAAAACTTGTTTTAGCCGTCGGTGCAAATCCAATTCGCTTAGCTATTTCGGGTGATGGCAGCGAAGACATTCATGTCGTCAACAATTTAGATCACTACAAAGCATTCCGTAAACAACTTGCAGCACGTGAAGATAAGCGTGTGGTGATTTTAGGTGCAGGCTTGATTGGCTGTGAATTTGCCAATGACCTCCAAAATACTGGGGCGAAAGTATCGGTGGTCGATTTAGCTCCGCAACCTTTAGGTCGTCTACTGCCGTCTCATGTGGCCGCTAAATTCCAAAGTAATTTAGAAGAAACGGGTATTCAATTCGTTTTAGGCACGACAGTCGAAAAAGTGTCACGCATTGAAAATGGTGACTATCAAGTAAGCCTTGCCAATGGTCAAAGCTTAGTGGCAGATGTTGTGTTGTCTGCGATTGGCTTACAACCTGAAATTAACTTGGCAAAACAAGCTGGCATTCACACCAGTCGTGGTGTATTAACCAATAAAGGCTTAGAAACCAACTTGGCAGATATCTATGCTGTCGGTGACTGTGCTGAAGTTAATGGTACCCTTCTGCCATACGTCATGCCAATCATGCAACAAGCACGTGCTTTGGCAAAAACCCTCAATGGTGAACATACCGCTGTGCATTATCCAGCCATGCCTGTAGCTGTTAAAACACCTGCTGCACCTTTAACTGTCCTTCCTGCGCCAATTGATGTAGAAACCCAATGGGAAACAGAAGAGCTTGAAGATGGCATGATTGCACGTGCAATCGATCAAGATGGCGTATTACGTGGATTTGTACTGCTCGGTGCAACTGCTGGGAAGCAACGCTTAACTTTGACTAAGCAGGTTCCGGACTTGATTCCCGCTTCAGTTTAAGGTTTAAATACAAGGACGTCCTGATAATAATAGACGTCCTTTTTAAAGGAAAATAACAATGAATAGTGCCCTTCAGTTTAATATTTCACCTTATGCCTCTTTTATGCATGAAACTCGCGTAGAGTTAGGCAATGGCATTGAACTTCATGTCGAGGTGGGTGGTCATCCTGAAGATCCTGCAATCTTACTGATTATGGGACTCGGCGCACAAATGTTGTATTGGCCCGATTTCTTTTGTAAGTCCCTAATAGATCAAGGTTACCGAGTTATTCGCTTTGATAATCGTGATATTGGTCTGTCGAGTAAAATTCGTAACCCAGGTCCACGTCTCAACACCTTTAAATTGATGGGACGTTTTGCCTTAGGTCTAGAGAATCAAGGTGCGCCCTATGATCTCTACGATATGGCAGACGATGTTGCACTATTAATTGATCGTATGGGACTTGATAAAGTCCATATTTTAGGCGCTTCGATGGGAGGCATGATCGCTCAAATCGTGGCAGCACGCTATCCTGACAAAGTGCACAATTTAAGTTTACTTTTTACCAGTAACATCCAACCCTTACTTCCACCGCCATTTCCAAAGCAATTATTTAGTCTAATTGAAAAACCTGAATCTAACGATGAAGATGGCATTATTAACCATAGTCTGAAAGTTTTTAATATTATAGGCTCTCCAGGCTATATTAATCAGCTTGAAGCGATACAAACTGCACGTAAACTCTATAAGCGGAGTTATTACCCAGCGGGTGTACTTCAACAGTTTTTAGCAATATTATGTACAGGTTCCCTGCTGCAGTTGGATAAACAAATTCAGCATAAAACCATTGTGGTTCATGGAGCTCGTGACCGTTTGCTGCCGCCAAGCCATGGTAAGGCCGTTGCAAAGGCTATTTCAGGTGCTAAATTTGAATTAATTGATGGAATGGGGCATGATATCCCACCGCATTTTATTCCATATCTTAGCGGTTTGTTTGCTGATCACTTTAAATCATAAATTAGGACACTATGGCTGCATTACCATCCTTAAGACAGCTGTCATATCTAGTAACACTGTCAGAAACGCTACACTTTACTGAAGCTGCGCGTCGTTCTTTTGTCACCCAGTCAACTTTGTCTGGCGGGATCATGGAACTTGAGCGTTTACTAGGTGGCGTATTGGTAGAACGCGACCGTCAAAACGTGCGTTTAACTCCTCTTGGCGAACAAGTTGTCGGACGAGCCCGAGTTCTATTGGCAGATGCGCAAGACCTAATGCGTTTAAGTCGTGAAATGAGCGAACCTCTAACGGGTGATTTACATCTAGGGGTCATTCCTACTATTGCGCCGTTCTTACTTGCGCCATTATTAGAAGAAGTGCATAAGCAATTACCAAAAATTCAATTGCACTTACATGAAGCACAAAGTGAAAAAATTGTTGAGAAACTTGAGCACGGTAATCTAGATATCGTATTACTTGCTCTTCCTTTTGATACACGTAGCTTGAAAGTTGCAGAAGTAAACAAAGAAAAATTGTTCTTGGTGTACAACAAAGCTGACCAAAATGCAGCTCAAGCGAAATCTTTAGACGACTTAGATTTATCACGTTTAATGTTGCTTGAAGAAGGCCATTGCTTACGTGATCATGCTTTGAGTGCTTGCCCGATTGGTGAACGTAAAAATGACCATCGTTTAAAAGCAAGCTCATTGCCAACTTTGGTTGAAATGGTTTCCGCAGATTTAGGCTTTACCTTATTGCCTGAAATTGCAGTTCATACCAATATGATCAAAGCCAATGAAGATTTGGCTGTGAAAGAAATTGAAGCTAGTCCTACACGCACATTAGCATTGGTAACGCGTAAAAGTACGCCGCTTCAAAGTGAATTTGATGTATTGCTTCAAATCTTGCAGAAAATCACCAGTAATCTGCACTAATTCAATCCATGAATATTAAAGAGAGCCCTGCGCTCTCTTTTTTATTTTTCAGAAATAATAATATTGAGATGAGTTTAAAAATTGAAAATAATAAAAATATAGTATCTAGAAAAAAGAAAAGGCTAACCCAAATAGGTAGCCTGATAAGGTAATTATGACTTGATGTATATCTCAATTCATCGCCTCGATAATATCTTCACACTAGCCAGATAAGTAAGAAGATAAATACATCTTAGTAAAATATAACTTTCGTTAAAATCACTAGTTTCAGGTATTTTAGATAAAGTACGTCTGATTCATTTTCAAAGGGCTTTTTTTATAATTGTGTTTTGTGCTATAAAATAAACATTGATGAGAAATAAATCACATTATTTTAAATAGTCACTAATATTCATGTTTAAAATAACTAAGCAATAGGTGAATATTAACTCACATCAGAAACAGTTCAATTTATTAGTTGTCAAAATACTGCTTTCACATTTCATTTATTATTTTCAATTCGAATCTAAATCTGATGATTATTTAATCAATATTCTAAAAATAAAAACGAAAAAACTATAAATCTTTGCATTCAACATAATGAAAAACATAGAAAACCATACATTAATTAAATTCCATTATATCACAATAACTTAATTATACTTTGATGTATAAATCACTACTTCTAGGTATATTTTTCTAATTCACTTTCATGCACATTATGGAAATGCAATTTGATTAAAAATAATAAATGAGCGAAATGTATGATGAGTGAATTTTTATTGCCAGTACCCGTTTTGATCATTGATCATCAATCAATGACTTCAAAAACAGTGCTGTTTAACATCTTAGGAGACCTCGGTTATCCTGAAGACCTCATTACATTTTCAGAAAATTTAGCAGATGCGGAACAGCAAATTTTCAATCAATTGCCCAATTTAATCTTTTTAGTGGTCACTCAACAGTCTGATATCTCTTTCATCCATAAAATTAAAAAGATCTATCCTTCGAGTAATCTCATCATTTTAGTCAATGAACAGTCTGCAGATTTAACATTACATGCAATTCAGTTAGGTGCAACCGCCTATATGTTGATTCAACAACCGATTGAAGACACTTATAACCAGCTGAAAACCATTTTAAGAGGTGGCGCTGCCCTGCACCCAACTTTTGCTAAATTTTTATTGAGTGAAACTTTTAGTCCGCAAAATGCAGCGCCGAAACAGCTCAGTCTAAATCCAGCTGAATACCAAATTTTGGATATGGTCAGCCATAGTGCGACTCAAGAGCAGATGGTCAATGAATTAAAACTTTCAACCTATCAAATTGATGGTTTTGTCAAAAATATCTACCGCAAAATTTGTAGCTACAGCTAAATTTAGCTGAGATAAAGGATTCAAAAATAATCTAGAAAATTTAAAAAAAATAAAGGGAGCATTGCTCCCTTTTACTTTGTTCAGCACATTTATTTAAATGCATCTAAAAGCACATGCTGTGAATTGTGTGCTTCCTCACCCTCTTGAACATGGGTACGAATCCAACGCCCATCACTTTGGAGCAACCAAGCTTGCTGATTATCTTTTAGATAATTCACTAAACCTAATTGATAAATGCGCTTTTTCAAGGCTGGATCTTCAATTGGGAAACAGGCTTCAACACGGTTAAATAAATTACGATCCATCCAGTCTGCACTTGAACAGTAAATCCGTGCATCGCCATTATTACTGAAATAATAAACTCGGGTATGTTCTAAGAAACGTCCAACAATAGAACGTACGCGAATATTTTCAGACAGCCCCGGTAACCCCGGACGCAAACAACAAATAGAACGAATAATTAAATCAATCTGCACACCCGCTTGTGACGCTTCATACAGTTTATTGATCAACTGAACTTCAGTTAATGCATTGACTTTGACAATGATTTGCGCAGGCTTACCTGCTTTTGCATTGGCAATTTCATTATCAATATAATTGATCAGCTGAGCATGTAAGGTAAATGGCGCATGCAGCAGTTTTTTCAACTTCGCCATTTTGCCCATACCAGTCAGTTCTTGGAAAATGCGATGTACATCCTCACAGAGTTCTTTATCGGTGGTTAATAGGCCATAATCGGTATAAATACGCGCATTGCCCGCGTGATAGTTACCCGTACCTAAATGCACATAACGCACCAATTTATTATTTTCACGGCGTACCACCAAAATCATTTTGGCATGGGTCTTATAGCCCACGATGCCATACACCACCACTGCGCCCGCTTCTTGTAGTACATTGGCCACGGCAATATTTGATTCTTCATCAAATCGTGCACGAAGCTCAATTACTGCGGTAACCTCTTTGCCATTACGTGCTGCTTCCGCTAAAACTTGCACAATTTCAGAGTCTGCACCACTTCGATAAAGCGTTTGTTTAATGGCCAAAACTTGTGGATCACGTGCAGCTTCACGTAGTAGGTTAATTACCGGTGCGAAAGATTCAAAAGGATGGTGTAGCAAAATATCTTGCTTTTGCATCGCACTAAAAATGTTTTCAGATTTTTTGAGTACTTTCGGAATAACTGGTATATGCGCATCATAGCGTAAATGTGGACGTTTAAAATTAGACAGTAAACGTGCAAGGTTAACTGGCCCATCCACCTTATAGAGTTGCTCTTCTTCTAAATCGAACTCATCAAGCAAATATTCATAAATATGCTGCGGACAATTTTCTGTCACTTCCAAACGAACGGCGCGACCAAAACGACGAGAATTCAACTCACCTTTCAGAGCTTTAGCTAAATCCTCAACATCTTCATTTAAAGCTAAATCGGCATTACGCGTCACGCGGAATTGGTAGCAACCCGTCGCCGTCATGCCAGGGAATAGGTCAGAGACATGTTCGTGAATAATTGCCGATAGCATCACGTGATGTTCTTTGCCACCGGTTAATTCATCGGGGAGTCGAACGACACGTGGCAACGAACGTGGTGCAGGTACAACGGCTAAGTCAATCTGACGACCAAACGCATCCTTCCCTTCTAGAGTCACAATAAAGTTCAGCGACTTATTCACCAAGCGAGGGAATGGATGTGCCGGATCTAAGCTAATGGGTGTTAAGACTGGAGCAACCTGTTCTTGGAAATATTTTTTTACCCATGCCGACTGTGCAGGGGTTAATTCACCACGACGTAAGAAGCAAATGTCTTCTTCACGCAGTTTGGGTAAAATTTCTTGATTTAAAATACGATACTGGCGCTCTATTGCCGCATGCGCTGTCGCAGAAATTTCATCTAATACTTGCTTCGGTGTCAAACCATCTGGACTGCGGCTTTCATTACCTAAGTCTAGCTGTTCCATCATTCCCGCAACACGAATTTCAAAAAATTCGTCTAAGTTACGTGAAAAGATCAGCAAGAAATTCATGCGTTCAAGTAATGGATGTATCGGATCAACCGCTTGTTCGAGCACACGCAGATGAAAGTCGAGAATCGATAACTCTCGATTGATATAACGATCATTATAAGTATATTCAGTAGGTACTTGCGCGACTTCAGCTGCGGTATTCATTTCAAACCCATATTAAAAAATGTGTGCTGTACTCAGTTTAGTATGCTTCAAATTTGTGACAATTTCATAAAAAAAGCCCATAAAGATGAGCTTTTTGTTGTAATTCAAATCGCTGCCATGCCATTTGACACGTGTTTAGATCATTCTTAATTCGGGATATGGCTATAACGCATATATTTTTGGATCATGCGTTTACGATAATTCAGCTTACGATCTTGTCGATTTTCATCATAATATTTTGGATTAGGTAAAATAGCCGCAATAAATGCCGCTTGCTCTCGGCTCAAACTCCGTGAACTTTTACCAAAGTAGTGCTGTGTTGCAGCTTCTACGCCATAGATGTTGTCCCCAAACTCAACCGAGTTGAGATATACCTCTAAAATACGTTGCTTCGTCCACATGCGTTCCATCATCCATGTTGCAACGGCTTCCTGCCCTTTTCGAATAAATGAACGCTTATTATATAAAAATAAGTTTTTTGCCAATTGCTGAGAAATGGTAGATCCACCTGCAACCACTTTGCCTTTATCTTTATTGCGCTCTAAGGCATTTTGCATGCCTTCCCAATCAAAACCTTTGTGTTGTAAAAACTTGCCATCTTCCGCCGCAACAACAGCATGTTTGACATAATCACTGATTTGGTCGTAATCACGCCATTCGTGTTTAATCGGTTTGGATGGATCAGACCAATAATCTAAACGCATCATCATCGTCGATTCCACAGGATGCGTACGCCACCACACCAGACTACCAAAGATCCAAAGCTGCACCAAAAGCACAAGACTGACAAGAATTAACAATGTACGAACAATAAAGGCTTTCATGTCAGTGTGTTACTCCAGAAATTCTGTTTTTTCATGTTAAGCTTATTTTTAAATATTTTGACACAGTACAAGAATAGCATGTCTGAACTCAGCCCTCCTGCTGTATCAACCCGTAAGCTGCAAATCCAACTGTGGTGGATCACGGCACTCTTAATTACCATCAATGTTGGACTCTTTGGCTGGCAAGTGTTGCATGGAATGAACGTTAGCCAACCCGACACACTGGATGCTTTGCGTTGGGGTGCTGATTATGCACCTTTAACCTTTTTAGAGGAACCCATCCGCTTATTCAGCAGTATGTTTTTTCATTTTGGCCTGATTCACCTGATGTTGAATATGTGGGCTTTGTATATTTTTGGCAGTGTTGCCGAGCAAATGTTAGGTCGTTTCTACTTCCTCGGCCTGTATGTTTTAGCCGGACTGATGGGAAGTTTGTTGAGTGGGTATTTAACCATTCAAGACAGCTATGCATTATTGGCCGAAGGTGCAGCCAATCAGCAGCTTTTCCCGAGTATTGGTGCAGGTGCATCGGGTGCAGTGATGGGACTGGGTGCAGCGTTGACGATTATTTCACTGCTCCCTATGTTACCTAAACAGCAATTTTATCTGGATAAAAAAACCTTATTAATGGTGATGGGGATTAACCTCGCGATGGGCTTTATGATTAGTGGGATTAATAACGCCGCGCATATTGGCGGCATGTTGATGGGCGCTGCATTGGCTTTCATTTGGTATGTAGGACAAAAATTACATCAATCCTTGCTCATTCAAATGATCGGTCTAATCGCCGCAGTTGTCGGATGCTATCTGTTTTATCTGCATTGCCAACAATTAATCCAACCGATTTTACCGCTTTGGGAACACTTTATCCTACTGATGAAGCAATCTCTCGCAGCACGTTAAACAGTGGAAGGAAACCAGTGGCTATCAACACAGACATGTTGAAATCATGTCTAAACCTGAACTAGGTACTGGGTTCCTGCTCCACTCTTAACTTGCTCAGCTGTTAACCATCTCCACCCTTAACTATTCAGTTCACGCAAACTTTCTAAGGGTGGGATGTCGCCAAGATAACTTAAGCGATAACGTCCGATCAATGTACAGACTAAGGTCATTACCAATGGGAGGATCAACCAAATTTCTGCATGTAGCTGGATGACCAGTTCCATTTTATAACTGACAATCGCACTGATCACTTCGGCAAAAATACACGCCACAACACCTGAAATTAGCCCCATCAATCCGACTTCCAAACTCAGCATCGACTTTAACTTTTGCTTGGAACTGCCGAAGGAACGTAGTAGTGCCACTTCTTTTTTACGTTCATCCATAAATAAGTTCAAACATGCGACCAAAACTAAAATGCCTGAAATACTCACCAACAGCGCCAAGATGGTAATAATCTGAACCAATACGCTGACGATGCGTTTGATCTCATCCAAAATCAGACTGACATCAATAAACACAGTATTTGAAAACTGTTGAATCAGACCAATCAACTGATTTTTATCTTGCGGTGGAACATAGAAGCTCCCCAAGTAACTACCAGCATTTTCATCCATGGTTTTGGGAGAAAAAATAAAGAAGAAGTTTGGACTAAAACTTTCCCACTCCACACTACGAAGGTTAATTACCTTGGCTTGTAAAATCCCTTCAGGAAGGCTAAAACTCAGTCGATCTCCAATTTGAATACCCAGCTCTTGTGCGGTTTTCACTTCTACTGACACTTCATTAACCTGTTGAAAGTGCTGACTGCCCGCGATGATTTGATTATCTTTCGGAAAAGTTGCGGCCTGAGTCAGATTCAATTCACGGCGTAATGAATTATTGCTTTTAATTAAGGCATCCGAAAAAGGGAGATCATTTTTGGCAACTAAACGCCCACGAATATTTGGGTACATCGGCGTCCCTTGCCAACCATGCAGCTTAAGTTGTTGATTAAAATCCTGCAACTCAAATGGCGGTAATCCATAAACAAATTGGTTAGGTGTCCCTTGTGGCAATTGTTGTTGCCAACGTTCCAGCAAATCTGTACGCAATACCGCTAAAACCGTGATCAGGCTTAGCCCCAATGCTAATGCGGTAATTTGAATTGCCGTTTGATACGGTGTGCGTATATACGCTGAGATTTTCGTCCCCCAACTTTTGAAGGCTTTCAAACTGAGCCAGACCATCATATATAGGCCGACACACAGGAAGATGATGGCGCAAATCAGCCACAGAGTGAGCTGTAAATTTTCAGTTAAAACCACACAAAACACCACCAAACTGAGTGTTCCGAAACTGAGCATCCAAAGCATGGAACGTACAGAACGCTCTTGTTGTCGTATCACCCGTGCTGGCGGCGTCCCTAATAATTGCCAAAGACTCGGAAGAACAAAACCTAATAGCACAATCGCACTGGTGAATATTGCAATTGGAAGTGGCCCAAGCAGCATAGACAGGGCTGAAAACTCTAATTGTAAATTTGGAATCAGCTGTAGCATGAGTTGCAATAAGCCATAGCCCAATCCCAGACCAATCAAACTTCCAAACAAGATTGAAAGCCCGAGTACAACCAACAGTAAAGCTAAATAAGCACTTAATATTTGCTGTTTGGTCGATCCAATACAGCGCATCAGTGCAATAGCATCTTGATTTTGTTGTACATAGCGCTGGCTGGTTAATGCGATGGCGATGCCACAAAGTAGAATAGTTAAAATATTGGCCAGTTGTAAAAACGTTTCTAGATTGGCAATCGGCTTCATCAAGCGGGTATTGCCTTCACTGGCATTTCTCAATTTTAAACTGCTTTGAGCCGCATCTTGAACCTGCGCATGATCTGAGTTAGCAGCACGATCTTCGCTTTGATCGCCAAATTTCTGCTTATACAGTTTTTCAAAGCGCTGGGTATTTTGCGCATTTCCAGCCATTAACAGACGATATTCAATCCGACTCCCGACTTGGATGGCATTGGTTCTCGCCACCTCAGACTGCGCAATTATAACCGTCGGTGAAAAGCCACTGAAGCCGAGTTCCTGATTGGTGTCATGGATGATTTTGGCACTGACTTGAAAAGGAGCATCAGCAATATTGATCTGATCTCCAACCTTTACACCCAACAAATCCATAGCACGCGGACTTAACCAGACCTCACCTGCTTGTATGGAACGGTTTAGTTTCGGTTCTGTTTCGAGTTCACCTCTTAATGGAAATGCAGCATCAACGGCTTTGACATTGACCATGACAAATTGCTGATCGGTGTGAGCCATACTGCTAAATAGCGTGACATTGGATTGTTTTAATTGCTGTGTTTTGGCTTGTTGTTGCCACTCTTGTGGAATTGGTTCATTGGCTGTCAGCACCAAATCTGCTGCCAACATTTCAGCAGCTTGTAGCGCTACAGCATTTTGAATTTGTACATTACTAAACTTTAAAGCCGTGGTGGCACTGATCGCCAAGGTTAGTGCGATCAATAATAAATACACACCCGTGGTTTTAAAACTCAGCTGTAAGAGTGGTCGAAACAGTGCCAAAAGATTCATGCAGCATCTCCTGTTCGATGCTCAATCAATTGACCATTGACCAATTCAAAATGGCGCTGACATTTACGGGCCAAATCGGCATCATGCGTCACCAATACCAAAGTGGTTCCCATTTCACGATTTAACTGAAATAACAGTTGTTCAATTTCCTGTGCAGTTGCACTGTCTAAATTGCCTGTCGGTTCATCTGCAAAGATCAGATCGGGTTCACTCACCAAAGCACGGGCAATCGCAACCCGTTGCTGCTCACCACCGGATAAAACTTTAGGGGCTTGATGCGCTTGTCGTTCTAGTCCGACCTTTGCTAACAGTTTTAATGCTTTTTCTTCTGCGGCTTTGACCTGAAAATTTGCTTGTAGCCGTAGCGGCAGCATGACATTTTCCAGAGCCGTTAAATGTGGCAACAACTGGAAAGACTGAAAGACAAAACCAATATGGGCCAAGCGCACTTGAGCACGCTGTTCTTCATTTAATAGATGAATGTCTTGACCACAGACCCGTAATTGTCCCGAACTGGCCTGATCTAGTGTCGCCAAAATACCCAACAACGTGGATTTACCTGAACCAGAACGACCAGTAATCGCAACTTGTTCCCCTGCAAAGATTTCAAGATCGAGTTGTTCGAAGATCGATAACTGTTTTTGTGGAAGTTGTATCTTTTGTGTCAATTGCTGTGCAGAAATAATCGCCTGTGGCATGATGTCAACATCTGTCGTGAGTTGGGTCATATCTTCCCTATATGCAAAATCGCATTCAAAATAATCGTCTATTGAGTTACTTGCTGGCTATTGCACTGATGTTCTGCCCGATGCTGCTCTCTGCCAAAACCATTATGATTTTGGGCGATAGCTTAAGTGCGGGTTATGGTGTTTCAGTGCAGCAAGGTTGGGTCCACTTATTACAAAAACGTCTAGACCAACAGTATCCGAAACAACATAAAGTGGTCAATGCAAGTGTCAGCGGTGAAACCACCAGTGGTGCTTTGGCACGACTGCCTAAACTCTTGCAAACCCATCGTCCAGACCTTGTGGTGATTGAGTTAGGTGGTAATGATGGTTTACGCGGACAGCCCCCTGCACAAATTCAAAAAAATTTAGCGCAATTAATTCAAAAAAGCCAACAGGCCAAATCGAAAGTCATTTTATTTGGAATGAAAATTCCACCGAATTATGGCAAGGCATATAGCCAAGCTTTTGAAAATAACTATCAAGTGTTGAGCCAACAGTACAAAGTCAAATTATTGCCTTTCTTTATGCAAGGGGTGGCTGGGCATAAAAACTTGATGCAACAAGATCAGATTCACCCGAATGCCAAAGCGCAACCAATTTTGCTGAACAATGCTTATCCATTGATCAAAGCAAGCTTATAAATTTAGTTGGTGAAAATCGGTTCATAAAAAAAGGCGCTTCATCTGAGCGCCTTTTTTAATATCTTGTATTTACTGTAGTTTGCTTAGAAATCGTAGAAGCTTACTTCACCCGTTTCGAGTGAATACTCAGCGCCCACAACTTTTAATTTGCCTTGCGCAATTAAGTTTTCGAGGACTGCTGAACCATGACGAAGTTGATTCACTGATGCAAAAACATTTGAACGTACTGCATGCATTGAAAGTTTTTCGAGGTCATCTTTCAATTCAGTTTGCATAAGTATTTCTACAGATGGACGAACGCGGTTCACAATCGACATCAAGTTTGCTGATGGTGGTGTCGCAGGGTTAGTTAAAGCTTCAATCGTAGAATGAATCGCACCACAGTGTGTATGACCCAATACAATAACCACAGGACATCCAAAGCTTTCTGCTGCAAATTCCACGCTACCGACTTGAGACGGTGCCACAATATTACCTGCAACACGAATCACGAATAAATCGCCTAAGCCTTGGTCAAATACCATTTCAGCAGGAACACGTGAGTCTGAACATCCTAAAATAATCGCAAAAGGTTCTTGGCTTTCGGCCATTTCAGCACGTTGTTGATGCGTCAAAAGCTTCGGGTGATTCGTTTCACCGTTTACAAAACGTTGATTCCCTTTCTTTAAACGATCTAAAGCTTCTGCTGCTGCTAGCATGTTCTAATTACCCATATCCGAAGTTGCAATATTTTAATCCCAGTCGAATCGATTGTCACTTGCAAAAACAATTGCTGTGAATTTTTTCTACGACGATGCAACTTGATAGAAAATGCTACTCCACATTCATCAAAAAAAATTATTTTTTCTGTAATGGTTCACATTATTAAAACGCAAGTTTAACCACGTCAAAAAAGCAATGGATGACAAAGGTCATTTTTAATTTACAATATATTTCATAAATATACGCTTTCGCTATTTCAGCCCATTCTGATAATAGTCATATAAATGATCTAAAAAATATATCGATTCGATTTAACTGGGGTAAACGTCAATGAAAGGACATCATTCACGCGTTTTTGGCTTTTTCAAGCTAGCAACGATTTGCTGTATGACGTTTACTGCCAACCATACTTTGGCTGCAAATCCGTCTCCCATCAGCAAAAACCTGGCTGTACCCTCTATCGTGCAAAACTATTTGAGCCAAGAACGTAAAGCGGCAGGTTTAGTCACACATAGCGTTCAAGTCGGCAATGTGAATTGGAGTTATAGCGAAGGTGGTCAACGCTCTAAACCCACTATCTTGCTGATTCATGGTTTAGGCGGCACACGTGATAATTGGAATCGTGTTGCGCATTATTTAACACCGAACTATCACGTGATCATCCCCGACCTTCCGGCCAATGGCGATACCCATGTGCCGGTCGATTTTGATGTCTCAGTGCCGAATGTCACGGAACAACTACGCCAGTTTGTCCTTAAAATAGATATTGAAGATAAACTGAATGTCGCAGGTCACTCATTGGGTGGTTCCATTGCCACGGTATATGCCTCTCAATATCCTTTTGACACCCAAAGCTTATTTTTACTCAACAGCGCGGGCATTTATAAACAAGCCAATACCAGTTATACCCGAGACCCGTATAAACTTAAAAATTTAATCGTTTCAAAACCGGGGGATTTAGATGATGTCATGCATAAACTCATGCAAAATCCGCCCAATGTTCCAACACAGCTTAAAGAAGCGCAGGAGAATATCTTAATTGCGCGTGCGCCCTTCACCAGTAAAATGATCGATCAAGTCGTCACGCTCAATCGAATCTACACCCCTGAAACTTTTGCTCGATTAACACGAACGGTGGAAGCCCCAACCCTGATCCTTTGGGGCAAACAAGATAAAATCTTTAATGTTGAAGTGGCTGGCGAACTCAAGTCTTTACTGAAACGTGCAGAAACCCCAGTGATTTTAAATAACGTCGGTCATATGCCAATCTTAGAAGCTGAACAACAAGTTGCAGACCATTACTTGCCTTTCCTCGCGAAAAGTCAAAAGTTTAAAAACCCTTTGGTAGATAAACTGATTCAGTTAAACTGAGCATTCGCCATTTTTAGATCCCCATCACTGGGACTTCAGGGAAAGTATGCAGAAAAACCCGATGATTGAGCAGTTGATTGACGCTCAACTGAACTTTTTAGATCAGAGCTTTTCACACAATGATACCGTAGCCACTGAATTCACCCATTTTTATCAATGGTTTCGTAAACAATCTTTGCAGCAGATTTGGAGTTTTGATCAAATCAATGCCTTGTTGCAAAAGCAAATATTAAATACCGCTGCAAGTCAATTTCTGATTGAGCAAATTGCTGAACATATCAAATTTGCACTGATTCACCCTGCAAATGACAGCACCACAATTGCCGAAATTATCCCAGTATTGACCATCGATAAAATTGCACAGTATGTAGCGAGTAAACAGGGACATCGTCAGCGTTTAATTCATACCATGGTCAACAATCCTGCATTTTCAGCCATGATCAGTCAGTTGATTCAACATGCGATACAAGATTATTTAGACAACTCAGTGATTGCAAAATCGGTACCCGGTGTTTCACGATTTATGAAAATGGGGAAATCGGTACTGGAAAATGTCACAGATACCAATTTAGATAATGCTGTCAGCAAATACTTGCAAAAGAATATTTTAAAGCTCAGTCAAATGAGTGAAACCGTGTTAAATCAGCACTTTGATGATCATAAGCTATACCATTTTCAAGCCAATTTGTGGCATAAAATTAAAGCGCTGCCAGTTTCGGTATTAAAGAACTATGTTGAAGTTCAGGACTTGCCGCTAACGGTTGCGATGGGTCATGAAATTTGGGACTTTATGCGACAGTCTGAGTATATGAAACAGCAAGTGCATGATGGCGTATACGCTTGGTACGTGCGCAATGCAGAACGCCCTTTTGATTTATTGCTGCGTGATTTAAATATTGATGAAGCACTGATTCAGCATGAACTTCAAAACTTACTCAATCCTATCGTTCAACAAATGATTGAGTCAGGATATATACGTGAGCGTTCCCGTCTGTATTTAGAACAGTTTTACTACTCAAGTGAAGTACTGAAAATTTTAAATATCCAAGCATAAAAAAAAGCCGCGTTAAGCGGCTTTTCTTTTGGAAATACTTAGAATTGGTATTTCAAACTTGCATAGTAAGCACGACCCGGCTCGTTATATGTTTGGTTGACGGTTTTATCACGCAGTTTTTGCTCATCAAATAGGTTATTCACACCGATACGAGCACTCAAATCCGCATTAAATTTATAACCAAAGTTAATGCCTGCAATGCCATAACTTTTCACGCTATCCATCGCCAAGCCATCTTTGCTTTCAAGACTGGTTTCTGCATATTGACGTGGTTTTTGACGTCCATATTGGGTATAGACAAAGTTACTGTCTAATCGATCCGTGATGTTGTAGTTCAAAATAGAGTTTATGGTGTAATTTGGAATCACTGACAGTGGATTGCCAGTACGTTTATCTTCAGAGTTGATCATATAGGTGACGTTATTGGTCCACGTGATATCCCCCCAATCCAAAGAAATACTTCCTTCAACACCTTCCACCAAGGCTTCTGGCGTATTCATCCAACGCAGTACATTATATGTTGTTCCATTTACTTCTAGTTCTTCTAGACGTGTATCCCCTGCAACGATCTTATTTTTATAATCATTACGGAACCATGCAAAGCTTGCATTCACGATGTCTTTTTCGAACTGTACACCTAATTCTTTATTCACTGAAGTTTCAGGTTTGAGATCACCATTACCTTGTAATAGACATTGGCTCAGCCCAATTGGACAGCCATTACCACGAGTACTTAACAGATAACCTTCCGCATTTTGGTACATATTGGGTGCTTTATACGCCTTAGCCACACCACCTTTTAGTGTCCAATAGTCGCCAAGCTTTTGCGTAATATTGAGACTTGGACTCCAGCTATCACCCGATTTACTATGATTATCATAGCGCAGTGCCAAAACAACATCGGTGTTTTGGCCCAAGTTCATATTGTTTTCAATATAAGCTGACGCAATCCGTGAATCCATGTGTGAACGGTCACCTGAAGTCAGCACATCACCAAAACCGCCTGCGCCAGCTTGTGTATTAACCGTATCGGTAAAGTCATCTTCGACCCATTCAGCGCCTAAAGTTAATACTTGTGGAACATACCATTGGAACGGCAGATTGGCTTCTGCATTAAAACGAATGGTTTCTAGATGTGACGTTTGTTTATTTTCAAGATTATTAATCTGCCCTTCTGTACTACCACCAGTCCCTTCAGGTAGGCGCTTATTTTTGGTTTTGTCATATTGCGCAATGAGTTTACTATCACCCCAACCCCATGTGCCTTCATGGGTTAATGCAAAACTATCACGATAAATGGTATTGGTTTCTTCACCGATTAAAGCAGATAGAATAGGCGCTTTGTTTGGATCGGCTGGATCAAATACACTGTTTTGACTGTCGCCTGCAAAACGGTTGCCTTGACGGCCAACACTTGCGTCAAACATCAAGACTTGTTGATCATTCAACTGCCAAGCCAAGCGCCCTGCGATATCTTTATTTTCAACGCCTTCTCGACCCGCCATACGCGCGCCATTGTCCATTAAGGCATTAATATCCGCAGCATCTGAATCGGTTTTGTTATAACTACCGTATAAACGATATGAAAGGACATCTTTGAGAATTGGCCCGCTTAAGTTAAAGCTTTCACGGTGACTTGCACCCTCTTTAGCGTCTTCAGGCTGATTGGTAAAAACTTCCACAGAGCCATGCACTTCATTGGTCACTTTCTTGGTTTTAATATTGACCACACCACCCATCGCACCTGAACCATAACGCGCTGCTGCTGGACCACGCAGCACTTCAATCGACTCAATAGCATCTGCAGGTACCCAGTTCGAATCGCCACGAGTATCACGCTCACCGCGCCAGCCATAACGTACTGAGTTTCTCGAATTTACAGGCTTGCCATCAATTAGGATCAACGTGTTTTCAGGCCCCATGCCACGGATATCAATCTGACGGTTATTACCACGTTGCCCGGTGGCGCTGTTACCAGTCAAATTCACACCCGGCATACGGCGCACATACTCTGAAATATCATTCACAACCGGCATTTTTTCTAAATCTTCTGCCGTAATTTTTGAAGCACCTAATGATTGTTTAACCTGTTCTGCTGCGGTAACAACAATGGTTTCCATCTTCGTTACGGATTCGTCTGTTGCTTCAGTTTGCACATTTTCTGCATGCGACAAACTTACCAATGCACAGAGTATTGAAAGTGTAAGCGTTGATTTTAATAGTTGTTTGGTCATTGAGTGCTTCCAAATGAACGTATTTATGGAGAAATCTTGAATATTGTGTTGCACATTGTAAACACAAGAAATAATATTGCAAGTAATTCTAATAATCATTCTCATTTAGTTGCTAAAAATGACCTCTCCTGCTGACTCAACCTTTAAAGATTTAGCGTATGGACAACATCAATGAATTATTCAACGGCTGTCCCATATTTAGCGATGCATCTCCAAGCCAATTGTTGCTGCTGCATCCAAGCATTCATCGGTTGTTCAAAACGTGCCTGAGTTTCTGGATTGAGAGGATGGATATAGCCTGCCCAGACCAAAATTAATAAGATATCGCGTAGTTGCAAGGGTTGAATATTTAACTTAAGGCTTTGGGCCATTTCGAGCAGACTCAAATCCTGTTTTTCTAACAGTTTTAAAATGTACTCACAAATCGGAAGAATATCGTGTACTCGCCCTATTTTTGGATTATTGCTCAAACTTTTATGCACAGGTGCGTGTGGCATGACACCAAATTTGATTTGTGATAACGCCTTTTCAAATTCGGTTGCACTGAGTTTTTTTCGATTTTTAATATAAATATCCTGCCGTTGCAGACTATTTAATGCAATATCACGTGCCGTTTCTTGTAGCGTCACTAGAGGAAGGGATTGTATGAGTTTTTGAACTTCGGGTTTCAAACTCACGGCATCTATATGTTCTGCAATATTGGCACCCGTGATAAAGGATAAGTGCTGTTTGCCAAATGCACGAATCATGTCAGCCGAATGCTGCGGCTGCCAATGTTCAGATAAAAAGTCATGTGCAATATAGTTCGGTTTGTCTTGCGCTAAATTTGCCAAAGTTTGATTCAAACTCGGAATTTGAGTAAATATCCCGACTTGTTGCTGTCCTAGCTTTTGGACAAAAGACAAACTTTGAACCGCTTTCTCTGCCGAATTGCCTTTTAAGTTCTTTGACATTTCAGACATGAGTTTTTGTACTGAACTCAATTCCGCAGCGCCCGGATAGCTCATATAACTACAATAAACTAGTCCATTGGGCTTCAAAAATTTATCAATAATCCTCAATAACGTTTTTTGATTTTCATCCGAAATCCAAGACCATACGCCATGCGTCACGATAAAATCGAAAGGCTCTAAATCTTGTTGTTCAAGCTGCTCAAAACTCGCATGAATAAATTCAAGATTTTGAATATTTGTGCTTTGAATCCCCTCTTTGGCAACCAAGAGTTGCTGTGCATTAAAATCAACTCCAACGAAATGTCCCATTGGATTCGCGGCAGCAGTTAAATTTAAATGAATGCCCATGGCGCAGCCGAGTTCTAAGTAACGATATGGCTTTTGAAGATCTGGGGCTTGATTACCTTTAAGTTGGGCAAGACTACTTAACCAAACTGGCATGGCTTGTCGATGCACAAAAGTCGGATATGGGACATCCACAACATAACCTTCGTTCAAAATGCTCATAGTGTTCCTAATTCACTTTTTATAAATAGCAAAACAGCCCATTTAAAATGAGCTGTTTGTTCGGATTAAATCACATTAATTAAAAGCGAGTTGTAAACCCAGCATAATAAACGGCTGGATTACTTGTACCATAATCACTGCCTGTATCTACTTTCACGCCAGCAACGTTTTGTACACCGCCACGGAAAGTAAAGTGATCATTCACCACGTAGTTAAAACCGACATCCCCTGTTGTATAAGGTTTTGCAAAGGTTGGCGTATCATCACCAATTTCAATATTTTGACGACCTAAATATTGAACTTTCGCATGTAAATTCAACTTATCGGTCACATCCCAAAGCAAGGTACCATTTAAGGTAATTTCAGGAGTTTCTAATAATGATTCACCTGTGACTTTGTTCTTCGATTCCAACATGTATGTCGCATTACCATTGAAACTTACTGTAGTGGTAAATGGAAGCTTGAAGGTCATCTCGATACCGCTGGTACGTGCTTCTTCTACATTACGCTGTGTGGTGTACCATGTGCCGTTTGGTGCAATACCCAATTGACGGTTTTGAATTAAATCTTGAATATCACTTAAGAAATAAGTCACATCTAAACCATAACCATCTTCAGCATAACCAAAACCAATTTCATAGTTAGTACTGGTTTCTGGCTCTAAGTCTGGATTACCGAGCATTTGGCAACCACCACCCGGATAGCCAATAGAAATCAGAGAAGAACAGCCCATCCCCATTGAACCTGTACTAGAAGTACCTGATCTTTCACGTAAGTTTGGCGCACGGAAGCTACGTGATACACCACCCTTTACCGTCCAAGCTTCTGTCGGATGATAAACCAAGTATCCACGCGGTGAAAAATTCAGGTCAAATGTTTCGTAGTTATCTAAACGACCACCCAAAGTTAAAATCAGGTTGTCTTGTAAATGGATCTGATCTTCAGCAAAAACCGACCATGAATAAGTATCTGGCTCAAGGTCATTATTCACCAATTCATTGCCATCGACATCTAAGCCCAAGTTACCAATATTCGATGAGTTCGACACTTGTTCATATTTGTACTGCGCGCCAACGGTTAAGTCGTTACGTTTACCAAAGACTTGACGCTCTTGAGTCGCTTTTAAATCCAGTACCGTTTCTGTGGCTTTGGTTTCAACTTTTTCGTCGTCCACAAAACTTTGGTCGTTGTTTTGAATTTCATTATAGTAAAGGTCAATATTGGTATTTAGACCATTCGCGAAATGTCCTTCATGACCAATGCCAAAACCATAACGCTCCATTTCATAACCAAACTGTTCACCCGCAGTTTCGATAGTCTCAGACTTATCATTCCCCCAAGATGCATCTAGGTTTAAGGTTTGTGCATCTGAAAGCATCCACGTCAAACGACCATTTACCGTATCTGCAACTGAACCCGATGTACCACCATCTGCATCACTATCTGCCGCACGGTCAGTACGGTTGACCCCGAGGCGGAAACCAAAATGATCGTTGATTGGACCTGAAACGGTCGCACCGTATTGTTCTGTTTCACCACGAGAGCTTGAATCAGGTTTGCTATAGTTAACCGTTGCACTACCAGTTAATTTATTCGGGATTTTTTTGGTAATAATATTAATTACCCCACCCACTGCTTCAGAACCATAAAGCGTAGACATCGAACCACGAATCACTTCAATTCGTTCAATCATGTCCGGTGTAATCCAGTTTAAATCCTGATCAACTTTATCTGGACGGTGACCCAATAATGACTGGTTACCAATACGTTTACCATCAACCAAAATTAAGGTGTATTTATCAGGCATACCGCGGAAAGTAATTTTTGAACCCGCACCTGCATTCGAATAACCACCGGTAACACCCGGTAAATCACTCAATACATCTGCCAAACTGTTGAAAGGTTGGCGTTGAATATCCTCTTTCGTCACAACACTAATTGAAGCCGGCGCATCTTTTACATTTACTTGTGAACCACTTGCTGAAACAACAATAGTTTCCATTTTAACTGCAGATTCATCGGCTGTTTCTGCTGCTTCATTTGCATGGCTGAGGCTTACCATTGCGCTAAGAACTGAAAGTGTAAGTGTTGAACGGAGGAGATGCTTGGTCATTTGGTTGTTCCCAAAGTGGCTAAGTTATGGAGAAATCTAGAATAATGTGTTGCACATTGTAACTATCACGAACAATATTGCAACTAATTTTAATAATCATTCTCATTAATATTTATGATATAGCTTATCATCTCACTGTAAAAACTTCAGAAATCATTTAAAAATCTTCGTTTAATTGGATTCAGAAAATAAAAAGCCGCAACATTGCGGCTTTTTATAACAATACTGAACTTATTTGAAATAAGCACCTTCAGTATTACTGTGATCCGTTTGGTCAACAACGCGCATTAATTCAGGTACATGCTGCTTCAATGTTGTTTCAACACCTTGTTTCAAGGTTAAATCGATTGAAGAACAACCTTGGCAACCACCACCGAATTTAAGCACTGCAGTTAAACCATGCTCTGCATCTTCAACCACTTCTACCAATGCACAGTTACCACCATGACCTGCAAGGCCAGGGTTAATTTCTGACTGTAGAACATAAGTGATACGCTCTTCTACAGAGGCATCTGGACCCACACGTGGCACTTTTGAGTTTGGCGCACGGAAAGTTAACTGACCACCAAAACGGTCTTTATTATAGTCAATCACCGCATCCAAAAGATATGGAATAGACGGTGTGTCAATAAATGCAGGGAAATCTGGATAGTCTTGTTTATAGTCTGTAGGCACAACTTCTTCTGGTGCACTGTAAGCCATACAACATTCAGCACGTGGCGTACCCGGATTTTCCACAAAAACACGTACACCAATGCCCGGTGTATTTTGTTTATCCAAAAGATCTTTCAAATACTCTTGGGCATTTGGTGTGATCAATAGGTTTGGAATTTCTTCAGCAACTGCTGTGCTGTTGTTCTCAGTCGACATTACAATATTTCCTCAAGCTGAAGTCGCTATTTTAACTTAAGATGCGGGGCATTAGAAAAAAATCAACTAAAATTGTCGGAATTATTCTGAAAGTTCACGCTTTAAGCCGTTTTAATGGCATTATTGAGCATAAATTTTAACAAGTAGAATAGTCATATATGTTGGGTCTACCCTTTAACCACACCGTGACCATTATCCTAATTACGGTGGTGATTTCACTGATTGCATTTTCTAATCAGAAAGTGATGAATCGTTTGTTATTTTGGCCGCCAGCCCTCAGTCGTGGCGAGTATGACCGATTTATTAGCCATGGCTTTATTCATGCAGATGGCGCGCACCTATTGTTCAACATGATTACCTTGTTTTTCTTTGGTAGCGTGATTGAAAGTTTTTATCGCCAATATTTCTTCGACATGGGCTTTGTGCTGTTTTACTTGGGCGGTTTGATCGCGGCGATTATTCCGAGTTATTTAAAACATAAGCATGATACCCATTGGGCAAGTTTAGGCGCTTCTGGGGCGGTGTCTGCAGTGCTCTTTGCATATATCTTGTTTGAACCGTGGAAACTGATTTTTGTATTCTTTATTCCTGTTCCGGCGATTATTTTTGCCGTGCTATATGTGGCTTACAGTATCTGGTCAGGTAAACGTGGCAACAGCAACATTAACCACAGCGCACACCTTTGGGGCGCAGCGTATGGTGTAATCATGACGATTATTCTTGAACCGAAGCTCATTCCACATTTCTTAAGTCAGTTATTAAACGTTACTTTCTAAAGGATAAGTCTAAAAATCAGCTGGATTTAACCTGAAAATGACAGCCTAAACCGTTTCAGTTTAGGCTTTTTTATTGTGCTTCGTTAAACCGAAATGTCCTTTAATTTTTTCTTTAGCCAATTTCCCACATCTACAACACTGCACTTTAAATATCGAGCTATACAATTTCACAGCAGATTGAAACGCTATCCACCCTTGCCCTGATTTAAACTGAAATAACACAGAATAAAAAAGGGAAATTTCCAATGAAAATAGTCCTGTTGTTCTCAAGTTTGCTGCTGACCTGCGTGTTGAGTGCTTGTGCCGTTCACACTCGTGAAGGCAGTATCGTGGTCGACCCAGATCGTAATCACTATCCTTATAATTATCCAGATCGACATGGCGACTTTTGCCCGCCCGGACAGGCTAAAAAAGGCCGTTGTTAATTTGCCGTTGCTGATTTCATACCCTCTTCTTTTAAGCCTTCAAACCGAAGGCTTTTTCAATTCCGACTATAAAAATTGACGCTGTATATTCTACGAAAGTTCACAAAAGCACATGACAAATCATATAAATCTGGCACTTTATGCCACCCTATTTTTTAATTTGGCATAGATAATGTATACATCTGTATATTAATGACAAAATTAGCTGAGATATTTTGCATGTCGAGTTCAACTGAAGGTCTTCAATTTCCCATTTCGGCTTCAAACCAAAAGCCGAGTACATCTAAAACCGGTCGTGAAATTATCGCTGAAGCCTTAGCTGCAGTTGACCATCAGTCTTCTGTACGTGCAAAACAAGAAAAAAACTGGCGTAAAAAATATCCTGAATATTTTAAAGCCTTGGTTGAACAAGGGATTCAATCATCTGAAGCTGCGATCAACATTGCTGAGCAAGGTTTAAATAAAGCGCATCACGTCTTTGAGTTTTATCGTGATCAAGAAAAGCATACGCTCAAAGATGCCGTGGCTTTAACTGCACATCCGCTGCATACCGTGAAATTAAAAGGTGAAAGTGACGCAGCGCCTGAGTGGTATGTGCCCTATCATGGCCAAAAGCTGCAAGGTGAGGCTTTACTGGCTCAGATTCAAAAATGGCAAGATGCTGGCATTATTGAAGCAAGTCATGCCGACGCATTACGTGAAGCCATTGCCCACCCAGAATGGTTCGATTTGTCAGATCGGACTATGGTGCTTTTTGGTGCTGCTTCCGAAGCTGGCCCACTGACGTGGTTAGCAAAATGGAAAGCCAATATTGTGGCAATCGACCTCAATAATGAACGTGTTTGGGATCGAATCTTAAGCACAGTTCAGGCCGGTAATGCCACTTTATATGCACCGAGTCTGGACGCTGTGCATGAAGACACGCCCATTCAAGAACTAAAACACAAATTGGGCGCCAATTTACTGACACACATTCCTGAAATTGCACAGTGGCTTGCACAAAGTGAACATCAACTTGATCTGGCTGCAATTGCCTATTTAGATGGTGAAAAGCATGTTCGTGTTGCAATGGCAATGGACAGCATCATGACCTATGTCAGTCAACAAAAAGCCGACACCAGCTTGATGTTTATGTGTACTCCGACCGATGTCTATGCCGTTCCAGAAGAAATTGTTACGGCAGCGCAAGCCAAATTCCAAAACCGTGCGTCTGCACAAAAGCTGTTGACACAAAGTATTGCCAAAGTCACAGGTCAGCATTTCTTTAAGCAAAATAATGAGCAAACCACCACAGCGGACAATGGAAAATCCTATGGTATCGCTGACTGTTTGGTGGTGGAACAAGGCCCAAACTACGCACTCGCAAAACGTATCCAACAATGGCGTGCAACTGTCGCACGTCAAAATGGTCAGCGGGTTAGTATCAATATTGCGCCATCCACCACGACTCGCTCAGTGACGAAGAATCCATTATTAAAAGCCGCATTTAATGGTGCGAGTTTATTTGATGTGGAATCCTTTCAACCTGAAACCACCAATGCACTCATGGCGGCTTTATGGATTCACGACTTGAGAAATCCACAATCGGTTGCTAACCCTGAAACAGCGCTGGATCATCCTTTAGAACTCATGATGCATGGTGCCAACCATGGTGGCTTATGGCGTGTGGCTTATTTGGCGCGTACCGCCTTACCTTTTGCAGCGCTGTATGGTTTTGCTGAAGAAAAACTGCCCGTGAAAAAAGTATTGGGGCTGTTCAAGAAAGCGTAATTGCCATTGGGTTAAATCATTACCGAACTTTTCAACGCTTCAACTTGCTACTTTGACTGTTCCAATTCAGCTCAGTCACCCCCATTCAAATCGGTGATGTCTGAGATAAAGATATAAAAAAACGCTGCCGAAGCAGCGTTTTTTATATCTGGAATTTGAGTTGCTTAGAACACTTTCAAGAATAACCAGTATAAGCAACCTGATAGACAGATCGTTGCAGGTAAAGTGAAGACCCAAGCCGATAGAATGGTTTTCACTGTTGCAAAGTTCAGACCCGATTTATTCGCGACCATGGTACCTGCAACCGCAGAGTTAAGTACGTGTGTAGTCGATACTGGCATACCAAAACCATCTGCAGCAGCAATCGTTGACATAGCAACTAGCTCGGCAGACATACCCTGACCATAAGTCATGTGGTTTTTACCAATACGCTCACCGACAGTCACGACAATACGTTTCCAGCCCACCATGGTGCCAAGACCCAGTGCCAATGCAACAGCGACTTTTACCCATGTTGGAATGTACTGTAAGAACGAATCTAAGTGACTACGATATTCTTTCACAGTCTTTTGTTCAGCTTCTGCCATTGCTGGTAGTTGTTCAGCTTTATCTAGACGTTTAAAAGCAGTGGTACTGAGGTACATATCATTACGAATCGAAGATACTTCTTGTTCAGGAATATCTTTTAAGTCGCCATACTGTGCAACACGCTCACCTAAATGATCCGTCAAACTTGCCAAAGCTGGCACAACTTCTGGGCTGACTTCTTTGGTTTGAATGTATTTGGTGAGTACATCGCGTGCTTGAGCATCAGGGATATCATTATGCTCTGCGTAGATCGCAGTCGCAGTTTGAGCAGATAACTGATGGAAAGATTGAATATGTTGATTATCTAAGTTCTTATTCAATGAATAAGCCAATGGCACACATCCGATCAAAATCAGCATGATCAGACCCATACCTTTTTGACCATCGTTTGAACCGTGCGCAAAACTAACACCTGTACAGGTAAAGATCAAAATTGCACGAATCAGTGGTGGTGGTGGCTTATTGCCTTCTGGTGGCTGAAACAATTCAAGCTGTTTGCGGAAAATACGCTTCACCAACAAGAAAACGAGAGCTGCAAATGCAAAACCAATCAGTGGCGAGAACAATAACGCCTTACCGACTTTAAGCACCTGCTCCATATCTACACCGCTCGCACCACCGCCTGCATTTAACAGGTAGTTCATGATGCCAACGCCAAGAATAGAACCAATCAAAGTATGCGAACTAGACGCTGGGATGCCCAAGAACCAAGTCCCTAAATTCCACAAAATCGCTGCGATCAGCATAGCGAAAACCATGGCAAAACCTGCACCTGAACCGACATTCATAATCAATTCAACAGGTAATAAGGCAATAATGCCGTAAGCGACTGCACCACTGGCAACCATTACGCCTAGGAAGTTACAGAAACCCGCCCACATTACCGCAACCGGTGCTGACAAGGCGTTGGTATAAATCACTGTTGCTACTGCATTTGCAGTGTCATGGAAACCATTTACAAATTCAAAGCCAAGTGCGATGAATAAGGCTGTGCCCAATAAAATCATTGAATAAAGACTTAAAGGTGGAACATGCGCTAAATCGGCAGTCACCTGAAAACCAATATAAATCAACGTTGAAATAATCACCGTTAAAAATACCGGCATAAAGAATTTCGGTGTAGGCACATGAACATTCGTAGACTTTTGAGTAGTCGACGTGTGCGCTGAATCTACGGGAGTTTGTTTAGAATTCATGCAGGCAGGAATAGAGGATTTTAAAATCCCCATATTGTTCAATTTAATTATGACAATTATATGACAAAGCGGTGTCATATAAAGCAATTTTTCATGCTTTATTTGTTTTTTTTAAGCGTTAAAAACCGACTTCTACGCTCTACTTTCATAAAGTAAATCAGTTGTTTAAGCTTCATATTTAAACTTTAATTTCTTTGAAACCCAATGTTTCAACTTATATTTCATCTGTCATCTTTTTTTGTCATATTGCATAGCCCTACTGGTTGTTTTTCAAGCTTGCCTGAGCAATATGACAAATTCATGAAGCTTTCCATACATTTATATGAAATTGGTATATGAAATTAACAAGTTGCAATATTGCTCATTAATTCAACAAGCTAATAATTGCGCGCTGTGAAGATGATTGAATATCAATAAAACTGCAATGAATTCTGTTAATATATTTGCCGATTTTATATTCCATCGGATTGGGGTTATTTATGTCCACGCTTGCCACCCTAAAAGAGCTGCTCGCTCAACGGATTCTGATTATCGACGGTGCAATGGGCACCATGATTCAGCGTCATAAACTCGAAGAAGCTGACTACCGTGGTGAGCGTTTTGCAGATTGGGCATCTGACCTCAAAGGCAATAATGACCTATTGGTGTTGACGCAGCCGCAAATCATTCAAGGCATTCATGAAGCCTACCTCGATGCTGGCGCAGACATTATTGAAACCAACAGCTTTAACGGCACAAAAGTTTCAATGTCTGACTACCACATGGAAGATTTGGTATCAGAGATCAACCGTGAAGCAGCGCGTATTGCCAAAGCCGCTTGTGAAAAATATTCAACACCAGACAAACCGCGTTTTGTTGCAGGTGTGCTTGGGCCGACTTCACGCACTTGCTCGATCTCGCCAAATGTAAATGACCCAGCATTTCGTAACATCACTTTTGATGAGTTAAAAGAAAACTATATTCAAGCTGCGCATGCCCTGATTGAAGGCGGTGCGGACATTCTGCTGATTGAAACAGTATTCGACACACTGAACTGTAAAGCTGCCATTTTTGCAGTCAAAGAAGTGTTTAATCAGCTTGGCTATGAATTACCATTGATGATTTCAGGCACGATTACCGATGCCTCTGGCCGTACATTGACAGGTCAAACCGCTGAAGCGTTCTGGAACTCTGTGCGTCATGGCGACTTATTGTCGATTGGCTTTAACTGTGCCCTTGGTGCAGATGCCATGCGTCCGCATGTAAAAACTATTTCAGACGTCGCAGATACTTTTGTTTCGGCGCATCCAAATGCAGGCTTGCCAAATGCTTTCGGCGGTTATGATGAAACCCCTGAACAAACTGCAGCTTTTATTAAAGAATTTGCAGAAAGCGGCCTGATTAACATCACGGGCGGTTGCTGCGGTACAACGCCGGATCATATCCGTGCCATTGCCAATGCCGTAAAAGACATTGCGCCGCGCCAAGTTCCTGAAACCAAACCCGCTTGCCGTCTAAGCGGTTTAGAGCCGTTCAACATTACAGAAGATTCGCTGTTTGTGAATGTCGGTGAACGTACCAACGTGACAGGTTCTAAAAAGTTCCTGCGTTTAATCCGTGAAGAAAATTTTGCCGAAGCTTTAGATGTTGCACAGCAGCAAGTTGAAGCTGGCGCACAGATTATCGACATCAACATGGATGAAGGCATGTTGGATTCAGAAGGCGCAATGGTGCACTTCCTGAATCTAGTCGCATCTGAACCTGAAATTTCACGTGTGCCAATCATGATTGACTCATCAAAATGGGACATCATTGAAGCAGGTTTGAAATGCGTACAAGGTAAAGCGGTTGTTAACTCGATCTCCCTCAAAGAAGGCTATGACGAGTTTGTGCATAAAGCGCGTTTGTGCCGTCAGTATGGCGCTGCCGTGATCGTGATGGCCTTTGATGAAAATGGTCAGGCCGACACTGCTGCACGTAAAAAAGAAATCTGTAAACGTTCTTATGATGTATTGGTCAATGAAGTGGGCTTCCCTGCTGAAGACATCATTTTTGACCCGAACGTGTTTGCAGTGGCTACAGGGATTGAAGAACACAATAACTATGCTGTTGACTTTATTGAAGCGACAGGCTGGATTAAACAAAACTTACCACACGCGATGATTTCAGGCGGTGTGTCTAACGTATCGTTCTCATTCCGCGGTAACGAACCAGTCCGTGAAGCGATTCACTCAGTGTTCTTGTACCATGCCATTAAGCAAGGCATGACCATGGGTATCGTCAACGCTGGTCAAATGGCGATTTATGATGATATTGACGCTGAACTGAAAGCTGCGGTTGAAGATGTGATCTTGAACCAAAACCAAGGTGAAAGTCAGCATGACGCAACTGAAAAGCTGCTTGAAGTTGCTGAGAAATACCGCGGTCAGGGCGCTGCGCAAAAACAAGTTGAAAACTTAGAATGGCGTGAACTTCCAGTTGAAAAACGTCTTGAGCATGCTTTGGTGAAAGGCATCACAACGTTCATTGATGAAGATACTGAAGAAGCGCGCTTAAAATCAGCTCGCCCTTTAGATGTGATTGAAGGTCCGCTGATGGACGGCATGAACGTGGTGGGTGACTTGTTTGGTTCGGGCAAAATGTTCCTGCCACAAGTGGTGAAATCTGCACGTGTGATGAAGCAAGCTGTGGCTTGGTTGAATCCGTTCATTGAAGCTGAAAAATCTGGCGGTCAGTCTAAGGGTAAAGTCCTGATGGCGACTGTGAAGGGCGACGTGCATGACATCGGTAAAAATATCGTTGGTGTAGTGCTGGGCTGTAACGGCTATGACATTATCGACCTTGGCGTAATGGTGCCTTGCGAGAAAATTCTGCAAACTGCCATTGATGAGAAAATTGACATCATCGGCCTGTCTGGTCTGATTACTCCGTCTTTGGATGAAATGGTCTTTGTTGCTAAAGAAATGCAGCGTAAAGGCTTTAATGTTCCGCTGATGATTGGCGGTGCAACCACTTCTAAAGCGCATACTGCGGTGAAAATTGACCCGCAATATTCTAATGATGCTGTGATTTATGTAGCCGATGCTTCACGTGCGGTAGGTGTAGCAACGACACTTCTTTCTAAAGAAATGAAACCTAAGTTTGTTGCAGAAACTCGTGCTGAATATGAAAAAGTGCGTGAACGTATTGCCAACAAACAGCCGAAAGCCGCTAAGCTGACGTATGCTGAATCTGTTGAAAATGGTTTGAAAATTGACTTTGCAGCCAATGCGCCTGTGAAGCCAAACTTTATTGGTACGCAAACACTGACCAATTACTCATTGGAAACTTTGGTTGAATACTTCGACTGGACACCGTTCTTTATTTCTTGGAGCTTGGCGGGTAAATTCCCTGCAATTCTGACTGATGAAGTAGTAGGTGAAGCAGCAACTGACTTGTATGAACAAGCGCAGACCATGCTGAAAGATATTATTGACAACAAACGTTTTGATGCACGTGCGGTCTTTGGTATTTATCCTGCTGCCCGTTCCGGTGCGGACACGGTTCAAGTGTTTGATGAAACTGCGAAAACAGTAACCCATACTTTTGAGCATATCCGTCAGCAGTCTGACAAAGTAACGGGTAAACCAAACTTGTCATTGGCGGACTTTATTGCGCCTGCCGAAGCGAATGTTGATGACTACTTGGGCGGTTTCACTGTATCTATCTTTGGTGCAGAAGAAATGGCAAATGAGTACAAAGCCAAAGGCGATGACTACTCTGCAATTCTTGCGCAATCTTTAGGTGACCGTTTTGCGGAAGCTTTTGCGGAACATTTGCATGAGCGCATTCGTAAAGAGTTCTGGGGCAACCAAGCATCTGAAACGTTAAGCAATGAAGAATTGATTAAAGAGAAGTATGTCGGCATCCGTCCGGCACCGGGCTACCCTGCGTGCCCTGAGCATTCTGAAAAAGCGCCACTGTTTGACTGGTTAGGTTCTACTGACAAGATTGGTACACAGTTGACGACGAGCTTTGCAATGTGGCCACCTTCATCTGTCAGCGGTTTCTATTATGCTAACCCTGAAAGCCAATACTTTAACGTGGGTAAAATCGCAGGCGATCAGCTTGAGGATTATGCGAAGCGTAAGGGCTGGACGTTGGATGAAGCGAAGCGTTGGTTAGCGCCTAATTTGGATGATTCGGTTCAATAATTAGTTTGAAAAAATCCCCTCGAATGAGGGGATTTTTTATTTATAATCAAAAATCTTAAAAACACATAAACGAATTTTATAAAATGAAAAAAATATTCTTACTTTTAGTTTTACCTTTTATTTCATCTTTTGCTTTTGCAGAGTGTAAGACAAGTAATGTTTATGATGAAATTGCCTGTTATGAAAAAGAATTAAAATCTAATAAAACCAAGCTCAACCAAACTTATCAAAAGCTCTATAACACTATGGATGGTGAAGGTCAGAAAATTTTAGAAACCTCTCAAAAGAATTGGTTGTTATATAAAAATAGTCATTGTGATGAACTCGTATCTTATCTATCTAGTAGTGTACAAGGTGCGGGATCTAAGCTAATCAATCTATCATGTAATGCCGATCTTATTGATCAGAGAATCAAACAATTAAATCAGATAGAAAAATAGACACCCCCCTACCTTTAGCCTTTAAAAATAAATGAACTTTTTTAATTTTGTGAATAGTTGGTAGCTCGAAATGATAATGGAAATAAGCTTTGGTATTGTTTGTTTAGTCGGATCCATTTTTGTATGGAAATACACACATTCACTAATCTGGATTATCATTTTTATGTCATGCTTTGCACACATCGGCTCACTTATTATTGATCATTTTCGCATGCAAAAAATTAATGATGCCATGCAATCAAAACATAAAGTCAAAATATGCGGCACATATACAGGTCATTCAACAATTCTGCGAGGAAGTCATCGCAATTCATGGCAACAAATTATTTTTCATTTCAAAATGTTAGATGATAAAAATCTTAGTTTCCCTGAATCAGATCAAATTTCTATGACTGGAAACCATTTTGAATATTTGGAAAATCCACCTCAATCAGTTTGTTTAACCTACGCAGAAAATTATTCAGATAGATTTGGTTATTATATTTTGACTGATATCCATTTCAACAAAAAAATAATCACACCTAGAAAACAATAGACATGTCATAAAGACTAAGAATCTCCCTAAAATGAGATGTATTGGGAATCCTTTATAGGTAATTTCAAACATTGCTGAAATACCACTCTGTAGTGGTCAACAAATATTGGACACTGTTTAATATCTTTAGCCCCTCGAAGCAATTCATCTCATTCCATAGGGAGAGGGAGCTTTCAGTACGAATTAGATATCCGCATAAATTTAATAATGGATATTCCCTCTCCTGAGCAAATTTTAAAGCACTGCTTTAAAATGAAGCGCAAGTGAGGGTTAGGGAGAGGTCAATCAAATAAAGTCTGTTTTAAACATTTAAGAAAGTTCCATTGATATTCTACTTTTTTTAATATCTTAATCCCTCCTAGCCTCCCTTTAAAAAGGGAGGGACTGTCACGTAATTCAATTGCTTCGCGAAAGTCCCCTTTGAAAAAGGGGGATTTAGGGGGATTCTTTATCACAGCAATGATAAATCGCTTCCACTACTCCATCAATCTCATTCATCACCAGCCCATTATCAAATCTCAGCACCTTTAACCCAAGATGAGCCAAAGCTTCATCCCTCACCCGATCCGCTTCTAACCCTTCATCTGTATAGTGCTGACTACCATCGCACTCTATGACCAAATTTATAACCCTCACCCCAACCCTCTCCCATAGGGAGAGGGAGCTATCATTACAAATCTAATTTCATTATTAGTTTACAAATGGATGTTCCCTCTCCTGAGCGAGTCTTAAGCACTGCTTTAAGATGAAGTGCAAATGAGAGTTAGGGAGAAATAAATCAATCATGCTAATACAGCAAACTGCACCTGATTCCGCCCATTTTCTTTCGATTTATATAGAGCCTGATCCGCCAAACGCGTCACTTCATCCATGCTCATACCGTCTTGTGCAGTCGCAATACCAAAACTCGCAGTTACTTTCAAAACACTTTGATCTGGCAGAGTAATCTCCAATGCTTCAATAGCCTGACGACAGCGTTCCGCAATTTCTAAAGCCTTTGCCAAGTCCTGATCGGCTAGAACTAGAGAAAACTCTTCTCCACCAAAACGACCAACCTTATCTTGCTCACGAACTGCATGTCTGAGCACATGGGCAACTTGGCGCAATACTAAGTCACCCGCTTCATGTCCATAACTATCATTAATTTTTTTAAAATGATCTAAATCCAAAAGAATCATCGAATATTTTTGGAAATTCTTTTGATGTCTTTTATTCAGAAATTCAGATAAATAACGACGGTTGTACACTCCCGTTAAACCATCAATTCGGCTCAAAATTTCAATTTTCTGATCTCGATTACGCCACTGACGCAGCAATATTTCAAAAAATAATGCCGAAGTAATTAATATCGGTGAGTAAAGGATCAGCATACTTTTAAGCCAAAAACTATTGCTGTACAAATCACTTTGATTCAGCCGATCACTAAATAAAGGTGCATAAGCCAATGTACCAATGGCAGTGAAATAACACATCGCCCCAAAAACCAAAGTCACAATCACCATAATGCTATAAATAACTTTGGGTTTATAAAATACAAAACCAATCAGCAAAATATTCAATATTCCGCCCATAGATGCAGGGCTATAAAGGCCAACACTTTTGGCTGAATACAGCAGCAGTAGCCCAAAAAATAGCGGAATAAACCACCCCATAAAATGACGAAACTTCGCATTTCCCTTAAATGCTAAAGCAAGCAAAAGTACAAAGGCGGTTAAAAATATCTGGCACCACGTGGTAAAAATACGCTCATCATGATAGCTCTGACTAAACCAAATTTGGTTTGCAGACTCGTAATTCACAACATACCAACCCAAATGCCCAAGCAAGATCAGCAGTGCAAATACAAGTAAAAGTATGCCCTTATTAAAATCTGGCCAGTAAATGAATACATCGTCTGTCTCAAATAAATGAAATTTCAAAGACTTAAAATTTTCACTTATTTTATTTTTTATTCTTAGCATTTTTCCCATATATATTTATAAATCAAAAAATTAAATAGTTTTCACAACTGACATCCTTTTATTCAGAGTTAAGGATTCTTTTTCTTTATAGCACCATTAGCAATGTTGATCTGCAAAACTTTAGGCCTCTTTTTAACAAATTATTTAAGCCCCTTTTAACGTTGCAATTTTTTCCTATCTAAAATGAGTAATCTTCATTTTTAGAAAGCCATTCAATATAAAAACTCAACCTTTAATCAAAAAATTGCTTTTTTACACTTTTATGTCAGCAAACATTATGTTTTTCGATAATAATAAACTTTTTACATTCTCCCCTATAAATACAGATTGGTACATCCATGAAAAAACTCATGAACGGTGCAGAAAACATCGTAATTGAAATGTGCAAAGGTTTCGTTCTTGCACATCCTGAACTCGCATTTAACGAGTCACACAAAATCATTTCACGTAAAGAAAAACACAACAACGTGGCATTGATCAGTGGCGGTGGTAGCGGTCACGAACCTGCCCATGCAGGTTTTGTCGGTACAGGCATGTTAGACGCTGCCGTATGTGGTGATGTGTTTGCATCTCCTTCACAAATTCAGGTCTATAAAGCCTTACAGCAAGTTGCGACTGACAAAGGCGTGCTGATGATTATCAAAAATTATTCTGGCGATATGATGAATTTCCAGAATGGTGCAGCCCTTGCAACTGAAGACGGCATCAAAATTGACTATGTCAAAGTGGCAGATGACATAGCGGTTAAAGACAGCCTATATACAGTCGGTCGTCGCGGTGTTGCAGGCACAGTATTTGTACATAAGATTGCAGGTGCAGCGGCATCAAAAGGATTAGAACTTGCAGACGTAAAAGCGATTGCTCAAAAAGCTGCGGACAACGTCATTAGCCTTGGTTTTGCTTATAGCTCTTGTACCGTTCCTGCCAAAGGCACGCCAACCTTCACATTGGCTGATGACGAAATGGAATATGGCGTCGGCATTCACGGTGAACCCGGCATCCGTCGTGAAAAAATCTTGCCTTCTAAAAAAATGGCACAGCGCATCGTAGATGATTTATTCCTCGACCGCCCAGACATGAAAGAAGTTGCGGTTTTGATCAATGGCTTTGGTAGCACTCCACTGCAAGAGTTGTATGTCTTTAACCATGACGTATGCGAACACCTTGCACGTAAAGGCATCAAAATTTACCGCACATTTGTCGGTAACTATATGACCAGTATCGACATGAATGGTGCATCAGTTTCATTACTTGCTGTCGATGATGAATTGAAAACTTACCTCGATGCAGTAGCCAACACTCCTGCATTTAAAATGGATGGTTCAGCAGCACAGCCTTTAACTTTCGCAACTAGAGATGCTGCAACCGAAGCAGTGGTAAACACACAAGTTGAAACTCAGCCTGAACATGCGGTGATCAGCAATGAGCAATTCACCATCGAAAACATGCGCTATGTGGTCGATGTCATGTCTGCCTGCATCATTAGAAATGAAGTGCCATTCTGTGAACTAGACGCACATGCAGGTGACGGCGACTTCGGTATGAGCGTGGCGAAAGGCTTTAAGCAATTAAAACGTGAATGGCAAAGTCTGATTCAAGCGCAGCAGATGGATGAATTCATGCTGAACTGCTCAATGATCATTATGGAACACTGTGGCGGTGCATCAGGTCCAATCTGGGGTTCAGCATTCCGTGCAGCAGCGAAATCAATTCAAGGCAAATCAGTTTTAACTGTCGCTGATTTCGCAGAGATGCTGCAAGCAGCGGTCAAAGGCATTCAAACTACAGGTGAACGTTCATTTGGACGTGGCGCAGTGGTAGGTGATAAAACCCTGATTGATGCTTTAGTGCCATGCGCAGATTCTTGGTCTGCCCATACCGATAAATCGTTTAAAGAAAACTTTGTCCTTGGTGCAAAAGCGGCTGTTCAAGGTGCTGAAAAGACCAAAGAAATCGTGGCGCGTATGGGACGTGCGGGAACTGTGGGCGACCGCAGTCTTGGCTATCCAGATGCAGGCGCACATGGTTTAGGCGTAATCTTTACGGATATTGCAGAACATATTAAATAACTAAACGTTTTAAAAATTGCCATAACACATCAAAAGCATCGATTCGTCGGTGCTTTTTTATGACTATTTAAAAGCACTTTTTTTCATCAAATATCTCATGCATACAATACCTTTAGCATGAAATCCATTTTCAAATAATGCTTAAAAATTAACACAATTGAGCTGCTTTATCGCCTAGCGCTTTGCTAAGCTAAAACATATAACGATAAAAAAGGATGAGACATGGATTTCACCCAAATATTCATCCATGACACCACATGGACTTTTGCTGCCGAAGTGATTTTGCGTAGCGTCATTATGTTCGTTTTAATCATCGTATTCTTACGCCTAACAGGCAAACGCGGCGTGCGTCAGTTATCCATCTTTGAAGTCGCGATACTCCTTGCTTTGGGTTCTATTGCAGGCGACCCGATGTTTGAGGAGGAGCTCCCCCTCTTGCAAGCGCTCATTGTGATGACGGTGGTGATTGGTTTATACCGCGTAATCACTTGGCTAATGATGAAATACCAACCCTTTGAAGATTTAATTGAAGGCAAAGCCCTCTACATTGTGGAAGATGGTGAGTTGGTTTTAGAAAAGATTAAACAAGGTAAAATGTCACATGATGAATTCTTCTCTGAAATGCGTCAGCAAAATGTGGAGCATCTTGGACAAGTTCGAGTTGGCTTATTAGAAAGTGATGGCAAATTTAGTATTTTGTTTTATCCACCAGAGCAGGTACGTTATGGACTGCCGCTATTTCCGAAACCCTATAAAGCGGTTCGCGATATCAAAATGCATCATTTGTATGCCTGTACACATTGTGGCAAAACCATGTACATTCACGGTGCTCAGGATGCCTGCCCGCGCTGTGGATGTTGTGACTGGGCTGAAGCGATTAATACACAGCGTTTAGCTTAAGCATTCAAGGCTTAAACTTAAAATTCTGTGCCTCTTCAATTAAACACGTCATCAAATACAGTCAGACCCAACGACCATCACCTCAAACCCACCCTTGCATGTTTATTTCGCCATCTAAAAGTGCAGCAGCAGAGATTTCATGGGTTAATATCTGTGCATCATTTCAGTTCAGGCAAGACATCAAGCTTTCAACTTTTAATGACCACAAGATGCTCAGACAGACTCCCAAAATGTATCATTCGTCAATTTTAAGTTTCATTCTCGCACTAACATCTATCAATCAGATAAAAATACAAAATAATGGATTGCCCTGAATTAACTCAGAAATGGCGCTATTTATTATTCATTTGTTAAACAAATTCAAAAAACATAGTTTTTCACTTAATAATCATTCATTTAATTTTCTCATTGCAAAACATCATTGCACCATTTTAGTGCATTATTATCACACTCATGCAAGTCTTTGCTTTATATCGAGTCTTCTACATTTTTTAGTTTTTTTAATCAAAATTTCCCTCTCTCACTCCTCTTTTCGAAATTATTCCGCTCGATATACTGAACTTCTTTTCGTGAACTAGCGCACTAAACTGGAACACCTTATGCAAAATATAGATCTCCTCTTTCTCCTTCTTGGTGCAGTCTTGGTTCTTGCCATGCATGCTGGCTTTGCATTTTTAGAATTAGGTACAGTACGACATAAAAATCAGGTCAATGCGCTGAGTAAAATTTTGACTGACTTTTCTATTTCCGCAATTGCATACTTTTTTGTGGGTTATTACATCTCTTATGGTCAGCACTTTTTCCATATTGGGGACACTTTAGCAGCCGATCACGGCTACAACTTAATGCGTTGTTTCTTCCTGCTGACTTTTGCCGCAGCCATTCCAGCGATTATTTCAGGTGGTATTGCTGAACGTGCAAAAATGCGGACTCAAGCGATTGCCACATTATTATTGGTCGCTTTGGTCTATCCATTTTTTGAAGGCATGGCGTGGAATGGTAATTTTGGGCTACAAGCATGGTTAGAACGCACATTTGGCGCAGCCTTTCATGACTTTGCAGGTTCGGTCGTGGTACATGCCATGGGCGGTTGGATTGCTTTAGCTGCAGTACTTTTACTTGGCGCACGTCATGGACGCTATAAAAAAGACGGTCGTATCAGTGCGCACCCGCCTTCAAGTATTCCATTCCTTGCCTTGGGCTCTTGGATTTTAATCGTCGGTTGGTTCGGCTTTAACGTGATGAGTGCGCAACGTTTGGATGCCATTTCAGGACTGGTTGCGATTAACTCTCTCATGGCAATGGTGGGCGGTACGCTTGCAGCAAACTTTATGGGCAAAAATGACCCCGGTTTCTTACATAATGGTCCCTTAGCAGGTTTGGTAGCGATCTGTGCTGGTTCAGATGTAGTCCATCCTGTCGGTGCGTTAATTATCGGCGCTATCGCAGGTCTGATCTTTGTCAAACTATTCACTTACACTCAAAACAAACTCAAAGTCGATGATGTACTTGGCGTATGGCCACTACACGGTGTCTGTGGTGCTTTCGGTGGTATTGCGGTGGGCATTTTTGGACAAAAATGGTTGGGCGGTTTAGGCGGTATTTCAATGATCTCTCAATGTATCGGCACGCTACTCGCAATCTTGATTGCATTGGCTGGTGGTTTCATCGTTTATGGTCTACTCAAAGTCACAATGGGTATTCGCCTAGATCAAGAAGAAGAATTCCGTGGTGCAGACTTAAGTATTCACCGTATTTCAGCAAACTCTGAAGAAAACATGTTCTAAATAACACAATCTAAAGCGGCATTTATGCCGCTTTTTTTAGCCCTGAAATTCGCTCACAGCTTGAGTTTAAATCAACTTATTTCAGAAAATTTAAGACCTGATCCAAATGCTGAATTTTATTCGGAATGCTGTGCTGTTGTTCAGCACTTAAAGCATGAAAGCCTTCAAGCAATACGGCAGACATCCCTGCTTGGCTCGCACCATAAATATCATTGACAGGATGATCACCAATAAATAAACACTCGGTTTCCGTCACGCCCAACTCACGACAACTGTGCTGAAATATTTCAACTTTGGGCTTACTGATCCCGGCACTTTCCGAGCTGATGATCTGATCAAAATACGACGCAAAACCCAGTCCATTTAAAATATTCAGGCGTGTGGCATGTCCACCATTTGACACCACCGCCAATTTATACTGCTGTTGTTTTAGTTGCTGCAGCAAGCTCAATGCCCCAGGCATCGCCACGGCAAACTGACCAAAGTGCTGAAACCAAAATTGTGTCAGCTCATCAAAATCAGGTTGATGTATCCAATCCAGCTCCGTTTGTAGAGCATAAGCGACAGATGCCCCAATACTCGGATGTGTAAGGAGTTCTTTTTTTGGATATCCCCCATTATCTATACGGTTAATAATACGTTTAATCTGTACAAGGTCTACCTCCGCCAGCGTCGACTGATAAGACTCGGCTAAATACTGCGTATAGGCCTGAACGCTGTGATCTCGATGAGTCAAAGTATTATCTAAATCAAAAAGGACTGCACGTATGCTCATAAATCTTCATTACTGAGTTTTCAAAAACTTTAACACAATGCCCGTTCTGCTTTATGCACCTTCTTCGCTATCGATATCGATACAGTTCAAATAGCCGATTAAGTCTGATTTAAGTTTCGTGGTTTCAAATAGCAGCATTCAAACAAAATAATTTCAATACATCACGCGACTTATGTTCTCGAACCGTACCTTTTTATTGCGACAAGCCCTTCTGCTCACACTCAGTTTGGTTAGCCTACTTTATTTTTTCCCCGTCGGTGGTTCGCTCGACCAAACTTTTATTCAGCCTTGGGTCGACCTACATGGTGGTTTTCCTCATCGTAATGATTGGGCACTTGCGGTGCTGAACCATCGCTATATCAAGAATATCGTCATAGGCGTTTATGTTCTCTATTTCGCAGCATGGATATGCAGTTTTAAATATCCGCATCTGAAAGTTCGCAAGTTTGAATTTGGCTATTTTATCGTGGTTGCTCTACTCAGCACGGCAATCATTGGGTTGCTCAAATCACAATCTGCACATGCCTGCCCTTGGAATATGACCGTCGCCACAGCCCACGGCTTTTCTTGGGATTTTTCTGCACGCCAAGGACACTGTTTTCCCGGTGGTCATGCTGCGACTGGTTTTGCCTTAATTACGGGATATTTTGTTTATCGAATACATCAACCTGCCCGTGCCTACTTCTTTTTATCTGCTGGGCTGATTTTAGGCTTTGCTTTTGGCTGGGCGCAAATGATGCGGGGTGCACATTTTCTGAGTCATAACCTTTGGACAGCATGGATCATTTGGGCATTTAATTGTGTCCTGTATGTGCTGTTTTCTCGCCATTTCACGGCATCGACTACGCAGCAAAAGAGCAAAGCATTTACATGGATTTAATCTTTAAGTATCTAAATTGAACTTGATCCGAAAATGATTGAGTCACTCATGATTCACTCAATGGGATCTGTAAACTCACTTTCAGACCGCCCAATGTTTCACTTTTAGAAAACTCCAATTCCGCACCGATATGTTTTGCGGCTTTATCCACGATCGCTAGCCCTAAACCACTTCCAATTTCTTCATGATTATAAATTCGATAAAAGCGTTTTCGAATTTGCTCATAAAAAGCTGGGTCGATGCCAGGCCCGCTATCTTCAACCTGTACAACCGCCTGCCCCGCATGTTCAAAGACGGAGACATTAATCATGCCCTGTGCAGGCGTATATTTGATGGCGTTATCAATCAAATTAAAAATGATTGAATGTACGGTTGGCTCAAGACTATATAAGGCTATGCTCTGTTGTTGCTCCATACCAAGGTCAACATCTTTTTGCATGGCCAAATGCACCAGTTGCTCCACACAATTGGTTGCGACTTGCTTGAGATCAAAATGTTGTTTGCGCTCAAGTTCAAAGACCGAGGCATCTTGTTTTGCCAAACTCAACAATTGACTGACCAAATGCTGAATACGAATTAAACCTTTACTCAAATTTTGTAGAGCGTCATCTTGCGGAAATTTTTGTAGCAAAATCTGCATTTGCAAATTCAGCGCGGTAATCGGGGTCCGTAACTCATGCGCTGCGTCGGCAATAAACTGGCGCTGTTCCTGCTGCGACAACGAAATTCGTTCAAACAACTGGTTCATTTCAATAATAGTTGGTGCAATCTCCTCTGGATACGGCATTTGAGAGATTGGAGAAAGTTCAAAGGCATCACGTTTTGCCAGTTCTTTTTTAAATTTTTCCAGTGGGTTTAAACTGCGTTGAATCAACCATCCCAAAGCGATTAATGCAAACGGTATAAAAACCAAATAGGGAATAAACATGCTACTGGCCAATTCTGCTGCAAGATGCTGCCGAACCGACTCTTGCTGACTGACCTGAATTTGCCTATCTGCGAGTGGCAAAATATAGGTATGCCACTCATCCTGTTGGGTACTGTGGGTATAAAAACCGGCTTTGGGCTGAGGCGCGACCAATAATTTTAATTGATGGGTTTGATGTGCATTGGACTGATAGGTCCACACATCAACAAATAAATCTTCTTCGTGATAACGCTTATGTTGATCAAATTCGCTACGAATAGGCTGCGGATCATGCTCTGCAACACGTTCCGCCAAATTTTGCATTTGCGCATCTAAAATTTCATTAATTTCTTCAAGCGCAATTCGATAAGCTGAAAACACCAAAAGACAGCCCAAAAGCATACTGAAAACAGACACATAAATAATTAGTCTCTTTTTCAGAGAGTAAGGCTGCTGCATGGTCGATAATTCCTTTGCCTTAACCGAGTCGATAACCTAAACCACGAATGGTGCGAATAAAATCTTTGTCTAATTTTGTTCTAAGATGATGCACATACACTTCAATAGTATTACTGCTGATATCACTATCAAAATCATAAAGCTTATCTTCTAAATTGGCTTTTGAAAAAATCTTATTCGGATGCGTCACTAATGGAATCAATATGGCCCATTCACGGTTAGATAAATCGACATATTGACCCTTATAGCGTGCAAGATGCTGTTCGATATCTAAAATCAATTCCCCATGTTTTAAGATTTTCTGTGGTGCTTCGACTGAACTCAGCCCTGTGCGTCGAAGGAGCGCATGAATCCGTGCAAGTAATTCATCAAACTCATAAGGCTTAATCAGATAGTCATCTGCCCCATGGTTTAATCCATCTACACGATTTTGTAATTGATCTCGTGCCGATATGATTAATACAGGCAATTTAGGCTGCATTTGACGAATTTGTTTCAGGACTTGCATACCATCCATCATCGGCAAACCCAGATCCAGCAAGACGATATCAATTCCCCCTTGCATAATAAGCTTTAAGCCATCGATACCATTATTCACCCACTCGACTTCAAACTGTTGATAGTTCAACAAGGTTTTTGTCGATTCGGCAATCATGAAATCATCTTCAATAATAAGTATTTTGTGCATGGCTTAAGTCCTGCGCTGTACTGAAGTACATTGTTGCAACATATTGTTTTTTTCATCAATCACCTGAGTCTGCACATCAAGCAAACTCAATAGCGATGGAAATAGATTATCCTGACTTAATTTTTGGCTTTTTTGTGCCATTAAACAAGTATATTGCGCTGAATTATTTTTTTGCCACGCCGGTGAATACCACATCAACATCGGCACATGGGTTTGCTGTGACGGTGCAATTGCGTATGGAGAACCGTGTAAATACAAACCATGCTCACCTGTCGACTCGCCATGATCGGACAAATACCACAGTCCTGTTTGATAATTGTCAGTCACTTTTAAGGTGTTAATCAATTCACTCAGTACATGGTCGGTATAGACAATACTGTTGTCATAACTATTTATTAATTCTGTCGAGCTACATCCCTGTATGGCATTGCTATTACAGGTTGGCTTAAATTTTTGAAACGCTGCGGTACTTCGTTTGAAATAAGCAGGGCCATGACTGCCCATTTGGTGTAATACAATTAAACGGGGAGTTGGATCTGCTTTCGGAATAGAAGCCAAATATGCCTTCAAACCATCCACCAAGATTTCATCATGACATTCGCCATCGGCATCACACGACTTTTTCTTCAGCGCTTCTGGAAATTCATATTTTTCAACACGTGTGCATGTGCCCTTACAGCCTGAATTATTATCTAACCACGTCACCTTGTAGCCTGCACGCTGTGCAATATCGAGTAAACCTTCGCGATGACTTGCAAGCTGTTCGTCATATTCAGTTCTCGGCATGCCCGAGAACATACAAGGAACAGACACAGCGGTTGCGGTGCCACATGAACTGACTTGGCTAAAATTGATAATATTTTGCTGACTGAGTTCAGGATTGGTATTTTTAGCATAGCCATTGAGTGAAAAACTTTCCGCGCGCGCAGTTTCACCAACCACTAAGACCATCAATTTTGGCAAGCTATTGGCGCTTACGTTTTCAACCATATGTGCATCTTCACCATAGCTCAGCAATGGCAAATTCTGTTTCGGTGCTTTTTTGTGATAATAGGAAAAGGTCGAAGCGATACTGTTTTGTGGTGAGAGCATGCCTTTTAAGTCACGATGCTCACGAAAGATCGCAGCATAATCGACAAAATAAACAAACAGTAAAGCACTCATGAGGATGAGCGACAGCACAATATGTAGACCTTTTTTGGCAACAACTGTGCTTAGGGCCTCTTTATGTAGTGGCAAAAGCCAGATCAAAAGCAGTGGCAAAATAACCAGTCCAAAGACCCAGATAAAAAATTGTGGCGAGATTAAATCCTGCACTTCCTTTACATCTGTTTGCATCATGTTTTGTACTTGGTCAGATGTAATGGTCACACCTAAACTATTGACAAAATAGGCACTCAAGCCACCAATGATCAGCAAAACACTCGCCAAAAGTTTTGAATTCCATCGCCATTGCAGGAATTGCATCAGCACATTATAAAGTGCCACCACCACCAGTACGGTTGCCGCTAAGAATAGTCCAGCCTTCAATCCCGTATAAGGTGTGAGCTGCTGGATTTGCTGATAAAACGCGAGGTTCAAAACCACCCCAAGCCATAAGGCAAGCACGAGGTTAAATTGACTTAAACTAAGTCTTGGAATTTTTTGCTGTATTTTCGCTATGACCTGAAGCATATTGGCATCAATTATTGATCTTTGATGCCCTAATCTAAAAATTCAAACTTAAAAATCACTTAAAACTGATCAAAACCAAGTAAGAAAAATCAAAAAAGGCGATGTAAAACATCGCCTTTTGAACAACTTAAATCAAGGTCTTAGAATTTAAATTCTAGACCTGTACCTAGAACAGGTTGTTCGCTTTCATTAGAACCTTGTTCAAGTGCTAAGTAACCTGCATAACCATAAGCTTTCACTTGTTTGCTAAATGCATAATCTGCACCTGCAATTAACTGCTGAGCTTCATAATCATCACCCACTTTATAGGTCGTGGTATTTTGACTATATTGTGCTTTTACTGTCCACGCTTTTGCAGATGGTAGATTGTATTCTGCACCGACTAGCCAACCTTGAGCATCATCAATATTTGCTGCTGCAACATCATTACCTTTAGCAGCCTCAACCTCTGATGTTTGATACAGTGCTTTGAGTGCCAAACCACCCTCAAGATTTACACGACCAATCGCACGAACAGTATTTGCAGCAGCAAATGCTTTTGTACCCGCAACTTCAGGAATTTCAGCATTTAAGATCCCTACACCACCAAAGTTCGATGGAATGGCTTTGTCATAGGCTAAACCTGCGACAACAACGGGGCTGTCATAAACAACAGACGCCGACCAAGCATCGCCAAGACCACGACCCGCGGTTTTTACTACACCATTGTCGCTCTTAATTCCTGAAGATTCACCTGTAGCAAGCAATGCATTAACTTTAATTGCACCTTCAGCAATTTTAAATGCTGGTGATTCATAAACAACAACGTTATCTACACGATTTTCACCCGTCATGATGCCTGTAACATCAGCACGGTTACCCACGTAGTTATTGAATGTATCAACCGGACTAGACAATTGTTTTAATGGTGTATCGTGTGCACCGACTTTCAATGTACCAAGTTTCGCATCTTTCAAACCAACGAAGCGGTTACGCTTAGACCAGTCATCGCCTTCGCCGTCTGAGTTAAATGCCCATTCAATTGCATAAACTGCGCTTAAACGGTCAGTCAGTTTTTCATCGCCCTTTAAACCCAAGAAAGAACTGTTTGAACTGATATCAACGACATCTTTGTCTGAAACACCCGTTTTATTATCTTCAGGTAAATAATCAACAGACGCATCAATTTCACCGTAGAATGTTGGTGCTGCAAAGGTTGACCCAGCCAAAAGGCTCAATGCGATAGCCGCTGCTAACTTAGTTTTCATCAAAAATTTTCCTTAAATTATTTTGTAACAGATATTACACACGCGAAACATATTACAAAATTATTAAAATAATATTTGCATTGCTCTTTTAGTGCTTTAGCTGATAAAAAACAACCAAAATTATGATTTAGAAGTGATTTTGGTCATTTTTTGATGCTTTTCCCCAAAATAGAATCGGGACTAAGCTCAATGCAGCCAAACCTGTGATCCAAAATAAATAAGTGCTATAACCCAGCTGATCGGCCACTATGCCACTGATGCTATACAGCCCCCCACTCACCGTCGCCATAATGGCAACCTGAAATGTAAAGTCCGTTGCTGCAAATGCTTTACGACTATATTGCATCACCAAAGTCAGCATGATCACGAGCAGCATGGCTGAAATCATGTCTTCGGCAGCATTAATCCCATAGATCTGCCATTCATGAACCTGCCGTTTAGCCTCGAACTGCAAAGCCAACCATGCATAGGCTAATAAGCTGAATATTTTCAATACTGAATAGAAAACCAAGGCCTGTGCCCGAGAAATATACTTCAAACTAAGACCTGCAAGCCCTGCCCCAATTAAAGCAGCCACCGCACCCAGCATGGTGACATATAGACCAATTTGACTAAAACTCAATCCTAAATCGACCATCAGCGGCTTAAGTAAAGGACCTGCTAGACCATCTGCAAGCTTAAAACTCAATAAGATCATCAGCCACAGTGTGAGAGTTTTAGTTTGAGTAAAATAAGTCAGATACTGGCGAATGGCGTAGAACAAGCCTGAAGTATGCTTATGGTAGTTATCATCCTCTGGACTAGATTTTATGTTGAGTGGTGGCTTTAAAGGTTCTCGATACATAAAAATAGGAATGGTATTGATGAACACCAATGCCGCTAGAAACAGAAAGGTGGCTTGCCAATCCAACCAATCTAAAGCCCAAAGTACAGCGCCACCACCGACGATAAAACCGAGTCTGGAACCAATCACCTGAAAGGTATTGCCCCAGTGCTGTTGGTCGGTTTTTAAAATATTGACAGCCAAGCCATCGGTTGCGACATCTTGAGTTGCACCGACCAAATTCATACTGAGTAAAGCCACAAAAAACAGCAGCAAATACATCGGTTCATTCAAACTTTGGATCGGCAAAAAAGACAAGAAGACCAAGACCACCACGGACAACAACTGCATTGGAATAATCCAACTCCGATAGTGCCCTTTGGACCTTGAACCATGTCGATCAATCCACGGTGCCCAAAAAACTTTGATCGACCATGGCAGCATGAGTAATCCAAAGCCACCAATATGTGCCAAAGACACACCTTGCGCTCTTAAAATCACCGGTAAAGCATGTGTCATAAAACCGACAGGTAACCCTTGCGCCCAATATAAGGAAAACAGTAAAAGATAGAGCTGACGAAGCTGGATCATAAGTTCCTAAATATTGAATGCGCTGAAGTTACATTTAGAGTAGTCAAAATACGGCTATTTTGCCAATGATCTAAAAAAATCATCGACCTAAGATAAGGTCAATGCTGATGCCGTACTTTTAAATGTGCATCACATCGAAAATGGATTTCACCTATATAAGAATATGCAATGAATCAAAAGACTCTATTATTTCCGGTATTGCCCGATCAAGTCCCATCACGTGGTTCCACTCTGAGCCGCGCAATATTTAAAAAACTTTTTTTGGCACAAGGATGGAAATTTGACGGCGAATTTCCCAACCTTGCCAAAGCTGTAGCGATCATTTCTCCGCATACTTCTAATATAGATGCATGGCATGGTTTTCTCGCCTTGCTTGGGATCGGGATAAAAATAACCATTTTTGGTAAAAACACCCTTTTTGATACTCCCTTAAAACCACTTTTGGATTGGGTCGGCGTGATCCCTGTACAGCGTGAAAATCCACATGGACTGACACGTGAAATTGCTGAGATTGTTCAAGCGACAGATCAAATTTGGATTGGAATGGCACCTGAGGGAACACGAAAAAAAGCCGATAAAATCAGGAGTGGCTTTTACTATATTGCCTATGAAGCACAGATACCTATTGTGATGTTTAGCTTTGATTATGCAAAGAAAACCATTCATTGCTTGGGTGTTTTTGAACCGAGTGGAGATTTTGAAACTGATCTCGAAAAAATTTTGAAGATTTATGACGGAAAATTTTCCCCGAAAAATCCCGAATGGTTGGCCTTGCCGTTACAAAAGCACTGGAAAAAGCCCTAGTCAAATGGCTCTTTTTTTGATGTGATGTGCACTTTGTATATTTAACCATCAGATTTCACCCATGAAACTTTTGCATTACCTGATTCCTAGCCTATTTGTATTGGCACTCACTGGCTGTGATTCTGCAACCAAAACGCCTGCGACTACGACACCTACACCTGCCAAAGCACGTGAACCGGTGATCGCGATTGCGCTCGGTGGTGGCGGTGCCAAAGGTTTTGCACATATTGGTGTGCTTAAAGTGCTTGAATCGCACGGTATTAAACCTAAGATTGTGACTGGGACCAGTGCGGGTAGTTTTGTCGGCAGCTTATATGCCAGCGGTAAAACGCCTTATCAAATGCAGCAATTGGCTCTGAACTTTAAAGAGTCTGATATTCGTGACTTAACCTTAAATAGCCAAGGTATTATTCAAGGGCAAAAACTGCAAGACTTTGTCAATAAAAACGTCGGCAATAAATCAATTGAACAGTTTCCAAAACGCTTTGCTGCTGTAGCCACCCGTTTGGATAATGGCAGCAAAACTGAATTTAACCGCGGCAATGCAGGCCAAGCGGTACGTGCATCGTGCAGTATTCCAAATGTATTTGTACCTGCGACCATTGCAGGGGTGAAATATGTCGATGGTGGCTTAGTCAGCCCGATTCCGGTGAAAACCGCACGTGATATGGGTGCAGATATTGTAATTGCAGTTGATATCTCTGCGCGTCCTGACGGTAGCAAAGCCGTAAGCATGTTTGGTTTACTCGATCAAACCATTAACATCATGGGACAACAAAGTATTAATGAAGAACTGAAAAATGCCAATTTCGTGATTCAACCTAAAGTAGGACATATTGGGACACTCGATTTAAAGTCGAGCAATGCGACGATTTTAGAAGGTGAAAAAGCCGCACAGCTTAAAGTGAATAGCATTATTAAGGCAATCGATAACTTTAAACAGTCTCCCGCGGCCTTTAAACCAGCACCAAAAGCGAAAATATAATTCAACGATTTTTTTTATATTCATTGAGTTATACATCTGCTACATTGATATAGATACTGGTTCATCTATATCAATTCACCCTTATATAAGAGTAGATGTATGGAATTTATTTTAGAACCTTGGCACTGGTTTGTATTGGGCGTCGCTTTGATGCTTTTTGAACTAATTTTGCCGTCTTTTGCTGCGCTATGGTTTGGCGTTTCCGCAATTTTGGTTGGGATCTTATATTGGATCTTTCCATCAATGGACTTTAATGTCCAAATTGTGGTTTGGATTATTTTTGCCGTGCTTTGCACATTTTTGTGGTTCAAATTTATTAAGCCTTTATCCATTGATAAAACCAAAGCAGGTCTGTCGCGTGAAGCGACGATTGGCCAAGTGGGTATGGTGATTCAAACCCAACTCAATCATGGCAGCGTTAAAGTTCGCTTCCCAATGCCTGTTTTAGGTTCAGACGAATGGCATTGCCGTACCCAAGATGCACTTCAAGTCGGTGATCGTGTTCGCGTGACCGATATTTTAGGCAATGATTTAGTCGTCCAACTGCACAGCAGCAACCACCCCACTGACAATCCATAAATAAGTGAGAAATGACATGTCTGGTGTTTCTATTGTTTTTTTAGCGCTCTTAGTTTTTGTAGCCGTCACCATTTTTAAAGGTGTTCGTATTGTTCCCCAAGGTTATAAATGGATTGTTCAGCGTTTAGGTAAATACCATACCACGCTCAATCCGGGACTGAACTTTGTGATTCCCTATGTCGATGAAGTGGCTTATAAAGTCACAACCAAAGATATCGTGTTAGATATTCCCTCTCAGGAAGTGATCACACGTGACAACGCGGTACTGCTGATGAATGCTGTGGCTTATATCAATTTAACCACACCTGAAAAAGCAGTTTACGGTATTGAAAACTACACATGGGCAATTCAAAACTTAGTTCAAACCTCTTTACGTTCAATTGTCGGTGAAATGGACCTCGATGATGCACTTTCATCGCGTGATCATATTAAGGCTAAACTTAAAGCCGCAATTTCTGACGATATCTCTGACTGGGGTATTACGCTTAAAACTGTAGAAATTCAAGACATTAAACCTTCTCATACCATGCAAGCGGCAATGGAAGAGCAAGCAGCAGCGGAACGTCAACGTCGTGCGACAGTGACCAAGGCAGACGGTGAAAAACAAGCGGCTATTTTAGAAGCGGATGGTCGTTTGGAAGCCTCTCGTCGTGATGCAGAAGCTCAAGTGGTACTGGCAGAGTCTTCTCAACGTGCAATTGAAATGGTGAGTTCAGCTGTCGGCGATAAAGAAATTCCAGTTGCATACTTACTGGGTGAACAATACGTCAAAGCCATGCAAGATATGGCTAAATCTAATAATGCCAAAACTGTGGTATTACCTGCGGATGTACTGAATACGATTCGTGGTGTGATGGGACGTAATAACTAAATCTTTGCATTAATTAAAATGGGTCGTGACATACGGCCCATTTTTATGCCCAAAACAAAAAAGAAGGCAAAGTTTGTGAATTTATGTTTAAATTTCACGTTATTTTTTTGACGTTTTAGGACTTATCGTTCGATTTCACCTACTTGGCTTAGGCAAATCCCATCGAGTCCCCTAATTAAACGCAATTGTCCAACGCCAAAGCGGATACCGTATGAGCTCCCTGAATCCCACCCTAATTACCTTTCTCTTTTATATTGTCGCCATGGTCGTGATCGGTTTACTTGCATACCGTGCGACCAGTAACTTTTCTGACTACATTTTAGGTGGCCGCCGACTAGGGAGCTTTGTCACTGCCCTTTCTGCAGGTGCATCGGATATGAGTGGTTGGTTGCTCATGGGTCTTCCGGGTGCGATTTATCTTTCAGGTTTATCTGAAATGTGGATTGCAATTGGTCTGATCATCGGTGCTTGGCTCAACTGGCTACTTGTGGCAGGTCGTCTCCGTGTACATACCGAAGTTCAAAATAATGCCTTGACCCTACCTGACTATTTCTCAAATCGTTTTAACGATCAAAAGAAAATCTTACGTATCGTGTCAGCGGTGATTATTTTGATTTTCTTCGCTATTTACTGTGCTTCAGGCATGGTTGCTGGCGCTCGATTATTTGAAAGTATGTTTGGTATGTCGTATAGCACTGCGCTTTGGATCAGTGCCATCGCAACAGTGAGCTATGTGTTTATTGGTGGCTTCCTTGCTGTGAGTTGGACCGATACCATTCAAGCGGGCTTTATGATTTTTGCCTTGCTGCTTACCCCTATCGTGGTTATGTTATCGTTCTCTGATTTAACCCAGTTCACTCTGGCACTAGAAGCAGCACGCCCTCAAGCCATGGATGTATTTGCTGATTTAAGTTTTGTCGCGATTATGTCTTTGTTGGCATGGGGGTTAGGCTATTTCGGTCAACCGCATATCTTAGTGCGTTTCATGGCAGCAGATTCGGTTAAATCGATTCCCAATGCACGCCGTATTGGTATGACATGGATGACACTCTGCCTCGGTGGCGCAGTTGCAGCAGGCTTCTTCGGTATTGCTTATTTCCAACAGCATCCAGAACTGGCAGGTGTCGTTACAGCAAACCCTGAAACGGTCTTTATGGAATTGACTAAAATTCTATTTAACCCATGGGTTGCAGGTATTGTACTGGCTGCGATTTTAGCTGCGATCATGAGTACCCTCAGCTGTCAGCTTTTAGTCTGCTCAAGTACATTAACTGAAGACTTTTATAAATCATTCTTACGCAAAAATGCTTCACAAAAAGAATTGGTTTGGGTCGGCCGTTTCATGGTGTTAATGATTGCGCTTCTTGCGATCTATATGGCGGGTAATCCAGACTCTAAAGTCCTTGGTCTCGTAGCATATGCATGGGCAGGCTTCGGTGCTGCATTTGGCCCACTGATTATCATGTCATTGTTCTGGAAACGTATGACATTGAACGGTGCTTTAGCCGGTATGGTGGTTGGTGCAGTCATGGTCATTCTATGGAAAAACCTCTGGGGCGATACAGGCGTTTATGAAATTATTCCGGGCTTCATCTGCTCACTACTTGCAATCATCATTGTAAGCTTAATGGGCAAAGCACCATCTGCTGAAGTTACTGAAAAATTTGAAGAAGCAGATCGTATCTATAAAGAAAGTATTTAAGACCAATAGCACTTAAATTTAAGCTCTAAGTTTTAATATCTGCAAAAAAGGACGCCTAGCGTCCTTTTTTGTTTTTTATCATGTCATCCATTTAGATATTACTTAGAGGTTTATTGACTTCTGTTCCAAATGTACTTGATATAAAAAAGCCCACAACATGTTACATGGGTGGGCTAATGTCTTTACTGCGTCATATTAACTTTGACGTTTTAATAAAAACTGCGTGATCTTGAGTAATTCTGCCGCGTCTTCTGCAAAATAATCCAAAGCTTGAAGCGCTTGTGCATGTAATTCTTCTGCATAAGCTTGCGCTTGATCGAGACCCATCAACGCAGGGTATGTGGATTTATCCACTTGTTGATCTTTACCCGCTGTTTTACCCAATGCCTCAGTATCAGCAATAATATCTAAAATATCATCTTGCACCTGAAAGGCTAAACCAATCGCGAGACCAAATTCGCGGAGTTTAGGAATGGCTTGATCTGTGCCATTAAATATCGTCACTGCAGCCATCATGATTGCGGCAGAAATTAAAGCACCGGTTTTATTTCGATGAATATTTTCTAGTTCATCCTGACTGACATGCTTGCCTTCCGCTTGTAAGTCTAGGACTTGTCCATTGACCATTTTTGAAGTTGCAGTCGCTAAAATTTGCATTTGCTTCAAGATGATCGGCGCTTCAACGGCTGGGCCTTGATCAAATAAACGGCTGCCTAAAACTTCAAATGCCATCGATTGTAAAATATCGCCAGCAAGTAAGGCCGTATCTTCACCAAAAGCCACATGACAGGTTGGTTGACCGCGACGAAGTAAATCATTGTCCATACACGGCAAATCATCGTGTGCCAATGAATAGCAATGAATAAATTCAATCGCCACCGCAGCACGGCGTACGGCTGCAAAATTGGTATTGGGTTTTAACGCTGCTGTTGCATAACAAAGTGCCGGTCGAACGCGTTTTCCACCCAACATCACAGCATGATACACCGCCCCTTTTAATGGTTCTGGAATTGAAAATGCATCAAGCGCTGTCAGTAAATCCTGCTGAATACGCTGCTGCGCTTCTGTCAGGGCATGTGTGGAAACGTCTGTTAAAGAAGACACATTCACCTCAAATACTTTAAATATTTAACTGCTTCGTTCATTAGCAAATCGACTGCCAATGTTTTCTGTCAATTTTGACCTGTTGCATCATACTGCTTTCTCAAATCTTTCTCTATGTTACGGCCTAAATCTATGTGTTTTTCCCACAGTCTGATGGTTTTTTAAATGTCGTTTCCTCAAATAGCGCCACATTTTGTCCATCATTAAAACAGGTACAATTTTTCGAGCCTTTCTTGGCTTGATATAAAGCCTGATCGGCACGTGCCAATGTTTCAAAAAATGACTCCGTACCATCCCACAAGGCCACTCCGCATGAGATACTCAGTTGTAGAGCTTTATCCGTATAACTCATCGAAGAAGTATAGATTTGCTCACAACATTGTTGTGCAATCGAACATGCAGTCGATATAGCCGTGCGTGGCAAAATCATTGCAAACTCTTCCCCACCCATGCGATATATTTGTGCATCTGCGTGTTGACTAATTTGCATCCTTAAAAGCTGCGCACTTTTTCTTAAAACTTCATCGCCAAACGCATGACCGTAGATATCATTGATTTGCTTAAAATTGTCTAAATCGAGCATCATCAAACAAATTTCATCGGCTTGTTCAACCGCGAAGCTTTTTTGCCACTGAGAAAGGTCTAAATCAAAACCTCGTCGATTTTTTATCCCTGTCAGATAATCAAAATAAACTTGTTGTTCGAGTTGTTGGTTATGTTTCAACAGCGATAATTCGAATTGCTTTAAATTTGTAATGTCCGCACAGCACAACAGCACATGTTCCAAATCGCCACTTTGTTGAAACTTTGGTTTGAGCGTGAACCAATAATGCCGTTCATTTTCACTATACATAAAGGGTTCAATGCTATCGTTCTCTAAACAGCGTAAATCAAACTCAGAACTTGTGGCTTTGGTCTTTTGCTGCATCACAGACACGTGATTTAATACGATATCTTGTAAGTCTGACTGAAATCGATGTTTAAATATTTGATTGGCGCATATCAGCTCAGCTGTCGCAGAAAATAACGCAGCAGGCATTGGCAACGCTTCTAATACAGCCAATTGTTCAGTAGGTAGGTCCGATTTTATTAAGTCTTTTTTAAGCATGGTTTCGCTACTTTTTTTCAGGGTAAAGCTACGCAAAATGCTAACAAAATTAATCTGACATAAATCACAGAAACTTTCTAATATTAAATGCAGTTCATATTATATAAAAATATATACCAATTCATGATTTGCTTATTCATATAAAAGATAAAGGCAAAAAAAAGCCCCTGCAAAGCAGAGGCTGATTTCAAATGAGATGTTAAATGCTTAATCCAAACTATCCGCAGGTATGCGCACCCAGCCTTCCATTAAGACACGCGCACTTCGGCTCATCACGGCTTTTTTAACGACCCACTGACCATTTTCATAAATTGCTTGCGCACCTACACGTAGCGTCCCAGATGGATGTCCAAAACGCACAGCTTCTCGCTCCCCACCACCCGCGGCTAAGTTCACAAGCGTCCCCGGTATCGCCGCAGCTGTACCAATGGCAACTGCCGCTGTGCCCATCATGGCATGATGCAGTTTCCCCATCGATAAGGCACGAACCAATAAGTCCGTATCTTGTTCTGAAATTTGTTTAGAACTCGAAGATATATAGGCTTTCGGCTTTGAAACAAATGCAATCTTTGGGGTATGTTGACGCTGTTCTGCTTCAGCAATATCTGAAATCAAACCCATTTGTTGTGCGCCATAAGCACGAATTTTTTCAAAACGGGCCAATGCCTTGGCATCACCATTGATCGCATCTTGCAGTTCAGTGCCGATATAACCAATATCTTCTGCATTTAAGAAGATCGTTGGAATACCTGCATTAATAAATGTTGCAGGGAAACTGCCTTCATCGGGTACGGTTAAGGTATCGACCAAATTCCCTGTAGGGAACATAGCGCCGCCATCTTCACCATCATCTGCGGGGTCTAAAAATTCAATTTGAACTTCGGCTGCTGGGAAGGTCACACCATCTAGTTCAAAATCACCGGTTTCTTGTACTGCACCATCAGTAATAGGTACATGCGCAATAATGGTTTTTTGAATATTGGCTTGCCAAATGCGAACTGTACACAAACCATTTTCAGGAATACGTGATGCCTCAACCAAACCATTAGAAATGGCAAATGCACCAACAGCGGCTGTTAAGTTTCCGCAGTTACCACTCCAGTCGACAAATGCTTTATCTATCGACACTTGTCCAAATAGATAGTCTACATCATGCTCAGGCTGTGAACTTTTTGCCAAAATCACGGTTTTACTGGTACTTGAAGTCGCCCCCCCCATCCCATCAATTTGTTTGCCATAAGGATCTGGACTGCCAATCACACGCAATAAAAGTTGGTCGCGAACTTTTCCCGCTTGTTGTGCTGCAAGCGGCAAATCATCTAGCTTGAAAAACACACCTTTACTTGTACCACCACGCATATAAGTCGCTGCAATCTTAATTTGGGGAGCAAAACTCATTTTTATTGAATCCTTAATCTTTATCATTGTGTTTTGGCAGAGCGTTCTTTTCTGCGCTTTTGCATCATACAATGTTTAATTGAAGTTTTAACAATCACATGACTTAAGTATAAAAAAACTACATTCGATACCTTTTCCATATAAAGCCAAGTATCAGAATTTCAATTAAAATAAAATTAATCTATTGATTCATAAATTTTTAATTCAGCATTTAAAACAAAAAATAGGTTATCAAACCTATAAATATTTTTCATAAATTTTGAGCTACTAGGCTATTCATTCTCTATACATTACAATTACCAAAATTAAACCATTCTCGGGAAGAGTAACTTGACTACCAATTCCTCCGAACTCAAGCGTGGCTTAAAGAATCGTCATATTCAATTGATCGCCATGGGTGGTGCAATTGGTACAGGCTTATTCTTGGGCTCAGCGCATGTGATTCAATCTGCTGGACCATCCATTATTCTCGGCTACGCCATTGGCGGTCTGATCGCCTTTCTAATTATGCGTCAGTTGGGTGAAATGATCGTCCATGAACCTGTAGCAGGTTCATTTAGCCATTTTGCATATAAATATTGGGGGAAATTTCCAGGTTTCTTAACAGGTTGGAACTACTGGATTCTCTATATTTTAGTGGCAATGACAGAACTCACTGCTGTTGCGAAATACATCAACTACTGGTGGCCTCATATTCCAGCGTGGGCATCTGTACTGTTCTTCTTCGTGATCATTACTTTAGTAAACTTAGGTAATGTGAAGTTTTATGGTGAATCTGAGTTTTGGCTGTCGATTATTAAAGTCACTGCAGTTATTTCGATGATCGTATTTGGTTTGTATTTGCTACTTACTGCAGATGCCAACTCAACAGCATCATTTACCAACTTATGGAGTCAGGGCGGTTTCTTCCCAAATGGTTTTGAAGGCTTATTCTTCATGCTGGCTTTCTTGATGTTCGCCTTCGGTGGTATTGAACTGATTGGTATGGCGGCAGCGGAAGCTGAAAATCCAAAAGAAACTATTCCTAAAGCGATTAACCAAGTTGTTTTCCGTATTTTGATTTTCTACGTGGGTTCTTTAACTATTCTATTGTCACTTGTGCCATGGAATCAGCTTGAACTAGGTGGTTTAGACAAAAGTCCATTTGTGATGATCTTTAGCCAACTGGGTATTGATTGGGCTGCACATTTACTGAACTTCATTATTTTAACTGCAGCTCTGTCTGTTTATAACAGCGGTATGTATGCCAATAGCCGTATGCTTTACAGCTTGGCGAAGCAAGGTAATGCACCAAAAGTTTTCGCAAAAACCAACAAAAGTGGCGTGCCAATTCCAGCGGTATTACTTTCTGCAGTACTAATTTTCGGTTGTGTACTCCTAAACTACTTCGTACCTGAAGATGCGCTTGGTCACTTAATGTATGTGGTTGTTGGTGCGCTTGTCCTGAACTGGGCGATGATTACCATGACTCACTTACAGTTCCGTCGTGCAAAACGTATTTTGAATTTTACAACCTCATATCCTGCACTTTGGGCACCAGTCAGCAACTACATTGTTCTGATCTTTATTGCTTTAGTTCTCTTTATTATGTGGACTCAGGGCTTTATGGAATCTGTGCTGATGATCCCTGTTTGGATTACAGTCATGTTATTAATGTTTAACTATCTTAATCCAAAAGATTTGAGCGACATTGACCCCAATGAAGTTCATAAAGACTAAGTAATTTAAAAAGTTATTGTTTCGGCAATAACTTTTTTTTTAGCTAAAATAGGAGTACATTAGCCTCCGTCTTGCGCTCTTAGCTTAACTGGATAGAGCAGTTGCCTCCTAAGCGACCGACGTGGGTTCGAGTCCCGCAGAGCGCACAATTTTTTGGACACCTCACCTCTCTGATTTTTTCAACTCTCATTGATCAATAAAACTAAATTAAGAATTCTTAAATCTAAATTTACATTACAAATTCAAAATTCATCGATGAACTTTTTTAACTTAATCTTTGTTTTTACTGATATTACGCTTGATAGATTGTTTTTAAGAACAATTAAATAGCATTTTAAAATTCACTAACCATCTATTTGTCAATGCAAAAAACGACACACGGCATGGTCGATAAAGCCAAAAATTCAATTTATGACTGCTCATATCAAAATATTTTCAAATTTTTCTGGGTTAAGAAAATAATGCAGTAACTAAAAATATTAAATAATAATCAAAACGTTATATGTATTAATTAGTACATTTACTCTAAATAGTTCGTTTTTCAATCATATTTTTTAATCTAGAGCATTTACTCTTATTTTAATTGTGCTATTTTTGTCACATGGAGTAACAATTAAGCCCAAGAGTATTAAAAAGTTTTCCATAACGAATATATGCATTAACCATAAAAATCAAATTCGTATCTCAAGGAATGACGAAGAATGAAATTAAAAACTTTAGCTACAGCCATGATTCTTGCTTCAGTTCCAATGACAGGTGCTTTTGCTGCAGCAATGGACCGTTCAGGCCAATCTATGTCTGCATTCTTACAACCAGGAAATTATTTTGAAGCAGGTATTTCAGTTCTAGATCCTACAGTTTCTGGTAAAGAAGCTGGTGAAACAGCTACACGTCGTAATATTGAAGACATGGCTGATGATTATTACTTCCCTTCAGCCGCATTAAAACTACAATTAACTGATAAATTTTCATTCGGTCTTCTATATGACCAACCATTTGGTGCCGCTGCTGAATATAAAGGTAATAATGCTTTTGTTTCACAAGCTTCTGACACGGTATTACCTCAACCACTATTAGACAGCATGGTTCGAAATGAAGTTACTCAAACTTTAAATCAACTTACAAGTACACAAATTGTAGGTTTAGCAGCGCAAGGCTTGCTTGCACAACAAGGTATGTCTCCAACAAACCCAGCTTATAATGCTACTTTACAAGCAACAGTGACAGGTATTATCACTCAAGCAGGTGGTAATGTTGATACAGCTGCTGCTGCAGTACGTCCACAAGTTGAAGCTGGGGCATTTACTCAAGGTCAACAGCAATTACAACAACGTTTAGATAATGCAGGTGTTGCTCTAGGCCAAGGAAATACAAAAGTTTCTGTAGACACTCAGAACTTAGCTTTTGTTTTTGGCTTCCAACCTACGCCAAATTGGAACATCTATGCTGGTCCTGTTTATCAAACAGTTAAAGGTAGCGTAAGCCTACGTGGTCAAGGTTATAGCATTTTTAATGGCTATGACTCAAACATTAAAGAAACTGGTGATCTTGGTTGGTTGGCAGGTGTTGCTTACCAAATTCCAGAAATTGCACTTAAAGCGTCTTTAACATATCGTTCTGAAATTGACCATGAAACGACAATTCGCGAAACAATTCCAACTGCTGGCGCGTTAACGCTACTTGGTCAAAACCCTGCAGATGTAGTTGGAGCTAAGGGCACTTCAACGATTACTACACCTCAGTCTGTAAACCTTGATTTTCAATCTGGTATCATGGCTGACACCGTTGCATTTGCAAACGTGCGTTGGGTTGAATGGTCAAATTTCGCAATTCGTCCATACCAATTCGGTTTAATGTCTGAAGCAGTTGGACAATTACCAGCAGTTAACCGTCCAAACGGCTTTAACTTAGTTGAATATTCTGAAGACCAAATTTCTGCAACAGTTGGTGTTGGTCGCAAACTTAGCGAACAATGGGCTGGTAACGTATCTGTAGGTTGGGACTCAGGCGCTGGTAACCCTGTATCAACACTTGGCCCTACTGAAGGTTACTGGAATGTCGGCTTAGGTTTACAATTTAGTCCTGCACCGAATTACTTCATTGCTGGTGGCGTGAAATACTTCATGCTCGGTGATGCAAAATCTCAAACAGCTGCTCAATTTGGTGAAGATAGCCGTATTGTTGGTGAATTTGAAGATAACGATGCTTGGGCATACGGTTTAAAAATCGGTTACCGCTTCTAATTTAAATATGATTCGGGCCATAGTTCGCTATGGCCCTAACTTTTTATTCTTTCCCTATCTTGTTTGATCAAACAATAAACATTTAAATTTACTAAAACATTTATCAAAAACTAAGCTTTTTACTCTAATTTTTCATTTAAAAATCATAAAGATAATTATCAATCACTAGAATAAATACTCTAGTCATGCTCATTTTTTAACTTCCCTAGTTCAATTTTAGAGTAGCAACTCTTATTTACTGTTTTTCTATTTATGTTACTTTCCACACATTGAAATAACATCAAAAGTTACAAACAGGGAAAAGTATGCGCTTAAATCACCTTAGCTACGCAATTTTACTTACCGCTTTACCAACAGCATCATTATTTGCAGCGGGTCTAGATCGTTCAGGTCAGTCTATTTCAGCATTCTTACAACCTGGTAACTACGCAGAAGCTGGTATTTCTATTTTAGACCCTAAAGTAGAAGGTCAAGATTTACTGAAAAATAAAGTTGATGACATGGGTGAAGACTACTACTTCCCTTCAGCAGCAATTAAAGTACAAGCAACTGATAAGATTTCTTTAGGTTTGATCTATGATCAACCGTATGGTGCAGATGCAGCATACGACAGCAATTCTCTTTTCTTCGGTTCAAACGGCACAGGTACAAGTGTTGAAGTTGATACACAAAACCTAACAGCGTTAATTGGTTACCAACCAACAGAGAACTGGAATTTTTATGCAGGTCCAGTATGGCAAACTGTAGAAGCAGATATCAAACTACGTGGTTTAGCTTACCAAGGCCTTTCTGGTTATAACATCAAGGTTGCTGAAGAAGAAGCATATGGTTGGTTAGCAGGTTTCGCCTACTCTATTCCAGAAATTGCTTTAAAAGCTTCTGTAACGTATCGTTCAGAAATCAAGCACAAAGCAACTGGTGAAGAAACTTATACGCTTTCATCTCCTATGACTGTTGCTCCTGGTGTTACTCTACCTACAGGTACTACGATCGGTTTAGCTAACGCTCGTGTTGATGCAATTACACCACAATCTGTAAACGTCGATCTACAAACGGGTATTGCTGCGAACACTTTAGCTTTTGCTAACCTTCGTTGGGTTCATTGGGATCAATTTGCAGTAACACCGCAAGCATTATTCCAACGTTCAGGCGGCAATAATTTAATTGATTATTCTGACGATCAGTACTCAATCACTACAGGTATTTCTCGTAAATTCAATGATAAATGGGCGGGTACAGCAGCTGTAGGTTATGACTCTGGTGCAGGTAACCCTGTAACAACACTTGGCCCAACTGAAGGCTACTGGAGTGTTGGTTTAGGCGGTCAATACAGCCCTGCTGAGAACTATTTCATTCAAGCTGGTGTGAAATACTTCTGGTTAGGAGATGCGAAAGCGCAAACTGGCGGTACAGTTGTTGGCGAATTCAAAGACAATACTGCGCTAGGTTATGGCATGAAAATTGGCTATCGCTTCTAAGAATTAAAAAACCTAAAAGCCCCTATATGGGGCTTTTTTTATTCTTATATGCGACATATTTCACATAATATATTTCAAGATTTATTTATTATGCTTATTTTTCGAACAATTAATTTTATATCAATAGTTTAATGGATATTTATTTTATATATTCAATAACAATAGTTTATCTAAAAAATATTAAAGTATTTATTCTAATTATGTAAAATCAACAGCTTTTTTTTACCTATAGTTCAAATTTAGAGTCTTTACTCTTTTTTAAATTATGCTATTTTTTGGTGCAAGGTATGATTAAAAAAAATTACATATCTTTAAATTTTATTAACGCATTGAAGCGTTTTTTATACTAGGAAAGTAGAAAAATGAACTTAAAAGCATTAACAAGTGCCATTTTATTTGCCAGCGTACCAATGACAGGTGCTTTTGCAGCAGCAATGGATCGCTCTGGGCAGTCAATTTCTGCATTTTTACAACCGGGTAATTATTTTGAAGCAGGGATTTCAGTTTTAGATCCAAACGTCTCAGGTGTAGATATTAAAGGCCAAGCTACAGGTGATATGGCTGAGGACTATTATTTCCCAGCTGCTGCATTAAAAATTCAACTGAATGAGCATTTCTCATTTGGTTTAATTTATGATCAGCCTTTTGGTGCAGAGGCTAAATATAATTCAAATAGCGTCTTTTCAGCAAAATCTACTGATTCTGTCCTAGGTGCACTAGACCACAAAACAGTCGCTCAATTTAACAGTAAGGCCACTGAAGTTACTGGTCAAACTGAAGTGGATGTAAAAACACAAAACCTTTCTCTTTTATTTGGTTTTCAACCTAATGAGAATTGGAATTTTTACGCAGGACCGGTATACCAAACTGTTGAAGGTAAAGTAAGTCTGCGTGGTGAAGCTTACAGCATGATGTCTGGATATGATGCAAATATCAAAGAAGAAGGTGATCTTGGATGGCTAGCGGGTTTTGCATATCAAATTCCTGAAATTGCCTTAAAGGCATCCTTAACATATCGATCTGAGATCGAACATGAAGTAAATGCAACTGAGTCATTCCAATCAATTGATAACTTCACTGGTTTAAGTGCACCAATCTTAAACATTATGCTTGGTCCATTGGGTGCCAAATTACCGAAAGAGCAACGAGATGCTGTAATTGCAGTAAGAAATGCATTAGTTGCATCTAATTCACTTCCAGAAGGTAAAACAAAAGTTACCACGCCACAATCGGTAAATTTAGATTTGCAATCTGGCATCATGGAAAACACTGTTGCCTTCGCAAATGTACGTTGGGTAGATTGGTCTAAATTTGCAATTAAACCTCATGAGTTTGGCATTAAAGCAGATATTTTAGGTTCTTTAGTTGCTGGTTCTAACGGTATCGTTGGCTACACAGATGGTTTTAACTTAGTCGACTATTCTAAGGATCAATGGTCTGTAAATGCAGGCGTTGGCCGTAAATTTAATGATCAATGGGCTGGTACAGTCATGGTCGGTTGGGACTCTGGTGCAGGTAACCCAGTGTCAACTTTAGGCCCAACAGAAGGTTACTGGAGCGCTGGCTTAGGTGGACAATTTAGTCCAACACCTCAATCGTTTATTCAAGCTGGTGTTAAATACTTCTGGTTGGGTGATGCGACTGCACAATCTGGTTCACACTCTGTCCCTGGTAATGAAACAGCTGCAAATGTTGCTAACTTTAAAGACAACGATGCAATCGGTTACAGCTTAAAAATCGGTTACCGTTTCTAAGTTGCTTTAAAAACTTTCGATTAAACAAGAAAGGGCGCTATAAGCGCCCTTTTCTATAACTTACTATTCAGAATTAAGCTGGAATATCACGAACAGAAGCATTACGAATCGCTTCTTTCAGTGCGGCATAGCCATGAATTGGTGGGAACTGTGGAAATTCAGCAATCACATTGTCAGGCGCATCAAATAAGAAACCCGCATCAGCTTCACCAAGCATCGTCGTATCGTTATAAGAATCACCTGCTGCAATCACACGGAAGTTTAACCCATGCAATGCTTGAACAGCTTTACGCTTTTGATCAGGTTGACGAAGCTTATAAGCTGAGATCATACCATTTTCATCAGTTTCTAATTTGTGGCAGAAAATCGTTGGCCAACCAAGTTGCTGCATTAATGGATGTGCAAACTCATAGAAAGTATCTGAAAGAATAATCAATTGAAAATGAGTACGCACCCACTCTACAAACTCTTTTGCACCTTCAAATGGCCCCATATCTGCAATTACGTCTTGAATATCGTTTAAACCTAAGCCATGTTGTTTTAGGATATTTAAACGTTGAGTCATCAACACATCGTAATCTGGAATGTCACGAGTCGTTGCTTCAAGTTCTTTAATGCCTGTTTTTTTCGCAAAATTAATCCAAATTTCAGGTACTAAAACCCCTTCTAGATCTAAACAAACGACTTCCATGCACTCTACCCTCTGTTATGTGAAAAAATTTTTTCAATATCATAGCGGAAGAATAAAAAAATGCATTGTTCTTTTTTAAATCTATTTTTTTCATAAGTATCTATTTTTTAGTGATAAGTGTGTTTTAGCATTTCCATTAAAATAGTTCTGAAATAAATTAATATAGGTTTTAACGTTCCAAGCCTATAGCCAGGACATTCATGACTACCATCCCTACTATTGACCTTGTCGATGCACTTGCATCTGATTATGCAGATAAATCACCTTCTGAGATTATGAAACTTGCGCTTAGCCAGCAAGGTGAAGTTGCGATTTCCTTTTCTGGTGCAGAAGATGTTGTACTGATTGATCTTGCATCGAACTTAGGGATTCCATTTCGTGTATTTAGTTTAGATACCGGTCGCTTACATCCTGAAACGTACCAATTTTTAGATACTGTCCGTAAGCATTATAAAATTGATATTGAAATCTGTTTCCCAGAAAGTGATGCCGTACAAAAACTGGTAACAGAAAAGGGCTTTTTTAGCTTCTATCAAGATGAACATAAAGAATGCTGTGGTATCCGCAAAGTACAACCTTTACGTAAAAAACTAGCCACTTTAGATGGTTGGATCACAGGTCAACGTAAAGACCAAAGCCCAGGCACACGTAATGAAATTCCTGTGGTACAAGCTGACCCAGGTTTTTCAGGTCCGGGCAAGCAATTGATTAAATACAATCCTTTGGCAAACTGGTCTAGCGCTGATGTATGGAACTATATCCGTCTAATGGAAATTCCATATAATCCACTACACGAACGTGGCTTTATCTCGATTGGCTGTGAGCCATGCACTCGTCCTGTTTTACCAAATCAACATGAACGAGAAGGTCGCTGGTGGTGGGAAGATGCAACCCATAAAGAATGCGGCTTACACGCAGGCAACATGAAAAAATAAAGATCACAAAACCACTGCATAGCAGTGGTTTTTTTCAACGCATCGATACACATAATTCCGTATCATTTCAACGTAAAAACGCTATACTGCAAATGACAATTTAATAATTCTAACAATGCTACTCATACATGAGCAGCTGTAGAAATTGCAGTGAGGCAATCAACGCTATGCGTCCATTACATCCTATTGATTTCATATTCTTAAATTTAGAGAAACGGCAACAACCGATGCATGTAGGTGGTCTATTTTTATTTCAGATCCCTGACAATGCACCAGATACTTTTATTCAAGATTTAGTCGCAGATATTCGTAATTCAAAATCCATTCCTATTCCTCCTTTTAACAATAAACTCAACGGCTTCTTTTGGGATGAAGACGAAGAGTTTGATTTAGATCATCACTTCCGCCATATCGCATTGCCGCATCCCGGTCGTATCCGTGAACTTTTGACTTATATTTCTCAAGAACACAGTGCGCTGATTGACCGTGCAAAACCGCTTTGGACCTGCCACATTATTGAAGGTATTGAAGGCAATCGTTTTGCCATGTACTTCAAAATTCACCACGCGATGGTCGATGGCATTGCTGGTATGCGTTTAGTTGAAAAATCACTTTCGCATGACCCAGATGCTAAAAGCATTGTGCCGCCATGGTGTGTAGAAGGCCCTCGTGCAAAACGCCTGAAGCAGCCGAAAGCCAGTCGTATGAAAGGCCTGTTATCGACCATTAAGGGACAACTTGACTCAACTCCACGAGTTTTGTACGAACTGTCACAAACAGTGATGAAAGATATGGGGCGTAACCCAGATTATGTATCTAGTTTCCAAGCGCCGAGTTCAATATTAAACCAACGGGTTAGTTCTTCTCGTCGTTTCGCTGCTCAGTCTTTTGAATTTTCACGTTTGTCACATATTGCCAAGTCACTGGGCGTAACAATTAACGATATTGTGCTCGCAATTTGTTCAGGCGCATTACGTGAGTATTTAATTACACAAAATGCTTTACCTAAAAAGCCATTGATTGCCATGGTGCCTGCATCAGTTCGTACCGATGATTCAGATATGTCTAACCGTATTACCATGATTTTGGCGAACCTTGGAACCCATAAAGAAGATCCGCTAGAGCGCTTGAAGATTGTGCGTCGTAGTGTGCTCAATGCTAAAGAGCGCTTTAAGCGGATGAACTCGAATCAAATTTTAAACTACAGTGCTTTTGTCTACAGTGCAGCAGGTTTAAATATTGCATCAGGCTTCATGCCAAAACGTCAGGCCTTCAACTTGGTCATTTCGAATGTTCCCGGCCCACAAGAGCCGTTATATTGGAATGGTGCACGTTTAGAAGCGCTCTACCCAGCGTCCATTGTTTTGGATGGTCAAGCGCTTAATATCACCATGACCAGCTATTTAGATAAGCTTGAAGTGGGTTTAACAGCATGTCGTAATGCGCTGCCAAAAATGCAAAATTTACTAACGCATTTGGAAGAAGAAATTCAACGATTTGAAGCTATTGTGAACCAAGATTCCCCAAAGTTTCAGGCGGTTAGCTAACCGCCTGCTTCACAACTTAGTATCAGTTCATCAGCAGATTGAACCACCCAAAAAATTAAAAACCCGTCTAAATTAAACAATCTAGACGGGTTTTTAATTTTTGAACTTTGAGTGATTTTTTGGAGCAATTTACGTGTATAAGCTAAAATTTAGGTGAACAAATCCGTTGTTATTGTTTAATTATGACTTGTAGATACGAACAGATAATTAAGTTTATTTTCCATTATTTATAAAATTTTAGCGCATTAAAAATTTTTAGAATCGTGCGTGAGTGCTTTAACCCTCTGGATTACATTATTTATATTTCAATATTTAAGCTTTGATAGCTCGGCACTGTTTAAGTAACTGATGACAAGCAGAACGAATCATAGACGCTGTAATTTGAACCTCATTACCACGCTCATCCACGATATAACCTGAATGGATCGCTTTTGCTTCAACAACAGTTTTAAGACCACTTTTCATTACTGTTTTACTAACACCCATAGTACACCTCTTTTTGCTAAGCCATTTTCAAGTCCAATGCAGGAAAATGGCTTTGGCTATTTGATGTGTCTAGTATTCAAAATAACAGTTCAAAAGTAAAATCTCAGTTGTAACAAGTGTTTAACGATATTCTGTTACAATTTCAGCTCAGAATGATATCGTATTGCTCTTGCGTATATAAATTTTCCACTTGGAACTTGATCACACGGCTAATAAAGTGCTCTAAATCAGCTACCGCAGGTGCTTCAGCTGTTAACAATCGGTCAATCACCGACGGATGTGCCACCACGGTAAAACCACTTTGTGACTCATAAGCACGTGCATATCTCAAGATTTCACGGAAAATTTCATAGCAAACTGTTTCAGCCGTTTTCACATAACCACGGCCCTGACAAGTCGGGCAAGAATCACAAAGGAGATGCTCTAAAGATTCACGGGTGCGTTTCCGAGTCATTTCCACCAAACCCAGCTCAGACACTTGAGTGATCTTGGTTTTAGCATGATCGCGCTCAAGCATTTTCTCAAACTGGCTCATCACTTCTTCACGATGATGTGCTTCTTGCATATCAATGAAGTCAATAATGATAATCCCACCCAAGTTACGTAGTCGAAGCTGACGTGCAATGACCTGTGTGGCTTCCATATTGGTTTTAAACACAGTGTCTTCAAGTGAACGGCCACCAACATAGGAGCCAGTATTGACATCAATCGTGGTCATCGCTTCAGTTTGATCGATCATCAGGTAGCCGCCAGACTTAAGTGCTACACGTGTCTGTAAGGCTTTCTGAATATCCTCTTCGACATTATACAAGTCAAAAATTGGACGCTCACCCGGATAATGCAGTAAGCGATTTTGCATACTCGGTACAAATTCTTGGACAAACTCTTGCAATTTGCCATGCACTTCGCGTGAATCGACCTGAATTTTAGACGTATCTTCATTGGCCAAATCACGGATGACGCGTTGCGGTAAAGGTAGCTCTTCAAAAATCAAAGATGGCACAACAATACTGCGTTGTTTACGTTGTATGTATTCCCACAGTTTTGCTAAATAGGCCATGTCCTGTGCAATTTCACATTCAGGAATACCTTCAGCAGCAGTACGAACAATGACTGAACCCGGTAAATTGTGTTCCTTTTGAATGCGTTCAATCATGCTACGCAAGCGATCACGCTCTTCTTCAGACTCAATACGCTGTGAAACACCGGTATGGCTGCCATATGGCATTAAAACGAGGTAACGGGAAGGAATAGAAAGATCAGTCGATAGTCGAGCACCTTTAGTACCCAACATATCTTTCATGACTTGTACGGTGAGTACTTGCCCCGGTTGTAACAGCTCAAAAACATTCGGGGTCGGTTGATTGCGCTGCCAGACCATATCATTGATATGTAAAAAAGCCGTTCTCGACAATCCAATATCAATAAAAGCAGCCTGCATACCCGGAAGCACGCGAACAACTTTCCCTTTATAAATATTGCCCACTAACCCACGCTTCACGGTACGTTCAACAAATAATTCATTGACCGTACCGTTTTGAATCAACGCCACACGACATTCCATCGGTGTGACGTTAATCAACAACTCGTCAGACATATCAAAACTCAAAACATTATAAAAATTCTTGTGTTGCAGCAGTTAATTTAATGCCTTAACTGTCTGTAATAACTGTACGGTTTCATGCAAAGGTAGCCCAACGACATTGCTGTAGCTCCCTTCAATACAAGGAATATAGCGCGCAGCAATTCCTTGAATGGCGTAGGCTCCCGCCTTGCCGATTGGTTCACCTGTTGCCCAATAGCTTTCCATGTCAGCTAAACTCAGCGTTTGAAATTCAACCTGTGTACGCACTACTATACTGTATATTTGATCTTTTGTACTGACACAAACACCTGAAAACACATCATGTTTTCGTCCAGAGATCATTTCCCACATAGAAAAAGCATGTGCTTTCGACGCTGGTTTTCCTAAAATGTGCTCATCTACGCCTAAACTGGTATCGGCGGCAATAACGATAGCATCAGGGAATTGTTGTTGTACTGCGCAAGCTTTGGCACGTGCTAAACGCTCTACATAATCCGCTACAGGTTCTCCTACTAACACGGACTCATCAATATCTGGACTGAAAATGTCAAACTCCAGTCCCAATTGTTGCAATAGTTCGCGTCGTCGAGGAGAACTCGAAGCTAAAATTATATGCGCCATTTTCTCAAGAAGTAATACATGATTGGCCAAATGAGTAAGCTAGTAATAATTGGCTGCCAATGACGAGCAAATGAAAACTGTGCCCCACCCATCACTTGAACAATCCACACAAACAGTAAATGCGCGAAAATTGCCATTGCAGCAATAATCCATAAATTACCAAATGTGAGGATCCGACGTTCACGCGTTAAAAAGCGTGTCACAAATGCAATAACCACAAAACTCAGTGCGTTCATGCCAAATGGCGCATCAGTCAATAAGTCCGTAAAGAGACCTGTGGCAAATGCAAACCAAACACCGCACCATGTCGGCTGACAGAGGACCCAAAATAGCATGATCATCATCATGAATAATGGGCGCCAACCCGATAGGTCATAAGAAAGCGGATACACCATCAGCACGGATGCCAAAATGATGGAAAAGATAATTGGAAATAATGGGTCGCGCTCTGTATGACGACTAAGCTTAGCGAGTGACATGCGGTTGCTCCATCGCTAAAGAATCGGAAAATAGCACAACCACATGATGACCACCTGCCAATTGGGCAGCAGGATTGATATCAATTTGGGCAAATTCACCGCTATTGTGACGACTGACTTTCGACACTGTCCCCACCAAATAACCCGCTGGAAAATGTGCCCCTAGCCCTGAGCTATAGACTTTTTCACCTACTTTGATATTGGCACTGGTTGGAACATATTCCATTTTAAGTCGACCTAAGTCACCTGTACCCGTAACGATTGCGCGCATACCGGTATGCTCCATCCGCACGGATAAAGAGTGCTCTTTGTCTGAGAGCAACATGACACGACTACTATGCGGGTAAACATTGATAATTTGCCCCATAATGCCCTTGTCATCGAGTACAGTTTGTCCCACTTTAAGCTGACTGCTGGCTCCACGGTTAATTACAATAATATGACGTAAGGGATCAGCATCGGTACCAATGACTTCGGCAATCTCCATACGACCATCAATAATGAGTGGCGTATCGAGCAGTCCACGCAGTCGAGTATTTTCAGCAGAAAGTTCAGAAAGTTTCTGTAAACGGACTTGAGCCTGAATTAACTCTGCTTGCATCGCGGTATTTTCACGACGTAATTGAGCTTCAGACTTGGTTTGTTGATTCAGCCATTCTCGCGATAACACTGGATAGCTTGCAAGGGCATAAATTGGATTATATGCCGCATACAAGACGTCTCTGGCCGGTTGAATTACATGCGGCATGCGCCAATCAAAGAAAAGCACCACCAAGCATGTAATCACCGCAATGATAAAAGAGCGAAAAGATGGCGGTTGTCTTGAAAACAGTTGCGTTTGCACCCGCCGAGTCCTTTTCTTAGCCTACAAATAACATGTCATGATTTGGGTTATCGAAGAATTCGAGAACCTTACCGCCACCACGTGTAACACATGATAGTGGATCTTCTGCAACCACTACAGGAAGACCTGTTTCTTTTGCAAGAAGCTTATCAAGATTGCGAAGTAATGCACCACCACCAGTCAACACAATACCGCGTTCTGCGATGTCTGAAGACAACTCAGGTGGCGTTTGCTCTAGTGCAGATTTAACCGCAGCCACAATGTTTTGTAGTGGATCAGAAATCGCTTGAGTCACTTCATCAGAAGTTACGGTAATCGCACGAGGTACACCTTCAGCCAAGTTACGACCACGGACTTCGATTTCCAAAGGTTTTGCACCTTCTTCTGGAACCGCCATACCAACTTCTTTTTTGATGTTTTCTGCAGTGGTTTCACCAATCACACAACCATGTGCTTTACGCACGTAGTTAATAATTTGCTCATCAAATACATCACCACCGATACGTAGTGAGTCTGCATAGACACAACCTTGAAGTGAAATGATCGCGATTTCAGTTGTACCACCACCAACATCGACAACCATCGAACCACAAGCTTGCTCAACAGGCATACCTGCACCAATTGCAGCAGCCATCGGCTCTTCAATTAAGCGAACTTCACGTGCACCTGCATTGTATACAGCTTCACGGATTGCACGGCGTTCCACCAACGTCGATTTACATGGCACACACACCACGACACGCGGTGCAGGTGGGAACAAACGTTTTTCGTGCACTTTGCCAATGAATTGATTCAACATCGTTTCAGTGACTTCAAAGTCAGCAATCACACCATCTTTCATTGGGCGAATTGCAGAAATATTTGCAGGTGTACGACCTAGCATTTGTTTCGCGTCAAGACCTACTGCGGCAACGATTTTTTGTGAACCACTGTGGCGAATTGCCACCACCGTCGGTTCATTTAATATAATGCCTCGTCCTGGCGCATAAATAAGTGTATTTGCAGTGCCTAAATCAATGGCAAGATCCGGCGAAAACAAGCCAATTAGTCGTTTTAGAATCACGGGGACGTTCTCAGTTAAACTTTTATATGGACGCAAGGTGGCAACTTTAACTAAATGTGATGATTTGAACAAGTCAATCGCTTATTATAAGCCACGATATTTTGAATTTTTTTAATACTGATTAGGTAATGTTATGTCTACATCGGATGCACAGCATTCTGCAGATCTAAATGCACAAACAGTTTCAGCGATTGCCCATCTGGCTCGATTGTCGCTAGATGAAGCGCAATCTGCTGACTATGCTCAAAGTTTAAATAAAATTTTAGGCATGATGGAAACCCTGAAAGGCATCGATACTGACGGTGTTGAACCACTAAAAAGTCCATTCGACAATCCACAGCCCTTACGTGAAGACGTGGTATCTGAGACCAATCATCGCGAAGCATATCAAGCAGTTGCTCCTGCAGTACAGGATGGCTTGTACCTTGTTCCGCGTGTGATTGAATAATTTTTATTCAGATCAACATTTTTTCAAATTAAACGTAAAGAAATATTTCTCATGACAGATTTACATCGCTTATCAATTCGTGAATTGTCTGAAGGTTTGGCTGGCGCTAAATTTTCTTCACGCGAATTGACTGAACACTATTTAAAACGCATTGAAAAAATCGATGCTCAAGTCAAGTCATACGTGACCGTGACAGCTGAACAAGCACTTGCGCAAGCAGATGCGGCTGATGCTGCAATTAAAGCAGGCAATGCAACTGCGTTGACCGGTGTACCAATTGCACATAAAGATATTTTCTGTACCCAAGGCATTAAAACCACTGCTGGTTCTAAAATGCTGGACAATTTTATCTCTCCTTACGACGCGACCGTTGTAGCGAAAGGTAAAGCTGCGGGCCTTGTCACTTTAGGTAAAGTGAACATGGACGAATTCGCCATGGGTTCGACCTCTGAAAATTCATTTTATGGTGCAACGGCTAACCCTTGGAACTTGGGACACGTTCCAGGTGGTTCTTCAGGCGGTTCTGCTGCGGCGGTAGCGGCTGATCTTGCGCCTTTCGCAACAGGTACAGATACAGGTGGTTCAATCCGTCAACCTGCGTCTTTCTGTGGTTTGACTGGCCTTAAACCGACTTACGGTCGTGTTTCACGTTTCGGTATGATTGCATATGCATCATCTTTAGACCAAGGCGGCCCGATGGCACGTTCGGCTGAAGACTGTGCTTACCTAATGAACGTGATGGCAGGTCATGATGCGAAAGACTCAACTTCTGTTGAAAAAGACGTCGATAACTACGTGGCGAACCTCAACGGCACTTCAGTAAAAGGTTTACGCATTGGTATTCCTAAGCAGTACTTTAATGTTGCTGGTTTAGATGCAGACGTAAAAGCACGCGTTGAAGAATCACTGAAAAAGTTAGAAGAAATGGGCGCAATCTTGGTTGAGATTGACCTGAACATGACTGAAAGCTACGTACCAACGTATTACTTGATCGCACCTGCTGAAGCATCGTCTAACTTATCTCGTTTCGACGGCGTACGTTATGGCTACCGTGCAGAAAACCCTGTGGATTTGATGGACTTGTACAAACGTTCACGTTCTGAAGGCTTTGGTAAAGAAGTTCAGCAACGTATCCTGATTGGTACATACGCGCTTTCTGCGGGTTACTACGATGCTTATTATGTGAAAGCACAAAAAGTACGTCGTTTAATCCAGCAAGATTTCTTAAAAGCATTTGAATCTGTAGACGTGATTGCGGCTCCTGCTGCACCAACGACTGCATATAAGATTGGAGCAAACTTATCTCCTGTAGAAATGTACTTAGGCGACATCTACACGATTGCAGTGAATTTGGCAGGCTTACCTGCGATTAACGCGCCTGTTGGTTTTGACAAAGACAACCTACCTGTTGGCTTACAGCTGATTGGTAACTACTGGTCAGAATCTCAATTGTTGTCTGTGGTGCATCAGTACCAACAAGCAACGGATTGGCATACACAACGCGCTGCAATTGCTGAGGAGAATGCATAATGGCTAAGAACGCTGCGAAACCAAAATCTAACCTCATTGATGGTTGGGAAGTCGTTATTGGTATCGAGATTCACACTCAGCTTGCGACCAATACCAAAATTTTCTCAGGTTCATCTACCACATTTGGTCAAGACCCAAATACTCAAGCGAGCCTTGTAGATTTGGCAATGCCGGGCGTATTGCCAGTATTGAACAAAGAAGTGGTTGATCTTGCAATTCGCTTTGGTTTGGGTATTGATGCTTACATCGACCAAGCTTCTGTATTTGCACGTAAAAACTACTTCTACCCTGACTCTCCAAAAGGCTACCAAATCAGCCAAATGGATAACCCGATTGTGGGCTTGGGTCATATCGACATCCAACTTGAAGATGGCACAGTAAAACGCATTGGCGTAACTCGTGCGCACCTTGAGGAAGATGCTGGTAAATCGATCCATGACCAATTTGAAGGTCAATCTGGTATCGATTTAAACCGTGCAGGTACGCCTTTACTTGAAATCGTATCTGAACCCGATATGCGTTCAGTTGAAGAAGCTGTTGCCTACATTAAAGCAATTCACACACTTGTGCGTTGGTTAGGCATTTCTGACGGAAACATGGCTGAAGGTTCATTCCGTGCGGACTGTAACGTGTCTTTGCGCCGTCCGGGTCAACCGTTTGGTACACGTTGCGAGCTTAAAAACCTCAACTCATTCCGTTTCATTGAACAAGCGATCAATGTAGAAATTGAACGCCAAATGGAAATCTTGGATTGGGATGGCACCATCGACCAAGAAACGCGTTTGTTCGACCCTGTGAAGATGGAAACGCGTTCAATGCGTTCGAAAGAAGAAGCGAACGATTACCGCTACTTCCCAGATCCTGACTTGTTGCCTGTGATCATTGCAGATGCGCAAATTGAAGCGGCACGTGCTGCCCTTCCTGAGTTGCCTGCTGCACGTCGTGCGCGTTTTGTAGCTGACTTTGGCGTGACTGAGTACGATGCTCACGTGCTTACGCTTACTCGTGAAATGTCAGAGTTTTATGAAGACGTGGTGAAAGCTGCTGGCGGTGCTGCGCAAGGTAAAGTGGCTGCAAACTGGGTGATGGGTGAATTCTCTGGTGCTTTAAACAAAGCGAGCCTAGAACTTACTGATTCTCCTGTAACAGCAGAGAAACTTGGCGGCATGATTGCGCGTATTGTGGACAACACAATTAACGGTAAGATCGCGAAGCAAGTGTTCGGCTTTATGTGGGAAGAAGGCAAAACTGCAGACGAGATTATTGCGGAAAAAGGCTTGAAACAGGAAACTGATACAGGCGCAATTGAAGCGATTATTAAAGACGTACTTGCAGCTAACGAGAAGATGGTTGAAGAGTATAAATCTGGTAAAGATAAAGCTTTCAACGGTCTTGTTGGTCAAGTGATGAAAGCAGCAAAAGGCAAAGCGAACCCTGCGCAAGTGAATGAGTTGATGAAGAAATTGATTGGTTGATCTGATTAGTTTTGGAATAAAAAACCCGCTTCAGAGCGGGTTTTTGTTTATAAGCTTATTATTTTTCATAGCAATATTTTCTAATTGATTGATTAAATCATCGTAGTCTTTTGATTTAGTAATCTGCGCAAAATTAGACTCTATTTTTTTTAGTTCTTGTTCACTTAAAGCATCTCCATTTACTTTTATTAAGTATTCAAAATATATCACTTTCTTAGAAATAAATTCTGTCTTCATACTACTATAACTATATGTACAGAAAGGTAAAAAAGAAATCAAAAAGAAAAATATGAAAAAGATATTATAGTTTCTTTTATTCTGTAAAAACCAAGGAGTATAATCTTGATCAATGCTTTCTTCATTCAGATTATTTAGCTCCTTAAATTTATTTCTAGTAATAATAAAAGTAAATGAAAAAGAACATATTGAAATAGCACCGACTAACAATATAAATAAACTGTATATTTTTGCTTGGAATCTATCTAAACCTCTAATTGATATATTTTGATAAATTTCATTACTAAAACTAGAAGATGTATTAATTAAGAAACTTATAATTCCATTACCCATAAAGCTAAAGAATGGTTTTAATATGATTTCCCATACACCACTTCCTAAACCACCGATAATTAAAGTACCTAATATCCCTAACACCCAACTTAGTGTTTTATGTTTTTTTATAAAATCTTTCATCATCAATAAGCTATATGTTAATTTCGATTAATATTACAACACAAAATAATGATTTAATAATTAAAAGATTGAACTTTATTTCTAATAATTAAGGATACAATTACCCAAGAACTTCAAATCTAAAACAACAAGACCATCAAAAAAAGTATCCTCAATCGCTAAATTCGAAGACTTAGGATATATCCAACTTTCGAAGTCTTTTTTCATGCGTGACTTCTACCCTCATCCCCCGCCTTCTCCCATTGGGAGAAGGAGCTTTCATTGCTAATTAAATACCATTATGGATTTAGTAATGGATGTTCCTTCTCCTTTTAGGAGATGAGAAACACTGCTTCGCAAGGGAGAGGTCAGTTTTAAAAATCCCTCTAAATCTCCCTTTTAAAAGGGAGACTTTGACATGTGATCAATTTGATACGCGTAGTTCCCTCTCCTTCTAGGAGAGGGTTAGGGAGAGGTCAGTTCAACTGTTCTATTTATAGAAAAATCTAATGCAAATTTCGGTCTGTAATCTATACACACCGCCTGCCTATAATTCAACCATGATTTAAAAAACTGAATGAAATAGGCACAAGAAAATGAAATCAACCATCTTAGCAGCACATCAATACGGCAAACCCGAAGTCCTCGAATTTGCACAGTACGAACTTCCACCATTAGCTTCTGGCATGGCGCGTATTCACGTCAAAGCCTCTGGGATCAACCCGATTGATGCCCGCCGCATGACAGGCGAATTTAAGCATGCGTCCCTGCCGCAAACCTTTGGTACAGAATATGCAGGCATCATTGCAGAAGTAGACGGCTCTCAAAATGAATGGGCTGTAGGCAATGAAGTGCTGGGTTCAGGCGGTGCATTTACCCATGCCACCGTGATTGATGTGCCTTTAACAAATTTGATCCGTAAGCCGAAAAATATTGATTGGTCTATTGCGGGAACAATTGCAGGCGCAGCACAAACAGCCATGACCGTTTTGGATGAAATGGGCCCTGCTCAATCTTTACTGGTACATGGCGGCTCAGGCGGTGTCGGTTCGATTGTCGTACAGCTTGCAGTAGAAAAAGGCATTGAGGTTGTCGCAACGGCATCGGCTACCAATCAAGACTATATTCGCAAATTAGGGGCTACACCTGTCACTTATGGTGACGGTTTAGTTGAACGTCTTAAAGCCGTGCATCCAACGCCTTTTGATGTTTCAATCGATATGATTGGCTCGGAAGAAGCCACTCAAACCTCTCTTGCTGTGGTCAAAGTTGGTGGATTTATGGGAAGTATTGCCGGCAGAAAATTATCTTCCAATAAAATTCAGCCAGTATGGGTTAAACGTAACCCAAAAAACCTACAGCATGTCGTTGATGGCATTGCTGACGGCCGTTTTACGTGGACAGTCAGCCGTGAATATGCATTTAAAGATGCGCAGCAAGCCTATGGTGATATTTTAGAAGGTCATACCAAAGGTAAAAGTGTGCTGATTTTTGAATAATAATTAGCTGATCCAAAAAGTAAATAAGCGCTAAACAGCGCTCATTTACATCGTTATTTAACTTAAAAATATGTATTGCAAATTTAAAAATCTTATCGAGTAATCCCCAGTTTATTCCAAATTTCTGGGGTTAAAAATTTGATCACCAATTTATTCAAATCGACATAACGCAGTACGCCTTGTAATTGTTGTTTAATTTCAGGCGTCTTTAATATTTCATCCCCCGTGATACTACCAAGCTCTTGAAAACTTTCGCCTACAGCCTGTAGACCGTCGGCATTAATTACGGCCTGCGTTTGCGTAGAACATTGCTCAACCAAGATTCGCTGCATCACTTGAGCCAGATTTTTATCAAGTTGCGTTTTTTGCGCATCACTGACATTACTGTACTGTTTTAAATCTGGATGCGCTGCCAATGCAGAAAAGGTCCATTGTAGCACCGCCGTTTTATCTGCCGCAGTGGTCGATTTCACTAAACATTGACTAAGCTGATCCACCGTCGGACTCGCCAAACTCACCTGAGTCGTCCCGAGCATCATGAGCGTCAATAAAGCCAAACCTGCTGGTCGTGAAAAACGTAGATGTAATTTTTTAGAAAAACCGTAACCCATAGACCAAACTCCCAAAACTTGAGTCACCTTTGTATCATGAAGTGCTGTATTTGCTGTTTGGTCTATGTAACTCAACTATTCATTTTTGCTAGTAGCTGCATAGATGAGAGGATGAATCGTTGGCCTTCTATTCCAATACCAGTAAAAATGCCCATGGGTATCGAGCAAACTATGCGTCGTCAATGTCGATTTATTACTATCCCCTCGCCAGCAGGCAAGTGCTGCATTACGATTATTATGTAGGTCAATAAACTCTGGATTCGAATATTTGGGTTTCGCTGGAATGTATAAAGCATCTCCCGGATTGACCCATAAATCTGCCAAGTAAATCTTGCCTAGATTTGGAAAATAACGTCCTACTGAGATGACCAGAGGCAATTGATCCTGATCGGTCGCGCTAAAAATATGCGGAAAGTCATGATGTTCTAAATCTGTAGCCACAAAAGGAAATAGGGTTTTTCCACTACAATCAGGCTTCCCACCATCCAGGTAGGCAAAACAATGACCTGCCATCATGCCGTATTCATAATGAATCTCTGACAGTAGTTTTTGATTTGAATGAATCTGAATCGCTTCACCTGCATGGACTAAGGTGATACCAAAAGCTGCTGTGGTTTCTTTGGTTGCCACCAATGGCATAAACTCGAAGTGTTGCCCTTCAAAATCAAGCTCAGTTTGCTCGCCCCAATCGGTAGTTATCGTCGAAATTTCGGAAGGAACCACGTAGGGATTTCCCATCGTCATTTTCGCATTGGTGGCCGACTCGGTAATTAAATGAATCCCTGCCCCAAGTGATGCTAAATATGTTGGATGCCCACGATCATTGAAAAAGAAGGGTGTTTGCTCGATATTGACTGTAATTTCTGCCAATTCTCGGTCAAATAATGGCGCATTAAAATAAGTTTCTTTTACTAAACTCATGGTTTTCCTTATTATTTTATAACTTTGTCTGAGTACATGATTGAATCAGGATAAAAGCCTATTTCCCCAAATGGCTTTTATCCTGTTGAAGTTTATTTCATACGATTCAACATATTTTTTGCCCCTGCGTGGTTATAGTTGGTCGCTAAGTTTTGTAGGATGCCTTTTGCTCTTGCATTGGCGTTTGGATAACTTTTGCTATATGCAGGCACTGACGTTAAGCATTTTGCAACGAGCATGCCTGATTCAGCATAGGCTCTATTGGCATTTGCACCATTTAATTTGCCATAGCTATAAGCGCGCTGTGCATTATTACAAGCGGTGACTTGGTTTTTTCCGGCATTCAGGTCGCGTCGTGCATTCACATATAGGCGCATTTGTATCTGCTGTGATGTTTCAGCAACTGGCTTCACCGCTGGTTTATTTTCAGGCTCTTTGGCTTTGGTTTCTTTTTTAGTCTCTACTTCTTTTTTTACTTCATCTTTCGCATTGCTTTTTGTTGTCGTTGCTTTTGCTTTGCTTGGTGTGGCTTTTTTAGCTACAGTTTCTTCTTGTTTATTATAGTTTTTGCGACGTTCATCAGGTCCAATGATTGCTGTATACAAACTGACTAAGCGGGTTTCAGAACGGTCATTCGATTTACGCTCTGAAACGGGTTCAATAGCAACCATCCAACGTTGTCCATCTGCCTGACTACACTGAAATACACCTGTGCCCTGTTTTATACTGCTATAGGTCGCTAATAATTTACGACTCCATGCATTTTTGACTTGGTTCAAATTGCTTTTATTCAGTTGAATAAATTTGCCATTTTTGGCTTGGCAGTAACTGCTCATATTTTGCTTGGGTATCAGCGATTCTGCTTCAACATTTTTCTTTTGTGGTCCCCAATCATAGACGTATTCTTTCGCCTTTCCATTTGCGCTATTTAGCCCTTTTTGATTGATCACTTCTTGTGGTGATGCATAATGATTAAATGAATTTGGGTTTAAACTCTGCATGGTTGTACAACCATGTAATGCAAATCCAATACTCCCCACCCATAAAATTGCCTTTAAATTCACAGCAAAAATCTCAAAAAATTCACCTCTAAAAAAATAGCGTAATTTAGTATCTTTCACAATTTTATAATCTTGATTTTATTTATTATTTTTATAAATTTAATCACTAAAATCGCATACGTATGAGATGTATACACATGTTGTTCATTTTAATTTGATGAGTTTCACATTTTATTTGGATCTAGTGGTGTTTATGAAGAAAATAAAAAAGAGCCTCCGAGGAGGCTCTTTTCTGATTGCTTAAATTCTATTTAATTAGAATATAAGTTGATTACTATCTAAAAGATCTTGCAGAGTAACATCAGTATTTTTCAAAATTACAAGACCTGTGTAATTACTTACACCAAATGTAGGTCCATCTAGATCAATACTTACTTTTACATCAGTACCAGATTGTTCAACTTGAATAAAGCCTCCAATATTTGCATCAGTTAGTGCAGTACTTGTATCACTGAATAAACCACGCAAATCCAACACGTCGCCTTCATTAAAATTATAATCCGCCCATGTATCATTGCCTAACAGGCTAGTATTACCACCAGCAGTTCCAGTTGACAACAAGTCATAAATTACAGTATCGGCGCCAGTACCTGTATTAAAGGTATCATCACCACTGGTACTATATTGAACTACTCCAGAATTATTCAATACTGGATTAATTGTAATAGAAGCACTATCAGTTGCACCTGTTGGGCTAATCAATGTGTAATTAATTACATCAGCAGACAAATTAGTCGTATCACCAGCTGCTTTTGCAGTATAGGTATAATCACCATTCCCTTTAACTTCAAAGTAACCTTTAGCTGTTTCATATGTAGTTGATTCATTGTAGCCAATAGTTACCCCTCCAACTAGAAGTTTAGTAAATGTTGTATCCAATGTATCTGTAGCTACACCATTATCAGCATAAATATTACCCGTAATGATCACTTGTGATGTACTGTCTGTATGCTCTCCATTGTATGTATAGGATGTCCCATCCAATACTGCAGTTACCTGAGATGCTGATGTAGCGGCTCCAAGTATATTTCCTGCAGCTTTAGTCACAGTGTAAGTTAACTCATAATTTCCAGCCGCTAAACTGCTCAAATCAATTGAGAATAAGTTACTGGCCGAAATGGTAGAGAGTGTTGCCGTTTTCACTACAGTATAAACATTAGAAGTGTTTGTACCTTGTGCACCAGAAATAGCTATTGCAACACCATCCAATTTCAAACTATAGGTAATAGTAGTGGTTGCTGCCGAGGTCGCTAAAGCATTAGATAAACCTAAAGTACCTTTATTTACATCTCCTAGAGTAAATTGAATTGTGCCCGAATCACTTTGTGTAGCTGTGCTTGAGGCTACAGTCGAAACATCTGTTTGCTCATGTTCTTTGAACAAAACATTCTTCGCAACATTTACATCTAAATCGAATGTGTCATTTTCAGCCGCCACAACACCAGTCACATCGTCACTACCAATATTGATAGTCAGTGTAGCAGTGTTATTCACTGCATTTATATCCAAAGGATCAGTAATTGTATATTCGAAGACCTCTGTTTTACCCAAACTTTCAATTTTTGGATTTGCAGTATAAGTATAGGTACCATCAGCCTTAATATTTAATGTTCCGTATAGGCCCTGAATATTTACACCATCAGTATCAACAGGTATCGCTACCCCACCAACTAGTTTGATCGTACTTACAACAGTATCCGCTAATACATTATCTGCTGTCGCACCTCCATCACCAGTGAGGACGTTACCTGTCGCTGTATCACTTGAGATACCCAAATCTGTATCCGTACCATTTACAGTTATTCTTGGGAGAAGGCTAGCACCTAAAAAGGAACCATTTGTACCTAAATTGACTCGGTATTCTCCAGCTGGTAAATCATCAACTGTTGCCGTTAATATATTATTCAATAACTGTAATGAAATTAAGGAATAACTACCATCATCTGCACCAACAGAAGTCCATACTCCATCAACCTTCTGCTGCAGAATGATATAAGCATTTTGCCCTACACCTAAACTAATACCCAAACTTGCAGTAAATGTTAAATCACGTGTATGACCGTCAGCTACAACGAAACTCGATAGTGGCTGACCTAGCTCAAGGGAAAGGCCCAAAATATCCACAACAAGTAAAGCTATACCTGTTGACTCAGTCAAATTTGTCGTAATTGGTAAATGCTCAAGATTAATATTTGCATCTACTTCATCACTAACTGCGATTACATCATTCACCGCAGGGATCACGATATCTGTCAAGTTATCTAGACGAGTTTGGAAGCCTGCTGCTTCTGTTGGGTAATCTGCAATAACATTAGTTACTGCTGCTTGCGCTGCTGCTTTGTCTGCAAGAGCTTCATTACGCGCTATCGTTAATGCATCGACTTCTGCTTGGCTGATCGCGCCATCCACAACTGCATCTGCAAGTGCTTGATCCGCTGCTGCATATGCCGCTTCCGCTGCTGCAACTAAGTCTTCAACAGCATCCAATGCATCTGCAATACCATTGTCATCGAGATCGTTCACCGCAGGGATCACGATATCTGTCAAGTTATCTAGACGAGTTTGGAAGCCTGCTGCTTCTGTTGGGTAATCTGCAATAACATTAGTTACTGCTGCTTGCGCTGCTGCTTTGTCTGCAAGAGCTTCATTACGCGCTATCGTTAATGCATCGACTTCTGCTTGGCTGATCGCGCCATCCACAACTGCATCTGCAAGTGCTTGATCCGCTGCTGCATATGCCGCTTCCGCTGCTGCAACTAAGTCTTCAACAGCATCCAATGCATCTGCAATACCATTGTCATCGAGATCGTTCACCGCAGGAATGGTGATATCCGTCAACGCATCAATACGCTCTTGGAAACCATCTTTGGCATCTTGAACAGCTGCAGGTGCAGATGGCAAGGCATCTAACGCGTCTTGTGCTGCATCTTTGGCATCTTGTGCCGCTTTGAGTGCATCTTCAAGTGCAGCTTTTTCGGTTGGGGTGATTAAGCCATTTGATTCTGCATCCGCTAAGGCATCTTCTGCTGCATCATACGCATCTTCTGCCGCTTTCACTGCCACTTCTGCATCGGCAATTTGCGCATCCACCGCATCATCAATGCCATTACCATCTGCATCGGTCACAGGTGGAATCACGATATCCGTTAAGTTATCGAGGCGATTTTGTAAGTCGTCTTTGGCTGTACCCGGATCAAGCGCATCTACCGCATTTTGTGCAAGTTCTTTGGCATCTTGCGCATCTTTCAAGGCATCTTCTAAGGCCGCTTGTTCTTCTGGCGTAATCACGCCATCTGCATTCGCGTCTGTAAGTGCATCTTTCGCTGCTTGATCTGCTGCTTCTGCTGCATCAACCAGTTCTGTGGCTAAATCCACTGGATCTTCTGTGCCGTCATCTACGCCGTTTTCATTCGCATCGTTGACTGCTGGAATGGTGATATCCGTTAAGTTATCAATACGCTCTTGGAAGCCATCTTTGGCATCTTGTACGGCTGCAGGTGCAGATGGTAAGGCATCTACCACGTCTTGTGCTGCATCTTTGGCATCTTGTGCCGCTTTGAGTGCATCTTCAAGTTCGGCTTTTTCAGTTGGGGTGATTAAGCCATTTGATTCAGCATCCGCTAAGGCATCTTCTGCGGCTTGGTACGCATCTTCTGCCGCTTTCACTGCTGCTTCTGCATCGGCAATCTGGGCATCCACCGCATCATCAATGCCATTACCATCTGCATCGGTCACAGGTGGAATCACGATATCCGTTAAGTTATCGAGGCGATCTTGTAAGTCGTCTTTGGCTGTACCCGGATCAAGCGCATCTACCGCATTTTGTGCAAGTTCTTTGGCATCTTGCGCATCTTTCAAGGCATCTTCTAAGGTCGCTTGTTCTTCTGGCGTAATCACGCCATCTGCATTCGCGTCTGTAAGTGCATCTTTCGCTGCTTGATCTGCTGCTTCCGCTGCGTCAACCAGTTCTGTGGCTAAATCCACTGGATCTTCTGTGCTGTCATCTACGCCGTTTTCATTTGCATCGTTGACTGCTGGAATGGTGATATCCGTTAAGTTATCGAGGCGATCTTGGAAGCCATCTTTGGCATCTTGAACAGCTGCAGGTGCAGATGGTAAGGCATTTACCGCGTCTTGGGCTGCATCTTTGGCATCTTGTGCCGCTTTGAGTGCATCTTCAAGTTCAGCTTTTTCCGTTGGCGTAATTAAGCCATTTGATTCTGCATCCGCTAATGCATCTTCTGCGGCTTGGTACGCATCTTCTGCCGCTTTCACTGCCGCTTCTGCATCGGCAATTTGCGCATCCACCGCATCATCAATGCCATTACCATCTGTATCGGTCACAGGTGGAATCACGATATCCGTTAAGTTATCGAGGCGATCTTGTAGGTCGTCTTTATCCGCGCTGTCTTTTAAAGCATCAACAGCCTTCTGAGCGGTATCCTCAGCTGCTTTGGCATCAGCAAGCGCTTGCTCAAGCTTGGCCTTTTCTTCAGGGGTAATTAATCCATCTGCTTGTGCATCGGTCAAAGCATCCTTTGCGGCTTTATTTGCATCTTCTGCTGCTTTTACCGCTTTTTCTGCCGCATCGAGTGCTTGATTTGAGTTACCCGAACTAGATGAACTATCTGAATCATTATTTGCCCAAGCTAAAATGCCTCCAGCCGTAACTAAAGGGACTAACCACGTCCATAAACCAACTGTTGAATCTGAATAGAGTAAAGGATTAATTTCATCGATCGGATTATAGTTAATTTCAAATAATCCAGCTTCATTTGGATTTGTTTCTAATAGATATAATTTATCATCTTCTTCTAGTACGACATTATTTTCATTCGCATTATCTGTAAAGTAATTCTCAATTATCAGTTGCTGTCCATCTTTCATTTTTATAATTAAAGTATTTCCACTTCTCTCCATACTTAAAACATTTTCTTTTGAAGTATGTATAACAACAACAGAAGCCTCCTTTAATGAAATATTACTCGTTTGTATGTTTTCTAAAACAGAATGATGTTCTTTTGATACAACTTGGACTTGTAACATGATAATTACCCTCTGGTTTATTTATAAATATATGTTTTAAATAATTTTTTAAATCACATGCTTTATCTAGCTAATAAAAAGGCATGTAAATTGACGTATATCAGTTCAACAAAGTTATAAAAATTATTAAAGTTTTTTTCTTTACCGCATTGTTAAGACGATTCAAGCCAATCCAAAGGTATAATTTTGTATTTAAGTACGCATGTATATTTTTAAATGTGATTTGGTTTGCAATTTCAATGTAAATAAACGCAAATAAATTGTGATAAAATTCAACAAAACGTAATTTTTATTAATTATTCATCGCAATTGTTACAATAAACACACACATGATTACTCAAGTTACATAAAAATTGTTTTTATTTACATATTTTTTATAAAACTATGAATTAAAAATTAAAAACACTTTAATTTATTGATTTTATTTAATTATACTTTTTATAAAATAAAACCATAAAAAAAACCTGCATTTTAATGCAGGTCTATTTTAAATTTATAAATTCAATTATTAATTTTTTCTTCAAATTCTTTTAAACGCTTATAAATAGATATTAATTCGATAATGGTTGTCCACGAGGAAATCAGGTATTGGAAAGAATCACGCACACGCCCAAAGACATTTAAAATTTGCATTAATATACCGAGTGTAATTGTTCCCGCAGCAATACTTGGGAACAAAATAAAGAACCCATAAATATTATCAAGCTGCATATACCAAATACGAACGAGGTTGAAATAAGCATAGTGAAAATATAATCTAAAATAATTAAATCGGACTTTACCAAATAATTCTTTTAATGTGAGAGGGTCTGCTCGATCTGCATAATCTTCACCATAAACTAATTCTTTACGATATGCTGCTTCGACTTTTTGATTATTAAACTCCAAACCCGGTAGTTTATAACCCACCAACATTAAAATAACTGTCCCTAAAACCGCCCAAAGGACTGCCGCCCAAACCAATGCATAGGCGATTTCCCCCACGACAGGTAATTTCTTTACATGTGTTGATAAAGTTAACAGCACAGGTAGAAATGCAATTAAGGTCATCACCGATTCAACTAAACTGACCCCTAGTCCTTCTGTGGTTCTCGCAAAACGCATCGTGTCTTCTTGAATACGCTGTGAGGCACCTTCGATGTTTCTCAGTTTTTTCCAATGCGCTTTATAAAAGTCATTCATCGCGGTACGCCAACGAAAAACATAATGACTGACGAAAAACAGGTTCAATACCGCCAGTGTGACATACACCATGGCCACATAGAGAAAAGTCAGCGTCTCTGAATATAGCGTCGCCACTTCGCCCCCACCGCCAGAAAGCATCTTCTGGATCAGATCATAGAATGGGTTATACCAAGCATTGATTACGACATTACATTCCACACTAAACCAAACATTAAACAGGATAAATGCGGTTCCCCACACAGACCATCGTTGCCAAGGATTATCTGATTTAATCTTCCAAAAGGCTGCAAAAAGCGCCGTTGCTACAAAAAACCAAGCATAGAACCATAAAAATTTGGGGCTCCAAAATCGGCTAATACCAATAGGCAGCTCTGCTTGATGATAATTTGCAGCTAAACCAAACATCGTACCCCAACTATTGCCACCGCTATACCACAAGGCAATATTGATCACGAACCATATAAGGAATGATCCAAAAAACCATTTTGGATTTGGAAAAAAAGATTTAAACATTGGTCCTACATTTCCCTGAATCTTTGTTTTTAGTTTGAGTTGCTGATGATAAGTTTTATTTCATTAATTTTCTTGTTCAGATTGAATATTTAACGCTGTTTAATCTGAAATTTAACAATCAAATACAAGACGACACATCATTCTGTTAGCTTAAGCATGAAAACTGAAGTTCACCTTAAATTCTTTATTGATCATGCCCTTTTGATGATCTGGTCATTGTTTGTGGAACAAAAGACAAATCTTAGGACATACAGATCCAGTTAAAAAGTTTGTCATATTTTAAAATTATTTTTGATATCAATAGATTAAAAACCCATAATTTATTTAACCATTATTTAAACTTAAGTTATGGAATTCTCTAAAATATTTTCTGCGATGTAGCTCACGTCATTTACAAAACATGTTTCTTCACCAATAATATGATAAGTTCAATTAACAACCTATGCTTGGGGAAGTAAAATGGAAAGTGCAATTGTTGAATTACTCAAACCAATTACATTAAATAAAGAAAATTGCAGTCCTTTGGTTTTTGAAACTGGTACCGTTCTAAAAGTGATTATGCAAACGCCAGAAGGCCTTTTGGTAAGTAATGATGACAAATTTAACTTTATGATTTCATTAAAAGATAAGAATGAAGTTTGGCGCGAAATTTAATTTTTGCGTTAAATCTTTAAATCTTCGAATTTTGCATAATAATGAAATTTAAAATTTACTGATCTAAAACGGCATTAAAATAATAAGGGACTGACTAGAGCAGTCCTGAATCAAATCAATCTCACTTACTCATCTTCACTTTCAAGCCATCATTTAAGTTTTTTTTTCAAACTATCTTTCATTTATCGCATATTTTTCAAACGCTCCCCCGCTGTATTTCAAATCCAAGCTATAAAAAGCGTTCTATTTAATTCATCTAAATCAAAGATTGAATTGGGGGACCATTTAAGGCTTATCTGTTGTTTTAAAAAACATTTTTTTGCTCAATTGATAAAAATAATTGGTGGTCAATATCACAAAAATCAGCCGTGATAGTTGAAACGCAACCACGATAGGCACAGCTAATCCAAGGGCTTTTGCCATTAAAGACATTTCTGCAATGCCTCCGGGAGATAAGCCTAAAACTAAAATTTTTCCATTGGCGTGACTGATATACATCAAGAACAATGCAAAAAGGATGGATAATCCTAATGCCAATAAATTTAAAATGGTCGTGATGGCGATGAATTTTTTATGGCTTTTTAAGAAGCTAAAAGGAAACTTTGTACCTAATGACCAACCTATACATAATTGCCCAAACGCCGTAAACCATGTCGGAAATTTTAGTTCCAATACTCCGAAAAATGAAAGAAATCCCACCATAACTAATGGTCCGAGAACCCACGCATTTAATACTTTGAATTTTTGAAATATTTGCGCAATCAAGCAGGCCATAGCAAATAAAAGAAAAATTTGCACAATTCCAAAGTAATCAATGATGTGTGGGTCTAGACTCACCCAATGAATATCAAATAATGCTGCTAAAAAGATTGGTACAAGCACCACAAGTGCCACGATTCTCAAACTATGTGCAGCAACGACTTTATCCACTTGCGCCTGATGATGTTCTGCGATATTCACCATTTCACTGGCACTACCGATGGCGGAAGAAAACCACGCTGTTGCCCAATCTAAACCATTGATACGATACTGCAATCCTGCGATAAGTGTTCCCAAAATCAATGACCATAAGATGCCGAGTACGATAAAAATCCAATAGGCAGAAATAGCATGGACCAGCGCTGGGGTAAAATATAGTCCCAAAACCATACCAATAATGACTTGTCCCACTTTACGCCAATGCGGCGCACACGCGAGTGGTTGGCCAATACAACCGAAAAATAAAGCCGCGAGTAATGGTCCGAGCAACCACGGTAAAGGCAGATGAAGTAAATTTGCGATGAACGCACCGATCAGTGCGCATACCAATCCTTTGGCATTTAATTTTATGATTTCCATATGATCTAACAGCAATGGTCAGACTCGCTGACCATTGCTTCTCCATTTAAGCTTTTTGCTTCTTAATGAATAGATATTTACGGACGATTGGCAAGATCAACAACAGTGCTGACATGACCCAAAGTCCCATACTGATGTTACTGCTCCACAGAATACTGAGCTCACCTTGAGAAATGGAGAGTGCACGTCGTAGATTTGACTCCATCAATTCACCCAGTACAAAACCAAGAATCAGAGGTGCCAATGGAAAATCAAATTTTCGAAGGATATATCCAACAATACCGAGCCCCATACAAAGCACAAGATCGAAAACAGTGCTGTGAATTGCAAATACCCCAACAAAGCTGACGGTTGCAATAATTGGAATCAAAATATAACTTGGAATCGAAAGTAAACGCGCAAAGAAGCCAACTAAGGGTAAGTTCAATACCAATAAGATAATATTTCCCACCATTAAGGATGCAATCAATGCCCAAACCAAAACTGGCTGCTCCGTAAATAATTGCGGACCTGGGGTAATGTTATACATGGTCAAAGCCCCCATCATGACCGCAGTTGTTCCAGAACCCGGCACACCTAAAGTCAACATTGGGACAAAAGAACCACATGCTGCTGCATTATTAGCACTTTCTGGCGCGGCCAAACCACGTAGATCACCTTTACCAAATTTACTACTGTCACCCGCCATTTTCCGTTCAGTGGTATACGCCATGGCACTCGCCACACTGGCACCAGCACCCGGTAAAATCCCTGAGAAAAACCCAATCAAGGATCCACGAATCATGGTGGCTAAAGCACTCAGAAACTCTTTGACATTAAATAATGAGCGTTTTCCTTGTTCTAATACCACTTTGCCCATCGTGGTACGTTCAAGCAACAGTAAAATTTCACTGATACTAAATAAACCAATCACCACCGTTGTAAAGGCAATGCCGTCACTTAAACCTACACTATCAAATGTAAAACGATAAACACCAGTAATCGCATCCATTCCCACGGTCGAAATTGCCAGACCGATCAGCGCCATGATTAACGTTTTAAATGGTTGCGTGCTGACTAAACCGGTCAAGCAAACAATTGCAAAAACCATCAAGGCAAAGTATTCCGCTGGTCCAAAGGAAACCGCCCATCGTGCCAAAATCGGTGCAAATAAAACAATCCCGATAAAGGCAATTGTACTACCAATAAATGAGCTAATGGATGAAAGGGATAAAGCAATACCCGCCTTACCTTGCTGCGCCAAAGGATAACCATCTAAAGTGGTCATAATTGCACCTGCATCGCCCGGTACATTCAGCAAAATTGCGGAAATTCGTCCACCATATTCACAACCGAGATAGACAGCTGCCAATAAAATTAAGGCACTATCAACGGGTAATCCTAAGGCATAGGCGAAAGGTAATAGGATGGCAACACCATTGATTGGACCCAAACCCGGCAACAGTCCGACAATTGTTCCAATAAATGCACCAATAAAAGCAATGAGTAAGTTTTGCGGTTGTAAAGCAACTTCAAAACCTGTCATTAAAAAATTAAATATGTCCATGTCTTTGTCATCCCTAACCCAAGAAGCCTAGTGGCAATGGCACATCCAAAACACGGTCAAACAGATAGTAGGTACTCATACTCAGCACCAAACCCGTAATAACAACTGGCACTGTTTTACCGTTAAAAAGTTTCCCAACCACGATGGTCATCAGTAGCGTTGCCGCGATAAATCCCAACCATTCGAAGCAAAGCGCATAAAGTGACAATGCCAACGTGCATAAAACCAGTTTGCCGATTAAATGCTTGGTCCAACCTAGTTCAACAGGCTCGAACATCATGGCTGGGCGCACGGTCAAATAAATGGCACTCGCTGTAATTAAGCCCATCAGTAAAATTGGAAAGGCTTTCGGTCCTACAGGGTCGTAGGAAATCGGCGCTTCAAAATTGCATGCGTAAATTAATAAGATAAAGCCACAGACCGCAATGATGGCCGTAAGAATCCGTTCAGATTTCATCATCTATCCTCGAAAACAAAAAACTGAGTTAAAAATGCATTTAACTCAGCGTATTTGTTATTTTGATAATTTATATTCTTCTGATAATTGGCGCATTTCAGCCGTTTGCTTATAGACATAAGCACTGATTTCTTCACCCGTTAATTCAAATGGCAACAGGTCCTGATTTTCTCGAACGGCATCAAATTTTTGATTGGTCATCATTTTATCAAAGGCATTTTTCCACCAAGCATATGCCTCATCACTGACCTTTGGTCCCATGTAGAAACCACGAATCACAGGCCATTCCAAGTCATAACCTTGTTCCTTCGCAGTTAATAACTTAGAAAATTTACCCGCTAAACGTTTATCAGAAAACACCGCTAAAACACGGATATTGCCCGCTTCGAGATGCGAGCCAATTTCACTCACATTCCCCACACCCACTTGAATATGTTGACCTAACAAGGCTGTTAATACTTCGCCACCGCCTTCAAGAGCCACAAAACTCATATTGGCAGGATTTACCCCAGCCTTTTTAGCCAGAATCGCCGTTTGCATCCAATCTTGACCACCCACACTGCCAGCGCCACCAAAACTGATCCCTTTTGGATTTTCTTTTAGCGACTTCATCAAATCATCCAGTGTTTTAAATGGCGAATCCTTATGTACAGCCACTAAACCGTAGTCAACAGCTACACCTGAAAGCCACTTCACATCTTTCTCGGTAAAATTACCAAACTTACCTTGAGCCAAATTCAGTAAAGAACCGGTTGAAAATGCGATGACCGCATTGTTATTTGCTGGATCATTATTCACAATTTTATTGTAAGCAACTGCTCCAACGCCGCCTGGCATATAGGTCACACGCATCGGATCTTTTAATACTTCTGTTTCTTTAAAGCCGGATTGGATCAGCTTACAGGTCATATCAAAACCTCCACCCGGCTTTGCAGGGGCAATACATTCTGCACGTTTTGGATGACCTGGATCTTTTGAGGCATTGCCTGTGCCACAGCCAACGACAGCAATACTGGTGCAAGCGACGGCTAACCATTTTAATTTCTTCATTGTTAAAATATCCTTATAACGTTGTAGTCCATTTAAAAATTCAATTTTCTTACCTATAGCCATCATCGACCTCCATGGTCCGGTTGTGGTTTGGGTGCTTACTTGGTTTTTGAATTCGTTTTAAGTTTTGCGACACGTTCTTCGACGGCAAATTTCAGTAATGCGGCACTTCGGTAAAAGCCGTGCGCAAACTTACCAAAAGGGATCGTCAAGAAGAAAGTCATAACGGTTGCAAGATGAACAATCAGCAAGAGAGCCATTGCGGAACTATCGCGAAATGCCAATAACGCCAGACCTGTAATGCTGATCAGCAATAACAGGAAGATAAAACCACGGTCCATTGGTTTTTGATTTGCATCGCCATGCATCGGATGTCGTTTAATATTGAGATGAAGCAGCCCGATCGGTCCAATGATCAGACCAATACCGCCCAATGTACCTAAAATCACCGGTAAACTGGTGTAGGCATACGGTGCTTCTAAGCCTAAAAAGTAGTGATACATCGTCGCGACACTGGTTGCCATAAAGCAAAGTAAAAATCCATACATCGTAAAGTGATGGAAAACTCGGCGGATTTGCGTATAACGATCATCTTCCTCATTACAGCCTTTGCCATGTCCACCATCTAAATATTTTAAGGTCAGGACATTTTTTGACGCTTGTAAAATATCGGGTTGTGCAACACCCTCTGGAATAATTTTTGAGGTTTGTTTCCAAAATTTTGCAATTCCCAAGCCCAATAGAACAAAAGCCAAAATAAACACAGAGCCAAATAAAACGGCAAGAAAGTTATGCGGAAAAATTGCATAAAAATCGCCTTGATATTGACCAAAGATATTGGTGCCATTGAGCCAAACACCAAAAAGCATCAGTAATGCAAAAAATACCGACATCGCAGAAACTAGCGGAATTCCGGTCTTTTTATAAATCGCACCAAAAGATGCAGGAACTGCAAATTCTTGATAGGTTTCTAGGCGGACTTGTGCCATGGCTTGAGGAATATTCACGCCAAACTCATGCGGAGGCGCATACTGACAGGCATGTAAACATGCGCCACAGTTGTGGCATAAATTTGCCATGTAATGAATATCGGCTTGAGTAAACTCAAGTCTTTTGGTCATTGCAGGGAAAACCGCACAGAATGTTTCGCAATAACGACATGCATTACAAATCTGTAAAGCCTGTTTTACTTGTTGTTCATGATCCGTGAGCTGTACAACTGGAATTAAGTTTTTAACATTTGCATTCATTCTTTAAACTCCCAGTTTAAACGCAGCTTGAGCCGCATTTTTTCCTGCAATTCGACCAAATGTCGTTCCAATCGACATACCTACACCGGCTGTATAGCCTTGCCCAAGTACATTGCCAGCCATCATTTCGCCTGCAACAAATAGATTTGGACTCGCGACATTTTCAAAGCGTACAGCGGCATCATCTTCGACTTTTAAGCCTAGATAGGTGAAAGTAATGCCTGGACGTAAAGCGTAGGCATAATATGGCGGTTGGTTTAAAGGAACAGCCCAATGTGTTTTTGCGGGCGTTAAATTCTCAGTATGGCAATTATCCAGTACGGTGTGATTAAACTCACCCGCCACACAGGCTTGGTTATAGTTCTTCACGGTTTGAACTAAAGTCGCAGCATCTAGATTTAATTTTTCTGCCAACTCTTCGATCGTATCTGCCTTAGTACCTTCAAAAACAGGTGGCATAAATCGCCCGACTGATTTTGAATCAATAATTGAATACGCAATCTGACTTGGCTGTTTTGCAACTAAACGCCCCCAAATGGCATAACGTTTCGGCCAGAAATCTTCGCCTTCATCATAAAAACGTTGTGCATTTTCATTGACCACAATACCTAATGAAACACAGTCAATACGGGTGCAAATGCCGCCGTCGTACAACGGCGCGCGCGCATCAACTGCGACACAATGTGATTGAGATGGGTCGCCAATAATGTCTGCCCCCTGATCAATCATAAACTTTAATAAATTGCCTTGATTAAAACGTGTGCCTCGGATAATGAAATGATCTGCAGGCCATTCGCCATTTTCATTTTGTCCCCACGCTTCTTTTAACCATTCGCGATTGGATTCAAATCCACCTGCAGCTAATACACATGAAGCGCCTTCAAAACGTGTGCCATCTTCAGCGATAGCCGCAATAAATGTCCCATCTTCAATAATCAGTTCATTGATCTTTGTGTTGTAGCGAATTTCGACCCCTAAATCTTTTGCACTTCTAAAATAGGCATTCACCAAAGCTTTACCGCCACCCATAAAAAAAGCATTGGTCCGTGCTACATGTAAGGCACCAGATAATGGTGGTTGAAAATTTACCCCATGTTGACGCATCCAATTACGACAAGTTGCCGTGGTGCGAATCACTAAACGCGCTAAATGCTCATTGGTTTTACCTGCAGTCACTTTGAGTAAGTCCTGCCAATATTCTTCTTCTGGATAGGCATCAACTAACACATCTTGAGGTTCATCATGCATACAACGCAGGTTACGGGTATGTTGTGAATTTCCACCGCGCCATTCCTTGGGTGCTGCTTCTAGCAATAAAACTGAAGCGCCAGCCTCCCTTGCTGTCAATGCTGCACATAAAGCGGCATTCCCACCGCCAATTACAATTACATCATGCATTCGATGTCTTCCCTTTCGAATTTGGCTTAATTTAAGACCAAAAGTGAAGACCCCGTAATGGGCAAGGTTTAAATGGGTGTTTACTAAAATTAAATAGGCTAAAAGTCTAATAGTTCGGCACTAGGCCATAAACCATTGTTGATCAACTCTTTAACACAACTTTTAATGGCTACTTTGGTTGCCAGACTGGCAGGTGATAGCTCTTCTTCGGATAAACTAATCAAATAATTCACACGGTCTAATTCAGGCTCGACAACTTTCAATAAACAAATATCGGTTTTTAGATAGTCAAAATGGGCACTGACCGGCTGTATGGTTGCCAAATTTAAATTGCTCACGCAATTCATCAACAGATGCAAACCATCGATTTCATAATTTACATCTAAACCTTCGACTTTTTGATCTAAAAATTTTCTTAATCCATGTCGCTGGCTCGGCAAAACCAAAGGTAATCGATTGATTTTTTCTAAATCAATTCGCCCCTCTTGTATACATTGATCAAAGCCAAACGATTTAAGTAAGCAACTGTTTGCCATCAAAAACATCTGTTCTTTTAATAGTGGCTGTACAGCCCAATTGACGTCCACATCTTGTGTGAAAATGATCGCGATATCTAATTGTCTCGAATTTACTAAATTGGTGAGGTTGCCAGATAAACTCTCTACAAGGTGGATTTTTATATCTGGATAGCGCTGTGACATCAGCTGCATAAAGGGAATACCCAATACAGATGCAATGCTTGGAGAAAATCCTACACTCACATGACCTGTCAATCGTGAAGAATGCGCCGCCTCCACTGCATATTGGATATGTCTCAAAGATAACTGCGCTTGTTTAAAAAAAGCCAAACCGGATGGCGTAGGTGTCACACCAGTTGAGTTTCGTTGTAACAAACGTGTACAGAGTTCATCTTCAAGCTTTGCAATCTGTTGGCTCAGTGCAGAAGTCCCGACTTCTAGCTTTTGAGCTGCCTTGCCTAAGCTTCCAGATTCCACAATCGTGATAAAGTACTTCAGTTGTTTTAATTCCATTTACGTCCTCGAACCCTTCTTTCCTATATCAACTTTATTTCTTATATGCTGTTGCGGTCACAAGTATATGCGCTAAATCTGGATTTATATTAGTTTAATATTCACTTATTTTGGCTATCTTTAGTCGTCAAAATTGAGCCAAGCACAAAAAAAGTGAGTTCTTCACGCTGTAATCATAAAAACCGAATAACCCATAAATTCATAAAGATCTGCATTTCAAAATGCCACCACAAAGGCAATTAATGTACCTAAACAAGACATTAAAAATGAGGATTTTTAAACGCGTTGAAATAGTCCTAATTCAATAAAAACAAATCTCTCATTTGAAAAAGATGAATTTCGTCTGCTCAGGCAAAAGCTTATATTTTTTCCATCATCATTCCCCCAAGTTTTGATGATAGGCATATAGGTATTTACTTCTCAGGAGCCGTTCATGTTCAAAGAAGAGCAGCAAATATTTGCACGAGATGGCGTAGTGATTCTGCGCGGTCTTTTTAAAGAGTGGATTGATGTCTTGGAACAAGGCGTTGCCGTCAATGAACAACACCCAGGTCAATGGTTTCGTGACTATACGCTGGGGCAAACAGAGGGCCGCTTTTGGGCGGACTACTGCAACTGGCAGAGAATTGAGGCTTTTGACCAATTTATTCGTGAAAGCCCTGCGGCCGATATAGTCAAAAACATTATGAATGCGCAAGCGGTACGTATGTTTCATGAGCATGTTTTGGTAAAAGGTACTGGCTCAGCAAAAGTGACACCTTGGCATCATGACGCGCCTTATTACCCTGTAAATGCAAAGCAAACCTTAAGCTTATGGATTCCGCTTGATCCGATTTCACGCGAGTCTAGTATTGAGTTTGTGGCGGGTTCACACCTCTGGGGCAAACACTTTAAAGCTCAGGGCTTTAATGGCGAATATTATGAACATGAAGGCGCTAAAGAAGAGATGCTGCCAGATATTGACGCTCACCGTGAGGACTACAGCATTCTCGGCTGGGAACTTGAACCCGGTGATGCGATTGCCTTTGACTTTCGGACTATACACGGCGCACCGGGCAATAGCTCGAAACAGCATGCACGCCGTGCGGTCTCTTTCCGCTGGTTAGGCGATGATGCCGTTTATGTCGATCGAGGCGGAAAAACCTCTCCACAATATCCGCATTTGATCGGCAAATTACAAACAGGCGATGCCCTGCCTGAGGATGAATTTCCGTTCATTGCCTGAACATTAATTTTTAAAGGTCCCTCCTGATACCAATGCTGACCCATTTTCAGCATTGGTTTTTTTATGCACTTATGAACTTGCGAAAAATGTGTAAAAAACTTAAAAATAAATCTCATATATAACAAGATCAGCAAAAACATGAGCTATAACGGCAGCTGCTTATGCGGCGATGTCCAATTTCAGGTACTGCAAGACATCCAGACCATTTATCATTGCCATTGCAGTTTATGCCGTAAACAAAGCGGTACGGGTGCAAATGCCGCATCACTTATCCACTGCAGCGCTTTTCAATGGCTCCAAGGCCAAGAACAGATTCAAAGCTTTTATAAAGCTTCAGGTTTTACTTCCTGCTTTTGTTCTCATTGCGGCTCTCCACTTCCAAATACTTTACGCAATACCGATTGGATCTGGATTCCACTCGGCCTATTAGATCAAAGCCCTGCCATATCAACCAGCTTAAACTTTTGCCTCAGTTCTAAAACTGCATGGCAAATACCCTCTGAAGCAGATCAAAGCTTTGATCACTTGCCGAAAATGAGTGAACTCAATGCATTTTTTAAATGACAGTTGAATCCACAATCAAACAAGCCCTGAATCATTCAGGGCTTTTAGGTAAGACTGAAACTTTATTCACTAAAATGAATTACGGTACGAATCGATTTTCCTTCGTGCATCAAATCAAAAGCTTCGTTAATTTGTTCCAAGCCCATGGTGTGCGTCACAAATGGTTCGAGCCGAATCTCTCCTTTCATCGCATCTTCTACCATGCCCGGCAGCTGACTGCGGCCTTTTACCCCGCCAAAGGCTGTACCTTTCCACGTGCGTCCCGTCACCAGCTGGAATGGGCGTGTTGAAATTTCCTGCCCTGCACCTGCGACACCAATAATCACGGACTGTCCCCAACCACGATGTGCAGACTCAAGCGCCGAACGCATGACATGGGTATTACCGATACATTCAAAGGAATGATCAACTCCCCAGCCTGTCATTTCCACAATCACTTGCTGAATCGGCTGTTCATAATCTTTAGGGTTTAAAAAGTCTGTTGCGCCAAACTCTTCTGCAAGCTTGAACTTTTCAGGGTTGGTATCCACCACAATAATACGGCCTGCTTTGGCTTGGCGCGCACCTTGCACCACTGCCAGACCGATACCGCCTAAACCGAATACCGCAACCGTGTCGCCTTCTTGCACTTTCGCTGTGTTATGCACTGCGCCAATCCCTGTTGTTACCCCGCAGCCCAGCAGACAAACGTGTTCAGGATTCGCTTCAGGATTGATTTTTGCCAGTGAAACTTCGGCCACAACCGTATATTCAGAAAAGGTTGAACAGCCCATGTAATGATAAATAGGTTCGCCATTATATGAAAAACGCGTTGTACCGTCCGGCATTACGCCTTTGCCCTGCGTTGCACGTACCGACACGCACAAGTTGGTTTTACCTGATTTACAGAACAAGCACTCGCCACATTCTGCTGTATACAATGGAATGACGTGATCACCGGGTTTTACACTTGTCACGCCCTCACCGACTTCAACCACAATGCCCGCACCCTCATGCCCCAGCACCGCAGGGAAAATACCTTCAGGATCTGAACCTGATAGCGTAAAAGCATCCGTATGGCAAACACCAGTATGGGTAATTTTAACCAAGACTTCTCCTGCCTGCGGCGGAGCAACATCCAGTTCTACAATTTTCAGTGGCTGGCCTGGACCAAATGCGACAGCTGCGCGTGATTTCATTTTGTACCCTTCTTTACTGAATGATTTACTGCCCAACCAATGTTTTAAAACTGCTTTTTTTGAACAATAAATCAAAATTACAAACTTAAATTTCTTGTGACTTTTATATGAAAATCATGCTGTGCAAGCAATTCGGTTTTTTTGATGCACTTGTTTTGCTTATATGATTTTCGCTTTTCTTTTCCACTATCTATAGTCAATTCATCGAAACAGATGTCTAGGTATGAAACAAAAAAAGTTTCAGCACTGGGCTAAATACAGCGTACTTACAGCAGCTTGCATGTAGGAAGGATGAATAATATGAAATTAAATAATTTAACTGTGGATACGGTTGTAGTCGGTGCAGGCCAAGCAGGAGTTGCGATGAGTGAGCATTTAAATGCGCTAGGCATTTCTCACGTCGTTTTGGAAAAAAACCGTATTGCTGAAGCTTGGCGTACACGCCGCTGGGATTCGTTAGTTGCAAATGGCCCTTGCTGGCATGACCGCTTTCCAAATATGGAATTTGACGCAGACCCTGACAGCTTTATTCATCATGACCAAGTCGCAGACTATTTCCAAAACTATGCAGAAAAGTTTGACTTGCCGATTCATACTGGTGTTGAAGTATTCAAAGTTTATAAAACCGATCAGCGCCTTGGCTTTACGGTAGAAACCTCCGAAGGCACGATTTATACGCAGCGCTTAGTATCAGCAACAGGCGCATTTCAAAAAGCAGTGATTCCTCCCGTTGCTCCGCAAAAACCTGAGTTTTACCAAATCCATTCGGATCAATACAAAAACCCGCAGCAACTGCCTGAGGGTGCTGTTTTAGTGATTGGTTCTGGTTCTTCTGGTGTGCAGATTGCGGACGAAATCAACCGTTCAGGTAAAAAAGTCTATCTATCTATCGGTCAGCATGAACGTCCGCCACGCACCTACCGTAACCGTGACAATGTATGGTGGCTAGGCGTACTTGGCGGCTGGGACTTTATGCGTACAGATAAAGGGCCGCTTAAAGGTTTAGCAGTGAGCGGCGCACATGGCGGTATTAATATTGATTTCCGTGCTTTAGCAAAACAAGGCATCACCCTACTGGGTATGACCGACTCGTTTGACGGCCAAAAGATTCAATTCAAGGCAGATTTAAAGCAAAACCTTGAATCTGGTGATGCAGCGCTGCATGCCTTTTATGACCAAGCGGATGAATATGTCCGTGCCAATGGTCTAAACCTGCCTGCTGAACCGCAAGCGCGTCAGCTGCTGCCCAACCCTGAATGCGTAACGCAGCCGATTTTAGAGCTGGATATGCAAGCTGCCAACATTACGAGCGTCATTTGGGCTTCAGGCTTCAGCTATGACTTTGACTGGCTGCAAGTCAATGCCTTTGATGAGCAAAAAAAACCGAAACATAAACAAGGCATTTCAGATGAGCGCGGTATCTACTTCCTTGGTTTGCCCTATTTGACTGGGCGTGGTTCAAGCTTTATTTGGGGCGTTTGGCATGATGCTAAATACATCGCTGAACATATTGATATTCAACGTAAATACCAAGAATACCAAACCGAAAAAAATCTACTCAAAAACACCGCCTAATTTCTACCTTTATGCACACATGAATCTCTCTCCATTTATGTGTGCGTTTTTCATTCAATCTCTGTTCAGCTTTGCTCTGACCATTTCAAAATTGAGGATATGATGACCACCATTTTAAAATCAAAAATTACAGATAAGTGTGCATGGATCGGGGCAGAGATTGCCGAAAAAACCGATTGGATCTACCACTTATCACCTCAGGTTTTAAGCATTTTTGACCACAGCCTGCAAGTATTGGCGGTAAAAAACTTAACTGCGCCAAATTTTGTAAAATCGGACGTGATTATTGAAGATGAAGTCTTTTTAAAAGAAATTGCCTATATTTCTAATGAATTGGAAAATGGCTACGGTTTCATTGTGATTCGCGGTTTAGAACCAGAGAAATACAATGAACTTGAAATGAGCAATATTTACTATTTGATGGGTTTATACATGGGAAACAGCGTGACACAAAATGCACGCGGCGACCTGATTGGCTATGTTGAAAACATAGGCGATAAAAACCAAAAAATGACTCGTGTTTATGAGACCAACAGCTATTTGCCCTACCATGCAGACTTAAGTGACGTCGTTGGCCTGCTCTCAATTCGTAAAGCTAAAACTGGCGGCCTCAGCAGCATTGTCAGCTCATCTACAGTTTATAACCGTATTTTAGAACAATATCCCGAATACTTAGGCTATTACTATCACCCAGCTTGGTATGACCATTTGGGAGAAACCGAACCTTCACTGAGTCCGATTTTCAGTTATTTTGACGGTAAATTGGCCTGCCGCTACTTACGCTATTATATTGAATTAGGCCATGACCGCAGAAGCGTTCCACTGTCCCAAGTACAAGTGGATGCCCTGAATATTTTTGATGAAATTAGCCATGATCCAAGTTTAAGGCTGGATATGATGTTAGAACCGGGCGATATTCAGTTCTGTAATAACTACTGTGTCATGCATTCGCGCACTTCATTTGAAGATTATGATGAAGCTGATAAGCGCCGCAAACTTTTACGCCTTTGGCTGCAAATGCCAAATGCGCGCAAGCTTGCGAAAGACTTCCCAGGTCGTAACGGCATACCGAAAGGCTTAGGCGAAGCAGCTTAATTCATAAAACTGAAAAGAGGCGTTGGTCGCCTCTTTTTTTTCACATATTTTTAGTGATAACAGCTTCACCTATACTCTCCCCAATCTCCTTTTAATTTGCACAACAAAATCTAATGCAAATTTTCAGATACAGCCTTATCCCGTACTTCGTGATATGAAGCTTTTCAAATACCTCCTGCCTCATTTCTGCTTGTTCGTAATTCATCATCGAACTCAATATTCAGCGATTGAAACAAAATTCACCAAACTTGATACGTAAATTCCACATGTATCCTGAACAGCACTGCAAAAACTAAATTTCAGGCAGATAAAAACACCGTATAAATTGCTTTATACGGTGTGAGTTTAACGAATGAATATAACTTAGAACTTATAGTAGAACTGCAGATTCAACAGTTCATGCGTTTCATCATCTCCGCCTTGCGCATACGAACTGCTCGGGCCGCCAATCAGGAAGTCATTTTTGCCCATAATATATTCAGCTACGAAGCTCATATTTTTATAGTAAGTTGCAACTCCCACCAAATGACGCGATGAATCATCATAGCCATCTTCAGACTTCACATAGCTGCTGTACATCGCATATGGCATAACAGCATCCAGCTTGCCTACATTCTTAAACTTGTAGCTGACATCTGCTGTATAGAACATCCCCTCATTTGCCACCATAAAATTATCATCAAATGACCCCATTAAAGATGCTTTCGGCGTCAGCGGATCTTTGTTATCCACTTCATTTTTACCCAGCGTTAAGCCAAAACCCAGATTGTTATAGCTGACATCGCCAAATACCGCCCATGCTTGACGGTCACCCGTTTGGCCATTGGTTTTGTTTTCAATATCCGACTGCCAATATGATGCGCCAATGTTCCCTTTCATCGGTTCCGGCAGGCTTCGGATTTCCTGCTTTACACGGCCAATAAACATATTCTGTTCATCTAAATGGGTCAGGCTAGAATCTTCGGGTTTAACGAAGTTAGTGGTGTAACGGCTGGCATCTTCAGAATAAGGGCCGCTGTAGCTGCCACCATCTCCAGTAAAGTAAGCCAATTCCACTTGCGTACCTGTATCAAACTTGCCTTGGTATTTCAGCCCGACATTATGTACGTCTTCTAAGCCAATCTGTGTAATGACACCGCCATAATAGTTGCTTTCCCAAAAGCGCCCCGGCCCAAACGGCACAGGCTGCAAACCTGCTTGAAGCAAATGACTGTCGTTAATGTTATAACCCACATAAGCATCGACCAATGTGGAAAAATCGCACAGCTTATTGTACTGATAGCAGCGATACTCTAAATGGCCAAAAATTTTCGGTGAGGTATAGTCCAAGTTGATACGCGCTGCATCGAAGGTCAACTTATGATCATTTCCCGTCCAGCTTTTGTCTTGGTATTTCGCTCTTAAAAACCCTGAGAGTTTTAATTCCCCTAAGTCAGTTTTTGGATCCCCAATGGATAAATCTGCAGCCATAGCAGGTGTAGCCGCGCACCCCAACAGCAACAATGAAACACAATAATTTAAAGCTTTCTTTTGCATTATTTAAATCTCTATACCTGTTGTTAAGTCAAGTGTGTACTGCGGGCTTTTTTGCAAAAGCCCCTGCAGCGCTTCGCTTTAAACGAAGTTAGGAAAATAGGAGAATGAAATTAGAGGATCGATCTATGCCTATTTCGGCATGTATTTCGCAATTTCTTCAGCGCTAGGCGCTTGCAAGTTGTACATAACCAGCAGCTTGTCAAATTCACCAGACTGTTTCATGGCATCCAAACCTTGAGTGACTTTTTCTAGCATGGCGGTATCTCCCTTACGGATCGCAATACCGCCTAAAACTGGGAAAAATTGCTCTGTCGAACTGATTTGAACACGGCCTTTCAGCTTTTCTACAGTGCTCATCGCTACACTGGTATCGTCATAATGCGCATCTACTGCTTTAGACAGCAGCGCCTGCACAGACTCAGGCGAGGTATCAAATTCACGTATGGTGATAGCCGCTTTACCCTTCGCTACACAGCTTTCTGCAGACATTTGGCGTAGCTGCTCTGGGAACATTGAGCCTTTTTGCGCAGAAATCGTTTTACCGCATAAATCATCACGGGTTTTCGGCTGATATTCAGAATCTGCCAATGCGAGCAAAGCCTCTGTCGTCATGTAATACGGAACCATATCCACTTTTTCTAAACGCTCTTTGGTGATGTATAAACCTGACATCACTAAATCAAATTTTTTCGCTTCCAAACCCGTAATCAAGTTAGAAAAACGGCTGTCGATAAAATTTGCTTGAGCATTTGAATGTGCAAAGATTTGATTGGCTACATCAATGTCAAAACCAGCAGGTTTGTCATTTTCCATATATTCAAATGGCGGGAATGTCATATCACTGCCTATTTGATAGGTCTGGCCTGCAGCTGCCGCATCGGAAGCCGATGCCGCTGATGATGCTGTATCCGCACTTTTACTGCAGGCAGTTAAACCCCAAATCAAACATGCCGCTGCTACTAATGGTTTCACTTTTAACATTACACTCACTGCAACACTCCTTGAGTACTTTATGTACGTTTTAGAACTGTTATACGTGAGATTTTTCGAGATTGTAATTTTGAAATTCCTACGCAATACTCCAAAAAAAGCGATGCAAGCTTTTGATTAAACAGTAATAGACTTTTCTCATATTCTAAGCAGAGCAATATGATGAAAACAGAACAGCAAATTCGTATAGACCTCGCAGCAGCACTGCGTTTGAGTGCAAAATTAGGCATGCATGAGGCAGTCGCCAACCACTTCAGCGCCGCTGTTTCAGAGGACGGAAAATCTTTTTTACTTAATCCGAAATGGGTACATTTTTCTAAGGTAAAGGCCAGTGATTTAATCTTGGTCCATGCCGATGATGCAGGCAGTTTTGAGAAGGGTAAAATAGACTCAACAGCATGGGCCATTCATGGCCAAATTCATAAGCTGCGCCCTGATATTAAGGTCATCATGCATTTACACCCGATTTATGCAACTGCGCTTTCCTGCCTAAAAAATCCGACCTTGCTGCCGATTGAGCAAAACAGCGCACGCTACTTTAACCGTGTTTCTTATGATTCACATTATTCAGGCATGGCAGATCAAACTGCAGAAGGTCAGCGTCTTGCTCAGCTGCTGCAAACCAATACCCGACTGCTGATGGGCAACCACGGAGTACTGATCGGCTCACATGATATTGGTCTGGCTTTTGATGATATGTATACCTTTGAGCGCTCAAGTCAAATCCTGATTCATGCCTATTCCACTAGTCAAACCTTAAATATTTTGGATGATGCTGTGGCAGAAAAAACAGCGCAGGATTGGGAAAAAATTGAAGATTTCAGCATCGCACATTTCGAAGAAATGAAAGAAATTTTGGCAGCTGAAGATCCAAGCTTTATGGATTAACAAAACTAAAGCAAAAAAAAAGAGCTTCAATTGAAGCTCTTTTTTTACTTTGGTTTTAAATTTGTTAAGCCATTTCTAAACCAGCTTGCTGTACAAAGAAAGAGGCCCCTTTAGGTTTTTGCGGCATTTTCAACTGATTCGCTGTCATACGTACTTGCCCGCTTTCTTGTCCATAAACCAATTGCCCTTGGTGCACGCTTGGCAGCGGGTTATCTGACAAAGCCACCGCATCTTCTGCTGCATATACCGTAATGAATAAATAGCGCGGCAACTCAGTATTGTTTGCACCAGATGCATGCAGCAAACGGGTATGCATGAAACAGACTGAGCCTGCAGGGCCTGTGCAAGACACAAATTTTTGGCACTGCTCCGTCTCGACTTCATCTTCCACTTTGCCGGTAAAGCGGCCATCTTGCCAGTGGTTATACAACTCGCCCTTATGGCTGCCTGGAATCACCTGCAGCGGGCCATTATCTTCTGTCACCTCACCCACCATCAATAACGCTGTGATCATGTCATCATTGGTATGCGGCGTGAATGGAAAGTCTTGATGCCATTTCACAGTGGTCGCTGTATGCGGCAGTTTGGCATTTACTTTACTGTGATGAAAACGAGTGCCGCTGCCTCCAATGAGCTCTCCAGCCATTTGCGCCATATTAGAATGAATGGCTGTTTCAAAATATGCATCTGAAATTTCGGTCGGTGAACTGACACGGCGCAGTGCAGGATGTTCTGAGCTGTGATCCGCAGGATCGACATCAAAGCGCGAGCGTCCATCAATGGTTTCTCCATAAGCTTCAGCAAAGCCTCGGCTTTCGTCAATCCATGCTTCCAACTGCTGACGTAAACCCTGTAATTCAGCAGCATTTACGACATTTTCGACAACTAAAAAACCGTCACGGTGAAATTGTTCAATTTGGTTTTGATTTAACATTTGCTCATCCTATTCACTTTTATTTATTCATTACTGCTGCAATGTCTTCTTCAGTCGGTGCTTTTAAGCCATATGCAGTCAAAATTTCTTCATATTCGCCTGAGGCTTTAATCCGGTTCAAACCTTCCTCAACGAGCTTATACGTTTCGGTATCGCCTTTACGGATGCCAATACCACCTACTGTCGGGAAGAATTGTTCTGTCGATGTAATCTTCACTTTGCCAGCTAAGTTGGTTTCAGCCGCTTTCATGACTGCGGCATCGTCATATTGGATTTCTACAGCATGCGCTAATAGCGCCTGCGTGGTTTGCGGCGATGTTTCAAACTCACGGATCATCAGCGCTTTCTTACCATTTGCTACACAGTTTTTCGCTGAAATTTCATGTGCCTGAGTTGAGAATGCAGTACCTTTCATTACCCCCACTACAGCGCCACACAAATCATTTGGCCCTTTAGGTGCAAGCTTGGAATCATGACGCACCAGCAAGGAAATATCTGTTTTGTAGTAAGGGATCATATCAATCTGTTCAAGACGCTCAGGCGTGATGTACATAGATGAAAATAAAATATCGTACTTTTCGCCTTTCAAACCAGGGATCAGATTCGCCCAGCGTGTATCCACCCAGTCTGCCTTATAGCTACCGTCAACTTCAGCAATCTTTTCCATAATTTCAACGCTGACACCGCTTGGCACGCCATCTTTCAAATACTCGTATGGAGGGAAAGTCAGGTCTGAACCTACAGTTACCAAACGTTTTTCTGCTGCCGGCGCTGCCGAATCTGCAGTTGGTTCTGACTGTTTCGAGCAGCCAGCCAATAGTAAACCGCCAACAATAGCCCCAATGAACATTGATTTATTTTTCATACCCCATCCACCCAACTCTTTATGTTTATCTGTCATTTGAATATAGAACAAACATATACAGAATCCGATTTGGATTTTTTTATGCAAAGCTTTATAAAAATAGAATTTAAAATTTAGCGATTAAAATATAAAAAAAGCAGCCAATAATGACTGCTTTCTTTAATTTAAATAGAAATACTATTTAGAGGTTTTATAAAAAGTTAATCCTTGGCAATAAATTTTTGGAACCGCTCATTATCAGACTGCATTAATGCTTCTGGTGTATCATTTAATACCACATGACCATTTTCCATAAACATTACACGGTCAGATACTTTAAAAGCAAAGCGCATTTCATGGGTCACAATAATCATGGTTAAGCCTTCTTGCGCCAATTCTTCAATCACTTTCAGCACTTCATTGACCAATTCAGGATCTAATGCTGAAGTCGGTTCATCAAACAGAATAATCGATGGCTGCATGGCTAGCGCACGGGCAATCGCCACACGCTGCTGCTGACCGCCTGAAAGCTGGTGCGGAAACTTATTGGCATGCATTTTCATACCGACTTTTTCCAGCATCGCTAAAGCCGTAATTTTGTTATCCAGCACCGTACCGCGCTTGTGATACAGCGGTGCAAGCATGACATTTTCCAAAATCGTTTTATGCGGAAACAGGTTGAAGCTTTGGAACACCATTCCGACATTTACAATTTGCTGTTTATATGCAGGCGATTCCTCAGTTAATTCCTGATCTTTTAAGAAAGGCTGACCCAATAAATTGACTGTACCTTTATTCAAGCTTTCTAAGCCATTTAAAGTACGAATAAATGTCGTCTTACCTGAACCCGATGGCCCAATAACGGAAATAACCTCCCCCCATTTAACTTTTAAATCAATCCCTTTCAGGACTTCATGCTCGCCATAGGCTTTATGAATATCAATCGCTTCCAGTGCATATTCGCCATTGCGTTCAGTATTGATCTCTTTACGCGCACGCACCGACGCTTGCGGCAGCTGCAGCAGCGGATCATTATCTGCCAGCATCTCTGGTTTACGGTTCGTAATATCAATACGGCGTTCAAACCAGCCGAGCAGCCAGCCAAAGACGGTCACGATCAGCACATAGTAGAAAGCCACAGCCAGCATAGTTTCCATCACCAAAAAGTTTTGGGTATATAAGCGCTGACCGACCAATAAAATTTCAGTAAGTGAAATGACCGAAACCAAAGACGTCAGTTTTACAATGGAAACATATTCATTTCCCAATGCTGGAAGCGCAACACGAAAGGCTTGTGGAATCACCACTAAACGCTGAATGCCTGAGTATTTCATGCCCAGTGCTTTGCCTGCTTCAATTTGCCCCTTATGCACCGCAGTTAGACCGCCACGGTGAATCTCTGCAATATAAGCCGCTTCACTTAAAGTCATAGCAATCAGGCCTGCAATAAATGGCGACGCCAAAAGTACACTGGAAGCTGGGAAAATTTGCGGCAGGTTATAAACAAATACCAGCAGAACCAACAGCGGTAAACTTCTAAAGAACCAAATATAAAGATCACTCGACCATGCCAAAGGCTTGAATCTAGATTGTTTACCCAACGCCAGTACAAAGCCCAATACAATGCCGACCACCCAAACCAATACGCTGAGTTCAATGACGGTCCAAGTTGCGGCCCAAAAGTTTTTATGTGAAAACAAACTGAATGTATAAGACCAATTAAAATCCATTCAATACCCCACTCGCATGATTCTGTTCTATTTCCTTTGTTATAGCGAACTTTGAATGAATAAGTAATTTTGAAAAATTGAGGTCTTAATACAGAAATAATTAAGCAATAAAAAAGGCCAGATAACTGACCTTTTTAAAATGTGCACCTGTACAGCATTTATAATAAACACTGTAGTTACCTTTATATAATGATCTAAAAACAAATATAAATACAAATTTTATTTTAAATAACTTAGGCATTATAAATCAAAGCTGATTATACCCTTAAACTCATATAAAGCTTTTCTAAGAAAATATCACACTGCTGCAGCTGATCTATATCTACATATTCATTCGGTTTATGCGCTACCGCGATATCCCCCGGACCACAAACCACCACAGGGCAATACAGCGCCCCTTGGAACAATCCGCCCTCAGTACCAAATGAAATATTGCCTATAGCAGTTTCATCTGGCAGCAGACTTTGAATAAACTGAACCGCCTCAATGGTTTTGGAGGTTTTCAGCCCTGGATATTGGTTAACTTCTTCAACCTCAATGTGACTGCGGAAGTCATCCTGTATTTGACTTAATATCTGCTCTTGAATAAGACTGCTGCTGTCCTCTGCCAAATGGCGGATTTCATAATCCAACACACAGCTGTTTGGCACAATATTCAGCGCAGTCCCGCCATTAATCTTACCCACATGCACTGTGCTGTAAGGAATGTCATAGCCCGCGTCCTGATGCCCTTGTTGACGGAGGTTCTGCTGAATGGTTTGCAAAGAGGTCACCAGTTGGCTAGCCACATGGATCGCATTGACATAATTAGGCGCTAAAGCCGAATGCCCCTCTTCACCGCAGCAGCGGGCGCGGAATACCGTTTTGCCTTTATGCGCCAATGCCAACTGCATCATGGTCGGCTCACCAATCACACATAAGATGGGGGAAATAATCGTGGAAGCCAGTTGATCTAAAATTCCGCGTACACCAATACAGCCTATTTCCTCATCATAAGAAATACACAAATGCAGCGGACGACGGAGCTCTAATTTTGATGCTTTCAACATAGCAATAATGGCACATGCTAAAAAGCCCTTCATATCCGCTGTACCGCGGCCAATAATTTTGCCGTCTTTATGTGTCGCTTCAAAGGCTGGCGAATCCCACTGCTGCCCTTCTACCGGTACAACATCTGAGTGGCCAGACAAAAGAATGCCTGCCTGATCACGCGGTCCAACACTGGCCAATAAATTAGCCTTGCTCTGTTCTGCATTAAAATTCAGTTCTGTAACAATACCGTTTTGCTCAAATAATTTTTGAACATAAAAAATAAACGCTAAATTGCTTTTATAAGATGTCGTATCAAAAGAAATCAATTTGTCTAACAGCTGTATGCTGTTTATTTCAGTCACTGTTTATGCCTCTTCCAGTACAGGCTTTGTCTTAACATGCGGATCAAAGAAATGCGCATCGCCCATACCGGGTATGTATTGATTAGAAAGGAATGCACGGCAGCGGCTGATGAATGCCTGCGACACCGTATTCAGATTTGCATTTTTTGCAGTCGCCAAACCAATTTTCATCGGACGGTTGTCACCTGCAATACGTAAGCGGACGAGTCGCTTGCCGTCTAATGAATAATTATTTTTCGGGCGCACATTTAAAATGGTATAGCCCAGATTATTGGCTACCATCGAGCGCACAACATCCACATGGCGCGAAGTATGCGCCACCAACGGGCTTAACTTATGCTTACGGAACAATGAAATAAAGTAATCATTACTGAAAGGCATATCTAAAAGCACCATCGGCAGTTCTGCTAGTTCTTCTAAAGTCACCGCCACATTTTTTGCTAAAGGATGTGCTTCACTGACCAAAACATGCGGTGGCAGCACGGCCAAAGGTTCGAAATTAATCAGGTCATGATCAATATTTAAATCATAAGTCAGTGCGACATCCAGCTCATTTCGTGCCAGCTGGCTCAACAAAATCTGCTGGTCATCCTCACTCAGCTCTAAAGTGACATTTTTATATAAATTGGCAAAACCATGAATGATTTCTGCATAGATCATGGGTGAAAATGCAGTAAAGCAGCCGAGCTTTAAGGGCCCACGGATAGAACCTGAAAAGTCAGCAGCCAAAGCATATAAGCTGCTCGCCTGACTTAAAATGAATTTGCATTCCTGCATGACTTTTTCGCCAATGCTAGTCAGCATTAAGCCTTTTGCATGTTGGCGAATAAACAGCTGTACTTGCAATTCAGATTCTATGTGGGCAATCGCCGCTGAAATAGAAGGTGAAGAAACGTGAATTTTTTCAGATGCAATAATAATGCTGCCGCTTTCAGCTGTCGCAACAAAATATTGCATTTGACGTAAAGAAATTCGATTTAACAATGCCGCGTCCTTTTCAGCGCAGGCTAAGCATTATTCATCGCCCGGTACACCATAGCTTGGAGAGCTGGATGGATCTAAAGCCCGTGCAACATAATCCTCAACTTGCGGTTCATACACTTTCCAAAGCTGATACAAGTCCTCAATTGGAGTTTCAGACCAATCAACCCGAAGATTAATCACAGGCCATTCCAGTTTATCGACCACTAGAATACCTGCTGAATGAACTGGGCCAGCTTCGCCGCCTGCATCTAAACCAGCTTGCAGTGCTATAAGCAAACGCTCTGCCAAACTACCGGATGCCTGATGAAAAGCGTCAACCATGGCCTGAGGAACATCTTCATTTGCAAGCAGATTTCCCGCACCAACAGCATGCTCTCCTACGCACTGAGAATGAACACCTAATGTATATTTGCCGCTAAATGCAGCAGGCTTTTCATCAAAATTTAAAACCGTCAGCTGTCGATACTCAATAAAGTCGGTATTTTTGACCAATTCAGCAATCGCATCGTCTGGCGCCAGATCATATTTGGTCATATCTAGCAAAATATTTGCCAAGTATGGATCTGTAATGTTCTGAGATGTTGCAACACCCACACCGGCCTTGGCTTGAATGCACCGCGATGCAACAGCTGGAGAAGAAGAGCTGATCGCTCCTCCAAATTGCCCCGTTTTATGACAGCGGGCAATAATTGAAAATGTCATAGGCTGCGTTCCTCCTTTTACTTAGTCAGGAATAACTGCAGTTGCATCAATTTCAACCAGCCATTCAGGGCGGGCAAGCGCCGAAACGACAATGCCTGTTGAAACTGGGAACACACCTTTCAGCCATTTACCAACGACACGGTAAACATCTTCACGGTAGCGCGGATCAATAATATAGATTGTGATTTTGCAAATATCTTCAAGTTCACCGCCGGCTTCTTCGAGCAGCATCTTAATGTTATACATGGCTTGTTCTGCTTGGCCCGCTGCATCGCCAATGCATACGCTTTCAGATGTATCTAGGTTTTGTCCAATTTGACCGCGTAAGAACACTGTGCTGCCGCGTGCAACAACCGCTTGGCATAAGTCATTATCTAAATTTTGTTCTGGGTAAGTTGCTTTTGTATTAAAAGTTCTAATGCGTGTATGTTTCATCTGAAGTGTCCTCTGTTTACTACAGTTTCAGTATGAATCAATCACTTGTGAAGGCAATTTCCCTTTTCCGTGTTAGTGCTTCAAGTTTTCCTTACTAGATATATTTTATTAATTAGCCATATAAGATGTATTTTTAATCTTGAATATTTTTATTTTATAAAATTGACCACTGCATGAAATTTTTATTTTTTTATGTGATACATGCAGTGATATAAGATGTAGTCTTTTAACTCGTAAAGAATTTATAAACTGGCAATAAAAAAGCCTTAAATCAATAAGATTTAAGGCTTTTTGAATTTTGGTGGAGATGGCGGGAGTTGAACCCGCGTCCGCCAGCACTACGCTCGAGAATACTACATGCTTAGATATCGTCTATTGATTTAGCTCTTTGTGACCCGACGAACAGGGTACAAATCGCGATCCTTTAAGATTTAGTATAAGACCCCAAGGCTTGATCTTATACGGACTTGTGTGCGTTCGCTTCAGTCGGGACCCCTAACCACAAGTATTCAGGGATGCGGACAAGCTGCCCTTAGGCAGCTAGAGCGTAAGTTTCGTCGTTTGCGACTAAAATATGCAAATTTGATTTACGAGAGAAAATGCGCTCTCGACATGCATCTATGAGTTTCATCACCAGCGTCGAAGCCAGAAACATCCCCAAAGTAGCGTCATCATAGCATAACTGCAAAAAATTGCGATGCAATTTCAAAACAATTACACATAGATCTGCGCTTAATTACATAATTGCGTTAATATTTTATTTTTCAAGACCGCAAAAGAAAAAGATATGAGCTATTTATTGGCACTCGATCAAGGAACGACTTCCAGTCGTGCGATCATTTTTAACGAACATGGACAAGTTCAAGCTACAGCTCAACGTGAAACCCATATTCAAACCCCACATTCGGGCTGGGTGGAGCAAGATGCTCAAGAAATTTGGAGTACCCAAATTGCTGTCGTGCAACAAGCGCTCGCTTCTGCTCGTATCCTTGCCAAAGATATCAAAGCCATTGGACTGACCAATCAACGTGAGACCACTGTGGTTTGGGATAAACGCACAGGTCAACCACTTGCTCCTGCAATTGTTTGGCAAGACCGTCGTGCAACCGAGTGGTGTGGGCAACTAACTCAACAAAACCTCAATGACCTCATTCACAAAAAGACCGGTTTACGTATCGACCCCTATTTTAGTGCTGGAAAATTGGTCTGGTTATTAGAACACATTCAAGGTCTACGTGAACTCGCTGAGCAAGGTCATTTGGCTTTCGGCACAATTGATAGTTGGTTGGTGTGGAATCTAACACAAGGTGCAGAGCACGTGATTGAAGCTAGCAATGCCTCACGAACCATGCTGATGAACTTACAGCAACAAGCTTGGGATGAAGAACTCTTAGAATTATTCGATATTCCTCTGTCGGTCCTTCCTAAAATCATTAGTTCAGATGAATATATTGCAGATACCGCGACAGGTTTACTTGGCGCAAACATTCCCATTACCGGCATTTTAGGTGATCAGCAATCTGCGTTATTTGGACAATCATGCTTTGACGCAGGAACAGCAAAAAATACCTATGGTACAGGCTGTTTCATGCTCTTCAACACCGGCACTGAAGTTCAATATAGCCACAATAAATTACTATCAACCCTTGCATGGCAAGCTCAAGGTCAAACCCATTATGCACTAGAAGGCAGTGTGTTTATGGCTGGCGCAATCGTGCAATGGCTAAGAGATGGTTTAGGGATTATTCAAAAAAGCAGTGATGTTGAAAAACTCGCATGCCAAGTGGAACATACCGATGGCGTGGTTTTGGTTCCAGCCTTTACTGGACTAGGTGCTCCGCATTGGGACAGTGATGCCCGCGCCCTCCTCTGTGGAATGTCACGAGGTACCAATAAATCCCACATAGCTCGTGCCGCCCTAGAGGCCATTGCCTTTCAAGTGTCTGATGTATTAACCGCCATGCAGTCCGACCTGTCTAGTCCACTTAAAGAACTCCGGGTCGATGGCGGTGCCAGTAGCAATGATATGCTGATGCAATTTCAGGCCGATATTTTAAATGTGCCTGTACTGCGTCCTAAACTTTTAGAATCAACTGCATGGGGTGCTGCCGCGATGGCTGGACTCAAAGCGGGTGTGTTTTCAAATCTCGATGAAATTGCTGCATCATGGCAATTAGAACGTGCTTTTGAACCAAAAATGAATGCTGATCAACGTGAATTTCATTTGGCTCAGTGGCAATCTGCACTCAAACGGGCGCGCTCGGACCTTTAATTTTTCTAATCCACGCAGTATGCAATAAAAAACCGCTCGAATGAGCGGTTTTTTATACTTGATGTTATTTAGTGTACATGACTGCCACCCACACCTGCTTTAGGTCGCGGACAGAGCCAAATGATCAGTGCAGCGAATATAAAGACACCCGCCAAGACTAAAAACACATGATTGGCTGAAAGCGTTAAGGCTTCTTTATCCACCAAACTGGAGATATATCCCAAAGCAGCTTCTGAACTCATTCCATTATTCACCAAGGTGTTTTGTACCTCAGTAACATGTAAATTACTGACCATTTCACTGCGTGCGACTTTGGTGTGATCATCCCAAATGGTTACTGCAATCGACGCTCCAATCGCCCCAGCCATGGTTCTTAAGAAGTTCATCAGACCTGCCGCAGATGCCATATCTTGTGGCAATACCGATGCCAAGGCCATATTGGACAAAGGAATAAAGAAAAATGGCACGGCAAAACCTTGTAATATTTGCGGCAAAGCCAAAGCCATAAAGTCTGCATCCGTTGTCCAAAAGGCGCGCATAAGGGTTACACCACCCAAGATACTTAAACCAAAACTCGCCAAAGCACGTTGATCGTATTTGGTTGCAAGCTTCGCAACAATTGGCGACATGGTCAAACTACCGACGCCCATCGTTGCAGTGAGATAACCTGCCCACGTTGCGGTATAGCCCAAGTTGATTTGTAACCACTGCGGAATCAGGACAATACTGCCAAAGAAGGCACCAAAACCAAAGGCCAAAGCCAAGACAGAAATGGTAAAACTTCGGTACTTAAACAGCAGTATATTTACCACAGGATGCCGCTCAGTCAGCTCCCAAATCGTGAAAATAATCAGCCCAACAAATGCCGTCAGTGCCAGTACTACAATAAATGGATTATTAAACCAATCTCGTTCATGGCCTAAGTCCAACATCAATTGCAAGGCACCGATCCACAACACCAACAGCAGCAAACCACCGCGGTCAATTTTCAATTTCTGTGTTGGAGTTTCAGCCGTTTTTAGTAAGCGCATCGCTGCGATAGCACAACCGATCCCGACAGGAATATTGATAAAGAAAATCCAATGCCAAGATAAATTATCACTGATCGTACCACCCAAAATTGGACCTAAAATGGGGCCAACCACAGTGGTCATTGCCCACATCCCCATGGCTTGCGATTGCTTTTCAGGAGGAAAAATGCGCATTAACAACGTTTGGCTCAGTGGCATAATCGGGCCACCAAACAAGCCTTGCCCAATTCGGCAAAACACTAACATTTCCAAACTGGTCGATAAACCACACAGTATTGAAAATACCGTAAAGCCAAACAAGCTGATCACAAAAACTCGTACAGAACCAAAGCGCCCAGCGAGCCAACCGGTTAATGGCACACAAATCGCTTCTGCCACGGCATAGGAAGTAATGACCCATGTCCCTTGGGATGCCGATACTGCAAGGCTACCGGTAATATGCGGCACTGATACATTGGCAATGGTCATGTCGAGCACAACCATAAAGTTTGCCAATGCCAAGACCAAGGCAGCGAGAATCAGACGACCACCTTTCAGGTCAGTCATTTGCATTTGCTGATTCATAGGCAATTACTTCGATTTCAGGTCAATCGTCGCTTCCATAGACAGCCCCACACGGAGTGGGTGTTCTGCCAACTCTTTTGGATCTAAACGTATCCTCACAGGTAAACGCTGAACCACTTTAATCCAGTTTCCTGTGGCATTTTGTGCAGGAATCAAAGCAAATGCTGAACCTGTGCCACCAGAAAAACCGGTCACTGTGCCATTAAATTTAACTTTATCGCCATACAGATCAGACGTCAGTTCAACTTTTTGACCCGCTTGCACCCCTGCCAATTGACTTTCTTTAAAGTTAGCATCGACATATAACTGAGAGACTGGAACTACCATCATTAATGACGTTCCCGGTGCAATGCGTTGCCCAACTTGAATATTGCGACGTGTCACCACACCATCAAAGGGTGCTTTGATTTGTGTACGTTCTAAGTCCAACTGAGCTTGTTGTAGACGTGCTTGCGCAACTAAAACATCTGGGGTTGAGTTTTCATTGCTGTCTTGAATTAATGCATCATTTGCGGCTTTATTACTTTGTGCCGCTTTTTGACTGGATTTGGCTTGAGCAAGTCCTGCTTGGGCCACATCAAAACTGGCTTTAGCGGTATTCACAGCACTTTGCGCTGTGCTTAATTCTTCTTTAGAAATCGCACCAGAAGCTGCCAATTGTTGACGACGTTGTAATTCATCTTGTGCTTTATTCAGATCGGCTTGTGCCTTCGCCACTTGTGCGCTTGCACTATGAATTGCATCATCACTGACAAAGATTTGCGAGTTTAAAGAACTACTATTCGCCGCAGTTTGTTTGTATTGGCGTTTCGCCTTGAGCAATTCAGCCTGTGCCTGAGCTAAGGCAATTTCAGCATCACGAGCATCAATGCGAACAAGCACATCGCCTTTTTTCACTTGCTGCGTATCACTCACCAAAACATCTGCCACTTGCCCCGTAACCATTGAGGTAATCGACGCTGTTTCTGCACCGACATAGGCATTATCGGTACTGACGGAATGATTTAGAAATATTGACCAAATCAAATACATCACCAAAGCAATCACGATCAATATAGCCACTATACCAAGGCTTTTTTTTCTGCGTGCTTTTAGTTCCTGATCGGTGGGCTGCTCTGTAGATGGAGTTTCTGGCAGGTTACTAACGGTATCTGTCATAGATTTGTCCTAAATCTAGCAGACTTGGTCATGGCATCATGAGCTTTGCAAAGCATGTCGACTTTGCTGTCAGATAATGGTGTCGTGAGAAAGTCTATCTTCTTCAATTTTCCGGCATTTTAAAGCTAAAAAATCATATTCTGAGAATAGAAAATGTAACTCGTCAGTCTTTTTTTCGTCGGCAACAGGATAAAATCATGCCCTGCTGCCAATACTGGACTTTATTTTTTCATCATTTTGAATGTGTTAACTTAAAAATGGCTTAATAGGCATACGATGCAATCGCTGTTGCAATCGCTTTACCTTCATCATTGATCATGGTCATACGCATGGTGCAGCCCTTACGACCTAAACGTAAGGTTTCAGCTCGTGCAACAAAATACTGCCCACGTCCCGGCGCCAAATAATCCACACGCATATCGACAGTGGCTAAGCGAGACACCTTTTTGCTGGTTTCAGCCATATCTTCTACAGACGCTTTTTTATATAGCTCTGCCATTGCAGAGATACCACCGATACTGTCGAGTAAGGTTGCCGCGACACCACCATGTAAAATTTGGAATGCGACATTTCCAATTAAATTACTGGCCATATCCACACGTGCTTCGATCTGACCATCAATCACCGTCATTTTCATGGCATTGTGTACAAAAAATGGGGAGCTGTTAAATGCTTGAGCAATGTTATTTAATAAAGTATCGATTTCAATCTTCGAGTTTAGGTCAATATTACCGGTCCAACTCTTATTTACATCTGTCATAGCCTACTCGAATCGCTGTCATTGAATAAAAAAATAATACGGGGTGCGCCAAACCCTCATTATGCGTCTACAATAGTCAAAGTTTAATACTGATCAATGAGATTGTTATGACCTATACGTTCAATCGTCCAGCTTTTCCTGCCACCCGCATGCGTCGCATTCGTAAAAATGACCAGCTTCGTGCCATGGTGCGTGAAACTCAACTGACGACTGATCATCTCATTTATCCAGTATTTGTGTTGCCAGGCCAGCAACAAACTCAAGACATTCCAAGCATGCCAAACGTACAACGTTTATCTGCTGACTTGTTACTAAAAAAGGCAGAACGTTTACTCGAATTGGGTGTTTCAAAATTAGCTTTGTTCCCCGTTACCCCACAGGAAGATAAAAGCCTAACGGCTGAAGCAGCTTGGCGTGAAGATGGCTTAGTCCAAAGCACCATCCGATTACTGAAAAAAGAACTGCCTGAAATGGTCTTAATCAGTGATGGTGCACTCGACCCATATACCACGCATGGTCAAGACGGCATTATCGATGACACAGGCTATGTGTTAAATGATGAAACTGTGGAATGCTTAATTAAGCAAGCACTCAGCCATGCTGAAGCAGGTGTAGATGTGGTTGCACCAAGTGACATGATGGATGGTCGTATCGGTGCAATCCGCCAAGCGCTTGAAGCCAATGGCCATATCTATACCAACATCATGGCCTATTCTGCAAAATATGCGTCTAGCTTCTATGGTCCATTCCGTGATGCGGTAGGTTCTTCAAGCAACCTCAAAGGTGGCAATAAATACAATTACCAAATGGACATCGGTAACCGTGCAGAAGCGCTACATGAAATCGCACTCGATATTCAAGAAGGCGCCGACATGGTGATTGTAAAACCAGGTATGCCATATTTAGATATCGTCCGTGAGGTCAAAGATAACTTCGGTGTTCCAACTTTTGTCTATCAAGTGAGTGGCGAATACGCCATGTTGGCAGGTGCCATTCAAAATGGTTGGTTGTCTGATAGCGTGATTATCGAATCGCTGATGAGTTGCCGCCGCGCAGGTGCAGATGGCATCTGGACTTACTTTGCTGAAGATGCAGCACTCATGCTGAAAGACATGAAATAATTCGCAAAGCCTTCCTGTAATGGTGACATTCAGGAAGGCTTTTTTATATCTGTAAAATTTTAAAAACAGTCATGGACGAAAAACTTCGGCGTTGCTGAAGTTTAGATCAAACTCATACATTCATTGGTTAAAAGAACATGAATATTGCCATTATTGGGGCGGGTGTTAGTGGTTTACTCACCGCATTGGAATTGGTTGAACGTGGTTGTACGGTGACAATTTTCGACCAACAACGCACAGGTTCCGCCGCATCATGGGCTGGCGGTGGCATCCTCTCCCCGATGTATCCTTGGCGCTATCCCAATGAAGTCAATGCGCTTGCACGTTATGGCAAGCAGAGCTACCAAAAATGGAATGAAAAATTAAAACCTATGACTGGGATTGATTTTGAAATTCATGAAACTGGCATGCTGATTTTTGATGAAGATGATTTTGAAATCGGCTTGGATTATGCCCGTTTGCATCAAGACCCTATGCAACAGGCGGATTATTTACAATCCGAGCAAATTGAGCAGATTAATCCTCACATTTCAGCACGCTTTGCACATGGCATTTATTTTTCGCAATTAGCCAACATCCGTAATCCGCGACTTTTGCAGTCATTAACGGCTTATTTACAGCAGCATCCCAAAGTTCAGATTTATGAACATTGCCCGATCCGCCAATTAAACCGTTCGGACAATCGTATCCAGTCCATCACCACCGCAGATGGCAAACAACATACAGCTGATCAATTCGTTATTGCCACGGGCGCTTGGTCAGCCGCATGGAGTGAACAACTAGACATTGAGATACCAGTACAACCCGTACAAGGACAAATGCTTCTCTTTAAAACCCCGCAGAATTGGTTACCGACCATGTGCATGAATAAAGTCATGTACTTAATTCCACGCCAAGATGGTCATGTTGTTTGCGGCTCAAGTATGCGCCAATGTGGCTTTGATACTCAGACCACAGATGCAACCTTGCGGCATATTCAAGAATCTTGCTTTGACATGGTGCCAGAGCTTGCCAACTTTCCAATTGTGAAGTCTTGGGCTGGCTTGCGTCCATCTTCCCCTGAAGGGATTCCGTATATTGGGCAGATGCCAAATTTCGACAATCTTTGGGCAAACTTTGGGCATTTTAGAAATGGTTTATGCATGGGACCAGCTTCAGCTCAGTTATTGGCTGAACTAATGACTGGGGAAACACCTTCATTCAATGCAGACAACTATAGTCCAACTCGCCTATTTCAAGATGCATTGTTAAGCGTCGAATAATGGTCAATACGTCAAATTCAACTAAGCCAATAAATCCTGTAAGGCTTCTTTTAACGTCGGAAATTTAAACTCAAAGCCTTGCTGTAATAATGCGGCCGGCTGAACCAGTTGACCATTTAAAATTAATTGCGATTGCTCACCCAATAAAATTTTAAAAACAATTGCAGGCACATTGAGCCATGGCTTTTTGGCTAATTGACGTGCTGCAATCTGCGCAAACTGAGCCTGCGTCGATTTTTCCGGTGCAACTAAATTATAAATATGCGGATCGATTGGCGTGGGTTCAAGCAATGCATGTTTTTTCTCTGCTTGTTTCATTAAAAACAGCATACTTCGGATCACATCTTGTATGTGTATCCACACAAATGGCTGCCGACCGGAACCTATTTTGTTGACCAAATTGAACTGAATAGGTCGCAACATTTGCGGTAAGATCCCACCACCTTCAGCCAAGACCACACCTAGTCGTGTGATGATGGTATTTTGTTCAGGAAATTGGCGTGTGACTTGCTCCCAACGTTGGCATAGCTCTGACATAAAAATGGCTTGTGGTGCAGCATTTTCATCGCACACCTTTGTCCATTGTTCTTCAATATCAATGCCATAGTAGCCAACAGCTGAACCTGAAATAATGCATTTCGGAAAAATTTTACGTTTACGTAAGTATTGATACAGTACTTCCGTGGTTTTGACCCGACTTTCTAATAATTGCTGTTTACGTGTTTCTGTCCAGCGCCCTTTCCCGATACTTTCACCTGCAAGATTAATCACATAATCAATTCGGTCATGAGGAATTTGATCGAGCTGCTGTACCCAAGTTAAATTTGGCGATTTAGAAATACGCCCAGCCTTACGACTGAGCCCAATCACTTTATAATCCGCAGCTAAAAGTGTCTTGATGAGATGTGTGCCAATAAAACCGCTGCCACCCGTCAGCAGTACTGTGGGCTGATGCATCATTTTTTTCTTATCTATATGAAATAATACTGTTATCTATAGAACAAGATCACCAGATGATCAAGCTTTATGCGCCAAACTTTTGAGCAGCCATCCGCTGTGCTTGCGGACCATAAAACCAATAGGTGATTAAATACAAAGGGATAGCCATCAGCAATAACATGATCACCATTAAACTCATAAACTGAGGATGTTGAACATAGAGCATTAAATTTTGCCAAATTTCAGGATCTTTCCTTGAAAAAATTGCGATACCCAAAAGTACAAAAGCAAAATTATATAACCAAAAAATCAGGCTAAAACCTAAGGTAAATTTTTTACGCTCTGCCTGTGTCGGTGCTCTCTGATTTTTATTTAAAAACCGAAATAAAACCACGATCATGGCAATCAGGTAGGGTACGACCGTTAAAATACCGCCTACACCCTGTGGCAATAATGCAGCGATCACACCGCAAATACAGGTCATGATTAAACAAATGAAAAAAAATAAGAAAAAATAACGTGTTAAAGACACCATAACCCTAACCCAAGAAGAAGTTGACACCTAGTATAAAAAAAAATGCATTTTTTTTCATTTTCATGTCAACCAATCTGTAAACGGCTACGTTATATAGGGTACAAGGTCTGTAGCAACCGATGATTTGGACGGCATCCACAATGTTTCGGTGACCTTTTTAAAAGCAATAAGCTTCATTTTGAATTTAAGTATGAACAGCAGCCATCACTTAAATTTGAAATCGATTTTTTGACCGACGATTTCATCATCACTCGAATCGTCGGTCTTTTATTTTGTGCCTCATGCATTAAGCAACGAATTTTATTTTTATATTCTACACCCAAAAAAAATCAGCCGATAAAAATATCGACTGATTGAAAACTTGATGTGACTTTAAAATAAGTCACAAGAGCAAATCCATGTTATGCAGCACAGTAGCGATTACGCCCCTGTCTTTTCGCTACATAGAGGTTTTTATCGACCTGATCCAAAAATTCCATTCGATTATCTAGATCTGATGGAATAATGGTTTTTACCCCCATGCTAAGTGTGACGAGTTCTGACACCGCAGAGGCTTTATGCGGTAATCGTGCAGCACGCACGGCATCCATAATTCTATCGGCCATCATTGCTGCTGCTGCCTCATTGGTCTCTGGTAAAATCCAAGCAAATTCCTCGCCACCAAAACGCGCGACTAAATCACGAGGTCGTGTACAACAAGATTCCAAACTTTTGGCAATTTGACGCAGACAGGTATCCCCAATCACATGACCATTCAAGTCATTGTATTGCTTAAAATAATCCAAATCGATCAGAATTAAACTCAGCGGCTTTTGCGTGCGTATGGCGTTCAACCATTCCCGTAGGTAAAAGTCATCAAACAAACGGCGATTGGCAATACCGGTTAAGCCATCTTTATATGAGTATTCTTCGAGCTGACGCTGCAATTTTTGTAGCTGTTCTTCTTGTTTTTTGCGTTCGGAAATATCAAACATAAAGCCAACAAGACAATCTACATCACCGTTTGGTTTACGCACGACATGTACAACATCTCGTATCCAAAGAAATGAACCATCTTCTTTAAGTGCACGATAATCTGCTTCATGATCTATACCTGCCATCGACTGCGCGACACAAGTATTCACGACACGATCTCGATCTTCCTCATGCATACGCTCGGCCCAGTCTTGCACTGTACGCCAAGTATTTTGCTTCCAACCGAGTAACTTTTCAATTTGCGGTCCAATATAACTGAATGTTTTACTGTCCCAATCAATACACCAAGGAATGGCTAATGTAGACTCTAATAAAGTCTTATACACCATACTATTTGCAAGTTTTTCTTCATCAAAAGGATTATTTGGCATGTTGCATCTCCTGCTACCCCAAATGCAGGTAATACACCTGCTGTACAACAATTGATCTATATACAAGATCAGAGCGACATTTTATATTCCTAGTTCTTGGTATTTTTTAGCCTAATTTCAAATCTCTGCTATTTGAAATGTGCAATCCATCAAAGAAAGAGTAATAACAATGAACCAGCTCTGCTATTTTGAAATTCAAAGTTCCGATCCAAAGCGTGAAGTAGCCTTTTATTCTGCAGTTTTCGGTTGGACATTTACCCCAGTCGAAGGGCTGCCAATTCAGTACTTCCGTATTGAAACCCAAGGCATTCATGGTGGCCTGTTAGAACGCCCTGCTCAGATTCCACCGACGCACTGCGGCACCAATGCATTTACCTGTAGTTTTGAAGTTGAAAATTTCGACCAAATCTCTGAGAAAATTTTGGCGCAAAGTGGTCAAATTGCCATGGAAAAATTTGCGATCCCCGGTCAATGTTGGCAAGGCTATTTCTTAGACCCAGACCACAATACCTTTGGCCTTGTGCAAGTCGATCCAAATGCACAGTAAACACTTGGTTTTTGATTGGGGAGCTTCTACCTGTCGAGAACGACTTAGTTTGACGTATGAATGATTAATCGCCCTCGAAAACATGACCATCTGTGATACTTTAGAGCCCAATCAATATTTTGATTTTTGGGGCTTGCATGACTGTTCGTTTTTTTCATACTTCTGATTGGCATTTAGGACAATTTTTCTATAACCATTCGCGTGACTACGAACATGAACAGTTTCTCAATTGGCTGCTTGAACAAATAGCACAAAAACAGCCACATGCCCTGCTCATTGCAGGCGATGTTTTTGATGTCATCAATCCCGCTTCCAGAGCGCAAAAACAGTTGTATCAGTTTCTAGCGGATGCGCATGAACGTGCCCCACACATGCAAACCCTGATGATCGCAGGCAACCATGACTCAGGTTACCGTATTGAGCAAGTTGAACCATTATTAGAAAAATACCATGCCAAAGCAGTTGGCGTGGTCCATAAAAATAGCGAAGGTCAGCTCGATTTAGACCGACTGCTGCTACCAATTTATGATGAACAAAAAAATATCGTGGCATGGTGTCTGACTTTACCTTTTTTACGTGCTGCCGAGATCACCGGTTTCAATGATCAAACCACCAATAGTCAAAATGCCATTGCCTATGTACATCAACAATTAATTGCTGAAGCCAAATCTCGTAAAACCTCAGATCAAGCCTTAATTTTAATGTCACATGCCCACATGCAAGGCGGTGAAACGTCGGATTCAGAGCGCCCGATTATTATTGGCAATGAAGAAGCGCTTTCAACTGCACTGTTTGATGATGTGATTGACTATGTTGCGCTCGGGCATTTGCATAAACCGCAAAAAGTCGGACAGGCTCATATCCGTTATAGCGGCTCACCGATTCCCCTGTCCTTTAGTGAAATCAATTATAAGCATCAAGTGCTTGAGATCAGCATTGACCCGACTCAAAGCGATGAATCACGCTTACAAATGGAGTCCTTAGCGATTCCGCGCAGCGTACATTTGCATCGCATCAAAGGCAGCATTGCGGAGGTTTTAACTCAGTTATCCGCTTTGGCAAGCGGTGAAATTGAAGATATTGATCAGCGTGAATATGTCGAAATTGAATATCATACTGACACTCCGCCTGCACCGAATTTACGACAGCAATTTGAAGAGGCTTTAGCACCGAACCGTTATCGTTTGGTGCGTATCAGCCGCCGTTATTTAAATTCAGATCAAAATAATCAGCAGCAAGCCGCAATCAACCTTGATCCGCCTACGCCTGAAAAATTATTCCAAAACCTTTGGGAAAAACAAGGTTACGGTGCTGATGACACCGTAATGAAAGATTTTTTAAGTTTGGTCGATGAAGCTCAAAAATCACTTGAAGATGATGCGAAAGCTTAAGGAATTGCCATGAAAATTTTATCTATACGTATTAAAAACTTGGCATCTTTAGCAGGTGAGCATTTTATTGATTTTGAATCTGAACCTTTAGCCAGTGCAGGTTTAGTGGCAATTATTGGTAAAACAGGTGCAGGTAAATCGACCATTTTAGATGCCATGTGTTTGGCGCTGTTTAACCGTGTGCCGCGTTTAAAAGACAGTGATGGCAAACTCATCGATGTAGATGGTTCAGAGCTGCCGACCAACTCACCGCAAACCGTATTACGCCGTGGTACAGGCCAAGGCTTTGCCGAGCTCAGCTTTGTTGCACAAGACCAAAAAGTCTATTCTGCACGTTGGGAAATTAAACGTGCCCGTGAAAACCCCAATGGCAAATTGCAAAGCGTACAGCGCTCATTAAAATGCTTAACGGATGGCAGTGTCGTTGCGGATAAAACTAAAGCCGTCGAAAGCCATATTTTACGGATTACTCAACTCAGTTTTGAACAGTTCACCCGTGCCGTTTTACTGGCTCAGTCAGAAGTGACCGCTTTTTTAAAAGCGCGTGATAATGAACGTGGCGAGCTGTTGGAATATCTGACCAATTCCAGTATTTTCGGGAAAATTGGTCAATTGGCCTTTGAAAAAACCAAGCAAATTGCCAATCAGCGTAAAGAGCTGGAAAATGTTTTAGGACATATTGAAATTTTATCAGATGAAGATCTTGCCTCATACACGGCGCAATTTCAAAGTCATGCTGAGTCTTACCAAAAACTTGATAGTGAAAAACAACAACTGCTCAAACAGCAACAATGGTTTCAACACAAAGATAAACTGATTACCGATATTCAGCAGCGTGAGCAATATTTGGCTGTTCAACAGCAGCAACTTGATGCACTGAAGCCGCAGAAGCTGCAATTGGAGCAACTGGAAAAATTCGCGTCAATCCGTCCGAGCATCATTCAACGAAATAATTTAAATACTGAAATGACTGTGCTGCAGCCACAATTGGCTCAGGCACAAAAGCAATTCAACGCTATTGAAATTCAGTTTAATCATGAGAAAGCGCAATTTGAACAGATTGATCTGCAGCAAAAACAGCAGCACCAATTTGAAGTGGATCATCAAAATCAAATTGAATCTGTGCGTGCGCGGATTGCCGACCGCCGAGTGCTAGGCGATCAGCTCATTGCCGTCAAAGATGAACTCAAAAAACTTCAAGACCAGCATGCCCCGCTGCTTCAATCCGAACAGCAATTGCAACAAATACAGCAGCAGTTAGAACAACAGTTAGCGCAGCAAAATACCCTACTGTCGCAAACAGCACACTTTCAAGTTTTAGATGAAGCATTGTCTGCACATCTCAGCCCGTTACAGCGCTTTATTCAAAGTTATGTGCAATTTGAGCAGCAATATGGTGATGTTGCGCAAGCTACGCAGCAAGTAGCTCAAAAACAGCTGCTGCTTGATCAACTCATTCAGCAATTTGGGCAAGACCAAGCGCTTAACTCTAAAATTACGGGCTTGCGTGCAGCGCGTGAAGACTTATTACATCGTCTCAATCAGTTGGATATGACAAAGAGTCATTGGCTACGTTACCACGCAATTCATCTTGAACATCAGAAAAAATCGCAAGAACAACAAATACTGCAAACTGATCTCGCACAGAGTCAGCAGCATTGCAGCACAGCTGAAACTGAGTTTCATACACAAAAATCGGCTCGAGAAAGTTTGCAAACAGTGTTGCAGCAGCAGCGATTACTGCATGCAGAAAATATTGAACAGCTTAGAGCTAATCTAATTGATGGTGAAGCCTGTTTGGTCTGTGGCAGCACCGAGCACCCTTATACACATAACCAAGATATGCTTTCCCATGAGCTGTTGAAACTGCAAGAACAGCAGGATCAGCAAGCGCTAGCGCAGGAAAAAGTAGCCTTTGATCTTTGGCAACAACTACAAAAAAAATGCACACAGCAGTCCACTGCTTTTGAAGCCAATGCACAGCAACTCACCGCAATCAACACGCAACAGAGCAATGTCCAAAGTCAGCTTGAGCAATCACTTCATGCACTGAGCATCCCTTATGATTTAAGTGCAGATTTGAGCTTGATTGAAACTGCTATAACGCATCATCTTGAAAATACACAACAGTCTTTACAGCAAACAGAAGCTGATTTAAAAACCCATGAACAGGCACAGCAAAACAGCCAGACTTTGTCTCACTACATTCAGCACACGACAAAGCAACTGACCGATGTACAGCATGCTGAACAAAATATTCAGCCTATTTTGTCTTTATTGAATGACACTGAAAAATACGCATGGCAGCAATCGACTCGCACCGCTGCTGAACAGATTTATGAGCAATTGCAACAGCGCCTTCACACCTTAAAACAACGCAATGAACTAGTTACACAACTGAATCAAAAAACACAGCAGCTGGAACAGGCGAAACAGCATACAAAATTCAGTCAAGAGAATATTGCGGCAGCTGAAAAACGAATTGCGAAACTGTTAGAAGAAGGTAAACAAAATAGCGATCTTGCGATTCAAGCTATTTTTGCCATGACCCAAATGACTGTTGAAAAACCGCATGAATGGTTATTGCAGTTTGAGCAAAGCCGACAACAGCTGCAAACTCAGTTTAATGCGGTACGTCAACAATTTGAGCAGCTACGCCAAGCCTTTGATACGGCACAAGTAGCGCTGCAAAAATATCAGACACAGCAACTACAGCTGCAAAATCAACAGGAAGCAGCTGCGCAAAGTATTCAACAATGGTTAGCGCTGCATATAGATTTTAATGAAACATTGTTGCAGCAACTGAGCGAAATTTCGCATGAACAAGAGCTTCAGCTTAAACAGCAAATTATCACGGCTGAACGTGCGTTTAGCGATGCACAGTCGGCTAAGAAAACATTGGATGAGCAATTACAGCAGCACTTAATACTGCAGCCTGAAATCGAATTTGAAGCCCTACTTTCACACTTACAAAGCTTGGTTGAACAAATGACCCAAGTGATGGAACAGCGTGATGAGGTGAAACTCAAACTCGAAGTACATCAGCACAACGTCGCAAAACAGCAGCAATTTGCCGATCAGATTCAACAGATCCAATCTGATGAGCACCGTTGGAATAAAATTTCGAGCTTAATGGGCGATGCAACGGGCAAGAAATTCCGTGATTTAGCACAGCAATACAACCTCGATATTTTAATCGAGTATGCTAACCAACAATTGGCGATGCTTTCTCAGCGCTATACCTTAAAGCGCCTTGAAAACTCCTTAAGCCTTGCCATTGTCGATCATGATATGGATGGTGAAACCCGCTCAGTTTCTTCACTTTCTGGCGGTGAATCCTTCTTAACTGCGCTCGCTTTATCCTTAGCCATTGCCAGCATGGCCTCAGGTACAACAAAAATCGAAAGCCTGTTCATTGATGAGGGTTTTGGCACGCTCGATGCGTCAAGCCTGCACATGGTGATGAATGCACTAGATCAGCTGCAAAACCAAGGCCGTAAAGTGGTATTGATTTCGCATATACAAGAAATGCACGAACGAATCCCTGTGCAGATTCAGGTGAATCCTATCGGTGCAGGTGCAAGTACCATTCAAGTGGTGGGATAAACCTAGCATTGAAAATTCCCTCCTTAGAAAAAGGAGGGTTAGAGAGGATTAAATTTATTATTGCTGCGAATAATCGCGTGCGCCAAACAACGCCGTACCCACACGAACCATGGTTGAACCTGCAGCAATTGCATCCACCATATCACCCGACATACCCATGCTTAAGGTATCCCAATCTTCAGGTTTCGCATGCTGTGCTTTGACGTGTTCAAAGAGCGCTTTGGCATCAGCAAACGCTTGCGGATTGTTTGGAGCAGGAATCACCATCAGTCCTCGTAAGCGTAAATTCGGTAGTGCAGAAATCTGAGCGACCAAATCTGCAACTTCATTCGGCTGACAGCCATCTTTGGTATCTTGCGCATCAATATTAACTTGTAGGCAAATATTCAAAGGTGCTTGGCTTGCTTCTCGCTGGCTCGATAAACGCTCCGCAATAATCAAACGGTCTACCCCATGCACCCACGCAAAGCTTGAAGCCAAATGTTTGGTTTTATTACGCTGTACATGACCTATAAAATGCCATTCAATCTCTAAATCCGCCAAAGCCTCAATTTTTTCAAGCGCTTCTTGCAGATAGTTTTCACCAAATGATCGTTGCCCCGTTGTATACATTTCTCTTAGCATTTCAGCAGGATGCGTCTTAGATACAGCCAACAATTCAACTGACTGCTGTGGTCGACCCGCAAGTTGGCAAGCCTGCTCAATTTGCTGCAAAACTTGATTTCGTGCTTCTTGAAGTATATTCATTGACGGGGTTCTCATTTCATTCATCTTTTTTTGCATTGCCCTGCAACTAAGTGTTGGTTAAGCTGTGGGAAAGCCTTATTATTCTATCAAAATAATTAAGATTTAATTTTTATCTCGGGGATTTTATGGACATTACAGAACTATTGGCCTTTGCTGCCAAAAATAACGCTTCGGATTTACATTTATCTTCTGGTATGCCACCGATGATTCGTGTGGATGGTGAAGTTCGTCGTATTAACCTACCTGCTCTTGAACACAAAGAAGTGCACAAATTGGTTTACGACATCATGAATGATAAACAGCGTCGTGATTACGAAGAAAAATTAGAAACTGACTTTTCATTTGAAGTACCTGGTGTGGCTCGTTTCCGTGTGAACGCATTTAACCAAAACCGTGGTGCTGGTGCCGTTTTCCGTACCATTCCTTCAAAAGTATTGACCATTGAAGATCTTGGCATGGGCCAAATCTTTAAAGATATTTGTGAATATCCACGTGGCATCGTACTGGTGACTGGTCCAACGGGTTCGGGTAAATCAACTACGCTTGCTGCGATGGTTGATTACATTAACGACAACCGTTATGACCATATTCTAACGGTCGAAGACCCGATCGAATTTGTACACGAATCTAAAAAATGCTTGGTCAACCAACGTGAAGTCCACCGTGATACCCACGGCTTTAACGAAGCACTTCGTTCCGCACTGCGTGAAGACCCGGATATTATCTTAGTCGGTGAGATGCGTGACCTTGAAACCATTCGTTTGGCACTGACAGCTGCTGAAACCGGTCACTTGGTCTTCGGTACTCTACATACGACCTCTGCGGCAAAAACCATTGACCGTGTGATTGACGTATTCCCTGCTGAAGAAAAAGACATGGTTCGTGCCATGTTATCTGAATCACTTCAAGCCGTAATTTCACAAACCCTACTCAAGAAAAATGGCGGCGGTCGTGTGGCTGCGCATGAAATCATGATCGGTATACCTGCGATCCGTAACTTGATTCGTGAAAACAAAGTCGCGCAAATGTATTCTGCGATTCAAACGGGTGCCAACTACGGTATGACCACACTCGATCAAAGCCTAAAAAATCTTGTCGCAAAAGGCATTATTAGTACGCAGACTGCACGGACTGCAGCGAAGCAACCCGAATCTTTCTTGTAATTTTTTTATTTTTTTGGGGCGATCGTTATGGATTTTAACGGCTTACTTGATTATATGGTGGAGAAAAAAGCATCGGATTTGTTCATTACAGCCGATGTTGAACCCTCGATTAAAATCAATGGGCAAATTTTGCCAATTGGCTCGACAAAATTACCGGGCCCGACTGTCGGTCAAATTTTACATTCGATAATGTCTGAAAAGCAGCGTAAGGAATTTGCCGATACGCGTGAATGTAACTTTGCCATTAGCAATACCAGTAAATCTGCTCGTTTTCGTGTCAGTGCATTTCAACAACGTGACCAGCCAGGTATGGTGCTGCGTCGTATCGAAACTGTCATTCCAACGATGGATGAGTTGAAATTACCGCCGATTTTAAAAGAATTGGCGATGACCAAACGTGGCATTATCATTTTCGTAGGTGCAACAGGTACGGGTAAATCAACCTCTTTGGCGTCTTTGATTGGCTATCGTAATGAAAATACCAAAGGTCATATCATTACCATCGAAGACCCGATTGAATTTGTGCATCAGCACCGAGGTTGTATCATTACTCAACGTGAAGTGGGTATTGATACTGACTCTTTCGAAGTTGCCTTAAAGAACACGCTACGTCAGGCGCCTGACGTGATTCTGATTGGTGAGATTCGTTCACGTGAAACCATGGACTATGCGATTGCCTTTGCTGAAACGGGTCACTTGGTTTTTGCCACTCTGCATGCCAACAACGCCAACCAGGCCATCGACCGTATCATTCACTTCTTTGAAGCGGATCGTCATAGTCAGCTGTTCATGGACTTGTCTTTGAACCTAAAAGCCATGGTTGCGCAGCAATTGATTCCAACCATTGATGGTAATTCACGTCGTGCTGCCATTGAGATTTTGATCAACTCACCTTTAATTTCAGACTTAATCCGTAAGGGTGAAGTGCATGAAATTAAAGACCTGATGAAGCGTTCTCGTGAACTGGGTATGCAAACCTTTGACCAAGCTTTATATGACCTATATAAAGCCAAGCAAATTAGCTACAAAGATGCGCTCAAACATGCCGATTCACCGAACGACCTGCGTCTACAAATTAAATTGTCTGAAGAAGGCGGTGAGCATTTACTACGTGCAAATTCAAATATTACCTTTGATGGTCAACATTAAATTTGCGTAATGCTTTCGGACATAAAAAAACAGACTTCATATGAAGTCTGTTTTTTTCATTCTCATCCGGATCGCATTATTTTTTACGATAAGCTTCTTGGCATTCAGGCGCATCGCAGTAACCATAGAGGTTTAATGAGTGACCTGTCAGTTGGAAACCAAACTTTTCTGCCACTTCATGCTGCTCGTGTTCAATTACATCATTGGTAAATTCCACCACTTTATTGCAGTTTTGACACACAATATGGTCATGGTGATCTTCTTGCATAATCTCAAAAACAGAATGATTGTTTTCAAAATGATGGCGTTGAATAATACCTGCAGCTTCAAACTGTGTTAACACGCGATACACAGTTGCTAAACCCACATCTTCACCCTGTTCAAGTAAAGTCTTATAAATATCTTCTGCGCTTAAGTGATGTTGTCTTGAATTTTCAAGCAATTCCAATATTTTAATTCGTGGAAGTGTAACTTTAAGTCCAGCTTTACGTAAATCTTGATTTGAAATAGGCATGAAAAAAGGTCTCTCAACAAAATTAAAGTTGGAATATGCAACAAAGTTTAGATGCAGTATGATCTATCCTTGGATCAAATGCATCATAATTAATTTGGGATAGTTTAGCAAAATGCAAAAAATCATGCTGACGTTATTCGTCACTTCATTGCTCGTAGGCTGTTCAACCTTGGGCGTTTATAAAGTTGATATTCCACAAGGTACACCTTTAACTCAAGCACAAGCGTCTAAAATTCAAGTGGGAATGAGCCACCAACAAGTTCGCTTTTTGCTAGGTAGTCCAACTGTTGCCGATCCAATGAATCCGTTACGTTGGGACTACATTTATAAGTATACCCCAGGAACATATGCTAAAAAAGCCAAGATTCCTGCTGCACATGGTCAACACTTAAAAATCTTCTTTGACCAAAATGGTATCGTTCAAAAAATTGAAGGCTTAGAAACCATTCCAGAGTCTCAACCTGGCTTACCGGGTTCTAAAGAAGCGATTTTAACTGCGCCACCACTATAGTCGCTTTAAGATAAAAATAAACCCCTAAATTTAGGGGTTTTTTTTATAAGTACAATTGCTTGAAACGATTGCCTCGACAATAACGCCCAACGGGGTTTTTCTTGGCACGATTACGACGAATATCTTTCGGATTAATGGTTAATGCACGATAGATTTCAACGCGATCACCTGCTTCAAGTAACTGAGAAGCATCGCTTAAACGCGCCCCAAAGATTCCTAGGGTTAATTCTTCGGGTAATTCAACTTGCTGTCGAATGCCACTTTGCATAATGGCATCTTCAGCAGTCATCCCGGGGTTAAAGCTCAGCGGAATTAATATCTGCTGTTCAACACCTGCATAAGCCACCCACACTTGTAACTGAGCTGTCATTAGAATAACTGCCCAATTACAGCTACTAATGCCAAGACTATCGACAAGGGTAAGACGATACGTACGGCAATACGCCAGATATTATAGAAAGCTTCATGACTGAAGTTCATTGACTTACGGAGATGACTAATCTTCATGATCCAACCTGCAAAAATCGCATAAATCAGACAAATGATTAAGCCCCAAACCAACAAGGCAATATTAAAGACTGGTACAACCGTGCTCAGTGCCCATGCAAAAACGGCAACCAATAAAATCGCCCATTGCACTACTACGGCCAATTGGCGTTGTTGTAATTGTTCACGTGCCATTTGAATCAGTAATGCAGAAGCTGCGACTAAACCCACAACCAGTGCTAAAGCAGGTACTTGTGCTTTTGCTGCGAAAAAGGCAAAAGCAACCACTGCCAAAAGTTGAGCGATCCAAATTGGAAATACCGTTTTGCTTGCAATCTCTTGTTGCTTCACGGCTGGCAAACTTGACTGCCAGTACAAGCCCATCCCCAAACCACTTGCTACGAGCGCCAAGACGGTTGCATTGCCCCACTCACTAAATTCGAGTGCAGTCATTTTCCATTCTGGCAATGCCGTTCCCATAACATTGGCCAAAACCACTGCAGCGATCACACCTATAGTGGTCAAGATCACTAAAAATTGGCGTGGTACAAATGACAATGCAAATGCAATCACCGCAAGGACAGCCAAAATCATGCTATATGCAAAACCATTGGCTGTAAAAGTTGCCACATATTGCGACGCGGCTGAAAGCATGGCACCTGCTAGAAATGGAATAAATACTACGGCAAGCCACCCCACCAAACGCCATTTTGGCGAAGCATCTGCATCACGTGTCAGCGAAGACAGCGCTTGGACTGCTGTGGTTTTTGAACGTTTTGCTAACGCAATCTCCAAATAACATAGCGGTAAAGCTAAAATAAGCATTGTACCTAGCCACAACAGCCAGAAATCTAGCTGACGTTCAATTTGAATACCTGTTACCGGTGCTAAAGTTGCAATAATGATAAAAGATAAACAGAACGCCATCAGTGGCGATAACCATTTCGACATCGCATTGTCCTGCATGACAAATTCCTTTGAAAATTCTAGCGCTATTTTGCCTTGCCGTGCCTTGAAAATCAAAAACAAAAAGCAAACCACCTTAAAGGTGATTTGCTGCGCAAATGATATTATAAGAATTTAATTGTTTTTATTTCATTTTTGGGCTTATGAAAAGAAACGAGCAAACCAATTTTTGCCTTTTTTCTTTTCTTTTTCTTTGATGATACCCATCATATTTTCTTTAACAGCACCGACATAATCAGCATCATCGTGCTGAATATGGTTAATCAGCCATTTTGAAAGCACTTCATGTAATTCATTTTCAATCGCATGTCCCATTTCAAAACGGTCTCGGTAAGATTCAATTTTTTTAATAAATAAATCATGTACGCGTTTATGTGGCACACGATATTTATAACCCGCTTCTTCTTGTAAAGATTCTTCGAAGGTAAAATGTGATTGGGTGTAATCAATAATGTTTTCCAGAATTTGTTTTACACGATCACGATCTGTATTTGCGTCAATGCCATCAATTTCATTGATGTAGTCAAGAATCCGTTTGTGTTGATCGTCAATCACATCGATACCAGTATTGTATTCTGGAACCCATTTCATTTTCATTACGACCACCTATAAATATGAAGGACTTATCACGTAAATTTCATCATATAATTAAAGGACTTAAATAAAAATGAAGTAAAAAGGTTGGTTTTAATTGAAATACTGCCATTTATAATGTAATCAATTGTTTTTATTATGTTAATTTATTTAATCCCGAGCATAAAGCTAAGATATTTTTTAATCAATTCAATATCTTATAAAATACGCCTAATTCAATAAAGTGTAAGATATTCATTTTTATAATGAATATCTTTCATTCAAAATTAATACTGATCTGCACGCGTGACGCGTTTTAAAGATGGATCCAGACGCTCACGTTCTAAACGTTCAACAACCGTCTTTGCAGCACGTATCGGACGGCCATGTTTAAATAAAATCATTTCACCCGGCTCAAATGCTGTCCAAACTTCGTTTTGTGTCAAGGGTTCAGTGGTAATCACGGCAACACGGTCTTCTGGCGTGGTGACTTCACTAAAATCCACTTCAACATCAATATCAATCAACTGTGCAGGCTGAAATGGATACTCTCGAACCAGCCAATGCAGGTTGGTAATCGCATAACTAAATAGCGCCTGCCCATTCGACAAACAAAAATTAAAGGTGCCATGTTCTGCAATTTTCGGAGAAATTTCTAATAGCAGATCAAACACCTGATCGAGTGTTGGTTCGGTATAACCAAAATGTTTCACCATTTGCTCGAGCAAATAGCAAAAGGCCAATTCACTGTCGGTATTGCCGACGGGAGTGAAGCGCCCCGTGAGCTCGGGCTGAAAGCCATGCAGGTCGCCATTATGCGCAAAAATCCACTGTCTGCCCCACAATTCACGACTAAATGGATGTGAGTTTTCAAGATTAATTTTGCCTTGTGTCGCTTTACGAATGTGTGCAATCACATTGCGAGATTTAATCGGATAGTTTCGGATCAGCTCAGCAATTGGTGACTCTACAGCAGATTGATTGTCGACAAACAAACGGCATGCTTTATCTTCAAAAAAAGCGATACCAAAGCCATCACAATGATCTGAGGTAATTCCTGCTCGCTGCGAAAATCCCCGAAACGAAAAAGTAATATCGGTAGGAGTCGCACAATTCATTCCGAGCAGCTGGCACATATCGATCATTTCAGCAGTAAATCTATGATTTCTCTATTGTGCATGACAGTTTTAGTTGTTGTAAATCTAAAATCGGCGCCATTGTAAGAGTTTTTATAATCCAACAGGACAAATACTTTATTTGATCTTTTCAAACGCCACTTAGCCAACTGATAAATAATAAAAAAGCCTCAAAAGAGGCTTTTTTATATCAAAAAATGCTAAGTATCTTAAGCTTTTTTCACATTGGTTCGATTGGTGATTAAAGTCCCCACACCATGATCCGTAAAGATTTCAAGTAATGTTGCATGAGGTACACGACCATCAACAATATGCGCGCTGATTACGCCACCTTTCACTGCATCTAATGCACAGCCAACTTTCGGAATCATGCCGCCATAGATCACGCCAGTTTCAATCAAACGATCGACTTCTTGGGTGGTTAACCCAGTCAGCAGATTTTTATTTTCGTCTAAAACGCCCGTGATATTGGTCAAAAGAATTAGCTTTTCCGCACCCAATGCTTCAGCCACTTTACCTGCAACTAAGTCAGCATTGATGTTGTAAGTATTGCCGTCTTCGTCTACACCTAATGGTGCAATCACAGGAATAAAATCGCTTTGGGTAAACATCTCAAGTACGTCAGTTTTCACACCAACCACTTCGCCGACTAGACCTAAATCAATCTGTTTTACTGAACCGTCTTCGGCAGTTTTTTCCATTAGCAATTTTTGCGCACGGATCAAATTACCATCTTTACCCGTTAAACCAATCGCACGGCCACCGTGTTTATTGATTAAGTTCACAATCGATTTGTTCACGCTGCCGCCCAAGACCATCTCAACAACTTCCATGGTTGCAGGGTCTGTCACGCGCATACCGTCAATACGATCTGATTCACGTCCTAATTGTTTAAGGAATGAATCCACTTGTGGACCACCGCCATGTACCACAATCGGGTTTAGACCAACCGTTTTCAGCAATACGATATCACGTGCAAATGAGCTCTCAAGCTCAGGATCGGTCATGGCATTACCACCATACTTCACTACCAGCGTCTTACCCGCAAAACGTTGAATATACGGCAAAGCTTCCGTCAGGATTTGTGCTTTGTCGATGCCAGTATGTTGATGTGGCATTTGCCTCTCCTTATTGAGCATCTGGAATGTCATGAGCAATGTCTGGATAGTGCTCAACTAACATGGAAACAAACAGATCTCGTATTTCTTTTAAGCGTGCTGATGAGTTGGCATCAAAGCGTAAAGTGAAATACTCACCTGTATTCGATGCTCGAATGATGCCAAATCCATCATCAAAATCAAGGCGTATTCCATCAATTTTACTGATTTGTGCCGGAATTCGCGCAGAATTGGCTTCAACCAGCTTTAAAACTTCCGCTGGATCATGCTGATGCGTACTGACATATAAATCTTCGGTACTAAAGCGCTCTGGATATTTCGCCAAAGCTTGTGACAATGTCAGTCCCTGAGCTTGAATATATTCTAAGACTCTTAAGGCTGCGTATAGGCCGTCGTCATAGCCGCCACCACGACCGTCATTAAATACATAATGCCCTGCGTATTCACCACCAAAAACCGCTTTGCCTTTAGATTGGGAAATATATTTTCGCAAGAAACTACTACCTGTTCGAATCATGACAGGCTGTGCTTCTAGATCACACACAGTATCGCGAATCATCGTTGAACATTTCACATCAAATACCACTTCTGCATGTGGTTTTTGAGTCAAACAAATTTCAGCAAATAAACATAATAATCGATCTGCAGAAACCACTTTGCCAGTTTCATCAATCAGCACTAAACGATCACCATCACCATCTAAAGCAATGCCAATATCGGCTTTTTGTAGCTGTAAGGCTTGGCGAAGGTGAGTTAAATGTTTGAGCTGTGATGGATCTGGTGCATGATCAGGGAAATGGCCATCAGCTTGGCAACGTAGTGCCAAAACTTCACAGCCTAATTTATTTAATAATAATGCTGCACAATGCCCAGCTGAACCATGCATGCCATCGATCACAACTTTAAGCGGCTGCTGTAGATGAATGTCATCTAAAATAAATTTTTGATAGGCCAAACAATATTCAGGCTTGATTTCGTGTGGCTCAAGTTCAGTCATTAAATGCACACGTTCCGATGAGAAACAATTTCGTGCTTCGACGGCAACGTGTTGAATCATCTCCGGGCAAGGTGGCTCACCTTTGATAATCCACTTGATACCATTATCTGATTTAGGATTATGGCTCGCCGTCACCATAATGCCATTGCCTTGAAATTGTCCCGCAATAAAATACAACATCGGGCTTGAGCAGCAGCCAATAATTTCCGCTTCAAGGCCAGCCTCATGGCAGACTTTTTGAATTATTTTTGCATAGGTTGGACTGGTTAAACGCGCATCATAGCCAATGGCAAGGCTCTTTTGCCCTGCATCTAAATATTGTTTGACTAAGCCACAAGCAATTGACTGAACTAAATCAGCATTTAAGAGCGATATTTTCCCGCGAATGTCATATGCACGAAAAATATGTTGCGGAAAGTGATTAAACAGTGAACCCATACTATGTTCTTCTAATTACATCTTTATTAATTAAAAAATCTAAAATTCTAATGAGAATTTAAGCTTTTAATTAAAGGATAAAATCTTGAAAAAAAGTGTAGCTTTTTTATAACAATTTTAGTTAATAATCAATTAATAATATTTAAACACTGATCAAAAAATTACAATCAACCCAAAACCACCTATTTTCTCCAAATTATTTTTATAAATAAATCATTACTTTACATTTTATTAGATATCAAACCACCCGTTCATCTATATTTATTTTACTTTTCAATTATTTTTAAATCCCTATTCCACTCTGTACAAATATAGTAAATTGATCAATTTTAAATCAACAACAAGGTGCCATTTATTCTTCTCTATTAAAATATAATCCGAGTAATTTAATCAGAATTAAAGTTTTCGAGATAACCCTATAAACGATCTTTATAAAAGCCTAAATACTCTAAATATAGATTTGATTTTGAATAAATTAAAAATTCAAATAAAATGATATAAATAAAAAACCATCACGAGGATGGTTTTTTATTGGCTACTTGATTATAGGCATTTTACTTATCAACGCACTGGATCAAAAGTCTAGCGCTGATTAGTTTTTACCTGTATGACCAAAACCGCCTGCACCACGTTCAGTGGCTTCAAACTCATTCACAATATCAAACTGAGCTTGTACAACTGGCACTAAAACATATTGTGCTAAACGCTCACCCGGCTCTAGGCTGAATGCCGTTTGGCTACGGTTCCAAACAGATACCATCAATTCACCTTGGTAGTCAGAATCAATCAAACCGACCAAGTTACCCAACACAATTCCGTGTTTATGGCCTAAGCCTGAACGTGGCAGAATTAAACCTGCATATTGCGTATCTTCGATATAAATCGATAGGCCTGTTTTTACCAGAACAGTTTGACCCGGTTCAATCACGGTGGTTTCTTCTACACATGCACGTAGATCAAGACCTGCCGAACCTGCTGTTGCATAAGTTGGCATTGGCCATTCCGTACCTAAACGTGTGTCGAGAACTTTAACTTGAACTTTCATGGTTCATTCCTGTTTCAATAAAACGAATTTCAAAAAATAAATAATATATTCTACGCTTTAAGCTTTAACGCTTAATCAGCGCACGTAAATTTTCTAAATAATGCTGTGCTTGCTGTTTAGGATCGATATCCCCTGCCAGCTTTTTCTTGCGCCCTAACCACTCCAATTCATCTTGTGGCAGTTCGTCCAAGAAACGGCTTGGTGTCATTTGTCGCATTTGACCACCGGCTTTACGTTGCTCTGCTAGAGTCATGGTTAAGCCTTGACGTGCACGAGTAATCCCCACGTACATCAAACGTCGTTCTTCCTCGACCGTGTCGGCAGCAATGGAGTTTTTATGCGGCAGAATTTCTTCTTCCAGACCAATCAAATAGACGAATGGAAATTCCAGACCTTTCGACGCATGGAGTGTTAACAAATTGACTTTATCGGTGTCTTCTTCTTCTTGTTGCTGTTCTAACATATCGAGCAGCACCATTTTACGAATCACACTTTCAATGTTCTTTTCATCCACATCTTCTGCACGGTTAATCAAACTTTGAATACTGCTATATAGCACTTCAATATTATCCAGCTTGGTTTTTTCCTGCGCAGGTGTCGCTGCAGACTCTTTCACATAGTCGATATAACCTGCTTCAATCATCATGCGACGAATAATAGGAACAGGCTCATCATCTTCTAATAATTCACGGGTAAAGGTCGAAATAAAGTCCGCAAATTCGGCCAATTGGGTTGTGGCTTTTTTCGGAATCGCCATGCTCAAACGTTGATCCCCTGCTGCACTGAGCAGAGATAAATTACTTTCCTGCGCAAATAAGCCAAGCTTTTCCAAAGTTACAGGGCCAATTGCACGTTTTGGCGTATTGATAATTCGTAAAAATGCACTGTCATCTTCAGGGTTGATAATCAAACGTAAGTAGCTCATCAAGTCCTTAATTTCAGCACGAGCGAAGAAAGACTGACCACCCGATAATTTATATGGGATCTGCATTTGGCGGAGCTGTGTCTCCAAAGCGCGCGCTTGGAAATTACCACGGTATAAAATGGCATAGTCTTTCCAGTTTTTACCGTTCATCAGCTTATGCGTGATCAAGTCTTTTACGACGCGTTCTGATTCATCATCGTCATTACGACAAGTAATCACGCGGATCACTTCACCGTGGCCTTTATCTGACCAGAGCTTTTTATCGAAAATATGTGGGTTATTGCCAATAACGGTATTGGCGGCTTTTAAGATCCGACTGGTCGAGCGATAGTTTTGCTCAAGCTTAATGACTTTCAGATTACGGAAATCTTCGTTCAATAAAGCCATGTTCTCCGGCTTAGCACCACGCCAAGCATAAATCGATTGGTCATCATCACCTACCGCGGTGAACTGCCCCATGACACCCACGAGCAATTTCACCAAAATATATTGCGCGGTGTTGGTATCTTGATATTCGTCGACCAATAAATAGCGGATTCGATTTTGCCAACGATCACGCACTTCTGCATTTTCTTGTAATAAGCGCGTCGGCATGACAATCAAATCATCAAAATCCACAGCATTGTAGGCACGTAAATTACGCTCATACAGTTGATACAGATGTGCAAATTGAACGTCTTCTGCTGTTTCACAGGTGGTATGCGCTTGCTCTGGTGGAATCAGATCGTTTTTCCAATCTGAAATCATTTTCATGGCTTTGGCAATCAGCTCTTTACTTTCTGCACCGGATAAATTGTCGCGATGCATTAAGTCCATCAAAATGCGTTTGCAGTCATCTGCATCTAAAATTGAAAAGTTATTTTTTAGCGGTGTATTTTTTAATTCCAAACGGAGCATATTCAGCCCGAAGTTATGGAAGGTAGAAACCGACAGCCCTTTTGCCTCTTCACGGCTCATCAGCTTTGTCACACGCTCTTTCATTTCTCGCGCGGCCTTATTGGTAAAGGTCATCGCGGTGATACGGTGCGCAGGAATACCACAATGCTTCACCAAATAGGCAATTTTACGGGTAATTACCGATGTTTTGCCTGAACCTGCCCCTGCAAGTACTAACAAGGGTCCTTGAGTGTATTTCATTGCTTCAAGTTGCTTGTCGTTCAACTGACTTGCCAGTGACATAGTCTTTCCTCTTTTTAATTCGAGGATGATTATAGTCATCTGAAACGATCTTGCCTAATGCAAAATGTATTTTATCGGTCATTAAAAATGCCATAAAAAAAGCCACCCGAGGGTGGCCTTTCGTTTCGAACTAAAACTTATTTAGTTTCGTAAACTGAGATTTCTACGCGACGGTTTTGTTCACGACCTGCAGCAGTTGAGTTATCCGCTACTGGAGAAGTTGAACCATAACCACGTGCAGTAATACGAGTTGAAGAAATACCTTGAGACGCTAGGTAGTTTTTAACTGAGTTTGCACGGTTTTGAGACAGTGGGTTGTTGATCGCATCAGAACCTGTGTTGTCTGTGTGACCATGTACAACGATTGCAAGTTTGTTTGCAGTACCGTCTTCACGCAATACTTTAGCAACGTCATTCAACGCAGATTGGAACTGAGATTGAATAGTTGAAGAGTTAGTTGCGAAAGTTACTGATGGCATAACAAGGTTGATCGAACCATCTGGATTACGACCTACGTCAACACCAGTACCAGCCAATTCTTGTTTAAGACGTTGTTCTTTCTTATCAAGAAGAAGACCAGCACCCGCGCCAACTACAGCACCAATTGCTGCTGCTTGACCCATTTTGTCTTTATCAGCATTAGAATAAGCAATACCAGCGCCTAAAAGAGCACCTAAACCAGTACCGATTGCTGCTTTGTCATATTCCATGTTTTGACAACCAGTAAGTGCCATTGCCCCAACTACTGCCGAAATTACTAGTGCACGCATTGCATGCCTCCTTCTTTGTGTTTTGTTGTATGGTTGAAATGATGAAGTAAAACAAATGGCTGAACCATTGATTTTTTGTTAATAATAAAACGTTTAGTTACAATTTGTAATATGAATACGAGATTTATTTGTTAATTCCATCACAATTTCTTCACAGTTCAGCAGATGCCCTTTTTTATTTAATCAACTCGAACTATATTTACTAGAATCAATCATTATTTGGACAATTTCCGCTAGGACTTTTTATATGTCATCTCAAACAAATAAGCAACCGACACTAAAAAAAATTAGCAAAGGACTTACCGTCGGTTCTGTTATGACAGGCAGTACTTTTTTCCATGGTCCTCCTGTTTTAGCCCTTGGTCTGACCAAACTCTTTAAAAAATCAAAAAAGGTTGATGAAACCAACATTAAAATCACCAACAGTTGGCTCACCGTCAATAATTGGCTGATTGACCATGTGCTACCTAATACTGAATGGGACATCACTATCGATGAAGACCTCGACTTAAATTTGCAGGGTCGTTATCTCATGACCTGTAATCATCAAAGTTGGGTCGATACGACAGTCAACCAATATTTTGGTTTAACCCGTATGCCTCTGACGCGTTTCTTTACCAAATGGGAACTCATTTTCATTCCATTTGTGGGACAAGCTTTTAAAATTTTAGGCTTCCCAATGATGAAACGTCATAGCAAAGAACAAATCGCGAAAAATCCTGAACTTAAATATCGAGATATGGAAGAAGCGCGTAAATCTTGTGAACAGTTATTGAGCCAGCCTTTTACCCTGCTGAACTATTTGGAAGGCACTCGCTTTACCCCTGAAAAACATGCGCAGCAGCAGTCGCCGTATCAAAACCTTCTAAAGCCGAAAGCGGGTGGTTTAGCACTGGCACTCAATATTTTAGGGGATCAAGTTGATGCTCTCGTAGATATGACCATCGTCTATCCAAATGGTGCACCAGGTTATGGCGAATTTTGGCTCGGTGAAGTTCCACGCATAGCCGTGGATTTGCGTAAAATTGAAATTCCAACATGGGTGCATGGCGGCAACTATGAAGATGACGCAGCGTTCCGTGAAAAATTTCAGCATTGGGTGGATGAGCTATGGACAGAGAAAGACCAACTCATTACTCGTATGAAAGCTAAATACTCAGTTACTGAATAATTAAGAAGAAGTTTTATGTCGCAGAACAGCATGCCGCAAAACAAGAAATCTAAATATCATCATGTCAATCCAAACAGTTGGTCATTCAAACTGTTTTTGATTTATGACATTTTCATGGTGTTTATTATTGTTTTTAACTTGTTCTGCCTGTGCATGAACTTTTTCCTCATGAGCAATCTTGGCAGTTGGTTCTTTAACAGTATCCACCTGCCCGATGTGCTGAGTTTTTACCGTGAACATTTGCATCCGTGGGTGATTACCACCGAAGCGTGGTTCATTATCTTTTTGATAGTCGAACTGTTGGTACGTTGGGCGATAGCTATCATCAACAAGCACCATCAGCGCTGGTTCTTCTTCCCGTTTATACATTGGTACGAAATTTTAGCCATTGTGCCGCATTTACGTTTCCTACGTTTATTTCGCGCAGGCGTGATTGCGTATAGACTTTATGAAATGGGTTATCAGATCGTACCATCGGCATGGCAAAAGAAAGCTTTGTTTTATTATCGTGTGGTGATGGAAGAATTGTCTGATCGAGTGGTACTCACCGTACTCGATGGGGTTAGACATGAGTTAAATACCAGTACCACACATAAAGATTTGATTAGCAATGTCGTTCAGCATCACAGAGAGTTATTTACCCAAGTCTTGGCCGAAATTTTGCAAGAAAATTTAAGCAAAGAGCTACGTGCTGAACGTGAATTGATCGCCAAAAATGTCGGACAGATTGTCAGTCAGGCCATCGAAGATACCCCTGAGCTCACGCAGCTATTGCGCTTAGTGCCGATCGTTGGCAGCCGTATTGAACAGCAGATTCAAAGTATCGGGCAACGTTTGGGTGAAAATATTACCCAAGGTTTAATTTCCCCATTGGCCTATCCCAATACATCGACGGCTCAGAAACCCAATCTATATTTAGACATATCACAACGTATTAGCCGTATTGAAATCGAAAATAATGCCCAGCTGGATGAGTTGGTTCGCTCTGCGGTTTTTGAAAGTCTAGAAGCCATTCGTAAGCAAGTGAAAGTAAAACAGTGGCAGCAGATTATGCAGGAACAGGACCAAGCTACAGAATAAACACTCAGTCAAAAATAATTGCGAACTCCGCTAGAGTATTCATGAAAATTGTTCTAGGATTTGCTCTATTTACAACATAACTACTTCGGCACAAAAGTAATAGTTAGAAGTCTCAAGGATTCAATATGGCTGATATACGGATAAAAGGCAAAATGGTCAATGCGATTCGCATTCACCTCGATACCAATGATCATGATGCGATCCGCCAGCAACTTACTCCAATGTTCCAAAAGGCTTTTCCACCCGGAACATTAGCCGTGATTGAAAGTACGGTTAGTCAAGAACTAATTGCACTGATTCAACTACTTATTAGTATTGAAATTCAACCGATTGGTGTCACTGAAGGTCCGCTATCGGACCAAGCACGTGCTATCCAATTTCCCGTAGTTCCTGCGGATCGCAAACTACAACAAGTTAAACCGACACGCGAACAAGTGGTTGAAGAGCCCGCGCCTGCAGAAGAAAAAACCGAAGATAAAATTGCTGCAGTCGAAGTACCGACCATTCGTCATGCTACGTCGTATCACAATGAAATCTTGCGTACAGGTCAATGTTTAGTCCAAGACCATGGCGATATCATTATTAATGCTGGGATCAATAGTGGTTCAGAAGTAATTGCTTCAGGAAATATACATATTTATGGTAGTGCTCGTGGTAGAGTCATTGCCGGAGCTGGTGGGAACACAGCTGCACGTATTTTCTGCCATTCATTAGAAGCTGAATTGGTTTCAATAGCAGGGACTTACTGTGTCGCTGATGACATTCCACCTCATGTGGTCAAACAGCCAGTACATATTTATTTGAATGACCAGCAAGAGCTAGTATTTGAAGCTTTGCAATTTTAATGTATAAATAATCACCAAACCCCTAATTAAAAAAGGGGATTTAAACCATAACAGGAGTGGATTCGGTGGCGAAAATTGTTGTCGTAACATCAGGTAAAGGTGGCGTAGGTAAAACAACTACAAGCGCATCTTTTGCAACAGGTTTAGCCCTTCGCGGCCACAAAACTGTTGTGATCGACTTTGATGTGGGTTTACGTAACCTTGACTTGATCATGGGCTGTGAACGCCGCGTTGTATATGACTTTGTAAACGTATTGAATAACGAAGCTCGATTACAACAAGCGCTTATTCGCGATAAAGATATTGAAAATCTCTACATTCTGCCAGCATCTCAAACACGTGATAAAGACGCGTTAACAGATGAAGGTGTAGCACGTGTGATGGACGAACTTTCTCAAGAGTTTGATTACATTATTTGTGACTCACCTGCGGGTATCGAACGTGGTGCAATTTTAGCAATGTATCATGCTGATGAAGCGATCATTGTGACAAACCCAGAAATTTCTTCGGTACGTGACTCTGACCGTATTATTGGTATGCTCGACAGCAAAACCAAAAAAGTCGAACAAAACGAAGGTCGTATCCGTAAGCATCTATGTATTACACGTTTCAATCCAGAACGTGCGGATAAACAAGAGATGTTGACGATTGATGACATTTCAAAAGATATTTTACGCGTACCGACTTTAGGTGTTATTCCTGAATGTAAAAGCGTTCTACAAGCATCAAACGAAGGTAAACCAGTGATTCTGTTTACAGAAGAAGCGGCTGGCCAAGCGTATGATGACCTTGTTGCACGTTTCCTTGGTGAAGAGCGCCCTTACCGTCATATTACGGTAAAACCTAAGGGTTGGTTAGCACGTCTATTTGGAGCGTAATCATGGCAGGATTCTGGAGCAAACTTTTTAGCAGCGACGAGAAACCGTCAAGCGCACAAACGGCAAAAGATCGTTTAAAAGTCATCGTGGCATCTGAAAATGGTCTAGGTAAACGCCTCAGCCAAGACAAGATCGACATGATGAAAAAAGAAATCATGCAAGTGGTAAACCGCTATGTTCGTGGTGTAGATGAGCAACATATTCAAATGTCTGTTCGTTCTGAAGCGAATATTGAAATGCTTGAAATGAATATCAATTTGCCTGAAGAACGTTAATCTGAATTCTGATTAGCCAAGTAAATTGAATCAAGGCAAAATGTGAGAGTGGCAGAAATAGGATTTTAGCTATATTCCGCCCACTTGAAGCACAGCTTCAAGTCTTGCGACTAGTCAAAGCAGTGCTTTGCTCATCTAGTCTCTCATATTTTGCCTTTTTGTATTTTTAAACCAGCAAGGAGATTGCGATGGCATTATCTCAGCCAGCAACGTTCAACGAAGAATGGTCAGATGAGCGTGTATTTGCCTACCTTACTCAGCTTCCTCCTGAAGGAGTGAATGGCGACTTTCACGTGCTTTACCATGCTTTCAAACATATGCGTCCAAATGACTATGAGCGTCTTTTGACTCAATTCGTTGCCGATGGCCGTGATGTGAACGCAACTAATCCTGAAGGTCAGCGTATTCATGACGTGATTGCTCAATACCCACGTCAAAGCGCAGGCTTCCTCGAAGTATTGGCAAAATTTGCTTAATTTCGAGTAACAAAAAAAGCCCGCATGATGCGGGCTTTTTTTATCTTATTTAAAATTAGTGTTATTGTATTTCAGCATGATTAATGCACAATCAACATGAGCAATGGAAACATCAAACCAAAACCAATGGTTTGTACACTAATAATCGCCGCCATCAGTTGTGAATCGCCCTGATAATAGCGTGTCAAAATATAGGACGATGATGCCGTCGGCAAAGCAAAAAAGACCACTAAAATCATTCGCTCAAAATCAGTCAAACCCATCCAAGTACTCAATAGATAAGCAATACATGGCATTAACATGAGGCGCCCTATCGTATTTAAACTTAAACGACGTAGATCGGCGCGCATTTGCTTAAACTGTAATGCTGCCCCAACGGAAAGTAATCCGAGCGGTAAACTCATGGCTGCCAATATTTTTAATAATTCAGGCAAGCCTTTAAACAGACTCAAGCCTGATAAATTAAACAATACCCCTGCCACACAGCCTAAAATTAAGGGATTTTTTGCGATGGACTGACAGGTCTGCCCCAGTTGCTTCACACTTAAATTTGAAAAGGCCAATACTGAAATAATATTGACTAAAGGCACCGCAACGGCAATTAACATGGCAAACATCTGCATGCCTGTAGAGCCAAATAAAGCGCCCATGAGCGACAAACCAATATAGGTATTAAATCGGATATGACTTTGGATATACACACCAAAACGCTGCACGGGGATATGCATAAACTGCTTAATCCCCCACAACACCATGCTGATCAAACAGGTGCCCGCAACCAGTACTGTCAACATTCGTGAAACAGTGTTCATATCCAATTGCACGGCTGATACATTCAAAAAAAGCAGCACAGGAAATAAAACGTAGTAATTGAGTTTTTCTGAATTTGCCCAAAATTCATCCTGAACAAACTGTGTATATTTAAGCACATAGCCCATCGCGATTAATGCAACGAGGGGAAACAATGCGACGACGATATTCATGCTGTACGCCTTGAAATAAACAAGCTATTTCATCTTTAACCATTTATGTAGCACAATATAATCCTCATCTAGACTCATAACAAAATGAGCAATTACTCATGGCAATGACATTTTCTCAGCTTGAAATTTTTATTAAAGTCGCAGAACAACAAAGCTTTACTCTCGCTGCTCGGCAACTGGGAATTACTCAGTCGGCTGTCTCTCATGCCTTAAAGTGTTTAGAGCAACATTGGAATGTCAGTTTATTTAGCCGTGAGCAAGGCGAAATTAGCCTGACTCATATCGGTCAGCAGTTATTGCTGCATGCCAAAGAAGTCATCAATACCGCACAAATCATGCAGCAAGAAGTGCATGCCGCACATGGTATTCAACAAGGAACGCTGAGAATTGGCTCTTTTGGTTCTTCTAGTTCGATTCATCTGCTTCCAGAGCTGCTCAAAGCGTATCGAGAGCGCTATCCGCATATTGAGATCTATGTCGAAGAAGGTACCGATGCAGAAGTGTCTCGTTGGATTTCTGAACGTCAGATTGATGTTGGTTTTGCCGTACTCCCTAAGCCGCAGCTGTTCACTTTCCCTTTAATCCAAGACATTTTCATTGCCTTGATTCCAGATAGTTATTCAGTTTCCAAACACAGCCATTTAAATATCCAAGACCTACAAAACTACCCCTTTATTATGACCCGTGCAGGCAGCCAGTCCCATGTGGAAAAACTGCTTAAACAACACCACATACAACCTAAAATTACCTATCAAATGTCGCAACTGTTAACTATTTTAAATATGGTGAATTTACAGGAAGGGATTGCTATTGTTGCGGATATGGCGATGCCTGCTGAGCTGTTGGCGCTACATCCACATGTGGTTAAACGTCCACTCTTTCCAAATACCCAACGGCAGATTGGACTCGCCGTAAAAAATCAAAAACTCATGAGCCCTGCCTGCAAAGCCTTTATCGAACTGGCCCAGTCCATGTTCTACCAAGAAGAGTTCTCAATCTAAAAATAAAAAAAACCTGCCGAAGCAGGTTTTTTGTTTTAGGACTTAGACCAAAATATCTCGTTTACCATTTGGCCCCATCCCACTGACGATGCCATTTTCTTCCATCTGATCAATAATCCGTGCAGCACGGTTATAGCCGAGACTGAATTTACGCTGTAAAGATGACGTCGATGCTTTACGCGTTTCCAAAACGAAACTAACACATTGATCATACAGCGCATCACGGTCTGATCCACCATCACCATCTTCAAAACCTCGAGATGTCGGCTCTTCATCATAAGGCGTGAGGATTTCATCGACATAATTCGGTTCACCGCGCTCACGCCATGCATCACAAATACGGTTCACTTCATCGTCTGAAATAAACGCGCCATGTACACGTTCAGGTTCAATTTTACCCGGTCCGAGGAACAACATATCACCATGGCCCAGTAAGTCTTCCGCACCACCAGCATCTAAGATAGTACGTGAATCTAGCTTACTGTTCACACGTAACGCAGCACGGGTTGGAATGTTGGCTTTGATCAAACCCGTCACCACATCTACAGTTGGACGCTGCGTCGCCAACAGCAAATGAATCCCTGCTGCACGTGATTTTTGTGCAAGACGGGTAATCATTTCTTCAGCTTTTTTACCCACTTGCATGATCATGTCGGCAAATTCGTCGGCAACAATTACGATCAACGGCATCGGCTGTAAACGTGGCGCGCGACTTTGGGTTGCAGAGTCATCTGGCTTCCAAGTTGGATCAATGAGATCTTCACCATTAGCCATTGCTTCTTCAATTTTGCGGTTAAAGTCAGTCAGCTTACGTACTTTCATCAAAGACATCAGCTTATAACGACGCTCCATTTCATTCACACACCAGTTCAATGCACTCACCGCATCTTTCATGTCAGTTACAACAGGCGTTAATAAATGTGGAATATCGTTATAGTTGGCAAGTTCCAACTGTTTCGGGTCAATCATGATGAGTCGCAGTTGCTCTGGTGTGTATTTCAACAACATCGATAGCAACATGGCATTAACTGCGACTGACTTACCAGAACCTGTGGTACCTGCCACCAACATATGCGGCGCTTTCGCCAAATCGGCCAAGACAGGATTACCGGAAATATCTTTACCCATCGCCATACTAAGTAAGGCATTTGGATCACGGTATGCCGGCGTTTCTAACAGCTCAATAAGACGAACCATTTCACGTGAACTATTTGGGACTTCAATCCCGATATACGGTTTACCCGGAATGACTTCCACCACACGTACAGAGGCCATAGACATCGAACGTGCCAAGTCACGTGAAATATTGGTCACTTTCGACGCTTTGACACCGGGTGCCAAGTCCAGTTCAAAACGTGTTACGACTGGTCCCGGCTGTGCCTCTACAACTTTGGCTTTGACATTAAACTCTTGCAGTTTAATTTCTAAAAGTTCAGACAAGCGAGACAATTGCTCTGCAGTGAAATTGACTTTCTTGTTCGGATCTACAGGATCTAAGATTTCCAAGCCCGGCAAAGTCGGTAAATCCAAGCGTTTTTGTGCCACTTGCATTGCACGTGACATTGGACGACCAGAGGCATCGGTTAAAGGAGCATCAAAGTCAAAATCATCTTCGAGATCTAAATCGATGTCTTCAGGTTTGCCCGCCGTTTCTTGCCACACTTCACGGAAGGCATCTTTATTCGAGCTGATTAAGGCTTTTTCATCATCAGATACGAAAGTCTGCGGCTGCGTATTGATTTCAGCACGAACCAAAGGCGTAGATTGCGCATAACTACTGGTTGTACGAACCGGCTGTGCCTGTTCTATCGCTCGCTCTGCTTCTTCAACCAGCAAATCATCGAGATCATTAAATTCGGTTTCAGCACTGATATTTTTCGGTGTGGTCAGCGGTGTAATCTGTGCAGCAGCTACACCTAAACCTGCAACTGTGGCTGCACCTGTAGCAAATTCATTTGAATGCGTTGCTGGACTTTCATTTTGCGCTGTATTAAATGGGCTATGCACATCCGTCGCTGTTTTACTATTCGGGACAGCCGCTAACAGCTCATCGAAGATTTCATCATCATCCCAATCCACTGATTTTTTAGCCGCTGTCACCGCTTCTGTCGGAGAAGTCGAATGCACATCTGCTGTTTTGTTGAAATATTCAGTTTGATTGGCAGGCTGCACTTCTTCTGCAGCTTTCAGTAAAGCATCAATATCTTGTTTATGCCGTTGGTCATCATTGGAATGTAATGCACGCCAAACTTCACCTGTTGCAACAACACGTTGTTGATCTTGTTCAAGCTGATGCACTTTCGTCAAAGTACGCTCAAAATCTTCATCAGATGGCGTAGCAGTCTCTGCCAAATCTACCTCAGATGAATGCTGTGCGTTCCATTCTTTGTCTGCCCATTCTTTATCGGCAATATCATCAAATAAACGTTCAGCGACGCGATCACGTACCACAGGATCGACATCGACCGCATGATGTTCATCGGCTGGTGTTACTGGTGCAACCACTTTTGATGCCTGCGCAGTAGCACTATCTTTTTTAGTCGTTGGCACTGTACGGTCAAAAGCGGTATCGCCTTCAGGCACATTGCGATAGAACAAATCTTGCAGATAAGCTGGTGTGGATTTCATGGTTGCCCATGTCTTATTCCACTTAATACCAAAGGCCAAAGTAAACAACATGATCCAAAATGCAATAAGAAATATTGCTGCACCATAGACCGTTAAAATTTGTTCAAGACTTTGCCCCAGTTCATAGCCAATGATCCCGCCCGATGCATTTTCTAAGGTATCTTCAGGGACGTTCCAAAATAGGAAAAGTAAACTTGAAGTTGCCAGTAAAATAAAGAACTGAGCGGCATAGCGAAATGGACGGTTTAGAAAACTACGTGGCCACCACACTTGAATTGCTTCTAGAAATAAATAGACAGGTATCAGCAGACTTGCCCAACCTAAAAATCCATAGAGTAAATCAGCGATCCATGCACCTGCGACGCCGCTGGCATTTGAAACTTGCTGAGTATCACTGGATAAATGCATCCATCCCGGATCAAATGGCGTATATGTGACTGTTGCAAGGAACAGATATATCCCAAATGAAACAAGGAATAAAGTCATTATTAAGCGCTGTGCATATGCACCCGACACCGCTGTCATATACGTTCCTGTAACCAATTCTTCATGAATGTTTTTGTCATTACCCACAACAAAATGGGCTGAATCTAAACCTGTTATTATGCACCTGTTCAATAAAAAAGATGCAAGATAATTTAAGTATAGTTGTTAACTTTCTTCTATATAGCTCAAAACGATTTCGATGATCAATAATATCGACTTTAATCTCACACAATCGTTTCAAACTTTGACGTATAATTCCACAAATTATCATATAAAAAAAGGATTCTACGGATGAGCGCTCGTCACTCACGTCTAATTATTTTAGGTTCTGGTCCTGCAGGTTATAGCGCTGCGGTATACGCTGCTCGTGCGAACCTGAAACCGACACTCATCGCAGGTATTCAATTAGGCGGTCAATTGACTACAACGACAGAAGTAGACAACTGGCCAGGTGGTGCAGAAGGCTTAACTGGCCCTGCCCTAATGGAACAAATGCAAGCACATGCTGAGCGTTTTGGCACAGAAATCGTGTATGACCATATCAATGAAGTTGACCTCAATGTTCGTCCATTCGTACTTAAAGGCGATATGGATGAGTTCACTTGTGATGCATTGATTATTTGTACAGGTGCAACTGCGCAATATTTAGGTCTCGAATCTGAAGCTGCATTTATGGGTCAAGGTGTGAGCGCATGTGCTACATGTGACGGCTTCTTCTACAAAAACCAAAAAGTCATGGTTGTCGGTGGTGGTAATACTGCTGTCGAAGAAGCGCTGTATCTATCGAACATTGCCTCTCATGTGACTCTAGTTCACCGTCGTGATACTTTACGTTCAGAGAAAATTCTGCAAGATCATCTTTTTGCAAAAGAAAAAGAAGGTAAAATCAGTATTATTTGGAATCACCAAGTGGATGAAGTCATTGGCGATAACACAGGTGTGACTTCTGTACGTATTAAATCTACGCAAGATGATTCAACTCAAAACGTTGATGTCACTGGTATGTTTGTGGCGATTGGTCACAAACCAAACAGCGGTATTTTTGATGGTCAATTGAACCTACGTGATGGCTATATCCAAGTTCAAAGCGGTACTGCAGGTAATGCAACACAAACGTCGATTCCGGGTGTATTTGCTGCAGGCGATATTGCCGACAGCATTTACCGTCAAGCGATTACTTCTGCAGGTTCAGGCTGTATGGCTGCACTCGATGCTGAAAAATACCTTGATGCACTCGGTGAATAATCTTTTGCTTAAGTCATTTGCTTAGCTAAACAGTTTTAAAAATTAGCCGACCTGATGGTCGGCTTTTTTATGTATGATAAAAATCCGTATACCTCAATAAGAAGCTTGGCATGCCGATCCTCCCTCCTTCTGAATTTACTTTCCCCGATCCTGTTGAATGCGATCCCGAAGGTGAAGGCTTAATTTGCATCGGTGCTGACCTCTCCCCTTCCACACTGTTTGAAGCCTATAGTCACGGTCTTTTCCCATGGTTCAGTGAAGGTGATCCGATTTGTTGGTGGTGTCCTGAACCCCGCTGCATTATTCGACCGCAAGACTATCATCCGAGCAAATCCTTATTACGCAGCATGAAAAAAATGGACTATAAGATCACCATTAATCATGCATTTGATACTGTAATTCGCTCATGTTCATTGCCGCGTAGTTATGCCAATGAAACATGGATTTCAGAAGATATTATTCAGGGATATTCTGCACTATTTGACGCAGGCTATGCTTATAGCATTGAAGTTTGGGAAAACGAGACCGTTGTCGGGGGCCTCTATGGGGTCAATATTGGTCATGGCTGCTTTGGCGAGTCTATGTTTAGTACACGAACAGATGTCTCTAAAATGGCGTTTTACACCTTAATGCTCATCGGGCAAGAGAATCAGTTGCCCTGGATCGACTGCCAATTGGTCAACGATCACCTCTTAAGCTTAGGTGCGAGTACACTTTCTCGCCAACAATACCTTAATTCGTTACAAGATGTTGTTAAACAACCCTCTATCGATTGGAAAAAGTATCAGGACAGTGTATTTTCAAGTAAAACAATAGCGCAATGGGCAAGTCTCAGCGCATGACAATAAAAGAGGGATATTACGATGAATTCCTATCAACCGAAGTCCCTGTTGAACGAATTACAGTACTACATCACGCCTCCGCATGATTGTAGCTACTTAGAAAATAAATCTGCTCGGATGGTCTTTCTTGATCCTGTCCATCGTATTGATGTGGTCACGTTATCTGAACTTTCCCGCATGGGTTTTCGACGTAGTGGTGATTTTGTCTATCGCCCTGAATGTCATCTTTGTCGTCAATGTCTATCCTCTCGCGTTCCTGTTCATGAATTTCAAATGAACAGCGTGCAAAAAAAAGCGTGGAAACGGAATCAAGATTTAACCGTTAAAATTAGCCGCCCTCAAGATGCTGATGCAAAGCATTATGCCTTGTATGAACGCTACATCAATGAACGACATGCTGATGGTGATATGTACCCACCTAGCCAAGATCAATTTGAAAAATTTTTAATCAATAGCTGCACTGACAGTTTCTTTTTAGAGCTATGGTTGGATGAACAACTGATCAGTGTATCTACCTGTGATCCACTCGATGATGGTATTTCAGCGGTATATACCTTTTTTGATCCTGATGAAAGCCGTCGCTCATTAGGTACTTTTGCCATTTTGAAACAAATTGAGCATGCACAAAAGCTTGGACTGCAATATGTCTACTTGGGCTATTGGGTGCCAGATTCGCAAAAAATGAATTATAAATCTCAGTACATTCCACTGGAACTTCTGCTTGATGGACAATGGCGTCGACTTAATCGACCACTAACTCAAGAAGAAATCAGCCAACTGGGGGATTCCCTGATGACCACCCTACCTTCCGGTTGGAACAATCCTATTATTAAATAAACGGGATCAAACCAAAGATATTCAATAAAAAAGCATCCGTTTATTCACGAATGCTTACTTTAAATCTGATTACGCTTCACCGCTTTTATTTAAATAAAGCTGCAAAATCATCACTACAAGCCTTCACCATAATAATGGCGTGCTCACGAGTTCCATCGGCATTTGGATAATAATTCTTTCGCAAATCGATTTGGTGAAAATCAGCTTTTTCATATAAACGGATTGCAGGTTGATTACCTTCACGAACTTCCAAGAAGATTTGAATGGGGTTATTTTTGAGTAAGGCCATAGATTCATCGAGTAATTGAAAACCTAATCCTTTGCCTTGCTGGCTCGGATCGATCGCCATTAACAATAAATTTGCTTCATCTAAAACGGGTTGTAAAATGCAAAAACCTACAACTTTTCCTTGTCGCTCAATCACCGTACTTTGATAGGCAGCAATCGATTCTTGAAATTGTTTTAAGGTCCAAGGATGGCTTTGTACGCGGCGCTCGATATCGTAAACCTGCTGTACATCAGCGTCTTGCATCAAACGAATCATCTTCGTTTATCTTTCTATAGCTAGGGTATGCGCATTATAAAAAGTTTGCTTCTAAAGTTGAATAAAAAAAAGAGCGATTTACATCGCCCTTCTCAAAAAGTCACCACAGCGCTGTGATTAGAGACCCAAATATGCTTTCCACGTTTTTAATAAACCTGAAGTATCCAAATCATTCGGGTGAAAACCTGGTTTAAAATACATCAGCATTTCTTTACCCATCCCAGTGATGATGCCTTTTGAAGGGCTATAACCATAGGTATAAATATCTTTTAATGCTTCAAAATTAAGCTTGTTATCTTCTTTTAATAAACGAGCGACAAAATAACTTTGTACGAAGAATAAAGTCACCATTGCGCCAATCAATGAACCTGTACGGAGTGCGTAGGCCTTAACCCCCTGTCCAAAAACACCTTCAAAAACATCATAAGCCACGGCTTTATGTTCATTTTCTTCAATCGCATGCCACAACCACATATTTTTCATGGTTTCATCTGTCATTAACGCTTGAATATGTGGATTAACCAATAACTGTGAAGCGATGGTTGCAGTGAAATGCTCAAGTGCCGTGGTTGCGGTTAGATCCACCATTTCTTGTGTAATACCGACAGGTTTACCAATACGTGCAAAGACTTTGCGCACACCTTGGATAACACGACCCGTTGCCTTATCAAGCGTTTCGACATCATGACCGTATTTTTGTGCAGAAGCATTAAAACCCTCATGCTCTTGCGTATGCATCGCTTCTTGACCAATGAAAGCACTAATTTCTTTTTGTAGGGCTTCATTATTTGCGATTGCTGGGTGTTTACGTACGGCACGCACACTATCAATAAAGAACATTTCACCCGCTGGAAATAAAGCAGATAATGCGGTCATAAAATGTGTCAAACCAGCTGAGCCGTTCATCCAATACTCTGGTACTGCATCAAATTCAAAATTCATGCGACGTACAGGGAAACTTGCACCTGCTCGATTAGTAATCTTTACTTTAGCGTTCATGCCTAACTCCTTTTTTGAGTTATTAAATACTCAAACTTTTTATTGGTTTTCTTGAGTTCATATTACGGTTTTATTGAATTGTTATTATTTCAGTTAAGGACAGTGAATTATCACTAAAGGACAGCTTTCAAAAATATTGTCTGACAATTTACTTATCATATTGAATAAGCATAAAAAAAGCGCCTCAAAGAGGCGCTTTTTTCACACATTTAGTGATTATGCAGTTACTTTAGAAACTACACCAGCACCAACTGTACGACCACCTTCACGGATCGCGAAGCGTAAGCCAGCGTCCATTGCGATTGGGTGGATTAATTCTACTGACATTTCTACGTTGTCACCAGGCATAACCATTTCTACGCCTTCTTTAAGCGCGATCGCACCAGTTACGTCAGTTGTACGGAAGTAGAACTGTGGACGGTAACCGTTAAGGAATGGAGTGTGACGACCACCTTCGTCTTTAGAAAGTACGTATACTTCTGCGTCGAATTTAGTATGCGGTTTGATTGTACCTGGTTTAGCAAGTACTTGACCACGTTGAACGTCTTCACGTTTAGTACCACGTAGAAGAACACCACAGTTCTCGCCCGCACGACCTTCGTCAAGAAGTTTACGGAACATTTCTACGCCAGTTACAGTTGTTTTAACTGTATCTTTAATACCAACGATTTCAACTTCTTCGCCTACTTTCACGATACCAGTTTCAACACGGCCAGTTACTACTGTACCACGACCTGAAATTGAGAATACGTCTTCGATTGGCATAAGGAATGCAAGGTCGATAGCACGTTCTGGCTCTGGGATGTAAGAGTCAAGAGCTTCAACAAGAGCAACTACAGCGTCTTCGCCATATTGACCAGCTTCACCATTAAGCGCTGCAAGAGCAGAACCACGGATTACTGGAGTGTCATCGCCTGGGAAGTCATAAGTAGAAAGAAGTTCACGAACTTCCATTTCTACTAATTCAAGAAGCTCTTCGTCRTCAACAAGGTCGCATTTGTTTAAGAATACAACGATGTAAGGCACACCTACCTGACGAGAAAGAAGGATGTGTTCACGAGTTTGTGGCATTGGACCATCAGTCGCAGCACATACAAGGATCGCACCATCCATTTGCGCAGCACCAGTAATCATGTTTTTAACATAATCGGCGTGACCTGGGCAGTCTACGTGAGCGTAGTGACGGATTGGAGAATCGTATTCTACGTGTGAAGTATTAATTGTAATACCACGTGCTTTTTCTTCTGGTGCAGAGTCGATTGCAGCGTAATCTTTCGCTTCACCACCGAATTTTTTTGCACATACAGTTGCAATTGCAGCTGTTAAAGTAGTTTTACCGTGGTCGACGTGACCAATTGTACCCACGTTAACGTGTGGCTTATTACGTTCGAACTTAGCCTTAGCCATGAGATCTTCCTTTTTAAACTACTCATGCAGGGATACTGCATGAGCATTTGGTTTTTAACTATGAATTAGTTTGGGCTTATAGTAATCGAAAGATTACTCGTCGTCACCTTTTTTACCGCCAGATTGGAACTTAGCGATGATGCCTTCAGCCACGTTACGTGGTGTTTCAGCGTATTTAGCGAATTCCATAGAATAAGTCGCACGACCTTGAGACATAGAACGCATTTGAGTCGCGTAACCAAACATCTCAGCAAGAGGAACTTCAGCTTTAATTGCTTTAGTACCGCCAGGCAGATCGTCCATACCTTGAACCATACCACGACGACGGTTTAAGTCACCCATGATATCGCCCATGTAGTCTTCTGGAGTTTCTACTTCAACTTTCATGATAGGTTCAAGCAAGATAGGATCTGCTTTCATGAAACCATCACGGAATGCGTAAGAACCCGCCATTTTGAACGATAATTCGTCAGAATCGACATCATGGTAAGAACCGTCGAACAATGTAGCTTTGATGCCAACAACTGGGTAACCAGCTAGGACACCATTCTTCATACGTTCTTGGATACCTTTGTCAACCGCGCCGAAGAATTCTTTAGGTACTACACCACCAACAACTTCTTCAACGAATTCGTATTCTTTCTCAGAATCTGCATCAAGCGGTTCTAAGCGAACATATACGTGACCGAATTTACCTTTACCACCAGTTTGACGAACAAATTTACCTTCTTGTTCAACTGATTTTTTGATCGTTTCACGGTAAGCAACCATTGGTTTACCAATGTTTGCTTCAACGTTGAATTCACGTTTCATACGGTCAACGATGATGTCAAGGTGAAGCTCACCCATACCAGAAATGATCGTTTGACCAGATTCTTCGTCAGTACGTACGCGGAATGATGGATCTTCTTTCGCTAAACGGCCAAGAGCGATAGACATTTTCTCTTGGTCAGCTTTAGTTTTAGGTTCAACAGCAAGTGCGATTACTGGCTCTGGGAATTCCATACGTTCTAGAGTGATGACATTTTTCTCATCACAAAGAGTATCACCAGTAGTAACGTCTTTAAGACCTACACACGCAGCGATGTCACCAGCACGGATTTCTTCAACGTCTTGACGTTCGTTTGCGTGCATTTGCACGATACGACCGATACGTTCACGCTTAGATTTAACTGGGTTATAAACCGAGTCACCTTGCTTAAGAACACCTGAGTAAACACGTACGAAAGTCAAGTTACCTACGAATTTGTCGTTCATGATTTTGAACGCAAGCGCAGAGAACGGAGCTTCGTCAGAAGATTCACGTGAGCCTTCAGTTTCGTCTTTGTCGTCAAGGATACCCTTGATCGCTTCAACGTCAGTCGGCGCAGGTAAGAATTCAATTACAGCATCCAACATACGTTGAACACCTTTGTTTTTGAACGCTGAACCACAAAGCATTGGCTGGATTTCGCAAGCCAAAGTTTGAGCACGGATACCAGCAACGATGTCTTCTTTAGAAAGATCACCTTCTTCTAGGTATTTGTCCATTAACTCTTCAGAAGCTTCAGCAGCTGCTTCTACAAGGTTAGTACGCCATTCTTGAGCTGTTTCAACTAGATCAGCTGGAATGTCGCCGTATTCAAATTTCATACCTTGAGAAGCTTCGTCCCAGATGATTGACTTCATTTCGATTAAGTCAACAACACCTTGGAAGTTATCTTCAGCGCCAACTGGAATCACAACTGGTACAGGGTGCGCACCAAGACGTGTTTTCATTTGTTCAACAACACGGAAGAAGTTTGCACCTGTACGGTCCATCTTGTTCACGAATGCTAAACGAGGCACTTTATATTTGTTTGCTTGACGCCATACAGTTTCTGACTGAGGTTGTACACCACCTACAGCACAGTAAACCATGCACGCACCATCAAGAACACGCATAGAACGTTCAACTTCAACTGTGAAGTCAACGTGTCCCGGGGTGTCAATTACGTTGATGCGGTGTTCTTTAAACTGTTGGCTCATGCCAGACCAGAATGTAGTTGTCGCAGCAGAAGTAATGGTAATACCACGTTCTTGCTCTTGCTCCATCCAGTCCATTGTTGCTGCACCGTCGTGTACTTCACCGATTTTGTGAGATACACCTGTGTAGAACAAAATACGTTCTGAAGTTGTAGTTTTACCAGCGTCAATGTGCGCTGAAATACCAATGTTACGGTACTGAGAAATTGGGGTTTTACGAGCCATGATTTCTAGCATTCCTAAATTTTGTTGTTAAAACAGGACGCTTTAAGCTGCATAGCAACTTAAAGCGATTCGATGACAGAACAGTGACAACCGCTCAACCACCCTCCTGAATAGGGGCTGTTTTATCCGCTTAGAAACGGTAGTGAGAGAAGGCTTTGTTGGCTTCAGCCATACGATGCACATCTTCACGTTTTTTGATCGCTGCGCCTTTACCTTCAGCTGCATCAAGCAACTCGCCAGCAAGACGTAAAGCCATAGTTTTTTCAGAACGCTTAGCAGCAGCATCTACTAACCAACGCATAGCCAAGGCAGTACGACGGGATGGGCGTACTTCCATAGGAACTTGGTATGTAGCACCACCAACACGGCGTGCTTTTACTTCGACCATAGGACGAACTTTTTCAAGAGTAGTCTCGAAAAATTCAACTGGGTCTACTTTAGATTTTTCTTGAACGCGGTCTAAAGCACCGTAAACGATACTTTCAGCAATAGATTTTTTACCATCTTGCATTACGTGGTTCATGAATTTAGCGATTGTTTGGCTGCTGAACTTAGGATCCGGAAGGATTTCACGGGCAGCAACTACGCGACGTCTTGGCATTTTAATACACCTAATAAATATGACACTTCAGGTTATTCCAGCAGGTGCACAAAGTGTCATGTGCTTTCGCTGGCCTTACTATACGTCGCTTGGAATTTTCACAAAAAATGCAGAAATCAGACAAGCGAGACGATAAAGGATTGCAGTTCTAACGAACTAAGAAGCCAATCTTTTCAGATTATTTCTTAGGACGTTTAGCACCGTATTTAGAACGAGACTGGTTACGATCTTTAACACCAGCACAGTCTAAAGAACCACGAACGGTATGGTAACGTACACCTGGTAAATCTTTAACACGACCACCACGGATAAGAACAACACTGTGCTCTTGTAGGTTATGGCCTTCACCACCGATGTAGCTAGAAACTTCGAAACCTGAAGTTAAGCGAACACGGCAAACTTTACGCATTGCTGAGTTAGGTTTTTTAGGTGTAGTTGTGTAAACACGTGTACAAACACCACGACGTTGTGGACAAGCCTTCAACGCAGGAACTTTAGATTTTTCAACTAAAGTTGTACGACCCTTACGGATCAACTGATTTGTTGTTGCCATTTGGCAATTCTCCCGTTAATAAAAAGCCCCAAAAAATACTACTTTTTGAGGGCATGCAATTGTAAGCGAAGACTTAAAATTGGTCAACAATATACGATCATCGAAAACATTTATTCATCGTGAGTTGCGCAAATTTTCACCCACAAATAAATAGGTTATTTTTCAGAGGAATCTGCTGATTTTTTTGTAACTTTATCTACGGCTGCTGTTTTGGCTTTACGCGACTTAGCTTTAGGTGCAGCTTTATCCACAGGGACATTATCTTCCTGTACAGCGTCCAACGCACCAAACTCATCCGTTTCAGCTAAAGCAGGTTTTTGCGCAGCCACGGGTGCATGAGGCTCAACAACTTTTTCTGCAAGTGCCTCCAAACCTTCTGAGACTTTTTGTTCCTGCTCTACTGCCACTTCGGCTGCATCAGCGGTTTTAGCTTGTGCTTTTTTGGTGACTTTTACTGCACGAATACTCTCATGACCTGCAACATCTATGGTTTGATCCAATACTGGCTCAGCCAAATCAAGATCTTTCGCCTTAATGCCTTCTAGTAATTTAGGTGTCGCTTGAGCAAGCAACTCAAGAGAGCGCTCATAGGCATGTAAAGGTGACAAGGTGATATCTTGATGCTGCAAAATATATTGGCGTGCATTGGAAAAGACTTGCTGTGCCTTCTGATTCACTTCATCCACCAAACGGCGACTATACACTACACTTACACCAGCACTCGCCACAGGAGATAACCGTGATAGCTGATTTAAAAGTGAAACTTTTGGCATTTGATTGAGCCATGCCCACTTGAACTGACCATTTTCATCCAATACATATTTTTTCAATGCTGCTGCATCGGTGTCTGAACCCACCAATTGCTGCAACTGATGCAAATCACTATTTTGCAGCGTGCTACTCAGGGCTTTAATCGCCATAAGCAAGGTTTGTTTTTCTGCAATTAAACTCAGGTCGACCTGTTTAAAAATAAACTGAACGATATCTTGATCACTTTCTTTACTTAAGTCGAAACCATAAGAACGTCCAACTTGATAAATCACTCGCAAAGTCATAATCAGTGAAGCAGGAATATCAATACTTGAACCGATGACACCTGTCGCACCTGTTAAAGCCCCTTGAATCGAAGCAATCCATTTATTTTGCTCGCCCAAGGCCTGACTAATGCGACGTGAACGATCGACATCTTGTGTCAACTCTTCTAAATCACGCACCCCAGCTTCATCAAGCACCGCATCTACAGATGAAATATCCGAACTAAAATGATTCAGTCGATCAAAAAGATAGTCAGAAATCTTGTCGCTAAATTGAGGGGCAATAAAATTGGCTACATTATTTACGGTATTAAAGTGTCGACCGAATAATTGTCTAGAAACATTCGGAACGTGTTCACGCAGAATTTGCTGCGGATTATCATATTTTTTCACATCAAATACGCGCGTCTGACGTGACTGACCTTCCAAGGTTTGACCATTTTTTTGTGGTTGAATGACCTTAGTTACAGATTCGGGTGCAACATGATTGATAATAGACACCCCAGTAGAACTGAGCTTTTTAGCCACTCCAAAGGCGTTTGAGAGCAGACCAGCCGTTGGTTTATTATTCGTTTTCGCCATTCCCTACCCCATTCAGACTATTCTTGAAATTCTTGATAAATACTAGGTGTAGTCAAACTTTATCACAACTTGAATATGTATCTTTAAGTTAAGTTTTTTGCTGCATCGTTGCAAATTAGCTCAGTCAAAAATAGGCATAGGATTTGCCATAAGAATTCAAAAAGCTTTCTGCTATCATTATTCCAATCAAATTATATGAGTTCGTCTATTTAGAAAGTTTCCTTCGTATACTTTCAATAGCTTGCTCACACACTACCTATAAAGGATCTGTAGATGAAACGTGTTGTAATCACTGGTATGGGCATCAACTCATGCATTGGTAATACATTAGAAGATGTCACTCATTCTTTGCAAAACGGGATTTCTGGAACACGTTTCAACCCAAGTTATGCTGAACTAAATTTCAAAAGTCATGTCAGTGCGGCTGCAGAACAAAACTTTGACGGTATTGACCGTCGCTTAAAACGCTTTATGGGCGTATGCGCAATGTATGCATACAACTCAGCTTTGGCTGCGGTAGAAAATGCAGGCTTAACAGCAGAACAAATTGGCGGTAATCCACGCTACGGTATTGCGGGTGGTTCAGGTGGTGGTTCAACTGCATCTGTTGTTGAAATGAAAGAACTTTTAGACACCAAAGGTGCACGTAAAGTTGGTCCATTCTTTGTACCTCGTAACATGACCAACACCATTACTGCAAACGTGGGCGTGGCATTTAAAATGCAAGGTATTGCACATACGATTACTAGCGCATGTGCAACATCTGCAGATGCCATTGGTTATGCATACAACCTGATTCAATTGGGCAAACAAGACTTAATGCTTGCCGGTGGTGGTGAAGAAGACCATTGGTCACAAAGTCTTTTATTTGATGCAATGGGCGCACTTTGTTCAAAATATAATGACACTCCAGAGACTGCTTCACGCCCTTACTCTGCTGACCGTGACGGTTTCGTGATCGCAGGTGGCGGTGGCTTCGTTGTACTAGAATCTCTTGAACATGCTCAAGCACGTGGCGCAAACATTTTGGCTGAAGTTGTCGGCTATGCAGCAAACTCTGATGGCGCAGACATGGTTGCACCATCTGGTGAAGGTGCGACTCGTTGTGTCCTGATGGCGCTTGAAGAAGCTAAACAGCACGGCGTAGACAAAATTGACTATGTGAATACACACGGCACATCCACTCCGGCAGGTGATGTCACTGAACTTAAAGCGATGGAGCGTGCTTTCGGTGAAGGACAAGTTCCTCCGCTCAGCTCGACTAAATCAATGACAGGTCACAGCCTTGGTGCTGCAGGTGTACAAGAAGCGATTTACTCTATTTTGATGATGCAAAATGACTTTATTGCACCAAACATCAACGTGACTGAACTTGACGAAGGTGCAAAACCTTTTGATATCGTACTTGAAAAACGTGATGCAAAATTGAATACTGTGATGAGTAACAGTTTTGGTTTTGGCGGTGTAAACGCTTGCCTCGTTTTCAAAAAATGGGAAGCTTAATATAAAGTTTGCTGCTTTGGCGCTTCGGTGCCAAAGCACACACCCACCGCCCTTTTAAGGGTCAATATATGGATGCTCCATCAGATGCTTTCCTCTGGGTCAAAGCATTACATATCATCGCAGTTGTTTGCTGGTTCGCAGCGCTATTTTATCTCCCTCGCCTTTATGTCTACCATGCCATGAGTGATGATGCTACGAGTCATCAGCGTTTTCAAATCATGGAACGCAAGCTATACCGTGGCATTATGTGGCCTGCAATGATTGCTACACTGATCACGGCGCACTTCCTCGTCGATTGGGGTGATGCAACTCGACACTACCATGAAGCGCTTTGGTTCTACCTAAAAGTAGGATTGGTTGGACTATTGGTGATTTATCATTTTGTATGTGGTTATTACCGTAAAAAGCTTATCGAAAATGCACATTATAAGTCGCATAAGTTCTGGCGTTATTTTAATGAAATGCCAACTTTGATTTTATTTGCGGTGATTATATTAGTCGTGGTCAAACCAAGCTTTTAAACTAAACATACAAAGCCCCGAAAATTCGGGGCTTTTATTTAGTCACCGTTCATCATTATTGCTTCTCGAGAAATAAAATCCTCTCGCTTACCCAATCAATCTCACATTGCATTGCATCAAAATGACTTTCTCTTCCATAGTTCTGTTCATCTGCAATACACGCTTGCTCTTTTAAATGCAGCCAATGACGCTGTGACTCTCGCAAAGCATTTGCCTTAATCGCAGATAATGAATAGATTTTTACCTGATAAATCTGATTCAGTTTTTGATCCGCCTGCTCAAACTCCTCCATATAACAAGCCAATATCTCGTTATGCTGTGTACTATCTGAAATACATTTAGTTTGATATTCACCCGCATAAACAATGCAGCAAGACAAAATACCCAAAGCAGAAAAACACCAGAAAATACTAATTAATAATCGCATAAGCCTCTCCGCTTAATTCAGTTCTTATTATTCTTTTAATAGGCTTGCATCTTAAGCCACTTAAGCCATGACAAAGCAAATTTCTTCACATCAAAGCCTAAAATAAACGCCAAAACAACACCTTACCGTAACATTCTCTTTTATATAATTACAGAATTCCCTAGACTCTTATATCTTTAAATTTCATACTCAATAAAGTGTTATCCAATCTTGGCCTGCAAGGCATTAAAATTCACACTCATCTCTACACATCACAACTTTACACCGGTCAAAGCCTGCAAGGCCAAATTAATTTCCAAGGCACATACAGTAATAAAAACATTAATGGCATTTACCAGCAGCTGATGACGCAAGCAGAAGTCGAATCTGGTGACCATAACATAAGCAAGAGCTTTTATTGCACAATGGCATCTAAGTGGCACCTTTTCAACTCCTAGCAGGCCAGTCACATCAATTGCCATTCAACATCCAGCTACCCTTTGAAACACCCGTCACGCAGCTGCAGTGCGCACAAAACAGCATACATGTTTGGCTGCATACACACCTAGATGTCGATTGGGGCTTAAATGCCACCGATCGTGATTATATCCAAACCTATCCAACAGCTCTGATGCAAGGCATTATTCAGGCAATGCAGTTATATTCTCTGCTCAGCAGATGTTGAACACGGACAAATGAATGGCGGGCATTTTCGCTCCACTCTAAGTTGCTACCAAGAGTTAGAGTTCCGCCCACAGCAATAGGAGGCTGGAATTAATGAAATTGAGATTTCTTTTGTCACTGAAGCACAGCAAACACACATTCTATTTGAAATAGACCTTAAAATGCGCAAAGACGATTACCGTACACTGAGCTTAACGCACCAGCAAATCAACCCTGCATTCTTACTTAGTGAAATACAGCGCTTACTGCGTTAACTTTAAAAAAGCAAAACAAAAAAAGCCGTCTAAATTGACGGCTTTTATATTTTCACAAATTAGGCAGGAATACGAAGCACCTGCCCTGGGAAAATGTCATCGGCATTTTTTAACAAAGGACGGTTCGCTTCAAAAATTTTATTGTATTGATTTGCATCACCATAAAATTCTTTAGAGATTTTAGACAGGTTATCCCCCGACTTAACAGTATAGAATTTACTTTCAGGCTCAGGACTCGTCACTGTTAACTGATCATCCACTTGCGCCACATGATCAATATTCCCTACTGCCAAGATAATCTTTTCACGATCTGCTTGGCTTTGCACCTGACCTTTCACTGTTGCTAGATCTGAAGTACCGTTATAACTCACAGACAAACCAGTTACAGGCAAGCCCAGTGCTTTAATATGACCCAATAACTTATTGGCAATTTCTTGTGCAGATGGTTCAGAAGGTGTTGCTGGCGCTGCCTGAGGTTCTGCAGGCGCTGTATTTTTTTTACCAATACCTTTTACAAAATCAAAAAGACCCATGTTTTTCTCCGTTGTTTTTACTGTTTTAAATAATTTAACTATTGTTCAAACTCTATTTTTATAGCTAAAAAATAACCGCTTTTGAGTTGTTGTTGGTGACAGAAACGTAAGCTAATGTAAAAACAAAATATTCGGCATAAAAAAAGCCACCGAATGGTGGCTTTTTAAATCAGCATCGCTGAAATCTAAAATTAACCTAGTTTCTTAGAAACGTAGTCAATTGCAGATTGTACAGTAGTGATTTCGTTTGAATCTTCATCAGGAATAGTGATGTCGAAATCGTTTTCGAAAGACATAACTAATTCAACTAGGTCTAGAGAATCTGCACCTAAGTCATCCATGAAAGAAGCTTCGTTTTTGATCTCGTCTGCTTTAAGACCAAGTTGTTCAGCTACTGCTTGTTTTACGCGTTGTTCGATATCGCTCACAGGAATTCTCCTCATTGCTTGTGGCGTTTTTAATGCCGTTAGTTTAATTGAATCTAAATCGTTTTGAAAGTTTATACTTGAGCGCTTAGCTCATGTATAAACCACCATTTACATGTAATACAGTTCCGGTAATGTAACTTGCCTTTTCAGAAGCAAGAAAACTTACGGCATTTGCGATATCTTGCGGCTCACCTAAACGGTTCAAAGCCACTTGATCACTCATCTTTTTACGAATTTCTTCGCTTAACTGTTCTGTCATTTCTGTTGCAATAAAGCCCGGAGCCACTGCATTTACAGTGATTTGGCGGCTTCCCATCTCTTTTGCAAGGCTGCGACCAAAGGCCTCAATCCCTGCTTTTGCAGCAGAATAGTTTGCTTGTCCTGGGTTAGCAAAATGTGCAACCACAGAACTAATATTAATAATTCGGCCAAAACGTGCTTTGGTCATGCCCTTTAAAACACGTTTAGAAAGTCGATAAACGGCTTTCAAATGAATGTTGAGAATGTCATCCCAATCATCTTCTGACATACGAAGTAACAAATTATCTTTGGTAATACCCGCATTGTTCACCAAAACCAATACAGAACCAAAGTTTTGCTCAATGTCTGATACCAATGCATCAATTGCAGTTGCATCACGTACATCTAAAACTTTACCCGCACCATTTTCAGCAAAAGCAGCAGATAATTTTTCTGCACCCGCTTCTGAAGTTGCAGTACCTACAACAAAATAACCGTCTTGAATCAATTGCTGAGCAATTGCTGCTCCAATCCCTCGGCTCGCACCTGTTACTAAAGCAACTTTGCGTTCTTGTGTCATGCAATTTTCCCTTCTGCCACTAAAATGGCATTCAGTGCATCTTCCATACGACCTTTCGTGTCGAGTGGGAATGCTTTTTCAATATTTGGCAAACGTTTTGCGAGATTCGCAAGGACATTACCCGGACCACATTCAGCAATGTACTGAATACCTTGGTCTTGCAAATACTGCATGGTCTTTGTCCACTGTACAGATTGGTATAACTGTGCAGTTAACGCCTGACGTAATTGCGCTACATCAGTCGCGATTTCAGCGCCTACATTTTGTATTACAGGTATAGTAGGCAGCTCAATGGCAGTTTGTTCCAATGCTGTCGCAAACTGTTCAGCAGCAGGTTTCATCAATGCACAATGCGATGGCACAGAAACCGGAAGTGCGATTGCCTTACCGCCATTTTCTTTAGCAGCAACCATAACCGCTTCAACCATGGCTTTATCGCCCGCAATGACAACTTGACCTTGTGCATTGTAGTTTGCAGCATCTACTGAACCTGGGCCTTCTGCTTGAGCACAAAGTTCAATCACTTTAGCATCATCTAGACCCAAAATTGCCGCCATTGCACCTTGACCTTCAGGTACAGCACTTTGCATTAACTGACCACGTAGGTTCACCAGTTTAACGGCATCACCTAGGCTCATCGCACCTGCAGCAACCAAGGCGCTGTATTCACCTAATGAGTGACCTGCAAGGTATTTCGGTGCAACACCACCTAACTCTAACCACACACGCCATAAAGCAATACTGGCAGTCAGTAGTACAGGTTGAGTAAATTCTGTTTGGTTTAACCCTTCACCACTTTGCGCAATTTGCCAAAGATCAAAGCCAACTGCTTCTGATGCTTCTGCAAATGTTGCTTGCACACTACTAAACTGTTCTGCAAGTTCAGCGAGCATGCCGACTTTCTGTGACCCTTGACCTGGGAACACGAATGCAGTTTTAGTAGCTTGAGCTGCTTGCTCGAGTTGTTTAGCAGACATAAAAAAATCCTTTATCAAGACTGGTGAATTTATGCTATTTGGACATTTATTCAACACAATCCCATGTAAGCTTGTTTCAGGGACGGAAATTTAACACTTAATTTTTGTCTTGGTAATTGCCAAATGCAACAAAAAATCGGTACAAAAAAAGGGAGCTTAACGCTCCCATTTTTTCTACTAAGCTTGACGCTTAATACATCACCAATTATTCAGCAGATGCTTTAGCGAATAATTGACGACCACGGTAGATACCATCTTTAGATACGTGGTGACGACGGTGAGTCTCGCCAGTAGCTTGGTCTACAGTTAATGCATTCTCGGTTAAAGCGTCATGTGAACGGCGCATGTCACGGCGAGAGCGACTTTTACGGTTTTGCTGAACGGCCATGATGGCTCCTTACAAAGATCGAAAAAATGGATCAGAACAAATTCGATTGTCTTATACTCAAGAGTATAACACAAAAATTAGTTAAGTTTACCCTTCAAACCTGCCAAAACATCAAACGGGTTGTCCCGTTTTTCTTCAACAAGCTCTTCAGCGGCAGGTTGATGCTTATGTTCACAAGCGTCGTGCTTAGGTGACAAAGGCATCAACAATAACAATTCATCCTCTATCAGTGAGAGTAAATCAGCAGTCGCAGGTGCATCATATGAACCTTTGGTTGTTGCTTCACTTTCACCTAAAACGATGAAATCAGCATCCTCATCCAAGCGCTCTATCAGTGACTCGTCATCTACAAGAGCTAGATGAAAACTTAAAACAAGTGGGATCTCAACAGTATCCAGACAACGCTGGCATTCCATTGGAACATTTGTTTCAACATGACCATCCAGCCATACAATGCGATGATAAGCATCCATTGATAGCTTACAGTCTATGTTAATCAATTGATCATCAATTGATCCAACAGCTTCACGAGCAATACGAACAAAGCGAGATAATGGCAGTGTTCCTGACCATTTAAAGCCCTGTTCAGCCCATTTAAACGGCTCAATCTGTGCCGGAAAGGTATTTGCTGACATAATTAAGGCGGCAATTCTACAAATTCATCAGTACTCTGTCAAAGATTAAGATACAATTTTGTACTTATTTAGACAGACCATTTGGGTAACTTAAGTTATGCATCTGTTGCAGCCGCAAACAGAAGTGAATGTTTCATCACTTATGAGCACAATTTCAACGCTTGATTCTGACATTTCAACCGACCAAGTGCAACTCTCGGCTTGGGAGAAACTTTCCACAGAAACAGAACACGTCGATTGGCTCATCTTACACTTTAATCATTGGTTTTCCCACCTGAATGTGAGCTTAGTGAAAGGTGACTTTGAGCCCGAGTACTTTCCTGCAGATTTAAACGGCCCTGCCCGTATTCAATTTGCCCATGGTTATTTCAATAGCGCCTTGCATGAAATTAGTCATTGGACCATTGCTGGTGATCAACGCCGTTTACTTCCCGATTTAGGTTATTGGTATGCACCAGATGGTCGTAGTAAAGAGCAACAAGCCCTCTTTGAACAGGTGGAGATTAAGCCCCAAGCGATCGAATGGTTATTTGCCAAAGCCTTTGGACGTAAGTTTCGTGTATCACTTGATAACCTCACTGGTGAAGGTGGTGATGGCAGCAGCTTTAAAGATAATGTCTATACACAATTACAGGCTTATTTTAAGGGCGAAGCCAAACTTCCACGCGATGCTTGGCGCTTTATCCAATGCATTTGCCACTGTACACGTGCTGGCAAAATGTTACAGGCGAATGAATTTCAACGTGAAATGCTTGATTAAATTATACAATTTGACTGCATTTCACATTGCACAAAGCAAATAGACCGCGACATAATGTCTAGAGCTTTTAATAATAAGAGGAAAACGACATGTTGCATTTAAGAATACATCCGGAAAATCCTCAGCCCCGTTTAATTACGCAAGCCGTTGAACGGATTCGTGCCGGCGATGTGGTGGTTTATCCTACAGATGCCGCCTATGCCATCGGCTGCCAAATTGGGAACAAAAATGCCATGGAACGCATTGCCCAAATTCGTCAGCTCGATGCTAAACATCAATATGCGATTATTTGTGCAGATTTATCTGACATTGCCACGTATGCCAAAGTCGACAATGCCATGTATCGTTTATTGAAAAATAACACCCCTGCGGTCACTACCTTTATTTTGCCTGCGACCAGTGAAGTTCCTCGCCGTTTAATGCATCCTAAAAAGAAAACCATTGGACTGCGTATTCCGAGCAACCCGATTTGCCAATTATTACTCAAAGAACTCGGTGAGCCTTTATTAACATCGACCTTAATTTTACCGGGCCAAAAAGAACCGATTGATGATCCTTACGAAATTGAACTGCAAATCGGCAAACGAATAGATGTATTAATTGATGGCGGTTTAGGTACTTTAAATACCACTAGCGTTGTAAACCTTGCAGGTGAATACCCTGAAGTGATTCGCCGTGGTGTCGGTGATGTAAGCGCTTTTGAGTAAGCGCTTATTTTCATAAATCAGTATTTCATCAATTTCGAATCACGGGTGTTTCCCACCCATCATATTCCCCATTATTTTCAATACATAACTCAAGTAGCTCCCAAGTCACTTGATTAATACTAGGTAAATCCACACTGTCTATTCGACCAATTTGGATACTGTATGGATTTTCATTTTCATCATTTTTAGACTGTTCTACAATTTCAAATCCACGTTCTTGTATTTTTTGAAGAAAATGATCTCGATCTTCGCTTGTTTTAAAATAACACCAATGCTCAACTGGACGCTTCACAGTCAAAACATCACCATACTGTTCTAAACTCTCCAATATATGAATATTTGCTATACTCTGCATTGCAAAAGCATTCGGATAAATTGAATCACAATAAATACTCCACTCAGGATCTACCTTTGCACCAAAATTGATTTGGTAATTTTCTTCTTGCTGAATTATTTTTTGAATATTCGACTCACTGTACTGATTTTCATTAACATAAAAATAAAACTCTCTTAAACCATTATGCGTCAGTCGACCAACATATATTGCATGTAAAGCTTGCTCAACCTGAGGGATAAGTCGATCCTCTAATTCAATTAGACCATCATATTCCTCTGGTGATGACATTCCATCCTCAGTAGGTTGATTTAATTTTACTTCAATCCATAAAATTTTGTTTTTATCTGCAATGGGTGCAACTTGTCGCAGAGCTAAATTTAGATAATAACTTGCTGGACGATCCTCAATGCTACATATATAAAAATCCCAACTTTCTGGAATATCTATTTTTTCAATCTCTTCACTTTTTTTCTTAAAAAATTTATCCCAAAATCCCATTTTTATTTCTCTTATCAATTTAATTAAATATTACATCAACTACTTAAAATCAAAAATATCAATCCACTTTAAATACAATCACTTTAAATGCACAATATTCACTCAAGCAATAATAAGATACAGCCTCAAAACATGAGGACAAATTAATATGAGTAAATGTTCTTACCCATACACCTTCACAAAATCCCCCAAACTGATCTTCTGCTGACCATCATGATCAAAATTATCTGCCTTTAACCAAGCACTATATGCTTGATCGAGTGCATCCCATTCTTCATCCAAAATCGCAAACCAAGCAGTATCACGGTTACGACCTTTCACAACAACATGTTGCCGAAACAGCCCTTCAAATTGAAAGCCAAAACGCAAAGCAGCGTTTTTCGAAGGCGTGTTCAAGTCATCACACTTCCACTCCACCCGTCGATATCCCACTGCAAAGCATGCTTTTAACAACAGATAAATAGTTTCTGTTGCTGCGGTTGATTGCTTCATTAAACTTGAAAAATAGACATTACCAATTTCGATGACGGCATGTGCTGGGCGTACATTGAGCAAACCAATCCACCCCACAACGGCTTCACCAACCTCAATGACATAATGCATCGAACCCGCAAAATGAAAGGATTGCTGAAAATAATCACGCAATTGCTGCATGCTTTGAATTTGAGAATAAGGCAAATACGTCCAACAACGTTCATCGGGTTCTTGTTGTACTGTCTGCCATAGCCGCTGTAAAAGACTATCATCAAGCTGATCGGGCAACATCGGAATAAGCCGAACAGATTGCCCCACTTCGGTTTTACATCTGAACTGGCAAGGTTCAAACTGCGTCAACGTCATCCCTACAGACTGACCCCATTGATTATATTGTTGTGGCATAGCTAATATTCTTTTAGTCAATTCATTCAAATCATTTCATAATGGACGCCCATCATCCAGACATCACAGCTTAAATGTGTTCACGGTTTGATGCGTGTATTTTTTATAATTAACACAAGATGTGATCGATATCACAGCTTTAAAATTTTACATGTGTATAAATAAAGCCTATTCCCTATAAATTTTAAGTTTTTTACCCAATTCAACCGTTCAGTAATTTCTTTAAACGCATTTTTCCATTACACTATTCCCTATAACTTTTGTGCTTTTACTTTCGATGTGAGATCGAAGCGAAAAGCTGTCTGCATGCCTTTGAAAATTCGCGTGGCCTATAATTGCAATGAACCAAACTGTCCATAATTCTATGGAAGATGCTCCACACATTCGCGTTTTGGATGAGTGGCAAGAAGCTATTCCAGAAGATTTGTACATTCCACCCGCTGCATTTGAAATTCTATTAGAGCATTTCGAAGGACCACTCGACTTTCTGATTTACCTGATTCAAAAAAATGGCTTCGACTTATTACAAGTCGATATTGCCCCGATTGCATCCCAATATTTGTCCTATATGGATGCAATGAAATCTCTAGATATTGAATTAACTGCAGACTATATGGTGATGGCAGCCCTATTGGCCGATTTAAAATCGCGTCTATTATTGCCAAAACCTAAATCGACGGCTGCACATGAACAAGATCCTAAACAAGAATTAATTGACCGTTTAGAAACGTATTTGCGCATCAAACAAGCTGCGGAAAGATTAGGTCAAATGTCAGTATTGGATCGGGATACTTTCGATACCAATGTCAGTTTAGGAACGATTGTCGAAACCAATGATGGCTATGACATTCAATTACTTCGTGATGCCATACTCTGTGTCTTTAATCGACCAGAACCGGTTACCCACCAAATTCTACAAGAACCTGTCTTACTCGAAGAACGTATTGCTTATATTGAAACTAAGCTAGAGTCAGGTGAAGTATTAGACTTTGCGGACTTACTCAAACCAAGCCAAGGCCGCATGGGTGTTGTCGTGACATTTATGGCCGTGTTGGAACTGACACGCCAACAAAAAGTCCAAATTGTCGCATCAGGTGTAGAAGCACCGCTTGCAATTCAGGGAGCACGTGCATGAACACTGAACTTAAACAAATGACTGCGGTGTCTTCAGAAGATAATCTGCATGAAATTTTGATGCAGCTTGAAGCCATTATTTTTGCCAGTGAAGCGGCAGTGAGTATTGCCCGTTTAAAAGAGGCTTTCCAAGACCGTTTCAGTAAAACCGAATTACGCCAATATTTGCAGCAGCTTTCAATGCTGCAACACGGCAGATCAATTGAACTTGTTGAAACCGCTCAAGGTTTCCGTTTTCAAGTACGTGCAAAATATCGTAATATTATTGCACAGACCTGGCCTGAACGACCAACTCGTTTATCGCCATCCTTGCTCGAAACTCTTTCTGTCATTGCTTACCATCAACCGGTAACCCGCGCAGATATTGAGCAAATCCGTGGGGTGACCAACAATAGTCAAATTTTACGTACGTTATTTGACTGGAACTGGATTAAAGAATCTGGTTTTCGTGAACTCCCAGGACGACCCGCGTTGTTAGTTACAACGCCTCAATTTTTAAATGCTTTTGGTCTAACCTCTTTGGGCCAATTGCCTCCCCTGCAGGATGCCAAGGAAGCTTTTATGGCCCTCGATGCGAATGCACCGAAGTCATAAATAGGTGAACTGTTGATGATAATTTCTAAGGTTATGCTGTCATGAGTGAAAAATTGCAAAAGGTGCTCGCACGCGTTGGTTTGGGTTCTCGCCGTTATATGGAAGAAGTCATTGCCGCTGGTCGTGTAAGCGTAAATGGGCAAGTTGCCCAAGTGGGTGAACGTATTGAACCGGGTGATGAGCTTCGCATCGATGGTCGTAAAGTTCAGTTCCAAATTGAAGACGAAATTCGTCGCCGTGTGTTGATTTACTACAAACCAGAAGGCGAAATTTGCTCACGCAATGACCCTGAAAACCGTCCAACGGTATTTGAACAATTACCTCAAATTACAGGTGATCGTTGGGTGATGGTGGGTCGTCTAGATATCAACTCTACAGGTCTATTGCTGTTCACGAATGACGGTGAACTGGCGAACCGTTTAATGCACCCTTCTAGCGAAATCGAGCGTGAATATGCTGTTCGTGTCATGGGTGAAGTCACTCCTCAGTTAAAAAACAACATGTTACAAGGCGTTGTTTTAGATGATGGCCCTGCAAAATTTGAGTCATTCTCTGAAATTGGTGGTGACGGTATTAACCGTTGGTATCAAGTGGTCGTAAAAGAAGGTCGTAACCGCGAAGTTCGTCGTATTTTCGAATCTCAAGGCTTAAAAGTGAGCCGTCTTTTACGTACACGTTATGGTTCAGTAATTCTGCCACGCGAACTACGTACTGGTCGTTGGATCGAACTAGATAAACAAGATATCGACAACTTAACCAAGTCTGTTGAGCTTAAACCACGCCAAGGTACTGGCCTGTTTGGTATGGCGAAACGTCGTACTGAACGTATGCAAGACAAACCAATGGCGGCACGTCGTGGTGGTTACTTACGCCAACAACGTCGTGACAGTGACGAAAACCAGCCCCAACAAAGCAATGGTTATCAAGACAACCGTGGCGAACGTCGTACTGGTCGTACTGAAGGTGGTTTCCAAGGCAATGGATTTAACCGTTCAGAGCGTCGCAACGAAGGGTTCAACAATAACCGTAATGATCGCAACAATGAAAACTTCGGTAACCGTGAACGTCGTAACGACAATTTTGGCAATCGTGAGCGTCGTAATGACTCTGTGCCAAGTCGCGCATTTAGCGGAAACAACAAAGGCTTTAAGAAATTTTAATTTCTTAAGCACAAAAAAACCGCTCATTTGAGCGGTTTTTTTATACCAACACTAAACAAATTGTTCAGTGGTTTGTGGAATCGCATTCAGCAAACGCTTGGTATATTCATGCCGAGGTGATCGATACAACTCATCCGAGTTTGCAATTTCAACGATATCACCATGGTTCATCACCATGATTTGGTCAGAAATATATTTCACCACAGATAAATCATGTGAAATAAAGATATAGCTCAAACCAAATTCATCTTGTAAATCTTGCAATAAATTCAGAACTTGGGCTTGAACAGAAACATCTAGTGCAGAGACAGACTCATCACAGATTAATATTTCTGGCTTTAAGGTCAAGCATCGTGCAATGGCAATACGTTGACGCTGACCACCAGAAAACTCATGTGGATATCGATAAAACGCTTGGGCAGGCAAACTGACTCGCTCTAGTAAATCAAACGCCATTTGCTCTCGTTCTGCATCATCCTTCCCAATCTGATGCACTTGCATCGGCTCCATTAGAATTTGCCCCACAGTAAAACGTGGATTAAGTGAAGCATATGGGTTTTGGAAAATAATCTGTATTTTGCGCTGATATTGGGTAAATTCTTTGTCGCTCATCGCCAAAATATCATGACCTTCAAACAGCGCCTGACCACCTGTCGCTTCCTGTAGACGCATCAGTAAAAGACCGATTGTGGTTTTACCTGAGCCTGATTCTCCAACCAATCCTAGCGTTTTACCTTTCGCCAGTTGAAACGAGACACCTTTGACCGCCTGATACTCATCCTTACCAAATAAACCCTTGCGGCTATAAAACGATTTTTTCAGGTCTTTGACATCTAAGATAATCTGTTCGTTACCCGTAAGACCACGCGTTCGTTGTCTACGGGTTTCCTCAGATAAATGCACATCCTCAATCAGCTCATCACCATTTTGACGCATAAAATCACTGATCATTGGCAATTTATAAGGACGCTCAGACATCTGAGGACGGCACTTGAGCAAAGCGCGTGTGTAAATATCTTTAGGATGGTCCAGCACTTCATTGACCAAGCCTTGTTCACGGATTTCTCCATGACGCATGACAATCACCTGATCGGCAATTTCACTTACCAATGCTAAATCATGTGTAATGAACAGCATCGACATCTCACGTTTCTTTTGCAAGGCTTCAAGTAAATCTAAAATTTGCTTTTGAATCGTCACATCAAGTGCTGTGGTTGGCTCATCTGCAATCAATAACTTCGGCTCACATGCAATTGCCATAGCAATCATGACACGTTGCTGTTGACCACCTGACATTTGGCTGGGATAGGCATCGATTTTCGTGTCAGGAGAAGGAATACCCACTTCCTTCAATAACTCCAAAGTCCGTGCTCTTGCCTGCTTCCGTCCCATACCTAGATGAAGTCGTAATACTTCGGCAATTTGATCGCCCACCGTAAAGACAGGATTGAGTGACGACATCGGTTCCTGAAAAATCATCGCAATATCTTTACCGCAGATATTACGCATTTCTCTTGGAGACAGACTCAGTAAATCCTGCCCTTCAAAAATGATTTTACTGCTTGCATCTATACGGCTTTGGTCACGTGGTAACAGCCCCATGGTTGCCAACGAGGTCACCGACTTGCCACTACCAGATTCTCCCACAAGCGCCACAGTTGTATTGGCAGGAATGTCAAAAGATATTCCTTTGACCGTTTCGATATAACTTTTATCTTCGGCTTTAAAGCTCACTTTCAGGTTTTGAACACTGAGGAGCGTTGGTTTAACAGTTTGATTTTGTTCCGTCATCCTTTACTCCTCCTTATTTCAATTTTGGATCTAATGCATCACGCAGTGCATCAGTAAACATCGAAAATGCCGTAACCAAAACCGCCATCGCTACAGATGCTGCGATAAGTTGCCACCATTTACCTAAAATCAATTCACTTTGTGCTTCATTAAGCATACTTCCCCATGACACAACCCCAACAGGAACGCCAAATCCCAAGAAGCTCAAAATCACTTCTGACTTAATAAAGGCCACCACTAAAATTGAAATTTGCACCAATGCAATATGACTGACGTTCGGAAAGATATGCACAAAGATGCGTCGGAAATGACTCACCCCTATCGCTTTGGCAGCGAGCACATATTCACGCGAAGTATGTTTCATGTACTCTGCACGAATCAGACGATATACCCCCGTCCATCCAGTAAGTCCCAGAATAAGGACAATTGATAAGATCCCCTTTTGCTGTAGTACAGCAGCAATCGCAAGAACCAAGAGCAAATACGGAATCGAGGTAAAAATGTTATAGAACCAGTTTAAAATATCATCAACCCAACCACCGAAGTAGCCAGAAATTGCCCCTAAAATTGTCCCAATCACGACAGCAAGTAATGCAGCTACCACGCCAACAATAATAGATGTTTCAGCACCCTTAATGGTTTTTTGCAGGACATCCTGCCCCCATTTATCCGCACCAAACGGTAAAGTTTGTTTTAGCTCACTTTGTTGATCTAACAAATGACCACCCAATTGCTGATCAATCGCCTTCATATCTTCTGCTAGTGGATCGACAACGCCATAGTAGTCAATTGCATTGGCACCACCTTGCTCAGTCGCAATCTCTGCATTCAGTTCAGCAATTACATCTTTTAAAGGATCAACAGGATTTTCAGGCAATGCCATATCTTCTGCTGATGCTTTGGTTTTGGCTGTTTCATTGAGTTCCGCCCCAATAAAACTTGGAGGTGCATAACTAACTGCCACTTCTTTATTCCAATTGGATGCAACCACGCCTGTCATCGACAATAGCAACACCACGAAATAGCACAGTACAACGAACAACGACACCATCGCTAATTTATCGGCCTTTAGGCGTCGCATCGCCAACTTCCACAAGCCAGTCGATGCAGGTGTTGATGCCGTTGCTTTGGTCTTATTGAATATTCCTAGCATAGGCCACCTACTTCAACTGAACGCGAGGATCGACAAGTTTATAAATCAAATCCGCGATTAAGTTAAAAATCATTGTAGCCGCTGCAACGTAGACTGTAATCGCCTTAATGACAGGGAAGTCACTGCGTTCAACAGCAATAATGACTTCACGACCAATACCCGGAATACCAAAGAATCGTTCAATCAGGAAAGCGCCTATCAGCAGTGCCGGTAGACTCGACATGACATCGGTAATAATTGGAATTGAGGCGTTACGCAGTACATGTACACCTAGAATACGGCTTTCACCTACACCTTTTGCGCGCGCAGTTCGAACATAGTCTTGATTGACTTCATCCAATACAAAACTGCGGTATAAGCGCAAAGTTGGCGCAATACTCACCACCAACATAATTAAGATAGGCAGTAAACCGTATTTAAATAAGTTTTCGCTAAAGTGATCACTCCACCCTTGAACCGGAAACCAACTCAACTGATATGCAAATACGTATTGGAAAACAATAATGTAAACCAAAATACTGATCGACATACCAATCGTACAAAGCATCATAATCATACGATCGGTTAATGTGCCACGAACTGAAGCCACAGCAAGTGCCAAACCAATTGAAATGATCGTTTGCAAAATGGTCAAAGGAATTAAAATCGTCAGTGATGGTCCTAGACGGGTCAAAATAATATCTGACACCGACTCACCTGTACTCCAACTCATTCCATAATCAAAAGTTAAAATCTGCTTAATGAAAATCCACAATTGGACATAGTAGGGTTGATCAACCCCCAACTGTTGTCGAATGTTTTCAATTTGCTCTGGGTTCGACATTTTGCCTGCTAGAATATAAGCAGGGTCCCCACCTACCCAGTTAAATAAGAAGAATATGAGCAGAACAACCCCCAACATCGTTGGGATCATCTGCCATATACGCCGTATGATATATGCCAGCATAAAGTTGTCCTTACTTCACTCGTTGTCCAGTAATTTCATCAAAGAACGCTTTGTTATCAGGTTTACGACCTAAGAAATCATGCACCAATTTTTCTGCTTCATATTGACCACCTTGCGACAAGATCGTTTTGCGGTAGCGTTGTCCCACTTCAGGGTTATTTAGGTTATCTCCGAAAGCAGACAACATATCGAGTGCCATCACTTCAGACCACATATAGCCATAATAGCCAACCTGGTAACCGCCCATGATATGGTTGAATTGTCCTGGGAATTCAGTACTTGGGACATAGCCTAAAGCTGTCTCGCCTTCCATTTTCTTCCAAACATCTAGAGGTTTAACACTCAAAGCATCTGATGAGTGAAGTGCCATATCATATTTTGCATACAAGGCTTGACGTGCATAATGTAAACCACGTCCATAGCTATGAACTGCTTTTAATTTATTAATCAGGGCATCATCTACAGGTGGACACGCTGGATTACAGTAATTTGCGAGTGTAGATAAAGTTTCTTTACGACGCGCCCATTCTTCATACATTTGTGAAGGTGCTTCTACAAAGTCGCGCTCTACTGAAGTCCCCGATTGGGATGCATAACGGGTATTCGACAAAATACCGTGTAAAGCATGACCAAACTCATGAACAAAGGTTTCAAGTTCATCACTATTTAAACCTTTACGGTTAAAGTTGGTCACCAAAGCAGAAATCGGTTTACGCTTAGTCAAGGTACTACCACCTTTTACGCCCCAAACAGCTGCATGACCATACTTCCCTTCACGTGGGTATTTATCGATATATAAACCACCAAGCAGCTCACCGGTCTTTTTATCTTTTACATCATAATATTCAACTTCTGACTGCCAAACATCGACTTTCGCAGGCTTAAATTCAATGCCATAAAGGTCAGATGAAATGGCAAAAATCCATTCTTGAGATGCTTGGGTTGGGAAATAGTCACGCAATTTTTCTTGATCGATTTGATACTTTTCTTTGCGAAGTTTTTCACTCCAGTAACTCTCACTCCAGCGATTTATTTCGGCTTTTTCGAGTGGAATTTTCAGGCTTTTCGCTTTGAACTCACGTAAAGTCTCAACTTCTTTTTTCTCTAAAGGTGCCACCGTTTGATGAACATCAGCTAAGAACTTATTTACTGTTTCAGGGTCTTTTGCCATACGGTGTTGCAACACCCATTCAGCATAGCTTTTTTTACCAAAGAGCTGCGCAATTTCATAACGTAAATCCATTGCTTGCTTTAACAATACTAAGTTTTTCTCAGTACCACGACGCGTGAATGCAGTTTGGTAACGCTTACGCGCATCATCGCTTTCTGCAAGTTCCATAAATGGACGGTATTCTGGGTACTCAAAACCAAGCAAATAATTGCCCTTTTCATTTTTCTTTAAGCCCGAAATATAACTGTCTGGCAAGCCTTTCAATTCAGCCGGTGTAAACTCCAATTTTTCTTTATTGTCTCGTACATTACGCGCATATTCTTGTTCAATTTTTGCTAATTCATCAAAGATAGCTTTCAAACGAGCACGTTTTTCAGGTGTAAATTGCACCCCTGTATTTTCAAAACCATCCAAGATGTCTTGACGCATTTTTTTATCAATTTCGTCATTGGTTTTGAGTTTTTTAATTTGCTCATAAAGTTTTGGATTTTGATAAACCGAAGTTTGAAACTCCATAATTTTAATTTCACAATCTTCCGCAGCCTTACGTAAAGCCTCATCAGGATCGACGTTGCTATATAGTCCGATTGGTCCATAAAAATCTTCAAATTTGGCAAAAATTTGATCCCACTCCGCCAAAACAGGTGCTGCTTTTGCATTATTTTTTATCTTTTTTTGCTCAAATGCCGCTAAATCTGTTTTCACTTGCTGAATTTTGGCATCACACAGCGCAGGTATTTCTTTGGCTTGGAACTTTGGCAAAGTACTCCGTATTGAATCTTCGGCTTGAACGAATTGGCTAGCGCCGATCATCAACATACTGAGTGTGGTGAGTTTCAAAGCTTTATTTTTCATAATTTCTCCAGTTTTGTTCCATTTTATTTTTTCGGGTCAATATCGATGTACATCCATTCTGTTGCCAAAATTGGATGCTTTTTATAACCAATCACGCGTGGTTGTGACAACACACTACGGTAACGTGCATAATTAATTTGGACAGGCATGTACACTTCTAATATGCGTGACATTTTCCGATAGATTGCATCACGCTCCGGTCCCGGCTTCATACGCTGTGTCTGTTCATATAAACGGTCGTATTCAGGTATTTTTGAACAGCCGTTGTTGGTGACATTGATATTTTTGCCATAGAACAATTGCATAAAATTGTCTGCATCTGGATAGTCTGCGATCCATGCAGATGCTTTAAACATGGTTTTACACTGTTTTTCGGCTTTTAAAGCTTCTGCAAATGGCATCGATTTTGTTGTCATTTTAATTTTGATGCTATCTAAAGTTTTCTTCCAAAATTCGCCCGACTGCTGACTACGGCTACTATTGCCCGCTATCGTCATTTCAATCGTTAGCGGTTTACCATTCGGTTGCGTACGCCAGCCATCTGCGCCGACTTTATAGTTATAACGATCGAGCAATAAATTTGCCGCTTTAACTGAGTATGGAATACTCGATTTATAATTCGGGTCATAGCCGACAACGCCGAGTGGAATTGGGCTTTGTAATTTTTGTGCATCACCATTCATCAAAATTTTGATTTGATTATCTGCTGAATAAGCCATCGCCATTGCACGACGTAATGCAATTTTTTCTTTACTAAAACCACCAACCACAGGGTTTTGCATATTCCAATAGTGATAGTCGATAGAGGGGTCAGAAATGCGCGACATTTGGATGCCTTTTTTAGCCAACTCAGGCTTTAGCTCTCCATCTTTTAAGGCTTGTACCGACAAATCTCCATCGAGTACCAACAAATCCGCTTCATTTTTTGCAAAGGTCAACCAACGTGATTGTGATTCTTCCATCACCTGAATATCAATCACGCCAATTTGCGGCATTTTTTTGCCTTGCATGGCTTTTACGATCTTTTCATCTTTGGCATCTGATGCTTTAAAGTCCCAAACAAAGCCACGAAAGTTGGGATTGGCCTTTAAAATAATTCGTGAGCCAGGTGTCCAGCGCGTCAAAATATATGGCCCTGTGCCCACCGGTTTACCCATCACAAAACCCGCTTTGTCTCGATATTTTTCGACCACTTCACGTGCCATAGCCGAGGCAGGTTGATGAGCCAATAACATTGGAAAGTTTTGATCTGGAGAATTTAAACGAATGACAAGGGTATAACGATCAGGGGTTTGTATGCCTTCAATGGGCGCATCATAATCAAACTTACCTGTTTTTTTCGCCTTTTCTAAAACCTTCTCCATGCCTAAAATGCGGCCATCGAGTAGCCAACTGTTTGGTGAGCGAAGTTGTGGATCGACTAACCGTCTAAAGGTATATGCATAATCAGCCGAGCTCAACTCTCTTTTCTTGCCCTTAAATACAGGATCATCAGCAAAATAAATGCCTTTTTGCAGGCGAATGGTATAAGTCAAACCATCAGCGCTGATTTCTGGCATCGCAGCCGCCGTTTTAGGAACCAACTTTGCCGGCGATGCTAAATAATCATAGGTATATAAGGTTTCAAAGATTGAGGTATTCACATGTGCAGAATACAGATCATGTACGCCAACTGGGTCAAAACCTGTTTCTGCGACAGGGAAAATATGACGTAAAACTTTATTTGGATCTGCTGGATTCTTTGCCAATGCTAATGTTGGCATCGCACTGAACAACACTCCCCCCATCAAACACGCTGTAGCAAATTTGGTTAGCGTAAAATTCGAATTTCGCTTCATTGTAATCCTGACTCAATTATTTTTTACTAGGCTGAATATCGAGATATTGCCAACTGGTGTTCATCATTGGATGTGTTTTATACCCCTGAATTTCAGGGTGAATTAACCAATTACGAATCCGTGTAGAATGGATAATCCAAGGGTTATCCGCTTCAATTTGACGGTTCATTTTTTCATAAAAAGGTTCACGATCTTTAGGTTTCAACACAATTGCTTGTTTATATAATGCGTCATAAGCTTTAGATTGATAACAACTTAAATTCCCTTGTCCTGAGTTTGGCCCATATAGTAATTGAGCAAAGTTCTCCCCTTCAGGATAATCTGCAATCCACGCTCCAGACCACATCATATATTTACATTGCATTGCTTCTTTTAAATTGTCAGCAAAGTTACTGACCTTAAACTGTACCCGTATCCCAATGGCATCGAGATTTTTTTTCCACAACTCAGATTGAATCACCGATTTAGAGCTATTTTCAGTATTTATTTTTAAGGTCAACGCTTTACCATCGGGCAAGGTTCGATAACCATCAGCACCTTTCTTATAACCAAATCGATCCAGTAATTTATTGGCCAGCAATGGGTTATATCCCAAACTGCTGCGATATTTTGGATTAAAGCCACTCACACCTTCTGGCAAAAACATTTCAGCCTTTACGGCCTGCCCTTGATATAACTGTTTAATCGCTTCAGCTTGATTGTATGACATGCTGATAGCACGGCGTAACGCAATCTTTTCAAGGCTTTGACCACCGACAAGCGGGTCTTGCATATTGAACATGCTGTAGGTGATTTCAGCATCTTTATTTGGATAATGCTTAATGCCGAGCTTTTGTATATCCGGCTTAAGTTTATTTTGCGAATCTAAGGCTTGCGGTACTGCATTTGAGGTCAATTTATCAAAATTCAGCTGCCCTGTTTTAAATGCTAACCACCGTGACTGTTCTTCTTCAATAATACTGACGGAAACCTTGCCGATTTGTGGCATTTTCTTCCCGTTCATTTCTTTGACTAATTGATTGTCCCAAGCTGTGCCTGTCGATTTAAAACTCCAGACAAAACCACGATAATTCGGGTTTGCAACCAATTCGATCTTGCTACGTGGCACATATTTACTGAGCTGATACGGCCCCGTTCCTACAGGATGTTGTGCAATTTTATTACCATAAAATTCAACAACTTCTTTTGAAACTGCACCAAACGTAACATAGGCCAAAATATATTGGAAATTATAGTCAGGGCGCGTCAAAGTAATTTGCAAAGTATAAGGATCTATCGCTTTTAGGCCTGCAATTGCTGCATTGTAATTAAATTTTCCTGACTTCTTTGCATCCGCAACGACCGCATCACCCCCTAAGATCTTGCCATCAATAAATGAATAGGTCGGAGAACGGTTAGCTGGATCTAAAATTCGTTGAATCGCGTAAATGTAATCTTGCGCAACTAGCTCGCGTTTTTTTCCCTTAAAGGCTGGATCATCTGAAAAATGGATGCCTCGTTTGATTTTGAAGGTATAGACTTTTCCTTCTTGTTCAATCTTTGGCATCGCTTCAATAGTATTTGGAACAAGAACAACAGGACGTGCTAGATAGTCATATTTCAATAAGGGTTCAAAAATCGCTTCCGCAATATTGCCACTATAATAATTATAGGTTTTGACCATATCAAAACCATCATCCGGTGCTTCAAATGCAATATTTAAAACTTTATCCGATTGTGCAGAAGCTTGAACCTCGGCCATCATCCCTGTTGAAATTAATAATGCAAGGAGCGCTATTTTAAATTTTCTAGTTTCCAAACCTTTTCCTTTCTGATGATTTTTTAATAATACAAATCCGCAAGCAGACTTTAAATAAAGCCACCCTCACTAAAATAAAACGAACCAGTTTAAATTAAGTTTTAAACGTAGAACTTAATACACTCATTAATATAAAGCGAAATTCATGCCACCACTCCTTGGTTGAAAGTTATCTGAATTAAATATCCTTTTAAATTCATTTTTTAAGATAAATTTATACTAATAGCGACTTTCCGAGTAAAGCTCGTTTTTATCAAAAATTCAACTCTTGGATGTGTACTCATCCATGCACATCCTGCACAAATATAATACATTCCTGATTCATAATGGATCATGTTCAGATGAAATGACAGACGACAGGCAACTAAGCGACTGAATTTATAGTTTTTATTTTTTATTTATTTATCTTATTAGCCTTATAAATCAAACATATAAATATGAATTAAATCACACTTTTTGGGGTTTAATTTGCATCGATTCATGTTTTTAAAAATTTTTTTGATCAAAAGTTAAATTCCTGATAAAACCTAATTAAAAGGATAACTTTAAAAAAATATACTTACCGTTCATCTTAAAGTTCTCCACTTTAAAACCAATAATGTAGATATTTATCAGTATTTTATATTTGAAAATAAAATTTAAATATAAATTTGGCACTTGAATTGCTTAAAAAGAATCAAGCAATATCGCTAACTACAACAAAAAGGAATACTTTTACTATGAAAGAGAAAAAAAATGCTAAATCTGTGGGGGGCACACCATTTAGCAAAACAATACTTAAATTAAGTACTCTTAGTTTAAGTATGCTGTGTTTATCTTTAGCGCATGCAGCAGAAACAAATGAAGAAGAAACAGTTAAGCCAACGAAAGTAGCCAAAGTAACTGTGACTGGTTCATCCATTAAAGGGGTTTCTGCTCAAAGTTCTTCACCTATTACGGTGATTAAAGTTGAAGAATTAACTAAACAAGGGGTTACAACGACTGAAGAAGCCTTAATAAAAATTAGTGCGAACCAAGCGGGCTACAGTACAGCGCAAAACGTTGGTGCAAGTAATACATCAGGCTCAACAGCAAACTTACGTGGCCTAGGTTCTGATAAAACCCTCGTCTTACTTAATGGACGTCGTTTGGCTTATAGCCCTTTTAGTACATCTGAAACCAACCTAAATACCATTCCGCTTGCAATGGTTGAACGTATTGAAGTTTTACGTGATGGTGCTTCTGCAATTTATGGTGCAGATGCAATCGCAGGTGTAATTAACTTTATTACCAAAAAGCAATACACCGGCTTAGGTATTAGCGGAGGTTTACTCAAACCTGAGGATAAAGGCGGCGAAGAATACGATGTTTCGATTTTTGGTGGCTATGGCGACTTAGATGAACAAGGTTTTAACGTTTATGGCGCAATTGACTACCGTAAAGCCAAAGAAATTATGGCAAAAGACCGTAAAGTCAGCCGTCGTGGTGGCCTTCTACCTGAGTTAGGTATCGATGCTGGTTCAGCAAATGGCTTCCCTGCTAACTTTCTTGATCCAAACGGCGGGCCTTTAGATGCTGACGGAAATCCTGAAGGTGTATTAGCGAACCCGTATGGTGGTGCAGCCAATTGTAATAATTTAACCAATGTCACTGAAGATGGCGGACTCTGCTTCCTCAATACGCAAGCTTTAATTGGTATTCAGCCAGAAACTGAGGACTTGTCTGCAATTGGTCGTGCAACCATCAAACTTAGCGATAACTTCAACGCTATTGGTGAATATGTCTATGCAAAAAGCAAAGTGACGACTTCTATTGCTCCAGACGTATATAGTCGCTCTGTCACGATTCCTAAAAGCAGTCAATATTATCCAGGCGAGGGTATTACCCCTGGTGTTGATGGTCTAAGTGGTGATCCATTACAACTCTACTTACGCTCTCAAGCCGGTAACCGTGTTTCACAATCTATCAATGAATCTCATCGTATTTTTGCTGGACTTGAAGGTGAAGCATACGGTTGGGATATCAACGGTGGCGTAACTTACGCAAAAGGCGAAGCATCAGATAGCTTTGTTAGTGGATACTTAAATCGTAACAAACTACAAGAAGGATTAAATGACGGCACAATCAACCCATTTGGTCCATCTGCAGATGCTAACGTTTGGAACTCATTAAATGTGAGTGGTACAACAAACGAAGCAACACTTGATTCCACAACATTTGACTTTACCGTGAGCCGCCCGATTTACACCTTACCAGCTGGTGATGTTGGTTTTGCATTTGGTGGAAGTTTTACAACTCAAGATTGGGAAGCAAAAGTAAACTCTGAGTTAGTACGCCTTGTACCGGGTAGTGGTATTGACCCTGACAAACCTCTGAGTAAAGGTGACCGAGATATTACTGCCGCTTATGCTGAGCTTCAAATTCCAATTACCAAAACAATTGAAGCTCAACTTGCAGCACGTTATGACGACTACAGCGATTTTGGCGATACGTTCAATCCAAAAGTCGGTATTCGTTGGGAACCAATGAAGCAACTTATGTTCCGTAGTACCTACAGTACTGGTTTCCGTGCTCCAAGCCTTTGGGAAATTAATGCACAACAAAGCAAAACCTACACTGGTGCAAAATATAACGACCCTGTCCTTTGTCCAGGCGGTAATCCAACTTCACCTCAATATCAAACCGAATGTAATACTCAGTTCTACCGTATGCAAGGTGGTAACCCAGATCTTCAGCCAGAAGAATCTAAAACATTTACCGCAGGTTTTGTTTACGAACCAATTAAAAACTTAGTTTTAGCTGTTGATTATTACAACATTGAAATTGAAGAATTAGTTGGCCAAGTAGGTGAAACTTCAATTTTTGAAGATCCTGAGAAATATGCTTCATTATTCGTGCGTGGTGCCGATGGTCGTATTGAATACATCAATACCATTCTAATGAATACAGGGGGTATTAAAACTCAAGGTATCGACATTAGCTTAGATTATCTTTCACCATTAACCGCGACAGGTCGTTTTGGCTTTGGCATTAATGGTACCTATGTCATCAAAAATGACTACCAAGAAGAAAAAGGCGGTGATTGGGAAGGCTTAGTAGGTGTGTATGACGACCCTGCTGTTTTACGTTGGAAGCACACAGCGAACCTAAATTGGAGCTATGAAAACTGGAAAATCATCTTCGAACAACAGTTCTTCCGTGGCTACGATGACCAAAACCAAATCGGCAAAGAAAAATTTGATAAACACCGTGTGCCTGATTACACACTGTATAACGTTGCAGGAACATACAGTGGTTTCAAAAACTTAGAAATCACTGGTGGTATCAAAAACCTATTTGCTGAAGAGCCTGCTGCATCGAACGTATTAGATAACTTCCAATATGGCTATGACCCACGTTATAGCGATCCTACTGGTCGTACATTCTATGTCCGTGGTACTTACAAGTTCTAAAAGCTAAATTTGCCAGTACGATTCCAACAGGAATTGTACTGGCACTATTTATTTAATTAATTAGTCAAACATAAAAAATGCAAAAAACACTTATATCTCAAGTGCCAATTTCACTATTGATTGTTTGTCTCACATTTCAGGAGTAGTAATGGGCAAAAGCTTTTCCGAATTAGAAAATAATTCCGGCAAACGCCTGATCGGAATTGGGGCAGTCATTCTTCTGCATCTCATTGTACTCTACGGATTAATTACTGGCCTTTCCAAAAAAGGTGAGAAAACTGTAGAAGAACCTGTTGAATTAATCATTATTCAAGATAAAAAACCTGAGCCAGAAAAACCGAAACCAATTGAAAAACCACCTGAATTACCAAAACTCGTTAAGGAAGTGCTGAAAACACCAGACCCTCAACCTGAACAAAAGGTCGTTGAAAAAGCTGCACCAACTCAAACAGTTAAAGCCGTTTCAACACCTACGCCTACAGCTTCCCCATCTCCTAGCCCTGTGGCAGCACCAGCACCTGTAGCTGCAGCAGCTCCGGCACCTGCGCCTGCACCCAAACCTGCTGGAGAAACACGTGGTGCTTCTGAAGGAAGTGTTGGATGTAAAGAACCACCATATCCACGTGAGGCCGAAATGGCTGGAGAAATAGGCACAGTCCATATTTCTGTTCTTGTTGGTACAGATGGAAGTGCAAAGCAAGTGAAGGTTAAAAAATCGAGTGGTACTAAATCTTTAGATAAATCCGCAAGTAAAGCATTCAGCTTATGTACTTTTAAACCTGCACTCAAAAATGGTGAGCCAGTTGAAGATTGGTATGAACTTGAATACGAATTTAAACTTGATTAATGAATCTACAAAAACTTGGAGAATATGAATGAATAAAATGATGAAATCTGCACGTATTTTTGCATCAGCAACTGTATTAGCAACAACTACATTACTCCCGCTTCAATCTGTATTTGCTGAAGAATCTGCAACACCGCCAAGTATGGTTAAAGTCGAAATCAGTGAAGATAAAATTCAAATTACCGATGATGGATCACACACGCCACCACCAAAACCAGCAGCAACCCAAGAAGTCCACAACCCGTATGGCTTAGAAGCACTATGGCGTGAAGGTGACATCGTTGCTAAATCGACACTCTTTATCTTGGTCCTGATGTCGATTGGAACTTGGTACATCATGGTCACTAAATTTATTCAACAAGCTAAAATTAAGCGCCAAGGCAAAGAAGCTGAAGCTAAATTTTGGGATGCTGCTTCAATTGATAGCGCAGCAGAAACCTTAGACGAATCGAGTGCATACCGCTTTATTGCAGAAAAAGGCATTAATTCAACCAAAAAACACGGCGGTAATCTGCTGGAACGTATCGACTTCAACACATGGGTAACTATTTCAATCCAGCGTGCTATCGATAAAATTCAAAGCCATTTAAGTGGTGGATTAGCTTTTCTCGCAACTGTAGGTTCGACTGCACCATTTGTGGGTTTGTTCGGTACAGTTTGGGGTATTTACCATGCTTTAACGGCAATTGGTATTTCAGGTCAAGCATCTATTGATAAAGTTGCAGGCCCAGTCGGTGAAGCCCTAATTATGACGGCAATTGGTCTTGCTGTAGCAGTACCTGCGGTTCTTGGCTACAACTGGTTAACGCGTCGTAATAAAGCAGTTCTAGATAATGTTCGTACCTTTGGTTCAGATCTACACACCGTACTTTTAAGCGGTGAGATCAAAAACAATAATAACGACACAAAATAAGAGAGGCATCAGCCATGGGAATGATGGTCAATTCAGATGGTGACGAAGATGATGTAATTTCAGCCATTAATACAACACCTTTGGTTGATATTATGTTGGTGCTGCTCATTATTTTCTTAATTACAGTACCTGTTGCAATCCATACAGTTCCGGTGAAGTTGCCTGAGGAAAAGAACACGCCTTATGAAACTAAACCGATCAATATTCAGATTGCTGTCAATAAAAATGGCGATATCTTCTGGAATGAAAAATACATTGCAGATAAAGATACGCTGATCAGTCGACTACAAGCGGAAGCTAAAAAGCGTCCGCAACCTGAAGTTCATATCCGTGGCGATCAGGTGACAAAATATGAAGCGATTGATGAAGTCATTAGTGCAACACAAGCAGCAGGAATTGGCAAAATTGCTTTTGTCACTACTCCTGTTGCCGCACCATAATCGGATGAGGGACAAGGTATGGGAATGAATGTCGGTTCCGATAAAGACGATGATGTTATGTTGGACGTCAACATGACGCCATTGATCGATGTGATGTTGGTTTTGCTCATTATGTTTATTATCACAATTCCAATTCCAAATAACTCGATCAATATTGATTTGCCAAACGGTACGCCACCGCCAACCAATGAAAAGCCGCCTGAACCGGTCACTTTACGCATTGATGCGCAAGGTAAATTATTTTGGAATGGTCAACCCGTTGCCAATAAGCAAGCTTTAGAAACACTTTTTGCTGGTGTTGCACAACAAGCAGATCAGGATACGATCAAAGTGCAACCTGACAAAATGACAGAATATAAAGATGTCGCTATGGTAATGGCAGCCGCACAACGTTTGAATGTCAAAAAAATTGGGGTCTCAGCAAATCAATAATTGCTCCCCAACAACAAAAGCCAACTGATCACCTCAGTTGGCTTTTTTAATTCTTCACAGAAATCTATACAGTTAGTGACTCAGAAATAAACACATAGTATTTATTAAGTATTTTTCTGCTTCCAAAAATCATATAGCTCATGATCAGAGTTTGGCTTTAACTGACTAAAACTCAACCCTTGCTGTTCATGTGGTTCAAGTCTTAATTTTTCGGCAATCTCTGCTGTAGATAAGCCATAGGCTTCTGCATCAGCATTTGAATAGGCATACACAATTTTTTCAACTCCAACCATTCGCAGAGCTGCCAAACACATTGGACATGGTTGTCCGCTCGCATAAACGACACAATCCTTCAAAGACGTCGTATTTAAATCTTGGGCGGCTTGTCTTAATGCATTTAACTCGGCATGAGATGTCGGATCGCCCGAGATTAATATTTGATTCACCCCTGTACTCACCACAACGCCATGCTTAACGATCACAGCACCAAATGGCCGACCACCTTGCTCAATATTTTCTTTCGCAAGTTGAATCGCAAGTTCTATAAACGCATGATCCGTCATAAATACGCCCAATTATTGTCAATATAAAGAGTTCGCCCATTATGCCAATACAGGAACATCAATCCATAACGCCTCTGGAAAGTGATTGGCTAAATATGCTTTTAAATATTCAGCAGTATCTTTAGAAATCAATGCATCTTGAGATTCATCATTTAAATTATAAGCCAGTGCATAAAGTGCTAAGCCTCGACTTTTTAGTGCTTCCAAACTTAAAATCGTATGGTTAATGCTGCCCAAACGACCTGATGTCACCAAAATAACGGGATATTGTTTCTCTACAACATAATCGATGGTTAAAAGGTCTGTGGTTAAAGGCACCATCAACCCACCCGCACCTTCGAGTAAAACGTTGTCATATTTTTCAGTTAAACGTTTTGTCGCATATTCAATTTTAGCAAAATCAATGTCACGTCCATCGAGTTTGGTGGCGAGATGTGGTGACGCTGGATAACTAAATATTTCAGGCATCGTAAGTTTGGTTTCATCTTCGACCAACAACCCCGTACCCATAATTTGACGATGTTGTTCTATATCTTCAGAAATATCGACATTGCCTGTTTGGATCAACTTTTGCGTGATCGTTCGCGCGCCTTGTTCATTCCATATTTTAGCTAGATAGCCAGTGGTATATGTTTTACCGATGCCTGTATCGATCCCACTAATGAAATAAACTTGCCCTGTCATGGCATTCTCCGTGCAATACAAAAAATCGGATGATAGGTCAGTGCATAACGCATCTGCCCAGACTCATCACGCAAAGAAAACTGTTGATATGCTGAATAAAAATCAAAGAGCGATTGTTTCGTCCAACGAAAATGTGACCCCGTCGCAGTCACACCTGTCGCTTTTAAATGCTGCAAAACCTGCTTTGGATGATCAAAATATAATGCCGCTGTCTGCTCTGAAAGATGCAGAATTTCAAAACCATGTTTACTTAATATGGTTTGAAGCATGTCGATATCGAGGTAGTCCAAACCCTGCCCAGTCAAAGCTTTTATTTCCTGTAAATTCTGCTTTCCAAAGGTCGAAAAACAAAAATATGCCTCTGGATTTAAACTTTGAAAGGCTTTCTCAACAATACCCGCAAAGTTCCCCACCCATTGCAAAGCCGAACTCGATGCGATCAAGTCGATATGCTTTGGAAATACCAGTTGTTCGATATCTCCAAGTCTGTACTGAATATGCGGACTTGACTGAAAATGCTGTTGAATTTCTGCATATAGATCATTTAAAACCAAACGATTGATTTGCATATTTTCCAGCATTAAATGGCTTAAATTCCCCGAGCCACATCCAATTTCAAAAACCGTTTCTACAGGGTGATTTTGCAACTTTGGACAATACTGCTGCATCAACTCAAATAAATGTTGAGCAATCTCTTTTTGTACAACGGCATGTTCAGCATAGCTCAGCCCTGCCTGAGCAAATCGCAACGCCACTTGGGATTTATCAATCTCAATATTATTCACAAGTCACTCACAACAATTGAGTCAACTGATCCAGATCAGTTTGTGTAATCTGAGCAGTGAGTGAAATGCGTAAGCGCGAACTATGCTGCGGCACAGTCGGTGGACGTACAGGCATGATATAAAAACCTGCCGCTTGCAAAGCTTGAGCTTTGGCAACAGTTTTATTCGACTCGCCAATAATGACAGGCACAATATGTGATGTAGATGGACAATCAAAACCTTTGGCTTGCACAGCTTGTTGCAAATTTTGACTGATTTGCTGTAAATGTTGACGCTCTTCTTTTAAATTTAAAACGTTCTTGAAAATAAAATCTGTCCAAGCCATACAGATCGGGGGCTGTGCGGTACTAAAAATCAACGGTCGCATCGAGTTAATCAAATAGTCACGAATAATCGCATGACAGATGAGATACCCCCCTATTGAAGCCAGTGCTTTACCAAATGTCCCGACTAAAAGATCAATATCATCCATCACCTGATATTGCTCAGCACAACCTAAACCTCGCTCACCACGCACACCAATTGCATGCGCCTCATCGACATACAACATCACTTTGGAAAATTGTTTTTTGATCCGCACCAGTTCAGCCAAATCAGTTTCATCACCATCCATGCTGAAAATCGATTCCGTCACTACAATGATCCGCTCAAAAGCCTCATCTTCATGGTATTTACATAAAAGCTGAGAAAGATGCGCCAAATCATTATGGCGATAACGTACATATTTCGCACTCGATAATCGGATGCCATCAATCATACTGGCATGAATCAGCTTATCCGCCAATATCAAGGTTTTACTGTCTGCGAGTGCAGGTAAAATCCCGATATTCATGTGATAACCACTGTTAAAGAGCAGTGCTGCACGACCATGAAAGGCATCACTTAATGTTAATTCAAGTTGTTCATATTCTGGAAAATTTCCAGTTAATAAACGCGAAGAGGATGAGCTCATCCAACGCTGTGCGTTCGGGGTTTCATCAAAAAACTGTTCACGTAGATGTAGGTTTGAAGCCAAACCTAAATAGTCATTTGACGCTAAATTCAACATGTTGTGATCGTGAATACTAATGTAACGATCGTGCTGATGACTTGAAGTGAACTGACGTAAGTTGCCTTGCTGTTTCAGTTGATCAAGTTGATCTGAAAAATAGTTGAGCAGATTCATACCGACTGCTCCATATTTTTCACCACCTCAACCATTTGTTCTAGCAAAATTTTTAATTCATGCTCAGAAATAATATATGGCGGCATCACATAAACTAGCTTACCGAATGGACGAATCCAAATGCCACGACGGACGAACTCCTGTTGTAGCATTTTCATATCGACATTAAAGGTCAATTCCACCACACCAATAGCACCAAGTATTCGCACATCTTTGACATGTTCAAGCGATGAAAGTGCTGGTAAATGAAACTTCAACTGAGCTTCGATACGTCGAATATTGGCTTGCCAATCTTGAGAAAGTAGCAGTTCGGTACTTTTTACAGCCACAGCACATGCCAACGGATTTGCCATAAAGGTTGGGCCATGCATAAACACGCCGGCTTCGCCTTGGCTAATCGTATTCGCGACTTTCTGCGTAGTCAGGGTTGCAGACAAGGTCATATAACCGCCTGTCAGTCCTTTGCCAATACACATAATATCTGGCTCAACTGCGGCCCATTCCCAAGCAAATAGTTTTCCTGTTCGCCCAAAACCTGTCGCGATCTCATCAAAGATCAGCAAGATATTGTATTGCTTACAGAGTAACTTAGCTTGACGCAAATATTCAGGATGATAGAAACGCATGCCTCCTGCACCTTGCACAATCGGCTCTAAAATCAGGCCTGCAATCTGCGCATGCTGTTCAGAGAGAGTCTTTTCTAGTTCAGCAATATCCGCAGGATTCCACGCTTGGTCAAAGCCAACTTGCGGCGTAGGAACAAAAATTCGATTTGGCAAACTTGGGCCAAAAATTTGATGCATCCCTGTCACGGGATCACACACAGACATAGCATTCCAAGTGTCGCCATGATAGCCAGAACGTGGAGTGACAAAATTGGTTTTATTCGGTTGATGCAAAGACGCCCAATACTGCACTGCCATTTTTAAGGCCACTTCGACAGCAACCGAACCGGAATCGGCAAAGAAAATTTTATCTAAACTGGGCGGGGTGATTTTTAACAGTAATTTAGCCAGTTGAATCGCGGGATCATGTGTCAATCCACCGAACATGATATGTGACATCTGTTGCAGTTGATCGGTCACTGCCTGATTTAGCTCGGGATGGTTATAACCATGAATCGCACACCACCATGAAGACATACCGTCAATCAATTGACGACCATCTTCAAGCTCAATCATCGCCCCTTGCGCACGTTTCACTTTAAACGTTGGAAGGGGCTGAGTCATCGATGTATAGGGATGCCAAATATGCTGCTGATCAAATTGTAGATCGGTTAAATTGGCCATCCCTCACTCCATGTATCAGGCTTAAACATCCATGTGGCAAGATGTTAAACCCACGGCAATGAAAAATAAATTGCCATAAAGCCCAGCTAGTCAGAGATTTGTTCTATTTTCTTTAAATATTGGCAGATTTTGCAACTTATCACTTCAGATTCAAACAATGGAAAGCCATGTGAGCCAGAAACCAATTCTGTCTCCAAAAACTTTACAGCTAAATTACGTAGTAAGCGTTCAACTTTGTAACTAACTAAAAAATCTTGCTTAGCAAACAAATGATATTGATGACCTGTGTAGTTTTTCAAGATATTGACATTATTCAATTCACCCAAACAGTTCAATCCTGCTCGAAGCACATCTAAATTTTGCGCTTGAATCAAACTTTGCAAGGTGATGAAATCTTGCTTGCTGCTATCAGTGCCCTGACAAACCATATAACCAAACTTCTTTAAGGTAGAAATAGCATCCTGCTCGAAAGATTGTTTGAAGCTTTGAAAACTGGTTTGATCCATCGCAACAGGCCACTGTTCATGAGCCACAAAACTTGGATTTGAGCCTAATGTGATCAGCACTTTCTGTTGTTGACATTTTTTTTGAATTTCATCTACCAAAATCGTTGCCAATTGACCACCAAGAGACCAGCCGCAAATCACATCAAATTGCTGCGCCAATTCAACTTTCTGTTCGAGCACTTCTAGATTTAAGGCATCAAAAATATTCCATAATTCGACCTGATACCCTTGTGTGATCAATGCCTGCTGTAAAGGAGCAAGTAATTTACGACCTCCGCCCCAGCCAGTAATAAGTAAAATCTGTTGTTTCAATGCAAACTCTAAAATTAAACGATTCCAAATAGTATAAAAGTTCAGAGCACGTTTGATAGTGGCATTTCAGCACATCAACCGATTTGCCAAAAGACATTCGAAATCGACTTTGATAAATATAAAATCAGCCAGCCTACAGCGCTTTAAAATTTGCTAAGATCAGATAAAGAACAATATAAACTGATGCTCTATGAAAGTTTCTTCATTGCTAAAAATCTGTTTCATGACATGTGCCTTAATAGCAACTACCCAAATCACAGTTGCTGAAACATCAATACTCAGCACCAGTCAAAACAAACAAAAACAATGGGTAGGCACACCCGCACCCAACTTTAAATTGCAAGATCAAAATGGAAAGTGGCACGAACTGAAGCAATATCAAGGGAAATGGCTTGTTCTATATTTTTATCCCAAAGACAATTCACCGGGTTGTACAGAAGAAGCCAATCAATTTAAAACCCTATATCCACAATTTTTAAAAAGTAATACGGTTGTTTTGGGTGCAAGCTTAGATGATGTTGCATCACATCAAAAGTTCTCTAAAACACTCGGACTTCCCTTTCCAATTCTTGCCGACCAACAGCACAAGCTGGCGACACAGCTAGGTATTGTACGAAACTTAGGGATTTTGAAAGTTGCCAAACGTGAAACCTTTCTCATTGATCCGAAAGGCATTATTGTTTATCACTATACCAGTGTGAATACACAGACACATGCTGCGCAAGTTTTGGCAGATATCAAAAGACTACAACAATAGTTTTCATGCCCCAATAAAAAACCCAGCAGAAGCTGGGTTTTTTGGATATTTTTAAATTACATTTGAGACTGAATATAATTTGGTAGGCCAATAAGTTCGATCAAACGCATTTGCTTTTCAAGCCAGTAAGTATGATCTTCTTCAGTATCTGACATTTGCTGACGGAGCATATCACGGGTCACATAGTCACCCTTTTCTTCACACAATTTTACGCCTTGTGCAAGTTTCTCACGCACATGATATTCAAGCGCCAAATCTGCTTTTAAACAGGTCACAACGTCTGTACCGACTTCAATATCATCACGATTCATATTCGGTGTTCCTTCAAGGAACAATACGCGACGAATCAATGCATCTGCATGTGAGCCTTCTTCTTGGCTTTCATGATCGATACGTTCAAAGATTTTACTTAAGCCCCAATCTTCATACATACGGGAATGAATTAAGTATTGATCACGAGCAGCCAGTTCGCCACCGATCAGCATATTTAAGTAGTCTACGACTTCTGGATTGCCACGCATTTTCTTCACTCCATACCCTTTTCAAATATTATGGACAAGTTTCAAAATGAATGCAAAATATAATTTTTGTAAGTTTATGATTTATATAAAATTTAAATGATAAACATACGCATTTGCAGTTCAATTCCGCGCATTTTTCACATATAAAAGAAGCCCTTGCAGAATATTCCATGCATTTAGAACACGAAATAATCAAAAATCGCTGGATGCTGTTTTTTGTAACAATTAACAATGCGTCTTGTTTAGCAAAAATATCGCCAGATTGATCCAAGACGCCATACTTGCACTGCCTCTCCTCTATTCATGGAATAGTGCACTGATGACCCAAATTTCCAAAGAAGACCGACTTAAGCTGAAGTCCAGCGCGCATTCTTCCATGCTTGCTGCTGCTTTGAATCTAAAAAAGTCCAAGCGACAAAACGGCTTTCTTTTTGTCCCTGCGTCATTTTAATCGTTTTTACATCCACTGCACCGCTCTTCGCTATGGCTTTTAAGAGCACAGGCAATGTTGTTTTCTTGGAAACCAGCGTACTAAACCAAAGGCATTGCTCAGCAAACTGAATGCTCTCTTGCACCATTTGGCAGACAAATCGCTCTTCGCCGCCATCACACCAGAGTTCGTTTTTTTGACCGCCAAAGTTTAACACCACCTTTGTCCGATCAACCGGCTTGCCTAGTTTTCTTAACTTTTGAGTGGCTGTCGCGTTTGCCTCATCTTGCGAGGCATGAAATGGCGGATTACACATGGTCAAATCAAAACGATCTGAAGGTTTAATCACACCATTGAAAATATGGCTCGCTGCTTTCTGCAATCGAATCTGAATGCCTTTACGCAGATTCGGATTTGCCTCCACAATAAATTGAGCACTTTTAACCGATGCAGCATGTATGTCTGAGCCGACAAATTTCCAGCCATAGCTCCGATGACCAATGATCGGATAAATACAGTTCGCGCCCACCCCAATATCTAAGACTTGAACGGGGTGTCCTGTTGGAATCTGCCCTTTGTTGTTGGCACTCAACAAGTCAGCCAAATAGTGAATATAGTCAGCCCTGCCCGGAATAGGCGGGCAAAGATAATCTTTGGGAATATCCCAATATTGAATGCCATAAAAATGCTTGAGCAACGCTTTATTGAGCATTTTCACAGCGTTTGGATCAGAAAAATCTAACGATAAATCGTTATATTTATTTGGGCTGACAAAAGGCGTAAGTTCCGGACAGCTCTTGATTAACTGAGGAAAATCGTAACGACTGCGATGCAGATTTCGTGCATGTAATTCCGATTTTTGCTGCGGAAAAGATTTCTTTGCTTGCGCCATGTGTATGCCAATATTCAACGGGAGAACAGAATCATCTGATAAGGCAGGATCTATACCTGCAAATTAGTCAATATTGTACGTGAATTTAACTCTCAATTTCTCCCAAAACCTTTTATTTGTCTATCTGCAAATCAATAACGACTTGGACATCTATTCTTATTTAATCTGGACATTTTTGTTTGCTATATCATTAAACAAAACCGTGAAACATTAATTAAATAACAATCATGAAACATGAAGAATCAACAAAAAAAGCCCAATCGGTGGTGATCGGGCTTTCTATACCAACATAAGACGATGATTTATATGAAATAAAAACTTACATTCCGTATAACGTGTATTATGTTAATTTTAGAATAAATTAAGAATTATCCAATTGAAATTAAAAAAAATATATATTTATAATTAAATGAACATCCAAGTTAAGAACTAAAATGATAAGAGACGATTTAAAAAAATATCCTAAAGCAATATGGGTACATTTTTATAAAAACCGTATAAGTTTGATGGCAGAGAATGGCATAGTCAAAGCAACTGAAATTCCTAAATCACCTTATGATCACCCAAGAATGATTTTGGCAGATTTTGAAAGCGCTACAACAACATTAAAAGCTTTAATGAGACACCATTCTAACGGTTTATCTTTTTTCAAATTTACAGCTCCTATTACGATTGTCCAAATAATGGAGCCGATACAAGGTAGTTTAACTAAGATTGAAATACGAGCTTTTAAGGAGTTATTTTTTAATACTGGTGCAAGAGAAGTAAAGCTATATGACCTTGATGGAAATTCTATTGAAGAATAATTTTTAAAAGCCCCATTTAACATAATGGCTACTATACGAAATGAAGAAGCCTATAACTCTGATCTAGGCTTTAAATTAAAGCTCACAAGTTAGATATGACTCTTTGTCATTTTTTCTGTTTAATTCAGAGCTCATTAAATCCAATCATCAACATATATTTTTTCAAATCAATCAAAGACAAAACCAAATATTCTCAATATGATAAAAAAATGCGTCAATTAAAGTTGAAGAATATGAATAGCAAGACAACAAGACAGATACTCGTCACAGGCGCGACAGGCTATATTGCCAGTTGGGTCATTAAGAACTTACTTGAATTAGGTCATACAGTGCATGCCACAGTTCGTGATCTCAATAAAACATCAGGATTTGCACATCTCGAAAAAATCGCAGCTGAAACAACTGGCGCTTTAAAACTGTTTCAAGCCAATTTATTGGATGAGGGTGCATTTGATTCAGCCATGCAAGGTTGTGACATTGTGATCCACATGGCATCTCCATTTGTCGTCACCAATTATAAAGACGCAATAAAAGATATTATCGAGCCAGCTATTTTAGGCACTGAAAATGTGCTCAACAGTGTCAATAAAACTGAGTCAGTAAAACGTGTTGTCGTGACTTCAAGCATCGCATCAACCTATGGTGATGCCATTGATATTCTACAGACCGAGCATAATGAATTTGATGAATCGCATTGGAATACCTCCAGTTCAGAAACCCATCAGCCTTATCCATATTCAAAAGTGATGGCTGAGCGCAAAGCGTGGGAAATGCAAAAAGCACAAAACCGTTGGGATCTGGTCTGTGTCAATCCAGCATTGGTCATGGGGCCATCTTTAACTGCGTCAACACAGTCAGGAAGCGTTGAAGTGCTACAACAGTTTGCCAATGGTATGACTTTGGCCGGTGTTCCACCAATGTGGAATGGTATCGTCGATGTTCGCGATGTTGCCGATGCGCACGTACAAGCAGCTCTCAATCCCTCAGCGAGCGGACGTTATATAATTAGTGGTGGTACATTAAGCCTATTAGATATGGGCAAATTATTGCGCGCACATTTTGGGAATAAATTTCCATTTCCGCGCAATACCTTACCGAAGTTTGCCTTTAAGGCATTTGGCCCTCTTGCCGGCTTCCCTCGTAAATTTGTTGAACTCAATATGGGCTACCCAATTTACTTTAATGCAGCTAAGAGCAAGAAAGAATTAGGGATCGAATACCGTGATATTCAAAACAGTGTGGTTGAGCATTTCCAACAACTCCTCAATGACGGTGTTGTGAAGCAATATATTCCGTGAATCACTCATCAACAAAAAAGCCACCTTGAATAGGTGGCTTTTTATATTAAAAAAACTAATCTAACTTAGAAATCAATAGTCACACCAACTTTATAGGTACGTGGGCCACCCACTAAGGCATAGCCTGAGTTAAATGTACCTTCCCAATATTTTTCATCAGTCACATTATCAATATTAGCTAAGAACGTTGTGTTCACACCACCTAACTGAGTTTTATAGCGCGCACCAAGATCTAAAATTGTATAGTCTGGCAGTTTAAGTGTATTGGTTTCATTTAAGTACTGTTCACTCACGTAGTTTGCACGTGCATTGACATTCAAACCATCCACATACGGCACTGCATAATCTAAGCCGAGTGTTGCGGTAAAGTCAGGAATACCATACACCGTATTACCTTGATTATTTACACCATTTTTTGTTCCAGCTTTGATATATTCGGCATCGATATAAGCCATGCTGCCCATCAGACTCAACCCTTGATAGATTTCACCTGAAAATGCCCACTCTATACCACGTGAACGTGTTTCTGCATCATCTGTTGTAATTTGATTGACGCCACTGCCTGCAATTCCGTCAGAATAATCAGACGACATCGTCGATGGTTTTTCAATTTGATATAGTGCAAATGTATTTAACCAACTACCTGTTTGATATTTAGCACCCAATTCATATTGTTTGGTTTGGAATGGCGCAAAGGTGACATTATTGTTGGCATCTGCAACATTATTCACCGTTACACCTTCAGAAAGACCTTCAACATAGTTGGCATAAATAGAAAGATTCTCACCAAAAGGTTTAACCACAACACCTAAGCTTGGGGAAATTTTATCGTCTTGATAGCCTGTTTTTTTCTGTAAATTCTTAGTATCGATATCTTGATAACGTGCACCAACAATAAATTGCAACTTATCATCCATCATTGAAATCTGATCAGATACCGTATAGCTAGTATATTTATTATCTAAATTCGGTTTAACCACTGGGTACGCAGAAGGCATCCCTACAGTCGTATCAGGATCATACAAATTAGTTGAATTAATTTTCTCTTGTGTTGCCGCAACATGCTGATCTGTTTCTTTGGTCAAATAATCAGCTCGAACATTTACAGCATGTTTTACAGCACCCGTATTAAACTTATATTGAATACCTGTATTTGCAGATGTAATCGACTCAGATGACCCCGTACGATAGTATTGAGATGTGGCATGACCATCTGCTTGGCCGACAACAAGACGCGTACCAAAAATATGCCCACTATACGCCTTGTCAATATGTCCTACACCTGCATAAACATTTAAGTCAGGTGTAAATGCATATTCACCACTTAAGCCTACAAACTCACTATCAGTATGGCCTTCCAAATTTTTAAAATAATTGGTATCGCCTTTAGGTGCAGCAAGCACGCCATTATAGGTATGGCCATGTGCATCTTTGACACCAAATGCCACCATCGCAGGCGAACCACCATTACGGTCATCACGTACAGCATACGCATCAAAATTCAGTTTCAATTTATCTGTTGTATAATCAGCAGCAATTGCACCTGAAGCATGTTTATCATCCATGCCTTCTATGATGTGCTCACCTTGACCATAAGCCCCATTCACACGTAAGCCAAACTCTTTTTCAGCACCGAAGCGACGTGAAACATCAAAGCCTGATTGATAAAAGCCACCGTCTTCCATGGATGCTGAAACTTGGGTCTTCTGCTGATCTGCACGCTTAGTTTTGGCAATGACAACACCACCCACTCCACCTGCAGGCGACATACCTGCAACCAATGCATTCGGACCTTTTAAAACCGTTACAGAATCTAAAAATTCAGTCGGTACACGCCCATAAGGGGCCATACCATACATACCATTCAATGCAATATCATCATGATTGACATCAAAGCCACGAATATTAAAGTTTTCGTTTAAATGGCCTTGGTTTGTTGTGATACGAACACTCGCATCATTTCTCAGCACTTCACCCACGGTGGTCGCTTGCTGTTCTTCAATTAACTTTTCACTATATGCAGCAACGCTAAATGGCGTATCAACAATTTTTTTATTTCCCAAAGCACCAAGGTCTGTATTGGCTTTCAACTTACCATTTGCAAGTTGCTTTTCTGCAGGCACCTCAACCTCAATCGTCTCAAGTACCGTTGTATCCGCTGCAAACGCAGATGTTGCCCCTCCAACACCGAGCAGCACCAAAGTTATAGAACGTACTAAGTGTGTTTTTGCAAAATTATACATCATTTCAAGATTAGTTTTATTTGAATAAGAATCATTATTATATTTAGAATAATTCTTAACTGCATCATGAATCCCGATGATTATATTTTTTTAATGAGAAATATAAATATTAATTTTTTATAAAATGTAGATAAGACAAATGTAAATATTTGTTTTTAATTATTTTTATAAAAATTAAAAACACAAACTGTGTATGTTCAATTAAAGCAATAAGGCAAACAAATGATTAATTAATATACAAATAATTTGAATTTTTACATGCTTTATTGCCTTTGAATAGATATATCCATTTACATCCAACGATTATTTAAAAGTAAACAACGCTTTTGCGTTAGTGCCATTTAGCCAAATTTAAGTCTCTTTTTTAAATTTTTAATAAAAAAGCGACTCAAAAGAGCCGCTTTTTTCTAACCGAAGTTAAACTCAAATTATTGAGCTTGACCAGGTTGAGCCACTACAGTACGGCTACCAGAAATCGTAGCGAATACGCGACGGTTCATAGCACGGCCTTCTTTAGTGTTGTTGTCAGCGATCGGTTGATCCCACGCGAAACCTTGAGTAGATAAACGAGCTGGGTCAACGTTGTATTCGTTAACAAGTGAAGATTTAACAGAGTTAGCACGAGCTAGTGATAAACGTTCGTTTAGAGCACGTGGACCAGTGTTATCTGTGTGACCTTCGATGTTAGCTGTAGCATTAGGGTATTCGCCTAATTTTTCAGCTACTTTAGCGATTTCAGGTTTGTATTGATCTTTGATGTTTGATTTGTTTGTATCAAAGAACACACGAAGTTCCATGTTAAGATCTTCAGTCAACTCTTGAGGAGCTGGAGCAACTGGAGCAACTGGAGTTACAGGAGCAACTTCAACTACAGGAGCAGCAGGTTTCAAGTGACCGCCAAGAACTACGTTAAGACCAGCTAAAGCTGTGTAGTTCCAGAAATCTTCATCGATGTTGTAAGTAGCACGAGCTTCAGTACGTAGAGATAAAGCATCGTTTAAGCGCCAGAAAGCACCTAGACCAGCATTACCCAAAGTACCTTCTTCAGTAGTACCACGGTCAGCACCTAAACCACGAGCAGCAGCTTCGTCAAATTTGTATTTGTAGTGACCAGCACCTAACAATACATATGGCTTAACTTTGCTGTCATAGTTTTTAGTGATCAAATCAGAAGTAGCATAGAAGTTACCGTTGATTTGAGTTTGTTTGTACTCACCCCAATCAGTATCCACATCGCCTTTAACTTGGTTGTATTCAGCTTCGAAACCTAACCATGGAGTTAATTCAACACCAAGTGCTGCACCAACAAACAAGTCGTCTTGTAGCTCTGGACCTTCAGTAAGGTTGCCACGGCTGTTGTTGTGTTCAGAATCTTGGAAAGTGTAACCAAGCATTAATGGAGTAACAGTTACGCCTGCGTTTGCAGCTGCTAAAGGAGCAGCTACGAGCATTGCTAATGCAATACGACTCATTTTCATGGATTTATCCTCCAGAGATAACAATTGTTGTTCAAGCTCAAGCCGAAAAATTGGCTATCCTGAGATAGGCTTTCTTATACCCCAGTTTTTTTTTTAAGCTATTCACGCTGAATCATACAAACACTTTATTCTTTTTCCAAGTGCTTGATTAATCTAATCAAGTAAATTATTGACAAAATTACTTACAATTTCCGTTGTAATTCGGTAAATTTTTACTCAATTTTGAGCAGTGAATCGCCTATTGTCACTTGCTATTTTCATTTTAACAGCTTTATCTAAAATTGAGTAATAAAATTCTATACTCAAAATTAATATCGCGATTAAAAACACATATAACACTAAATATATAAAAATAATATTAATTTTTGGATTAAATCAATGCCTTACAACAAAGAAACCGGCTTTACTTTATTTGAACTTTTAGTCTCAATTGCGATTATGGTCATTATCGTGACGATAGCTTTACCACATTTCAACAATTTAATGGCGCAGCGCGAAGCGAATAACGTCAAATTAACTATTCAGAATCACAATGCATTCGCACGGGCTCAGGCCACTATTTATCATTCCAATATTGTGATTTGTCCTAGTATTGACTTTAAACTTTGCCAACCTAACAACTGGAACAGTGGTCTGATTATATTTATTGACAGTAATAAAAACCGTCAAGTCGACGCAAATGAAAAAATATTACTACAAGACAAACTTAACTTAAAATATGGGGACCTCTCTTGGCGTGGGACTCTACACATTCCAAGTCTAACCTTTCAGGCCAGCTCAGGTTTACCCAATGGTTCAAATGGCAGTTTCTACTACTGTTCGAAATCAACGCTTCAACCGATCCGAGCAGTCTTAAGTCGAATGGGACATATCCGATTTGAAAACCCAGCCACTTGCTAATTTGAGAACCGGTGAGTCCAAAGCAGCCTTTTAAATTTGCTTTATTCCTGTTCAATTTTACTTATACTGCTGACGTATTCAAAAATTAATGTATAAGAAAATGGAGATATGTAATGACTGATATCGTCATCGTGAATGGTGCCCGTACAGCAATGGGTGGTTTTCAAGGAAGTTTAGCCGCTATCACTGCACCTGAATTAGGCGCAGTCACAATTAAAGCAGCCATCGAACGCGCGGGTTTACAACCGACAGATGTTGAAGAAGTCATTATGGGCTGTGTGCTCCCAGCTGGCCTGAAACAAGGTCCTGCCCGTCAAGCGATGCGTCAGGCTGGTCTTCCAGATTCAACTGGTGCCGTAACCATCAATAAGCTATGTGGTTCAGGGATGAAGGCCGTGATGCAAGCGGCAGATATGATTAAAGCAGGTTCGGCTCAAGTCGTGGTTGCAGGTGGTATGGAGTCTATGACCAATGCCCCTTATGTTTTGACCAGAGCACGAGCTGGCTACCGTATGGGCCACGGTGACGTTAAAGATCATATGTTCTTAGATGGCCTAGAAGATGCAGAAACGGGCCGACTCATGGGGTCTTTTGCGCAGGATATGGCAAATACCAAAGGCTATACACGTGAACAAATGGATGACTTCGCCATTCGCTCGCTTAAACGTGCACAAACTGCAATTACTGAGGGTTATTTTGCTGACGAAATCGTGCCTGTCACTGTTTCGAGTCGTAAAGGTGATGTGATTATCGATAAAGACGAACAGCCTTTTAACGCTAATATCGAAAAAATTCCAACACTGCGCCCTGCTTTTGCTAAAGATGGAACCATTACCGCTGCCAATGCCAGTTCTATTTCTGATGGTGCATCTGCTTTAGTTTTAACTTCAACTGAACAAGCTTCAGCAAAAGGTTTAAATCCGCTCGCGAAAATTGTGGCTTATGCATCAAATTCACAGCATCCTTCAGAATTTACCATTGCACCTGTGGGCGCAATTCAAAAAGTTCTAGATAAATCGGGTTGGAATGTTGCTGACGTAGATTTATGGGAAATCAATGAAGCCTTTGCTATGGTCACGATGTGCCCTATTGATGAATTTAAATTAGATGCTGAAAAAGTAAATATCAACGGTGGTGCTTGTGCGCTTGGACATCCAGTTGGTTCTACAGGTTCACGCATTATTTTAACGCTGATCCATGCATTAAAACGTACAGGTGGTAAGCGTGGTATTGCAGCGCTGTGTATTGGTGGTGGTGAAGCAACTGCTGTGGCGATTGAATTGCTTTAATGCTCTGTAGACTCCCTTCACAAAGGGCGATTTAGAGGGAATATTCTTTAACCCTCCCCTAATCCCTCCTTTAATAAAGGAGGGAGACTGAAAACCCCTCTGTAAGAGGGATTTTTTATGCTTACATTTTAGACATAAATTGTTCACATACAGCTCAGCAAAGGCTCTTAAAATAAATGTCAACATAATAAAAAATGGATGACCATTATGCAGCTCAATCACTACTTGAATTTTCAAGGCAATACCGAGGTAGCCTTTAATTTTTATCGTTCTGTATTTGGTGGAGAGTTCCTCAATGTGATGCGTTATGGTGATATGCCTGCTGAGGAAGGCATTTCACTGTCTGATGCAGAACAGCAAAAGATTATGCATATTTCCTTGCCAATCAATGAATTTACCGTGCTGATGGCCTCAGATGTCAACGAACAATTTTGTGCACAAACCAACCAACCTTTTACCGTAGGCAGCAATCACTATATTTCGATTAATTTAGACAGTAGTGAACAAGCTGAAGCCAAACGACTGTTTGATGCATTGTCCAAAGGCGGCTCTATAGAAATGCCTCTCGAAAAGACGTTCTGGGGCGCGTTGTATGGCGCATTTACCGATCAGTTCGGTATTAAATGGATGGTCAATTGCCAGCTTGAAAACGAATAATCACTCATTAAAAGTATTTCGATCAATAAAAAAGCCTCCGAATGGAGGCTTTTTTAATCCATCAAGGTACTTAAGCACCTGTTTGATAATGTGCTTGCGGCACAGCAGTTGAAGCTTGGTATGGATTGGTAAAATCACCTAAGCCAGCAGCAGCTTCAGCAATATCTTTACCTTCTTTCACCACAAATGTATCAAAACCTGAACGCTTCATGTAGTTCAACACGTCTTTGAATACATCACCTGTCGCACGTAGTTCGCCTTGGAAACCTTGGCGACGTAACAATGCAGCAAATGAATAGCCACGACCATCATTAAAACCGGCAAATTCGATGAAAATGGCATCTAACTGGTCAAGCGGGAATTCATTGGTTTCAGGTGAAGCCTCCACCGTTACGAAAAGTGCTTTTTTACCAGACACATTCGCAAGTTGATCTAACTGTTCAACCGTTAGAACCACGTCACCTTGTGGCAACACTCCATCTTCACCAATGACTTGGTAAGTATTGTCTGCAATCGAGCCATCTTTAGAGAGGACTTGTAGTGCTGTATTAAGCATATGCACGCTCCTTAAATGGTTGGATGCCAACACGGCGGTAAGTATCAATAAACTCTTCGCCTTCTGCACGAAGGTCTAGATAAGTATTTAAGATTTCTTCGATGATGTCTGGTACAACTTCGGCTGCAAATGATGGGCCTAAGATGTCACCAATTGATGCATCATGGTCGGCATTACCACCCAAAGTGATTTGATAGAACTCAGCACCCTTTTTGTCTACACCTAAAATACCGATGTTACCCACATGGTGGTGACCACACGCATTCATACAGCCAGAGATGTTCAGATCCAATTTACCCAAATTGTAAATGGTGTCTAAATCATCAAAACGACGAGAGATCGCTTCAGAAATTGGAATCGATTTCGCGTTCGCTAATGAACAGAAATCACCGCCTGGGCAGCAAATGATGTCGGTTAAGAACCCAATATGCGCACGTGCAAGATTGTGTTGATCAAGGATCTTCCATAGATCAAACAAATCTTTTTGCGGTACATCCACAAGCGCAATATTTTGCTCATGTGTGGTACGGAACTCACCAAAGGTATATTTATCAGCCAAGTCAGCAATCAGGTTCATTTCTTCAACCGTCATATCGCCCGGTGCAATACCCGCACGTTTCAGAGAAATCGTAACGATGCGGTAACCTTTGACTTTATGTGCATTGGTGTTGATGTTGAACCATTGTTTAAATTTCGGCTCTGCGGCAAATTGCTCTGCAAAATCTTCATCCGCATAATCTTGGTAATCAAATGGTGTGAAGTTCTCATCCATTTTCGCCAAGGTATCAGCATCAATTTTTAAAGTTTTGATGGTATGTGCAAATTCAGCTTCCACTTTCTCTGCAAATACTTCTGGTGTTAATGCTTTCACCAAAATTTTGATACGCGCTTTATATTTGTTATCACGACGACCGTGTAAGTTGTATACACGAAGTACCGCTTCTAAATAAGCAATCAAATCTTCACGTGGCAAGAAGTCACGAATAAAGCTACCAATCACTGGGGTACGGCCTAAGCCACCACCAACTTTGATTTTATAGCCAATCTCGCCTGCTTCATTTTTCACGATATACACACCGATATCATGGAAAGACGTTGCCGCACGATCAGTTTCTTCCAGTGCTGAAACTGCAATTTTGAACTTACGTGGCAAGAAAGCGAATTCTGGGTGGAAAGTTGACCATTGACGAATCAATTCACACGTTGGGCGTGGGTCAGCAATTTCACCTGCAACCACACCTGCATATTGGTCAGTGGTGGTGTTACGAATACAGTTACCCGAAGTTTGAATCGCATGCATTTGAACAGATGCAAGCTCTTGTAACATGTCAGGCACATTTTCTAGTGCAGGCCAGTTAAACTGAATGTTTTGACGAGTAGATACGTGCGCATAACCACGGTCATAGTCTTGAGCCAATGACGCAATTTTACGTAATTGTTTAGAATTCATCAGGCCATAAGGTACTGCAATACGTAGCATCGGTGCATAACGTTGTACATAAAGGCCGTTTTGAAGACGCAGTGGACGGTATTCATCTTCCGTCAATTTACCTGCTAAATAACGTTCCGTTTGATCACGGAACTGTGCAACACGTTCATTAACCAGTTGCTGGTCAAAATCAGTATATAAATACATGGCGTACAGCTAGTAATTTCTATTATAACAATGCACAGCATAACGAGATTTCATCTATCAAGAAAATGCGTTTTTTACATATTTAATAGCGATTTTATTGATAAGACTGTCGTAATTTCACTGATATAGCGGATTTCGGTGATTTACCTTTTATTTATTAATATATTGAATTATTTTTCCATTACTTAGCATAAATTTACATTAAGAATTTCAGCCAATAAAAAGCCCGATAAATCGGGCTTTTTATTTAGCGATGTAAAATCACTTATTTTTTATCTGGTAAAGCATACGCAACAAGGTAATCACCAAGTTTTGTACCAAATGAACCATGACCACCAGCCATGATCACAACATATTGTTTACCATTTGCTTCATAAGTCATTGGAGTCGCTTGACCACCTGCTGGTAGACGACCTTCCCACAAAGTATCACCATTCGTTACATTGATTGCACGGATATAGTTATCTTGTGTTGCGCCTACAAACATGACATTACCAGCAGTCGAGATTGATCCACCAAGACCCGGTACACCAATTTTCACAGCAGGTAATTGGAACAATTTCGGTAAACTATCACGAATTGTACCAATACGTTTTTTCCAGACCACTTCATGTGTATTTAAATCTACACCTGCAGTAAAGCCCCATGAAGGTTGTTTACAAGGTAAGCCAAGTGGTGACAAGAATGCTTTGATTTCCACACCATAAGGTACGCCATACATCGGTTGCACGCCTTGTTCAGTACCCGCACCTTTCGCAGTTTGCTCACGGTTTGGATCTGTAGGAATCAACTTAGTGACAAATGGCAAGCCAATTGGGTTCATCACAGCAACTTGACGGTCTTGGTTCACCGACATACCACCCCATTCAAATACCCCTAGGTTACCTGGGAATACCAATGTGCCATTTTCAGAAGGTGGTGTATAAATACCGTCGTAGTTTAATGATTTGAAATACACACGACACATCAACTGGTCAAACATAGTGGCACCCCACATTTGTTTATCAGTCAATTTATCTTTTGGTGCTAAATCAAAATCAGAGAACGGTTGAGTTGCAGAATAATGCTCACCTTTAGTTTGTGGACCACGTTTTACAGTTTGTGGAACCGCTTTTTCAGTGATTGGTACAATCGCTTTACCTGTACGACGGTCAAGGACGAATGCATTACCTGTTTTGGTTAAGACATAGATCGCAGGAACAGTATTACCTGATTTATCTTTGATATCTGCCAATGAAGGTTGTGATGGTACATCCATATCCCACAAATCATGATGTGTGGTTTGGAAGTTCCAGATCAATTTACCAGTCGATGCATTGATCGCAAGCATTGAGTTTGCATAGCGTTCATCTAAAGGCGTACGGTGACCACCGAAGATATCCGGAGTACCCACACCTGTTGGAACATAGACGATATCTAATTTTTCATCATATGCTAAAGGTGCCCATGCGTTTGGAGACGCAACAGAGAAGGTTTTTCCTTCGCCAGGCATAGCATTCGGGTCTTGCGCACCCGTATCAAAGATCCACAATAATTCACCAGTATTGACATCATAACCACGGATGACACCAGATGGCTCTTTAGTCGAGAAGTTATCGGTAGTTGAACCACCAATCACAATGGTTGTACCAGTAATCACTGGAGGTGAAGTTGGGATATAACCGCCCGGATACGGATAAGGCATATCTTTTTGTAGATCGACTTCGCCGTTATGACCAAAGTCGCTACATGCTTTACCTGTGTCAACATTGACTGCAACCAAACGACCATCATTTACAGGCAAGATCACTTTGCGCGGACATTCAGTTGAAGTCGAGCGTTTGTTCTCTAAGCTTTTTGCAAACTGAGTGGTATTTGCTGCGTCAAAATAAGACACACCACGACATGTTAAATGTTGATAGGTATTGTCCGCTTTAAGTTTCGGATCGAATGCCCATTTTTGTTTACCTGTCGCAGGATCAAGTGCAATTAAACGTTGGTGAGTTGTACACATAAACATGTCATTGCCGACTTTAATCGGAGTGACTTGGTTTGTGGTTTCACCTGAGTCATTTTCTGTTGGTAATTCACCTGTACGGAAAGTCCACGCCACTTCTAAATCTTTAACGTTGTCGCTATTGATTTGAGCCAGTGGAGAATAACGTACACCACCTTGTGTACGACCATAGGCAGGCCAATCTTCAGGAGCAATGCCCTCAATCGCTTTGGCTGCTTGAGGTTGTGCATTTTTAATTTCACCGTTAATTTCTTGCGGATCATTAAAAATTGAATAGATCATGACGATAATCGCAATCACCAGTGTGCCTGATAATGCAATTTTCGCAGTTTTGCCATTTTCCATACCGCGTGTCACGGCAGGAATCAGTAACCAAAGGCCCAATAAGCCTAAAATATCAAAACGCGGTGCAAGTGCCCAAAAGTCAGAACCTGCTTCCCAAAGTCCCCAAATCACTGTACCCAGCATCAACGCTGCATAAATGTATAAAGAACTGTTTTGAGTTTTTCTTAAGTATATTGCTGAAGCCAGCATTAACAGGCCGGCGATTATGTAGTACCAAGAACCGCCAAGGACTGCCAGCCAGATACCACCAATCAATAGAACTAAAGCGAAAATTGCCATCACAACGACGGTAAATGTTCGCATCCCAGTTCCAGTAGATGGGTTGCTCATGTTGACCACCTCTATTGTCGAATGTTGTATTTGGTGCGTGAAACACGTTCAACGCACCACCGTTTTTATGTCGCAAAGAGAAGTTGTTACAAAAACAATTCAAGGGGGAAATGTCGTAATTCTTCTCAGAATTACCGAATTGCTTTTATAAGAACTCTAATTGGACATCAATTAAAATGCTGTTTGAAATTTGATACCGCCAACCCACGCATTCTCACCATTTTTGTAAGCACCGACGTGACGGATATATTGAATATTAGGACGAATAGTCAGCCAGTTTGCCGCATGAATACCGTAGTAAATCTCTGCGTCATACTCTTCACTTTGTAGACCGCGTGCATCAACGCTGTTATTGGCAATATTGGCGTCATTCACATCATCATTAATGCTGATACGACCTAAGCCAATCGCGATTTCATCCTGAGGACGTGCATCGAATGCGCCTTTGTATACCAAGCCAATGTTTTGCATATCACTCACATTGTTGGTGTCTGAGTCATGCACAGTAACATTCACAAAACCGCTTAAACCACGTGAGGCATCGTCTTTGTGTGCTGTCAGTTGTTGTTTCGCCACAATCCAACCACCTTGATGGTGATCTTTTTCATTTACGGGGCTATCAATGACATCGGCATCAGCGGTACTGTAGTAGTAACCTGCACGGTATTCACCCGGAAGCTTTTGTGTCCCTACTTTTGGCGTCCACACTACTTCAGCAGGAATAATCGCACCTTTAGAACCATCGGTACTCAAGTTCCAACCTTTACCACGTTTTAGATTTTCAGGGTTGTATTCATAAACCCCGACTTGTGCATAGAGTTCAGGCTGTATGTTATATTTCACGCGAGCAGCCCATTGGCTGACTGGCCAGTTGTACCATTGGTCACCGACCCAGTTACCCACTTGTGAACCACAAAGTGCTAAGTTTTGAAAGTCACAGTCAAAGCTGTTGAAATCTTCACCTTCACCAAAACGACCGACTTTAATATCTAATTTTTGGTCTAAGAATTTTTTCTTGATCCAAAAATCAGTCAAACGCCAAGTTTGACCACGACCCCACACTTCTTGTGTTGCACTTAAATGACCATTTAATGCATCTGAAGTTTGAGACAATGAACGACCATTACGTTCAGTGATATTGATTTGTGCTTCGGTATCTTTCCAACCCGCAATTTTTTCTAAATCGAGATGTGCCCCGATCGCGAATTGGTCCGCATATTCAGTGCCATGACCAGAAGCATGCTTTGCATCTAACAAAGTGGCTAATTCGCCACCATAACTAAAACTAAAATCGTAACCTTTCTGTTGGAGAGCTGTTCGTTGCCCGTTCCAATCACCGAACATCCATGGGCTTTCAGAACTGAAAGCTTCTGCAGCAGTTGCCGCTTGGGTTGCTGAACCCGCAAGCATTATTCCGAGGCTAAGATATAAAGATCCAAGTTTACTCACAGCTATTTTCATTTGGAGACCTATATACCAATTGTGTTAATAGTTCATATAATACTCTCACATTTGTATAATTTATTTATTTTTTTGTTAACAACACTCAATATTTACATAGATATTTATCTAATTAAGAGATTTTAAAGGTTTTATTGTTTAACTTATAACCTTTTTTCATACCATTCATAACCAATTATCCGCACCTAAAGTTTTACCCACATGGGTATAAATCAATGCTGATCTAGAAAATTTAATCGGGCATGCCAGTTGAGTTTGTGTCATTGTGTCGCCTTCTTGTAGCGGAACTTCAACACACCAATCCCGTTCTTGAGCCAATTGTGAATTTAGGGCTTCATCCAAACTTAAAACTGGTTCCACACACACATCTTGAGAGGCAAAGATCATTTTCCACTCTGCCCATGTTTTGGTCAGTATCTTGCTGGCAATAGCATGCTTAATTTCAGTCTGATCTTGCGGTTCAAATGACATGCCTTGAGTCGCTAAAGCGGGTAAATCTAGAATTTGCGCCAATCCATGTAAAAACTGCGGCTCTAGACCACCTATAGACAGATAACGACCATCTTGCGTTCGATAATAGTCATAGAAACTGCCGCCATTCAGATGTGCCGTCTCTGCCGCAGTTACCGCATTGGCAGCCAATACGCCAGCTGCTGCCATATTGTTCAATGCGACAGCACAATCGGTCATGGAAATATCAATATATTGTCCTAAACCGCTACGGTAACGCTCAATCACCGCAGCTAAGATGCCTGTAATTGCATGCATTGATCCGCCTGCCACATCGGCGATTTGAATCCCCATCGGTGGCGGGCCACTATCTTGGCGTCCGCTATGACCTGAAATGCCCGATAAAGCCAAGTAATTGATGTCATGCCCTGCGCGGTCTTTGTAATGTCCGGTTTGGCCATAACCCGTAATCGAGCAATAAATCAGTCGCGGATTAATTTCGGCCAAGTCTGCATAATCCAAACCCAAGCGTTGCATGACACCTGGACGAAATTGTTCTACCACAATATCAAAGTCTGAAATTTTGGCTTTGATCAGTTCAATGCTTTTCGGGTCTTTTAAATCCAATGCGATGGATTGTTTATTGCGATTTAAATAACTATGCGCTGTGGCTTGCCCATTGGCATAAGGTGGCATCAAACGAACCAGATCGGGACGCGTCGGTGACTCAATATGCACAACTTCCGCACCCATGTCAGCCAAATACAAGGTCGCAAATGGCCCTGGGAGTAATGTCGAAAAGTCGAGTACTTTCAATCCTTTTAAAGCTGCTTCCATGGATATTTTTCTCTAATTGTGTAGATTTTTTATCCATGGTAGAAATATAAAATGATTAAAACAATGTCATGTTCAGCCATTTACCTTGATAGTTTCGGCAATTTACCATGTAAAAATGGCAAAACCGCTGTTGTAAATTGCCATGATTTCTTTTTTTAGCGTCATTTAGGTCAAACATTTGTGAACATTAAAGAGACTGAAGGATTAAACATGAGTCGTGATACGATCAGTATCCATTTCGTCAACGCAGCCTTAACTGGTGTGAAACGTCTCGGCATGGATGTCGAAACTTTATTGTCTCATGTTGGCATTGAGGCTGAACTTCTACGCCAACCCAAAGCCCGTATTTCACCTGAACAATACACACGTTTTATTAAAATGTTGTGGATGGTGACCCAAGACGAACATGTCGGTTTTGATATTCAACCGCGCCGCTTGGGTACTTTTGCCATTATGTGCCAATTGATTATTCATGCAAAAACCCTCGGTGATGCACTTGAATTGTCTTCGCAGTTCTACAAACTGTTTGGTGATGAATGGTCGGTGACACTAGAACGTGATAAACATGAAGCACGTTTAGTTCCTCAAATTCCAAAATCTATGGACCCAGACCATTTCATTACAGAAAGTATGCTGATGATTTGGCATGGTCTCGCTTCTTGGTTGATTGAACGTCGTCTGCCTTTAGAACGCGTACACTTCGGTTATGAACGTCCTGAACATGCTGACGAATATGATGCCTTGTTTTTTGCACCTGTAATGCAGTTTGATACACCACGAACTGAAATTACATTTGCAGCGGATTATTTAGATTTACCCATTCGTCAAAACGAAGAAACGCTTGAAGAATTCTTAAAAGCAGCTCCTGCACAGTTATTGGTTAAATTTAAAAATACCAATTCATTAACATCTCGTATCCGTGATGTGCTGAAGAGTCAAATTGGTGAAGAAATGCCAACCTTGAACGATGTTGCCTCAATGCTGTATCTATCGCCGCAAACACTTCGTCGTCGTTTAGCTGCTGAAGGTAAGAGCTACCAAGGTGTGAAAGATGCCTTACGTCGTGATGCTGCAATTCACTTATTGCTTAATCCAGACTTAACGCTTGAAGATGTTGCACAGCAAGTTGGCTTCAGTGAAACCAGTACGTTCCACCGTGCATTTAAAAAGTGGACCGGTGTAACACCAGGCCTATACCGCCAATTACATGGTTATCACTAAGCATCATTCAAAACTAGCATTCTCTAAAACCTGATCTCGATCAGGTTTTTTTATTTCGGAAAATCTGCGCGTTGTTTTTGACAAAGCAATGGATCGACAGGCGTGATCACTCGTTTGCCATCCCGTATCCGATACATTTCTGCCTTGGTCACATGATCATTTCGATCATACTCACAAGCTAAACCGCCAGTCCCTTCATCTGAAGGATGAATGCCATAGATCATGTAAATATAAAAACCGATCATACATACAAAACCTAAGCAGCCTGCAAAAACAAGCCAAGCCAGACCTTTCAACACTCGCTTCACATTTTTATGCATAAGCAGATCTTCAATTTGTACTGAATCGATAGCAACTGATCTTAGCCGATCCTCGCTTTCAATATGCAGGTTGATTTTTATCTTATTCAGCAGCAAGCGTTGACCAAAAATATCAAACGACTCGCCCGTTCTCATCATTGCACTGGATTGATTAATCCGTACACTCAAAAAACCAATAAAAAATTTATACATCATAGATAGGGACAGGATTATGAGCGAGGCTTACATCATTGATGCCATCCGCACACCGCGCGGAAAAGGGAAAAAAGACGGTTCACTGCACCAAGTCAAACCGATCAGCCTGCTGACCGGTTTATTGAACGAATTGCAAAACCGCCATCAGTTTGACACCGCTGCAGTCGATGACATTGTACTGGGCTGTGTAACCCCCATTGGTGACCAAGGCGCGGACATTGCCAAAACCGCAGCCATTGCAGCAGGTTGGGACAATGATGTAGCAGGCGTCCAGATCAACCGTTTTTGTGCATCAGGTTTAGAAGCCGTGAATATGGCAGCGCAAAAGGTCCGCTCTGGCTGGGAAGACCTTGTGGTGGCTGGCGGTGTAGAGTCGATGTCTCGTGTGCCAATGGGCTCAGATGGCGGCCCTTGGGCGCTCGACCCTGAAACCAATATGGCCTGTGATTTTATACCACAAGGCATTGGGGCAGATTTAATTGCCACCATTGACGGTTATAGCCGAGCAGATGTGGATGCCTTTGCAGCCAACTCTCAGCAAAAAGCAGCCGCAGCGCAAGCCAATGGTTATTTTGACCAATCTGTCGTTCCAGTTAAAGACAAAGCTGGCGTCACTGTTTTAGCCAAAGATGAATTTATTAAACCAACGACCACAGCAGAAGGCTTAGGCAAGCTCAACCCAAGTTTTGCCATGATGGGGCAAATGGGCTTTGACGCCATCGCCTTACAAAAATATCCTGAAGTGGGTGCAGTCAACCATGTACACCATGCAGGTAACTCATCGGGCATCGTCGATGGTGCTGCCGTAGTATTACTTGCCTCGGAAAAAGCAGTCAAAGAACAAGGCCTAAAACCGCGTGCCAAAGTGCTCGCAACTGCATTAGTGGGCGCAGACCCGACCATTATGCTGACTGGCCCTGCACCTGCTGCACGTAAAGCCTTAGCCAAAGCTGGCTTAAGCATTGATGATATTGATCTGTTTGAAGTGAATGAAGCCTTTGCAGCTGTGGTGATGCGTTTTATTACCGAACTCAAGGTCGACCCTGCCAAAGTCAATGTGAATGGCGGAGCAATTGCATTAGGACATCCGCTGGGTGCAACAGGCGCCATGATTTTAGGCACCCTGATGGATGAATTGGAACGCCAAGGTAAAAAGCGCGGTTTAGCGACTTTGTGCGTAGGCGGCGGTATGGGCATCGCAACGATTATTGAGTTGGTTTAATTAACCTAACCGTACACCACATCTGATACTTGGTATGTGTCATCCACAACCTGAGCAAAACTTGAAAACAATGTTTCTGCGATTTTTTAGAAAAAAGACATTATTTGACAGGTTTTGTGGATGACAAATGGTTTTCTTGCGGAGCATCGCTCCTCATTTTGCCAAAACAAAAGTAGGTCGAACCTGAATGAAGCTAAAGCACTGCTTTAGCTGAAATGAAATAACCGTAAAAAATAAATTTGGAAAGACTCCGTAGTGACTATGAATAATTTAAATCTCAAAAGTCACTAACAACGTCATAAAAAATATTTGGATAAAATTTATGAGCGCAATTCAATTTGAAAAAAATGCCGACAATATCGTCATTTTAACTTTAGATTCTCCAAACCAATCTGCCAACACCATGAATGCAGATTTCCGTGCTGCACTGGCTGAAACAGTAGACAAACTGCAAGCTGACGGAAACATCGCAGGGATTATTTTCCGTTCGAACAAAAAAACTTTCTTTGCCGGCGGTGACTTAGACGAACTGATTCAAGCGACACCTGAACATGCGACTGAATTCTTCAATATGATTGAAGAGATGAAAGCCAAACTGCGTTATATCGAAACCCGCGGCATTCCAGTTGTGGCTGCTTTAAATGGCACAGCGCTTGGCGGCGGCTGGGAGTTAGCTCTTGGCTGTCATTATCGAATCGCACTTAATAATGCTAAGGCGAAGTTTGGCTTACCTGAAGTGACCTTAGGCTTACTGCCGGGCGGTGGCGGTATTGTCCGTATGGTACGTTTATTGGGTCTGCAAAATGCATTTCCACTCTTAATGGAAGGCAAACAAATTGGTGTCGAAAAAGCCAAATCATTGGGGCTGATTCAAGACACTGCAGATAGCCTTGAAGAATTGATGGACAAAGCCATTGCGTGGGTCAAAGCCAATCCAAAATCACAGCAGCCCTATGATGTAAAAGGCTATAAAATTCCGGGCGGCACACCATCGACTCCAACTGTGGCGCAAATGCTCGCCATTGCCCCTGCTATGCTGCGTGACAAAACCAAGGGCTGTTACCCTGCACCCGAAGCCATTATGTCGGCTGCGGTTGAAGGTGCTCAAGTCGATGTTGATACGGCGCTCACCATTGAATCACGTTACTTTACTTACCTTGCAACCGGTCAAATTTCTAAAAATATGATCGGCACCTTCTGGCATGGTCTCAACGCTATTAAATCTGGTGCAAGCCGTCCAAAAGACGTCGCGAAATGGCAAGCCACCAAAGTTGGTATTTTGGGTGCAGGTATGATGGGCGCAGGCATTGCTTATGCCACAGCATCAAAAGGCATTGCAGTTGTACTCAAAGATGTTTCTGTAGAAGCTGCTGAAAAAGGCAAAGCCTATAGCCAAAAACTGCTGGATAAAAAAGTAGCTCAAGGCCGTTTAAGTGCAGAAAAACGTGATCAAGTTTTAGGACTGATTCATGCCACTGCAGATGCTGCCGATCTACAAGGCTGTGACTTGATCATTGAAGCGGTGTTTGAAAATGTCGAACTCAAAGCCAAAGTGACGCGAGAAGCAGAAGCCTATCTGGCAGAGAGTGGTATTTTTGCATCCAATACCTCAACCTTGCCGATTTCAGGCTTGGCGAATGCATCTCAAGATCAAGCAAAATTTATCGGGCTGCATTTCTTTAGCCCTGTCGACAAAATGCAATTGGTCGAAATTATTAAAGGTAAAAACACGTCGGCTGAAACTTTGGCTAAAGCCTTTGACTTTGTGCAGCAAATTGGCAAAACGCCAATTGTGGTGAATGACAGCCGAGGTTTCTTTACCAGCCGTGTCTTTGGCACCTTTGTACAAGAAGGTTTGCGTCTGCTGTCTGAAGGCGTACACCCTGCGCGTATTGAAATGGCAGCGCTGAAAGCCGGCATGCCTGTAGGCCCATTGGCGATTCAAGATGAAGTGTCTTTAATACTCTCTGAGCATGTTGCAACTGAGACCCGTAAAGCACTACAAGCTGAAGGCAAAGACTTACCTCGCTCAGGTGCGGATGACGTTATTCAAACGATGATTCATGAGTTCGGACGTAAAGGTAAAGCTGCCGGCGCAGGTTTTTATGAATACCCTGAAGGCGGTAAAAAGCATCTCTGGGATGGCTTGAGCAAATGGCAGAAAGATAATGCTATTTCTGAACAGGAAATGATTGACCGCTTCCTGTTTGTACAGTCACTCGATACCTTACGCTGCCTAGAAGAAGGTGTTTTGGAATCGACTGTCGATGGCAATGTCGGTTCAATCTTCGGGATTGGTTTTGCCCCTTGGACAGGTGGTGCACTTCAATTTTTAAATCAATATGGTTTGGAAAAAGCGCTATTGCGTGCCAATACACTAGAAGCAAAATATGGCGAACGCTTCAAAGCACCGCAATTGCTGAAAGACAAAGTGGCGAAAGCTGAGAAGATTTAATTATTCATTTTGAGCATGCAAATTTTGCTGTTCAATCACATCAAAAGGAGCTTCGGCTCCTTTTAATTTTCCTTCGCATTCGCGTGTTTGCAAACAAGTCTAGATTTTACGCGAACTCTCATCTATTTTATGTTATAAAGTAACAAGTTTTTTGATTTCTTTTTATCCGATTGAGTAGCTTGTTATGACTGATCATACTTCTCCTGAAAAATCACCATGGGGCTGGAAAGCACTGATTATCTTCTGTATTTTAGGTGCGCTATTCATGGGTATTTTCTGGCTTGCTGTGACCAATGAACCAGACTATATGCCGAGCCAACAGAAAAAAGACAATACTCAACAGCATGCATTTAAAAATGCCCCTGTGATGTCAGAAGAAGCTTTGAAAAAGGCGCAAGCTGATCAAGCAGCTCGTGAAGCTTCTGCGCCGACTGCAGCAGATATGCATATGACTGAAGAACAACATGCACATATGGATGACATGAGCCCTGAACCTACTGCATCGAATGATCATGGCCACTAAGCTTTGACCCAATCTATGCAATAAAAAAAACGCTTAAAATATTAAGCGTTTTTTTATTTATAAACTTCGAATTTTAAGTATTTAAGCCAAAGCCATATACATATCTTGATGCGGAATACCACAATCTAAATATTCATCACCTTCAACAACAAAACCCAACGCTGCATAAAAAGGGATAGCATGCATTTGTGAAGATAGTTTTAAATATTCACGTTGTTCTAATTTCGCTTGTTCGATAATGGCTTGCATCAAGATTTTACCAATCCCCTGACCGCGATAGGCCTTTAAAACAGCAACACGACCTATACTGTTATTTTTCAACAAACGAGCAGTTGCAACGGCTTTCATCCCATCATGAACAATAAAATGCAGTGAATTCTCATCTTCTGCATCCCATTCATCTTCGGGGGATATCTGCTGTTCTAAAATAAAGACCTGTTCACGTATCGGTCGAGCTGCAGATGCCAGTTGCTCCCACGGACCAAATTGAATATTTAACTGCTGCATCCCTTCATCCTTTAGCATTTAGCATTTAGCATTTAGCATTTAGCATTTACAGCCAATATCTTGCTGGTCCCATTGATCATTCAACAATAATTCCAACGAATGCTTTTGAATGCCATACATGTCTTTTAAAGCTTGAATCTGCGCCAATACCGCTTGATCAGGTTCGACATAGTCTGCACGTTTGGTTGCCAAGATCATTTTATTTTTACTGGTATGCTCAAGTGCCACAAATTCGAAAACTTTGGTTTCATAACCATAAGCTTTCAATAAAAGTGCACGAATCGTGTCAGTAAGCATCTCTGCTTGCTGGCCTGCATGAATACCAAATTGCAACATCGGTACGAGCACTTGCGGCGCTTTCAATTGCGGACGCAATTCTTTATGACAACACGGCGCACACATGATCATTTGCGCATTTAATCGAATGCCGGTATGAATCGCAAAGTCCGTTGCTACATCACAAGCGTGCAGTGCAATCATGACATCTAAGCGCTCAGGCGCATAGGTACGAACATCGCCTTGGAAAAAATCCAGTTGGCTGAAATTCGACTGCTGCGCAACGCTTTGGCAAAATTCCACCATTTTCGGATTTAGCTCAACCCCTGTCACTTTAGGCACTTGCTGGTGTTTTGCTAAATAATCATATAATGCAAAAGTCAGATAGCCTTTACCTGAACCAAAATCCACGACATGTAGAGATTGATCGGTCTCTTTGATCTGGCTTAAAGCGCCTGAAAAAATTTCTACAAATTTATTAATTTGTTTCCATTTACGTGCCATGCTCGGAATAATTTGTGCTTTTGCATCCGTAATACCGAGTGGCTGTAAGAAATAACTGTCTTGATCGACATAGCGGTGTTTCGCTCGATCATGCCCTTGCTGCTCCGTAGGATTTTTCCCTAAGGCTGGCTGCTTTTTGCTAATGCTTAGCATGGCTTTCTTTTTATTTTTCTTAAGCTGAATTTCTTCATCCAAGGTCATCAGGTTGGCTTGCTTACAACAGCTCAATAAACTTTCGACTTGTTGATTTGCAGATGCGATTGGATAGTTTTTGGTGATGTCTTGGGTTTTGTAACGATATAAACAACTGAGAAATGACTCACCTTGCAGCGAAATGACTCGTAAGGTCATTTTTTCTAATTGGTCTAATTCACCTTTATACTGACTCAAGATCATGCGATCAAAACGCTGTGTTTCAATGGCTTGCTGAAAGGCTGCTAAAAATTGCTGCTCTTGCGTAGAGGGAGAAGCCAAAGATGACATAATATAAACCTAAATAAATTTGCAAAACAATTTTAAATCTTCTTACACCAAAAGCAAAATTGAATTACTATACATGTGTATATTTAAATTATTATAAAAGATACGTTATGAATACTCCCCATCTTTTAGCTTATGACCCAGCTGAAGAAAGACTGAATTTCTATACCCATGCTTTCGGTGCAGCGTTGTCTGCCATCGCAGGTATCCTACTGATATTAAAAGGCTCATACCTTCCAACTGGACAATGGCTTGCACTTTGGGTGTATGCATTCAGTATGTTGTTATTGTTTTCAGCGTCGAGTCTATATCACTTCGCAGAGTCTCCTGAGCGCCGTGGTTGGTACAAAAAACTCGACCATACCGCAATCTATTATTTAATTGCAGGTACTTACACCCCGTTTCTGGCAATCGCACTACCTACCGCAAAAGCGCATTATTTACTCATTGCACTGTGGGTTATTGCTGCAATTGGAACACTATTCAAATTAATTTTCATTCATCGTTTTCAAAAGATTTCGTTGATTGCTTATTTGGTGATGGGATGGCTTGCAGTACTGGTAATGGATGATATGCAACGCTTTTTATCTGATCAAGCTTTAACCTACCTGATCATTGGCGGGCTATCTTATACAATCGGTGCATTGTTTTATGCCTTAAAAAAGGTAAGATATACACACGCTATCTGGCATATTTTTGTATTGATAGGTGCAGGATCACATTTCCTGTCGATTTATCTCTACGTGATATAACCCACTGACACTGCATTCTTTAGTGACCCTAATTCCGCAGTCCGTAAGTTGGTATTTCGTATTTTTTTAAGAAATTACGCCTTTTTTAAAAAGATTACGCTTTTAAAACTAAGTTCAATTATTTTTAGTAAGTGTAAGGTCCACCATGGCGTCTTCAAGTGCTGCTGCCACTGAACAGCAACCAACAAATTCAAAATTCCGCGTACTTACAGCAAGTCTTGTAGGTACCACAATCGAATTCTTCGATTTCTACATCTATGCAACTGCGGCTGTCATTATCTTCCCGCATCTGTTCTTCCCTGCGAGTACAGATCCAACAACCGCAACGATTCAATCTCTAGCAACGTTTGCAATTGCCTTCATTGCTCGCCCGATTGGCGCAGCATTCTTTGGCCATTTAGGTGACCGTATCGGTCGTAAAGCCACATTGGTTGCCGCACTCCTCACCATGGGGATTTCGACAGTATGTATCGGCTTGCTTCCAACCTATGCGCAAATTGGTATCGTTGCTCCACTCTTGCTTGCGCTTTGTCGTTTAGGTCAAGGCCTTGGTTTAGGTGGTGAATGGTCAGGTGCCGTGCTACTTGCAACTGAAAATGCGCCAGAAGGCAAACGTGCTTGGTATGGTATGTTCCCTCAATTGGGCGCGCCAATCGGCTTTATTCTTGCAACAGGCTCATTCTTGACCTTAGGTCACTTCATGTCTGAAGCTGAGTTTATGCAATGGGGCTGGCGTATTCCATTCATTGCAAGTGCGCTATTGGTTATTGTCGGTCTGTGGATTCGTTTAAAATTACATGAAACACCAGCGTTCCAAAAAGTATTGGATAAGCAAAAAGAAGTAAATATTCCGTTCAAAGAAGTGATCACTAAGCACTGGGGTATGTTAATTCTCGGTACGATTGCTGCGATTTGTACATTCGTTGTGTTCTACTTAACTACCGTATTCGCTTTACAATGGGGTACAACTCAGCTCGGTTACACACGTGAAGAGTTTTTAAAACTTCAACTGGTTGCCACACTTTGTTTTGCTGCCTTCATTCCACTTTCTGCTGTATTTGCTGAAAAATTTGGTCGTAAAGCGACTTCGATTGCGGTTTGTGTTGTATCTGCATTGTTTGGCTTAGTCTTTTCAAGCATGCTTGAGTCTGGCAGTACTGCGATGGTGTTCTTATTCCTATGTATCGGTCTTGCGATCATGGGTTTAACCTATGGTCCAATTGGTACGGTATTGTCTGAAATCTTCCCAACGTCTGTACGTTACACAGGTTCAGCTTTAACCTTTAACATGGCAGGTATTTTTGGTGCATCTTTCGCGCCATTGATCGCAACTAAACTTGCAACTGGCTATGGTTTATATGCAGTAGGTTACTACCTAACTGCGGCATCAATCCTTTCATTGATCGCGTTCTTAATGATTCGCGAAACCAAAAATGATGATGTGAATAATCAGGTTTAATCAGTACTCAATAAAAAAGCCAGCACCTATTGCTGGCTTTTTTATGTCTCAAATGGAGCCTATGACCTGATTACCTACTCTCTTGTTGACAGCATTTCGATTTAATTCATGAATGCAGCTTAGATCCCTCTAAGTAGCAATACACATTATCTGTTCCAAGACACTGTCATTCACTCAACTTCAAACAGCAAATGTCTGATGGCACGGTTCAATTCCATTAAATAACAAGTCCGCAGCTCTTCATCAAGAGGAACAATCACCAAACCGTTAAGCAATAATGAACGGTAGTTTTTGATTAAACCAGCTCGATAATATCAATGGTCGGTGGCACAAGAAAACGGAAAGGTACCCCAACCATGCCCGTACCAACAGTGACAAAGACATCTGCATTGTCATGCTGATATAGCCCTTTTTTATGACCTAAAATCGACACTTTTTTCATTACATAATCGGTCAACCATGGCAATTCTACTTGTCCACCATGCGTATGTCCCGACAACATCAATGGTCGTCCTGGCAGTTTAGGTACCATATCGACGGTATCTGGATTGTGCGACAAAATGATCCAAGGTTTATCTTGTGGCAATTCTGGCAAATAGCGCATATCGGCTTTACCAGCCCATAAGTCCCCAACGCCTAATAAGCGAAACTCATTAAACTCGACCACCTGCCCTTCGATATCCACCACATGGTTACTTTCTAATGCATGTTTTAATAACTCTTGAATAGGCGGACCGGGATATTGCTCATCATGATTACCATTCACCGAATAAATCGGAGCAATAATTTTTTTTAGTACGGCCAGTTCTTCAGCTAACTTATTTTCTGGCTCATAAGTCCAATCCCCTGCAACCACGACCAAATCAGGATTTTGTGCATTGATCTTATCGACGATCATTTTTAACTGACGTTCATGACCCGAAAATAAACCAATATGTAAATCACCAATTAAAGCAATGCGAACTGGCTTTAATAATTGTCGTGTTTCATGCAATTGATATTGGCATTTTTTTACCTGAATCATGTGCGGCTCGATAAACCGGGCATAACACAAAAGCCCCGTAACAGCACCGACAAAAATCGCTTCATGTAGTGAATAATAACCACTCCAGCCTGCATAAAAGCTAAAGAAGAACAAAGGAATAAGTAAATACGAGAGATAAAATGCCAACAAATGTACGAAGGCTTTAAACGGATGAATCGTTTCCGTGCGCGACTGACTTAACCAAGCTTGGGAAATTGCCCAAACGCCCAGCACAGCCAACCCGATATAAAAATACATCACTACGGAATCTAATTCCCACATACATTTGCTCTACAATTTGCCTAACGAGAAAACTCGGTCACTATATTTATCTTTTCACAGCTGACACTTATACTCAAATCAAATTTTTTAGTATGTCTAACAGTATGAACTCAGCTACACCGAAACAGCAAAATTTGCCCTTCATACACAACCACACTAAGGCGGTTTTGCTGAGTTGTAGCCTTGTTTTGACTTTATCTGCATGTAGTACCTTGCCTAAACAGCAAACTCAACCTGTGGAATATGCCTTTAATACTCCTACAGACGATACTAGCCTTGCGAAAATTGTGCTGCCGCTACGTGAACAAAATCCAAACTTAACCGGTTACCATGTTCTTTATGACCCATTGGAAGCCTTAGCGGCTCGCATCGAGCTAATTAATAAGGCCGAAAAAAGTTTAGACCTACAATACTACATTTGGGATAACGACAAAATTGGTGCTTTGGCCCTACATGCCATGATCAAAGCTGCTGATCGTGGGGTCAAAATTCGTTTATTGGTCGATGACAACAATGCCAAAAAAATGGAAGGCATTTATATGGCACTCGACCAACATGCCAATATTGATGTCAAACTGTATAACCCCTACCGCTTCCGACATTTCCGCCCTGTCGATATGGTGCTGGATCTAAAACGCATCAACCGCCGTATGCACAACAAAAGCTTTATTGCAGACAATCAGATCGCATTGATTGGTGGTCGCAATATGAGTAACCAATACTATAACGTCAGTGATAATTATCAATTTTCCGATGTCGACGTCATGCTGGTTGGTGCGGCATCCGATGAAATCATTCATTCTTTTGACGAATATTGGAATGATGACTATGCCTTTCCAGTACGCCAATTGGTCAATCCACGCCACTATAGCTTGCGCTTTGACAGTCTCAAACAACAACTCGATGACTATAACCAAGAAGCCACTGTGGTCAATTATTTAGACTTAGCCAACCGTTCACATGCCTTTGATGACTGGCTCAACAATAAAATCCAATTTGACTGGGTCAAAGCCGAAGTGGTCAAAGATTCCCCAAGCAAAATCAAATCTAAGGCAAAAAAAGAAGAGCATCTCAACTTTCAGCTCCTCAACCGTTTAGATAAACCGGAGCAAAGTGTCGATATCGTTTCTGCCTACTTTGTTCCAGAAAAACAAGGTGCGGAACGCCTGAAAAACCTCAGTGCCGATGGCGTGAAAGTCAGAGTTTTGACCAACTCATTCCAGGCCAATGACGTGCCTTTGGTTCATGCTTTTTATAGTAAATATCGCCAAGATCTCTTGGAGCATGACGTTCAACTCTATGAGTTTCTTTCTAGACCTGATGCAGAAAACCTCAACACCAATACCAAAGAGCTCGCGGAAAAATCCAAAGTTAGTCTAAAAGGTTTAAGCCGTTCGAGTCTGCATGCCAAACTGATGGCAATTGATGAAAAACAAGTTTTTATTGGTTCATTTAACTTTGACCCTCGCTCAGCATATTTAAATACTGAAATTGGGGTATTACTGAATAGCCCACGCTTAGCCAAAGCCGTCCACTACACCATGGATGAAAATTTGAGTAAATATGCCTATAAGTTGGTACTTAATGCAGACCAACAAATCAATTGGAAAATTAAGCTGTCAAATGGTCAAACGCGTATTTATCCACGTGAACCGAAAATCAAGTGGTGGCAAAAAGCAGGGGTGAAATTTATCTCTTGGTTGCCGCTCGAAGGCTTTATGTAAAGATTGTGCTGCAAAGGCACCCCCTTACAGCCTGTATCATTAAATTATTTAGCTTCAACTGGAACTGGCGCTTTAAGAACTTTGGCTTGAAGCTCTGCCAATCCCTGATTCATTTTTTGCTGCACTTCTTGCGTTAGGCTTTCAACAGTATGTCCTGCCGAATCAATTGCGGGCAATGTCATCAGATGCGCGGTGACATTTGGCATTTCTAAGACATTTTTGACATGCCGATCAAAGCTAATGTCTCCGACATAGGGCGCAATATTGTCTAGTTCACCGTCTTGATTCACATAGCAAATTAAGCAAATTTGGACTGGACGCTCGGCTTCAATCGCCGCGCCTAAAATACGGCCATGAATTTTTTTAATTTTGCTGCCATCCGAAGTGGTGGCTTCTGGGAAAAAAAGTACCGGCGTATCTTGTTTTAAAAAGCCCGTAATTTGTTCTTTAATTTTAATCGAGTCACCAGAGCCACGCTTAATAAATAAGGTGCCACCGCCTTTCGCCAAATTTCCCAGCACTGGCCATTTTTCAATTTCAGCTTTCGCCAAAAAGAAAACACGTGCGCCAGAACCCAAAACTGCCACGTCTAACCATGAAATATGATTACTTACCCAAAGGGCTGGTTGTCGTGGAATTTCACCATGCACTTTGACTTCAAGGTTGAATACTTTGCATAACTTGCGACAAAAATACTGCACATAGCGAGTATTTTGCGGGTTATTCGGGTCTTTATACAATTGATGACGATAAACCAAATAAAAACCCTGCGTCACGGCAACAGCTGCTGCACCGACTTTTTTACAATACAAATAAAATTTTGAAAACACATTAATTTGCGGTGTATTGACGATTTGAGGTTGATTCATAAACGGTTCACTAAAATGACACGGTGCCACAATTTGGCGTAAATTTTCATCATCATATACCGAAGACAGTTTTTTTGCATTGATCATAAAAACCGAAGTCGAAGATAATATTTTCCCATTTTAATCGTTTTTAAAAATCAAATATCATTTTTATATCGGTTTTAAAGGTTATGTATTATGAATCACTCACATTCGGACCACCCCCCTATTTCGTCATGGCAAGCTTTAAAAGCCATTGCAGGTTTTTCACTGATGTATATGAGTGTGCTTTTTTTATTGGCGCTGAGCTTTCGCAGCTTTCTCTAATTGAACAGCAGGTCATACAGCAACTTAGCCATTAATCCCTCACTTAGATTAACCCTCGCACTCCATTTTCGCCTAAAATGAATCTTTAAACAGGAGTGTGTGCTGAGTGGAAAATTTAAATCAACATCAAGCGAGCGGTGAACGCGTAATTTTAGTCAGCGTGGCAGTACAAATGCTCGCAGACCTTGATGCCGAAGAATTCCACTTACTAGCTCAATCTGCAGGTGCCAATATTCTGCAGCATGTGCATGCACAGCGTATCAAGCCTGATGCCAAATTATTTATCGGCTCAGGGAAAGCTGAAGAAATTGCAGAAGTGGTTGCAGAACATGAAGCCGAATTGGTCATTTTTGACCATGCCCTCACCCCTGCCCAAGCACGTAATCTTGAACGCATCATGCGATGTCGTGTGGTCGATCGCACAGAATTAATTTTAGATATTTTTGCCCAACGCGCACGTACCTATGAAGGTAAATTGCAAGTTGAATTGGCCCAATTACAACATATGGCTTCACGACTGATTCGTAGTCGTGGCGATCTCGATAGCCAAAAAGGCGGGATTGGCTTACGTGGACCGGGTGAAACGCTACTGGAAACCGACCGTCGTCTACTCAAGCTCCGTATGGGACAACTCAAAGCGAAACTTGAGAAAGTCCGCCAAACACGTATGCAAGGTCGTGTGGCACGTCAAAAAGCTGCTGTTCCGACCGTGTCATTGGTGGGTTATACCAATGCGGGTAAATCGACCTTATTTAATAATTTAGCAAAAAGCGATGTCTATGCAGCTGACCAACTGTTTGCGACACTTGATCCGACCTTACGCCGTCTACATTGGGATGGTATCGGTAACTTAGTGCTTGCCGATACTGTAGGTTTTGTGCGTAATTTATCACACTCATTGGTCGAATCGTTTAAAGCCACCTTAGAAGAAACGTTGGAGGCGACCTTATTGTTACATGTCATTGACTCCAGCAGTCCGGACATGATGGAACAAATCGAGGCTGTCGAAAAAGTACTGAAAGAAATTGGTGTCGATGTTCCGATTCTGCGCGTTTATAACAAAATTGATGTCAGTGGCGAAGATCCTAAAATCATCTATGGCAAGCCACATCAGCCGGAACGTGTCTATGTCTCAGCACATAGTGGTAAAGGTCTTCCCTTATTACGCCAAGCGGTTCAAGAGTGCTTAATGGGCCAAATTCAAAGCTTTGAAGTCCGTCTAAAACCAGCTTATGGCAAATTAAGAACACAACTGTATGCGCTCAATGTGATCCAAAATGAAAGTTATGATGAACAAGGCAACTTAATTTTGCACGTCATCATTGCCCCGCATAAGTTAGAGCAACTGATTAAACAGGCGCATTTACCCATCGAAGAAATCTTGGGAACGCGTGCGCAACAATTTCAACGTCCACTTGAAGAATTTGAAATTAAAGACTAAATCGGTTAAAACTTGATTAGTATAATTTTAACGAAAGACAAAAATGGACTGGATCAAGCGCATCGATTGGAAAGCCTGGATAGGCACTATTGCATTAATTATTATTTTCCGTGAAGGCGCGGTCTGGGTCATGAAGCAATTCAATCACCCAGAATTAGGCAATCTAGTCGGTTTGATTAGCCTCTTGATCGTGCTTTCATTTTGGAGAAAATTCAACAAAATTCCAGCCAGTTTGGTCGATACCAATAATAAAATCATGAAAGAAAGTGCCTTTGCCTTCCTACCCATTAGTGCAGGCTCATTGCTGATGATGATGCATTTAGGTGATGAAATTCCAATGTTTTTGATTGTTCTCTTTGTCAGCACCCTCATACCGCTGTGGGTCTACGCAAAAATGTCTAAGAAATGGCTATAAGGAGAATCAACATGCTTTCAATCATCTCTGGATTCATCATTACCCTGATCGCCTATCTTGTCGCAAAACCCATTAATAAAAAATTACCGCAAATCCCCGTGATTGTGATTGGGATGTTTTTCGTCATTGGTATGCTCTATCTTTTTGGCATTTCCTATGAAAGTTATATGGCGCAGGTCAATCCACTGTTCAATAACTTACTCGGCTATGTCACAGTGGCCTTGGCCATTCCTTTAGCAGCGATGCGCTACGATGACTTGCCATTAAAAGCCGTGGGCGGGATTTTAGTCTTTGCCAGTATCAGTGCCGTTGCCCTCCCTATGGGGCTGGCTTATTTGCTGCATTTGTCAGATCCAACCATTATGGCTTTTGCTACACGGGCAGTGACCACCCCTATTGCCATCAACATTGCCACGCTGTTGCATTCCCCGATTCCTTTGGTGATTTTGATTGTGATTTTATCAGGGGTGATTGGTGCAGCATTTTCACCCATCATACTTAAAAATATTCATGATGAACGTGCATCAGGACTCGCCTTAGGACTTGCTGCACATGCGATTGGCACAGCTCAAGCTTGGCAGCGCGGCAGCATTGCTGGGCGCTATGCAGCATTTGGGATGGCAGTAAATGCAGTATTCACAGCAATCTGGTTGCCAACTTTCATACTCTATCTACAAAATATGTGACTGAGCAATCACTTTTAAATGATTGTTTTGTATAAAAAATAAACTTAATATAAATTCTAGGGTACACCACAATACATTGAACGATGTGCTGTGGATGTTACATTTTTGGTAAAGGCACTTTTGTGCAACATGTCAACTTTCCCGAATAAAATGTAAATATTTATGCTTAGAGTAGTTGCTCTAAGTTCAAATATTACCTAGTATGATCAATAAACCCTCACAAAGTGTATTGATAAAGGATTATTAATATGATCGAAAAAAGTTTGAAATGGGCTGCATTATTTGGTGCTGTAGTCACAAGCTCTGCACTCTATGCTCAAGATCTTACAGGGACTTGGCAACAAATTGACGATAAAACCGGTTCGCCTAAAGCATTGATCGAAATTCGAAAAGATGCCAAAGACACCTATACCGGCAAAATTGTCAAAGTGACGCCACGTCCGGGTTATACACCAAAGGAAAAATGTGTGAATTGCCCTGCACCTTATACCAACCAGCCTATTTTAGGGATGGATGTATTTAAGGGGCTGAAACTTGAAAGTGAAAATACCTACTCTCAAGGGAAAATTATTGACCCTTTAGCGGGCAAAATTTACAGCTTAAAAGGCAAAATTTCTGCCAATGGTAAGCGCTTACATTTACGTGGATATCTGGGGATTTCCGCGATTGGTCGTACACAGACATGGATTCGCACTGAATAAATTTTAAATTTATTCAGTTAATTGATTTGATATAGGTGAACCACCTACAGGGAATATCTGATGAAAAAATTAAAAGTGAGCCTCTTATTCTTAGCTGCTGTAATGAGTGGTTCAGCTTTTGCTCAAGACCTTTCAGGGACTTGGCAACAAATTGATGATAAAACAGGTTCACAAAAAGCCATTATTGAAATCCGTAAAGAAAGTAATGGAACATTCGTGGGTAAAATCATCAAAGTGACGCCGCGTCCGGGTTATACGCCACGTGACACCTGCGTAAATTGCCCTGCACCTTATAAAAACAAACCGATTTTAGGCCTTGATGTGTTAACTGGTTTAAAACATGTTGAAGGGACCAATAATTACGACAAAGGCCGTATTATTGACCCACTTTCTGGCAAAATTTACGACACAAAAGTTCGCTTAAATGCCAGTGGCAAACGTCTCACACTACGTGGCTATATGGGTGTTTCAGCACTTGGTCGTAGCCAAACTTGGATTCGCCAAGAATAAGCTCATTGTCATAAAAACCGCCAACATGGCGGTTTTTTTATGCCTAAGATATTCAAATTATTTTAAAAATAAAGTTGACTATTCTCGTAAACTTTCTAACATACGTGCTCATAAATCACGCTTCTAGGGGAAAAGCGATTATGTTTAAAAAAATATTATTCAGCCTGTGCACATTCGGTTTGATGAATGTCGCATTTGCAAATGACATTGCTGGCACGTGGCAACAAATTGACGATAAAACAGGAGCGGCCAAAGCGATTATTTCGATTCACAAAGAATCAAATAATACCTATACCGGTAAAATTATTAAAATTACGCCACGTCCGGGCTATACACCGCAAAAAAACTGCAATAAGTGCCCTGCACCTTATACCAACCAACCGATTCTCGGCATGGAAATTGTCAAAGGTTTAAAGCAGATTAATAATACAAATAATTATGAAAAAGGTCGTATTATCGACCCTCTTTCTGGCAAAGTTTATGATGCTAAAGTGCGCTTAAACAGCACAGGAAAACGTATTTCGATTCGTGCAAGTATTGGCGTTTCAGTCTTAGGTCGTAACCAAACTTGGATTCGTTTAGATTAATCCTCACACCAATAAAAAAGCCGCATCAATGCGGCTTTTTTATTTTTAAATACTTACATCACAGGATTATCGACCGCAAACATGTGCTGATCTTCTAAACGATAGGCCATCAACTGATTGCCCCAGACACATCCGCCATCCACATTTTGGATTTTTGCTGAAATGCTTTTTCCTTGCAAAGCCGCCCAATGGCCAAACAGGATTTGATGGGTCTGTGCTGCTTGTGACTCAAACTCAAACCATGGCTGAAAACCCTTCGGCATAGGGTCATCGAGTGAATCCTTAAAACTGAACTCTAAACGGCCTTCAGCATCGGTTAAGCGCATGCGTGTCAAATAGTTGGTAATACAGCGTAAACGTGCATGACCAGACAAATCATCCGACCACAGGTTCGGCTCTTTACCGTACATCACTTGAAGAAACGCATCGACCACATCAAAGTCGTCATGACCAATCACTGCTTCCACTTCCTTTGCCAAGTCTGCGGTTTGCTGCGCAGTCCAATTCAAAGGAATACCCGCATGAGTCAAAATAGTTTGCTCATTCGGAAATAGACACAGCGGCTGCTTGCGTAACCAATCAATCAAATCATCACTTTCTAAGGCGTGAATCACATCATCGATATTGTCTTTAGGATTGATCTCCTTAATACCGCGAGCACATGCCAGTAAAGTCAAATCATGATTGCCCAGTACCGTCGCCGCAACCTCACTATCCACTAATTTTTTGATGAAACGCAAAGCACCTACCGAGTTTTCACCCCGTGCAACGAGATCACCTGCAAACCAAATAAAATCTTGGTCTGCATCAAACTTGATCTCTTTCAGTAAAGCTTTTAATGCTTCAAAACAGCCTTGAACATCACCAATGACATAGTTATAGCGAATAGAGCGAGTCATAATTATTTAAGCCACCATTTGATCTGCTAATGCGACAAATTCTGCAAGTGTCAGTGTTTCTGGACGTGCCATTGGATCAACCCCTGCATTTTCAAAACCATCTTCAACCAGCATGCCTTTTAAGCTATTACGTAACGTCTTACGGCGCTGAGTAAAGACATGTGAAACCAAACGTGCAAGCGCTTTTTCATCTTTCGCCACAATCGGTTTAACGGCATAAGGCTCTAAACGGAATACCGCAGAGGTGACTTTTGGCGGCGGATTAAATGAGCCCGGCGGTACTTCAAATAAAAACGTCGGTTTACAGAAGTATTGGATCATCACCGATAAACGGCCGTATTCTTTAGTATTCGGTGAAGCGGTAATACGGTCCACGACTTCTTTTTGCAGCATGAAGTGCATGTCTTTGACTTTGTCGCCAAACTCCAAGAGATGGAACAGCAGCGGAGTCGAGATGTTATACGGCAAGTTGCCAACCACGCGCAGTGGACGGCCTTCGGCAAACAGCTCGGTAAAGTCATATTTCAGCGCGTCGGTTTCAACAATGGTCAAGCGCTCAGGATGCGGCACACGGCCCGGCAAACCTGCGGCTAAGTCACGGTCCAGCTCAACCACAGTTAGAGCATCACATTCACCAATTAAAGGCGATGTAAGCGCAGCAAGACCGGGACCAATTTCGACAATATTGTCACCAGTACGCGGATTTACCGAACGTACAATTTTGGCAATAACACGTTGATCATGTAAGAAATTCTGTCCAAACCGCTTACGCGTGTGATGCCCTTCATCTTTTGGGTTTAGGGCATTAATTTGATACATAAAATTCTCCGCATAGGTTTATTACAACGATTACTGACTTGATTCAAATTCACTCAAGCGAGCAAAAATTTCTTCGGACTTGGTCACATTATCCCGAGCCGCTTTAATTACACTGAGCAATGGCTCTCTTTGTTTCAACAAAGCCATTGTTTCAGATTTCATCATTTCTTCAGTTTCAGCCTGAATGGAGAGCAAACTTTCGCGCATTTCAGCATTGTTTACGCGCTCTACACCCAGTTCAGGATTACCATTCAGTTGAGCCTTCAAATAAATATTGAAAGTTTCAAAATCTGCTAAAAAGTCATCTAAATCGTCTGGATGAATAGAATTCACATCAGTTAAATTCAGCAAAGAATCCAACAGCCGTCCCGCAATATAGACTTGATTTTTGGCAATAATTGCTTGAATAGCTGAATTGTTTGCTCTAGCCATCATATCAGCCAGAATGTTATATTCAGCTTGAATACTTGGAATGGTTTCACTTACAAGAAGTTGATATTCATATAGCGCATTCAGGCTATTTTGATGCTGTACAAGCAGATCAATATTAGCATTGATTGCCTGTCCATCTTGAAGCATTTTATCAGCACCGCCACGATTCGCATATTTTTTATGCATCGCGGTCAGCGCTTGATTAAATTTTTGCTGATTATGTTTAAAGCCATCCACGGCACGCGGTGATGCAAAACGTATAAATCCTTCCGTCTGTTTTGGAATTTGCAGCGATAATACTTTTAATTCACAAGAATGATGATCTGTAGCGAGCGTTGAACATGCTGACAGCATCAACGCTAACGTAATCCCCAAAAATGGGCGAATGATCGATTTCGCCCTAAGCATCTTGTTATTTTCATGTTTTATTTTTGATAATTTTCTACTATTATTCATATGAAATTCAAACCCTTATTATTAAGTTTCGTTATTTTTCGCACGTGCTAATTCTAAAGCTAAATCGACCGCCACCTGTAAACTCGAACTTTTAGCAAGACCGGTTCCAGCCAGTGACAGTGCTGTGCCGTGATCCACTGAAGTCCGAATAAACGGCAAGCCCAAAGTGATATTGATGGCTTCGCCAAAGCCCTGTGACTTTAATACAGGCAAGCCCTGATCGTGATACATCGCCAAAACCGCATCGGCATCTTTTAAATTTTCAGGGGTAAATAAGGTATCAGCAGGTAAGCTCAGGCTCATATTCACCCCTTGAGCGCGATAACGCTCTAGCACCGGATTGATCACTTCAATCTCCTCCATGCCCAAATAGCCATCTTCACCCGCATGTGGGTTTAGACCGCAGACTAAAATATGCGGATGATCTTTTTTAAATTTAGTTTTTAAATCATGAATTAAAATATCGATGACTTGATGCAATCGATCTTGAGTAATGGCATCCGCAACATCACGAAGCGGTAAATGTGTCGTTGCCAATGCGACACGGAGCGTTTTTGTCGCAAGCATCATGACGACACGATCAACGCCTGCAAATTCTTGATAAAACTCCGTATGTCCGCTGAAATGGATACCGGCATCATTAATAATCGACTTTTGCACAGGTGCTGTAGCAACTCCAACACTTTTGCCTGACATCGCATAGTCTGCAGAACGTCGTAATTGCTCCAACACATAGGCTGCATTACTTACATCTAACTGACCTGCGATGACAGATTTAGTCACAGGTACATGTTCCACATAAAGCTGGCCTAAAGCTGCCGACACCTCCTGCCCAACATAGTCAATCAGTTCAACTTCGAGCTTTAACTGTTGAGCACGCTTGAGCAGCAAATCTTTATCAATAAGTACCACAATTGGCCTTTCATCTATTCGATTGGCTAAGCTCAAACAAATATCAGGTCCGATACCTGCGGGTTCACCGCTCGTGATATATAAAGGCAGCATGGGTCTATCCTGTGTGTGCAATAGCATTATTATACTGTGTGATGCACATGACAGACCTAATTATTTGACTAAAAATACCGAACTAAAACTCAAAAATAATTACGTTGTGCGACATTGTATGGAATGAAACCGAAAGTAAAACCTGAAATGCCAATAATCCAAATCAATGCAATAAGAATGACAATGCCGCGCTGAACGGCTGACACATGTTGCGGGTACTTCGTTATCAACCAAAAACACATACCACCCACAAGCAATAATCCAATCAACAGATAAACCAATAAATAACTAAGGAAAAATAAAGTGAGCATCATCAACAAAACGATGATTGCGCCATCCGCCCCGTGCAAATACACCAAATACAAAAAAGTTGGGCTTAAAATCAAGGCGCTACATAAGCCCATCAAATGCAGCCAAGGCCGCCAAAATAAGGGTTCAGATGTGTTTTTTAACAGATTAGAATTCGACATGATTTACTTTCATCCGCGTTTTTTATAATTTCTGGATTATCTACTGTTTATTGCTGAAGAAATATACTACAATACAGCGCTTGAAATTTTATATTTTCATTTGTGATTCTTCACGTATTCGTATAGAATCGCGTCTCCTTTTGTTTGGACAGCTTCCATAGTCCAAACCAACTATAATAGGTAGTGGTTTAATGAAAACTCTCAGCGCTAAGCCAGCTGAAGTTCAACACGACTGGTACGTTGTTGATGCTTCTGGCAAAACTTTAGGTCGCCTTGCGACTGAAATCGCTCGTCGTTTACGCGGTAAGCACAAAACTTCTTATACTCCTCACGTTGACACTGGTGACTACATCGTTGTTATCAATGCTGAGCAAGTTCAAGTGACTGGTAAAAAATCACTTGATAAGAAATATTATCGCCACACTGGTTTCCCTGGTGGTATTCGTGAAACTAATTTTGAAAAATTAGTTGCTCACAAACCAGAAGAAATCTTCGAACGTGCTGTAAAAGGCATGTTGCCAAAAGGTCCTCTTGGTTATGCAATGATCAAGAAAATGAAAGTGTACGCTGGTACTGAGCATCCACATACTGCTCAACAGCCACAAGTTTTGGACATCTAAGGGATACAGCACATGGCTACTAACTATGGTACAGGTCGCCGTAAGACCGCAACTGCACGTGTTTTCCTATCAGCTGGTACTGGTAAACTCGTAATCAACAACCGTTCTTTAGAACAATATTTCGGTCGTGAAACTGCTCGTATGGTTGTTAACCAACCACTTGAGCTTTTAGAAGCTACTGAGAAATATGACCTTTACATCACTGTTGCTGGTGGTGGTATCGGTGGTCAAGCAGGCGCTATCCGTCACGGTATTACTCGTGCATTGATCGCTTCTGACGAAACTCTTAAACCTGCTCTTCGTCAAGCTGGTTTCGTTACTCGTGATGCTCGTGAAGTTGAACGTAAGAAACTTGGTTTACGTAAAGCTCGTAAACGTCCTCAATTCTCTAAACGTTAATTCGTTTACCGAATCGGACAAAAAACCTTGGCTTATGCCAAGGTTTTTTTATGTCTTAATTTTTATGAAGATGATGCTAATAGAATAACGATCTGATAAACAAAGAGACTCAAACTCGCAATTAAGCATATAACCGACAGTGTTAGTGTAATTGTACAGATGGTCATTTTGCTTTGTTGTTCTGGGCTATCATCCTCTGCTCCATAATCAGAAGCATAACCTCCAGCGAGTGCCGTATAAAAGCCAATACCCATAAAAAAAACAGCAGCGAAAAATAATAATTTTTGTACAAGTGCAATGGTCATCATGCGGTGATGATCAGGTAAATGAATGACATGAAAATCTATCAGATAAAATCAAATAAAACAAAACTGTAATTTTCACTGTAGCTGCATTGATATTGCTAAAGTCTCCGTGATTTTACTGTCTAATTTTAGTATCCTATCTTATTCATTTCTCATCGTCTCGGATTATGTCAGTCGAAAATGCACCTCTCCAAGGGATTACGCTTTACAGTCATGCGGATGACTTTCGCTCACACTGGATACGCTATGTACTTGCAGAGAAGCAAATCAAACATAATTTAATTATTGCTGATGATGAAGACGAAGATCTTGCAAGTTTAAATCCATATAATCAACTTCCGATGATGATTGAAAATGGCCTAAAACTCTATAACAGCAGTATTATTGCCGAATATCTGGATGACCGTTATCGTCAAAATAAGCTGTATGCCGATGCACCTATGCCTCGTGCAGAGCAACGTCAATATGTATGGCGCTTCGAACAAGATTGGTTAAGACTGGCGGATATTATGCTTCGCCACCCCGATACCCTCGATGAAACAGCCAAGCAAAAAGCACAAAAACAATTACGTGATACACTCATATCACTAACCCCCTTGTTTCAGCATTATCCTTATTTTATGTCTGAACAATTTAGCATGTTAGACTGTATGCTCGCGCCTATATTTCTGCGCCTAAAAGCCATGGGTATTGAGCTCCCCAAACAGCAATGCCGCCCTATATTTCTCTATTGCCAACGCATCTTTAGCCGTCCAGCATTTATCAAATCAATGACATTGCAGGAAAAAAATCGCTATAGCGAGCTTTTAGCAAAAAATTAATTTTCCATAAATATTCGAGTAAGCATTATGTCTGAACAGGAACTACAACTCACTCCAACGCGTCCATACTTGACACGGGCACTTTATGAATGGATTTGTGAAAATAGACTTACGCCCTACCTACTTGTCGATGCGACACAGAATGGTACGATGGTGCCAGTTCAATATATTCAAGATGGCCAAATTGTCCTGAATATCGCACCTCATGCAACGCATGCGCTACACATGAGCAATGAGACGATTACTTTCTCTGCACGCTTTGGTGGCGTTTCGCAAAACCTCTATATCCCCTTTTCTGCTGTTCTAGGCATCTATGCACGTGAAAATGGTCAAGGCATGTTCTTCGATCCTCAAGAATATGAAGGTATTCAGAATGATCAAAATGCTTTAAAATCAAACGACCAAGAACAACAAGAGCAACCGAAGAAAAAACCGGGTTTAAGGTTGCTCGATTAAAGAATAAGGAAGCGAATAATGGCTTTTGATTTAGTACAATATTTTGTCGAACAAATAGAATCTCAAAAGCCTACGCTTTTAAGTCATTTAAATCGTGAAGAAAAACGACAACATTTACGTGAAATTAATGCTTTAACTTTAGGTGAATTGATTCATCAGCTACGCATTAATGGTGAAAAAGTTTATCAAGAAATTACTCAGCCTGATGAACTCTATATTCAGGAGGTTTCACGTCATCTCACCACCACCCCTTCAAATGCATCAATATTAGAACGCTCTGAACTCGAAAACCTAACTACAGAAGTTTTTCATTTACAATTAAATGAATTAAAACAACTTCATGATACAGGCTCACATTCGCCACAAAGTATTCGAGAATTACTCAACGGACAAATTGAACATCTTTCTGGTCAAGCGGATGATTGGGTTTGGTCAACAAACAACCTAACAGAGCTCCTTGGTTCTAAACCAAATCTACAAGAAGAGATATCATTAGAAGCATCAATGAAGGAGTTCAATCAAATGGTTAATCAACAACATACGCAAGATGACGTGACAACTGAAGTACAAGTGCCAACATGGTCAAAAATTGTAGAGCCTATCGTTGCAGTGGTGATTTTATGGATTTTGGCATCTGCAGCTTGTAATATTTTTGCTTAAGTGACTTCATTTTTCTAAATCAATGACCTGCTTTTTAAGCAGGTTTTTTTTAATCGAATATTCTAAATTACACGTCTTTAGATCACTTTTTGTTTTCTTTATGTAAATTAGTCAGCTTTATTCTGCAAAAATCGAGTTTTATCACAATATTTACAAAACTTTACATTTGAATTTTTGGTAAATTTTAAATCAAAAATGAAGTCCGAAAACACATAAAAAAATATATACAGCAAATTAAATCACATTTTTTTAATCCAAAAACTAAACACTATAATTAGAAAATATTATCCTTTTAAAGCAAAAAATTAATTTGATTGCAAAGCAATGCTTGCTTCCTATAATTAAATTAAGTAGTTAAAAACGCTAATTTAATTACCCAAATATCTACAAATAATAATCATGTATAACCTAAAAGAGGGGCATAAAAATGGCTAAAGTTTCATTAGAATCACTCACAACAATCGACGGTTTTCATGCAGCGGCACTGGTAGACGGTGAAAGTGGCCTAGCTATGGCGACACAAGGCGGAGGAGATATTGATTTAGAGTTAGCAGCTGCTGGAAATACTGAAGTGGTTCGCTCCAAAAGACGTGTCGCTCAGTCACTCAACTTAGATGATCATATTGTCGATATTTTAATTACCTTAGGAAAACAGTATCACTTGATTCGTCCGCTGGAAAATAATGAATCCGTGTTCTTATATTTAGTACTTGATCGTGCCAAAGCAAACCTAGCCATGGCTCGACACGAATTAAAAACCTATGAAAAAAGTTTAGATTTTGCTTAATTTCACCCAACCCTCTTATGCCAATAAGAGGGTTTTTTATTCCCAAAATGTTTTACAGGTTTGAATAAAATTAGTCGAGGAACACCATGAATAAGCAATATATCAATATCGGCATTGCAGGATTAAGTATTCATGATTCAGATCAACTCAAACATCAGCTTTACGCAATTTTTCCACAGCACTTTAATATCCAATGGAAAAGTGCATCTGATGTGAATCTCGATTGCTTATTTATTCATGAGCGTTTTTTTGACACTGAAGGAATTCAAAAAATATTAACGCGCCGCGCTTTACCTTGGCTCAAGATCTCGAAAGACAACCAACAATCAGGGCGCGTCAGAAATAATACTCTGTTCCTTCCCGTTGATGACAATCAAGAGCTCAATCAATGGATTGATAAGCATCTCGTCAGCCATAATGGCCTTAACGAATCCATAGAGTATGCACAACAGTGTCAGACTCAATGCTTTAGCGATTTTAATTTGGAAGATGATTACTTCAAAAAAATGTATGCAGAAGATAATCATGAAAAATTGCACCTATATGATGATCTAGGCACAATAGCGGTAATCGATACCGCACAAAACATAGCTTGGCTCAACCTCGAGCGTCAACTTCAACACACCGATGCTAGTTTTAAATATGATTTCGCATCAATTGAAGATATGACCCATGTAAGCCGAAAGCATCCAGTCATCCTTCAAGACTGGATATGGAATCTATTTTGGCAAACTCCGAATTTTTATCAAACAGTTCCTGAAGATGGTCATTTTCGAATTTTAAGCTGGCCAAAACCTGCTGAACATTTATCTCATAAACAAATTTTTCAACTTTCTGCATGCTTTATCCAGGGCGCAAAGATATCAACGATCACAGAACAATATGATATACCCCTCAGCACCGTTCGACAGTTCATTGCTGCGAATATGGCATCACTGAATATTAAAAAGATAAATCTTTGGGATAAACATTACACGCCACCTGAAACGCATGAACCAACAGAAGAAAAGAACTTTGTACAAAACTTCTTTAGTAAATTACGACGTAAATTTGGATTTTAGAATAGGACATCAAACATGATTCTTCAGCAATATAAAATTGTCTTTGCTGGTTCTATGGGTGCTGGAAAAACTGAAGCGATACGTTCACTTTCTGATATCCCAGTTTTACTGACCGAGGCGTTTAATACAGATCAAACCAGCCATCAAAAACTTGAAACCACAGTAGGTATCGACTACGGAGAAGTGACCTTAGAAGATGGTTTAAAAATAGGTTTATATGGTACCCCTGGACAAAGTCGTTTTGATTTTATTTGGCCAGTGATTTGTCAAGGCGCAATCGGGGCAATTATTCTGATTGATCATAATGTTAATGACCCCTTAAGTGAACTCGAAAGCTATTTAGAAACCTTCCAAAACTATACAGATAACATAGCCATTGGAATTACCCATACAGACGAAATCACTAGTTCAACGAATACTGCTATCTACAAGGATTGGTTAATTAGTCAGGACTTATATTCGCCCCTATTCTTTATCGACTGTCGCAAAAAATCTGACGTTTTACTGCTACTTGAAGCTTTAATTACCTCAATCGAAGTAAATCACTATATCACTGCATAAGGAGCAACCCATGTTTAATGCCACAAAACGCACCGCTTCGAATGAGTTAATTCAACATGCCCGTGAACAGATAAATAATATTATTAACAATGCACGAGGCGTTCATTTCATCATGGTGTGTTCAACAGATGGATTTGAGCTAACCAGTGTTTACAAACGTGGGCAATATAACAATAGCAAGTTAGCTGCGGTTAGCAGCTCTATCCTTGCAATGGTGTCAGCATTTATTAAAGAAATTCATTTGGTCGGTTGTCAAAATATAACCTTAGATGCCGAAAATGGAAAAGCGATACTTGCATCAGTCTCTGCTCAAAATCACCCCATGATTATTGTGGCGCTAACAGACAAAGATATTTTATTAGGCCAAGTCCTATATATGCTTAAAGCTGCAACGCAATCAATTATTTCAGCGGATCAATAACCTTGATAGAAAGATTGAGGACGTCTTACTTTATATTTGAGTGAGAAATATTCATATATTATCCACTTACAACATATTCATTTTCATATTTTATTCTTTTTTCATTTCTTCTTATTTTCCTATTTTTTGCTTTCGCTTTTCTTCTCCTTTTCCTCTTTTTCGCTTTTCCCTCACGCATAAAAAAACACCCCCTGACGTATCAGGGGGTGTTTCGAATAATGAGCTGGCGATGACTTACTCTCACATGGGTAACCCCACACTACCATCAGCGCTAAGAGGTTTCACTTCTGAGTTCGGGAAGGGATCAGGTGGTTCACTCTTGCTATTGTCGCCAGCACAACTGTTATGGATACTTGCTTAGTCTTACGTATTGCTAAGTTTTCTACCAAATGAGTTATTAACAGAAGTACTTGAGTTAATTT
>NZ_MVKX01000005.1 GCF_002018365.1 Acinetobacter amyesii
CACAGTACGAGCAATGTTAAATGCACCGCCCCAACCTGTATCGATATCGACAAGTAATGGCGTATCTACACGTTCGGTAATACGACGAACATCTTCCAAAACATTGTCTAAGCTGGTCATGCCTAAGTCAGGTAAACCATATGAATAGTTCGCAACACCTGCACCAGATAAATATATGGCTTTATAGCCAACTTCTTTTGCCATCATTGCTGCATAGGCATTTACTGTACCAATGATTTGTAATGGTTTTTCTACTTCCAATGCTTGTCTAAATCTTAAGCCTGCAGACGTTTGTTGTGTCATATTCCTTTCCATGAATATCAATAGTGAATGTTAAATCCTTACGCAACAACATCGTTCAATAAAATTGAACCGTAAGTTTCACGTAAATCTTTCTTTAAAATTTTTCCAGTACCACCTACAGGAATAGCATCAACAAAGACAACTCTGTCTGGAATTTGCCATTTGGCAATTTTATTACTATAAAAGTCTAAAATTTCTGCTTCTGATACGCAGCTTTCAGCCGATTTTTTAGCGATTAAAATTGGCCGTTCATCCCACTTTGGATGCACGGCTGCAATCACTGCAACCATATCTAACTCTGGATGCTCAATTGCAATATTTTCTAGCTCAACCGAAGAAATCCACTCTCCGCCAGATTTAATTAAATCTTTAGATCGATCGCTAATTTGCATATATCCATCTTGATCTAAAGTGGCTATATCTCCTGTATCGAACCAGCCATCCTTAGTCAAGCTATGCTCAAATTGGTCAAAATAAGACTCAACTATCCAATGCCCTTTAATCTGCAGATGCCCTGCTAATCGGCCATCACGTGCTGACTCAACAGTCCCCATTTCATCCTGACAAACGCGCAGGCTGACACCATATGGCGGACGTCCTTGAGCAAAACGAAGTTTGAATTGCTCGGATTCGTCTAGCTCACTATGTTTTGCTTTGAGTTGATTAACAACACCTAAAGGACTGGTTTCTGTCATGCCCCAAGCATGGATGGTTTCGCAATTAAAATCGTCATTAAATGCTTTCAGCATCGATGGCGGACACGCTGCTCCACCGACAATATTACGCACCAAACTTTCGAGCTTACTGCCGGACTGATATGCAGCATTGAGTAAACCTTGCCAAATGGTCGGCACACCTAATGCATTGGTGACTTTATATCGGTCAATTAGTTCTACCAAGCTCGCGCCATCTAGCATTGGCCCGGGTAAAATCATGCTGCAACCCACCATGGCTGCAGAATATGGCGTACCCCAAGCATTCACATGAAACATCGGAACGACTGGCATAATGCGATCTTGGGCTGAAAAATGGAAAGAATCCGGAAGGCTAGCTGCATAGCTATGCAAGACCGTTGAACGATGGCTATATAACACGCCTTTCGGATTGCCCGTGGTTCCAGAGGTATAACATAGAGAACTAGCTTTGGTTTCATCTAAACCAGGCCATTCAAATTCATCGCTCTGCTGGACAATCAGATCGTCATAGAATAAAACCTCTGGGAAAGCGCGATAGACGTCCTCGTCATAAGCATCTAGGCAAATGTATTCTTCTACATAAGGAATCGAATCTTTAATCGACAACACTAAATTTAGAAAAGTTTTATCGAAAATCAGTACCTTATCATTCGCATCATTAACAATATATTTGTGCTGATTTGGAAATAGTCTTGGATTAATGGTGTGACAAATTAGCCCGCTGCCTGAGATGCCATACCATGTTTCTAAATGACGATGGTTATTCCATGCAATCGTAGCAACACGATCACTGACGGTTAAACCGAAGGTTTGAAGCACATTTGCAAAACGTTTTGAATTTTTTGAAATTTGACCCCAAGTTGTTTCAGTTATAGAACCATCTGTATTTTTAGAGATAATCGCGGTATCTGCATGATACTGTGCGGCATGCTCAATCAGGCTGCTGATCAACAGCGGTTGAAACATCATATTTCCGATCATCTAAAACATCCCTATTCACATTGTTTAGACTAATTTATTGATATTCTTCGACTGCTTTTTGGGCTGTCTTTAATCCTTAAATTACTCACTTTTGTGAGCTTACATTTGTCATTTCACGACAAAGACTTATCTTTTGGACACATGCTGAAGAAAAATCATACAATTTTTAGAATAAAAAACCGAGATCAAATTATTCATCTCGGCTTAGTAAAAACACTATAACGTCATGCTTTAAAAATTCATTTTAAATACCAGTGAGGCAAAATCACGGTCATCTAACACACTGAATTCATTCGATCCAAAGAAATTTGTATAAGACAATTCCGCCGTATATTTTTGCTGATAGGTTGCAGAAACCCCTGCACTTAGCGCTATTTGCCCTTCTTGAAAATTCGGACCGTAGCCTTTGACATCATGTCTAAACATTAAACTTGGCGTAACAGTGGTTTGAGGCAGCACATCGTTATAATTTAAAGCCCCTCTTAAACGGTAACCTGCCGACCACGCCTCAAAGAAGCCCTTATCATTACAATATTTTTCATTCAATTTTCGTACTTCTTCATCTGATAAATCTCCAGTTTTCGGTGCAATACAATAGGTATTTACATCATTTGGATCATACGCCCCTGTGGTTAGCCCGCTCCGCCCAAAGGCACCACTACGTCCAAAGTGATATTTATCGGTATCACCAATATGATTAACGCCTAATTCACCCACAAAGGACAAAGTTCTTGCACCCAATACATTTGGAATATTGCTTGCTGCACCGAGGGTAAATTGTGTGACCGGCACACGTGCATAGCCATGAATATGTTCACCCAATTCTAGAGTCTCACCCGGCGCTGTTAACGGCGTGTCATTAAATAGCGCTTGGGCATACACCGTGTCTGTACTGTTAAAATGCAGTGGCATATTTGGCTTATAATTTAACTCACTGAAATATGCTGTTTTTCCGACTTTTCCAGCTAAGCTCAGTCCATACATCTTGATGTCTTCTGGATATACAGAAAAAATACGGGCTGTATGATAATTTTGTGCCCCTGGCGCAGTCACTGCAATGCCGTCAAAATGCATCATGCGGCTATGATAATTTGCAAAATATGCCCCTAGTTCGGCATTATTGAGCTGCGGAATCATTTGCTTGATCGCAACACCATACTGACCACTATCTTTGGCATATTCACTCGGCAAACGAGATACCGTGAAATCTAATGGACCATTGATCGCTTGATCAGTAGTAAAGCCCGGCCCGCCAATCAATAACGGCCCACAGTTCTCTGCAAAAACATCTGACACTTCAAAGAATGTGCCGCAGCCATCCAGAACTGATGGACGAAATTTAAATTGATAAAAGCCTTCGACTTTCAATTTGTCATTTAATGCCGATGAAAAAGAAAACATTTCGACTGGAATCACACGCTCTTTTGCTTCACCGCCGGGACGATTCATTGCTGCATAATCTACCGCATTGACGGAATTGATCCCGTTTTGGAAGAACTGAGATTTACCCCAATTCAAGGCATGTTTACCGAGCTTCAGTTCTAAATTTTTTGAATTATCAAAACTAAAATTTTTCCAGATATAGGCATCCCAAAGATCGATCCCTTTAAACTTCGCCAAACGAGGCCACGTAGAATCATCAAATGTAGTGAAGTCACCGCGCCCAGTTTCATAGGCATGGTCATACCAATATTTTGCGCTCAGCACTGCACCTTGCTGCTGCCCATTTAAACGAAGCTCAGTTAAACCTTTAACAATTTGTGATATTGCATCGCCTTTTTCAAAATTGGCCCGCCCGTTATCACCATTGATATCGATACTCGTTCCTTCTTTACCAATACTCAATGCATCAGGTCGATACAGTAAGGCTGGATCTGCATCTTGCGTGCTCCAGCTTTGACCAATGCTGATATTGGTTTTTGTTTCCAATTTCCATTGTTCATTTAAATCAAAATTTTTGCCAGCAGCGCTAGACACCACAGCAGCCGTACACATCAATAGACCTGCGCGCTGCACAGCCACTGCTAATCGTTTTTGAATAAATACACGCTTATAACCGCTCATATCATGTCCTTATTGATATTTTAAAAAAATAGATTTGTTTTATTGTTCAGCTTGATCATCTTTGGACGCAGCTTTGTTTTAAATCGTTTGCTTGGAAATACCGCTTCATAAAAATGCATTCGCTAATCAATGCGCTAGGCAGATTGCATGTTGTCTACATAGTTTTTATTATCAGTTTGATCGAGTTTTAGAATCAGCTCTTCAGCCAAAGGCCACTCACCAAAACCCGATGCAGGGTTTAAATGTCCTACCGCGCCTGCATTGACCAAATCACTTCCCCAGACTGCTGCTAAATACGCCACAGATTCAAAACTGGCAAGATGATCATTGGTACTTGCGACCACAATGCTTGGAAATGGCAGCTTTTGATCCGGTAATGGGTCCCAACCCTCTTGGCGAAGGACATCTGAACTCGGGTAATTTTCAGGCCATTGTTGTGATAAGTCTGGCGGTGCTGCCAAAAGTGCACCCTGAATTTTGGCTTGATACTGGGCTGCCCAATGCACGGTCATCAATACACCAGCACTGTGTGCAACCAAAATGACTGGCCCTTGAATCTGCTCCAGCTCAGCTTGAATACGAGCCACACGGTTTGTACAGTTCAGCTGATTAATTTCCGCTGGCGGCACAGTACGGACTTTCTGCAATTTAGACGCTAAAAGCGTCTGCCAATGTTCCTCAACATGATCACGCAGACCTGGAACAATGAGCACAGTCGAATTGGTGAATATTTTTTCCATTTCATGACATCCTTAGCACAATGCTTAACCTGAACTTGGTTGAAAACAGCTTTCATATTCACAATAAATTGCTGTTCAAATATGCAGTTGACATGAGGCGACATAAGCTTTTCATTTCACGACAAAAACCCTTAAAACGATTGCATATATTTCAATAAGTTTTGCATAAAATCTGCGTTCTCAAAGCGCTCGGCGCATGGCATTCTTGCGCCCTATACTATTCTCTACTTTCCGTACGTCATTATTTTCGATATAACTAAATACAGACCAGGAAGGTTGATAATAAGAAAAGGAGAAGCTACGTGGTTCCACTAGCCCATACTGCTGTCCTGAAAAACTATATGGATATCAGTCAGCAATTTAATCTGAATCCTTACCATTTACTGTCTGATGCAGGGATCTACCCCGCACAGCTCAAAGACAGTAAACAAAGGATCTCTGTCGACAAAGCAATTCAATTGCTCGAACAGTCAGCCCTAGACAGCCACTGTGATGCTTTTGGATTACTAATGGCCGAACAGCGTCAGCTTGCCGATTTTGGCGAGTTGAGTTTATTGCTCAGTTATCAACACACCTTGCGTGATGCTTTGCAAACCATTGTTCGATATCGCAATGTGATTAACAGCGCATTGGAAATGCATATTGAAGAAATGGAAGGCACGGTTATTATTCGTGTGGAAGTCGTTGCAGGTTCAACCCATTACAGCCGTCAGGCGATTGAATTGGCTGTCGGTATTACTCACCGTTTTTGTGCAGCATTACTGTCTCAAAAATGGCGGCCTCTAGCGATACATTTTACTCATGAAGCACCACGTGATCTTAGCGTTCATCAACGCATATTCGGTTGCCCTTTAGAGTTTGGCAGCGAATTTAATGGAATTGTCTGTACAACTGCCGAACTGGATAAAGCTAATCCGCATGCAGATAAAGGGATGGCAAACCATGCACAGCGCTATCTAGATATTGATATTCTGCAAAATGAAAACGAATCTTCGATCATTTTTGATATCCGCAAAAGTATTTATCTGCTTTTACCAATGGGACGTGCAACTATCGACCAAGTGGCGATTACGCACGGTGTAAATGTCAGAACTTTGCAACGACGCTTGGAAGCTGCTGAAACCAGTTTTAGTATCTTAATTAATGACGTCAGAAAAACCTTAGTCTTCAGATATTTAAAAAATCAAAATTATTCTTTGGGACAAGTTTCTGATATTTTGGGTTATTCGATGCCGAGCTCATTTACCCGCTGGTTTATCAGTCAATTTGGTGTTTCACCTACAACGTGGCGCAATAATCACATCAATGCTTAAAATAAAAATTTCAAAAATAAAAAGCCTTCGAAAAAGGCTTTTTATTTTTGAAATACATAATGCATGACTGAAATATAACGCTGCTAAAACAGCCAATGCATAACTGTCAGCACCAATAGCACCAAGAAAATGCTTTCTCCAACCATCAAGATAATTGGCTTTATACCCACCGTCGCCAATTCCTTTAATTGGGTTTTCATACCAAGCGCACTAATGGCAATCACTAAACACCAGCGAGATAGCTCATTCATACCGCTTTGTACCATCACTGGTACCCAGCCTGTGCTATTGATACATGCAAGTAATAAAAAGCAAACCGCAAACCAAGGCAAAAGTGGCGGACGTTTTCCAATATCTTCACTACCTTGCATGCGTGTGATCATCACCGCACAGACAATGACTGGCAATAGCATTGCAACACGCATCAACTTCACGACAGTTGCAGTATCTCCTGTCTCGGCAGACATGCTATAGCCTGCACCCACCACTTGCGCCACATCATGAATAGTTGCGCCCAAGAAAATACCGGCTTCTTGCGGAGACAAAGCCAACCATTTTGCAATCATCGGATAAACAATCATTGCCAATGTAGACAGTGCCGATACACCAATGATCGTGAACAAAGTGGCTCTTTCTTTCTGCGGATGATTGGGCAAAGCAACGGATAATGCCAAGGCTGCCGATGCACCGCAAATGGCTGTTGCGCCGCCCGTTAACATGCCAAAAAGCCGCTGAAAGCCCATATATTTTGCGGCAATCATCGAAACAGAAATAGTCACAATAATCAGCGTGATCACCAAAACAATCGGCTGCCAGCCCAAAGCTGTCATCTGATCTAGCGTGATCCGCATGCCAAGTAATGCAATACCAATACGCATGACTGTTCTGGCTGTGAACTCAATACCCACTTTGCATCGCCCTTCTGTGGCTAAAAAACTTAAGCCCATACCCAGCAGCAAAGCAAACAGCATCACTGGCGCAGTATAGTGCTCCGACAAAAATGTAGCGGCTGCGGCAACCACCAAACTGACTGAAAAGCCTGGTGCAAGTTCCCGAATTCTCTGTCCTAAACTAAGGGATGAACTCACTTCAATTTGTTCTGCTTGAGTCATGCTTGTACCTCACTATCAAGTACAATATAAACACGCTCATCTTTGTGTTCTACGGCACAAGTCTTCAGTTTCAACAGTGCTGAATTGACCATACAACCATCCGTTAAATTAAAGCGTAGTCCATGCGCTGGACACTGAATGGTACAGCCGTCTAATTTTCCGCTGAAGAAGGATGCGCCTTGGTGCGGACATTGGTCTTCTATCACGTATAAATGGTGATCTACATTAAATAATAGGAATGCTTGTTCACCGATTTTTAAAAAGCTTCGTTGACCTACGCTCGGAATTTTGTCTTGGGGTACTTCAAAATGGAGACTCATACTTCAATCTCCTTTGCCTCAAGTGATTCCAGCATGACCTGATATAAGATCGTTGCAGGCTGTGCTCCTGCAAGTGCAAAAGTTCCATCAAATACAAAATATGGAACGCCTTTACCTCCTGTGTTTGCCGAAACAAAAGGCACATTCGGTGAATCTAAAATCGCTTTAATCGGTCCTGCTTCGTAGCCACAATAAGTTGCTATTTTTTCTAAAGTTGATGCATCTGAGATATTTTCAGAATGATGAAAATAAGCCGAATAAATTCCCTCAAGCAGTAAATCATGCCGCTTAGCATCTTCTAATTTTAATGCATTACTTAATAAGCTATGTGCTTTCGCGGTATTAGGCATGCGTGGTATGCGCTCAAAATCTATCTCTACCCCGATACCTTTTGCTGCTTGGCGTACCTGTTCTTGTCGAAGACGCACGGCCATAGAGCTGCCTAAACGTTGTAAATAAAAAGCTTTAAATGGAATACCATCAATAGGCATCGCCGGAAGTAACTGAACACCGCGCCATCTGATATTTACATCTACTTGTGGATGCGTGCGTTTTAACTTATCAATGGCAACCTGTAGCTGACGTTTGCCAATTAAGCACCAAGGGCAAATAAAATCAAAATATACATCTAAATCAATTATTAATTTCATTTGTGTTCACCTGCTTCTGATAATGCATGGCGAGTTACTTTTTGTTCTGATGCCACTTGTAAATTAAACCTTGTGACATCTTTTAAATAATGTCTTTTTGCATAGAAGAAGACTGCAGCAGATAAAATACTCACCGCAGGCATGACCTGAAATGCATGATGTAAACCAATGACATCGGATAATTTTCCAATGACTAAGGGTCCTAGAGCTAATCCAAGGAAATTATTCGCTAAAGTTAAAGTCGCAAAAGCCGTACTATGCACCGCGTTATGGGTTAGATTGGCAACCATTGCACTCGACGGCCCATTGGTTCCTAACGCCATAAACATACCAAGGGCAATCATCACCAATTGCGCAGTTCCTGTAGGCAATGCAAAAGCAATGGATAATAAGATGCAGCCCAACAAACAATAAATAATGGCTAAGGTCACTTTACGATCTGGACGATCCTTACCTAAACGGTCGCACAACATTCCGCATAAAATTGTGCCGACTGCACTGCTTAATACGATGACCGCAGCTAGCACGCCAGCTTTATCTGTGGCCATGCCATAATAGCGATTTAAATAACTTGGAAACCAAACGATAACTGAACCACCAACAAACAGTTGCAGACCACTAGCAATATATGTTGCTATCACTGAACGGCTTGAATAAATCGTTCTTAAATGATTCTTTTGCGTTTCTTTTTTCTGCTTAGCCAATTCTTCTTTTGGAATCGTACCAATTTTCTTTTCTTTAACTAAAATCGGATATAATGTCGCCAAAATTAAACCAAATATCGCCATCCCGCCAAATGCCCAGCGCCAACCGAAATGCTGTGCTAACACGCCGCCAAGTGCCATACCTAAAAATGAGCCAAAGACACCACCTGCCATAAATGAACTGGCTAAAGTTGCACGCATGTCACGTGGAAATACCGCCACAACCACGGCAATACCGACACTGCCATAAGCGGCCTCGCCCACACCCACTAAAAAGCGGGCAAACAACATATGCTCATAACTTTCTGCAATTGCACAGCCTAAAGTCGCTAAGCTCCACAGCACAGCCATGAAGGTTAAGCTTTTTACCTTACCGAATTTATCGGCCAAAATAGATAAAGGCAGCGTTAATAAACCGACCATTAAAGCAACAATGCCGCTCAATAAACCGAGCTGACTATCTGTTAATGTCCATTCATTTTTAATCAGCGGAAAAACGGCATTTAAAACCTGACGCGACATGTAATCTGAAATGAGCAGCCCAAAGGTCAAGGCAAAAACAATCCAAGCATAACGGCGTGGAATACCTATAGATGTATCTATACCTGTTGCTGGAGCGGAATACTCATGCGCACCCATAGCAACCTCCTTGTATTTTTAATTGGTGTATTTGAAACTGAAGAACCACATTTAAATTAAGTGCGCTCTTCAGTTGTGACTTGAGTTCAAAAATCCGTCTCACTCAAGTCGGAGCTTGGCTTAACGCTGAGGTACGCCTTTTTGACCCGGCTTGCGGTTTGGCGCCATGCCATTGGCCAATAAGGTTGCGTCAATCGTGTCGTATTGCACACCAATACGGTAGATTTCACGCGCTTCTTTACCATTTGCCACTTCACGGCCAAGTTCATGCGCAATACGAACAGTTTGCTTAATTTGCTCAACTGAAGAGAAACGCTCACCTTTATGGTCAATGATCGTGTCTTCATTGCCCACACGTGCATGCAAGCCCATCGCCATAGAAATGGTATTTAAAGGCAATACATTTTTTAGCAATGATTCAGAAGTTAAAGTGCAACCATCTGGTACACGGTGTACAAAATTAAAGAAGTTAAATGGATTCGGACCATCAAAACCGCCGCCAATACCAATCCACGTAATGTTCATTGGGCCTTTATATAAACCTTTGCGTACCAGACGTTCTAAAGTTTCTAGTCCATGCATACCTGTAAGTTGGAAATGCGGCTGGATACCGTTGGCAGCTAAGCGCTTAAGATGTTCAATAAGCCATTCTGGACCTGCAGGAACGGTCATTTCTGCATAAGCCGCTTGAATCGCAGGATGTTCTAAAGACGTACCTTTTAAATATTCAGGATATAAAAGCTCCATAATATTCATTTGCGTGGTATTCACCGCAACTGTGACCTGATCTGGCTTTGGGTCAAGTTCCGCAAGTTTATGACGGGTATCATCACTCAGCCATAAGGCAGCTTCACCCTCAGTTTCAGGTGCGAAAGAGATAGAACCGCCCACCTGAATGATCATATCCGGTACAGCTTTACGCACACCTGCAATCAGCTCATTGAATTTTGATAAACGTTTCGAGCCTTTGCCATCGAGTTCACGCACATGCAAATGTAAAACAGAAGCACCCGCTTCATAGCATTCCACTGCTTTTTGAATCTGTTCTTCCATTGTTACAGGAATATCTTCTGGAAAATCTTCAGGCATCCACTCTGGGCCATATGGCGCAACAGTAATCACCACTTTTTCCATGTTTTCTGGGTGCAATGAGTCATCAAAGAATTGCATGTGCATCTCCTTATGTATTTAAAATCGTAAAATGATTGAAATGTGTGCTGTGCAACTTAATAAGTTGCATCACCAATAATGCCTGCCCGCTCCATTTTGCGGTGGCACGCTGGATAATCCATCACGGCATAATGCTGTGTACTGCGGTTGTCCCAAATCGCAATGCTGTTTGGCTGCCAGCGCCAACGCACCTGATACTCTGGGATATAGGCCTGAGTAATCAAATAACGCAGCAACTCAGATGCTCCCGGATTGGCATCCTGACCAAAACGCACATGTTCTTTGGTATGAAAATTACTAATATGTGTGGTGAAGGCATTCACATACAAAATTTTCTCACCCGTTTCAGGGTGTGTACGTACAATCGGATGTTCTGCGTCTGGAAATTGCGCTTTTAAAGCCAAACGTTTTTCGATAGGCATCGCTGCGCCAAAACTCGCTTCAATGCTGTGATAGGCACGCAGATCAGCAATTTTTTCTTTAATCTGTTCAGGCAAGTTTTCATAAGCCATCACCATATTGGTCCACATGGTATCGCCACCGACTGTTGGACATTCGATACAGCGCAGTACGCAACCCATCGGTGGGTTTTTTCGCCAGCTTGCATCGCTATGCCATGCATTTTCATAACGGTCAATTGGGCTATCTGGACTTTTATAAATCTGTACCAGCCCTGGATGGTCCGGATGACTGCCCACTGCGGGGTGATCTTCCAACTGACCAAAACGCTCTGCAAATGCCACATGCTCTGCACGGCTAATATTTTGATCTCTTAAAAATAAAACCCGATGCTGCAATAAATGGCTGCGGATTTCGGCGAATAGGTCATCATCCTGAATCGCATCCGCAATATTGATGCCTTTCAGTTCAGCACCAATATGACAGCTTAATTTTTCAACTTGCATATGAAATCCTTTTCAAACTCAAATCACAAAAATGGATGATCCCGTAGTTTTACGTGCTTCTAAATCACGATGTGCCTGAACTGCATCCTTAAGTTCATAACGCTGATTAATTTCAATTTTGATACGGCCACTGCTGACATGCGCAAAGATTTCATCTGCCAAAGCCTGCTTTTCTGCAGGATCTGCAATGTAGTCAGCCAATGCCGGACGTGTGATAAAGAGTGAACCTTTCATCGCCAGTAATACTGGATTGAAATCTGGAATTGGACCTGAAGCAGTCCCAACACATACCATCAAGCCTCGGCGTTTTAATGAATCAAGTGATGACATAAAGGTGTCTTTGCCCACACTGTCAAATACCACATGCACGCCGACGCCATCGGTCAGTTCACGTACACATTCAGCAACATTTTCATGGCTATAATTAATCACGTGATCACAGCCATGTGCGCGGGCAATCGCAGCTTTTTCTTCCGATGAAGTTGTACCGATCACGGTTAAACCAAGTAATTTTGCCCACTGTGAAACAATCAGACCGACACCGCCTGCCGCAGCATGCAATAAAATGCTGTCACCTTTTTTAAAGTCATAAATACGGCGCATTAAATATGCAGAGGTTAAACCGCGCATAGTCATTGCCGCAGCGGTTTCGCAAGAAATGCCTTCTGGCAATTTGATCAGCACGTTTGCATCAACCAATCGAGCTGTACTGTATGCGCCCAAGGTATTGATAAAACCGGTATAGGTTACACGGTCACCGACCTGAACATTGCTGACGCCTTCGCCAACCGCATCCACAATACCTGATGCTTCTACGCCCATCCCATTTGGCAGCGGAATTTTGTATGTGCCGTCACGGAAATAGGTATCCGCATAATTCAAACCCACTGCAACATGGCGTACACGAACCTGACCTGCAGCGGGCTCACCCACTTCAATCTCTTCTAGGTACATAACATCTGGTGCGCCAACTTCATTAAAGCGTACTGCGTGATTGCTGCTCATCATCGATCCCTGCTGTTTTTATCTAATGCATAAACTATTCAGCAAAACTACATCACTCAGAAGACAAGCCACTTTACATATCACGACATCGACTTATCATTTTGCGACACTACTATTTGATAAATTCAGATATCTAATCCCATAATAAAGATTTATAATTTTAATCAATATATTTCAAATATTTACAGAAATCTAAATTTAAGCCATTTTTACTGTGCTTATTTATCGTTCTCTATTCTTTTCATGTGCAATCCTATAAATCACTGCCAACTGATGCAATAATCCAAGAGATATTAAAACGATATATTTCATTGAATAAATAAATTAAAACTGAGACAGAACAATGACACTCAAACAGTTAAAAGCTTTTTTAATCTTGGCACGTACCTTAAATTATGCCCAAGCCTCAGATGAATTGTGCATTAGCCAATCTGCGCTCAGTATCAGCATTAAAACCCTAGAAGAAGAATTAGGCGGCAAATTATTTAAACGCAATACCCGCCGTGTAGAGATGACCCCTGAAGGTGAGTCACTGATTCCTTATGCTAAAAAACTTTTAGCCAATTGGCAGGATATGGAAAAAGACCTCAAACAGCGTTTTAAGCTAAAAAGAGGCACTTTAAATATTGCATCCATGCCCTATGCGACCCATGCGGTTTTGCCCGAAATATTGCATGAATTTTCTAAACAATATCCCAATATTCATTTTTCTATCCATGACGTGCCCAATGAAAAAATTATTGAGAAAATCCAAGAAGGCATCTTTGAAATTGGCATCTGCTTTAAGCCCGACCATATTGAACATTTAAATTTTCAGCCCTTATTTCAAGAAGATTTTATCGCGCTCCTACCGATTCATCACCCATTGGCCCAAAATACAACAGTAACGTGGAAGGAACTGCTGTCCTATCCCTTTGCCACTTTACAAAATCCATCCATTGTTCGGCAGATCGTTGAAACAAAAGCCGCGGAAAATGACCTCACTTTGGATTTAAAGCTTGAATGCCATCAAGTTAGTTCACTGGCGCATTTTGTCACTTTAGATTTAGGCGTCAGCGCAATACCACGCCGTTTTGAAAAAATGATTCCCCCAAATCAGCATGTTCTGCTTGATATTTCAGATGCAGACATCCATTTGCAATTGGGCCTTCTATATAAAAAAGACCTGCAATTGTCGAATATTTCTGCCCAATTTCTCGACATGATCACTGAATATTACCGTTAATCTTTTGCTACTTTTCTCTGCGCTGATTACTGACATATTGAGCTTTTAATGCCTCTACACCATGACATTTTTTTTGCTAATAAGGATGCAATTTTTCAATTCATTCATTTTTTTAATTACACCTTAAAAATTATCAATTTCTCAAATTTATCCGCCAGTGCTAGTTATAAGACATCATTAAAAACTAGGTTCATGGAATGAATAAAGTCTTTGCAACAGCAACAGAAGCATTGGCAGATATTGTAAAAGATCATCAGAGTTTTGCTGTCGGCGGTTTTGGTGTATGCGGCATTCCAGAAATGCTGATCGATGCTTTACAAGCAACTCAAGTTAAGGGCTTAACCTGTATTTCTAACAATGCAGGAACAGACGGCGTTGGCTTAGGCAAATTGTTAATTAGCAAGCAAATTAAGAAAATGATTGCATCATACGTTGGTGAAAATAAAGAGTTTGAACGCCAGCTTTTAACAGGCGAGCTTGAAGTCGAATTAACACCGCAAGGTACCTTAGCTGAAAAACTTCGTTCAGGTGGTGCAGGCATTCCTGCCTTTTTTACTCAAACAGGTGTCGGCACTTTAATTGCCGAAGGTAAAGAAGTCCGTAACTTTGGCGGTAAAGACTATATTTTAGAACAGACCATCACCACAGATATTGCCTTGGTTAAAGCCTATAAAGCGGATAAAGCTGGCAATTTAATCTTTAGAAAAACCGCGAGAAACTTTAATCCCGAATGCGCAATGGCAGGAAAAATTACTGTGGTTGAAGTTGAGCAGATTGTCGAAATTGGTGAGCTAGATCCAGATGACATTCATTTACCAGGCATCTATGTCAACCGCTTGGTACTCAATACTACGCCCAATAAACGCATTGAACAAATGACCCTAAAAGTGGAGGCTTAAATCATGGCTTGGACACGTAATGAAATGGCGCAGCGCGCAGCACAAGAGCTTGAAGATGGTTTCTATGTAAATTTAGGAATTGGCCTGCCAACCCTAGTTGCAAATTATATTCCTGAAAATATGAATGTCTGGCTTCAATCTGAAAATGGCTTGTTGGGTATTGGTGAGTTTCCAACGCAAGAAACCGTCGATGCAGATTTAATTAATGCAGGTAAACAAACGGTGACTGCACGTTCGGGTGCTGCCTTTTTTTCAAGTTCTGAATCCTTTGCTATGATCCGTGGCGGTCATGTCAATGTGGCAATTTTAGGCGCTATGGAAGTTTCAGAAAGCGGGGACTTAGCCAACTGGATGATCCCTGGGAAAAAAGTCAAAGGTATGGGCGGAGCAATGGACTTGGTTGCAGGCGTACAAAAGATCGTTGTTTTAATGGAACACACTGCCAAAGATGGTAGTCCAAAAATTCTAAAACACTGTACGCTTCCGCTCACGGGTCAGGGCGTCGTCAGCAGAGTCATCACAGACCTTGGGGTTTTAGATATTACCCCTGCGGGTCTTGAACTTGTTGAGCTTGCTTCAGGTGTCAGTTTGGCGCACATTCAGCATGCGACTGGTGTAGAGTTAATGACAAAAAACATAAAAGTCACTTAATTCTATAAATATATTTTTGTAATAAAAAAGCCCACGTTTACTGTGGGCTTTAATAAGTTGATTTAACAACTAAAAATCTTGGTAGGTTTAACCAGATTCGAACTGGTGACCTCTACGATGTCAACGTAGCGCTCTAACCAACTGAGCTATAAACCTAGAATGCGTAGAATCATATTCATTTTTATTTTTTATGACAAGCCCTTTTCTGACTTTTTTAAACTTTGCGTACAAGTTTTAAGCAATAACTTAAAACATTGAATATCTTGAGAACTTAGCGCAGTACCTACATAAATTTCCTGCTCAAATAACCTAATAGCTTGTTCAAATGAACCCCTTTCCAGTTCAGGTATATTTTCAGCCAAGCGTTGTAGCCAATGCCTAAAACTTTCAGAAGCCCCTTTTTGCTGGCTTAAAGGTAAATTCTTAGCAAACTTGGCAATTTCTCTCTCCAAAGGACTTAGACTTTTTCTTTTTTTCCACAAAATCCATATAAAATAAAATGCAACAATGCCACCAATACTCAATACAAGAAGTAACCCACCTGCATAAGCAGAATTTACCCCAAGCTTTTTAAACCACTGTTGTTGAGATTCAGCATTATAACCCACCACCTTACTTTGCCATTGGTAACTCGCATAATCACTCCATACTCGGACTTTTTTCAACATCGAAAATTGTTGATAGGCCCAAGTCGACTGCTGGCTCCCAAAAATTGTCCGATCTTGTTCCATATAATCCTGCATCCCACCATCGATACGCTGAGGTGCGATCATGGCTGTAGGATCAATTCGACGCCAATGTTGATTGACATAAACCTCTGTCCACGCATGTGCATCGAGCTGACGAACCTCCCAACTTTTCCCATCTGGTGCTAATTGCCCCCCTTGATAACCCACGACAATACGCGATGGAACACCTACATAGCGCATCAACATTGCAAAGCTCGAAGCGAAATGTTCGCAAAAGCCCTGTCTTGATCCAAATAAAAAATCATCTATCCGATTTTGCCCCAATACGCCTGGGCTTAAGGTATATGCAAAGCGATTTTGTTTATACCATTGCAAAACTTCGGCAATATAACGCTCAGGATTTTGATGACTTCGCTGCCATAAAGTTTGGGCCAATTGTTGTGATTGAACATCCAAGTGTTCAACATAACGTGTGTTTAATTTTTCAAGTAAAGTCACATTTTTTATTTGTGGCGGCTCTGCACTTCCTAACCATTTCAGTTGAATCGGCTCCGTTCGCGCTGATAATCGGTAGGGTGTAATTCGACCATCTTGACCTAATGCAAAACGTGCTTCATTGGGAACGGATTGCTCCAACGACATAATCCACATCACACTTGGGTCGGCAGCCAAATATTGATACTTTAATGTCCGCTTGGGTTTTAACTCGGCTGGATTCAGCTGTATAACGTTCTGGTTAAAAAAATGACTGGTCCATTTAGAACCATCATATTCATCTAATGCCATCGCCCGCCAATACAGCTCTGTACGTGGTGGCAAGGCTTGAATATCACCGATTATACGAAAAGCCAAACTACTCGACTGTGATAACTCAGCAATATCGCCCGGAGACATGCTATCACTGATCCCTGTTGTAGCTTTGTTTTCAGGAATAGGAATATGCCATAGCGGCGGCAGGCGTGGGAAAAAGAGAAACAGTAAGATAAAGAATGGAACGGCTAAGGCAATAAATTTACCCACATGCCCAATATCTTGTTTAATCGCTTGTATTTCACCGCCTGAGTTTTGGCTAAAACCAACGGTCTGTAAACGGTATAATCCAATAAAGCAGCTCAACAACGCCAATAAAATAACCAATGCCATGGCAAAAGACTGGCTAAACAAAAAACTACTGGCAATCACAAACATCGCAAAGTTAAATAAAATAATCACATCACGACGTGTTTTTGTTTCTAAAGATTTAGCAAATAAAAATGTACTAAGTACTGCAACCCCAGCATCAACACCAATAAAGGTTTTATGGCTTAAGTAAATGCTGAATAAAGCAGTCAATGTCAGCACATAGGTTAAAATTTTAGAAAATGGTTTTTTACTGGCGCGGGTATTGAGTAATAAAATAAGCCAAATGACTAAAAATACTAATGATGTCGCCACAGGGATATATAGCATTTGTGCAATAAGCACCAAGGCTAAAGTGAGTAATATTGAGCGGCGTATGGTATTTTCAATCATCTCTTAAGCCTGCGCCAATAACCGTTTTGCTTCGGAAAAATGCGGTGTTCCTGTGCCTGATGCTAACTCAGCATTAGGTAAATACAGTGCATAGTGATCGTGATTTTTTTCAGCCTGCTCGACCAAACCCATCATGAGGCTAAGTTTTTCTTCATGACTTTGAGCTGGCATATGGTGATAATGAATCTCTAATTTCTTTAGATCTTCATATTGTTCAAAGACTTTGACATATAAGCCTTGTCCTCTTGCTGCTTGTTTCCACGACACCGCATGAAGTGAATCCCCCGTCTGAAAACTGCGTAATTCGCGAAATTCATCAAGATCAGGTTCAAAGTTTTGCTGTTGTTGCTTATTTTCAACGGAATGCAAACTGGCTTGAGGTGCAACCCACGCTGGTTGCTGTACGTACAAATACGTCCAGGCCCGAACTAAACCAAAGGGATAAACACTATAAATTTGTATGGGTGGAATCTGAAAAACACCGCGTTGGCTGGTTGTAAAATTTAATTGAAAGCATTGCTGTTGCATATTGAACAATAATTTATGTAGCTGATTTTCAGTTTTAATCCACAAATACCTAGCCTGTTCAGCATCTTGCTTAAAGTAAATATCGACCGAAAGTAATTCACCTGCTTGCGGTGTATCAACAACATTTATTTGAATCTGCAACGCATGAAGCTGTTTAAAAGTTATATAGAAACTAATACACAATACGGCGCTAATTAAAAAGCAAAAGCCTAAAATCAAGTTATTGGCATAATTCACACCTGCAATAAAGGTGATGAAAATTAACACCAAATACAAGTAGCCTTGCTGATAGATAAAGATCAAGACATCTTTTTGAGTCAACTGCTTGTGCTGATCGATTTTAAATCGACGTTCAATCCATTGCTGCCACATCGAAGCCAAGGTTCAACTCCTTTATTGAATTGAAACTTGTTCTAAAAGCTTAGAGGCTTCAAGATCTGACAACCCAATACGATGAGATACCACCGCTGCAAACACCGCTTGCACATCGTCAGGATTCACATAATTTCGCTGCTCAATCAGCGCATAGGCTTGCGCAGCTTTCTTTAAGGCTAAAACACCACGCGTAGAAAGACCATGTCTCCCTTTACGTGTTTCAGCAGCAAGATCCAAAATGTAATCCATTAAACGATCACTCAGATGTATCTGCTCAACAAAGCCTTGCAGTTGTAAAATTTCTGATTCATTAAAGATATGTGCTAATGCCGCAATCAGATCATGGCGTGAAGTTTGTTGGAGCAATAATTTCTCTGCCTGACGCGACGGATAACCTAAAGACAAGCGCATTAAAAAACGGTCTAGCTGGGACTCAGGTAAGGCATACGTACCGCTTTGAAATAAGGGATTTTGTGTCGCAATCACCCAAAACGGTTGCGGCAAAGCATAACGCACACCATCAACCGTCACGTAGCCCTCTTCCATCGCTTCCAATAAGGCACTTTGGGTCTTTGGACTACAACGGTTGATTTCATCTGCCAATAATATTTGGGTAAAAATCGGCCCAGAGTTAAACTCAAAATGATGTTCTTTTTGATTAAACATATTTACCCCAATCACATCGCTGGCCAGCATGTCATTGGTAAATTGAATCCGTTGAAACTTTAAACCCGCCAAATGTGACAAGGCGCTAGATAATGTCGTTTTTCCTAAACCGGGTAAGTCTTCAAATAACACATGCCCGCCTGCCAATAGACAAGCTAAAGCCAATTTGGTTTGCTGATTTTTAGCCAAAATAATTTGGTTAATTTGTTCGAGGAAAGTATTTATTTTCGGGTAAAAAGGCGCAAGGCTCTGCTCACTTAAAAGCGTTGATGTATTATTTTGTTGGCTTTTCTCTGATCCCCAAAACACCTTTTATTCCCCAATAAAAAAGTTAAATGAATGACTAACATACAGGGTTTTATTTAAAAATACAGTGTTTATCTCCAAGCCATACCCAGTTCAATACTTTAAATACATACGCTTGATATTTATTGAGTATACAAAAACGTTGTTTTTGCTTCGACTGATCAAAATTTTGCAATAAAAAAGCGTCCCGAAGAACGCTTTTTTCTTAGATTTTTAGCTCGAGTCAAAGCATTAGCAAGGACACTTCTTCATGTCACCACCAGCTGATGGATAACGTGCATCTACACAGTGACGATAAAATGTTTTTGCATCCATCGCTTCCAAATCAGGATGATGTTTTGCCATATGTTCCAAATAATTTTGGTAATCTGGCACACCCACCATCAGGCGGAAGCTTTGCTGTAAACGTTGCCACAACGTCGCAATACGTGACCAATTTTTCGGGTTCAGAATTAGATCCTTCTGCGACATAATGGTCATTTTAATGATTTTATAAATCACCGTTTTTCCACTTTTTGCAAACTTCAGGTTCATTCATATTCCCCTATTAATGTGCTGAATTTGACGGATTAATTTCAGCTGGGTCACGGTAAATCGCTTCTGCTTCATTCACCGATGGATTTGGATTTGCCAAGGCACGACGCACCACACCAATCGCTGCAAATAACATCACAAATGCCACGATCATAAAGAATGCACAAAGACCGGCATTGATTTGATTCGACAATGCAACCGTATGCATTTCAGCCATAGTTTTTGCAGGTGCCAACAATTCATTTTTCGCAATTGCGGCATTAAAACGATCTGCTTGAGCCAAGAAACCAATCTTTGGATTTTCGTGGAAAATCTTCTGCCAACCAGCGGTCATGGAAGTAATAAACAAGAATACAGTTGGGATAATCGTTACCCAAACATACTTTTGTTTTTTCATCTTGAATAAAATCACTGTACCCAAAATCAATGCCATCGCAGCAAGAATTTGGTTACCAATACCAAATAGCGGCCATAAGCTATTAATACCGCCAAGTGGGTCAACCACACCTTGGTAAACGAAGAAACCCCAACCTGCGACAGCCACCGCTGTACCTAACAGATTTCCGAAGAAATTATGTGAGTTTTTAACTGCAGGAACTACGATACCCACTGTATCTTGCACCATGAAACGACATGCACGCGTACCTGCATCCACAGCAGTTAAAATGAAGAGTGCTTCGAATAAAATCGCAAAGTGATACCAGAACGCCATCATTGAACGGTTATTGAAAATTTCCGTAATAATGTGAGCCATACCAATCGCAAATGTTGGCGCACCACCTGTACGAGACAGAATCGAGTTTTCACCCACTTCTTGTGCAAGTAGGGTCAATGCTTCAGGTGTCACCACGAAGCCTAATGTACGTACTGCTTCCGCAGCAGATTCAACTGTTGTACCAATCACAGCTGCTGGTGCATTAATCGCAAAATACACACCAGGCTCAAGAATCGTTGCACAGACCAAAGCCATGATCGCAACAAAAGACTCCATCAACATGCCGCCATAACCGATCATGCGAATATCTTTTTCATTATTCACAAGTTTCGGTGTCGTTCCTGAAGAAACGAGGGCATGGAAACCTGAAATTGCACCACAGGCAATGGTAATAAACAAGAATGGGAACATTGAGCCTGCAAATACAGGACCCGTACCATCAATAAAATGCGTTACCGCTGGCATTTTCATTTCAGGCAATGCAAACATGATCCCGATTGCCAAACCTGCAATAACACCAATTTTCAAGAAAGTAGATAGGTAATCACGTGGAGCAAGCAGCAACCAAACGGGTAATACTGATGCTACGAAACCATAACCAATCAACCACCAAGTTAGTTCAGTACCAGAAAGTGTAAAGAATGGCCCCCAGTATGGATGCTGTGCAATGTCACCACCATAGATAATCCCTGCCATCATCAGTACAAAACCAATGATCGACACTTCTGCAATTTTACCCGGACGGATAAAGCGCATGTAGATACCCATGAAAATCGCAATCGGTACAGTGGCCGCGATACTGAAGACACCCCACGGACTGTTGGTCAACGCTTTTACAACCACCAAAGCCAGTACCGCTAGAATGATGATCATCACACCTAGTGCGCCAAGCATCACGATGATTCCGGCAAAAGAACCCAGTTCTTGTTTTGCCATTTCACCGAGTGAACGACCATCACGACGCGTCGAGATGAATAAGACTAAAAAGTCTTGAACCGCACCTGCGAGAACAACACCCACCAAGAGCCAAATAGTTCCCGGCAAATAACCCATTTGCGCAGCAAGGATCGGTCCGACTAATGGGCCTGCACCTGCAATCGCAGCAAAGTGGTGACCAAATAGAACGCTTTTATTGGTCGGTACATAATCCAAGCCGTCAGCTAAGCGATGGGCAGGCGTTAAACGTCGCTCATTCAGTTCAAAGACTTTATTGGCAATAAATAAACTATAAAAACGATATGCAATGCTATACACACAGATTGCTGCAAGGATCAGCCACACTGCATTGACATGCTCGCCTCGACTGAGTGCTAGTATGCCGAATGAAACGGCACCTAGAATGGCTACAAACAGCCAGATAATCTTTGAAGCCATTCCTGACTTCGGTTGAATGGTTTCCATCTCAATCCCTCATAAATGTTGAAATAAATCAGCTTGATTTTTCTTGTTCGAGGTACTGCTGTTTCTTCCCTTGAAACTCTACTCCTGTTATGGGCTTTTTCATCTAATACTTTGGCATAAAAATTTAAACCAATAGGTATAAAAAAAGGGATGAATCACTTCATCCCTTTCGATAATAGTCTATTTTTAAACCATTATGCACGTTCTAAATAGTCACCAGTACGAGTGTCTACACGAACGCTTTCTTCTTGCTGTACGAATAATGGAACACGTACAACTGCACCAGTTTCAAGCTTAGCAGGTTTACCGCCACCGCCTGAAGTATCACCACGTACACCTGGATCAGTTTCAACGATTTTTAATACAACGAAGTTTGGCGCGCTCACAGTTAAAGGAACACCATTCCATAACATGATTGTGCAAAGTTCGTTAGAGTCGTCTTTCAACCATTTTGCAGCGTCGCCCATTGCAACTTTGTCTGCAGTGATTTGTTCGAAAGATTCTGGGTCCATGAAGTTCCACATTTCGCCATCGTTATACAAGTAGTTCATTTCTACTTCTTGGATGTCAGCAGCTTCTAGTGAATCACCAGATTTGAAAGTTTTTTCTAAAACTTTACCAGTTTTAAGGTTACGTAATTTTACGCGGTTAAAAGCTTGGCCTTTACCTGGTTTTACGTATTCGTTTTCCATGATTGAACATGGGTTACCGTCAAGCATGACCTTAAGGCCTGACTTGAAATCATTCGTAGAATAATAGGCCATGACTGGCTCACTCCAAACTTACTAACTTTAATCTATAGATGCTATGGGCTGTAACATGTCATTTAGCAAGTACTGACTGTAACATTGGCTGCCACATGCACATTAATGTGATATTGCGTATTCTAAATGACCAATGCACCATGTCGCAACGAAAAAATCCCCATTAAAGGGGTCAAGCTGCTTAACTTACACTCAGACATTAAAGAACTTTGTTTATACAATGCCCACAAACAGGTAAAATTGCTGTTTACTGAAACTTAATAAATGTTTCGTAGGCTTCATCCGTTGTAAGCTTTATCGGAATTATTTCAGCTTACACTTCAAAGTTCGACGCATTAATTTCAGCAATATTCCCCACTCACCTTTCTGCATTTTTTAAACATTCGGCATGATAAACTATTTATTTCAAGAGCAAAACTGGCAAACTCAATTGAGTGATTTGATTACAAATCCTCAAGAATTACTCGATGTATTAGAACTTTCGCATGATCAGTTATTATCGGGTGCTCAGTTCGCAGCAGATGAGTTTCGCCTACGCGTGCCGCGCGCTTTTGTCGAAAAAATGAAAAAAGGTAATCCGCTCGATCCGCTTTTACTCCAAGTCTTACCGCATCATTTAGAACTTGAAGAACACGCCGGTTTTGTTACCGACCCATTAGGTGAAGAACAGGCCAACCAACAGCCTGGTGTATTACATAAGTACAAGTCCCGTTTTTTACTGACTTTAACCGGTGCCTGCGCGGTCCATTGCCGTTATTGTTTCCGCCGACATTTTCCCTACCAAGAAAACCTACCTAAAAATGACGATTGGGCAAACATTAAGCAATATATCGAACAACAACCCGATATTAATGAAGTGATTTTAAGTGGTGGAGACCCGCTCACACTATCAAATCGTAAACTTCAAGTGTGGATTGAACGTTTATCGACTTTACCACAAATTAAATTTTTGAGAATTCATTCACGAGTTCCTATCGTAATCCCCAACCGTGTCGATGAAGAGCTAGTTTCTATTTTAAAAAACAGTAGGCTACGCATTATTCTAGTGGTACACTCAAATCATGCATCAGAGCTAGATGACTTCACGTGTAGCCAGCTACAACAGCTTGTCAAACAAGGAATCACCGTGCTGAACCAAGCAGTCTTATTAAAAGGGGTTAATGATTCTGCAGATGTATTGGTCGATTTAAGTTACCGCTTATTCGACGCAGGTGTAATGCCATATTATTTACATGTTCTGGATAAAGTAAAAGGTGCTCATCATTTTGATACACCAGCTCAGAATATTGATTTAATTTATAAAAAAGTTTTAGAGAACCTACCAGGTTATTTGGTTCCTAAACTTGTACGGGAAATAGCGGGCGAAAAAAACAAGACACCGCTTTTTGGGGCTTCAACTTTTTGAGTTAAATAATAAAGATGACCACGCATACTTCAGATACGTTTTACAATCCGACTGAATTAAAGCTGGATAAATTAAGCTTTTGTCCGACCAATGCTAAAGGTCTGCAAGAGTGGTTAAACGGTATTTCAATTTTACAATTGGGTACCTCATCTAAAGCTTTATTCAATGCCTTACTTGAAATCTCCGAGCTGAAATGCCAAGAGATGCTACGTTTTGATTTGGTTCAAATTTTACATCCGACTATGGAAAGTGTGCTCACGAGCTTAGAAAAACACTTTACCAATCAAAGCCTCATTACCACGGATCGTAATGACCAAATCATTGAATTGGCGATGCTTTTACGCAGTCACTTTGCCAAAATCTATATTGATATTGCCAAGCGATGTAATCAGCAGCTTAATCAACAAAAATTTTCGATCTTTTCATTCGGCCATAAAAAAAGCTTACAAACTGCTCGAATTGCGTCGATTTACTATGCGATACAACAACTGACATTGTTGTTGTATCAACAACACATGTTGTATGCCACACCGACGGCAGGTCAATGGATTGCAGCACATCAATTGATTGAATGTGCCATTGAACACAATTTCTATCAAAGTAATGTCAATCAATTACTCGGTACCCAGCATCAAATTGCAAATATTGCCCAAGCTTATGCACAATTGATCTTGTTAGATATTTTCAATAATCATCAGATTCGCCCTGCTGAAATCCAAGGCTTGTATTTATGTAGCTTTGACTGGGCAAAATTGGTTCAAATCCTACCGAAAGAAACCACACTTTCACGCTATATTGTAGATACGAAAAAAGATCACCCACCGATTTATAACTCGAAACAAGATCGGTCGTATCAAGCCAATGTGTACATTTCAACGCAAAACTTGCTCGATCATTTGACCGAAACGCAAACTAAGAATGCCAATTATCTGTCTAAAAATGAAAAGCTATTCTTAACACCAGCGCTATATTTCCATATTCATAATATTTTGACCAACAACACTGAACGTCGTCATGAACGTTATGAATATTCTGCGCAAATTAATATTTGCTTTAGCTTAATGGTGGCGCATTTCTATCTCTCTAAAGGTAAAAACTTCCACGAAACTTTAGATTTAGAAGGCAATTATCAATTCCACAATGAAGCGTCTTTTGTCAATTCGCATGATTCAAATATGCCAACAGGCATGACCAATGCGAAAGCGCTAGATCGTGAAGCGAAACAGATTCATACCGCTGACGTTTTAGATATTAGTGTGAATGGTTATCGCATTAAATGGACTGGTCCTACCCCAGCCAATTTAAAAACCGGCGAATTTATTTTGATTCAAGAAAATGCTCAAAGCCAATGGCGTGGCGGTGTTGTTCGTTGGATCAAACAATCGACAGAAAAAAGTTTGGAATTGGGTCTCGAAGTACTGGCTCAAGATTTGTATCCATGTTCAGCCCATATTCGTACCGACCGCAATACAACAAATCATCAACCTGCTTTATTGGTACAGACCACACAACTTGATCAAGTGTCTACGACCTTAATTTTACCTGGGGCAAATCTCTTCCGAGAGAAACAAACGATCCACCTGCGCTTAGGCAAAGAAGACATCAAAGTCTATCTCACCAAAGCGCAGTTGGTGACGCAAAGCTTTATTCGCTTTGAATATGAATTATTGAATGAAGAGCAAGAAAATGTCGTTAAAGACTATATTGCGAAACAGAGCAATGAGATCAAAAATAACGACTTATGGGAAGCATTAAAGTGAGAAATCCATTACTATCCAAAAAACTAAAACGTACGGAAACTCGATTACTCATTATTGATGATAATCAAATACGTTTTAACCAGATACGTGATTTATTGACAGACAGCGAACATCAAGTTCATGCCATATTACTTGATGATTTACAAAATTTCGAAAAACAGCTGAATCTCAATTGGGACTTGATCATTTTTGGACGTGCTTATGATTTAAAATATGAACAAGCTTTAAGTTTAGTTCAACTGTCGAGCCAACCCAATTTACCTATAATTTTACTTAAACCCGAAGACTATCAAGCAGAACAATATGCAAATTTAGTCAAAAAAGGGATTTATGACATCGTCGATATTGCTGAACCTGAAAGTTTCTATTTTGGTTTAATTCGCGCTTTGTCCTTTAGTCGCTTACAACAATCACAACAACATTTAATGGAAGAGCTTGAAACGGCTCAAATCCAAACACAGTCTTTAGTTGAAGATAGTCGAAAAGCGGTTGCCGTGATTCAAGAAGGTATTCATATTCAAGCCAATGCTGAATATCTCACTTTATTTGGTTTAAAAAATGAAGACGATGTAATCGGTCTGCCCCTGCTCGATCTATTACAACCTGCTGACCTCAATGACTTTAAACAACGCTTTAAAAAAATCAGTCAAGGACAGCTCGACTTAGGACGTTTTGATCTTGATTCACAAAATATCGCAGTGGCTGGGCAAAACCCACTAAAACTCGAATTTATTGCTGCGGCTGAAGAAGATGCGTTACAGCTCGCAATTGAAATTGGCAGTCAAAACAGCAATGCTGTTAACAACGCGCCAGTTGAAGCCAGCCCACAAAAACCAAAAGCATTTCAACAACTCAACCGTACAATCGGCCAACAACCTGCCAATGTAAATGCATTAGTGCTATTTACGTTGGCTTCTTGCTCAGATGCGATTTTTCAAAAAGATTGGAATACCTATAAGAGCTATTTCACCAATATTAAAGACTTCTTGAAAGATCAGACTCATGCTCCATTATTTAGTTTAGACAATGGTGCAATGGTTGCCTTATTCCAAGCAGATAATCAGCTCAAACTTGAGTCTAAATTGATTGGTCTTAACACTCTGAGCAAACCTCAATTACTCAGTGTAAATAATGAAACTTATCCATTAAATTTACGCATGGGATACAGTGTTTTAGACAGCGATATTCGTGATGAAGCACATTTTGAGACCTTTGTTGCAAAAGCCTTTAATACTGCGCTACCAACCAACCAACAAGCACCTGAAATCGACTTAACGATTCCATTAGAAATTGATATTCCAAGTTTGGATTTTGGTACACCAGAAGCGCAAATTGCGCCGATTGTCGTTAGCGATGAAGCTCCTGTTATCAAAGCGCTTCGCAACTGCTTAGAACGCGGTGAAATTCATCTTAAATATCAACAACTGTATGATAAAGAAGATTCTCATCTTTATACTTATGAAGTAACCAGCGGCTTTATTTTTGAAAATAAATGGAAAGATATCGCCCAACTGCGTGAGTTAGCTGAAGACTCAGAGCTATCCATTAAATTGGATCGTTGGATCTTGGTTGAATCGTGTAAACAGCTACACAACTTCATCACTCAGTTCCCTGAAGCGAAATTAATCGTTAACCTGAACAAAGAAGTGCTATATAACGACCGCACCTTCCCTGAGTTTATTTCGAAACTGATTACGATTATTCGTAGTAAATTGAAAAATCCGCTAATTTTACAATTTGCCGAAGAAGACATTCAGCTCAATATCGATGCCGCTCAAAAAGCATTTGTAGAACTTCGTAAAAATGGTGCCGAACTGGCTTTACGCAATTTTGGTCATTCGATGTTTAGTGAATCATTATTACGTCAAATGGATGTTCACTGCTTAACATTAGATTCAAGTTTGACCAAAATGCTTGCAAACGATAAGTCGTGCCAAGAGCTCCAAGAAAAAATTACCACTTATCATGAAATCAAAACTGTTGAAATCATGCTACGTGAATTAAATGACATGACCCTATTTGCCAATGCTTGGAATGTCGAAGCTCGTTTTATTCAAGGCGATTATTTCCAGAAGAAACTCGACCATCTCATCGATGTTCAGGACCAATAAGGTTCTGAACATTGCCGATTTAAGGTTTATCTTTTTATCGGCACAAAAAAACGGGCATAAAGCCCGTTTTTTCGTTTTGGATATTAACGTTTGATAGAACGTGACATACCAGCAAAACGTTGTTTGAATTTGTCGATACGACCGCCAGTGTCAACGCTTTTCTGTTTACCAGTGTAGAATGGGTGGCAAGCAGAACATACGTCTAGGTAAATAGTTTCTTTACCAAGAGCTGAACGAGTTTCAATTACGTTACCGCATGAACATGTAGCAACTAAAGTTTCATATTTTGGGTGAATATCGGCGCGCATCGTCGATTACTCCTAAGATTTAAGAAGGTTTAGCTGTCATCGCAATTGATCACTCTTGTATCGCTACAAGGAAGGCTTAAAAAAGCAGACCAACACCATAACAGACCATTCTTTTGGCCCACCGAGACGGATACCGTCAGAGCTAAGCACAACAAGTTGGGGCAAATTATAGCTGATTTTTTAATGTTAATAAATAGATATTCAAGGCTGAATCGCTCTACTCTTTAGGTTGAGCTTGCTCTAAATATTTCTGATATTGTAATTCGACTGTACGCTGAAATTGGGCTTGATCAAAATGGTTTAATTTTTCAATAAATGCAGGACAAAACGTCGCTGCATTTACTGGCTGTAATGATTTGCTCATGCCCTCTAACATGCCTTGAAGCTGCTGTTTAAATTGTGCATCGACGGGCTGATCAACATCTTTTGCCTTTAATGGCTCTACACCATTAAAACGGGCCGCCTGAACCGCAGCAATTAATTTAAGCTTTGCAGCTTGATAAGCCTGATCTAATTCCGTATTCATCTGTGGTTGTCGATCACGACAAAAATCTAGCATGGGCTGTAGGCTGATGAGCGGCATTTTTTCAATGACATCACGGTTACTATTTAAAGATAAATCCTCTTGAGCATGAACGACTGTGTTCATACCCAAGAATAAAATGAAGAAGCCTCTTTTAATTTTCATGATTTTTTTTCATCTATATAAGGTATTTTAAAAGGACGTACTCATCTCGCCCTATTCTTGCCCACGGCTTTGTTTTGCCCAAAGGTTGGCAATCACACCACAGACCATCAACTGAATTTGGTGAAAGATCATAATCGGTAAAACTATCATCCCCATCGGCTGCCCAATAAATAAAATTTGTGCCATGGGCACGCCACTCGCCAAGGTTTTTTTAGAGCCACAAAAGAAAATCGTCTTTTGATCAGCTCGGCTAAAGCCCAACCAACGTGGCACATATAACGCCAATAACATAATAATCGTTAACAGGACTGAGCACGCCACAATCAATAGGAATAAGGTCATACCACTCACTTGATGCCATAGCCCTGCCACCACTGCACTACTGAATGCACCATAGACCACCATCAAAATTGAGCCCTGATCAAATACCTTCACGATTTTTGGCATTTTCTTCATATAAGGAAACACCCAAGGACGGAGGAGCTGCCCTAAAATGAAGGGAATGAGTAATAACAGGGTAATTTGGATAATAGATGCAGTCGGATCATAGTTATGTTGTGACTGGCCGAGAATAAAATAGGCCACCATCACTGGGGTAATAAACATCCCAATAATATTTGAAAATGATGCACTACAGACTGCGCCAGCAACATTACCCTGTGCTACCGAAGTAAATGCAATGGAAGACTGTACTGTCGAAGGTAAGAAGCACATAAACAAAAAGCCCCAATACAACTCTTGCCCTAACATCGGCACAAGGATTGGTTTCGCCATTAAACCCAGTAATGGAAATAATGCAAAGGTAAAAGCAAAAACTAAAGCATGCAACTTCCAGTGCATTATGCCTTCAACAACAGCCTCACGAGATAACTTTGCACCATGGAGAAAAAATAAAATGGCAATTGCAGCCGTGGTAATATAGCCAAAGATTTCTGCAGCTTGTCCACTAACAGGCAAAAAAGTCGCAAGTATGACCATTACAAAAAGTAGAATGGTAAAACGATCCAAAGCCAACATTTTCAGCATAACAACATCCTGTACATATTTCCTTTTAAAGCTCATCGACAAAAAAATGCCCAATAAGCTAAATTTACCATTGAGTAAATTTCATCTTACTGGGCCATATAAATAAAGCCAGCTTTTCTCCGATATATTCATTATTTTAAATGTTGATAGTGAGCTCAGCTCAAAAATATTTATAAATAAGAATATTCAGAATTACAGATGACTTTAAATAAATGATTGCAGATTAATTATTTCGTGCATTTGAGTCTTGTTGGATCAGCTCAATTTTATAGCCATCTGGATCTTCAACAAAGGCAATGACGGTCACACCACCTTTCATTGGCCCTGCTTCGCGCACTACGTTACCGCCACGTGCTTTAATTTCTTCACAAGCCTTGTAAGCGTCATCTACAGCAATAGCGATATGGCCATAAGCATTACCCAATTCATAACTATCTGTATCCCAGTTATGCGTTAACTCGAGTACGGTATGATTTTCTTCATCACCATAGCCCACAAATGCCAAAGTAAAACGACCTTCTTCATAATCACGCTTACGAAGCAAAGTCATACCGAGTACTTCAGTATAGAACGCCAATGAACGCTCTAAATTGCCTACACGTAACATGGTATGCAGCATGCGCATAATCGAGTTTCCTAAATCTATCATTATGTTTGAATACTATAGGGATTTAACATGCAAAGTTCAATTTAAGTCTAGAGCACATATACCGCCTTATTTCAAATATCCTTGTCCAAAACCGTAGACCTGCTTAGGCTATTTTACAGCTTAGAATAAAAAAGCCCACTCATACTGAATAGGCTTTTTTTAAGTTAAATTGAATTATGAACTTGATTTCTGTTCATGCTCTTTCAATAGTTTAGCAACCCAAACCACTAAAATTAAAATCGGAATACCAATTAGAGTTGTCATCAAGAAAAAGTTCGGATAACCGATATTGGTCACAATCGTACCCGAGTAACCACCTAAAATTTTAGGGGTTAAAGTCATTAATGAACTAAAGATGGCATATTGAACGGCTGTGAAAGAAACACTGGTCAAGCTCGATAAAAATGCAATAAATGCCGCACCAGCAAGACCTGACGCCAAATTATCAACAATAATCGCAAAATATAGCCACAGCGAACTATAAGGCTTAATGATCTTACCTTTGACGTCCACATTCTGTTCAGCACTAGCCAAATTAATCGGTTGAATATCAACACCAAGCACACCTGACATATTGGCTGATGTATTCACTTGATATGTTAAATCGACACTCTTTTTCACTACATCATTTTCTAGTAGTTGAGCCGTTAATGTTTTTTGCTTTGCTGTTTCGAGCGCTTGACCTGGAATTGCAGCACTAAAAACACCAGTTTTATCAAGCTTCGCGTCGAATGGTTTAGCATCCAAAATAATTTGAATTTTTTGATTTTCTTTTAACTCGCCTGCCAAGTATTGTCCACGGACCACGATACTATTTGCAGTCTCTTGAGCTGAAATCGTGTTATCTGAAGTCACTGGCAGCAACATCATTGCTGCGTTTGAAAAAGCATTATTCAAATACGGCAAACTCACCTGTACTGGATGTTGATTCTTCGACTGATAATCCGCACTGACTTTAATATTTTGATCTGCAGCCAAGACTGCTTTTGGAATTTGAACTGCCCAAGCACCCGTATCATCCGGCGTCGCTGTATATTGCTGCCCTGCTACATTTACAGTGACATCGCTCAATGGCTGACCTGATTTGACCAAACCGATAAAAATCAAGTTTGTTGAACTTGCTAAAATCGCACCGACAAACATCAGTTTCATAATGTTCATGCGCTGCGCTAGCAAACCACCAAGGAAGCCGCCAACCAAGCTAAATATCACACCATAGACTTTTACAGCTTCAGCAATCTGCTCTTTGGTAAAGTTTAAATCTTGATAAAACACATTAGAAATGACGCCGGCGATAATATCGGAAATACGGTAAAAACCAATGAGTAATAACAGCACTAAAGCCAGTTTTAGACCATAGCGCTTAAAGAAATCTGCAACTGGATTAACCCAAGTTTCAAATGCCATCTGCTTATTTACAGCACCTGATTTCACTAAAACTGAACCGATACCAAAAGCAACCACAGCTGAACCAATAAAGCGCACAGCCTCTAAACAGAACAAGGCGAATGAGTCTGAAATTTGCCACTGCTCTTTCAAGCTTTCAACAGCAATACCTGAATAGATATAACTCAAAACAAAGGCAACCACTGCAGCAAAAAATACAGCAACTAAACGATAATAGTCAGTCCGTTTATAATGCTTTTGTACACGGTCAACCTGCGGCTCACGTATCGATAAAGTTGTGATAATACCGATAACCATCACAGCAGCCATTGCAAGGTAAGTATATTTCCAAGCTTCATAAATATAGTTACCTTTGGCCGTACCTAAATATGCAGCCAAAAATAACGCCCCTGCACCTGCCACGATCATGCCGATACGATAACCTGCATTATAGGTCGAAGCTAAAACGGTCTGCATTTCAGTTTCTGCCAACTCAATACGATATGCATCAATCACAATGTCTTGCGTTGCGGCAGAAAAACCAAGTAGTACGGCTCCAGCGGCCATTTGGTAAATATAGCTTTGTCCTAAAGCTGGGTCTGAAAATGCCATGATACAAATTGCACAGATAATGAGAACCTGAGCGATCAATAACCATGCACGGCGACGTCCGAGTTGCTTAGTTAAAAATGGTACAGGCAACTCATCAATTAATGGCGCCCAAACAAACTTAAACGAATAGCCAAGCGCTGCCCAACTAAAAAAAGTCACTGCACTTTTATCAATCCCTGCTTCACCTAACCAAAGCGATAAACTGGAAAAGATCAGTAAAATTGGAATACCGGCCGAAAAGCCAAGAAAAAGCATAATCAGCGCACGTCGGTCTAAAAATGCAGTAAAAGCAGATTTCCATCCTGAAGCTTGTGTTGTCATGACTCAGTTATTTTTGTCAAAATCGAATGTTGCTATTCAAGCGCTTAATGACAACGGTTTCAACAACATTTATGAAATCATTGTTTTATTTTATCGATATTTCGCATGCTGTTGCTTGATCTTTGGCATTAAACCTGTATACCTTAATTACATATCTCTATTCTTTAGTTTTTTGGATTCAACAGTGACCCAGCGACTTGAACAAATTCACTCTTCTTTATCAACTACCATTAATGAAACCAACACAAAAAACTTAGCAGAAACAGTAACGACACTAAAGAGCGCTTTTGATCAACCCGAAATACAGAATACTTTAACTAAAACCCAGTTGCAGCCGCTTCAGCTGACGCATACGCCTGAGCTTAAAAAAATTCCGACGTCTACCAAGCGGATCAAACCACTTAATGACTTTTTAGGACAAGATCGTGCCCGTGCTTCGGTCGAGGCTGGCATTGCATTACCCTACTCAGGCTATAACATTTTTGCTGTAGGTACCGCAGGCTTAGGTAAGCGCACGATGATTAAGCGCTTATTACAACAACACGCTAAAAATATGCCAACGCCTTCAGACTGGGTCTATGTCAATAATTTTAAGTTTCCGCGTGAACCGATTGCGCTGAAACTTCCTTCTGGTCAAGCGACAAAGTTCCAAACGTTATTACATCAAAGTTGGCAAACCACATTAAAACAACTTGAACGTCGCTTTACCGCAGAAACCTATCACAATCGCATTGAAATGATTCGCCAACATGCTGGTGATGAACAACATCTTGCCTTAGTTGAATTAACCAGAGAAGGTGAAGAGCTTGATCTTAAACTGATTTCTCAGGATGATGATCATTGCTTTGTTCCCGTACATTTGGTCGATAACAAATACCAAGAAATGTCCAAAGAAGACATCAATGCTTTAAGCAGCAAACAACGTGCTGAAATTGCGTCAAACGTCCGTTATATGGATAAAAAACTCGAACGCCTTGGTCTGCATCTTGGTGATCTTGAAGATGATGCTCGCGATAAAGTTCAGGTTTTGAACCGTGAAATTGCTAAACAAGTCGTCATGCCGCGTATTGATGTGATTCAAAATAAATTCAGCATGGTTGAAGGCTTGGAAGATTATCTGAAGCAATATGCAGATGACATCATTCAAAATGTTGAGTTTGTTCTTGAGCAAGAAGAGGATGACTTTACACCGGGTCAATTTAACCGCGTACCATCTCGCTACCAAGCAAACATCATTGCCACACATAAACCTAATGCTGGTGCGCCAGTTATTTTTGAAGATTTCCCTACCCATTACAATTTGTTAGGTCATGTCGAACAACTGACTCAAAACGGCACCATCACCACAGACTTTACGTTAATCCGTCCCGGTGCATTACATAAGGCCAATGGTGGTTTCCTTATTTTGGAAGCTGAACAACTTTTAGAGCAGCCTTATGCATGGCAAGGTCTCAAACGTGCATTAAAGTCAGGACATTTAAAGCTGTCGTCACTTGAGCATATGCTCACGCTGACAGGCAGTATTTCGATTGAGCCTGAAGCTATTGATTTAAATATCAAAGTGATCCTGCTTGCTGAGCCTGATATTTATTACGATATTTTAGAACTCGAACCTGAACTTGGAAGTGTCTTTAAAATTCGTGCCGATTTTACCGATACATTACAACGTAATGACATTAATGAGCAGGCATATATGCAGCTGATTGCTGACTATGTGCAAACAGACAAACTTCTGCCGTTTGACCGTACGGCTCTCGCAGCACTGTTAACTGATTCAAGTCGTCAAGCTGAAGATCAAAGCTCTTTGTCATTACATGCCCTCACCTTAGGTGATTTGATTCGTGAAGCACATCATCATGCAGCCCTCGCTGGCGATAAAATGGTGACAGAAACACATATCAACACCGCTCTTGATCATCGTAAATACCGTCTAGGCTACTTACGTGAATTGTATTGGCAAGATCTCAGTCGCGGTACACAGTTAATCGAAACCAAAGGTCATCGATTCGGGCAGATCAACGCCCTCTCTGTGATTCAATATGCAGATGTTGAATTTGGTTTACCGTCACGCTTAACAGCTTCCGTTTATCAAGGCGGCGGCGATATTTTAGATATTGAGCGTAGCGTAGAACTCGGTGGTTCTCTACATGCCAAAGGTGTCCTGCTGATGTCAAGTTTCTTAAAGGCACATTTTGGTCGGGAACAAATTTTACATTTTTCTGCTGCCCTTGCCTTTGAGCAAAGCTATGGTCAAGTGGATGGCGACAGTGCAACTGTTGCAGAGCTTTCAGCACTGATTTCAGCTATTAGCCAATTGCCAATCGATCAATCTTGGGCAATCACTGGCTCAATGAACCAATTGGGTCAAGTTCAACCGATTGGGGGTGTAAATGCCAAAATTGAAGGCTTCTATGATGCATGTAAATTACAAGGGTTGACCGGTAAGCAAGGTGTGATTATTCCACGCCAAAATATGCAGCACTTGATGTTACGTAAAGACGTGATTGAAGCTGTGCAACAAGGTCAATTCCATATTCATGCTATTGATACCATTGATCAAGCGTTAGAAATTTTGATGGCGCGTCCAGTGGGCACGCTTGATAAAAAAGGTCGTTATAGCAAAGGCTCAATCTATGCTGCTGTCATGGAGCAACTTGAGTACTGGCAAGCGATTGAAGATGGTGCTGAGTTTGAGGAAGAAGAGCCAAAGAAAAAGAAAAAAAAGAAGAAGTCAAAAAAGGACAAAGATAAAAAGGCAAAGAAGTCTGAAGCTCAAGACAGTACTGCTGAAAATGTGCAAGTTATTGAAGAAAATCCGTCATAAATCTTCGATGAGTTTATTCATTTGTTGATTTTTCCACCATTCATTGTGCTTTAAATGCCTATGAGGATGGTGGAAAAACGCATAAACTCCGACTTTTTTGATAATTAAGTCATAAAAAAAGCGCCTTAAAGGCGCTATTTTTATCTGTATCCAATGATTTAAATCATCAAATACACATCCAATTAAGCTTCAGGAGCTGGGCTATATTGTTCAACTAAAGGTTGTAATTCACCTTTTTGGAACATATCAAGCATAATGTCGCTACCACCGATCAACTCACCATTGATCCATAATTGTGGGAAAGTCGGCCAGTTTGCAATTTGTGGAAGAGTTGCGCGAATATCTTGATTTTCAAGAATATTTACATAAGCAAACGGACGACCAATTTGACTGAGCGCTTCTACTGCACGCGCAGAGAAACCACACTGTGGAAACTGTGGAGTGCCTTTCATGTAAAGTAGAACTGCGTGTTTAGCAATTTGGTCACGAATTAACGCTTCTGTATCGCGTGCTTGTTCAGTCATTGATATATCCTCAATAAATCTGCTTCGCATTATACCCAAAACTGAGTAAAACAATATGACTAAAGCAATATTTCACGTTTTATTTACATTTCAGCTTTTCAAGTGAGCCATATTTTGCTTATATAGACCTCTTGATGCTCATATATATATGGCGTCTCCTCTATATTATTTCAATCACCTGACAAATTAGAGTTAGTCATGAATAACATTACCCTTGCCCCAGTACAAACTGATCAACCATCGCACTTGATGCCAGTCTTTGGCCGCCAACCGATCAGCTTTGTCCGAGGTCAAGGTGCTCACCTGTATACTGCAGATGGCACAGAATACTTAGACGCACTGACAGGTATCGCTGTTTGTGGTTTAGGTCACTCACATCCTGCAATTACAGCAGCAATTGCTGAACAGGCAGCGACCCTCATTCATACCAGTAACTTATTTGAAGTGCCTTGGCAAACGGCTGCGGCGCAAAAATTAGCAGAAGTTGCGGGTATGGAAGAAGTTTTCTTCTCAAATAGTGGTGCAGAATCAAATGAAGGTGCAATCAAAATTGCACGTAAATTTGGTCATATGCAAGGTATCGCAACACCTAAAATTATCGTTGCTGATCATTCATTCCATGGTCGTACCATGGCAACCTTATCTGCGACAGGTAACAAAAAAGTTCAAGAAGGCTTTGGCCCATTAGTTGAAGGTTTTATTCGTGTACCTTTCGGTGATATCGAAGCCATTGAAGAAGCAGCGATCCACCACCCTGACATCGTAGCGATTTTGGTTGAGCCGATCCAAGGTGAAGGTGGTGTAAACACTGCACCTCAAGGTTTTAGCTACCTCGAAGAAATTCGTCAAATCTGTAATCAGCACAACTGGTTAATGATGCTTGATGAAGTGCAAACAGGTAATGGTCGTACAGGTAAATACTTTGCGTATCAACACACCAATATTGTTCCTGACGTGCTAACTACAGCTAAAGGTCTAGGTAATGGTTTCCCTATCGGCGCAGTCATGACTCAAGGTCGTGGAGTTGGCGTTTTAACAGCGGGTAACCACGGTTCAACTTATAGCGGTACAGCATTAGGTTCACGTGTGGTTTATACCGTGATTGATACTATTCAAAAAGAAAACCTTGTTGAAAATGCTGCAAATATGGGTGCATACCTTGTTGAGCAATTCACAGAGCAACTTGCCGAGCAAAACGTAACTGTTCGTGGTTTTGGTTTAATGGTCGGCATTGAATTACCAAAAGCATGTGGTGAACTTGTGAATATTGCACGTGATGAGCATCACTTGATTATTAACGTAACAGCAGGTTCTGTGATTCGTTTATTGCCTACGCTGAACATTAATAAAGAACAAGCGGATATCTTGATTGAACGCATTGTTAAAATGGTGAAAAACTTTCTAGCCTAATTTATGCCGAAAGTAAAAAAAGCCGCTAATTGCGGCTTTTTTTATAACTTTTTCAAGCTTTATTGTTCTTATGAGGCTTCTTGGTATACACGTCCGCCCGGTAATTGACTGAAATACAATTTTAATGCATCTAGGCAACGATGAATCTTGGTAGGCTGTTGATCACGTTTAGACATCACAGCATATAGAGTGAATGATGGTAAGCGCCATTCTGGTAAAACTTCAACAAGAGAACCGTTTAATAAGTCTTTTTGCGTATCTAGATATAATATTCTTGCAATGCCATGTCCTTGTTGGCACATTGCTTTTGCAGCAAATACATTATTTGTTGTAAATCGGGAATGCACATCCAATGCAACCTGCTCTTTCGTCACTGCATTTTCAAATGCAAAATGCTGAAAGTTTTTAACCAAATTTATTTGAACCATATCATGATTTTGTAAATCTTCTGGTCGTGTAATTAAACTGGTTTGGTTGATATAGCTTGGTGCAGCAACGAGAACTTGTTCAACATGTGCCAATGGCACCACATGAAACTGTTGATCATCAATTTTTGAACTCATTCGTAGCGCAATATCAATGCGTCCATCAATTAAGTCGATATATTGATTATCTGCTTCTAGATGAACGGATAAACCACGATGTGCTGACATCCAATGTGACAATGCAGGAATCACATGATTCGCACAAAGTTCTGGTGTCGATGCAATACGTAATTCACCGACTAAGTCGTCACGAAGTTCATTGATACGAATTTTGCCGCGCTCTGCGGCAGATAGCATCTCTTGGCAACTATGAAAAAAAGCTTGTCCAGCTTCTGTCAAACTTAACTTACGTGTTGAACGATGTAAAAGAATGACTTCCATATCCTGCTCTAGTGAGCGGATTTGCTGACTCACGGCACTCGTGGTAATACCTAACTCACGAGCAGCGCCGCTAAACGAATTTTTTTCCACAACGCAAGCAAAGACACCCATTGCTCGAAGTTGATCTAACATAAATTTCCCTCATAAACTTATGAGAAGCTTCATCTTTCGATAAAAGCAACTCATTGTATTATACGGGGATATTTTGCTTTTGCATTATATATTTAATTATTTGGTAAAACTGCAGTTGGATTGATTGGTTTACCATCTAAACGTACCTGAAACTCAAGCATCGTACGGTTTGTACCCGAGGAGCCCATCTCACCAATTTGCTGCCCTGCTTTCACAGTATCACCACTTTTGACATTCATTTTACTGTTATGTGCATAAGCGGTGATATAGCCATTAATGTGCTTCACCAAAATTAAATTGCCGTACTCTTTAAGGCCATCAGCGGCATAAACCACTTGACCATCTGCTGCTGCAAAAATAGCGTCACCGGTATTGCCTGCGTAACGTGTTCCTTTCACATTCGATGCCAAGTTATAACCTTGCAATACCGTAGGACGCGATACTGGACTCACCCATCGTAAACTAGATGAACTGACCACAGGTGTTGGTACGGTGGTTCGAGTAACTGTCGATGGTATGGTTGAAGCTTGCGTCACGGGCGCTGTTTGCGTTGGCATAGCAATCGTTTGGCGTTGAATTGGTGCCGCTTGGGTCATGGCTTGCGTAGACGTTGTACGACGTGAGCCACCATTTTTAAGGCGAATGGATTGTCCAACATAGATGCGATAAGGTTGCGAAATATCATTCATTTCTGCAATGCTGACATAGCTCAAACCATAGCGAGCGGCAATGCCACTTAAAGTATCTCCCGAACGAACTGTATAATAATCCGGAGCAGTCGCATAACGGGTCGCATTATTAATTTGTGGTTTTGACGCACAGCCAGTCATGACCAAAGTCGTAACAACCGCAGCAGATAAAACAAGGGTCTTAAATAATGCTGCAGGAGCGGCAATAACGCGATATTGTGACACCAGGGACATCATCTTCCTCACTAATAATTCAAATATAGTCATTATGAATGGGCTAAGATTAGCAAAAATCCACTCTAAAAAAGTTGCGGCATAACCATTTTCACAAAGTTATAACATTAATACTTAAGATTTAGATAACTCTGAGTGCAAGTTATTCAAAATCTCATAGTTTGTAGCATCCATTTGTATAGGCGTTACACTGACATAACCATTTGCAACTGCAAAGAAGTCTGATTCGATATGCGTTAAGCCTTTTTTAGGCTCTGCCACAGCCTCACCTGCCAAGCCAATCCAATAGACTTGACGACCACGCGGGTCTACATGACTGGTAATCGGTTTGGACTGTAAACGTCGCCCTTGATAAGTCACTTTAGTGCCTTGAAGTTCAGCGACATCTGGAATATTGATATTAAAAATATGTCGTGCAGGTAGCGCAGGTAAACCATTGGCAATAAAGTCATGCACCCATTGTGCAGCTACGGCATAATCTTCAGGGTTGTTATAACTACGCACATTCGGCCCAGCCAAAGACACGGCTAGCGCAGGTTGTTTCATTAAACGACCTTCAAATGCAGCACCCACTGTCCCTGAATAAAGCACATCATCACCCAGATTTGCGCCGCTATTGATTCCACTCACCACCAGATCAAATTCAAAATCGAACAGACCATTCATTGATAAATACACACAGTCCGCAGGTGTGCCATTTACCGCCCACATATTTGGTGCAATTTCGACAGGTCGTAATGGTCGATCTAAAGTCAGTGCACTTGAAAAACCACTGCGTTCACTTTCAGGCGCAACAATCACCACACGACCGAGAGGACGCAATGCATGTGCTAAAGCTTGGATACCGGGAGCAAAAACGCCATCATCATTGGCAATTAATATATTCACAACTAAATTTCCATTACTAAAAAATTAAAAATGACTCGCAAGAACATTTTATTGAAATATATGAATAATTATATATATTTACATTTCAACATCCAGCATAAATGTGTGTGTACAAAATGAATAAAACCGTAGCACTTCGTGGTTTATTGGGCTTTGCTCTAGCAGCTTGCATGACTCAAACTGTGGTCGCAGACAATGACTTCACTCAAGAAGAAGCCAATACCATCGTAAAAGAAGATATTGCATCTGCACAAGTCATGTTAGAAGTATGCCCTGCGATTATTGGTCAAAATGCAAAATTTGATGCCAACATTCAAGCACTCACTAAAACATATCTTGCTGATTATTCTGACAAATCAATGACTTTAGAAAAACTACAGTCTGACAGCGAATATAAATCAGTTCTTGAAGAAGCACGTCAAGCTGCTAAAGAAACTGATAAAGCTGAACAAAAATCAGTTTGTGATGACGTTTTAAGTTATGAAGGTTAATTGATCAATCTGATTTGGACGCCCTCTGAATAGGTTAGTCCTAATTGCATCAAACCTGCCCAAAAAAGGATGACGCTTTATAGCCTCATCCTTTTTTCTTTCACAATGTATTGATTTCTAAACAGCTTCAATACAATTTTCTACTGATCTCTACCCAAAATATGATTAAGCTAGGCAAATAAATTTTAGCTATTTGATATCTTCTAAGTTATTTCACAGGTTATTTAAATGAAAAACTCTTTTGTAAAATCTCTTTGTGCCCTTAGCCTTTCTGCTTTTGCGTTCACCACCATGTCTGCACATGCCGCAGATGAAAAAATTGAAGTGACACCTACACCTCAAGTGACCAGTCAAGAACTTGCAGCTATTTATGTACTTTCTGAAGTTTGTCCAAAACTGGTGAATGACAAAGATCAACCAAAGTTTGAAGCAGGTTATGCAAAATTAGCCAAAGAATATATGCCGAATGAAAAGAACCCTGTAAATGCCTTACAACAGCTCAGCAAACAAAAAAGTTTTAAAGAAGCTTTAAAAGAAGCGCAGTCTGATGCGAAGAAAGCTGGCGACAAGAAAAATGGTGCGATTTGCAAAGAATTGACTGCTTACAGCAAATAATACCAATTGGTTACAATACTTTTAAAATAAGCGCTTGCACCCCATAGCAGTCCGCCTAGCTTTGTCCTAAAATGCTAGGCTCTTTGTGCTTATACCTAAGTTATTGGAACCACCCAGAATGACCCGAAAAACCGCCCTTGCCGCATTGCTACTAGCACCTAGCTTCTCTTTTGCGGCAACCGTCTTATCTGCACCTCCAGAATTGAATAATAAATCTTATGTGCTGATGGACTATGAGACAGGGCAAATCCTTGCTTCTAAAAATGAAAACGAAAAATTAGCTCCTGCTTCAATGACAAAAATGATGACCAGTTACATCATTGAACAAAAGTTATTAAGCGGTGAACTAACTGAAAATGAAAAAGTACGTATGAATGAGTCGGCTTGGTGTCGCGGTAGCAGCACTGAGTCTTGTATGTACGTTCCGCTCAACGGCACTGCAACTGCGTTAGAAATGTTACGCGGTATTATCATTCAGTCGGGTAATGATGCTTCTAAAGCTATGGCAGAACATATTGCCGGCAATGAAGGCACCTTTGCCCACATGATGAACCAAGAAGCAAAACGTATTGGCATGGTGAATACTCAATTCATCAATGCGACAGGTATGCCAGCTGAAGGTCATTTTTCGACTGCTAAAGATATGGCGACTCTTGCGCAACATATCATTCATGACAGTTCAAAATACTATCCGATCTATTCTGAAAAAGAATTTGCATTTAACGGCATTAAACAAGGCAACCGTAATGCCCTGCTTTATACTGACCCAAGTGTAGATGGCCTGAAAACTGGTCATACTGAAGAAGCGGGCTATTGCTTAACAACTTCAGCTAAACGTGGTCCATTACGCTTAATTTCAGTAATCTTTGGTGCGCCAAGCATGAATGAGCGTGCATCTCAAACACGTGAAATTTTAGCTTGGGGTTATGCAAACTTTGAAACTGTAAAAGTTCAACCTGCTAAACAAGTACTTGCAAAAGCAAAAGTTTGGTACGGTAAAGACAATGAAGTTCAAGTTGGCCTAGCTGAAAACTTTAACGTGACAATGCCTAAAGGCGAAGCGAACGCCATTAAAACTCAATTGGTTGTTCAACCTAAATTGACTGCTCCTTTAAAACAAGGTCAAGTGGTTGGTAAATACGTTGCAACACTTAATGGCAAAGTCATTGCTGAAAAACCGCTTGTTGCTCTACAAAATGTAGAAGAAGCTGGTTTCTTTGCAAAAATGATTGATCACATCAAACAATTCTTTAGCAACTTATTCTAAGTTTGATGAAAACTCGATATTAAGACTAAAGTGAAAGCATCTAGATTTCGGTCTAGGTGCTTTTTTATTTTATACTGCCTAAAAACCTGTAGATGACTTACCTATGAGCCAAAACATCCGCCCTTATTTAAACACTGTTCCACATATTGCTGACTCTTGCTATATCGATGAAATGTCAGTGGTGATTGGCGATGTTGTATTGGCTGAAAATGTTTCAGTTTGGCCATTTGCTGTGATTCGTGGTGATGTAAACCACATTCGTATTGGTAAAAATTCTAATGTGCAAGATCACTCAATGTTGCATGTGAGTCATAAAAAAGCCGATAAGCCTGAAGGTTCTCCACTGATTATTGGTGAAGATGTGACGATTGGTCATCACGTGAAATTACATGGTTGTACGATTGGTAATCGTGTTTTAATCGGTATAGGTACGATTATTTTAGATGATGTAATTGTTGAAGATGATGTGATGATTGGTGCTGGTTCACTTGTTCCACCTAATAAAGTTTTGGAAAGTGGTTATTTATATGTGGGCAGTCCAGTCAAAAAAGTGCGTCCACTGACGGATAAAGAAAAAGCATTCTTGCCTTATTCAGCACAGAATTATGTGAAAGTGTCGAATAATTATCTTGATCAAAATAAATAATATACGCATTCGTTTTTAGTTTTAACAGTTCCAGCTTATGTCTAAATGCTTCATTGACAGACAAATTCAAATACAGAGTAACTCTTTAATGTTGATTAAACCTTATACTTTATTCATTACTAGAATATTTTTTGCAGGCGTAATTTTAACCTCTACAACTGCTTTTGCGAATTCAACGCAGTGTAAAGATGATTATGAAAAAATCATTGCCAAAGAAATTAAAGATATCGGCACAGCCTTGAATAAGGGTAATTATGCATTAGTCACCGAAAAAACAGATTCATCTATTATCAATTATGCAGGCGGTAAAGAGAAATATAATGCAATATTAGAACTTGCTGCAAACTCCTTTAAACAAAATAAAATATATGTCTCTCAAGTTGACACTCATCCTCCAAAACAAAGTTATATCATTGGTAGAAATGAGTTTTGTGCCGTACCTAAACAAGTCACGATTTCTATGAATGGCCGAAAAATTACAGGTGATCTTTCCTTCATGCTTGCAGTACGTCCAATTGAAAGTAAGGAGTGGAAATACATTGATGGTGCGGGTCTTCAAAAGAATCCTGATATGATTTACACATTATTCCCAGATTTGCCTCGAGATAGTAAAATTCCCTTCATAGAATAAAGATTTTAATATTTAACATTACTGCTTTTTAAAGCAAGTATTTTAAAAAGCTGTAATGTTAAATCTATAACAATTCGGTCAGTACTGGGCTAAAACTATAATTTCACTAAATAATTAAACAATACACTTTTATTTATTTAACAATTTTTCTTACTATAAACAAAAGAAATTAAGAAAAAAATCAATCATAGCCACCGCTCCCTAAATTTTGTAGAATAGCGTTTTTACCCCATGGTGCTTTTCTATGACCGCTTGGACTGCTCACGTCACTGTTGCGACAGTCGTTGAAAAAGACGGAAAATTCCTATTTGTTGAAGAACATACAGAAGGTGTGACCCATACTGTATTTAATCAACCTGCAGGTCATGTCGAAGCTGGCGAAACCATCATTGAAGCAGCCATTCGAGAAACCATGGAAGAAACAGGTCACGATGTAGAAATCACGAACCTTCTAGGCATGTATACTTATACTCCCCCGATGTTCCCTGATCGTACTTATTTCCGTTTCTGTTTCTTAGCTAAAGACATTCAGCACCATGCCGATGCACAATTAGACACAGGTATTGTCGGTGCAGTATGGATGACGCTTGATGAACTCATTGAGTCTGCCCGTGCGCGCAGTCCATTAGTCATCAAAGCTGTGCAAGATGCTCTTTCAGGTCAAAAATTTCCTTTATCGCTCATTTACGAGCACCAAAATTCTCCCTTAATTTCAAATTTGGATGCTTAATCCTATGCAACAACGTGTCATCGTCGGTATGTCTGGTGGTGTAGATTCTTCTGTATCTGCAGCACTTTTACTTCAACAAGGTTATCAAGTTGAAGGTCTTTTCATGAAAAACTGGGAAGAAGATGACGGCACGGAATACTGTACGGCAATGGAAGATCTTGCCGATGCTCAAGCCGTTTGTGACAAAATTGGTATCAAACTTCATACCGCAAACTTTGCGATGGAATATTGGGACCGTGTCTTTGAGCATTTCTTAGAAGAATATGCCGCAGGTCGTACACCAAACCCAGATATTCTCTGCAACAAAGAAATTAAATTCCGTGCATTTCTCGACCATGCTGTCAACTTAGGCGCTGACTTTATTGCGACAGGCCACTATTGCCGCCGTGGTGAAACGCTAAAAAATTCACGTGGTGAAGAGTATGCTCCTCTACTACGTGGTCTAGACAACAACAAAGACCAAACCTATTTCCTACATGCAGTGCATGGTCGTGAAATTAACAAAACATTATTCCCTGTGGGTGAAATTGAAAAACCTCAAGTGCGTAAAATCGCTGAAGAATTAGGTCTAATCACCGCGAAGAAAAAAGATTCAACAGGAATCTGCTTTATTGGTGAACGTCGATTTAATGACTTCTTAAAGCAATATTTACCTGCTCAACCCGGAAAAATCGTCCTAGATACGGGTAAAGAGGTTGGTGAACATCACGGCTTAATGTACTATACGCTCGGCCAACGTGGTGGCATCGGTCTTGGTGGTCTAAAAGGTGCTGAAGAAGGCGCTTGGTTTGTACTGCATAAAGATATCGAAGGTAACCGCCTAATCGTTGGTCAAGGTCATGAACATCCACTCATGCAAAGCACCATTTTATGGTCTGAAGCGATTGATTGGGTGGCTGGTGAACAAGAGATTCCTCAATCAGGCTTCCGCTGCACAGCGAAAACTCGTTATCGTCAGCCTGACCAAGACTGTACAATATTTAAAGACCTTAGAGCACCAAATGGTGTGCGTGTCGAATTCGATGAGCCACAACGTGCTGTTACACCGGGTCAAAGTGTGGTGTTCTACACCGGTGAAGTTTGTTTAGGTGGCGGTGTGATTCATCATACCAATGCGCCTAAACCGGATTTTATTGAATAAGGATTGTTTCGGATGACAGAGTTACCGTTTCAACAGCCTCAGACTCTGAATACTCGCCAAAATCGTGCATTGGCGTTAGCTGCTGTATTTCAAGCAACACAGCTTACGCATATGACTGCATTGACTGGTCAACAGAGTATCGGGGAAAGCGGTAACTTTTATTTTGAACATCTCATTAAAGCCAGTTTAAATATCCGTCCTAAGTCTAATCAGTCTAGTCAGACGCTCGATTTTTTTAGTGGTTTGGCAGATATTTCGCTGGGTTTAAAGACTTTAGAAAGTAGCATTACTCAGCCCTTCAATACTTCTCCCAAATCTAGACTGCCTAAACTTGCCAATACCAAGCTACCCATGACGTATGCGATGGCATTATTGCAGTTAGAAAAGAAAGTCTATAGCAATCCTAAATTTGTAGAAATCATTGAACAATCCCAACAAAAAATTCTAAGACAGCTTTCTTTTTTCGATAATAATTATTTACATCCAAGTATCATTGCCAATTTAGCGCAAACCTATATTGAAACTGCCGGCCAAATTAATCCACGTATTATGGTTCGTGGTAATGCCGAAGCATTTAAAGACACCTCTCATACCAATCGCATTCGCGCCACCTTATTTACCGGCTTACAAATGGCACATTTATGGCGTCAGCTCGGTGGTAGCTCATGGGGTATGATTTTCAGTAAGCGCAAGCTACTACAAGATATTCAAGATCTTGCCCGTTTACAGTATCAGGTGGTTTAACTGATGCAGTACGGGCTTTTTGTTTTACGTTTAATTCCAAAATTTAAGGAATCGCTATGAACGCTTTAACCGCACTTTCTCCATTAGATGGACGTTACGCAAGCAAATGTGATGCTCTACGTCCCTTCCTCTCTGAGTTTGGTTTAATCCATGCTCGTGTGACTGTTGAAGTGCGTTGGTTACAAGCGCTTGCAAACCGTCCTGAAATCACTGAAGTTCCAGCGTTCAGTGCTGAAACTAACGCTGCGCTTGATGCAATTGTTGCGAACTTCTCTGAAGACAATGCAAACCGCATTAAAGAAATTGAACGTACAACAAACCATGACGTAAAAGCAGTTGAGTACTTCTTAAAAGAGCAAATCGCACATATCGATGAGCTTAAAAATGCTGGAGAATTCATTCACTTTGCATGTACATCTGAAGACATCAACAACTTGTCTCATGCTTTAATGCTTAAAAATGGCCGTGAAGTTTTAGTTGCAGCAATGCAGCAAATCATCGATTCAATCGTTGCTTTGGCTGAACAACACGCTGAACAACCAATGTTGTCTCGTACACATGGTCAAACTGCAAGCCCAACAACTTTGGGTAAAGAAATGGCGAACGTGGCTTACCGCCTTGCACGTCAAATCAAACAATTCAAACAAGTTGAATTACTTGGTAAAATCAATGGTGCAGTAGGTAACTACAACGCGCACTACTCTGCTTACCCTGAAATTAACTGGCCTGCTCATTCACAAGCATTTGTTGAATCTTTAGGCTTAGAATTTAACCCGTACACCACTCAAATCGAACCACATGACTACATGGCGGAACTTTTTGATGCGCTACGTCGTTTCAACACCATTTTGATCGACTTTAACCGTGACGTTTGGGGCTACATCTCACTTGGGTTCTTCAAACAACGTTTGAAAGAAGGTGAAGTTGGTTCTTCAACTATGCCGCATAAAGTAAACCCAATTGACTTCGAAAACTCTGAAGGTAACTTGGGTATTGCAAATGCAGTACTTGCGCATTTAGGCGAAAAACTTCCTGTATCTCGCTGGCAGCGTGACTTAACTGACTCTACTGTTCTTCGTAATATGGGCGTTGGTTTTGCACAAAGCTTAATCGCTTTTGAAGCTTGCTCTAAAGGTATTGGTAAACTTGAATTGAATGCTCAACGTATTCTAGAAGACCTTGACCATGCGCAAGAAGTACTTGCTGAACCTATTCAAACTGTTATGCGTCGTTATGCAGTTGAAAAACCATACGAAAAACTTAAAGCCCTAACTCGTGGTCAAGCAATGACTCGCGACATGATGGTTGATTTCGTAAATGGTAATGAGCTTGAAGCTGTTCCTGCTACTGACCGTGCGCGTCTTGCAGAAATGACACCTGCGACTTATACAGGTAATGCATCGACTCAAGCAAAACAAGTTGCTGATTTAATTTCTAAGATCTGATTTCTAAAATCTAATTTTAGATAGATCAAAAAAAACGAGGCTTCATGCCTCGTTTTTTATTTCCACCTATATACTCCTTCTCTCTTTGAGATGAGGAGCATGCTCCGCAAGGAGATGAGACTATCCACCTCTCCCTTGCGAACTTAGAATATACTCTGAGGATTCTCATCTCCTATAAGTATAGAGAAAATTTAGAAGTAATTTTATTCTGCAGGGCAATATTTCGCCCAATCATCTTTCATTCGTTGTAATTCACAGCCTGTTAAAACATCTGAGTAATAAACATAATATGTGGCTTCAGGATATTGAATCTCATGGCGAAACATCATGCCGCGCAAAGACACAGAGAGCTCTTCTGGAAAATCATCTGTTAAATAAAGTTCTTCAAACTCATAGTTAAAATAACAATTTTGAGTCGCAATAAATGCATCAACAACGGCCATAGTCACTTCCAAATATATATACTTCGATATACATCTGAGTTTAATACAATCTTTTTGAAAATACTTATCCCTAGTAGCTAGCTGATGACATTTGAAAAATTAATGCACAAATTCTAGCGCCCTCGAACTAACACCTTTCATCACATTATGGCTATACTTGCCGCGAATTATAACCACTGCACACCGATAAAAATTTTGAGCTTTGCCTTTTCATGATTGATTTCAAATTAAAACTTAAGCACATCTTAGCTTTTGCGTTATTAACTCTTGCCATTATGATCGCCAGTATCCAACCTTTAGAAATGGAAGCGTATATCCTCCATCAAATTGGCACTGCGTTTATGCTGATCGTGCTGCTCGTTTTCCTTTATAAAATAGGGCTAAGTTTCGCAACTGTTTGCCTGTATCTTGGCTTTTTATTGATTCATGTCATCGGTGCCCATTATTTATATTCTTATGTACCTTATTCTGAATGGACACAAACTCTATTCGGTTTCAACCTTGACCAAAGCATGGGATGGACGCGGAATATGTATGATCGGCTTGTACATCTTGCCTATGGATTGCTGCTCTATCCGTTCTTTTATCGCATATTTCAAATCTGGCTACCGCAATTAAAAGCCGGAACACTCTTTTTATTGGTCGTACAATTCGTCATGGCGACCAGTTTATTTTATGAATGGATCGAATGGCTGATTGCCATTGGCTTATCACCAGAAGAAGCTGAAAATTATAATGGGCAACAAGGTGATATTTGGGATGCGCATAAAGATATGCTGCTCGCAACACTCGGTGCGATGATCACTGGCGGCATTTTATATTTCAATCAGAAAAAATCTTAAATAAAAAAGCACTCATCAGAGTGCTTTTTATCGCTATATTCATGAATGGATGTATTAATTATTAATAGAGTGGTAGCACATTTAAGGATTGATCTAACGGATCTAATGTGCCCCATGCTGTTTGGAACGCTGCATTCGAAACTGCTGTCCCACCCGATACAGGATTGATAGACGCATTTAAATAAGATGAATCATCTGATATTACATCAAGAGCATTGTTTGGCTCTTGATTGCTCAATAAGCTGTTCAAATCGATTTGATCATCAGAAATAAAAGAGCTTGTTTCATTTAAGCCAAAGCTCGAAACACTGTGCTGCGCAAGTACATCAAACACACTATTATCATCTGTTAACATTGATGCCTGATCATGTAATTCAACCGAAGCCTGTTCTTCTGACATCAAGAATAAACTCGCTTTGGCAACTGTCATCGCTTCAACGGTAAAATCAAATGCAGAGCTTTTGGCACTGGTATTTCCAGCCAGATCCGTTTGGGTAAAACTATAGCTATACTTACCTGCCGCTAAGTCAGATTCTGGTGTATACAACCATTTTCCACTGGTATCTGCTTTGACGGTTGCCACTGCGACTCCATTTTTATAAATGGTAATCGTGGCATTGGCCTCACCTTTGCCTTCAAAACTTGGGGTTGAATCTTGAGTGCTCTCCCCCTGTTTAATGGTGAGCTTTGTAGTCTCGCGATCATCATACACAATCGTTAATGTCGGCGCGGATGGCGCAATGGTGTCCTTTGTCCCAATCACTTGCGTGCTCTTTGAGCTATTGCCAGCCGCATCTGTCGCAGTCACTTGGACAACATTATTATCTGTTATTGCGCTGCTTAATTTCACCGTATAGCGACCATCGTCGCCTACAGTTGCAGTACCAAGCGTATTTCCTGCACTGTTTTTAATGGTAATTTTGGCACCTATTTCAGCGCTTCCTGACACCTCTGTACCATCTGTATTGATTGTTGCTGTTGGCGCGACGGGTGCCGTATTATCCGTTCCAGCACTGACATTTAAAGGTACCGATTGATTGCCTGCTGCATCAACCACAATAATGGTTGTCTTATTACTATCCGACAGTGCTGGGGACAATGTCAGTTTAAATTGACCATTGGCATCTACCGTAGTGGTAGCAATGACTTGTAAATTTGCATCTAAGATTTGAATGGTGCTATTGGCTTCGGCAGTACCAACCAGTTCAGTTCCGGCTTTATTCACTTCAATCTTCGGTTGATCAGGTCGAAGCGTATCTTTGCCCATCTCAACTGACTGCGCTTCAGATTTGTTGCCAGCTTTATCTTCTACGATAACTTTAGCCGTCTCACCCGCTTCTAAAGTATCACTTAATGTAATGGAGAAATTGCCATCACTTGCCGCCGTCACAGGCCCACCTAAAAGTGTTGTGCCATCTGCAGCATAAATATAAACTTTTGCACCCGCTTCGGCAGAACCTGAGACAAACTTACCGCTTTCATCCACTTGTGCATTTGCTGCGTCTGGTACAATCGTATCTTTACTACCCGTCAATATCGTCGATTGTGAACTATTTCCCGCCTTGTCTTTAGCGTACAAAATCACGCGATTGCCGTCTGTAATCGGGTCATCTAAAGTAATTTTATAGTTGCCATCAGCATCTGCTTTAGATTGACCAATCGTATTACCTTTCGCATCTACGATATAAACTGTTGCACCAGCTTCCGCCTTACCGGACACGACTTTTCCGTCACTATCAAAACTTCCAGTTGGCGTACTTGGCGCTGTTTTGTCATTGCTAGAGGATTTATCATCTTCTTTGTCAAATGCCAATAGATATACAGCTTCTGCACCTAAGATCGCCAATCCTGCTTTAAGTAGTGATGGCGAACCATCATCTTCACTTGCAACTTCCGTAGCTTGAGCAGGTGTTGTCACCTGATTTAACTGTGTCGATGCAGATAAAGGCTGCGCAAATTCATTCACTGAACGATAGCTCACCGTTTTGCCATCGACATCCATTTCGACTAGCTCAAATTGCTCTGGCCCACTATGTAAAACCAAAGAATTATCAGAGCCAAAGTCATCTGTATAAAAATGATCAATCACGATTTTTTGACCATTTTTCAGGGTAATCACACATTGATTTCCGACCCGATGGATCGACTGAATATCGGCTGGCTTGAGTTCTAACTGAATAACAGACGGTTGAGATATTTGTATTTTTGTGGCCTGAGTTTCTTTTAAAATCGTTTGATCTTTCTTTGATATCACGACAATTTTTGTCATTTCGCCCTCAGTGTTATTATGTAGTAAACATCTAATAAATAATTAGTTAAGTACCTTATCAAATTGGTGCTGAACAGACAAACCATTCTGGATGTTAATTCATCAGAATTATTTTTATTTAATTTTTCACCTTAAATTCTACGCCAATAACAGCGGTTTCTATGGTTCTATCCATTATAATATTTTAGATTCAGCCAAGTTTGGATAATCAAAATTATCAAAGTATTTATAAATGATTGCTGTTTATTAGCCGCGCTTGCTGCAATTTTCAAAGTAGCGTCATTTAGCATAAAAAAAAGCCCACCAAGGTGGGCTTTAAATACTTCATAACAAAAAAATTTTAGAGTTTTGGATCACGCAACTGCACGAGACTCGAATTGGCTTTGCTCAATGACTCCATCACTTTAGACATGACTGCAGGAACCAATGAGTCCGCAATTTGCGCTGCTTGTAAGCCTAACTTCTCACCAAGGGTTGGCTTTTTGCGGGTTTCAATCATATATACATCATGTTGTGGCATGAGACTTAACAGATATTCATCTGACGTTTGGAGCTTATCGACTAGATTAAGATCAATGGCATCTTGACCATACCAATGCTCACCAGTTGCAACTTTATCGACATTGAGCTGAGGACGGTATTTTTCAACAAAGTGTTTAAACAAGTTATGGGTTTGCTGTAACTCTTCTTCAAATTTGGCTTTACCTTCAGCCGTATTTTCACCAAACATCGTTACGGTACGTTTGAACTGACCCGCGGTATACAGTTCAAAATCGATATGTTTTTCTTTCAATAAACGGTTAAAGTTCGGCACTTGTGCAACCACACCAATCGAACCCACCACAGCAAATGGTGCTGAAACGATTTCATTTGCAATGCAGGCCATCATATAGCCACCGCTTGCAGCAACTTTATCCACACAAATGGTTAAGTTAAATCCAGCATCACGTAAACGTACCAATTGTGCAGCAGCTAGACCATAGCCATGCACCATCCCGCCCGGACTTTCTAAACGTAAAACTACGCGGTCGCGCCCAGCTTTTGCAGTCGCTAAAATCAGGGTAATTTCTTCACGTAGACTTGTCACCGCAGATGCAGCGGTATCACCATTAAAATCGATCACATAAATTTTTTGGTTATTCTTTTTACGTGCGCGCGCTTCTTTTGATAATTGTTGGCTTAGTTGCAGCAGCTCAAGTTTAGATGCAGTGGTTTGCGCAATTTTTTTTCGTTGTTCATTAATACGTGCATTTAAGTGGCTTACACGAATTTCCGCAGGCAACTTGGGATTATGAAATAGCATAAAATTGAAACTCATTTAATTCATATTTATGTTGTATAACATGTGGGTTGCATCACAAAAATTCAATCTATTTTTTGAAAATAATTCTCATTGAGCCAAATTGAGTATTTTATTTCTATCAAGACTTTTTGACCTAATTATTGACTTCATAAAAAAAGAGCCTTTCGGCTCTTTTTTAGACAGACTAGATTAGCCAAAACGACCAGTAATATAGGCTTCTGTAAGCTGATGATCCGGTTGGGTAAAGACTTTTTCAGTGGAATTCACTTCAATCAAATCTCCCAAATGGAAATAAGCAGTACGATCAGATACACGCGCTGCTTGCTGCATCGAGTGTGTCACAATCGCAATGGTATATTGCGCTGAAAGTTCAGTGATGAGTTCTTCTACTTTTGCTGTTGCAATCGGATCGAGTGCTGAACAGGGTTCATCCATCAAAATCACTTCAGGACTGACTGCAATGGTTCGCGCAATACAAAGACGTTGCTGTTGACCACCTGAAAGCCCCGTACCCGGTTGGCTCAAACGATCTTTCACTTCATCCCAAAGCCCTGCTTTACGTAGGCTATTTTCAACAATTTCTTCCATGTCGTATTTGTCACGTGCCAATCCATGCAGTTTAGGACCATAAGCGACATTGTCAAAAATTGACTTTGGGAATGGGTTCGGCTTTTGGAAAACCATACCCACTTGGGCACGAAGTAACACCACATCAAGATTTGGATCATAGATATCTTGATTATCCATGAGCACTTGCCCTGTCACACGACAAGAATCAATCGTGTCATTCATACGGTTGAGCGTACGTAGAAACGTTGACTTACCACAACCAGACGGTCCAATAAAAGCGATCACTTCATTTTCATAAATGTTCAGATCAATGCCTTTGATCGCTTCAGATTCGCCATAGTACACATGCACATCATTGGTACTGATTTTCACATTGGTCGATTTCGCATCTTTTTTCGCGCTAGATTGCGTATCGAATTGTGACACAAACGCAGTATTTGTTTGCTTTTGGCTGCCCTGAGCAGAGGTAAATTGTGTTTGTTCTGGATTCACGGACTTATCCTGATCTAAGGAATTCTTTTCTGTTGTAACGATGCTATTCATATAATGCCCTCAATTACCAGCGTACTTCAAATTTCTTACGTAACCAGATCGCTAAACTGTTTAAGCCGATCATGAGAGCAAGAAGTACAATGATTGCTGCTGCGGTACGCCCTTCAAAGAAGTTACGTAGTTCGTTACCTTGCCAAAGGAAAATTTGTACAGGTAATGCAGTGGATTGATCTAAAGGAGTGGCTGGTACACTTGCCACAAAGGCACTCATACCAATCAATAATAATGGAGCAGTTTCACCTAGCGCTTGCGCAACACCAATAATGGCACCAGTTAAAATACCCGGTAATGCCAGTGGCAAGACATGGTGAAATACAGTTTGTAAACGTGATGCACCCAAACCTAAAGCGGCTTGACGAATCGATGGCGGGACAGCTTTGAGTGAAGCACGTGTGGTAATAATGACTGTTGGAAGTGTCATCAAACTTAAGACCAAACCACCAACCACAGGTGCCGAAAGCGGCATATGCATCCAACCAATAAAGATCGCAGCACCAAGCAAACCAAAGACAATCGAAGGAACTGCTGCTAGGTTGTTAATGTTGACTTCGACAACATCGGTAATCCAGTTTTTAGGTGCAAATTCTTCTAAGTAAATTGCGGATGCTACACCGATTGGAATCGAAATAATGATCACGATCAGCATCATGAAGAGTGAACCCATAAACGCCCCTGCTAAACCTGAAGTTGCAGGTGAGCTACGAGAGTCTGGATTTTTAAATATTTCAGTATTAAATGAGTTAGTAATCACACCGTCAGCTTTGAGTTTATCTGCGAGTTGGCGTACTTCTGGGCTCAATTGTTGCTGTTCATCAGATAAACTACGGTCAATATTACCTGCTAACCAGACATCGACATTAGCATCTGCAAGGATTTTTAAATCTTGTTTTTGGCCAATCAATGATGGATCTGCCATAACCATGTCACGTAAGCGATAAGCTTCTGAACTGGTATATAAACTGTTGAGATCATCACGTTGAGAAGCAATCGCTGGATCTTTTGCAATGATCCCATTCACGATCAATGCATCCCAATCCACCATGCCCATTTCAGTTTGCCAAGCAATATAACGCTCTTGGAACTGTGCAGGAGATTCACCTTCTTTTTGAACCGGTTTCGCTCCTACATTGACGATACTTGGATCAAAAAACACAGGCACCGTCATCGAGCTTTGCCAGAATGCTGGTAAGCCTTTGGCTAAAATACTGCCAAACAATAGCACGACGAACAATAAGCCAGTCACTACTGCACTAAAGCCCAAGACACGGAAGGTATTTTCTTTACGGTGTCTTTTCGCCAATGAGTTTTCAATGATTTTCTTACGTTTTTCACGAAGCTCTGCGGCTGCGTGCGGATCAAAGGTTTGATCCATATTTGATGTATTCGTCGTACTCATTCGTATTGCTCACGGTATTTACGCACAATGTACAGTGCAACAATATTCAGACCTAAAGTAATCACAAACAGTGTTAAACCGAGTGCAAAAGCAACCAATGCTTGAGGACTCGCAAAGTCTGTATCACCTGTTAATTGGTTTACGATGGTAATGGTGACGGTAGACACCGCTTCGAGTGGGTTGATATGCAGTAAAGGACTATTCCCTGCTGCAAGCACCACAATCATGGTTTCACCAATCGCACGAGATGCTGCCAATAAGAATGCACCGATGATGCCCGGCAATGCGGCTGGAATCACTACTTGGCGAATGGTTTCTGATTTTGTCGCACCCAAACCGAGTGAACCGTCACGAAGCGCGCGAGGCACTTGGGTAATGATGTCGTCAGATAATGATGAAACGAATGGGATAATCATAATCCCCATCACAAAACCTGCTGTTAAAGCACTGGTTGCATTAATATCGAGTCCGATATATGCGCCGAGCTGTTTTGCAAAGGGTCCAATAATCATTAAGGCAAATACACCGTAAACGATGGTTGGAATACCTGCGAGAACTTCAATGGCCGGTTTTGCCCAAGCACGGAAACTTGGCTTTGCATATTCAGCTAAGTAAATCGCAATCATCAGACCAACTGGAACAGCAACCAATAGCGCAATTCCACTAACCATGAGTGTGCCCCAAAGGAGTGGCAGCAAACCATAACTACCTTCAGCATTCCCTGATGTACTAAAACCGGGGTTCCATTCAGTGCCTAAGAAGAAATCTAGTGGACTGACAAAACTAAAGAAACGCATGGCTTCACTGAACATCGACATCACAATGCCAACTGTTGTCAGGATTGCGACACCCGAACACAGTGCCAATGCAATATTAATGACTTTTTCGACTTGGTTACGTGCACGATATTTTTCTGCGATGCGGCGTTTAGCCATGACTAAACCAATCAATGCCGCACAAATCACAACGGCCAATTTTGCATATGAGCCGATGTTTTCAATTTTCTTTAACTGTTCTGCTGCTGCAAGTTCATATGCAGCTGGTGTATCACTTACCCCAAAACCAGAAGCAATCGCTTGAACGCGGTCAACCATTACGCTCGTGCTTGCAGGATCTAAACTTAAACGAATATTTTCAGGGACATTATTTAAAATAACGTGTTGAAAAATACTCGGTTCAACCAAGTTCCAAACAATCAAGATTAGAAAAGCGGGAATCCCACACCATAAAGCGACCAAAACACCATAATAGCCCGGTCGTGAATGCAACATTGCTGAGTTATTGCCTTTACCTGCAAGTTTGCGACTTTTAGTCAGTCCAACTTGATAAGCGATTGCAATAATTGCGAGCAACACACCAATAAGTAGCAGATTCATGTAATCTCCACTGTTTTTTCAAAAGCCCTTCTTGAAAAAACTGTTTCTTTGCAAAAAGCCAATGGCAGGTCAATCCTGCCATTGGCTGTTTCAATCCAATTATTTAACTGCTTTACCAGCTTTAAAGTTTGCAAGAACTGCAGCGCGTTCTTTATCAGACATTGAAATTAAGCCTGCTTTTTCAAGCTTAGAACCTTTACCTGATACTTTTTTGCTTAGGAAGAATTCTGTGAACTCTTTTAAGCCTTTAATTGATTTTAAGTGCTCGCCTTTTACGTAGAAGAACAATGGACGAGATACTGGGTATGAACCATTTAAAATCGTCTTCTCAGAAGGTGCAACGTTATTAACTGTTGCTACACGTAGTTTGTCACGGTTTTGGTCATAGAAACCTAGACCGAATACGCCTACCGCGTTAGGTGAAGTTTTTAAGCGTGCCAATGTTTCTGTATAGTCGCCTGCGATTTCAATCACACGACCATCTTTACGGAATGTTGAACATGCTTTTTTCTGAGCATCTTTATCTAATTTTGCGAAAGCTTCATAAGTTTCACAGCCAGCATCGACCATTTTTTCTTGGAACACTTCACGTGTACCGTGGTTTGATGCAGGAATAACTAAAGTGATTGCTTCGTTTGGTAAAGTTGGGTCGATTTGATTCCAACGAGTGTATGGGTTTGGAACCAATTTACCTTTAGATGGTAGTTCTGCAGCGAGCGCAGCAAATACGTGCTGTGGGCGAAGTTTGAATGCCGCTTTTTTCGCATTTGAAGCAAATACGATACCGTCATATCCAACTTTAATTTCTAAGATTTGGTTAACGCCAGCTTTTTTACATGCAGCCAATTCAGTATCTTTAATTTTACGAGATGCGTTTGCAACGTCAATTGTGTTGTCGCCAACACCATTACAGAATTGTTTCAAACCACCTGAAGTACCGCCTGAACCTACGACAGGTGCTTTAAATTGTGGGAATGTATTACCAAACTCTTCTGCAACAATACTTGCATAAGGCAGTACAGTTGAAGAACCAGCAATTTGGATCGTGTCACGAGCTGCATTTGCAGTTGTAGCGACTGTTGCCCCAGTAGTGAGTACCATAGCAAGTGCGATATGATTTAAGCGCATTCTCATCTCTCTTAATTGATGCATTTATTGGAGTACGCCACTTTTGTTTTTAAAGTCTTGTACTTTTTCGATATCTGCATTTTGATTTTAGAGTATGACAGTTAGGTTACATCTTTATGACGCTTTTATGATAATTGATGATTGCACATTGATTTAAATATAATTCTTTATTTTTCAACATGTAATGAAATTTATCAAAGTATTGGTCTTAGTTATTTCTACTTTGTTATTCGTAAGAATTCATGTCCTTGTCATATTTTGTCTTATTTTCTTTTTTCAAATTCCCCTCTTTTGCTGAATGACGCACATTTGCATGTTCGATTTTTTATTTCCTCGTATTCCAATAATTGAAATTTCATTACGTTTTTAGTTCGCTCAATATGCAAGTTTACATAAAAACAGAGCCTAAAATGACCAGTAAAGCCAATGCGACATTTAATCCGGACTTGCCTGTGCATATGACTTTTGAAGAACATGACTGGCACTTACTTGCAGAATATTGGTATCCCATTGCACTCGCTCGAGACATTACAGAACAGCCTTATGGCACCATGCTTTTAGATATGCCGCTCGTCATTTATAAAATGGGAGATGAACCGATTGTCGCTAAAGATGCCTGCCCTCACCGCGGCGTCCCACTCAGCTTAGGCAAGAATGATGGTCAAGGCGTTGTCTGCCGCTATCATGGCTTACGCTTTGGTGAACACGGGCATTGCAATCGCATCCCTGCACATCCTGAGCACAAAATTTCACCTCGTTTCAACTTGCGCACTTATGCCGCTGTTGAGCGCTATGGACTGATATGGTGCTCACTTACTGCCGCTAAAGATGCTACGCCTAATATTCCTATCATGCCATATTGGGATGAAGCCGAGTTTCAGCAGCTGGTGTGCCCAACAGTGGATTTTCAATGTTTTGCAGGCCGGCAGCTCGAAGGCTTTATTGATGTGGCGCATTTTGCCTGGGTACATCCCGATACGTTTGGCGACCCTGAAAATGTAGAAGTGCCAGACTATAAAACCATTGAGACAGCAACAGGATTTAATGCAGATTATTGGAGCAGTGTCGGGCGCTATCCGATTGGTTTAGAACAGCGCGGACAAGACGGCTTTCAATGGCTGCGCCATTTTGAGATTCATCTACCCTTTACTGCAACGCTCACCATACATTTTCCAAACGACAGCAAGCAAGTGATTATGAATGCGGCTTCACCGATGACCGCCCGCTCTACTCGCCTATTTGCGCCCATTTGCCGTAATTATGACAAGGACTTGCCTATAGAAGATGCTTACGACTTTAACCTGAAAATATTTGAGGAAGACCGCTTGGTGTCCGAATCGCAAAAGCCTGAATATTTGCCTTTGGATTTAAGCATCGAAGCGCATTTCCCGGCGGACCGCAGTTCGAGTATGTACCGCAAACTGCTGCGTAAGAAAGGTTTTAGTCCATTGTTTGCGGCTTAAGAAATATCATCTCTTTTTAAACATGTACAACCGCGATTAATCGATGAAATTCACCCTACCTCAACCGCATGCGCTACGCTCCCCCCAAATGGAGAAGGAACTGCCGAGACTAATTTTAAGGCATACGTAATATCAGTAGATTTTATTAAATTAATTGCAAAATCAATTTTAACAATCAGATTTTTCATTACGATCAGATCACATGACAAGCGGCATAGATGCCGCAAAGCAGCACTGAGGGATAGGACATCCCTTCAATGCTGCAAAGGATTTTTGTTACTTTTCATCCCTGAAAAGTAAGGGATTTTTCATAATCTAATTTCTGTTCCCAATAATCTCGAACCACAGCAACCACTTCGAATAAAAACCTATGTTTTAAAGAATTGTCGTTTACTTCCTTTTCGTATTCAAAGTTGATACATACGTAATTTGACTCCCCAAACATGCTCCCAAATCCTCCCACAAACAAACCCTCATTTTGCTCCGATTTTATTTGATGGGTGGAACGAATCGATTTTGGAATAATTTTATCGTTTGTAGATATTCTCAATAAACCATGCTTAGTTGCATTACAAACATCTCTAATTAATGCAGCATCAGGACACAACTCGTATATTTCATCTTTCAATATTGATTCAGTAATAAACCACTTTTCATGCTGATCTAAATAAATAGCCCAATAATCTCTCATATGATCTAAGACAATAGCTGCTATTCTGCCTTTGCGAATATCGTGTTTATTTTCAAGAAATTCTTGTACAGTCGATTTTACAATATTTTCATAATAATCAAATATATAATCTTTTTTATCCATATCTTCCACTTATAATTCTTAACTAAAGAAAGTATTTCATAAATTCAATAAAAAAGGAGCTCTTACGAGCTCCTTCTTCTACAACTAGCAAAAGACTATTAGTCAATTGCAGGTGTATATGTACCATCAGCGATTGGGCCTTTGATACGATCCGCTTCTGCAAGCACAAGAGCAAGCAAATTCTTCACGTTATCTAAAGTCGCTACTGGGCTTAAAGTCGTCATTTTCAAAGATTGAACTTGACCTACTTTAGTTACACCAATATTCGCTTCACCACGAGCAAATAATTCATCTGCTACGTTTTGGTTCAATGTATCTAACAATTCTGCTGGGTAACCTGCTGGTACTACACGGAACAATACCGATGCAAATTGCGGATCAACCAGCATTTCTAGACCGTCAGTTGCATTGATATAATCTGCAACATCACGTGTAAGACCTACACCATGATCGATCATCGAACCGTAAAGCTCTTCACCTAGCGCTTCAACCGTCATCCACAATTTCAACGCGTCAAAACGGCGAGTTGTTTGTAGTGACTTAGACACCAAGTTAGGAACGCCATGCTCTTCATCATAAGCAGAGTTTAAGTACTCAGCTTCATAATGCATGAAACGATAGTTCGCTTCATCTTTAAGCAAGAATGCGCCACATGAAATCGTTTGGAAGTAATGCTTATGGAAATCAAGCGTTACCGAGTCAGACAGTTCAATACCGTCTAACATTGAACGATAATCATTAGAAAGAATCAGTGCACCACCCCATGCTGCATCGATATGCATCCACGCGCCATATTTGTTGGTGATTGCACGCACTTCTTTCAATGGGTCAATTGCGCCTGCATCGGTTGTACCCGCAGTTGCAACTACACATGCGACGATTTTACCTTCAGCTTGAAGGTGCGCCATAGTTTTCTCAAGTGCGTCCATATCCATGCGTGCATTTGCATCTACAGGAACAGTGACAACAGATTGGAAACCCATACCCATCATGGCCATGTTCTTTTGCACAGAGAAGTGTGCATTTTCAGAACAGATCACTTTTACGTTACGCATTGCTTCCGCAGGTACGCCATCACGCTGAACAGACCACGGGTTACCGTTTTCGTCTTTCCAGTTTTTAGCAATACATGCATCACGTGCAAGCAAAACGCCCATCAAGTTAGACTGCGTACCGCCAGAGGTGAATACACCTGCTTGACCTGCACCATAGCCAACTTTTTGGCGAAGCCAGTCAATTAACTGAACTTCCATCAATGAACCTGCAGGGCTTTGATCCCATGAGTCCATAGATTGGTTAGTCGCGTTAATGAGCACTTCAGCGATTTGGCTTGTTACCATTGTTGGGCAATGCAAATGCGCTAAAGAATGCGGGTGATGTACTTTTAAGCTTTTGTTTAAGAACAGCTCAACCATACGGTCTAGTGATTTTTGTACACCCATACCTTCTTTAGAAGGATTGAATGCAATTGCACTGCGAAGCTCTTTAATGCTGCCGCCGGTGTACATTTTGTCATTTTGCAACCATGCAGAAACGGCTTTCACCGCTTCGCCCATTGCTGACTGATAGTCAGCAATGGATTGTGCATCATTGCAGAATAACGCTTTACGATGTTCTGCAAAATCTACCATGACTTATGCGCCTCGAGTTGCAACAAGTGCTTCAGCAAGTGCTTTCTTGAAGCGAACGATCACTTCTTCACATTCAGCTTGATTGATGATCAATGGGCAAAGTAAACGAATGACTGTACCGTTACGGCCACCTTTTTCTAACAACAATTTGTTGTTGAAACATGCTGCTTGAATTGCTGCTGCCAATTGAGAATCACCTGGTAAAGAACCCATGTGATCTGCTTTTTGACGTTCATCAACAATTTCAACACCAATCATCAAACCACGGCCACGTACGTTACCGATACATGGGAATTCTACCGCTAATTTTTTAATTTCAGCTTGTAAGAAGTCGCCACGCTCTTGTGCATTTTGCGCAAGATTTTGTTCTTTAATGGTTTTGATTGTTGCAAGACCAGTACCCATAGCAAGTTGGTTACCACGGAATGTACCCGTGTGACCCGCTGGTTGCCATGCGTCAAACTTACGTTTAATACCCAATACTGCAAGTGGTAAGCTACCACCAACTGCTTTAGACATTACAACGACGTCAGGCTCAATACCTGCATGTTCAAAGGCAAACATTTTACCTGAACGTGCAAAGCCCGCTTGTACTTCATCAAGAATCAACACAATGTTGTGCTTTTCAGTCACTTCGCGGATTTTCTTTAACCATTTTACAGGTGCAGTCACCACACCGCCTTCACCTTGGATTGCTTCCAAGATTACAGCTGCAGGTTTCGTTACACCGCTTTCTACGTCTTCAATGAAGTTTTCGAAATAATACGTTAATGCATCAACACCCGCTTCACCACCAATGCCTAATGGGCAACGGTATTCATGCGGATACGGCATAAATTGAACACCCGGCATTAAGCCGTTCACAGCGTTCTTCGCAGACAAGTTACCTGTCATTGCTAAAGAACCGTGAGTCATACCATGGTAACCACCTGAGAAGCTGATTACTGAACTACGACCAGTGTAAGTTTTTGCTAATTTAATTGCTGCTTCTGTACCATCTGCACCAGATGGGCCACAGAACTGTAGACAATACTCTTCTTTACCACCAGGTAATTGCTCAAGTAGTGCTTCAGTAAAAGCATCTTTTAAAGGCGTTGTTAAATCCAAAGTATGCAATGGGAGGCCACTTGCAAGTGTGTCTTGGATACTTTGAATTACCGCAGGATGATTATGGCCTAATGCCAATGTTCCTGCCCCAGCTAAACAATCGAGGTACTCTGTACCTTCAACATCAGTAACCCAACAACCTAAAGCTTTTGCTATCGCAAGTGGAAGTTTACGCGGATAGCTACGAACATTGGATTCCATCTGGCTTTGGCGAGTCAAATAGTATTCGTTAGTAGAATTAGTGGCAGGGTTTACAGAAGAAACGCTCATATCGAATTACCATCTCTGATATGGGTTGAAAGAAATAAGTCGGGTGACTTGCGGTCCTTTGACTCGGTGCTTTATGAGTTTCTAGTTAGCTTTAAAAGCTCTTTGAGTATGGGCTAACTAGGAGGCGGATGATACAGACTTTTTCAAGAAAATAAATCACTTTTATGATCAAATAAAAAGATAATTTAGAGAAAAAACAGATCTATTCCATGGATATCCTGAATTATCATCTTACAGTGTGACAAAACAAAGAAAACCTTTTTATTTTATGCTTTTTTACAACTTATGAATGATTATTGTAATCTTCAATTATTTAAACAACTAAGTAATTATTATTTAAAGTAATATTCATCAAGCACTGCATTTATTTTTCTTGAAAGATTTACAATCCCACCACAGATTTTCCTTTAATCCATCACAATCCCCTTTTAAGATAAGAGCATAAGCTAAATTAGTCATTCTGAAAGAAGAATAGGTCATAACAATGCGTAAAATTATCTTATATACTGTTTTATTAGCATCCGGTTTAGGTTTGGCAGCAGCAACTCAAGCAGCCGACCCACTCAATTACAACATCGTGAACATTCAAGCGGATGCCACTCGCCAAGTGTCGAATGACCAAATGCATGCCGTTTTATATATTGAAAAATCAAATAAACAGCCGGCTGAACTTGCTACCCAAATCAACCAATTGATGACCCAAGCGGTGAACACAGCCCGTAAATACCCTGCGGTAAAAATCGAAACGGGGTCTCAAAGCACCTACCCGATTTATGACAATGACAGTCGTAAATTGAAAGAATGGCGTGGTCGTGCCGAAGTGCGTTTAGAAAGTACAGACTTTAAAGCAGCTAGCCAATTGGTGAGCGAGTTACAACAAAATTTCCAAACGGAATCAATCAGTTTCAGCATTTCAGATGCGCAACGTAAAAAAGTTGAAAATGAACTCATGGTTGAAGCATCCAAAAACTTTCAACAACGTGCCCAAGCGCTCGCTCAGGCATGGAATAAATCAGGCTACAACTTGGTGAATATTAATTTAAATACCAGCAATTATGGTGGTCAGCCAGTTCCGCGTATGGCTATGATGAAAGCTGCAAGTGCCGATGCTATTCCTGAACAAGAAATGGCTGGTGGTGAATCTAAAATCACGGTCAGTGCAAATGGCTCTATCCAGTTCAAATAATTAAATTCACTTTAAGAAACCGTGCTTTAGCGCGGTTTTTTGATTATAAATTCCACCTATTCTTTATTTAAATTAAAAAGTCTATTAGCTTAATCAAATTCATAGTTTTAAATGATAATCATCCTTATTTAAATTTATCGCACGCAAGATTATGATACGCGCTCTCTCTCCATTGCTCACACTTTTATGTATAGTTCAAGCAAAAAATCTCTAAAGCTTCAAAATTTCCCGCTATTACCGCTGAGTATTGCCGTAGGTATAAGCATGGTTGCCACTTTGGCTTCAGCTGCTGAAAATACAGAGATAGCGCAAGCAGATGTTTTGCCAACCATCACCATTGAAACTCAAGGGAACTGGCTGGAAAACGCCAATGAAAAAAAGGTGCAAAAGCATGCCGGTGCGCGGACCATCATTGACCGTAAACGCTTAAACGAAAGCGCAGCAACATCTCTTAAAGATGCGTTACGCCAAGTTCCTGGTGTTCAGGCTCAAGAAAATAATGGTACTGGCGGTAGCGATGTTTCATTAAATATTGGCGTTCGAGGATTAACCTCTCGCCTCTCTCCACGTTCAACTGTGTTGATCGATGGCATCCCAATGTCATTTGCACCGTATGGCCAACCACAGCTTTCGATGGCGCCTGTTTCGTTAGGCAATATAGAATCTGTTGATGTAGTCCGTGGTGCAGGTTCTGTCCGTTTTGGGCCGCAAAATGTCGGCGGTATTATCAACTTTGCCACACGTAGCATTCCTGAAGACTTTAAAGGTACCGTGGCATTAAACTCTGAATATGCAACTGGTACAGATCAGGTAAAATTAAGTCCTAGTCTGTTTGTTGGTGGAACATTAGATAATGGTTTAGGTCTTGCCTTGCTTTATTCAGGCACTAAAGGCAACAGTTATCGTGAAGCGAACAATAAAAATGACATTGATGATGTCATGTTAAAAACCGCTTATGACATCACTGATCAGGATAAAATCGCATTAAATTTCCATCATTACGATGGTACAGGTGAAATGCCTGAAGGTTTAAGCGCTGCTGAATTCGAAGTAAATCCATATCAAACGTCGCATTATCGTGACTTTTTCACTGGCCGTCGTTCAGATGTATCACTGCGTTATACACATAAAGATGACACGAACAACTTTGAACTTTTAAGTTATTACATCGATTCATTCCGTACCAGCAACCTTGAATCCACCTTAGCCAATGGCAATCATCGCTTAGATACTTCACCACGTGATTATAAAGTCTTTGCCATTGAGCCACGTTATTCACGTAGCTATAGCTTAGGAAGTACGCTGAATGAAGTGACCGTCGGTTACCGTTATATGGACGAAGAGAGCACCGAGTTCGCAGGCCGTACTGAATACGCAGCAGATGCAGAACCCGGTCAGTTTATAGCACGTACCCGTAGTGCGGGTGGCACCAAAGCGCATGCTGCTTATATCGATAACCGTATAGAACTAGGTAAATGGAATATTACACCCGGTGTTCGTTTTGAATCGATTGATACCCAAAACAGTTTTAGTGCCTATAAAAATGGCGTATTACAAAATACTGTTCATCCATCGATCCAATCAGACGAATTTTTACCAAGTTTAGCTGTCCTGTATAAAGCAACTGACCATTGGAATTTCTTTGCCAATGCCGGTGTCTCTTTTGGTCCACAGCAATATAACCAGTTAGCAACAACGCAAGGCACTACAGCGGTCACCACCTTAGATGGCTTACATCCTGAAAAATCTAATAACTATGAAATTGGTACCAAATATTTAGGCAATGGTTTGAGTGCTGAATTGACTGCGTTTTATCTAGATTTTGACAAAGAACTAATTTTAGAACGTGATGCTGCAAACAATGGCATTTGGACTGACCTCGGTGCTACAAGTCATAAAGGGATCGAAACCGGTTTTAGCTATGACTTTGGACATTTAGCTGACAATCTCGAAGGCTTAAAAGCCTATGGTAATTACACCTATACCAAAGCAGTTGCTGAAGCAGGTAACTTTAAAGGTAAAGATTTGCCCTTCTATTCACAAAATGTCGCAAACTTTGGCTTAGGCTATAAATACGATGCTTGGTCAATCAATGCCGACATGTATGCACAATCTAAACAACGTGCCCCAGGTAACCAAGATTCGGGGATCTACCAAACTGAAGAAACGGCAAATGGTAAACTAGGCGATATTCCAGGCTATTCAACTTTTGCTGTACGTACAGGCTATGACTTTGGTGGTTCGTTACAAGGAGTTAAAGTTGCTGCTGGTATTAAGAATGTCTTTGATAAACAGTATTTCACCCGTTCATCAGATGCAACAGGTGGTAAATATATTGGTCAGCCACGTACTTTCTTTTTACAAACTTCATTCGACTTTTAAACTGATCTAAATATAAAAATCCCACCAAGTGTGGGATTTTTATTGAAGAATACATATGGACATCCATATATTCATATGTAAAGATATATGCAAATCCATATATACAGATAAACATGGAACAGACTGAATTTTTCAAATTACTTGCAGATGAGACTCGTCTGAACATCATCATGCTGTTGGCATGTAAAGGTGAACTCTGCGTCTGCGAACTCACTGAGTCCCTTGAATTAAGCCAACCTAAAATTTCGCGTCATTTGGCATTACTGCGTTCTTCAGGTGTGCTGAGTGATCAACGTAAAGGTCAATGGGTCTATTACTCCATTCACCCTGCACTGCCTACTTGGTGCACACAAATACTCGATGTCATGCGTCACCAAGAACGATTTAAAGACCTCGATTTAAATTCCCCAAAAAACACGACAACAATGTGTGAAACACTATGAATTTTTTATTTCTATGTACTGGCAATAGCTGCCGCAGCATTTTATCCGAAGTACTTTTTAACCAGCGTGCCCCTGAAGGTTTCCATGCCTATAGCGCAGGTAGTAAACCTTCAGGGCATGTCCACCCGTTTACCTTAAAAACCCTGCACAACCTCAATCTACCGACTGAAGGCTTGTCGAGTAAAACCATCGCAGCATGTGAACAATACCAACCCGATGTGGTAATTACCGTCTGTGGTTCTGCCGCTCAAGAAGCTTGCCCAATTTACTTAGGCTCTGCCATCAAAGCACACTGGGGCTTAGAAGATCCCTCCCATTTAGAGCTTGCAGATGACATAAAACTTGCAGCATTTCTTGATACCGTGGCGCATATTAACCGCCGTTTAGATGCTTTATTTGCACTCGATTTTAAGCAATTAAGTCGTGATGAGCTCAACCAAGAAATCCAAAAAATTTCAGAGATCCAATAATGGCTGCTGCAAAACTGTCATTTCTAGACCGCAATCTAACGCTATGGATTTTTATCGCAATGGGGCTAGGCATTGCGATTGGCGTGTATGTTCCTAGTGCTTCAAGAGCTTTAAATCAACTCAATATCGGTGATGTCAATATTGCGATTGCCATTGGTTTAATCCTGATGATGTATCCACCTTTGGCGAAAGTGGATTACAAAGCGCTGCCTGAAGTGTTTAAAGACAAACGCACCCTATACCTTTCACTGCTTCAAAATTGGTTAATCGCGCCTTGCCTGATGTTTATTTTGGCGATCGTGTTTTTACAACACTACCCTGAATACATGACCGGTTTGATTCTGATTGGTTTAGCACGTTGCATTGCAATGGTTCTGGTTTGGAATGATCTCGCTTGTGGGGACAACCAATACGTTGCGGCTTTAGTGGCATTTAACAGTATTTTCCAAATTGCATTTTTTAGTACCTACGCATGGTTCTTTTTGAGTTTTTTACCGCCATATTTTGGTATAGAAGCACAAGTGATCCAAGTCAGCTTTTGGACCATCACACATGCAGTATTGGTGTATTTAGGTATTCCCTTCCTGCTCGGTTTCCTGACGCGTGCAATATTGGTAAAACAAAAAGGTCTGGCTTGGTATAAAAATCAATTTATACCTAAGATCAGCCCCATCAGTTTAATCGCATTACTCTTTACCATTGTGGTGATGTTTAGCCTCAAAGGTGCAGATGTCGTGAGCCTTCCGATGGATGTATTGCGTATTGCCATTCCCCTCACGATCTACTTTGTGGTGATGTTTTTCCTTAGCTTTTTGATGAGCAAATGGATGGGTAATAATTACGCCAAAACCACTGCCATATCCTTTACAGCAGCAGGTAATAATTTTGAACTTGCACTCGCTGTTGCCATCGCCACCTTTGGTATTGCATCTCCGATTGCATTTACTACGATTATTGGCCCATTGGTTGAAGTCCCTGTGCTTATTGCATTAGTGAGTGTATCGCTATGGTTAAAACGCAAATGGTATAAAGAGAACTAAAATGCAGCTCCCCAATATTCAACTAGATTTACTTGAAACACCGCGTTTTGAGCAAGTTCAAGCTAAAGCACTTGAACATCCGCCACGCATCCTGCTGCTATATGGCTCCAACCGTGAACGCTCATTTAGCCGCTTAACGGTATTGGAAGCGGGTCGAATCCTTGAACATTTTGGTGCAGAAGTCAAAATCTTTCATCCTAAAGGTCTTCCTCTGCCTGAAGATGCTGAAACCTCCCATCCCAAAGTTCAAGAATTACATGAATTACTTGCATGGTCTGAAGGCATGGTTTGGTGTTCGCCAGAACGACATGGTGCGATGAGTTCTATCTTGAAAGCACAAATTGATTGGATTCCTTTAGCCGCAGGTGCCATTCGTGCTACTCAAGGTAAAACTCTAGCGTTAATGCAAGTCAGTGGCGGTTCGCAATCCTTCAATGCTGTTAACCAAATGCGAATCCTTGGGCGTTGGATGCGGATGATCACAATTCCAAATCAATCTTCCGTTGCGAAAGCTTTTTTAGAGTTTGATGACAATGACCGCATGAAACCTTCCTCCTATTACACTCGCATTGTCGATGTAATGGAGGAACTATATAAATTTACCCTACTCACACGTGGTCAATCTGCCTACCTCACAGATCGCTATTCTGAACGAGTTGAAAGTGCGGAAGAACTCTCTAAACGGGTTAATCAAAAGAACCTTTAACGAAAAAACTCCTGCATCTGTGCAGGAGTTTTAGTCTAAAAATTTCATCAACTTTAACTTAAGCCAATAATTTATAAAATAATGTCGTTGAATCTATTGTACCCGTATGGCTCAATGCAAATTGCGGAATGATCCCGGCTTTTATAAAGTTAAATTTTTCATACAGCTTTTCAGAGACATCGCCTGTACGCGTATCAAGTACGAGTAATTTCAAGTTCAAGTGTTTTGCTCGATCTTCTGCAAGTGTTAATAGTCGGTGAGCAATGCCTTGCTGACGAACCTTTGGATGCACCATAAGTTTTTCAATCTCAGCACGATGCAGCGCATTGGCTTTGGTGGCACGAACCAATTGCACTGTGCCCACAACTTCACCGCTATGCAGCGCTACCCACAAAAAGGTTTTATGCTTTTGAATATCCTTTGCCACAGCAGACCAATATTCATCATAGTGCGACTTAGATTCTTCTGCTAAAAAACCCAGTGATGCACCATCTTGCACACATTGTGCCAATAATTCACACAGTTGAGCCTGCTCATCTTTTAGATCTTGAATGTTTAAATATTGAATTTCGCTCATCTTCTTTTCCTCTTATTTCTATTTTTATCGTTATATATTCAAATGACATGCCATAAAAAATCCCGCTCGGAAGCAGGATTTTGATCTTTCAATTTAGTAAATTGACATATGATTGCGATGGATCATTTCAAGTGATCGGGCTTCCCCTAAAACTTGATGAACTTTATCTGAGGCCAAACCTTTAACAATTTCTGCTGAACGTGAACTAAAGTTCACACGGCCGACGGCAACACGATGACCTTGTGTATCGACACATTCCACCACATCGCCACGTTCAAAATGCCCTTCAACCGCTTTCACACCGACAGGTAATAAGCTGCGGTGATTATCACGAATGGCTTTGACTGCACCATCATCAATTACTAAACGACCAGCTGTTTGTAAATGTGCAGCTAACCATTGTTGATGGGCTGTGACACGGTCATTATCCGTAATAAATAAGGTACCGAGTAATTCACCTGCCATCACACGTGAAAGCACATTATCGCTATCACCGCTCGCAATCACTGTTGGACAACCTGACTTGGCTGCCAAACGTGCCGCACGAACTTTGGTCAACATACCGCCACGACCGAATTTACCGCCGCCGCCAGCCATATCGAATAATGATTCATCCATTGCACGTACTGTATGGAACAGTTTTGCGTCTGGGTTCGAACGAGGGTCAGAGTCAAACATGCCTTCTTGGTCAGTTAGAATCACCAAGAGGTCTGCATGAACCTGTCCAGCCACCATCGCAGCCAAAGTATCGTTATCGCCAAAGCGGATTTCGTCAGTCGACACTGTGTCATTTTCATTGATTACAGGAATCACACGCCAATCAATCAAATGCTGCAAGGCATCACAAGAGTTCAAATAGCGACGACGGTCTGCCAAGTCATCATGCGTTAACAAAACTTGCGCTGTGCGAATCGAACGTTGTTCTAATACACTAGACCAAGTATGAATTAAGCCCATCTGACCAATGGCAGCACAAGCCTGTAGACTGGGTAGATCTGTGGGTCGGTTGTCCAAATTCATACGAACCATCCCTTCAGCCACAGCACCGGAAGACACAAGAATGATCTCGTGTCCTGCATTGTGTAGTTCTGCAATTTGTCCCGCCCAATGCGAGATTGCATCCAGATCTAACCCTTTTCCGTTTGCTGTGAGTAGTGATGATCCGATTTTAACAACGATACGTTTACAACCCTTGAGCTGACGTTGCCCATCTACCACTTCTATCATCTTGTCCTCAGACTTGTTTGCTTTGACACTTATTCAGCAATTAACGTACGTAGTACGACTCTGCCTCATCATCACCGTCTTCAAATTCATCATCAAAGTCTTCACCTTGACCTGCCAGACGTTGTTGACGACGCATTTCACGATATGCTTCTTTCGCAGCAAGTGTTTGCTCACGTGTTTCAGCTTCAAGCTGATCACGGAATGCTTTAACTTCTGCAGCATATTCAGGATCTTCAGTTTCGCGTTCGCGCTGTTCTTCAATTTGATCCATCAGGTAGTACACAACGTCTTTAGTACCTTCAAACGTTAAACCTGAAGTTTTGAATACAGGGCCTTTCCACTGTAACTCTTCGAGAATGTGATCACACCATTCATCACGCGTTTCAGCCGCCAATTGGTCTACTTTATTGAGTACCAATACAACAGGTAATTTTGAAAGTGTTGGGGAGAATTTTTTCAACTCTTCCAAAATTGCTTTTGCATTATACGCAGGGTCAGAACCATCAATCGGTTGAACATCTACGATGTGCAATAAAATACGTGTACGTGCCAAGTGTTTCAAGAATCGAATACCTAGACCTGCACCTTCTGCAGCCCCTTCGATTAGACCAGGAATATCCGCCATTACAAATGAACGGTGACTATCGGCATCAACCACACCTAGATTTGGCACCATAGTGGTAAATGGATAATCTGCAACTTTTGGTTTTGCTGCTGAAACTGCACGGATAAAGGTTGATTTACCCGCATTTGGCATACCCAACAAACCAACGTCTGCGAGTACTTTTAATTCAAGACGAATTTCACGATATTCGCCTTTTGAGCCGTGTGTACATTTACGTGGAGAACGGTTTGTTGAAGATTTGAAGTGAGTATTACCCAAACCACCTTCACCACCTGCTGCCACTAACACACGCTGACCGTCAGCCACTAAGTCGCCGATGATATCGCCAGATTCTGTATCTACAATTGTTGTGCCCACTGGAACGAGCAATACGGTATCTTCACCGCCACGGCCTGAGCAGTTCGCTCCACGACCATTTTTAGCACGTTCTGCACGGAATTTACGTGTATAACGATAATCTACTAGGGTACTTGTGTCGTTGTCGGCTTGAACGTATACGTTACCGCCACGACCACCATCACCACCATCTGGACCACCAAATGGTACGAATTTTTCACGGCGAAAACTGGCTACGCCATTGCCACCGTCGCCAGCCTCTACGGTAATGACTGCTTCATCAACAAAGCGCATGTTTGCCAATCCTCTAAAAACTTTAAAACCGCTTATTCTGCCATATTTTAAAGAATTTCTCGAACAATATTATTCAGCAATACTATAAATTTCATTCATCTTGGTGCTGATGCAAATTTTTAGGAAAATCCGCACCTCGTTCGAAAATCTTTAGCTCATCATCAAATTACCTTTGATAAATGGCAAATGAATTTCACTCCCCATTTCTGAAAGCTATTTACGTGCATTTTCCTTGGCTTCAATAATTTCAGGCAATGTTCGTTCAACCCAACCAATCAGATGCATTAACTTTTCTGCAGCCTGCGAGCCCATTAAAGTCAGTTGATATTCAACTTTGGGTGGCACGACTGGATAGACTGTCCGTAAGATAAAACCATCTTGATCGAGCATTTTCAGCGTTTGAGCCAGCATCTTTTCACTCACCCCTTCGATCCGCTGCTTAAGTTCACTAAAACGGTGTACCCCTTCAGTCAAACAACGCAAAACTAATACTGACCATTTATTGGTGAGATGTTCCAATATTTCTCGAGATGGACAATCCGTGGATAAAACTTGACCTAATAATTTACTTGTAGCGTATGTGTTCATTAAATCTTTCCTCAAAGTCACTAACTTACTTTTTGGTACGTACTTACATTTAGTAAGTTAACAGATTAATATTCAACCATCAAGATCATTTATTCAACAATCAGAGGGTTTAAATATGAAAATCGCAATTACAGGTGCAACAGGTCAACTGGGCCAATTGGTCCTTCAATTTTTATTGAAAGAAACTGCAGCCGACAACATCATCGCTTTAGTTCGCTCACCAGAAAAAGCAGCATCCCTACAAGCTCAAGGCATCGAACTTCGTCATTTTGACTATGATCAACCAGATACACTAGTTCCAGCACTACAAGGTGTCGATAAATTATTACTCATTTCTGCCAATGAAATTGGTCGTCGTACTCCACAACACAAAGCCGTAATTAATGCTGCTGTAGATGCGAAAGTTCCATATATTGCTTATACAAGCCTGTTACGTGCAGATACGTCACCATTGGGTTTATCTCAAGAACATCGTGAAACAGAAAGTTTGATTCAAGCTAGTGGTTTAACCTATACCTTCTTACGAAATAACTGGTATGTCGAAAACTATCTTGCCGCTGCTGAGCATGTGGTGGAAACAGGTACCTTATTTGGTGCAGCAAAGGATGGAAAAATTAATGCAGCGACCCGTGCTGACTATGCCGAAGCTGCTGCAAAAGTGCTTACAAGCGCTGGTCATGAGAATAAAACCTATGAACTTGCAAGCTCAGACAGTTTCACCTTGGCACAGCTTGCTGAAACCCTACAGCAAGTTTCAGGTCAAAATGTCCACTATCAAAATCTAACAGCAGAAGACTACACGCAAGGTCTATTACAAGCTGGCTTACCTGCTGGACTTGTAGATGTTATCGTCGATGCCGATATCAATAGCATTGACGGTGCGATGCAAAGTGATCGTAAGGACTTGGAACAGTTACTCGGTCACCCAACTACTTCTCTACGTAGTGCTGTTGAAGCTGCTTTAAAATAAGATCGAACCATAAAAATGCCCGAATTGATTCGGGCTTTTTTTTATTTGAATTTCGCTTAGGGATGTACATTTTTTATCGGCAAATCCATGTTCATATCTAAATTTGCCTTGGTATTACGCTCTGCGTTATACATCGTGGCATTAAAGGTTGCAATTTTTCGCATGGTCATCGGGTCATTAAGTTTTAGCTGTGGTGCAAACTGATGTACCACATGCAAATCGACTTTTTCATTAAACTCAAAATACACAGGGCCATTAAAATTAATTCGAATAGGAATGTTATAGGTTCTTTTCAAATGAAAAGGCACATCTAACTTGACAGGAATGTCCATTTTTAACGGAAATTTCGGCACGAGTTTATTTTTAATCACCAAATCTGTGGTCGCCTCAAGCGGCATCGTCTGGTTAATTTGAATATTGGTGGAATAATCAATATCCACAGAGATCGGAACCTCTACACTAAACTGCAAATCTGCCAGATATTTTCCCTTTAAGGGGAGTTGCAGCTTCCGATCTAAAGCAATCTGCGTATCCAACGTCCCTATGGACTGCGTTTGCAAATAATTGCCAACGGAAATTTTGGTGGGTAGTGAATGCGACAATTGAATATCTGCATTTTTTGCACGTACTTGCATCGACGCATAAATATTTAAATACAACCAAAATAGCACCGCAACCAATAATGCAACTGCGATAAAACTTAAAATGATGCGCTTCGCCGATTGAAATATCCACATGGCTTACTCCTGAGCTTTCGCTACAGTTTTGGCATGCTCTCTGTTGAGTCGCATTGTTTTTAGTGGAATTACCAATTCACCCTTTTTAATTTGAACCGGCAACGTATTTTGCACATCCACTGTCGCTTTTAATGCCGTTTTAATTGGAACATTTAAATTACCTTCAATTGGAATGTTGGTTTTTAAATTTGCATTCAGTGGAATATGTAGGTTTTCTTTCAGCACGGTTTTGACTGGTGCATCAAATTTTAAATGTACTTTTTGCTCCAAAGGCACATTCATATTCACTGGAATATCCAATTGAATTGGGATATCACCTTTGAGTGGCAATGTCACATCCTGCCCCATGACTTTAACTTTTACTTTGGTATTCACAGGAAGGTTTTGATTCACTTTCAAAGTTTCACGCACTGGAATCGTGGTCTTGATCGGGACTTGATTATCAAAATACACCCGTGGTGTCAGCGTTTGAGTTAAGGGAATATTTAAATTTTCATGTATCGGAATTTCAGCATTCACCCGCCCTGTCACGTCCACATCCAAGGCATCATGAATTTTGACTTCGGCTTGTAATGGCTCTTGCAGGTCGATATTGACGTTTTGATTTTCTAGCGGGATATAAATATTAAAGTGCTTAAACACCCAAATGGCGATGAGTACACCACAGAGTGCAGCAAACACAATAAATGCCAATCCACTGAGCATGTGCTTTGCTTGCAAACTAAATTCCTTTTGCTTTTTTATTTTTACAGCTTTATTTTGAACACATTACCCAAACCAGTTTGCAATTTTTTGTATTTATTTCTTTAATAATTTCATTAACTTAAAACTTGAATATTTTAGTCGGCTTTTTCATTATAAATGACTCGCACTCATCTAACAGTGGCAGAAAAAACAAGACATTTTGATGCTTTTGATCAATCCACCCATCGTCTATGCCTTAAGCTATTCATCCCTACTCATTAGATAAAAAAAAGAGCCTCAAATGAGGCTCTTTTTTTTGCTTTCACAAATTATGCATTTGTTTCAGCAGGAATTTTTGGATAGCTTACGCCGCCCATTTGTTCTGCAATACGTAATACTTGGCAGCTATAACCCACTTCGTTATCGTACCAAACATAAGCAGTTAAACGATTACCAGAAGTGATTGTCGCTTGAGCGTCAAATACACCTGCAGTACGCGAACCGATAAAGTCAGACGATACAACTTCAGTTGAGTTTGTATAACCAATTTGACCTTGAAGGTTAGAGTTGATTGAGATTTGGCGAATGTATTCATTCACTTCTTCACGATCAACATCTTGACCTAAAGTAAGGTTCAAAATTGCTAGAGATACGTTTGGAGTAGGTACACGTACTGAGTTACCAGTCAATTTACCTTGAAGAGCAGGAAGCGCTTTAGCAACAGCTTTAGCAGCACCTGTTTCAGTAATAACCATGTTCAATGTTGCAGCACGGCCACGACGGTCAGCTTTATGGTAGTTGTCGATTAAGTTTTGGTCGTTCGTGAACGAGTGAACTGTTTCAACGTGACCATTGATCACTGTGTACTTGTCGTTTAACACTTTAAGTGTTGGTGTGATCGCGTTTGTTGTACAGCTTGCAGCAGAGATGATTGTATCTTCATCAAGGATGTCAGCTTGGTTCACTCCGTATACAACGTTCTTCATGTCACCTTTACCAGGTGCAGTTAGAATTACACGTGCAGCGCCAGCGCATTTAAGGTGCTGTGCAAGACCTTCAGAATCACGCCATTTACCTGTGTTATCGATTACAAGTGCATTGTTAATACCGTAAGCAGTGTAATCAACTTCAGATGGGTTAGACGCATAGATCACTTTGATGAAGTTACCGTTAGCAATGATTGCTTCGTTTTCTTCATCAACAGAAATTGTACCTGCGAATGGACCATGAATAGAGTCACGACGTAACAAAGACGCACGTTTTTCTAAGTCACCGTCAGCAGTTTTACGTACAACGATCGCCTTAAGGTTAAGACCACGACCTAGACCAGATTGGCTGATCATCAAACGTGCAAGGATACGACCAATACGACCGAAACCGTAAAGTACAACATCACGGTTTTCAACGTTAGTTGCATTGCCTTCAAGTGATTTCACAGCGTCAGCAACGAATGCGTCAACATCACCGCCTTTTTCTTTGAACTCAACAGCAAGTTTGCCAAGATCAATTTCAGCAGTACCGATGTTTTCGATTTTTGCCAAAGCTTCAAGAATTGGGAAAGTGTTCACAACTGAAAGTTCAACGTCAAGTACGCGAGTACGACGATGCGCTTTAAGAATTTGGATAACCGAACGGTTAATTAAAGAACGACCGTATACTGTAGCTACGATGTTTTTTTCACGATATAACTGACCCACTAGGGCAATCATTCGTTCCGCGATTTCTTCACGGTTTTTCCAGCGACCTTGGTGCTCTGCATGTAGGGCAACGATAGTGTCTTTGCTCACAGATACGTCCTCTAATTAATTGTAAATCTAAGCATAAATTTCAAAACCCCACAATTGTAATGGAAAACTGAAAATTAATGAATCTAAAAGCAGATTTCGACAAGGTTATTTTGTTATATATTCACTATAAATTTTTAAAATAATCATGATTAGTATTATGATTTTATAGCCGAAAGTTGAAAAACCGGCTTTTTCGCAGATTTTTGTCACAAAATTTCAAATGTAGTTTTATCAACCAGATCTCTGCGCATTTAACTCTAAGATGAACGAATATTTATATTTTTCAAATTGTGGTGTTTTTTTATTTTGGGGCAATTTCTTGTATTTTTACTGATGTTAAGCTCGTAATAATAATTTCACATTTTTAAATGATTTTTAAGACTATTCGACGGAGTCTTACATCTGAGGTTTGAATAAAGGGTTTAGCCTTCAGCTGGAGGTACTCTTACGAAACGTTGTTTCTCATTTGGCAAAATGAGAAGCGTGCTTCATAAGGAAACCATCTTGCGGAGCAATGCTCCTCACCGCAAAACTCGTTCACTACCGTCAATTTATTCAAAGTATCGCCAAAACATTTTTTATTAGAAGTAACCCTGTCTCAGACAATTGCGGATGACATTACCGCGTATCGTTCTTTTATTTGAATCAAATTACGCCTCTAATGTTACTGCCTAACATTAGTTTTAAAGTCAGATCAATATTTAAAATTCTGTTAATTTTTCAGATTCTCAGCAAATTTTTCTAGATTAAAATCAAAGAAATTTACACTCAGCTCTAATATTTTCGGAAGTGCATTTAAACCATTCTCTCCAGCACTAATCGCAAAATATCTCTGATCACTAAAAGACTGCAGGTTTAAGGCATTTTCACATGGCTCAAAATCGAGATTGACGAGCTGTGACGCATGTTCCTTCAGCAACATTAAAACCTGCATATAAGTCTGTCGCTTTTTTTGCTGCTGCACTTTTAAAGCATCGGCTTCAAGGCTTTCATAATCCCCTGTTTTCGTCATGCGTTTGGAAAATCCAACATGCGCGCCATGGGTACCCATATTTTCTACAGTTGCTTCTGTAGCAAAGATCTTCTGTTGATCATCGACCGACTGCAAGAGTGCCTTCAGCGCCATATAAATTTGCTGTGACTGCTGATGATGAAACCCCCAATCATCTTCGTTTTGGACATGAAAAATTTGAGCACGCCGTTTCAACAAAAGCACCTGCCAAGCCTGTAGTTGAAGTCGCAGTCGTTTCAACTCCAAACTTGCCTCAAACTTTGGGCAACTACTCAAGACTTTTAGACTCGTGATGAGCTTCTGAGATATTTGCATGCTATGGAAAAATACAAAATCATGTTGTATCTGCTCATTCAGTTGATATTGAACAGTCTGATGCAATGGCTTCAAAATCAATGCATTGAACTGCTGCTCAAAAGTAGGTAAAACCGTCGCCAATTGTTGAGTGGCATCCTCTACATGCAGCATTAAAAGTAGATGCTTATCTACCCGTATATGTAGTTGCTGCATTAAATTTTGCAGATCTAAATGTATAAAACCTGCAATGGATGCTAGCTTTGAGACTTGAATTTTTAATTGTTCTATTTGCTGATTTTCTAAAGCAGTATTTAAATCTATAGCTGCCCCATCAAAAACTTCGTCTGCTAAGGCGTCATTGTGCTTTGTCGATAAAAACCGAGTTGCTGAATACTGCGTCGTCCAATCTAAATCAGGCGACAAAATATAAATAAACTCAGATGTTTGTACGATTTGTAAATATCGTATTTTTTGTTCACGCTTTAAATAGTATTTAAAAATCGGATGTTGCCAAACCTCAGATGATTTCGGGATAGAAGCATCAAAAACTTGCCCCAACACATGTGACTTTAAGAAAATTTCGATCAAGAAAATTTTGACTTGCTGAGCAGTGAGTTGACGTGCATCACTCGGCACAATCAAATCCATTTCACGAATGATTTGTGCGGCATTTAAAATAAAATGCCGATGTAATACGTTTTTTTCATGCTGTAATTCAAAATCTTCTTCTGCATCTATTTTATTGATATAGCTTATGTTTTCATCTAATTTTTGCGCAACTTGAATACTCATTGTCAATGTTCGAAGTTCTTCGAGCTGTGTTGCCAAATACTGTGCATGCTCACGCATGACATCATATTTTAGTACTTTCATCAGCATACCCAAATTCATCGGTACATCAAGTTGATACGACTGTGATGAAGACTCCCAACGAATACCTTTTGGCAATAACACCTGCTGTATCTGCGCTAAATTGGATTGATCAAGATCAGTACATACTTCAGACACAATACTCCGCCAATGCTGATCCAACACAGGCTCTAGCTGTAAAAGTTTAGCGCTTAGATGAAATGGGACAACCACTGACTGCTTCCTGTATCTTGGTTCTTTAATCAATCTTTTATCGATTTCAGTTTATTTTTATCTAAAATAAATATTTTTGTACACCATCATTCAATACTGTTCTTCCTAAACAATGAATTGAATCATGGCGTGTTTTAATTTTCTAAGTTTAAGATTTTCTTAAAAAACAGCAAGCGTTAATTGTAAACTGATCAATTTATCGTACCAGTATTTTCAGTCTAAGAATCGATTCGATCATTTAAAGCTTTTACATTTTTCGCCAAAACACGTTCATTTTGCTTTTGTTTATACAGATGCAAAATGCCTTCTATCACCAATAACAATACCGCACCCCAAATTGGAATATAAGTTAGCCATTCTTCGGCTTCTACTCGCTCACCCAATGCGATCGATGCAAAGGCTAACAACACGGGTTCTAAATAACTCAACAAACCAAAAATCACAAATGGCAAATAACGACTCGCCAACATATAGCTACCTAAGCCAAGCGCACTCAGAAAACCAAGTCCCAAAACCGCCAAAATCAGATGAGGGAATAACGACATCAGCGCTACACTATCGCTATGAATAAATCCTAAATAAAATGCTACAGGCAGAATTAAGCAAAGATCCCACCAAAAACCACCCAAATGATCAGTTTTAAAGGTACGACGTAAAAAGAAATAAATCGGGTAAGCCACAGCGACATAAACAGTTTCCCACGCGATGCTGCCAATGCGCCAAATTTCGTGGCCAACACCTAAAATTGCCAGTGCCACGGCAGCCATCTGCCATTTAGAAAGCTTTTCTTTATACAGCACACATCCGACCAGAACCATGACTAAAGGAAGTAAAAAATATCCCAAAGAAACTTCTAGTCCACGGCCATTAATTGGCCCCCACAAAAACAACCAAAGCTGTGTGGTACATAAAAAAGAACTGATAATTAACCAAATCAGAAAGATCGGCTGTTTGACCACTCGCCAAAAAATTTCACTGACTTTTTTTAAATCTTTCATCCACCACATAAATAGCGTTAAAAATGGCAAGGTCGCTAACATGCGCCATGCAAAGGTTTGCTCGCTATCTAGAGGTTTTAAAAAGATGGTAAAGAAATACAAAATACCAAAAGTGACCGATGCCAATACAGACAATGCAACGCCTTTATACATCTTCCACTCCAGTCCCAAATACACCATGAATTTGATATTTTGCTTGATTGATCAAGCTTTTCGCAGAGACATTCTAGCAAATAAAAAACCATGCACAGGCATGGTTTTTTAGCATTTGTTCAAATATTTAGATTTATGGTTTTACTGTCTGCTTGGTATGAATAATATCTGATAAGTCATAACCGACAGATTGAGCATAATTCAGATATTCCTGAATCACCTCCTGATCTGGATGAGCCGAACGAGAAAGCACCCACATATATTTACGACGAGGTTCACCCACCAAGACTGTTTGATAGTCTTCATCGGCTTTGAGCACCCAATAATCACCACGCCCCACAGGCAACCAACGAATCGCTTCAGGTAAGAAACTGACTTTTAATTTTGAGTTAAACGGTGCATTTTGTACAAATGCCTCGCCTATTGATTGTTTCTTGGTGCCATCTTTCGATACACAGCGATTATTGACATTAATATTGCCGTTTTCATTTAAAGTATAGACCGCGGTAACATCACGATCACAGCTTTTTTGAAAGACTAAAGGCTTACGAGCAACTTCATACCACATACCTAAATAACGATCGAGCTCGACTTTTTCCACAGTCTGTAACGGTTTCGTCTGTGCATAGGCCATTGTGGCTGCACCCAAACCAATTAACACTGCTGCACCAAGTGCAATTTTTGCGAGTTTAAAACCAGCTTTCGGAAGATTCGTTGTTGTCATTTTTATGCCTCATTTCGATGCAAAACATTCGATGAAAATTAAGTAATTCTTTCTCTCGTGTTTTAACTCTAGCCGAAAAAATTGCTCTAAAAATCATTTTCTTGTCTGAATTATGTATGTAATTCAGACAATATTCCGCATCTTGTCTAACAAAATTATGAAATCATCTGTGCTTTTAAACGCAAGATTTCATCGCGTAATCGAGCGGCTTGTTCAAACTGTAAATCTTTCGATGCCTTCAGCATTTCTTTTTCCAGCTTGTTCATATGTTTTGCTAAAAGTTTTGGATCAGACATCAAATGACGTTCATCTGCAGTTAATGCCTTGGCCTGATCTGAAATTTTTACATCGATTTCATCATCTGTCAGCACTTCACCTGTATCAATATCATTGACGTTTTGACGCACTGCACTGCGTGGCGTAATGCCATGCTCAAGGTTAAATGCAATCTGTAAATTACGACGACGATCCGTTTCATCAATAGCCTTTTGCATGGAGTCGGTCATACGATCTGCATATAAAATTGCTTTACCGTTTAAGTTACGCGCTGCACGTCCAATGGTTTGAATCAAAGAACGCTCAGAACGTAAGAAACCTTCTTTGTCTGCATCTAAAATGGCTACTAGAGACACTTCGGGCATATCTAAGCCTTCACGCAGCAAGTTAATCCCAACGATTGCATCATATACACCCGAACGCAATTCATGAATAATTTTTGTCCGTTCAACGGTATCGATATCTGAATGTAAATAGGCAACTTTCACGCCATATTCTTTTAAATAGGACGTTAAGTCTTCTGCCATACGTTTGGTTAGCGTCGTGACTAACACACGTTCATTTAAATCTTTACGATTATTAATTTCTGACAGTACATCATCCACTTGCGTCAAGACTGGACGAATTTCAATTTCAGGATCGACCAAACCTGTAGGTCGAACCACTTGCTCAACGACTTGTTCAGATTTTTCCATTTCATAATGTGCAGGTGTTGCACTGACATAAATGGTCGAAGGAACAATCCTCTCCCACTCTTCAAATTTCATTGGACGGTTATCAAGCGCACTTGGTAAACGGAAACCATAATTCACTAAGTTTTCTTTACGCGAACGGTCACCTTTATACATGGCCCCAATTTGCGGAACAGTCACATGCGATTCATCGATGATCAATAAGGCATCATCAGGTACATAATCAAACAAAGTCGGCGGTGCTTCACCTGAAGGTCGACCAGATAAGTGCCGTGAGTAGTTTTCAATACCGTTGGTATAGCCAAGCTGCTGCATCATCTCTAAGTCATAACGTGTACGCTGTTCGATACGCTGTGCTTCGAGTAATTTATCATTTGCACGAAAGAACCCCAGTCGGTCTGTGAGTTCTTCACGAATAGTCCCAATTGCACGCTGTAAATTATCTTTAGGCGTCACATAATGGCTCTTTGGATAAATCGTAATACGTGGCACTTTACGGACCAACTTGCCCGTCAAGGGATCAAACCATCGAACTGAATCAACTTCGTCATCAAACAATTCGATACGAATGGCATTTTGATCCGATTCTGCAGGGAAAATATCAATAATTTCACCACGGATACGGTATGTGCCGCGTAGGAATTCGAGTTCATTTCGGGTGTATTGCATTTCCACCAAACGACGGATGATGTCATCACGGCTGATTCGATCCCCTTCCACAATATGCAAAAGCATACTCATATAGGCATTCGGGTCACCCAGACCATAAATAGCTGAAACTGACGCTACAATGATCGCATCACGTCGTTCTAATAATGCCCGTGTTGCCGAAAGACGCATTTGGTCAATGTGATCATTAATTGATGAGTCTTTTTCAATAAAGGTATCTGAAGATGGCACATAGGCTTCGGGCTGATAATAGTCATAATAACTGACGAAATATTCCACAGCATTATGTGGAAAAAAGGCTTTAAACTCGCCATAAAGCTGCGCAGCCAAAGTTTTATTATGCGCCATAATAATCGTTGGACGTTGCGTGCGAGCGATCACATTTGCCATGGTATAGGTTTTACCTGAACCCGTTACCCCTAAGAGCAACTGGTCATGCATTCCTTTCTCAATCCCCTTGACCAATTTCTCAATCGCTTGAGGTTGATCACCTGCGGGCTGATATTGTGTTACCAGTTCAAAAGGCTGTTCCTGCATCACACTCTTCTTCAACAGTTTTTATAGGGCTTTATTATGAGGGCAAAGTTGCACAAAACAACGCTAAATTTATGTAAAAAGCCAAAGTCTCTTACAGACAGAAGTAATCTTTATTTAGTATGAGTTTCTAGATTTTTTCATCATCTTCAAAATTATAAAGCACCTAATTGAGCCAATTTTTTTCGAAGAAACTCTTTAGGCAAAAAAACTCATAGATAAAGCCTTCATTTAACCCAGATAGATACTTGACCTAGCTAAATTTCACCTGCAACATGAACAAAAGGACGCCACAGATCAAACTTTATGACTTACCAATATCATGACGAAAGTATTGTTAAAAACTTAGCTGAAGATACCATTTTTGTTTTTGGCAGCAATATGGCAGGTCAACATGCTGGCGGTGCAGCGCGTACCGCACTAGAGCATTTTGGTGCAATGAATGGTATTGGTCGTGGATGGGCAGGTCAAAGTTTTGCTATTCCAACCATGAATGAGCATTTACAACAAATGCCATTGTCGCAAATTCAACACTATGTCGATGATTTTAAAATCTATACAAAAAATCATCCGAAGACTAAATACTTCATTACCTCGATTGGTTGTGGTGTCGCTGGCTATAAAGTTGAAGAAATTGCCCCGATGTTTAAGGGCATTTCCAGCAATGTGATTTTTCCGATTTCTTTCCGTCCATTCGTTGAAAAAGCATTACCAAAACTGACCTCGAAACTTTTACATACGATTTATCGAGATTCGGTTATTTTCGCGCCTTCAACAGATGAGTTGGTTGATGTACTGGCCTTAACCGATAATGAAAAAAGTCTTGCGAAGATTGTCCTGAATACACAAATGTACCCGACAGACAGTAATGGTCGTGACCGTATTTTTGAAATTGAAGATATTTTGCATGCGCTGAATGGGAAAATATTTGAGTTTCAAAGTAATTCTGAAGGCCCAATGATGTTTGGCGGCGTCATTTTAGCCCTACTTGAACTGTACAATATCAATGAAAAAGATTTCATCGATGTTTGGAAAGCTGAACGTGAAATTGCTGCACCAAAGCCTGAAAATAAAGCCCGTAAAGCCAGCCGCTAAAGGCTCTTTTCACCACATTTGAAACACCCAAAAAGCCAATGTCCATATTGGCTTTTTTTCTACGGTTGATTAATGGTTTTTAGCGACTTAAGTCACATTAAAAATAAAACTTATTTTACATATCACATTATTTTAATATCATTTTTTTCGTCTTATACTACTTGCTGACATTATCATAAAGAATGACGAGCACATAAAATAGACATGCTAGATTCTCCTTTTTTTGAGCTATCCCCCATTGCCATGTGGCTTGAAGATTACAGTGAAGTCAATAAACAATTTGATCTCTGGCGTCAGCAAGGTGTGCAGGATCTCTCCACTTTTCTTCAACAAGATGAATCACGTATTCTGCAATGTGCGAGAAAAATAAAACTATTACAGGTCAACGCAAAAACGTTGGAACTTTATCAAGCACGTGACTTTGAACATTTATGTCAAAACCTTGATTTAGTTTTTCAGGCGGAGATGTGTCAAACACACATTAGAGAATTGGTTGCATTGTGGAATGGTGAAACGCATTTTTCCCATTCTGCCGTGAACTATACGCTCAATGGACAACGCCTAGACATTCAACTCAAAGGCATTGTGCTACCGAGTCATGAGCAGGATTTATCTGCCGTCTTAATTACGACTGAAGATATCACCTCTTATACTGAAGCTTGCCGTTTACAAGAACAAAGTTGTCATTTGGCTGAAGCACGCTTTCATTATTCTCCGACCTCACTTTGGGTCGAAGATTTTAGCCGGATTAAAATCAAATTAGATCAGCTACGCGCTTTAGAAATCGAAGACTTTGTCACTTTTTTGGATGTTCATCCCGATTTTGTACAAGAGTGCATTAAAGAAATACTGATCGTTGACGTCAATCAAGCCACGCTTGATTTATTTGGCGCTCCGAACAAAGAAATATTGCTCAAAAATGTACATAAAGTGTTTGCCAAAGAAATGCTGCAAACCTTTAAAGAACAGTTGATTGAACTTTGGAATGGCAATCTACATCATCAACGTGAAGCCGTAAATTATGCACTTGATGGCAGTATTCGCCACGTATTATTGCAATTTACTGTATTTCCCGATTATCTCGATGACTGGAGCACCGTGCAGGTTGCGCTGACTGATATTACCGCACGTAAAAAGGCTGAAAATTATCTTGAATATTTAGGTAAGCATGACGTTCTGACTAAGCTCTATAACCGTTCATTTTATATCGCAGAACTCAATCGTCTCGAACGCAATCAATTACGTCCTGTTTCTTGTATTTTTATTGATTTAAATGGACTAAAAGAACTCAATGACAGTATTGGGCACGATGCTGGTGACAGTATCCTTAGACGTCTGGGCAACATTTTAAACCAGCTTATTCAGCATACGCCCTATTCTGCTTCGCGCATTGGTGGTGATGAATTTGTCATTCTATTACCCGGTGCAGATGATGCAGCGCTGCAAAACTGCTTACAAAGTTTGAATGAGTTGTTATTGGTCGATAACCAATTTTATTCTAATCAACCGATGAGTATCTCGATTGGCTGTGCCACCAATGAGCTGAATGAGCGGATGGACGATATGCTTAAACGTGCAGATCTGGATATGTATCGTCAGAAGAAAAAGTATTATCTCAATAAAGACCGCAGAATTCAGTCTGAAATACGTAATTAACATCAATAATTTGCAATAAAAAAGCCATGGTTTGAACCATGGCTTTTTTATTTAAATCTCTTAACGCTTACCCATCGAACGACGTGTACCGCGTGGTGGCATCCAAGTACGGTCAGCATAACGCTGAGGTTTTGGACGCATATCTTCAAAGATTTCATCCGAAGCATTATCTTCAGCTTTTTTAATCGGAAAAGGCAAATTGACTAAAGCCTTTTTCTTGGGAGGGTTTTGCGTACTCATACGAATAACTCAATTGAATCTAGCGCTATTGTACAAAAAAAAATGGTTTTGGTGTAAAAGGCTTTGAGTTATTAGCCTCGATTGACATATAAAGACTCAATGATCAGCTATGAATTTTATATCTATAGAGGACAACAGCACAAAAAACTGCTTTGAATATGGTCGTTTTAAACTAATTTATTGACCCAAATCAACCAAAGCACTGTCATTTATGTCAATAAATATTGAATATTTACAAATAGATAGAACCATTTCTAAATTTCAAAAATGTTCGATTTTTTTACACAAATACCTAATTAAAGCCTTCAAATAATACAAATCATCAAGAATGTTACAGGACTATTACGTTTATTCTTGTTTTCTATAACATTTTTTACGCACTAATTTTGAATAATGGGCACTTAGAAAAATTATTATCAATTTACGGACATGGAGTCCTTTAAAATGAAAAAAAGTGTATTGTGCATTGCTGCTTCTATGGCTGCCCTACCTATGCTCAGTCATGCAGACTCACCATATTTTAGTTTAAAAGATGGCGATGGCTTCAAACGTTTTTCTGTCTCTGTTGGTGCTCTACATGTTATGCCACAAGGTAAAGCACAGCCATTCCGTGTAAATACTGCCATCAATGAAGGCTATGAGGCAGATGTTGGCGAAATTAAATCAAAAACAGTAAAAGACAATATTCGAGAAGGTTATGACGTTCCATTTGCATTAGACGTTGCTTTGAGTGCTTTGACTACCGTTCCTGCTGCAATGAGTGGTAAAGCCACCATTTCAGGACTTGAACAATGGGACAATCCAGGGACCGGTCTTGAAGCAGATGACGTCACCACTCTTGGGATCATGACCAACTATTTCTTCACTGACAATGTATCACTAGAAATGAAAGCGGGTATTCCGCCAAAAGTTGATTTACAAGGCTCAGGAAAAATTTACGCGCCATTTTCTGCCATTGCGAAACCACTAGGCGGCGCACTTGGAAATCTTGAACTGGAAAATGATATTTTCATTACCGACTTAGGCGCACATGGTGCAGCAGCTTCTGCACGTGCATGGACTCCTGCTGCAGAAATCCAATATCACTTCGGTAAAACTGGCGTCAATAAATTCCGTCCCTATGTGGGTCTAGGCGTGATGTATGCTTACTTCAATGAGTTGGAAATGAATCCACAAATTGAGAAAGATTTGATTGCCGCAGGTCACATGATTGCCAACATTAAAGAAGGTAATGCAGGTGCTTCTTTAGAAGGAAAACCAAGTAAGGCAAATCCCAAAGTTGATTTAGAAGCAACTGATGCATTTGCTCCAGTTGCAACGGTTGGCTTCACCTATGACTTCAATGACAAATGGTTTGCTGTAGGTTCTGTCAGCTATGCACATCTACAAAATGAAACCACCATTACCGTTACAGATGCCACACACGGCGAACTGATCAAATCTAAAGCTGATATTGAAGTAAACCCAATTCTTGCCTATGCAGGTATCGGTATGCGTTTCTAATAAATAACCTAAATATAAAAAGACGACTACGGTCGTCTTTTTATTGGCATTTATATGGTCTTTTATTCTGAAATATCTTTTCAATCTCTTTTAAATACTTTTGAATTTTTGCTGTGTCAATTTCCTTTATTCATCCATAGTTACCTATAAAAAAAATTTATTGTTTGGTGAATTAAATTTAATCGCAACTCTGCGTTTATTCGAATACCATTGGATTAAATTTAAAGAATGTAGCCTGCTGTATGTCTGATACTCGTTTCTCAAAGCCCCTGATTTACATGCTCATTGGCAGTGCTATTATTTTGGCATTGTCTTTAGGGGTGCGTCATGCATTTGGCCTCTATCTCGTGCCGATGAGTGATGAATTTGGTTGGGGACATAACGTATTTAGCCTTGCCATTGCCATGCAAAACTTAATTTGGGGTGCTGTGCAGCCAATTACTGGGGCTTTTGCAGATAAATATGGCAGTAAGATCGTGGTCGCCGTCGGTGGTGCATTATATGCCCTCGGACTATTACTCATGGCCGTCAGCTCCACCGGTTTACTGCTTAATTTAAGCGCAGGCTTAATTCTGGGTTTGGCTCTCTCAGCCACATCTTTTCCAGTATTACTTTCTGCTGTAGGTCGTGCAGCGCATCCAGACAAACGTAGTTTAGCCATGGGTATTGCCAGTGCCGCAGGTTCTTTTGGTCAGTTCATTATGCTGCCCTCTACATTACTGCTACTGCAAAAATTTGGTTGGTCTTCGGCTTTGGTGGTCAGCGCCATATTAATTGCGCTTATTATTCCTTTAGCTTGGATGCTGAAAGCACCAATGTATGTTGCACCAAATGCAACCAATACGCATGAAGCCTCTCTGACTTTTAAACAAATTTTGCAATTGGCTTGGGAGCATAAACCCTTTTGGTTTCTAGCACTCGGTTTCTTTGTCTGTGGCTTCCAAGTGGTGTTTATTGGCATCCATCTGCCGGGTTATTTAATTGATCATGGCTTTAATGCTACTACGGGCACTATTTTCCTAGCGCTCGTTGGACTGTTTAATATTGTCGGCACCTACACAGCTGGTTGGCTCGGTGGCAAATATTCCAAACCAAAGCTGTTGATGGGACTGTATGGATTACGTGGCATTGCCATTATTGCCTTTCTTTTGCTGCCTTTAAGCACATGGACAATCTATGCTTTTGGCGTCATTATGGGTCTATTATGGCTTTCTACCGTACCGCTCACCAACGGTATTGTAGCCAATATGTTTGGCGTTAAATATCTCAGTATGCTCAGCGGTATCGTGTTCTTTACTCACCAAGTCGGTTCATTTTTTGGTGGCTGGTTGGGTGGTGTGAACCACGATATGACCGGTAACTATAATGCCATTTGGATTTTTTCGATTGTCCTGAGTATTTTTGGGGTATTGGTACATTTCATGGTTAATGAGGAAAGTGTCATTCATGACTAATTCAACACTGTGGTTCCGGCTCAGTATTGCCATCAGTATTCTGGCATTGTTGGCCTTGTCCATCGGCTTATGGAGCCAAACACCTGAATTATTCGAATACTTTAACCAAGCGTTTTGTGCGCATTAAAGACGTATTGAAACCTTAATTCCGCCCCAAACTGCTGTTTTATCAACACTACAACAGCAGTTTTTTAGCTATTTTCTACACGATTCAATAAAAGCTGCATTTTCAGCATATTAGTATTAATAATACGTTTTTTCATAAACTTAGCTTATTTTTTAATTTTCCAACTTACGTTTTCTTCCATAGATTAAGTCTCAATAAAGAACAATTTGAGAACTTATGAAATGACCGCATTAACTCAACTTTCACAAGCCATCCATGATGCTCCACGTTGGCATCAAGCAGAACAATTTCAAGATGGCAATGAAATTCGTATTGAAGCGCAACATGACCAAGCTTTGGGGGCTGTGGTTTATGGTTTAGATGCGCGTAAAGCACAGTCTGGGGAAACCATCTACCGTTTAAAACAAGCTTTGGCAGAACACTTGATTTTAATTTTTAAACATCAAAGTCTAGATGATTTACAGTATCTCGCGTTTGCAAGTTACTTCGGTTCAATCTTCCGTCCCGGTGCAGATATTCCTGTGTTAGCGTCACAAGATGATACAGGAACACCACCAGACGTCGTACCTGTGTCAAATGCAGTCGGTAAAGGAGACTATACTGGACATGGTGAATTGGCTGCACATGCAGACCATCAGTGGACTCCACTGCCATCATTTGGTTCATTACTCTATGCCATTGAACTGCCACAAGACGGTGGACAAACCTCATGGTATAACACCATTAAAGCCTATGAAGCTTTAGATGAAGCGACACAAAAACATTTAGACCAACTTCAACTCATTACCTACAACCCATTTGTCCGTGCCAAAAATAATAAAGGCACAACGGGATATGGCGCTACACCGCTATATCGTTTCAAAGACCAACCGATTGTTGGACATGCCTATCCACATCCGCTTGTACGTACCCATCCAGAAAGTGGCCGTAAAGGTCTGTGGTTAAATGAACGATCTGAAGTGGAATTGGTTCACTACGATGATCAGTCAGGCAGTGAATTGATTGCATCTTTACGAGAACATTTATTGAAACCTGAGTTTCGATATGAACATCAATGGGAAGAAGGTGACATTGTATTTTGGGATAACCAAGCCACTTTACACTCACGCCGCCCTTTCCCTTCAGACCAACGCCGCTTATTAAAGCGAATTAGCCTAGCAGGAGGACGTCCATACTAATGTTGAACTTCATGCCAACAATAAAAAAATCAATAACCTAGCAAAATCCGTATTTGAGCAATAACCCCAAATAATTAGAATATGAAAACAATAAGAAAGCTGCTCAAATTACGGATGATCTATATCTAAGGCCTTAAAACCTGAAATCAAATGATCTAACATCGCACGCACACCCGGCAGCATGCCTTGTCGTGTCGCGTAGGCAACATGGATGACCCCTTGCGGCAATTGCCATTCAGGAAATAGCTCTATTAACTCACCACTTTTTAAAGCATCACGTACAAACACTTTGGGCAAAGATGCGATTCCTACGCCAGAAAGAGCAGCAGAAATCATCGCACTAAAACTGTCGGTTCTTAAGCGTGGATGAAATTCAATTTGCTGGGTTTCACTTTTTTCACGATGTCGAAAATCCCAAAAATGTTTAGGCCGGTCAAAACCAATACACGGAAAATTTTGAATCTCAGCCAATTGCTGTGGTATTTCACGCTCGAAGAAAAGTTGTGGCGATGCCACCAAAACATGATCCCAAGCATCTAAATCTCGAACGATCAAATCACTATCCAATAAAGGCATGTTACGCACACGAATAGCTAAATCTACGCCTTCCTCGATGACATCAACCCGATGATTGGTCGCCATCAGATGCACACTGATGTCTGGGTATTGCTGCATAAAATCGGTGACCATTTTTGCAACAGGCATTTCCACCAAAGCCACAGGACAAGAGATTTTAATCTGGCCACAGAGTTGATCGTTCAACGTACTAAGCACAAAGTTTTCCGTTTCGCTGACTTCCTCTAAAATTTTTAAGCAATGTAAATAGAACTGTTGTCCTATTTCAGTTACTGTAAATTTTCGCGTATTACGCTGAATCAGACGTACACCCAAACGGGTCTCTAATTCTGTGATACGGCGTGATAGCTTAGATTTTGTAATACCCAATGCTTCACTGGCTTTGGTATAACCTTGGTATTTCACCACTTGCACGAAGTAGTAATAGTCATTTAAATTTTGCATGATTGTTTCATTTTTAGAATAATCTGTTGAGTTTTTCGCCCTGTCATTCCCTCACTATACCTCAATAATAGATCTCAGAAGCAATAAATTGAGGGCTGAATTATGAATCCAATCAAACGTGTTTATCATAGTGATCGTAGTACTTGGGTGGGCGATGGTTTCCCGACTAACTCTATGCTCCCTATGCAAGAAATGGGCAATCAAACCAGTCCATTCCTCGTTATGGGCTATACCGGCCAATATCATTTCTCTCCAAGTCATCATCAACGTGGTATTGGGTCACATCCACATCGTGGCTTTGAAACTGTAACCATTGTTTATGAAGGAGAATTGGAGCATTTTGACTCTAAAGGAAATCACGGCAGCATTGCCAAAGACGAAGTGCAATGGATGACCGCAGGTCGAGGCATTATGCATGAAGAACATCATTCTAAAGATTTTGCCAAAACAGGCGGAAATTTAGACATGGTACAACTTTGGGTGAATTTACCTAGTCATGCCAAAATGACTGAACCTCGCTATCAAGAACTGACTACAGCCAATATTGCTGAAGTTAAACTTTCACAAAAGGCAGGCGTGGTACGCGTCATTGCTGGCCAATTTGAAGACACATTGGGCGCAGCTGAAACATTTAGCCCGATGAATGTGTTGGATGTGCGCTTGAATGCAAATGCTGAACAGGAATTTTCATTCAACCCACAGTGGAATAACATGATTTTTGTATTAAGTGGCGCGATCGAAATTGAAGGTCAACGCTTTGATGCGAAACAGACTTTATATGTCAGTGACCAAGTATCGTCCTTGAAACTTAAATCTTTTGAAGCAACCAAACTGCTTATTTTAAGTGGCGAAGCTTTAAATGAACCTATTGCGGCACATGGACCATTCGTCATGAATACTGAAGATGAAATACGTCAGGCATTTTATGATTTTCAACATGGTCATTTTGCTTAAATATTTCCACGATAAAGTCCCAATAAAAAAAACCGCCTGTTGGCGGTTTTTTTATATCTAAGTTGCTATGAATTACGCATCATGCTTTCAAGACATTATTGCGTGACTTTTTGATAAAACGCATCGATTGTATTGACCATTTGATCGAGTCCCGGCTGTTCCAAAGGATAATGTCCTGCATTTTTCAACATGACGACATCGACTGGAACTTGATGAATCTGTGCTAAAAATGGCTGACTTAAAGCCAAAGGTGTCCAGCGGTCTTGCTCAGGCTGCGTCAGTAGAATTGGGCAGACATCAAACTGCTCCGGTGGCGTGTCATTTTTATAATATAAATACGAATCTAAAAATTTAACCGATACAGTATTCCCTGCGGATGTTTTATCTTTTAAGAAGACTTGCAATGCTGCGTCATTATTCACCAAACGATGCATTTTACTTACCCAACGCATCGGCATTGGCAATGCTGATAATGGTGTATGTGCTGTCACATTAGCCAGTGGGCTGCCCACACGGCTCATAAATTTATTCAAAGAGACTTGATCACGCACAGTTCTATTTGAAGTGTCTAAAAAGGTCATACCGACGATGCCTTTCACTTTTTTATTCTTTGCCGCAACGTGATAGGTCAACATACCACCAGCGCTTAGCCCATACAAAACGATAGGACGATGATCTTTTAGTAGCTCGGCTTCAATGAGGTCATTGCCTGCTTGAACCCAGTCATCATAACGAATTTTTGAGCCCTTTTTGACTTGGGTGAGGCCATAACCGGGCATATCAATAGCGATAGTTTCATAGCCACGCTGTGCCAAAGGATGCCCCAAAATCATCGACATTTGTCGACCATTTGTTCCCACACCATGAAACAGAATCACCTTCACTTTTGCCTGTGGATTCCGATAAGTATCTAAGTGAATAGTATGACCTTGCCAATTCCACCACTCTTCTTTAGGGCGCTGCGTTTCGTCTAAATGGTATTCTTTGGGTAGATAGTGCTGAATGTCCTGCCAACTGTTTTGATCTGCATAACTTGCTAATGGTTGTGTAGCAGGTAGCTGATCATCTGCAAATGCCAAGATTGAAAGTAACGATGCAATGCCACTCATCAACCACTTCAATAAAGCGCTCAAAATTTTTGATAATGTGTCTGATTTTGGAGAAGTCATTTTTAGACGATTTTTTATGTGTATATGCTGATGCTAATCAGCGGCGAAAACCGATGCCATGTGCATGTGGGACAGCACTATGTCACTTCGTCCAATTATCTTTTTCCCTGCTAAGCACTTCAAAATAATTTTGAAGCAGGACTTACATGCTCCTGCAATAATCAGCCTTTAATATCTTTCAACATTCAATTCTTTATCCTTTAGAAATTCATAACTTTATTTCGATTTTTAATATTGGTAACCCATGAGCCAGTCCACGCCACAACGAAACCTTGTCATCTTTCTCACCTTTTTAAGATTAGGGTGTATTGCATTTGGTGGACCTGCGGCACATTTGGTGTTGTTTTTTCAGTATTTTGTGAAACAAGAAAAATGGATAACAGAAAATGAATATTCGCATTTGCTTGCCTTAGCTCAAATCCTTCCAGGCCCAACCAGTAGTCAGCTCGGCATGGCGATTGGATTTCAGCTCAATCGCTATCAAGGTGCTTGTTTTGCATGGTTAGGCTTTACTTTACCTTCAGCCCTGCTGATGTGTGCCGCGGCGATTTTAAGCTTAAAACTGAGCGATCAACTCTCAACTTTATTCTTTCATGTTATTCAGTTGATTGTCCTTGCTGTGGTTGCATGGGCGTTTTGGCAAATGATGCGAAGCTTTTGTAAAACAAAATTTCAGTATCTGGTCATGCTATTGGCTGCATTTTTTATTTATTTCTTTCAGTTTTCTCTGAATCAAGTTTTGGTGATTTTAGCTGCTACAGTTATCGGTTTAGTTTTATCGTCAAATAACTTGCACAACAAAAAGCCAAATATCGCAGAACCAGTTCCACCTATACATAACAATTTAAGCCTGAATACAGGTGGCAATACACATACTTCATGGCTATGGCTTCTCGCCTTTATCAGCCCTTTTTTCGTTCTGCCATTCTTCGATATACAACATAGCAATATATTGGCTTTCAGCTTAGAAAGCTTCTACCGCACAGCATCCCTCGTCTTTGGTGGTGGACATATTATTTTGCCATTTTTACATCAGGACTTTGTCTCTACAGGACTGATCAGTAATGAAAATTTTGACTTAGGCTATGCCCTTGCACAACTCATGCCGGGGCCCTTGTTTAGTTTCGCCACCTATCTCGGCACACTTTTACCCATGACCGATGTGCCAATATTGAATGCCTCACTCGCGACATTGGCGATTTACTTCCCATCGTTTTTATTATTGTTTGGCTTATTGCCCTATTGGAATAAGTTGATGAAATACCCGATGCTTTTTGGCACCTTAAAAATAATCAATGCAGCTGTCGTCGGTCTATTACTGTGTCTACTATTTCAAATGAGCCAGAAATACATCATTCAATGGACGGACTTTATATTTGTTGCCGTCGTTATTGCTTTACTTCGCAGCAAGCTGCCAGTCTGGTTTAGCTTAATAAGCAATTTTATCGGCTATTATGCTTTTTTAACTTTTCTGCCCTTTTAAACTTAAGCAAAAAAAACTATAGCTAAAGGAATAATCTAATCCTCATCGATTAAACTTGCGCCCTTGACCACAGTTTTCCCCTCGACCTGATCCAGTTGATAATGCTGCACATCACTATAGTGTTTGATCATTTCAACTAGCTCGTTGGAATGTGTGGTCAACCAAAGCTGTGTATAGCGACTTGCTTCAGCAATCAGCATCGCCAAGGCAGGTAATAAATCTGGATGTAAGCTATTTTCTGGCTCATTCAGTGCCATAAAATTTGGGGGTCTTGGACTCAACAAAGCCACGGCTAAACACAAAAACCGTAACGTCCCATCTGAAAATTCGGCACTTTCTAAAGGTCTTAAGATCCCTTGCTTTTGCATCATCATTTGAAAGCGCCCACCCATTTCCTGAACATAAAATTGGGTCTGCGGAAAGGCTTTTTCTAGTACTTCAAATAAGGTTTCACTGTTGCCTCGCTCACGCAAGGTTTCAAAAGCTGCAGCTAAATTTGTACCATCATGCGCTAAAACTGGCGAACGAATCCCCACCTGTGGGACACGGATCGGTGAATTTCCACTGACTGAAAACTCATGATAAAAACGCCAGTTTTTCATGGTCTCACGCACTTGTGAAACTTCGGGATATAAATGTGGGTCAGACAATTGTCCAAACACCGACTCTTCTGGTGTTAAAGACATCGGATATGCAATCCGTTCTTCATCAACATTTTTCAGAAATGCCGCTTGGTTGGTTCTTTCCAACAACTCGCTCATTTTTCGACGTTGATAGCCACTCAACCAAATTCCTTCTACTTTGACCAAAGGATCGAGTGCAAACAAGGTGATGAGCGGTTCAGGAAAACCAATTTCAAGTTGATATTCATAATGCTCCATCTCCACAGCAAGCTTCATGCGCTTAGGGTCTTTCGATCGATCACCCGCACGGTGACCACCTGCCCACATGATTTTTTGAATCCCACCTTCATTTGCAATGGCTTGGGATAATTGACCATTTGCAGCTTCATGCAGGAGACGTACAGCTTTATATAGATTGGATTTACCACAACCATTCGGACCACTGACAATATTCAGACGCGACAAGGTCAAATTCATATGATGAATAGATCGAAAACCTTGAATAGTCACTGAACGGATCGTCATGGGTTACCTAAAATGAGTTGAAAATGCTGATGATTATAAGTTTATTAACTGTATATTTTGTATGCACTTTACTCTACCCATAAAAAACCCGCAAGCCGAAACTTACGGGTCTTTCATTGCACATTCTAAGTTCAATTTAACCTTAGAATAAGCGATTCATACCATTCAATGTTGCAACACGGTACGCTTCCGCCATAGTCGGATAGTTAAATGTGGTTTCTACGAAATATTTAATCGTATTGTTCGGGCTGTTCATCACGGCCTGACCAATGTGGATAATTTCCGCAGCATTATTACCGAAGCAATGAACGCCTAAAATTTCTAAAGTATCACGATGGAACAAGATTTTAAGCTCGCCCACAGTATCACCGGTAATTTGCGCACGTGCCAAATGACGGAAAGATGCCTGACCCACTTCATACGGAATTTTTTCTTCCGTTAACTGTTGTTCAGTTTTACCAATCGAAGAAATTTCAGGAATCGTATAAATACCTGTAGGAATATCCGTTACAGGTGCAATCCCTTCTTCACCGCTCATGTTAGAACCAGCACAGCGACCTTGGTCATATGCAGCAGATGCAAGTGAAGGCCAACCGATTACATCACCCGCAGCAAAGATATTCTCTACTTCAGTTTGATATTGATCATTCACGGTTAATTGACCACGGCTGTTTGGTTTAATACCTACATTTTCTAGGCCTAAACCATCTGTATTACCAGAACGGCCGTTACACCACAAAATCGCGTCGGCTTTAATTTTCTTACCACTTTGCAAGTGAAGAACCACATGATCATCATGTGTTTCAAGATGATCAATCTGTTCGTTGTGGCGAATCAATACACCCTGCTCACGTAAACGATATGACAATGCATCTGAGATTTCATCGTCTAAGTAGCTGAGCAATTTGTGCTGTGTATTGATCAAGTCAACTTTGTGGTCTAGGCCAATAAAGATAGACGCATATTCACAACCAATCACACCTGCACCATAAATGATGATTTTTTGGATTGAATAATCCAGATCCAAAATTTTGTCTGAATCAAATACGCGAGGATGATTAAAGTCTAAAGCAGCTGGACGGTAAGGACGTGAACCTGTCGCAATCACTAATTGCTGGAATACTAAAGTTTCCGTCATACCTTCATTGCTAAAAATCAAAACAGTGTTTTGATCTTGGATATACGCACGGCCGTGGAAAATATCAATTTTATTACGGTCATAAAAACGTGAATGCGTTTCAACTTGTTGTTGAATCACTTTATGCGCATTACGTAACACCTGTTTCATCGTGAACTGTTTCCATTCACCGACTTTTTGGAACATAGGGTCACGTTGGTAACGTAAAATGCTTGAAACGGTCTGACGTAATGCTTTACTTGGAATTGTTCCTACATGGGTACAGTTACCACCAAGCTGTTCACGCATATCTACAATAGCAACTCGCTTACCTGATTTAGCAAGTTTCATTGCAGCGCCTTCACCCGCAGGGCCAGAACCCAGAACTACCGCATCGTATTTCACGAAAGTTCCACTAACGACCTCTTTCTTACGTGGCATTCAACGCTCCTTTACAAATATTCTTTAATCTAGGCTGTATTATGACGTATATCCTAACTTTTTTGGATATTTAGCTCACATATATTATGTGATAACCACATTTATTATATGAATATCGTTTTCCCCCTATTTAAGCTCAAGTCCGCTATAATGATCGAGCTAATTTTTTGAATATCTCCTCGTCAAAAACAGTGGAAAAGTTGAATATGTCTGAGAACCGTAAACCTGTACAGGGTGTAAAACTTCGTGGCGCAGAAAAAGTCGCTCGCATACCTGTGAAGGTCGTGCCAACGGTTGAAACGCCTCGTAAGCCTGACTGGATTCGGGTCAAAATGGCTGCCCCTGATGAAGTTCAACGTATTAAAACAACTTTACGCGCACAAAAACTACATACCGTGTGTGAAGAAGCGGCTTGCCCGAACTTACCTGAATGTTTCGGTGGCGGTACTGCAACCTTTATGATTATGGGCGATATCTGTACTCGTCGTTGCCCATTCTGCGACGTTGCACATGGTCGTCCCAATGCTCTTGACCCAGATGAACCACGTCACATGGCAGAAACCATTGCCAATCTTGGTTTGAAATATGCCGTAATTACTTCTGTCGACCGGGATGACCTTGTTGATGGTGGCGCACAGCACTTTGTTGACTGTATTAAAGAAGCTCGTGACTTGAGTCCAAAAACACTTTTGGAAATTTTAGTACCTGACTTCCGTGGTCGTATGGATGTTGCCCTTCGTATTATGACGGAGTGCCCACCTGACGTGTTTAACCACAACATTGAAACTGTGCCACGTTTGTATAAAGCAATGCGTCCAGGTTCTGACTACCAACACTCTCTAAACTTATTAAAAATGTTTAAAGAATACTGCCCAGATGTACCAACCAAATGTGGTTTGATGGTCGGTATTGGTGAAACTGAAGAAGAAGTGATCGCGTTATTAGATGACTTAAAAGCACACGATGTTGACTATGTCACCATTGGTCAGTACTTACAGCCCTCTAAAGAACATGCCCCGATTGACCGTTTTGTAAGCCCAGAAGAATTTGAGCGTTACACTGCACATGGCCAAAAGCTTGGTTTCAAAAACATTTGGGCTGCACCAATGGTCCGTTCAAGTTACTTTGCTGACCGTCAATACTATGGTGAGCCAGTGCCTGCGGTACGTCGTAAAACTGATCCTGCAAAGAAAATTGCAGTTCAAACGATTGAAGCTTAATCACTCTTAGATTTAAAACATCTCAAATTAAAAGCCCTCATTGATTGAGGGCTTTTTTATGGCTTTCACACTCAGCACAATTCATTTACCACTATATGATCTTTCGAAAATAGTGCGTTCCTTTAAACGGTATCCAATATATCGAATCATCCAAGTTTACGTAATGTGACATTTCTTTGCCCGATAGGGATTGTGTTGTGATTATTTATTAATCAATCTATTGATAACACTTTATTTGCGCTTTCATTATATTCGCGCAATTGTCCAATCATACTCACCAGCCGAGTGATGCCATTTTGACAGTCTCATGCACTTTAAAATCAGAAAGACAAAAGATGAGATCATTTTTAAACGCATGTAGGCTGTTTTAAACGCATAACGCTCTGGCCCTTGTCACTGGAGCCATAACAAATGCTATTTATACTCAGTGCCGTACTCTTTATTTTTGCTCTTTGGGCCGTTTTTTTCTTTGAACTTTCACGTGCTGTAGGCGCAATAACACTGATATTCGTTTCAATTGCACTCGCCTTTTTAAGCCCATGGTCATTAATACTTGGCATCCCGCTTATTGCTTTAAGTTTAATCGTGCTGATTGACCCACTGAGGCTCAATCTACTCACCAAACCTGCCTATAAAACCTTAGCAAATGCGATGCCGAGTATGAGTACTACGGAACGTGAAGCGTTGGATGCAGGAACAAGTTGGTGGGAAAAAGAGCTATTTATGGGCGCGCCTGATTGGAAAAAATTTGAGGCTTATCCCTATCCTCAGCTCAGTGCTGAAGAACAATCCTTCATTGATAATGAAGTCGAGCAACTTTGTGCCATGCTCAACGAGTGGGATATTCACCATAAACATAAAGATCTCCCACCAGAAGCTTGGCAATTCATCAAAGATAATGGTTTCTTAGGATTGGTAATTCCAAAATCGTATGGAGGCCGTGAATTCAGTTCATTTGCACAAAGCCGTGTCATGAGCAAGATTGCATCCCGTTCACTGACTGCCGCAGTCAGTTGTATGGTGCCCAACTCTCTTGGACCGGGGGAATTACTTCTACACTATGGTACCGAAGCACAAAAAGACAGATACCTCCCTGGCCTTGCCAAAGGTGAAGAAATTCCATGTTTTGGACTCACCAGCCCTGAAGCCGGTTCGGATGCAGGTGCCATTCCAGATACAGGTGTCGTCTGTTATGGCACCTTTGAGGGGCAACAAGTACTCGGCTTAAATATGAACTTCTCTAAACGCTGGATTACCCTTGCACCGATTGCCACCGTCATTGGTCTGGCATTTAAGTTATACGATCCTGATGGCTTATTGGGAGATACAAATAAAACGGAATATGGCATCACCTGTGCGCTGCTACCAGCGAGTCATGACGGTGTCATTACAGGCCCTCGTCATAATCCAGGCTCACCATTTATGAATGGGACAGTTGAAGGTAAAGATGTCTTTATTCCCTTAGACTGGATCATTGGTGGGATAGAAAATGCCGGTAAAGGCTGGCGTATGCTGATGGAATGCTTAGCGGTTGGTCGTGGTATTTCACTCCCTGCATTGTCAACGGCAGCCGGAGAAATGGCATATTTAAATGTTGGTGCATTTGCCAAAGTTCGTCAGCAATTTAAAATTTCTGTAGGTAATTTTGAAGGTGTACAAGAAGCTTCGAGTGATATCGCTTCAGATGCTTATATGCTTGAAGCATTCCGCTATTTGGTGACTTGTGGTTTAAACCAAGGCGGCAAACCTGCTGTAATGACTGCAATGGCCAAATACTATGCCACTGAAACCATGCGAAAAGTGGTGAATCACGGCATGGATATCGTCGGTGGACGTGCGGTGCAAATGGGACCTCGTAATTTTTTAGCCTTGAATTATCAGGCCATTCCTGTGTCAATTACTGTCGAAGGCGCCAATATTCTCAGTCGCTCTCTGATGATTTTTGGACAAGGCTCAATGCGTTGCCATCCATATTTATTTGAGGAGCTACAATTACTTCAAGCCGAAGATAAATACACTGCACTCAATACATTCAATGAAATGCTGTTTAAGCACTTAGGCTATACCTTTAACCGAACTGCACGTGCCTTTGCTTATGCGTTCACTGGTGGCCCATCAGACTCACCAGCTTCAGCAGATGAATTTAGCCGCCCCTACTATAAAAAAATTAATCGATTCAGCGCCGATTTCGCGCTGACTGCAGATATGTGTCTTGGCCTTTTAGCCGGCGATATTAAACGCAAAGAAATGCTTTCGGGACGACTTGCAGACATCCACTCTTATTTATTTATCGCGACAGCTATTCTTAAATATTATGAACAAGGTCAAAGAAGCGAAGCTGAACAATTACATGCACAACTTGCATTAGATAAAGCTTTGTACAATGTTGAAGAAGCTTTCCATGGCTTATTTGATAACTTCCCAATGCGACTAGCGGCAAATGTAGTAAAAATCATCTGCTTTCCGTTTGGACGAGTTGTTGCCAAACCGACAGACCGTTTAAAACGTGAAGTTGCCACTCAAATGATGCTAGACAATACTTTCCGCCAAGAACTGAAAAAGCACGTGTATTACAGCACTGCAGCAGATGAAGTTTCTGGTCGTATGGAAAATGCCTTTTTACAATTGTTGAAAATTGAACCGCTGTGGAACCAATTTAAAAAAGCTGAATCTAAAGGCCAATTCAAAGGTTTAACTTTTGAAGCACATATAGAAGATGCGATTGCACAAAAAGTCATTACAGCCTCTGAAGCTGAACAGCTCAGTACGTACAACATTCAACGCTATGACAGCATGCTCACAGATGTATTTGACATGCAGCTCATCCACGAACTTGAACTATCCAATCCACATTTAACCGTTTCACCAGAAGTGAAAAAGCAACAGCACACCGATGATGAACCAGAAGCATTTCTGCGATATTAATCAGCTTCTGCATCGCTTTTGAGCTTAATTTTACTCAAAATAAAAGCCATTCCACTGTTAAACAATGGGATGGCTTTTTATACGACCATCAGCCAATGGTATCGCAGAGTCAAAGGTATAGGCTGTACTGCAAAATTACATCACAGAGGGTTTGCTGCATGTCACAACAAGATTATGAAAATGGCTTAAAAGTTCGTACTGAAGTTATGGGTGCGGGTTTCGTCAAACGTGCGCAAGACAATACCGTGCCATTTACTCAACCTTTGCAAGATTGGATTAACGAGCATGCATGGGGTTCAACTTGGCAGCGTGAAGGCGTTTTACCCCGTAAATATCGCTCACTGATTACCATTGCCTTTTTAACTGCTCAAAAAAGTCCAACAGAACTCAAAGGTCATGTCCGAGGTGCTTTAAATAATGGGGCGACTGTAGAAGAAATTCAGGAAGTGTTACTTCATAGTTTGCCATATTGTGGCGCACCAGCAACTCAAGAAGCCTTTCGTGCGGCGCTTGAAGTCATTAACGACTATCAAAAATCTGAATAAGAAACTGCGTTATAAAACGGCTTTAGAAAACTGCGATTAGCGTGGTTTTCTAAAGGGTTTCATCTTGTTTTTAACTTAGGACATTAAATGTCGTGAATCCCGAATCAAATCCAGTACACATTAAAATTATAGAAGAATTCATTCACTTCAAATCGAACTTGATATCCCAATTCTGTAAGCTCAGCAGATAGACTTCGAATCTCTTCTAAAGCTAAGTGCTTGGGTAAAACCGTAAATACGGCGGTATTCCCTTGTTTTGCATTTTCTTCAATCAGCAACGCCAAACGTGCCTTATATAAGGCGATATCTAAATTGGCTTGACTGGATAAAACTTTGGCATGTTCTGCGGGTAAAAAGCTCATTTTCTTATACGCTTATCTGATTATTATTGCTTATAAATTAAGTCAAATTCAGCAAAGCGTGCAATGCATTTTTGTAATTGATATTTCAATTTCAAAGCACATTATTTGGTGCAAACGATGCACTTAAAAGCGATGTACAAAAAAGGCACTCAAAAAAAAATCCCTCATGACGAGGGATTTTCTATGCTAGCGGGGTAATGGAATATATTGCGAGTCACTGTTTTGAGTTTGCGGTTTACGCTCTCCCACTTGTACTGGCAAAGTCATCGCCTTTCCGTCTCGCTCAATGTCAATTTGCATAGTGCTCAATGGCGCTTGTTGTGCAACGTAGTTGATTAAATGTGAAGTCGAGGTAATAAGCTCATTATTCACTTTCATAATTTTATCTCCACGTTTTAAACCAGCTTGTGCTGCAGGTCCATTGCGAATGACATCTGCCACAATCACGCCATTCACACGCGGATCTAAAATATTTTCTTGCTCAATTGGAAGTAAACTAATACCTAACCAACCACGTACCACTCGACCATCTTTTAAAATAGAGTTCAGCACTTGTTGGCACACTTTTGCAGGAATGGCAAAACCAATCCCTAAAGAACCGCCGGACTGCGAGAAGATCGCGGTATTAACACCAATTAAGTTCCCTGCAACATCAATTAAAGCACCACCAGAGTTGCCGGGGTTGATCGCCGCATCTGTTTGAATAAAGTCTTCGTAGGTATTGATCCCCAAATCTGAACGACCTGTAGCCGAAATAATCCCTTGCGTAACCGTCTGACCTACGCCAAAAGGGTTACCAATCGCGAGGACGACATCACCGACTTCATTGCCACTTAGCTTAAACGGCAATACCGGTAATTGACTCATCTCAATCTTAATCACAGCTAGGTCTGTATCTGGGTCTGTGCCTACAACTTTTGCTTCAGCACGGCGACCATCATGTAAAGCCACAACGATCTGATCGGCCTGCGCAATCACGTGGTTATTCGTCAAAATATAGCCATCTGGACGAACAATCACACCAGAACCTAAACTATTTTCGTTTTGATTGGTTTGATCTGGAAGTTGATTACCAAAAAACTCACGGTAAACAGGATCATTTAATAATGGATGATCCAATTGTTTCACTTTTTGCGTAGTGAAAATATTCACAACCGCTGGCGCAGCGACTTTTACCGCAGCACTATATGAAACCACACCGCCTGTACGCGACGTATCAATGAGGGGCTCAACCTTTTCTGCAGGCATTTTAACCCCATCTGGGGCAATGGGTGCTTTAGGTTTTTGAACCTGTTGCCATGTAAAGAAACCGATGATCACAAGTATTAATAATACCCAAGGTAACCATGTAAAGGTCCGACGCACGTCTATATCCTCTAAATTTTATAATTCATTGATGGCTAAATAATTTATATCGTATTGTAATGTAATATTTTCAACAAACTTAAAAATAAACACAGAGATTTGTGATTCTTTAGTTACAATTTAAACAATAGTGAATTTTGATGCATCTCTTTGAGATTTTGGACAGTATATGGCTCAGTTAAGTGAAATTATTCAGTGGTGTGACAGCACACTCAAAGCACATGAATTTAAGGACTATGCTCCCAATGGCTTGCAAATTGAAGGCTCAGCAGAAGTGCATAAAATTTTATGTGCAGTTACCGCATCACAAACAGCGATTGAAGCTGCTATAGCAGCAAATGCTGATTTGCTATTGGTACATCATGGTTATTTTTGGAAAGGTGAAGCTTACCCAATCACTGGTATGCGCGGCAAACGCATCAAAAGCCTGATCAAAAATGATATTTCACTCGTTGGTTATCACTTACCTTTAGATAGCCACCCTACTTTAGGTAATAATGCAGCGATAGCAGATTTGCTCGAATTGGAAAATATTCAAGCTTTGGATCCTACTGAACGCAATCCTATTGGCAATGTTGGTTATTTAAAACAAGCTATGACTCCTGCTGCGTTTAAAGACTTCGTTTCTGAAAAATTAGGATTTGATGCCATTCACCTGCCAGCAGATAAGCCATCGATTCAAAAAATTGGTTTTTGTACGGGCGGCGCACAGGACTTTATTGGCAAAGCGGCTGCATTAGATTGTGATGCGTACATTTCTGGTGAAGTGAGTGAACGTACTTTTTACGAGGCTGAAGAATTAAACGTGCATTATTATGCATGTGGACATCATGCAACCGAGCGTTATGGTGTACAACGTCTCGCGAAAGCTATTTCAGAACAGTTCAATATTGAGTATAGTTATTTCGAATTAAATAACCCGATTTAATTTAAATCGTCTTGGTCTTTGGCTCAGTCCTTATACGTATATTTTCAGGCTTTATTCTGTATTGTTATTTATAAGCAATGCGCATTTTACTGCAAGAATCTATTACAATAACGGCACTTAATGTCAAAACCCAGCAAAATGCAAGGAATTGAAAACATGACAACGATTACTTTACCAGCGTTACCTTACGGTTACGAAGATCTTGCTCCTCACATCAGCAAAGAAACTTTAGAATACCATCACGACAAACACCACAATACTTATGTTGTTAATCTTAACAACCTAATTGCTGGTACTGATCTAGAAGGCAAATCTTTAGAAGAAATCATCACTGCTGTTAAAGGCGATGCTTCTAAAGCAGGCGTATTCAACAATGCAGCTCAAGTTTGGAACCACACGTTCTACTGGAACTGTATGGCTAAAAACGGTGGTGGTAAAGCTACTGGCGCATTGGCTGCTAAAATTGACGAAGCTTTCGGTTCTTACGAAAAATTTGCTGAAGAATTTGCTGCTGCTGCAACAACTCAATTCGGTTCAGGTTGGGCTTGGTTAGTTGCTGACGAAGTAAACGGCAACCTTTCTATCCTTAAAACTTCAAATGCTGACACTCCACTTGCTCACGGTAAAGTTGCTGTGTTGACTATCGACGTTTGGGAACACGCTTACTACATCGATTTCCGTAACGCTCGTCCTAAGTACATCTCTACTTTCCTAGAAAGCCTAGTGAACTGGGACTATGCAAACGCTAAATATGCAGGTCAAGCTGCTGGCGTTGAAAAATAAGTTTTAAACCTTATTTTAAAGTCAAAAAAATCACCCTTTTAGGGTGATTTTTTATGCGTTAAGCAAAACTAAAAAATTGTGATACATGGTTTATTTATTGATCATGGAACGCGACAAACTTATTAAAAATTACAGATCAGCAATTATGGATTTCCAATAAAAATATAAAGCAATGAAATTCATTAATAAATTAAGATAATTTCGTATAACGTGTATTATGTTAATTTTAAATAATCTTCATAATTTATTATTTCTAAAACGTGCAATTTGCTCATTTCTAATTTTTTAATAATATCTGGGAGCAAAGATGCGTTAGCTAAAAATAGCTGATCAGTCCTATCATATCCACTTTGTAGCCTTATTTTCCGATTTTGAACATAAATATCCATTAACCGCTGTTCTCTTAGGCTTTGTATGACTATGGTTTGATATTCATCTGACTCTATTTTTTTATTATTTTTAAAAGAATACACATCAAAAAGATGAGAATAAAAATTTAAGAATTTTTCTTCTCCATTTAAATATTCATCTAAGCTATTATTTTTCAATGCGATGTTGTAGCACAAAATATTACATTAATCATCTTCTACTTCTGAAAGCCAATGATCAAATATAGAAATATAAATGACTGTGTCACACATAAATTTACTCAAATTATTAGAATTTTATAAGGATACATTAATAACTTTTCATCGTAGAACTTATCTATTTAACATAATGGCTATTATATAAAATATAAAGACCTAGACACTGGCCTAGGTCTTAAATTTAAAAAAATACATAAAATTAATATAATAGTCTCAATATTTGCCCATTGTGACTTGTTTTAACTCTAGTGAATCATCAAATTCAAAATGTAAATAGTTATCAAATATTCTGTATTTAAGCCAACTGTCACCTTCTCTTTCGGGGGGGCCAAATAGATTGGCTACAGATTGCTTCGTACTTTTATGATTAATACCTATGATCAGATCTTCTAAAAACGGGTATGAGTAATATTCTTCATTCTCTTTGACATAGATGAAAATGGTATCTAGTACTTGATGTTCATTAAACCTAAACGTAACCCCTCTCTTAAAAAATTGCCAATAGAATAGCTTTTCTCCACCGAAATTAGTCTCTAATGAGTCAAACTCACTTGCAACAAGAATAACTACTTTCAAAATATCTGAACTTGACTCTTTAGTTCCAAGACAGGATACAAAAAACTCTACATCACCTGAAAAATTCACTTATTACATACCAATCAAAATCTTCTTTATTCTTTGGTTTTATCATATTTAAAATGAAATCTCTGATTCAAAATTAAAATTTTCAAAAGCTGCATCTATTTAACATAAAATCTCTTATACGAAACTAAGGCATACAAAGCTCAACCTGTGCCTAGAGCTAAAAAAGTAATTACTGTTACCGCATCCCTCAATGCAATCAATCCCTCATCTAACGATAATCACCAAAGTATTCTGATGACTTTTACCGCAATAAAAGCTTAAAAGAATCAATAAATAAGCAACAAACTCATCTTTGGATAATAAAAAAACATTTAAGCACTATATCTTTTATTTTTACTTGACCACTTTAAATTTCATCCCTAAAATGCGCATCAGATTCTCCAATAGCTCAGTCGGTAGAGCGACGGACTGTTAATCCGCAGGTCCCTGGTTCGAGCCCAGGTTGGAGAGCCATCTATTCTTCCATAGCTCAGTCGGTAGAGCGACGGACTGTTAATCCGCAGGTCCCTGGTTCGAGCCCAGGTGGAAGAGCCAGATTCTAAAAAGCCCACTCATTGCGAAGTGGGTTTTTTATTGCCTACTATTTAACAAAGCATACCTATTTTTTTGTTTTTGCTTTCCTAAAAAGTATCCGTATATGTACCAAGTTGTCTGATTAGGCTATTTTTAAAACACTTAATTTGATTTTTCTGTATTTTATTTAAATCAGGCTTGACCACCCTGCCATACATCTTTAGAATCCGTTTCAGATTCTCCAATAGCTCAGTCGGTAGAGCGACGGACTGTTAATCCGCAGGTCCCTGGTTCGAGCCCAGGTTGGAGAGCCAAATTCTAAAAAGCCCACGTCATGATGCGTGGGCTTTTTTTATGCTCTGACTTTTATTTTTAAAATAAGAATCACTTGCTCAATGATCAAAGTATTCATCCACCTCTCCGTCCACATTAGAAACAATTGTCAAAGCTTAAGTTTTAAAAACGCTTTATATTAAAGGTGTTTATATTTAATACATTCAGCCTAAATTTCCTTATTTTTTGCAATTCCGACTTGACCTCACAGCATTTGCCCCATAGAATGCGTGCAGATTCTCCAATAGCTCAGTCGGTAGAGCGACGGACTGTTAATCCGCAGGTCCCTGGTTCGAGCCCAGGTTGGAGAGCCAAATTCTAAAAAGCCCACGCATCATGACGTGGGCTTTTTTCATATATGTAGTTTATTCCGTGCCAGATCTCAGTCAGTTCATATTTTTTATTATTGGTTGCTTGGCAACTTTTGCCCTTGTCTGCTTAGTCTTTCCCAGACTGTTTAGAAGCAAACAAAAGTTTTTCCCACGTCGTGTAATCACTGCCTTTGAAAGTAAGATGTTTCATCGTTTAAATGAAGCATTTCCGAACTACCACATTTTAGCCCAAGTGGCTTTTAGCGCACTGATCACCAATCAAAATTATAAAATCAGAAATAGATTTAATCGAAAAGTCACTGATTTTGTCATACTTGACCAAACTTATAATGTGCTTGTGATTATCGAACTGGATGACCCAAGCCATATAGGCAAAGAGCAAGAAGATGCTGAACGCGATGCGATGCTTGAAGAAGCGGGCTATCGTGTAATCCGCTACACCAACATTCCAACAGTTCATACGCTCAGGCATGATGTAAATAAATAGTTATTAAGTACGTAAATCAAACATTGTGTGAATGCGCATTACATTCGCACCCACAATGTAAGCAGAATTTTATTGAGCATTTAACTCTTGAGTAGCCAGCACTTCTGATACTGCTTGGTCAGCCTCAGCAGCCAAAGCCTCATCTTGTGCTTCTTTTGCTTTAATACGCTCAATCATTTCAGCTTGTTGTTGTTTATATTTTTCTTGGTTTTTGGCATCACTATTGACTGCAAGAAAAGCCATACTGACCAAAAATATAGGAATCAATAGCCCGAGTGCCATCAGAATGATCATCTTTTTGGTATTGGGTTTTGGCTTAACTTCAGACATAACGATTCTTTCATTTACATAAATAATTCGACGCCCAATATAGCAAAAAACAAAATTCGCTCAAGTCTTCATAACATTCTTTGCTCGAACTAACGGTACCCCTCATTTTCAAGGATTGAATGATTAACAATCCAATATTCAATAAAAAAAGGAGACATGCTCCTTTTTTTATTATTTAAAAACTTAGCTTGAAGCAACTATACCCTTACAATGTGGACTTTGGCTCGCATCTTTTTGCTCATTGGTTAATTCAATACCTGTACCTGCAGACATTTTAGCTTGAATAAATTCGACCGCTTGCGCATTTCTACAGATAATCGCCTGTGTATGACTTGCATTTGGCACAACGTCTAATTGATAACCTTCAGCATAATTTGCCTCTGGGAAATACTTCGTCGCTTGCGTTTTCATATTTGCAAATAGCGCTTGCGTAACCACAGGAATAACGGCCTTATCATTTGCACCTTGAATAATATAAACAGGTGCTTTAATCACTTTATCAGCGCTTGCATTTGTCGCTGGTTGATTATCATTTAAAAATTTCTGAACAACAGGATCGGTATCGATTTTATTCAAATCAATTCCATACTGTGAAACCATATGCGTTGGATCCTTTAAGAAATCAATCACAGCTGCTTTAAACTGTTCTTGCAAACCATTTGCACCATTTGGATCGGCATAACTTAAACATGCACCGTCATCCCCTGTACGTCCATAGGCTTTTTCTGCAATAACACCAGCATCTGCAGTAAAAATATTTTTTAAATCATAATTTGGCTCATAGGCTTTAATACCCGAACTGGTCAATGCAGCATATGCCAAAAGCTCAGCATAGCCATCTGCAATTTGATCGATTAACGCTTGTGCTTGAACCTCCGAAAGCTGCCCCATACCAAGTGCATAACGCACTTGAGCCAACTGTTCATCCAATCTATTCAATCCATGGGCTTTAGGTTGACCATTTGCATCAACATTTAGTTTTGGATCTAAATAGATCTTAATAATCGTGCCCAAACTCGACGCAGGTGCGGCTGCCACTGCCCCTTTATAGTTTGCATCCGTATTTGCAAATTCCGCCGTCCCTAAGGAAGCATGACCACCTTGCGATTGACCGATCGACATCCACTGACCATTAAGTTGATTACCATAATGTTCTTTTGCCGCTTTAACCGCAGTAAGTGCCGAATTTGCCGCACTCGATAAATTGAGGTATGGATGTACTCCCTTCGTACCTAAACCTTCATAGTCTGGCGCCACAATTACATAACCTGCCGCCATAAGCGTGTTAGCTAGAATTTTAAAACGTGGATGAATTAGATTTTTACTTGGCGCACATTCATCTCCAGCCCCGACTGTTCCATGCTCCCATACCACAACACGATAGCCATCTTTAGGTTGTGTAGCTTTAGGAAATAATACTAAGGCTGTTGCTGTTGCTGCTTTCCCCTGCACATTGGTCATGTTATACGTCATGACTTTAATGGACGATGTATTGTCTACTGTATCTAAAGCATAATTTGCTTCAGACACAAATGTTGATTTTTGATTCGAAGATGATGAGTCATTATCATCGTCATTACACGCGGTTAAAGACAGCATAGAAACTGCAACTGTCAGAGCTAATGCTATTTTTGAACGTTTCATAAAATATCCTTTTTAATCATTATTCTTTAAGCATGAAACTACATGCCTTTTTATTAATGCATAAAAAAAAGCACCCGAATAGGATGCTTTAGTTCATTTTAAACATTTTCAGATCAATGACATTAAAGAACCAATGCCATAAAAATTCCAATAAAAATCATAAGCCCTACCCAACGGTTATGGCGAAACGCCCAAAAACATAACTGAGGATCGCGGCCTTTGGTTTTAGTCCACTGGTAAATAAAATCGGCAGCCACAGCCAACAACGCGACCAAACCGAATGGCATCAAGAGATCTTCTAAATACAGCGCTGCACCAATCAATACAATACTCAGTGCCTGCAATAATGAAATAATTTCAATATCGTATTTACCAAATAAAATCGCAGTCGATTTCACGCCAATTTTCAAATCATATTCACGGTCAGTAATGGCATATTGTGTGTCATATGCAACGGTCCATGCCAAATTACCAAAGTACAATAACCAACAAGTTAAATCAGGTGTTTGCCCAACAGCGGTATAGGCCATAGGAATCGACCATGAAAAGGCAGCACCTAAAAATACTTGTGGCAGATGCGTGTAGCGTTTCATAAAGGGATAAATGAACGCTAAAAACAATGCACCAAAGGACCAATAAAAGGTTTCTATCGGTAAAAAGAACAACATACATGCGCTAGCAAGCACCAAGATCAAGAACACATATATGGCTTCTTTAGCACTAATCACTCCAGTAGCTAAAGGACGATGCTTGGTTCTTTCCACAGCACCATCGACTTTACGGTCAGCAAAGTCATTAATCGCACAACCTGCTGCACGCATAAATATCGTGCCCAAAATCATGGGAATCAAAATACTGAATTGCGGTGTACCTTGATTGGCAATCCACAGTGCCCACATGGTTGGCCAAAAAACCAGTTCCGTGCCAATTGGCTTATCGAAGCGACATAAATAGTAATAAGCTTCTAAACGCTGCTGCCAAGTAATCTGTTGCACCACGGCCATGACTGTCCTTCATCTGGTAATGTTATTTCTGCAAATATTGCTCAAAACTCGCTAAAAAAGTTTCCTGAACTATAAATTTACAACCATGCCAAGTATAACAGCTCTGACGTGTCCAACCATCGTCTAGCCACAATACACGCCGCTCACACTTCGGATTGGTACGCTGAAATAAAAAATGTCCGATGGGTTTTTTACCAATATGCTGAAAAATCCGCGCACGCCCTTGTATGCTAAGGATTGGAAATATACTTTTTGCCTTGACCCACGGCTCAGCTTCACAGCCATATAAATAACTTTCACGTACCCAAGCTGTGTGCTGTATTGGCATTTGCAGCCACTGTGCATCTTGAAGCGTCATGCGTTGAAATTGCTCAATACTCGGCTCAACTTTAAATACGCCTTGGGCAAAATCTGTTAATTGTTGGGTTAATGAACCCGAAGCATACAACCATGTTCTTAATTCAGGAGACATTCTCTTATCCCGCATTTCGCATGCTTGACGCTGCATATTTCATTTCCCTTATAAGCATTTGCTGAGTATAGCGAATCCTTAGTGTAACCAACTCAACAACGTTTTTCATGAGCAATAGCTTGTTTTCAGTAAAATGAGCAAAAACAAAACGGCTTAAGTACTTCATTACATTTGCAATCAACACAAACCTCACATACACAGTATGATGTCGTGGATAACCACTAAATTACACAAGCATAATGTTTCCATTTAACCCGCTACATGTTCTTATTTTTTTCGTTTTACTTTGTGCCAATATCACGGTTCAAGCAAAATCTCTTGCGCTGAGTTTTGATGATGGATTAAATCCAGCGTTCAACGTCCAAGCGGAACAAATCAATGCCCAAATTTTAAAGCATCTGCATGATCAGCAAATCAAAAGTATTGTTTTTCCGAGCCTGATTAAAATTGGTGATTATCAAGGCAAGCAACTGATTCAAGCATGGGGGCAATCCAGCCATCTAATTGGCAATCACAGCGCATTGCACCAAAACCTGAATAAAGAAAATGTATCCGCAAAAGATTATATAAAAAGCATTGAACAGGCGGATACTGTGCTAAAAACTCTGCCGAATTACACACGTATTTACCGCTATCCATTTTTAAAAGAAGGTAATAACGCTGAAAAACGTGATGCTGTCTATCAATGGTTAGCGCAACATCAATACCGTATTGGCGGTGTGAGTATTGATGCCAGTGACTGGTTTTATAACCAAAAATATCTCGACTATGCCAAACAGCAAGATCAAGACAAATTAGACCGCCTAAAACAAGCGTATATTGCTCACTTGCTTCACCGTGCAGATTATTATGACCAACTTGCCCAGCTCACCATAAATCCTTCGCCACAGCATGTTTTACTTTTACATGTAAATGCCATTAATGCCGCATTTTTAAAGGATGTCATTACTGCCTTTCAGCAACGTGGCTGGACTTTTATTTCAGCAGCAGACGCCCTACAAGACCCACTATATACGCAGCACAGTCAAAACATCCCTGCGGGTGAAAGTGTGATTTGGTCGATTGCCAAAACAAAAGGATTAGAACACTTACGCTACCCCGCCGAAGATGCGCCTTATGAAATCGACAATTTAAAACAGCATGGTTTGCAATGACGATTGGCAAATTGACAGATGCTCAATAAAAAATGACCTGCAATGTTGTAGGTCAATTTTTAGATCAAGTTTTAGTGTTGGATTAAAAGTTATCTGTCTTGGCAATAGCTTCAAATTTGCCTTGCGGCGTTTTTATTAAAACCAACCCTTCGGTTGTAATATAAAAACTTTCAGGGTAATCAAACTCCAATGCCAGCTCTGGGTTTTTCAGCTCGACAAATTGTGCATGTTTATAACCTTCAACGGTCCGCCCCACTTCCAAATAAGTCACTTCTGAGAAGTTGAGTTTAAATCCCTTTGCCTGATCCGATGGATCAATCCAAGGAAAAAAACTGGTATGTTTTTTACGTGGTTTTGCCATGTTTAGATATTCATTCAACTCTTTGCTTTATCTTAACCCATCCCATAAAAAAACCCGCACAAGGCGGGTCTTTTTACAGTGAAATTCTGTACAGAATTACAAGCTGTAGTACATGTCGAATTCAACTGGGTGAGTAGTCGTGTTAAGACGACGAACTTCTTCAGTTTTAAGTTCGATGTAGGCATCAAGCATTTCTTTAGTGAACACGCCACCTTTAAGAAGGTAATCATGGTCAGCTGCAAGCGCTTCAAGCGCCATATCTAAGCTATGAGCCACTGTAGGGATTTTAGCTTCTTCTTCAGGAGGAAGGTCGTACAAGTTCTTATCAGCAGCTTCACCTGGGTGGATCTTGTTTTGAATACCGTCAAGACCAGCCATAAGAAGTGCAGCGAAACCTAAGTACGGGTTCATCATTGGATCTGGGAAACGTGCTTCGATACGTTTGCCTTTAGGGCTTGAAACGTAAGGAATACGGATAGAAGCTGAACGGTTACGTGCTGAGTAAGCAAGCATAATCGGCGCTTCGAAATGTGGAACTAAACGTTTGTACGAGTTAGTTGATGGGTTTGTGATTGCGTTCAATGAACGAGCGTGTTTGATCACACCGCCAATGAAGTACAACGCCATTTCTGAAAGGCCAGCGTATTCATCACCAGCAAACAAGTTCTTGCCATCTTTAGAGATCGACATGTGAACGTGCATACCAGAACCGTTATCGCCAACCATTGGTTTAGGCATAAACGTAGCAGTTTTAGCATATTGGTGAGCAACGTTCCAAACCGCATATTTGAACTGTTGAACTTCGTCCGCTTTGCGAACCATAGTGTTGAAGCTTACACCGATTTCAAGCTGGCAAGATGCAACTTCGTGGTGATGTACTTCTACACGACCTGGGCCCATGATGTCTTCGATTTTTGCACACATATCTGCACGCATATCTTGTGAAGAATCTACAGGAGGAACTGGGAAGTAACCACCTTTCACACGTGGACGGTGACCTGAGTTACCCGCTTCGTAATCTTTACCAGTAGACCAAGCAGCTTCTTCAGCGATTAATGTGTGGCGCGCGCCAGACATATCGATGTCCCATTTTACTTCGTCAAAAACGAAGAATTCTGGTTCTGGACCAAAGAAAGCAGTATCACCGATACCAGTTGATTTTAGGTATTCTTCCGCACGGCGAGCAATAGAGCGTGGGTCACGTTCATAACCTTGACCAGTTGAAGGTTCGATAACGTCACAAGTCACAACAACTGTAGCTTCTGCAAAGAACGGGTCGATAAAACCAGTTTCTGCATCTGGACGTAAGATCATGTCAGATGCTTCAATGCCTTTCCAACCAGCAATTGAAGAACCATCAAACATTTTGCCATCTTCAAACGTATCTTCGTCGATTGAATCTGCTGGGTAAGTTACGTGTTGTTCTTTACCCTTAGTATCAGTAAAGCGAAAATCGACCCATTTTGCGCCACTTTCTTGGATGAGTTGAAGGACCTTGTTCGCCATGCTCATTTTGCTCCGATGATTTTTTTGTGCACACTGAAGTGCGTGTTAGTAGTTGGTAGTTATTAAGCAATTACCGTACCAACTTTTAAAAGCTAAGCTAAAATACTGAATTCCTTATCAGAATAGAAGATTTTAGCTCCTTGCTTTTCGACTATTATACTGTGTGTAACAGTAAATGCACCATATTCAGCCACTCTTCATCACTTTTGTTTAAAAACTTCTCGCAGGTGTATCAAAATAGTGCAACTTGTTTTTGCACCAGTATGCACCAAAATGATTAATCGCTTTCAACGATAAAATTATTGGGATTTTATTAAAGCTTTAAGGTCGAATTTAAATACGATAGAAACTAATGATTTAGCTAGTTATAGCTGGAAAAATACCAGCGTGATAACTATATTTATGATTGATATTTAGCTTTTTTGAGCCAGTAAATCGCTCCTTTTTTGAAGAAAATTTAACCATTTTGTTTTAATTTTAATCAATCTACCTTTGCATTAATTGTGCTCCATTTTGGTGATTTTGCTTCAAAACGGTTCATATTTTTCCATTTTGAACCTAAGTTGATATTTTTAACGACAGCAAGCAGATCTTTTTAAAATATCAATTGAACACATTTTAAACACTTAAATTCAGCCGATTGCTTTGTTCAACTTAAATCCTAAATTTATAAGTCGATAATTTGCTGAAATGATTTCAGTTGCGATGAACTTTGGCGAAATTGTTCAGCAGAAATTGAATAATATTTGCTATGATTGGCTGCATTCTAAATATTTCACTATTTTTCTATTAAAAATATCCACACGATATTTGGGTCAATATACAACTATTTAGAATCATTTCGGACTATTCAAAGCACAGTTAAGTGCATAAATTTCAAAGGTTAATACGCTCATGCTTTTGATGATCGACAATTATGACTCTTTTACCTACAACATCGTCCAATATTTTGGCGAGTTAAATCAGGAAGTAAAAGTTGTACGTAACGATGCCGTGACATTGGAAGATATCGAGCGATGGCAACCGAAGTATTTAGTCATTGGTCCTGGCCCTTGTTCGCCAAGTGAAGCCGGTATTTCAATTCCTGCGATTCAACACTTTGCGGGAAAAATTCCTTTACTGGGTGTGTGTTTAGGCCACCAAGCTATAGGACAAGCTTTTGGCGGCGATATTATTCGCGCTAAAAAAGTGATGCACGGTCGTTTATCTGACATGTATCACAGCGATCAAGGCATTTTCAGCAACCTCCCTTCGCCATTTTCCGCAACGCGTTATCACTCTTTGGTGATTGATCAAGCGACTTTGCCTGAATGTTTAGAAGTGACCTGCTGGACCAATGAAGAAGATGGCACGATGGAAGAAATCATGGGTGTTAAACATAAGACATTGCCTGTCGAAGGCGTGCAGTTTCACCCTGAATCGATTCTTAGTGAACATGGCCATCAAATCTTTAAAAACTTCTTAGAAATTTACGCTTAATCGAGTGCAAAAAATATTATGAATATTCAACAAGCTTTAAATAACATCACTAAAAATATTGAACTCACTCAACCTCAAATGGAAGAAGTGATGCGTACCATCATGCAAGGTGAAGCGACCGATGCTCAAATTGGCGCACTGATGATGGGCTTACGCCAAAAAGGTGAAAGTATTGATGAAATCACTGCCGCGGCACGTGTAATGCGTGAATTTGCGATCAAAATCGATGTCAGTGATTTACCACATTTGGTGGATATCGTTGGTACAGGTGGTGATGGTCAAAACTTATTTAACGTCTCTACTGCGTCTAGTTTTGTCATTGCAGCAGCAGGTGCAACCATTGCTAAACATGGCGGTCGTGGTGTTTCATCAAAATCAGGCTCTTCTGATCTTTTAGAACAAGCTGGAATTAACCTTGACCTTAACATGCAGCAAACTGAACGCTGTATTCGTGAAATGGGCGTGGGTTTCCTCTTTGCACCTAATCATCATAAAGCCATGAAATATGCTGCTGGTCCACGTAAAGAATTGGGCTTCCGTAGTATTTTCAACCTACTTGGCCCGCTTACGAATCCGGCCGGCGTAAAACGTTTTGTGATTGGTGTTTTCTCTACAGAATTATGTCGTCCTATGGCTGAAGTTTTAAAACAGCTTGGTGCAGAACATGTCTTGGTGGTGCATTCTAAAGATGGTTTAGATGAAATTAGCCTTGCATCAAGTACTTATGTTGCAGAACTCAAAGATGGCGAAGTCACTGAATGGGAAATTCAACCTGAAGCGGTAGATATCGAGTCGCAAACCTTAACAGGTCTATCTGTAGATAGTGCTGCGGAAAGTTTAAAATTGATCAAAGATGCTTTAGGAAAAAACAAATCTACACTCGGTGATAAAGCCGCGAATATGATTGCTTTAAATGCAGGTGCAGGCATCTATGTTTCAGGCTTAACCAATAGCTATAAACAAGGTGTTGCATTAGCACATGACATTATCTATGGCGGTCAAGCACTAGAGAAAATGGGCATTTTGTCTGAATTTACGAAAACTTTAAAAGAATACGAAGCTTAAGATTAGGACTCAAATCATGGTAGATATCGCCAATACAATTTTAGGTAAAATTGTTGACCGTAAAAAAGAAGAATTTGCAGCCCGTCTTAAACAACGTAGCTATAAAGATGTCGAAGAGCTAGCTCAAGCAGCTACACCCGTTCGAGGTTTTGCACAAAACCTCGGCTCTAAACGTCCGGGGGTGATTGCTGAAATTAAAAAGGCATCACCATCGAAAGGCATCATTCGTGAAAACTTTAACCCTGCTGAAATTGCGCAGCAGTATCAAGATGCTGGTGCGGCATGTTTGTCTGTTCTCACCGATGTGGATTTTTTCCAAGGCTCTGATGAAAACATTCAAATTGCTCGCACGCATTGCAACTTACCTGCGCTACGTAAAGATTTTTTAATCGACCCTTATGGTGTGATTGAAGCGCGCGCTTTACATGCAGACTGTATTTTATTAATCGTGGCTTGTTTGTCAGATCAACAACTCGAAGAAATGTCGAAAACTGCTTTTGAGCACAATCTCGACGTGTTGGTTGAAGTACATGACGAAGAAGAACTTGAGCGTGCAATGCGTCTTTCTGACAACTGTCTACTAGGCGTCAATAACCGCAATCTAAAAACTTTTGAGGTTGACCTCAATACATCATTACGTTTGAAGAAATTACTTGAGCCTTCTCGCCTGCTGGTGACAGAAAGCGGTATTGCAACACCTGCGGATGTTGCCATGATGCAAGAACATGATATTCATGCATTCTTGGTCGGTGAAAGTTTTATGAAGCAGCCACGCCCTGATCAGGCGTTTAAGGAGCTTTTTGGTGTGCCTGATAAATTATAAATGAAATATGTAGGGTGAGTTCGCTCACCCTTTTTCTCCTTTGCATCCATATTAAAAAAATTACACATCCTTTTTATAATTTTTATTCATTTGAGAATTAAAAATAATGAAGTCGATTATTTCTTCTACTCTTCTATTCATTTCATTAATCTTGGTTTCACTACACCAGATAAGTTGGGCAAAAAATATAACTCTTTATACTGGCTCACCGTATCATATTGACCAAAATCATATCCTCTACTTTAATATTTCCAATATGCCCGAAGGCATCATTGCTGCGCAGATTGACCTAAATCAAATTTTTCCAAATATAAATACTAACGTGCTAAAGGGCAAAAATTATGATTTCAATAAGAATCAAATTGAAATCATTAGTTATCAAGGCTTACCAATAGTTATTAATTTCTCAATCAATACTAAAAACAAGAATATTGAAAATTCAACCTATTTTTCTATTTCTAAAGGACAAAAAAATTCTTTATCAAAACCAATCAATATTAAATCCCACCCTTATTCCATGGAAAAATTAAATCATTTTGAACAGATTTTTTATAAAGATAATTCTCATTTATTGAAAAAGAATTTAGCTGATGAGCCATATTTAATAAATCTATTCATGTTCCATGCAGCAATAAATAATTTTGCTGATATGAATGATTTTTTCCAAAATGCGATAAAGAACCTGACACAGAAAAATGATATTGATAATTATGAAAAAGCCAAAAATTTGTATCTTGAATATTTAAATTTTGGTGAAAACAATGAATTTTATGATACCACCTTAATTATGGCGGCAATCGAGCACACAGATATTTCTTTCATCAAAAAAATGAAGCTTAGAAAAATAAATGAACTTGTAGTAGATGAAGTTGAACCACAAACATATTATTTCACTAGATGCTCCCCATTAGGTAAAGCTATTCGCCTAAATCAATATCAGATAATTTCTTATTTACTTGAAAAAGGCGCTTCAACCGAAATCGTGTGTATTTCTAAATTTAATGAAGAACAATCAGCATTAGCTCTTGCAGAACAATATAAAAATAAAAAAGTTATTAAATTAATTAATTCAACTTTGAAGCCCAAATAGGACTTGTAATGAATTAAGAGATCTTCTTTATATAAAGTCTTTCCAGTTCAAATCAGTGCCATTTAAGGCTATAATTGCTCTAAATTTTTGTATATTTCCCGTTTTTTCATTATGAGCAAACACGATTCTTCGCTTTCAAAAGATCAGTACAACCTACTGAAATCTTTTAAAAAGCAAATTACGAATCCACATTCCTCAACGATTGCTAAACAGCCTGAGCCAACGCCAAAGACTGTTGAACAAGAGCAGGAAGAAGACTTCGCGCTTTTCCAAAAGCAAATGCAAGGTGTTCAAAAAATGAATGCAGGAAATACTGCAAAAATGGAAAAAGTGGGTCGTAAAAAACCTGATGCGCAAACCTTGGCTAAACGTGCTGCTGCAATTGGTCCTATGGAAACAGATGATGCATTACTTTCTGATACGCAAGCGATGCTCAACCCTGTTGCCAGTCAAGCGGCCTTAAGCTATCGCATTGCAACCTTACAGCATAAAGTTTTTGAAGATTTAAAAGCTGGCAATCTACGTTGGTTCGAAGCAGTCGACTTACACGGTTGCACTGTAGAAGAAGCTCGTTCGGCTGTGTTGCAAATCATTCAAATGGCGAAAGATGACAATCAAAACGTCATTAAAATTGTGCATGGCAAAGGGCCAGAAGCAATTTTAAAAACTTATGTAAATAGTTGGTTACGTCAACATCGTGATGTATTGGCATTTGTGAGCGCCCCAGAAAAACAAGGCGGTACAGGTGCTGTACTGGTTCTGCTTAAACGTGCAGAAAAGAACCCACAGTTTAAACAATAATCGGATTTAACTCCAAAAGAAGGCATTGTAATAGTTTTCTGCTACAATGCCGTCCTTGTTCAATCTCTCAGTGTAAGTGAACACGTCTTATGTCTATGCAGCAATCCTACGCAAATATCCTAACTGCCGTTGGTGAAGATCTGAATCGCCCAGGTCTTAAAGATACGCCTATGCGTGCTGCTAAAGCTTTTTCATATCTTACCTCTGGTTATAGCCAGACACTTGAAGAAGTGACCAACAATGCGGTTTTCCCATCCGATAACCGTGAAATGGTCTTAGTTAAGAATATTGAATTCTATTCTTTGTGTGAGCACCATTTATTGCCTTTTTATGGCCGTGTACATATTGCTTATCTCCCAGAAGGCAATGTTTTAGGTTTATCAAAATTTGCACGTATTACAGAAATGTTTGCCCGTCGCTTACAAATTCAGGAAAACCTCACTCAGCAGATCGCTGAAGCTGTGGCTGAAGTGACTGGTGCACGTGGTGTTGCTGTGGTGATTGATTCAGCTCACATGTGCATGATGATGCGTGGTGTTGGTAAACAAGAATCTACAACTCGTACCGTTTCATTTGTCGGTGACTTTAAAACCAATAAAGAAGAACGCCGTGAATTCTTAAGTGCTGTGCCTGAAAGCTATTAATAGAACATTGAGCGTCAGCTCTTTAAAAAAGCCTCAAACTCTTGAGGCTTTTTTTATTTGTGTTTTAATGTCGCAAATCGTTTGCTTTGATAGCAACGTACGAATTTCAGGATGAATCATGTCAAATGTATATATTGCCGGTCAGGGTATAGCACAAGCCAAACACAGCATAGACTTCCCTCGCCCAGACCGTTTGGTTCAGGGCAATCCCAAACGTGAAACTACAAGCCTGTATGCACACCCCAATATGGACTGCGGGATTTGGCAATGTGAAGTTGGCGCATGGAATATTGTTTTTGCACCGAACAAACAAGAGTTTTTTACAATCCTTGAAGGTTTAGTACGTATTCATGATCAACAAGGCGGGTATATCGAAGTTTCCGCTGGCCAAGCGGGCATTATTCCCCCATCGTTTCAGGGCAAGTTTGAAGTTGTTGAAGCCGTCAAAAAATACTATGTAGTTGTCGAAGTTTAAATTACGGTACATCTCGCATAAAGCGTATTTCCCCATAAAAAAACTCCCACATATGGGAGTTTTTTATTCTCAGAATGAATTAGATATACGACAAATGCTTTGTGACTTGAATACAGTTTCGACCATTATTTTTTGCCGCATACAGCGCATGATCAGCTGCATCTAAGAAGCGCTGATAATCAGGATGACCATCATACTGCACACAACCAATGCTTACGGTAAAACTAAATTGCTGACCTTGTGCCGTTCGGATCAAGCCCTTTTCAATATATTGGCGAATATTTTCTGCAATTTTCATCGCACGGTTTACACCAGTATCAACCAAGAGTAATAAAAACTCTTCCCCACCGATACGGAATGCATAATCGCTACCTTGACTATAACGCTGTAAGGCTTCGGCAATAAATTTGAGCGCAAGATCACCTGCCGCATGACCAAACTTATCATTGATCATTTTGAAATAATCCGCGTCAAAGGCGAGCAAAGACAACGGTGTTTCATTTTGCCGCGCAAAGGTAATTTCACGTGAAATAATCGTACTGAGATAACGACGGTTTAGGAGTTGAGTCAAAGAATCATTGCCAGACTCAATATATTCAGCCACTTGAAATAGTTGATCAACTAGATGCTGAATTTCACGGTTCAATTCACGAATCTGTTGAATCAACTGTTGCAGCTGATCTTTTTCCGTCATCTGCATCGTTTGCTGGGTTAATTGATCCACTTCATAAATTCGGTCAATAATCAGTTGAACCTGATCTGAACCTGAAAAAGCATATGCCGCTTTATGAATGAACCATAGCCCAAACTCTGATTTTGAAAATAAGGGATGATAAAAACCGACATTGCCCGAAAAGATTTTAAACATCAGTTCATTTTCCCAATCGAGTAATGAACCCCGTTGTTTATCTTTATGTACTGCCACATCTTGCATCGCTGAAAATAAGCGATAATTGTGTTTTGTTTCTTGGTTTTTTTCCGTATTGATCTCATAAGATCGGCACATAATTTCTGTGCTGAACCCCATAATTTGCACAATATAACTGCACATATGGAGAATATTTTGCGTTTGGTTTAGCTCTAAAATTTCAAATACTTTACGTTCTATTTCACGTACACCACGCATGATAAACCATGACGGAATACCAACACGCGCATGTACCATTCCAACTTTCTGCTGTCTTTTGACTGAGCTTTCAAATTCACCATTCAGTGCGACATTAAACGTTTCTAACAACCATTTTCTTAAGGTGTCGATAAGCCTTTTTTGAATGATATCGTCTTTAAAAAATTCAGCTGACTCTGGCTCACGTGACATTTGTTCATAAAAAACAGTAACTAAATGTTCAACATGCCTTTGGATAAATTGCAATGCTGCAAGATGTTCATTTTCAGTATATTGATCACAAATATCTTTCCAAGTCTGACTTAGACCTGTAATACATTCTTGATTCATTCGGTGACACAAACCACAGCTATTACAAAGCTAGCAATCATACCTTGCTTTACTTACATAAAAAAACAAATTTATTTGATATTTCACATTTTATCTATCTTAAAAATTAATAGAAAAATACATAACTCAATTTCAATTTATTCCAATCTTGATCATCTTGTTGCTGATATTCATAGCCTAGTCTTAAAGCATTTTGTTGGTTGACGATATATTGTAATTCAGCATCGAGTTTCAGATTCCATTGATGTGCATCTTCCCAATACGGAAGCTCTGCCAGAACCAAACTGTTGAATTTTTCTGACCAAATATTTTGGCAACCCAATGTCGGCCCAAGGCCCACTCGCCATCCCTGATCGAGTGACTTACCGCCCTGCACTTGCATTTGAGACTGCACATAACACAAATGCGTGCGTTCTTGATTGGCCCAGCTATAACCGGATTGCGCTTTTAATTCAGCAACGCCATGTTGTTTCGTTTCGCTAAATTGACCTGCATCTACTGACACTTGCTGCCAGCCAAAATTAAAACCCCAAGTTAGCGGTGTTTTAAATGGCGTGATCGGGTTGTAAGAATTGACCGATAAAAAATCAAAATGATTGAGTTTGAATTGGTCGTCTCGATATTGGATCGAGCCATCCCAAAACATCAACTGCGTACCAATCCGAAAACCACCTTGTGGATCAATCAAGTCATGATAGGCTTCACGATGACTGAGTTCGATATATTTTTCACCTTGAACTTTGCCTACTGTGGCTGAAAAATTTCGCGCATGATGTCCATTGACTGGATCTAGACTTGGCTGTTTAGGTTCAGTCCGTTGTTTTGGTTGTGAAGACTGACTTCGTAAGGCCAAGATTTGACGCAATTTAGGCTGCGTTTCTTCCGCACTCACCTTTCGACCAATCAGCAATAAATACAGATGGTCATACGCCATTTCCAATATTTTCGCTTGCTCTGCTTCATTAAACTGAGCGAGTGCTGTCGACATGTTCGCAGGTTTAATTTCAGCGAGCTTATGTGCTTCACGTGCTAAACGATATCCATGTTGCTGCGCTTGTGACAAAAGCTGCGTTTCTAATGCAGGACGATACACCGCTGCTTGAATCAGTTGTTCATCATTGATCGCTTTAATCGTTTCAACGGGAATAGAAGCAACTTTAAACTTCTGGGTTAAATTCAGTGTCGGGCGAACCAAATCCATTAAGCCCAATAATCGATAGGCACAGTTATCGCTAGCGAAATAATAGGGAAAACTGACATTTTGCATTTCCCAAATATGTTTAACCAAATAACTGGTTTCTTGCTCGGTCAGTGCTAGCTCATATTCCCACAAATCACGACTTTCAAAATCGCCATATTCTTTCACCTTCCGGTAGTACGGCATCAAGGAATATTCGCCAGGATACTGCCCTGTTAAGCCTTTCCATGCATAAGACCAGTTATCTTCACCTGCAACTGTCGCTGCATAGTTAATGGCATAGGACACCAAATTTAGTTCTTTCTGATCTTTCGGATCGAGACGCAACAAGGTATGTCCAAACATAGAACTTGGATTACCCATAAAGTCTGTGGCGTAGATTAACGTGGCTTTATAAGGCTTAATTTTCCCAAACCATTCATCAAACTCAGGACAACTCACCACAGGTAACTGCTCTGAACGGATGGATAATTCTTGCATCAGCCACTGACTACGCGCAGGGAAACGACAACGAAAGGCTTGATTAGGTTCGGTGGCTTGAAACAGTGCAGCGACATCTGCCTCTAATTCGGCTTGAGCATTTTGACGGCCATTTTCAGCCAAAAAGTAACCTGCATAGGTAACTTCACTTTGTCCTTTATGATCTGTATATAAAAGTCGTTGCCAACTGATGTGTTCAGACAGTTTTTTTGATTGTGCAAGTTCAATATATCGTTGTAGCTCTACGGTTTTAGAGAGGTTTGGATCTACAACTTGCTGAGCATATAAGATGCTCGGAATCATAAAGGTACAAAATAAAGCAATTGATTTCATTCAGTTATATTCAAATCCATTTTTATATATTTTAGATAATAAAAAACCCTGCCGAGAGACAGGGTTTTGAAAGCATCGATTAAACGTATGCTTTAAGTACTTCATCTTTCGCCATTACGCTTTGTAATGAAGCAAGTACTTGTAGAGAAGACTGGTTTTCAGCTGAATAGATTTCAGCAAAATTTGCTTTAGACACAGCAAAGAAACGTGCTTTATCTGTTGATTGGATGTTTAAAAGCTCAGCCAAAACATTCAGGCTCTCACCTTGACCAACTGCCATATCACGAGCAAGTGATTCAGCATTTTCATTGGTAAATGTTACCGCTTGAGCAGTCACTGTACCTGTACCGCTACAACCTAAAGTACCAAAGGTAATACCAAGTAACTGGTTAGTAAAAATACCGTTGGTAGTCGCAGCTAAAATTTTAGGAATTTTACCTGATTGACCAGCCCAAACTTGAGAACCAACACCACAACCTACGTCACGGTCAGCAAAAGCAGCTGTAGAACCTAGTGCAACGACTGCAACTAAAGCTAATTTTTTTAACATAGCACTTCTCCAGGGAATTTTATTCCATTGTTTTTAATTATTAAAACATGTGTAATTTTGATTACACACCTGTAGATTAACTTGATCTTTCAGATAAGGCAAAACATTTTCATCTAAAACTTTTGGCTAAAAATAATACGTTCTTTTTCACAATTTTTTGAGCAACCAAGTACCATTTTCATCACGTTTTCCAAGAATTTTGAGTACTAAAACTAGACTGAGTAATAGCAACAAATACCAAGAACCAAGTTTCCCCCAACCGACCATATGCCATGCATCGACCTGACTTGGATATAACCAAATTTGATAAAAGGTACTGATATTTTCTGCGATCCAAATCAAAAATGCCAAAATCAACAGTATTGGTAACATGGGCAACTGAATCACATGATTTTGTAATTGAAAACTCAGCTTGGTTTTCCAAAAGATCACCACACTCCAAGCAAACAAAAACAGACGGATATCTGGCACAAAAAATTTGGTCATAAAATTCAGATATGACAAAACAGCTAAGCACAGCATATTGCCAAAACGCGGTAAGTAACTGAATGATACCTGATATAAACGTAACGAACGCGCAAAGAAACTCCCTACTGCCGAATACATAAAACCTGCAAATAATGGCACGGTCAGCAGTTTGAAAACCGCAGGCTGAGGATATTGCCATGAGGCAATATGTGGATGGGTCAAAAATATTTCCATCCCCATAGCCAGCAGATGAAACAGTGCTATGACTTTTGCTTCCGCCCAAGACTCGAGTTTTAAGTAGAGTAAACTCACTTGAATGATCAGTGCATAAAACAATAAATAGTCATAACGGAAAAAGCCAAAATATTCCTGACTTCCCATTGCTGCAGTTAATGCAAAAGCGATCAGCAGTAATATCCCAAATAAGGCAGCCGAAGCTGCCTTATAAGAGAACTCAAAACATGATTTTATAATCTTGACCACGGTTGAATCCTAAACCTATTTCCCTGAAGCCTTATAAATATTTGGCACTATATTCGTGTACCGTATCAATAAAGGCTTTCGGATTGGCTGGATCTACCCACTGAGTAATACCATGACCCAAGTTCGCCACATAACCGGTTTTTTCACCGTTGGTATATGCATCATCTAACATTGCACGCGTCGCTTTCGCGATTGCTTCAGGCGAACCATACAATGTTGCTGGGTCTAAGTTGCCTTGCAATGCTGCACGGCCTGCAACTGTTTGACGCGCCACATTTAATGGCGTAGTCCAATCTAAACCAAAGGCATCTGCACCCGTTGCAATCATTGGCTCTAACCATTGACCACCACCTTTGGTAAACAAAATCACAGGAACTTTGCGTCCATCTTTTTCACGCTGTAAACCTGCCACGATTTTTTGCATGTAGTTTAGTGAAAATTCAATGTATTCACGGTGTGCTAATGCCCCACCCCAACTATCAAAGATTTGTACAGCTTGGGCACCTGCATCAATCTGCGCATTGAGATATTCAGTCACTGCCACAGCCAAACGGTCTAATAAAGCATGCAGCACTTCAGGTTGTGCATACATCATTTGTTTCGTAAAACGGAAATCTTTGCTTGAACCGCCTTCCACCATATAGGTTGCCAATGTCCAAGGACTGCCTGAGAAACCAATCAATGGGACTTGTCCGCCCAATGCTGAACGAATCGTAGTCACAGCATTCATGACATAATCTAAGTCAGATTTGGCATTAAACTTAGGTAAATTCAGTACATCTTGTTCGGTACGTACAGTTTTATGAAACTTCGGACCTTCACCTGCTTCAAAATACAGTCCCAAACCCAACGCATCAGGTACAGTCAAAATGTCTGAAAATAAAATGGCTGCGTCTAAGTCATAACGACGCAAAGGTTGTAAAGTAACTTCACAAGCAAATTCTGTATTTTTACAAAGGGATAGGAAATCACCCGCTTTTGCCCGTGTTTCACGATACTCTGGTAAATAACGGCCAGCCTGACGCATCATCCAAACCGGAGTTGCATCTACCGGTTCACGTAATAAGGCACGCAAGAAACGATCATTTTTTAAGGTCGTCATTCACTTTCCCAACTTAATTCGATATTGGCATCATCATATCAAAAAGGTTGTAAATATAATAACTTCTCAAGCATTTAAAAACCGATCATGTTGAGTGCCAAAAATGATATTTACACAAAACAACTACTGCATCTCCACTTTTTTTCTGTAATACTTAGCCAGTTTTTAATACACAGTAAATGAATAATTCTTAAGGTTGAATTACATGTTCGTTCGCACCATGCTCGCACTGAGCCTAAGTTGCATATTTGCTGGTACAGCTATTGCCGCATCTACTGCTGAACAACCATTAACGCCAAAAAAAGTGACTAATGTTGCAGTTCAGGATCCCATTGATCCGTTAGCGACTGAAGCTTCATCTGCAACTAGCCAGATTAGCGCTCAAGAACAAGAAGATCTGAACCAAGCATCGCAAACTTTAGACAGCCTGCAACAATCAGAAGATGTTAAAGCCGACATCGGTGCTGCACCTGCTACAGCGACTGCTACAACTCCAACATCAACTTCGCCTGCTGCCAAAGTTGCTTGGGGTTTAAATGACCTAAATAATGCACAGTGGTATGACAACATTGGTAAAGGTCAGTTCCCTGTTTATGCGCGTGCGCATGTCATGCTCAATAATGCACATGCTTCACCAGGTGCAATTGATGGTACCAGTGGTAAAAATACCTTAAAGGCGATCGCTTCATTCCAACAAATGAATAGCTTGAAACCTACAGGGACTTTAACTAAAGAAACTTGGGATGCGCTGATTGCGAAACAAGGTTCTAAACCTGCATTTATTGAATACACGTTGACTGATGCAGACTTGAAAGGTCCTTATGCAGCATCGATTCCACACGACTATGCACTACAAGCAAAAATGAAAGGCTTGTACTACACACGTGTGACTGAAATGTTGGGTGAAAAATTCCATATGGACGAAGACTTTTTGAAAAAGTTGAATCCAAAAGCAACATTTAAAAAAGCTGGTGAAAAAATCTTAGTTGCGAATATTCGTAACGAAGTTCCTGAAGATATTCACTTAATCGTTGCACATAAAGGCGCGAAACAACTTTACTTGTTTAATAGCCGCAACCAAATGATCGGTTCATTCCCTGCAACAATTGGTAGTTCAGATACTCCATCACCTACAGGTACATACAAAGTTACAGGTGTTGCACCAAACCCATGGTACAGCTACTCACCGTCTAACTTTGTTCAAGGCAACAACAAAAAACCACTTTCATTACCACCTGGTCCAAATGGCCCTGTTGGTAACATCTGGATTGGCTTGAGCAAAAAATCATTCGGTATTCACGGTACACCGAACCCATCTGCTATCTCTAAAACTGCGTCACACGGTTGTATTCGTTTGACCAACTGGGATGCAAATGACTTAGGTAAGAAAGTGAAATCTGGTGTGACTGTTAAATTCTTAGAATAATTTTAGTCATATTTAAAAAAGCCTGCTTGATGCAGGCTTTTTTATAGCTTTGGATCCATGCATAACAAAAGACTCTATCCTGAATGATCGTTGCAAAAATAGGATGAATTGTCGCTAAAAAACTATATATCCCAATTTAGTTCAATCTTAAAATAGGTACATGTTCAATAATTAAGATAAGGATAAATGCCATGAATGCTTTTTTACATCCAAGTGAAAACCGCGGTCACGTAAAAATGGGCTGGCTTGAGTCTAAACACAGCTTCTCTTTTGGTAACTGGTATGACCCGAAATACATGGGCGTTAGTGCGCTTCGTGTAATTAATGATGACTTAATTGCAGCACATGAAGGTTTTGGTCAACACCCACATGACAACATGGAAATTTTGACCTGTGTGTTAAAAGGTACCATTACGCATAAAGACAGCATGGGCAACCATGGTGGCATTTCTGCGGGTGAATGGCAGCTGATGAGCGCAGGTACAGGTGTGCGCCATAGCGAAATGAACCAAGGTGATGAAGATGTGCATTTACTACAAATTTGGATCGTTCCAAATGAACGTGATGCTGAACCGACCTATCAACAAATTAAATGTGATCCACGCGATCAACCCAATCAATGGCATTTAATTGTCGGTCCAAATGACAAAGCAGCTATGCATATTCGTCAGCAAGCGGAAGTTAAATCTGCATTTATGACGAAAGGTCAATCTTTAGACATCCATGCAACACAGCATATCAACTATATTCATGTTATTTCAGGTTCAGTGCAAATTGCTGAACATAAAGTTGAAGCTGGTGGTGCAATTGCCTTCTTAGAAGATAGCCAAATTGAAGCGCTTGAAGATGCTCAAGTGATTTGGTTTGATTTACCCGAAGTTAAATAATTAAAAGCCCTCAAATGTGAGGGCTTTTTTTATGCCGCTTGGCTCAGGCGTTCACTGCGTTTATACAACCACATCAACACCAAAGTTGGAATGATAAATCCTGCAGCCACCATGATGCCATGTAGGATTGAGGCATAAGGTTCAGCAAGCATGGCCACATGTTTCATTGGAGATGTCCACGGTGACATTTGCAGCGCCAATAAGCCGATGAAACAGAGCTGCCAAGTAATGTTTTCACCTCTTTGAGCATGCTTTTTATAGGCATAAGCCAATAATATGGCAGCAAATCCAATTTCAAAGACCCAAGACCAAATGCCCCATTTCCCCCATAAGCCAAAACCTAAATATTGCTGTGCGTAAGGATACAAGGCCATATCTGCATTATGCATAGGGATATCTGCTATAAAATGCAGAAAACATGACAAGGCTGCAATGGTCGCAATATGCTTATCTTTAAACCAAAAAAATGCACCCCAAACAATCGACCAAATCACCGCCATCACCAGTGAGTGATCCCAATCAATAAACGTTAAATCAAAATATAAATATGGCAATGCTTGTAGATTCGGCGTCACTTTTTCGATGCCGATAGCAACCAATGTCCCATTGATCAGATCTAAAAAGCCAGCGCCTAAAATAATAGGCACTAATGGAACTTCTTTGTATTTGGCTTTTAGAGCCATCCCTACTGCAAAATGTCCAAAATACATCTTCAACCTCCATTTAACTGAACAATCGTTCAATTAAAAGTTAAAAAAATTTAAATTTGGCTAAGCCTTAAGGTTTAAGGCCGCCATAACATTAAGGTCTGTTGAATCAATTGCTGACGTTCATCCAATTTTGAAATATCACAGCCAATATGTAGGTCCAATAAATAAGTCAGTCCATATTGGATATTCACTGCCATAAATTGCTGTGCGGCAATGTTGAAATCCATATCGCGAATTTCATGTTGTAAAGCACGCTGCTGTAATAATGCTGTCAGCCATTGCTGACGTGACTGAAACAATTGACTAATGACATGAATTTCGCTGAGTTGCATGTTTTCACTTTCACGCAAAATCACCTTGAGCAGTGCTTTATTATTTGAGAAAAGCTGCACACATAATTCGCACAACGTATGCAGAACTTTCTCGAGCGGTGAATGCTCTAAGTCTTGGTTAAATTGATTTAACTGTGTCAGCGCTTGTTGCACACCTTGAGTCAGTAACACATTCAAGATTTGCTGTTTGCCTTGTGGAAAGTGGTGATACAAAATGCCGTCAGATAAACCGACTTTACGTGCCAATGCCCGAATAGAGGTTTTGCTATAGCCCTGCTCTGAAAAGAGTAGCAAGGCATTATCGAGGAGTTTTTGACGAGTTTCTAAAGCTTGATCGGCACGGGACATAGTTTGACTGCGACTACTAAATTAACTGAACAAATGTTCAGTAAAATATTAAACCGATCTTTTCATTTTCGCAAATCTTAAATTAGATTCACCATAGTTTGCATGTGTCTTCAATTAACGAAGAAAAAAAATAGAAGAAATAAAAGTATCTGTATGCATCTCTAAATCGTTCCAATAAAAAAACCTCTATCAAAGCCATTTTGCTTTAACAGAGGTTTTCGCTTGTTGGATTTTGATTAGAAACTAAAGCCAATATTTAAATTGACACGGTACATCCATTTATCACTATTTTCAGAAGTTGCAGACGTAAAGCCTGTGCCATTGGTCGCCCCACCGATAATATTGGCATTTTTGCCCCAGGTATAATCTGCCCAGACCATAAATGGTGTAGCGATAAACATCGCACCTGTCGTGTTCATTTGCGAAGCTGCCCAATCACTGCGTTCTTTGTCTAAATAACTATAATCATTATAAAAACGAATGGCTTTTAATTTCCCCATATTTTGCACAGGTAAGGTATAGGCAATATTTAAACTTGAAACCGTCCCTTCAGAGGCAATGAAATACGCAGGTGTTAAGCCATTCGCACCCATTAATGTCATATCATCATTTACACCTTCTGGGTTTTCAGCATCATATTGATAATGAATCACGGAGGACTGTACATTCCAGCGCTGATAATTGCTGTTGCTATGCAAACCAGCCGCATAGTAACTACCATCTTTTTGCGTGGTTTTATTGTGTAATTGCGCAGCCGCACCTGAAAGTCCAATTTCATGTTTACCCACTTGATCGTTGCCAAATTTGCGCACAATACGAGTATTCAACTGATTCTGTTTTTCATTTTGATAAGCGGCTTGAAATGGCAAGTGATTTTCAGAAAGATCATCATAAGTTGCCGACTCCGGTGAATAACGCAAATTGGTTTCTAGCATGCGTGGGTAGTAACCGACTTTGATATCCCACTCTGGATTATTGTAATTCCAGTTCAGGCCCGGCGCAGCGTTATTGCCATAACCGAGAAAGAACGGAATATGATAGGTCCAGCCATTTTGTGGATAGGGATAGAGCGCAAATGGTTTATACACAAAACCTGCTTCAATACTGTTGTTTTTATTCAGGTTATACCCGACATAGGCCTTTTCAATGGACATCATTTCCTGATCTTGAATCAAATAACTGGCATTTAAATAAGCATCATCCGACTTGCCTTTTAAATCTAAACGGAAAATATCGAAGTCTAATTTTCCAAAACCACGTTTATCACTGGCATCCCATTGTTCATAACGATGATTGAAACGAACTACACCCCCAACTTTAAAACTATGCGCCCCGTCTTCACTTTTCCACTCGAGCGGATCATCTTTAGCCTGCGTCGTTGCGAAGCTATTACATAGCAAGAGCATCGCAACCGATACAACCTTAGGATTGAGAAAAATATTATTATTCATGTTGATTTCCTTATACCTTAAAGTTTTATATATAAAACTTTGTTTGTTTTGAATTTCGGCTAAAAAAATTATGCAATGTCTTGCAAATTTTCACTGACCTTCACTTCGGTAATTAAATTTTCAAAAGAGAAAACTTGCTGTAATTCTTGCTCTGTCATCAATCCTTGTGACAGTACAACCTCTTGAATGGTTTTATTTTCTGCAATACATTGCTTACCAATCGCATCACAGCGCTCATGTCCTAATATCGGATCAAGTAAAGTCACGATGCCCACGCTACGCATCACCATGTCATAGGCTTGTTGTTCATTCACCTGAATGCCTGCAAAACATTTTTCATTCAAGGTATGAATGCCTTCCACCAATAATTGAATCGACTCGTTGAGTGACAATGCAATGACCGGCTCCATGACATTTAACTGAAGTTGCCCCGCCTCTGCTGCCATAGTGATGGTTAAATCATTGCCCATGACCTTAAACGCGATTTGGTTCACGACTTCTGGAATAACTGGATTGACTTTGGCTGGCATGATCGATGAACCTGCCTGCAGTTCTGGCAGTCGGATTTCAGCCAAACCTGTACGTGGTCCTGAACTCAATAAACGTAAGTCATTACAGATTTTTGATAGCTTACAAGCCAAGCGTTTCAAGGTACTTGAAATAATAATAAATACGCCGCAATCACTGGTCGCTTCGATATAATCTTCCGCGCCTTTAAACGATAAGCCGGTCAATTGGCTGAGGTTTTCGGTAATACGATGTGCGTATCCGACTGGGGAGTTCACACCTGTACCAATCGCTGTTGCGCCCAGATTAATTTCCAAGAGTAATTGACGCATCTGATCGATCAAATGTAGATCTTCATTTAATAATGTGGCAAAGGCACTGAACTCTTGCCCAACGGTCATCGGCACCGCATCTTGCAATTGGGTACGGCCCATTTTTAAGGCAAATTTATATTCGTCTGCTTTGAGTCGAATGGTGCTTACTAAGCCTGTCAGTCCCTGTAATAAATCATCCAAGCGTTGATACAAACTGATTCGTAACGCTGTCGGATAAACATCATTGGTCGATTGCGATTTATTTACATGATCGTTGGGATGCAACTCACGATAATTGCCTTTGTTCAGTCCCAAGAATTCCAAACCAATATTGGCAATCACCTCGTTACAGTTCATGTTGACCGAGGTACCTGCTCCTCCCTGATAAACATCAATGGGAAAGGATTCCGCCCATTTTTCAGGATGCTCAATCAATTGATCGGCACCATATTCGATAGCTGCAAGTTGCTGTGCGCTAATACGCTGAAAATGAAAGTTGGTTTGAGCTGCCGCTTTTTTAACAAAACCTAAGGCACGAATAAAGTGCGGTGACTGTCCAATTTTCACATTGGAGATTTGAAAATTTTCGATGGCTCTGAGGGTATGAATACCATAATACGCATCGACAGGAACTTCTTTCGCTCCCAATAAATCATGCTCTATCCTTGTTTGCATTTGCTCGCACCTATATGGCCTGAATTGAGTTTATTCTGATTCAAACTTTGTGCAATCCTCCATTTTGGAAAATTGCACCCTTTATGCTTCATACTTGCTTAAAACGCTTTATCTAAATAATTAGTACAATTTCTTCTGCGGTGGACCTGCAAATTTCAACGGGCCAATAGCATTCATATCTAGTTCAATCACTGCTGGGCCATTCAGATCAATCGCTTCTTGAATTGCGGTTTTAAATTCGTCTGCACTGCCCACTTTCCAGCTCTTCACGCCCATCGACTCGCCCAATAAACGGTAGTCTGGAGTGTGCAATTCATTGAAGTACTGACGGCCGCCAAAGTAGTTATTTTGAATACCGCGCATCACGCCATAACCACCATCGTTCATGATCATCAGCACCATGTCGGTGTTTTCTTGCGCCATGGTGGCAATTTCACCAATACCCAGCATCAAGCCACCATCACCCACTAAGCCCACAACTTTTTTGTCTGGGTTAGCAATCGATGAACCAATTGCGTGTGCAAGACCAAGGCCGATTGCACCTGCCAATGAGTGAATGTTTTTATTAGGGCTTTGTACAGGGAACAAACGGCTGCCCCACGTACTGCCTGACATGGTGATGTCACGAACAAAAATCCCGTCTTCAGGCAATGCAGCGCGCAAGTGATCGCAAATCAATGCGTATTGATCCATTTGCGTACGCAGCGCATCTACCGCATGTTCACGAGCGGCCTTAATGTCTGCATCATAGCCAGCATCAATTTTGTTCACGCCATTTAAAGCGCTGAGTACACGTGCAAAAGTATCTTTGGTATCTGCACAGACAAATTGAGAAACCTTATAGTTACGCTGCTGCGCCACTGGGTTGGCGTCAATCTGAATAATATTTTCAGGGAACTCTACTGAATAGGTTTTGGTTTCATTACTGCGTAAACGTGAGCCTGCAACAATGAATAAGTCTGCCTCTTTCATCAGCTTTTCAACGGCTGCTGAGTTATGGAATGCACGTAAACTACGTGGATGATCATCTGCCAGCACCCCGCGAGCATGGGTTGATGACACCACAGGAATACCCAAATCTGCAAGCGCTTTCACTTCTGCCACTGCATTTAACGCACCACCACCAATCCAAACCAATGGACGCTTAGCGTTCTTCAATGCATCTGCAATCATGGCAATTTCAGTATCTTCCGCTTGCGGCAATTGCATGGCTTTTACAGGGCCAAGATTCACTGGCAAATCAATTTCAGCGGCTTGCACATCAATTGGAATTTCTACACTTACTGGACCCATTGGCACAGTCGTCGCAACGCGGATTGCTTCACGAATTACACCAACTGCATTGTCTGGACTAGTAATACGAAAAGCCGCTTTGCTCGATGCTTTTAAGAAGGTTAACTGGTCTTTGGTTTCATGAATAAAGCTGGCATCGCGGTCTAAATATTCACGTTCGACTTGACCAGTTAAATGCAGCACTGGACTGCCCGCATTCATTGCTTCAATCAATGAGCCCACAGCATTACCAGCTCCTGCACCCGTACTGGTCAGCGCTACACCTAAACCTTTAAAGCGTGCATGTGCGTCTGCCATAGTGACAGAACCTGCTTCACCACGCGCTGCAACAAAGCGCATTTTTTCACGGCGGCCTACGGCATCTGCAATAGGCAAGTTGTGAATAGAAATCACGCCATACATGCTGTCTACATTATGCTGTTCTAATACTCGAGCGATTGCTTCGCCTACATTTACACGTTCAGTCATTGTACTTTCCTTAAATTCTTGAATTTTTGATTACTAATTTTTTTGAGTCTGCTAGTCCGACCATGGATTGGCTTGCTCGTTTAAACCCAGATAAATACTTTTTTGCTGCATATACGACAAGATACCGAGACGGCCTTTTTCACGGCCAATTCCACTGTCTTTAAAGCCGCCAAATGGTGCGCTGATGGAGAATTTTTTATAGGTGTTAATCCACACCGTACCGACTTCCAGTAAACGGGCAATTTTCCATGCTTTACGGTAGCTTTCTGTCCAAATGCCTGCGGCTAAACCAAAACAGCTATCGTTGGCTTGTTCAAATAAGTCTTTTTCATTGTCGTATGGCATAACGACCAATACAGGGCCAAAAATTTCTTCTTGGCAGGTTTGCGCGCTGTTGCTCAAACCCGTAATAATCGTAGGCTTATAGAAGCTACCCTTGGCAAATTCACCTTCTGTAATTGCTTCACCGCCTGTAACTACCGTACCGCCTTCAGCTTTGGCTAATTCCACATAACGGTGCACAGACTCCAAATGCTTTTGGTTAATGAGTGAACCCATATGCACATTGGGCTGTTCAGGATGCCCTACACGTAAACCTTCAGTGATTTCCACCAAACGCTTTAAAAATTCGTCATAAATGGAAGCGTGAATAAATAGACGCGAACCTGCAATACACGCCTGACCTGCCGAACTGAAAATACCGTAAGCAATGCCTTTGGCTGCTATTTCAATATCTGCATCTGGCAATACAATCGTTGGCGATTTCCCACCTAACTCTAAAGACGTGGTAATCAACTTTTCTGCGGCAATATGTGCCAAGTGACGGCCAGTCGATGTACCGCCGGTAAAGGAAATTTTTCGAACTAAAGGATGTTGAGCAATAGCATCACCAATCACTGAACCGCGTCCAACCAGCACACTTAAAATCCCTTTTGGTAAGCCTGCTTCTTCAAAGATTTTAGCCAACTCCAAAGCAATTAATGATGTCGCTTCGGCTGGTTTTAAAATCACCGCGTTACCTGCGGCAATGGCTGGTGCCAATTTTTGCACTTCACTGGCAATTGGCGAATTCCAAGGGGTAATCGCTGCTACCACACCCACAGGTTCATGCACGCTCATGGTCAAAAAGTCAGATGCACGCTGCGTGGTCAATTCTTCATTAAACGTTTCGCAGGCTGCGGCATTAAAGCGTGCCGTTGCTGCTGCACTCATGACCAAGGCACGTGTTTCCGCTAAAGGCTTGCCGTTGTCACGGGTTTGCAATTTAGATAATTCATCTGCTCGGGCCTCAATAATATCAGCGACGCGGTACAAAATTTTTGCGCGCTCATGCGGCAAAGAATTACGCCACTCTGGCTTACGCCATGCTTGATCGGCCTTTGTAATCGCTTCTTCAACATCTTCTAATGTTGCGGTAGATATTTCCGCATTGACTGAATTGTCTGCTGGAAAAACACTTTGAATCACGTTGCCGCGGCCTAAACGCCATTCACCTGCAATATAAATTTCTTTAACCATGGCACTCACCAAATTCCTTTTAAATCTGAATCGCATCTACGCTGTTGCGGCATGCACGGATCACGCTCAATGCTGCCAATGTTGATGTTTTGGGATTGCTCTCCAAAGGCACACCAATCATTTCAATACTCATTTGACCAAACCGCCCTTGGGCAATAATGGTATGTTTGTTTTGGTTAATATGTGGATCGACCGTTAGCTCAACCATGGTTTCATCCATGCCGATACCCGCCAATGCAATGGTGGCAGCCACGTTGGCATTGGCTGGAAAATGCAATGCCGCTTCACGCGCAGTACCGGTATAAAAAATGGTGGCTTCAGTCACTTGATCTAAATCAATGAGTTTTTCTGCATAACTGCCACGCCAGCTGTTTGGACTTTTGCAACCTTTATAAGTGACCTTTTCCAAGCCACCTTCTTTGGCCGCTGAAATGCCGTCAATCCCTGCAATCGCACCTGCCAGTAAATGAATGTGTGCGCCCGAATGTTCAGCGGTATTTTGTAACTCTTCAAAGAAAGCGCTGTCAGCCAATGTCCCTACAGAGATCAAGCCAATATTCCAGCCTTTTTCCAGCACTTTTGCCGCGTGTTCTTTCACCGCAGCTTGACCCGCTACTTCAATCACATAGTCGGGCGTGCCATCACAGTCGTCGATATCGGAAATGACTTGCACATCTGCGGCAAGCGCGTCCTGTACACTGGCAATACTGCGTTCTGGTACCACTACCCATTTCAATTCAAGGTCTTTGGGCAAATGGCTGCGAACCTCATTGGCCATTGCGCCAAAACCAATCATCATCAGCTGTTTCATATGACCACCTTATAAATGCTTGTTAAAGCCGCCAGAAACATCGATTGCGGAACCTGTGGTATACGACGCCATTGGCGATGCCAAGAACACCAAAGCACGCGCGGGCTCTTCAGGTTTACCTAACCGCTCCATTGGAATACCGCGTTTTTTTGCAATATTGCCAATCCATTCTTCCCACGTTTGCTTCTGATCAGAACGGTCAGCAAAGCGGCGTTTCCACTGTGCAGATTCCACCATGCCCAATAAAATAGAGTTCACGCGGATGTTGTACTGAGAGAATTCATGCGCCAATGAATGGGTTAAATTCAGCAAAGCTGCACGTGCAGAAGAAGTTGCAATCATGTGCGGTTCAGGCTGCAACGCCAGCAAAGAATTAACATTGGTAATCGATGCACACTCTGACTGCTGCAATGCCGGCAAAAATGCGCGGATAGGATGCAGCACACTGAAATATTTCAATTCAACTTCTTTAAGCCAATCTTCATCCGCAGTATTTTCAAAGTTCGAAACCCGACCTTGGCCTGCGTTATTAATTAGAATGTCCACACCGCCAAATTCGTTTTGCACCTGATCTGCAAATTTTTTGACATCGTTTTTATCTAAAACATTGCAAGTTGAAGTTAAAACTTTGGCATTTGGATAGCGCGATAAAATCAGTGCTTTAGAATCATTTAAACGCTGTTCATCACGGCCGCACCATGCCACAAGCGCGCCTTCCGCTACTAAAAGCTCTACCGTTGCCAGTCCAATGCCAGACGAGCCGCCGGTGACTACTGTTTTTTTTCCTTCTAATTGGAAGCTCATTTCCCTATCTCACATCAGTGCTTAATTAAGCGACAATAAAATTTGGTTGAATTGCTCTGCTTGGTCCAAATAACTTAAGTGGCCCGCAGCGGCAATGTCGTAACACGGCTTCAGCTGAAACTGATCCGCCAATGCTTGAATATCCTGAGGAGGCGTTATGCCATCCGCCATGCCTTTAATCACATGGACATTGTGCTGTTCTGGGTTTAAATAGCTCTGAATCGCGTCATAGGCCAACAGGTACGATGCATCTGTAAAGCCTTCTAATTGAATGTTTTGCATGACTACATCAATTAACGCTAGTGCTTCAGCCGAAGCATTTGCCACCAAATACGGGCCGCGCGACTGTGCCATGCCTGATGCGCCTAAGGTCTGCAGCATTTTCGGACGTTTTTCAAATACATCCTGCTGCCTTTGTGCATCACTACCTTTATAACCCTGCGCTGCATTGGCAAGGACCACGGCATCTACCATGTCTGGATAGCGTGCATTAAAGGCTGCTGCCTGCATTGCACCTAAAGAATGACCAACCAAAATCATTTTGTTTTGATTCTGAGCTGATCCTAAGTTCAGGCCTAATGCAGACAGCATGCCTTTTAAACGCTGTGCATAATTATCTGCATTCGGCTGTTCTTCGGCTAAAGGATCAGACTGGCCATAACCCGGTGCATCCCATGCAATCACATGAAAATGATGACTCAAATCTTGCAACTGCTTGACCCATGAACCTGAACCCGAACTAATGCCATGTAGCAAGACCAGAACTTTGCCTGTGCCTGCTTCACGGTAAGATTGCTGTACACCGTCAAACTGAACGGTTTTTAATTCAAACTGTGCCAATTGCTCAACTAAAGTCATCTCTTTTCCTCCTCAAATTAACGCTTGATTTGAGACAAAGGATGTTCAGGCGGATAGTTCGGAATCGTCGGCTTGCCTGTACCGAGCATTACGCACATTAGGGCATCTTCATTTCCTGGGTTAAACAAACCTCGGTAAATCCCCGGTGGAATTGAAATCAAGTCACGTTCTTTTAAGCGAGTTGAAAACTTCTGACCTTCATGTTCAATAAACAGATCAATTTCACCACGCAGCATAAAGAACACTTCTTCAACATCGTGATGGATATGCAGCGGGCCTTCGCATTGCGGTGGCAAGACCATAGTTGAAAAGGTAAAGTTTTCTGCAGGCACCGTATTTACATCATTTGCTACGCCTGTTGCACCTGTCCCCATATAACGCATTTGCGCACGGCGGTATTTCGGGTCGTAATCCGCTTGGAATTTGAGTGCATCATAATCGTATTGACGCGTTTCAAAGCGAGCGATGCGTCCGCCAATCCAGTCTTCTAATGTTTGACCTTCAGGCTGTTTCCAAGATTCAAATTGCTGTACAGACATGATTCTCTCCTTATTTCAGCTCACTGCCATTTCATAAAAGTGGAGCTGGATCTGATCTAAATTGTTCTTACCGTCAGCACCAATTGCTTTAAGCGTCTTGACGGTCATGTGTATCGGTTAAATAAAAGTTTGGGTTCACGACTTGGCTTTAACTTTGGCTCAAGCCTTAATAACGTTTCAGCAATGGCGCGAGGAAGAAGGAACCGATCACGGCGACTGCTGCCAAGAAGGTAATGCCAATATTGAAACTGCCGGTTTGCATCACAATTGCACCAATCACCACAGGCGCTGCTGCACTGGCAAAATTACCTAGACCATTGAAAATACCGCCTGCTGTTGCACCAACATCTGCTGAGGTAATGCGTGCCAACAGTGCAAACACTGCCGCTACACCAAAGCCCCAAGCCATTGCACTTAAAGACATGGCTAAAATCACCAGCATTGGATCTTTCGCAATGACCATCACATACATGAAGATCCCTGCAATCAATAAACCACCACTAACCTGAATCGCACGTTTGCCTAGCTTGTCTGAAAGGAATGCACCAGCCACTTCACCAATCAGCATGGCAATAAATGGCAAGCTTGAATAAATACCAAACTCTTTTAAGTTGAAGCCTTTATCTTGAATCAGATAAGACGGCACCCAACTGTTTAGACCCCATAAATAGGTCATCAAAGCGATATTGAAAATGCACAGCAGCCAGAACGAACCATTGCCCAGCAAGGTTTTGGTATTGCTCAAATGCGTCTTGAAATTCACGCGTTTGCCAACACCTTCCAAATCCACAGTGCGTTTCAACTGTAAGTTACGCAGGCCATACACAATCAGCATCAATACGATGAAGGTCATTGCCCCCATGACAAAGAAGGTGGTGTGCCAGTCGTAGTGCGCCAAAACAAATGCAGTAATCGGGAAGCCGAGGAATGCGCCAATGGGAGTTCCGAGCAGGAACATGGTCGAAGCACGCGCTTGCTGACGGTCGGTATAGGTTTGTTTCACAATGGTATAAGCCAAAGCAAACAACGGACCTTCAGCCAAACCGAGCAGTACGCGCAGCGTCATCATCGTGGAATAATCTGTGGTAAAACCCATCAAAAACATCAATAGGCCCCAAGACGCCACACTCCAAAACAGCATTTTTTTAGGGCAGAAAATATCGCCTAAAAAGCTCAGGAACATTGACGAAAAACCGTAAGCCAGCAAAAAGCTCGTCATCAGCCAGCCTAGTTTTGCCTTGTCCTGTGCAATGCCCATCGCATTTTGGAAGGTTGCATCTGAAAACAAGACAGCAATACTGATTTTGTCAAAGAAAGCCAGTACCACGCAGATCATTAAAATGATCGCTGGGGTCCAATGCTTTAATCCTGTTTTTGCATCATTATCCATGGGTAAATCCTTTCATTCATGGGCTAATATTTTTTAAACGCTTACTTCAATTTCATTAAATTAAAGTCTGGATCTTGCAATTCAGCTGGATCCAATTCGCGCTGGCTGGCCATCCATCGTTTTGCCAGTTTGATTAATTTTGAATCATTTACTGCGATCATATTCAGCAGCCGTTGATTTGCATCCAAATAGAAAAAGCTGATTTGCGTTTCTGTAGTTTTACGGATCACCACCTGATGAGTTTTTTCAGGCTGATATGTCCCTAAAATCTGAATGTTACATTGATACTGATCTGACCATAACCAAGGTATATCCTGATAAGCCGTCATCTCACCCAACATTGATTTTGCTGCAGAAATAGCCTGATTTTGCGCATTCGCCCAAGACTGAATGCAGTAACCGAGTGATGGATGAATCGCAACATCACCTGCAGCATAGATGTCTACATCTGAGGTTTGTCCATATTCATTTACCACGATGCCGTCTTTCACATCGAGCTCTGCCAGTGCAGCCAGTTCTTTTGCAATTTCTGCACCTGCACCGACCACCACACAATCAAACTGTTTTAATTTAATGTCTGCATCAAACACGTCAACATGATGATCTGCTGTTTCGATCAGATGCAATTTGGTCGCATTTAAATGAATCGCTGTACCATTGCTTTCATGCAAGTGCTTGAGAAAATCAGAAACTTCTGGGCTGACACTGCGTGCGCAAAGGCGTGAACCGTATTCAAAAATTTCAACCTGCTTGCCCTGCTTACGCGCAGTTGCAGCAATTTCAAGACCAATCCAGCCACCGCCAATCACGGCAATATGTTCTGCAGATTTAAATTTTTCTGTCAGCTTTTGGCAGTCTTGAATATCACGCATGGTGTAAACATTCTGCATGCTCGACCAAGCTGAAACAGGAATACGCGCTCGGCTGCCCGTCGCAATTAGCAATTTGTCATAAGGCAAAACTTTGCCGCTTTCCAAATGAACGGTTTTATCCGCTTTATCCAGTTTGACCGCATGATCTGGCTTATGCCAAGTCACTGAAAAATCATTCACCTGCTCATGAGAAAACAGATTCAAGCTTTCTACTTCTGCTTCTTGTGACAGCACTTGCTTTGACAGTGGCGGACGTTCATAGAACACCTGCTCTTCATTTGAAATCACGTGAATTTCACCGTCAAAGCCTTGTCCACGTAAAGTATGGACTGCCCATCCTGCGGCTTGGCCTGCACCGACAATCACTATTCTGTTCATGCTGATCTCCTTATAACCATTTACCTTAGGCAGGCTTTACTTGACGGCGGGTTTCATGATCCAAACCACCTTCAATTGCCCATTCGGTAAATAATTCCAAGCTATGTTCTTCTTCACGCGGCTGCCATTCTTCTGTCAAATAATCATCATTGGTGTAGTACTCAAACGCACCGCCCAATGGAGAATTCACATACCAAAAATATGCAGATGAAATCGGGTGGCGACCTGGGCCAATAAAGGTTGACCAGTCTTGACGGTTCATGCTTAAACCGCCGCCAATGACTTCATGAATATCACGGACCACAAAGGCCACATGGTTCAAGCCCGCTGGCTTATTCGGCACGGACAATAAGAACAAATCATGATGGAAACCTTCGCCACGGCAGCGCAAGAATGCACCGCGCTTACGGTAAGCATCCGATAAATGGAAGCCAACTTTTTCAATGTAAAACGCTTGTGTCGTTTCCAAATCTGGTGTGAAAAACACCACATGACCAATAGCTACCGGTTCTGCTTTTTCATACACAGGACTAGCTGCATTCACACGTTGTATATTGCCAAATTGGTTAATGCCTTCTGTTTTTGCTTCTGGCAATGCATGCGTTATGCTTTTTTCAAACACAATGGTCATACCATTTGGGTCACGGCACTGCACATGCGATGCTGAACTTGCAAAACCCGGCTCATTAGCTAAATTTGCTTTTAAAGTTTCAAAATCTTGATCATTTTCAACACCCCATGTTACTTCACGCAGTGTTGAACCGGCTTCAATCGCTGGCGGTAAACGTGCATCAGAGGTATCAAACAGATAGAGTTTGCTGCCATTTTGCGTTTGATATAAATCTGTACCATCAATATCTGTTGCCACAGACTTTAAGCCAAAATCAGCTAAAAATGTCTTTGCCTCTTGGCGGTTTTCGACACCAAATTTAAGGACTTCAATTCCTGTAATCATGTCTTGCTCCTTAATTAAATACGAAACCGCCATTCACAGGAATATTCTGTCCGGTCACAAAAGACGATAAATCTGAAAGCAGATAAATCGCTGTGCCGTTCACATCCTGCGGAAGCTGTTGACGCTGTATGGCCCTTCCATTCACATACAAATCGTGGCGCGATTGCGGGACATATTCTGTGGCTTCGACCAGTGTTAAACCTGGGCTGATGGTATTCACACAGATATTGTCTGGGCCTAACTCACTTGCCATTGAACGGGTCATCGAAATAATGGCGCCTTTACTTGCAACATAAGCCATCAGCTTTGGGGCGCCCCACAGCGCTGTGTCTGAAGCAATATTGATAATTTTGCCCTGATCTGACGCTTTTAAATGCGGTACGCAAGCTTGAGAAACCAACCATGTACCTTTGACATTGACCGTCATCACACGGTCCCAAAGCGCTTCGTCATAGCTCATCATGTCGACACCGCCCACCCCTGTCGCTAAGGCAGCACAGTTGATTAGACCATCCAATCCACCTAAAACACCCACGGCAATTTGTACGGCATTTTGAATCGAATTTTTATCGCTCAAATCAATCATGACAGATGAGACTTTTAAGCCATTTTTCGCCAAGCTTTGCGCTTCATCATGCACTTGATCGGCCAAGATATCAGCCATCACCACTGCCGCGCCTGCTTCAGCAGCCGCTTGGGCAAAATCAAGTCCTAAGCCGCGCGCAGCACCTGTCACCAAGATGCGCTTGCCGGCTAAAATCTGCACATTAGCCATTTGACGCTTCCTTCATTTCAATGCGGTTTTCATCTTTCACTTCACGCAGCGCTAAGATTTTTTTGATTTGCTTTTCCGCTTCTTTTTTCATGAGGCGGCGTAAGCGAGATAAGCCTACATCGTGCTGATAAAGGAATTCGTGTTGACGTGCATTGGGCGCCATGTTTTCTAAAATAATGCGGTCTTGTTCCAGTACATCCCAGTGCAATTGCTCAAGATGGTTACGGTACAAGAAACGCCAAACATTACGCTGCCAGCCTGACACTTTACGGCAGCGCCAGAAGAATACGCGCGTGTTGTCGGCATCAATCGGAGTTGCAAAACCGACAATCCAAAACTCACCACCAGGACCAAAAGACTTACGGTAAGGAATCGATAAACGTAGCCATGCCGCACCGGTTTGACCATATTCAACCCAGTCAAAGTTCACACCAGTTTGGCCTTCTTTTTCAAAGACGAAACCATCTTGGGTTGCGCGGTGCTTCATTTCAGCTGTACGTTCACCTTCCGCCATAGAGTGCGAAGTGCAATGCAGGTATGTGCCGTGCATCGGGTCCATCACGTTATCAATGGCATATTGATGATTCACTTTCCAATCTGCCATACATAGGAATGAGCTCCACTCATCACTTGACAGCTGATCGGGTAAGTTAAGTTCTGCAGGCGCTTCATTAGCATCAAGACCAAACCAAATAAAGATCGCATCATTCATTTCTTTGACTTGATATGATTTTACGCAGTCGCTCCCTTTGAGCGGGCAATCATGTACTGCTGGCACATCTTCCACCACGCCGTCATGACGCACTTCTACACCGTGATACCAGCAAGCAACGCGGTTACCCAAATTCCAGCCTAGCGATAAACGTGCGCCGCGGTGCGGACAGCGGTCTTCTAGTGCATGTACAGCGCCTTGCTCATCGCGCCATACCACAATATTTTCGCCTAAACGGGTAATCCCAACAGGATTTGAACCTACTTCCCAGCTTGCCAAGACTGGATACCATTGATCACGCAGACCAAGATCCAAATATTGTTCTAAATTAATTTCTGCAGTCATGATGAAATCCTTTTCTTAATAGCCTAGACGCTGCATCTCTTTCGAGAAGCTCTCAGTCGTCCAAACCTCTCCTGCCACTGTTCTAAACCCTTGCTGATTCAGTGCATCGGTTAATGCATCCAGTTCTGTCACATCGTTATTGAAGGCTTGAATTAAATGCTGCACAAAATCCAATTCATATTGGCTCGGCGCGCGGCTGCGGTTTTGCCAAACCAAATGTTCAACCTGACCCGGAACTTGAATATTGTTAATGCCTGCGTCAGTCGAAGGCGTTGCGTTAATCCATTTAGCTAGCTTTTCGTTAAATGCTTTCATGTGAATATTTCCTTTTCTTCCTTCAGCCTTAGAGTTGAATTTGAACTTCACCGTTTTCAACCCGTACTGGGTAAGTACATAAATCTCTGCAACCTGGGCCACTTTCCAAAGCCCCTGTTTCCAAGTTGAAAATCGCTTCATGCAGCGGGCACTCAACTGTCAGTCCTTCAATGAAGCCTTCAGTGAGTAAAGCAAATGCATGCGGACAGACGTTTTCAACCGCGAAATAATTTTCTTCGATAAGAAAGACACCGATCTTTTTGTCTTCGACTTCAACCGCTTTTGGCTCTTCATCAGCGACTTCATTCACTTTGCAAACAGATATCCAGTTCATATGCTCATCTTCCATGTTTTATATGCAAAACAATATTTAATATTTGAAACATTGAGAATAGGATAATGCGTGAGCAATTTAATTGTCAATTTTTATAAATTTATATATTTCATCAAGATAGTTAAAAAACACATTTTGCAATGTTTTATTTACAAATAAATGTTTTATATATAAACATTGCGATCTCATTTTTAGGCCGCTAAAATAGCCCCAATAGGTTATTTATTTTTATATAAACTTAATCAAAGATGAGCTTGGCAAATGAATTCAATTAATAACGATGCCTCTATAGAGAAAGAAACCGAATCTTCCAATGACGAGCGCTATTTAGTCCCGGGCTTAATTCGTGGCTTAGCCATTTTAAAATTATTCGATCAGCATCATCAGGAAATGACCATTTCTGAAATCGCGGAAAAAATTGATGTAAACCGTTCCAGTGCTTTTCGTTTAATTCACACCTTGGAGCACTGCGGCTACCTGCGAAAAATGTCGCAAAAAACCTATGCACTCAATAGCAATGTGATGGAACTGGGCTTTAACAGCCTTTCTAAATCATCATTAACCGATTTGGCTGCACCGATCATGCGCGAACTGCGTGACCGCGTTAAAATTGCGGTGCATTTATCGGTCTTAGAAGGCACAGATATTGTTTTCGTCAGCAATGTTCAGTCCAATGGTCCATTTACTAGTACCGTGCATATCGGCACACGCTGGCCTGCCCATGCAACGGTGATTGGTCAATTGATTTTGTCGCAACTGTCAGAAGCTGAAGTCATCAAGCGTTATGAAAATATTCAAGATTGGAAAATATTTTCGGAACGTACACCGCGTAATATTGAGGCATTATTAGAACGACTGCGTGAAGTACGCAATCAACCATTCATGGTGAGCTGGGGGCATTTCAATACAGATATGGCCGCTTGTGCTGCACCTATATATAGTCAGGCAAGTGGGAAAATGAGTGCTATTCTTTCGGTCAGCTGCCCTTTGAGTACTTATACAGAAGATCAATTCCGTGGAGAAGTCGCCAATACCGTCATAGAATGTGCCGATAAAATTTCAAAATTCATTTACGTCTAAATGGATGGAATCACTTTAAACATCTCAAATCACGCATTTTGAGATGTTTTTAAATGACGCTCAGTAGCTCAATATTTAGATAAAATTCATCAATCACTGGTGACTTTATATTGTTGTATTGCTGATGCAATCTATCTAATCGGCCTTAAGCTTCCACGCGATAAAAATGATTTTGCATAAAGACGCCAAACATAGAAGCAAATAATTGCCGATCTTGTTCAGTTTGAAAAATGCCCCCGAAATAGTCCCGATCCATAGTCAAAATTAAATCGAAGAACGCTTCCAGCTTGGGAACCACTCCTTTTCTTTGGCAATATGCAAAATATACGCTGACATCTTCAAATAAAATCCACCATTCCTGTGGACTTCCAATCTGAATGCCACCTAATGAATGCTCTAGATCAAACATCGCATTAAGCAGATATTGAAAATTTTGCTGTGAACTTTGAAATTGAAAACGAGGATAATCTGTTGTTAGATTTAATTCGATCAGATGTAAATGGACGCTCCGAGCACGCTCTAATCTACGTTTAACTTTTAAATATTGTTGATAACGACGTCGATCTTTTACTGTGACCGAAGTTAAGCGAGACAAATCCATATTGTCGTGTAAATCACTGAGTTTCACTTCACACGCAATTGCATTTTTAGCGGTACGCTGCGCAGCTTGAAATCGGTTCTCACCGGCTGTTTTAGTCAGTGCCAGTATCGCGTCAATAATATGCGCTTGAAAACCCATAGCACGAAGCTCATCCGTCGTTGTCGCAGTATCTTCTAAAATGTCATGTAGTACAGCGACGATTTTAGCGTCGGGATGTTGCACATTTTTCATCACACGAAGTGGATGTTGAATATAGGCTTGTCCCGCTTTATCGACTTGTCCGAAATGGCGTTCTGTCGCCAAAGAAATCGCGTTTTCTAAAGTTGAAATAAAGAATCTCCCCTTCGTGGTCTTTTTTATTTTTCTCCATCATATTAACCAATGAATACAGATTTTGTAGCTCTAAGCGCTACTCGAACGACACAGATTGACTCGTAAAATACATATCTACCGTGACTTATCGTGAGGTAGATCTTTTGCAAATACTTCTATGCCATTCGTGCCAACATTTCCAAAGTAATTTTTTTCACCTCTTCTTTACTTTGCTGAATATGGCTGCGCATCTTCTCTAGTGCCGCTGTCACATCATGTTCGAGGATCAATTGTAAAGTCTGTTGATGCTCTGCATAAGTGGCTTCTATTCGATAATCTTTAGAAAAATCTAAACGGCGAATAATACGGATTTTTTCACTGACATCCCGATGCACTTTCACCATTTCACTATTGCCAATGGCTTCAACCAATTGACAGTGAAATGCTTCATCTTGCATCGATAAAGTTTTTAAATCATGCAAAAACTGTTCAGGCTGAATACACCACAGATTCACTAAGTCTTGTAAAGCCTGTTTGAGTTGCTCTGATTCCATTTTGCAGAGCTGCTCAATGGCATAGCATTCCAGCAAAATCCGTAAATCATACAGTTCTTCGTAGGCTTTAAAGTTCAGCGGCTTCACTTCCCAACCGCTACGAAAATGCACCCTTACATAACCATCTTGCTGTAAACGATATAAAGCCTGCCGTACGGGTGTGCGGCTGACTTCATACAATTCGGCAATTTCAGATTCGGTAAAACGTGCACCTGGTTTAAGCTGAAAATCAAAAATATCGTTTTTTATTTTTTGGAAAACCAGCTCAGACAAGTTGTCTGAGCTTTTCCCAACAATGGCTGAGCTCATGTTTATTCCATATAAACCAGCGGTTCACCGCTATGTACCGTTTGTCCTGCACGGCAGATAATCGCTTTCACTATGCCGTCATCATCGGCATAGACTGGAAGCTCCATTTTCATCGCTTCAATAATGGCTACAGTATCGCCTTTCTTCACAGACTGTCCAGCTTCGACAAAAATTTTCCAAATGTTGCCGGTCATCGACGCATTCAAGGCTGCAAATTGGCTATAGTCGGTATCATCTTGCAGGATTTCCATTTCCGCAGGTGCATCGAACTCATCTTTCCAGCGCTCAACTTCAGTTGTAAATGCCTGTTGCTGCTGTGCTTTAAATTCGGCAATACTGTCCTTTTCTGTTTCCAAAAAGGCTTGATAGGCTGCAAAATCAAACTCTGTTTCTTCAATTTTAATTTCAGCTACGCCATTGGCAAAGTCGGCACGGAATTGATCAAGTTCTGTTTCTGTCACTTCATAATATTTAATTTGATCAAAGAAGCGTAAGAACCATTGCTGATCGCCAAACTGCTTGTTCTTTTTAAACTTATTCCAAATTGGCAAGGTACGGCCAATCAATTGATAACCGCCCGGTGAGTCCATGCCATAGATACACATGTACATACCGCCAATACCCACTGTGCCTTCTGCGGTAAAAGTACGTGCAGGGTTGTATTTCGAACTGAGCAAACGATGACGTGGATCAATTGGTACAGCACAAGGTGCGGTTAAATACACATCGCCCAAACCTAAAATCAGGTAATTGGCATCGAAAATGATGTCTTTGACTTGCTCACGGCTGTCTAAGCCATTAATACGCTGAATGAAATCGACGTTATTTGGCAACCATGGCGCTTTGGCACAGACACTTTCTTGATAACGTTCTACAGCACCTAAAGTTGCTGAGTCCTCAAATGCCATCGGCAAGTGAATAATACGAGATGGAATTTTGATTTGGCTCAAATCTCCCATCTCATTTTCGAGTCCCAATAAGAACTGAATTAAATTCACTTGGCTGAAACGCAATCCATCATATTTAATCTGCAGTGAACGGACACCGGGTGAAAGCTCTAAAATGCCATCAATATTCGCTTCACGAATGAGTTGCATCAATCGATAAACACGTAAGCGTAATGCTAAGTCGAGAACGTTTTCACCATATTCCAGCAAGATGTAACTGTCACCTGCCTGACGGTACACCGCTTTAGGTGCATGTGCATCTGCTTCACGAACCGCCAATATGCCTTCAGGCTTGCATTCAAAATTGACCAACTCTGACTTTTCAGGTGCTTGAGCAAAGTTTTGGATATCGGCAATTTGCTGAACTTCCAAGGCATTGGCTTGTTCCACACTCATTGGATAGAAACTGATCGTGTCATCTGCCTTAAGTTGACCAATCTTCCAAAGTTCTGCTTTGGCAATGGTGACTGGGCAAACAAAGCCACCAAGGCTTGGGCCATCTTTCGCCAAAATCACGGGGAAATCACCAGTGAAGTTAATTGCACCAATGGCATATTCACAGTCATGTACATTGGATGGATGCAAACCTGCTTCACCACCATTTTCACGTGCCCAACTTGGTGTCGGTCCAGTTAGGCGAATACCTAAACGGTTTGAGTTAAAGTGCACATTCCATGTTGAAGCAAAAAATTCTTCAATATATTCAGGTTTAAAGAAATCTGGTGCACCATGTGGACCATAGAGCACGCCAATTTTCCATTCTTTGCCATAGCTTGGAATACGCTCTGCAGCTAAAGCTTGTGGTGCTGCTGTTGCAATTTCCAATCCATCTAAAGGCAGACTTGGATTGACCATTTTAATCATGTCACCTGCACGCAGAACTCGCCCTGCATGACCACCAAAATTACCCAATGCAAAGGTTGAACGGCTGCCTAGATATTCAGGTACATTTAGCCCGTTACGGATTGCAAGATACGTACGGCAACCCGATTCAACTTGTCCAAGTAATAATGTCTGCCCTGCTTTGATGCTGATCGGCTGCCAAAAATCGACATTCACACCATCTAGGGTCGCGCTGCATGGCGCACCTGCTAAGGCTACGATGCTATCGGCATGAAATTTAAGACTTGGTCCTTGTAAGGTAAACTCAAAGCCTGCTGCCGATTTTGGATTACCCACAACTTGATTGGCCAATTGAAATGCATAATCATCCATCGGGCCTGATGGCGGTACACCAATATCCCAATAGCCCATACGCCCCGGATAGTCTTGAATCGTACTTTGCGTTCCCGGTTGTAGCACTTCAATCACATTTGGCACGTATTTAAAATCATCCAGTAGACGTGTCCAGATTTGCATATTTTCAAAGCGTGCATCTGATACTACGGTATGCGCATAGTCTAAGTTGGTACTAATGCCATTCAGGCGGGTTTCAGCCAAGGCTGTTTTTAGCTTAGCAATCGCACTGTCTCTGTCTGCTGCATGCACAATAATTTTGGCAATCATCGGGTCAAAATATTGTGAAATTTCAGTGCCTGTAGATACCCACGTATCCACACGGATGTCTTCAGGGAAATACACATCCGTGAGTACACCCGGACTTGGCTGGAAGTTTTTCACTGGGTCTTCCGCATAAATTCGCACTTCAATGGCAGCGCCATTGGGCTGAATATTGCTGAGTTTTTCCCAGTCCAAAGCATCACCTGCTGCCACTTTCAGCATGCATTCAATCAGATCTAAACCCGTCACCATTTCCGTTACAGGGTGTTCAACCTGCAAACGGGTATTCACTTCAAGGAAATACACTTCATCACGGGCAGCATCATAGATAAACTCCACCGTACCTGCGCTGCGGTATTTCACCAATTGACCGAGCTCTATAGCAGCACGGTGCAATTTTTGACGTGTCGCTTCTGGTAAATGCGGTGCAGGTGTTTCTTCCACCACTTTTTGGTTACGGCGCTGTAAGGAACAATCACGCTCCCCAAAGGCAACAACTTGCCCCAAACCATCACCAAAAATTTGTACTTCTACGTGACGGGCTTTATCGACAAAACGTTCGAGAAACACGCCCGCATCTTTAAAGAACTGCTCTCCTAGACGCTTTACACTTTCATACGCATCTTTTAATGATTGTTCATCATCACAGCGGGTTAAACCAATCCCGCCACCACCCGCGGTGCTTTTCAGCATGATGGGATAGCCAATCTCTGCCGCAGATGCGAGTGCTTCATCTAAACTTGCCAATAAACCAGTACCCGGTGTCATGGGTACATTGGCTGCCGCAGCCAATTCACGTGCACGATGCTTCAAACCAAACTCTAAAATTTGTTCAGCCGTTGGCCCCATAAAGGCGATACCATTTTCCTCACATGCACGGGCAAAGTCGGCACTTTCAGATAAGAAACCATAACCGGGAAATATTGCTTCAGCGCCAGTTTGTTTGGCTGCTTGAATCAGTTTTTCAATACTCAAATACGTCTCTGCAGGTTTAACACCTTCAAGTGACACCGCCACATCTGCATCTAAGACATGCTGTGCATAACGGTCTGTCTCTGAATACACGGCAACGGACTGAACACCGAGTTTCTTTAATGTACGAATCGCACGAACAGCAATTTCACCACGGTTTGCAATTAAAACTGTTTTAAACATGATTATTTCCCCGATTTTTTTAATTTGATTTTGCTGTTGTTGCTTGCAGTGATTGGATATAGGCGCGCCAGCCACCAAATTCACTAATATTTTTTGCACCCTTTAGGCCATAAAGTTCACAAATAAAGCCTTTCACCCAACGTCCATCGGCAAGCTCGACATTGCCCATACCAAGAGGTGTTGGAATTTCTGCGACAAATTCACCGAAACGTGCTTTTGGAATATCCCAAAGCTCGACAATAATTTTTTGACCCGATTCCTGACGTGCTAAACCTGGTTTCGGCGGTACAGTGCCCGGCAGTGCATAGAGGGCATAATCAGCAGAAGTGGTTGTGGTTTCGACATGCACGGCTTGACGTGTTGTCAGTTGGAAATTGAGTGGCATACCCGTGAGATGTGCGCCTACAACAGCAACTCGAAAATGCTGTGCTGATGGTGCAGAAATGACTGCAGTTACTTCAGGCAATGTTTTGCCTACTGCACCGAGTGGTAATTTCAGATGGTTTTGCCATTTTTCTGCAAAATCTGCTAATGCTGCATCGTGCCAAGCCGGCGCAATGAATGTGATTCCAAAAGGCAGCCCATCGGCACGGAAGCCTGCGGGTACAGCGATGGCACTTAGGTCAGCTAAATTGGTAAAGTTGGTATAGGTGCCAAAGTGGCTATTATTTTCAATTGGCGCTTCAGCCATTTCGGCCAGTGTATGAATGGTTGGTGAGCTTGGCACCACTAAGGCATCAAATTGCGCTAAGGTTTGCTGAATGTCTCGAGCCAATTCTTGCTTTAAATATTCGGCGTTATAAGCATCAACCGCAGTGTACTGCTGACCTTTTTGAATAATGTCTAAAACTGTTGGGTCAAAGTCTTGCACCGATGTTTCTAATAAGTCTGCAACTGCAGCAGTTCGCTCTGCGACCCATGACCCTTGGTAAAGTTGGCTCGCCAATTGACTAAAAGCACTGAAATCAATTTCAGTCAGTTCTGCGCCTAAGTTTTTTAATTCAGTCAGTGCTTGCTGAAATGCATCCGCCGATTGAGCATCGCCAAAAAACTCTAATTGTTTTGGAATGGCTAACTTTAATTGTGCGCTGAACTTTGCAGGCGCTGTAGCAGGATTCACACGTGAATAGCTGTCGATTACATCAAAACCTTCCATAACACCTGCCACAGCAGTTGCATCAGCAACGGTTAAGGCAAAAATTGAAATGCAATCTAAGCTTTTACACGCAGGCAATAAGCCCGTATTTGAAAAGCGGCCTTTGGTTGGCTTTAAACCAACAATATTATTAAAAGCTGCAGGTATACGCCCTGAGCCTGCTGTATCTGTACCGAGTGCAATCGGGACTAAACCACGCGCCACCACACTGCCTGAACCAGAGCTTGAACCACCGCTTACATAGTCAGGATTAAAAGTATTTGGCACTGCACCAAATGGGGAACGTGTACCGACCAATCCTGTGGCAAATTGATCTAAATTAGTTTTGCCTACAATAATCGCACCCGCTTGTTTTAAGCGTTGTACCACATAGGCATCTTCAGTTTTAATTTCAGTAAATAATTTAAATGCAGCCGTTGACGCAAAGCCCGCCACATCAATATTGTCTTTCACTGCAATAGGCACACCAAATAAAGGTAAGGCAGTCACATTTTCAATTTGTTTTAAAGCTTCAATCTGGGAAGTTAATTGTTCTATCGATGCAATTGAAATCCATGCTGGGTCTACATGATCAAATTGCTCAACCAAGGCATATAAGTCTTCGAGTTGAATTGTGTTATTCGTGTAGCCCGCTTTCCATTCCGCTAAGGTCCAGCCTAAAGTTTTTATTGGGTTCATTGATGTGCTCATTCTTGTATCCAAGTTTGAATACTGTGTTGCACACATCATGCCAACTCTAATTATTAATTATTTTTCAATATCTTAATACAAAAACACCAATCATTGACCTATTCTATATAGGCAGAACAATACAATAAGTGTTCTATTAAGTTTCCCATCTCCACTATTTTGGTGCATGACTTTTATAATCGTGTTTTCAATAGATTCTTTTCATTTAGCTGCAGATATAAATACAGTGAAATTACTATTGTCACTATTTATAAGCTTTCAATTTAGATGTTTTGTATGACTTTGAACTTTGAATAAATAAGCTGACAAACATTTTAAATTTAATGTGTTTGGAAACAGATACATCAATGATGGCGAAAGCAATATTAGTCTTAGAGATTGATAGAAGTGAATAGAAATAGAGATATAAAAAAAGCAGTTGATTCGCAAAATTTAGTTGAAGAATAAAAACTAAAAAATGGTGCGCTCAGCGGGACTCGAACCCACGCCACAGGCTTCGGAGACCTGTACTCTATCCAGTTGAGCTATGAGCGCTTATTTTGGATTGCGCACATCATAACAAAAAAAACTGTAAGGTAAAGCAACTATATAGATGTTAGGTATTTTTCTGCTTAAGCTTTATACAACGTTCTATTTTTAAAATGCAGAATTCCATACGATTTACTTGGTTTATTTGCCCCGATATCGCACAATACTCACACTATTTATAGAGTGAATTATTTATGACTGATGCACTAACGTTAAAGCAGCTGTCAAAAACCTATAAAAATGGGTTTCAGGCGCTTAAAGGTATTGATTTAACAGTACCCGAAGGTGAATTTTATGCACTTTTAGGTCCCAATGGTGCAGGAAAATCTACCACGATTAGTATTATCAGTTCACTTACCCGTAAAACTTCAGGTTCTGTTGAAATCTTTGGTCATAATTTAGATACCCATCCCTCACATGCAAAGCAGTGTTTGGGTGTAGTCCCTCAAGAATTTAACTTTGGTCAATTTGAAAAAACATTTGATATTTTAGTGACTCAAGCTGGCTATTACGGCATTCCCAAAAAGATTGCAGAAAAACGTGCCGAGGAATATTTAGAAAAACTTGGTCTTTGGGAAAAACGTAGTACCCAAGCACGCATGTTATCGGGCGGTATGAAACGCCGTTTAATGATCGCTCGTGCCATGATGCATGAACCTAAACTGCTGATTTTAGATGAGCCGACTGCTGGTGTTGATATTGAGCTACGCCGTTCGATGTGGGATTTCCTCACTGAAATGAACGAAAAAGGCACGTCTATTATTTTAACGACACACTATTTAGAAGAAGCAGAAATGTTGTGTCGTCGAATCGCAATTATTGACCGTGGTGTGATTAAAGAAGACACCAGCATGAAAGGTTTCCTCAGTCAGTTGAATGAAGAAACCTTCATTTTCGATTTGGTGGAACCCATTGAACCGATCCATATTGAAATTATTGGTGTTCGTTTCAACTTAGTTGACCCCGTCACTTTAGAGGTCACTATGGATAAAGCCCATACCTTAAATGATCTATTCCAACTCATGGAATCTCAAGGTATTCAGGTTCGTAGTATGCGTAATAAATCTAACCGACTAGAAGAACTGTTTGTCCGTATGGTCGAAAAAAATCTTGAAGGTGCAGCACAATGAATTTTAACCAACTGTGTATTGCCCTCTACACCTTAGTGTATAAAGAAATTCGCCGTTTCATGCGTATTTGGCCGCAAACCCTTCTCCCACCGGCGATCACCATGAGTTTGTACTTTGTGATTTTCGGTAATTTAGTCGGTTCACGCATTGGGCAAATGGGTGGTTTTAGCTACATGCAGTTCATCGTACCCGGCTTAATTATGATGGCAGTCATTACCAACAGCTATGCCAATGTGTCATCGAGTTTCTTTAGTGCAAAATTTCAAAAAAGCATTGAAGAATTAATCATGAGTCCAGTGCCGTTACACATGGTGCTTTGGGGTTATGTGATCGGTGGCGTTTGCCGTGGTGTTTTAGTCGGCTTTATTGTCACTGCCATGAGCCTATTTTTTACTGAATTACACCTGACCAATATCTTCGTAACTATATATACAGTTCTCATTACTTCTCTGCTGTTTTCTCTTGGCGGATTTATTAATGCTGTTTATGCAAAATCTTTTGACGACATTTCGATTATCCCGACTTTCGTCCTGACTCCGCTGACTTATTTAGGCGGTGTTTTCTATGCCATCTCATCACTGAGTCCTTTTTGGCAAAATCTCTCTTTAATCAACCCTGTCGTGTATATGGTCAATGCATTCCGCTACGGTATTTTGGGCCATAGCGATGTGAATGTCGGCATTTCACTGACAGTTATTACTGCATGTTGCGTTGTTCTTTATGGCGTGGCGTATCATTTACTTTCTCGTGGTTCAGGAATGCGTGAATAATGAGTGTAGAACAATCCCTTTTAGGTAAAGACACCAACTACCCAACAGAATATCAACCCGATATTCTGTTTCCGATTGCACGTGCCAATGCACGTGAACAATATGCCCATGTGGAAGGCATCCGCCAAGGTAAAGACTGGTGGCATGTTTTTGAAATTTCTTGGTTAAATGCTTCAGGTGTGCCTCAAGTTGCTATTGGTCGTTTAACTTTGCCAGCAAGTTCAGACAACCTGATCGAATCCAAATCTTTAAAGCTCTACTTTAATAGTATGAACTTTACCAAATTTGATTCTCAGGCAGCGTTTAAAGCAACCGTTGAAAAAGACTTATCTGCAGCAGCCAATGACGCCGTGACTATTGATCTTTTTCATGTTGATGATGTTGAAATTTCAAAACCGCAAGGCATCTGTATTGATGACTTAGAACCCACCCAGTTAGAAAATCATCCAAATGCAGCTTTACTCTCTTTAGATGAAGATGCAGCGCAAGAAGAAGTTGAAATTCAACTTTATTCACATTTATTAAGAAGTAACTGTCCAGTCACGGGTCAACCTGATTGGGGAACGGTATTTATAAGGTATAAAGGTACTAAGCCTTGTTATCGTAGTATTCTGGCTTATATTATTTCTTACCGTCAGCATAATGGTTTCCACGAACAATGTGTGGAGCAAATGTTTGCCGATATTTGGCAACATTTAAAACCAAGTCAGCTGATGGTATATGCTGCCTATACACGCCGTGGTGGATTGGATATCAACCCTTGTCGTGTATCGGATTTAACATGGATGCCTCGCCCCATTCGATTGGCGCGACAATAAAAAATTGAGGTTAGTGATGCCATTTTTTGGTTTTATTCCTTCTGAGGAACTTCTAAGCAGTATCCAAACTGGTCACGCGAAAAAAAATTCGAGTGAACCACTTTATCCTTTACGTGATAAAACAGCTTTGCTGATTAATGAAGAAATCATTGGTGCAACTATATTAGCTCCTGTTCATCTTTTTCCTGCAAGCGACAAGCGCGACACAGCAGAAAAACTGGCTGGCTATGTCAAATCAACAGTCGCTGTATTGTTAAAGCAGCTACTGGGTAAATCTCCGAATGATGTGGTGAAACAATCCATTGAATTTTCAGAACGAAGTTTATTTCAGGACACAGTCGGCGCTCATCGTGTAGGTCTGAGCTTAGATGCAGGATTGGTCACTAACCTTAAGAACAGTTATGCCGAAATTAAATCGGGTGTAGATGTCAATAAAGCTGCTTTTGGTGAACTGTATAAACAGTTTGCTGAAGCTGCAGTACGTCATTTTATGAATGACTTTAATAAAACACTCGATTTAGGCATGATTAAACGTAAAGCAGCCGATATCGGTTCTTCTGCCGTGATTAAAGCAATTCATATCGCGATTGATAAGATTTTCCCAAATCTAACCAAAGAAGAGCTAGGTGCCCTTGCAGAAGCACATGATGCGATGTTTAACAAATAATTCATGCTACAAATCAAAACCTAGCTTCGGCTAGGTTTTTTTTATGGTTATACGTATAAAACCGAATCGAGATTCGATGACTATATATAGTCATGCAAACACAGTTCTAAGATTTGAACCGATTTTATTAAAAGATAGTGCATTTATATGTTTCTTTCTAAAAATCCACAAAGAACCTAATTACAGATCATATTTTAATGTTAGTTGTCATTTTGGCTTAAATTTCAATGCATCCATTTCAATATTCAATCTCTTTCTTTTTTAACATTCAGTCTATATTTCTACTATATATAGCAACGTTTTCAACAGCATTGAAACGTTGGCGAACAAAAACTATGTAATGAATAAACCACTGCTTGCATATGGGTGTTTTAGACCGGTACCTTTTTAATCCTGTCCCTTTATTTTTAGATATAACATTGCAACTTATGTAGCTTCTAAACAGTATTTCGCAACGCGATAAAGTTTATTCGTTCTGCGTTTTTATGACGCATGAGTTTTAGAGTCATCTTTATTTCAAATGATTTGTGAATATTTGCAAGTTATGTAAATGAATATGTCACTTTTCAATATGTTAACTGCGAAAAAATCCTTTGCTTTGTCTTTTTTTGTATATCTATTTATGAAAGCATGCACTGTCAGTGGTATCTTAGTTGCTATTGGTAACCTTTACCTTTAATGAGCTATGAAACCAGAAGGTCATCACAAATTTCAAGATCTTTGCCCCTCGAAATTTTGTTCATACTCATCGCTAAAGCAACTGGAAATTTTTTATTTATGCTAAATCGAAATTTTTATAAAAAACTATCACATATTGCCATTATGGCCGGTTCACTTTCACTGACCAGTTTTTGTCAGGCTAACGACTTCCAATCTCATCCGGCATATGCAAGCTTTAAACAAAATGCAATGCAAACCTATGGTCTGAGTGAAAATCAAATTGATTGGGCAATGCAAGGTAGTAAAAACCTCCCCAATATTATTAGCATTATGAATAGACCTGGCGAATCAAAGCCTTGGTACCAATACAAAACCAATTTTTTAGCTGAAAGTACAATTCAACGCGGCGTTCGCTTCAAAAATCAATATGCTGACACTTTAAATCGTGCAGAACAACAATTTGGTGTGCCTCAATCCGTGATTTTAGGCATTTTGGGTGTTGAAACTGGCTATGGCAGCAATAAAGGTAATTTTATCACTCGTGATGCTTTGGCGACCCTTGGTTTTGGCTATGAACGCCGTGCACAATATTTCCAAGATGAACTCGCTGCACTGATTGCTTGGTCATATAAAGATGGTGTTCCAACCAACTCTGTCGTCGGTTCATATGCAGGTGCTGTGGGTTATCCTCAATTTATGCCAAGTAACATTCCAAAATTTGGTGTGGACTACGATGGTAATGGTCATGTTGACCTGCGTAATTCGGCTGTCGATGCCATTGGTTCAATTGCAAATTATCTAGCAAATTATGGTTGGCAGCGTAATCAACCGATTGCTTTTGCTGCTCGCTATAGTGGAAACAACCCAGATGCTATTATTGCAAAGGATTTAAACCAGCCAACGCCATATGGTGTACTCAAGGCTCAAGGTGTAACCCCTATGAATCCATTGGTAAAAATCGATGATCTCGATTTGGTCAATGTCATCCAATTGCAAGATAGTTATGGACCAATTTATTACATCACTTATCCAAATTTTCAGGTCATTACAACCTATAACAAAAGCCGTATGTATGCGACTGCGCTATGGCTTTTAGGCACTGAAGTTACCAGTCGATAAGACTGGTTTTTTCCTTTAGAGCAAAAAAGTCAACAAATATTTTCATTAAAATGAGCATTTATTCGACATTTTACACACCTTGTTACATTATTGATTATTTTTTAACCAACTATTGTTAATTTTTTAGACATTTTCAAAGTATTTTAATTAAACACTAGACAGCCTATCGATGGCATGAATATTATCCATCTCGTTAAATGTAGTTGCAAAAGTGAAATATCAGACGTGTTTACATGGATATCAGCGACTTAGTTGAACCAGTAAATATGCCATTGGGAGATAAACAATGCAGTCATCAATTATTAAATATGCCTTAGCGGTTGCCACGGCAGTTGCGCTAAGTCAGTCACAAGCTGAGATGGTTCAGTCGTCATCATTCAATCATGATAATGACAACTCGCGTCTTGCAGCTCGTGTTTTGAATAAAGAAGCTCAAAGCTTCAATTCAAACTTTACGAATTTAAGTAGCCTTTCAATCACTGAGCGTTCTGGCGATAAAATTCGTCGTCAAACCATCGCTGCTAAAATCGAAATCCCTGAAGATGAGCCTTCAGTGATTGAAAAGTTAAACACTGTCGCTTCGAATACTGTTCGTAAGTTCACTCAAACTGGTACTGCTTCTTGGTACGGTCGTCAATTCCACGGTCGTAAAACAGCAAGTGGTGAAACGTTTGACATGAACGCACTTACAGCAGCACATCGTAGCCTGCCACTGAATTGCTTTATTCGTGTTACGAATCGCAATAATGGTAAAAGCGTCGTGGTCAAAGTAAATGACCGTGGTCCATTCCATGGTAACCGTGTTCTCGATTTATCTTATGGCGCTGCTAAGCAATTGGGTATTACCAGTGCGGGTACTGCAAACGTGAGCATTGAACGCGTAGACGGTCCAAATTCTTAATTCTCCAATGAAGTGACTGCATTTAACAGACCACGCCTAGCGTGGTTTTTTATTTGTAGCCTCTTAGCCTTTCAAATCTTCAGTAAGCCTAATTTTGACCCTTCCCCCATTCTTGTTTATATTGGAGTCCTTCCCCATGATTAAGGACTATCATGAAAACAATCAACGAATGGTTTGATGAATACAGCGAAAGTCATCAAAATAAAACCAATAAAATTATTCACTGGATTTGCGTACCCACGATTTATTTTTCAATCGTTGGCATATTGGCACATTTTAGCGCGCTACTTACTGCTGTCTTACTTGCCTTAGCATTTATCTTTTACGCACGTTTAGACATTGTGCTTGCTGTTGCAATGGCCGCGTTAACGTTAATCATGGCATGGCTAATTTGGGTGTTACCAGTTGGATATGGCTTTTATATCGCGCTCTTTGTATTCGCATGGATTGGTCAATTTTATGGCCATAAAATTGAAGGTAAAAAGCCCTCTTTTTTCAAAGACCTCCAATTCCTCCTCATTGGCCCTATTTGGTGTTTAGATACATTTGCAGGCAAAGTACTTGGTAATTGGGAAACACGCCATAAATCGCAAATAAAGAGCATTTAGAGCACGATTAATTTCATGGATCTCTTTTTCACTTATTCCACATCGGTTTTCTTCATATTCGATGCTTAAAACCCTATTGTTTATAGGTGTATTTATCTCTCGTATTTCCAATCATTTTTTCTATTTATACGACCAAAAAGCCAGTGTTTAAACACTGGCTTTTACTCAATATGGTTAATCCAATTTTATGTTGATAGCTTCATCTAAATCATGATCATTTAAATGACTAAAGTTAAAAATGACTACGTGATTTTTATTGATAGGTTTTACCTTGATGCTTTAACCAACCATCTTGATGACGTCCATTCGGATCGTGATGTGTCCAGTGCATCACACCCCCCTTATCTGAATATTCATATTCACCGTAAAATTGAACTGTATCGCCTTTTTGCAAGTCGTCAATTCGTGGAGCAAGATCGATATTATGTGCGACTAAAAGCGTTTGACCATTATTTAAGGTCAAAATGAACTTTTGATGGCGACTACCTTCATTATCATCTCGTAGTACCGCTTTGACTTGACCTGCGCCCTCAACCTGAACATTACTGAGTTTATTTTTAAATGCATGCGCAATAATATCTTCAGCACTCTGCCCTTTTTGATGAGTATCAGCGGGCTGAACTGATTCTATTTGTGGCTGTGAGTTTTGATCAGCAGTCGTCTGAACTTGTGCAGTTTTTTGTTGTTGTAAATCAATCCCGAAATAAGCTGCTGCAAGCGCAACAATAATTCCGCCGATGGTTAAGTTTATTTTGTTTGCCATGAGATAGTTTAAATCTAAATTTTCAACTCATTATAGTCATTAATATGGATAAAAATAGGATCTGTGAACAAGAATGCACACAATTTAAAGTCAGAATAGTTTTGAAATCAGTAAAGCTACAGCCATAAAAAAAGCCCTCTAAAACGAGGGCTTTTTTCTACAAATAATCAGAGATTATTTTGCAGCAGCTTGAGCAGCAGCAACTTCTTCAGCGAAAGAAAGTTCAGCTTTTTTCTCAATACCTTCACCAACTTCGAAACGTACGAAGTTAGCAACAGTAGTACCAGTTGCTTTAAGAACTTCTGCAACTTTCTTATCGTTGTCGATAACGTACATTTGGTTCTCAAGAACAACTTCGTTCAAGTATTTCTGAACTGAACCAGTTACCATTTTTTCAACGATGTTTGCTGGTTTACCAGATTCAATTGCTTTCGCTTCAGCAATTTCTTTTTCTTTAGCGATAAGTTCAGCAGAAACGCCAGCTTCGTTTACAGCAACTGGGTTGAATGCAGCGATGTGCATAGCCAAACCTTTACCAGTTTCAGCATCACCAGCGTATGCAACTACAACACCGATTTTTAAACCGTGTTTGTAAACTGCAAGGTTGTCGCCTTCAACGATTTGAGCACGACGTACTTGGATGTTTTCACCGATTTTTTGAACAAGCGCGATACGAGCTTCTTCAACAGTAGCACCATCTTCAAGTTTCAATTCAGCAATTTGAGCAACGTCAGTTACACCAGCAGCAAGCGCAGCAGCAGCAACTTTAGCAGAGAAACCAGCAAAGTTTTCGTCTTTAGCAACGAAGTCAGTTTGACAGTTAACTTCTACAAGGATTGCTTTGTTGCCTTCTTGAGCGATAGTGATCGCGCCGTCAGCAGCAATGTTACCCGCTTTTTTAGCAGCTTTAGCTTGACCAGATTTACGAAGGTTGTCGATCGCTAATTCGATGTCACCGCCCGCTTCTGTTAATGCTTTTTTACATTCCATCATTGCAAGACCAGTACGATCGCGCAATTCTTTAACCATGCTTGCTGTAACTGCAGTCATGTTAATCTCCTAAATACGGTAGAAAATGAATTCTTTTTAGAACAGAAACGGCCCAGAGCTGTCTCGTGGGCCGTCTGCATACATGACGCTTACTTTGCCACCATCACGTGTCGCAAAAATGACAAGCTTACGTCAAACGCATTAAGCCTCAGAAGCAGGAGCTTCTTCGCCTTTAGCTTGTGCATTTGCTTGTGATTGAGCATATTCTTTACCAGCAAGAATCGCATCAGCCATAGCAGAAGCGTAAAGAGTAACTGCACGGATCGCATCGTCGTTACCAGGGATAACGTAGTCTACGTTGTCTGGGTTAGAGTTTGTATCAACGATACCGATAACAGGAATACCAAGGTTTTTAGCTTCTTTAATTGCAATTGCTTCGTGATCAACATCGATTACGAATAATGCGTCAGGTAAACCACCCATGTTTTTAACGCCGCCAAGAGCGCGTTCAAGTTTTTCCATCTCACGAGTACGTTCTAAAGCTTCACGTTTAGTAAGTTTAGCGAAAGTACCGTCAGTAGATTGAGTTTGAAGGTCTTTTAGACGGTTGATTGACTGGCGAAGAGTTTTCCAGTTAGTCAACATACCACCCAACCAGCGGTGATCAACATATGGTTGACCTGCACGTTGAGCTTGTTCACGGATGATTGCAGAAGCTGCACGTTTTGTACCAACGAACAAAACTTTGTTCTTTTTGCTAGCCAAGTTGTTAGCAAAGTTCAAAGCATCATTTAACGCAGGAACAGTGTGCTCAAGGTTGATGATGTGAATTTTGTTGCGCGCGCCGAAGATGTATTCGCGCATTTTTGGATTCCAAAAACGTGTTTGGTGACCGAAGTGTGCGCCTGCTTGAAGAAGGTCGCGCATGCTTACGTTGTAATCTGCCATTTTCTTTACCTTAAAGTTTGGGTTAGGCCTCCATATACCCGCATTCTCCACCTAAAAAGGCACCCAGAGAAATGTGTCGATATATGTGCGGATTTTATTGCCCCATCGCACAAAGCTCGTGAAAGATATTCACGAAAAAGCATTTGATAAAATGGGCGGCTATTTATACCATAGTCACATACAAATTTCCAAAAGTTTTTAGAGATCATGAACAGTACTTACGAAGCTCCACGTCGATTAATTAAAACGCCTGACGAAATTGAAAAAATGCGCGTCGCGGGTCGACTGGCGGCAGAAGTTTTGGATATGATCAAACCGCATATTGTTCCAGGTGTGACTACCCTAGAACTTGATACGATTTGTCATGACTATATTGTCAATAAACAAGAAGCTATTCCTGCTTGTTTAGGTTATGGTGCTGCGCCGGGTCGTCCAGCGTTCCAGCACGTGATCTGTACTTCAGTGAACCATGTGGTGTGTCACGGTATTCCATCTGAAAGCAAAAAGTTAAAAAAAGGTGACATCTTAAACATCGATGTCACTGTGATTAAAGATGGTTACCACGGTGATACCAACATGATGTATATCGTAGGCGGTGAAACCACTATTTTAGCGAACCGTTTATGTAAAGTTGCTCAAGAAGCCATGTACCGTGGTATGGCGGTAGTAAAACCGGGCGCAACCATGGGCGATATCGGTAATGCCATTCAACAATATGTTGAGTCAGAGCGTTTTGGCGTTGTACGTGAATATTGTGGTCATGGTATTGGTACTGTTTTCCACGACGAACCACAAGTTTTACACTACGGTCAACCCAATACAGGCATGATCTTAGAAGAAGGCATGACCTTTACCATCGAACCAATGGTGAACGGTGGCGACTGGAAAACCAAACTTCTTGGCGACAAATGGACTGTCGTTACTAAAGATCATAGCTTGTCTGCACAGTACGAACACACGCTACTTGTAACAAAAAATGGTGTAGAAGTGCTAACTGCTCGCCCTGAAGAAGATCTATCGCGTTTTGTTCAATAAGCAAAGTATTTGAAGCACAAAATTTTATTAAAAATGGTCACACATGTTGTGGCCTTTTTTATGCCCTATTTTTGTCCGTGACTTTAAGAATTTGCCATAAAATTTGATTAAAAATTTAAGTAACTCAATGTAAATTTTCTCAATTATAGGGTTAGGATGGAATATCACACTTTTTTGCACATTGTTGATTTTGCCACTCCCCATTACTGTGCATTTAAGCTAAGATAGTGTGCTTTTTATTTTTTAATCCCTATAAGAAGGAATACTGCCGTGGACGTACGTCTGTCTGATCGTGTAAATAGCATCAAACCGTCCCCTACACTTGCTGTTACTAACAAAGCTGCTGAATTGAAAGCTGCTGGTAAAAACGTAATTGGTTTAGGCGCAGGTGAACCGGATTTCGATACCCCACAACACATCAAAGATGCTGCAATTGCTGCTATCAACAATGGCTTCACTAAATATACAGCTGTTGACGGTACTCCAGGTCTTAAAAAAGCAATTATTGCTAAATTAAAACGCGACAATAACCTTGATTACGCTGCAAACCAAATCTTGGTTTCTTGTGGTGGTAAACAATCTTTCTTTAACTTGGTACTTGCTTTGTTAAACAAAGGTGACGAAGTAATTATCCCTGCTCCTTACTGGGTAAGCTACCCAGACATGGTGATCATTGCTGAAGGTACTCCTGTAATCGTGAAATGTGGTGAAGACCAACGTTTCAAAATTACGCCTGCTCAATTAGAAGCTGCAATCACTGACAAAACTCGTTTAGTGGTTCTAAACAGCCCTTCTAACCCAACAGGTATGATCTACACTAAAGAAGAATTACTTGCTTTAGCTGACGTTCTACGTAAATACCCAGAAGTTTTAGTTGCTTCTGATGATATGTACGAACCAATCCGTTGGGACGACGAATTCTACAACATCGCAACAGTTGCACCAGACCTTTACGATCGCGTAATCGTTCTTAACGGTGTATCTAAAGCTTATGCAATGACTGGCTGGCGTATTGGCTACGCAGCGGGCCCTGCTAAACTTATTGGTGCGATGAAAAAAATCCAATCTCAATCAACTTCAAACCCAACTTCTATTTCACAAGTTGCTGCTGAAGCTGCATTGAATGGTCCTCAAGACGTTCTTGAGCCAATGATTGAAGCCTTCAAACGCCGTCACGACCTAGTTGTGAAAGGTTTGAACGACATCAACGGTATTACTTGCCTTCCTGCTGATGGTGCATTCTATGCATACGCAAACATCCGTCCATTGATTCGTGCAAAAGGTTTAAAATCTTGCACAGAATTCTCTGCATGGTTATTGGAAGAAACTGGTGTTGCCGTAGTTCCTGGTGATGCGTTCGGTCTAGGTGGTTACATGCGTATTTCTTATGCAACTGCAGACGAAGTTCTTGTAGATGCGCTTGCACGTATCAAGAAAGCTGCTGATTCAATCGAAGGCGTAGACGCTGCGATTGCTTCAATTGCTGCTGAAAAATAATTTGATCTAAAGATCAAATCAAAAAACCCGCGATATTCGCGGGTTTTTTTATATCTGAGCCATTTTAAAGTATTTGCTATGTTTCCATTTAAGGCAGATAAAGCAAATAACTGCTGCCAGCGTATAGGCAACACATAGCATGATCCAAAAACCTTGAATATTGAATGCATCGTACGTGCGCCCCAACCATGTCACTGGATGGAATGCCAAATACCAGCCGCCACCAAGCCCGAAAACTAAAATCATGCTGCTATAAACCAGCATCGGAAATACAATAACTTTCCAACATCTCAACATATTGACCGAAACTACTAACATCGCATCAAAGACATGCATCCAACACAATAAAAACACCAATGCGAAAACCACGTTGAGTACATCTTTGTCATTACTAAACAAGGGCAACATATAGGGATGAAATACTGCCACAACGATTGAGGCGGTTAAGGCGACAGCGAACGCCACCTTCATCGCTATACCGGTTAAATGCCACGCCTCCTGAACACGCCCCTCTCCGATTTTAGTCGATACCAAAATACTAAAGGTTGCGCCAAGTGACAGCGGCAACATAAACAATAAGCCGCAAAAACCCATAGCGATTTGATGCGCATTTACAATGACATTACCCAGTGGCAATGCCAGTAACGCAATTGCGCTTATGGTAAATACATCAATAAAAACAACCACTGCAGTTGGTAAACCAATGCTTAAAATATTGCATAAAATTTTTAAATTAAAGAACTCACCCAACCAGTGAATACTCAATTTCTTTTCTAAGAAAAAGAAATAATAGAGAACCAGTAACAGCCATTGCGCAAGAAGATGCGCTAGAAAAGCCCCTTTCACACCATAAGCAGGAATATTAAAAACCGAAATTCCAAATATAAAGCCATATGCCAAAGTTACTTTTATTATTAAATACAGCGTGTTTGCATAAAACACTCGCTTTGCCTGCCCACAGGTTTGCGTGTAAATAAAAAGAATTCGTAATAAAAAATGCCCAGGAATGGTTAAAGCCATCAAAACCAAACACGGTTGAATTAATGCTCTTATTTCTTCATCAGCTCTTAAGACATTGAGCAATGGTTCTGCATGAGTAAAAAGCCAAGCCGCACCACCTGAAAGACAGAGCACAATGATGATACTTTGCTTAATAATCAGCTGTAATTCCAGATACGCCTTGCGGCCATTTGCTTCCGCCAGTTCCTGCATCATGCCTTGCAAAACACCCATACCCGAGACAAAAACTAAACTGTAGATACCCACACAAACGGCCATTGCAGTGACATGTTGTGCTGAAAAATGAGATAAAAAAATCGTATCGAATAAACCACCAAGCATTAAAATGGTATTACTCAAAAAAATGGGCATCCACAAATTTAAAAACGTTTTCATGACTTTTCACTGTATTTTTTATTCTAAATATAAGTCTCACTTCGACTTATAATCAGCTGATATCTTTTATGTTTTACCCATCATCTGTGAAAAACTAAGTATATACAATAGATTTATTACTTATTTTTTTAGATGCATTTCGCGTTATTTTTCACATCATGCTACTTCCCTTTATCCCCTCTACTCACTGCTATTCTTTATACAACCCACGTAAATGCCAAAGCAAGATTACTCAATGAAAGCTTCAAATAATCAACTTGACAATAATTTCAACAATTAGCTATGTTAAGCTCAGATTCCTTTTTAGAACTCATAAAATAGGCCAAAATAATGAATCCAAAAGAAATGACCGGACTGCAACTTCTACAAGCCATGTGTGCAGGGAAAATTCCACCAGCAAGTATTAGCGAAACTATTCCAATGCAGCCTTATGAAGTATCTGAGGGCAGTATTAGCTTTAAGGCTAAAGCAGATGCACGACACTTAAATCCGCTAGGCGGTGTGCATGGTGGCTTTGCTGCTACGGTGCTCGACTCGGTGACAGGTTGTGCCATTCACACCTTATTAGAGGCAGGTGTAGGTTATGGCACCATCGACTTAAATATAAAAATGTGTCGCCCAATTCCAAAGGATGTTGAACTTACAGCGATTGGAACAGTCATTAATATCAGTAAAAATTTAGGGATTTCTGAAGGGAAAATTATCGATGACAATGGCAAACTTTATGCACATGCAACTGCAACCTGCATGATTATACGTCCTTAATATTTTTATTTTTCTGCTCGCAATTCAATGCGAGCAGATGATGATTCAAACTTATATTGCTGAATGTAAGGCGCGAATTAATTGGCCTTCGCTAAGATCAATGCGATTACTGCCCTTTTGAAAGCAGTAATATTTTAAAGCACTATCTAACTCAACACGAAGTTCCCGTTGTTCTGAAATAGACCATACTTTAGAACGATTTGAGCCTGATAATGCATTACCTGCCAATTGGTATAAATACAAGTCTTGCTTGCGTTGCAAAGGCACACGACGACCATCATCTTGATGTTCAAAACGTAAATGACATGGCGCGTTGATCAACCATTTTTCACTAAACCACAGTTGTAATAAATCACCCAATGCCAAGTCACGTTGACCCAAAGGCCAAACGTCAACGTATGCACCTTCGACAGGTGTTTGATATTGCTCTTGGTTACTGATAATGGAAAGATAGTTTTCTTGGTAAAAAGAAAAATTTGAAAAAATCTGAGAAATAGTCAGCGTATTCATTCGCTTTCTCCTGTTTAGCCATTTTAGTGCTGGCAAGTTGGGTTTAAATCCACACTGTTTAAACATATGTTTAAACGCTCTGTTGTTGCATTCAGACTATCAATTGAATTTTTTCTTTGCAAGCCTAAGATTCATTTTTTCTAAAAAATCCTTCTTTTTGTTCAAATAAAAAACATCTATCACGCATTTCTCCTCATATTGGTATTTTTAGCTTGACCCTCCCCAAAATCTGCTTATAATCGCATTCAGATTCTCCAATAGCTCAGTCGGTAGAGCGACGGACTGTTAATCCGCAGGTCCCTGGTTCGAGCCCAGGTTGGAGAGCCAAATTCTAAAGCCCATTTATTTAAATGGGCTTTTTTAATGCCTATGATTTACATATAATCTATAAGTCATTGTCATTAAAATAAAAAAAATGTTCATTCAAGTTGATGCTGAATCAAATAAAACTGCCTTAAAACACTATCTCACTGCATTCATTTTTCTTTTAATTATTATCAGCCCATTTGCAATTTATTTGGTGAGCTGCACACCCGAAAGTGAAATTGAGCAACATTTCAAAATACCACCCAATTTATATAATAGTGAATCTAACACCCTTCTTGACAGCAACCTACAATGGTTGATTCCACCTCAGCAGATTCAAAATCACAATACTATTCCCGAAATATCTGAATCTGTATTGAACGAGATGACAGAAGGACAATATTGGTCGAGCACACCCATTACACTGCAAAACCAATCTGATCAACTGTATATCCATATTGATTTTGCAGGTCAGCAACAAACACGAAAAGATCTAGAAATTTCGGTACTGCCGTTATGTATTGTTCACGAAAAAGAAACACCATGTATGAAAGCTGGGTTAAATGCAAGTGGACAACTTTTTAACATCTCAACTCAAAAAAATACGCAATATCACACATTGGAGACCAATAAGTCATGGATCTTTTATGGCCATGAATTCCAAGAGAACTATATTATTCCACCACAAGCCACTCTCAAATTTTTAGTTAAAGCCAACATCCCTGAACACTTAACCCTTCAATGGCTTAGGCTAAGCATCAGTACTAGCCCTATTGTTGAGAAACAGCAAAATTTTATGCTCATGACGCAAAACAGTATGAAAATAAAATATGCACTTGCTCTATTGCCACTCTTCATACTTTCTTTGATGCATATCTTTCAAGGGTTTGAAAGCCTTCGTAATTTATCTATCGGCGCGCTTTCAGCACTTTTATTTGCAATCAACACCATCATTTGGGATATCCATTATATGGTGATTGGTTGCCTGATTTTATGTTTTGCAAGTGTCTTTTATTGTTTTGAGAGCCGATATTATCGATTGCTTTATTTAACGGGTTATTTACTGATTGCAGGCTATTCGCAGCAATATTATGGTGGTTTTAATAAACACTTTTTCACTCAAACCAGTTTAATTTTATTGATAGGTTTATTGATGTTTTATCTTGAACCTAAAGATAGCTAAATCATTTTCATAAAAAAGCTCCGCAAATCGCAGAGCTTTTTCTCTTTTAATCACCTTAGATCACATTAAAACTCAAGGTATATTTATATCGTTTTAATGCATCACCTTTCATTTCAATAGGCTGTTGATAATCCATTTTCAGTAAATACTGACCACGATCTGATAGGTTAAAATTCAAGTGCCCATCTTGATCAGTTTTAAGCGTTTTATAAACTTTTCCTTCACGGCTGTAATCCGTTGTTTGCTGCAAAATTTCAATCTGCAAACCCGCAACCGCTTTTTTCTGATCTAGCACTTTCAGTTGTACTGGCTCATTTTGCATAATGGCATTCGGATGAGTTTTAAATTGCACATCAAAGCCATCATGCAAATGATTCACCACTTGTGTAGACGTTACACGGCGCGATACAAAAGTTTCAATGATTTCCAGCGTTTGAATACTTTTGATTTGCGACTTTTTAGTCAACTCAGCTGTATAAATGACATTTGCATTCGCTGTTTTTTGAGGATCACGCACACCATTGATTAACGTTTTCCACTGCTTTTGATCGTAAGCAAAACGCACTGTACTTCCCTGCTTTTCACCGCGAATACGATACGTGCCATCCTGCTTATTTTCTAAACTATAGCTGCTGACCGTTTGCGTTTTTGCCCAATCGACATCTGTTAAATGTAGCTTATCACCTGATGGTGTATGTACATGGAATTTAAAGTTTTTAATGGCTATTTCTGAAACAAACGGATTGTCATAAAAACCAGAAAGAATGGCACTGTGATTATTAAATGTTTGATAGTTTAGAGGCGCAACATAAGGATAATGCGCTTGAGCCTGACCAACCGCACACAAAGCGAAACAGAGTAAAGTGAATTGTAATTTCATATTAAATAAGTGAGCTTAAATTGTTTGATTCAAAGAGATCGTTTCATTTTAGATTCACCCAAAACAATTGTAAATAATTCTTATTATCATTTATTTTGAGTGCATAAAAAATCCCCCATTCTGGAGGATACTTTTATCAAGCTGCTTTGACTGGCACACCACTATGAAAGCGGAATAACTCATCTGGGCTGCTAATCAGATTTTTTTCAACTTCACGAATATGCTCAATACGCATCTGAATATCTTCTTTCGGGTTCTTCAGCTTATTGGTCGTCGCCACATCCATGGCCAAAGCTAAATAGTCCTCATAATGGCGTGATTCAGACTTTAGCAAATAGCGGTAGTAACGCCCCAACTCTTCATCCACATGTGGTGCAAGCGCATAGAAACGCTCGCATGACCGTGCTTCAACGAATGCGCCGATCACTAAGATATCAATTAACGCTTCTGGCTCATAAGTCCGCACTTCTTTGCGTAGACCACCAGCATACCGTCCGGCACTGATTGCAGTCCATTCCTGACCACGTTTTGCCATCAGTTCCAGCACTTGCTCATAGTGCAGCATTTCTTCACGTACTAGCTGCGCCAGCTTGATTTGTAAATCCGAGAAAAAACTATAACGAAACATCAAATTCATTGCTGTACTTGCCGCTTTCTTTTCACAATTGGCATGATCCTGCATCAGGATATCCAAATTATTTAAAGCTTCATCCAACCATGCTTTTGGTGTTTCACACCCCAAGAAGCCAATGACTGGCTTCATTAGGGCATCATAATCAATATTTGACATATACTTTACTTAAATAATTAACGTGCGGCTTTAATCGCAGCTTTCATTTGTTTCACAGACTGTGTCAATCCAATAAATACAGCATCAGCAATAATCGAGTGACCAATATTCAATTCATGAATTTGCGCAATGCGAGCAATTGGAGTGACATTGTCAATATTTAAGCCATGACCAGCATTCACAATCAAACCTTTAGATGCCGCATATTCAGCACCTTGAATGATACGCTCCAGCTCTGCTTTCTGCGCTTCAGGTGTTTCAGCATCTGCATATGCACCTGTATGCAACTCAATCGTTGGCGCGCCACAGGCAATCGCCGCATCAATTTGAGCAAAGTCAGCATCAATAAATAATGAAACTTCGCAACCAATCGCTGCGAGTGCTTGAGTCGCATTTTTTACATCTTCAAAATGCCCAACAACATCTAGACCGCCTTCAGTCGTGACTTCTTCACGCTTTTCAGGAACAAAGCATACATGATGCGGCTGAATCTCTTTGGCAAATTCAACCATTTCATCGGTCACTGCCATTTCAAGATTCATATGGGTTTTTAATACAGAACGCATACGACGCACATCATCATCTTTAATATGGCGACGATCTTCACGTAAATGTAGCGTAATCCCTTCCGCCCCCGCTTGCTCACAAATAATTGCGGCATTCACAGGATCTGGATAAGTTGTCCCACGTGCATTTCGTAGTGTTGCCACATGGTCAATATTTACACCAAGCAAAGCTGCCATAATTCTTTCCTAATGACGTTGAGTTTGAGAATTCTGTATCCACAATTGACGACTTTTTAATGGACGATCGCCAAGCAAGGAAGTAATCATTTGTCGGTACAACTTAGACAGTAATTGTAACTGTTCAGAATTAAATTCCCCACCTTTTTCATAATCACACATACTTAAAATATGTTGACCTGACAATGTTGCCCGTGAGGCTTTAATGACAGGTTGAAAACCTTCATTTAAATGAAATTGATAATTTTCATAAAGCTGAATTTGCTGTTGATTTGCATCAGTTGAATAATCCAGCGCATAACCCAATTCTTCAAGCAGTTCATGCTCAAACTGTCTAAGGATTTGTCGCAAAAACAGGTCAGGATTATCCTGCGCAGACATGCATTGGAGTTGTTCTAAGGTATGCGCATATTGAGCAAATGTCTCTGGCATCTCGACCTCTAAGGGACATAGCCTCAATAAGACTTCATTCAAATAAAACCCTGAAAAAAAAGCATCCCCAAAAAAGAAAATGGGTTGATTTACAATTTCAAGTTTACTGAAATTTTTAAGTTCAGACTTGCCGGATGCTTGCAAGCAAATCGGTTGATACTGAGGCGGAGGTGTTTGTCTGAGAATACCGTCAACTCGGCCATGCTCCTGCGTAAACAAGTGCACGATATGACTTTTTTCACGATATTTACGATGGTGAATTAAATAACCATGCAGTATCTCATTACGCATGATTTAAGATATTAATCCTTGTCTTTCTTTTTCTTTTCGTCTTCTTCTTCATCATCCCCATCTGGAATGACTGCACCTACAACTGCAGCGGTTCCTTTGACCACGCCTTTTGTGGTTTTATAAGCCACTTTGACAGGAACAGTAACGATTTTATGAATACACCCTTGTAGAAACAAAACACATGCCACTACAGCTAATACTTTCATCATTACTCTTCCCTCAAAGTTTTAAATGTCTAGCAATTAAATATCGCTATAACCCAAGCTTTTCAATGCACGCTCATCATCAGACCAACCACCTTTGACTTTCACCCAAAGTGTCAGCATGATTTTTTGCTCGAACATTTTTTCCATATCCACACGTGCATCCATACCGATTTTCTTCAGTTTGGCACCTTTCTCACCAATCACAATGGCTTTTTGGCCAGAGCGATCGACAAAAATCGTCGCATCAATATAGGTACACGCCGCTTTAGGACGGCCTGTTTTTGGATTTACCGTTGCTTCTTCTGTTTTAAACGATTCAATTTGAACGGTTAAATCATAAGGTAGCTCTTCACCCAATTGACGCATGATTTTTTCACGGATAATTTCAGATGCAAGGAATCGCTCTGAACGATCGGTCAATTGCTCAAGTGAATACAGTGGTGGTTGGAATGGTAGATATTTCTCAATCGTACTGCGCAAATGATCCAAATTTGCACCGCGTAATGCTGATACAGGAACAATTTCTGCAAAATTCATCAATTTTGCACGCTCTTGTATCAAGGGTAATGCGTGGTTTTTGTTTTCTAGCGTATCAATTTTATTGATCACAAGAATAACTGGCATATCGGCATTTTTTAGCTTTTCTAACACTAAATCATCATTCTGCGTCCATTTGTCTGCATCAATCACAAACAAAACCAAGTTCACATCACGAAGTGCAGAATGCGCCGCACGGTTCATCATTTTATTGATGGCACGAACTTCTTTTTTGTGCATCCCTGGCGTATCCACGAATACTGCCTGAGACTTTTCACGTGAGTCAATACCTACAATTTTATGACGAGTCGTTTGTGGTTTACGAGACGTAATTGAAAGTTTTTGACCCAAAATATGGTTCATTAACGTTGATTTACCCACGTTTGGACGACCAACAATCGCCACAAAACCACTTTTAAAATCGGCCGGAATTTCAGTTCCTTGTGCACTAAAAAACTGACTAATTAAATCGTTACTGTCGCCTTGCGACTCGTGATCAGCATCTACGTGATCGGAATGAGTAGTCATTAAGACTTTTTCTCCAAAATTTCTAAGATTTCTGCCGCTACAGCTTGTTCAGCAAAGCGACGGCTTGAACCTTCACCGTATTTAACAGAGAGCCCTTCAACCGTACATTCAACTTTAAAATGTTGGTTCGGAGCATCCCCCTGAATATCTACAACCTCGTAAACCGGGAGAGGTTTTTTACGTGCTTGTAAATACTCTTGTAAACGTGATTTAGGGTCTTTCAGTTGATCGGTCGGTTCAATATGATCTAAATATGGCACATACCATTTAAGAACAATCGGTTCCAGAATTTTTAAATCCTGACAATCGACATAGATTGCACCAATGATCGATTCAACGGTATCCGCAAGTATAGACTCGCGATGATGACCGCCAGATTTCAACTCACCTGTACTCAAGATTAATTCTTGACTGAGTTTTAAGTCATTGGCAATTTTACCTAATGCTTCCTGACGAACCAGTGTCGCACGCATACGCGTTAGACGCCCTTCATTTTCATGCGGGTAGGCATGGTATAGATAATTGGCAATTATCATACCCAATAATGAATCGCCCAGATATTCTAGGCGTTCATAATTGTATTTATGGCTCACCGATCGGTGGGTCAAGGCCAGTTGTAACAATTCAGGTTGTTTAAACTGATAACCGATACGACTTGCTAAACGAGCTTCATTTAGCTTGGACTGAGCTTTGATCAAAACTTTTCTCGAACTTTAACACAATATCAATATTCAATAAGAAAGGTTTTCTTATTTCATAATTTTTTTCCACTCGTAAACCATTATCATTGTTTACTTGTGCAATATCTGAAAATTTAATATCAATCATATTCATATTAAATCGTTTATCCATTTCCTTTACAAATCCAGCCGGACTAATATTCTTAGGAGCACTAACAAGTTGCTCACGGATCTGACTATTAATCATCCGATCCTCAAAATATGGCCCCCATACTGCAATTGCAACCTTCGCCATAAATGCAAAACCAACTACAGCTAACATTATAGCTAAATAAGACGTTCCCCGTTGATGTCTCATTTTATATTCCTATTTTTATAGACTAATCAATACTGCCATTACGACTAAATGAAGGCAGTTTTAAACCAGGTTCCTTATGCATCCACTTGTAAAAAGCACGTCCAGTGAGGTTTTCTTCAGGCACAAAGCCCCAAAAACGACTGTCCGCACTTTGATCGCGATTATCCCCCATCGCGAAATAGTGACCTTCAGGAACCTTAACTTCCCAATATAAACCATTTTCTGTTGAATATTTACCATTTTCAACATAGTTGATAAATGGCGCTTGGCGCGCAACATTGACGCCGTCAAGCTCACGCATGGTAAACGTATGCTTACCCATGGTTTCTTTATGATAAATCGATGTAGGTGTATCGAGTTGATCTTTTTCACGGCTAAATTCAACTGGAACTTTTGTCACTTTCTGACCATTCACACTCAGTTGACCATGATCATAAATAATATGATCCCCTGGTAAACCGACCACACGTTTAATATAGCTAATGGTTGGTTGCGGTGGATAACGAAATACAATGACATCTCCACGCTCAGGTTCACCAACATCAATAATTTTTTTATTAATAATAGGTAATCGTACGCCATACTGATATTTATTCACCACAATAAAATCACCTGTCTCTAAAGTTGGAACCATAGAGTCTGATGGAATATTAAATGGCTCATATAAGAATGAACGCATCACCAAAACTATCGCTAGAATCGGCCAGAAGTCATAAGCCCACGCGATAACGACGTTTTCATTCCCCTTACCTTTGGTCTGCCGTTGTTTCCAGACAAACTTATCCAACAGCCAAATTAGGAAAAAAATGACTGTGGCAGGAACAAGGATCAAATTAAAGTCAAAATCCATGAGCTCATAAACCTCTATTTATTATCTTTCTACTTTCAATACCGCAAGGAACGCTTCTTGTGGGATTTCAACACTGCCCACTTGCTTCATACGTTTCTTACCTTCTTTTTGTTTCGCAAGAAGTTTCTTCTTACGTGACACGTCACCACCATAACATTTTGCCAATACGTTTTTACGCATCGCTTTTACAGTTGAACGTGCAATGATTTGCGCACCAATTGCTGCTTGAATAGCCACATCAAACATTTGACGTGGAATCAAGTCTTTCATTTTCTCAACTAGAGCAATACCACGGTGACGAGCATCTTGGCGGTGACAAATCATGGCCAAGGCATCAACCTTCTCACCATTAATTAGCACATCAACCTTAACCAAAGATGAACTCTCAAAACGGACAAAGCTATAGTCAAGCGATGCAAAGCCACGTGAACATGATTTCAACTTATCAAAGAAATCCATTACCACTTCTGCCATTGGAATTTCAAACGTAATAGCGACTTGGTTTGCCATGAACTTCATATTTTTTTGAACGCCACGACGTTCAACACATAAAGTCATCACATTACCCAAGTATTCTTGCGGTACCAAGATGTGACATTCAGCAATTGGCTCACGTAAGTCTTCAACTGTTGAACCATCTGGCATTTTAGAAGGACTGTCGATATAAATGGTTTGACCATTTTTCATTACCGCTTCATAAATTACGGTCGGTGCAGAAGAAATCAGGTCAAGATCATACTCACGCTCTAAACGCTCTTGTACGATTTCCATGTGCAGCATACCCAAGAAGCCGCAACGGAAACCAAAACCGAGTGCATCTGAACTTTCAGGTTCAAAGAATAATGCTGAGTCATTAATTTGCAGTTTGTGCAGCGCTTCACGGAATGGTTCAAATTCACTTGAATCGATTGGGAACAAACCTGCATAAACCTGTGGTTTAACTTTTTTGAAGCCTGGTAAGGTTGCTACTTCTGGTGTGGTTGCTAAGGTAATCGTATCACCCACTGGAGCACCAAAAATATCTTTAATACCCGCGATCACAAAACCAACTTCACCCGCTTCGAGCATGTCCGTTTCTGTGTGTTTCGGATTAAAAATACCCACTGACGTAATGATGTGCGTTTGACCTGTTGATTTCATCAACATTTTATCGCCTTTACGCACACGGCCTTCTTTAATACGAACCAAAGAAACCACGCCTAAATAGTTATCGAACCAAGAGTCGATAATCAAGGCTTGTAAAGGCGCACTACGATCACCTTGTGGTGCAGGAATAACATTCACCAGGGTTTCAAGCACACCTTCAATGCCTAGACCTGTTTTCGCTGAACACGTTGGCGCTTCAGTCGCTTCAATACCAATAATGTCTTCAATTTCTTGAATAACACGTTCTGGCTCTGCTTGCGGCAAATCGATTTTGTTTAAAACCGGTAGAACTTCTAGACCTTGTTCAATTGCGGTATAACAGTTTGCTACAGATTGCGCTTCTACCCCTTGTGCAGCATCAACAACCAAAAGTGCGCCTTCACACGCAGCCAAAGAGCGTGAAACTTCATAAGAAAAGTCAACGTGTCCCGGTGTGTCAATGAAGTTGAGTTGGTATTCTTCACCATTAGGATGAGTGTAATACAAAGTCACTGACGCAGCTTTAATCGTAATACCACGCTCACGTTCCAATTCCATAGAATCTAGAACCTGCGCTTGCATTTCACGATCTTGCAAACCACCACAAGTTTGAATAAATCGGTCGGCAAGAGTCGACTTACCATGGTCGATATGCGCAATGATCGAGAAGTTACGAATGTTTTTTATATCAACAGATTTTTTAGCTTGCGCCATGGGCTACCTTGGAAAAATAAAAGCGCTATACATGCAATTCTTTATGCATAGCAAAAGCCGAATAGAAATTGCCGAGGATTATAGCAGATGGATTTTTCAAAGTATCGAAAATAATGCATTGCTTTTATGCAAGTCATTCATCCCACATGTAGAACTTGGCTGGTCTTGGTTTGAAATATTACTTTGAAATCAAACTCAGAGATCATAAGCACTAAAATCAAGCGGATTTAGGCTATCCGCAATAGGTTGATACGCTTGGGTAAAGGTTGGCGACATTCGTTTTGGACGACCTGTAGCAATTTCAATGCATGCCCACTGCGTATTGCCTGTAAATAATATCGCTTTGTCTTTAGGGCGATAAAATACATACTGACGAAATGAATACAACGCATTGATATCATTGAGCCACGTTCGCAGAATAATCTCCTCACCTTCGACTGCTGCTTTGCGATATTGCACATGATGCTCTACAGCAACCATGGCATGCTTCAATTCAATATATTCTTTTAAGCCTAAACCCAAGGCTTCAATATGTGCTGTCGCGACATCTTGCATCCAACTGACGTACACCACGTTATTTACATGATTTAATGTGTCGATATGTTCAGCTTGAACTGTAATTTTTAAATCAAAGATATCGCTCATAGCGTCCTGCAAATTTTAAAATATGCTCCACAGTCTACTCATTTTTATCTAAGGGTAAATTGCAAAAACACTAAAGTTAAAAAAACCACTCGCTTGGAGTGGTTTTCATTCAGTAATTCATTATTGAATGCGCATGCCTACAATCGCACTTTGCCCCTGACGAATCAAAGAAACACGTGCAATGCTGCCATTTTTCAACTCTGAAATAACTTTCACAAAATCTTCAGCATTATTCACAGCTTTATTATTAACTTGAGTCACCACATCCCCCGGCTGAATTCTCGCTTGTGAAGCAATACCACCAGCTCGCACATCTTGAATCAAGACACCGCCTTTTAGGCTGAGTTGTTTTAGTTCATCTGCGTTTAGGTTACGAATTGACACCCCAATCACCGGGCCTTTTTTCACAGGGGTCGTTTCAGCTTTTGCAGGCGTATCATCTGGTGCAGTGATTAAGGTTGCTGAAATATTTTGGCGTTTATCATCGCGGAGCACTTCAAGCTGAATGCTTTGATTTGGACCTGTACGGTTAAGATAATTCAGCAGTTCGCCAGTACGTGAAATCGGTGTGCCATTAAATTTCAAAATAACATCACCCACTTTAAAGCCAGCTTTTGCTGCAGGTGAATTCGGTGCAACTTGAGTAATCAATGAGCCTTCTGGTTTTGAAAGATTATACGACTCAGCTAGATTACGGTCGATATCTTGCAGCATGACGCCTAAATAAGCACGTGTCACCTTGCCGTTTTTCTTTAATTGGTCTGCAACATCCATCGCCACATCAATAGGAATCGAGAACGATAAACCCATATAGCCGCCCGTACCACTAAAGATACGAGAGTTCACCCCGACCACTTCCCCTGACTGGTTAAACAAAGGACCACCTGAGTTTCCGGGGTTCAACGCCACATCAGTTTGAATAAATGGAACTGAGGTTTCTCCCATCATATTGCGCATTTTCGCACTAACAATCCCTGCCGAAGCTGAATAGTCAAAACCAAATGGCGAACCAATGGCCAACACTGGCTCACCGACACGTAAACGGTCAACATTGCCTGTGCGTAGCTCTGGAAAATTTGAACCTTTCACCTTTAACAAAGCTACGTCAGTCCGCTCATCACTCCCCACGACTGTGGCATCAATTTCACGGCGGTCATTTAGTACAATGGTGACTTTCGATGCATCTTCCACCACATGATGGTTAGTTAATAGATAACCATCCTTACTAATAAAGAATGCGCTTCCATAACCGGTCTTTTCTTGCGGCATTTTTTGCTGCGGAATAACGACCTGATTACCAAAAAAGCGTCGTAATATTTCTGGGACTTGCTGCTGTAAAAGCTCTTCTTGACTGAGCTTTTTCACCACATTCACACTCACAACAGCTGGGCTGACCTGCTCAACCAAATTGGAAAAATCAACAGGACCTGCTGCCTGAGTTTGTACGCTTGCAACCGTAAACACAGCTGCATAAAGTCCCTTTTGTAAATACGATTTATTCATTGTTAGCATTCACTCAATTGTGCTTATCATTTGAAATACGTTAGTTTTTATCACAATGCAAGTCTAGGCTTCGTAATAAAATGTTTGATGAATATTTAGGATAAATAATCTTAAACATTCCTTAAATATTACAGATCTATGAATATTTTTCATTATTTAGTTAATTTATAGTCATTGCGTTTTTAGGCAAAAACAGTTGTGATGATCGGACATTTTTAAAATTAGCTGATGGACATGTCTAATTTAAACACGACACATCAATTTGATGTGATTATTGTGGGAAGTGGCGGTGCGGGTTTAAGTTTAGCCCTCTCGTTACCAGATCATTTTAATATTGCTGTTTTAGCTAAATCGACGCTGACGGATGCCAGTACATATTTTGCCCAAGGCGGTGTAGCAGCTGTCCTCGATAAAACAGATTCCATTGAACAACATATTGATGACACCATGATCGCAGGTGCGCATTTATGTGAAATGGCGGCGGTAAAACAAACTGTTGAAGGTGGTAAGCCCTCTGTTGATTTTCTACTGAATCAAGGTGTGCAATTTACTTTAGACGAACAAGAACAGCTACATCTGACCCGAGAAGGTGGTCACTCTCAACGCCGTATTATCCATGCAGCGGATGCAACTGGACGTGCAATTTCCACAACATTGGTAGAACGCGCCCAAGAAAAATCAAATATTCAGATCTTTGAAAACTATATCGCGATAGATCTAATTACCGCACAAAAGTTAAATCCTGAAGCTGAAAACCGTGCTCTCGGCCTTTATGCTTTGGATGAAAAAAACGAAAAAGTACATACCTTTTTAGCACCTTTCACTGCCCTTGCCTGTGGCGGTGCAATGAAAGCTTATTTATATACATCAAATCCTGACATTGCGACGGGTGATGGTATTGCCATGGCGTATCGTGCAGGCTGCCGTGTTGCCAATATGGAGTTTAACCAATTCCATCCAACTTGCTTATACCACCCTCAAGCTCGCTCCTTCTTAATTACCGAAGCAATGCGTGGCGAAGGTGCCTATTTACGTCTCCCTGACGGTGAACGCTTTATGCTGCGCTTTGATGAACGTGCAGAATTAGCACCACGCGATATCGTAGCGCGCGCTATTGATTATGAAATCAAACGTCTGGGAATCCGTCATGTTTGGCTTGATATCACCCATAAACCTGCAGAATTTGTCAAAGAACATTTTCCAACATTGTATGCACGCTTAATGGAACTCGGCATTGATATCACCAAAGAAATGATTCCGGTGGTTCCGGCAGCACACTACACCTGTGGTGGCGTTGTGGTTGATGAAAACAGTCAGACCGATATTCCAGGCCTATATGCCATTGGAGAAACTTCCTATACCGGCCTACACGGTGCAAACCGTATGGCGAGTAATTCCTTACTGGAATGTTTTGTCTATGGCATGAGTGCATCAGCACATATCACAGCACAGCATCAAGGGACTTATCAGGCGCCTCATGTCCCAGAATGGGATGACTCGCAAGTGACCAATCCTGATGAAGACGTGGTGATTTTGCAGAATTGGGATGAACTTCGCCAAACCATGTGGAACTACGTGGGTATTGTCAGAACAACCAAGCGGCTTCAACGTGCGCTCCATCGTATTGAAATGCTCAATCGTGAAATTACCGAGTATTACCAAGATTACCAAGTCAGTAAAAATCTGATTGAACTACGTAACTTAGTACTAGTTTCAGAAATGATTGTGCGCTGTGCAATGGAACGTAAAGAATCTCGTGGACTGCATTTCACTTTGGACTATCCTGAACAAGCAGACGAACTACGTAAAACGGTGTTAAGTCCACCCGATTTCACGGTTGATTGCCCTGTAGTCAATACTGAATTAGTTTCTTAAAACTTTTAAATCAAAAAAAGCCGCACATGAAGTCGGCTTTTTTTGATCTTACTATCCATAAATATGTAGTGCAGCTTTGAAAGTTTCTAAGTGCAGATTTACAAGATCATTCATATTTTGATAGCCCCCAGCCAATACAAACATCAGCGGAATATCTGCACGTTTAGCCAATTTAAAGACCATTTCTTCGCGTTTCTGTATCAAAGCGGTACTAAACCATGATGAGCCAAATGGGTCAGCTTGATGACAATCCATTCCTGCTTGATAAATGATTAAATCTGCACCCCATGCTTTGGCATGCTGTATTCCCTCATGTATAGCCAAGGTATATTGTGCAAAATTTCCACGATCTTTATGCACATGCCGAGTTAAAGAACGTTCATAAGTAGGACAACCAAAACGTAGCCCATAAATACTAAAGTTAAAAAGGTTCTCTAAGCGTCTAGTAAACTCAGCTGTACCATTCCCCCCATGTTGATCGCAATCGAGTACAAAGATTTTTTTATTCGGATTCTGCTGTGCCACAAAAGCCAAACCATTGAAGGTGCAAAATGATCCACCATATTCATACACTGCATGGTGAAAACCTTGTGCAACATTCGCTGCGATACCTTTTTGCAAAGCCAAATCTGCAGCCATCAACTGCCCTGCATTGATTCTCAGCACGGCATCTCGAAGCTGAGTATTCCAAGGCTTAAAACCTGAAAAGGTCGCAAGCTTAGCGGGCTGCCCTGTCATAAAAGCATCCACATAAACAGGATCATGTACTTGGCTTAAAATTTCAGCGTCGATACACTCAGGCTCATGTATTCTGATGTTCTGCCATTGTTCTAAAGCTGTTCCAACCGCCAATAATTTTTCCATACTATTGGTATGGGTATGCGCAAAATATTTTGGCGAAAAGCATACATCTAACATGATGGAAACACTCAAAGTTGCGCTTTTGCCACATCAATTAATTGCTGAAGCTCAGTCGTACCTGGGCTATACAGACCATTATCCACTTGCTGCTGAAAATGTGTACTGAAGGCACGCTTTCGATTTTGAGGCGACACTGACAAAGTGGTTAAACGTAAAAACCACCACCCAGAAATGGCCTGATAAGGAATCACAAAACCTTTAAACTCACGATTTTCCCGTTTTTCAACTAATTGTTCTGCATCATAATCGACGGAAAAAAGTGAACCGGCAGGAATACGAACACCATTCATGAGTACAGGTTTCAAGCTGATACAAGAATGGTTATCCCCCATATTTAACTTTTCCATAAATAAAGGCTGACCGCATTCATCTACAAAAATATTAATTTCACCGCTACGAAATACACGTCGATGTGCAATTTTTAAAAAGAAATTTTCAGCCATTGGACAAGAGCCAACCTTTGGCTTATTAGCCAGTGCTTGCACTTCAACGATTTGGTTTTCAGTTGACGATTTTGGCAAAATCAGATCTTCAATCAAGTTACAAATAAGCTTACTTTCTTCCAAATTTGCATGTTGCTGAATTTGACGCAAACTTTTTTGAAGTTGTAATTCTTTCTGTAAAACGTCGTAAAAGTCTGTAGATTGTTTCAATTGCTGAATATTTTGATTTAAATTTTGGTTTAAATCTAGATGACGCCAACCTGACAAATCTAAATGATAAGCACGACTATGATCTAAAATTTTGCGTAAACCATGCGTGTCATATTGTTCAAAAAGTTTGAGATCTTGAAATTCATGTGATGCACGCGGCACATTAATATATTCAGCTAACACACGTGTGGCTTGAGTATATCCACAGCCACGTCGTTCGGTTTGATGTGAGTAATGCTCATTCAGCATTTCTGTCAATTTTTCTGACAATGGATATGCATGTTCATGAAAGAGCCGAACAACTTCATGCGTAGTAGCAATCATATATTTAACCAAGCAAATCTGTGGTTCAATTATAGATTTAAAACCGTATTTGCAACTCAACTGATTTCAACTAAGTTTTTGAAATTATGTAAATAAAAATACACTAAGTTGCAATTTCGCCAACCAATACACAATTTAATCAGACCGAGTGCGACAATTTAATCCAATGCATCAACTGCATATTTTCAGTTCAATGTCGCTTTGGTGGAATCGAATAACTCCCAGTTATATGTGCAACAGGCTCATCCACACCTGCTGAATACACCAACACTTCACCATAAATTATACTTTTGCCCACTTTCAGCAATCGACACTCGCCTATTAAGTCTTTATTGGCTTCTGGTTTTCTTAAAAAATTAATATTCATATTGGTCGTGACCGCAAGTCCCACGATCCCAATCTCCCCCAATATAGCCACATATAGCGCAAAATCAGCCAAAGTCATCATGGTTGGGCCAGAAATCGTATTACCCGGTCTTAGATCTTGTTCTGTGACATGCCAAATTAAGGTCGCGGTTTGCTGTCCAACTTCTTTAATCGTGCAATTTTTTAAACTTGGGGCAAATTCACATTGTAAAAAATCAATAATCGCCTGCTTTCGATGCGGCATAAAAAAATCATCCATAACTTATGCTATGAATGATTTTTAAATCAAATACCTAAAGATTACTATGGCATTTTAGATCTGTTGCAAATGCAATAATGCCTGTTGAAAAACCTGTTCAGGTGTTTGCGTCGCATCGAGGCGCTTCATGCGTGCAGGCTCATTTTCATGAATTTCAGCAAAACCTGAACGCACTTTCTCAAAGAACGTTGCTTTCTCTTGCTCAAATCGATCCAAAGCGCCACGTTCACGCGCACGTAACATCCCCGTTTCAATCGGTGCATCTAACCAAAAGGTAATATCTGGCATACGCGCCACAAAACCGTCATTTAAAACTTTCAGTTTTTCTCGATCCAAACCACGACCTGCACACTGATATGCAAAACTCGAATCTGTAAAACGGTCACATAGAACAATTTTATCTGCAGCTAACGCCGGCAGAATCACGGCTTCTAAATGCTGCGCACGTGCCGCATACATCAGCAATAACTCAGTGTCATTACTCATGGTTTCTTCATGGTTCACCGAAAGTAACAATGAGCGAATTTGCTCTGCCATAGGTGTGCCACCCGGCTCACGGGTTAACACCACATCTTTTGCTAAGTGTTGGAAATGCTCATGTAGTTTACGAATTAACGTGGTTTTACCCACACCTTCCGTGCCTTCAAAACTAATAAACATGCTCACTCCTCAATTTTTCGCACGAATTACCGATAAATACTCTTGTACCGCTCGGTTATGGTCTGACAAATTACTGCTAAATTTATGACCACCGTTACCTGTAGCCACGAAATAGATGTTATTTGACGCATCTGGATGCATCGCGGCTTCAATAGCTTTTTGACTCGGCAAAGCAATCGGTGTAGGCGGTAAGCCGTTGATTGTATAAGTGTTATATGCAGTAGGTGCACGTAAATCTTGGCGAGTGATATTGCCTTGGTATTTATCGCCCATGCCATAAATAACCGTAGGATCCGTTTGTAAACGCATGCCTTGCTGTAAACGACGGACAAAAACCCCTGATACTTGCTCTAACTCACGATCAAGACTGGTTTCTTTTTCAATAATCGACGCCATAATCAAGGCTTCATATTTATCTTTATACGGTAAATTTTGAGCTCGATTATTCCAAGCTTGATCTAAGGCTTTGATTTGTCGGTTATACAAATCCTTCAAAATTTTTCGATCAGACTCGCCTTTTGCAAAGAAATATGTATTCGGTGCAAATAAGCCTTCAGGGTGCGAATACGGAATACCAAGTTCTTTTAAGATTTGTGCATACGGTAAATGACTGATGTCATGTGTCACCAAAGGGTCATTTTTTAACGCGTCTATCAGTTGCTTAAATGTCGTCCCTTCGATCACTAAAATTCGATTCATTTGCGCATTTTCAGAGTTAGAAATCAGTTTCATGACTTCACGTACGCTCATGCCTTCATGGATTTCATATACACCCGCTTTCAGGGTGTCATTGATCATGAACTTTTGGTACAGCTTCAAAATAATAGGAAAATGAACTTGTTTCTCTTTGGCCAGTCGGTCAATAAATCCTGAATAGGTATCCCCTGCACCAATCGCCAACATCTGCTTTTTGCCTTCCACAGGATAGGCTTTAAATAAGCTCGACCACAGTAAGATCGCCACAAGTACAACGATACCAAGTAGCACAACCAAACATGCTTTAAATGGAAAACCTGCTTTGGCAGATTTTTTCTTATTTGTTTTTTTAGACGCGGTGGACATATTAACGAATCTGACTTAATTGAAGTGTTCGGAAAAGTTCAATACAAGCTTGAACATCTAACTCAACTCCATTCAGAGTTGATGCAATTTTCATGGGACTTAAGGCATTGCAGAAAAAAACACTCTGAAAATGCGTAATTTCATCCATATTGACGTGACGTTGAGTACATGGAATCTGATGCTGCTGCATCCGTTTTAAAATTTCTGCACGCATGACACCATGCACGCCATTATAACGAAGTTCGGGCGTAATCCATCCTTCATTTGTACGAATAAAACAATTACTGCTCACACCTTCGACAACTGTACCTTGCACATCCGTCACCAAAGCTTCCCCCCATGGGGTTTGATCCAACTCTGCTTTAAGCATGACTTGTTCTAATCGATTTAAGGACTTCAAGCCCACCAAACTTGGCATGGTTAACCCAATGGCTTGATGTAATACACCACTTTCGACAGTTTCGTACTCAAAATCTGCAACAGCTTTGGGGTAATAAAACACCCAAATATCTGCTGGATGCTCAGGCAAACTATAGCCACGCTGACCGATACCACGACTCAACACAATTTTTAAAGTGCCATTAACGACATCTTGTTTACGTAACAATTTTAGAGTGTCTTCAATAAGGCTTAAATCTGCATTTAGCTTTAATCGCTCATTACTCAGTTTTAATCGTGCAATATGCAAAGCTAAAAGTTCTATTTGTCCTTGGCGAATACGTGCCGTGCTAAAACAGCCATCGCCATAGTGAAAGGCTCGATCAAGTAAATCAACTTGTTCTATTTGCTGCGCATTTTTAAAACACTGCATACGTCGTCATCCCAATTACATCACTTTATTTTAAAAAATAATCGTTCAGCATATATTTCTTTTTTGTTCATATTAAATTCTTTTTTAATTATTTTTTCTGCATAAAAACTACAGATATTCTTGCCTCATCCAACAAAACATGTATAAAAATTGAGGACAACATGAATCTATCTAAATTAAAACTTGGGGTTTTGGCTGCATTCATTTCTGCCACAGCATTCAGTGCATCTGCCAAAGATTTCTTAAATGTGTCATATGATCCAACCCGTGAATTGTATGACAACTTCAATAAAGACTTTAGTGTTTACTGGAAAAAAACCACAGGCCAAGACATTAACTTTAAACAATCTCATGGTGGATCAGGCAAACAGGCTCGTGCTGTTATTGATGGTCTAGATGCCGATGTCGTCACTTTGGCCTTGGCTGCAGATATTGATGAAATTGCTGCACGTGGTTTAGTTGCAAAAGACTGGCAAAAGAAATTCCCACAAAACTCAACACCATACACATCAACCATTGTGTTCTTAGTGCATAAAGGCAACCCGAAAGGCATCAAAGACTGGGGCGATTTAATTAAACCGGGTGTAGACATTATTACCCCGAACCCAAAAACATCGGGCGGTGCACGTTGGAACTATCTTGCAGCGTGGGCTTGGGCCAAACATCAAGCAGGTGGCAACGATACAAAAGCCCAAGAATTTGTCCGTCAAATTTATAAACAAACCAAAGTCCTCGACTCAGGCGCACGTGGTGCAACAACTACATTTGCTGAACGTGGTATTGGCGACGTGTTATTGGCTTGGGAAAATGAAGCACATTTGGCAGTTCGTGAACAGCCGGGTAAGTTTGAGATTGTGACCCCTTCACTTTCTATCTTGGCCGAGCCGCCTGTTGCGATTGTAGAAAAAAATGCCAAGAAAGATGGCAATGAAAATTTAGCCAAAGCGTATTTAAATTATCTGTACTCACCTGCAGGTCAAACCATTGCAGCACAGAACTATTATCGTCCACGCAATGCTGCGGTATTGGCAAAATATAAATCCGTCTTTAAACCTTTAAAATTAGTGACTATTGATAAAGAGTTTGGTGGTTGGAGCAAAGTGCAGAAAAAACATTTTGAAAATGGTGGCGTCTTTGACCAAATCGTGAAGACTAATAATTCCAAATAATGCTTTAAATACAGAAAAGCATCTTCCTTTCGCATAAGGTCGATGCTTTTTTTTCGTAGACACACCTGTTATCTTTTTTATTCATATAAAATTCATTTTTAATTATTTTTTATGCATAAAGATTGGCGCTATTCTTCCCCCATGTTACAGACAAAGTAAAAATTATTGAGGTTCACATGAGTATTTCCGCAAAATTAAAATTGGGTGTTCTTGCTGCAGTCATCTCGACGGTTTCTTTTAGCGCAGCTGCAAAAGACTTCTTAAACGTATCTTACGACCCAACGCGTGAACTCTATGAAAGTGTGAATAAAGACTTCAGTAAATATTGGGAAAGCCGTACAGGTCAAAAAATTAATTTTAAACAATCTCACGGTGGTTCAGGTAAACAAGCGCGTGCAGTCATTGATGGCTTAGATGCCGATGTGGTGACTTTAGCACTTGCAGCGGATATTGATGTGATTGCAGAAAAAGCCAAACTTTTACCTGCAGATTGGCAAAAAAAACTTCCACAAAACTCAACGCCATATACCTCAACCATTGTGTTCTTAGTCCGTAAAGGCAACCCAAAAGCAATTAAAGATTGGGGAGATCTAGTTAAACCAGGCGTAGGTATTATTACCCCAAACCCGAAAACCTCAGGCGGTGCGCGTTGGAACTATTTAGCTGCATGGGCTTGGGCAAAACATCAAGCGGGTGGTAATGATACAACGGCTCAAGAATTTGTCCGTAAGATTTATAAAAACACGAAAGTACTCGATTCAGGCGCACGTGGTTCGACTACAACCTTTGCTGAACGTGGTATTGGTGATGTATTACTGGCTTGGGAAAATGAAGCACATTTAGCGATTCGTGAACAACCGGGTAAGTTTGAAATTGTGACTCCTTCACTTTCAATTTTAGCTGAGCCACCTGTTGCTGTTCTTGAAAAAAATGCGGAGAAAAAAGGCAATCTTTATTTAGCCAAAGGTTATTTAAACTTCCTTTATTCACCACGTGGTCAGCAAATCGCAGCTCAGAACTTTTACCGTCCACGTAACCCTACAACACTTGCACAATACGCGTCATTCTTTAAGCCACTTAAACTCGTAACCATTGATAAAGAATTTGGTGGTTGGGATAAAGTCCAAAAAGCACACTTTGAAAATGGCGGCGTGTTTGACCAAATCGTTAAAGCCAACAACGGAAAATAAAACCAGTCATTGGCTGAATCAGGAGAACTTGACATGACACATACAGTAATTGTCCCGGGTGTAGGCGGTAGTGAACACGCACATTGGCAATCTTGGTTACAACGTCAGCTCATGTCTAGCTCTCGTGTTCAGCAAAAAGATTGGAATCACCCTGTACTAAAAGACTGGATTAAACAATTTGTTCAAACCGTACGACCTTTACAGGGTGAAATTCAAATTGTAGCGCATAGCTTTGGTTGTTTAACCACGGTGGCAGCATTGGCATTGCATCCAGAACTCAATAAAAAAATCAAAAATTTAGTTTTGGTTGCGCCAGCCAATCCAGCACGCTTTGGAGAAAACGGCTTTGCACGCGACAGTACAACGGATTACAAAGCATTTTTTCATCAGCTGAGTATTCGTGTGCCGACAACGATGTTGATTAGTGAAAATGATCCTTGGCTTGGCTTTGAAGATGCAAAACAACTTGCAGATGCTTGGAAGCTCTACCCTGTGAATATGGGTGCTGTAGGACACATTAATGTTGCATCAGGTTTTGGACCGTTTCCTGAAATTTTCAATTACTTAATTTCAGAAAACCACATGAAACATATCAGCTTTACTGATGAAAACAAGTATTTATTTCAATTTGCTTTTTAAGCACTGAGCTTTAAGCTTGTCGCAAAATCATTTATTTAATTTTGCTGACCTTTTAAGTCAGCTTTTCTCATTTTGAGGAGTCATCATGTCGCAGCGATCCCGAGTGCTGCCAGGATTTGGTCTTTCTCTAGGCTTTACCCTAGCGTATTTATCCTTAATTGTGCTCATTCCCCTTTCGGCCGTATTTATTAAATCTTTAGGTATCGGTTGGGATGGACTATGGGAGATTTTAAGCTCAGAACGTATTTTAAAATCGTTACAACTGAGTTTTAGTGCCGCCATTATTGCTGCGTTAGTTAATGTGGTTTTTGGTTTGCTTTTAGCATGGTGTTTGGTTCGTTATACCTTCCCGGGTAAACGTATTGTCGATGCATTGGTTGATTTACCTTTTGCATTGCCAACTGCTGTTGCGGGTATTGCATTAACTTCGTTATATGCACCTACCGGTTGGATCGGTCAGTACCTTGAACCTATTGGCATTAAAGTCGCATATACCCCGATCGGTATTACCTTGGCCCTCATCTTTATTGGTATTCCGTTTGTGGTTCGTACTGTACAGCCTGTACTGAGCGACCTAGAGACTGAACTTGAAGAAGCAGCTTCAGCATTGGGTGCAAATCGCTTTCAGATCGTGACCAAAGTGATCTTACCTATTCTATTTCCTGCGCTGTTAACAGGTTTTGCTTTGGCCTTTGCACGCGGTGTGGGTGAATATGGTTCGGTGATTTTTATCGCAGGTAATCAACCCTTCAAAACTGAAATTGCCCCATTGATGATCATCTCTCGTCTTGAGGAATATGATTATGCAGGTGCTACCACGATTGCAGTTGTGATGCTGGTGATTTCTTTTGCCATTTTATTCTTAATTAACTTGGTTCAAGCATGGGCGAGTCGCCGTACAGGGAGAACTGCACGATGAATACGAACAGTAATGCGCTTGCGGAAAAATTACAGTCGCGTGATGCAACGCGTGAACCGACATGGGTTCGTTATACCCTGATCATCATTGCTTTAATTTTCTTCTTAAGCTGCCTGATTCTGCCATTGGTTTTGGTTTTCGTTGAAGCCTTTAAACAAGGTGTTGGCGTTTACTTCCAAGCACTGGTTCATCCAGATACATTATCAGCAGTGAAACTGACATTACTAACAGCTGTGATTGCCGTACCGCTAAACGTGGTCTTTGGTGTAGCTGCGGCATGGTGTGTTGCCAAGTTTAATTTCCGTGGTAAATCAATTTTAACCACGATTATTGATATGCCATTTTCAGTCTCTCCAGTCATTGCAGGTTTAATGTTGGTATTGATTTTTGGTACTCAAGGTTGGTTAGGCGGCTGGCTGATGGATAACGACATCAAAATTTTATATGCCGTTCCAGCCATTGTCCTTGCGACTGTATTTATTACCGTTCCTTTTGTGGCACGTGAGCTGATTCCGTTAATGGAAGCTCAAGGGACTGAGGAAGAAGAAGCAGCTATCGTATTGGGTGCTTCAGGCTGGCAGACCTTTTGGAAAGTGACACTTCCAAATATCAAATGGGGCTTAATCTACGGCGTGATTCTCTGTAATGCACGTGCAATGGGTGAGTTTGGTGCAGTTTCTGTGGTTTCAGGTCACATTCGCGGCGAAACCAACACCTTACCGCTACACGTAGAAATCCTCTATAACGAATATACCTTTAGTGCTGCTTTTGCTGTGTCTTCACTATTAGCGCTCTTGGCGATTGTGACCCTGATTTTAAAAACATGGGTTGAACTACGTCAGGAACGACAAGACAAGCGTAAAGAAGATTCACAAGTTTCTTAAGGAATGACCTCATGAGTATTCAAGTAAAAAATATTGAAAAACACTTTGGTGCATTCCATGCACTTAAAAATATCTCTTTAGATTTCCCAGATGGTCAGCTCGTTGCGCTGCTTGGCCCATCAGGCTGTGGTAAAACTACCCTGCTACGTATCATTGCAGGTCTCGAATCTGCCGATGGCGGCCAAGTGATTTTAGAAGGTGAAGATGCCACTAAAGTTCATGTCCGTGAACGTGAAGTTGGTTTTGTATTCCAGCATTATGCACTGTTCCGCCACATGACCGTATTTGACAACATTGCTTTTGGTTTACGCGTACGCCCACGTGCAACACGTCCATCAGAAGCGGAAATCAAAAAACGGGTTACTCGTTTGCTTGATCTTGTTCAGCTTGGTTTCTTGGCTGACCGTTACCCTGCTCAGCTTTCAGGTGGTCAACGTCAACGTATTGCACTAGCACGTGCATTAGCGGTTGAGCCGCGTGTGTTATTACTGGATGAGCCTTTTGGTGCATTGGATGCCAAAGTTCGTAAAGAATTACGCCGTTGGTTACGTACCTTGCATGACGAACTCCACATCACCTCTATTTTCGTGACCCATGACCAAGAAGAAGCGCTTGAAGTGGCCGATCAAATCATTGTGATGAACAAAGGTAACGTAGAACAGATTGGCTCGCCACGTGAAGTTTATGAAAAACCTGCAACACCGTTTGTATTTGACTTTTTAGGTCAAGCCAACCGTTTTGAAGGTCAAAATAGTAATGGCCTCATTCAAATTGGTGAAGACCGAATTTTGTTGCCACAAAACGCCAATGCGCCGCAAGGAAATGTCATTGCCTTTGCCCGTCCGGATGAACTACGCATTCATGCACAGCCGCAAGAAAATGCCATCCAAGCGACTTTTGTACGTGAGCTTTGGATTGCAGGTAAAGTGATTGCTGAATTGCATGACCGTCAGGGCAATCTGATTGAAATTTCATTAACGGCAGATGAAGCGAAAGCGCATCAATTCCGCCCAAATCAAACGGTATGGTTAAGTGCAACGAACTTGCATTTATTTGAAAACCAAGTTGCATAAAACAAAAAAGTTGGGGCCGTCACAAGCCCCACTTGCTTTTAAGGTAAAATAAAATTATGAATTTCCAACAATTAAGAATTATTCGAGAAACCGTACGTCAGAATTTTAATTTAACAGAAGCGTCTGCTGCACTTTACACCTCGCAGTCTGGCGTGAGTAAACACATCAAAGATCTAGAAGATGAACTTGGTGTACAGCTGTTCATCCGTAAAGGTAAACGTTTACTTGGTTTAACCGAACCAGGCCAGTCATTATTGGGTATCGTTGAACGCATGCTCGTAGATGCAGACAATATTAAACGTCTGGCAGATGACTTTAACAAAGTGGATGAAGGGACATTAACGATTGCGACTACACATACGCAAGCGCGTTATGTCTTGCCGCCGATTGTGAACCAATTTAAAAAAGAATTTCCAAAAGTTCATCTAATTTTGCAACAAGCAAGCCCTGTTGAAATTACTGAAATGCTCCTTCAAGGTGAAGCGGATATTGGGATCGCAACCGAATCATTAACCAATGAAGATAACCTGGCAAGCGTACCTTACTACAACTGGCAACACAGCATCATTACGCCTAAAGAGCATCCACTGACCCAAAAATCAAATATCACCATTGAAGATTTGTCGAACTATCCAATTATTACCTACCACGGTGGTTTTACAGGTCGTTCAAAAATTGATAAAGCCTTTGAAGATTCAGGCTTTGATGTTGATATCGTAATGTCCGCACTTGATGCAGACGTTATTAAAACCTATGTTGAACTCAATATGGGGGTGGGTATTGTCAACGATGTGGCATATGACCCAGAACGTGACTACCGTTTAAAACAGATTCCTACCGATATTTTTGGTGTTAATACCACTTGGATAGCTGTACGCAAAGGACATTTGCTACGCGGTTATGGCTATGAGTTTATTTCTTTATGTTCACCAGATGCTGACATCAAAGCGTTGAAAAAAGTCGCTTACCCAGAAGACTGATATCCCAATTGACAAATAAAGAGGACACATGCTGTCCTCTTTTTTATTGGTAAATTCATATTTTATCTAAGTTTTCTTGGCTTTATTTTTAATTGTGATTAAAATACGTTCAACACAATAAAAATTAAAACTTCATCACTTCCGACCCATAAGCCAGGACTTTATGAAAAATCAATTCGTCGCAGTGGCAGTCGGTATCGTCTGCCCCATACAGATCATGTATGCAGCAGGAATAGAAAACTCAGATCAATCGATCTCGGCCTTTCTTGAACCCGGAAATTATACTGAAGCCAGTTTCGCTTATGTCGATGCTCAAGTTGACGGCAAAGTTCAGAATCAAGGCTTAATTAGTGAATTGGGCATCACTGATTTTTCTACAGGGAATCTCGCCCATCAACAATTTTCTGGGAAATTTGCACTTAAAATTCAACCGCATGAAAATATTTCTGCGGGGGTGATTTATGAGCAACCCTTTCATACCGACATTAGTTATCAATATAGTCCTCGCTTACCAGATGGCTCAAATATCGATATTGAAAGCGCCGATATTAACTTTAGAACGCATAACCTAACTGGACTTGTGGGCTATCAACCCAATAAAAATTGGAATATTTATAGCGGTTTAAGCCTACAAACATTTAAGGGTGATTTAAAAATATCTGGGCAACAATATGCTGCGCTCAATGGCTACCATACCGATTTTAAACAAGATGAAGCGCTCGGTTGGCTGCTCGGTTTCAGCTACCAAATCCCTGAATACGCGCTTAAAACCAGCCTGACCTATCGTTCAAAAATCAAACATGACAATAAAACCTCTGAATCGACTTTGTATTCAAATGGTCCTTTTCAGTTAGTCCCTGACACCCATACATCCATTCAAACGCCACAAAGCGTCAATTTTGAATTTCAAACAGCTATTAGCCCACACAATGTTGTATACGGCACAGTTCGTTGGATTAATTGGAAAGATTTTAGCATTCAACCACCGCAGTTTAATGCCGTGCTTCAATACGCAGCACTCGATCCGCAATACCGTGATTTAGCGGATATCCAATTGGTGGAATATCAAAAAGATCAATGGTCAGGAAAATTGGGGATTGCACATCAATTTAATCCTAGTTGGCTCGCTGCTGCAGAATTTATTTGGGACAACGGGACAGGAAATGCGGCGTCTACCTTAAACCCAAGTGATGGCTATCGCGGTTTGGGTTTAGGTGTGATGCACAAATTTAACCCGAACAATTTTCTAGCGACGGGCCTGTATTATATGAAGCTCTCAAAACCATCGAATACAGAAACATCGCATATTTCAGGTCTTGCAAGTGTTTCAGACAATGATGCCATGATCTATGGACTGAAATTTGGTCACAGATTTTAAACGCATTTGAAAACAAAAAAAACGAGCCGAAGCTCGTTTTTTTATTTCAGTAAGAACTTACCAATGGTAGCTCACACCTACTTTACCTACTGGAAGCCATTCGTATTTGTCATCTTGTTCGATGCTACGTTCATGGTCAGCAAGTAATTCGCGGTCAGCAGCAGTACCACCAACAGCCGTTAATTTTGCAGTTGGGTTACCAGTGTAATAAGCACCTACTTCACCGAATACGCCCCAGTTTTTATTCAATTTTGGTGCAAAACCAAGACCTAGGTATGGTGCGATATCATTATCGTAAGATACTTTACCGTTTAGACGTTCGAAAGAAGTTTCTTTACCATCAATTTCGATTTCACCGCTTTTCGCTGTAGATTTCAAACCATATTCAGTGTCGATATAACCTACACCCGCAGCAACATAAAGACCTTGAGCCCATGGATTAGCACTTGCACCCCAAGGACGTACTTCTGCATTTAAGTAACCAACTTTGTTATCCATATCCATGTCGTATTTTACGCCATCTACAGATAAGTCATCTGACCATGAAATATCACCACCGTTATAACCTAAAGCAAGGCCGACGTATGGGTTCGCAGTCCAAAGTAACGCACCACCATAACCAGTCGTACCCACTTCTAGACGAGCGCCAGTTGGGATAAGTTGGTTTTGATCAAATGCATAGCCATCATGAACTACAGAGGTATCTGCCATTGCAGTACCTGCAGCAGTAAGTAGAGCAGCTACTGTTAATAAACGTAATGATTTCATGTGTTTCTCCTCAAAATAAACTGTTATTCAGATTTCTACAGTCTTGTTATATGGCACATGTTAAAAGGAAACTCCGCTTAACTTTTATGCAAATTTACTGATTTTTTGTTAACTTTTGATACATTTAGATTTTAATGTTGATTAATAAAGATTTTTTATTTGATTTTTTTAAACATAATAATGATGCTTGAGAACAATTCTGTATATTTTGCGTATTTTTTATACAAATTTTATGAAAGTGCTACATCCATCACCCTTAGTTTCTTGGTTTTAGCGCTTGCTTAATAATTAATTCCGATCCTAGGCCGATTTACCATCTATTTTTGACTCGATTTAGTGTAAAATCTTGGAAAATTTTTTTCTGGATGGAAGAACATGTCTCAGCTTTCAACAATCATTGAACAAGCGTTTGAAGACCGTGCTAATTTCACTGCAGCTGACTGTCCTGCTGAAGTACGTGCAGCAGTAGAAGAAGTGATCGCTGGCCTAGATAACGGTACATTACGTGTTGCTGAAAAAATTGATGGTGAATGGATTGTTCATCAATGGGTGAAAAAAGCCGTTTTGCTTTCATTCAAATTGAACGACAACAAACCAATGGAAGCTTGTGACTTACGCTTCTATGACAAAGTTGATACTAAGTTCTCTGACTGGACTGAAGAACAATTTAAAGCTGCTGGTGTACGTGTAGTACCACCTGCTGTAGCACGTAAAGGTTCTTTCCAAGCGAAAAATGTTGTATTGATGCCTTCATATGTCAATATTGGTGCATATGTTGACGAAGGTACGATGGTTGATACATGGGCAACTGTTGGTTCATGTGCTCAAATTGGTAAAAACGTACATTTGTCTGGTGGCGTTGGTATTGGTGGCGTTCTTGAACCACTTCAAGCAAACCCAACAATCATTGAAGACAACTGCTTTATCGGCGCGCGTTCTGAAATCGTTGAAGGTGTGATCGTAGAAGAAGGTTCTGTGATTTCAATGGGCGTATTCATTGGTCAATCAACTAAGATTTATGACCGTGAAACTGGCGAAATCCATTACGGCCGTGTTCCTGCGGGTTCTGTTGTGGTTTCTGGTAGCTTGCCGTCTAAATGCGGTAAATACAGCCTCTACGCTGCAGTAATCGTGAAAAAAGTTGACGCGAAAACTCGTGCGAAAACAAGCTTGAACGAATTATTACGCGAAGACTAAGTCTTTATTTCAGCGGAGCATTCGTGTTCCGTGGAGCCTCTATCGCTCCTCGTCTCTACGGTTAGCAATGATCGTAGAGATTTTTTGTTTTTTTATATCTGGTTAATTTTGTTATGAGTACCCTTCGATCTTCCGCTATTCCTGTTTCTGATCCGTCTGCGGGTTTACGTATTACGGAGATTTTTTATTCATTGCAAGGTGAAGCCAATACCGCAGGTTTGCCTACGGTCTTTATCCGCTTGACGGGCTGTCCGTTACGTTGCACTTATTGTGATACAACCTATTCGTTTGAAGGCGGTGAACGCCAATCATTAGAAGAAATTATTCAAACCACTTTAGATTTTAAAACCCCTTATATTTGCGTGACGGGTGGTGAGCCGCTTGCTCAACCGAACGCTCTTCCCCTCATGACTCGTCTGGCCGATTTAGGCTGCGAAGTCTCTTTAGAAACCAGTGGTGCTTTAGATGTGTCTAAAGTTGACCCACGTGTTTCAAAGGTTATGGATTTAAAAACCCCGACATCGGGTGAAGTTGCACGAAACTTGCTTAGCAACTTCGACCATTTAACGCCACATGACCAGATCAAATTTGTGATTTGTAATCGTGAAGACTATGAATGGTCAAAACAGCAAGTTGAGCGCTATAAGCTAAACGAAAAAGTCAGCACCATTTGGTTCTCTCCGGCCTTTGCCGTTGAAAAAGGTGCTGCTCGTTTGCCTCAGCTTGCACGTGATTTAGCACAATGGATTTTAGAAGACCATCTCCCTGTTCGCTTCCAATTGCAATTACACAAATTGCTTTGGAACGATGAAACTGGTCGTTAAGTTTTAAAGAATTATTTGGAGTAATGCATATGCGCCCTCGTGCCATAGTTTTATTGTCTGGCGGCTTAGACTCAACCACTTGTTTAGCTTGGGCTCAAGCACGTTATGAATGTATCGCCTTAAGTTTTATGTATGGTCAACGTTCTACGACAGAACTAGATGCTGCTCGTGAGTTAACTAAGCAGGCTGGTGTAGAACATCGTGTCATTAATATCGATTTAGGTAACTTAGGTGGCTCTGCGTTAACTGACCATAGCATTGAAGTTCCTGATCATGAACAAGCCGGTATCCCTGTAACTTATGTACCAGCGCGTAACACGATTTTCTTGTCATATGCTTTAGCTGCGGCGGAAGTTTTTGGTGCAGAAGCAATTGTCATTGGTATTAATGCAGTTGATTACTCAGGCTATCCAGACTGTCGTCCAGAGTTTATCGAAGCATTTGCCAACATGGCTCGCCTTGCAACAAAGGTTGGCGTTGAAGGAAAACCACTTAAATTTGAAACACCTCTGTTACATTTATCCAAAGCAAATATCATTCGCTTAGGTATAGAACATGGCGTAGACTACAGTCAAACGGTGTCTTGCTATCAAGCAGATGACCAAGGTCGTGCTTGCGGTAAATGCGATAGCTGCCGTCTTCGTAAACAAGGTTTCGTTGACGCAGGTGTTGAAGATCCGACACGTTACATACCGAAATAACAAGGTAGGGTTTATGAAAAATTTAAAATCAAACATTATTCTTTCTGCTGCTTTCTCTGCAGCTGCATTGTTTGCTTCAGTTGCACATGCTGACAACGACAAGCTTCAACAAGCATATAAGAGCACTAACGTAAAATCTTCGTTAATTAATGTTTGTAAAGAAGAAACTGGCAAAGGTAAAAAACTAACTGCCGCTGAAGTTAGCAAATACTGTACTTGTGCTGTTGAAGCAGATGGTCGTTTAACCAATGCTCAAAAATGGGAAATCCAAAGCACAATCAACCAGAAGAAAAGCCCTGCAACACTCGCTTTTGTTCAAAAACAAAATAAAGACCTTCAAGCATGTTTCGGTCCTCAGTTAACAGGTAAATTAAAAACCTTAACTGAAGAAGCAATGAAATCTGCTCAAGCGAAAAAATAATTTTTCGTCTCAAAAAAGCCTGCAATTGCAGGCTTTTTTATTGCTTTAAGTTCAAAGTAAATTCTGTATGATGGTCATATTTCACATACTTTGTTTAAGCCCGTTTAGGGATAAGACATGAAAAAGGAAATCTTCATGACTGAAATTAGCTTACCAAATCAAACATTCCCAACCACCTCAGGTGAAGTCAACCTTGCAGAACTCAACAATGACTGGCTGATTGTTTACTTCTACCCTAAAGATTCAACACCGGGATGTACGACGCAAGCCATTGGGTTTTCATGCTTAAAAGATCAGTTTGATGCGCTTAATACACCAATCTACGGCATTTCTCGTGACTCGGTTAAAGCCCATCAAAACTTCACTGAAAAGCAAAATCTAAGCATTAATTTAATCAGTGATAAAGAAGAAGTGCTATGTCAGCATTTCGATGTAATTAAAGAAAAAAATATGTATGGCAAAAAGGTCATGGGCATCGAACGCTCAACCTTTATTTTCCATCATGGCAAGCTGGTGAAAGAATATCGTAAAGTCAAAGCCGCAGGCCATGCAGAACAAGTCCTAGAAGATTTAAAAGCATTACAAGCAGCATAAAATTAATGATTTGAGCCCGCTCCTATAGGAATGGGCTCAAACTTAATAAGAGCTTCTAACTAGAGCAATAATGAAATTGCAATTCCCCACATCACAACGCCAATAATTAAGTCTAAAACTTTCCATGCCTTTGCACTTTGGAAAAGCGGTAATAAATAGCGCGCACCAAATCCTAGGACAAAGAAAAACACCCAAGAGGCTGTAATGGCCCCAATCGCAAAATATACAGCAGTCGACTCAAACTTCGTTGAAATAGAACCAATCAGCACAACCGTATCGAGATACACATGTGGATTCAACCACGTTAAAGCCAAGCAAATCAGCACCAACTTCAATAGTTTGGTTTCATTCTTCTCACTTGGCGCTAAACTGCTCGAAGTTTTAAAGGCTTGCAGAAAATGCTGTGCCCCATAAACTGTTAAAAACGTTGCGCCTAAATATTTCGCTCCATTGACAATTTCAGGGTGACTTTCAACCAATTGGGAAAATCCGAGTACACCCAATAAGATGAGTATCGAATCAGAAGCAGCACAAATAGCGCAAAGCCAAAAGACATACTGCTTTTTTAACCCTTGCTTGAGAATAAACGCATTTTGCGCACCAATCGCGATAATTAGGCTAAATCCAATTGCGAGCCCTTGCATATAACTGTGCAACATTTTTAACTACACTTTCAAAGCTTTAAATGAATGTTGCTATTATCCAAGCTTATTGCTAAAAATAAGTATTTATAAATAAATATCAATATAACTAAGTTTTTCTTAGTTTATAGAATTTCTAGTGCTCATAGGTGACTCATGTTACAAAGCAAACATAGTGAAGCATTTCTTGCGGTTGCAGAAACAGGAAGCTTTGAACAAGCGGCACTACGTTTAAACATTACGGCATCTGCGGTCACGCTCAGGCTGCAAACCTTAGAAAAGAAATTAGGTCATGTGCTCATTGTCCGTGAACGGCCCTGCCGTCCAACGCTCGCGGGTCAATCTTTATTGCATTATTTACAACACAGCAAATTACTAGAACATAATTTTCTGCAAAATCTAACAGGACAAACGGCGAATGCTTTCTATCAAGTCAATATTGCAACCAATGCTGACTCACTTGCGACATGGTTACTTCCGCTACTCAAAGATCTCTTAATTGAAGAAAAAATCGTGATTCATTTTCAGGTCGATGATCAGTCACAAACACATCATTTATTAGAAGCTGGTTTGGTCAATGCCTGTGTCACAACAGAATCGGAAGCCATGAAAGGCTGCGTCGCAGAATATCTAGGAGAAATGCATTATCGGTTTGTAGCAACTCCTGATTTTATCCAAAGATGGTTCGGTCAAGGTGTGACGCGAAATGCGTTAAGGGCTGCACCTGCACTGATTTTTAATGAGAAAGATGACCTGCATACGCAATCGATTCAGAAAAATTTCGGACTCAATCCTTCACAATATCCGCATTATTTCATTCCCTCTTCAACAGCATTTTTTGATGCCATTACGATGGGCTTGGGCTATGGATGGTTACCCGACTATCAAAGTAAAGACTTATTGGCAGCGGGAAAATTAATAGAGCTTTCAACAGAACTCAGTATTGATTTAGCCTTGTATTGGCATCACTGGAACCAACAATCTGTTCAATTACAAAAATTGACTGCTGTTGTGCTGCAACATGCCAAAGATCATATGTGTTAAACCCAGTAAGACTGCGGTTATTCAAGCCGCCATTGGCCTTTGAGCTGTATCAATACTTGCTCACCTACGCCGCCCAGTGCTTTACGCATACCAAAATCACTACGCTTAATGGTTGCTAAAGATTGAACATCCAGCACTTTTGGATTTTGCGGACTTGGAGTGAGTGTAGTATCGAAGATCACAGGTTTAGTGATACCACGAATGGTGAGATCCCCTCGAATCATATATTTCGCATAAGCCACTGGTTCGATTTGTTTACTGACGAACTTTACTTGCTTAAATTCAGCGGCATCAAAATATTCACTACCCAAGATCAATCCCTTTAAGCTTGGGTTACTAAAACTGATGCTATCTACATCTAACAGTAAATGCGCTGAACCTTTATGCGGAATTTCAGGATCAAATTTTAGGTTCGATTGAACCTTATTAAAGCGCCCTTCAACAATAGACAGACCCACAGATTTAATGCCAAATGTGACCTGACTATTAGGCGTTAGCGTCCATTCAGCAGCATGTAGGGGCAATACGCAGCATAAAGCGAAGGCTCCCATATATTTTGCTAACGTTCCGTGACGCAAATTCATGTTTTTCTCCTGAATAAAACACAGCCTAAAATCACTACAACGTTTATTTTTTTGCTCCATTGTAGTGCTAGAAATTTTAGCGTTTTTTTATAGCAGATTTGTTTTATCCTGAGTCATAAATTTGTGTTGAAGTTGTTTATAAATGTCTGTCTGTTGAAATTTTTGCAAAAATTCGACGGTACCTTGAGGAAAAGCATCACGCTGAATTTCACCACGATAATACGCCTCGCGTACCGGTGTCGCAGAGATCGCTCCTTCTAGACTATCCAGCTCAACCATTTCCCATTCGGGGAAGAATTTTAAATAATAAGAAGAATCATCTTTAAAATGCCCGATCAAACCGACTTTTGCATTCGTTTCAACTACATCATTCACCAAAGATTTGACTAACTTTTGCCATTTTTCATCGTTATATACATCTATCACATGCACAAACTTGATTCGCTTCTGATCTTGCTCTGAAAAATTCGACAAGATCATTCGCTCACGTTCTGTCGCTAAAAATGGATTTTTGATATTACGTTCATTTTGCGCCGAACCCAGTGCTAAAAGCACATATTGACTCTGTTGCAAGGCAATTTTAATGGTTTGCAGATGTGCTAAATGGAACGGCTGAAAACGCCCAATGAAAACCAAATAATCAAATGTATATTTCATATCAAATCAAACTTTTTATGAACTGAGCAGTTGTGCCACAGGCTGAAATATGCGACATAATGTCGAGCATAAAATCTAAACGAAACTTTTACGCAAGGATAGTACGATGACACTGAGCTGTATTCAACAACCCCATGAACATTTGAATGCGAATTTGGACAATGGCGTACTGACCTTAGCCATTAACCGACCTCAGGCGAAGAACGCGCTGTATACAGAATTATATCTGTGGATTGCAAAGGCATTAGATGAAGCTGATCAGGATACTTCAGTGCGTGTAATTGTACTCCGTGGTCAAGATGCGGACTTCAGTGCGGGCAATGACATGCAAGATTTTATGAAATCTGCTGCTCAAAAAGGACAAGCTCCAGCTTCTGAAGGCGCACCGTTCATTTTATTAAAATCTGCTGCTCAATTTTCTAAGCCACTGATCGCTGCGGTTCGCGGTGTTGCCATTGGGATTGGTGTTACGATTCTGCTTCATTGCGATCTTGTCTACAGCGACAATACTGCCCTATTCCAAATTCCGTTTGTGAGCCTTGGTCTATCGCCTGAAGGTGCATCGAGCAAGCTATTGGTTCAACAAGCCGGCTACCATAAAGCCGCTGAATTACTGTTAACTGCTCAGAAGTTTGACAGTGCTACAGCGCTTTCAGCAAATTTGGTCAATAGCATTGAAGAAGATGCTTATGCGACTGCTGCGAAAAAAGCAGCACAGTTATCTGCACTACCACTCGCTTCTTTGGTTCAATCAAAAGCATTAATGAAACATAATGTAGATGAAATCGTGGCATGGATTGATCATGAAGCTGAGATTTTCATGGATCGAGTAGGTTCTCCAGAAATGATGGAAGCTGTTGCAGCCTTTATGCAAAAACGTAAACCTGACTTCTCTCAGTTCAATTAATGTTTTAATGGAACGTAAAAAACCACTCATATTTGGGTGGTTTTTTTCATCTCAGCCCCAATCTATTTTCTAAATTAAAAAACTGGATGTTTCCACATGACTGCAGCATCACAAACTGAAAATAAACCTGAAAAGAAACGCTACTACGAGCCAGCGCCTGAAGGCATCGATATCGAGAATTTTAAAAAAGTTGTACAAAGCCGTCGTTCTGTACGTAAGTTTACCGACAAGGCCATTCCAAACGACGTTTTAGATGAATGCTTAGACCTTGCCCTGCTTGCGCCAAACTCATCAAATTTACAACCGTGGACATTCTATGTAGTTCAAAACCCTGCAAAGAAAAAACAATTGGTGAAAGCTTGCTTAGGGCAATTGGCGGCAAAAACTGCTGCTGAATTGATTGTTTGTATCGCGCGTACTGACCGTGTAGATGAAATGGCAAAACGGAATATTTCGGAATTTCCATTTCCTGAAGCACCTGCAGCTGTGCAAAAGTATTACAAGTTTATTCCTTATAACTATAAAACAGGTTACTTCAACGCCTTAGGTAACTTTAAGAAAGTAGCTTTCAAAGTTGCACGTACACTGGATAAACAATTGCCTGTAACAGCATTTAATGCAGCCGATGCGAAACTTTGGGCGAGCAAAACTACAGCATTGGCTTGTGAAAACTTCGTTTTGGCTTTACGTGCTTATGGTTTTGACAGTTGTATGATGGAAGGTTTTGATGAACCTTTGGTGAAGAAGATTTTAGGATTAAATGCTCAGCAATACCCAGTGATGGTGATTGGTGCAGGTGAACGTGCTAAAGATGGTGTATTCTTCCCGCAGTATCGTTTTGACCGTGAGCTGTTTATTCAGAAGATATAATTTGCTTTCAAAAGAATAGTCACAACCGCAATTAGCTGCTTAACTTTAAATAATAGGTAAGTCCCTTCTCCCTTCAGGATGATGAGCATGCTCCGCAAGAGGATGAGGGGGCATAATCTGATAAATCCTCTCCCTAACCCTCTCCTTTAAAAGGAGAGGGAACTTTCATTATGAATTAAAAACTTACATCCACCATTTGAATAAACTCAAATGCCGGCTCTTCATAAGGATGACTTGCTTTTAAAGCCCTTGCGACCTCACTCGCCTTATCTTCAGGCACAATGGTTTCCACGCGCCATTCTGGAATTTGCTCCAACATATCCAACTCACCAATAAATGGATTTGCACCTTTTACAGGTTTAAACTGCCCTGTTCCAAGTACTTGCCAAGCGCAGTGTTCATAGTTGCCTATACCGCCTGCTCCAGCTTCAAAAACAGCCAGTTTAGTCGACTCTAGGTGAGACTCAGGTACATAATAAATCAGTTTTAACATTGGCTATTCCAGACGCTATTGTGCAGTCACATCATTTAAAGCACTGCAAATCATTTTTAATGCCACATTATTCGATGCATGCGGATAGGTTGCATATAAACCTAGTTTCGGTAAATCCACATCTGTTTGAATGACTTTGACCGAATCATTTAAAAACTTCAGTAAATACTCGGGCACAAAACTCAGCCCCATACCCATATTAATCAAATTTAAATGCTGCATGACATTGGTCACCCACAGCATGTGATCATGTTGTTGCTGATCAAAAGGAATCAAGGCATTTAAGGTATCGTAAAATACAGGGGAAGCATTTTGCTCACACATAATAATGGTGTGATTTTTTAATTCTTGAAGTTTTAAGATGCGATCTGATGGGTGCAGATGCGCTGCGCCAACTAGATAGATCTGCTCACTTAAAACCTGAATATTGGTAAAGTCGTCATGACTTAAGTGATAACGAGTAAAACTAATATCCAATTCGGTATTTTTCAGTTTTTGGATTTGCTCTGTACACGTCAAGCTATGTAAATGAATTTTCAAATCAGGGATATGTTGTTTTAATTGCGCCAAAATACTCGGCATAATTTTCAATTCTGCGACATTTAAAAAGCCAATATGTATCTGATTATTTTTGGCTTGCGCTACGTGTCGAGCTGCTGCTACAGCTTGTTTTGCATTTTCTAGTGCTTGCTCGGCATATTTCAGAAAAGCCTGCCCTTCATCGGTCAGTAAGACTTTGCGAGCAGAACGTTCAAATAATTGCACCCCAACCTCTTGCTCTAAGTCTTTAATTTGCTGACTGAGCGATGGTTGTGCTGTAAATAGTTTTTCCGCTGCCTTAGTGAAACTCTGTTCTTTCGCCACCGTCACAAAATAACGTAAATGTCGTAATTCCATTCGCTTCACTCCACACACTCACTACATCACCTGTGTCATGCAGTCAAAATACCAATAGATCTATAGTTTATATGAATATCCATTCTACTCGGAAAATCATTTGCCTAGACTGCGGACTATTCCAAGTTTGCGCTTCACATACACATGGAGTTTTGTATGACACAGCAATTCGATACCGATGTTCTCATTATTGGCACAGGGCCTGCAGGTTCTACTTTAGGTTTGGCCTTGGCAAATTACGGCATACAGGTTCAGCTTTTTACCCAATTTAATTGGTTAGCCAATAGTCCGCGTGCCCATATTACCAACCAACGTGCGATGGAAGTGTTACGTGACTTAGGTATAGAAGAACAGGTCAAAGAAATTGCAACGCCTTGGGAGCAGATGGGTGAAAGCCTGATTACCACAAGTTTAGTCGGTGAAGAAATAGCCCGTATGAGTGCTTGGGGCACTGGTGATGAACGTCATGGCGATTATATTAAAGGCAGTCCTTGTCCATTGGTCGATCTCATTCAGCCGAAAATGGAAGCTTTGTTAGTAAAAAATGCGGCTGAACGTGGTGCAATTTATAATTTTAATACTGAATATTTATCGCATATCCAAGATGAACATGGTGTAACAGCAACATTCCTTAATCGTATTACTCAAACTGAATTTAGCTTACGTGCCAAATATTTAATTGGTATGGATGGTGCTCGCTCTAAAGTGCTTGAAGAGCTTGATTTACCCCTCGAAGGGATCATGGCTCGTGCAGGAACGGTGTATGTGACTTTTAAAGCAGATCTCTCTCAATATGTGAAAAACCGCCCTGCTATTTTGCAATGGATTGTTAACCCTGAAGCGAGCTTTGGTGATTTGGGCATGGGCTTACTCCGTGCCATTACACCTTGGAATGAATGGATTATGGGTTGGGGCTTTGATATTTCCAAAGGCGAACCACAAGTCACCGAAGAGCAAGTTCGTTCGCGTTTAAATGCCTTTGTCGGTGCTGAAGTAGAAAATGTCGAAATTCAAAAATTGTCTTATTGGTATGTGAACCAAACATGGGCAACCGAATATTCAAAAGGTCGTGTATTCTGCGGCGGTGATGCGGTGCATCGTCATCCACCATCAAGTGGCTTAGGTTCAAATACCTGTATGCAAGATGCTTTTAACCTCGGTTGGAAATTGGCATATGCCATTAAAGGTTGGGCTGCTCCTACTCTACTTGAGTCCTATACCGCTGAGCGTGCGCCTGTCGGCAAGCAAATCGTGGCGCGTGCCAACCAATCTCGCTTTGACTATAAGCATCTCAAAGAGGTATTTGGTTTTGACCAAGGCATCACAACTCAAGCTCAAATGATGCAAAGAATTTTTGCGGAAGATGAACAAGCTGCAGAAATCCGTCAAAAGCTATATCAAGCCTTAGAAATTAAAAACTTTGAGTTTAATGCCCAAGGTGTAGAGTTGAATCAGCGCTATACATCCAATGCCATGATTGCTGAATCTGAGCCTGAGATCTTTGCCAAAGATCAACAGCTTTACTTGCAAGCAACCACGCGTCCGGGGGCTAAAGTTCCACATACTTGGATTATTGATGCCAAAGGCGATAAGCAATCGACTTTAGATATTACAGGGCATGGTCGTTTCACCCTACTGACAGGTCTTTCAGGAAAAGGTTGGAAATCTGCTGCTGAATCGTTGAATCTACCTTATTTAGATGTGATTCAAATTGGTTCACGTGAATACCGTGACGTTTATGGCACATGGAATGCTAAATCTGAAATTCATGAATCAGGCGCAGTCTTAGTCCGTCCAGATGGTTATGTCGCTTGGCGATACCAAGACAGTACTAATGCTGCTTTTGATTATGAAAATACATTGAAGGCTGTGTTAAAACAGATTCACTTGGCTGTTTAATAAAAAACCACCTTCGGGTGGTTTTTTTATAATTCAATTTTTTTCATTTCCCATGTTGAAAATAAAAAGACAGCCATTGTCCCTGCTAAATTCACAGCAAGTTCAGCATGTCTAGGAGATGGTTTAAAATTAACTTTTCCTTGTCCGTGTGCATCCCCAACTTTATTTCTTAACGCTCCTAAACCTTCAACAATTGAACTACAGCCTCCTAGAATTTGTTTAAAAATCTGCTCTGAATGCTGTGATGGGGACAAACTTAACTCTTTTGCAATTAATCTATAGAGCTGATTAATATCTGGACTATTTCCATAATCGATGTCTAGCTCATCAAGTATATGTTTACAAGTGGATTCTAAAAGTGTTCTTGAAAGAGTAATTGCACCTTCAGGATCAGATGCTCGTCTCTCCAAAGCTTTATGCCAAATGCTATGTATATAATCTGAATCTATTTTCTTTACAACACTAGTGACGAGTTTATCCGATGGAACTGAATTATCTAATTCTAATTTTTTTAATAACGGTTGAAAAGAATTCCATATAAAATCCCTTCGCTCCCCATAAGTTCTATATTCATATTTTATAAATTGCCAAAATTGCTGAAGATTTCTACAAGTTATTACATATTTTGGTAATAGGTTTTTTATATCTATTTCTTTTAATAAGTAGTATCTCAAAGTTTCATAATCACTAGAATTTTCACCACTTCCTATCGCATGAGCGATTAGTATGTTTTGAATTGTCTCTACTTTTATTAATTTTTCCTGATTATCCATCTTACATTTTATTCGCCTAATTTTAATAAATATATAATTTTATAGATAAAAAAACCACCTTACAGTGGTTTTAATTGTTCAAATATTACATCTGCAAAGCATAACCAAAAACTAAAAACACCAACTGCAAACACACCACTGCACCAAAAAGCTTCCAGCCCTTTTTACGCAGTGCAGACTTATCAACTGCCGAATATGCTACTGTTTTAATCATGTCATCACCTCATCATGAGTGTTGATACTGAACTCGTTTAGTTATCCATCTTTCTTTTATCTTGCTGTCTTTAATCTTGCATAGTTATTGTGCATAAATCACACACTAGCATGTTTCCACAAATATAAAAGCAAAATCTAAACCAAGTTCAGTGGGAGAAATAAAAATTTAATCCAACAAAAAACCACCCGCAGGTGGTTTAAAAAACGAAAGCGATTATATGTGTAAAAACAAGCATTCACAATAATTAATATATCTTTTGGTAAATTTTAACCATAAAAAAAGCCACCCGAAGGCGGCTCTTTTCTATGATTCATCTGTGTAAGATTAACCAATAAATTTACGTGCATTACGGAACATACGTAACCAAGCACCGTCTTGATCCCAATCTTCTGGTTTCCAAGAATGCTGAATCGCACGGAAGTTACGTTCAGGGTGCGGCATCATAATCGTTGCACGGCCGTCTTTAGATGTTACACCTGAAATCGCTTCTGGCGAACCATTCGGGTTCATTGGGTAATGCTGCGTTGGGTTGCCTTGGCTATCTACATAACGCAAGATCACTTGATCGCCAGCATTCAATGCTGCAATGTTTTCCGCGCTAGCAACTACACGGCCTTCACCATGAGCCACTGCGATAGGAAGAATCGAACCTTCCATATTTTCTAACAATACAGAGTTAGATTTTTCAACGCGTACGTTGACAGCACGTGCTTCAAACATCTCTGAAGTATTGCGGTGGAAACGAGGCCAAGCTTCTGCACCCGGAATTAATGGTGCAAGCTGAGACAGCATTTGACAGCCGTTACAAATACCTAGAGAGAATGTTTCGTCACGGTTGAAGAATTTCTCAAATTGGTCACGAAGTTTTGGATTGAACAATACAGATTTAGCCCAACCACCGCCTGCGCCCAATACGTCACCGTAAGAGAAACCGCCACACGCTACTAGACCTTCAAAGTCATCAAGACTGATACGGCCAGCAAGCAAGTCGCTCATGTGTACGTCTACAGTGTTGAAGCCAACTTTATCGAATGCAGCTGCCATTTCTACATGACCGTTTACACCTTGTTCACGCAGAATCACCATGTTTGGACGGCGTTCATTGATGTATGGCGCTTCGATTGGCTCGTTCAAATCAAATGTTGGTTTTGCAATTAAACCTGCATGTGATTTGTCAGCGATCAACGCATATTCTTGATCCGCAGTTTCTACGTTGTCACGCAGACGTTGGATTTGATGTGACACTTCAGTCCATGCTTGCTGTAATTCAGCACGGTCTAAGCTCAAACCATTTACAGTTAAAGTATCTGTATCGTTTACAGTACCTACAACTGCAATTGCATCTTTAAGGCTAGACGCTGCAACTTCAGCTTCTAATACAGCCCAATCCGCTTTGCTGATTTGTAGCACTGCACCAATTTCTTCTGCAAACAAGCTTGCAGTCGATTGATCTTCAAGTGCTGCACCTAGGCGTGAAGCGAACATCATTTCTGCAACAGTTGCCAAGAGACCGCCATCACCGATGTCATGGTAAGCCTTGATTAGACCACGGTTGTTCCAATCTTGAACCAATGCAAAGAATGCTTTGAAGTCATCGAAGCTGTCTACGTCAGGTGTTACAGAACCAATGGCTTTATAAACCTGAGCAAGGATCGAACCGCCTAGACGGAATTGACCTTTAGAAAGATCGATACGTACAAGTACAGACTCGATGTTTTTGAGTTCAGGTGTCAGTGTTTTGCGAACATCCGTCACAGGTGCAAATGCAGTGATCACACCTGACATTGGAGAAGTTACAGATTTGTCTTCGCCTTCGTCATTCCACGTTGTACGCATAGACAATGAGTCTTTACCTACTGGAATTGCGATACCTAATGCAGGACACATTTCCATACCGATGGCTTTAACACCTTCGAATAGCGCTTGGTCTTCACCTTGTTGACCTGCAGCAGCCATCCAGTTTGCAGACAATTTAATGTCGCTGATCTGGTCGATTTTTGCAGACATGATGTTTGAAATTGATTCTGCTACAGATAAACGTGCAGAAGCAGCAGGATTTAACAACGCAACTGGTGGACGTTCACCCATTGCCATTGCTTCACCTGTATAACCGACAAGGCTAGTCGTTGTTACCGCAGCATCCGCTACAGGCACTTGCCACTTACCGACGAACTGATCACGTGCAACCATACCTGTAATCGAACGGTCACCAATGGTGATTAAGAACGATTTAGATGCAACAGTTGGGTTCTTAAGCACGCGGTAAATCGCATCTTTCAAATCTGTTACTGTTTCAGCAGTGAAGTCATCGCCTTTACGTTCAATCGTTTCATATGAACGGCTCATACGCGGTGTACCGCCAAGCATTACCTGCATTGGCATATCCACAGCTTTGTTTTCAAACAGTGGATCATTTACTGTCAATTGACGCGCTTCAGTTGCTTCACCTAATACGGCGAATGGGCAACGTTCACGTGCACATAAAGATTCAAATAATTCTAATGAACTTGGACGAATCGCCAATACATAACGCTCTTGCGCTTCGTTCGACCAGATCTCCATTGGAGACATGCCTTTTTCCAATGATGGAATTTTACGAAGATCAAGAATTGCACCTAACTCATGATCATTCACAAGTTCAGGCATTGCATTTGAGATACCGCCCGCACCCACGTCATGTACAGATACGATTGGGTTATGGTCTTCCATACGCCAGCAGGCATCAATCACTTCTTGGCAACGGCGTTCCATTTCTGGGTTTTCACGCTGTACAGATGCGAAGTCTAAGTTTTCACCCAACTTACCGCTGTCTACAGAAGACGCAGCACCGCCGCCTAGACCGATCAGCATTGCAGGACCGCCAAGTACGATTAAAAGATCGCCCGGTTGGATTGCATCTTTTTCAACATGGTCAGGACGAATGTTACCGTAACCGCCAGCAATCATAATTGGCTTATGGAAGCCTTTTACGTCGCCATTTACATTTTGTTCAAATGTACGGAAGTAACCATTTAAAGCAGGACGACCGAATTCGTTGTTAAACGCTGCACCGCCCAATGGGCCTTCAATCATAATTTGAAGCGGAGATGCCATACGAGACGGCTTGCCATAGTTTTCTTCCCAAGGCTGTTCAAAGCCCGGAATGTTCAAGTTAGAAACAGTGAAACCTGTTAAACCTGCTTTTGGCTTACCGCCACGGCCTGTTGCGCCTTCATCACGGATTTCACCGCCTGAACCTGTCGCAGCACCCGCAAATGGCGCAATTGCTGTCGGATGGTTATGCGTTTCCACCTTCATTAAGATGTGAGCAGCTTGGCTCTTATATTTGTAAACGTGCTGACCTGTTTCTTCGTCTTTTTTCGGATAGAAACGTTGCGTGTCAAAGCCCACGATGACTGATGCGTTGTCTTTATATGCTGACAAAACGTCATCTGGAGATTCTTTATAAGTATTTTTAATCATTTGGAACAATGACAATGGCTGAACTTCGCCATCAATTGTCCATTCTGAACCAAAGATTTTATGACGGCAGTGTTCAGAGTTTGCTTGAGCAAACATCATCAACTCGATGTCATGCGGGTTACGGCCAAGCTTGTTAAACGCTGCAACTAAATAATCAATTTCTTCGTCAGATAGTGCAAAACCAAACTCAGAGTTTGCTTTCACTAAAGCGTCTTTGCCTTGACCTAAAATATCAATTGCATTTAACGGCTTTGGCTCAGTTTCAGAGAATAATGCAGTCGCTTCTTCAATTTGATTGAACACGCTTTCTGTCATGCGGTCATGCAATGCCAGTTTTACTTCATCAGAAACAGCATTTACGCCCTTCAAAGTAAATAAAACACCGCGTTCAAGGCGATGAACCGGTGTATTACAGTTGGCGAAAATGTCTGTTGCCTTCGACGACCACGGAGAGATTGTCCCAACGCGCGGCGTCACTAATATTTGGACTTCATCACTTGCTGGCTGGCGCAATTCAAAAGATTGACCATCATTAAGCAGCTGTAAAGCAGATTGCTGTTGCTGTTCGCTGAGCGCTTGGTCAAATAAATAGACCAATTGGCTTTCAATTTCTTGAACAGAACTAATCGAAGATAGACGTGTTAATAGTTGCGTTTTCTTAAAAGAAGAGTGTGCTGGTGCACCGGCCACGATAAACATGCTGATTTTGGCTCCACGGGCTGGTCTTTTGAACCAAGCCGCAATGTGACTTGAAGAGAGCGCATATTCTACTGTGTATTGCTGAAATCAGCTAGATGGGAAAAGCATTTTCTATCCGTGAATGACACAAGATTTTTTAAATTTTGTTTTTATTTTCAGTCAAAAAGATTGAATACAGCAGTGCAGCTTAGCACAAAATAAATTGTAAAAAACATTAATCGAAAATTAATATCAAATTTAGAATTTTGAAGCTTTCAAGTCTGCTTTACCAAGGGGTTTGAATCAGCGAATAGTCTAGCCAATGAATAGAATTTATCTACCCCCTACCTTAATACGAATATTTCTATACCTACATCGATACCCTTAAATAAAGTGTCAAGCTATGACGCGACCCACTATTACTTTAGTCACAAGTTTGGCATCATAGTTTTTAGTAAATAACTGAATAATGATAAATGACTCAAATGCGTTGGCTTGAACTGCTTTCTACAGTTCGTATTGGTAGTAATAAACATAGCTCTGAACAGGCTCGTAGCCCCTTCCACAAAGACTACGACCGCATTATTTTTTCGCAAAGCTTTCGACAATTAAACCGCAAGACCCAAGTCCATCCCCTAACCCAACATGATGGCATTCATACTCGCCTGACTCACTCTTTAGAAGTGTCTTGTATTGGACGTTCATTAGGGATGCTCGCGGCTGAAAAAATTAAAGATGAACTCCCGATGTGGATTTCACCTGCCGATGTTGGTGCAATTATTCAAGCTGCGTGCTTGGCACACGATATTGGCAATCCACCTTTTGGCCATGCAGGTGAATATGCCATTCGAGAATGGTTTGATGACGCATCGCATACCAACTTTTTACAGGACTTAAGCCCTGAAGAAGAAGCCGATGTGCGTCAGTTCGAAGGCAATGCCCAAGGTTTACGCCTACTAACTAAAATTGATTATCATCCGAATGATGGTGGTATGCGTTTAACCTATGCAACTTTAGGTGCATATTTAAAATACCCGTGGCTTTCAAAAACCATTGCATCGCAAGGCAATAAACCTGCGAGCCAACGGGCTAAATTTGGCTGCTATCAGGCAGAAAAAGAAATCTTGCAGCAAATTGCAGAGCAACTCGGTTTAATTCAACTGGGTGAATATCACTACTGTCGTCATCCGTTGACCTATTTGCTTGAAGCCGCAGATGACATTTGTTATGCCTTAATTGACCTTGAAGATGGCATTATCCTCAACATGTTGAACTATAACGAAGTTGAGCCAATTTTCCTTGATTTGGTCGGTGACTATGGCATACCTGCCGAATTGGTGATGACCGATACCACTTGGCAACAAAAAATAGCTGCATTACGTGGTCGTGTGATGAAACGTCTAGTCGAAGAAGTCACGACTGCCTTTGCCCGTCATCATCATGAAATTTTGTCAGGTCAACTCAAAGGCAGTTTATTGCAATATTGCAGTGAAGATATTGAGCGCGGAATTAACCGAGCAAAAGAATTAGCTCGCGATAAAATTTTTGAACATCCACAAAAAGCCGGCTTAGAGATTATTGCGCATCAAAGTCTACAAAATATTTTAGATGCCTTTATTCCTTTAACTACACCAAATAAAACCTTGAGTTTTAAAGAACAACGACTGATGTCCATTCTTCACCGTTCGGGGGCACATTTTGGGCCGTTTCATTATGAAAACATCATGCAAGTATTGGATATTATCTCTAAATTTTCAGACCATCAGGCGTATAACTTAGCGCAAGAACTTCAAGGTAATAAAGTTGGTTTCTTTTAAACCTGAAAAAATGTGAAGGCTAGTAATTCGCTGACCTTCACGCTAATCTCACAACAAATTGAAATTGAGCAAATAGCTCAGACTAAACTGAAATAAAGTGAATAAATGACATGATCGGATGTTTAATTGGCGAAGTGCTGGCATTGGAAGCACCAACAGTATTACTCAATGTAAATGGTGTGGGCTATGAAATTGACACCCCACTTTCTACATTTTGCCAACTACAAAAAGGTCAAAAAATTACACTGTGGACACATCTGGCTGTTCGTGAAGATGCACAACTGCTGTATGGATTTAGCAATGCTCAAGAAAAACTGATCTTCCGCACACTGTTAAAAGTTAACGGCGTAGGCCCTAAAATGGCACTGGGCATTTTGTCGACCTTAAGTGTTGAAATGCTAATTCATACGGTTGAACACGAAGATGTAAACACCTTAGTAAAAGTTCCGGGTGTAGGCAAAAAGACCGCTGAACGCCTCATGATTGAGTTACGTGATCGCTTTAAAGCCATGGCTTCAGGCACTGCACCAACCAATTCAACCGTTGAACAAATTCAATTTACAGGCAACTCTGCCGTTGCTGAAGCTGAGGCTGCTTTGCAGTCTTTAGGCTATAAACCTGCTGAAGCACAAAAATTAGTGAATGCTGCCAAAGGTGACTTTACTGAAGCCAGCGACATTATCCGTGCTGCATTAAAGTCGATGAATAAATAATTTGTAGTTTCTAATGAGCACTGCATACTTTGCCTTTTAGAGCTACAGACAGTATGTGAATCACGCAGGCGACAAGGATGTCGCCGTTAAACTGTGCTACAAGGACGTAGCATCAGTTTAACAAATGGGTTTTGTCACTTTTGCCCAGTCAAAAGTGAGAATCGCCTATACAATGGCATTTAAAGTTCAATCGCTTTTTGAGGCCGTGATTCTTCCACAACGATATAGAGATTAGTTAAATAATTATGCAAGACCGTCTTATCAGTGGTTCAGAAAAACCCGAAGACCACTTCGACCGCGCCATTCGCCCAACTTCCCTCGATGACTACATCGGGCAGCCTGTCGTCCGTGAACAAATGGAAATCTTTATCGGTGCTGCGCGTGGCCGTGAAGAAGCACTCGATCACACCTTAATTTTTGGCCCACCGGGTTTAGGAAAAACCACACTAGCCAATATTATTGCGCGTGAAATGGGTGGCAACTTAAAATCGACATCAGGCCCAGTCCTTGAGCGTGCAGGCGATTTGGCTGCGATGCTAACCAACCTCGAAGAAGGTGATGTTTTATTTATTGATGAGATTCATCGTCTTTCACCGGTCATCGAGGAAATTCTCTATCCAGCGATGGAGGATTACCAACTCGACATCATGATTGGTGAAGGCCCTGCTGCTCGTTCGATCAAACTGGATTTACCACCCTTTACCCTTGTGGCTGCGACGACTCGTGCAGGCCTACTGACCTCTCCTTTACGTGACCGTTTTGGTATCGTACAACGCTTAGAGTTTTATTCTGTCAAAGACTTAACGCATATTGTGACTCGATCTGCAAACTTGATGGATGTACCCATGACTGCCGAAGGTGCACAAGAAGTTGCACGCCGTGCTCGTGGGACACCTCGTATTGCAAACCGTTTATTACGCCGGGTCCGTGATTATGCGCAAGTCAAAGGCACGGGTGAAGTAACCCAAGAGATGGCTCAACGTGCTTTGGACATGCTGAATGTCGATAAAGATGGTTTAGATACGCTAGACCGCCGTTATTTATCGATGCTGCTTGAGCGTTTTGATGGTGGCCCTGCAGGTGTAGAAGCTCTAGCTGCTGCTATGGCAGAAGACTCAGGGACCCTAGAAGATGTGATCGAACCCTACCTCATTCAGCAAGGGTATATCATGCGTACTGCACGTGGACGTATTGCCACCAATGTGGCTTATTTACAGTTTGGGATGACGCCACCAGAGCCAAAAGATAAGTAAACAATAACTCACTGAACGACTTCAGGGAGTTAAATGCTCCCTGAAGTTTGTCCATAATTTTCTTCTAAAAAAACTCTCAAAATAAAAGTGATCTGTTGATGTAACTTTATAAACTCTTCAGTAAGTTTATTATGTATTTTTTCATCAGTCTCAGTTTCAGTCATTTTACATCCTAAAAGTTGAAGCTCTAATAATTTTAAAGACAGCTCATGTTGAGTTTGATCTAAAGCCTTTAAATACATGATTACTGAATAAGTCAATCTTCGAAATTCTTCTTTACAACTTAAAAACTCAATTTGATAATTTTTACTTTTTGGTAATAAAAAATAAGGTTTAGCGTAATAAAAGTTCTGAGTGTATAAAAATCTAAATCGATCTGCTTCTGCAATATATTGAACAATGTGAGCTCTAAACTCCTTTAACTCTTCTAATTTTTGAATAGCTCTTAATTCTTTTACTTTTAATTCACTCTGTGCATTTATTAAATTTACATTAGATTCTATTTGACTCTGTGTAGATCGCTTCACTATACAAATTGTGACGAAAAACGCAAAAACACTTATTAATGCCGAAACTAATATTGAAGCAGCTACAACCCAATCAGTTGAGTGATACAACTCTACTTTTATTAAGTCACTTTTAGTCTCTTGTAAAATATGTGATTGCAAATATTGTTGTTCTGACATCTTTCCTATATGTTTCTATAATAATTAACAATTAATATCATACTGATTTTATGAAAAAAAATACATTTAAAAACTATCTACAAGAATTTTTAACAAATTATTGTACTAAATTAAATTCAGCCTAAAACATTCTTCTTTGGTGTCTTGTGCCATTGGACTGATGACTCACGGTGCTAAACTGCCCGTCATTGAAGCACTTGACGAATCATTGAATTATCGCCATTTTTAAATGCACTAATTCTTTGCTGAAGTGCAGACCAATATTTTTCAGATTTTATAAAGACGGAACACTCTCATGGCGAATAAATTCGAATTCAACATTCGTGTATATATTGAAGATACAGATGCAGGTGGCATTGTTTACCACGCAAATCATATTCGCTTTATGGAACGTACCCGCACAGAATGGCTACGCGCTTCAGGTGTAGACCATTATTGGCATCAAAAAGATTACAACTTTGTCGTTCATAAAATTAATGTGAAATATTCACGTCCTATATTAATGGATGACCTGATTACTGTTACAGCAAGTGTAGTTTCGTGTAAGGCTACGTCATTTGTGTTGCAACAAAATATTTATCGTGGTGATATTATGCTGGCATCAGGTGAGGTAGAATTGGCATGTATCAGTGCAGAGATGAAACCCCGTCGCCTTCCTGATGAAATACGTGAACTGATTCTGAAAGAATTGGAACAAGATTAAAAAAATTATTTGGCACATGTAGTAACTATGGCAACTCAACTAGAATCAACACTCAAAGTTTCAGACCTCATCTTACAAGCAAGTCCTGTCGTACAACTGGTAATGCTCCTGCTGCTCTTAGCTTCGTTATTCAGTTGGTATCTGATTGCCAAGTTACACATGAGTTATAAAAAAGCGCAGGCTGACGATGAACATTTCCAAAAAATCTTTTGGTCTGGCGCCGAACTCAACACTTTATACAACAATGCTCAGCTCAACTCGAAACGTGTTGGCCTTGAAGATGTTTTCTATCAAGGTTTAGGCGAGTTTTTCAAACTTAAAAAACGTCATGCCAGCGCAGAACAATCAATTGAAGGTACAGAACGTATTCTTCGCGTGGGTTTAAGCCGTGACCAAGGACATTTAGAAAATGGTTTAGGCGCGCTTGCGAGTATTGGCTCGGTTGCACCCTATGTCGGTTTATTCGGTACTGTTTGGGGCATTATGAACGCCTTTATTGGTTTAGCAGATGTTGACCAAGTCACCCTTGCTACGGTTGCTCCTGGTATTGCAGAGGCATTGATTGCAACTGCCATTGGTCTTTTTGCGGCAATTCCTGCTGTACTTGCATTTAACCATTTCACAGCCAAAGGTGAAGCCGTTTATAACGATCGTGCTCTTTTTGCCGAAGAAATGGTTGCGTTATTACAACGTCAGTCTGTAGGTTCAACTCAGGACAATGACTAATGGCTATTCAACGTTCTGGACGCTTTGAGCGCATCAAAAAACCATTAAAAAGTGACATGAACGTCGTACCTTATATTGATGTCATGTTAGTTCTTTTGGTGATTTTCATGGTCACTGCACCTATGATCACCACAGGTGTCAAAGTTGACTTACCACAGGCGAATGGCACGCCTATGCAAGCGGAAGATCGCCCTGCGATTGTTACACTTGAGGCGGATGGTACGATCAAACTCGAAGATAAAAATCATCAGAATGATGTACTCACACTCGATGAACTAAAATCTGTTTTAACTGCTTCGCAAAATGAAGCCAACGAACAGAAAAAGCAAATGAGTGTCCTGATTAACGGCAGTGAATCTCGTCCTTATGGTGAAGTCATGAAACTCATGTCTGCCCTTCAAGATGCAGGTTTAACACAAGTAGGTTTACTGACTGAGCCATTAAAATAATTTATGAAAGATTTCAACAAGCCGCCTTTTAAACAAAAAGCCGTTGCGATTGGTTTCACACTAGGTGTGCATATCGTCGCTGTGGTTGGCTTACTTTATCTTGGCATGAGTAAACCACCTGAGCCCCCTAAAAAAATAACCACTGTTTTGGTAAAACCGGAAGATTTAAAACCTGTAACACGTGAAGTCACAGAGTTTGATGAAACCGCGCATGAAAATGTAGCTGAACATATCACACAAACTGCAGAACCTAGCGTTGAACCAGCACCCGAGATTCCAACGGCTGCACCGCCTAAGCCAGCAGAACCACCTAAGGCAGATCCACAGATTGCTGCTCAACAGGCACTCGCTGCGGCAAAAGCACAACAGCTTGCTGAACAAAAAGCTGCGGACAATGCAAAGCGTGCTCAAGAACAAGCTAAAGCGGCTGAAGCTGCCAAACTAAAAGCGCAACAAGAAGCCAAAGCAGATGCGGCTAAAGCAAAAGCAGATGCCACGGCGAAAGCCAATGCTGACGCAGCCAAACGAAAAGCAGATGCTGATGCCAAAGCCAAGGCTGAAAAAATCCGTGCCGATGCATTAAGAAAAGCAGAAGCTGACAAAGCCAAAGCTACAGCAACGGCTAAAGCCAATGCTGATGCAAAAGCCAAGGCCAATGCGGAAGCTGCAAAACGTAAAGCAGATGCAGACGCGAAAGCTAAGGCCAATGCAGATGCGGCGAAACGTAAAGCTGATGCCGATGCAAAAGCTAAGGCCAATGCAGATGCGGCAAAACGTAAAGCAGACGCTGATGCGAAAGCTAAAGCCAATGCAGAAGCTGCAAAACGTAAAGCTGATGCTGATGCAAAAGCTAAGGCCAATGCGGAAGCTGCAAAACGTAAAGCTGATGCTGATGCAAAAGCTAAGGCCAATGCGGAAGCTGCAAAACTTAAAGCTGATGCTGATGCAAAAGCCAAGGCAGATGCAAAGGCTAAAGCCGATGCCGAAGCACGCGAACGTGCAGCCGAAGAAGCCAAAGCTTCATCTGCAAAAAAAGCAGCTGAAGAGGCAGCACAGAAAAAAGCTGAAGCGAAGAAAATTGCGTCAACAGCAAAACGTGATTTTGAAAATAGGATTAAGCGTGCGTGGGATACGCCTTCTGACTCTGCAGGTAAAACGGCGACTGCTCGCGTTACCCTTACTGAAAGTGGTTCAGTTCGGTCAGTGATTGTGAACTCTAGTGATCCTGATATGAAAGCCAGTATTGAGGCTGCTATTCGAGCTGCTGCACCATACCCAATGCCGAGTGACCCAGATGCAAAACGTGAAGCTCAAAGTTTTACGTCCACCTTCAAGTCATCACGTTAATTTTTAAATCCCTGCAAACCTTGTGGGGATTTTTTTGTGCTTAAGCAATGAATCACCCCATACCAATTTTTCTTATCTTCAAAAGATCAAGTTTCATCGCTGGTATGATGTTTATTTTTAATCTTCTACATCCATCCCCCAGTTACACCCTTTCCTAAAATGAATACTCAATCGATTGCACGTGCATGTTTCAATACTTGAGCTTTTATGAAGCTCTAGCCCCGACAAATTGATCCCTTTTTGTCTTCGTTCTATATAACTCCGTGTATGTGGGACTCAGCAACATCAAGTATTACTAAAATTTTCTAAACACTTGATTCAAAAATAGAATCCTAGAACTAAAGAATTATCATTTTCATTCCAAAATGTGATGTTGTGTTCATCATTTTTAAGCTAGACTTGACGAAACTCGGATAAAATCTCTGCATTTTTCACAGTGTTATAACAGTTCAGTCATATTTTCATGCTTTTAATATCTCAAAATCATGCCATTATGTGACACAACCAAATACAGACAATAACTCACATTTTTAGAGTAATTAGCGAATGATGGAAATGACGCGTAAACATCTTCTTTGCTTAGCCGTATTCACTGCTTTGAGCCCAGTTTTAGTGACTCAAACGCATGCGCAGCTTCACCTCGAAATCACTAAAGCTCCTGAAGAAGCACCTAAAATTGCGATCGTGCCTTTTAGTAATGACTCAAATATTTATCCAGTGGTTGAAAATGACTTGAACCGCTCAGGTAAATTTACCAGCGCCTCTAAAAACTTACCTGCAACTGCAACAATAAATTCGCCTAATGCAGATGCATGGAAAGCTGCGGGCGTACCCTATGTCGTGACAGGTACATCAAAAACAACGGCAGATGGCTCTTATGAAATTCACTACCAACTGTATGATGTTGAAAAAAAACAATACCTGTTAAATGAACTACTCACTGTACCTGCTTCACGTTACCGTCAAGCAGCGCATATGATCAGTGATGCAATATATCAAGCTTTAACTGGCATTCCAGGTGACTTCAGCGGCCGTATTGCCTATGTATTGCGTAATGCAGCAACACCAGATCAGCGCTATACCCTACAAATTGCAGATACGGATGGTGAACAACCCCGTACCATTTTGACTTCACGAGATCCAATCCTGTCCCCTGCGTGGACGCCTGATGCGAAAAAGCTAGCCTATGTTTCTTTTGAAACCAAGCGCCCTGCAATTTACATCCAAGACTTAGCAAGTGGTAACCGTGAAAAAGTAGCAAGTTTCCGTGGTCTGAATGGTGCACCAAGCTTCTCACCTGATGGTAAATCGATGTTGTTTACCGCATCTATGCATGGCAATCCTGAAATCTATCAAATGGATTTACAGACTCGCCAATTAAAACGCATGACCAATGACACAGCGATTGATACAGAAGCACGTTATGCCCCTGACGGTAAATCCTTTATTTTTACCTCTGACCGTGGTGGCTCTCCACAAATTTATACCTACAACTTAAGTGCTGAAAGTGTCAAACGTTTGACTTTCCGTGGCGCTTTCAATGCACGTGGTACGTTAAGTGCGGACGGTAAAAAATTAGCTTTGGTACATCGTCCTAGCGGTAGTAACTATAAAGTTGCGGTTCAAGACATTGGTTCTGGTGTAACCAATATTTTAACGCCAACAAGTTTAGATGAATCCCCAAGCTTCTCACCAAATGGTCAAATGGTGGTGTATGCAACACGTGAAGCAAACCGTGGTTTGCTTTCGATCATGTCTTTAGATGGTCGTTTCCGCATGAATTTACCAAGTGAACAAGGTGAAGTTCGTGAACCAGCTTGGGCACCGAAATAAACACTGCATGATTTATTCAACAATAACTTTTTAATGAAACATCATAAATAACCGTCATGGAGATCAATATGAACGCGATGAAACTGATTGCACTACCTGTTTTAGCTACAGCATTAGTAATGACTGGTTGTGCCAGCCGTAAACCTGCAGCAGACGTACAAGCAGGACAAAACCCAAATGGCTCAACCACTGTAAACACTTCAGGTTTAAGTGAAGATGCCGCACTCAATGCACAAAACCTTGCAGGTGCATCATCTAAAGGTGTAACTGAAGCGAATAAAGCATTTTTAGCGAAGCGCGTAGTACACTTTGACTACGACAGTACAGAGCTTAGCAATGAAGACTTACAAACCCTTCAAGCTCACGCTCAGTTCCTAGTTGCTAATGCTAACTCACGCGTGGCTTTAACAGGTCACACCGATGAACGTGGTACTCGTGAATACAACATGGCACTTGGTGAACGTCGTGCCAAAGCTGTTGAAAGCTTCCTGATTACAACAGGTGTAAGCCCTAACCAGCTTGAAGCAGTCAGCTATGGTAAAGAAATGCCAATCAATGCGGGTCATGATGAAAATGCATGGAAAGAAAACCGCCGTGTAGAAATAAACTACGAAGCTGTTCCTCCGCTACTTAAATAAGACTTGAAAAAGTCTGAGCTAAAAAAAAGCACTCATTGATGAGTGCTTTTTTATTTAACCGGTATCATTTTATTTATATCGTTTCATTTGCATCGTTCTGTGCTTTAACTCATTTTAGCCCTTTAACTCAGGATAAATTCGATTAGCGGCTTTAGAACTTTAAGAAAATATCCAATTAAAAATACAAGTGAACGACTTTAAAAACGAGATCCTTAGCTTTACCAACTAGAAAATTAGCTTAACAATCCAAATCATTACGCTTCTGCTTCTGGATGTTCAGCATTTTCTTTTTCTGTTTGCATCGACTCAATGAGGTCATGTTTATTGAACTTTTTATACTCTGCTTTTGCTTCGTAACTGCTCCATGCAGCTTTTACGGTATCCGCAGAAATATCGTCTAAATTCAATCCCTCAGTTGCAGTCGGAGTCGCATCAAATTTTTGTGTGGTCATTGTTGTGCTCCCTGTCTTTCGATTTATACATTAGATTCAACATAGCATGTTATTCAGGACTTGCAAGGGTAAAATCACGACAAATAGTCTAGTTTAATTTTTCTTTTCCTTCGTTCTCATCTAAAATGTTGCACAATCACATTTTATCATTTTTGATAAATTAATATTTGGAGTTTTCCGGTTATGTCAAATCTCACCCTTTCCCAATTTCTACAACAACAAAGTGGTAATCTTACTCCTGCATTAGCACAAGTTATTGAAACAATTGGTAATACATGCAAAGACATCGACCTTCTTTTACAAAAAGGTGCTTTGGCTGGTGTATTGGGTAGCGCGCAACACGAAAACGTTCAAGGTGAAGAACAAAAAAAACTTGATGTCATTTCAAATGATTACCTCATCGATGCATTAAAAGTTCATCCACATGTCGGCGGTTTGGCATCTGAAGAATTAGATGAATTCACACCAGCTCAAGAAAATGGCGATTATCTTGTCTTGTTCGACCCATTAGATGGTTCAAGCAACATCGATATCAACATGTGTGTTGGCACAATTTTCTCAATTCTTCCTGCAAAAAATGCGGTAACGCAAGCTGAAGATTTCATACAAGCGGGTGTTAACCAAGCGGCTGCAGGTTATGTATTGTATGGCCCATCAACAATGATGGCTCTAACTGTCGGTGCTGGCGTAGTCTTCTTTACTTTTGATCCAGAAAGCAAAGAATTCTTATTAACTAAAGATGCGATTGCGGTTGCAGCAGACACTAAAGAATATGCAATTAATGCATCGAACCAACGTCACTGGGAAGAACCTGTAAAACGTTATATTGACGAACTTCTTGCAGGTAAAACTGGCCCGCGTGAAAAAGACTTCAATATGCGTTGGGTCGCATGTATGGTGGGTGATATTCATCGTATTCTTTGCCGTAGCGGTATCTTCATGTATCCATACGACTTCAAAGATCCGAAAAAAGCAGGCCGTCTACGTTTAATGTATGAAGCAAACCCAATGAGTATGTTGATGGAACAAGCTGGCGGTGCTTCTACAACAGGCCGTGTCCGCATTCTAGACATCCAACCTACAGAACTTCATCAACGTGTTCCTGTGATTATTGGTTCTAAAAACGAAGTTGACCTAGTTACGTCATACCATAATTAATTTCTTATAACGAAAGTCAGTATTTTTGCTGACTTTCGTGGATATCTCCCTCATGGCTCTGATTTATCTCGAATCAAAAGACAACCCGAAAATTAAGCACCTACGCGGCTTAATCGAACAAAATGCCTACCGTAAAAAACAAGGTCAAACTGTTTTGGAAGGCACACACTTGGTGTTGTCATGGTTAGACTCAAAACGTCCAATCAAATCGATTTTCACCACTGAACAAGCAATTAACCATGCTGATTTCGACCGCATTGCGGAACAATATCAAGGTGCGGTGTTCATTCTAAGTGAATCTTTATACAAAGATATCAGTACACTTGGAACATCTATTGCTTGCTTAGCGATTGTGGATTTACCAAGTTCAAGTGAAGCGCTTAACTTCAGTGAAGACACCTTAATTTTAGACAACATTCAAGACCCAGGAAATGTAGGTACCCTACTCCGTTCTGCTGCCGCTGCAGGTATTGAGCAAGTCGTTTGTACCAAAGGCTCTGCATCACTCTGGTCACCGCGTGTATTACGCGCAGGTATGGGCGCACATTTTTCATTAAATACCTTTGAAAATATTGCCCTCGAAGATATTTTGACTAAATTCAAAATTCCAGTGTATGCAACAAGCTCTCATCAGTCTGAAAACCTGTATAGCAAAAATTTGCGCCAACAATGTGTGTGGATTTTAGGCAATGAAGGTCAAGGTGTTTCTGAGTATGCATTACAGCATGCAGAAGCCGTTGCGATTCCTCAACCGGGTGGTCAAGAATCGTTAAACGTAGCCATTGCTGGCTCGATCTGTTTTTTTGAAATGGTACGTCAGCGTCAGTAAAATCGTTATTTTATTGTATTTAGCGCTTAAGCCCGAAAAAAATAGACTACACTAGAAAAAATAATAATTCTTTTTGTCAACCTAACCGTTATTTCCATCGTTATTTGTATATGAATATGGAAATAATGGTGGGTATCCGATGACAGGATTTTCCATCTCTATGGATTTAGCACCCAAAAAGTCCGAGACGCAAGACAGCAGTGTTTTAAAAAGCACGGCTGAGTCTCGCCTGAAAAACTTCATGAATGAAGTGACGGGGCGTGCTTTAGTAATGATGGAAAGTGCAACGCACAGTCAACATGGCATTGCCATGGACTTGGTGCAAGAAGCCTTTATTTCCTTACATAAAGCTTATGCTGAAAAGTCCACAGAGGAATGGTATCCCCTGTTTTACACCATTTTAAATAACAAGCTGCAAGACTGGCGTCGAAAAGAAGCACGTCGTTCGCAGCCGTTTTCCTTATTTAGAAAAGTCAGCCTAGATGACGACGATGTCGAGATACAGGATGTGGTAGATGAATCTACACCAAACCCTTTCGACTTTCTGGATCAGGCTGTCACTGCAGAGGAAATACAAGATGCTATCGCAGAACTTCCAGTCCGCCAGCAACAAGCATTTATGTTGCGAGCTTGGGAAGGCTTTGATACGCATACAACTGCAGAAATTATGAATTGTTCCGAAGGCAGTGTGAAAACACATTACCACCGTGCCATTCAAGGTTTACGTACCGCTTTGGCACATTTGAATCCACATATGGGAGGATCATCCGAATGAAACAAGATGATTTCTTAAAGCAAGTAACTTCCAAACTTGATGGACTCGCACAGCACCATAAAGACAAAGCAACTGTCATGAATAACGTGCTTGAAGATATTCATCAGCGCGAAACTTCACGTTATGGTTTCTGGAAAATGTCTGGCTTTGCACTTGCAGCAGCAATTGCAGGTTTTGTCATTTTACCGAATGCGACTGTACTGGATGACAAACCACAAAATCAGGTGATTTCAACCCCTAAGCTCTCCCCTCAAATGGTGGAAGATCTTGAAATGTTGATGGTTCTGGGTGAGGACAAAGTTCCACATGGCAGCTAAAAAATTAGCAATTGCATTCTGTGCTTTTAGTTTTTTGCAAACCAGTTTTGCTGGCTTTGATCGCTTTTGGATTTTTTCAAAAGATGCAGATACCCAAGTCAATGAAACTTGGGATTCGCTATCTGAAGCAGAACAACAGGCTTTAATTAAAAAGTATCAGGCACTCAAAGAGATCCCTGCAGATCAACGTGTCAGCTTGCAACAGCGCATGGATTGGTTCACCCAACTTCCAGACAGTGAAAAGCAGCGTATGCGCGAAACGTGGCAAAAAATGAGTACTTTAGAACGTAAAGAACTCGCGACACGTATGCAAAAAGCTAGTCCTGATGAACGACCTGCTATTCGCGATGAGTATATCAATAAATACTTACAACCTATCGCTGTCGTTCACTAATCAAAAACAACAGTGTTGTGAAAAATCAAATCAATTACATTAGTTAAGCCATAAAAAAAGCCTCTTATCGAGGCTTTTTTTATTGTCTTACTTGCTCAACCGACGCTGACGATAAACACCTAAACCAATCAATGCCAACAGTCCAAATACTCCCATTGAGCCACCGCCGCTAGAAGAAGAGTTGGTATTTTTCGCGGTATTCTTAAGGGTCAGAATTGCATTACTTGATGCAATGCCGTCACTATCGATAACGCTATATTCAACAGGATAGTCAAACTGACTAAAGCCATTTTTTACAGAGAAGGTGATTTTGCCACCGTAGCAGGTTTCCTTTAAATAACTTGCCGGACAGCTACCACTATACTCAGCTTCAAAGTTTAAACCTGCTGGGATTTTCGTAAAACGAATTGGAATAATTTGGCCTTCTTCATTTTTATGCCATACCGATTTACCCGCTGGCATAGATGCAACTGGACCATCACCATCATCATTAGCATTTTCTAATAAATTGTTGACGGTAACAGACAAATTATTTGAAGGACTAATCGTATATTGGGCAGCTTTTGCCACTGGGGTCATATTTTTAAAGGCCACACGTACTACACCAGAGGATTCCGCCTGACTCCCTGTCTTTTGTTTTAGCGTATATTTACAAAAACCGTATTCGGTAGGCGCTGTTGTTGCCCCACTAGTGCGATATATAACGATTTGTTTTATTCCCGCATCCCAATCACAGTGTAGGTCATGTGGTGGATTACCTACGATACTTGCTTCGCCTGTACTAGACACCGTAATTTCACTACCAATGCCGATTGGTGAAGTCGTCACGGTGTAGTTGTCTGCATTTAAGGCAATTTGTCGTGTTTCAGCACTACCATTCACTGACTCTTCTTGAGGTAATGATGCAGGGAATGGATCAAAATAAACTGCACGATATTTAAGGTTATTTTTTAATGCACTTAATACCGCTTCGTACTTTGTTAAATCATCCTGATTGGCAACTTTGTATTCTGCATAATCTGGATCGTCGATATCCTTTTTCAAGGCATCAATTGTATTTTGATACTTATCTTGCAGAGCTGTTAAAGACTCATTGGTAATATCTGCCATATCTGCTGCGGTTAAATTCATTAACTCAACCGAACCAATATCACATGTGTTTCTTTGCGTAGGTGATAACTGTAAGGTACCATCTGTGATCCGCAAAATGCCCCGTTGATCCGCATCACTACAGCCATCTAAGCCAAGATTGATCAAGTCAAAACCACTGCCGATTGCTTTCGGGTAATACAAAGGTAAATACAAGTTATAAGCAGATTTTGTTTGTAGGGCGCTTAATAAAGTCCCCAAAGCATAGCTACTTACATCATGGTTTTGCAGAAAGCTTTCCGTACTATTCAGCACACTTTCGGGTAAATCACACTGTGCGGCTGCCAGTTCAAATGCATTATTACTTGCAACAAATTTTTGACTATTATCAGGTACAGCATTATTCAGATAGCGACAAGATTTTCCACCAGTATTGTAGGCCAATACATTGAAATACCAAGCCTTTGTACCATTGTTATCATAATAATAGGTACTAGCCGCATTATTTTCGACTATTGTATTACTGGTTAAAACGAAGCTAGAGAAAGCACTTAAACGTTCCGTTCCCTGAGAAATGGCACGGATAATACTACCCGTACTTGGATTTGCTTGGTTTTTTGCAATCGTATTTGCTGTCAATTCAACTTTGGCATTTCCACAGAAGTCCATCACACTATTACTCGTGGATGAACCATTTTGAATAATACTGCTTTGCTGGAACACAATTTCAGGCTGGGTATCCCCCAAGTTCCCGATACAGTCCATAGCAACAACACTACCTTTAGGTGCAACGTTACCCTGAACTAAACTGCTCACCAATAATGTTTTTTTCGACATATTATGCGCAACGGAGTAGATTGCACCGCCAGCAACTTTGGCTTGAGAGTTTTCTATCGCACCATTATTTAAGGTAAATGCTCCCCCTAAATACAAAGCACCACCTCGATCTTCTGCCATCCCGCCAGTAAGGCGTACATTATTGACGATAAAGTTGGCTTCTGAGCGTGAAGTATTAAAAATACGCGATTTGCCTTGGGCATTAATCGTCGTTCTAATATCTTCATAGGCAGGAAATTTCTGCGTCAGTAAATTTTTTGAATCATAGTTAAAGCGACTTTTCCCCTCAATCACGATCTGATTGAGCGGAACTAACTCACCTTTGGTCAGAAGATATTCACCTGCTTCAAGTTGAATATAATCGGTCTGCCCATTATTTGGATTGCCGACATTACATCCACCAAAAGATTTGTTTTTACGCGCAGTTTCAATTGCTTCACGTAAAGAACATTGATTGAGATTTTCTCCATTTTCATCATCAAAGGTCGTAACTTTGATGATGTTACTTGTCGCTGCCATAGATGACATAGCCGCAAGGACCATGACCGCCAGCAATCCTTTTTTATAATTTTTCATGTGCTGTCCTTAATTCTATCCAGACTATTTTTTAAAGCGACGAAATCCAACTAAGCCAAGCAACGCAAAAATACTCGCCCAGCCTAGAGCACCACCTGATGTTTTAACGGTTTTACTTTCCATTTCATTGTTTGGTTCTTGGAAAATACGCACTTCTGCAGCTAAATAATTTTTTGCCGAAGTATTAAAACGGGTTGAAGACGTCACCACACGCAATTCAAAAATATCTGCGCCATGCCAATTTCCATTTGGCGTGTATTCAAAATCACCATTCAAATTCAGTGTAAATTTACCTTTAGATTCGGTGCTTTGTACAATTATTGGGCAACCATCTTGCCATGGCTCACCCGTAGGATTTGCCATACCCATCACTTTTGTACATTCTTCTTTTGGAATTAAATCACTGTCACCTAATGCATCTAAAATATTAAACTTGGCCACTTCACCTGTACGTATGTCTTTACCTAATCGAGGCATACTCACAGGAACCACAATTTCGATAGCCCCACGATCACACCAAACATCATCCAAATTACGATTTTTTCCACGCTGATCAGAAGACTCACAATACACATGATGCTCATTGCCATCTGCTGTTGTCTTCCCCTTATTTAATATCGGGCTTGAGAAAATCGTTTCGTAATCTAATAAAATACGAGGACGTAAATAACCAATAAATGCGTTATTTGCTGTGGTAAATGGACAGAAAAGTGCGTTACGATCTTCTGTTAAGGTTTTACAGCTACCTTCATCTTCACCCGCAATTAAACTCGTCCCAGACCACACATCATTTAAATTTGCAGCAGGCCCAACAGGACAACTCGCAGCCACTAAGTTGTTATAAAAAACAGATTGGTCTGTTCCTGAGTTCACGACTTTACAATCTTGAGCGGTACCACTGAGCGCATTACCAATCACCACACTATTGGCTAAATAAGCATGCTCAGAGGTACTATTTAGTTCGATACCGCCACTGTTCTTCAGTACTGTAATATTATTGAGTGCTAAACCATCACGTAAGTTGACAGCAAAACCTTTGTTTTTGAAAAAGGTGCTATTGGCAATGATATTTTGAGGGTTACTGAACACCAACTTGCTGATGTCTGCGAGCCCATTTTGATTGTAAACAATCGCTCGACCAGAAGTGCTTTCATTATTTTTGAACAAAGATGTATAGATTTCATAAGCCGGTGCTTCTGAGTAAATTGCACCCCCATCTACCGCTTTGTTGTTTTGAAAAATCGTGGTTCGTATATATAGACGGCTGGCTACAGCTGCGCCATCTTCTGAAAATCCAACATTGTAGATTGCACCACCAAGTCGTGCATAGCCATCTTCAAACTTTACATTTTCAAGTGTGAGTTTTTCATTATTAAAAATGATTCCGCCTTTATCAGCACATTGATCTTGCTTACATCCTTTAAATGAAATTTCTTTAAAATTGATAGCAAGTAGTTCTTTTTCGCCATCATTAATATTAAAAATTTGATCCTTACCCGTCATTTCAATGACGGCATTATTAAGACCGAGTACGACATCTTCATTGACGTTACTGTCATACGCCGTTTTCAGATTAAGTTCTGCTTTAATATCAATTTTTTTAGTGAGTTTATAAACTTCATTTTTTTTCAGAGAAATTGAGGCATAGGCGTCTTTACCCCCGCAACCATTATATCCGGCTTCTGGCATACCATTATTGATATATTCTATGGCTTCACGAAGTGAACATTCCTTGTCATCCTTTACAACATCTTCAGTGGTTGTAACGATAATTTCTGCGCTAAATGCATGACCTGCCATGAGAAGCATGCCAATGCCTATGCTCTGTTTGAGCATATCCATCTCCTTAAATATTTTTTATCTTTTTATTCTTAAGTTGCACAATCCTTGCAACATTAAAATATTTTTATGTACTTTGTCACAGCTTGAGTAATTACTCAAGAATTTTTATTGCTTACCGATATTCATCAATTAGGGCAAAAATTTGTCTTAAATTGGCATGACTCAATTTGACTTTTTCACCTTTTAACATCTGAATCAGTTGTTCTAAAGAACGAAGTAAAATAGACGCCTGATGTGGCCCATGTGCCAACAAATAATCCACAATTTGTTGATCCATATGGATGCCACGTCGCGCTAAAACAGAGTTCACGAGCGCTTGACGGTCTGCGTATAAGCTACCATTCGGCACTTTCACACTAACAGCCTGAGTTAATCTAGACTGTAGGTCTGGCAGTTCAAGTTTGAGTTCAATTGGCGCTAGTCGAGATGAAAAGACCAATTGACCACCTTCTTCGTTATTATAGTTAATCAGGTGAAAAACGGCTTTTTGCCAATGTGGAACTCCACTGATGGCTTCAATATCATCTAAAGCCACCAAATCATAGCGATCTAGTGAAGTAATCGCTTCAGTGGGCGCATCTAGCAATTCAAGCAATGAAACTTGAATTGCTGATTTGCCAATTTCTAAATATGAATCACATATTGCAGACAGTAAATGGCTTTTTCCTGTGCCAGCTCCGCCATAGATATAGAAACGATTCATTAATCCTGCATGTAATTGACGTACACCATCGATTACATGTCCCCAACTCGGCCCAGAAAAATCACTAATTCGGGCATCGAGCTGAGGTTCTATATCTAACTGCAATTGACGCATATCTATATTTTGGCCTTATCAATCTTTATGTTCTGATCGTTCAATGTTACTCGAAATTTCAGGATCTTGCAGCGAATTTGCAGACTGATTTTTGAGCTCAATATCGACAGCAATTTGATTGGTTTCTACGCTTAATGTGCCAATTTCAGCATCATTCACCACGAGTACATCATTTCGGTATAAATTACTTTTCTCATAATTTTCACGCGCATGACGTAATAACACCACAATAATTGCTGCGACTGGCAATGCAATGAGCATTCCGAGCAGTCCTGCCAATTGTGCGCCTGCAAGTACTGCAAAAACCACGGCCACTGGAGACAAACCAATTTTGTCACCCAGTAAGAACGGCTGTAGGATATAACCTTCTATCGCCTGTCCCACCATGAAGACAACCAGCACTAAGGCCAAATGCACCCAATCTAAACCGAATTGGAATAGACATGCCACAACTGCCGAAATAATACCGACTGCAAAACCCAAGTACGGAATAATGCTGGCTAAACCTGCAATCATCCCGATGATGATGCCAACCTCAATACCCACCAATTGAAGTCCAACCGCATATACAACGCCCAACAAGAACATCACCAAGAACTGGCCTTTTACAAATGCGCCTAGAACTTCATGACATTCGCCTACGATGGTTAATGTGCTTTTTTCGTATTTGCGTGGAATAAGGCGACGCATGTTTTCTAACATACGTTCCCAATCTAATAGGAAATAGAAGGCAATGATTGGAATTAAGACAATCGTGCCACCAATTTGTATGAAGTTCAGACCTGATTGAGCCACTTTTAATAACATGGCTTGAATACTGTCTGCACTATAATTGGTTTGAATATATTCCATGATCGCTGCTGACATTTGCTCGGTATCAATTTCCATTGGTACAAGATTAAATGTTTCAGATAGCCATGGCAGGAAGGTGTAATTCACCCAGTGAATATTGCCTGGAATATTGTTTTTCGCATACATCAACTGTTCCCATACCAGTGGTACGAGGAACCACATTGCAAGGAAAATAGCGACACCAATTCCAACAAAGACCAAACTGATCGACAACCAGCGCGGCAAACCAATTTTATGTAATTTATCGACTAAAGGGCTAAATAAATATGCAATTAGAAATGCGCCGATAAAAGGAACAACTACAGGCTTTAATAAGTATAAAACCCATAGGATCAATGCTATCCCAGCAAGAATAAAAATTCGGCGCAAGGTGCGATCACCCATATAAAGTCACCTTTTTTCAATGTAATCGTTATAGAAAAGAAAATATTTTAATAAAGATAACATTTTAGTGCGAAATAGCATAAGAGTTTTGCATATTCAGGTTATAATCCCCGCGCGAATGCGGAGACTTCATTATGAGCAACTCAACTTCTACCCCAAACACTGGTTTAAGCTACAAAGATGCAGGTGTCGACATTGAAGCGGGCGACGCGTTAGTCGATCGTATCAAATCTGTCGCGAAACGTACTGCACGTCCTGAAGTAATGGGCGGTCTAGGCGGCTTCGGCGCTCTTTGTAAAATTCCTAAAGGTTATGAAGAACCTGTTCTCGTATCTGGCACAGATGGTGTTGGTACAAAATTACGTTTAGCATTGAATTTGAACCGTCATGACACAATTGGTCAAGACTTGGTTGCAATGTGCGTAAACGATCTTCTCGTATGTGGTGCTGAACCACTGTTCTTCCTTGACTACTATGCAACTGGCCACCTCAACGTTGACGTTGCAGCAAATGTTGTGACTGGTATCGGTGCGGGTTGTGAACTTGCAGGCTGTGCATTGGTTGGCGGTGAAACTGCTGAAATGCCAGGTATGTATGAAGGCGAAGACTACGACCTTGCAGGTTTCTGCGTAGGTGTAGTTGAGCAAAGCAAAATTATTGATGGCTCTAAAGTTAAAGCGGGTGACGTTTTAGTTGGTGTTGCATCTTCTGGTGCACACTCAAATGGTTACTCACTTCTTCGTAAAATTTTAGATGTGAAAAACGTTGACCTTACTCAAATCGTTGATGGTCGTCCACTTGCAGATACAGCAATGGAACCAACTCGTATTTATGTAAAACCAATTCTTCAGTTATTGAAAGAAGTGGATGTACACGCAATGGCACACATCACTGGTGGTGGTTTACCGGGTAACTTACCTCGCGTACTGCCAAATGGTGCTCAAGCGGTAGTGAATGAAGCATCTTGGGAATGGCCAGAATTGTTCAAACTACTTCAAAAAGAAGGTGGTGTTGAACAATTTGAAATGTACCGCACATTTAACTGTGGCGTAGGTATGGTTCTCGTGGTTGATGCAGCTGATGCTGACAAAACTGTTGAATTACTCAACAGCCTTGGCGAGAAAGCATTCACAATGGGTCACATTGCAGACAATGCTGAATCTGTTGAAGGCGCTGACGAAAAAATCCGTGTAGTTTTCGCATAAGCAACGTTCATGATTAAAATTGCTGTACTTGTTTCAGGCAGCGGATCCAACCTGCAAGCCCTGATCGATGCCAATCTATCAGGTCAAATCGTTGGGGTAATTTCCAATAAACCTGACGCTTTTGCACTGCAACGTGCAGAAAAAGCAAAGATTGCAACTGCAGTCATTGAACACAAACAATATCCAAGTCGTGAAGCTTTTGATGATGTAATGCATCAACAACTGCTCGACTGGGATGTTGACTTGGTGATTTTGGCAGGCTTTATGCGCATTTTAAGCGCTAAATTTGTCAAAGCATGGGAAGGGAAAATGATTAACATCCACCCTTCTTTGTTGCCAAATTATAAAGGCATGCATACTCATCAACGTGTGTTAAACACTGGTGATGTCTTCCATGGCTGTACAGTTCATTACGTGACTGCAGAGCTAGATGCTGGCCAAGCGCTTGCTCAAGGTGTGCTTAAAGTCAATGTGCATGATCATGCTGAAAGTTTAGCAGATCGCGTTCATGTGCTTGAGCATGTGATTTACCCTCAAGTCGCAGAATGGATCTGTAATGGTACGATCCAACATACTGTAGATGGGGTGTTATATCGCAATCAACCGATGCAAGCACCTGTTCAATTCTGCAAGTTTTAAAATCAGTTTTTATCTATTTTAAATAGAAAAAAAAAACGCATCCTCGGATGCGTTTTTTATTTGAGTACATTTAATCATTCATGTTTGGTATGAACCGCTAACATTTGTTTGATTAACTCCACCGTTTCTACTGGTTTTTCTAATGGAAACATATGACTCCCACCAACAACTTTAAATGGAATCGCAAATTTTTTCTCGACCATTTGTGGAAAGTGCCGAGCCAAAAATGGTCCCTGCTCTGCAATTAACTGCTGTACAGGCACTTGTGGTTGAGCCTGAGGTAACCACCACAGTGAAGGGTTTGTTCGAAAAATATGAACCTCATCATCACGTGAAATCGTTAATTCCACCCCACCACGCAGTTTATCGTCCATCAAAGCATGATCAATGTAGGCCTGATAACAGTCTGGATCGAAATCTTTATAAAAACCTTTCGGCCTTAAAAGCTCTGCTGCTTGTACACGACTGTCCCAATGATCACGACGACGCTTCGACAAGCCTGCCGGCGACATTTTATCGACGACTTTTAGTTTGAGGAGTTTGGCGATGTGCAAAGCAAAAGACTCTTTCCCCATGATCATAGGCGGATCAATCATTAACACTTGTTCAAACAACTCTGGGCGTTGTAACGCAGCCTGAAATGTTAAAACCGAACCTAATGAGTGACCTAATCCAATCACCTTACGTCCATTGGCCTGACGTACAATACTGTCTATTACTTGCTGTGTTAAGCTTTTCCAATGGTTATCGATTGGGTAACGCTTATCTGGCCCAAGTAACGGCACATAGATCACATCATATTCATCACTCAGTAAATCAAACAATTTTTGATAAACCTGTGATGGCACGCCATTGGCGTGCGCAAAATGAATTAACGGTTTCATTGTAACTTCGTGCTGTTTTCAGATTGAACCTGTTGTGACAATGCACTTGCCAAACCTTGACCAAATGAACTTCCCATACGACCTAGCACAGAATCAAATGGGCTGTTTTCAATGGTATAGTTCACAGCTTTTTCAGTTTTCAATTCACGTTTCAGGCTATTCAAACTACCTGTACGGTCAGCAATACCCAGCTTCACAGCCTGATCACCCGTCCAAAATAAACCTGAGAAAATAGCCGGATCATTCGATTTTAATTTCTTACCGCGACCTTCTTTCACGGCATTAATGAAATGCGCATGAACGTTATCGAGTACACCTTGAACATGTGCTTTTTGTGCAGCATCGACAGGTTGAGTCATGGATAAAATCGCTTTGTTCTCACCCGAAGTCATGGTGCGATCTTCTACACCAAACTTTTGCATCAAACCACTAACACCATAATTCGGCATAATCACGCCAATTGAACCCACTAAACTTGAAGGGTTGACAATAATTTCATCTGCGGCAGAAGCAATATAGTACGCACCTGAAGCACCAGTATCACCAATAATGGCATACAGTTTTTTATCGGTATGGGCTTTTTTCAAGTACTGAATTTCTTGCCAGATTTCATCTGACTGAACAGGTGAACCGCCCGGTGAATTAATATTTAAAACAACCGCTTTGCTCTGTTTATTTTCATAGGCTTTTTTCAAAGCTTTGATGGTATTTGCACTGTTTACACTTTGCTTGTCCGCTGCAATGGTCCCAATGATATCAACCACGGCAATATGTGAACCCGCTGTTGCTGCAGGATCAGATGACGACATGCTGCAACTTTTTGCCATCGCAATGATAATAAATAGCAAATAAGCAAAGGTTAAAAATTTAAAAAATATACCCCATCTACGTGCTCTACGTTGTTCCTCAACGGAAGAAAGCACGGCTTTTTCTAATATTTTCCATTCATTTCCAGTTGGCTGCTGGATATTGTTTGAAGAACTTTGCTGTTTTTCTTCAGGTTTTGGTGGCCATTCGGACATAAAAAAAACCTAGTTAATCGTTAATTTGTAGTCATTATATACACGCTAATCGCTATAACTGTCTAATCAATTCATTTTCCCCTATAATTATTTTAAATTTTCTTTCATTTGTATCAGACTTAAACAAGATGACCGACCAAAATTCACAGGACACCACATATCACCTGTTAAAATTTATCAGCCGTCAACCTATTCAAATTTCAAGATTAATTGCAAAAGGTTTGGCTGGGTTAGTCAATGTTTTAAAAATCTCTAAAACCTACTCTACGATTCAACGCAATCTGAAAATTGCATTGCCTGAATTATCAGAGTCAGCTCGCATTCAACTCACCAAACAAGCGATTCGAAACGAACTTTGTTCTTATTTTGAATTTTTCAACATTTGGGGTGCAAGTACTGAAAAAAATATTCAACGAATTCATCACGTACATGGCGCTGAATATTTACATGATGCGCTGGCCTTACAAAAAGGCGTTGTCCTTGTGGTCCCGCATTTTGGCACATGGGAAATCATGAATGCGTGGATTGCGCAGTACACCAAAATGACCATCATGTACAAGCCAGTGAAAAGCGAATCTGCCAACAACTTTGTTCGTGCTGCAAGAAGCCGCGAGCAAGCAACATTGGTTCCAACCGATGAATCAGGTGTTCGTCAAATTTTCAAAGCGTTAAAACAAGGTGGGACGACGGTGATTTTGCCAGACCATACGCCCAATGCCGGCGGTGAAATGATCCCTTATTTTGGCATCCCATTAAAAACCAGTAATTTAAGTGCCAAACTGATTCAAAAAACCAAAGCACGTGCGCTCTTACTGTACGCCATTCGTAATGATAATCATGGTTTTGATATGCATATCGAACCCATCGATGAAAGCATTTATCAAGGCAATGCAGATGATGGCTCGATGGTTATCTTTAAAGCAGTGGAAGATTTAATTCATCGTTATCCAGAGCATTATCATTGGAGCTATAAACGTTTTAAAGCCAATCCTAAATTGAGAAATCTATACAATATTAGTGATGAAGAGGCTGCTCAACGCATCCATGATATTCGTGAGGAATATCAACAACAGCAAACAATGACAGTGGCTGAATAACATCTTCAAGCCCTGCCCTTGAGCGAGTTTCTCTATTCGGATTCTTTTGATAGGCTGCGATATAGATCGAGCCATTTATACTTTGTTCGCTCTTCGATCAACTCGATTTGCTGTTTATTTTGCTTGAAATGAATACTTCCACTCTGTGCAGTTTGCAAGAGTGGAATGTCTAATTGTTTGAGTCGTGTTTGGGTCATCTTTGCTGGATGCCCATAACGATTAAAGCGTCCCGCAGAAGCAATCGCCAACTTGGGCTTAAAATGGTTTAAAAATGCATAGGATGAACTGTGCTGACTACCATGATGTCCAAGTACCAAGACATCGACTTTTAGGTCTGAATAATCACGTAATATTTGATATTCCGTCTCCCAACCCGCATCCCCCATCAATAGAAAACGTCGTGGCCCATTGACGCCTTTGACCATCACATACAGTACACAAGAGCGTTCATTGGCATTCCAATGAGCATCTGTCAGATCTTCAGGCTTTGGCGAGAGTATTTCAAAATAGACTTGCTGATCCCAATTCCACTGCTGACCACGCTGACATAAGCGCTGTGGAGCTTGGTTCGTGGTTTGTACCCGCTCATTACTTGAAAGCTGCCCAATATCAAGCTGTTGCTCCAATGAGAAAAAGCCACCACTATGGTCTTGATCTAAATGAGTCAATAACACCCGATCTAGTCGATGGACACCATTCACACTCAAAAATGGCCGGATGATATTCTGCCCGACACTAAATTGACTTTCATCATAGTTTCCACCGAAGTCCACCATCATGTGATGATCTACAGAACGGATATAGATCGCCTGCCCTTGCCCCACATCTAAAATTGAAAGTTGAAAATTTGCTGAATTTTTCCATTGGATAAACAGAGCAAAAAAGGCAATGACCGCCCAATATTTTGGCAAGATTCCTTCAGGTAAAAATAAGATTACTATCGTGAGTATCAACAGTACGATCTGAGTGGACGTCAATGCGACATCTTGCATTTGTGGTGCAAAGAGTCGATCTAAGCCATAGAGAAATACATATAACACTTCTAGACAAAGATCATTGAATAAAAAGACCAAATGCGCCAAAGGTGTAGAAATATATGAAAGTGCCCCTCCGATGATATCTAAAGGAACCACCACTGCCCCTAGCCACGGGATGGCGAATAAATTACTTAATGGGCTAATCCACGTGACTTGCTTGAAAAAAATCACCATCAATGGAAATAAGGCAACAAAGATTTTCCATTGTGATTCCACCATCAACCACATTGAATGTTTTAACTTTTGCCAAAAAATGACTTCTGTTTGAGACAGTATATGCTTCCTTAAGGTTTGATAAATCCGCAGTAAAATAAAGCATGCGCCATAAGACAACCAAAATGCTGCGGATAAAATACTAAAGGGATCCACGAGCAATAAAATTGCGGCACTAAAAACCAGCAGTTGAAAAGGCTGAATGGTTTGCCGTAACAAAAGCATGCTACTGGCGACTAGGCAGATCGTCAGCGTTCTCAGTGCAGGTATTTCAAAGCCAGTAAATGCGCAATATAGAAGGACACAGAAGATAAAGGGCACGACCAATACATATTGTTTAGGCCATTTGAGATAAATTTTGGGACAATATTTACGGATACCCAACTGCATCGCCCAACAGAGCATGCTGGCAAAAACCAGTACATGCGGACCAGAGATCGCCAGTAAATGACTCATCCCAAAGCGTTGAAATAACTCACTGGTGCCTTCAGTGAGTAAACTTTTATCACCTGTAAGCAGTGCTAGCAGCAAGCCATGATTCCGCAGCGGCTGTTGGTATATAAACGCTCTTAAATATAAACGCTGCTGTTCGACTTTTATTTTGAACTGATGTAACACACCTTGATGTCGTTGATACTGCTGGCCATAGCCCATTGCAGTCATTTGTTGGGGTGGTATCAATTCGACCGACTTCACCTTTAAACTAGCATGTATATTTTGCTGTACGCTCCACCGCTCTTGGTCAAATGCACCTTCTGTCACATAGCTTTGGGTAGGTCGTAACTCACCATACATTCGATAATATTGTCCAGGAACCAACTGGATCGTCTGCTCATGACTTTGCAAAATTGAATTGGGTAAATACGCCATAAAATATTGAATCTGATTATTCAGATTGAGCACTTCGATTTTTTGCTGAATCGCTTGGTCTTTGAGTTGGCTGATCTGTGGAATATACGCAATAAACTCGCCTTGTCTGCTCTGATGCTCAACCAATGCCAAACGCTGATCGAGTTGAGTATTAGCGAAACTAAAGCCGAGAATTGCACCCATGCATAAATTTGTACTGAGCTGTAAGATTTTCGAAAAGATACTTTTTAGTTTTGGTGAAATACAAAGCTGTAAACCTAGCCAAATCAGGACGATAAAAAGTAACTGAGCTGTCGAGAGTTGTGGATTCCAAAACCTGAACCCCATAAAAGAAATGCCTGAAATCCAGCCAATACAAAAGCTTTGCAACATGAGTCATCATTATTTTTATTATGTGCTGGCAATAATAAAGCCCACCGAGGTGAGCTTCAATCAAACAATCTTAATCCACTAATTTTTGCGAAATCAATTTAGCGCTTAGTCATCTACCCATAAACCATCTTGCATATGCAAAATCGCATCGGCAGATTGCGCTAAATATTCATCATGGGTCACAATTAACATGGCCATGTTAAATTCTTTACGCAACTCAGATAGCAACTCAAAAATCTTCACTGCAGTTTTACGGTCTAAGTTCCCTGTAGGCTCATCAGCCATCATCAACTTAGGTTTTGCTACCAATGCACGGGCCAAAGCCACACGTTGACGTTCACCACCCGAAAGCTCACCGGGTTTGTGTGTCATACGGCGGGAAAGTCCAACGCGTTCCAAGAGATATTCAGCTTGCTGCTTGACTTCTTTGAAGTTACTCGACTTCCGTAACATTAATGGCATTGCGACATTTTCAAAGGCGGTAAATTCAGGTAGTAAGTGATGGAATTGGTATACAAAACCTAAATGCTCATTACGTATATAACCACGCTCTGCTTCACCTAAAGTGTCAAAGCGTTGACCATTAATCAACACTTGACCCGATGTTGGACGATCTAAGCCACCCAATACATGCAACAACGTACTTTTACCAGAACCACTTGACCCCACAATCGAAACAAACTCACCCGCTTTGACTTGTAATGAAAGTCCACGAATCACATCGACTGTAGACTTCCCATCGGTAAAAGATTTGGTAATGTTTTGGGCATCTAAAACTAAATTACTCATAGCGTAGTGCCTCTGCAGGTTGAACTTTAGCTGCACGTAAAGCCGGATAAATAGTCGCGATAAAGCTAAGACCCAATGATAAGGACACAATCACCACAACATCTTGCCATCTTAAATAAGACGGTAAATAGTTGATGAAGTAAGCATCAAACATATTTAAGCCCAGTGTTGTATTCAACCAACCGACTAAATTACTAATACTCGATGCAGCGATAATCCCTAAAATCGCCCCAGACACCGTACCAATGACCCCAATCACTGTACCTTGCACCATAAAGATCCGCGTGATTGTAGCCGGTGAAGCGCCTAGAGTACGCAAAATGGCAATATCGGATTTTTTATCAGTGACCACCATCACCAATGAAGACACGATATTAAATGCCGCAACCAATACAATCAAGAACAGCAATAAACTTACCATTGCCTTTTCCATTTGAATCGCGCTGAATAGATTGCCGTGTGTATAAGTCCAATCTGAAGCATAGAAGTTTGCAGGTAGATCACGCACAATTTCTTGAGACACTTGTGGCGCTGCAAAAATATCATCCAACTTCATACGGATGCCTTGTGCACCATCTGGCAGTCTTAATAAAGTCGACGCATCGTTCAGGGCCACATAGCCCATCATCGAATCAACTTCTGCACCAATACTGAAAATACCCACAATTTTAAATCGTTTAAAACGCGGAACGACCCCAGCAGGAGAAGGTGTTGCTTCAGGAAGCACCAAGGTCACACTGTCATTCAAGCCTAAACCTAAGGCATCTGTCATTTGCTTGCCAAGGACAATACCAAACTCACCTTTTTTCAGGTTATCGATACTGCCTTCCACCATATGGTCTTGGATAATTGATACCTTTTTTTCATACTGAGGTTCAATCCCACTGACCATAATGCCAGACACTTGACCTTGTGCCGTCAACATTCCCTGTAATTGGGTGAATGGTGCGACCCCTTGAACATGCTCATGCTGCTCAATTTTTTTTGCAAGTTCAGGCCAATTTGTTAAAATTTGTGTTGAAGAAACAGTGGCTTGAGGTATCATTCCTAAGACACGAGTTTTCAGCTCACGATCGAAACCATTCATCACAGATAAAACTGTAATAAGGACTGCCACACCAAGCGTGAGGCCGATCATGGATACCAGAGCAATAAAAGAAATAAAGTGGTTACTGCGCCGAGCGCGAGTGTATCTCAACCCTATATACAGCGAGATTGGTTTAAACATAACCATCTAGTCCGAGGTAATATATATTATGGAAAATTTACAGCATCAAAGCGTTCAAACTGAACGCCGTGTAATGTCGCGTATCGATGCTGCTTTGCGCATCAACTATCAGATTATCTCTGATGATGTTGCACTGAATGATCCTTACGATCCTAATTTTGTATTGCCGCGCTATTTTCTACTACTTGCTGAATTAGATCAATTTGATCATGCACTCAACTACGAATTAGAACAATTAGCTGAGAAAGATCAACAAATTGCTCGAATCTTATCCTTATTTAACCAAAAGTTAAACCTTATTACGGGTTCTTTATACGACGCAATTGTACAAAGCATGTTACCAGTGCCTGAGCATGTGAATTTTTCAGAGACTGGTTTGAGCTTTTTTAGCGAACGCGCGATTAAAGAAGGTACTTATATCCATGTGACCTTAAGCCACCCTGAAAATTTCTTCCATATTGCGGCAACTGCGCAAGTGGTTTATAGCCGTGAAGAAGAAAGCAACTTGTACCGTACGGGTGCCTATTTTATCACGCTGCTCCCTCAAGACCGGGTTAAATTGGCTGAATGCATCGCACTGACTCAGCAAAAGCTTTAATTCGAAGCTTGTGTTTTTCGGGCAAGCTCACGACTTGCCTGTAAGTCTTTGTAGAAATACACAAATAAACCAGTCAACAGTACAATCGCCCCTAAGAACACCATCAAGGTTAATTTTTCATCATTTAACAGTGCCCCGAACAACATCGCAAGCATCGGTGTGAGAACTGTTGTTAAAGACAAAGTTGTCGCCTTAATGTTTTGTACCAGTTTGAAATAACAAAACATCGCAATCAATGAAGCCATAATCACTGCATAAAATAAGCCAATGAGCGCTTTAGTTGAAGGCATCTGTGTCGGTACATACTGCCAAATAAACGGTAACATCGCGGCAGAAAATAGTGCTGAGATAAGAATCGAACCTGTGGCTTGAGACATGGGCTGTAATGGCGCATTGACTTTTTTCACCCAAAAAATCGACATACAGTAGACGAATACGCTCATTAACATTAAGACAATACCAACAGGCTGTACGTGCTGATCACTGCCGCCTAAGCAAATAATGGCTAAACCACAGACGGCAATCAACATCCCAATCCATTGCAAGCGATGCAGATAGGTATGAAAGAAGAAACGACCGATCAGCCCCGTCATAATTGGCGCTAAACCAAACATCAGGGCAATAATACCTGAGCTGAGATAGGCCGTTGCCATATAGGTAAAAATCTGAGAACCAATAAAACTAAACGCCCCCGCCAAATAACTGTGCAGCGAGGTTTTATCCATCGGCAGTTTATGTTTAAAAATAAACAATAATGCGACAGCCAAGGGTAATGCGATAAAAAAGCGTAATGTCAGTGCCCAAAACGCATTGATATCACTGACACTCCAAACGATGGCAAGTGGCGTGGTCGACCAAATAAAGACCAACAGCGCATAGGTCGTCGCTAGATTTGTTTTAGATGGCATGGTTTTTACTTCTGTGCCGTTTTACGTTTTTGCTTTTGAATGGTTTGATCTAAGCTACTGGAAAATTCGCGCTTATCACGTTCAGAAATCGGGGCTGGACCACCAGTTTGTACACCTGCGCCCCGTAAAGTATCCATAAAGTCGCGCAAGTGTAGACGTGCTTTGACATTTGCTGTGGTATAAATCTCTCCGCGTGGATGTATCGCTATACCGCCCCGCTCAATCACTTCAGCAGCAAGTGGAATATCCTGTGTCATCACGATATCGTGCTCTTTCATGCGCTGAATAATTTCTTTATCCGCTGCATCCGCCCCGCTCATGACTTGAATCGAGTTAATCCGCACCGAAGGCGTTATCCCAACATTTTGATTGGCGACAAAAGTGACTTCTAACTGGTAACGATCAGAAGCACGAATAATTACATCACGTAAAATGCGTGGTAACGCATCTGCATCCACCCATAATTTAAATGGCAGCACTGATTTTCCATTCACTTTTAAACATGACTCATAGTAACAAATCTACATGACAATTTGGGGATCTGCATCCGCTGAATGGATCTACATTTCTCTAATCATGAGAATCGAAAAGCTGCAAAATGACTCCAACTTGGGCTTATTTTCCAATGCTTTTACATTTAAATCCTACTGAAAACATTTTTTATGCATGATTTCATGATAAATATGACGTCGGTGACTTGAAAATTTCAAATAACCCTCGATTTATTAATTATGAAACCAACCCAATATCAATTGTGCATATGAAAAAACAAAATAGCCCTGAAATTATCACTATTGAAGATCAAACTTTTGGTAGTCATGTTGAACATTGGAATTTGCTTACAGGCAACCCGACAACGGATGTACCAGTTTGGCTGGGTCAGGCATTGGATGCACCCATTATGCCGATGGGCTTATGCGCACAAGAATCTGATATGGATCAAAGTACCTGGCTGATTCAAGGTCCATCACAAGCGTCGATTCAACTGTGCCAAGTGATTGCGGTAGAAAATAATAAACCTAAAGCCGTTAAAACTGCATTTCCAAGTTTTGATAGCCCATATAAAACCAAAGCCACCATTGAACGTATTATTACCTGTAAATCCAATACACAAGCAGTGCTTTGCCTCGACTTAGGCACAAATACCAGTGTGTATGCTTTTGATAGTTTATATAGCGTCAATCACGACCAATATGAAAAAGATGCAAGCTACAGTGTGCAACTCAATGCTTGGGCCTATGAACTCGAAGCTGTCGCAGAACATGAACAGCTTGTCGTTGACGATCCTGCATCGATTAAACATCATCGTGCTTTAAACGATATCTTGGCAGCAAATAATGGTGTTGCCCCTGCAGACTTACACGAACAAATTAAAGCGTGGCAACCAAAGTCTGAAGATGACAAAGCACCAGTGACCGTCGATTTTTCTAAAATGGTTGCATACCTATATGGTGAAAACCTCGGACAAGAAGATGAAGCATGGTTCCAAGGGCATATTGTTGGCAAAACTGCCATGCAATTTAAAGAGCAAGACTATACGCTGTATGATGTGACCTTAATCCACGAAGAAAACCAAGAAGCGGTGATTGTTCGTGTTGCAACACGAAATCCGGCGCATAAAGATTTCAATGTTGGGCAATATATTCGTGGCAACCTGTGGATACAAGCCAATATTTACGCAAAATCTGCCTAATTTGAATTCAAAAAACCTATTTTCAAATAAAAAAACCGCCTCAGTGCGGTTTTTTTATTTCTCGCTAATCATGTGTATTCGCTGAATATTTAAATGATTGTATATTTTTTATCCACAAACTAGTCGATTTATTCTATTTTTAAATTCAAATTAAAATAACTTATCCACAATATTAAATTCAAAATAATGATGAAAAATAAATCCATCTGCAAAAGATAAAATATAAAAATCTAATATAAATAAATAAGATAGGAAATTTATGAAACTAAATTTAGCAATTCGGTTGCTTATTTTTAAATAAACTAAATAGTTTAGTAAGTTTATGGCAGATAGTACTTTATTTAATCAAATAATTATGTTAAAAATGCGTTTAAGAAATAGTAATTAACGATAAATAGATCGGAAAGAATATCTATGAAAGTCGTGCAAGAAGAAAACTTATCGCAAGTTGACCATCACATGGAATCTCGATATCAAATCGAGCCAATGTCCTGCTTATTTTTTATGTTAGGTATGCTGATTTGTGCATACGTGTTACATACTTTTATTTTTTAATCTATTCAATAAAAAAACCGGCAAATGCCGGTTTTTTTATTCCTTTAGGATTATGCGTTGCGTTTCGCAAAGTCATCCATAAAGTTAACCAGTGCTTGAACGCCTTCTAGCGGAACAGCATTATAAATACTTGCACGCATACCACCCACTGAACGGTGACCAGCTAAATTCAGCAAGTGGTTTTCTTCAGCTTCTTTCAAGAATTGTTTTTCCAATTCTGGATTCGCCAAAGTAAATGGTACGTTCATGATTGAACGGAATTCTTTTGCAATTGGATTTGCATAGAAATCGCTTGAATCGATATAGCCATAAAGCAATTCAGCTTTTGCCATATTCGCTTTATAAATTGCGTCTACACCGCCCTGCTCAAGTAACCATTCAAAAACAAGGCCAGATAAGTACCATGCATAAGTTGAAGGTGTATTCACCATTGAACCATTTTTCGCTTGAGCTGAATATTTCAAGATACTTGGAATATCTGCTTTCGCTTGATCCAATAAATCATCACGAATAATCACCAAAGTTAAACCAGCAGGACCAATATTTTTCTGAGCGCCTGCATAGATTAAACCGAACTTAGATACGTCTAATGGTGCAGATAAAATGCTTGATGAAAAATCGGCTACCAATGGTTTGTCCGTTTCAGGAATGTTGGCAAACTGAAGACCACCAATGGTTTCATTATCTGCATAATGCACATAAGCCGCATCATCAGATAAGTTCCAAGTGCTTTGATCAGTAATCGCAAGTTTACCGTCAATGCTCGTACCCGCTTCAACAACATTAATGTCGCCATAACGCTGTGCTTCTTTCAACGCTTTTTCAGACCAAATACCCGTGTGGATATAGTCTGCTTTGCTGTTTTTACCCAATAGGTTTAATGGGATCGCAGAGAATTGAAGTGATGCGCCACCTTGAAGGAATAACACTTTATAGTTGTCTGGAATATTCATCAGCTTACGAAGATCAGCTTCTGCTTTCTCTGCCACAGCAACATAGTCTTTACTACGGTGGCTCATTTCCATGATCGAAAGGCCTTTGCCTTGCCAGTCAAGCATTTCAGCTTGAGCTTTTTCTAAAACGGCAGTGGGTAATGCAGCAGGACCAGCACAGAAGTTGTACGCGCGCATGAGTTTTCCTTTCAAAGTGAAACACAATAAAATGATGGCATTTAACCATATCTGACGCGTGCTTGCAGTAGTTTAAGCTGAAAATATTCCAATGCTGTCTGACATTTGAAGTCAAAATTTCAATAAAGATCAAAATTAATTCTTCTTAATTCAAATTATTAGATTTACTGATATTTTTTACACCTTGAATTGATGCTAATTTAAGGTCTTGATGTGAGAAAAATGATGTGCGCTGCAAAGATAAAATTTATTTACATATGTATATGAAACAATACAACAACTTAGTGAATTTACCCAACTTCATCACAATGACTATAATGAACCCATCCTAGCTGTGAGTGTGTTTTTATGCCTCTACCTCGAACAGATTATTCTATAAAAATTAAACATACATTTCGTTCAGGATTGCTGCTTGGCCTTGGTTGTATGAGTGGCTTATTTAGCCCCACGGTACTTGCGCAAAGTATCAGTTATAGCCAAGCAGAACAAAGTCTACTCACCAGCTCGTATAGCACTCAGGCCAACCAAGCGCTACAACAATCTGCCGAACTTCAAGCTCAGGCCATGAAAGGACTCGGCTTACCTCGTGTGGATTTAAACGTCCGTGCCTATGCCTTTCATAATGAACTCGATATCCCCCTCGGTGCCTTAAAAAACAACTTAGAACAAACACTGAGTAATGGCATTAATAATAAAATTGATGAAAGCTTACCGAGTGATTTGGCAGACCCATTAAAGGACAGTCTACAACAGCCAATCCGTGATGGTGTGGGCTTAATTCCGGATTCGTCACAGGTGGTCTTAGATGATCAAGTAATCCGCCCTACCGTTTCCGTGATGATGCCGCTGTATACCGGTGGGTTAACGTCTAGCGCCAAGGAAATTGCCAATATTCAAGCCAAACGCAGCGCGATTAGCAGTGAACAACAACAAGATGTGCAACGTTTTGAATTAATCCAAGCCTATTTTAATGCTCAATTGCAAAAAAAATTAGTTGAAAGTAGCCGTTTCAATTTAAATGCGATGCAACAACACTATGCCAATGCGCTCAAAATGGAACAACAGGGTTTCATTAGCAAAGGCCAGCGTATGCAATTTGAAGTGGCGAAGAATAATGCGCTCAGAACTTTTCAAAATACTGAAGCGAATCTTCGCTCAAGCTTATTTAAGTTAAATAACTTAATGCAAAGCAGCCAAATTACCGATCTTTCAACGCCATTATTTATCAATCAGCAACACAATCAAAATATAACTGCCTTACTGAAAAGTTATCAGGATCAGTCTAGTTTGGTGCGTAAAATGCAATTGGACAGTCAATTGGCCGGTGCCAATGTAAAAGCCCAAAGCGCAGCAAAAAAACCCAACGTCTTTGCCTTTGGTGAATATAGTCTCGACGATAAACAAAACTGGATCGTTGGTGTTGCCGCTCGCTACAACTTATTTTCAGGTGTTGATAAAAACAAATCCGTACAAGCTGCTGAACTTCAACGCTATGCTTCTGAATTAATGACTGAACGTACCAAACAAGAAATTGAAAGCCTAATTTATAGCTCGTTTAATGAAGTCACCAGCGCTCAGCAAAGTCATCTGTTGTTGCAGCAAAATTTAAAAGCCGCGCAAGAAAATTTAAGAATCCAACAGCTTTCATTTAAAGAAGATATGGGTACGGCCACGCAAGTCATTGATGCACAAAATGCACTGAGCGGGCTGCAAAGTGAAATGGCACTCAATGCTTATAAATACGTGATGTCACTCGCAACACTGCTACAAAGTCACGGGAGCATTGACCAGTTCCAAAGCTATATCAATCAATCACACACCGACTATATTCGCTAAGCTTAGCTGAGGGGAAACAACATGAATCAGGAACCAACTGATCACCAAGAAGATGCCTCCGCGAAAGCTGAAACATCCCAATCCAATGTCTCGACTTCAGACGTTTCATCTACAGCAAATACTGCTGAGGATACTCCAAAGAAAGTGAATACCAATACCGATGCAAAGACGAAAAATACCTCTGCGCATAGTCACAATAAATCTGCTTTGATCAAGTTCGGGATTGGCATTGTCTTGGTTCTGCTTTTGGCATTGATTGTATTTGGCTTATGGAAAAGTTATCAGCCCAAGCAGGTTGAATTACAAGGTCGAGTTGAGGCTGAAACCATCCACATTAGTACCAAAGTACCCAGTCGTATCGAAGAAATATATGTGCATGACGGTGAAAAAGTACAAGCAGGTCAAGCGCTGGTCCGTTTAACCAGCCCTGAAGTCGATGCAAAGAAACAACAGGCTTTAGCTGCACTCCAATCTGCCCAAGCACTGCAATCCACAGCTGAACGCGGCTCTCAACAAGAAAATATTGATAGTTTATATGCCAATTGGCAAAGTCTAAAAGCACAGCAACAATTGGCGCAAACCACCTACCAACGTGGTCAAAACCTCTATAAAGAAGGTGTGATTTCACGACAACGCCGTGATGAAATGCAAGCTGCCGCAGTGTCTGCTGCACAAATGACAGAAGCGTCTTATCAACAATATGCGCGTGCAAAACGTGGCAGTACACCGCAACAACAAAGCTCGGCAGATGCCCAAGTCAAGATTGCGCAAGCCGCGTTGGCTGAAGCCAATGCACTTGAGGCTGAAACGAAGTTATTTGCACCGTCCAATGGCACCATTTCAAAAACCTATGGCAAAGTTTCAGAATTAGTTGCAATGGGTGTGCCCGTTGTAAGCCTGATTCAAGATGATAGCTTATGGATTAGCTTAAATGTCCGTGAAGACCAGTATGCTCAAGTGTATCAACTCAAGACCATGCAAGGATTTATACCGGCGCTAAACAAATCTGCCGAGTTTAAAATTGATCACATCGAAGCCGAAGGTGAATTTGCAACGATTAAAACCACGCGACAAACGGGCGGCTATGACATTCGTAGTTTTAAAGTCCAACTGAAACCCGCTCAGCCAATTGCTGACTTAAAAGTGGGTATGAGCGTGTTGTTTAAAATTGAAGAGCGTAAATAATGTTTAGGGGCATTCTGCGTGAGTTTCGCTATTTGATGCAGCATAAATGGGACTTGTGTATGGTCACACTTGCCCCTGCCCTTGTGATTTTGCTCTTTACCAATATGTTTGCTCAAGGCAAACCAGATCATTTACCCATTGCGATCATAGACCAAGACCAAAGCAGTTTAAGCCGTAACATTACCCACTTTGCGCAGCTGAACCATACCTTAAAAGTAGCCACCATTACACCAAGCATGGATGATGCTGAAAAGCTTTTAAATCAGACTCAAATTTGGGGCTATATTCATATTCCTGCTGGCGCTGAGCAACGACTGGTTCAAGCAAAAGATGCGGAAGTCAGCATTGCCTATAACCAAAGCTATTTTAGTGTCGGCAATAGTATTTCATCAGCCATGCTGCTAAGTACATTGCAAGCCATGGCCGATTTTAGTGGTCATCAGTATTTAGAAAATACTATTCCCTACCTCGATGCACCGACGCCCAATGTCAAAATTTCACCTTTATATAATCCGGGTTTAAATTATGAGTTCTATTTAGAGCCTTATATGATTCCTGCGATTCTGCATTTATTACTCTGTTGCTGCGTCGCATTTTCGGTTGGTCAAGAATTCAATTATGGCACTGTAAATCAATGGGTGAATCCAAGTTCTGTCTTTCAAGCTTTAATCGCTAAAAATCTCAGTTATGTTTTCATTTTTACCGCTTGGACATGGGCGTGGATGTTGTGGCTAGTCGTGTTTCGAGGGTGGTTTGTTCAGGGTTCATTACTGCTAATTTTGCTCGGGCAATTGTTTTTTTATACAGCCTATGCCTTTATCAGCTCTACTGTAGTTTTGGCGACACGTGATCTCACCAAATCTTTTGGTTTTATCGCTGTATATGGGGGCTCATCACTGAGTTTTGCAGGGGTAACATTACCGCTGAATAACGCGCCAATGTTTACAAAGTTCTGGGCGAATATTATTCCCTATACACCCTATGCCAAATTACAAACTGAACAATGGGTCATTGGTAGCCCTATCTCCATTTCAATCACACCGCTTGTCACCCTGATCATTTACTGTCTGTTCTATTTTGTTCTTGCCAGCTTCTTTTTACGTAAAGTACTGAAGGAGCAAGTCATATGAATAAAATCTCAACATATATAAAAGCTTTATTCAGACACTATATTCAAACCTTTAAAGATATTGTGAAGCACAGTTCGATTTTTACCACATTGGTGCTTTCTGTTTTTCTTTACAGTTTTTTTTATCCCATTGCTTATCAAGCGGAACACGCAGATTCGCTCCCCATCATTGTGGTGGATGAGGAACAAAGCATACTCACCAATACGATTATTGGTGCCGTAGCCAATAGTCCCAATGTAGAAATTCGAGCTGTGACTGGTAATTTTGCTGAAGCTGAAAATATGCTCCGAAGTCAGCAGGCTGACGGGATTTTACTGCTGCCGAGTAATCTTTCAAATAGCATTCGCCGTGGTGAAACCGGTGGAATTGGTTTATATCTCAGTGCTGCAAACTTTCTAAAGACGCAAAAAATTGGCTTAGGTTTAGCCAGTTCGATGGAAAATGCCCTCGTCGAATATGCAGAAAAATTCCAGAACATATCCGATTTTAGCCCGGCTTTATCTATCCATAAGATTCCATTATTTAATCCACTTTCAGGCTATGGCAGCTATATTTTCCCAGCGGTTGCACCCTTAATTATTCATCAGACGATTTTATTGGGTCTGTGCATGCTGATTGCGACCTATCGACAAAACACCACTTGGCGTCCGAGCTATACACAATTGGCTGGCATCTTCTTGTGTATTTTGACCATAGGAACTTTGGGCTGCTTCTATTTATTTGGTTTTACCTTTTGGCTGAATGACTATCCACGGGGTGGAAATTTTTGGGGCATGTTCATTGCTGTGCCCATCTTCCTCAGTTGTATTATTGCAATGACACTCTATCTAGCCACCTTTCTTGACCTACCAGAACGTGCAGGACATGTCATCGTTTTTAGTTCTATTCCGCTTTTTCTACTTTCGGGAACGGCATGGCCACATGCAGCTATGCCTGAATGGATGCAAATACTCGCTCAAGCATTACCTTCGACCCAAGGCATTCAAATGTTCCTTCAACTCAATCAGATGGGTGTGCCTACAGTAATCGTCATCCCAAAACTGCTTTACCTCACAAGTATTGGACTGATTTTTTTATGTCTGGCTGTCTGGCGTTTAAAGTTTGCCAAAAGATAAAACTGTTTGTGCTGTAAGACATGTCTGGTCTCAAGCGAAATGCGTTCAAACCTATTCATCATAGACTCGAACGCTTTGTATCTAATCATGTCTCAAATTTAAATGCTTTCTGCCACCTATTAACTATATGCTGTTGGCGTCACAGTCGATGCTTCATCCACTTGAATATTAAAATCATCTGCATCTGAGGTGATCTCAGTAACCAAATCATCTGATTCTTTTTCTGCAGCGTTTTCAAGCCAGAATCCTTTGACTTTATCGTCCCCATCATGACCTGCAAAGACCACACTCATATACAGTTCTTTTTGCGGATAATCATATTTATACACAATCGTTGTGGTCTCACCTTCTCCCAGCCGAGTATTTGCCATTCGCTGAATCACTTCCACCTCAGCGCTAGGTTGACCTGCTGGAATCAGCTTTTTCATACGTGAGAACAGCTCCGGATCTGCCAGCATCGCATCACGAACATTTTCTTCAACCAATGCCAAAAAGCTGTCTTGATTGGGTTCGTGTAGCGCGACGAATAATTTTTCTGACTTCGCACGCTGTGAACTTGTCTCACTTGGTAGGCTTGATTCGAATTTTGCAATCAAGAAATCGCCGATTTTTTCACAAGCCGTTATAGGTAAGATTAAAGTGATGATGACGACTAATTTTTTCAACACCGTACAAGCCCTCTGGTTATTATTAATAATATATAACGTTAAAATTTAGTTCGGATGGTCTGTGTGATTTATAGAATTTTCACTGATTTATCTGCCTCACAAGTATAAAGCAAACTTCTATATAAAAATGAAAAATACAGGCTCACATTTAGTTTTTCGATCTTTCTAGGCAAATCAGAGATGTTGTGAAGTGTTTATTAATAACTCAATTTTATTCGTTTTATAAATTAAACTTAACAATCGAATCGCTTATACAACTTAAAATGATAATTTATCGATCAAACAGTTTGGTTTTGATCAAAATCGTTGGCTGTATTCTCATATAAACTGCAAAATATTGTCGTATTTATCTCCCAAATTATTCAGAACTTTTTGTCATGGCGGATTCAGTCTGTCTGCAACATTTGTTCGTGGATGACTGTGGGCTTTTTTCTCCCAAATCTGACATAAGAGCTGATGTATGAAAAAGATTAAGGTGAGCCTTGCCTGGCAAATCGTGATTGCTCTCATTCTCGGTATACTTGTTGGTGCTTTCCTACACTATTCTCCTGAATATCGTGATGCTTTAGTTAATAACTTTTTGACTCCTTTGGGCTCAATTTTTATTAACCTTATTAAGATGATCGTTATTCCGCTTGTTGTGTCGATGCTTATTTTAGGTATTGCCAATACAAGTCACGGTAGTAACTTAGGTAAACTAGGTTTCAAAACGATTATTTATTTTGAAATCATTACCACTGTTGCTATTTTAGTCGGTTTAGTTGCAGCCAACGTATTCCAACCTGGTGCCGGCATTGATATGTCTGCATTGACGCAAGTCGATATTTCAAAGTATCAAGAAACAACACATGAAGTCAGTGAACATTCTCATGGTTTGATTCAAACAATACTTTCACTTATTCCATCTAACTTTTTTGCAGCTTTGACTAGTGGTCAAATGCTCCCAATCATCTTTTTCTCTGTGATGTTTGGTGTAGGTTTAGGTGCGCTTGATCAGGAAGTAAAACAACCTTTAATTAAAGTGTTGACCGCTGTTTCTGAAACGATGTTTAAAGTTACGCACATGATCATGATGTTTGCACCTATTGGTGTATTCGGCTTGATTGCTGCAACTGTTGCGAATTTCGGATTCAGCTCTCTTGTGCCACTGCTTAAACTCGCAGTTTTAGTTTATGGTGCAATCTTCTTCTTTATTTTCATTGTATTAGGTGCTGTTGCTAAATTCTGTGGCTTCAGTGTTTGGGCCATTATCAAGATCTTAAAAGATGAATTGATTCTCGCGTATTCAACTGCAAGTTCTGAAACTGTCCTCCCCCGTATTATGGAAAAAATGGAAGCTTATGGTGCTCCGAAACCGATTACCAGTTTCGTGATTCCAATTGGCTATTCATTTAACCTCGATGGTTCGACCCTATATCAAAGTATCGCGGCTATCTTTATTGCTCAGCTTTACGGGATCGATCTGACAATCACCCAACAAGTGATTCTGGTACTGACCTTGATGATTACCTCTAAAGGGATTGCAGGTGTACCTGGCGTTTCTTTCGTGGTCTTGCTGGCGACTCTTGGCAGTGTCGGTATTCCTCTTGAAGGTCTGGCATTCATTGCGGGTATTGACCGTATTTTAGATATGGCACGTACTGTACTGAATGTGATTGGTAACGCGCTTGCGGTACTGGTGATCAGCAAATGGGAAGGCCAATTTGATACTGAAAAACAAAAAAATTATGCCGCTAATCTAAAAGATGCCGCTTAATTTTATGACATAAAAAAGGACGCTTCAGCGTCCTTTTTTTACAGCTTTGTTTTATTCTTTCACCAATTTTATTTATTTTTTTCGCCAAAAACTGAAATATTAAAATCTCGAATTTTGTTACTTCCTGCGGGTTTATCAAAACTTACATCATACTGTACAAGGTTTTTATTGGTATAACCGTACTCATAAGTGACCGTATATAAAGACGGTTTTTCAGTCGATTTTTCAATGTGCTTAGCCACTATATTTTTGCGTGAGTAATCTTGTTTCGGAATGCCTCGTGCAAATTTACGCAGCTCTTTTTCATTCTGTTCAAACTTGGCTTTGAGTTCTGGTTCAAAGTAGGTGTACAGCTTTTCAAAATTGCCTTCACGCAACTGATCATAGGCAGCTTGGGCAACTACAGTCTGTTCAGCACTTGGGTCTGGGATTGCATTTAAGGCTTTTTGACCAATTTGGTCACAGCCGCCAAGCCCAATAAGTGAAGCCATTGCAAAATATTTTAATTTCATATTGTACTCATCAATCTAAAATTATCTGTCTATAAAAAAGGACGCCGTAGCGCCCTCTTTTCTCAATCTTCAATTAGTCTTCTTCAGGCTCATTGAGATCTGATTCACTGTCATTTTGATCAATAATCGTTGAATCATCGACAAGCTGCTCAGTTTCGATTGCTTCCACTTCTTCAAAAGTTTCGTCTTCTTCAACTGCTTCGATCGCCACAACACCGACTAAGATCTCGCTTTCACCTAAACGTATCAAACGAACACCTTGAGCATTACGACCTGTTTGTGCCACTTCAGACGCACGTGTACGAACCAGCGTACCACCATCTGAAATTAACATCAGCTCTTTAGACGCATCAATCGCTACCGCACCAACAAGTTCACCGTTACGTTCAGACGTTTTGATTGCAATAACACCTTTACCGCCACGTTTCTTAGTTGGGAAGTCATCTACTGGTGTACGTTTACCATAACCATTAGCTGAAGCACAAAGTACTTCACCGGTTTCAGGTACAACCACCAATGACACAATACGACTAATGAGAGCTGAATCAGAGTTATCTTCATCATCAGACTCTACATCCGCATCCTCAGCGTCTTCAGCTTGAGCTGCTGCACCAATGGTCACGCGCATACCACGAACACCTTTGGCAGAACGACCCATTGAACGCACGTCAGTTTCTGCAAAACGAATGGCTTTACCTTCGTTTGAGAACAACATGATTTGTTGTTCTCCGTCGGTAATGGCAACACCGATTAAGGTGTCATCACCATTGAGCTCAATTGCACGTAGACCGTTTGAACGAACATTCGAGAATTGTTCTAACTCAACACGTTTAATCGTACCGTATTCTGTTGCCATAAATACGTAGAAGTTTTTACGAACGGCTTCCGCTTGCTGTGCAAAGTCATTGATGATTTCGTCATCAAGATCAGTCGTAGACAACTCTAGACCCAATTGTTTCAACTGAATACGAAGTGCATCAGATAAATCATCTGCACCATCTTCAGTCTCAGCAAGTGCAGCTTCTAAGCCTGCAAAATGACTATTAATCACTTCATTGGTTTGTAGCTGTGCACTATTGGCTTTTACAAATGCTTTAAAGTCAGCCAAACGTTCTTTAAATTTCTTCGGCGCATCGACCACTGGTAAAATAGCAGTGATGGTTTCGTTTTCATCTAATGGCAATAAGTTCACCATCGGACGACCTTTCGCACCACGAGATGCTTGAGGTACTTCATATACTTTCAGACGATAAACTTTACCTACATTGGTAAAGCAAAGCACTGTTGCGTGGTTTGAAGTCACGATCAAATGTTGGATGTAATCGTCTTCTTTCATTGAAGTTGCAGACTTACCACGTCCACCACGACGCTGTGCAGCGTAGTCTGACAATGGTTGAGTTTTTGCATAGCCTGATTTAGAAACAGTCAGTACCATTTGCTCTTCAGGGATTAAATCTTCACGAGAGAAGTCGATACGTGATTCCACGATATCAGTACGACGTGCATCGCCATATTGTTGAAGGATTAAAGCTAATTCTTCTTTAATCACGTTCATCAATAAGTTGAAATCGTTCAAAATTGCAGTGTATTCAGCAATTTGACCTAGAATTTCTGTATATTCAGCTTGTAACTTGTCTTGTTCTAGACCAGTTAAGCGATGTAAACGAAGTTCTAAGATCGCACCTACTTGGGTTGGAGACAGACGATAAATATCACCTGTTAAACCAAATGGACGTGCTGGATCTTCGCCTTCAATTTCATCTGGACGGACAGATACCGCACCCGCTTTTTCAAGCAATGCAACAACACCACCGCCTGCCCACTCGCCCGCTTGTAAACGTTCACGTGCTTCGCTAGGGTTTGCAGATGTTTTGATGGTTTCAATGATCGCATCGATATTTGCGAGTGCAACCGTCAAACCTTCTAAGATATGTCCACGTTCACGTGCTTTACGCAATTCGAACATGGTACGGCGTGTAACCACTTCCTGACGGTGACGGATAAACGCAGCGATAATATCTTTCAAGTTCATTAACTTAGGCTGACCATTATCGAGGCAGACCATGTTAATGCTGAATGAATTTTCTAATTGGGTATTTTGGAATAGGTTATTTACAATCACTTCAGCGTTTTCACCACGCTTCAAGTCAATTGCAATACGCATCCCTTCTTTATCTGATTCATCACGAAGTTCAGAAATACCTTCAAGTTTTTTCTCTTTGACCAACTCAGCAATACGTTCAATGGTTTTTGCTTTGTTAACTTGATAAGGAATTTCAGTGAAGACAATCGTGCTGCGGCCCGATTTTTGGTCTTCTTCAATGTGATATTTACCACGGATATGCAAACGACCTTTACCAGTACGGTACGCATCGACAATGCCTGATTTACCGTAAATGATACCGCCTGTAGGGAAGTCTGGACCAGAAATGTGTTCCATTAACCCTTCAATGCTGATGTGCGGATCGTTGGCATAAGCAAGACATGCATTAATGACTTCTGTCATGTTATGCGGAGCCATGTTCGTTGCCATACCTACAGCAATACCAGCTACACCGTTAATCAACAAGTTAGGCACACGTGTTGGCATGACTTGTGGAATACGTTCAGAACCATCGTAGTTGTCTTCCCACTCTACGGTATCTTTCTCAAGATCCGCTAAAAGTTCGTGGGTCAATTTACGCATACGAACTTCGGTATAACGCATTGCTGCTGCACTGTCACCATCGACAGAACCGAAGTTACCCTGACCATCAACCAATTGATAGCGTAAGCTGAAATCTTGAGCCATACGAACAATAGTTTCGTATACAGCTGAGTCACCATGTGGGTGATATTTACCGATGACGTCACCGACTACACGGGCAGACTTTTTGTAAGCTTTGTTGTAGTCATTGCCCAATTCGTGCATTGCAAAAAGCACACGACGGTGAACAGGTTTGAGACCATCTCGGACATCTGGCAACGCACGTGACACAATCACGCTCATTGCATAATCGAGATATGAGCTCTTCAGTTCATCCTCAATGGCAATCGGTCTAATTTCCGATACGCTCATGCATACTCCTTGTTATACAAGCAGAATTCTGCCCGCATTTATATATCGTAAATCTGTAAAAATTAGTTCAAAAAACACTGAACCAATATCAAAAATCAAGTCCAACAGTATAGCATAAAAACCCTGATTTTTGTGCCAATCATCTTGCACTAGAACCATGATTTTTTGTATTTATTTTAAGCATTTTGATTTTATTTGCTGTGAAAAAAACCTCTACGAATAGAGGTTATTTAATGTTCAAAAAAAATCTTTTCGAAGCTTCAAATTTAGACGCATAAATGTGATAAAAATCACTCTTTATGAAATTGCATGACCTCTATTTCTTGAGGTACATGATCCTGCTGCATCCATGGGTATGCTGTTAAGAACAAACCTAAAATAAGCGGAAATTCATAAACTTCTTCAATGAAATCCTTATAAGCCAAATCGTACAAAAATAAAAAACTAAGACTTCGACTATGCTCAACTGCATCAGAAATCAGTAAGCCCAATATCACCAAGCCCAATGGCCAAATTGGTAAAGCCAAGGTTTTTAGCTTAAGTGCAATTTCTTGGCGTAAATACGGCGAAAACAGCATAAAGACGACAGGTGCAATCATGAATACCGAAATTAAACGAAAATACGGTTTAGGCACATCAGGAAAATAGTCGCGCCCCCAGCTAATGCTACGACCAAATAGCAACAACCACCATGCGACAGCCCACAACCAAAATTGTTTCTTTCCATCTTGCATTTCAAGTGGTCGAATATAGAAAAAAGTAAAAATCGCAAAAAACAGCAATAACAATGCTTGGACCGATTCAACTGCTGTAACAGTCATTCCATCAAATAAAGGAAAAGAGATACTTTGTAAAACAGGAAAAAGTAAACAGCAGATCATCAGCACCAATACACTGACTGGTAACTGAAAATCAAATTTCAAAGGGAGACTCCGCCTAAAGGGCAAGTTCAATAAAATAGCAATGTTAACACAAAATATACAATCCTTTAAGCTTGCTTTAAGTTTTAGATTCAAACTTGAAGAATAGATCTTGATTTTTTTATTTTAAATCTTTGTATTTTTTATAATTTATTAATTTCCATCCTATTACCAAGCGATTGCTCCTGCTTACTTACCATTTAAGTTTCAACATACGTTTAGCTTACGCTACAGTAGTGCCTAATACTGACAACAAGAAATCACATCGTATGAATTTTGAAGTACTAAATTAAAAATTCTGTACCCTCATAAATATGAAAAATAAAAATGCAATGCATATTTATGTAAATTCATGCATGGCTAATCCTTTAGGTATGATCAAGAATATCTACAACGCCATTCATTCCGCAATAAAAAACGCCCCTAAGCCATAAGCTTAGGAGCGTCTTGAACTGTGTTCAGAAATTAGATTTTAGATACTAATTCTGGAACTACAGTGTTCAAGTCACCTACTAACCAGTAGTCAGCTACTGAGTTAATTGGCGCTTCTTCGTCTTTGTTGATCGCAACGATCACTTTAGATTCTTTCATACCTGCCAAGTGCTGAATCGCACCTGAGATACCCACTGCGATGTACAAGTCAGGAGCAACGATTTTACCTGTTTGACCTACTTGCATATCGTTTGGTACGAAACCAGCATCAACTGCTGCACGAGATGCACCTTGAGCAGCACCAAGCTTGTCCGCTAATGGGTCAAGTACAGTGTGATAGTTTTCACCTGAACCAACACCACGACCACCTGAAACAACAATACGTGCAGCTGTTAATTCTGGACGTTCTGATTTCACGATTTCTTCAGAAACGAACTTAGAAATACCAGCATCACCAGTAGAAGCAACAGCTTCAACTGCAGCAGAACCGCCCTCGCTTGCAACAGCATCAAATGCAGTACCACGAACAGTCGCAACTACAACAGACTCGCCAGACTCTACAGTTGCAATCGCGTTACCTGCATAGATTGGACGTTTGAAAGTTTTAGGGCTTTCAACTGCAATGATGTCACTCAACATGCTTACGTCTAAAAGTGCAGCAGCACGTGGAAGAACGTTTTTACCTGTTGTTGTAGAAGCGGCAAGGATGTGAGTGTAACCCGCACCGATAGAAGCAACTAATTTAGCAACGTTTTCAGCCAATTGGTTTGCATAAGCAGCGTCGTCAGCAAGCAATACTTTGCTTACACCAGCTACTTTAGCCGCTTGGTCAGCAACTGCTTGAGCGCCTGAACCAGCTACTAATACAGTGATATCACCACCGATTTTTTGCGCTGCAGCAACAACGTTAAGAGTTGCACCATTTAGTGCTTTGTTGTCGTGCTCAGCGATAACTAAAATACTCATGATTTTTATCCTTCTGTATTAGATCACTTTCGCTTCGTTTTTCAATTTGTCTACAAGCTCGTCTACAGACTTCACTTGTACGCCCGCTTTACGTTCTGCTGGAGCTTCAACTTTAACAGTTTTAAGCTTAGTCGCAGGTGAAACGCCATAATCAGCAGGTGACTTAATATCAAGCGGTTTTTTACGCGCTTTCATGATGTTTGGAAGAGCAGCATAACGTGGCTCATTCAAACGTAAGTCAGTTGTGATGATTGCAGGAAGTGCAAGTTCAACAGTTTGTAAACCACCGTCGATTTCACGAGTCACTTGTACTTTGTCGCCTTCAACTTTAACTTCTGAAGCGAAAGTACCTTGGCCAGCACCTAAAAGCGCGCCAAGCATCTGACCAACTTGGTTAGAGTCGTCATCAATTGCTTGTTTACCAAGAAGGATCAATTGAGGTTGTTCAGCTTCTACAACACCTTTTAGGATTTTTGCAACTTCAAGTGCACCTAACTGGCTGTCGTCAGCTTCAACAAGGATACCGCGGTCTGCACCAAGCGCCATAGAAGAACGGATTTGTTCTTGAGCTTCTTTAGGACCAATAGAAACAACAACGATTTCTGAAACAGTTCCTTTTTCTTTTAAACGAACCGCTTCTTCCACTGCGATTTCACAGAATGGGTTAATTGACATTTTAACGTTCGTTAAGTCAACACCACTGTTGTCCGGCTTAACGCGAACTTTAACGTTGGCATCAACCACACGTTTTACAGCAACAAGAGCCTTCATGTAATCCTCGGCTGTTTTAGCAAATGTAAATGTTGAGAAAAGTTATATTAACTCTTCACTTTAAATTTTTTAGGTGCCCTATCTTGCAATGTGTACGGCATTTCGGTCAAGTCACAATTATCGAAAGACCTGTAAAAAAGCGTAATTTCCTTGAACTTATCGTTCACATTTTTTAAAGAATGCTTCAGTTATCCAAAAAAACGCATTATTCAGTTATTTTTTAAGCATTGATTTTTATTATTTTTTTACTTGATTTAGCTCATCAAAAGATCTGATTTAATATCAATTTTCGATCAATCTTTCTTAAATAGAGCTTTCTCTCTACACATTCGGCAACATATCTAAACTTGTCATTTAAGATAGAAGCATAATGAATTTAGCGCTGATTTCACTTTTCTGAAGCTAATTGGCGTGTTTTTCTCCCTTTCTTATTCTTAATATCTGTCGATATTCAGCACATATAAAAAAACCTCCGCTTTCACGAAGGTTTTAGTTAAGGCATTTAGCCCATTTTACATTTGCGTTTTAATTGGCAATTAACCACGTCGCAGCAAGAGCTAATAAACCACCTGATGTACCATCAATCCACTTTTGTTTGCGTTCGTCGATTTCAGTTTTTTGTGTAATACGTGCAAAGACCACACTCAAACTACAATACACCACAAATATCAGCCCAATAAAAATGAAGGACAAAATCAAGCCTTGGCTCACGGTATTCGCTGATTTATCGATAAATTGCGGCAAAATTGCAAAATAAATCAACATACCTTTCGGGTTCAGTAAAGCCGTAAAAAAGCCTTTTTTAATCGGGTTTGACGCTGACTTTTTCTCAATACTTAATTTTTTACTGCTAAATACTGAACGTAGCAAATGCGTCGCCAAATATAAAAGATAAGCAATCCCCAACCAGCGGATTGTTTCAAAGAGTAGTGGAAATGACACGATAATCGCAGCAATACCCAATGCCACCAAAATCGAGTGAACCAAGTAACCTGAACACACACCTACTGTTGCCATCATGCCTGCTTTTGCATCCTTACCCATCACTTGTGACAGGATAAAAAGCATATCGGGTCCTGGTGTGAAAATAAGGGGAATTACCGTTAAGGCAAATAAAGCAAATACAGACATTTCAATTTTCCCTTTCTATGTCCTGAAAGTGAAATTAGTATGTTTGAATCGCTTTAAAATAGGATATCAAATATTCTATAATAGATATTATTTTTAGAATTATATTCTATTTTATGAAGACATCTTCTAAGTCAATTCTAGTTAAACTAGATCGTATTGATAAAAATATCATTCGCGCACTTCAAAATAATGGTCGTATGCAAAATAATGACTTAGCCAAGGAAATCGGACTCTCTCCTTCTTCTTGTTTACGTCGGGTCAAATTACTCGAAGAGGCAGGTGTGATTCAGAATTACACCACAGTGGTCGATCCACAAAAAATTGGCTTTCAATTGATTCTATTCTCTCGTATTTGGTTAACTGGGCAAGATGCTGAAACCATCGATACTTTTATCGAAGCGATGAAAGAACTTCCTCAAGTCATGGAGTGCTACATTATTTTGGGTGAGTGCGATGCAATGCTCAAAGTAGTGGTGCCTGACCTAGAAAGTTACCGCAAATTTCAGTCTACGCACTTAACCAAGAAAAATGGCATCACCAGTGTAAAGACTGATTTACCAAGCCAAATCATCAAACAAAGCTTCCAGTTACCGTTAGAAGATTTATAACCACACAATTGATCTACCAACGAGCAACTCAAGCATCAGAAACGACGAAGCTGATACTACACGCTTGGCAATGTAGTGACGCAGTTATTCACAGCCTCGAATGCAAATACCTAGCTATGCGGTATTTCCTTATATTTTAAGCAAAGAAAAATAATGATTTGCGGCACATTTGCAGCAATTGAATAGGAAATATCTAGGAGGTCTTTGAGCTCAATTGCTCAAGTAGGAAAACCATTGATTGGATTGACAGGCTCTCGCTATCAAAACTAAACGAATTGAATTACTAAGCAGCGAAACGGATTGGCATTTAGAAATTTTTGTTTAGGCAACTAAGCTATGCAAAGAAGATCAACACTCTAACGCTCTGCTCACAAGCATCTCAACATGTCATGGAGCGAGTGATATAAGGGCTAAACATTCAAATCCAATGAAGATAGCCCATGAGTTGTATATTTGCAGGATAGTTTAGGCTGGCTGATTTTCCAAAAAGTCACGATGGATGTGGCTTAGGTCAATAAGTTCATATTGTGCCAAATCAAAAATACGCCAAATGGTGAGGGCATCTTCTTTGCTGTCAAATTTTACAGTTGCTTTATTGCTCAGCTGCCACTGTTTATCCGAAATCCAAATAAAGTATTGGCCCGTCGCCGCATTAAACGCCTGAACTTTACCATCCGCATTAATCCCTTGAAGCTGTGAGCCTTCAGGTAATACTGCTTCTATTTCAGGCAAACCAATTTCAACGAAGTGTTTGATTTGGCGTAAGCCGTATCCTGCAAAAATTTCTTTTTGCTGACCATTTAACTGGTCATATTTTTCTTGAATATCTGAAATCATGGTATGGCCTATATATTTTTTAACGGTACAGCAATTTAGTAAATGGCGAATTTCACTTCAGCACTTACGTCAATTCAATAATGGACAATTTTTATACCCGATAATTTGAATTTTTATAATGCGACAATAGTTCAAAATGTCGGTCAATTTTACCAATATTTTTTCACATCCTTATTTAACTTTCATGAAGCAGACCACTTTAGGATGCAAAATGTGAAATCTAGCCTATAAATTTAAGCAATATTTAGACCACTACGAGCCAAAGTCGTATTTGCAATTGTTACGAATCTTTATGCTGCGCCCGTGGATGGGCCTGATCATAAACTTGTGCCAATCGATCAAAATCCACATGGGTATAAATTTGCGTGGTGGTTAAATTACTATGCCCCAACATTTCTTGAACAGCACGCAAGTCACCGCTATTGGACAACATATGACTGGCGAAGCAATGACGCAATAAGTGCGGATGTAAATCGACATTTACACCTGCACGTTGAGCTTGAAATTTAACTCGATTTTCTATTTGTCTTACCCCGAGTGGATTACCTTTTTGGGTGATAAAAACTTGAGCTTCTGGGACAAAATCACCATGCCATGCAGGATATAATTGCAACCAATGCATCACAGCCTCTTTGGCTTTAGAACCAAAAGGTACAATGCGGGTTTTATTCCCTTTACCCGTAATACGTAACAGTTGGCGATTAAAATCAATATCTCGAATGGTTAAGCCCTGCACTTCTGCCAAACGTAAACCACTTGAATATAGCAGTTCCAAAATCGCTTTATCACGTATCCAAAGTTGTCGTTGAGTTTCACTTTCCGGCTCAGGCTGTTCCATGATTTGTTTAATGGTTTCAATATCAACCAATCCTGGTAAAGGACGTGATTGGCGTTTGAGCTGAAAATCATCTGCGGGATTAAAACTGAGATAATCCCCTTGTTCTGCCCATTTCATAAATTGGCGAATGGAGGACAACATACGCTGCAAACTACTTGGACTGAGCTGAAACTGTTCAACTTTATAAGCGACAAATTCACGCAGATCTGACTTTTCAACATCATGCAGTGGCAAGTTGCGTATTGTACAAAATTGGAGAAAATCACTGACATCGCGCTCATAAGCCAGTAGCGTGTGTTCTGACTGATTTTGTATTTTGCGCTCTTTGAGCCACATGCCAAGCAAAATTTGAGGATCAAAAACCTTGGACATTATCTCTCCTAAAACTGCTTTAAAAATGCAGAAATATGCACGGCACAAATATCTGCATGACTTGAGGCAAAGAGATGATCACCGCCTGCAATCACATGCAGTGAAGAAGATGCTAATTGCTGCTGCAAAAACTCACCTACAGCCACAGGACTGATGAAATCCGCATCCCCCCATAACAGCAGTACTGGCTGTCGAATATTTTCCAGTTGCGTGGCATAGTCTAGTTTTACTGTGCTAAACCAGTCTGGATAATCTAAATATTGCTGCTGATACGCCGTACGCCAGTCTTCAACTTGAAAAGCAGTCATATCGATACCGCCAGAAGTTGCAATCAATACTAGCCCTTTTACCTGTTCGGGCTTTTCAAGCGCAGCCTGCACGGCAAATATCCCACCCATAGACTGCGCAATAATAATGCACTCGTCCTGAATATGATCCAGCACATAACGGCTTAAACTTGAAAAATCCTGTACATCATCATGGGCTTGCTCATTTGCAAAAGCAGGATAAGCGACGATTTTCTGATCTGGATAATCTTGGATCTTTACAGCCAATGGTGTCCAAAAATCAGTACTACCAGATGCCCCTGGTAAAAAGATCAGCTGTGTCATAACGCACTTGTGTTTCAATACATTTTCATAGCATAGCGGAATTTCAGACATAAAAAAGCACCTTCAAATGAAAGTGCCCTTTTGTGCAGTGATATCCACTTAACCTTGGAAGTAGCTTAAATCTAAGCGTCCTTCGTAAACTGTTGCAGTTGGTCCAGTCATCCAGACTACACCACCTTCTTGCCACTCAATCTGTAGCTTACCACCTGCCAACTCAATTTCAACTGAATTGGCTAATAAACCACGACGCATACCTGATACTGCCGCTGCACAAGCACCTGTACCACAGGCCATGGTTTCACCGACACCACGTTCAAATACACGTAAGCGTGCATGTTTCTCATCGACGATTTGCATAAAGCCAGCATTTACTCGCTGTGGAAAACGCTCATGCGATTCGACTTGTGGACCAATTTTAGTGACGTCTGCGGTAATGACATCAGGAACGATCGTCACTGCATGCGGATTACCCATACTCACCACATCAATGGTGAGCTGTTCATTATTCGCCAATGCAATGTCGTATAAGTTTTCAGGCTCTTCCGCAATAAATGGAATTTCATGCGGTAAAAAGCGTGGATAACCCATATTAACGCGCACCCAACCATTCGCACCTAATTCAGGCTCTACGATACCTGACTTGGTTTGTACTTTGATTTTGGTTTTGCTGGTCAATTTACGTTCATGCACAAAGCGCGCAAAACAACGTACACCATTACCGCATTGTTCAACTTCCGAACCATCCGCATTAAAAATACGATATTTGAAATCGACGTTGGGTAAATCAGGTGGTTCTACAATCAAAAGCTGATCAAAACCAATACCAAAATGACGGTCGGCCAAACGCTGAATCGTCACTGTATCTAAATAAGCCCGTTGGCTAATCAGATCAACCACCATAAAGTCATTGCCAAGGCCATGCATTTTGGTAAATTCTAATAACATCTCGAATTTCTCCTTAAGGCAATAAACGTTCACGTTCCCATAATGATTCGATGGTTTCACGCTCACGAATCAAATGAGACTGATCACCGTCAACCATTACTTCAGCAGCACGTCCGCGGCTGTTGTAGTTTGAGCTCATGACAAAACCATAAGCACCCGCACCCAATACTGCAAGCACGTCATTTTCTTGAATCGCCAACTGACGTTGCTTACCGAGGAAATCACCGGTTTCGCAAATCGCACCAACAACATCCCAGTCTTTCTTTTCTGTATCTGCACGAGGCGTTACTTCCTGAATATCCATCCATGCTTCATATAAAGCGGGACGGATTAAGTCGTTCATTGCAGCATCAATAATGGCAAAATTACGATGATTGGTCGGTTTGAGTAAATCAACTTTGGTTAACAACACACCTGCATTTGCAGAAATACTACGACCCGGTTCCATATACACCTTAAGGCCTAATTTTTCTAAAGCCGGACGCATTGCCTGAGCATATTCTTCAACAGTTGGCGGAACTTCGTCTTTGTAAGTCACACCTAAACCACCACCAATATCAATGTGTTTTAGCTGAATATCCATCTCTTTCAGTTGATTGATCATCACAATGACACGATCAAGTGCATCAACAAAAGGCTGAGTTTCAGTCAACTGTGAACCGATATGGCAATCAATCCCGACAATCTCAAGATTTGGCAACGACGCCGCATACGCATAGGTGTCAAAAACGCTGTCTGAAGGAATACCGAATTTATTTTCTTTTAAACCCGTAGAGATATAAGGATGGGTTTTGGCATCCACATCTGGATTTACACGCAATGAAATCGGTGCTTTCTTACCCATTGCCGCAGCAACTTTTTGGATTCGATCCAACTCTGCATGAGATTCTACGTTAAAACATGCAATACCCACGTCCAACGCTTTTTGGATATCGGCTTCAGTTTTACCCAAACCAGAGAATACAATTTTAGAAGCTTCACCACCGGCTTTTAATACACGTGCGAGTTCACCACCCGTCACGATATCAAAACCAGCACCCTGCTTGGCAAGTACGTTTAACACCGCAAGATTAGAGTTTGACTTTACCGCAAAACAAATTTGATGGTCGATAAAGCTAAATGCACGATCCATATCTGAATAATGCTTTTCAAAAGTAGCTTTTGAATAAACATAAAGCGGTGTGCCATATTGCTGTGCAAGCTGTTGTAAAGAACATTGCTCTGCATGCAATACCCCATTCGTACGGGTGAAACTCATGAAAGTATCCTTTCTATAAAAGCATTAAGGTGTAGGGTTAGAATTTGAAGATTCCGATTCAGTTGCAACAGGTGCCGCTTGTTTTTCCTGCTTTTGCTGTGCAGGCGTATCTGGATAAATCAGATATTTTGCGCGCTTATCTGCATTTGCATCTGATGGTAAATGCAATGCACCAGACTGACCACAAGCGGTCAGCAGCAAAGCACTTGCTAATACAATAATTTTATAATTCATAAAACGATACATAAACGTACCTAATGAAAAGATTTTTCCGAGTATAACGTGATCAACCCGCGGATAAAAGAAAAGCCCTGTAATTCCAAGTGAGCTTTTTGCCATTCTGCACTAAATTTAAGCAAAATTTGACGGTGCTGTTTTCAATCCTTATTTGTCTTTATTTCTAGCTCGATCAGGCTATTGATTTCACTGAAATAGCTTATCAATTTGAATGCTGTTTTATACAAATTGAAGCGCTAATAAACAATCTGTTTTAACGCAAAATAAATCCATATCCAAATAAAAAAGCTGCCCCCTCAGGAGCAGCTTTTTATGTTTTTACATCAGTTCAAAAATGTAAATTAATGGTGCTTTTTCTTATAAAAACCGAAATAGCCAATAATCAAAATGATGAACCAAATTGGGCTCACCATAAGCGCTTTCATGGTATCTGCTTCTAGCGACAAGACATAAATCATGCCGATGAAGAAGATAATCACGAGCCAGCAGGTATATAAGCCACCCGGTAATTTAAAGGTTGACTTCGCATGCAACTCAGGACGAGTTTTATAGTAAACGATATAGCTCCAGATAATCATGAGCCATACACAGATAAATAAAATCGTAGACAGTGTAGTTGCTAAAGTGAAGGCTTCAACCGTGTTCGGTACGAAATACTGTAATGCCGCACCCAACAGTAAACAAACTGCAGAGAAATACAACGCATTTGCAGGAACTGCACGTGAGTTTAGACGACCAAACGCTTTTGGACCTTGCTCCTCACGAGATAAACCAAACAACATACGTGAAGTCGAGAACACACCACTATTCATAGATGACATGACTGATGACAACACCACCAAGTTCATAATAATCGCAGCAGCAGCAATACCGGCTTGGCTAAACAAGTTCACGAAAGGTGAAATGCTTGGGTCAATGGTATTCCAAGGTGTTACTGACATCACAATCACAAGTGCAAGCACATAGAAAATAATGATACGAATTGGAATCGAGTTCACAGCTTTAGGTAAGTTGTGCTCTGGATCTTTGGTTTCTGCTGCCGTAGTACCGACGAGTTCTACGCCAACAAAGGCAAAAATAGCAATCTGGAAACCTGCCAAGAAGCCGGTTACACCTGTTGGGAATAGACCACCATGCGACCATAAATGTGTGAATGATGCGATTTCACCTGTCGATGAGCTAAAGCCGGTAAAGATCATCCAAAGACCGACACCAATGAGCACCACGATTGCAATAATCTTAATCAGTGCAAACCAAAACTCTAATTCACCAAAAAGTTTAACCGTAACAAGGTTTAAACCCATGATAAACACAATGGCGGCAACGCTGATCATCACCCCTTCTTCGGGCGAGAACGGGTTACCTCCATTAAAGAATTGCAGGTAATAAATAATGGCCGATAAATCTGCAATCCCTATAGTGATCCAGCACAGCCAATAGGTCCAACCCACAAAATAACCTGCCCATGGGCCGATTAAGTCGGTTGCAAAATCGATAAAAGATTTATATTCAAGATTTGATAGTAATAACTCGCCTAATGCACGCATGACGAGGAAAACCATAAAACCAATAATCATATAGATAATAAGGATGGACGGACCAGCTAAACTGATGGTCTTTCCTGACCCCATAAATAAACCTGTACCAATCGCACCACCAATCGCAATCAATTGCAGGTGTCGGTTGGACAAGCTTCGTTTCAAATCGCCGCTATTAGCGTGCGATCCATGAATTTCATTTGACATTATTTAATTCAACTTCGCGTTCCAATTGCGACAAATTAACGTAAAAATTTCAGAAAATACAAAATTATTTTTCATCATCTATATTTTCGGATTAAGTGACAAAGTTAATTTATTTTTCTTATATATAAAAATCTTAGCGCCAGTTCACATTTTAAAGCGACCAATAAAACAACAATTTACTTGTAATAACTTAAATTTTATGCAAAAAATATTTTACCAACGATAAAAAAATTATGCCAAAAATCATGGAAGTTTCTAACAATGGCATATCAATTGCTACAGATATCAAAAATGTAGCATTCACTCACTCAGGGCCGATAAGAAGAAGATACTATGCAAGAAATTCAAAATATCATGGAAACACTCAGTGGATGGGTCTGGGGCCCATACATGTTGGTCCTCATTGTCGGAACAGGTGTATTCCTTACCTTCCGACTGCTTTTCTGGCAATTCCGCATGTTGCCTTTCGCATTCAAACAAGTCTTTGGCAAGCATCCTAAAGCCGATCATCATGATGGCGATATTTCACATTTCGCCTCACTCATGACCGCACTTTCTGCCACCATTGGTACAGGTAATATTGCCGGTGTAGCCACCGCTTGTGTACTCGGTGGTCCGGGCGCAGTGTTTTGGATGTGGATGACCGCGCTCTTTGGTATGGCAACCAAATATGGTGAAGGTGTACTCGCTGTAAAGTTTCGTCATAAAAATGAAAATGGCGAAATGAACGGTGGTCCGATGTATTACATCGAACGTGGACTTGGGCCTAAGTGGAAATGGTTGGCAGTGATATTTGCCCTATTTGGTACTTTGGCATCCTTTGGTATTGGTAGCTCAGTACAGTCCAATACTGTAGCACTTGCTGTTGAAAACAGCTTAGGGATCAGCACACTCACCACTGCAATCGTCATCACCATATTCTCCGCTCTCGTTATTTTAGGCGGGATCAAATCCATTTCTAAAGCCTCTTCATTTATTGTTCCAATTATGGCGGTAGGTTATGTCTTGGGTGGCTTAATCATTATTTTCAACAACCTTGAATTGGTGGTGCCTGCACTAAAAATGATCTTTAGCTATGCATTTACCGGCGAAGCTGCTGCAGGTGGTGCGATTGGTGCTGCGATTCGTTATGGTGTGGCACGTGGTGTATTCTCTAACGAAGCAGGCATGGGCTCTGCACCCATTGCCGCTGCGGCTGCAAAAACTGACCACCCAGCACGTCAAGGTCTTGTCTCTATGACAGGTACGTTCTTAGACACCATCATTGTTTGCTCAATTACAGGTATCGTACTTGTGATGGGCTTCATCATGGCGGGACAAAGCTTTGGTGATCAAACGGGTGCCGTATTAACGATCAGTGTTTTTGACAAACTACTGCCAGGCTTCGGTGGTTGGGTCGTGACTTTCGGTATTATTTTCTTCGCTTATTCAACCATTCTGGGTTGGAGCTATTATGGTGAAAAATGCTGTACATACCTCTTAGGTGAAAAGTCAGTACTGATTTATCGCTTAATTTACATCGCATCAGTCTTTGTCGGCTGTGTCGTAACACTCGATCTCGTTTGGTTATTTGCCGATACCTTTAACGGTTTGATGGCTGCACCAAACTGTATTGCACTGTTATTGCTCTCAGGCATCATTGTGAAAGAATCGAAAGATTTTATTGAACGTCGTAAATCAGGTGAGTTGTACTAATCCCTCCATCCTGCTCAACAAAAAGCCACGTGAATTCACGTGGCTTTTTTTATTCGGACTGAAAATCGATATTTACTTATTGAATCGTGCCAATTTGACCATCATCAAATTTGTCGTTTTTCGTATTACGTTCATTGGCTGCCTCATCTTTTGGATCTGATTCAGCATCTTCAATAAAGCCTTCACCAAATTGGTCACCAAACTCATTTTCAGCATATTCAGAATCTACAGCACTGGCTTCCATCAAATCAGCTTCGATTTCTAAGGCAATTTCCAAAGATAAAGAAAAGAACAATACCCCCTGAATTTTCATGTTCCCTTGTTCATCTTCAAGATATTCACTGAGGGTTTTATATGCAGGGCTGCTTTCATCAAAAGGCACGTCAAGGTATAAATCACCTGTATAGCTATCGATTAAAGACTCACCTTCTAGCCCCATACAAGGGAAATACTCGATATTTTGCAGGTCAAACCAGTGCATAACGTCATTACGTACCGTATTTTTCTCAGGATGTTGATGATCATATTCTTCAAAATGCACAAATAACACATCACGATTTTTTTCACGTGCGATGGCATCGATATGTCGTAATAGTTCAGTCATGTGGTGACCCATTTCAAAAAATATAATGCGCTATTATAAAGTGCTTACTATGTAAAAGTGCAGCTCTTGAAAATAAAACGACATCAATTGACCTTCAACAGTCATTTCATGCGATAAAAACTTGGTTTTTCGATGTATTCACCGCTATGCTGTGACTCAATTTGAGTTTGTGCACAGTAAATATTATGGCGAAAGCAAAAAGTGTCTATCGATGTGAACAATGTGGTGCTGATCATCCCAAATGGGCCGGTCAATGTACCGAATGTGGTGAATGGAATTCATTAGTCGAAGTCAATATTGCACCCGCCGTTACACACCGTGCACAGCCTAAAATGGGCGGTGGCTATGCAGGTCAAGCCGCTGCTGTGACCATCTTAAATCAAGTTTCCGTTTCGCATGAAACCCGAATGGCAACAGGTATTGGTGAATTTGACCGTGTGCTTGGCGGTGGACTGGTCACAGGTTCAGTAGTGCTGATTGGTGGTGACCCCGGCATTGGTAAATCCACTATTTTGCTACAAACCGCAACCTATATGGCGGCGAGTAAAAGTTCTGCCTTATATGTCACTGGTGAGGAATCTTTGTCTCAGGTGGCACTACGTGCCCAGCGCCTAGATTTGCCGACCGATCAACTCAAAGTCATGGCCGAAACCTGTGTCGAGCGTATTTGTGAAGTATTGGCACATGAACGCCCTGCCGTGGCCATTTTAGATTCGATCCAAACCTTATACACCGAGACACTCCAGTCTGCGCCGGGCGGTGTTTCCCAAATTCGTGAATCGGCTGCACTCCTGACCCGTTTTGCCAAAAACAGTGGCACTGCACTGTTTATTGTCGGTCACGTAACAAAAGAAGGCTCTTTGGCCGGCCCTCGTGTGCTTGAGCACATGGTCGATTGTGTTTTGTATTTTGAAGGTCAATCTGACTCTCGCTTCCGTATGATTCGTGCGGTGAAAAACCGTTTTGGTGCGGTCAACGAGCTTGGGGTATTTGGCATGACCGATAAAGGTCTGCGCGAGGTATCAAACCCTTCCGCCATTTTCCTTAGTCGTTATGATGAAGCCATTCCGGGCTCTATCGTCATGATTAGCCGTGAAGGTACACGCCCACTTTTGGTTGAAGTTCAAGCTTTGGTGGATGATGCACACGGACAGCCTCGGCGTGTGGCCTTAGGTTTAGAACAAAACCGTTTAAACATGCTTTTAGCGGTTATGCACCGTCATGGTGGCGTACAAACCGCAGGACAAGATGTCTATGTCAATGTCGTCGGTGGTTTAAAAATCACGGAAACCGGTTCTGACCTTGCGGTACTTTTAGCTTGTGCCTCTAGCTTAAGAGCTAAAGCATTGCCACAACATTTGGCAGTCTTTGGCGAAGTCGGACTTTCAGGCGAAATCCGTCCTGTACCCAATGGACAAGAACGACTCAAAGAAGCCATTAAGCATGGTTTTAAAACCATTATTTTACCGCGTGGGAATGCACCGCAAAAACCCATTTCAGGTGTAGAGATTATTTCTGTCGCACGTTTACATGAGGCGTTGAGTCAGGCAATTACGCTCACCGATGAGTCTTAGTCACGTTGAATAGTTTATTTTGAATGAATTTTCAATTTTTTACTGATGTTCTATTGAAATTCAGTACAAATGGCGGCATAACTAGATGGCTATTTTAACTTTATATAGATATAGGAAAATTTGATGGAAGTTCGACAGCGTGGTTTGATGACTGCTCTTTTAACAGCAGCCCTTTTGGTAGCGCCGATTGCAGAAGCGAAACGTGCCGGTGGTGGTAAAAGCCATGGTATGAGCCGTCAAGCTGCTCCAACTCAGTCTTATCAGCAACCTCGTCAATCTGCTCCTGTTCAACAGCCTGCAACTGCTGGCGCTCCAGCAAAATCTGGCTCGAATGTAGGCGGAATGGTTGCTGCTGGTGTGGCTGGTGCTGCAATTGGTGCTGTCGCTGCAAATGCAATGGCCGATGACAATAATGGTCAAGCAGCTTCTGAAGCGCAAGCTCAACAACAGGAAGAGAAAGGTGGTATTCCAGGCTGGATCTGGATTTTACTTGCCGCAGCTGTTGCCTTCTTCATTTTCCGTAAGATGGGCGCAAAAAAAAAACTAGCCGCTAACAATCCTTATGCGCCAAACAGCGGTGCAAACAATGCACCGTTTGGCCAACAAAATGCTGCACCTCGTGCAGGCAATGACAATACGAATATTTTTGGTAATTCTGTAGGCGGTAATTCAGCTTCAAATGCTCCATTTGGTGCAGCTGCTGCAACGAACGCGCCTTTTGGTGCCGCTTATACTAATAGCGGTAATCAATTGCCTGATGGTACAGAACCAGCAACATTCTTACGTGTTGCACGTCAGCGTTTTAACCACATTCAATCGATGAATACGGCAAGCAACATTTCTGAAATTCAGCGTTACTTAACGCCTGACCTATACCAGTCTATGTATAACGACATTATGGCGAACAAAGATGAAGACGTTGCTGAGTTTTCAAACTTAAATGCTATGGTGGTCGATTCTGCGAACGAAAATGGTCAATACGTTGTAAGTGTGCGTTTTACAGGTACTGTAAGTGAAGACTTAAATAGCCTGCCACAGCCATTTGCTGAAGTATGGCATTTTGTTAAACCTGCGGGTTCTGATCAAGACTGGTTAGTTGCAGGCATTCAACAAGAGCAATAATGTAGACATTTAAGCATTCTTGCATTCTAAAATAGCGACTTCGGTCGCTATTTTTTTGCCTTTAATTTCCCTCATTTAAATCCATTTCTACTCAGCATGCTGAAAAATCAATAATTTTGTGAATACATTATTCTAATTATTAATAATAATTGTTATCATTTAGATTAACTTTAATACAATTTCCAAGCGCTTAAGTATTTTATGAATAGCTCACCACCTGAGGCACTCGTGACACCCCTCACATCTGCGCTGCCTAAAACGCGTAAAGACACCCCCTCTCTATTGACCTATCGCTTGATGATTTTCTATCGCTTTGCCCTCGCTTTAGTGGGCGGATATGTTGTCGCGATGCTATCTGCAATCGTAATCGCAGATGTATTTAGCGAAGACCGTGGAAGTGCAGCCATGAGTGCAACTTTAATTGCATTTATCCTGTGGAGCTGTGCATTTATTTGGGTCTTTATGGTGAATAAAGCCCTCAAAGCAACTTTAGGCATTGTGATCCCTGCGGTGTGTTTGTATGCCATTTACATGATGATGGGAAGCTAAAATGCGTGTTGATGCAAAAGTAGAGGGACCGCGTCAGTCCATGTCTTGGCTGCATACATGGGCTAGCCTCATCTTAGGTTGGTTGCTATATGCTATTTTCCTGACTGGGACCCTAAGCTTCTTTAAAAATGAAATCAATGTTTGGATGACACCTGAGCTGCATCAATCTGTTCCAGCCAGTTCACAAGTCCAACAAACTCAAGTCGCACTGAATTATTTACAGCAAAATCATCCAAATGCAGGTGCTTGGAATATTTTGCTGCCGAATACGCGTCAAAATGCCACATTAATTACCGTTCGTGAACAAGGTGAAGACCCTCGCGCACGCCGTGGTGGTAAACAAATCTACATTGATAGTGCTACAGGTGAAGTACTTGAGCCGCGCGATACACGTGGTGGTAATTTTCTCTATCGTTTCCATTTCGAACTATATGGCATGCCACGTATGTGGACACGATGGTTTATCGGGATAGCGACACTGTTGATGTTAGTTGCCATCATTAGTGGTGTGATTACTCATAAAAAAATCTTTAAAGATTTCTTTACCTTCCGTTCAGGCAAAGGACAACGTTCTTGGCTCGATGCACATAATGCTACCGCAGTATTTGCGCTTCCCTTCCACATCATGATCACCTTTAGTGGCCTATTACTGCTGTTATTTACGATCATGCCTTGGGGGATTGAACGTATTTATGAAAACCGGGGACAATTTTTACAAGAACAAAATCGTGCCTTAGTTCAGGAAAATAAACCTGAAGGACGTGAATCTGCTCAAGGACGCGAAGAACGTGGCGAACGCCCACATCAAGCCCGTACCAATTCTGCACAAAACCAAGGCGAAAATCGTGCTGAGAGCCGTGGTGAAGGTCGAGGAGATCGTCGCTCTAAACGTGAAGAGCAACCTGTCGTTGCTGCGCCGTTGACCAACTTAGCGCCGATCGTGACCGCAGTTCAGGCTGAATGGAAAACTAATCCTATTAGCACCGTTAGCATCATTGCACCGAATACAGACCAAGCAAAAATTGAACTACGTGCCTTACATGGTGAAAGTGTTGCGTATCGAAATGTCTATGCAAGCAAACAATTTGATGGCGTAACTGGCAAAGACTTAACTGACGAAAGTGCCAAGTTAAAGCACCCTTCTGTACCGATGGGTATTTACAATGTAGTGACTACGCTGCATGAAGCACGCGGTGTAGATTTAGCACTACGTTGGCTGCTGTTTATTTCAGGGATTGTAGGCACCCTGATGGTCGCTACAGGTCTCATTCTGTGGTGTGTAAAACGTGCGCCTCAACAGCAGAAACAAGGCTTTAAATCATTTGGCTACCGCACGGTTGAAGTGACCAATATTGCAGCGATTATTGGTTTGCCGATTGCCTGTGCAGCATTTTTCTATGCCAACCGTTTTATTCCAGCACAGCTTGAAAACCGTTCGGAATTAGAAATTCGTAGTTTCTTTATTGTTTGGCTACTGACGCTCGTTTATGCGATTTTCCGTACGCACCGTCAAGCGTGGCTAGAACTTTTAGCTTTTGCCACAGCAATTTTTGCCTTACTGCCGATTGTAAACTTCATGACTGGTGGTCAAGCGCTTTGGAATACCATGGCAAATGGCCAATGGATGATTGCATCCTTTGATCTTGCAATGTGGCTTTTGGCTATCTTGTTTGCCTATTCATTTTACAAAGTGAAAAAGCATAAAGGGCTGCCTGTTAAAAAAGCGCGTGCCACAAAGGAGGCTGAAGCATGATGTTCTTTCTCCTGATTTGGGCACTGAGTAGCTTAGGCTTTTTTGCCTTGGCAAACAGCATGTCTAAACATCAAAAGCAGTTCTACAGCAAAGAACTTAGTGTGGCCCAAACACGCTTAGCCACGCTGGTCGGCTGGGCGCTATTGATCATTGCCTTACTACTTTGCCTCTCACTTGGCACGCCGAGCAATAACATCAGTTATTGGTTTGGCGCGCTGACCATTGCGGCTTTATTTGTCGGGCTATGTATTAGTTATATCGCTGAATATTTTTGGAAAATTATTGGTGCATTAGTTGTCATATTTGTATTGTCAGCTGTGTTATTGAAATTTTAATTCTTTAGACAACCATCTCTAAACATTCTCTAAACATTGAAAGCCAATCTTCGGATTGGCTTTTTTCATGCCAACCGATTAGGCTATGCCTATTCTGCTCTTTTGGATTACACATGTCTGAACTTTCAATCTCTCCTGCTTTATATAACCGCGCCATGGCAGGCAATAAAGATGCTCAATTTGAACTGGCTGAAATTTATATGCAAAGTGAAAATGATGAGCATGTTGAACTTGCTGAAGAATGGGCACTCAAAGCAGCTCAGTTAGGTCATGTAGAAGCAATGTATTGGCTGGGTGAAGGCTATGCAGTCTATGCCAAAGACATGTTGGAAGAAGATCCTGAAGAATCTAAAACCTATTTTGAACATGCACATCGCTGGTTAGAACAAGCGGCAAAACATGACCATCCTGCCGCTATTTTAGAATTGGCCAATTTTTACCGTCGCGGCGATGTGGTGGAAAAAGATGTCGCTAAATCCATTGAACTGGTTGAACAATCTGCAAATTTAGGTGAAGTTCAAGCCATGCGTGATTTAGCCTTTATTTATGCCAATGGTTTAGGCATCGACGCTGATGAAGAAAAAGCAGATTTTTGGAATGAAAAAGCCAATGTGGCTGAGCAATAATCCAATTATTTTCTAAAAAATAAAGCCCATCTCATGATGGGCTTTTTGCTTTTAACAAAATGGCTCAGCTCGCCACATAGTTATTTACATCCACAGTAATCACTTGTCGGCAAATGCCCTCTGCCCCACGCTGCTGTTCAAATACGTCTGCTGGCATTGCATCAAAACTGTCAAAGAAACTGATTTCTGTTTCGTCAATGTCATACACCAAAGAATGATTCCCCACGCCCTCTAGGGTATCGTAATAGACAATCACAAACTGATTTTGTTCAAAGGCCTGCTGAATTTGTGCATAGCCAATTGCGGGTAATACAGGCAGTTCCAATTGATCCGCTTCTGCATAGCTGCGTTTTTCACTGTCTTGCAGCTCAGGATCATGCTCTGTGTAAAACTTGACTTGAAAGCCAAACTTTTTCAGTCCTACAGCCAAACCAATGGTTGTTGTTCCTTGGCCAGCTTCATAAGCGCAAACTTCGATGAGCTGCTGAATGTCTGCATCTATACCTAAGTGCTGCAGCAACATCCACACCGCATAAATGCCACCATTGGCTTCTAAATTTGCCAACTCATCAGGTATTTCCATCGACATATATCAAAACTCAAAATTGCTTATGGACGATGATAAACAAATCGCAGCAGTTTTGCCTGCAAGTTTTAATCTAGACCTGATTTCACATGTACAAAAATAATGTCCAAATCTTGTTTAGGTACAAAATTCTTTTCAACCATTTGAAACTGCGTAGCGCTGATTTTCTTCACTTTTCCTGCCCAGCAAAAAGAAACCAGCTCTCCTGCATCACGCTCAATCGTCAATTTAAAATCTTGAATAGGCTTTGCCCAATTGGCGCCTGTTTTTAAGATATAGCCCAGCGCTTGAAATGGTGCATGCTGTGATTTGGCCTTTCTGAGTCCTGCCTTAAACTTTTGATCCATACAATAACTTTGATTATATTCATCAGGATATAAAGCCACAGACCCACCCACCAGCGGTGCATATTGATGCTGTACACGTGTGAGCGCATTGGCTTTAAAGGTTTGCTTCCAGCTATAAATCACCTGAGATGACCATGAAATTTCTTCACTCAAATCTTTGGGCAATACTTTTTGCAGCGCTGCATTTTTACAGCTTCTAAGCTTTGTCTCAAAAGTTTCATATTCAACATCTTGCCTGCTCCACGGATTCAGCATGTCTTTTTCCGTAAATCCGCATTGCTTAAAACTCTCAGTCATATCTATCGGCGCTGTTTTCTCATCTTTTTGAATAAAAGTGCGTACATGCATTTCGGGCTGAATCGTTTTTCCATTCACTTGAACTTTAAAACTTTTGAGCAGCTTTTCTGTATTGGCAAAATCTGATTCAAAGAAGTTTTCTATTTTTGGCAACGGAAATAAGACCGTCTCAGTCACATCTTGATTGCTTAAATTTTTGAACAGGTAATCGACCTTAATGATTTTTTTACTGATAAACAGGTCTTCACTGAACATTTGAATGTCTTTATTTTTCAGGTATTGCACACCGCCTGTTGCCACATAACCCGTTGAGTCATTAGACATGGTAAGCACCGGCCAAAACATCAATAAAGCCATTAAGGGTTTAATCATTCTTCTTATACTCCCAAGCGATTTATTAAATTTAAATACTCACAGCTTAATTTTACAGATCAAGAAATCTATAAGTCAGATATTAACCAATTTCAGATTGGAACAAAACGTAATTCCAAGTACAATACTGCGCTAGTCGAGGGATGCTGCGACTTTCTTATAGACACTAAATATAAGATCGCTAGGCTCGACGATTCGGTTAAAACACTCGTTTTTAATCAACAACGGCATCCGCGAACTGAATGATCAATTGTTTTTATTAAGGAGATCGTGATGAACGCGGTTAATGCTTCATTTACAGATTACAAAGTTGCCGATATTTCACTAGCTGACTACGGCCGTAAAGAAATCAAACTTGCTGAAGCAGAAATGCCAGCACTTATTGGCCTTCGTAAACGCTATGCAGCAGCTAAACCGCTTGCTGGCGCGAAAATCCTAGGCTGTATCCACATGACAATTCAAACTGCAGTTTTAATTGAAACTCTAGTTGAATTGGGCGCAGAAGTTCGTTGGACTTCTTGCAACATCTTCTCTACGCAAGACCATGCTGCTGCTGCAATCGCGGCTGCTGGTATTCCAGTTTTTGCTTGGAAAGGCGAAACTGAAGAAGAATACATGTGGTGTCTTGAACAGCAAATCAATGTAAACGGCACACCTTGGGATGCCAACATGATTCTGGACGATGGCGGTGACTTAACTGCACTTGTTCATGAAAAATACCCAGAAGTGATTGCTAAAATCCACGGTATTACTGAAGAAACCACTACAGGTGTTCAACGTCTTTACGAAATGCACCGTGACGGTACTTTAAAAGTTCCTGCAATCAACGTAAACGACTCTGTAACTAAGTCTAAAAACGACAACAAATACGGCTGCCGTCACTCTTTAAATGATGCCATCAAACGTGGTACAGATATGCTTTTATCTGGCCGCCGTGCGCTTGTAATCGGTTATGGCGACGTAGGTAAAGGTTCTGCTCAATCACTTCGTCAAGAAGGCATGATTGTACGCGTAACTGAAGTTGACCCAATCTGCGCAATGCAAGCATGCATGGATGGTTTCGAAGTTGTTGCTCCGTACACAAACGGCGTTCAAACTGGCAAGAAAGAAGACATCAACCTTGACCTTCTTCAAAATACTGACTTGATCGTAACGACTACTGGTAACTACCACGTATGTGACGCAGCAATGCTTGATTCATTAAAAGCGGGCGCTGTAGTTTGTAACATCGGTCACTTCGATACTGAAATCGACACGAACTACCTACGTGGTTACAAGTGGGTTGAAGTGAAGCCACAGGTTCACCAAGTGTATCGTACAGAAAATGAAAACGATTACTTGATCCTTCTTTCTGAAGGCCGTTTGGTGAACCTTGGTAATGCAACTGGTCACCCTTCACGTATTATGGATGGTTCTTTTGCTAACCAAGTATTGGGTCAAATGCACCTATTCGCTGAAAAATTTGCTGATCTTCCAGAAGATCAAAAACAAGCTGCAATCCACGTAGAACTTATTCCTAAGAAATTAGACGAAGAAGTTGCTGCTGCAATGGTTGCAGGTTTCGGTGGCGTATTGACGACTTTGACTCAAGAACAAGCTGACTACCTAGGTGTTCAAGTTGAAGGCCCGTTCAAAGCTGAGGCTTATAAATATTAATTGACCCTCACCCCATCCCTCTCCCAGAGGGAGAGGGTGACAGCTTCGTTAAATTGTATTCAGGATTAAAATCTTATCAATTTAATAAGCTGGGTGTTTAACCCTGCATAATTCAGTAATGAATACTCCTCTCCCTTTGGGAGAGGTCAGGGAGAGGGTAAACAAATAGTATTTATAAAAAAGGATTTGAACATGTCAAAACAGATTCCTATTTCCTTTGAGTTCTTCCCGACCAAAACTGATGCGGGCGCGGAAAAACTTAAAGTTGTACACCAAGAACTACAATTATTAAATCCTGAATTTTTCTCTGTAACATACGGCGCAGGCGGTTCTACCCGTGAACGCACTTTGTCTACATTGAACGATTTCAACGGTAAAGGCACGCCTGTTGCTCCTCACCTGTCTTGTATTGGTGACAGCAAAGAACGTATCGCTGAATTGCTGGATTTGTATAAATCGCAAGGCATTGACCGTATTGTTGCGCTGCGCGGCGACTTGCCGTCTGGTCAGGTGGGCTTAGGCGAATTGCCTTATGCAACTGACTTAGTGCGTTTCATCCGTGAACATACAGGTGATCACTTCAAAATTGAAGTTGCCGCATACCCTGAAATGCATCCACAAGCAGACAGTTTTGATCTCGACATCAAACGTTTTTGCGACAAAGCCAATGCAGGCGCAAATGCAGCATTGACCCAGTTCTTCTTTAATCCAGATGCCTATTTCTACTTTGTAGAGCGCATTCAAAAAGAAGGCGTGAACATTCCTGTAGCGCCAGGCATCATGCCGATTACCAATGCAAGCAACTTAATCCGCTTTGCTGATGGTACAGGTGCAGAAATTCCACGTTGGATTCGCAAACAGCTTGCGACTTATGGCGACGATACCGATTCAATCAAAGCCTTCGGTCATGAAGTGATTGTTAAACTTTGCGAACGCCTGATTGCTGGCGGTGCACCAAGCTTGCACTTCTACACCATGAACACCACTGACCCTACACGTCAACTTGTGAAAGACCTCGGTCTTGCATAAGACATTTCGACCTTTTTGAGAGTAAAACTTTAATGCCACGTTTTTATATTGAAGCTGATTTAACTGTTGATACGACTGTTGAATTAACGGAAACAGTGTTTCATCACTGGGTAAAAGTTTTACGTGCTCAAGTGGGCGAAACTGCCACTTTGTTCAATGGGCAAGGTGGCGAATATCATGTTGAATTGGTTGAAGTCGCTAAAAAGTCGGCTGCCGTCCAAGTTTTGCAATTCAATCCAAGCAATCGCACACCACATTTTACGGCGCTCTTGGGTCAAGTGATGAGCAAAGGCGACCGAATGGATTATGCGATTCAAAAAGCGGTGGAACTCGGTGTTTCTGAAATTCAACTACTCACATCCGAACGTTGTGAAATGCGTTTGAAGTACGATCGTGATCAAAGGAAACTCGACCATTGGCAAGGTATTGCCATTGCTGCATGTGAACAATGTGGTCTCAACATTGTCCCTAAAGTCCTTGCGCCCCTTTCCCTTGAAAAATGGCTGGAGAGTAATCTGCCGACTACCAAGTTGGTACTCGCACCCAATAAAGATGAAGTTGATGTATTAGCTGATGCTGACCCGCACTTTGCCTTACTGATTGGCCCTGAAGGTGGCTTGAGCGAAGCCGAGATCAGCGCAGCAAATGAGAAAGGTTTCGTGAACTGGTGTATCGGTGAACGTGTCCTTCGCACAGAAACTGCACCCGTAGTTGCACTTTCAATTTTAAATTATAAATTTATTTAATTTTTACTCGATAGTTCATCTGAAAGCATCAATGATGGCATCCTTGATATTGCTTTTTATTTGTAACGCAATTACCCTAGAGTCAATAAAAACAAATGATTTGTTACTAAGAATAAACAAATACTCTCAGGAACAATACAAATACAACGATCTAAATTTGGTTAAGGCAGGATTTTTATATTCATGACGTATAAACAAGATGAATATATCAAGCAGTACAATCATACTGCTCAAATTGCGAACACGATTCGCCATAGCCGCTATTTTTTAGTCAGTATTCTGATTATTTGCTTATATATTTTTTCGATATATCAAATTTTTTATAAATCGCCATCTTTATATTTCAATATTTGGTTTATTTTTACCGAAGTTTTTGTCAGTTTATGCTGGCTGATTAGCACCGTTTATTTTAAACCCGAACAATATTCACTGATAATTGCGCATCGTTGGCTACAGTTTCAGTGTTTTTCAGTCGGTACGCTGATTGCGAGCGGTATCTTTTTAATTTTTTACTATTTACCTGCGACCAATCAAAGCTTTGAACCGATTCAGGCCTTAACGCTCTCCGCCCTACTCTTGATCGTGACGCAAACCTTTGGTTTGACCTATTTAACGCAAAAACTCAATTATTTTTGTTTAGCATTTATTCCCTCTATTGTGCCGTATCTGATTGCACAGTTCTTTTTCTTAGATGGTTCAAATCACTTATTTAGCCTGAGTATTAATTTTGGGCTCATTGTGATTCTAATGTGCGCCATGACGTCATATCGAATTCATCGTCGTGTATCGACTTTACATGCAAAAAACAACCTACTGGTTGATAGTGCCAAGCAACAAGTCAAATGGACTGATGAACTGTGTCAGCAGCTCCAAGACGAAGTCAACAAATCAAGAGACATCGAATTACAACTACAGCTAGGTAACCAAATCCTTGAACAGAAAGTTAAAGAGCGGACCTTCGACATTGAGCAAATGAACAAGGATTTAGAAAACCAACAGGCCAATTTAGTCCTTGCGCATGAAATTGCCGGTTTACGTCCTTGGGATTGGAATATCAAAGACCGTAAAATCGTTGTCACCAACTATAAGCAAGAAAAAACCCTTAGACATTCGAAAGAGCATCAGCAACAGTTACAACATGTGATCCATCCTGATGATATCCCTCATTTTAAGTCGGCGATGATTCAACATCTACGTGGATTTAAAGACCGTTATGAGGCCACCTATCGGATTCAAAACAGTCAAGGAAAATGGAGTTGGGTACATGATATTGGACGGGTCATTCAACGCGATCCAGATAATCGTAAGCCATTGCGCATGGTCGGTATTCGACGTGATATTCATCAGGAACGGACCTCTCAAGAACGTTTAAAACTTGCAGCCAGCGTACTCGAACAAGCTGCTGAAGGGATTTTCATTTTAAATGAAGAGCTGTGCTATATCGAAGTCAATCCGTTTTACGAACAATTAACTGGATTTAACTACGACCAGATTATTGGCAAACATCTATTTGATATCACAGCAAATTACAAATCAATTCAACGCAGTATGCACTACTCGATCATTAAACAAGTGCTGAAAATTGGTGAGTATGATGGTGAATTGCACGAAAAATTTCTTTCAGGTAAAGAACTGACGCTGTGGATGCATATTAATGCTATTACTGATGATCAAAACCGCGTTACCCATTATATCGGGATTGTCTCAGACCTGACCGAACGTAAATTGCAAGAACAACGTTTATCTTATTTAGAAAACTATGACACCTTAACGGATTTACCGAACCGTTTTTATTACAACTATCAACTGCATCAATATTTAGTTTCACAGCAAGATTCGATTAAACAATTGGCCGTTATTCGTTTAAACATCGACCGTTTCCGTCCATTAAATGAATACCTTAGCAACAATGGTGGTGATGAACTGTTACGCCAAGTCGCACAGCGTTTACGTCTGACCAATGCCGAAGCATTATTTGTTGCGCATTTAAATGGCGATGATTTTGCGATTGTGTATGAAATTTCACACATCCGCCCTTCTGTGCAAGAGCATTGTGAACGCATCAATAAAGCCTTTAGCATTCCATTTAATATTTTTGGCCAAGATCATGTTATCACTTTATCGATGGGCGTCGCGTTCTACCCTGAGCATGGCCGTCAGCTAGATTATCTAAATAATTGTGCAGAACAAGCGCTGAGCGAAGCAAAAAATTTAGGTGGCAATACCACACGTTATTATTCCAATGAAAATACCGCATTATTAGAGCAAGGGATCTTCTTGGAACGAGACTTGCGTAAAGCCATTCAAAATAATGAGCTGGTGGTGTATTACCAACCGAAGATCAATTTCCGTGATAAAAATATTTATGGTTTTGAAGCCTTGGTGCGTTGGAATCATCCTGAAAAAGGCTTAATACCACCTGGCTTATTTATTCCTTTAGCAGAACAAACCAGTTTAATTTCGGATATCGGGCGTTTTGTCCTGCAAAAAACTGCACAGCAAATTCGTTTTTGGAATAATTTGGGTTATCAAAATATTTGTGTATCCGTCAATATTGTCGCGCAGCAACTGCGCCGCGGACAATTGTTAAATGATCTTGATGAAGCGATTGATGCCAATCAAATTGATGGTGCTAGTCTGGAACTGGAAATTACCGAATCTTCTTTGGTCGAAAATTTAGATTCAGTACGTGAACTGTTAAACGAAATCAAAAAACGTAAAATCAATATTTCACTTGATGACTTTGGTACGGGCTACTCATCATTATCTTATCTAGCTGATTTCCCAATTGATATCTTAAAAATAGACCGCAGTTTTATCTCTAAAATTGGTGAAAATAAACAATTGGCCATCGTCAGTGCCATGATTGCCATGGGCAAAGCGATGGGCATGACGGTAGTCGCTGAAGGGATTGAAACTGAACAACAGTTACAGTACCTACAAGACTTAGAATGTGACATTGCTCAAGGCTATTTTTTCTCTAAGCCATTGCCACAAGAAGAGGCGACTGTGTTCCTTGAAAATAATATCTCTTCGCCTGCTTATACATACTTAATATAAGTCACTATGCCCGAGCTATAAGATTGTCTGAAAAAGACGCGACTTCGACTGTCCCAACTGTGCAACTAATGTTATATTCAAGCGGATAAAGCAAGCATTTCAGCTTTATATTGGATAAACAAAACACAATCGAGATACAGATGGACGATCAATCTTTAAAACAGCAGGCTTTGTATTATCACGAATTTCCAACTCCGGGGAAAATCAGCGTTACACCAAGCAAACAATTGGTCAACCAACACGATTTAGCCCTCGCATACTCGCCAGGTGTCGCTGCACCTTGTTTAGAAATTGAACGCGACCCATCTACTGCTGCACTTTACACAGCGCGCGGTAATCTTGTTGCTGTAGTCAGTAACGGTACAGCCGTACTAGGCTTAGGTAACATTGGTCCTTTAGCGTCAAAACCTGTTATGGAAGGTAAAGGCGTTCTATTCAAAAAATTCGCTGGTGTTGATGTTTTTGACATTGAAATTGCTGAAAACGATCCAGACAAAATCGTAGATATCGTTGCAGCATTAGAACCTACTTTCGGTGGTATCAACCTTGAAGACATCAAGGCCCCAGAGTGTTTCTACATCGAGCAAAAACTTCGTGAACGCATGAATATTCCTGTGTTCCATGATGACCAACACGGCACATCAATCATTGTGGGTTCTGCATTACTCAATGCACTTCAACTCAATGGCAAAAAAATTGAAGAAATCAAAATTGTCGCTTCTGGCGCAGGTGCTGCTGCCCTTTCATGTTTGAACTTACTTTGTGCCCTTGGCGCGAAAAAAGAAAACATCGTTGTGGCAGATTCACGCGGTTTATTGACCACTAAACGTGAAGGCTTGGATGAGTCGAAAAAGGCATACGTTCAAGACATCGATGGCTCTCAGCTTGCTGATGTAATGGAAGGTGCGGACATGTTCCTCGGTCTTTCTGCAGCAGGTATTTTGACCAAAGAAATGGTTAAAGTCATGGCGAAAGATCCGATTATCTTTGCCCTTGCTAACCCGGACCCTGAAATTCTTCCTGAACATGCACATGAAGCACGTCCAGACGTGATTATGGCAACAGGTCGTTCAGACTATCCTAACCAAGTGAACAATGCACTTTGCTTCCCTTATATCTTCCGTGGCGCACTAGATGTTGGTGCAACCACAATTAATGAAGAGATGAAGATTGCTTGTGTACATGCGATTGCTCGCATGGCGCATGTTGAAGCAGATGCTGCATCGTATGGTGAAAAATCAGCGTCATTTGGTCGTGATTACCTCATTCCACGTCCACTAGATCAACGTTTGATTCTTGAAATTGCACCTGCAATTGCACAAGCAGCGATGGATTCTGGTGTAGCAACTCGTCCGATTCAAGACTTCTCTGCATATCGTCAACGTTTATCTGAATTCGTCTACAACTCTGCGTTTATGATGAAACCAATTTTTGCGCAAGCGAAAACTGATCCGAAACGCATTGCATATGCTGAAGGTGAAGATTTACGTGTACTTCGCGCGGTGCAAATTGCTGTTGATGAAGGTTTAGCAAAACCAATCCTTGTCGGTCGTCCTGCAGTCATTGAAGCAAACATCAAGAAATTAGGCCTTCGCCTTCAAGACGGCGTGAACATCACTATCGTCGATCAAGAGAAAAACCCTGATTATGATAAGTTTGCAGATGATTACTACAGCATCATGCAGCGTAAAGGCGTAACACCTGAATACGCGCAGCGTGAGGCACGTCGTCGCTCTACCCTAATCGCTGCAATGTTGGTTCGTCATGGTGTGGCTGACGGTATGCTATGTGGTACTTATTCTAGCTATGACATTCACTTAGACTTCGTCAGCAATGTGATTGGGCTAAAAGAAGGCCGCAATAACTTCTTCACGCTGAATGCGTTGATGCTTGAAGATCGCAACTTGTTTATTGCCGATACTTACATTAACCGTAATCCAACAGCTGAACAGCTTGCTGAAATGACTATTTTAGCAGCTGAAGAAGTACGCCGTTTTGGTATTACGCCGCGTGTAGCATTGCTTTCTCACTCAAGTTTCGGTTCTGACCAAAATGATCCTAGCGCACAAAAAATGCGCAAGGTTTATGATATTTTGTCAGAAATTGCACCTGAACTTGAAGTTGAAGGTGAAATGCATGGTGATGCCGCACTGGATGAAAATATTCGTCATTTCGCATACCCGAACTCACGTTTTAAAGGTTCTGCGAACTTGCTGATTATGCCTAATCTGGATGCAGCGAACATTTCGTTCAACTTGTTGAAATCAACTTCAGGTAGTAACGTGACGATTGGCCCAATTCTTTTGGGTGCTGCAAAACCTGTTCATATTTTAACGCCAACAGCGACAACTCGCCGTTTAGTGAATATGACTGCATTAACTGTTGCAGAGATTCAAGAAAACGAAAAATTAGCACTCTAATTTAGTTGACCTGAACACACTTTGTGACTTGAGAAAACCTCTGTTCTGTAGCATGATTGCTCTAAGAATAGAGGTTTTTTCATGCAAGTTTATTTAGTAGGCGGTGCAGTTCGAGATCACTTGCTCGGGCACCCCTATCACGAAAAAGATTATGTCGTTGTCGGTGCAACGCCGGAACAATTACTTGCTCAAGGTTATCAACCTGTGGGTAAAGATTTCCCTGTTTTTCTTCATCCAGAGACCAAAGACGAATATGCCTTAGCCCGTACAGAACGTAAGTCTGGACATGGGTATCATGGCTTTGAATTTTATACCGACGTCAATGTCACACTCGAACAAGATCTCATTCGACGTGACCTCACGATCAATGCGATTGCCATGGATGATGCAGGTCAGATTTATGATCCCTACCATGGTCAACAAGATTTAGAGCGACGCATCCTTCGCCATGTGTCTGATGCCTTCGTCGAAGATCCTTTGCGAGTTCTGCGGATTGCACGTTTTGCAGCACGTTATAAAGCTTTAGGTTTTAAAGTGGCTGAAGAAACACTTGCGCTGATGCAAGAGCTTGCCAAATCTGGCGAGCTTGAAGCCCTCACACCTGAACGCGTATGGAAGGAAACGTCCCGTGCGTTAATGGAAGACCACGCAGATGAATATTTTGAGGTCTTAAGAGCCTGTGGTGCTTTAAAAGTCTTGTTCCCTGAAATTGATGCGTTATACGGTATTCCACAGCGTCCTGAATATCATCCTGAAATAGACTGTGGTATTCATACCATGATGTCGTTGCAGCAAGCCTGTCGTGCCAATTATTCTTTGGATGTTCGTTTTGCTGTACTGGTACACGACTTGGGCAAAGCGCTCACCCCAGTAGATGAGTTACCGCGCCATATCATGCATGAAGAACGTGGTGTAAAACCCGTTACCGAAGTCTGTGATCGCATGCGTGTACCCACCAATACCAAGCAATTGGCCATCTCCGTATGTAAAGAGCATTTAAAATGCCATCAAGCCTTGAGTTTAAAACCAGGTACATTATGGCGTCTGTTACAACGTATGGATGTATTACGCCGTCCTGAACGCGTAGAGGCCTTTGTACAAGCCTGTGAATGTGATTCACGTGGTCGCTTAGGTTTAGAGGATCGTGCCTATCCGCAAGCTCAATACGTTTTAGATGCCATGCAGGTGGTTCGTAATATTAAGGCTTCTGACTTACCTTCAGATGTGAAAGGCCCTGATATTGGTGAAATGTTGATTCAGAAACGAATTGAAGCTATCGGACAATTCAAGCATGAACTCGGCCATAACACGCCTACAGCTTAAAATAAATCCTCTCAGAAATGAGAGGATTGACTTTCATCATTGCTGTTAAGCCTGCCGAAGTATTTTGAAATAAATGAAAAATTGAAATAATCTAGTGTCATCTCTGAAAATTAAATACTGATACTCAACCCAATTTAAGACTGGTAAAAAGAATAAAAATAATGAAGAAACAACTTTCCAATATATTGATTGCTATTGTCTTTTGCGGACTCCTCGTGGGGATGGGCTTTACCCAAAGCCTTTTAAAAAGTTTGCCACAGCTCATCATGATATTTTTTGGAATGTTAGCCCTAGGCTCCTTAATAATTAAGCGTTCATTTATAAGCTCTATTCCTTTTTATATAGTTTTGGGAGTTATGTTTTATATTAATATTTTTCTATTGGCGAGCGCTGCTGTGGATTTTATTCATCCACATCAAGACTGGACTTCACAGAATGACGGGAGTATTGATAGAAGCCCAAATTTAAACTGGCTGTGGGCGATAATTGTCTCCTTTTTTCTTTCCCCACTCAGCATTGTTTTCTATCATAAAAAAATTCAAAGAAATAAAGGTCTTGAAATAGCCTTTATTACTCTTTTTATTATTGTGACATTGATAATTTATATAAAATTTGAGCTACTCTGCTGTAATTAAATTGCATCTTTTATAAATATTTAGACATATTATCGCTAAATCACAATCTATGCGTTGATAGGCTTTTTTAAATTTGAAAGCTATGCTGCTGTCTAAAATATATAAGCATTTATAGACAGCAGCTATTCAGTTCACTTATGACACAGCTGCTGGGAAACTAATGACTTTTTCAAGTTTTAACTGATTCATAGCCACCATTAGCAATCGATCTATACCTAAGGCTATACCTGCACACTCGCTCATATGCGGTAATGCAGCAAGCAAATATTCATCAATCGGCATCACATGTAACCCAAGTTTAGCGCGCTCTGCATTATCTGCCTCAAAACGACTGCGTAAAACATCCGCATCAATCAGTTCATCATAAGCATTCGCTAACTCTAAACCTTCGATATACAGCTCAAATCGTGCTGCAACCAATTCACCATCTTCGTCCACACGGGTTTTCGCCAAAGAAGCCATTTCAGGTGGAAAGTCCGTAAGGAACACTGGGGTATCAAAACCGAGGCTAGGCTCAACATAATGCGAAAACAATAAATCGATATAGCCTAAACGGTCTTCACCCAGATCTAAGCTTAACCCCACACGACGACAGCAATCTTTTAGATCTTGTAATGAAGCTTGTAATGGATTCAAATCCAAACGATCCATAAAAGCATGCTTATAGCTCAAAATAGTCGGACGAACCTCACCAAAACGTTGTTTCAAGGTCTCATTCAATAGGTCCGTCACTTCAAACATCAAGTCTTTTAAGCTAAAACCCGGACGGTACCATTCCAACATGGTGAATTCACTGTTGTGTTTACGTCCATGCTCATCATCACGGAAAACTTTACAGATTTGGTAAATAGGCCCACTGCCACTTGCCAACAGACGCTTCATGGCAAATTCAGGTGAAGTTTGCAAATAATGCGTTTGCTTTTGACCATTCACATGACGCTGAGCTTGTACCGATGCTAAATGCACATCGGTGACACCGGCTTGTGAAAGCACAGGTGTTTCCACTTCAAGTACATCACGTGCGGCAAAAAACTGGCGAATTTGAGCATACATCGTGGCACGTGCATGAAGTGCAGTGAGTTCACAACTCGGTTGAAAGTTCATTTGACTCATGCTGCTGGGCCTCCATGTGCAGCCCATTCACGGCGTAAAGGATAGGTTTTACGTAAATAATCAAAGGCTTTTTGATCCACTTTGCCGTCTTTTAGGCACGCACGTAAGTTGGCATCATCACGAGCGATGTCGTAAATATCTTTTAAGTAACGCTGTAATACCGTCTTAAAGTCAGTACTCGTAAAATACTGTTCACAGACGGGCAACTGATTTTCAAAAGCTTTATTTATAGCTTGATTGAAAGTTTGACAGAATGCTTCATAGATCATCTGTGTGCCACGCGCTTTACCTTCCAAGCTATAGCCTGCAATATGCGGTGTCACCACGTAAATTAAATCTAACAACGCTGCTGAAATCTCTGGCTCATGTTCAAAAACGTCTAAGACCACTTTACGCTGTGTCTGTTGAATATCGGCAATTAAGGCAGATTCTTCGACCACTGGCCCACGCGCGGAATTAATCAAAATCGCTGAAGGCTTCATAGCAGCAAGCACAGTAGCATTGATTAAATGATAGGTTGGATGTTCTCCCTCTTTGGTCAGTGGCACATGGGTACTAATCGCATCTGCATTTTTTAACAGTTCTGCAAATTCAACTTGTTTCACCTGATCAGATTGCACAAATGGATCATAGCCAATGACATTCCAACCGAATAATTCTGCCATGACGGCCAAACGTGAACCGACATTACCTAAACCAACGATACCCAAGGTAAATTGTTCATTTGCATTCAACAATTCAGGTTTAATGTAGAGCAATGCTGTAATCACATATTCGGCAACCGCTTGTGCATTACAACCTGCGGCATTTGACCAAGCAATGCCCTGCTTTTCTAGAGCATTAATATCTAAATGATCTGTTCCAATCGTAGCACTACCGACAAATTTGAGTGCGGTCTGTTGAATTAACTCTGCATTTACTTGAGTCACTGATCGTACCAATAATGCATCGGCTTCTTTGACATCCTCATGGGTCAATGTTCGACCTGCCGCTTGCTTTATTTCACCAAATTCGGCAAAAAAATACTCAGTAAATGCCAGATTTTCATCTGCAACGATTTTCATAGTTCATCTCATAATTCCACTACGAACATGATAACGCGTTGCTTAAGCCATGACTATTCTTCTGCACATAAGGCACAGTGCCTTCAATCTACAATATTGATGATTGAAAATTATATTAGCGACAATAATCTGATTGCTGATCTTCAATTAAAGACAAGGCCGCCTGCCAAGCCGCTTGAATAATGGGCTCGGCCATCGGATTTTCAAACTGCTGCAACGTATGTTCACAAACCTTCGGACTTGGATAATGCAATGTAGCACTCGACAATGCTTTTACTTGAATTTGACAAGCTCGTTCTAAAAAGTAAATTTCATGAAATGCCCGTGCCACACTATCCCCAGTCGCAAGCAAACCGTGATTGCGTAAAATCATGCAGCGATAATGCCCCATATCATGCACCAATCGTTCACGCTCTTCAGTTGAAAAGGCAATGCCTTCATATTCATGATAAGCAATGTTCTGATAGAACTTTAACGCATGTTGTGAAATTGGTAATAATCCTTGTTCCTGTGCAGAAACTGCCACGCCATCAGCAGTATGCGTATGAATCACACAATTAATATTTGCACGTGCATGATGTAAGGCAGAATGAATCACAAAGCCTGCGACATTCACCATCTTCCCTGCATCATAGGCTTCAAAAATTTTACCTTCATGATCAATTTTAACCAAATCAGAAGCCGTCATTTTGTCAAAGGTCACACCATAACGATTAATCAAAAAATGCTCAGGTTCATGACTTAAACGCAGGCTGATATGGGTATCAATTAAGTCGGTCATTTTATAATAAGCCACCAAGCGATACAGTGCCGCCAATTGACAACGCGCTTGCCATTCCAGTTCATGAATAAGCTCTGGTTTTTGCATGGGTGAATTCCTTTTCTCAATCGATTGATCTTGTTTTCTGTTTATTGTGAATAATTAATAGCATGTCATATCCATGCTGTATATCAGCTTCGCCTGTAGAAAAAAACTATTCAAAAAATTTAGGCAATAAAAAACCCCAATGTAAAACATTGGGGTTTTTGAATATGGCGGAAGCGGTGAGATTCGAACTCACGGAGGACTCGCGCCCTCGTCGGTTTTCAAGACCGGTGCATTAAACCGCTCTGCCACGCTTCCATGGCCGCTATCATATAAATAAAAATTCAGATTGGCAAATTATTTTGCCTTATTTTGAACACTTGGCGAATCGTTCATACAAAATTTAGGCGATTGTAAAATTTTGGCTTAGGTCAGAAAAATAGATGCTCAATCAATATGTATTGAATTGAAATCAAGGCAAATTGCATTGCCAAAATTTACGCACATAAAAAAACCCTGATGTTAAAAACATCAGGGTTTTTGAATATGGCGGAAGCGGTGAGATTCGAACTCACGGAGGACTCGCGCCCTCGTCGGTTTTCAAGACCGGTGCATTAAACCGCTCTGCCACGCTTCCATGGCCGCCATCATATAAATAAATTTCAACAATGGCAAATTATTTTGTAAAAAACACGTCCAAATGAACAAAATAAGAGCAGTTTGTTATTTTTCAGTACTTTCGCCCATTTCATAACGAATTGAATTGATATACCAACATTTTTTCCCCAGCGGGGTCAGGACTTCGACCTCATCATCCACTTGCTTTGACAAGAGTGCTCGAGCCATAGGTGAATCAATTGAGATATGCTGCGGATGATGATCATAAATTTCATCTACCCCCACGATCCTTAGCGTTTTTTGTTCGCCTTCATCATTTTCAATATCGACCCACGCCCCAAAATAGACTTTCCCTTTTTGTTCGGGTGAATAATCGATAATACGAAGCTCTTCCAAACGTTTTCCCAAATAGCGAACACGTCGGTCAATTTTGCGTAACAATTGCTTATTGTATTGATAATCTGCGTTTTCCGAACGGTCGCCAAGACTGGCCGCCCAGTTCACTTTTTTGGTAATTTCAGGTCGTTCTTCATGCCATAAATGTTGAAGTTCAACGACCAATAAATCGTGTCCACCACGGGTAATTAAGTTAGATTTCATGATGATTTTTCGGCCTTGAGCAAGCGCTGATTTTTACAAAACATGCCTATTTTATCCTCCATTTCTACACAGGCAAAGTATATAAAATTTATTCGCAAACAAAATCAATTATTTATGTTACATATTTTAATATTTTTTCGTACAAAATTTGACAAGTATTTTTTTGCTCATTATTATGCGCACATCTTTTAGGCTTGTTTAATTTTTATCCAGTGTAAATTTTCTACACATTTCCCGAAAACCCCTAGTCATTTTTGAATGACGTCATGACTGCCCAACCCTTATTGAATTTATCAAACTTGAAAAAGTCTGAGGCGTGTTTGCCTTTGCTTTTTAGGGCATAAATTACTTGTAGCGGAGACAACATGCACAGTAGTTCAACTTCTGGGTCGAGGCTTTGCCTTAACTCTTTTAACTCTCTCCCATTTAAAGCGCTTGCACTCAGTACTGTCTTAATTCCTTTTCACAGTATTAATGCCAGCAAAACAGCTCATCAATATGATGCTGTCGTCAACAGTAATAAACTCACTGTTGTTGCCGTTGCCAATCCTGACATTGTTTTTCAGGATGGTAAACATCGACATGGTTTTGGTTACGACCTTGCACGTAACTATGCAGAAAGTTTAAATGTCCAATTAGATTTTAAAACAGTGAATGACAATGCCACTGCTTTAAAAATGGTTGCCAAAGGTCAAGCCAATTTTGCTATGACCACTGCCGAAATGAGTACCATTGAAGCCAAGCACTTGACTTCATTTTCAGCCAGTTGTGGTGATACCGTTTCTTTGAAAAAAAATGGTTTAAATAGCAACTTAAACTGGGTATTTAAAAATGCAGATGATCCACTCAGCCAAACCGCGAGTGGCTTTATTTGCCGTGCCAAACAAAATGGCGCAATTGGACAGTTGGCTTCGTTCTACAACCGTAATGTGGTCAAACAAGATTCTTGGAATGTGATTCAACGTGATTTAAGTAAACGTATGCCAATCTATAAGGCAAGTTTTAAAAACACGGCCAAGCAATATGATCTTGATTGGCATTTATTGGCAGCGATTGGTTATCAAGAGTCATACCTCAAACCTGACTCGGTATCCCCGACGGGTGTTCGTGGCATTATGATGCTGACCTACAGTACAGCTAAAGCCATGGGTGTCAGCAACCGTACAGATGCGACACAAAGCATTCAGGGTGGTGCTAAGTACTATGACCAAATGCTAAACCGTTATAGCAACATTCCATACCCAGATCGTAATTGGTATGCCTTAGTGGCGTATAACATGGGTCCTGGTGCTGTAAGTCAGATTCAAAAGCGCATCCAAGCTCAGGGTAAAAACCCGAATAAGTGGGTGAACTTATATGCTTATCTCGACCGTAACAAAGCCAGCAATGGTCGTTATCGTCAAGCTGTGCAATATGTCACACGTATTCGTGCTTATTTGGAACATATTAAAACCACACCACAACTGGTGAATATCTAATATGCGTCCATCTAACATTTACATGTGAGTGCACAAAAAAAAGCTTACCTTCGGGTAAGCTTTTTTCATTTTGGACTTAAGCAGTTTGCTCAAGTACTTTTTTGAATAAATCTTTTTGCTCAGTACTTGGTTTTGCAGTTTGCAATGCCATCAATTGTGACATATCACCTTGTACTTTAATTTTTCCAGTCATAAACGCTTGCATCGCTGCAGCCATATCAAACTCAAGGAATACTTTACGTAATGTTTCAGCATCCATGTTCAACGTTGTTTTCGCGTTTGAAGATAAACCTTTTTTAATTGCACCACCGTCTAATGACAATTCAGTATTGCCTGCAGCGTCAGCAACCACAAGGTTAATTGCAAGATTAGCCAATGCAGGTGGTAAGTTTAAATCACCAGCTTGAGCTGTCAGAGTTTCTACAGTTGAAAACCAATCATCAGTTAAAAAAGCAGGCATGATCTTTCCTCAATTTATTTTGTTCGTGTGTGTTGCCGTTCCGGACAACATCAGTGCAAGCATATTTTGCTTGAGGCTTGTTATAGCATGATCATTTGCGAAAAGGCTAAAGTTTTTTGTACGCACCGTTCAATATTTAACTATTTAACAACAAAATGAGAAAAATCATAAGCATAAAAAAGGCATTCCGTAGAATGCCTTTTGCGTGATGAAGTTTTCGGCTTAATCTGCCATAAACCCTAAGTTCACCATGTTAATGCGTTTGCTTTCAGGCTCACCTTCTTCAGTTGAACAACTTTCGCTATTTTTGAAGTCAAATTCGCGTTGTTCATCCAAGGCTTCAAAGTCGAATAACTCACGGTCAGCCAGTTGTGAAGGCGATACATTTTGCAATGCACCAAAAATACTGTGTAAACGTTTTGGAAATTCTTTATCCCAAGTACGCAGCATGTCATTTAACATTGCACGCTGTAAGTTTTCCTGAGAACCACACAAATTACATGGGATAATTGGGAACTTACGCATTTCTGCATATTTGATGATGTCTTTTTCTTCCACATAAGCCAGTGGACGAATCAAAATGTTCTTTTTGTCAGAAGACAATAATTTCGGTGGCATGGCTTTTAAGCTACCGCCATGGAACAAGTTCAAGAAGAACGTCGCCAAAATATCATCACGATGATGACCTAATGCCACTTTCGTCGCCCCAATTTCTTGAGCAAAGCCGTATAACGAACCACGACGTAAACGTGAGCACACTGCACAATACGTTTTACCTTCTGGCGTTAAACGTTTGGTAATGCTGTAGGTATCTTTTTCTAAGATGTAATACGGAATTTTGTTTTCTTCTAAATAACGTGGCAATACGTCTTCAGGGAAACCCGGTTGTTTTTGGTCAAGGTTGACCGCAACCACATCAAAATTAATCGGTGCAATACGCTTAAACTGCAACAAAATGTCGAGCAAGGTATAACTGTCTTTACCGCCTGAAATACAGACCATCACCTTGTCGCCCTCTTCGATCATTTTAAAATCACGAATGGCATGACCGACCTGACGGCGTAGCTTTTTCAATAAACGATAATACGCAGAGCTAGTTGGTAGTTCTGGTTTGAAATTAAATCCTTGTTCGGACTCAACTGGCGAGAACATAGACGAGTTAAACCTAAAAAAAAATACCGCGCAATTTTATCCGATTCGCAGACTTCTCGCATCAAAAGAATGTAATTTCCGAAAAAAGTAAAAATACTGTCATGATCACGTAATCCTCAGCGCATTATTTTATACGGTCGAGTTCATTTTTTAGGCGAAACGCTTATCTTTTGGACTTTTCCACAGTTGTCCACAAAAGCTGTGGATAACTTTGTGGATTTTAAATGACTTGACACGGTGAGCTGCCCTTATTTTAAGGCTTCTATTTAAATTGATCATTTTTTGATCATTTTATTATTACTTATTTATCAATGCTTTAGATGTGTCAAGTTATGCTCATTAAAAAAAAATAAATATTTTTTTTGATTATTGAATCATCAAAATGACTTGATTTTTACAAAGTAAAGAAGAAATCAGCCCTCGAAGCCTTTTCATCTGATTTTTTTTTGATAAACTCTATTTTAACTGTTTGGGGACAGAATTTTTTTCTTCACAATAAAATGAAAAACAATACTTGGACTTTGGGGCTGTTATTAAGTGGAAGTGTGGCTATCAATTTAGCTGCACCGAGCATTTTTGCCGGCCAAACGATCTATCAATTACGTGAAAGTAACGGCACAACGCTACTGACCAATAAACAAGGCCGCTATAGCAATCTGAAAGTCGAGAAAAAAACCTACTATCCGGACAGTAATATCCATAGTTATAGTAACTGGGGCTCAAATGAAGCGTCTGTGTTGCCAAGTTATAGCCGTAATAAAAATGCCTTTGACAATATTATTAAACAAGCCGCGGCCCAACATGGTGTTTCCGAAGGTCTGATCAAAGCGGTGATGCATACCGAATCTGGTTTTAACACCAATGCACGCTCACCCGTCGGTGCGCAAGGTTTAATGCAACTCATGCCTGCTACAGCACGTCGCTTCAATGTATCGAATGCCTACGATCCACATCAGAACATTATGGCTGGTGCGCGCTATTTATCTTGGCTACTGAAACGTTTTAATGGCAACACCTCACTTGCCTTAGCTGGTTATAACGCAGGTGAAGGCAATGTCGCAAAATATGGTGGCATCCCTCCTTTTCGTGAAACACAAGATTATGTCCGCCGTGTCACTAGTCGCTACAGCAACCTATATGCAGGTAGTTTAAGTGTCTCGGGTTCGAGCAATTCAAATAGCACTTCAAATAGTGGTCGGATTATTGCCAGTTCGGACAATTATCAAGCTGCTGCCCCTACTGTAGCCAAGTCTCCAGCACGTCAAATTATTCAAACGGACAATGGTAGTTTTACCGATGCACCTTCAGGTTCATTTGCGACAGCAAATGCGTCTGCCTCAGCGCGCATTTATTTCAATGAATAAAATCACTGATTTTGTAAAATTGCATCTGTTTTACTAATTTTTCCTTGAAATTTTAAGACTTTCACCTCATATTGAGTTTAATGATTTTTATTTGTAAATCAGATCATTTTTCTATAATAAGAGGATTTACCCAATGATGCGGATTGGTTTGTTCTTGCTGACCAACCTCGCGGTACTGGTTGTAGCTGGCATAATCTTGTCACTCTTCGGTGTCGGTAGTTACCACGGTGCAGGCGGCTTAAACTTAGGCAACTTGCTCGTTATCTGTTTTGTTTTCGGTATGGTGGGTTCGATGATCTCACTATTCATGTCAAAATGGATGGCGAAAAAAACCACGGGTACAGAGCTGATTGACCCTAATGCACCACGTAGCCAAGCTGAAGCATGGTTACTCAACGAAGTTGCGCAACTGGCACAACGTTCTGGTATCAAAATGCCAGAAGTGGGTATTTTCCCATCGTACCAGTCAAATGCCTTTGCAACAGGCTGGAACAAAAATGATGCTTTAGTGGCGGTTTCTACCGGTCTACTGGAGCGTATGAACAAAGATGAACTCCGTGCCGTACTCGCTCACGAAATTGGTCACGTAGCCAATGGTGACATGGTGACCCTTGCTTTGGTGCAAGGTGTAGTCAACGCCTTTGTCATGTTCTTTGCACGTGTAGCAGGTGACTTTATCGACCGTAATGTCTTCGGTCGTGAAGATGGTGAAGCACCGGGTATCGCATATTTCGTTATTACGATTGTATTAGATATTGTCTTTGGTATCGCAGCGTCTGCCATTGTGATGTGGTTCTCTCGCTACCGTGAATACCGTGCCGATGAAGCTGGTGCGCGTCTAGCAGGTAAACAAGCGATGATTTCTGCCTTGTTACGTTTACAAGCAGAATCTGAAATGCCAGATCAAATGCCAAAAGAAATGAAAGCCTTTGCTATTTCTGCGGGTCAAGAACAAGGTTTCAGCTTAGCTGCATTGTTCCAAACACACCCAACGATTGAACAACGTGTTGCGGCTTTACAACAATTAGATTGCCCATAATCGAGCATCTGATGTAAGTCATGAAAAAGCCTCCCTATGGAGGCTTTTTTTGAGTCTAATTTTTTCTCACAACGTTTACCGTTTTATCAATCATCTTTCAGTTGAATAGCCTTTCATTGATCGCGCTCAAGCAACAGTGCATTTCTCTCTACAATACCCCATTGGCCTTTAACCATTGCCAAAGCAATGAACCGCCCATATAAATTGCAAAGATAAACACCAATAAGAAAATCATCCCGAGTATGTCTGGAATATGGATCCATAACCATGCAACCACAGGGTTACGCCAAAAAGCCGATTGCTGTTGTTTCTCTTCTAATTTTTCATGTAAAAACGGATGTACCACATGTTGATCTGTACTGATTTGATATTCTTCACGAATATGTGTATGTACGACATCTAAAGCTTTACGGCTCGGTCGAATAAACACATCGAAGATCGTCCCTGCAACAGGAATAAACCCCACAACAGCATCCATAACCGCGAGTTTCATCACACCATTTAATTTGGCTTGTGGTACGCCAATCTGTTTCGCTTTATAGACGGCATAGCAGGTCAAGACGAATCCTGCGATATCACCAGCGACCGGAATGGTACTCAACGCTGCATCTGCACCTACCCCTTGTCGGGTAAATGGAATTCGAACCACCGAGTCCATCATATTGGCAAACTTTGCGAGATCACGTTCAAGACGAATGACTTCTTGCTTTGACATTTTTTGTTTTAATGGTTCAGTCATGTTTTATCCAATAAAAACCGTGTAAATCACTGAGATTAAAACATATTAGAAGTCTTCAATCTGTAGCAAAATGCTAATCTTTATAAATTGAGCAATTGCGATGCAATCATCAAATACACCACCACGCCAGTCGCATCACAAATCGAGGTCACCAAAGGTGCAGAAGCACTTGCAGGATCGAGCTTCAACTTGTTGAGTACAAAGGGCAAACTCATGCCAATTAAACAACCGAGCAATACGATGCCCATCATACTTAAAGCCAAGACCAAAGCGACGATTGCATCACCACGGTAGTAGCCTAGAATCGATACAGCAATGGCCATGGTTCCACCGAGGCAAAGCGCGACGAGCGTCTCCCGTCCCAACAAATAAAACCAATCTCGAATGTTTACATCCCCAGTGGCAAGCGCTCGCACCATTAAGGTCGCAGACTGAGAACCCGCATTGCCTCCACTTCCGACCAGTAAGGGTAAGAAAAAAACCAAGACGATATGTGCTGCAATGATGTCTTCATAATAGGAAATACCTAAACCGGACAATAAACTGCCAAAGACCAATATCACCAACCAGAACACCCGCTTTTGGTACAACTTTAAAATCGGTGCTTTCTTTATGCTCATACCCGGTTCGGTACTCACCGCACTGGCTTTTAAAAAGTCTTCAGTGGTTTCAGCTTGTACTACATCCATCGCATCATCATAGGTGACAATCCCCATCAAACGCAGGGCATGATCCACAATCGGCAAGGCCATAAAATCATATTCAGCCAGTTTTCGCGCAATACTCTCTTGGTCTTCATCTATCCAGCCGGTCACCACATCTTTGGTCATCACCTGTTGAATCCGTGCATCACGATCGGCCTGCAAAATTTGCCGCAGTGAAATCACCCCTTCTAATTGAGACTGATCATTGGTGACATAAATTAAATACAGGGTTTCTCGGTCATGCGCTTCATGGCGCAAGGCCTCTATGGCTTGTTGCATGGTAAAGTCAGCAGGCATACTGACATAGTCTGAACTCATGATTGCACCTGCAGACTCTTCTGCATATGCAGATAACGCCTTTAGATGCTCTTGGGTATCTTGATCAAGTTGTTGGTAAATCCGATCTTGTTCTGCATCAGTTAAACTTTTATATAGATCCGTTGCATCATCAGAATGCATGTCATCAAATAATTCAATTTGTAGACGCAGTGGATAACGCGAAATCAACTGTCTCTGTAACTCAAACGGAAAAAACTCAAAAACCAAGCCTTGATGCGCTAAACCTGAAAGTAACTCGATTTGATCTTCAATTGGAAATTGCTGAATTAAGCGTGCCTGATCAGCGTAGTTCAGGGGCTGTAAAGCTTGTACTGCCGCTTCATAATTTTGTTGTTGCAGCAAAGCGGAAATTTCACGCTGTCTTTGTATTAAATCCGCCATTCAATTCACTCTTATTTTAATCTTTCTATGTAGAGCACATATTGAAGGATAAACTGAAGAGTTTCAAATCTCTTCAATATGTTCTATATGAACGTTGTTTGCGAAAATTCTCCGTGAACATTCCCTGTCGAAAGTTTGGTGACATAAATTTGGCGACATAAAAAAGCCACCGCGATGTACTCAAGCTTTAACGGTGGCTTTTACTAGAGCGATACGCTGTGCGTGAATTATTTCTAGGTTTCAGACACTGGCTTGATTTTAAAAATAGATCGGACCATCACATACATAAACGGAATAAAGATCAGCACCAAGACCGTACCGAATATTACCCCACCGAGTACGCTTACCCCAATCTCTTGACGACTGGCTGCACCTGCACCAAAAGCAAGAGCTAAAGGAACAACCCCTGCACCAAATGCTAAAGAGGTCATTAAAATAGGACGTAAACGAAGTGCTGCGCCTTCCATTGCAGCATCGATCACATGTTTGCCTTTTTCTTGTGCCATCGCTGCAAACTCTACAATCAAGATCGCATTTTTACACGATAGACCAATGGTCGTTAGCAGAGCAATTTGAAAGTAGATGTCATTTGGAAAACCAGTCATGTAGCTAAACAGGATATTACCGCCAATCCCGAGTGGAATCGCACTCATGACAGCAGTTGGAATACTCCAACTTTCATATAGAGCGGCAAGACAGAGGAAAATAAATCCAATTGAGACCAAATATAGCCAAATCGCTTGATGACTTGATTTTTGCTCTTCAAAAGATAATCCACTCCATGCTACATCCACACCAGGCACCTGATCAACTAAGGCTTTAACATCCTGCATGGCTTGTCCACTTGAGACATTTTTGGCTGTATCCGCTTCCATTTGCAAAGCGGTGTATCCCATAAAGCGATTGACGACTTCTGGGCCGCCACTCCAACCAATGGTTGAAAAATTACTAAATGGAATCATTTCATTTTGGTCATTACGTACATGCCAATAAGCCAAATCTTCTGGTTTAGAACGGAATTCTGCATCTGCCTGCATCATGACGCGTTTAATACGTCCACGGTCGACGAAATCGTTGATATAACTCCCACCCCATGCACTACTTATGGTGCTATTAATCGCATTTTGAGTTAAACCCATCGCCATCGCTTGTTTTTGATCAATATCAACTTTCAGTTCAGCTTTGTCTGGGTTAGAGCGTTTGTCTAAATTTTCGAAACTACTATATTGTGCAGATTTCTCTTGCAAGCTTTTAAATTGCGCATCGAGATAAGCACGACCTTCGCCATTCATATCTCGCAGCCAAAACTCCAGACCATCGGTTTGCCCAAGACCACTGACTGAAGACGGCATGCTGACATTGATTTGTGCATTGTTGAACTTTTTAAAATGTTTCATAGCACGTTCACGAATCGCTTGCGCTGAATTGTGTTGTCCTGAGCGTTCATCCCAATGCTTCAGTGCAATAAAGCCTTGCCCTAAGTTTTGACCCGTACCAGAAAAATTTCGTCCATAACGAATCATCACCAAATCGACATTTTGCTTTTCTTCACTCAAAAAGTACTGTCGAATTTGTTCACCAACCTCCCGACTTTTAGACATCGGTGCGCCTTCTTGTAATTTAAGTTGCACACTCAAAATACCTTGGTCTTCACTAGGAATAAAACTGGTCGGCAACGCACGATAAAACAAAGCAAATACCGTAATGAGCCCCGCAAACAACACCACCGTCCAAAAGCGATAACGAACCGTGGCTTGTGCAAGTGTCAAATATTTTGTTTTTAAAATCTCTAATTTGGCGTTAAACCAAATCGCCCAGCGCTGTGGTTTCGGATTGGGTTTTAAAATTAAGGCACATAATGCAGGGGTTAAAATCAGCGCAACCATCAATGACAAGCCCATTGCAGCCACAAGTGTGATGGAAAATTGTCTATAGATCACGCCCGTTGAACCACCAAAGAACGCCATAGGAATGAATACAGCGGTTAATACCAAAGTAATCCCGATTAATGCCCCGCTAATTTCATGCATCGACTCGATGGCCGCTTGTTTTGCTGTTAACTGTTGTTCATGCATTAAACGTTCGACGTTTTCCACCACAACAATCGCATCATCGACCAACAGACCGATAGCCAGTACCAATGCAAACAACGTGAGCGTGTTAATGGTCATGCCCAAAGCATATAAAATCGCTAAAGTCCCAAGAATCACCACAGGCACGGTAATCGCAGGAATCAGCGTTGCTCGCCAATTTTGTAAGAAGATAAACATCACCAAAACCACCAGTAAAACGGCTTCAAATAATGTTTTCACCACTTCTTTAATGGATTCTTGTACAAATGGCGTGTTATCCCGTGGATAAACAATTTTATAACCGGCAGGTAATTGCTTCGCTAACTGTTCAATTTCTTGCTTAATTAAGGCTGAGGTTTCAAGTGCGTTTGCCCCAGAAGCCAATGAGATCCCCATCCCTGAAGATGGATAACCGTTAATGGTATTGACCCCTGAATAATTTTCCGCACCCAATTCAACGCGTGCAACGTCTTTTAAATAGACAAAACTGCCGTCTCGTGCAGATTTGACAATAATATTTTCAAATTCTTCAACTGACTTTAAACGTGAACCTGAAGTGACTTTAGCATTGAGATATTGATCCGAAACACTCGGCAATTCACCTACAGCGCCGGCGGCCACCTGCGTATTTTGTGATTCAACAGCCGCACGGATATCACTGGGCATGAGGCTATATTGCTTCAGCTTCAGTGGATTGAGCCAAATGCGCATGGCAAATTGTGAACCAAAAACATCAACTTCACCGATCCCCTCAATTCGAGCAATATCCTGTTCTAGATGCGTCATCATATAGTCGCCAAGTTCGATATTCGAACTCTTGCCGGTCTCATCATAGAGGCCGATAACCATATGGGTATCACCTAGGGATTTATAGACATTTACCCCTTGGCGCTGCACATCTTCAGGCAGCCGATTGATTACCCCATTTATGGCATTTTGTACTTGTACTTGAGCGGTATCTGGGTCAGTACCATTTTCAAAACTGATACTGATCCGGCTTCGACCTGAAGAGTCGCTGCTTGAACTAAAATATAAAAGGTGATCAATTCCTTTAATTTGTTGTTCAAGCACTTGTGTGACACTTTCCTCAACTGTTTCTGCAGACGCACCGCTATAACTTGCGCTGACCGTAATTCGTGGTGGCGCAATATCTGGATAGCGCTCTACCGGTAAATTGAGGACAGCAAATAGCCCGAGCGCCATGACGATGATCGCCAAGACACCTGCAAAAATCGGTCGATAAATAAAAAACTTAGACAGCATCAGTCCATGTCACTTTTCAATTAATGAAATAAAAAATGTAGATTGAATTTTTTCAAAAAATCTTATTGATAATCAATCACAATGAGCTTGATTACAAGCATAGACTACATAAAAACCTTGCTTCGAGTTAAATATGTAGAAAATATGGAGAGCTTCCACTTCAGCTATTTTAGTAAATTTATGTGACAAAACTGCCTCTGTCATGAAGCCTTAGCCACTGCCCTGCAATGTATGCCTGCAACATCATTCATTTCAATAAAAAGATGCCGAGGCAGCCATGCAAAAACAATTAACAAAGCAGTTGAATATAGCGATAACAAGCAAAGTGAATTCCTCATGGGGCGTGTCTTCACTGCTCCTTTTTAGCGTTTTCGGTTTATCTGCATGTAATTCGGATGACGATAAAACCCATGTCACCAAGCCCCCTATTTTGCCTGATACAGGTTTTGTCATTGTTGGGCATCGCGGTGCCAGTGCTTTGCGACCTGAGCATACCCTTGCCGCATATCAAAAAGCGATTGATGATGGTGCGGATTTTATCGAACCCGATTTAGTACCAACCAAGGATGGCTATCTGATTGCGCGCCATGAAAGTGAAATTTCAGGGACAACCAATATTAGTACGCTGTCACAATTTTCGGATCGAAAAACCACCAAAAGAATCGATGGCATCGACTATACAGGATGGTTTACAGAAGACTTTAATTTGAATGAACTGACTCAAAATGTAAAAGCACGTGAGCGTATTGCTCAATATCGCCCTAATAACACTCAATATAATGATCAATACAGCATCCCAACGCTCGAACAAATCATTGAACTTGCCGACGCTCACTATAAAAAAACTGGGAAAATTGTTGGTTTATATATTGAAACCAAGCATCCAACATTTTTCCAACAGCAAAATCTAGCCATGGAAGATCATTTACTCTCCACGCTTGCCAAATACAGTTATACACGTGAAATCGCGCCTGTATATTTACAGTCCTTTGAAACCACCAATCTTAAATACTTACGTGATCAACTCACGCAAAAGAAAACCCTCAAACATGGCAAAATTATTCAATTATTAGATAGCCCAACTGCAATACCGGGTGACTTACAGCAACAAAGCTCACCTCAAAATTATGCAAGCTTAGCAACAGCAGAAGGCCTAAAATCAGTTGCAAAATATGCAGATGGTGTAGGCCCAAGTAAAACGTATATCTTTTCAAACACTGAATTTAAACAAACCAGTTTTGTCAAAGATGCCCATGCTGCTGGTTTGAAAGTCCATCCTTATACGCTCAGACCTGAAAATGGTTTTTTACCTGACTATTTAAAATGTAACTCAGTGGCGACCGAACGTTGTGATACGGGTGCAGCTAAAGAATTTGAAAACTTCTATAAAGCTGGTGTAGATGGTGTATTTGCCGATGATCCAGGACTGGCACGTAAAACCTTAACGCAACTGCAAAAGCCCTAATTTTCCTAAAATGAAAAAAGACGCCGAGGCGTCTTTTTTATTGTTCAACGGAAATCTTAAAGCGGGTTTGCCAAATATTCTGCGGCTGACTGCGTTGCCACTGGCTGAGGTGCTGGAGCTGTCGGAGCTGTCGGAGCTGTCGGAGCTGTCGGAGCTGTCGGAGCTGTCGGAGCTGTCGGAGCTGTCGGAGCTGTCGGAGCTGTCGGAGCTGTCGGAGCTGTCGGAGCTGTCGGAGCTGTCGGAGCTGT
>NZ_MVKX01000006.1 GCF_002018365.1 Acinetobacter amyesii
CGTCAGTCGCAGCACATACAAGGATCGCACCATCCATTTGCGCAGCACCAGTAATCATGTTTTTAACATAATCGGCGTGACCTGGGCAGTCTACGTGAGCGTAGTGACGGATTGGAGAATCGTATTCTACGTGTGAAGTATTAATTGTAATACCACGTGCTTTTTCTTCTGGTGCAGAGTCGATTGCAGCGTAATCTTTCGCTTCACCGCCGAATTTTTTTGCACATACAGTTGCAATTGCAGCTGTTAAAGTCGTTTTACCATGGTCAACGTGACCGATTGTGCCCACGTTAACGTGTGGCTTATTACGTTCAAACTTAGCCTTAGCCATGCTTTTCTTCCTCGTTTACGTCGAACACAATTCTGAGTAAAACCCAGCTCCGACATATCGCCTAAAAAAATAAACACCCAATACTTGAAAAGCAGACTAAAAAGCCTGCTTCTGGAATCTTGTGCAACATTTAAAGTTGCTAAACTGTAAAATCTGGAGCTCTTATCGAGATTTGAACTCGAGACCTCTCCCTTACCAAGGGAGTGCTCTACCACTGAGCTATAAGAGCAAATATAAGCACTTCAATAGATATGGAGCGGGAGACGAGGGTCGAACTCGCGACATGTAGCTTGGAAGGCTACCGCTCTACCAACTGAGCTACTCCCGCACGATGTTGGTACAAACCACTTATTGAAGTCTTAAAATTGGTGGTGAGGGAAGGATTCGAACCTTCGAAACTTTCGTAGCGGAGTTACAGTCCGCCCCCTTTGACCGCTCGGGAACCTCACCATTTTACACTTACTTCAGTGTCGTTCCTTCTACTCACTCTCAAACTTTCTAAGATGGTGCCGGCACACGGATTCGAACTGTGGACCTACTGATTACAAGTCAGTTGCTCTACCAACTGAGCTATGCCGGCGTTTCTTAGTGTTTCGTACGTTTCGTATCGGAACGGTGTGCAGTTTAGCAAATCTTGAAATCCTTGCAAGTGTTTTTTCTAAAAAAAACGTGAAAAACTCATAAAATCAATCCATTTGATGATAATTCAACCGCTTTGATCACTGCGCGAGCTTTTATTTGGGTTTCATTCCACTCTGATTCAGGATTTGAGTCATAAACTACCCCTGCTCCAGCTTGAACATAGACCTTATTTTCTCGAATTACACAGGTACGAATCGCAATCGACATGTCCATTTCGCCATGCCAGCCTAAATAACCAACAGCACCACCAAAAATTCCACGTTTTACTGGTTCAACTTCGTCAATAATTTCCATAGCACGGATTTTTGGTGCGCCTGAAAGCGTGCCCGCAGGGAATGTTGCCTTAAAAACATCCAAAGCATCGACATCATCACGCACTTCACCTTGTACATTTGACACAATGTGCATGACATGCGAATAACGCTCGATCACCATTTGATCAGTCACGTGAACTTTACCGATTTTAGAAACGCGTCCGACATCATTTCGACCCAAATCGATCAACATCAAATGCTCTGCAATTTCTTTTTCATCAGATAGCAAATCTTTTTCAAGTGCTAAATCTTCTTCTTTGGTTTTACCCCGTGGTCGCGTTCCCGCCAAAGGACGAACTGTTGCTACACCATTTTCTAAACGGGACAAAATTTCAGGTGATGAACCGACAATATGAAAAGGAATGTCATTTTCAAGTGTTTGCCCTTGCACCAAGAACAAATATGGAGATGGATTGAGGTGACGTAGTGCACGATAGACCTGCAAAGGCTCACCATCGAAATCAGACACCATACGATGGCCCGGGACAACTTGCATCACATCACCGGCTTTAATGTACTCTTTTACTTTTGCAATAGAGTCAATAAAGTTGTCATGTCCAGTGATGGATTCAAACTGTGGTGCAGTATGCTTATTTGCTTTGAGTGCAATTGGGGTTGCTAAAAGTTCTTCCAGCTCATCCAATTGTTGCTGCGCCTTGGCGTAGGCCTCAACATCATTTACATCGGCATGCACAATTAAGAATAAGGTATCTTTGAGGTTATCAAAGACAATGACGGTTTTAGACAGCATCATCCAAATATCTGGAATCCCGACTGGGTCAGCTTCTGGAACGTTATTGAGCTTCGGCTCGATATAACGCACAGCGTCATAACCAAAGTATCCAACCAATCCGCCGGTAAAGCTTGGTAATGCAGGCAAATCTTGCTGTGTAGGCACTTTATATTGTGCTTGGAAGTCACGGATGTATTGAAATGGGTCTGCACATTGTTGTTTTTCAATCGAGCCATCAACATGTTGAACGGTCAACTGCCCTTCATTACACGAAAATACGGTGGACTCACCCAAACCAATAATGGAGTAACGCGCCCAGTTTTCACCACCCTCTACAGATTCAAATAAATAGGCTTGTTTATGTTGTTTTAATCGCGCAAAGACAGATAGCGGAGTTTCTGTATCTGCCAAGCGTTGACGATAGACTGGAATCAAGTTATATCCAGCAGCTTTCAGTTGTTCAAATTGAGTTTGTGTAGTCATCTCGGTTTCTCTATATTTCGCGTGGTCAATTTCAGTTAATTTCTTCTCATGCTGATTGAGTGACGCCATCGAAAACCTACACACTTGCTCATTTTCACTTCCTTAACCCTACTTATTTCAACCCAATAATTCTTTTAAGTTATCAACCACGTGCTGCGGCTGACAATCTCGAATATTTTCACCATGATTATAGCCATAGCTGACCACAATACAATCAATACCCGCACGACGTGCTGCCTCTACATCATTAACAGAATCACCTACCATCAAAATTTGCTGTTTTGGCAAGGCATAATGTTCCGCACAATACTCTAGCTGCTTGGGATGTGGTTTACGCTCTTCAAAACGATCTCCACCTATCACATCATCAAAGTAATCATGCATACCCAGTGCCTGCACAATACTGCGTGCCGGTTGCTCTGGTTTATTAGTCACACAAATCAGAATTTTCTGCTCTGCTTTTGCCCAATCCAAGAACGCTAGAATGCCATCAAAGGGCTGCGTCAAGACACAAGGATCGGCATTGTAAATCTTTAGAAAAGTTTCCAGTAAAAGATGGTGCTGCGCGGCATCCACCTTTCCGGTCAAGTATTCAAGTACGCTATGACAAAATAATGAAGTCCCTTTCCCAATCCAGTTTCGCACCTGCTCTTCTGTGACCAAAGGTAATTGCAATGCATTTAGACTCATATTCATCGCACGATGTAAGTCAGATGCTGAATCGACTAGCGTTCCATCCAGATCAAATAAAATCATTTGGCGTTCTGCTAAACGAACTTCAAACATAATGTCCCTCTATTGTTTTGTAAATTTTCCCCATAAAAAAGGCATGCCCATGCATGCCTTTTGAGGAATGTCTCGGTTTATTTAAACAACACCCATGCAATAATTGCAAGAATGATTAAAACAATGACCGAGATTAAGCCTACAGATGCATTTTTTTGCGCTTCACGTTCTTGCTCTACACAAGCTGCTGGAATTTCTACATCACATGCCTCATTTTTCGGAGCAGCAGTAATGTCAATTCCCTCAGGAATTGGCGCAGGTTTAGGCACACCCACATTGGTCGGCATACCATCACGAGTCAATTGAACTGAGCCATCACGCTCTTTCAACTCTGGCATCCCTTGATCATTCATTTGTTGTGCTGCAGTTTTAACGATAGGCTCTTGTGTCTCAGTTTCAGACGTTTTAACGACAGGTTCTTGTGCCGCAGTTTCAGAAACCGCAACAGCTTCAGACGGCTGCTGAACAGGTGTAATTTCTTCTGTTTGCAACGCTTCAACGCTTTGTTCAATATCCGCAGGGATCTCCACGGCTTTAGCCGGAGCCAATAAACTAAACTTCACACTGGCAAACTGCACAATATCACCTTCTTTTAAAAGTGATTCACCAGTCAAACGGACATCATTAATAAACGTCCCATTGGATGAATTGAGATCTTGCAACCAGAGTGCCTGATCTTTCAGTACAAAGGCAGCATGTTTACGCGATACATCAGATTCTTGTAAAACAATATCTGCTTGTTGATGACGACCCACCAACATATCTCGCTCAATACTAATTTCTTGTCCTGTTAAATCACCAGAAATTGCTTGAATTTTCCAAGTCATGAAGTTAATTCTCTATTGCTCGTTTTTTTCATCATAGCATGCTGTGGTTTCAAAGCTAAACCACCCTGCTGTCTCACCTAAGGTGTGCCCGCCACTTTGCCATTCGGTACGGTAATGGTTTGGCGCTTTACTGCAGGCTCAATGGCTACTGGCGTGGAGACCACTGCCGCTGGCTGTGTGGTTTGTGGTGCTGTCGGTACCGTCTTATACACAGGGGCTGGTGCTGCACCCTTTGAAACAGGTATGCGCTGCTGATACACATCGTCCACATTTTCAGGTAGTTTCGCAAAATTACCGTCATTATCCAATGCCAGTTGCAGACTATAGAGCTGACTGTAGCGCTGCTGAGACATTTTCTTCACATCGGCAGAATTTCCAACAATGGTCGGATGAATAAAGATCAGTAAATTGCGTTTACTGTTAGATTTTCCTTCCGAGCTAAAGAGTTTACCGAGTACAGGAATAGCCCCTAGCCCCGGAACCGATTGACGCCCATGCAATGTATTGTCAGAGATCAAACCACCCAACACAATCGTTTGTCCATGCTCTGCCAAGATCGAGGTTTTAATCGCACGTTTAGTCGTAACCAAGTCCGAAGCTTGACCTTTATTGTCTTTTACATCAGAAACTTCTTGCTCGACCTCTAAACGCACCGAACCACCGTCGCCAATATGCGGTACAACTTTTAAGGTAACACCGACATCTTTACGCTCAATCGATGTGTATGGATTAGCTGTGCCACCATTGGTGGTGACCGAACCTGTCACAAATGGAACGTTTTCACCCACCACAATATAGGCTTCTTCGTTATCCATCGTCACAATAGACGGTGTAGATAATAAATTGGATTTGGTTTTTTCTTTTAGGGCCTGAATCATCGCACCATAGAGTTTGCGTGAACCATCACTACCTTCACGATAATCACCAAGGACCAAAGAAGTACCCGCACTCACCGCGCTACCTGCACCCGCAGCACCGCCAGTTAAATAACCTGCGGCAATATTTTTTAAACTAGAACCAAAGTTATCAAAGTTAATTAAGCCGATACCACTACTGATATCTCCCAATGCCCATTGCACACCGAGCTGATCGGTATCCGTGCCTTCAACTTCAATAATCGCCGCTTCGATCAGCACTTGCTGTCGACGAATATCAAGCTGCTGAATCGCAGATTCAATTTCTCGCATAAGCTGCGGATCTGCTTTTACAATCAGTGCATTTTGAGTGGCATCAGCAATAATACTCACGCCGTTGGCATTAAAGCTTGAGATACCGTTTTGCGTATTATTGGAAGAGTTATTACTGTTAAGGTTAATGCCTGAACTGGTGTTATTTTGTGAACTGAATGACTGTGAATTTGAACTGTTATTATCATTCATTAAACCGTTCATCGTGCTGCTATTTGAGCTATTCGATGAATTCGTACTCGAAACGGCCTGCCCCGTGACCAAGCCTTGTAAGATTTCCGACAAGTTTTTGGCACTTGCATACTTTAGACGAAAAACTTTCAATCCACCCAATCGATCTGCCGCAGGCACATCTAAGGTTTCAATAATTTTACGAATACGCTTACGTGTCGCTGTATCACCTTTAATGATAATACGATTGGTTCGATTGTCCGCAATAATACGAATTCGTGACCCTTTCGGGTCTTTTGAAGCGCCGGTCGAACTCATCGACTCTAACAGCCCAATCATTTCTTCGGCCTGACTCGATTGCAGCGTCACGGCTTCGATATCATTTTGACCCGTTCCATCTAAATTACGAATAATCGTTTCGAGCTGGTAAATATTACTTGCACGGTCTGAGACGATCAGCGCATTAGTCCCTGCCACTGCCGACAAATGTGCAAATTGTGGCATCAGTGGACGTAGGGCTGGAATTAAGTCATTCGCATTGGTGTTATCAAGCCAAATTACTCGGGTGACAATTTGGTCTCCAGACGCACGGTGGCGCGCATCATAAGGAATGCCCGAGCTTTTTACATTACTGTCTGGAACCAGTTTAATGGTGTTGCCCGATGGAATCGCCACCACGCCATTGACATTCAATACACCGAGAAACAGGTCATAGACTTCATTTTTATTTAAAGGCTTATTGGAAATAACCGTTACATTTCCTCGTACCCGTGGATCAACTGCAAAATTCTTCCCCGTGATATCTGCAACTTCATTAATGAAGGCTGTAAGATCTGCATCACGTAAATTGATTTTCCATGTTTGTGCATAACTTGCTGTGCTGACCATAGCAACCAAGGGCACCATGGCATAGGTAGCTAAAGTTGAACGGTTATTATTAAATAAAGCCATATACGCCTGTGTTTCCTAACCCTATAAAGTGATGAGACATCACTAAAAATCCTGTTGTATGGTCATCACCTGATCACCACGTTTGACTTCAAGTTTCACCTGCCCTTCACGGCGGGCTTGTTCTAATAATTGCGCCTCAGATTGCCCTGCACCGACCGCCTGCCCATTTAAAGACATGATGCGGTCACCCGGTTGCAAACCCAATTTATTTCTCAAGGCAGCAGGTGTTCGGTTTGAAACCTCAAACCCACCATTACCTGATGGATTTACCCCCATTTCCTGCATATATTGTTCACGATTTTCAGTCATGCGTTGTACGGCCTGACCAATCGCGGACTGCGTTGTGCTTTGCCCCGAATTTGCAGGATCAGTTGTATTTTGCATGCTGTTATTCTGCAAAGATCCGCCTGAGGTTGCATTGGCTGTAGGGACAATCGGTTGATCTAATCCGTTTTCAATGCCTTGGAAGGCCAATTCACGCCGTGCACCATTGCCCTGCGTTAAAATCACCTTATCCCAGTACACTTCAGCCAGTTGATATGATGAACCTTGAATGGTTTCTCCAACCAAATAGCGATCTGAACTCTCATTGACCTTAATCACTGCCGACGAGTAGCGACTTGGCTGTCCAACCACCACACCTTGCAACACCATATTTAACTGCGCGTCAGCTGCTGAACTGCGATTTTCCTGAAACAAGGCAAAGGAGCTAATATTAGGAACTTGCGTTTGCTGTGAACCCAATTCAACTCGGTCTAACTGCATGGCTTGTGGCGGTGCAATCAATAACCAAAATAAAGCGGCTAACTTCCAGCACAGGTACAAAATTATTAAAGCCAAGACCACAGGTGCAAGTCGATCTGTTTGCTTCCAATTGATCTCACGGATTTTGTCTAAATAGTCAGCCATCAGTTCACCCCACTCAATAGGGGTTGACGCGAACTAATCACATACGTATCTAATCCAGCTTTACCTTCATAGGAAGCAACATTCATCAAAAAGCGCTGGGTTAATTGCACATCCAACATGAGGTCTGGCTCAAGTGACAAATTCATCATTTTTTGTTCACGTTGATCTCGAACATCAATCGACAATTTGCCATTATCATCTTTTAATTGGGCCAACATGGCAGGTACATTCATTGACTCTTGACGCTGTGCAAAGCTAAAAGATAAATCCCCGCCTGCCCACTGCATCTCGCCTGATGACTGACTAAATCCCTGTTGTGGCTTATATTTAAACTGCACATCTTTTAATTGAATGGCATTCGTTGGCCATTGCCAATCGGCAAAACTTTTTAAGGTTTCAGGGGCAATTTGACCCTCTAAGTTTTTGATGCTGATACTTTTGCCAAAACCATAACCCATCACACCTTGCAGTTTGGTATTGCCACTATGAATTTCAACATTTGCACCCAAGCGCACTAAAATCAAGTCCCACGGGCGCGTGTTCCAGTTTAACGAGCCTTTCAAATTTCCTCGTGTCCAATCTGCTTGCCCGTGCCAAATATTGCCACTGACGTTATGTAGCATTTGGTTATTTTTATAAAACTTTGTAATGAGCCACGCTGCTGGCACTTGCAGCATAACGAAAATTAAAAAACTGATCGCAGCAAAAATGAGCCACCGAATATTATTAGTTTTATTGATCATCCCACCACAACCGATCCATCAATTTTTTTCCATCATTTAAACATTTTTCTTTATAGACACATTATGCATACTTTTTCTGCATAGCCAATTCAAAGAGATAAAAAAACCAGGCATTTGCCTGGTTTAATTATCCTGAACTCAGGATATGACGATTTCATGAATTGTTCTTAAATTAAGAAGTCTTCTAGTTTCGCGCCTTTTTCTAACTCAGCCACTAACCAACGTGGTTGTTTACCACGACCAGTCCACGTGTCATCTGCATTAGTTTTGCTACGGTAACGTGGCTCAACAGCTTTACGAGTTGATTTTTTACGTTTGCTTGAACCAAATTCAAGGATTTGTTCAACGCTTAAATCTAAATTTTCTGCAATTTCAACAATACGGTTGTACGCATCTTCAATCGCTTGATCTTTTTTAGATGCAATCAGTGCTTCAGCTTCTACTTGAAGCTTCTTTAACTCTTCAACTGATAAATTACTAATATCAGGCATAATCTTTAACTCCGAAATTTCATTTTAATAATGCTTATGAAAACTCGCTCATAATATTATAATAAAATTTTTATTCAATAAATAATTTTCATTTTACTACAATATTTTAACACGACTCCTTAAAATATATAAAGTTAAATTGTATTTAAATATTATTTCCCACTGAATTTTCTAAGGCTTTTATTTTGGTTTTAATATTTTCTGGAATTGAGGTTTTTTGTAGGGTAGTTTTATCCACGCACACAATAACCGCATCGCCTGTTGCAACGATTTTTTGTTGCTGTTCACTCCATAATATATAACTCATACGAAAAGCACTGTTTCTTAATTCTTCAACGCGCGTTGCCACTTTTAAAATATCAGGATAAACCACTGGGCTTAAATATTTGCACTGGCTTGAAGCAACAACCGTAACCACAGACTGATTAAATATATCCAACTGATCTAAATAACCAATCCGCGCACTTTCCATATAACGATAATAATGCACGTTATTTACATGACCAAAAGCATCCATATCCCCCCAAGCTACGTGTTGAGTATGAATCAATGAATATTGAGCTAAATTTTCTTGCATATTATGTCCTTATATTCTAATTTCCATAAAATTAGCATTATTTTCAAATATTAAATTTAATTGTTTGGTCAAATCTTCCTGCTGATTTAAAGCTGACTTGATGCGTAAATAACTCATTAATACATCATCTGGATATAATTCTAATAATGCATCTGCCTCAGCTTGGCGTGCTGTCGCTTGGTAAATATTCCATTTTGCAAAACTAAAAACAGGTAGTGCAGGATACTTTTCTTCCCAACGTTGAATCTGCTGTTCTACAGCCACATAATCAGGGTTTTGCTTCAGCATTTTTTGCTGGAACCACAAAAAGAACACTTCTTTGTTAAATTGCTGTTCCAGCAAATGAATAGCCAATTGCTCATGTTCCTGACTCATCTCTGGCATACGAGACAAGACTTTCAACCATAGCACTTTGACCGCATATTTACGCTCTGTAATTTGATCTTGCAAATCCAAATAACGCTGCTTTAAATACTGTAAGTCATCGACATCAGCTTGATCAAATGCAGATAATAATTGTTCCAACCAAGCTTGTTTTGTCAGCTCATCTAAATGTCCATAACGTGTCGAACGCAAATACAACCAAGGAAACTGCAACGCAAACATGCCCCATAGCGCGGTTAAGCGCTGCTCATAGGCAGTGCTGACTTTTTGCAACCATGGCGATAATTCATGTTGATTCAAAAATTCGAGATGCGTTAAAGCCTTTTCACCCTCTTGCTGGGATAAATAAATCTCAATCCGTTGCAATTCTGCAAGCTCAAAAGCCATTGGGTTGGTCTGAGTTAATGCATTTAATGCTGTTTCATATTGTTGCTGAATCCAATATAAACGCGCATCGATCACCCCTTTTAATAATCCAGACTCAGTAAAAGCTTGCTGAATAAAGTTTTTTTGATCTTGCGCAGCATTTAAAAGCCAAATGACAGCCAATTGCTCATAGGGATGTAATTTATTAAAACTAAAGACCGTTTCAGATTTACGCTGCTCTCGACTTAAATAGCGTTTAACCGCATACCAAAGCATTTGCACGATCAAACTCAGTAGTGCCAGCAATAATGCTAAAAACCAAATATTGGATTGAACTTGCCATTCACGCCAGTATAAATAGACATAGCCTGCACCATGTCCAAAACTCAGCAAACTAATAATGGCAACAACCAATAAGCTAATAAATAAATAGGCCAATAAAATATGTTTCATAGTCGATTATCCTATGAGTGCCCGAGTATTTAATAGCGGTACAGAAATAACCGGAATGTCCTTTAATTGTTCTAAACGTTGGCGTATCGGTTTTAATGAAGCATCTGGCAATTGCTGCATAATTTGCATAATTTCAGTGATTTCTTGTTGAAATTGAGGATATTGTCCTTGATTTAAAACCTGCTGAGCCAAAATTAAACGCAACTGCATTTCTTTTAATACCAAGCTACGCTGCATTAATACGGGACTCGGTTGCTCGACCGATTCGACTTGAATCCATTTTTGCCAAAAAGAAAGACCTTTTTGCTGCTCTTTTGAACTGTATGGCTTTAATATTTCTTTTTCTAACAATTGATCAATCGATTGCAGGGTATTTTTCACTTTATCAGATTGCAACTGACGCTCTGTCACATATTGCTTTAAGGTCTCACGGTCTTTTTGAATCACCTGATGCAAACTCATACGCAATGCAGGTGCCAAGCTCAACTGATCTAATTGTTGGTCTAATTGGTTTAATTTTTCCAAAGCGACAGCAAATTGTTGTTGCTGCATGGCAAATTCAACCAAATCAAGTTGCTGACCCACCACCACCATTGGCTCTATACTATGGGTTGCCTCTGCAGTAATCGAAGCATTCGATGTCGTTGCAGCCGACATCTCGGTCGTTGTGCCACTCAACTGACGTTTCAAAGCCACGACCTGATCATTCAAACCTGCATTGCGCTGTTGCAATAAAGTTTGTTGTTGCATCAGTTCGGTTTGTTGAGCATTGACCTGAAATAGGTCAAAACTGAGTTTAGCCAACCAAAGTACGGCGACAATGACCACAACGACAAACAACTTCTTCATGTATTTCCCTGCACGACTTGCACATGCTGCAATATGTGTGTCGCGTTTAAATCTTCGAGTTGAATAATTTTAAAATCTTTGTTCAGTGTTATACGACTTTGCTCAAGTAGCTCGAACAACCTTACACCTAAAACTAAAAAATGTGCATGACTCAGCACTGATAAATGCGACTGAATCAAGTCAAGCCAATTGAGCCAACTGGCCTCACTGGTGATCAACATACAATATGGAGATGACAACTGATGTTCAGAAATGAGTGTTTTTACTTTTTGAGTGGTCTCTTCCGGTAGATGCCGTTCGTATAGCACAAAATTGAGAACCTGAATGCCACGTGCTAGCAACTGCTGCATCATAAATTGACGACCGCCTTCACCGCGCCAAAATGCAACGCAAGCCCCAGTCTCCAATTGTTCTAAATGGCTTAAGGTGAGCATTCCCTCCGAGGTTTCCACCTGCGGTACGACACTGTGAATGCCATAATCAGCTAGCTTTGCTGCGGTTGCGTCACCGACTGCAACCCATTGAATATGTTCAAGCTGATCAAGTGAAATGCCTGCCTTACGCAAACCTTGCATACCAAAGGTGACCGCAGAGGGGCTCACTACAACCAATACATCCGCAGCACTCAACTGGGCGTAGCACGCTGCCAATGCTTCTGACCATGCCCGCGGCTTGAGCTCAAGTAATGGAAGCTCAGCCACAGCAACACCCGCAGAGCGCAGCGTCAAGCTAAGCTGCGCTGCACGATCTAACGGACGTGTATTGATAAAAAGCATGTATTAATACAGTGCCTTTAAAATGTCACCTGCACCTTGGGCTAACAAGTCTTGGGCCAATTTGACACCCAACTGTTCAGCCTGTTCGGGAAGGCCTACTTGCTGTGCTTTCAACAAGATTTGACCGTCAACGCTACCGACACGACCTTCCAAATGAATCTGACCATTTTCTAAGGTTGCATAACCTGCAATCGGTACTTGGCAGCCACCTTCTAGATATGCATTAAAAGCACGTTCTGCGCGTACACAGGCATTGGTCTCTGCGTGCATTAAGGGCAAAATTAAATCCAATACAGTTTGATCTTGGCTACGACATTCTAGGCCCAATGCACCTTGTCCAACTGCAGGTAAACTCACAACAGGCTCAAGAGTATGACGAATACGCTCTGCTAAACCCAGACGCTTCAGCCCTGCACTCGCCAAAATAATCGCATCATAGTTGCCCGCATCAAGTTTAGATAAACGCGTACCCACATTGCCACGCAGATCAATAATCTCAAGGTCTGGACGTTGTTTTAAAATTTGGCATTTGCGGCGCAAGCTCGATGTCCCCACCTTCGCACCCTGTGGTAAATCATCAAAACTATTATAGGTATTTGAAACGAAAGCATCTAATGGGTCTTCACGTTCACAAATCACGGCCAAGCTTAAACCTTCAGGCAAAGCCATTGGCACATCTTTCATCGAATGAACTGCCAAGTCTGCACGACCATCCAACAATGCCGCTTCTAATTCTTTTACAAATAATCCTTTCCCCCCAATTTTGGCTAAAGGGGTATCTAGAATCTTGTCACCTTGGGTCACAAAGGTCACCAACTCAACTTTCAAATTTGCATGAAGTGCTTCTAAGCGTGCACGAATATGTTCCGCCTGCCAAAGTGCAAGCGGGCTTTGTCGAGTTGCGATCTTAAGGATATTCATAAATTTTAAAATACAGTCTATAGGGCTATTATTCTAAACTTAACTTGCTCAGTTGAAAATGCAAGCTTAATTCGCAATGTGCTTTGACCCTTGCCCTATAATTTTTGTATTCGCTCACGTAAATTTGGTAAATGTCGACGGCTGACCGCCAAACGCTCTTCTAAATCTCGACAACGTACCTGATATTGCCCTGAGCTTACGACTTCCAAACCATCTAAAAAGCTCACAGACACCAAGGCATTGCGATGAATGCGTATAAAGCGATCACCAAATTCATGCTCTAAATCTTTCAGCGTTTCATCAATGAGTACGCTGCCGTTTTTGTGCCGAACAGTGACATATTTCTGATCCGCAAGAAAATAGTAAATATTTTCCACAGGTACCAGCTCTACACCACGATAGGTCTTTGCCGCGATTTGATGGCGGCTGATTTTAATTTCGTCCATATTTTCTTTTTGTTTTATCGTGCTCAATTGAGCTTGGGTTAATTTAGTTAAATGATCTAAAACCTGCTGCAATTCCTGTTGCATAACCGGTTTTAGTAAATATCCCTCTGCATTCGACTTAAATGCATCAAGTGCATGATGATCATATGCAGTACAAAAAATAATAGCAGGCATGGGGTCTAATTCACGCAACAATTTCGCGCAAGTCAATCCATCCATTTCAGGCATTTGTATATCTAGTAAGATGACATCAGGCTCGAGGCTTTGAGCCAAGTCAATCGCTTGTTGACCATGTGAGGCTTTCGCAACCACCTGATGTCCAAGTTGAGTGACTAAACGTGACAATCGCTCTACTGCTAGAGGCTCATCATCACAGATCAGGATGTCCATTTCTCCTCCTTATCTCGTTAACGTCATTTATTTTTATTGGTCAACTGAGATTTCTATTTATATTGATATTGCACCACAGTCGTATACATTCCCTCGCCTGCGTAGGTTTGAAAAGTGACATGCTGACCATAATATGCCTCAAGTCGCTGTTTCACGTTTTCGATGGCAATACCATTCCCCTGACGTAATTTAATTGTATCCTGTGTATAAGGATTTGTAATAACGATATTAATTTGATTTTGTAATATTTCAATCAATATATTTATCGTACTCTTTGTCAAAATCTTTTCGACTCCATGAAAAATACTATTTTCTAACAAAGGTTGTAAAGTTAATAGTGGAATTTGTACTTGAGCGTATTGGTCAATATCAGCCAGTTTCCACTCCACATTGAGCCGATCACCCAATCTCATTTGTTCGATGGCCAAATAACGCTGACACAGATCGATCTCATCTTTGAGACTCACCAGCTTCAACTCTTGAAAACTCGCCCGGAATAATCGAGATAAATTCAGCAGCATTTGCTCCGCTTTATCCGGATCAATCGCAATCAAGCTAATCACATTGTTTAAACTATTAAATAGAAAATGTGGATGAATCCGAGCTTGCATCGCCTGAATGCGTGAGTTTAATTCACTATGATGTTGTCGCCCCCACTGTTCTCTTAAATATAAATATCGAAAACAAAATGCCCCAAGTAAAACCCCATAGCTCAGATTTAAAACCACACCAGCAGTTAAAACATCTGCACTCAAGCCAGTTAAACTGAAATTTTCACCAAAATAGATCAAGACATTTAAAATTAAGGTGGTGAACAACACCAAAGCTTGCAATAAAACAAACCCGCTAAACATGAGCATTTTCATGCTTAAACCACGCGTCTTACTTTGCAAAAGCTCTGAAAATGCAGCAAATGCCAATAAAATCCAGTTAATAAACAACACATGCTGCATGACACTGGAAAAACTTAAAGCATGCCACGATTGAGCTTGGGCCAAGGCCAAGACCAAAGCCACAATATTGCCCGCAAGAAACAGCTCCCACAGATAGTGCCAACGGCCCATTTTTCCTGAAAATACAGAAATTGTCATAGGCCCAAACCTTGTCTAAAAGTTTGATCAACTTGCCCTTCGGCAACTGGGTTCGAATTTGCTATACTCTTGCTCAGTTCTATGCTTTTTATCTTATTGAGCCGACATGACCACATCTTCTAATTCCTCAAATCCGTCACAAGCCCAAACTTCAGGCATGTGGGGCGGTCGTTTTTCCGAAGCTACTGACGCTTTTGTTGCTGAATTTACAGCATCTGTACAGTTTGACCAACGCTTTTATAAACAAGATATTGCAGGTTCAATTGCACATGCAACCATGCTTGCAAAAGTTGGCGTTCTAACTGAACAAGAGCGTGACGATATCATTAATGGCTTAAATACCATTAAAGCAGAAATTGAAGCGGGTAACTTCGAATGGCGCATTGACCTAGAAGATGTGCACATGAATATTGAGTCACGTTTGACTCAACGTATCGGTATTACAGGTAAAAAATTACACACCGGTCGTAGCCGTAATGACCAAGTTGCAACCGATATCCGTCTATATGTTCGCGACGAAATCGATGCGATTTTAGAATTATTGCAAAAATTACAAAAAGGCATCTTGGGCTTAGCGGCGAAAAATACCAATACCATCATGCCGGGCTTCACGCATTTGCAAACTGCACAGCCGGTAACTTTCGGCCACCACTTAATGGCGTGGTTTGAAATGTTGGTTCGTGACTCAGAGCGTTTAATTGACTGCCGTAAACGTACCAACCGCATGCCTTTAGGTTCTGCTGCACTTGCAGGAACAACCTACCCAATCGACCGTGCATTCACTGCAGAATTACTAGGTTTTGAAGCTGTCGCTGAAAACTCTTTAGACGCTGTCTCTGACCGTGATTTTGGTATTGAATTCAATGCTGCAGCATCACTCATCATGATGCACTTATCACGTATGTCAGAAGAAATGATTCTTTGGACATCGGCTCAGTTCAAATTTGTAAACATTCCTGACCGTTTTTGCACCGGCTCTTCAATCATGCCTCAAAAGAAAAACCCAGACGTTCCTGAGTTGATCCGTGGTAAAACTGGCCGTGTATATGGTGACTTGATGAGCCTATTGACCCTGATGAAAGGTCAACCATTGGCATACAACAAAGACAACCAAGAAGATAAAGAACCACTATTCGATGCAATCGATACTGTTCGTGGCTCACTCATGGCATTTGCCGACATGATCCCTGCACTAGTGCCAAACATTGACATCATGCGTGAAGCAGCACTTCGTGGCTTCTCAACTGCAACTGACCTTGCCGACTACCTCGTTAAAAATGGCGTGGCATTCCGTGATGCACATGAGATTGTGGGTAAAGCAGTTGCACTCGGTGTTCAAGAAGGCAAAGACCTTTCAGAATTAACCCTTGAGCAACTTCAACAGTTCTCTGACTTGATTCAAGCGGATGTCTTCGAAAAAGCATTAACACTTGAAGCATCTGTCAATGCACGTAACCACATTGGTGGTACTGCACCTGCTCAAGTTGAAGCAGCAATTGAACGCGCACACGCACGTTTAGAAAAACTTTACGCATAACTTTTTCAAGTTAAATGGAGTATTGATATGTCTCGACAAGTTTTTTGCCGTAAATATCAGGCTGAAATGGAAGGTTTAGACTTTGCACCATTCCCAGGTGCAAAGGGACAAGAATTGTTTGATACGGTATCTAAACAAGCTTGGCAAGAATGGCTAAAACACCAAACTACGTTGATCAATGAAAAACGTTTAAACGTGTTTGAAGCTGACGCGAAAAAGTTCCTTGAAGAGCAACGTGAAAAATTCTTCAGCAATGATGAATCTTTAGAAAAAGCCGAAGGCCTAAAGCCTGAGTAAAACTTAAAGCGTTGCTTTAAATTTTACGCAAGACAAGCGAAGCGCGCAGCTTCAAATCTCAAAAAGGAGTCTAAAAAGGCTCCTTTTTTTGTGCTTCGGAGCACTGCTATTTTCGCAAAACAAAGATGACGTCTGTGTAAGCTTTCATTCAGAAATGATCTTCATCATTGCTGGAAAATCTTTTATCCATTGATCAATTTTATTTAAACTTAAATAAATGAATTTATTATTTAAATAATGTTAAATGTATTTTTATCATCACATATATCGATTATTATTGTTTAAATCCAAACAAAACCTACCAAAGTTATTATCCAATTTGTATCAAAAATTCTTAATGTAAATTTGTGATACATTTCTCAATAAAACACAACATTACACTACAAGAAACTCCATGTATTTCTAAATCTGCTTTCCTATAATAGCAATCAAGGAGATGGAAACATCTTCCATAATAGCGATAAGTAACCCCGATTTTCCTTCCCAGATTTCCCCCAAAATCTGGGAATTTTTTTATCCAAAATTTGCGCTAACTTCTCACATTTAACTTCAAGCTCCAATCAAATGAAGCGCTGTTAAAACTAGACAAACCCTCAATTTTTTCTAAAAGCTCGGCAATAAAAAAGCCCCGATAACGGAGCTTTTAATAACTAACTTTTAAATCAAGGTTGTTTTAAATACGGCCATGCGGCTTTCAAATATATAAACATCGACCATAACGTTAAAACAACAGCTGTATAGAGCAATCCATACGCCAACATTTCTAGGGGTTGCCAATTCAGCAAGAACACTGAAATCGCAATCATCTGAAATGCTGTTTTATATTTACCAACGGTTGAAACCGCAACACTGGTACGTGCGCCTAATTCAGCCATCCACTCACGTAGCGCAGACACTGTAATTTCACGTGAAATAATCACAATCGCTGCAAAGGCCATCGAAATGGTTGGTTGCCATTGCACCAAGACGATCAAGGCTGTTGCGACCATCAGTTTATCTGCAACAGGATCGAGAAAACGTCCAAATGCTGAAGTCTGATTTAAACTTCTCGCAAGATAGCCATCAAACCAGTCAGTGACAGCTGCGATCACAAAAATAGCGGTCAGCAATATATGACGTGACATGCTTGCAGCATGCTCACCCACGCCCATTGCAGGTGGCCAATACGCCACCAACAAAAACACAGGAATTAAAGCAATTCGTGCCAATGTTAAAATATTAGGAATATTCAGGATTCGACCTGTTGTCATAGACACCCCAGTTTTCCCCTCATGCACGATGAAAATGCAGAATAATTTGAGGATTTATCCATCGTTAGTTGCACTCACTTTATACGAAATGCCCCGCAGTGTCACTAGGCAAACACCGTAACAGTCTGACGCGCAATCGCAATCAACTGGTCATTTTCATCCCATAAATGAGCATATTCCGTGGCGTAGCCATCCGCTGCATAGTCGGTAAATACTTTATATTTAAACCAATTATGCAAGCTTGATTGCAAGGGATGCACATAGGTTAATGTCCATGTTAAAGAACTCGCAGGCGCCATGGTTTTGTACATAGGCAGCACGCCGGGCGGCCACATATCCATCGAGACCAGTAAATCAGCGACGGTCATCTTACGGTTATCATGGCGTTCTGGATTAAAACGCATCCAACCACTAAAGTCAGGCTTTTTGCTTGCAGTACACGGATACTGCCCATCTACCCAGGCCAAATCCATTTGCTGAAAACACTGTGGTGCAAGTGGATGATGTTCGGCGATCTTTAAACTGCTCACTTCAGGGAAATCGGGTGCTTGACGTTCCTGATTGACGGCAATAGTTGATTCACGTGGAACACCAAAACTCGCCAACAAAATGCTTTGTACGGCATCATCTTGCCAAAGTCGAACTTCGATGGTGGTGACGGATTTGCCCTGTCTTAAAATTTCAGCACTTAAACGCACGGGAGCCAATTGTACTGGCCCAACAAAGGTCACATTACAACTGAGTAAACGTCGCTGCGGATCGGCAATGGTAGCAACGGCTTTGTGCATCATCATGCCAGCCACTAAGCCGCCATAGATCGTACGCCCTTGTAACCATCCTTCTGGAATTTCAACCCATTCATTGTGTTCAATATGTTGATACAACTGTGCGAGTGACATCATCATCCCTGATCATATTTTTGATTTTTATATCATTGTATAAAAATCGAATGATGTGAATGATCAGTGACTCATGCGTCAATGAGCATTTTGGCAAATTCAGAATTGACCCGTCAGCGATTGGGCTTAGTTCGCTCTATTCATGCAGGATTTTATAAATGGTGCGCGCCATCACATCGCCTAAGCCCGGTACAAGTTTTAAATCATTTTCAGAAGCTTTTAACACCCCTTGAATGCCACCGAAATGGGTCAAAAGATCCCGACGACGTTTTGGCCCTAAGCCCGGAATCACCTCAAGCACCGATGAACCACGTTTTTTATCTCGTTTTGCTCGGTGTTTGGTAATGGCAAAGCGGTGGGCTTCATCACGAACCTGTTGAATCAAATGTAGAGCTTTATGGTCTTCGGGCAATTGGATTTTTTCACCATCGGTAAAGTGCAATGTTTCCAGACCTGGTTTACGCCCCTCACCTTTGGACACCCCGACCATAAAGGCATCAAGCTCGAGTTCCTGCATGACTTCCATCGCCATGTGTAATTGACCTTTGCCTCCGTCAATTAATAGCAAATCGGGCAACATATGCTTTTTATAGCGGCGGGTCAGCGCTTGACGCATGGCAGCATAATCATCGCCTTCGGTAATGTCATTGATGGAAAATTGGCGATAGTCGCGCTTTCTTGCACCGCCCGCATCAAAGACCACACAAGACGCGATGGTTGCCTCCCCCATAGTATGAGAAATATCAAAACACTCAATACTGTCAATCGGCCGCCCAACGACTTGCTCTAACTGATGAAAGCGTTCATTCAATTCAAAATGGTCAGCCAATTTACCTTTAATCGCATGTTGTACATTCATCTGTGCCAATTCTTGCCACTCTGCACGGGTTTCACGCACTTTATGTTTGATTTGAATCCGCTTTTCAAAGTGCTGGTACAACGCATCTTCCATGTCTTTGCGATCTGGAATGTCGACATTGATGATGAGTTCCGCAGGGATTTCATCTGCCACCTGAAAGTAAAAATTGGCAATAAAATCTGAGAGCATTTGCCCCAAATCATCACCCAACATGTCAGGAAAATAACTCTTTCCGCCGAGCATTTTGCCATTGCGCACATGCATGATTTGCACACAGGTCACACCGGCTTGATAAGCAATGGCAATGATATCTGCCTCACCTTTGACTTTATAAATCGCTTGCTGGGTTTGTACATCACGTAGCAGTGCCATACGATCACGATAAAACACCGCCTTTTCAAACTCCAAAGCTTCGGCAGCAGCTTCCATTTTCCCAATCAGCTCTTGATTGAGCTCTTTGGTGTCGCCTTGTAAGAACCGAATCGAGTTATTGACATCTTCTTTATAGTCTTCGGGTGAGATCAAACCCACACAAGGCGCGGAACAGCGTTTAATTTGGTATTGCAAACATGGTCGTTTGCGCTGTGAAAAATAGCTATTTTCACACTGACGCACATTAAACAGTTTTTGCAGCACCACCAAAGTATCACGCGCGTTATAAGCACTCGGATAAGGCCCGAAAAACTTACCGGCCTGATGCTTCGCTTTGCCTCGCCCTGCGGCAATTCGTGGATAGGGTTTATCGGCTGAAATAAAGATATAGACATAAGATTTGTCGTCTCGCAGCATGATGTTATACGGCGGACGATGGAGCTTAATCAGGTTTTGTTCGAGCAATAAGGCTTCCGTTTCAGAACGCACCACCAAACTTTCAATATCATAAATACGGGCGACCAAGGCTTGCGTCTTGGGATGCTCAATGGTTTTGACAAAATAACTCGACACACGATTTTTTAAATTCTTTGCTTTACCCACATACAGCAACTCACCGTCTTTACCCAACATGCGGTAAACACCGGGTAGAGTCGTCATATTGGCAAGAATTTTTTCAATATGTACGCGTGCGTTTTCGTTCACTTTTGCCTTGTTCCGTCTTCGATATTGCTCTTTGACATGATGTGATGCTTTTACCTGCATTTTCAAGCAATCCAGCAAATTTATTGTTGCTCATAACAATGATCTGATTGCTAAAAGCTATTAATGCAAAATTCTAAATTTGCTATGCTCAAAACATCCCGCTTTAGGAACATGATGCATGACGAACGCCAATCCCGCCATCCATGTCGTACACCCGACAACTTCGACGCATAGCACTGCTGAAAAAAACCGTTTGATGGGTAAGCCGCGTTTTCATTTTGAACCGCATGACGTTATGCAACGCTTAAAGCAACGGATCATTGGACAAGAAGCAGCATTAGACGAAATTGAAAAAATGCTGCATGTGGTCAAGGCTGATTTTTCCAGTCCAGAACGTCCACTCTCCGTAACATTAATGCTTGGACCGACAGGTGTTGGTAAAACCGAAACCGTGCGTTTAATCAGTGAAGTGATTTATGGCCGACCTGATGCCTTTTGCCGCATTGATATGAACACGCTCGCACAGGAACATTATGCGGCTGCCATTACCGGTGCGCCTCCGGGCTATGTCGGCTCGAAAGAAGGCCATAGTTTATTTGATGAGGTTGCCATTGCAGGTAGTCATACCCGTCCGGGCATCGTGCTTTTTGATGAACTGGAAAAAGCGTCAACCGAAGTTCTTCGCGGGCTAATGAATGTGCTTGATAGCGGAAAGTTAACCTTAACCTCGGGTACAAAAACCATCGACTTTCGTAATTGTATGATCTTTATGACCAGCAATGTCGGTGCACAAGCGGCACAGCAATATCTAGATAAGTTAAATTTTTTACCCGAAAAAATACAGAAGGTTTGTCTCAAGCGCGTGCCGGTCAGCAGCATTATTGAAAAAGTCATGCAACGTAAATTCGACCCTGAATTTATTAACCGTATTGACCGTGTACTACAATATCAACCTGTTCAAGATGATGCTTTACCTCGTTTGGTCGAAATTGAGCTGGAAAAACTCAATCAACGCCTACAGCATCAAAAACGCAGCATCAAACTCACAGATGCAGCCAAAGCACATTTTTATCAGAACCATGATATTCGTTATGGCGCACGGCATTTAGCACGAAAAATGCGGGTTGAACTTGAACCTATTTTGGCGGTGTATTTTTTAAATCATCCGATGCAAGCGACCTTGTCTTTAGATCGTCAACATGGACAATTCGTGATTCAACCACACGAGTCATAAGTCAAAAAGCACGCTTTTGCGTGCTTTTTATATGATGCAAGAACATGAATTAAGATATAGCGTTATATCGCTGTATCGCAGCAATTGCGATGTCATTGTAATATTTACAGTTATTGCCGATATAGGTCGAAATAGCCAATCGATGTTGATACGCTTCAGAAGCTGGATCAAATTGCTGTGCACGTTTTAAATAAGCCGCAGCATCTTTACTTTGCTCAAAGACCTCACCATCGACCATTTCGGCCTCAAACATCATCCCTTGGTAATTCACCACCACAATACTATTAACGACTCCATATTTATCCAGTATTTGCACCTTCGTCCATGGATAGGCATTCCACTTTCCTGATGTCACCCGTGTCGTGTAGCCATAGGATTTTGCATCTTTTTTCCAGCTTTCAATCAACTGCGGCATATAGCTATATGCAATATCTTTAAAACCACTATGCGTGAACCAAATATAGGGTTTGGTTGGGACGCTTTTCTCTAAGTGATAACACGCTGAACCGGGTGGAAATGTTTGTTCAACACCAGCATTGACATAAAGTGAGGCGATTTTTTCATTTGCATAAATAGGGGTTCCATTCATGGCTTTAAAAAAACCTTGAAACCCCGGATAAACACCATCAAAAATGGATATACCCGATAAATTCGTTTTCTTTAAATATTCAGTTCGAGCGACATTGGGAGCATCACTGAAGTATAAAGTCAGTTCATTGATTGCCCGAGTGTCTCCTTTGACTTTCATGTCTGTATATAAGCTTTGTTGTGTGAGCAAATATTCTCCCCAGCCCACATCTGTCATATAACTTCGAGTCGGTTCATTGTTGAAATAAGAAAAAGATCGGTAATTTTCAAAGTCAAAATTAAATGAATAATAACTCTGGCTCACCACCGCAGGTTCAGGCTTTGGTTCTTCCTTAACAGAAGAATCACCACCTCCACCCCCACAGGCAGTGAGATAGATTGAAAAGATTGCGATGCTGAGTTTATATTTAACGTCCATTTATATGTTCTATCTTGTTATTCATTTTTTATGATTCAACATCTTAACTTGAACGTTATATCACCACAACATCAACTTTAGGCTTCAACCTGTGTTTGCTGCAATGCCTTTGTAAATACCTGTTGATCTTTGGGTGAAACCATGACGAATTTGCGTTGTCCATTCTGTATATATTCAATTTTTAAACGTTTAATGGAAAGCGCAGGTGCCGCAGACAAATCCTGACTTGCACTGATGCGTTGGATATCCTGCAAAGGAATCTGCCAACGTAGAAACATGCTACGGATATTTAATTCTGTAGCGGAAATTTGATAACGTGTATTGAATATTGGCCACCACAGCAGTAACACCGTCAAAATATACACCGCAGTATGAAGAGGATATTGCTGCATCGTGCCTTTGGCCTGCATGGTGAGTAATAATTGAATGAGTAAACCGCTCATACAAACAATAAACGCCACCACCCACCAATCTTTTTTTGAACGAAAAACTTGCATCTTATCCCCCATCAACTGCTTTTATTCTATACAAGATTTTGAAGGATGCATCTGCTATTTCAGCTTTATTTTTTGCAGGAAATAAGCGTATTTATCACATTATTTTCAAGAATATGGATATCCATTTCGCTCAAGTGTCGCTATTCATCAATTGTCATTTTTGGCGTTCTTTACACTCGGGTCACGCTTCTTTCGACATGGGTTGTTCCTGCAAACGTTTATAGTTCTTTTTCTCTTGATACATTTTTGCATCGGCTTGTTGTACCAAACTCATGGCATCTACATAGCCTTGCTGATGGTCTGTTTGACACAATCCAATACTTAAACTTAAGCCCGCTTCCATTTCAGCCACTGCTTCTAATAAACGCGGGATAAAACTCCCTTCCACATGCTTTTCACTGCAACCGGGCAAAACCAAACAAAATTCATCGCCGCCATAGCGGAAGCAATGATCATCTAAACGTGCAACCGACTTTATGGCCGCAGCAACCGTTTGTAGTACTTGGTCTCCACGTGGATGACCTTGTTCATCATTGATCTTTTTAAAATCATTGATATCAATAAACACCACTGTCACAGGTTCATGATTACGCTGTGCAGTATATAAAATACTGGTCAATAAGGTCGATAAATGCCGGACATTTAACAGTCCTGTTAATGGGTCGCGCTGTGAAAGTTCTTCCATTTCTTGTGCACGAAACTCTAGCGCATGCGCATACTGTTCCATTTTTTCACGGGAGATCTTCACCTCATTAATCAAACTCCACACATAAGTTTCCACCACCAATGTAGTGTCGAACATAAAGAGTTTTTCCAAGGTGTTAATAATCCGCTGATATTGTTCGGTATCATTAAATGTACGCTGAATTAAGCGAAACAACATGGTCTTTAGGGTATGCACCGCAGAGAGATACAATTTCGGCTCTACACCTATACGCTTATGAACCAAACCAATCCGTAAACGGTTATTCACATAAGCGCTGTCATAGCGCCCAGAAAATAAGTCCAATAAATACTGATGCTGCGCGCGTTGCAAACGCTTCAAGGTATCAAGGTCACCAATCAAGGTGGCAATTTCAGGAATTGAGGTCTGATTTTCATAAAATTCCTCGACCATACTGTCGAGGATCGGCGCCACAATTCCACCAATCGAAGCCAGTTCCGCCAGCTCTAAATCAGTCAAGCCAAGCAACTGTTTACGTCGTTCTATATCTTGCATCGAAATATGCATTTGATGCATCAATGTTTGGTTGGTTGCTTTCATGAATCGGATCCCCTTCCCGCCAAATCTCCCCCTTCAGGTGTTTACACTGGGTTTCTATGCCGTAGCTCTTCATGCCTGCATGCAAAGCTTCCACCGTTCACCTTTGGGTTTTGGCTATCATTGATGATGACACTTTTCTTTCAGCTCAACGGTTTTGCATGGGCTTAAGTTCGGACGTCAACATCATATTCCTCGTCTATTGGCTCATTTTTTCTGGCTTATTCTGGTTCTGGCTTATTTTGGCTAACACTATTTCTGCTTTTGGCTGATTTGCTCTGCATGATTATTTTTATTCTGCTTGCACGATAACTGATATTTCGCTGACTGTCAGCATAAAAAAACGCCCCTAAGGGCGCATTTTTTCAATATTTATTCTACTTTTAAAATAAATATGGGCGTACAAAAATCAGGAAGAACAGCCCCAACATCAGGAACCACTTTAAAAAGTAATACAGTGAACGATTGGTTTTTTTCAAGGCTTTGGCTTTTATACGAATTTGATAGACATAGCCAAATACTTTATTTAGACCACCCGTTTTATCACCACTTTCATTGGGTGAACTCGCAGCAGTCATGACATTTTTACCAAACCAATGGTTAAAAGCTTCCATCCACTTTGACTTTAATGGCCGTTCAACGTCTGCAAAGAAAATGATCCGGTTCTGATCCGTTTTATTTTCAGCATAGTGAATATAGGTTTCATCAAACACCACACTCTCGCCGTCACGCCATGAGTACCGCTGACCATCGACATCAATAAAACAACGGTCGTCATTGGGCGTCAGTAAGCCCAAGTGATAACGCAATGAACCGGCATAGGGATCACGATGACGAACTAAACGACTGTCAGGCGCCAACTCAGTAAACATCGCGGCTTTAATCGTGGGTAAATTTTTTAACAAGGCCGTAGTTTTTGGGCAAAGTTCAGCAGCCGAAGGATGGGCTGAGTCATACCATTTTAAATAAAAGCGTTTCCAACCTGTTTTAAAAAACGAGTTAAATCCAAGGTCATCATAAGTACTCGATGCTTTGATGCCACCTTTTTCATATAAGGCCTTGGCTTCATCACGAATCATTTCCCAGTTTTCATCTAAGACTTTTAAATCTTTAAAATGCTGCGTGTCGATATAGGGTTGGCTCGGCACTTTTGAAAACATGTACATGAGAAAATTGATCGGTGCGAGCAATGTCGAATGATCAAAAAACTGACGATAAAATGAATGACGGACTTTACCGCGTTGCTGGATATAAAACGCAGAAATGACAAAGACCGCCAGGATAATCCACTTAATCATATGAGGACCTGGTGCTAATAAGCATTGTGCTTAATGAAAAATTAACTTTTTTGAGAACGCGGCGATTATAGCATAGTGCTCAGTGACGCCTAAATAAGCAGCATAGAACACTGTGTCTCAGCAAAGATGGATGACAATGGTAAAAGTGAATTGACCATTCTGCCGAAAAATACACTTGCTTTTTTCTTGAATTTTTCTTTCGCATCTCAATCTATAGCTTACATTTATAAAAAAATGTGAACTGAAACATAAGCTTCAACATATTTAATTAGAGCGATAGCGTTTAAAGGCAGATCCGAAGGCTATTTCCAAAAGAAATTTTGATGACCCTAGCGTCACGGCTTGATACAACTTGTTATGTTCTTTTTAGATATAGTTATCGTAAGATTAGCGAGGCATAAAGTGTACGCAGGAACCGCGTACTCGCTTCACAACATCAACTTAGAAGTCCTCCAAAATAAAGGAGATCAGGCATGATCCACGCTGGCAATGCCATTACCGTCCAAATGCTTTCGGACGGAATTGCAGAATTCCGCTTTGACTTACAAGGTGAGTCGGTCAACAAATTTAACCGCGCAACAATTGAAGATTTTAAAGCTGCAATTGACGCTGTTAAAGCAAACGGTGACATCAAAGGTTTAATCGTTACTTCAGGTAAATCTACATTTATCGTGGGTGCAGATATCACTGAATTCGGTGAAAACTTCGCTCAAGGCGAACAAGCGATTGTGGATTGGGCATTGCCTGTTCACGACATCTTCAATGCGTTTGAAGATCTAAACGTTCCTAAAGTTGCTGCAATCAATGGTATGGCATTGGGCGGCGGTTTTGAAATGTGCTTAGTGTGTGACTATCGTGTGATGTCAGAAGCTGCACAAGTTGGCCTTCCAGAAATCAAACTGGGTATCTACCCTGGTTTTGGTGGTACGGTTCGTTTAAGCCGTGTGATTGGTATCGACAATGCGGTTGAATGGATGGCAATGGCTGCACCGAAAAAGCCAGCTGCTGCGCTTAAAGACGGTGCTGTTGATGCGGTTGTTGCTGCAGACAAACTACAAGACGCTGCAATTGACCTTGTGAAACAAGCAATTGCTGGCCGTGTAGACTGGAAAGCAAAACGCCAAGAAAAATTAGATCCTGTTAAATTGAACATGCTTGAACAAATGATGGCATTCAATACAGCGAAAGGTGCAGTTCTTGCAAAAGCAAATCCTGCTCAATACCCAGCGCCAAAACTTCTTTTAGACTCATTACAAGCAGGTGCAAGCCTTCCACGTGATGAAGCATTGAAAATCGAAGCGCAAGGTTTTGCTAAAGCGGCTGTAACTCCACAAGCAGGTGCGTTAATTGGTTTATTCCTTAACGACCAAATTGTGAAGAAAACTTCGAAGAAATATGAAAAAGGTGCTCACCCTGTCAACCAAGCCGCTGTATTAGGCGCGGGTATCATGGGTGGTGGTATTGCTTACCAAGCGGCAAGCAAAGGCACACCAATCATCATGAAAGACATTGGTAACCCACAACTTGCTTTAGGTATGAAAGAAGCCAATGGCTTACTGACTAAACAAGTTGAACGTAAGAAAATGAAGCCTGCTCAAATGGGTGAAACTCTTGCGCGCATCCGTCCAACTTTAAGCTATGACGAGTTTAAAGAAGTGGACATCGTGATTGAAGCAGTAACAGAGAACCCGAAAGTAAAAGGTATCGTACTTGCTGAAACTGAGAAGAATGTTCGTGACAACACGATCATTGCTTCAAACACATCAACCATTTCAATCACTCGTTTGGCTGAAAACCTACAACGTCCTGAAAACTTTGTTGGTATGCACTTCTTTAACCCAGTTCACATGATGCCATTGGTTGAAGTGATCCGTGGTGAGAAGACGTCTGCTGAAGCGATTGCAACCACTGTAGTTCTTGCTCAGAAAATGGGTAAAACACCAATCGTGGTCAATGACTGCCCGGGCTTCTTGGTAAACCGCGTATTGTTCCCTTACTTCGGTGCATTTGACCTTCTACTGAAAGACGGTGCTGACTTCCAGCAAGTTGATAAAGTGATGGAAAAATTCGGCTGGCCAATGGGTCCTGCTTACCTCATCGACGTTGTGGGTATCGACACAGGCGTTCACGGTGCGGAAGTAATGGCGGAAGGTTTCCCTGACCGCATGAAGCCAGACTACAAAGGCGCAACTTTAACCATGTACGAAAACAAACGTCTTGGTCAAAAGAACGACGTTGGTTTCTACAAATACGAACTTGACCGTAAAGGTAAGAAAGCCAAAGTGGTTGATCCAGTGGCATACGAACTTGTGGCTTCTGTTGCAACTGCGGAAAAACGTGAATTTGATGCTCAAGAAATCATTGACCGTATGATGCTGACGTTCTGTAACGAAACTGTTCGTTGCCTAGAAGACAACATCGTAGCGACTGCTGCTGAAGCAGATATGGCGATGATCATGGGTGTAGGTTTCCCTCCATTCCGTGGTGGTCCATGCCGTTACATCGACCAAACAGGTGTCGCTGAATACGTAGCGCTTTGCGACAAATATGCGTATTTAGGTAAGGCTTATGAAGCGCCACAAATGTTGCGTGACATGGCTGCTAACAACAAAAAATTCTACGGTTAAGGAGCAACGTGAATGGCTACTTTAAATCCACGTGACGTTGTCATCGTTGATGGCGTACGTTCAGCAATGGGTAAAACCAAAAATGGTATGTTCCGTAACGTACGTGCTGACAGCTTATCTGCTGAATTAGTACGCGCGCTTGTTGCTCGTAACCAGTTTGATACCAATGAAGTTGAAGACGTAATCTGGGGCTGTGTAAACCAAACCCTAGAGCAAGGTATGAACATTGGTCGTAACATTGCATTGTTAGCAGACCTACCACGTACTGTTGCAGGTCAAACGGTTAACCGTCTTTGTGGTTCTTCTATGCAAGCAATCCACACAGCGGCTGCGCAAATTGCATCCAACCAAGGTGATATCTTCATCATTGGTGGTGTAGAGCACATGGGTCACGTTGGCATGATGCACGGCATCGACATCAACCCAGAAGCGTCTAAGCACTATGCAAAAGCGTCTAACATGATGGGCTTAACGGCTGAAATGTTAGGTCGTATGAACGGTATTTCGCGTGAAGAACAAGATGCGTTTGGTGTTGAATCACACCGCCGTGCTTGGGCTGCAACACAAGAAGGTCGTTTCAAAAATGAAATCGTGGGCGTTGAAGGCCACGATGCAAATGGTTTCAAAATCCTGTGCGATATCGATGAAGTGATTCGTCCTGATGCAAACCTTGAAGCGTTCCAATCGTTACGTCCAGTATTCGATCCGAAAGGCGGTACGGTAACAGCTGCGACATCTTCAGCTTTGTCTGATGGTGCTTCTGCAATGTTGCTGATGTCTGCTGAACGTGCTCAAGCTTTAGGTCTTAAGCCACGTGCTGTGATTCGTTCTATGGCAGTTGCAGGCTGTGACGCTGCGATCATGGGTTATGGTCCTGTACCAGCAACTCAAAAAGCGCTTAAACGTGCTGGCTTGTCAATTGCTGATATTCAAACGTTTGAATTGAACGAAGCGTTCGCAGCACAAGGTTTGTCTGTTCTTAAAGGCTTAGGCATTTATGACCAACAAGACCGTGTGAACTTGAACGGTGGTGCAATTGCATTGGGTCACCCATTGGGTTGTTCTGGTGCGCGTATTACTACAACGTTGTTGAACGTAATGGAACAGCAAGATACACAAATCGGTCTTGCGACGATGTGTATCGGTCTTGGGCAAGGTATCGCGACGATTATCGAACGTGTTTAAGTTTTAAACACATAACCAAAAGAAAACCCCGCTTATTGCGGGGTTTCTTTTATTGTATTGCACTACAAACACAAGATGGATCTGTACATACCTTATTTAAATCATCATTTTTAATTTTAAAACCTGCCTGAGTTATCTCATATTGAGCATTAATCAATAATTGATCATCAATCAGAGTGTTGATAGGAGTTTGTGTTTCCAAATCATAGATTTGTGTAAAGTCCGCCTTTTTGCCTGTTAATTCTTTATAGCCAATAGCATACAGAATTAACTGTTTTTGAATAATCTCTTGTTTTAAAAGACGATCTATTACATTCCCTGAATCTAATTTAGATTTAAAATCGACAATATAAATTTTTTCGTTATACGCATCATCTTTCTGAATAACTAGATCAATACGCCCACTAACAATAAGACCTTCTGCTAAATCAAAAACAATATCTTTTTCTGCAAATTCAATTTTTTCAAAATTATTATAGTTTTGATCATAATAATCATGAAGAATATTCAAGGCTCTCAGTCTCATAGCCTCTTTTGTCTTAGGAATAGCATATGGGAAATTAATATGTTTTTCTAAAATAGTAGATATTTCTTCTCTAGTTGGTTTGATTCCATCAATAGCCTTTTTATGGATTTCCATCAAACTATCATGTAAGGATTTACCAAAGCCAATTCTAGCTTCTAAAGGCTCTTTAAACCCATAACATGTATAATATTTAAATGCATAAGGACACTTAAAATAAGATTCTAAAATAGAGAAGTTTAAGATCATAGCATCCAACTCAAGTCGATCTTTCAACTCTGCTTGTTCTCTAGCTTTAAAATCATAAGTTGTAGTAGAAAAAATATACTGATTTTGTCTTAATAACTGAACGAAAGTGGATGGTTTTTTATCATGATTACTTGATTCAGATGGAGAGCATGAGACAAATAAGAATTTTTTAGATCTTGTAATAGCTACATAAAGAAGTCTTAACTCATCTTCTAATGTTCCTTCATATCTTTCATAATTTTTAATAACACTAGTATCAATTAGATGAGATACTTTGACTCCACCAGCCTTTTTACTCGGAAAATAATTGGTATTCAAACGAGGTATATACACAACTGGCCACTCTAGCCCCTTAGACTGATGAATAGAAGTAATTGTGACAGCATTAATTGCTATATTTGTTTTATTTAACCATCCTTCTGGATAAATATCTTTTGCTGTATATTTAAGAAAATTTAAGAAGCCTTTGAGTTTAAATACTGGATCATCTTTAAAATTAATTGTCTCAAAATCTTGAATTATTTGAGAAAACATTCCTAAGTTATAAAATGCTACCTCCCCTTTAGGGATGTTATTTACTTTATATTCACCAAAACTGCTTTCTTTTAGATCTATATTTTCTCTAAAATTTTTAAATATTCTTTGTAAATTAAAATATTCATACCAATCACCTGATTTAGGCACACTTTTTATTAATTCAGCAACTCCATATTTAATTTTATCTAAGTCTAAATAGGGGCATAATTTTATCCAATAATTTTCAAGCTCTTGTATTACTACCGTATCATTCGGATTTAAAAGAGTTTCAAAAATTTTAACACAACATATCACTTCTTCTTGTTCAAAGAGCTGATTAACTCCAGTTACAACAAATGGTATTCCAGCCTCATTTAAAGTATTCGCAATCTCTGTTGCTGGTTTCCATTTTCTTAATAATATACAGATATCACCATAATCTATTCCTCTAGATTCACTATCAGATTTATCTTTAAACTCACTCCCTATTAATGATTGTATATTTTGTATTAAATATTGATTCTCTTTTTTTCTACTTGAAAACTCATTTATTTGAAGATCACCCTCCTCATAGAATTGATGGCTAGAATGAATCATATTTTTAGACAACCGATTTTCTATTTTATCAGTCACTATTGATGCTAATCCCAATATACCTTGAGAACTTCTAAAATTATCGTCCAAACAAATTGTTAAAACTTCACCATATTTTTCATACTTCTCTTTAAATTCTAAAATATTTGCAACATTGCTTCCACGCCACTGATATATAGTTTGATCGTCATCACCTACAACACATATGTTTGCACCTAAGCTACATATATTCTCAATAATCATTTCTTGTAAGTGATTTACATCTTGATATTCATCTACAATAAGGTATTTAATTTTGTCCCTGATTTTTTTTCTTACGTCATCTTTCCCTAATTCTTTATAAAAACTTGTAAGTATCATTCCAAAATCTAAATAATTATTTTCCTTTAATACTCTCTCATAATCTTTTACTACTTCTAATAAATTTTTATCAATAACAGCATTTTCAACAAAATCTGCTTCTCGGAACATCGATATCATCGATAAAAAAATACTGGTATCTGTGAAGATCTTTAAAGGTCTAATCCCTTTAGAAGTAGTGCTATTGAGTCTATTAATACCTATTTTATTAAAATTTTTATCAACAAATATTTTAAGTTTTATATCATCTAATATTTCATATTTCTGGAATCCATAAACTTCATCTTTCAAAAAGTGTAGACACCAAGAGTGTATAGTTCCAATATATAGTTCAGCCATCCCCTGTATAGAACCTAATTGATCTCTTGATAACTTAAGTACTCTATTTTTTAGTTCAGCAGCTGCTTTCTCCGTATATGTAAAAGCTACTATCTCTGAGGGTCTTGTATTATTTCGTAATAAATTTACTATACGCTGAGCTATAGTTTGTGTCTTTCCCGAACCTGCTACTGCTATAATATGTAAATGTTTATTTATATCTATAGTTTCAATAGCTTCCGTCTGGGCTTTTGTGAAATTCATCTAATTTTCCTTCAGTAAATAATTCTAAATTTTTTCGTATTTCTAATGCAATTGCTTTCGCTAATAATGGTGGTACAGCATTACCTACTAATGTGTATTGAGGTGTTTCCTGCTTTCTTAGAATCCCACCCGTCGTTCTTTTTCCTAAAAACTCAAAACTGTCATCAAAAGACTGTAAACGCGCTAATTCACGAACCGTCAAAATTCTATTCTTGGAGTAATGAACCATATCATCAGGTAAGGTTAACACCGTTGGAGATGGTTCATTTGGTAGCATACGGCGACAATTATGTTTGCGAGTCTTATAACGCTCTTGTTGTTCTTCAGATAAATTATTATATATTTTTTTAAAATCATCGCCTGGGGAAAGTAATCCAAATCTTTCCATTACAAGCGAAGTATGTTTGCTTGTTTCATGATTAGCCAATTTCTTACTTTTGACTTTTTTTCCTTTTGAATTAAGAGTACGCCCAGCTTTTGAATCAATTTGATAATTAGACTCTGCTTGATTTTTATACTCTTCAATTTTTGAACCAATTTCTATATGCTCTAAATCAGAAAGAGCATCTCTAGCAGTGATTTTTTGAGATTTTAAAGGTTCAGGATGCACCAGTTGTATGTTGATATCATCACGTGTCCCTAAAAAGATCACACGCTTTCTTCGTTGTGGGACACCATAATCACTTGCATCTAGAGTTTTAATAACAACATTTTCGTAACCAATTTCTGCAAACTCTTTCAAAAGAACCTTAGTTACTAATTCATTTTCATAACTTTGAGTTTGACCTTGATATACAGAAAATTTTGCAGACAAAATACCTGTGACATTTTCCATCACAAAATACTTAGGCTGTACTTGTTTTAGAATACTAATATAACTACGAACAAGCTGATTTCTTAAATCATCAGGGTTTCTTTTTCCTGCCATACTAAACCCCTGGCAAGGCGGCCCACCACAAATAACATCTATATTAAAAAAATCTTTTCCTAAAAATTCTCTTAATTTTTTTTCTTCAGCTAGTTCTTGTACATCACCACAAAAATAATCAAGTTTGTAACCCAACTGTTCTCTATGACGATATTCATATGTCAATGCAGCTTGAGGACTTCTATCCGATGCAAAAGGGATGTCAAAGCCAGCTTGAAGAAAACCTTCAGCCATTCCCCCTGCACCCGAAAACAAATCTAAGACCTGATAACGCTTCATAGATAAAATTTATAAAATAACCCAGCCTAATTCTATCGAATATAACCTAGGTTATATATATTTCATAAAAAATATAATGCTACTCAATTATCCTCTGCGCCAGCAAAGTCGCAAAATGCTGTTTAATCCGCTTCCCTTCTGCATCCACCCGATGTAACTCCCCGACATTTTCATTGTATTTCACAATGTTCCAGCCTTCATACAACGCACTTAACTCCCCTGCTTTAAAGCTAAATGGAAAGTCAGGCTGCGCAGGCAGATCAGGCGTATCCATCGCACAGACAATCAAATTATAGCCATTGATATTTGTAGCTTGCTGCATCTGTTGAATCAGAGCCTTGACTGTCTTGGCCTCTAAAAACATCATCACCACGGTACAGCAAATAAAGTCGTATGTTCCTGTAATGCTTGGGTCAGCGTTTAGATCACGCTGCTGTACATGAATATTTTCAATGCCTTCCGCAGCGATCACCTCTTGCAGCTTATGCAAACTGTGTGGATTGACATCCCAAGCATCCACCTCAAAACGCTGCTCAGACAACTGACTTAAATACAGCGAATTACGCCCCTGCCCACAGCCGACATCCAAAGCTCGACCACCTTGCAAGTATGGTGTTGCTGCCAAAATCTCTGAATGTGTTGGGCTGAGTTGATACTTCTTATAAAAATAGTCCTGTGCTAAGCAATAAAAACTCAACTGACATTGCACATCGTCACTCGCAGAGACAATCTTGTGCCACGCCTGCGGTTCTATAAACGGTGGTGGCTGGTCTGGACTAAATACATGCATCGAAAGGACATTTCCAGACGCATCTAGCATGGCAAAGTTCACTTCACCTTGTAGTACGGTAAGTTTTGCCCATGTGCCTGCTTTGGTATTGTGCTGTTGTTTAAAACCTTGCGGAATCGACTGCTGTGTCCACACAGGGAGCTGTTTATAACAAATAAGCTGCTGCATCTGACGTTATCCCTCATGTGACGCTATTTTATGCCATACCTATGGCGGAAATGTATATTCACCATAACGGCTTTAATAGTGATTTTAAATTAGCTTTGAATTGAAAATTTCGAATGCTGTGCAATGCTCGCTGTTTTTGTTTGTTTTTCTGCGTTACACCATGTTATCCGTTTGTAACATTGGTGGAATATTCACACAATCAAATCCCTTACTCTGTGCCGTGTAACCTAAGCGCTGTTGATAAGGCATAAAATTTACAATGCCTTATTTTAACTAAGTTTTATAGAGTGATGACTATGAACGCGATCAAAACTACTTTAGCTGTTGCTTTAGTTGCTGCTACAACTTCTGCTATGGCAACTACTGCTGTAGAACAAAAACCTGCGACTGCTGTTGAAGCTGTAAAAGCTCAAGCTGCACAAGCGAAAACTGCAACTGTAGCTGCTGCTCAAGCAACTAAAGATGCTGCTAAAACTCAAGTGGCTGTTGCAGAAAAAGCAACTCAAACTAAAACTTTAACAGTGAAAGAAACCACTAAAGCAAAAACTGCTGACATGAAAAAAGCAGTTGTAGAAAAAGCAGCAGCAACTAAAGAAACTGCAGTTGTAGAAAAAGCAGCAGCAACTAAAGAAACTGCAGTTGCAGCAAAAGATGCAACTGTAGCAAAAACTGTAGCGGCTAAAGACGCTGTTGTTACGAACACTGTTGCAGCAAAAGACGCGACTGTAGCAAAAACTGTAGCAACTAAAGACGCTGTTGTTGCAAAAACAGTTGAAGCAAAAGATGCAGCTGTAGAAAAAGCAACTGATGCAAAAGAAACTGTTGAAACTAAAACTGAAGAAGTAAAAGCTGAAGCGAAAAAAGACTGCGCTAAAAAATGTGCAGAGAAAAAAGCTGAAGCAGCAAAAGCTGAGAAAAAAGGTTTCTTTTCTTGGTTCAAAAAAGCAGCTTAATCGTTGATTAAATGCTAAAAAAAGATGCCTTCACGGCATCTTTTTTTATGCCCATTTAGACTGCAATACTGCTTTCTGCCAACGGAATAATCTTCTGATAAACAAACTGATTTTTCCCTTGTGATTTCGCCTGATATAGGCAGGCATCGACATGCTGTAAAGTCGTGGAGTAATTGGACAAACTCAACTGTTGAAACTCGGCCAAGCCCATACTAAAGCTGACATCTAGCCTTAATTGATCTTTTCGAAACGGCACATGTTCGCAGCGTTCCAAAATCGTTTCACACAACATTTTACCCTGTTCCAAATCGGCACCTTCGAGCAGAATTAAAAATTCTTCACCACCCCAACGACTAATAAAACTCGCGCGTGGACTACAATTTTTTAAGATTTTTGCCAAATGCACCAAAACACTGTCCCCCATTTGGTGTCCATATTGGTCATTAATTTTTTTAAAATTATCGACATCGAGCAAAATGACACAGCCTTTATCAACCGCACCCTCTATAAATATTTGTTCTTTAAAAGCATGGCGATTTTTCAGCCCCGTCAACTCATCGCAAAAACTTACACGTTGCAAAGCCAAATACAGGCGTTTATTTCGTGCATACAGCTCACAAATAAACAGAAAAATGATCAAATAAATACCCAATGCTAAACGATAAGAACTGATCCGCGAGAGCATATGTACCTGTGCATCCGACCAATATTCCCCAGCCAATGGCATGGCACCAAACCAGCCACAGATCAACGTCATTAAGCCAATCAGCCAGCAAAAGGTTTTGAGGTCGTATTTAATTGCGTAATAACACATCAATAAAGGCAAGACCATGCAGGCATAGAAGATCTGATCATTTGAGATCACATATTGGACGGCCAGCGCCACGATCAGATAGCCATAATCCATCCACGGCACATTCATCCAGCGCTGAACACCAAATAATAAACACACCACAGCCAAACTTGTTGCAAATTGCTCTAGAAAATAATCAACAAAGGCAAAGTACTGGTTATCCATCTGAAAGCACGCCACGAACAATAGACTGCCTGCAAAAGCACCCACGATACTCGGAACAGTTAGCATCAGGGTTCGCTTAAAGCGGCGTTTTTTTAAATGGCTCAGCGCTAAATAGGCTTTAATAAATACCCAAATCTGAAATGCCGAAATCGCACACAGGAGAAATTTATCTTCTAAGATTTTGGCAGGATCGACCATCAGCGAAGCCACAAAGATCGCACTAAAAGCATAGAGCACGATCAGTAAATCGTGGCTTAAATGCTTCCGCATTAAAATCATGCCATAGGCCGCGAATGCATTTACCACCCAAACAGGGCTAATGAATAATTCATAGGTATAGCCTATCGACACCAATGAAACCGCACATATGGCAAGCCATAGCAGTATTAATTTTTTCATACGCTAAAAAAATCGTCTCTAAAAATGGCGATAAACCTTTCATTCAAAGCCAATCGGTCTAAGGTTAGAATGTTTGCAAGTTCAATACAGCTCAGCTTCTTATGAGTTATGGGCTGCTGGCTAAAAATTTATGTTTAAATTTTCGGCGTATTTTAAGTGATTTAAGTCACACTATTGGTTGATAGTTGTATTAAATTTGCAATTTAAACAATCGAAGACTGTTTTAAAGCCAATGTTTTTTGCGTTATTCATGCTAGTTCGGAACTCAGTTCCCAAAATGATGCTCGATAGCAACAAAAAAGCCATCCGCTAAAGGATGGCTTTCAATTGCATAACATGTCTCGAAGCTGTGCTGAATAATTTGAATGAAAAGGACTTATTTTAATATTTGTAATTGTTCCATCAACCAAGCCATGTATTTATCTTGATCCATAAAGTCAGGTGCCGTCCCTGTATCCAAACTATAAAATTGTTGATTAAATTCAATCACAATCTGTTCAGTCAGATGCCAATCTTCAATCATGCGAAAATACTGACTGAAGAAAAAACGGTTCTTGCCCCAATTGTTTAAACTTTCCAAACGTGGATATTGGCGGTTCGCGATAAAGTCGATATAGACCTGCTGAATATCATCAAAAATCTGAATAGCTCGCATGAGCATGGACCTCTATATGATGTAAAACCCTGCTATAAGCCACTTTATCGCGCAAATTTGAAAGAGTGATGACAGTCAGTTAAAGCTTTTGTTTCAACTCTGAACGGTTCTTTTGGCGGATCTCATCCATTTGCGCATTGAGCGCTAACATCTCTGTATAAAGCTGATTAAACTGCTTTAAAGGCGCATCTTCATAGAACATAAATAATTTATTTTTCTTTTCCCATTTATTGGCTTTCAGCACAGCAAAGATCTCATCAGCCTTCGCCAAGCTTTGCTTTTCTAACTCAAATAAAGCATGCGACTCATCACTATCACGACTGTCTCTTAAACTCTGGGCAATTTGCTGACGAAACACCTGTTTGACCGCCAACTGTTTGGCCTGTGCTAAACCATTTTCCTCTTGCTGTGTGGTTTTTTGTTCATAAGCATCGACCACAGCATGCACCTGTTGCAGCATTTGCTCAGTCTCTTGATATTGGTTTTTTTTATCTTGCAACAAGCGATCGATGTCGAGAAATTTATCCCAATTCAGTGCTTTAAGATCACGAATATATTGATTCCGCGCTTCTGCACGCTGCAGCATTTGGCTCAAAATAAAATCCGACATGATTTTATAATCACCCGTTAGCCGTGCATCTGTCACATTGAGTTGTATCGGCTCTTCCCAGTGCTGAGCTTGCTGAAAAATTTGCTCGGTTTTTTCACGCAAAACCGTTTCATAGGTCGAGAGTTGCACAGCTTCTTTTTGCTGTACTGAATATTGATAAAACATCCATCCAAAGACCAATACCGTAGCACTGGCCAAGACAACAAAGATACGCGGCATAATGAGCTCCGAATGCCCTTTTATTCAGTTTAACCAAAAGTTTGAAGATTGACGATAAAATAGCCATGCTTTTTAAGAAGGCTATTTGAAAACATCAATGTAAATAGACTTAAATTGCGCATATCATCAAAACGAAAATTCATGGATAAAACATGAATTTTCGCCTTCAATTTACTGTAGAGATGTATTCGATTATGGGGTCTTAATCGGATTGGTATTTAACTGACGGTCAATATTTCCGAGATTGATCTGCTCACGACTGATTTGCACATTGGTCGCATTACGGTCTATCCCAAAGGGTTGCAACATAATATATAAACCATTGCGTGGGTCAGAAGACTGCAAACCTGCGGCAATATCTAAAACATGCTGCTGCATCAAAGGTGATAAATTCGACATATCAGGCACGGCTGTCGCAGGCAAGACATCTACATTTGACACGATTGTTGCATCAACACCTTTGTTTTGCGTATCGCGCTCAAGTTGCATCACCCGTTGCTGTAAGGCTTTACGGCGATCCACCTGCTCTTGATACTCAACAATGCCCGTCTCTGCACGCATTTCACGCTCTGCCATAATGGTTAAAGCAGGCATCTGAATGGCTTGTTGTTCGGTATCCTCAGCTTTTGTAGTGGCTTTTTCCGCAGCCAAAGTATTCATAGCCGTCATTGCTGCACTAACAAAAACCAAAACGGAAACAGATTTAGGGAGATTCATCATGTTCATTCCGAGAGATTTAAAAATAGAAAATTGAAAAAATTTACACTGCCTTTATTGTACAACAATTAATCAATTCACTAGATTTAACCCCGACAAACGGCAGGATAGTACAGCTAGTTTAAACCTCACGTTGCTCATTCCAGATTTGAGATATCAACCTATGCCGATCTGCTTTGCCGCTGCTTTTTCTTTTTTATACGGTCCCGATTCTTAACAGCACAGGAAATGACAAAGCAAACTCTTGCTGCGGATGACGGCTAAAGAAATCGTGCAAAGCTGCACACGGTTGAAGTGTCGGGTGTTGCTGTTGATAGTGTTTAAGCCCAGACCATGTTTGCAGATAGTCTAAAATTTGCTGTGAACGCCACCTGTAATTTAAAAACAGCTGAGGTGTCGCTAACTCCTGAAATGGAAACGGAATACTGCGATATTCTTCGTCGATGTAACGACGTTCAGCATCCCAATAGCCCTTTAACGTGACAAAATACAGATCATGTAAAAGCTGGTTCAATTCCGCGTGTTCAAATTGAATCAGACCATAGCCCACAATGGCAATGTGACCTTGAGGTTTCAAAACGCGTCGTACTTCTGCATAAAAGGCAGTAAAATCAAACCAATGAATCGCTTGCGCGACTGTGATTAAATCTACTGAATGGTCTGCAAGCGGACAATGTTCTGCGCTGGCTTGCTCATAACGCACATTGTCTAAATTGGGTGCTTGGGCCAATTGTTCGGTACTCAGATCTGTCGCTAAAACCTGTTGAAAATAGGGTGCCAAACCTTTGGTAAATTGACCTGAACCTGCACCGCAGTCCCATGCCAGTTCACGCAGGGCAACATGCTGCAAGATGCTATCGACGACTTCAGCAGAATAACTTGGACGTGCTTGTTGATACAGCGCACTCCCTGTAGAGAAAAGGTCTTTCATTGTAGGAATTCATTGGTTGTTTTTTATCAGTTTAATCGAATTTTTAGGGTAGGAAGCTAGCACTTAAGTCATAGCTTCAGCGATAAAATTTGAGCTTCAAAATATTTACTCAATCACATGCTGTATATAAAAACTGGTCTGTGCAATCGGGCTTAATTGATCATTCATTTGATAATATTTCACATCATAATGACCAGTTTTCCATCCAGTCATAGGATAGAAACTCACCCAGTTTTGTTGCTGTTGCTCACTAACTTTGCGTGGCGTAAAGAGCAGCACTTCACCGCTATCACGATGCGTCCAACGCACCATGACTTGCATATTGTTTGGAACTTTACCCATGGTATCAAAATGTGCATACAACGGCTGTGTGACATAGATTTCACGAGGTAAAACTTGATCTACATTTGTCTGTGATTGATCTGTCACATAGGCCTGCCCAGCCAATCGCTGCTGCGGATCATTTTTAGCTTGCAGAAACTCGTCTAACATCTGCTGCGCAAATTGTTGCTTATTTTGAATCCCTGTAAAACTGTAATTGGGAAATGCCTGCTGTAAATATCGCCCCAATTGTTGATCTGAAGTCTGCTGAATAATGCTCTTTAGCTGACGATGTTGGCCTTTGAGTTGTTGCTGTATATCTTTAGAATGAGGCTGATCCGAGGCATCTTGATCTAAAGCCAAGAGTGCCACAGGATTATTCGTCGCCAAAGAGACACGCGAGTGCTCAGGTGGCGGCGACGTCAAGCTTGGTTGGTCATTCCACGATGCCGCAATATAGCCCAGTGCAAAACAGAGCAGTCCAAGCGCCGCATATTGAAGTCGCTTCAACTGTCACTCCACGAACCTATGTTCATTTGATTAAAAGCCACAGCGGAGCACTTCTGTGCCGACAATATACTCACCAGAGCTCATCGTCGTACCCGTATTAATCACCTGATTTAAGCTAAAGTTAGATCCAACTTTTAATTTAAGCAGACCATTATCACATGCTGCAGTTATTCTGCTGCCCGATTTCATATTGGATACACAGCCCGTTTTGGTCACGGCAAAAATTGTTTGCCCTGCGGAAATACTGGTGCTGCATGATGCTGTGATTATTTTATCGAGCGATGATTCACAAGAAGAACAATTGCCATTATCACAAAGCGCTGCTGCATTTTCACTTTTACATTCATAGGTCACACCATTTTGAATAATGGTTTTAGAATAGGAAGAATCGACATTACTGCCGCCCCCGCCACCACATGCGCTTAGCAAGACACTCATGCCGATCAAAACAGGAAATAATATTTTTTTCATAACCTTAACCCTTATTTTTTAATAATTTTCTAATAGCCATTGGGCTCATCATCTGGCATCGATTGTATCAGTTAAACTGTGCGAAATATCAACAACTAAAAAACAACAGGCAAAAAAAAACCTCAAACAATGGTTTGAGGTTTTTTCGAATATGGTGGCGAGACCCAGGATCGAACTGGGGACACACGGATTTTCAATCCGTTGCTCTACCTACTGAGCTATCACGCCGATGCGGTGTATTAAGCCGTATCTCAGTTAATTAGTCAATCATATTTATAAAAATATTTTTCGTGTGCATATTTTTTAGGCAAAAAAAATCCCTGATGGGATCAGGGATTGATAAACTGAAAAATCAGTTTTGAATATGGTGGCGAGACCCAGGATCGAACTGGGGACACACGGATTTTCAATCCGTTGCTCTACCTACTGAGCTATCACGCCGATGGGGCGTATTAAACAATTTCAGTCTCATGGCGTCAAGCATCTGTTGCGCTTTTTTGTGCAAATGTTTATTTTTAAATCAATATTTCACATTATTTGCTTATTTTTTGAGTGATTTCAAATTTCCACAGCTGAAATCACTGTGACGACGATGTATTTATCCAACAAAAAAGCAGCTCAATGGCTGCTTTCAATTGGGGACAGGTTATTCAGCCGCAGTAATTTTTCCAATGTGTGCCAAACAGCGGTGGATCGCGCCACAACCTGGTTCAAAAGTTTTCACCCCTTTTTCTTCTTCCATACGGGTGGCCTCACTGACCAAACGTTCTGCAACACCACGCCCACGATTTGCAGGGTGTACCACAATATATTCAAGGGTTTTGCTTTCACCTTGGCCTGTACACCAAATCGCGCCAATCAATTTTGTATTAAATTCTGCAGTATAAACTAAGGTATACTGAGCTAAGTTCTGCTCAAGTTGTTCAATCGCATCGGAACCGTCGCTAAACTCAGGGCTGGTGTCATACAGTCGCTCAAGCTGGCTGCGCACTTCATCATTTTCCAAAGAAGTATAGGCATGTACGGTAATAGGCATTGATAAACCCTCCTGAGCAATCTAATATGCGGTGACTTTTCGTCACAGCGAAAATATTTTTACATCAATCATTTTGACGTATTTGAGGAACGTGTCTATGACAGATCGTATCAGTGAAGTGGTAAGAAACACCAACGAAACCAAAATTCGAGTTCGTGTGAATCTTGATGGTACTGGTCAAGGCACTTTAAACACTGGTGTTCCATTTTTAGATCATATGATTGATCAAATCAAGCGACATGGTCTGTTTGATATTGATATTCATTGTGATGGCGATCTTGAAATTGACGATCATCATACCGTAGAAGACTGTGGGATTACACTTGGCCAAGCCTTTGCTCAAGCACTGGGCAATAAAAAAGGCTTACGTCGCTACGGTCACTTCTATGCGCCGCTGGATGAATCACTGAGTCGTGTCGTGGTAGATTTATCAGGCCGTCCGGGTCTTTGGATGGATATTCCATTCACTCGCGCGCGCATCGGGACTTTTGATGTGGATCTTTTCTCTGAATTTTTCCAAGGTTTTGTGAACCATGCGTTAATGACGCTGCACATCGACAACCTAAAAGGTAAAAACAGCCACCACCAAATTGAAAGCGTATTTAAAGCCTTTGCCCGTGCATTACGCATGGCGTGTGAAGTTGACCCTCGTGCCGAAAATACTGTTGCGTCTACCAAAGGAACATTGTAATGACCCGTATTGCCCTTCTTGACTATGGCATGGGAAATCTTCACTCAGCAGCAAAAGCCCTCGAACACGTGGGCGCAACTGTTGATGTCACTAATGATCCTAAGCTGATTGCACAAGCAGATAAAATTGTGTTCCCCGGTGTGGGGGCAATGCGTGACTGTATGCAAGGCATGCATGATGCAGGCATTGATGAAGTAGTCCGTAAAGCAGCATTTAATAAACCTGTGCTTGCGATCTGTGTCGGCATGCAAGCCCTAATGCAGCATTCCGAAGAAAATGGCGGTGCAGATGCATTGGGTATTTTTGAAGGTTCAGTTAAACGCTTCCCTGATGTAGAGGGATTAAAAGTGCCGCACATGGGCTGGAACCAAGTGCATCAGGCAGACCCTAGCCACCCGATGTGGAAAAACATTGAGCAAGATGCACGTTTCTATTTCGTACATAGCTTCTATGTAGAGCCGCAAGATTCAAGCATTGTCGCTGCAACATGTGACTATGGTTTGAAATTTTGTACCGCAATTCACAAGGAAAACTTGTTTGCGACACAATTTCACCCAGAAAAAAGTCATACAGCTGGCCTGCAATTGCTAAAAAACTTTGTGGAATGGGATATCTAAAATACCTTCCTCTCAGAAAAGCCCGCTCCTTGCGGGCTTTTTTGTACTGTTTATTTTTCATCCTTTTATTTTCTACATATTCATTTTAGAATTTGCCTACTTATAAAAATACCAAAGCCTAGGAATAATAATGAATACCTTCACATCTGACTCACCGACCCAAGCCAGTGGTCGCTTTAGCCGTCGTGCATATCTTGCATGGAATATACTGCTCGGCATTATTTTTACGTTAATTGCTGTTGTGGTCGGCCTGCTCATACCCGGTGCGCAAAATGCGCTGATTGAGGGTGCTATGTCGACGCCACTCATGATTATTTTCTTTATCATGTATGCCATCGTTATTTATTACAGCGTCATTTTCTTAATCCGTCGTTTACATGACAGAGACCATTCAGGATGGCTTGCACTGCTGATCTTAGTTCCTGTAGTGAATATATTGTTTGCGCTCTATGTGTTATTTGCACCGGGTAATAGCGGTAGTAATAGCTTTGGACAACCACGCCCGACCAAAGGCTGGGAAACCGTGCTGGCTGTTTTGTATATCGTGGTATTTATAGTCGGGATACTTGCTGCGATCATGATTCCGTCTTACCAAAACTATGTGATCCGCTCTCAACAAGCCACGATTCAACAACAATAATCATAAATCATTAGATGCCGCCTATATCACTCTAAACAGCAATACATCTGCTCAAACAAGCTCACACAAGTGGGCTTTTTTTGTACTTTACCTTTATAATCAACGCGCTTTTTTGGTTCAGGATCAAATCCTGTACTTTTTCACATTTTTATGTCTTTTTTAGCTCAATTTTTGCGGTTAAAAATGAATGATAACAATACTTTTTACGATAATTTAAGATCATTTAATATGAATAATTCACCCAATATAAACTCTGGTTGGAACCGTGACGGTCGTTTTAATCGCATGTCATTTATCGGTTGGAATGTCTTCTATGGCCTCATACTGAGCATATTGATGCTACTGATCGTCAGCATGATGCCCAATACCCTCAATGCCCTAATAGCTCACGCTGAAAATCCAATGACGCAAGTGATTGGATTTATCCTAAATGTTTTCATGCTGATCCCTTTGATGATTTTTTCAGTGCGTCGTCTGCATGACTTTAATCTCTCAGGCTGGTTTGCACTCTTAGAGTTGATTCCGTTGCTCAATATCGTCATGTGCATTGCGCTGATGCTCATCCCGGGGTCTGCAAATGCCAATCAATATGGCGAGCCGCGTGCATCCAAAACATGGGAAGTGGTCCTCGCCTTTCTCTTTATCGGTTTATTCTTACTGATCTTGGTAAATGTATTATTTACTGCGCGTTTTCTGTTTTAAGTCACTGTCTTTAAGCCTCTTGGTCACTGTGTTTAAGTGCCCTCGTCACTGTCATAGCAACGCGCTATGACAGGCAGATGAGTCAAAGGCTCATGCTCAACGCCACATCTCGGTATTTGCATTTCCCTACTAAACGCTCTAGGCTGCAACAACAAGCCTTTGAATTGAATCACAATGACTAATGCTCTACTGACACCTATTTTGCCAACTAAAGAACAGATTAAAAATTTTCCATTGTTCCAAAATTTAGTGCCAGAGCAGATCCATGTCATTCACAATGCAGAACAATGCCAACACTGGGCCGATGAATTACAGACGACTGCCTTATTCGGTTTCGACTCTGAATCTAAGCCGACTTTTCGTAAAGGTGAAGTCTCTACTGGCCCACATTTAATCCAACTCGCGACGGCGCAACAGGCCTGGTTGTTTCAAATGAACGAATGCACTTGGGATTTTTTAAGACCAATCTTGAGTAATCGTGATCAAATTAAAGTAGGTTTTGGCTTAAAAAATGATGCGCATTTATTTCGTAAAAAAGGCATCGAACTGAATAGTGTCTTGGAACTCTCCAAGTGCTTTGCTTCTTTTGGCTTAAGCCAACCCGTCGGTTTAAAAAATGCCATGGCACTGCTTTTTCGTGTGAATTTTCCAAAATCTAAATCGGTCAGTACCTCGAATTGGGCCAAAAAGCGCTTAAATCCAGAACAAATTCGTTATGCCGCTGCCGATGCCTATGCCCCTGTTTTGGTCTTTGAAGAATTATTACAACGCGGCTTATTACCTAAAACCATTCCCAATACCTCCCTCAAACTAAGAATTCGTCCGCACATGAAATTATAAACCCTTAATTATTTTAATGATTTAAATTATATTCAGCGATGTAACCGCTCTGTAACTGGATATTGCCCCAATCTATGGCATGACCAAGTGCAAAGATCGGCTGAAGAGTGCCAATGAATTTGCAGTTTATTTGCGCTAAAGATTTGAACAGTACCTTATTGCTTTAAAAATAGTCACAGCACAGCCTAAAAACAATAAAATTGCACCTTTTAAGTACATTTATATCTTTGATTTAACTCGTTTTAATTACATTAATATACATTTATATTTTTGTTCAGTTAAGGTTTTGATCTCTCTGGGTTTTCTAGCAGAATTACATGATTTATCTCATTCTTTCTATACTTTCATAATTTGTTTTCATCAATCTCCTTTTGCTAAAACAAGTCTGCCAAATACATAACACATCATAATTTAAAAACTTGGAGAACCTGACATGTTGAACTTATTTACAGGAAAAATCAGCGGCGTACTCAGCCTGACTTTACAAGGGATCAGTAAAGCAGTTGGACTGGTTTTAAATACTGTTTTGGATACAGTAGACAGCGTATTAGAGACCGTAAGTAGCTTAACCGCGCCCTTAACGGATGCACTGACTGAGCTTCCGCTCATTGGTGGGACCATCGAAAAAGTACTCGCAGTTGAAAATCAGTTGGTCGGCACCTTAGGCGAAGGCTTACATGCGGTAGCCGATCAACTGGCGACGGGTGATCTTCTTGGTGGGGTGCAAACCACTCTCAATGGCGTAACTGGTGTGGTCGGTCAAACCGTGACGGAAGTTGCGGGTTTAGTTGATCATCTCAGTGGGGTTGCTGCACCAATCACAGCCGCACTTTCTGACTTGCCATTGCTGGGCGGTCTATTGGATGCAGTAGGCGAAACTACGGGTAATTTAACTGGCTTGTTGGCTGAAACGGGCGACTATGTAGCCAGTATTGATCCTACCGAATTATTAACAGCCGTCCTGAATGATCCATTAGCAAGTGTGGGTGGTGTCGTGCAAGATGTTTCAGGCACTTTAGATGCCTTACTGGATGACATTGCACCGATTACATCGATTGCCGCTGAACTTCCTGTGGTGGGTGATCTTGTTCAAGTCGTCGGTGAAAGTACCACAGCCCTCAATCAAGGCTTATACGATGTCGGTAGCTTACTTCAATCCGTAAACAGCGATTTATTACAAACAACCACTTATGTTTAATGACTAAAAACACTAATACACAGCGCATTTTTATAGACCAAGAATAAAATCCAAACCTCTATTTGCACTAGCCTGACCTATGTCAGGCTTTTTTAATTCATCAATTCTGATATTAGCATTTAGTGAATAGCCGTTTATTTGATAAGATTAGGCACAAATTCATTCTTAATTTGATTGAGCAAGGAGCGAAAGCATGCTGATCATCCCTGCAATTGACCTGAAAGATGGCAAATGTGTCCGTTTAAAACAAGGTCGTATGGAAGACGATACCGTATTTTCTGACGATCCAGTGGCAACTGCACAGCATTGGGTAAATGAAGGCGCGCGTCGCTTACATTTGGTAGATTTAAACGGTGCTTTCGCTGGTACACCTATTCATAAGCCTGTGGTTGAAGCGATTGCTAAAGCACAGCCTGAATTGCCAATTCAAATTGGTGGTGGTATCCGCTCTCTTGAAACCATTGAACATTACCTTGATGCAGGCGTATCGTTTGTCATCATTGGTACAAAAGCAGTAAAAGAGCCTGAATTTGTTGAAGAAGCGTGCAAAAAATTTGCAGGCCATATCATTGTCGGTATCGATGCCATGAATGGCATGGTGGCAACTGATGGTTGGGCAAATGTCACTGACGTGAAAGCTACTGATTTGGCAAAACGCTTTGCAGATGCTGGCGTATCGAGCATCGTCTACACCGACATCGCACGTGATGGCATGATGCAAGGTGTGAACGTTGAACAAACCGTTAACCTTGCAACGTATTCAGGCTTACCTGTTATTGCATCAGGTGGCGTGACCAACCTTGACGACGTGCGTAACTTAAAAGGCCAACCGGGCATTTTAGGTGCGATTACCGGTCGTGCAATTTATGAAGGCACATTGAACCTTCGTGAAGCTCAGTTACTGCTTGATCAACAAAGCTTGTAATATACCCGAGCAGAAAAGAGGTCTTCGGGCCTCTTTTTTTATTTCTCCTCTTTGAATATTCAAATACACATGCCAACCGTCCAATCTGCTTGGAAAGCCAAGTTTCCGCAGCTCGCACTCATCCTGATTACCATGATTTGGGGTGCCAGTTTTATCACCGTGCAATACGGTTTAAATTTCAGCAGTCCCGTGCTGTTTGTCGGTCTGCGTTTTGCCGCAGCGACTCTGGCTGTGAGTCTGTTATCGCTCAAATATCTTAGACATTTTTCTCAATACGATGTCATTGCGGGCGCAAGTATTGGCGCTGTGATTGCGATTGGCTATACGACACAAACGGTCGGCTTACAAAGTATCAGCAGCAGCGAATCGGCTTTTTTAACTGCGCTGTATGTACCGCTGGTTCCGATTTTTATGTGGCTCAGTTTTCGGCATAAACCACATGTGATGACATGGCTGGGTGTAAGTTTGGCTTTTGTCGGTTTGGTCTTTTTAACTGGTAATGGTTTTGGCGCTATTCAGCTCAATTTTGGGCAAATCATTACGCTGCTCGGGTCGATTGCCATTGCTTTTGAAATTATCTTGATCAGCTATTTTGCACCCCGCGTCAATCTGCGCAGAGTGACGGTTCTACAGTTGGCATTTGCCTCTCTGTTCTGTTTTTGCTTTGCCCCACTGGTGGGTGAAACCACTTTGCCAAAATTTGAATGGCCATTAATCGCTGTACTCTGCGGATTGGGGCTAGCCAGCGCCGTAATTCAACTGGTGATGAACTGGGCGCAGCGCATGGTTGATCCTGCACAGGCAGCAATCATCTATGCAGGTGAACCAGTTTGGGCCGCGATCATTGGGCGACTTGCTGGTGAACGCTTAACACCGCTCGCCCTTATTGGCGGGCTTTGCGTGGTTCTCGGTGTGATTGTGAGTGAATGGCGGCCGAAATGGTTAAAGAAACGCTAATTTCTGCATCCTCTATTAGATCAAAAAAGCGACTCATACGGTCGCTTTTTTGATACCAAGATTTTTATGCCAAAAAGTTCTGAACTCGCATTAGTCATACATCGGTCGGTTGTCATTGACACGGATTAAACCTTTAATCGCGCGGTACACAATCCATAACCAAGACAGTCCGATCACCGTGACGCAGAAGGTACTTGCTCCCAGTGCCACCCCTGCAAAGGCATTGGCATTATTGCCAGTAAAGAACAGAAAAATAAAAGGCACGAAAGCAATGATGTTCCAAATGAGATACCACCAAAACGTACGAATCTGCCAAGTAAAATGGCTTTCAAAAATCGTGCCGCGAACATCACTGCGTTTGACGTAATTGATAATCAACGCGAGGACCGCAAGCAAGCCGGCAGAAAAAATCGCCACAATATAAAGAATATACAAAATAATCGTGAGCAGGCGGTTTGGATCTTTATCAATGGAATAATTCATTTCGCTCTCCGTCATGATGATTTTGCGGATCGTTCCACCTACTAAATATGCAGGATATTAAATGGTGAAATTAGCCATAAAATCAGTAGTATGTTAAAGGCTATGGTACAGAAATATATTTTTCGAAACGGTTGTTTTTGTGTTTTATGCCGCAAACGTTGCTGAGCGAGCCATGCCGCCGGCCACCCACCTAAAAAAGACAAAAGATGCAGTGTATTTTCTGGCACGCGTCGGTTCCCCATTTGCGCAGCTTCTTTATCCTGCGCATAGAACCAATAGGTCAGGACATTAATAATACTCACAAAAAGCAGCACCATGCCACTGAGTAAACCAGCCACAGACAAGCCCGCCAAGGCGAGGATATACATGATGCACAAGATTTGCATCGGCTCTGCCTGACGCGGCATCTGCACCACATTTTTTTTATTGGGGCGTTGTGCAGCTTTGGTTTGTGAGGCTTTTAAATAATGCACTTGCTGCGCACGAAAGCGTCCGCGTTCGTCTAAGATCACAGCATAATCCAACGCGCAGCCCACGATTGGTCGTGGGCCGGGACGGGAAAAGTCTTTGATGTGCAAAAATACGCGATCTTTGGTGCTATCGTTCGGTTGAATGAAGCCGTAGCCCTTATCATCAAACCATTCTACTAAGCGTCCTTGATCACGCATGCTTTTCCCTCTCGTTGTTTTTAAAATTTATGCTGTGACGAATTTTAATCGTTCAATCAGCATATTACGCATTTCAGCAGGGTTTTTCTGCAAAATATCATCCCCTGTACGGCCTTCGGCCGCATTTTTCTGTGCCACCTGTAGACGCATCATCCAGAAGCGACCCGCTGCCATCGCCAAATATAACTCTAGGCATGATTTTTCATCTGCTGTTAATGGGCGCACGCTTTCATAGGCATTTAAAAAGGCAATGGCTTTGTCTTCATTCAAATGTACATCCGGATATTCCGTACAGAAGTCATTTAAAGTAATAGCAATATCAAATAAGAGTTCGTCTTTATTTAACTCATAAAAGTCTAAAATACCGTTGAGTTGATCGCCTTCAAATAGGGTATTGTCACGGAACAGGTCCGAATGAATAAAACCGATAGGACGATTTGGATACATCGCTGTTAAGATGTCATATAAGCCCAACAGATTGTTAAGCAACATGGTATCGGCTTCATTTAATGTTGGACGAATATCCCGTGAAACTTGTAACCAATAAGCATGATCACGATATTCTGCACGTTCCAAAGGGAAATCTTGTAAAGCCACATGCATTTTCGCTTGGGCTACAGCAATCGCCTCTGCTTGCGCTAAATTCGCAGGCATGGGATGTTGACCTTGCATGCGTGGCGCAATCTGTGCAGGTTTATCCTTTAAACTATGAATCGCTTTACCTGAATGATTCAGCGGTACAGGCACAGCTAGACCCGCCTGCCCCAAGTGTTCGAGTACAGGAACCAGCTCCCCTGCACCTTGCTCGTCCATCTCTTCAAAAACGGTTAATACATACTGCGTGCCATTTTCGCAAACAATAAAATAGTTGGTATTTTGAATACCGCCTTGAATCGGAATCAGGTCAATCACCTCCAGTCCATAAGGTGCTGCAAAATCCTGAACTTCCTTTAAAGTCAAAGTGGTATAAACCGACATAGAAAACCTGCGAAAAAACTTACATATTTTTGATAGAATAACCGCTCCGACTACTAAGGTGTAGCATCTAAGTCGCGAAGTTTCATAATCGGCTGTTATTTTTGGAAAAAATTATGCTTGCTAAACGTATTATTCCTTGCCTCGACGTGGACAACGGTCGTGTAGTGAAAGGTGTTCAATTTCTTGATATTCGTGATGCAGGCGATCCAGTTGAAGTTGCACGCCGTTATAACGAACAAGGTGCGGACGAAATTACCTTCTTAGACATTACCGCAACCTCAAATGGTCGTGATACTACTTACCGTACGGTAGAGCGTATGGCTGAGTCTGTATTTGTGCCATTAACAGTCGGTGGTGGCGTGCGTAAAGTAGAAGATATCCGCCTGTTATTAAATGCCGGTGCGGACAAAGTTTCGATTAACTCTGCGGCTATTTATAACCCTGAATTTGTACAAGAAGCCTCTCAGCGTTTTGGCGCACAGTGTATTGTGGTTGCTATTGATGCGAAAAAAACCGGCGATAATAAATGGGAAATTTTCACCCACGGTGGTCGTAAAGAAACCGGTATCGATGCCATCGAATGGGCAGTAAAAATGGCGGACTTCGGTGCAGGTGAATTACTCATCACATCTATGGATGCTGATGGAACCAAAGCTGGTTATGACATTGAACTGATGCGTAACATCAATGACCGTGTGACCATTCCAACCATTGCTTCTGGTGGTGTCGGTAATCTCCAACATTTGGCCGATGGTATTTTAAAAGGTGGCGCAGATGCAGTGCTTGCGGCCTCTATTTTCCACTTTGGTCAACACACCATTCCTGAAGCGAAAAAATATCTAGCAGAACAAGGCATTGAAATGCGTCTTTAATTGATTCATTTTCAATGAAGATTGAAAAAGAGCGATGATTCGCTCTTTTTTTGTTTTAATGTTTTTGATGCAACAACATGGAGTTACAGCAGAGCATCGCCCATGCAATTCATTTACTATAGTCATAAAAAAAGGAGCCTTGTCGGCTCCTATAAACCAAGAAAAACTACAGCACTTGGTCTGATACTTAAAACAAATGAAAAAATATACATAGCAACTTCATCAATCAACTCGTCGTGTACAAGCCTTTTGATGATTTAAATATAGGGCATTTGCACTGCATTTGATTGACAGTAGATTCATAATTTATTGACAAATTGCGACAGCCTAATTGGGTAAAAAATCTTGTTGTCAAAACGCACAGCGCATTCGCATTAGACCGTTTCAAGAAGTGCAACTGGCTTTTCACGCTCAGCGACCCACTTTGCAGGAAATACCCGATTGATCCAGTGCGACAATGGCTTGGCAATCGCTGTCGGCAGTAGCACACCCAATGGGTTTTGTTCCTGTAATTTCGCCGAGGAAATCACCCGAGTCCCTAAAATATAATCAAACCACGGCTTAGTCACACACCAATTGGCATCCTGATTTGAGTTCATATGGTGGTCATAGTGCCATGGAATCTTTTTCATCGCCCACTCTGGCTCAAGATGTGCGCGACGATGGATATAATAATAATTCCCTGCGCAATACAGCACAGACAAACTCATTCCTTTGGAAATGGGATAAAACAGCGGGACAAATACCGCTGAAACTGCCACCAGTGACAATATTTCATTTTTCGTGCGCCAGTTCTGTACACCTTCAACATAGCCATGATCATGAAAATCTGTTTTTCGAACTTCACGATGATGTTCCCAATGTGATTTCATGCTTTTCGGTACTGGACTAAAACGTGGCTTACCTGAGCGATGTGTCCCATGCAAAACATATTTATGTGCGAACCATTCAAAGGCATTGGCGACGACCAACCCTGCAATAAAACCTTTTAACATGACCAATATCTCCTTTTATTAGCTCCACTATAGGTAATGAAAAGGGCTAGATATTGACCGTTTTTTTTAATATTATTGACAAAACACGACAAAATTTAGAATTAAAAAAATATGCAACAACTCAAGGACTATACAGGATCGGTCTATGGAGGACTGGGCCATTTGCTCTATGCTTATCACCAAGCTCAAGGCATTGCTATTCCTGAAAAACTGAATAAAGTTCAAAACTTAGAGCGTTTTGATTATGCCGTTTGGCGTGATTTATTGATGGATTTAGATCAAAAGATCCAAAAGCCAGCGCTGGGTTTAGAAATTGCAGAACATGTGCAACCCAAACATATTGGCATCATTGCGTATATTGCCCTGTCCTGTGAAAACTTGGGCGAAGCGCTGCTCCGCTACCATGATTTTCATCGCTTAATCTTCGATGGCAGTCCCTTGCTAATTGATATTCAAAATGATTTTTTCTCCATCGGTTGGAATGATTTACCCATGAATATGGCCAATCAATTGACCGATGAAATTGCGATTGCCTTAATGCTGCAGTTTCTAAAATTATTCATGCGTTTTGAAGATATCAATTTACACGAAGTGCATTTTCATAATCCTGCACCGAAAAATGTCGCTCAATATGAACAATATTTTCGCTGTAAAGTTCGATTTTCCCAAGAAAAGTCGAAGGTTATTGTTCCCATTCAAGAACTGTCTCGCCCTTTTTCCCAAGGCGATCAGACCTTACAAAAACTGTTAATGCAACAGGCACAGTCTTTATTAGAAAAGCTGCCGAATACCACGCAAATCGACCAACGCTTACAGCAAGCCATTTTAATGGGTTTGCAAAAAAATCAGTTCCAAATTGAACATGTCGCTACGCAACTCAATCTGTCCGTCCGACAATTACAACGCCATTTACAACAACAAGGCAGCACCTATCAGCAACGCATGCAGGAGGTCCGCTGCATGATGGCTGAAGAATTTTTAAGAGACCCGCATTTAAGTTTGCAGGAAATTGCGCTACTGCTGGGTTATTCAGAACAGAGTGCGTTTCAACGCGCTTTTAAACAATGGCGAAATTTAACCCCACAGCAATGGCGCTTATCGCAAATTGAAGCAGTAAGTTAAAAATGTGACACAGTTATCATTTTATATATTGTGATTTTCAGCAAAATCCATTAAATCTATGCATATTCGATAAATGAATAAAACAACACTTCACAACTAGATTGCACTCATGCTGAGTGAAAGATTGAAAATCTATTCCAAATGACAAAAACAAATGGAGTTTTAAATGAATAAATATTTAGCAGAACTGATCGGTACGTTTTGGCTGGTCTTTGGTGGTTGTGGTAGTGCGGTCTTGGCTGCGGCCTTTCCTGAACTTGGCATTGGCTTCGCTGGCGTGGCACTGGCCTTCGGTTTAACCGTATTAACGGCTGCTTATGCGCTAGGTCATATCTCAGGGGGACATTTTAACCCTGCCGTGAGTATTGGCTTGTGGGCTGGTGGTCGTTTTGAAGCAAAAGAACTGGCACCCTATATTATTTCTCAATTACTGGGTGCAACCCTCGCCGCATTTATTCTATTCATCATTGTACAAGGTCAGGCCGGATTTACAGGAGTCGGCGGTTTTGCCACCAATGGCTATGGTGAATTATCTCCGGGCAAATACTCTATGCTCTCAGCCTTAATCATTGAGATTGTGCTGACTGCTGGCTTTTTGATTGTGATCATGGGAGCAACGGATAAACGTGCCCCTGCTGGATTTGCTCCAATTGCGATCGGTCTTGCGCTTACATTGATCCATCTCATCAGCATTCCCGTCACCAATACTTCAGTCAACCCAGCGCGTAGTATGGGTGTAGCATTCTTTGCTGAAACTGCTGCGCTATCACAAGTTTGGCTGTTTTGGGTAGCCCCTATCATTGGCGCGGTGATTGGTGCTGTCATCTATAAACTGATGGCAAAAGACGCATAAATAGAAGAAGACACCATAAAAAAGCTCACAATCTGTGAGCTTTTTTTCATTCTTCTTGAATTGAGCATTGCTTCCTTCGACGGCCGATGACACAGCATTAAAGAAATGGATTTGCCACTTCGTTGTCTTCACCGCCCTGCGCTATTTTTTCAGCTAAGTTGGTTTCTGCCTCAAGCGTGGTCACCACATCATTGAAAAATGCCTGTAAAGCTTTCGCTGCAGCTAAACCTGCTTGGTCTTTCGTCACCTGTAAGTTGCCATAAATATTAATTCGATCTTGGCCATTTTCTAGTGTTAAGTCATGAATTGCATGCGACGCTGTGTCATTTTCAAATGCTTTGAACATGATGGATATCCTTCTTTTTTGTTGTAGTGATGCAGCAATAGAAATACGTGAAAAAGATTTCAACTGCAAGCAATGATCCTCTTCATCGCTCGCAGTTCAGCGCTATTATCTGCTCGATTATTTCAAAATCTGTAGCAGATATTGCAGAATTTCTTCAATCAATTGTTTGACCAAGGCATCTTGATTGTTGTCATTTCCACTACTTGCCATGGATGTCTCGCCCACTGAACCACCACTCGATTTAAAGTCTTTTTGCAAGCTTAAAATCTTGTCTTCTGCGACATCTGCAGCACACTGGCTTTCAGCATCCCAATGCAAATAAGCGATGTCTTGATTTGCTTTGACTTGGGTGGCTTTGAGCGGCAAACGGTAGGTATTCCGCTTTTGGTCTTCGGTTAATTCTGGAAAGAAATTAATTCCAGTCAGTTCTTCTAGCGCACAAATACTCATGACTTTGACTGTCGGTGCGGTATCACGCAAGGTATTGTCCGCATAGTACACGCCTGCAACACCTTTTTTCGGCAAATAGATCGCCTTATAAGTGGCGGTCGGCACAATGACCCCTTGCCCGATGGTTTTTAATTTTTTCGCACTGTATACCGGCCCCGTCACCACATAGACATCTTGCTTTTGTTTGGTCACTATCGCCCGTGTGGCTTCTTCTAACTCGCGCCACACTTGCTGATTATTTTTTGGGGCTTGCGGCACCATATTGGCCAAAGAAAAACTGTCTAACTGTGCAGCTTTATTGGGCATATCTGCATTGGGTGCCATGTGTCCACGGTCATAGCCTGAAGATTTATAGTCTGACAGCAAAGCCCGATATTCAGACGGCACGCGAGTCTCTTCATGAAAGTTATCTTCACGCGGAATTTTTTGACTCAGCCGTGTGGGGGTTAATGCTTCTGCAACCCAAAGCGGTGTCTTGGATATCCCTGAATACATGACATTAAAGCCATTAAAACACATTGGGAAACTGTTTTTATGTAGGCTTTCACGGACCAAATAAGGCGGTACTTCACGGTAAAACTGGTCCAAACAGGCGCTATTTGAAGTGCTGCTCATGGATACAAGTTGTTGAATTTTTTCTTGCCCGAAAGCAATTGCAAAGCTCCCTGTTGCCACCAGACCTAACAGCACTTTTATGCCATTTTGCCCAAATAACTGTGAAAGCGGATTTGCTGAATTGCGTTTCTTTTTGACCATGACTTACAACAATGACTTCTAAAAAGGACTATTTTTCCGCAGCTTAGCAAGGGTACAAATTTTAGTACACTTTTCTTTTTTAATTTGCTTAACAATCACACAAATATTGTTTAACAAAGCAGCAGTTGATGTAACTTTATGTCGCAGTTGTACAGGTCTTTATAGGAAGTCATGAAGCAGTTGCGTATGTTTCATTGAATTCGCCTCAAGAATTATGACAAGGTAAAAATACGAAAAATTGCGATAAAAATATACGGAGTGATTATGCATTCTAAAATTTTAGGTTTAGGTTTAATTTCAGGTTTAATGAGCGCAGCAGCATTTGCAGAGCCACCGATTCAACCCGGTGACACTTTAGAAAGTTTGTCTAAAGTCAAAATTGTGACCACTGTGAATGGTCAACCCGGTTCCATTCAGGACTTGGTATCAAGTGGTCAAGTTCAATTGCTTGAAGCTCCTGCCGGACAAGTCAATGCCGCTGCAACAGAACAGCCCTTAAATCCTGAACAGGCTCAGGCAAACCAAATCGATCCGAATGCCCCTGCAGTCCCTGCAAATGCTGAACAAGCGGCGACTGAAGCGGAAAATGCACTCGCAAATGAACAGCAAAGTGTAGCTGCTGCGCCTACAGAGCAGTCTGTGCCAACTGAACAAACGGCAGTGGCCAATCCACCCGAAGCCGCTATAACTGAAGCACCTGTGGAAACAGCACAGCAAGCTCCTGAAGCCGTGGCAACGGATGCCAATGCGGCACCCGTCATTGCCTCTTCTGCAGAAGCACCTGTCAATGCCGATAGCGCATCGGCTGCATTACCTGAAGCGCCTCAAGCACAACAGGATGCATTTATGGCAGCACCTGAAACTCAAAGTGCAAATCCTGCAGATGCATCAATTCAAGCCAACCCAGAAGCACCTGTTGCTGACGAAGCCATCCAAGCTGCGCCTGAAGCCTCTGCAGATGTAGACGCGACAATCAACTAATCAGCGTATTTTCAAGGATGAAATAGCGCAACATCTTCATTCTGTTGCTTTGCTCGCATACTCCTCCCAGGAAAAAGCAACAGAATGATCTCTATGTCTTTGGACTAGAAAAGTTCAATCATCACAGATAAAAAAAGCCAGAATTGATCTGGCTTTTTCGTGTCTAACTTTTAAATCTATGCCTAAAAGTTCAATCTAGGTCTTAAATTTCAATCTGACTTCCCAACTCCACCACACGGTTGGTTGGAATTTGATAAAAGTCGCTGACTGGACTGGTATTTCGCTGCATAGAAATAAACAGCTTTTCTCGCCATGGCGCCATGCCTTCACCCAAGGTATGAATAATGCGGTCTCGGGAAATAAAGAAACTGATTTGCATTAAATCAAATTCAAAGCCCAACTCACGATACGCATGCTCCAAAGCCGCAGGAATATTCGGCTGGTCTTTAAACCCATAAAACATCGTGATTCGATAGAATCGTTCATCTAATTTTTCCGTGATCACCCGCTCATTTTCAGGTACAAACGGTACATCTCGGGTATTGACCGTGACCATAATATTGCGTTCATGCAGGACTTTATTGTGCTTGATATTATGTAACATAGCATGAGGCACGATCTCAGGCGTTCCAGTTAAGAATACCGCATCGCCTGGCACGAACTTGGTTTCACTGCCCATGCTGACACTGCGAATAAACAGGTCAATAGGCAAGGCATCTTTACCGAGTCGATTGAGCACCAATGCCCGACCATCTTTCCACGTCATTAAAATCGTAAATAATACCGCACCAATCAGGATTGGAACCCAACCACCCGCTGCAATTTTTAATGATGTCGATGCAACAAAGATCAAATCAATCAATAAAAATGGCACTGCAAATATTGCCACTTTCCAAACGGGCCAACGCCATAAACCATAAGCCAAAACTGAGATCAAAATCGTACCGCAAAGCATCGTCATGGTCACAGCTACGCCATACGCACTGGCCAAATTCGCACTGTTTTCAAACAGCAAAATCAAGATCAGCACCGAGATAAACAATGCCCAGTTAATAAATGGCAAATAAATCTGACCACGTTCAACTTCAGAGGTATGTTTTACTGTCAAACGCGGCAAATAACGCAATTGAATCGCCTGATTGACCATAGAGAATACCCCTGTGATCACCGCTTGCGAGGCAATCACCGCGGCCGCTGTCGCCAATGCAATCATTGGATACAGTGCCCATTCAGGAATCAGCATATAGAATGGATTGGCTAAAGCTTCTGGATTACGCAGTAGCAAGGCACCTTGGCCTGCATAGTTCAACAGCAAGCACGGCATCACCACAATAAACCATGCCAAGCGGATTGGGAGTCGGCCAAAATGCCCCATATCGGCATAGATTGCCTCACCACCTGTCATCGTTAAGATGACCGCACCCATGGTCAAGAATGCAACATAGGGCTGCTGTACTACAAAATTGAAAGCCCAATGCGGACTGATCATGGTCAACACAAATGGCGTTTGCGAAATACTCCATAGTCCAAAACCACCAATGGATAAAAACCACATAAGCGTCAAGGGACCAAAGAATTTACCCATCGTGCCTGTGCCATGGCGTTGCACTAAAAATAGCCCCGCCAAAATACCGATCGATAAGGGTTGCAGCCATTGGTTAAACATCGGCGTCGCAATACTTAAACCTTCAATCGCGGATAACACGGAGATTGCAGGAGTAATGATCCCATCACCAAAGAACAAAGATGCCCCAATAAAGCCAAGGGCGATCAGGTAGATTTTTTTGTTTTCGGCAATTCGTGTGGTTCGCAGATTCAAGGCCAACAGCGACATAATACCGCCCTCGCCATTGTTATCTGCGCGCATGATGATGCTGACGTATTTAAAACTAATCGTCAGCATGATGCACCAGAAAATCAGGGACAGAATACCCAGCACAGACGCTTCGCTAATCGCCAAGTGTGCTGTGAGGAAACATTGGCGCAGCGCATATAACGGGCTCGTCCCAATGTCTCCGAATACTACGCCCAAAGCTGCCAAGGTGATGGCAGGCAATGCGGCTTTTTGTGCAGTACTTTGCATATAATTGTCTTCAATTTAGACAGGATTTTTGCGAATCATAGCACCGCTCAAGATGTTTTTGTCTAATTCAATTGTTTCTCTTGGCAGAATATATTTTTTTCGCTATTATCCACCGCGCAAAAGGTGAAGTGTCCGAGTGGCTGAAGGAGCACGCCTGGAAAGTGTGTAAACGTTTATAGCGTTTCGAGGGTTCGAATCCCTCTTTCACCGCCAAAATTGATTTCTACGGGACTGTACCGTAGTGCGAAAGGCTTGAATCTAAAGGGTTCAAGCCTTTTTTTACGCCTATACACTACGGTGCAATCTAATAGTATCCCGACATCTTTGTCGGTACTTTTGACGGTATCTGCTCGCAGATGACTATAATAAGGAGTGAGTCAGGTTTTTCCTGAAATTTATACCGTCAAATGAGGCTCACAATTGGCTAAGCAATCCAATAAACTAACCGCTAAATCCGTTAAGAATCTAGCTTACGATCCTGATAGCAGTAATAAGCATGCTGATGGTGGCGGACTATATCTTTTCATTCATAAAAATGGCTCAAAATATTGGCGTTTGGATTATCGCCGTCCAATCAGTCAAAAACGAAATACTTTAGCTTTAGGTGTCTATGATGAAATCACCCTAGAGAAAGCACGCCTCAAACGTGATGAAGTCAAACGTATGCTGTCGGATGGTATTGATCCTGCTCAGGAACGAAATAGCCATCGGAACGAGCTTAAAGCAAAACTTGAGAATACTTTTGAAAAGTTTGCGACAGAATGGCTCAAGATTCGTGAACTTGAAAGCAAAGTAGATCGGGAAACAGTCCGTAAACTCAATCGTGATATCTTGCCTTTTATTGGCAAACTAGCTGTAACGGATTTAACTGTAGAACAACTTGAGCGTGACGTGACTAATAGCCTTGTTGAGCGCGGTGCACTCGAGTCGGCTCGCCGTGTTAAATCTATTATGGGTATGGTCTTAAAACTTCCATTTAAACGCCGTCTAATTACGTATAACCCAGCCTATGATATTACCCTACCCAGGCCTATTAAAGGTAATCATAATGCCGTAGTAAGCGAATCAGAGCTTAAAACACTGCTCCAAAAGATTTGGCGATATCATGCGGAGAGTCCTCGTGCACGTTTAAGAACAGAGCTTGCATTGAAGCTTTCAGCATATATCTATCAACGTCCAAATGAGATCCGTGAATTGTTATGGGATCATGTCGATTTTGAAAATCAGCGTCTTTGCTTTCGTGCATCCAAAACTCACCAAGAACATATTGTCCCCCTCTCTCGTCAGGCTTTTGACATTTTGAAACAGCTTGAAGATATGCGGATAACCTCAGCATTTGTCTTTCCGAGTGTGAAGTCACCTCATGAAAGCATGAGTGAAGATACGATTCGTCAAGCACTCAATAGACTTGGATATAAAGGCAAGCACACTGCGCATGGCTTCCGAGCAACTGCGCGCACAATCTTAGGTGAAGAGCTTGAATATCGAGTAGATATTATTGAGCATCAATTAGCACATACGGTACGTGATCCTAATGGTACTGCTTACAACCGTACTAAGTTTTTACGCCGTAGACGTGAGCTGATGCAGTTATGGGCTGACTATTTGGACACTTTACGTCAAGGTGGTGATGTATCTGTGTTTAAACCTGATTACGATGACAATGTAATTAAATTCACTAAATCTAATGTAGCTTGATTTTCATGAAATATTTAACTCTAAATGAAACCCGCCAAAAATTGACAGAATATGGTCTTAAATTTGATGATTTTATAGATTTATACGAGTCCAGAGATCTTAAAATTTATCTAAAACATAGTGGTTTTATTATCAAAAATTCTGTTGACGCAAATTCTAAGGTAATTAATGGTTATTATTTGGACTCGATAAAACCCTTTAGGGGAATCGTTGAACCTTTAGATGACTTAACCAATCAAGATATAGTTTCTTCACTATTGGACAATCCAAATTCTATCATCTATGCAACCATAGATAATGATACCTACACCCTGCTAAGAACCTTTCCAACAGACATGGAACCATGTCTGTTGGAATCCTATGCCCAATTCTATACTGCATCAAATTTTTTGATCGAGGTAGAACAGTTCGATAAATTATTTAGCTTTAAAGGCTCAATGGAACTAAGGACAGAAAAATCTTTAATTTTAGAAAATCAAAAGTTATTACGAATCATAGGGGGTATGCTGGCAGGTATTAAACATTCTGATAGATATAAAGACTTAAAGCAGAACAAATTATACGAACTGATGGCTCAAGCTATTGACACTCAAAAGTTAGGATTAAGTGATGATACTGTGAAGCCTATTTTCTCAGATGCAAATAAAGCTATTAGTAAATATTTAATTAAAAACAACAAATAATCAATAATTTAAAAGAAAAAGCATCCTAATTAGAATTATTAAAATCCTAATTAGGATGCTTCTACATTCAGGCTTTTCTATCCTTTCTCACACAACGAGACACTATCAAACGTTGTGGAGAAACACATGACAAACCCTCAAATCACTAGTACTCATTTTCATGCTGATCCTGAGTTCCTTCTTACTATCTTTGATCTATCAAGTACGGCTGAAAGAAAAGAGAGAATTTACAAAGATCGAAAAGGTCATACTCGTATCATCAAAGCAAGACCACCAAAAAAAGGAATTTTACCAATGGGCGAAAGTACTATTTGGGAAAAAGTACGTCGCGGTGAATTCCCTCAACCGATCAAAATTTCATCAAGAATCACTTGCTGGCGTAAATCAGACATTGTCGAGTGGCTTAAGTCAAAACAGTAATGCAAAACGCACTATATACAACTTGGGAAGCCGCAAGGTTTTTAGCCCAATGGCTACCCTTACGCTCTCAAAAAGCTTGGTATCGGTATTTGATGATTAATCCATCTAAGTACCGCTCTCAAGATGGATACAAGCTTAACGTCCAAGTCATCAACGGCGAACGACGATACACACAAGCCACATTAGTGGCATTCATAACGGCTCATTTCAAATGAGCCAAAATAAAGGAAAAAACATGAACAATGCAATGCCCCCAAAACACTCTAAAGAGCTGTTAAAACTCAAACAGGAGATTATCGAAGATACGATTCATAATCTTTTAACAGAGAATGATGGAACATTTGATCTTAATACTGATCAGGGAATCAATGTAGCTGTCGATTATATGATTGATTACCTAATGATTAATCGGATCGAGGTAAATTCGATTGATCTGAAAGAAAAGCTCATTCGATGCTTACCTAAGAGTAAAGCCTAATGAATTTAACAATTCTTAGCACTGAGCTATTTGCAGATATTTTACGACACAGTGAAATTCTAGAAGTAGATGAAAAAAGCCCTTCTACAACCGAATACACAATCATTTATAAGGGATTAAAAACCTTATTGATCGATACTGCTGTCGAAAAATATCTAGTCGAGTAATCCACTCAGCATGTGCATTGTAACGATGCACATGCCCTCCTTGAACGAATTAGAAATACTGGTATGCACTCAGACTCTCCACGGGACAATAGTCCGAACTCTGTCACCACGACCTCTAGTATTCATGATCTAAATAATCTTCTAGAGCATTATCAATCTAAGTTGAATGACGCCGTAGAAGAAGCAGAAAATCAAGATACTATCGAAAAGGGTAATATTCATAACTATGAATTTGATCGCAAGAAATTGAAGCCAAGAACGCTTAACTTCACAAATGGTACATCCATTCATGTGAAACAAAGCCTAATCAAAATCACATCCCAAATTGATTTTATGAATGTGAGTTTCGATACCACTAAGGCGACTCAAAGAAGCTATATCAAAAAGTTTCTTACGGAAAAAATGGGGAAGAAGCATTTTATTACTCAAGAATATAGCGATAACGTTACGGCGAATACCGATAACTTAGCTTCATGCACGTTTAACATTCGCATTCATGATGTGAACAATAAAAAGTGCATTCATAAAATCGTCCATGCTCTTAAGAAGAATTACGGTGCATATAATTTTAGAATTAAGTGTATTGAGCTTGCGCATGACTTTTATAATGCACCACCTGAATTCTTAACCGCTCTATTCAAATCAATTCAGTTTGATGCAGATGCACATAGCATTCGAGTTTTTAGGCTAAAGGGTGAAAATCAGACTATCCCTTATGAGCCAATTAGATTTAAGAACTTATTACTTCAAGGCTTCAACATTGGAGTCAATGACTATCGTAAGGATGATGTTTACTATCATTTTTACTTTAAGAAAACGGATTATAACAAACGTCCCCTTCCTCATGAAGAATGGCGTTTGAGAGCGGAGGTCAGATTAAGCAACCTTAATCATGCTCTAGAGGATTTAAGCAATTTAGTTAAAAGTGGTTTCAAGAAGCTCACTTTTACTCAATTAGCCGACACAGCGACAACTGAGCAAAGAAAGTTTTACTCGCTTTATATCCGCCCATACGGACAAAAGCTCTCTTCACCGATTCTCAAAAACGGTCATTATCGAGATTTCAAAAACTTTATTTGTACAAATCAAAATCTGAATGAGCGGTTACGAGAGTCGGTAAAGAACTTGTCAAATAAGTTCTAGAGTCGCAAATTTCGGATGGGTTTTGAATGACAACCGCCGTGCTTAACGCTAGTAACCGCCTTAGCTACGGCGGTTTTTTTCTATTTAGCTCTGTCTAATAACATATAGGTATTAATTAATGTAATGTATAAACTCCATTACATTAAATGAAAGAAAATAGTCTTAAGTTTACTCTGGCTTCTCTAGATTGCTTTTCCAAGGAAATACTCCAGCTTTATTAAGTAAAACTGATTATGAGTACGGATACCGTTGTTCTTAAAAGCTAGTCTCTATCTAGTGAAATGATCTCGCTAGGTGCATTAAAATGAGCGAAGTCCTAGGAAAAATGTGATTCACTCTATATAGACCATTCATAAATCTTGTACAGATTCAAAAGGTCTTATACTTCTCCACTAAGTTTCGGAAAGTTAACTATAACTTCTCTTTTTTTAATGAGTATTTATGATTCATTTGATAGATTGATGTGTAGATGCTAATTACTAATCTTTCTCATGAGTAAAGTAGTTTCTACAACCTTTTAAAAGCTCATCATTAATATTCATTTCCGGATCATCGGCTTCATCATCGCAGTTGTCAGCTGAATTTAACTCATTAACCTTTGCATATAGATACCCATTGCAGAGTTCTGTGCCCTCTTCATAGCCACATCTGGGATCTATGTTTCTTGTTTCACCAATGCGGATGACTAATAAACCTATACCGAAGATTAGATAGGATATAAAAATTGCTATTTTTTGAAGATTCATGTTTATCACCTTTATAATTTTTATATCTTCAAGAAGGTCTAAAGAGATATATTTTTCAACTAAATATATCAAATTACAATATAATTTATTTTATATCTCTAATGATAATGAATTCAAATGGTATACGATCATTCCTATTCAAAAGATAATTTGAGTAAATATTTTTTAAACTCAGAAATTGCTAAATTTCCAGCAGCTCAAAGGAATCAGCAAAGAGAAACTATATCTAATAAAGCTTATCAAGATGTTCAAAGGCATTTGAGGAATGTTAACCTTCTCCGTAAAGTTACTATTAACAATAAAAGTGCTTATACAATCAATTTGTTAGAACACAATTTGATAGTAAGAAAGCTACATCAAAATTTGAGAAAGTCTTTTTATTACAGTGCACCCAATAGACATACTATTATTAAAAATTTACTTAGTTTGCTTAGAGAAGCAACGCCTTACAATGTATACAGATTAGATATACAAAGTTTTTTTGAGTCAGTAGATAAAAATACACTTTTTGAACATTTAGATAATAATTATTTCTTATGTGCTTACAGTAAAAAAATCCTGAAAGAGCTGTTTAAACAATTTGAAAGTTTAGGAGGAAGTGGGATTCCCAGAGGCTTATCAATCAGCAATATCTTATCTGATATCTATATGCAGTCTTTTGATCAGGCTATAAGCAAAAACAATGTAGTGTTTTACTATCGAAGATATGTAGATGACATCATCATCATCACTAGCGGCAAAGAAGATAAGGACTCTTTTCTTCCCCATCTTTCTTCAGAGCTTCCTAAAGGTCTAATATTTAATAGTGATGATAAATTTCAATTTATATCTATAAGTAAAAACATTAATAACAACTCCCTCCCTTTAAATTATAGATTTGATTATTTAGGGTATAGCTTTTCTATAGAAAACAATCATTCTAAAGATAAAAATAGGGCAATTAAAATTGATATAGCAGACAATAAAATTAAAAAAATAAAAACAAAAATTATTCGTGCTTTTATAGCATTTTCAAAAGATCAGAATTTCGAAATTCTAACAGAAAGATTATTATTCCTATCTACTAATTTCAGTATATATGACAGAAACAAAGGTAGAAAAAAACTCTCTGGAATATATTACAATTATCCAGAACTTAGTGAAAACAATGAAAGCCTATTAGAGTTAGATGAATATCTAAGAACTTTAATCTTATCTAAAGCGACTTTTAAACATTTAAATATATCAAGTAAATTATCTAAAAATCAAAAGAGAAAGTTACTAAGTTTAAGTTTCTTTAAGTCCCATACTAATAGAAGTTTTAATTATTTTAGCGGCCAACGGATTAAAGTATTAAAGGAGTGCTGGAAAAATGTTTAAAAAAAATCATTTTAAAATTAAGAGAAATGATTACTATAGAGTACTCACCACGGAAGTTTTACCTTATGAAACCCCGCTAATCTTTAATAATTTTGGTCTTTATAATTTTGTTAAATTTGACTTTAAATCTCCTACTGCTATTGAATTACAAAAAAGATTAATAAACGGACTAAAAAAGTCTAATACACATACAATCCCTTTATCATATAAAATTAAAAAGAATTCCCATGAATTTAGAAAATTAAAGTTAATTCATCCTTTATCTCAAATACAAGTAGTAAAATTTTATGAAAAATATGAAAACTTGATACTACATTATTGTGAAGCTAGTCCCATTACGATTAGATCACCCAATAGAATCGCTACGTCCTTCTATAAAAAAAACCTTTTAGAAGATATTAATAAGTATAGAAGCAACCAAATTTTAACTTCAAAAACAGAGGAAATTTCCAAACATTCACCATCCTTTTTTTCATATAGAGGCTTCAATAGACTCTATAAGTTCTTTGAATCTAGAAAATTTTTTAATATAGAGGAAAAATATTCAGAGTTCTGTAGTGTAGATATATCTAAATGCTTTGATTCAATCTATACCCATAGCATATCTTGGGCGGTAAAAAACAAAGAGTTTACTAAGGAAAACGTTACTATTAAAACGACATTTCCTAATGAGTTTGATTCATTAATGCAGAGAATGAATCACAATGAGACTAATGGAATAGTAATCGGACCCGAACTAAGTAGAATATTTGCTGAGATAATCTTACAAAAAGTTGATATTCAGGTAATAGAAAAATTAGAAGAAAAATATAAATTAGTATACGGAAATCAGTATACTATAAAGCGTTATGTAGATGACTTTTTTATATTTTCGATAAATAAAGATATTCAAAATAAGATAGTCATATGCTTGTCTGATGTTTTATTAAATTTTAACTTACATCTGAATAAATCAAAAACAGAATATCTTTCACGACCATTCATAACTAGAAAATCTAAACTAGTATATTCTATAAGAAATATTGTTAATGAATTTTTTGATAGCTTCTTAGAATATGAGAACCCTAAGACCTTAAAACCTAAGAGAGTGATAAATACTTGGAAACTAACCAGAAGCTTTATTCAGTCAATACAATATCAATGTAATACAAATGGAATTTCTTATGATGATATTTCAGCTTATATAATATCCTCAATAAATGAAAGGATAAAAAAATTAACTAATAACAAAAATTTAGAAGGAAATACTAAAAACTTTTTAGATGCTCTTGAAGTATTGATTGATATTCAGTTCTTTTTATTTAGTATAAGTCCATCAACTAATAGCTCCTACAAAATATCAACTTCACTAATTCTAGCTATCAGATTTGTCAAAGATAAAATTAATGATAGATATGAGCATATTTCTAAATTTATATATGACCATGTTTATAGATATTTAAAAAATATGGAAGATGAAAATCCTCATATAGTTGATGATTATTTTCCTATAGAAGCTATAAATATTATTTTGGCTTCTACGGAGTTGAGTCATGAATTCATGCTTCCAGAAGATTTAACTTTTAAATTTTTCAATATTACTAATGGAGATCACTTAAATTATTTACATGTAATTTCTGCTCTTTATTATTCTGGAAAGTATTCGGCACTACAACAAAGGAAAAAAGATATTTTATGTGCCATTGAGAAGTATCTGTCAGATTTGTCTGATTTCTCTACTAACACCAATAAAGCATATTTATTTTTTGATTCATTATTTCATCCTGATTTTAAAAAAACTGTAAAAACTTCTTGGCTTAAACAGGTACTTGCTTCTTTAGACAAGGATAATCCAGCTCATCCACTCACTCAAAAATCTATTATTGATCAATTTTATAATGAGATATCAAGTCATATCTGGCATGTTGACTGGCATCACCTTGATTTGCTTAGTTATCTTCAAAAGAAAGACTTGAGACAAGCATATTAAGTATATAAGATTACCAGTGGAGATAGAGTAGTTCGTCCTCCTCTGGAGACACAGAGCAATCTGTTAACCAGCATACTTCTTACGATTAACCTCGTGAGAACTTCAGATATCAAAGTGACTAACCTCGCAAGGGTTAGTCAGTTTAATATTTGAGCAACTTCGGTTGCACACACTCAGTGACAACACTCTATCTCCACCTTCTTTGTATCGCTACTCTTATAAACATCTAGCTGTATTTCAATTTGCTAAACAAATAAGCTCTCTTATTTAAACTCTCAATTTCATAATGATGTCGGTATAAATGTCGGTACATTTACAGCCCTGATTTTTTATGTTTCAATAATTCATATATTTAGATATTGAACCTGACGGACTCTTTCACCGCCAGAATAAACTGCAATGCCAAGCATAATGAAGGTCTAAATTGATAAAATTTAGGCCTTTTTTAATTTTATTGTCCTCAATATTAAATATTTCCCCCTAATTGATCTTTAAACTGTTTGGCTCAATAACTTCACAGTATTTGAGTCCTGATTGATGGATTTAAATCACACGTTTTTTTCCTAATGCACGACTTATGGATTTTTTATTGACAGCAATAAGGACACGTTTATTTACAAATACAAATTTTATATTCTAAAGACAATTACTTAAGCCTATGCTAAAAATAAATCATTCTCTCAATATAGGTGCTATTCAAAAAATTATTCATTAATTTAAACATCATAGAACTGAAACGCGATTGTGGTACTTTTAACTTGATCAACGAAAAACTTAAAAAACACCTTTCATATATCACTGCTATTCCGGAGAGAACATGAATAACAGCCAGAACTATGTTAAGCAGATCAAGAACGCCAAACGTGGTGGCTATACCCCAACCCTTGCCAAAGACATCAATAAACATAAAATTCAAAAAGCACAGCGTCTGATTGACGAATGGCGAAAGCTTGCCAATGAACTCCGCCCACAAATGCAACTTGAGATGGCATATACACTTGAGGAATGCGCACAGGATCTAGACCAAATTTTAAGAATGAAATAGCACGCAACGTCCACCCATCCTATTTTCTCGCCCACATCTTGTGGGCGAAACATTGCCTAATTTTATTTCTCTGGTTTTTAGTGCCAAACATCGGTTGAATGCTGAATAAATCAAACGTATAAATTACATTCGATTTGCTGTTTTTTTAACTTGCACCACTTCAAAAAATCTGTAGAATGCATTCCACAACGCCGGCATAGCTCAGTTGGTAGAGCAACTGACTTGTAATCAGTAGGTCCACAGTTCGAATCCGTGTGCCGGCACCATTTCTTAGCCTCGCTTTTTAGTGAGGCTTTGATGTTTTTAGAGCCTCTGTTTTATGGCTTCCTCGCGCTAATCTGCACATAACGAATCAGCCCGTCTCGATACAACTTCTCGCACAATTTTGCCGTCATCTTGATTTTGAATTGATCCACATGACTCAGGCTCATCTGACTTTGTTGTTCTTGAATATAATCAGCAAAACCCTGAAATACGAATTCACTGATATCTTCAATCTGGATATTTTCGAAACCAGCCTGTTGCAATTGTTGTTGTAAATTTTGCTTTGAATTTAAATTTTTCAAATTCACATCTGCTGCTTTCAACAGACTTTGATATTTCAGTCGCTGTAATGAATTTAAATTCAAAAACGCATCGGATAACATTAAATAGTGAAAAGCAAAGCGTCCTTTTGAATTCAAAACATCAATGACCGATAAAAGCAATAAATTCAAATCACTATGATAAGCCGCATCAACACACAACACGGCATCCATAGCGTTTTGTGGATAAATATTTTTTAAATTCAAAAATGAATCTTGCTGGATTTTGATTTTTGAATTTAAATTTTTTTGGATTTTTTCCACACATGCGGTTTGCAATTCGACTGCGGATAAGTTTTGAATTTGAAAATGTTCCATCCAAAAAACCAAGCTCGCACCCTGCCCACAACCGAGGTCTAAAACACGATCTGTAGATTTTAATTGAATGGATTCGGCAAGATGGAAAGCGAGTTTTTGACAGGCTGCAGGATAGGATGATTTTGCATCATCCCAATAGCCCAAATTACTCCAAGCAAGTTCCGCATCATCTCCGAGTAGTCGACTGTTAATCGCATATTTATGGCTAGGGATGTGCTGACGAATTGCTTGAAGCCATTTCATGTTAGTAACCGAGTTGAGGGGCAACCTCCACTTTAGGTTTTAAACCTACAAACGGCAATGGTGCACCAAAAATTTCTGCAATATGCATAGCAGACGTTACCGCAGACTCTAAAATCGGCAGACCATCGCAAGACCATGAACCACAGAAGAAGACTTTACGCTCAGGAGATAAATGTCGTTGCTGCAACTCTTTATTTAGCGCCACGGTATGTGAATCCACCACTGCACGTGTCAAACTGACCGAAGAAATCACTTTTTTAGGATCAATCGGAGTCACTGGCTGCCAAGTTTGGAACACAGGGGTTTTACCCACCAAGCTCGGTTCAATGGAGTTGAGCCATACGGTAAATTGCTGTCGGGTAAATTTACGGTCCATCATATAACTCAGTACAGACCAATCTTTACGCTTCGGCGGCATCACTGTTTGATCGGTGTGAATCACCAATTGACCTTGCTCAAATTTAAATTTCTTTAAAAGCTCAATATCATCAGCAAACTGGGTTGAATCTAAAAATTCTTCCGTTTTGGTGGTTGGTGTCGCGACTACCACGCGATCGAATAGATGATGTGCTCCGGCCTCAGTTTCCACCAAGACTTTATCGTCTTGCTCGTGCACTTTGGTAATTGCCGTACCACTTTGAATATTTAAACCTTCAATCAGTTTATCAACCAACGCAGGTGTACCACCTTGAATACGCAACAAGGCATCACCATTGGTCAATTGACGCAAGAAAATCAATAGTGGTTTCGCAGGCCATTCGCCAATCGTTTTCGGGTTACAAGTGCAAATGGTATACAACACAGGCATTACCGCACCATGCCAAAATACTTCTTCAATTTCATTTTTATTAATGAATTCGGCAAGCGTGATGTCCTGATTTTTTGATTTAAAAAATCGAGTGATCGCGGCTTTGAGTTGCAACATCCCTTTGACTAAACGCCAGCCATATTGTTGTAAGCCTTTACGGTTATTAATAATTGGGAAATTACCAATACGGCTACGACTGGTGGTCAACCACGTTTCTGTACGATCTTCAAATAGCCAACTGCATGCCATATAGGTACGGACAGGGAAAGTTTTAATCCCTAAATGGGTCGCCAAACTTAAGGTATTTTTCCAAAGATGTGGATTCATCACACGCAAAGGGGCATCGATCAAGCCGCCTTCAAACTCAGTGCTGTGGCTATCCATACCACGACCAGGCAGAGCTTCGAAAATTGTAATGTTATGCCCTGCGTCTTTAAGAATTCTTGCGGTAGCCAGCCCAGCCATGCCACTACCGATGACTGCAATTTCCAATTTTCTTTTCCATCTATAAAACACAGTTTAAAAGTATGACTGATCAGAAGTTAAAAATAGCTATTAAAAAATACCAGATTCGCACTTTTTGTATGGATTTCAGTACAGCCGTTTTTAAGTTAAATTTACAAATATTTACAGTCAAAAAGTACACAATTTAAGCTTTGTTTTTTAAACATATTTTTCTTTAAAATTTTAATTACCCTATAAAACCAAACAATTAAATTAACCATTTTTATAACTTTCGGTTTACTTTAAAGCCAAGTCTCGCTAAGATGCGCCACATAATAAAGTGATAAATTCATCACAATTTATAAAAAGTAAAATGATATTTAAATCATGACAACTATAAATACTACAGCGCTCAATAAAAAAGCCTCTGACTATTCAGAGGCTTTTTTTTCGGCTATTTCAACGGCATGATTTTCACTTAAGCTTCATGCGCCAGTGCAATTTCACCAAATTTCCCGTTATTGAAATCATCAAAGGCTTGAATGATTTCAGCTTTACTATTCATCACAAATGGGCCATAACCTTGAATCGGCTCATTTAGTGGCTCACCGCTAAGTAACAGAAATTGTGTGTCCTGCAACGCTTGTAGCTGAATGGCGATATCATCTTTGGCAAACATGACCATCGAACTGTCTTGAACTTTATGACTTTCATTCACTACAACCTCACCCTTCAAGACCACCAAAATGGTGTTATGCCCTTCAGGTACATGTAAGGTGGTTTCATATTGAGCTTTCAACTCACCATCCCAGACATTCACTGGACTAAAGGTCTGTGCTGGCCCAAGGTGACCACCCATTTCACCGGCAATCACCCGAATATGCCCTGCACCTTCATCCATGTCTATGCGAGGAATATCTTGGCGTGTGATCGCTTGATAACGAGGCTGAGTCATTTTGTCTTTTGCCGGTAAATTCACCCACAATTGAACCATCTCAAAAAGACCACCTGCTTGAGCAAATTCAGGTGAATGAAATTCTTCATGCACCAGACCCGACCCTGCGGTCATCCATTGCACATCGCCCGTTTGAATTGTGCCGCCACCACCACTTGAGTCTTTATGAGTCACTTCACCGCTGTAGGCGATAGTCACGGTTTCAAAACCACGATGTGGATGTGAACCCACTCCATGCTGTGCAGTGGTGGGATCAAACTGATAAGGTGCCGCATAATCCAAAAGCAAAAATGGGCTAATCGCCTGACCTAGACGATCATAGGAAAATAAGCTTTTGACTGGAAAACCATCGCCCACCCAGTGCATTTGCTGATTACGATAAACACCAATTACTTTTTTCATTTCTTAGCTCCTATATTCATACGATAGGATGAACATAGCGCTTATTTTAAGCTTTGAAATACTTGATGACCATCTTCCAGATAGCATTCTATATCTCAAATATAGAACAATATTCAGTAATACAGCCTGCACCTCACTCAAAACCAAGCATTAATTCAGAAATCCTAAGGTTTAAGTCATATTTAACGCTGAATTATCCCAATTTTATGATTGAGCTTCTCATTTAAACCCATTTTATTATCCCATTTTTACAACTATCCTAAATCTAGTTAACACGCAGATTTCATCTGATCCTGCGTACTTGCAAACAGGAAAGAGGACAATAAAATGGGCAAACCTTACGTTCGTTTAGACAAAGACAATGCCGCAGTACTTTTAGTTGACCACCAAACAGGTTTACTTTCATTGGTTCGCGACATTGATCCAGATAAATTTAAAAATAATGTGCTCGCACTGGCTGCAGCCGCTAAATATTTTAATCTTCCAACGATTCTCACCACCAGTTTTGAACAGGGTCCAAACGGTCCATTGGTTCCAGAACTAAAAGAAATGTTCCCTGACGCACCTTATATTGCACGCCCAGGTCAAATTAATGCTTGGGACAATGAATACTTTGTGAAAGCCGTCAAAGCAACCGGCAAAAAACAATTGATTATTGCTGGTGTGGTGACTGAGGTTTGTGTTGCATTCCCAACCTTGTCTGCTTTAGAAGAAGACTTTGATGTCTTTGTAGTGACCGATGCTTCAGGTACTTTCAACCATTTAACCCGCGATTCGGCTTGGGAACGTATGACGCAAGCGGGTGCACAGCTCATGACGTGGTTTGGTACCGCGTGTGAATTACACCGTGACTGGCGTAATGATATTGAAGGTTTAGGTGCGCTTTTCGGCAACCATATTCCAGACTACCGCAACCTCATCAACAGCTATACGCAAAATACTGAAAAGAAATAATCCTTCAGTAGTAAAAAGCGGCTTCGAGCCGCTTTTTTTATACCTCATGTATAAATTGACGTATGATGATTTGAATTGAAATAATTTTTCACTGCATAAGGTGATCCATGCATTCATTTGATGATTATTACTACTTTTACTTGGTGGTGAAACATGGCGGTTTTAGCGCTGCAAGTGAAGCATCGAATATTACAAAATCAAAATTAAGCCGACGCATTTTAGATCTTGAAGCCAAATATAATGTCACCCTTATTCAGCGTTCTACCCGACACTTTAAGGTCACAACATTAGGCCAAGAATTGTATGAAGAATGCATAAAAGTGATCGAACAAGTTGAATGTGCACATCAGGTGCTCCTGAAGCAAAAAAGTGAGCTTGAAGGCTTGGTTAAAATTAGTTGTCCACCGGTCATGATGGAACATCAAATTCGCCCCTTGTTAAATCAATTTTTAAAAGATCACCCCAAAGTTCAGGTTGAACTCGAGCTGTCTAGCCGCCGTGTAGATGTCTTGCATGACGACATTGATTTAGCGATTCGTACCAATTTTAGTAAGAATGAAGACTCGAGCATTATTGTACGTGACGTGATTAAAACCGTGCATTGCTTAGTGATTAGTCCTGAACTTTTACAAGGACGCGAGTTAAAGCATATTACGGAATTGACAGAATTTCCGAGTATCGTTTTAGGTACACAGAAAAACCGCTATCAATGGCATTTGCATCATACCGGACAACAAGAGCAGATTGAAATTGCCTTACAACCTCGGATTAAAAGCAATGACTTAGCCGGTGCTTATTATGCAGTACTGGATGGTTTAGGCATTGCAGACTTACCGTATTTAACCGTGCAAGCAGATATTGAGGCAGGTCGTCTAATTCACCTCTTCCCCGAATGGTGCTCAAATGTCGGTACAGTACAATTGGTATATGCTTCCCGTAAAGGTCAGCGCCTAGTCATGGAAAGATTAATTGACTATTTAGTCGATGGAATTCGAGACTATGCTCCAGAACATGATGGCTATTTAGTTTAATGTTCTTGACCACAAAAAAAGCCAGAACTGAGTTCTGGCTTTTTTAAATCTACGGTTGGATCACCAAATTAGATTTTACCCACTAGGTCGATCGATGGTGCAAGCGTCGCTTCACCTTCTTTCCATTTTGCAGGACATACTTCACCTGGGTGTGCATGTACATATTGAGCAGCTTTTACTTTACGCATCAATTCAGAAGCATCACGGCCGATACCACCTGCGTTGATTTCAACGATTTGGATTTTACCTTCAGGGTCGATCACGAAAGTACCACGGTCAGCAAGACCATCCGCTTCAATTAAAACATCAAAGTTTTTCGCAAGTGTCCAAGTTGGATCGCCAACCATTGGGTATTCGATTTTCTTAATTTCTTCAGAAGAATCGTGCCAAGCTTTATGCGTGAAGTGTGTATCAGTAGATACTGAATAAATTTCTACGCCCATTTTCTTGAACTCAGCATAGTGATCAGCAAGATCGCCTAATTCTGTTGGACATACAAAAGTAAAGTCAGCAGGATAGAAGAACACCACAGACCATTTACCGTAGAAGTCTTTTTCTGAAACTTCAATAAATTGACCGTCTTGGTAAGCGGTAGCGTTAAATGGTTTTACTTCAGTATTAATTAAACTCATTTGATATTCCTCTAACTCATTTCAGGGATTGCTTATCTGTTGAAGCTAGAATACGAAATATCAAACCATAGGTAAAACCGAACTTTTTTATAAAAACTATCGGATTTTTAGATTTGTTATTTAAATCAATCTTTGCCTTTCCATCGTGCAAACCTATCAAGTTCAATGAGAGCAAGGATTTATATCCATACAGAGGGTCTGCCAAGCAGCCTGTGTAAACTGTTGTTTATAGTGTGATGGTGGCGTTTTTACTTTATGTGATAACCATGCCCGACAATAATTTTCTGTTGCTCCCAAGACCAATGACATCATTAATTCTTTGGGTAAATGCTCGATCAAATGCCAATCGGGTTGTGCGGTCAACCAATCCAGCAGTGCGCTATTGCGTTGCAGATTATGTTGTTTTAACTCGGCTTGTAGCGTTTCCTTACGCATACTAAACCCTGCCGCATACAAGAATCCTGCAAAATCTGGATACGCTTCTACCCAGTCGATATACGAGCACAAAATGGCTTGAATGCCTTCCTGCAGCGATTGGGCCTGTGTCAAGGCATCTGCCCTTTTCGCAAATTGATCTTGCAACGCCGCAAAATACAATGCTGCCACTAAACCATCTTTATTTTTAAAATGATGGTAAATCGCGCCAACACTGGTCTCTGCGCGGTCTCGCACATGTTCAATCGTCGTCGTTTCAATCCCTTGCTCTAAAAAACATGCAAGGGCTTCTCCTAAGATCTGCCGTTTAAGTTCCGCTCGGCGACCACTGTAAATTCGTTGCAATAATGCTTGATTTGACGACATCGATACCTTCCCTTTGCTCGGGTCATTTTAAAACAATGTTGGCTTCTTTTAATAGCTGTGACGTCATTTACGCCATTAACAGAATATTATTCTGTATTAGAATTATATTCTGAATAATGAAGGATAATTAAGCATGAGCCAAGCATTAAAATTATGGAAGACCTTCCAAAACAAACCCGCAGGGAAATGGACTTTTTCTAAATTGCTGTGTTTGAAAGCACCGTATTTCAGTAGCATTTCGCCTGTTTTTGATGAATTAAAGCCCCAATACTGTGAACTACATATTAAAAAACAGCGCAGCGTGCTGAATCATATTGGCACTGTCCACGCGATTGCCATGTGTAATATGGCTGAATTGGCTGGCGGAACCATGACCGATGTGACCGTTCCGAGCAGCCATCGTTGGATTCCCAAAGGCATGACTGTGGAATATTTGAAAAAAGCTGATACAGATTTAACGGCCATTGCCACGCCTGTCGATGCCAATTTTACGTGGAATGCAGGGAGTGATTATTTGGTGAATGTCGTGGTGAACAACACACGTAATGAAGTGGTTTTTAAAGCCGTAATTACCATGTGGGTATCAGCAAAAAAATAAGTCATCGACTCAATTGCAGCATGAAACTGATCTTTCAAAATGAGACATGCGAAAAAAAGCCCTCAAGATTGAGGGCTTTTTTTGATGATGATCTACCGTTTTAAACGCTGTGTTTAAGGTTTATTAGAACGGTAAGTCGTCATCTAAATCTGCTGCAGCTGGAGCCGGTGTCGGTGCAGGCTGTTGTTTTGGCGCAAAACCACCTGGGTTGTTGTTGCCATAGCTATTGCCTTGAGCCGGTTGGTTATTGCCATAACCGCCTTGGTTTGAGTTATTACCGTAGCCACCTTGGTTTTGGTTATTGTTATAACCACCTTGTTGGTTATTAAAACGAGGCTGACCAAAATCGCCGCCTTGACCTTGTTCGCCTTGTTGGCGGTTATTGTCAAGCATTTGCATTTGTTCACCACGAATTTCAGTCGTGTAACGCTCTTGACCGCCTTGATCTGTCCACTGACGAGTACGTAATGAACCTTCAATATAAACTTTAGAACCTTTGCGCAAATATTGCTGTGCAATTTCACCTAAACGGTTATGCAACACAATACGGTGCCATTCTGTTTGCTCTTTACGCTCACCTGTATTTTTATCAGTCCATGAATCACTCGTTGCAATTGAGAACTGAGTGAGAGAACCACCATTTGGGAAAGTTTTTGTTTCAGGGTCACGACCTAAAGTACCAACTAAAATGACCTTATTTACACCACGCATCAGACGTATTCTTCCTATTTGTTTCTATTATTTACTTTATAAGAGTTATGCTTAAATGGCTACCTCTTTCCCTAACAAGTGCGTTAAATGTTGTCGCGCAGATTCATCCATCTGCTGCTTATCCACTTTTACATAAGCCACTTGCTGGTCAGACATCACCACAACTTCTTCAATACCACGAATTGCTAAAAGCTGAGAAGTCCATTCATCCGTTTCTTTATCTTCAGGCAAACTAAACACCATAGACGATAAATAACGCGGCTGAGCCAATCCAAAACTAATAATTAACCATAAAATGGCTAGACCTGTCAGGATGCCCCATCCCATTGCCGTATCATTTAGCAACAAAAGCTGCCCGCCAATCATACCACCAAAAAATGCCCCCAGAAACTGACTGCTGGCGTTCACGCCCATGACTGTCGCTTTAGACTGAATTGGGGCTGCTTTTGATAACCATGACGGTAATAATGCTTCCATCACATTAAATGCAATAAAGAATAATCCTAAGCCAGTAAGCAGAATATATTTAGATTCGAAACCAAAAATTAAGATACCCAATCCTAGAATAATGCCACCAATGGCGGTCAAGAAAATGCCGCGCATTTTGCGATATTTTTCCGCCAAAATAATACTCGGAAAGGCAAAAAACAGGCTTACAACCAAAAGCGGCAAATACACCAGACCATGTGAATGCAAGGGAATATTGGCGAAGTCAATCAACTGAGACGGTACATAAATAAACATCGCGGTGAGTAGTAAATGCAATGCAAAGACTGAAACGTGCAAACGATTTAGATCAGGCATTTTCAGCACTTGCTTCAACTGAGTCAGATAACCTTGTTGGAAATTTCGGTGATGACGTGTCACTTTCGGCACCAACAACAACATCGCAATCGCCGCAAGTCCCATGATGGTGGTCACCCAAAATAAGCCCGAGATGCCAACTAAACCTGTGAGCCAAGGTCCAAGGCTAAAGGCCACCACAAAGGACAGACCGATACTCATCCCCATCATCGCCATAGCTTTGGTTCGCTGTTCTTCACGTGTGACATCGGCTAACAAAGCCATCACTACCGCAGACACAGCGCCACCACCGGCAATCGCACGCCCGATAATTACGCCATAGATACTATCGGACATCGCCGCAATTGCACCGCCTAAAGCGAACAACAGCAGCCCGATCACCACCAACGGTTTACGGCTATAACGGTCTGCGATCAGACTAAATGGGATCTGTAAAATCGCTTGGGTCAACCCATAGACACCCACCGCCAAACCAATGAGTGCCGGTGTTGCCCCTGCATATTGCTGACCTGCCACTGAGAAAACAGGAATAATCATGAACAGCCCCAGCATACGTAAGGCGAAAATACTACTCAAAGCAAAAGTTGAGCGTCGTTCAAGAGCATTCATCATAGCTGGTTAAAAATTCATTAATCTTGGAATGGGATTATAGGACATTCAGCTTAAAGCGAAGCAGGATTTTTATTGATTTTAAATATCCTGATGATTGGACAAATAAAAAGCGCAGCTGATGCTGCGCTTTTTGGGAGATATTAGGCAAGTTTAAATTAGCCTAGACTTTCTTGGCGCTTTTTATATTGAATTGAGGCAATCACCGCCCAAACAATAAATGCTACACCAATCAGACCCGTTACCACTTCTGGTACATGCAGACCTGTGCCACTCGCCAACATAATGAAGGCCAAAGCACCAATCGCATAATGCGCACCATGTTCAAGGAAGATATAAGCATCTAAGGTGCCTTTATCTACTAAGTAAATGGTCATCGAACGCACGAACATTGCACCAATAGCAAGACCGAGCATAATGATCACGACATCAGAGGTAATCGCAAATGCACCAATCACACCATCAAAACTGAATGAGGCATCGAGTACTTCAAGGTAAAGGAAACCACCAAAACCTGCTTTGATCACGCCTGTCGGTACGCCATTTGCATCATGTCCAACCGCATTACCGTTTTCATCGACTTCAGGTTCGCCACCCAATAAATGACTCAGTACTTGGACACCGATATACACCACGATCCCCCAGATACCCGCCATTACAACCGCTAGACGAGAGGCTTCAGCCACGTTTGCTGCCATTACCAATAATGCAATTAGAGCAATAAACACGGACATTGCAGGAACGTTTGCAAGATTGGCCAAACGGCGCTCTAGCCAACGGAACCAATGGGTATCTTTCCCTTCATCTAAGAAGAAGTTCAGGAATACCAACAATAAGAAAGCACCACCAAAGGCCGCAATTTCTGCATGATGTGCCATCAATTTAGCTGAATACTGAATTGGATCATTCAACGCCATTTGAACCACTTCCATTGCGCCCATGTCTGCAGTTACAGCCACGATCACAATTGGGAAAATCAGACGCATACCAAAGACAGCAATCACGATCCCGACGGTTAAGAAAATCATTTTCCAAAAATGATCCCAACCGCGGAGTACAGATGCATTGACAACGGCATTGTCAAAAGACAAAGACACTTCCATCACCGCTAAAATGGCAGTGATGGTCAGCGCTGTCAGCATGGCTTGCACGCCTGCATTTGGGCCATGATTCAGACCCCAATATGCAGAAATAGCAAGACACACGATCGTAAAGACGATTGAGAAACCAAAATGTTTCATCATGATAGATCGACCTATTCATTCAATAAGATTTCAAAATGAGGGAATACCCAGTTTGAAGCTAAGTTTATGGCGCAATTATGCCGCTTTTCAGGGTTGAAACCAAAAATTATTCGTTACATTTTGAATAAACACTCTAAGATGGAGGCTCTCAATTACATCGCATCATGGTGTAGACCCGTCTTTCATTTTTAACGACAGGAATGTTCAATGCGTTTTTCTGAAGAAGTTTGGCAACGTAATACCGCGTTATATCAGCAGATACTCCATCTACCGTTTAATCAGGAGTTGGCTCAGGGCAGCTTAAGCCGCGATGCCTTTTGCCACTATGTCATTCAGGATGCCCATTATTTATTGGCCTACGGTCGTGCGCTTGCGGTATGTGCAGCCAAGGCATTTGATGCCGACGATGTGATTCAGTTTTCTGAAGCCGCCAAAATTGCCATCGTGGTGGAACGCAGTCTGCACAATGACTTTATGCAAGGTTTCAACATCAGCAAAGAACAGTTTGAAAATACCCCACTAACCCTTGCCTGCCATCATTACACTTCGTTTCTAACAGCGACAGCATGGTCAGAAAGTTACCCTGTGGTCCTTGCCTCACTCCTGCCTTGCTTTTGGATCTATGCGGAAGTCGGCAAAGCCATTGTCAGCCAATCTGTGCCAAATAACCCTTACCAAGCATGGATCGATACCTACTCAGGTGAAGACTTCAATACTGCTGTGCAAAACGTGATTCAAACCATTGATCGAGTGGCAGCCCGCTGCGATGCAGATACACTTGAAAAAATGCATGCCGCCTACACGAACGGCGCAAAATTAGAATGGATGTTCTGGGACAGCGCGTATCAACAGCGGACATGGCCCGTTGAATAAGCTATTGATTTAAGCTCTGATGTTACGCCCGTAAAAGTAATTTCGCATTTTTAATATGCTTTTTAAGTCTATTCGATGGAATCTTACATCCAGAGTTTGAATAAAGGGATCAGCCTTCGGCTGGAGGTACTTTTGTTTCGGCAAAAGTACCCAAAACCATTGTCATCCGCAAAACTCGTTCACTAGCGTCAAATTATTCAAAGTATCGCAAAAACATTTGTGATTAGAAGTCGTCCTGTCTCAAACACTTGCGGATGACTTTACCGCGTATCGTTCTTTTATTTGAATCAAATTGCGCTTCTGATTTTACTGCATAACATCAGTTAAATTTTTATACGGTTGGATTCGGTGTTTAGAATGACCTTGCACGATCATTTAAGGCATTAGCGTTTAAAACGATACCATCCGAGGAAAATCCCCATCGCGATAATCACCAAGAAGATCGCAAAACGTGCTTCACGCAATTCACTGCGCGCTGCTTTGCGTTCCTGCATTTCTTCTGAATGAAATTGTGATTTGATCATCGGATCAAGTTGAGCAATGGCCAATAAATCTTTGGGCTTTTCACCTTTACCTAAAATCAAATACAGCCCTTTCACCTGCATTTCATTGAGTTTGCCCAGTTCAATATTCAGTTGGGTAGCTTGTGCATTATAGTCAGGCACCCAATCTTCTACGCGGGCATATACATGGGCACGACTGGTATCAAAGAGTGATGCATCCTGCACTTTCTTGCCCGTTTGATCTTCCAGTTGCTCACTCAGATCGGAAAACTGGGACAATACATAGTCTTTTTTCTGTGCCAACTGCACGCCGTCAAAAGCATACTCTTGTATTTTTTGTGCAGGATTATTTTTCAATAATAAGCCTTGGGGAACGACTTTAAAGTCCAATACGGTATTGTCAGGGACTTGGTTGGTTTGTAGCACCATATATACCACAGACCATAGTTGTTCATTTTGCGCGACCGCAGGCACGCTCACGCTATAACGCTGCTCTGCTGCCGGGTCAATAAACTGTTCAAACGCGAGGATTTGACTGTCTTCAGCCCATAGGATTTGGCTTGAAAACATGAGGCAGATGATCACCCAAAATTGTTTTAACATTATTTGCTCTTATCATGATTATTTGCTGTTCTGTCAGAATTATAATTAATTATTCAAATACTTACATTTAAAATCACACATTTAACGATTGGAAATTCATCATAATTTTAGCCAAATCTATTGTTTTATAAATGATCTAAATCACATAAAAAATTGATCTGAATCAGCGCCTATATTGGCTTTGATACTTACTGAAAACTCTGCCATGCATAAATCAAAACAGCCGCAGCAAGTACCCAACTCAACGTTGCTACACTCAAACATGCCGTTAAGCTCATACGTGTTGCGAGCAGATACACCATCAATAAATAAATGAAATATGGGATGAGAGACCAGAGTCCAAACAACGCTGTTTTTTGTAATGCGGCTGCACCCTGATCATTTGCCACAATCACATGAGCAATCAGTGCAAAAGTCGGAAACAATGGGACCAGCCCTGCAATATAAAACGCCTTACTTTTAGACAGCAAAGCAATTAATACCACAACAAAGGCACCCATTAAGCTTTTGAGAAATAAGGACAACATGGTATTCAACAGTTTCGCGAAAACTGCATTTTACGCCTTTTCTGTAATAGTCCTGAGATTTTTCAATGCATTTTTATGCGCATGGCACAGGAGATTTAAACGATGAACTTAAAACAGTCATAGCGCTTTTATCTTTATGCACCTTTACACCACAGGCTAGATGTAAAGCGCGCTTTTTGTTGCTCAGCCATGTGCTTAAACTGCGCTTGAACTTTTAAATCTTCAGCGCTCATCAAATGTTGATTGTTTTCGACAATCGCCAAAACCAAATCAAACTGTTGAGGAATTTTTTCGCAAGCCAGCTGCTTTTTTTCAGCGTCTGTTTTGGCCTGACCTAATTTCGCAATATACAGATCAATTTTTTCACTTTCGGTATTCAGCGCCAAAGTTGCTTGTTCTAAGCTGTCATATTTTTGCGCTTTCGGTGTTTGGTTCGGGGTACATGCACTCAAAAACACACTACACATCAATAAACCCACCACACCTAATGTTGGATTGAGATGAAGTTGCCATTTCATGTTAAAAGTCCTAGATTGCTGATTTGCGGATGTTTCAGGGCATCGGCACAGCCAGCTATATTTTGATTCGGCCATTTTTCTCACAAAGTCACGCATAAATCTAGGTTTAAATTACACTTGAACATTTTTCATGCGCTATCATATATAGGTTTTTCGATGAATCTTTTAGGACCCCTTGCATGAGCCAAAGCCATATCCGTATTCGAGGCGCACGTACCCATAACTTAAAAAATGTGTCACTCGATATTCCACGCGACAAGTTTGTGGTCATTACGGGTCTTTCTGGTTCAGGGAAGTCCTCTTTGGCTTTTGATACCTTGTATGCTGAAGGTCAACGTCGCTATGTTGAGTCCTTATCTGCCTATGCGCGTCAATTCCTTTCGCAAATGGAAAAGCCCGAAGTCGACTCGATTGAAGGCTTGAGTCCCGCGATTGCCATCGAACAAAAATCAACCAGCCATAACCCACGCTCGACGGTGGGAACGATCACCGAAATTTACGACTATTTACGTCTACTCTATGCCCGTGTTGGCACACCATACTGTCCTGAACATGACCTCCCGATGGTGGCTCAGACTGTGTCTGAAATGGTCGATACCGTCAAAGGTCTAGAAGAAGGTACGGCGCTTATGTTGCTTGCCCCTGTGGTCCGTGACCGTAAGGGTGAATACACCAACTTATTTGAACAATTACAAGGTCAGGGTTTCGTTCGTGCCCGTGTCGATGGTGAAGTCATTGATATCGACACACCACCCGAATTAGACAAAAAGAAAAAGCACACCATTGAAGTGGTGGTCGACCGTTTTAAGGTGCGTGATGATCTTGGCAACCGGATTGCAGAAAGTTTTGAAACCGCTTTACGCATGGGCGGTGATATTGCCATTTTGTCGTGGATGAAAGGTGAACAAGAAGACCGCGTATTTTCAGCCAAACACTCCTGCCCTGAATGTGAACGTGCCGTTGGTGAACTGGAACCGCGTCTATTTTCCTTCAATAATCCATTCGGTGCCTGCCCTGTTTGTGATGGTTTAGGCACACGCAGCCATTTTAGTGCTGACAAATTGATTCCCAATAATGAAGTTTCGATTAGCCAAGGGGCAATCCGTGGTTGGGACCGTCAACGTCCGTATTACTACAGCATGATTCAAAAAGTCGCCGATCATTTTGGTTACTCACTAGATACACCGTGGAATGAACTCAATGCCGACACCAAAAAGAAATTTCTATATGGGACAGGTAAAGAAAAAGTTGACCTGAGTTATATCGATGAACGTGGTCGTTCGCACAAACGTGTACAAGCGTTTGAAGGGATTTTGCCGCACCTAGAACGTCGCTACCGTGAAACCGAATCCAACTATGTACGTGAAGATTTAGCACAGTATTTGTCAAATGCCGCTTGTGATGCTTGTGATGGTTCTCGTCTGAATGAAATCTCACGTAATGTGAAAATTTTAGATAAGACCATCGCCCAGATCACTAAGATGTCAATTGGCGATGCTGAAAGCTATTATCAAGATCTCAACTTAAGCGGTGCCAAAGGCGAAATTGCCGACAAGATTTTCAAAGAAATCCGTGAACGTTTGCACTTCCTCGTCTCTGTAGGTTTGAACTATTTAAGCTTATCGCGCTCGGCAGAAACACTTTCGGGCGGTGAAGCCCAGCGTATCCGTTTGGCCTCACAAATTGGTGCAGGCCTTATGGGCGTGATGTATGTCCTCGATGAACCGTCAATTGGTCTACATCAGCGTGATAATGACCGCTTGCTTGAAACCTTAGTTCGCCTACGTGACCTTGGTAATACCGTGCTCGTCGTTGAGCATGATGAAGATGCCATTCGAGCGGCTGACCATATTATTGATATTGGTCCGGGTGCAGGTGTGCATGGCGGTCATGTGATTGCCGAAGGAACTTATGATGAAATTTTGGCAAACCCTGACTCGCTGACAGGTCAGTATTTATCAGGCAAGTTAAAAATCGAAGTTCCAAAACAACGTGTACAGCCACCGAAACCTGAAGAACAAATCAAGTTAATGGGTGCTGCGGGTCATAACCTGAAAAATGTCGACCTGACCATTCCTTTAGGGGTGATGACCTGTGTAACGGGTGTGTCGGGTTCAGGTAAATCGACACTGATTAACCGGACATTATTGCCGCTTGCAGCAACTCAATTGAACGGTGCAACCACACTGACTGCGGAAAAATTTGACTCAATTGATGGCTTACAGTTCCTCGATAAAGTCGTCGATATTGACCAAAGCCCAATTGGTCGTACACCACGTTCAAACCCTGCAACTTACACCGGTTTGTTCACCCCTATTCGTGAACTGTTTGCACAAACTCCTGAAGCCAAAGCACGTGGTTATGCCGCAGGTCGTTTCTCGTTTAACGTGAAAGGTGGTCGCTGTGAAGCCTGCGAAGGTGACGGTATGATTAAAGTGGCGATGCATTTCTTACCCGATATGTATGTGCCTTGTGATGCCTGCCATGGCAAGCGCTATAACCGCGAAACGTTAGAAGTTGGTTATAAAGGTCGTAACATTTCAGATGTCTTAGAAATGACGGTTGAAGATGCGATGCATTTCTTTGATGCTATTCCTGTGATTCACCGTCGTTTGGAAACCTTGAACCAAGTGGGCTTGGGCTACATCCGTTTGGGTCAGTCTGCAACCACACTTTCAGGTGGTGAAGCGCAGCGTGTGAAATTGGCACGTGAGTTGGCAAAACGCGATACAGGCAAAACCTTGTACGTGCTTGATGAACCGACGACAGGTCTACACTTCCATGATATTGCCAAATTGCTCGACATCCTGCATGAGCTACGTAATAAGGGCAATACCATCGTGGTGATTGAGCATAACTTGGATGTGATTAAGACTGCCGATTGGATTGTGGACTTAGGCCCTGAAGGTGGTGCAGGTGGCGGTATGATTATTGCCGAAGGTACACCTGAATTTGTTGCGAAGAATAAAGTGTCGCATACAGCGAAGTTCTTAAAGCCGATGTTGAAGTAAACAAATAACTCCCTCTTGAAAAAGAGGGAACCTACCTCATTATCATAAACTTCAGGTTGAAAAACCTTTAAAAAACAAATTTTTACTTTATGATAAAAAGAGGTATTTGATGCTAGATCATCAGTTATTAGAAACGCGTGTAAATCATACCGAAACACAAGATAATGATTGGAACTCCCACTCTAGAGATATCGCATATCAAATTGACCGTGCTCGTATTATTCACTCAGCTTCATTTAGACGTTTACAAGCAAAAACCCAAATTTTAGGTATTGGAGACAGTGATTTTTATCGTACTCGACTAACTCACTCTCTTGAAGTAGCTCAGTTAGGCTTTGGAATTACTGAAAGTTTAAAAAGTAGATACAAAAGTAACCCAGAATATCTAGATCTAATACCATCTCAAAATGTGATTGAAAGTATCTGTTTAGCTCATGATATTGGTCATCCAGCTTTTGGCCATGGTGGAGAAGTAGCATTAAATTATTGTATGACAAAGGATGGTGGCTTTGAGGGTAATGGACAAACGCTGAGAATTGTTTCTAAATTAGCCGAATATACACCAGAAAATGGAATGAATTTAACAAGACGCACTTTGTTGGGTTTAATTAAATATCCCGTTCCATATTCTAAATTTAATAAAATATATCCACCCACAGAAAATAATAAAAATTTACATACACCTCTACAGCTCAGTGAATACCATCCACCTAAATGTATATTGGATACTGAAGCAGATCTATTTACATCATGGGTTGCTTCAATTTTCACTAAAGACGACTTAGAAAAATTCATGACCATTAACCCGGAGAAACCTAATAAACCCCTTTATACGTCCTTTGATTCTTCTATTATGGAACTAGCTGATGATATTTCATATGGTATTCATGATCTTGAAGATGCTGTAGCTTTACGCTTAGTTACTGAGTCCCAATGGAAGAACCAAGTGCTTTCTCAGATAAGTGAACTAAATATTGAACTTACTCATCATATTGAACAAATATCAAGTTTATTATTTGGAGCAAATAATAAGGAGCGTAAGCATGCTATTAGCAAATTAGTGCGTTATTTTCTAAAGAAAGCCCAAATTCATAAAAAAAATCTCTTTCAACACCCTTTATTAGATTTTACAGCAACTCTTGAAACTGAAGATGATGTTAAAGCTCTCGGAATCATCCAAAAATTCGTAGTCGACAATGTAATTAAACAACCTGAAATTCAAATTCTGGATTATAAGGGCCAAAAAATTGTCGTAGAGTTATTTGAAGTATTATCAAATAATCCAAAACAACTTTTACCAAAATCCACCTTTGAACAATATGAAAAGTCGGAAAATAAAAATAGAGTGATATGCGACTATATTTCAGGTATGACAGATGCATATGCTGCAAGACTGTATCACAAACTATTTACACCAAACATGGGATCTGTCTTTGATCGACTGTAATCAATAAAATTATTTACATGACGGCGACATGGATGTGCCCTCAGTCAAACAAAAGCATTTTGCCTACTTTTGTGCTTTCAAAAGTAGGAATCTCCTACGCAATGGAAACTCAAACCCAATGCAAAGTGAGGACATGCAAACTCAAAACTCAAAACTCATATAATTAGCGTAAATAATGAAACACACCTAACTTATCCAACACATCCAAAGTTAACTGCTTACGCTCCGCCACATCATCCCCTGCTACCATCTGCAAATTCAAACTAAACGCCGTGATCTTGCCATGACCATCATCTACCCAACCGGTATACCAACCGACTTGAGGTTCCACATCCATGCCCCAACCACTCTTGGCATACAATTTTGCATCGCCACGACTCTCAATATAAAGCATGTCTTTGACTTGCCTTTGCACCGTGACATCAAACGGTAATTTCTCTGTCGCAAGCTGATATGCAAATTTGGCTTCTTGTTCAGGCGTAATCTTTAACGGCCCAACCAACCAAAAATAATCCACCTGTTTGCCAATATTGGCATTGCCAAAACCGACCCGTTTGACTTCTTGTTGCATTAACGCCAAGTCTATTCGCCTTGCCAGTTCCTGATATACAGGAACCGCAGACGCTTGCATGGCTTCACCCAAAGTCAGGTCTTTTTCCCATGATGGGAAAGCACGTTTTTCACCTTTCCATTTAAAAACTTCAGTGGCTGTCGCCTTCTGATGCTGCAAACCAATTAATGCATTTAACATTTTAAAAGTAGATGCGGGAATGTATTCTGTCTGGGCGCGCTGTAAGTCATTGCCATAATGGCTCATGCGCTGACCATCAAATGTGACAAATACCGCCTGTGTCTGTGCTTGATTAAATAAAGACGGAATCTCACTCACCCGTGAACTTTCTAAATTGGCTTGAGCCGTCTGTTTTAAGTGTTGAGATGAATCCAACATGCCTTCATTTGTTGTACATGCTGACAAACTCAGGACAGTCATCAACGATAGATATATTTTTTTCATTGCACTATTTTTATGGTGTTTAAAGTCCATAGTATAAGATGAAGTTCAAACCTGAATTGTTTACTTTTCAACAGTCTTGTATCTGTCGAAAACTCAGCATATCGACTATTTATTTTTAAACAAAACATCCTTATGATGACGCCTATCGTGGACTCAACAACGAATATTTTTAACTTTTTAAAATATAAAAGCATACTAACAATGAATAAATTTATCTTAAGTTTCAGTCTCTTATTATGTCCAATATATAGCTTTGCCGATGGCTATCTGAATGAATACATGGTGCTGTTTGTCTCACAAGAAGACCCCGATCTTAGCCCATGGAAAGATAAGCCACAGTGTAAAGCCCTCAGTACCCCGACTTCACACAAAGGGATCTATGAAAATCAATATGTCTATGCCAATGGCAATGCCCTGACCACCATCTTTCTGAGCAACAGCAAAATTAAAAATGGTGAATGTGAACATTTAATTCACTTTCCAGATGGCATTCAAGGCTCAGGCGTATTTGAAAGTTTCTTCCCCAACGGCAAACCCCGTAGCCGCATTGCCTATAAAAATGGAGAGTACGAGGGCAAACTTGAGTTTTGGTTTGCCAATGGGATAAAAGAACAAGAAAGTAGCATCATCAATGGTGAATCTCAGGGGGATTACAAAATTTGGCATCCAAATGGGCAACTGGCTTTTTCTCAAAATTATAAAAATGGGATCGAAAATGGCCTGCGCCAACGCTGGTACAGTAATGGTAAACCATGGACCTATGCCAATTTTCAAAACAATAAACTGATTGGTGAGCTGAAAATGTGGTTTGAAAACGGCAAACTAGAACGCCAAGGTTATTATCGGAATGGCGTTCGTCATAACAGTTATAAAATTTGGTATGACAATGGGCAACCTGAAGCGGTGCTTCAGTACGATTTAGGCAAAATTACCCAAGCCCAGTGTTGGAATGAAGACGGCAGTCAAATGAACCAACAAGCCTGCAATAAATTATATAAAGATGAAGATTAATTCATTTTTCTGGCTAACTATATGAATCTATCAAGATATTTATGAATACCAAGCTGCGTTTAGGCTGAAACACGATCACGCCCCGCAGCTTTGGCTTTAAACAATGCTTGGTCTGCGCGCTCTAATAAATCGATCCAGCTTTTGGCACCCACAGCAACACCAATACTCACCGTCACGATGAGATCGGCTTCGTCTTCTGCCAAATTGAAATTCACATGCTGAATATCATGCCGTATAGTTTCAGCAATGTGCTGGGCTTTGAGCATATCAATCCCCTCGATCAGGACTAAAAACTCATCTCCACCATATCGCACCACCAAGTCAGATGAACGAATATGTTGGCGTAATTGATTGGCAACATGTTGAATCACCAAATCGCCAACAATATGCCCATAACGATCATTCACCTGTTTAAAGTGATCGATATCAATCACGATCAGTGCTGTATGTAAAAAACCTGAATTTTGGCTATCACGAAATTTAATATATTCATCTAAAGCAAAACGATTGGCAACATTGGTGAGTGAGTCCGTATTGGCAATATGTTTAAGCTGAAACTCAAAGGCATCACGTTGTTCTAGCATATTTTCAATATGCTGAATGGCGTCAAATAAACTGAGATAACCTAATTTGGTGGGCTCAATCACGCCTTGATCAATTTGTCGGTGCCGAGCCAATTTAAATAACTGATTACGTGCACGAATTAAAGGTTCAAACACCCATTTCTTGGCATAGAACATCGTTAATACAGCGGTCAGTAATGACACGAGCGAGAGAAAGAGTGTAAAGATTAATTTATTTCGTGCTTCACGTCGTTCGTCCGCAGCCACTTTTAGACTGTAATCTAAAATATAACTTTGCAATTCCACCACTGTGACAAATTTATCCACCATTGCATCAGTGAGCTGAGTGCCATCCATGTGATAACGCTGATGTTGAAGACTTTTTTGCGCCAAACCGTCGATAATCGGTAAACCTTTATCTAAAAATTCCGTCCGTACCGCATGATGTAACTGTTTAAACTCGGGTGTTTTGTCATGTTCGGACTGCACGACATTGATCAATTCCCACAGATAGCGTGTTTGACGCTGGGTTTGTAAAGTCCGCGCTAGATTTTGCTCTGGAATTTCCTGTTGAAACGATACCGCAGCCATAATGTTTGATGCGACTCGTCCCGCCTGATCACGTAATTCTGCTAGTAATAAAATCAGCGTGTAATAATTCGATACACGGGTATCTTTACCATGTGAATGATTGACCAATTTCTGCAAGGCAATATAGCTTTGATCCCAAGCTTGGAACATCGCCAAAATGGCATGATCCAATTTTTTAGCTTCACGCTGTTGTGTCGGCAGCGCAATATATTGATCGACCGTTTTGCGACCCTGCAACAAATACGGATATAAATTGGACTCTAACTGCTGGGCGATCGGTGCAAAGCCCGCTTCTTTTAAAACCTTCAGTGTGTCTTGATATTGCTGATCGACGCCTTGACGATATTCAGCCAACTCAATAATTTTTTGCTCGCGCTGTTCACCTTGACTCGACATTGCACTGTTGGCTGGCGCACGTTCACGGGAAATTTGGTTGGTTAAATCTGCCACCATTTTCAGCATCTGAATTTCTTTCAGCGCTTCGGCACTTTTGAGGTAGTTTTGATTGCTGCTCACAATCAATGGAACACTAATAAATACGATAGACAAGACGATTACTAGCATCGCAAGTTGCAAGCGCTTACTAATATGCTCTGTTCGTAATGTTTCCATCTATTTTATGCCCCACACTTGTTGCATACCCCAACCCACTTCTCAACTAAACGCGGGAATATTTAAATTAATGATCAATAATTTATTAATTTGTAAAGTGAACATTTATACCTCTAAATTCTATACAAATGTGTTTAACCTGTCACATTTTTATCACTTTAAAACGAGATAATTCGCTAAAAAAACAGCAACATATTTGAAAGGAATAAATTTTTTTATGAACTTGCTTAAATAAATATTTACAATTGCAATAAATTGGTGCAGAATGCACCGTATTAGGGCACGCTAGATTTCTTCCTCAGCAGAATATTTTAGTTTCCCGAAAATTTTGGCTAAAAAATCCTGATTTTCCATGAAAATCAGGATTTTTTTTGTCTGTGCCTACAGAACTCGATGATAAATCCAATAATATATGCACCATAAAAGGGCATTTATTTTTATTCCATGTCCGTTTTATCTATAATCTTTGCGGTAAAGTTCCACTTTTAGACAAAAAAAAGCCCAACCTTGGGGAAAGCTGGGCGAATAAAAAACAAATGATGGAGAATCAGGGTCAAAGTCACACTTTTAAACTGTGTGACGACTCGATTGGCAAATTATGAATCAAATAAAATCTGATGTAAAGCCAAGTATTTCACAAGGATATTAAATTTATCACTAAGATATTCATTTAAGTGAAGTAGACCTCAGATTTAAAACAAAAACGTCCATTTACTATGCAAATAAACAGTTTTTGCCCAACAATTCAGCAGTCAAAGCCGCAATTTATCGCTTCAAATACGTGAAAAGCGTTAGAATTTGCCCTTCGTATTAAATGTTATTTTAGATAAAAATAAATATATTGATTGTTATTTTAGATCGAAAAGTTGTTTAATTTTTCAAGCCTATTTTTTCGATTACGACTTTAGTCAAACTTATTTGATTGTTCTCAATGATTTTTTTTCAGTGACTTATTAGTTAGAGTAAAAACTGAATTTCCTATTATGAAATAAAGATCTGAGTCAGAGACTGAATAATAACCTTTAGGATCATTGACTTAATATATTGTTACAATACAATGCTCAACGTTTAATCCATTTGTAACAACTGGTAGAAAATCATGAAAAAACTCGGTTTAGCCACTGCTTTATTATTAGCCATGACCGGTGCTCAAGCTTACCAATTTGAAGTTCAAGGCCAAGCAGAATACATCGACACAACTGCAAATGACAAAGATTTCATTGGTGGTGTTCAAGGTACTTACTACTTCAAAAATGTTGACTCTACAAAAGGTCCTTTAGCAGAAGCTGCATTCTTAAACCAAGCTTCTAACGTATCTGTTGCTTACAACTACGGTGAAGTTGGTTCAAAAGGTACTGACGTAATTGCTCATAACTTTGGTGCTAAAGCTGAAGCTTATGTTCCAACTAAAGTTGTTCCTGTATATGCAAGCGCGTCTTACAGCCACACTATTCTTGACAGCAAAAACCAAAAATTCGCTGACAACAATGGCGACCGTTATGCATTAGAAGTTGGTGCGCTTCCAACTCAAAACTTCTTAGTTGCTGTTGGTTACACTAGCGTTGCTGACCAAGCTGCTGTTGACGCGTTCAACGTTATGGGTAACGGTGTTGCTAAAGCTGCTGCAGAAGCTGCGACTATTGGTCAAGACCAAGACGCAATCACTGCACGTGCTAAATATGTTGGCGCAATCGACGACACTAACATGGCAATTGGTTTCGAATCAGGCATCATCTACGGTGATGACACTGCGTACCAATTCAAAACTGATCTTTTCGTAACTCCTAAATTAAGCGTTGGTGCTTCTTACGCTGAATCTAGCTTTGCTGGTACTCCAGACTCAGCTTGGGGCGCGAACGTAAACTACTTCATCACTCCTGCTGTTGCAGTTGGTGCTAGCTATGTAAATGCTAATGCTGAAGAAGTTGCGCTTGACACTCAAACTGTTGGCGTAAACGCTAAATTCCGTTTCTAATTCATATTAGATACTGAATACCAAAAAGGACGCATTTGCGTCCTTTTTTATTCTGCCATTATTTGTCTTTGGGCTCATGGCGTTCCGGTAAATGGGCAATATATTGCAAAGCAATTAAGCGTGAAACGATGAGAGCCAAATACATCACCCCGCAGAACATTTGAAGCATCGCCAACACCCGTGCTGGCGCACTCACAGGCATGAGATCTGACAAGCCCGTGGCAGACTGCAAACTAAAACTTAAAAATAATAAATCTAACCACGACTGCATGCCCGGCTCTGCAGGGTTCACAAAACTATCCGGATAAATCAGCTGACAAATACTATAGAGAAAGGCAAAACCCCATGCGATGAGGGTAAATACTGCCCCTGCTGCAAAAAGTTCATCTTTGGTTAAATAGCGATCGGCAAACATATAGCGCAATACACCATAGGCTGCACTAAAATACGCGCAGGCTTCAAAAGCATGCGCAATAATTTGAATATTCGGATGATTTACACCGAGCATAATCAAAGTAGAAAACAATACGGCGCAGCCAACAAAACTTAGCCCAAGAATCGTAAACATCGGAGTTTGGCGAATCACTTTGGCAATGATCAACAGCACCAACACCCCAAGCACCCAAATCAGCGCACGAAAAGACAGGCTTTCTCGGGTAATCGCGGTTAATACCAAGATCAGAAACTGCACCAATAACAGCCATGCTGAGGGTAAAAGTCTAAAGCTTTTCCAAAAATCCACGAATCCTTGCATTATTTTCAATCTCAATATTTTTATCATGTGCTGAAATGATCGATCTGAAGCATCATCAACTGATTGATTTTAAATTAGCATGAAGTGAGTTTTTTATACTGCAAAGATTTGTTGAGCGTGACCTGAAAAACATCACATATGCATACTGTTCTGCCTCAGTTTTTTGATCACCCTTGAAACTCAAAAAGCCTATTGTAAGTTTCAGTTTTCAGGCGCACATTTAAAGGAATCTCCTGCGTGGTAGATTTCATTATGAAAAAACATCTCGTATTTGCGCCCCTCTGTCTGCTCATGCTCTCTGCCTGCACACAAAACAGTCCACTCCTCAAAGGCCATGAAAATTATGTGGGGACTTGGCAAAACAACCACAGTGAATTAGTGATCAAAGCGTCGGGCGAAGTCACGTATCATCATCAAGAACATACCGAAAAAAGTATTGCCAACCAAACCTTCAGTGGTGCTGAACAGTCAAGAATAAAAGCCCATTTGAGCAGTTTTGGTGATCAGAGCTTTAGCATCGGTCAGGATGATTTCTCTCAACAATTCACAATTCAGCGCTCACCTTATCAAGATGATCAGGGCCATTGGAAAATGTCGGTCAATGGAGAAAGTTATACACGCAAATAAGACAGAGATTTGTCCATGACCCACTGCTCCATAGAATTTACTCAGATATAAAAAAAGCCCCTTGTTTGGGGCTTTTTAGGCTATTCAGATTAGTGATCTGAAGCACCTGAGATACCAATACCAGTTTGTGAACGTACATACTGTGCATCAAATGCTTTACGTTCTGCTTGCGCACGTGCTGAATTATCAGTCACAGAGAACAACCAGCAGCAGATGAATGCCAATGGCATTGCAAAGATTGCAGGACCATTGAATGGGTTAACTGGTGTTTCAGAGATTGCAAATGTATCTACCCAAACTGCTTTAGACAATACAATGAGAATCACCGCAGTTGCTAGACCAACCACACCACCAATCACCGCACCACGCGTCGTTAAACCTTTCCAGAACATCGACAATACAAGCACTGGGAAGTTTGCACACGCTGCTACAGAGAATGCCAAACCAACCATGAATGCAACGTTTTGTTTCTCGAACAAGATACCTAAAATCATCGCGAAGATCGCAAGACCTAAAGTCGCGATTTTAGACATACGAAGTTCAGATTCTGGCGTTGTTTGACCTTTCTTGAATACGTTTGCATACAAGTCATGTGAAATTGCTGAAGCACCTGACAATGTCAGACCTGCAACAACTGCAAGAATCGTTGCGAATGCTACCGCTGAAATGAAGCCCATGAACAAGTCGCCGCCCAATGCATCAGATAAATGCACCGCAGCCATGTTGTTACCACCAACAAGCTCTAGCTTGCCAGTTACCGCCATTTTCGCTACATCAAGGAATTGTGGGTTATTTGAAACGTAAAGGATCGCACCAAAACCAATGATGAAAGTCAGTAGGTAGAAGTAACCAATGAAACCTGTTGCTACAACCACTGATTTACGCGCTTCTTTGGCATCTTTTACTGTGAAGAAACGCATTAAGATGTGTGGTAGACCTGCTGTACCGAACATCAATGCAAGACCTAGAGAGATCGCATCAATTGGGTTCGCAGCCAATTTACCAGGCCCCATAATGTTTGCAGCTTCAGTTAAAGATACATCATGTACTTTAGAGAAAACTTGGATCGATTGATTGAACATTTCAGAGAAGCTGAAGCCCACGCCTTTCATGACCATAAATGCCATGAAGGTTGCGCCAGAAAGTAGCATCACTGCTTTAATGATCTGTACCCAAGTCGTTGCCAACATACCACCGAAGATTACATACGCCATCATCAGTAGACCAACGATCACAACCGCAATGTTGTAGTTCAAACCGAATAATAGTTTGATCAACTGACCTGCACCTACCATCTGTGCGATTAGGTAGAACGCTACAACCACCAGCGAGCTTACTGCTGCAAGTGTACGGACAGGTTTCTCAGCAAGACGGAATGACACCACGTCAGATAAGTTGAACTTACCTAAGTTACGCAGACGTTCAGCCACCAAGAACAGTACGATTGGCCAACCCACCATGAAGCCTAATGAATACAGCAAGCCGTCAAAGCCAGAGCTGAATACCATTGCGGAAATACCGAGGAACGATGCTGCTGACATGTAGTCACCGGCAATCGCTAAACCATTTTGGAAACCCGAAATACCACCACCGGCAGTATAGAAGTCTGCAGTGTTCGTGGTTTGCTTCGCTGCCCATTTGGTAATAAACAAGGTCAAGCCAACAAAGATTGCGAACATGATAATCGCATGCCAGTTGGTCGCTTGTTGCTGTGCTTCACCTAAGTCAGGTCCTGCCATTGCCATGCTTGACATGAGCAGAGCGGGAGCCGCCAGTGCTGTTGCTTTCAATGAATTCCATTTCATCTTAGTGAAGTCCTTTTTCTTGAGTAATTGCTTCTACTTCACGCATTGCTTCTTCGTTTAATGCATCTAATTTATTATTTGCAATGTACGAATACACACCACAGAGCAGGAATGACAATACAATAATGCTCAAACCTAATGGCATACCAATCGTGGTCACACCACCACTCACGGATTGCATCAAGAACTCTTTGTTATAGCCCACAAGTAGCATGAAGCCGACATAGACCACCAACATGATGATCGTCAAAGTCCAGCTCAATTTACTTTTACGGCTAACCATTTCCTTAAATTTTGGATTCTGTAGAATTTGTTCTACCTGTCTCTCATCCATAATGTTCTCCTTACGCCGAACCTTGGCGCGCAATTTTCTAATTCGAATTATTTCGAAGCTAAACTTACCAATGTTCCTTATCTCTTGTAATTTAGACTTTGGTCGTTAAATTTTGAGCAATAACCTCCCTAAGCCTGTGGATGCGTTATCATTAAGCGAGAATTAATATGCTGCAGGCTCTATGAATAGTTGGCTTATCGTCGGGGTATTGGCCCTTTACATCGCATTACTCTTTGTATGTGCATTCTTTGGTGAAAAGCATGCCAGCAGGCTCAGTACTCGCGGCAGAATGCTTCTCTTTAGTCTAACTTTAGGGGTTTACTGTTCATCTTGGACGTTTTATGGCGCAACAGGTGCCGCGGTTCGTGAGGGCATTATTTTCCTGCCAATCTATCTGGGGCCACTGCTATTTGTTGCGCTCGGCTATGATATTTGGCGACGTTTAGGCCGTGTCCGTCAGCATCATGCCATTTCATCGATTGCCGACTTTGTAGCAGCACGATATGGTAAAAGTGGCCCCTTAGCGTCATTGGTCACGATCCTTGCCGTGATTGCCATTATTCCCTATTTAGCCTTGCAGCTACGTGCGATTGCGCTAAGTGCAACGGTCATTTTAGAACCGACCGCTGGTCTGACCGGTACCACCAATAGTGTGTTGTTTTTGACTGGTGTTTTGGCGATTTTGGCCATGATGTTTGGGACACGACAAATTGCCAATACAGAACAGCATGGCGGCTTAATGTTGGCTGTGGCATTTGAGTCTTTCGTCAAGCTGTTTGCACTACTTGCAGTCGCATTTTTCTTTGTTTTTGAATCACCTGAAAACATGGCGCAAATCAGCCATGACATCAACACCACCTTTAAAGATGTTCAGCTCAAAGGTGTGCCAGAAAGCTTCTGGATTCAAACTTTATTGGCTGCATTAGCGATTATTTGTCTACCACGTCAGTTCCATGTCGCGGTGGTTGAACTGCGAGATGAAAAGCATATCCGTGGTGCTCGTCGTTGGTTTGCCATTTATCTGATTTTAACCATTATTGCGATCATCCCGATTGCCAGTTGGGCGCTGCATGCAGCACCTGCCTACTTGGCAATCCCCGATGTTGCTGTGCTCTCACTGCCTTTAAGTTATAACCAAGACTGGTTGACCTTACTTGCCTTTCTCGGTGGTTTTTCAGCATCGACAGGTATGCTGTTGGTGTCGTCAGTGGCTTTGTCGATTATGCTCAGTAATGACTTGATCATGCCTGCACTGTGGCGTACACGCTTATTGTCACGTCATGACAAACGCCTACCACTCGTACTGAAATTTACACGTCGTGTGTGTATTTTAGCGGTCATGTTATTGGGCTTCTTGTTCTTCCATTTCTTCAATGACATTGACCAATTATCGGTCTTTGGCCTATTGGCCTTCAGTGCTGTGGCACAGTTTGCACCGGCATTAATTGGTGGTTTGTATTGGCGTGGCGGAAGTAAGCAAGGCGTATATGCAGGTCTGTTGGTCGGTTTCGGCATGTGGGCTTATACCCTGCTATTGCCAACCGTATTGCGTAGCCTGCCTGAACAATTTAAAACATTTACCGAAAATCTTTTAAGTCAGGGACCTCTCGGCTTGAGTTGGTTACGTCCTGAAGCCCTGTTAGGGTTTGAGTCTTTCGATCCCCTTACCCATGGCGTAGTTTGGGCACTTGGATTAAATATCACCCTCTATATTTGGATTTCCCGCGTCTTCCGCCCAAGCGTTGCCGAGCAAATTCAGGCCGAAAGTTTCTTTTATTATGAAACCAAACCGCTCCCGGCTCAAAGCACATCAAACGACATCAGCTATATTCACCATGATGTGGCACGCTTAAAAGTTGGTGATCTAATTACCTTGGCAAAACGCATCACCGGTGAAGGTCCAACCATGCGTGCCTTCAACCAATTTTGCGCACAAAACAATGTCGTTTTGAATGAAAATAGCAGCGCCAACGGCATGTGGTGGCGTTTTACCGAACAGTATCTTGCAGGCACCATTGGTGCGGCATCTGCCCGTACCTTACTCACCACAGCCATGGTCAATAATGGTTTAGCACTCGGTCAGGTCGCCAATATTCTTGACCAAGCGTCACAGTGGCAGCGCTTTAACCAAAATCTGATCATGACCATGATCGACCATATGACCCAAGGTGTGTCCGTGGTTGATGAAAACATGTGTTTGGTGGCATGGAATAATCAATACCTCAAACTGTTCGATTATCCAAAAGACATTGTCTATGTCGGTTGTCCAATTTCAGACTTGATTCGTTATAACGCTGAACGCGGCGAATGTGGTCCTGGTTCAGTCGAAGAACATGTGCGTAAACGTATGCATTGGATGCAAGTCGGCAGCGCACACGAATTTGAACGGATTCGTAAAGATGGTCGTGTAATTCAGATGCGCGGTAACCCGATCGAAGGCGGTGGTTTCGTCACGACCTTTGCCGATATTACCGCATTCCGTGAAAATGAAGCCTTGCTTGAAGGGCGTGTACAAGACCGTACCCAACAGTTGGCAGATGCCCTGTCCGAACAACAATTGGCACGTGAGCAAGCCGATAAAGCCAATATGTCGAAAAGCCGCTTCATTGCTGCTGCAAGCCATGACTTATTGCAACCGATGCATGCTGCGCGCCTGTTTAGTACCGCCCTCGAGCAAAGCGTACAAAATGACGATGATCGTAAAACGCTTCAGCAACTTGATCGTGCGCTGCATGGTGCGGAAAGTATGCTCTCTGCCCTCTTGGACATTGCTCGACTCGAAGGCGGAACGATCCAACCGAAACGTCAGCCTTATCCACTACATGACTTACTCAGCGATCTTGAACTGCAATTTAAATCGATTGCAGCACAGCGTAATATCAAACTGACCGTACATGATGCTCAGTTCTGGATTGACACCGACCCACAGTGGATTCGTCGCATTATTCAAAACTTCGTCAGCAATGCCTTACGCTATACGGCGCGTGGTCGTGTTGTGGTGGGTGTGCTACGTTCAGCACGTCCGGGACATATTCGTATTGGCGTTTGGGATACAGGTCCTGGGATCGCGGAAGAACAGCGCATTAAGTTGTTCCAAGAGTTTGAACGCTGTGGACACACCTCTCCATGGGGTGAACAGGGTCTGGGCTTAGGTTTAGCCATCGTGCAACGCATGACCAGCCTACTCGACTACCCAGTACATGTGTTCTCAGAACTTGGTCATGGTTCGTGCTTTATGATTGAAGTCCCTGTGGTCGCTGCGCCAAAAGTGGTCGCTGCACCGACTCAAGCCGTTCCGCTGAAAACCAAAGCCTATAAGATTCTGTGCTTAGACAATGATGAAACGATTTTGGAAGGGATGTCGACCTTACTGACCAAATGGGGCTATCAAGTCTTTAAAGCCACTGAACCTGAACAGGCCATGGAATTGATTCAACAAGAAAATATTCAAGTTTGGTTGGTTGACCAACACTTGAATAACAACAAGATCGGTCTCGACTTTATTTTAGATAACCGTCAGGAAAATGTCCCTGTGGCGCTGATTACCGCAGATTCTGATCCTGAACTACCGCAACGTCTAAAAGAGTTAAACATCGTCTTACTGAAAAAACCATTGAAACCGGCTTCACTGCGTTCATGGTTATCTGGTTTGAAAATTTCAAATCAGTAGCGCTGTTACAGGACATCGCTCTGTAAAAAATAGCCCATTTCAGTCACATGAAATGGGCTTTTGTTTACCTTGCTCTTACTTAAACTTACCGAACTTGCAAAAAAATTTGTCTCAGCGGCAAGATCATTCAAAATAACCCCGATATTTCGTCTATTTATTAGCCAGAAATATCAAATTTTGATTGCCTATGGCAAAAGATATCGAATGCGTGAGTGAACACTTGTACACTTAGTTACAATTAAAAATCTATTTGATTTAAATAAGATTTTTATAACCAAAAATAAAAACTAAAACTTTAGTCGTATATTTAGCTGTCGCCGTTCGTTTTAAAAATATTCATAAGAAGTTGATCAGTTTCAAGCCAATTCAAGAAGCATCATAACTCAACACTTGAGAAGCTGATCTCCCCCGCATATTAGGAGTGATCTTGTGAATATTTCAGAAACAATGCCGCATGGTTTTGATCAAAATCTACAGTTTCATCGTCAGTATGGTGCCAATGCCATTTTGCCAGAGATCGACTGGCGTCAATTATTTAAGTTCAGCAAGTTAAGTGATGTGCAAGTCGAAGCGCTGGAAACGCTCTATCACAGTGCCGTTCCTCTCGCTTTACAAGTGTTTGACGAACTGAATTTTGATGTCTTTGCGCCGAATGCCTACAAACCCCAAGGTCTTGGCTTATTTGATCGACTGGCAGAACAAGAAGATCTACTGCTGCAAAATTTAGAAGCCGAATCCAATGGCTTAGGTTTGGACACCCGTCATCAGATTTGGAGCATGCTACTGCGTGGTGGTGCGGTCTTGGTGTTTAAAGCGTGGCTCGGTAAAGTCAAAACCGACCAAAACCAGCTAGATAAAACACAGTTTGATGAGTTATCCGATTTACTGTTTATTAAAACAGCGCCATTTGAATTGGCACAACGTTTAAATGTCGATGCCAACTCCAAGCAAGACCATATCTTCCTGATGTATGACAATGATGTTTATCTGGACCGTTTTAACAGTTTAGAAACTGCAGCTCTATTTGTTGATTTGGGTGTTTATGATGCTGCTTTTCTGAGTTTACGTGATGACCGTGTCGCGGATTATCTCAAAGCGCGCGGCTATGTGTCCGATGAACAAATTGATGAACTGCAATGTGCGCTCAACCCTTTGTACTGTACGGATTTGACGCCTAAGCAAGACTATATTGCTTAAGTTATTGTTGGATTGATTTGTCGCTTTTAATAACCGCACGGCATTTAAAGCGAAATGATCCAGCACCAGCATTAGTACTTAAACAGCATAAAAAAAGACCTCCATTGTGGAGGTCTTTTTTTTTTGAAAAAATCCTTAGATTTTCTTTTCTTCAATATTCAATGCATTAATTGCCAATACAGCTTGAGTTCGGTTTTGTACGCCCAACTTACGGAAAATCGCCGTTACATGCGCTTTAATAGTTGCTTCAGACACATCCAACTCATAGGCAATTTGTTTGTTCAGCAAACCTTCCGCCACCATCATTAACACGCGGAATTGTTGCGGTGTTAAAGACTGAATACGTTCTGCCAATGCTGTTTCATCTGCAGCACGTGGGTCAAAGTTCATGTTGGCAGGTAAATTTGGTGGTAACCAAATCTCGCCTTCTAAGACTTGACGAATCGCTTCACCAATGTGGCTTGGATGTGCAGATTTTGGAATATAACCCATCGCACCATGTGCAATCGCACGTTGGATAATCGACGCTTCTTCATGCGCAGAGACCACAATGATTGGAATCGATGGATATTGTGCGCGAATATGCACCAAGGCAGAAAAGCCTGAAGCACCCGGCAAGTTTAAATCCAATAACACAAGATCAGGCTCAGGGCCATTTTCAAGACGTTCATAGCATTCATTGACTGCTGCAGTCTCATGAATTTGCGCCTGAGGCAAACTATAACGAACCGCCTGAATTAAAGCATGACGAAACAGCGGGTGATCATCAACGATTAAAATATTCATAAGCAACGTGAGAGATCTTGTGCACAATGACCCTATTCTAACCACACATGCTATGTGAAGGATATGCAAGAACTTATTTTTTTGCATTTAAAATGTAGATTTTCACCTAAAATGCGTCTTTTTTCGCATTTTCTATAAATCTTTAAATCTAATCATATTTTCATATAAATTTTATCAACACAGTAAAAATGCTTATATCTAAGCATTATATGTTGAAATATCAACAGTTTAAAATTTGAAATTTCACGAATCTTGAGGTTTTCCCAACATATCTAAAAATCAGATAACTTTTCTGATTTTCGTTATTTTACAGTGATCCACCCATCGGGATTAATAAAAGGCATTCCGAGAAACCACACTTTTAGGTTTAAAAAATGTCTCAAGTTAATCTACAAAAACCCCTGAATATTGTTGCTGTGTCAGGTGGTCTAAACAATCCATCTAAAACTGAAGCTTTGGTACAAGCCATTGTTGATGAGCTCGGTGATGCAACTCCAATCAATGTGCATTTTATTAAGTTTAGCGAAATTGGCAATTTATTAGGTGGGGCGATTTACCGTAACCAATTGCCACAACGTGTACAAGATGACCTTGCTGCCGTTGAAGCTGCTGATGCGCTGATTGTTGGAACGCCAGTTTACCGTGCTTCATTTACAGGCCTGTTTAAACACTTCTTTGACTTTGTCGAACAAACTGCATTGGTGGATGTACCTGTCTTGCTTGCAGCTTCAGGTGGTTCTGAACGCCACGCTTTAGTGCTTGAACATCAACTGCGTCCATTGTTCAGTTTCTTCCAAGCGCAAACATTACCGATTGGGGTCTATGCAACAGATCGTGATTTCACCCCTGAATACACCATTCATAGTGAATTACTCCGTGACCGCATTACTTTAGCTGTAGCACGTGCGCTGCCGATTTTGGAATGGGCTCCAGCCAAAGGTCAGCGTGCTGAAGTGGTGAAAGCCAAGTCTCAACAAGCCAACCAAAACTTGGGCATTAATAAGCAAATCGAGCAAGAAGAAGTCCTTCCTTCTGCAGCCGTTCCAAGTTTGGATGCTGCTGAAGCTCGACTGCATAGTAAAAAGCCAAAAACGCAAGTGGCCTAAACACCACAGCATAACAATTCGATCCCGAGGGTTTGCAAAATGTCAGTACAAGAAAAAAACATTACATTTGCGTATTGGGTACCAAACGTCAGTGGTGGTTTGGTGGTCAGTAATATTGAACAGCGTACCGATTGGAGCTATGACTATAACGTGCGTTTGGCACAAGCTGCAGAAAAAAGTGGCTTTGATTATGCGCTGACTCAAATTCGTTTTACCGCAGGCTATAACGCGGAAAATCAACACGAATCTGTCAGTTTCAGTCATGGTATTTTAGCCAAAACCGAAAAGCTCAAAGTCATTGCAGCGATTTTACCCGGCCCTTGGAAACCGGCTCTGGCTGCAAAACAATTGGCGACCATCGATCATCTTACCAATGGCCGTATTGCGATTAATGTTGTGAGTGGTTGGTTCCGTGGAGAGTTTGATGCGATTGGTGAAGAATGGCCCGAGCATGATCAACGCTATGCGCGCTCTGAAGAATTCATTCGTAGCCTAAAAGGTGTTTGGACGCAGGATAACTTTAGTTTTGATGGTAAATACTATCAATTTAAAGACTACACCCTATCTCCAAAACCGGTGCAAAAACCGCATATCGAAATCTTCCAAGGCGGCAGCTCACGTGCAGCACGTGACATGGCATCACGTGTTTCCGACTGGTACTTCACCAACGGCAATACCCCTGCTGAATTGAAAAAGCAGATCGACGATATTCGTGAAAAAGCCAAAGCCAATAACCATCAGGTCAAAATCGGCGTCAATGCCTTCATCATTGCCCGAGATACGGAGGAAGAAGCCCAAGCGGTGCTTCAAGCGATTATCGACAATGCCAATACCGAAGCGGTCAATGCCTTTGGCGATGCAACTCGTGAAGCAGGTGCATCCACCAAAGAAGGCGAAGGAAACTGGGCAAAATCTACTTTTGAAGATTTGGTTCAATATAACGACGGCTTTAAAACCAATCTGATTGGCACGCCACAACAAATTGCTGAACGCATTGTGGAACTCAAAAGTGTAGGCGTCGATTTGGTTCTCTCAGGTTTTCTCCACTTCATTGAAGAAGTGGAATACTTTGGCGAAAAAGTGTTGCCACTGGTTCGTGAACTGGAAGCTCAACAGCAGCAAGTTGTGCAGGCTAAATCAGCATAATTGTTGATGCAGTCACAGCTCATATAATCAGCATAATAATCACAACCGGCTCACTTCACTTTCCTCCCCTAAGGCTCGGCTTAGGGGATTTTTTATCGCCAGTCCAATTTAAAGACATGCTCTGTTTCTACAAAACGAACGGATCTGTAAACAAAGAAAAAGCCCGACATCCTGTCGGGCTTTTTCTATATGGATACTTAAGCATGACTCCTGTCTTGCTTCACAGTCCTGATGGTGAACACTTTGTTATTGTTTTATGTTCCGGAACGTCCTGTTCCTGTATGAGTTCATCTTAGGTAAAATTTAAAAGTGCGCCTAGCGTCAAAAACTTCGTTGCTTGTACGCTTAAGCTGACAGGATTGTGCGCAATCGGTTAACTTAAACCATAGATATTATATGGTTTTTTATAAAAATCGATATTTTTTAGATGATTTTATCACCAATAGACACCCCGTATTTCCTGTAATATTTCCAACAAAACAAGAGGCAATAAACATGCAACTGGTTTGGTTTCGACAAGATTTAAGGCGACATGACCATAGTGCTCTGTGGCAGGCGACACAGTCTGGTCCGACGGTTGCCTTTATTGCGCTTTCTCCTGAACAATGGACAAGGCATGATGATGCCCCCATTAAAATCCATCGCTATCTTGCCCAACTAGAACTTTTGCGACAACAATTGGCTGAACTAAATATTCCACTGATTATTCAGCATATTCCCGATTGGTCAGACATCGCTACTGAGCTTTTAACCTTATGTACTCAGCTCAATGTACACACGGTTCATGCACATATTGAACACGGTGTGAATGAACTCCAACGCGATCATCAAGTACAACAGTTATTAGAACAGCAGCAGATCTCTGTCGAGCTGTACCATGACCGCACCCTGTTTCCTGTTGGCAGTATTCGCAATCAATCTGGACATCCTTATCAGGTTTTCGGTGCATTTAAGAAAAATTGCTACGAGAAACTGACCATCAGTGTGCCCAGTTGTTATCCTGCGATCGAAGCCCAAACGGCTCTCGCCCCGCATCAGCTATGGCAAAATGAATTTGATCTGCGTCCTTTTTATCCCGCAGGGCTGTTAGCTGCTCAGATCGAGCTTTGGCCGATTGGGGAAGATCATGCACAGCAATGCTTAGATGAATTCATAGAACAACATCTGCGTCGTTATGCTGATGATCGGGACTATCCAGCGCTCAATGGAACCAGTCGAATTGGCTTGTATCTCAACTTGGGCATCTTGTCTATTCGCCAATGTCTGCAAGCCCTGTTTCGTGAACAAGGTGGCTATTTCCAGATCGACCACAGAGGGCAACAAACGTGGCTCGATGAACTGCTTTGGCGTGAATTTTATCAGCACATTTTATTTGACTACCCGCAGGTTTCTCAGCGCCAGCCGTTTCAAACCAAAACCTTAAAAATAAAATGGCGCCATGCACCACAAGACTTGGCTGCATGGCAGCAAGGTCAGACAGGCATTCCAATTGTCGATGCAGGAATGCGTCAACTACGGGCTACGGGTTGGATGCATAATCGGGTGCGGATGATTTGTGCCATGTTCCTCAGCAAAAATCTACTGATCGATTGGCGGTTGGGGGAGCAATGGTTTATGCAGCACCTTGTCGATGGTGACTTAGCGGCCAATAATGGCGGTTGGCAATGGTGCGCCTCGACGGGTACAGATGCTGTACCTTATTTTCGGATTTTCAACCCGATCAACCAATCTCAGAAATTTGATCCGAACGGGGATTATTTACGTCAATGGCTACCTGAACTGGCAGATTTGGATGCCAAACAAATTCACCAACCCTTTGCCAAAAATCCTCAACAGGAATTGAACTACCCTCAACCGATCGTCGATTTAAAGCAGTCTCGCTTAGCTGCAATTGAAACTTTCCGAGCATTGTAGGCCATTGCCAAGATCGAACTGCTAGTGATCAAAATGCTGTACTGAAATGGTCACTCTAAGGCATAGCCGAGCGGTCGTTTTGTCCCTACAATACAGAAAACGCAAATCATTTTAGAGACGCTCACATGTATACAGGCATCGTGCAAGGTTTAGAAAAAGTCTTAGACATTCGTCAAGGCAATGGCTTCACAACCTTAGTGATTTCAAATCATCAGGATTTTTTTCATGATGTCTTTATCGGGGCAAGTGTGGCGATTAATGGCGTATGTTTAACGGCCACACAAATTGATTTGGCAGCCAACCAAGTACATTTTGATGTCTCAGATTTGACCAATCAACTCACCACACTAAAAGCTCTCAAGGCCGGTGATGAGGTCAATGTCGAACGCTCAGCCAAAGTTGGGGCAGAAAATGGTGGTCACAATCTATATGGTCATATCGAAGGCACAGCCACGATCAAAAACTTAGAACATCGTGGGGAAACCTTTCATCTCGATATTCACATTCCGGCAGGCAATATTAAATATTTCTTTCTCAAAGGTTTTATTGGACTCAATGGTTGCAGTTTGACTGTGAACCGTGTTGATCGTGCCAACAGTGAAATTTCAATCGATCTTATTCCTGAAACACTGCGCCTCACTACATGGAAAGATGTTCAAGTCGGTGATGCCGTGAATTATGAAATTGATCAAACGACGCGAACCTTAGTCGATACCTTAGAAAATATTCATCAGCGTTAAATCGACTGACAGCACATTGCAAAAAGCCTCCCTTTCGGAGGCTTTTTGCAATGTGCATTATACGTTTAAGAATAAAAACTTGGGTCTGGCACTTTGGCTGTGAGCACCCATTCACCAACTTCCTGATATTTATAATCAATCGGATCATGTAAGGTTTGGGTACGCACATTGCGCCAGAAGCGGTCTAAATTCAATTTGGCCGTCGTGGCACGTGCGCCCATCACTTGGAAAATATTTTGCGTAATGTACAGCGAGCTATTGGTGGCTGCGATTTTGGCTGTTGCAATCGCAATAGAGACTTCTCCACGTTGTTCCGCCGTCAAAGCTTCACCAATCTCCCAAGCCCCTTGCAAACGTTGAACCGCTTTATCTGCCAATAAACGTACACTTTCTAATTGCACATAAAACTCAGCAAAATGCTTTTGAATGAAAGGGTCATTCACTGCATTTTCAGCCAATGATTTTGACCACGCTTTTTGGTTTTGAACCGTCTGTTTTGCTGTTTCAAAAGCCCCTTCTGCCACCCCCAAAAACATATGCACAAAGATCAACTGTGCAATCAACGGACGCAAACTTGAATACGGCGTACTCAAAGGTCCTGGGTTCAGTAGTAATTCATCTTTGGAAATTTTGACCTGTTCGAAATGGCTGCTTCCACTGTCGGTTTGACGTTGTCCCATATTGTCCCAATCGCCGAGAAAACTAACGCCTTCACGTGCTGTAGGAATCACCCCGATCAATAATTTTCCATCTTCATTGAAGCCAGAACACAGCAAAATGTCTGAATCCATAGAACCCGAACAGAAGCTTTTATCGCCATGAAAGACGTATTCGTGTTCAGACAGTTGCGTCGCTGTCGTACGACGGTCTAAGGGGTTTAAGGTGTTGCCCCAAAATAAATGCTCACGTGCAGTCTGTTCAAACCACGGGCCATATTGCTCGGGCTGCGCGAACAACTGTACGGTTGCAATCAATAAATGATGAAAACCATAAACATGCGCCAATGAGCTATCCACTTGAGCAATGCTTTGAATGGTTTTAAAAATCGTCTGCCAATCTGCACCCTGTCCACCGTATTGCTGTCCAATGGACAGTGCAAGCAAACCACTTTGACGAATCAAATCACGTTCAGCTTTGGGATTTCCCCCCTGCTTATCGCGCTGAGCAGCCGTCGTGGCAAATTCTGCCGCCAGTTTTTGGGCAATATCGATCGGATCTTGAGTCAATGGAGTTGAAGCGTTCATATGTCTATCTGATTATTCTGTTACCGTTTTAGCTTAACAAAGCGCAGGCATTCAGCTTATCTCAATGCCTGCAGTCTATATCTGTAAAATCTATATCTTATGAAATCTAAGTCACCAACATTCAGGCGACTCATGGCTTGGTCTTTGTTATCCATCGTATGTACGATGGATAAAATGCATCATGAACGTCACCTCATCCTAATCAACATTTCTAGGGGAAAGGACGTTAAATATTGCCTTAATAACCCATCGCATGAGCGATAGTGAACTTTCATCAGAACCCTACCACTCACGCTCAAGTTGCTTATGCCTTCGGATAAACCGTCGCAATCAAATGTTCAACCACTTGAGGCTCTGCCAAGGTCGAAGTGTCGCCTAAAGAGTCCAGCTCATTGGCCGCAATTTTTCTTAAAATACGGCGCATGATTTTACCAGAACGGGTTTTTGGTAAGGCTGGCGCCCAATGCAGTGCATCTGGCGTTGCCACTGGTCCAAGGACTTTTCGTACCCAAGCCACCAGTTCCTGACGTAACTCATCCGTCTCAGCTGTCCCTGCTTGTAGGGTGACAAAGGCGCAAATCCCCTGTCCTTTAATATCATGCGGCATACCCACCACCGCAGACTCTGCCACAGCATCATGCGCAACCAACGCACTTTCAATTTCAGCCGTTCCTAATCGATGCCCTGAAACGTTCAAGACGTCATCCACACGGCCCGTAATCCAATAGTAGCCAGACTCATCACGACGTGCGCCATCACCTGTAAAATACGTCCCCGGATAAGTAGAGAAATAGGCTTCAATAAAGCGCTCAGGATCACCCCAAATGGTTCGCATTTGTCCCGGCCAAGAATCCTTAATCACCAAGTTGCCTTCTACGGCACCTTCAAGTTCATTGCCTTCAGCATCGACAATCGCAGGTTGTACACCAAAGAATGGACGCGTCGCCGAACCCGGTTTTAAATCAGTTGCTCCCGGCAATGGCGTAATCATGAAACCACCCGTTTCTGTTTGCCACCATGTATCCACCACTGGGCAGCGGCTTTCACCTACCACGGTGTAGTACCAATTCCATGCCTCTGGGTTAATCGGTTCACCCACCGAACCCAGTAAACGCAAACTACTGCGGTCACTTTCTCGGACAAAGGCATCACCTTCTCGCATCATGGCGCGAATCGCAGTCGGTGCCGTATATAAAATAGTGACATTATGTTTATCGACAATATGTCCCGTGCGTGCCCAACTTGGATATTGCGGCACCCCTTCAAACATTACGGTCGTAGTACCATTCGACAATGGGCCATACAATACATATGAATGCCCAGTGATCCATCCGACATCTGCGGTACACCAAAACACATCATCTTGTTTTAAGTCAAAAACTTCACGAAAAGTACAATTCACATAGGTCAAATAGCCACCCGTGGTGTGCAATACGCCTTTCGGTTTTCCAGTTGAACCTGATGTATACAAAATAAACAGCGGGTCTTCGGCATTCATGGGTTCAGGTGGGCAGATATCATTAACCGACATGATTTCCATGTGATACCACAAATCACGATCCGCTTTCATTTCGATCGGGTTACCAGTACGGTGCACCACAATGACATTTTGAACCGAAGATGTGCCTTCGATGTCGAGTGCAAGGTCGACATTTTCTTTGAGTGGAATGGGCTTACCACCACGCATCCCACAATCCGCAGTAATCACGACTTTCGCCTGACTATCATCAATACGACTAGCCAATGAGTCTGGTGAGAACCCGCCAAAAACCACGCAGTGTACTGCACCAATTCGGGTACAGGCCAACATCGCAATTGCCGCTTCGGGTACCATTGGCATATACAGCACCACACGGTCGCCTTTACCCACGCCATGTTTTTTCAGCACATTGGCAAAACGGCAAGTTTCATCATGCAGTTCTTCAAAAGAAATGATTTTATGCCGTGAAGGATGATCACCTTCCCAAATAATGGCCGGTTTATGTGGATGTTCTTTTAAATGTCGATCGAGGCAGTTGGCACTGACATTCAGTTCACCGTCAGCAAACCACTCGATCTTGAAATCATCTTGCTTAAAATTGGTATTTTTAACTTGGGTAAACGGTTTGATCCAATCGATCTTTTGCGCTTGCTCTGCCCAAAACTCATCTGGTTGTTCAATCGATTTTTGATAACGCTCAAAGTACTCCGACTCATTGATGCGCGCGGTTTTTTTGAAACTTTCAGGTACTGGATAGATCTCTTTCATATTGTATTTTCCTTGATCTGATTCATCTCATCACGAGATGCCATGCCACATTTCTACTTTTATAATTTCTGCATCACAGCAGTATGACGATTAATTTTTAATCGCAGCAATCATGCTTTGGTCGTATTATTCTTTCCCATTTAAAGCATATTTTTGAGCAAAATTTCAACAAAAACATGTTTCAATTCAGTATCTGATCAGTTCATTTGAACCTATAATGCAAAGGTAATTTTACTCAGCATTCCGCTTTTTTATTCTTCCATACACGTTGAGTTGACCCAAGCATGAATACCAATGACTCTTCTTTCTTTTCCCGTCAGACGACCACTACATCGGACAATCCCCTGAAACCAGATGGACGTTTTGGTCGACTGAGCATGATTGGTTGGTATGGCTTTCTCAACATCATCAGCTTTTTTGCCTTGATCGCTTTAAGCCTTGCCGTGGGTATTTTCAACATCAATACCATGGCGTTAAATGAGCAATTTGTTGGCATATTTACTGGGGCATCTGGCCTCGCCTATTTGGCGATTATGATTCTCTACATTTATTTTTATTGTGTCTTTGTCGTACGTCGGCTGCATGACCTCAATAAAGCCGGTTGGTTGCTACTATTATTATTTATCCCCGTGATCAATCTATTTTTTATCCTGTATTTATTATTGGCCTCAGGCACACCGACCATAAATCAATACGGCGCGCCACGCCCTGCTGCGGTTTGGGAAAAAATTCTGGCATGGTTGATGATTTTAATCAGTGTCTTGTCGCTCTTGGCTACAGGTAGTATCACGTCTTATATGATGGGTAGCGGAGAAATTGAATCGCCAACAGAAATCATTCAACAAAGTACTGAATATTTCTAAACCACTGACCGAATTTGAGCCTGTCTGAATTTTGATACATCTGTTCGCAAGCCTGTAAATGAGGGTTATTTTCGCCACTAATTTCAGGCAAAATAGCGAAAAATCTGAACATTTGGAAAACTCGTGGCTGAAAAAGAAAATGCCTTGAGTGATGTCACTCAAGGCACGACTCAACTTTTGCAAGAGGCAACAGAAAAAACCGCACAAACCGTGCTGGAACATACCTCTAAATATAATGACGCATACTCAACGATCGATAAATTTGTCGATGGATTTTGGGAACGCCTGCCATATATTTGTATCGCATTAATTGTTTTTACGATCTTCTATCTACTGTCTAAACTCTTTAGATTCTTTGTTCGTAAAGCGCTCACTGACCGTTCTTATTCAAAACAAAATCTAGTTTTGGTCCTGAACCGTGTGGGTAGCTCAGCCATTATGTTCTTCGGTTTCCTGATTGCCATGGTCATTGCGATCCCAGGGTTCACACCAGGTCAGCTCATGAGTGCCTTGGGGATTGGTTCGGTTGCAATCGGTTTCGCGTTTAAAGATATTTTCCAGAACTTACTGTCGGGTATTTTGATTCTCCTCGGCGAACCGTTCAAAATCGGCGATGACATTATTGTGTCAGGAATGGAAGGTACAGTTGAAGATATTCAGATCCGCGCAACCTTCCTGCGTTCTCCCGATGGTCGTCGTATCGTGATTCCAAACGCGACGGTTTACACCAGTGCGGTAACGGTGAATACCGCTTATCAACGTCGTCGTTGTGAATTTGTGGTGGGTATTGGTTATGAAGATGATATTCAAAAAGCTAAAAACATTGTTTTGGCTATTTTGGACAAAGACCCAACCATCTTGAGCCAACCTGCGTTTACCGTAAACGTGAATGCTTTGGCTGATTTCTCGGTCAATCTGAATGTCCGTTGGTGGGTAGATACCACAGAAACCACCACTGCGAACTCAATCAGTGAAGTGCAAGAACACGTTATCCAAGCATTCAATCAAAATGGTATTTCAATTCCTTACCCTGTACAGGAAGTGAAAGTTTACCGTGGTGATCAAGCTGAGGCAGAAGCTTCAACAGCTAAATAATCGCCCTAAAACGTACGGAATCACTGTTTCTGTACGGATAATTCGGTTGCCTAAGCTGACTGCTTGGCAGCCGTTTTTTATGAGTAAATCCACCTCATAAGGGATAAATCCACCTTCAGGACCAATGATGATCGTACATCCATGTTGAATCCCTGTAGGCATCACATCTTCGACATAAGGATGCGCCACATAAGCGGGATAGTCCGATGAAATCATGCTCGGTAAAACATCCTCCACAAAGGGTTTAAAACGCTTATACAGTTCAATTTTGGGCGCAATGGTGTCACCTGCCTGCTCCAAACCCAACGTCACATAGTGATCGAGCTGCTGTAAAAATGGGGTCTGCCAATAGCTTTTATCCACGCGATAACTGTGCAGCAAAATGATTTTTTCTACGCCTAAGGTGACGGCATCCATGATCAGACGGCGCAACACTTTCGGACGAGGCATCGCCACAATTAAAGTCACCGGATGCTTTGCAGGTACTTCTTCTTCTTGTAAGGGTTTAAGTTGAATGCCGTTATCCGTAATACTGACGATTTGGGTTAAATAACGCTTTCCTTCCCGAATCCCGACTTTGAGGGTATCGCCCACTTGTACATCGACATGGGTTTTTAAATGCTCAACTTGGCGTTTAGCACTGATATTCCACAGCTCAGATTCAGTTTGACGTGGGTCAAGCAGGACGATGTTCATAAAAATTCTCTTACCCAGCTCAATGGGATACGTGAAAACGTCATCCACAACTGTTCGAGGCAACACTCAATATAATCACTCAAGTTGCAGCGATTATTTGTTAGACATAAAAATGCAACGCGTTTTGTCGGTGAGGTGCATTGCACCGCAAGATGGTTTCCTTGCGAAGCTTCGCCTCCCATTATGCCGAATGAGAAACAACGTTTCGTAAGAGTACCTCCAGCCGAAGTCTAACCCCTTTCTTCAAACCTTAGATGTAAGACCCCATCGAGCCTATTCATTCATCTATTTAAAACAACAACCAATTTAAATCATGGTTGAAAAATCAAAGGTATTGATCAATCACCTGAATATGCTTTTGCAGCGACCCAGTATTCTTTTGCATAATCAGCTGCGCTGCATCATTTAAAGCCTGCGCTTTCGCAGTATTTTGAATGATCTCAACCAATGCTCTTGCCGCCTGCTCAAAATCCTGCACAACCACAACCGCATGGGCCGCTACAAATTCATCCACAATGGTTTGGAAATTAAAATAATGCTGACCTAATACTGTCGGGACATGCAGCGCGATAGGCTCCAAAATATTATGTCCACCGCCCGGTTCATTTAAAGAACCGCCGACAAAACACGCCTGACTCAGTGCCAGCCATAGCCATAATTCGCCCATACTATCCGCCAAATATACTTGCGTTTCAGGCTGAATCGTTTGCTTTAAACTGCGGCGCTGTGTACGTAAATTCAGTTTCTGCGCTTCTACAAAAACCTCATCAAAGCGTTCAGGATGACGTGGTACGACGATACATAACAGCTCAGGCTGTTGTTGCAAAATCGGCTGCAGTGCTGCGAGCAGCTTTTGTTCTTCTGGTGCATGCGTACTGGCAATGGTAATGATTTTACGGCCTTGCAAATCCCAATCTTTTCGTAACTGCGCTGCTTGTTGCACAAAGCTATTGGGCGCATGAATATCAAACTTGATACTTCCCACGACCTGACTGGTATGCTGGTTTGCACCCAACTCAATAAATCGCGCTAAAGTTGCCTGATCTTGCGCCAATAATTGTTTCAAACTCTTTAGCATCGGCTGCGTCAAACTCGGGACTTTGCTATAACCCTTCGCCGATTTTTCAGATAATCTGGCATTAATCAATAAACACGGAACCTTGGCCTGATCGGCTTCAATCATCAAATTTGGCCAGAGTTCTGTTTCGACCAGAGCCAACATTTTCGGTTGATATTTTTCGATAAAACGACGGACTAATTTTTTTTGATCTGCTGGCAGATACACTGCCTGAAACAGCGATTCATACGGTGCTTTTAAAAATAATTGTTTCGCACGCGCTTGTCCGGTTTTGGTGGTATTGGTGACTAAGACTGGATGGCCTGCTTTGAGATAATGTTCAATCAGCGGCTGCGCAGCGTTGGTTTCTCCTACGGAAACCACATGAAACCAAATTGCATTACGGTTTTTAACTGGCTGAAATGGCCCAAAGCGCTCAAGACACTCTTGCTGATATAGTTGGAGATCTTCAGCACGTTTTTTGATGCGCCATTGATATAGCGGCTTAATCAGCGCCAAAGCTGCGTTATACCAAAAAGGAGTAGTCAAATTATTACGCTCAAAAACGGTTTGAATCGGCAGAATATATCAGAGCATTATCCACATGTTAATGGATAATGCGTATTCAAGTGTCGATTAATACGTTGAACGTCCTGAACCAAATTTATTTTTCATGCTTGGATAATCAATATAGCCTTCGGCAACATCTGTTCCAATCATATTTTCCAACTGCAATTCATTTAGTGCAGCATTCGCTAGCAAACGTTCAAACAAATCTGGATTGGCAATATAGGCTTTACCAAAAGACACCGCATCGGCTTTACCTGAGGCCAATAAATCAACGGCATCTTCACGGCTTAAACGCATATTGGCAATGTACGGCACACCATTTGAGCGCTGTTTCAGATAGTCACTAATACTGTCATCCGCCAGATATTCACGGGTAAAGAAGAATGCGATCTTCCGCTGCCCCAACTGCTCTAAGGCATAGCCAAAGGTTTCACGTGGATCATGATCGCCCATGTCGTGTTCATCACCACGCGGCGCAAGATGCACACCTACACGACCTGCCCCCCACACTTCGATCAGCGCATCCACTACTTCAAGCAATAAACGTGCGCGGTTTTCGACAGAGCCACCATACTCATCTTCACGTAGATTGGTTTTGCTTTGTAGGAATTGATCGATCAAATAACCATTGGCCGCATGCAATTCCACACCATCAAAACCGGCTTCTTTGGCTTTGATTGCAGACTGTTTGTATTGCTCAACAATGCTTTTGATTTCTGCAATCTCTAAAGGACGTGGCACGACATATTCGCGTTTTGGACGAAGCAGACTGACATAACCTGCCTGTTGTACCGCACTGGCAGACACTGGTGTATCACCATCCAACAGATCGGGATGTGAGACACGTCCGACATGCCACAATTGCGCCACAATTAAACCTTGCTGTTCATGTACGGCTTGGGTCACCAGTTTCCAGCCTTGAACTTGAGCATCGGTAAATAAACCCGGCGTCTGCAAATAACCATTAGCTGCTTCTGAGATCACCGTTGCTTCTGAAATGATTAATCCAGCACTTGCACGCTGTGCATAGTATTCAGCCATCATCGGCGTTGGAACACGGTCAGTGGTCGCACGACTACGGGTCAGTGGCGCCATCACAACGCGATTTTTGAGGTGTAAATCACCCAAAATGAGAGGAGTATTGAGTTCAGCCATATATGTCTCGCCTCACACTTCAAATGCGAAATACGATTTAAAGTGAGTTTTGCAGATAATCGATATATTGCTGAATGAGTTCTTCATTGCGTGAGAAATACGACCATTGACCATATTTCTCGGCTTGAATTAAGCCCGCCTGTTGTAACACAGACAAATGATTAGACATCGTAGACTGCGAAACATTACCGAGTTTTTCGATATTGCCAGCGCATACACCACGATTAAAGCCGCCACATTGTTCTTCTGACAAAAACTGTTCTGGTGTTTTCAACCATTCCAAGATTTGACGTCGAGTCGGATTGGCAAGTGCTTTAAAAATTAAATCAATATCCATAATTTAAACGGGTTTAATTAAATAAAAATTTGGACAACAAAGTTCTATTCAGCATCTTGAATACACTATATCGTATTTTTTCGATTTTTATATCGATTTTTTTAGATATATTGATCAAAAACAGATAGAACTTTGTTTTCTATATAAATTTAAATTACAAACCTTGTTTGAGGCTGGCTTCAATAAACTTATCTAAATCACCATCAAGTACTGCACCGGTGTTTGAACTTTCCACACTAGTACGTAAGTCTTTAATGCGCGAGTCATCTAAAACGTATGAACGAATTTGGCTGCCCCAACCGATATCGGACTTGGTGTCTTCCAACGCTTGTGCCGCATCATTACGTTTTTGCATTTCAAGTTCGTACAATTTTGCACGTAACTGTTTCCATGCATGGTCACGGTTGGCATGCTGTGAACGTTGGTTCTGACATGCCACCACAATCCCTGTTGGAGCGTGAGTTAAACGTACCGCAGAGTCTGTTTTGTTAATGTGCTGACCACCGGCACCAGATGCACGATAAGTATCAGTACGTACATCAGCTGGATTGATTTCAATTTCAATATTGTCATCAATTTCAGGCGATACAAAAACCGCTGAGAATGAAGTATGACGACGGTTACCTGAGTCAAAAGGTGACTTACGGACTAAACGGTGTACGCCAGATTCTGTACGTAACCAACCATATGCATACTCACCTTCTACACGGATCGTTGCAGACTTGATCCCTGCCACATCACCATCAGACTCTTCCATCACTTCAGCTTTAAAGCCATGACGTTCAATCCAACGTAGATACATACGTAGTAACATCGATGCCCAGTCCTGTGCTTCAGTACCGCCAGAACCTGCTTGAATTTCGACATAGCATGGGTTCGGGTCCATCGGATTACTGAACATACGACGGAATTCTAATTTCGCAAGTTCTGCTTCCGCTGAAGTTAACTCTGCTTGCACATCTGCAAGTAAGCTTTCTTCTTCTGCTTCAACCGCAAGATCCAACATCGCTTGGGCATCTTCTAGTTGAGTTGACAGCCCTTCGAGCACGTTAATGACGTTTTCGAGTTCACCTTTTTCTTTTGCCATTGCTTGCGCACGGCTTTGATCATTCCAAATTGCTGGGTCTTCCAGCTCACGTAGAACCTCTTCTAAACGCTCTTTTTTCAGATCGTAGTCAAAGATACCCCCGTAATGTTTGACCACGGTCGTTTAAGTCTTTTAGCTGTAATAGATACGGATTAATTTCCACGTGAATTACTCTCAATCAAAAAATTTGGCTTAAATAGCCGCCTATTATATCACAGAGCATTTGCACAGTTTCAGCCAGATTGATCATCCAAATCATTGACTTCAATGCACATAATATGAACAATACGCTCGCATTACTATTTATTACATTTTTTTTACAACAATAATGTTTCGAGGGTTTTATGAAAAAGACATTACTTGCACTAGGATTAGCTGTTATCACTTCATCAACTTTTGCTTATGACGGCCAAGTTGATGGCGGTTTTACTTATACAGATTGGGATAATGATATTATTGATACTGATAATACATTCAATCTTACAGGTACTTTGTATTTTGACTCAGTACAAACTGGTAATGGTCCATTAAATGAAGCTGCTTTTCTAGGTCATAACAGCAATGCCTATCTTGGGTATTCATATAACACTATGGAAAGTAATGAAATTTTTGGTTACAAAGCTGAATCTGATGCTCACAACTTAACTGCAGGCATTGAATATTTTGTCGATCAATTCTACCTCAATGGTGAAATCGGTTTCGGTCAATACAATGAAAAAGCAACAGAATATGGTCAAACTCTTTATGATGAAGACTACGATGTGACTACTTACCGTGCATTAGTGGGTTATCTTCCTGTTTCTAACCTTTTACTTGCTGTTGGTATTGATGGCTATCAAGGCGACAATGATGAAGACGAAGACAACCGTTTTGCTGTAAAAGCAAAATATGTTGCGCCTTTGAACAATGGTCAATACATCAACCTTGAAGCAGATGGTGCTTTTGGTGACATTGATTCTGCAACGATTGGTGCAGACTACTACTTCGACCAAGCATTTAGCGTGGGTGCAGCTTATAACATCGTTGATAACGGTGAAGAAGATACAGATTACTTCGCTATTCGTTCAAAGTACTTCCTTAACCCGAACCTAGCAATCGGTGGTCAAGTTGGTTTTGGCGATGACGTTCAAGCGTTCAACATCAATGCAACTTTACGTTTCTAATTTCGTTTGAATTAAAAATGTGCATAAAAAAGCGCCTCAATTTTGAGGTGCTTTTTTCTTTTGGATGTAATATTTACTTTAAAAAAAGTCGAGTTATTGACCAAATAATCTACAAATTCATAATATCTACACAGTTTTAATAAAACAAAACATTAATAATAATTATATATTTTTCAATATGTTAAATTATTAAAATTACATAAAATTACCGAATACACAGTTCTGCAACTTTGCAGCGATTGACCATCTTTAAAAATTCTCTAGACTAAAACTTGTAACAAAAAATGTATTAAATTTAGCCAAACAATTTAGAGGGGTAGTTTCCATGAAAAAACTCGCAATTGCTTCAGCACTTCTTTCTGCACTTGCTATTACAGGTACAGCTCATGCTTATCAAGCAGAAGTAGGCGCTTCAGCTGGTTACATCGACCCAGATAATGGAAGCTCTGGCAGTGAATTTGGTGTAAACGGTACTTATTACTTCAACCCTGTTCAAACTCGTAACGCTCCTCTTGCAGAAGCTGCATTCTTAAACCGTGCAAGTAACGTAAATGCACATGCAACTTTCGCTGACCGTGGTGATGTTGACGACAATACTTATGGCGTTGGTATCGAATACTTCGTACCAAACTCAGATTTCTATGTATCTGGTGATGTAAGCCGTAATAATGTCGAAGTTGACACTCCATTCGGCACAGTAGACAACGATACAACTTACTACGGCGCTGAAGTTGGTTATCTTCCTGCACCAGGCTTCTTAGTTGCAGTTGGTGTGAAAGGTTGGGATAACGATGAAGATGACGGCGTAGATCCAACTTTACGTGCTAAATACGTAACAACTTTAAGCAATGGTAAAGACATCAACCTTGAAGCGAGTGCAGCATTCGGTGATCTAGATGAATTCAATCTAGCAGCGGACTACTTCATCGATAAAACATTCAGTGTTGGTGCTGACTACTACAACAACGATGTCACTGATCGTAATGAAGTAGGGATCAATGCACGTAAATTCTTCAACCAACAAGTAAGCCTTGAAGGTCGTGTTGGTTTCGGTGAAGTTGGCAACAATGACTACAATTCATTTGGTGTAGCAGCGAAATACCGCTTCTAATCCATTGAAGTCAAAACCATAAAAAAAACCGCTCTTCTGAGCGGTTTTTTATTTGCCTGTAAAAATAGAATTTATTGAGCCAAGTGTAAAACTCTCAATTGAACACTGACATTTCCTCTAAATTCATTTTTATCGAGTTCGTAGACCAAGCGGATTTGATCTTGCATAGGATTAAATTCATACTTTTCTGCCGCATTAAATGCAATTGCGTCCACCATTAAGCCATTCTCTAAAGCAAGTTTTAATTTCAGATGCACATCTTTCAACCAACGATAATCTAAAATTTTAAATAGACCTTCATAGACCGGTGCAGGAAATTTTTGTCCCCATGGGCTTAAATTTTGCAGAAGATCAACGGTTTCGACATTAATGGCTGAATCAGGCAATTCACCATCTGTCCAAATAGTGGCCTGAAATAAACTTTCATCTTGCGCAGCGATCAGTGCCTCAAAGGCAGTTTTAAATTCAGAAAAATGCTGCTTTTGAATGGTTAGTCCTGCCGCGGCAGCATGCCCGCCAAAATGACTCACCAAATGCGGATGTAATTCAGCAATACGCTCAATACTGTCTCGAATATGAATACCTTCAATCGAACGCGCAGAACCTTTGATATGTACGCCATCTTCATCTGCAGCAAAGACGATTGCAGGTCTATGGAATTGTTCTTTTAAACGCCCTGCAACAATCCCAATCACCCCTTGATGCCAATGCTGTTCAAACATGATCAAGGCTGCAGGTAGGTTATCCTGATCAAGCTGAATATATTCTAACTCAGCCAAAGCTTCTTGTTTAATCTGCCCTTCGACTTGGCGTCTTTCGATATTGAGTTGATTCAACTGCTGCGCAATCGGATAAGCGGTACTTAAATCCGCCGCAATCAAACACTCAATCCCAATATCCATGGTCTCCATACGCCCAGCAGCATTGAGTCGCGGGCCGACCACAAAGCCCAAGTCTGGTGCTTTTAACTGTGCGGGATCACGGCCGGCGATATCCAATAATGCACTGATCCCTGGACGACATAGTCCTTGCTGAATCCGCTTCAAACCAGCATCGATCAAGATCCGATTATTCAGATCTAGACTTGCAACATCGGCATAAGTGCCTAAAGCCACCAAGTCCAAATATTGGCTGAGGTTGGCTGTGGATTTAGCATTTTTTTTACGCATACTGGCCAAATTTGCCAACACATAAAATGCAACACCTACGCCAGCCAAGGCTTTACTTGGAAATTCACATCCCAACTGATTCGGATTTACCACCGCTTCTGCTTGCGGTGTTTCTTTCGTGGTCAGGTGATGGTCGGTAATGATCACCTGCATACCATGCGCCTGTGCCTGCGCTACACCAGCATGGCTCGAAATACCATTATCAACTGTAATCAACACATCTGGGGTAAAGCTCACGAAGGCCAAATCGGCAATGGCGGGTGTCAGGCCATAACCATACTTAAAACGATCTGGAACCAGATATTCAACATCCGCGCCCATATCACGCAGTGCCAAGACCATCAATGCAGTACTGGTCGCACCATCGGCATCATAGTCGCCCACAATGACGATTTTTTTATGTGCATCAATGGCTTGGTCGATCAACTCTATGGCTTGCTGCATGCCTTTTAAGGTCGGGGCATGTAAATGCTTGAGCTTCAATTCCAGCTCTTGTGCGGAAGAAACCCCGCGACGTGCCAATAAGTCAGCAATAAACGGCGCAACGCCCTGAAGATATTCAGGGCGTGTCAAATAGGGTCGTTGTTGAATTAAAAGTTTAGACATTTATGGCATCAGTCGCTGTAGAACCCATTGACCACCCTGTTGTTCATAACTCAAACGGTCATGTAAACGATTCGGACGGCCTTGCCAAAATTCATAATAATCCGGAACTAAACGATAGCCACCCCAAAACTCAGGTTTCGCCAATACGTCTTTGCTTTCCACTTGATCATGCAAATTTTGGAATCGCTGTTGTAATTCTTCACGACTGGCGATAACACCACTTTGTGGAGTGCTAATGTGTGCTGCGATTTGGCTGTCACGCGGTCGCTTATGGTAATAATCCGTCGACTCTTCGAGAGATATCTTTTCCACACGACCACTGACCCGAATTTGACGTTCCTGCTCTTGCCAATAAAACAATAATTCTGCATAAGGATTATCGAGCAGATCATTGCCTTTTTGACTGTCATAGTTGGTGTAGAAGTCATAACCTGCATGGGTCGCACCGCGCAACAAGACCGTCCGCACGTGCGGACGACCTTGGGCATTTGCCGTAGCCAAAGACATAGCATAGGGTTCATGCAGTTGTGCTGCTAAGGCATGGTTAAACCATAATAAAAACTGCTCATGTGGATCACGGTTCACCTGATCTTCATGCAACTCACCTTTTTGATAAGTTAAACGCAGTTCACTTAAGTCCTTAATCACATCATTCATGCAATTTCCCCTCTTCATTTAAGCTGCATTGGCACGAACAGCATCGGCCAAATGATTTGCCAATGCGGTGACTTCTTCAAGGTCATTACCTTCAACCATGACACGAATCACCGGCTCTGTGCCTGATTTACGAATCAAGATGCGACCACGCCCTTTAAGCTGAGCTTCAGCTTTTTCAAACTCGCTCACCAGTGCAGGTACAGCGTAGGGATCAAACATCGCAGCCAAGCGAACATTTACCAGAACGTTAGGTAATAACTCAAAACCTTCCACCAATTCATGCAAAGCTTTACCTTGCTCAACCATCACCGTTAACACCTGAAGTGAAGCAATGATCGCATCACCTGTGGTGCTCTTGTCCAAAGTCAAGATATGACCTGATGGCTCACCGCCCGTTACCCAACCCTTTTCTTCTAGGCCTTGTAATACATAGCGGTCACCAACTTTGGCACGAAGCAAGGGCACATTGGCTTGATCTAAAGCAATTTCAAGCGCCATATTGCTCATCACAGTACCCACGATACCCGCAGGTTTTTGACTCGCTTGAGTGGCTAAAATATACAGAATATGGTCACCAGTAATTTGCTGACCGTTTTTATCGACCATAATCACGCGGTCGGCATCACCATCAAAGGCAATCCCTAAATCGGCCTGATGTTCAACAACGGCTTTTTGTAAAAACTCAGGATGCGTCGAACCACAATCTTTATTGATGTTCAACCCATCCGGTTCGTTAAACAGCGCAATCACTTTTGCACCCAGTTCACGATATACCGATGGACCGACGCTATAGGCTGCACCATTGGCACAGTCCACCACAATTTTTAAGCCTGTCAGGTCAAAATGGTACGGAAAAGTTGATTTACAAAACTCGATATAACGACCATTGGCATCTTTTACACGCACACTTTTACCTAAGTTTGCAGGGTCTTCGATCACCAAGTCATTTTCAAGTTCTTTGTTAATGGCTTCTTGAATTTCATCCGGCAATTTTTTACCTTCGCTCGAGAAGAACTTAATGCCATTATCAAAATACGGATTATGCGACGCCGAGATCACGATGCCTAAGCTGGCATGTAATGCACGGGTTAAATGGGCAATTGCAGGTGTAGGTAATGGACCCAACAAATGAACATAAACACCTGCTGCGTTTAAACCGGCTTGTAATGCTGACTCTAAAATATAGCCCGATAATCGGGTATCTTTACCTAGTACAACGATGGGCTTTGCTTTTTTACTGTATTGTTTTAATACTTTACCTGCGGCAAATCCTAGTTTTAATGCAAATTCAGGGGTAATAGGCAATTCACCGAATTTGCCACGAATGCCATCTGTACCAAAATAACTCATGTTGTACTCACTTCTTAATGGTGATCTTAATCATCACTTTTTACTGCAAATACTTTACACCAAAAACAAAAAGGCCGTCATATTAATGACGGCCTTTTCGGCTAAAAGCTACTAAATATCAACCAACACGGTAGTTTGGTGCTTCTTTAGTAATAGTCACGTCATGTACGTGAGATTCAGACATACCTGCCGCAGTAATTTTGACAAACTGTGCATTTTTACGTAAGTCATCAATCACCGCAGAACCGGTATAACCCATAGATGAACGTAAACCACCCATCATTTGATGAACGATATTACCCATTGGGCCTTTGTACGGTACGCGACCTTCAATACCTTCTGGTACCAGTTTTTCAGCGCCGGCTTTTGAGTCTTGGAAATAACGGTCAGCAGAACCTGTTGCACCTGCCATCGCACCCAATGAACCCATACCACGATAAGCTTTGTAATAACGACCTTGGAAGAATTCAACTTCGCCCGGTGCTTCTTCCGTACCCGCCATCAATGAACCTACCATGATGGTACTCGCGCCTGCACCAATCGCTTTTGCCATATCACCAGAGAAACGGATACCACCGTCTGCGATCAATGGAATTTGATCTTTTAGTGCATTGGCAACGCTGTCAATCGCAGAGATTTGTGGCATACCAATACCAGCAACGATACGTGTAGTACAGATTGAACCTGGGCCAATACCCACTTTCACTGCATCTGCGCCAGCATCTAATAATGCAAGAGCTGCATCACCAGTCGCGATGTTACCGCCAATCACTTGAACTTGTGGATAGTTGGCTTTAACCCAACGTACACGTTCAATTACACCTGCAGAGTGACCATGTGCTGTATCAACAACAATCGCATCAACACCCGCTTCTACCAATGCTTCTACACGGCTTGGTGTTTCTGCACCTGTACCAACTGCAGCACCAACGCGTAAACGACCCAAGTCATCTTTGCAGCTGTTTGGATAGTTTTCAGCTTTACGGAAATCAGTAACCGTGATTAAACCTTTCAGTTCGTTGTTGTCATTTACAACAAGGACTTTTTCAATACGGTGCTTTTGAAGTAATGCTTGGATGTTTTCTTTTGATTCGTTTTCACGAACAGTTACCAAACGATCATGACCTGTCATGATGTTACTAACAGGTTGCTCAAGATTGGTTTCAAAACGAGTGTCACGACCAGTAACAATACCCACCACTTGACCGTCTTTCACCACTGGTACACCGCTGATGTTATTTGCTTGAGTTAAAGCAATCAGCTCACGTACAGTCGTTTCTGGTGTAACGGTAATTGGGTCTTTCACCATACCTGCTTCAAATTTTTTCACGCGGCGAACTTCTGCAGCTTGTGCAGCAATATCCATGTTTTTATGCAGGATACCGATACCACCGTTTTGCGCCATTGCAATTGCCATACGTGATTCAGTCACAGTATCCATCGCAGCAGAAACAAGTGGAATATTCAAATTGATGCCACGTGTGAAACGTGTCTTAAGAGAGACATCTTTTGGGAGAACAGTAGAATAGGCAGGGAGTAATAAGACATCATCAAAGGTTAGGGCTTCTTGAACGATGGTCAACATAACAGTCTCGCTGGTAATTTCCGTGAGCCATTATATACAAATTTCCGTTCAATTTTCATTTTAATTGCGGCAATTCTTTACGGAGTTTTCAATATTAACCATCGAATATGCTGTTTTCAGCAAGAATACTCTGAGGGTTAGTCAGCATCCTGTGCAATATAGGCAGAATCCGAAGACTCTACCGCTTAATTTCAATAAATTTATTCTGGAACTAAAGCCTTAACTGACTTGATCGAAATCTTCATCATTTTCAGCGTCATGCAGTGGAATACTGATCAATGGAATCATTTGATGCGCGATGCGTGCTTTATTACATTGCTCATCAGCTATCTGCACACTTTTACATGTGGAACTGCGCGCCTCGTACACCCTACAACTCACTGCTTGCCCAATTTCCCCACCCAAAGCGATACAACGAGACTGTGTTTGATTGGTGCCCGCCATACATGAATACACGGCGTTAACCGGCTCAGTATAATGTTCGGGCATATTCAGCCCTTCTGCCCAATAAAAAGAAACGCGATAGTGGGCACAACATGCTCCACAGGTTAAACATGCATCCTGAGTCGGTATTTGAGACAACATTTTTATCTATTCTCGTCATCTAAAAGCTTATTTTATGGACAAAAAATATTAAAAAATGTTATCTGCAAACTCAATTATTTTTTCTGAATTTTCAAGTCATTATACTGGGCAAGTAAAGACTGTTTCATCCATTAAATCGACACCACATTGCAAGGTTTCGATCCAATCTAAGAATTGGTTGATCTGTTCTTTACCAATAAATGGCGTGCCGTGCTGCGGTACGATCATTTCCACATCCATCGTCCGTACCATATTGACCCAAAGACGGATCACTTTGTTTGAACACATATAGCGCTGATGGAAGCCTTTCATTTTAGGAATATGAGCGGCAAAATTTTCTAAAGGTTTAGAGGCATCATCCACCATAGATGCGCCCATATCCCCTGAGAATAAAATTTTGGCAATCGGGTCATAAAATTGGAAGTTACCAACCGAATGTAGGAAATGTGCAGGAACAGCCACCAAATGACTGTTGCCTAATGGAATCACCTGACCATGATCTGGCAGTTCGATCAGACGATCCAACCAGTTGCCTTTCATCCGGTCACTCATAAATGCAGAGTTTAAATGCGGTAAGAAACGCGCCCACAGCTTAGATGCCACCACTTTGGCGTCGGTATAAACCAACCAACGTGGCATCGAGGTAATAATGTCTGGGTCCTGATGCGAGGCCATCACATAGTCAAGATTGGTCAAACGCGTATATTTATTCAGTTCCATAGTCAGTGGGACATAGGTCAAGTCACCACCCGGATCAAGCACTGCTGCGCGCTCATTATCCAAAATCAGGAACTGGTTCGCCTGTACGCCCTCGCCTTTTACCAAACTGGTAAAGCTAATACATTTATGCTTTCCATCATCATAAAGTACCTGTGATGTTGTGCGTTCGAAAGCCATTCCCATTCCCCAAATTTTTTATCAAAAAATATATATTCTATAGGTGAATAACATATATTTATTTAGGGAAACTTACAATAAATATTCAGTCAATATTATCTGAAATATCAGTGAATTGGGTCTCATTTATTGGCAAATAATCCTGAGTTTTTAACTCAGGATTTCATGTATTTTTTAATATGGTGAGATTGCTATTTAAAATAAATAGTGTTGTGCCAACGCAGCCAAACCAATCACCAAGAATACCAAGGCGCCAATTTTATGAATCAGTGAAATCGGTAGTTTTTCAGCTAGCTTGTTCCCAATAAATACCGCAGGCGCATTAACCAACATGATGCCTAGTGTCGTCCCTAATGTGACCCAGCCAATACTGTCAAAGCGTGCAGCCAGTGCGACTGTGGCAATTTGGGTTTTATCTCCAATTTCAGCCAAGAAGAACAAAACGAAAGTGGCACCAAAAACCCCATATTTTTGCCATTTATTGATACTTTCAGATTCATCATCCAATTGATCGGGGATCAACATCCACACCGCCATAGCAATAAAGCCCAGAGAAACGATCCACAATAAAACGGTTGGGCTTAAAACAGTGGTAATCCATTGACCCAACACAGCAGAAACCCCGTGGTTCACCACAGTCGCTAGGAAAATTGCAATTAAAATCGGAACGGGTTTACGAAAACGTGCAGCAAGCAGTAAGGCAAGTAATTGTGTTTTATCGCCCATTTCCGACAGGGCAACAACAGCAAGGGAAATGAAGAAAGCGGTTAACATGGTGCATTTCTCTGGCTAGCAATAACATATACCGATGACTTATCCCTCCTGCTAGCCAATGTGCAGAGTGATAAATCAAAGGTCTTGCCAACAAAAGAAAGCTACGAAGAGCTCATTTGGTTCTTTGCTATGATGACCATGCTCGTTTTAGAGCAAATATGTTGACCATCACCTTTTTACTTTGCGTAAAAAGCGGCTACTCCCCAATGAAGTAATGCTATTCTAGCGAGGAATGCATGTTTTCGCAATTTTAATTTTCGATGACTCAGTTTGATATGCAAAACAATAATCAAAAATTTCAAGAATTTATTCAACACTATATGCATGTGCAGGATGTATTGATCATTGCAGGTGGTCCATCTCAGCTCAATTTCGACTTAACCACCATTCACCCTTCAAAAAAGCTGCTGATCATTTGCTGTAATCAAAGTTTTCTTCAACTTCCTCAGGCTCAGATTGCCCATCATTCAGACTATGCATGGTGGTTACAGTATCAACCCATGCTTAATGCATCCTTTCAAGGTAACATCATTAGCGGATGTGGTTTAGGTCACAACCGACCATATCCTGAACATGAAGTGATCAACCTCAAAACCGTTCGCATCGACACGCAAACAGAGTTATTTCATTCACCGCACTTTGTTTATGGTAATAATTGCGGCCTTCAAGCCTATTCACTCGCACATCTCTTTCAACCACAGCGTATTTGGCTGATGGGCTATGACTTTCAGCACCAACAGGGCCAAACACATGCGTATCAGCATCAACATGCGCAAGAACTGGAGCATTATGAAAAGTTTTGGGGCTTATTTTTAAAAGACTTCCAACGTTTTGAACATTTAAGACATAAGCTTTGGTCGACGGCGCACCCACATCGTACGCTTCCACTCACCTATAACCTCAATGCAAACTCAGCATTAAAGCTCTACCCCTCACCCATTGAGCTTCCTGACTGGCTTTGTCAGCCCACCACCACGACGCCATAAAAAAAACCCTGCCAAAGCAGGGTTTTTTGAAACTTAAGCGGGTCAGATTAGATCAATAAAGTTCGAATATCTTTGAGCAGCTTCGTCAGCTTATTGGCAAAACGTGCAGCGTCCGCTCCATTAATCACACGGTGATCGTATGACAATGACAGCGGCAGCATTAGGCGTGGATCAAAGCCTTCACCATTCCATACCGGCTGCATGCTTGCAGGTGAAATACCTAAAATCGCCACCTGAGGCCAGTTGACCAACGGTGTAAATGCCGTACCACCAATTGAACCTAGACTGGTAATGGTAAAGTTCGCACCTTGTAGATCTTTCGGCGACAGTTTTTTGTCACGTGCTTTTTGACTCAGTTCACCCAGCTCAATTGCAATCTGCTTAATCGATTTTTGATCTGGGTTACGCAGTACAGGCACGGTCAAACCATCAGGCGTGGCAACGGCAATCCCCATGTGGATTTCATTGCGTAACAATACTGACTTGCCATCATCAGACAAATGACCTGCAAATTCACGCTCTTCTTTCAACAAGTAAGCCACTGCTTTGATGATGAAAGCCATAATGGTTAAGCCAATACCTTCTTTCTTAAAGTTGGCTTTTAAATCATTACGCCAAGCTTCAAGATCGGTAATATCCGCAGCATCGAACTGCGTTACTTGCGGGATAAAGTTGTTTAAAGACAATTGCGGGATCGACACTTGCTGTAAACGTGTCAAAACTTTTTCTTCGACACCACCAAAAGCATCAAAACTTGGCAGCTTTGGCAAACCTGAAACCTGTGCCACAGCTTGTGCTGCAGGTGCAGCTTGCGGAGTGGTCAAACGGGTTTTTACATAAGCGAATAAATCTTCTTTCATTAAACGCTCATGCGGGCCAGATGCTTTGACTTCTGCCAAAACCACACCTAATTCACGTGCAAGCTTACGAACGGCCGGACCTGCATACACTTTGGCATTGGCAGCATTTTGCTCTTTGGTGAGTTTATCTGCGCCTTGTGGTTGCGGTGCTGCGGCTTCAACTTTGCTTTCAACTTTTGGAGCAACTGTCGTAGGCTGTGCTACAGTTGGAGTAGGTTTCGCTGCTGGCGCGGGTGCTGCAACAGCTTGACCTTCGGCTTCAATCGTCACTAAAGCGACGCCTTCAGAAACACTTTGCCCTAACTGAACATGAATCGCGGTGATTTTACCCGCGGTAGAGCTTGGCACTTCTACCGTTGCTTTGTCTGATTCCACCACGATGATGCTTTGGTCTTTTTCAACCACATCACCCACAGCGACTAAAATTTCAGCCACCGCTGCTTTATCAACACCTAAATCAGGCACTGTAATTTCAACAGGTCCAGACGCTGTAGCTGTAGAAGGTACAGATGCAGACTCTGCGACAACAGGTGCAGCAACAGGCTGTGCAGTTTGTTGCACAGCAGCCGATGCAACCGCAGCAGATGAAGCCGCCGTTTTCACCGTTAAAATCACTACGCCTTCTTTCACTACATCGCCAGCACTGATCGTGATCGATTCAACACGGCCTGATACAGTACTTGGGACTTCGACTGTCGCTTTGTCTGATTCCACCACGATAATGCTTTGATCGACATCAATCTCATCACCAACAGAGACCAAAATCTCACTCACCGTAGCTTTCTCTACGCCAATATCAGGGACTTGCACATCGATACTTTGCGACTGAGGAGCATTGGCTGCAACAGGTACTGCTGCAGCTTGTTCTGCTTCCACAACCGGAGTTGGTTCTGCTGCTTGGTCTTCCGTTGCATTTTGTACTGGCTCAGCGGTAGCAGCACTTTGACCTTCTGCTTCTAACTCGATCAGCACAGCACCTTCAGCAACACTGTCACCCAGATTAACTGCAATGCTTTTCACCACGCCTGCCGAAGTGCTTGGCACCTCAACAGAGGCTTTATCAGACTCTAACAACACAATGCTGTCATCGACGCTAATGGTGTCGCCGACTTTTACTAAAATCTCAGCGACCGTTGCTTTATCTACACCAATATCAGGAGTCGTAATTTGCATGATTAGTTCTCCTCTTTGTAGTCAGCCACAGCATGCAGTTCCGGCGTTTCCTGCGGAGCCCATGCCACTGGACGGTCAGTATCTAGCTCAAAGCTTGAGATGGCATCTTTAACCAAACGTGCATCAACTTCGCCTTCATCCGCGAGTTTTTTCAATGTTGCTACCACAATATGTGCGGCATCGACACCAAAGTAGCTACGTAAGTTGCCACGTGTATCTGAACGACCATAACCATCTGTACCTAATGCAACGAATGGACGATTGTCTGGAAGATAAGCACGGATTTGTTCGCTATACGCACGCATGTGATCGGTTGCCGATACCACAATACCGTCTTTTTCACGAAGTAATTGAGAGACCCAAGCTTCTTTCGTATCTTCAGCCAACGGATGTAAGCGGTTGTATTCTTCACACGCCATACCATCACGAGCTAATTCGTTAAAGCTAGTGACGCTCCACACGTTTGAATGAATTTGATATTCATCACGAAGAATTTTCGCTGCTTTGATTACTTCGCGCAGAATCACACCTGAACCCATCAACTGAACCGTTGCTTTCTCATCTTCTTCGAAGAGATACATACCACGTTTAATGCCTTCTTCAGCACCTTCAGGAATAGCAGGGTGTTCGTAGTTTTCATTCATTACTGTTAAATAATAGAACACGCGCTCTTGGTTCACGTACATGCGTTTTAAACCATCATGTACGATTACTGCCAACTCATAACCAAAACATGGGTCATAAGAAATACAGTTTGGAATCGTATTTGCCAAGATATGTGAATGACCATCTTGGTGCTGTAAACCTTCACCGTTCAGTGTTGTACGACCCGCAGTTGCACCGAGCAAGAAGCCTTGCGCCTGCGCATCACCTGCAGCCCATGCAATATCGCCAATACGTTGGAAACCAAACATCGAGTAGTACATATACATCGGAATCATTGGCAAGTTATTGGTTGAATAACTGGTTCCTAACGCAGCCCACGCACTCATCGCACCTGCTTCGTTAATCCCTTCTTGTAACATGTGACCATCTTTGGCTTCACGATAATGCATTAATTGTTCTTGGTCTTCAGGGGTATATTTTTGACCATGCGCAGCATAGATACCCAACTGACGGAACATACCTTCTAAACCAAAAGTACGCGCCTCATCTGGCACGATTGGCACGACACGGTCTTTAATGGCTTTTTCTTTCAATAACGATGAAATCAAACGTACCATCAACATGGTCGTCGATTGCTCTTTACCGCCACTGCCTTTCAGCACCGCATCAAACACAGACAATTCAGGAATCGCCAGCTGCTCACTTTCTTTACGACGTGCCGGCAAATAACCACCCAATGCCTCACGACGCGCCTTCATGTATTTCAATTCAGGCGAGTTTTCGCTCGGACGATAGAATGGCACTTCTTCAAGCTGTTCATCGGTAAATGGCAAGTTGAAACGGTTACGCACGTATTTCAACGATTCAAGCTGCATTTTCTTGATTTGATGCGTCTTGTTGACTGCTTCAATCTCTTCAGACAAACCATAGCCTTTCACTGTTTTCGCTAGGATTACAGTAGGCTGACCATTGGCCTTCATCGCTTCTGCATAAGCCGCATAGACTTTGTATGGGTCATGACCACCACGGTTCAGGTTATCAATATCTTCATCACTTAAGTTGCGAACCAACTCTTCAGCTTCAGGATATTTACCAAAGAAATGCGCACGCGTATACGCACCACCTTTCACTTGATAGCGCTGGAAGTCACCATCAACCGCTTCTTCCATCACAGCTTTTAAAGCACCTGTATCATCTTTTGCCAGTAGCGGATCCCAATGACGACCCCATACCACTTTAATTACCCGCCAACCTGCACCACGGAACAATGATTCAAGTTCTTGAATAATTTTACCGTTACCACGAACTGGGCCATCTAGACGCTGTAAATTACAGTTCACGACCCAAATCAGGTTGTCGAGCTTTTCACGGCCTGCAAGTGAAATGGCACCTGTACTTTCAGGCTCATCCATCTCACCATCACCGAGGTAAGCCCAAACTTTACGGTTTTCTTCTTTGATCAGGCCACGGTTCATCAAGTACTTTTGGATGTGTGCTTGATAGATCGACATGATTGGGCCTAGACCCATCGATACGGTTGGGAACTGCCAATAATCTGGCATCAAATATGGATGTGGGTATGAAGGCAAACCTTTACCGCCAACTTCACGGCGGAAATTATTTAAGTGTTCTTCAGTCAGACGACCTTCTAAGAACGAACGTGCATAGATACCCGGTGCACAGTGACCTTGATAATAGATCATGTCACCGCCAAAGCTATCGCTATTGGCACGGAAGAAGTGGTTAAAACCCACGTCATATAAAGTTGCAGATGATGCAAAACTTGCCAAGTGACCACCTAAGTCATCACCTGTTTTATTGGCACGCAGTACCATCGCTAAGGCATTCCAGCGGATCAGCGCACGAATACGGCGCTCCATATCCGAATCACCCGGCATAGGCGGTTGTTCTTCAACTGAAATGGTATTTAAGTAAGGAGTATTTAGTCGCTGAATGGGAACGTGCTTAGCAATCGCTTGTTGATAGAGTTTTTCAAGCAAAAATGCAGCGCGGTCAGTTCCCATGTGCTGTAAAACTGAATCAAATGCGTCCTGCCATTCTTGGGTTTCTTGCGCATCTGTATCGCCATAAAACGCCATACTTCACCTATCCTATGTGCTAAATATATGGCTCTATTAGTACCATATTTTGGCTAGGCTCAGTTATCGCCACAGATGAATACGAAATAGCTCTATTATTTATTTACTAAATACTTATTGATTAACAATTACACAAATTTACATTTTTGGGTCAATTTTCGCCATATTTCATACAGACAATATTTTTTAGAATGATAATTTTATAGTTATTAGCGATAAATAAAAAAGCCATTGTCTGTAGAGGTTCAGACAATGGCTTCGTATACAGATGTTATATGCGCTTATGGCAACATCGCTAAATACGTCGATGGGTTTTTACGTTGACCATCTTTCACTACTTCGTAATGCAAATGTGGGCCAGTACAACGACCAGTACAACCAACGTTAGCAATATGCTCACCCGCAGCAACACGGTCGCCTACACGTGCAATTAAGCGTGATGCATGTGCATAACGTGTCAGGTAACCATTACCATGGTTGATTTCAACATATTGGCCATAACCTGTGCCCCAACCTGATTTGGTTACAATGCCAGGGCCTGTTGCATAAATAGGTGTGCCACTTGCCGCAGAAAGATCTAAACCTGAATGATTTTCTGCACGACCACCCATGGTACGACCACCATAGTTTGAACTCACACGCTTCATGTCTGGAAGTGGGTGGGCAATTAACCATGAATATGGATTATTTGAACTTGCTGAATAGTTTTTAGAGGAAGTGCTTGAACCGTATTTTTTTGCGATTGTCGCATTGTTGAGTTCAATTGATTTTTCACGAATTTGAACATTCAACTTGGTTTCCGCTGGAACATCAATATCATTGCTTTCAGAGTAAGCACCTTGAGACAAAGTGCGAGTTAACTGTTCAATACGATCTGATGATGAGTCTGCTTGATTTAATTCAACTAAATCTGCAAAAGCGACTGAAGCGGCCGAAGCTGCCAATGAAAACGCCAATAAAATACGTCGTAAATGCATAAAAAACCTCTATAAACTGTTCTCTTTTGTTCCTTGTGTGATTTCGTCCTTGATATCAGCCGAAAGGAGCGCATAAGATTAAGACATAAACATGTAGGAAATATGTATGTCAGAACCTGTCAACGTCTTTCAACCAACAAGAAAACACATAAAAACAGGAAACTTGTCGTTTCTCTCAACGCAAGTTGCTGTATGGCAGAAACTTACGAAAATTGTTCAACCGCTATTGCCCCAACCGGATCAATGGCAAGTTGTTTGTTATATAAATGGTGTACTTATATTAACTGGAGAAAATCAGGCACTGATTAGTCAGTTGGCCTATTTGCAAAAGCAATATATTGCACATTTATCACAAATATACGAATTCAAGGATTTGCACAAGATTCAAGTCCGTCTGAGAACTCCGTCTCCAACGCCCCATTCCCCTGAAAAAATTTCAAGAACCCTCAGTACAGAAACTCAGGATTTACTCCGTAATGCTGCTGACTTTGTGAGCGACCCTAAGCTTAGCCAAGCAATGCTGCGTTTGGCAAGCAATAAAAAGTAACTACCCAGTTGTAACTGACAAATTTGAAAGCTCAGAATGTGACAGACTTAACACTTACAAATGATACAATATAACATCACCATTATAAGACAATGACTTATGTCACATTCACATAACTAATTGGGCAATCATTAATGTCATCAAATGTTACAATTTCATAGCTGTCTGGATCACTTTTGACATTGCGTAATAACTGATTATTTAATGCATGACCTGACTTATAGGCATCATATTTCGCAATAATTTGATGACCGAGCAAATATAAATCACCCACAGCATCTAATATTTTGTGACGAACAAACTCATCCGAGAAGCGTAAGCCCTCTTCATTGACCACACCATTATCATCTACGCCAATGGCATTTTCGAGACTCGCCCCCAAAGCTAAATTATTGGCTTTGAGGTAATCCAAATCTTTCATAAAGCCAAAAGTCCGCGCTTCACTGACTTCATAGACAAATGTTTCGGTTGAAAAGTCGATGGTTGCCGATTGAAATTCTTTCTTAAATGCAGGATGGTCAAAATCAATCGTAAAATTTAATTGGAAACCATCATGCGGTTGAAAGGCAGCACGTTTATCATCAATCAGTGCTTCAACAGGTTTAAGTATTTTTATGAATTTTTTAGGTGCATTTTGTTCTTGTAGTTCACCTTGCATAAGTAAATAAATGAACGGTCCCGCACTCCCATCCATAATAGGCACTTCAGACGCCGACACTTCCACGATCAGGTTATCAATCCCTAAACCCGCAATCGCACTCATAATGTGCTCAATTGTGCCCACCTTGGCGTTTTCTTGCACCAAGTTAGAACACATGAATGCTTCTTGAATCAGCATAGCATCAGCTGGAATATCAATCGGTGGATTTAAGTCTATACGACGAAACACAATGCCCCCATCGGCATGATGTGGCACAAAGTTAATCATCACTTTTTGCCCACTATGCAGTCCGATGCCACTCGCTTTCACGATGCGTTTCAGGGTACGTTGTTTCAACATGTGTCTTCTATCATCAGTTCACAAAACCGCTATACGTTAGCATATTTAGCCATTGATAAAAAACAAAAAGGTAGCTGATCAGCTACCTTTTGTAATCAATAGACATTTAAGTCATTGAATTTGTTTTATTTACGTTGCTGATTTTTCAAGTAGTCTTGAATACTCATTGGCGTAGGACGTGAATTCGATGCTGACGCCGCCGCAGCCGCCGGAGCTACTGCTTCATTGTGCTGACGTTGAATCGCTGGTACATCATCTTCATCTACAGGAGCTTGTGCAGAAGCGACTGTACGCGTTGCTTGTGCAACTGGGCGTTTCACAGGCTCAGCAGAATCGGCAGAATTACGGGTTAAACCCGTTGCAATCACCGTTACGCTGATTTCATCACGTGCATCTGGATCAAATACCGTACCGTAGAACACTTGACCTTCATCAAGATCCACAATTTGGTTCACTACATCTGTGATTTCTTCAATTTCACCGAAGGTTACGTCATCGCCACCTGTTACGTTAATCAAAATGCCTTTTGCATTCATGATGGTCACGTTATCTAACAATGGGCTGCGGATCGCTTGTTCAGCAGCTTGACGTGCACGGTTTTCACCACGGCCTGAACCTGCACCCATCATGGCATAACCACGTGTACTCATCGCAGTTTTCAAATCGGCGAAGTCAAGGTTGATATGACCAGGACGCACCACAAGATCGAAGATACTACGTACAGCATTTAACAGTACGTCGTCTGCTTTTTTGTAAGCATCTTTCATCGAGATATCACGGAACACTTTTAGCAGGCGTTGGTTCGGAATAATAATCAGAGAATCAACATGTTGCTCAAGTGCTTCGATACCTTTCTCAGCAGATTGCTGACGACGTTTACCTTCAAAGTTAAACGGAGTCGTCACCACACCTACCGTTAAGATACCCATTTCTTTGGCAATTTCAGCAACAACTGGCGCAGCACCTGTACCTGTACCACCACCCATACCTGCAGTCACGAACACCATGTCCGTTCCTTCAAGGTGTTGGCGAATCAACTCACGGCTTTCTTCAGCAGCAGTTTGACCCACTTGTGGATTTGCACCTGCACCCAAACCACGGGTACTTTGCTCACCCAGTTGGATTTTAAATTGTGCATTCATGCGATCGAGTGCTTGTTTGTCTGTATTGGCACAAACAAATTTCACACCCTCGATATCTGATTCCAACATGTGTTGCACAGCGTTACCGCCAGCACCACCTACACCGAATACTGTGAAACGGGCTTGACCGTTGCTGTCGCTTTGATCATCTTCTAAAAATTCAAATGAGGCCATGCCTAAAAAATTCCTAATTCATAATTGGCAGACACTTCAGCCCGTATACTGCCTTGATCTTAATAAAAATTGTTTTTTAGAATGCTGTCCAAGTTCCAGCTTGTCAAGTACAAGCAATAATCCGTACAACTTCCCAACAATATTCCCAAATATTTCAACTTAAAAGATCGACTTCAAGGTGTCATTGAAGCCCGACCATGCACGTTTTACCCGATTCAATACTGAAAGTTTTTCCGTATCTTCTGGCTCAACGATCGTATCTTGTGTTTCGCTTTGACTGAAAATTAACAGACCTGCGGCAGTCGCGTATTGTGAACGACGTAAAGCGGCTTGCTGTTGATCATCGGCATACACTTGCATAGGTGGATTACCTAAATGTGCAGAGACACCTAAAATCCGACGTGCAAATGTCACCATCCCTTCAATTTGGCAGGCATCACCTGTGAGTACAACACCATGGTATAAACCATGAATCGCACCATGATCGACCAATTCATTACGCACTTGATTAAAGATTTCTTCATAGCGCGCAATAATAATTTCGGTCAGTTCAATTCGGCTAATGGTTTGTGGACCATCAATCCCTTGGAACTGAATCATACTTTCAGGTTTAACCACTTTCAGGTCAACACAACCATACAACAGCTTAATGCGTTCCGCTTCTTCTGTTGTTGTTTGCAATACAGCAGCAATATCACGTGTTACATGCTCACCGCCACGTTGCAAGGTGTGTGTCATCGCCAAGCGACCATCTAAATACACCGCGATATTGGTCGTACCTGCACCAATATCAACCAAGCACACACCATATTCTTTTTCATCTTTAAGCAAGCTGGCTTCAGCTGTTGCTAATGATGAAATGACCATGCGTTCAACACCAATATTGGCGCCTTTTAATGCACGATCCAAATTCTGCATGGTGCTGATGGGCAACATCATCAAATGATAATGCCCTGTCATACTCCGTGCTGACATGCGAATCGGGTTTAATACCCACTCAGGTTCATCATCTAGTTCAAAACCTAAAGGTACAGCACTCACCAAATAGTGGTCAGACGTTAAATGACTGGCTTTGGCCAGTTCTAATGCACGCACCACTTCATTGGTGGTAATCGCATGGTCATTATTTTCAATTGGAGTGCGACCAGAGGCATAAAAACTTTTTAGTTCAGCACTTGGAATGGAAATCCACGCAGAATGTACACGACATTCCGCCATATCTTCCGCTTCCTGCACTGCATTTTTAATTGCGGTAACAACTTTATCGAGACTGACAATTTTCCCTTTATTCATGCCGCGGTTACGAGCGGTCGCCATCCCTACCACTTGGATATTGTCTGGCGCGTGTACCTTACCAATCAAAACTGAAACTTTGTGTGTCCCAATGTCAATCGCAACAACCGAGGGAACAGCTTCATTCATTATTTACTACTACCATTCACATGTTTGTTTAATTTATGGCTTAAAGCCTCTACTTATAAAGCCGATCATTATGGCTTTACCGGCGCTGCATTCGCAATGCCTATGTCATCACTGGTTACAACAAACTGACCATTTACCGACTTTGCTGGCACAGAGTTTTTCCATTGAATCGCTAAACCATTTCGGTAGCGCAAATCGATGGCAGAAATTCGTGGCCAAACAGGTTTTAAGTCACTGTGTGCTAGATAACTTAAACGCTGCAACTTACTCATGGTCTGATCTTGATCGACAATCACGCGTAAGCCTGAATCAAACTGCATAAACCAAGTCATTCGTTCGGTTAAATATAATTCTTTTAAACGAATGCCAACAGGTATAAATAATTGATTAATTTCATTATAGCGACGCATCATCATTTTGGACTGACTCGTCGGCCCATGCAATAACGGCAAATTCTGATGATTGGTCGGGGTTAATTCGGCAAATACATCACCACTGTCGCTTAACAGTCGCCCAGTTCCCCAACGTGCAATCGCCTGACGCGGCATCACCCGTACACGAATTGCATTTGGCCAAGCACGCGATACCACCACGCGATCGACCCAAGAGATTTCTAAAGTACGGTCACGAATGACACGTAAATCAGAGGTAAAATAATTTTGAGTCATCATCGGTGAAACGTATGACATCACTTGTTGTTTTTCTTGGGCGCTACGCACACCCACCACATCAAGTTCAGCCACACGTGCATCCGTCATGACTTTATATAGCCCCCAAATTCCTGCAATCAAAACCACACATGCAATAAACAACAACAGCCATCCACCCACATTGGTAAGCTTTTCCTTACGTGTCGGTGGTTTGTCATGTATCGATGTCGTTGCTGCACGTTTACGGCGCATAGACGCAGGAAGTTGAGCCATAATTTAGTGTGCCGCACCTGTTAGGGTTTGTTCCAAAATTGCGACACAAAGATCATCAAAACTAAAACCTACGGCATTGGCTGCTTTTGGCACTAGAGAATGACTGGTCATACCCGGAACGGTATTTACCTCAAGTAACCAGAAGTTTCCTTCTGCATCTTGCATCGCGTCAATACGACCCCAACCACTCGCACCTACCGCTTGGAAAGCGCGTAAAGATAAAGCTTGTAGACGCTTTTCTTCATCTTCAGTCAAGCCACATGGAATACCATATTGCACATCGTTACGGTTATATTTCGCTTCGTAATCGTAAAAAGCCACATCTGCAGGCGGCTCTAAACGAATCACAGGTAATGCCTGACCATTTAAAATCACAATGGTAAATTCACGTCCGGTAATCCATTTTTCAGCCATCACGACGGCATCATGCTGGGTCGCTTTTGCAATTGCGGTTGCAAAGTCTTCAATTTTTTCAACTTTGCTCATACCAATGCTTGAGCCTTCATGCACCGGCTTGATGATAAATGGCAAACCAATTGAATCTACAATTTCTTGTAAATCTGAATCTTTGCTGACAATACGATAAGGTGCTGTCGGTAGTTCTGAACCTTGCCAAACTTGTTTAGTTTTGACTTTATCCATACCAATCGCCGAGCCTTGAACGCCCGTTCCAGTGTACGGAATGTTTAACCATTCTAAAGTACCCTGAATTTGACCATCTTCACCACCACGGCCATGAAGGACGATAAATGCACGGTCATAAGCCACCAACTCAGTTACACTGCGTTGCTGCGGATCGAATGCTTCGGCATTTACACCCGAACGCACCAATGCTTCAAGTACAGCTTTACCACTATCGAGAGAAACCTCACGTTCGGCAGATTTCCCACCTAATAACACGGCAACTTTGCCGAATTTTGAAGCATTTGACACGTTTATATCCTTAAACTTTTATCTACGGTCTAAACAAACTTTGGATCACCCAGCGGTAATCATTTTACATAGAGATTGTTTTGAGCAAGTTCGATTGAGATTGCTCCAACATTACCTGCGCCCTGTGTTAATAACAAGTCATTTGCTTGTAACACTTTTTTCATTACTGCTTGTAAGTTGCCTTCTACTGGATCGATGAGAATCGGCTCAACCTCACCACGTAGACGAATGCTTCGAGCCAATGCACGGCTATCCGCACCCACAATTGGCTTTTCACCCGCAGGATAAACTTCTAATAACAACAATTGATCGACTTGTGACAAGACATCGACGAAGTCATCAAAACAGTCACGCGTACGACTAAAACGGTGTGGCTGGAACATCATCACCAAACGACGATCTGGATGACTTGCACGTGCCGCTTTAATGGTCGCTTCCACTTCTTTTGGATGGTGACCATAGTCATCGACCAATTTCACCAAGCCATCTTCAACTTCAAATTCGCCTTGTACTTGGAAACGACGACCTACGCCACTGAAGCTTTCTAAGGCACGCGCAATCGCAGCATCAGAAACGCCTTCATCCGTTGCAATACCAATCGCTGCCAAGGCATTTAAGATATTATGAAGACCCGGCAAGTTAATGGTTAAACGTAACGGCTCACGGTCTTTACGCAAAACGGTAAAGTGTGATTGCATGCCTTCTTGAGCCACATCAACAGCACGAATATCGTTGTCTTCATTGAAACCATAAGTCACGACAGGACGACCAATACGCGGCATAATTTCACGGATGTTGGCATCATCACCACACATCACAGCTAAACCGTAAAATGGAAGACGCTGTAAAAATTGTACGAAGGTATCTTTCAATACATCGAAACTACCGCCATAGGTATCCATATGGTCAGCATCGATATTGGTGACAATCGTTGCCATCGGCTGTAAATGCAGGAATGACGCATCTGATTCGTCCGCTTCAGCTACGATATAACGGCTTGCACCCAATGCAGCATTCACACCGGTACGATTCAACAAACCACCAATGACATAAGTTGGATCCAGATTTTCTTCTGCCAACATGCAGGTCACCAGACTGGTTGTCGTGGTTTTACCATGCGTCCCAGCAACGGCAATACCATGACGGTAACGCATTAATTCACCCAACATTTCTGCACGACGTACAACAGGTGTACGGGTTTCAATCGCCGCTTTCACTTCTGGGTTTTCAGAATCAATGGCTGTCGATACCACGATGACATTGGCGCCTTGAATATTTTCAGCAGCATGACCGATGAAAACTTGAATGCCGTTTTCTTCAAGCTGAGCCGTGGTTTTCGACGCTTTAATATCTGAACCTGAAACTTTATAGCCTTGGTTTTTCAATACTTCGGCAATACCGCACATGCCCGCACCACCAATCCCAATAAAATGGATGTGTTTAATACGGCGCATTTCTGGCACTTTAATGAGCTTTTTCGCTTGATCGGCAGGCGTTGATGGAGACATAGATTACTCGAATTTTACAAATCTTGAATTAAACCAACCACGTGCTGTGTCGCATCGGGTTGTGCCTGTTGTCGAGCCTTAACCGCCATTTCCATAAGTCGTTGGCGATTCATCAGCGGCTTCAACAACGCTGTTAAACTTTCTGCGGTCATGTCCGCTTGTGGGCAAATTTTTGCGGCATTGATATTGGCCAAGAATCCGGCATTTGCAGTTTGATGGTCATCCACTGCACTTGGCAGAGGAACAAACACGGCTGCTACACCCGCTGTCGCAATTTCGGTGACGGTTAGCGCACCAGCACGGCAGATAATTAAATCCGCTGCAGAATAGGCTGCTGCCATATCTTCAATAAACGGCTGAACGTCAACTTGCATATGTTCAGGTGCATTTGCATAACGAGCCAATGTGCTTTCAGCATTATTTTGACCACACTGGTGATATACACTGAGGGGCTGTTCTAATTGCTGCAAGGCAGCCGGCACACATTCATTTAAGGCACGTGCGCCCAATGAGCCACCCACAATTAAAACCCGTAATGGCAACCCAGCTTTTTCACGCTCTTGGTAACGCCATGACGGATTTAAAATTTCTGTAATTTCTTTACGCACAGGATTCCCTGTGGTCACGATTTTATCTTGTGCAGGAAAGGTATTTGGAAATGCCTGACAAACAATTTTGGCTACACGTGACAACTGCGTATTGGTAAAACCTGCCACCGCATTTTGTTCATGGATAATGACCGGAATGCCCAATGCACGAGCCGCCAAGCCACCCGGCCCAGCCACATACCCCCCAAAGCCTGCAACTGCATCCACTTTGAGTTGTTTCATATAACGCATGGCACTCAAAGTGGCTTTGAGAATTTTAAACGGTGCCATCAGCTTACGCACGACTCCATTGCCGCGCACGCCTTGGATATCAATTTGATAAATTGGAATATTATGATTTTTAAGCAGGCGATTTTCCATGCCTGTTGGCGTTGCAAGCCAAGAAACTTCACAACCTTGTTGTTGCAACTCTTTGGCAACAGCGAGCGCTGGAAAGACGTGACCACCGGTTCCGGCAGCCATCATCATGACATGTTTCGGCTTTACTTGCGTTACTTCGGTCACTGTCTAATTCTTCAATTCTAAAAGAGGCTAATGATATTCGATTTTAAGCAAACAATTGTAATCACAAACGCATGACCGTGAAAGGTAATTTACTTTTTTTCAACAGGCGTATGATTGTTTTTTTCTACTATTTTAAAAGTTTAAACTAGTTTTATTATTAATCTATGAGAATTGAAAAAAAATCAGACAATTTTTCACTTTAATTGCATTCACTTACAGTTTTTTTGCTTTTTAAGCTCCCCTCCCCTTAGCGCAGGACAAAAAAGAGCCCGTTAAGGACTCTTTTAAATCTAGTGCAAAATTAAGCTTTTAAACCTGCCTCAAGGACATCAAATAAATCATCGGCAATCGAGGTACCAAATTGCGCATCAATTTCACGTACGCAGGTTGGACTGGTGACATTGATTTCAGTCACGTAATTACCAATCACATCCAAACCAACAAACACTAAACCTTTTTCACGAAGAAATGGCCCGACTTTGGCTGCAATGGCTTTATCATTTTCAGTCAATGGACGTGCTTCGCCCAAACCACCTGCCGCCAAGTTGCCACGCACTTCACCATTTTGCGGAATACGCGCCAAACAATACGGTACGGGTTCGCCATTGATCATCAAGATGCGCTTGTCGCCATCCACAATTTCTGGGATGTATCGCTGCGCCATAATCGGCTGTGTGCCGTTATTGGTCAGGATTTCAATAGTTGAACCAATGTTTACGCCATCTTGGTATAAACGGAAAATGCCCATACCGCCCATACCGTCTAATGGTTTCACGATCACATCGCCATGTTCTTGTAAAAATTCACGAATCAGACTTTGCTGTGAAGTCACCAAGGTTGGTACTTGAAGTTCAGGGAATTGCGTCGCAAACAATTTTTCATTGCAGTCACGTAGACTTTGTGGCTTGTTAATAATCCATGCGCCTTCGCGTTCAGCCTGTTCCAAAATATAGGTGGTGTAGACAAAGTTCATGTCAAACGGCGGATCTTTACGCATCAAAACCACATCATAAGCAGCAATTGATTCTTTTTGCTTTTCGCCGAGTTCATAATAGTGATTGTAGTCTTCAAAAACTTTTAGCGGTGAAATCAAACCAAAGGCTTTGCCTTGATCGATATATAAATCTTGCTGTAATGCATAGCCTAGCTCATGTCCACGACGTGCTGCTGCCCATAGCATCGCCATTGAGGTATCTTTTTTTAGGTTTACATTTTCGATGGGATCCATCACAACAAGTACACGCATTATTCAGTGCTCTGTTCATTATCAATTTATGAATGAGTATAGCCGAGATTTTTCTTTTGTTTATTCTGATTTTGCATGTGTATGTATATTCGTGTGATGCAGACGATAATTCAAAACATTTCTATCATCGGCCTTATCTCAATAAAGGAAATAAGCCGTGAAAGCATTATGGCGTTAGACCTGCGTAAATCGATACCAAACAATCGAGACAGATATTCATCACACCTACATCTCACTCATCACTATTTTTGGTGAAAAAAAACGTGCTTTTTATTTTTTTTTAGCTATTGTGTTAATTATTGTAAATAAAGAAATAGAATTAATTAATGATCAACATTGAGCAGATGGCTATCATTCTTGATGCTTTGCCAGACCCTGCTTTTATCATATCGCGTAGTGGAAAATACGTTGCGGTTTTTGGTGGACGCGATAATCGCTATTACCACGATGGTTCCGGTCTTGTTGGTACCTATATTTCAGATGTGATCAAGCCAGATAAAGCCAACTTGTTTATGCAACTGATCGACCAAGCTCTAACATCAGGAAATCTACTCATCGAAGAGTATGAACTGAGCAATAGGGATGTAAAAGGTCTGCCCGATTATGGTCCTGAAGAGCCCATTTGGTTTGAAGTACGCATCCAAGCCCTCAGTTTTTCGGTAGATGAAGAAGACGTTGTACTTTGGGTCGCAAGTAATATTTCAGCGCGTCACAACTTGGAAATCAAGCTGAAAGAACTCAGCCATACAGATCAGTTAACCGGTCTTTTCAACCGAAGAAAATTAGAGCATGACTTAGCATTACATTATGAGTCATACCGACGGCATTCCATACAGACCTCGATCTTGATGTTCGATCTTGATAACCTCAAAAAAATCAACGACAGCAAAGGCCATCATGTCGGTGATGAGGCAATCCGAGCAGTCGCAGATATTCTTCGTTTAACGCTGCGCAAGACTGATTGCGCCTGCCGCTTAGGTGGAGATGAATTTGTAGTCGCCTTGCCCAACACGGGCTGCGAGCAGGCCATTCAGTTTGCCAAACGGATTCATGAACATTCCAGAAAAGAGTTAAGCCGGTTTTCAATAGATAACGCGCATGTCACCGTGAGCATAGGAGTGACAACCATCACGCCTGAAGATTGTTCCTACGAAGATACAATTAAGCGTGCTGATCTAGCGCTGTATAAAGCCAAACATGGCGGGAAAAATAGAATTGTTGCGGCCTAAGCGTGCGGCAGAAATAAACCAAATTTCACAGTCTATTTTGCAATTTGATATTCAAGCCGTTGTGATTGCTCAACATGAGCTCTCTTCCCTTTTCGGCATCATTTTAATTTAGATAGGTGTTAGATATGCAGCAAGCTATTGTTGATTTTGCCTTGGATGATGAAAATCATTGGTATGCCATTTTAGCTTGTGGCCATACACAGCATGTCCGACATGATCCGCCTTGGCAAAACCGTCCTTGGGTTTTGACGGAGCAAGGACGGAAAGAAAAGTTAGGGGTAATGTTGGAATGTAAGAAGTGTGATGAAGAGAGTTTCGTATAAGAGATTTTATGTTAAATGAGTAGTAAATAAGTGATCTACTACTCATATTTAATTAACTACTTAGTTGTGAGGACTGCAAGCGCTCTAATGCAAAATTAATACTATTATCATCAAACAGACTAAGCTTTCGATCTGCCCATTTCTTTCCAGCAGGCCATTTAGATATATGTCTTCTAACGCTTTCTACAGTTGGTTCACTATCCATTTCATGTAGTATCCAATCAACTGTTGCTAGAAGTTCTAATCCAAATGGAGACTCAAAACCATCTATTAAGTCTGAAGCTTGATTTAGAATTGGTAAATATTCCTTTGCTTCAGTTTTTAAATAAATAGAAATATTTTCCACTTTTTCTTGTTTAAACCAAATTACATCGAGAGGTTTACAATCTGGTATCCGTTTTTCAGATGTCAAATAACTTCCATCGAGAGAATTCAATAAGTGATTGAGATTATAAGCATAAGGACCATAATTTTTAGCTTCAAAATTTAATTTAAGACCATTTTCTAGTTCATTTTTTTCAATGAATCTTTGAAGAAACCAAGCCAATTTTTGGATTTCTAATAAGCTACAATCCATTCCCAAGGCCCAGTAACGTCTTATCAATTCAGATATCATAGCTCGAGCAGGTGTAAGCTTCTGTACACCCATAGATTTAGCTACATTTTGATATTCAACACTTGGCTCGTAGATTAAGATATTAACGTCATTTAAGTCACCTAAAGCTTCTTCAATTTTAGGTTTAACATCTGCCCAGTTAAGTCCACCATTACCTGCACCAAGAGGAGGAATCGCAATTGATCTAACCTTATTTTTAATTAGAAAATGACGTAATTCAATTAAGCCTTCTTCAATCCATTCAATTTTGGAATTTGCTTTCCAATGTTGTTTTGTTGGAAAGTTGACGATCCAACGTGGGCCGACTAATTCTTGTGGCTCAGTAATAAACATTTTCCCAGTTTTTACAGCACCTACTTTACATGCTTTAGCATAGGCATCCATATTTTGTGGAAATCGCTCTTTAAACATTAGAGCTATACCTTTACCCATTACACCTACTGTATTAACGGTGTTAACTAATGCATCAGCAGGAGCTTCTAGTAAATTGCCTGTAGTATACGTGATCATTAGAAGTACCAATTTGGATTAGCATAGATAGGAATATTTATATTTCTTTCAGACATTAAATCTTTAAGAGATGATTTCACTTGTTCATTATAACATAGCACTCCTTGTAGAGCTGTTAGAGGGCAATGCTGATGAATTAAGGCTTCCGCTTGATAACGTTCGAACTTTAAAGGATCATTTTGGTCACGTTTAAAATCTCTATTCTGCAATAGAGGCCAATCTATTTGATCCAAATCATTTAAATTATTATAAAAATTTGCCCACTGATAGTAAGCATGCATGTTAGAGAAAACAAAATTAAGCCCTAATGTCTGAATATGATGAAGTGACGATACTAAAATTACGATCTCTTCATTGGGACGTTGAGGAACTCCACGGCCCGTTTTTATATTTAATAACATTGGTGAAAAAGGGGTGAAATAGAAAGGGATATAATCGTTCAAAAACCCGAATGGAGAAATTGGTACAGGGTGTGTTGCCCTTCTATCAATAAGCCCCTGATTTCCGATAGATGTTAAGGTTGGTGCATTTGTATGACTTCGACAATATAGGCCATTATCTAAAATGGAGGCCATATTAGAAATATGAACTATACGCCAAATAAGGGCCTTTTTTGCATTAAGTGCTTTACTATGATCCTTCATGTTTATCTCTTTCACACAAACATTTTAGGATTAATATTTACGTGGCAGTCTATACTTTTTGCTTGTAACATTTTTGTTACACGTATAGCAGATTTTTGGTCCTTAACGTAAATAGAAAAGAAAGAGTGAGCAGAAACTACGGTAGGTGATAGGCATTCAGCCATACAAACATTCCTACTATGGTTGTCACTATAATCTCGTTTATCCATAGCATCCCAATCAATTGCAGCAATTCCATCTATATAGTTTAGCAATTCAACTTTTGCTAATGATAGAGGATGCTTAGGAATAATAGACCAGTTATTAGCCTCAGCTAAACTTCTATGAATCGCAATTAAAATAAAAATTTTAGCAGGATTAGATTGTTGAACAGCACCATCAAAAGGGCTTCTCGCGAAAAAATGAAAAGGTACATAGTTTTGAAGATTAGCTTTTTCTCGTGAGCCAATAATTTCATGATCAGCAACATCTGCAAAGCTTGTTAAATTACTTCTCGGTTGAAGTCCTCTACTAAGAATGGATGGTAAATTATCAATATCAGTTAAATGATAGATAAATTTTTGATCTTTGATTGAAGTCATGTTTAATTTTAAGAAATTAGTATTGTTTATCATTTTAAATCAAATGGTTAAAAAAACTAAGAGATTTATCCTTTAGTTATTCTAAAATTAACATAATACACCTTATACGAAATGCTGTTTTTTATTTATTATAATTCAATGTGTTAATTGATATCATAAAGCCGAACTCAGCTGAGTTCGGCTTTTTTAATGATTTTCACGTTCCACGCATTACATTTGATCAATATTCCACGTTAGTGTTTAGCTTGACTAAACACTGCTATGCTCAAAAACAAATGAAACAATAGGCTTCCGCTTCCTTTTTAACAACCTTAAAATCTAAAAAATCTTAGATCCCATACTTCACACGGTACGCTTCCATTTTCGCTAAAGCTTCAGTTTCACCTTTAGCCTCTAAGAAAGTCATCAAATCTTTCATGGTAATTAAGGCATGAACTGGGATTTCGAGTTCTTTTTGTACTTCTTGAATAGCAGACAAGTCGCCTTGACCTTTTTCTTGGCGGTCTAGTGCAACCAATACGCCCGCAATTTGCGCGCCAGCATTTTTCAAAATAGTCACCACTTCACGAATTGCTGTACCCGCAGTGATCACATCATCAATAATCCAGACTTTTTTACCTTCAACAGACGCACCAACCAATACACCGCCTTCACCATGGTCTTTCGCTTCTTTACGGTTAAAGCCCCAAGGTACGCTCACACCATGGTTTTGTGACAATGCCACAGCAGTTGCAGCTACAAATGGAATACCTTTATAAGCTGGGCCAAAGACCACTTCCACGTTATCGCATTCTGTTAATTTTGCTGCATAGCCAGAAGCCAATAATGATAAGGCTTCACCATCATTCAGTAGACCTGCATTAAAAAAATAAGGACTCACACGACCCGATTTTAAAGTAAACTCACCAAATTTAAGCACACCACGTGATAATGCGAGTTCGATAAAAGCTTGTGGATTAAATGCCGCTTGCGCTGTCATGAGGTGCTCCATTTTTTTAAGTTTGAGGTTAAACCTGAGCATGATACCAAAGAGTAGCTATCCAAGTGATCAAAAAATTCTTCGTGTCGTTTCAATTAATGTGAATGGTCTACGTTCGGCAGAAAAGAAAGGCATCTTTGACTGGATTTCCCAATCCGATGCAGACGTCATTTGTATGCAAGAAAGCCGCATTACCCATGAACAATGGACCGATAAATTTAAACCCGAAGGTTGGTTTACACACCTTTTCCCTGCAGAGCGCCCAGGCTACGCAGGTACAGCCATTTATAGCCGCTTGCCCTTTGTTTCGGTGACGGATGGTTTAGGTTTTGAATTAGCAGACACTCAAGGCCGCTTTATTTCTGCTGAGTTCGATTTAGGACTTGGACAAACTGCGCATATTTGCTCGCTCTACCTGCCTTCAGGTTCATCGGGTGAAGAAGCTCAGGCGCGCAAAGACCTATTTTTAGGCGAATATCAACAAATTTTGAAGCAATGGCGTGCTGAAAATAAGTCAGTGATTGTTTGCGGTGACTACAACATCGTACACAAACGTATTGATATTAAAAATTGGTCTGGGAACCAAAAGGCTTCAGGCTGCTTACCACATGAACGTGCATGGCTCGATCATATTTATGATGAACTTGGCTATGTCGACACCTTCCGAGAGGTACGCAAAGAAGCCGAGCTTTACTCTTGGTGGTCTAACCGCGGACAAGCGCGTGCCAAAAATGTGGGTTGGCGTATCGACTACCATGCATGTTCTCCTGACTGGAAAGAACGTACTGTAAATGCTTGGGTATTTAAAGATGAGTGGTTTAGCGACCATGCCCCAGTGATTATTGACTATAAAATTTAAGCTTTTATCAATTAATTGAGTGAACGATTGTTTACTCAATTAGAGGTTATTTCTCACATTACATGACGAATTTGTGGATTTATCTCACAACTCGAACGTAGCATTATGGTCGCACGGCAAAGGGACATGTCAGGATGACACAAAAGGATTGGACGCCGAAGGAAGTATAAAAACAAACTAAATGATTTAGCTTGTTTTCAAGGATGTGACAATGGACGTTGGACTGAGACCCGCATGATCAGGATGATTAAATGCGGGTTTTCTCTTATCTAGTCCCCACATCTATAGACTCAAACATCCCCCAAATAAAACAGCTAAAAATTCGATCTGCACAGCAATTTCTTATTCTCGCTTTATTTCTACTTCTGACTGTGCAACCTTAGGCTAAATTTTCTTGTTATCGCAGCGCTTTCTTTTCTGATTCGTTTTGTTCTGTAGGCTATTCTAAAACGCTAAAATGTCGTTTTGATGACAATACCTCATATATACAGCATGCGACTTTTACAGCAAAACATTTATTTCTCAATCCACATCACGATCGGGCTTTGAGCATTGATGAATTAGCCTGTAGGATAATGCTGAATTGTATTTTTTATCTTATTGTTTTGAATAATTGAGGACACCTGTTCATGCTTAAAATTTATGGCATCAAAAACTGCAATACCATGAAAAAAGCTTTCGACTTGCTCAACGAATTTGGCCTGACCTACGAATTTCATGACTATAAAAAACAAGCGATTGATGCTGAAACCGTAAAAAAATGGCTCGATGCAAAAGGTGCTGATGTGATTCTCAACAAAAAAGGCACCACATGGAAAAAACTCAGTGAAGAAGAGCAACAGACAGCCTTAGCCAGTGAAGAAAATTTAATTCAGTGCTTAACTGCGCATAGCAGCATGATTAAACGCCCAGTACTCGATACAGGTAGCGATTTATTGGTTGGCTTTGATGAAAACGCTTACCGTGCATTGAAATAAATTTTTTCATCACACTCCTCATGCACTGCCCTTGTTCCATGTTGACTCAGCAAGCAGTCATAAAAAAAGCCTGACATCGTCAGGCTTTTTGTTGGAATCACGTCAAATTAGTTGGCGCGGATCCATGTTTGGTTACGACCTAAAGCAGCAACACCAATAAAGCCTCGAAGCTCTAATTTTTTGCCACCATCAGCCAATTGACCTTTTAACTTGTAAGTTTTACCTGATTGAGGATCCAAAATTGAACCGCTCTCATAGCTTGTACCACCAACATTTTTAAGACCGGTCACAATACGCAAGCCTTTTAATGATTTGTTGTGATATGGGCCTTCACATTTTTTACATGCATTCTCTTCACCTGGTGTCAATACTGACTGAATGCTCGCTGAAAGCGTACCATTTTTTTGCTCAGTGAATTTTACAATCGCTTTTGGCTGCTTGGTTTTATCATCAATGGTTTTCCAAGTTGTACCATTTAGCGGGTCTGCAGCATTTGCAAATGCGGCTAAACTCATCAATCCTAATGCTAGTGCAATTTTTTTCATTTTTGTTTATTTCCCTGGTCTGATATAGACGACATTAGTATCCAAAAGTCACAACAATTTATCAATTTTTGTATGTGACCGTTTAGTGTAACCTTGTAATTTGTGTTGGTAAATATGCTCACACGATTCCAAAAATAGAAAAAGATGGAAAGACAATGAAGATATCGCCACTGACGAAACAACTGATTACAGAAAGCATTTTAAAAACCACAATTCGTGGACCGAGCCAGTTCAATTTACCACCCAATACTTTACGTTTTGCTTTGGAACAAATGTGTCGTGCATTTCCCCAAAACCCGGATGTACAAATTCGTCCAATTCGCTTAGCCGGCTTAAAAGCCGAAGAAATCAAACCGCAACAGGCATCGACCCAATTAATTTTTCATATTCATGGGGGCGCATTTTTCTTGGGTTCGATGAACACACATCGGGCGTTTCTGACTCAAGTTGCCGCACGCACGCAAATGCAAGTGTTACATTTGGATTATCCTTTATCCCCAGAAGCACAGTTTCCTGAAGCACTCGATGCCCTTTTTGATGTGTATGCCGTGTTATTAGATCAAGGGGTTCAAGCCAAAGATATTATTTTATCAGGCGACTCTTGTGGCGCAAACTTGGCGCTTGCCTTAGCCCTTAAAATTCAACAGGAACAACTTCCACAAGTCAGTGGTTTGGTGTTGATGTCACCGTTTTTAGACCTGACGCTGAGCAGTGAGTCCCTACGCTATAACCGTAAGCATGATGCGCTGTTAAGCATAGAAGCCCTCGAAACAGGCATTGATTATTATGTACCACGCTCGGTCGATCGAGCTGATCCATTGGTCTCGCCTTTTTTTGCCGAGCTCAAAGGACTGCCTCCGATTCATATTCAAGTGGGTTCTAAAGAAATTTTATTGGATGATGCGCAGCGCTTTAAAGTCAAAGCAGAAGAAGCCGGCCTAGATGTCGAATTTAAGCTGTACACTGGCATGTGGCATAACTTCCAAATGTTTAGCCCATGGTTTGAAGAAGGACAGCGTGCGCTGAGTGATTTAGCTGATTTTGCACACCGACTGGATCAAGACTAATCCCTGAAAACCAATTCCTGAAAACTGATCCCTGAAACTAATCAAAGTCACCATAAAAAAAGGTCAGCAGATGCTGACCTAAGAGGGAAATGTCAATCTATTAAATGGCTTGAATTTGAGCCTGAGCTGTCGCCATTGCTTGTGCTTTCATATCAGGCCCCATATTGACACCTTCGGCACGAATCACATCAATATCGCTGACACCTGTAAAATTAAACACGGCTTTTAATAAACCTTCTTGATAATCTACAGGGCTGTTATCGCCATACACACCGCCACGACTGCTGGCAATATAAACTTTTTTGTCACCTGCCAAGCCCACTGGACCTTGTTCTGTATATTTAAAAGTACGACCTGCAACACTGATACGGTCAATCCATGCTTTCAAAGTTGATGGCAAACCGAAGTTATACATAGCAGCACCAACCACAACCACATCGGCATCTAAATACTGTTGTAACAACTGCTCGCCTAAAGCCGATTGTTCTGCATTTTGACCCATCAAAATTTCACTGCTGAGATGTGGAATCTGCTGTACTGCTAAATCGAGATGTTGAACCTGTGCCGCATCACCATGTTTTTGCTGTAGCTGTTGTACAATTTCAGCGCTGAGTTGACGTGAAACTGAAGCGTCGCCCATGATGCTTGAATCAATATGCAGAATTTTCATGACTAAAACCTAAAGCTGTTGTTATTAACTTGAGCCTAGTGTAATCACTTTTCATAAATAGAATAATCCCGATTCTTATGACACTATGTTTTATTTTTAGAACAATCTTTTTGAACTCGCAAAAAATATAAAATTACTGAGCGGTTCTTGACCGTTATCAAGTGTAAATTTTCATGCTAATGTAAGCCTATAAAATGATATCTATATAAACTTTAAGAAAAAAACTGATAACTCGAACAGGGCAATGACACAGGATGACGGTGAAATCAAGCATACGTGACATGATCCTCCGCAATAGAATCGCCCAGTATTTACTGGAAGATGAAGTGGTGATGAATTGGAGTATCCTGAAAAAGTGTATGCTCATGCTGATGCTTGGCTCAGCCATTCATCTGCTTTGGATCATTTGGAAATTTTATGTTTATGTCACGCCAGAACTTTGGCAGTGGGTTAACCTTGATCTCATCCACTCTCAATTGTGGACCAACATCGTCTTTTTTTGCTTAATGGTGCTGCTGATTTGGCCTTGCTATGCTGGAAAAGATAATCCCAAGATTCAGCTAATTTTACCTTATCTTTCGGTCGGCTTATTCGTCATTTCTTTATGTCGTGACGGTTATTTAATTGGCGTTATGAGCCCCGCTACCATGATCTCCTACGTGAGCCTTGTGACCGTTGGATTGGTGCTATTTACACGAAAAATCGTCTATAGCATGCTGATTCCAGCCACGATTTTTTTATCCATTTGTATGTATTTAAGCATCCGCGGCATTATCCCCTATGCCCCGATTTTTCAACCTCATGCCTATGGCTATCAAAATAGTTTTTGGCTCTTCTCAATGATCTTTTTCATTGTTCCTATTTTATTAACCTGTTTGGCTTTATTTGAAATTTTACTCAGCCAATGGCGTCACCGAGAGCATCTGATTCAAAAACTTAGTCAAGTCGACCCGCTGACCAATTTATTTAATCGACGCAGTATCAATCAGTGTTTGGAACAGCTCGATAGTGCTAAAACAGATACATATGCACTGGTCTTATTGGACTTAGACCATTTCAAACGCATCAATGATGAATACGGACACGATAAAGGCGATGAAACCTTGATTCTCGTCAGCCAAGTATTAAACCAACATTTACGCGGTAGTGATGTAGTTGGGCGTTTTGGCGGGGAAGAGTTTATTTTGGTGTTAAAAAATTCCAACTTAGAACAAGCGATATTCATTGCAGAGCGCTGTCGAAAAGCCATTGAGCAGCTTGAAATTTGGGGGCATGACGGTCAGTCGATTCATGTGACAGCCAGTTTTGGCATTGCGATTTCTACGCCAGAATTGGTACCGCAACAATTGCTGACCCATGCAGATCAGGCGCTATACGCAGCTAAAGCAGGCGGTCGTAACATGGTGATGGCCTACACTGAGCAACAAAGCTTTAGCCATTTGGTTTAAAACTTTTATACAGATCAGATGCGGCGTTGAGCTTTTAACGTGGATACTGTTCCATACGACGGACTGGCTGTTCCAGTTGAGCAGCCGTGATCCATGCCACCACAGAAGGATGCTGCAAAATCTTTTGCATATAACGCTGTGTGTTGTCACTTACAGGTAACTGAAAGGTCTGTAAACGTGTCACCACGGGTGTAAAAAATGCATCGGCAATACTAAATTCACCGCATAGAAAGCCATCCACCGCAGCACGATTCGACCAAATCTGTTCGATTCGCGCTACTTCAGCACGTAATACAGCATGTTCAGACCATAATCTCTGACCATGACGACCATAATCCGGCTGAAGATTCATACTGCATAAGCTACGCAATTGCATAAAACTACTGTGCATTTCCGCGCAAATACTCCGTGCCCATGCACGTTGTGTGGGATCTTTGGGCCACAGTGGAAGCTCTTGAAACTGCTCTGCCAAATATTCACAAATCGCCAATGAGTCCCAAATCATCACAGCGTCATGTTGCAGTAGGGGCACCTTGCCATTGGCATGTAGGGCTAACATTTGCTGCTTGAACGCTCCGCCATCTGCTTCTTCAGAAAAAGGGATCAAGATCTCTTGAAAGGGTAAATTAAACGCGTGTAACACCAACCACGGTCGCATAGACCACGTCGAATAGTTTTTATTGGCAATATATAATTGCATCATTTTTATTCTCCACGCGATTTAAATTTTTCCAATTGCGCTAACAATTCTTTCTCGCTAAAAGCACCCGTCAAGCGTAGTCCACGTATCTCTTGATGCGCTGTATCTAAAAATAAATAGGTTGGTGGCCCTAAAATATCCCATTGATTGAGCAGAACTTGATGGGTTGCATCATACTGACTCAAATCCAACTTAATTAAATAATACGGTGCCAAAGCCTGTTGTACTGCTGTCGATTTTAAAACTTTATGTTCAATCGGCTGACAGGCCACACACCAATCGGCATAGACATCAATAATCGCGGATTGACCTTGAGGAATTTCACTTAATAACCGTTGAAACTCTTCCGCTGTATGTGCCACATGCCAAGCACTTTGTTGTAGATTTTCTTCGACTAAAAAACGTTGGCTATGTTGATATTGACTGTACACAATATAAGGTACGGCTGCACAGAACACCAAGATATACAACCATTTGAGCTGAGTACTGCGCCATAAAATGCGCCAAAGCACATAAGCGCTAAACACCAGACCCAGAGCAAGGGATAACCACTGTAACCAAGCTTCACTGATCAATGGTCGAATAAAATACAAAGCCAATGCCAACATAATGAAAGCAAAGAGCACCTTGATTTGATTCATCCACAAACCCGCTTTAGGCAATACCCGTGAGCCAAGGACACTGGCCAACAATAGCGGGGTACCCATGCCAAAGCCGAGAGTGAATAACAATAATGCACCTTGCCACTGACTTTGGGTTTGCGAAATAAATAATAATGCGCCTGCCAACGGTGCTGTCATACAAGGACCGACCAGCAATGCTGAAATCATCCCCATGACCCCAGCGCCAACGAGACTACCGCCCTTTTGCATCGACTGCGCTTGGTCTAAGCGATTGACCCAACTGCGTGGCAATTTCAGCTCAAATAAACCAAATAAATTCAGGGCAAAAACCACAAAGAGCACGCTAAAGGCAATTAAAGTCGAGGGTTGTTGCAACCAACGCTGGAAATTCAAACCTGCAGACGACGCCACCAAGCCAAGAATGGCATACACCATCGCCATACTGGTGACAAAAGTCAGTGCAATCATCCACGCTTTTAAACCTCGGCTGTCGCGAACAATCAGTGAGGTTAAAATCGGCAGCATTGGCAATGAACAAGGGGTAAAAGCCAGCAAAAAGCCCAGGCCAAAAAACAGCAAAAGTCCATAAAATATAGAGCTTTGTGCTAATTTTTCAGACCACATTTGGTCACTTGCGGTATAGCGTTCAGAAGCCAATGCAGCATTCTCTGCCCTTTGCTGATCTAAACGATTCGCCGTGGGCTGTTCGGCATTATTTTCTGCTGCGAAGTCGAGTAAGCGTTTATTTGGACTGGCAAGATTTTGCTGTGTGACCAAGCCAGAAGCATCCGTTTCAAAGCTGATGCTCTGTGGTGGATAACACACCCGATCCTTGGCACAGCCTTGCCAACTGACTTGATAGGTCTGCAGTTTTTGAATCGGAATTTTAAAACTCAACTGTTGGTAATACACCTGCGTATGACCATAGTTATCGTCTTTTAAATCCTCAGCAGCAGGCAAATCCAAAGCTAAAACTTGATTGCCCTGCTTCACCTCTATTTTGTGCTGATACAGATAATAATGCGCTGGAATATCCCAACTCAGCTCCGCCTGATCTGCACGATCAGAGACAACCGAGAAAGGAAAAGCATCTTCAGCTGAAAGTAATGCATCCTGAGCAGAGACGCCCATACTGAACGACAGCACAGCCGCTGCCGCAACATAAGTCCATTGTTTCATTCAGCTGAATTCATCCTCAGTCTGTATTAATACGTTTTAAAATTTAGGGTTCTTTTAGAACAGGTAAGATACGCCCAAACCTGACTGATAATTTTTATGACCGCCAGTGAGTTCTAGACCGACGCTCGCATCCAACTGCATACGATCCGAAACGGCATATGTCAGACCTGATGCCAAAGACACTTCCTGATCGGTACTCTCTGCTTTGCGATAAACCAGCTCAGAGAAACCCGATAAATTACCCGCTATTTGATATTCCAATCCAGGAATAGCACTCACAGCCCAATCACCATCTTGAACTTCGTAACGCATGGTCATTGAAGTCCCAATTGTATCGCTATAATCATAAGCCACAGCGGAAGTCAGACTATAAATATCGTCCTCAGCACTAAAACCTTCATTGCCTGTCGCAATAATCGCTTCAGCAAGAATGGCCATCGACAACTTCTCATCATTCAAATCAATGGCTTTTTTCAGGCCAATGCTGACATCACCCAAACCATCGTCTTCAACTGAGCGACCCGCAACTTTGGTTTTAGACCATGTAGGACCTTGCCAACCCAATTGCAATTCCAAATCTTTTGCCAAACCAGTACGGAATAACATGTCTGCATTTAAAGTGGTGTTTTTTACTTTTTCACCATTTTCATCACGACTTTCACTATAGCTCGCTGCTGGCAAACTTTGTTCCCATGCCAAACGACCTACAGGGGTAATGCCTGTGCCCATACCCGCGCCCGGACGGTCAAATGAAAAATCCGCCGCAAATGCAGACAGGCTCAAACTGGATAATGTTGCAATGCTTAAAACTTTAAATACAGTCATGTTTTTACTCACAATTATGCTAATTCTTTGGTCATTTTTGCGCCATGGCTACGCAAAAGCTCCAAGGTTTGTTTTTCTTCTTCCAATGCTTCTGACCAATTTACCGCGTCAAAATCACAGTCAAAAAATAATTCACTAATCGACGATAAAATGGTTAAACCATCGCTATCAATCATATTTGGATTCACTTTTTCATCCAATAAGCGCTGTACCGCAGGGACACATGCTGCACTCGCGGCGTCCCATAATGGACCATAAATTTCTTCAGCATCCCATAAATGCACATTGGCTTTGGCTTGAATCAGCGCTTCCAAGATTTGCATATGTACATCTAAATGTTGTGTTTTCTGTTCTGCTGTTAAGGGTTGGCCTGCTTCATACGCTTCGCAAACCATTTCCCACCATTTAAACAAACCATCAGACCATACAGAAACCGCAGGTCCTTTTTCAAAGTCGATAAAATTTGGATTAAGACCATCTGCCAACAGGCGTTGCACCTGTGCAAGATCTTGTTCTTCTAACGCTTGCACAAAAAGCTGTTGTTGCGCTGTTAACATCTGGAAAACTCACTTCAATTTATTTTGATCTATTATGCCGAATAAAGCTGCGTTTGTTTGAATTTCATGTAAAACAAAATATAAAACACACAAAAAAAGCCCCGCAGGGCTTTTTTTAAATTTTGAGACTTATTCGTCGTCTACGCTGTCATCCGCTTCAGCAAAAGCAGGTTGCGTACTGCGTGGGTTCTCTTTCTTTTCGAATACATGTTCAAGACTACGTTTAAGTCGATCAATTGCACCGTGAATAGCTGTATCTACATTATGACCACGATGGTTGACCACGACAGGCTTCAAACCTGCTGGACGCGCTTCAATCATACATTTAATGTCGTCGCTGCCGCCCTTATCCCCATTTTCATCACTTAAATGCACCGAAAAGTGGGTAATGCGTTCACTATGGCGCTGAAATTCTTCATTAAGTTCTGCACGAACGTATGTAATTAGTCGATCACTGTTTATAATGTTTTTATCTGTACGGATTTCAATGTTCATAATATCATCCTCATATCTATCTGTATTAGCTATAAAAATTTGTGCAAAACTTATTATCTTGGCACGTTACATTTGCTGTAAATGTTACAGCAATGACCATCTTCAACTTTGTATGGAACGTCGTCCTCCACATTGAATGATGAACACTTTAGAGTCTGCAGATCCGTGTCCTTATACTTCGAATATCGGTCTTAAGTTAGAATTTTGCAAGTGCTATTTTGATATTTTTTTAATATCCATACAAAAAGTAAGACTTTATTGTAGATTTGCATTGTTTTAATTGATTTGGGTCATATTTTTGTGCATTTCCTCGACGTCCACCTTCTATTTGCACAATTCCATTCAAACTCAAAATCTCGCTTTTACCATCATCGATCATTCACAGCGTATTTCCCCTTCAAATTACAAAACAATTTTGCCGTTGAGTAAAATTTGGCTTTATTTTTGCTTAATAATCTGTATGCTTTCAGTGCTTCTCGGGGGAGATATTTTTTAATGAAACTTACACAAATCGTTGCATCATGTGCATTAGCATCTGCTGCTGCTTTCACTCAAGCTTCACCTATCGTATGGCAAGATTTCAGCTTAACTGGCTTATATGGTGAAAACTATGAAGTTGGTACTGAAGACCGTACAACGATCACAGCCGAATATGCAGCTAAATTGAAATATTCAGATGTATTCTTCTTCGTTGACCAACAATTGGATGGTAACGATGATCAATCAACTTATGCAGAATTAGCGCCACGTTTAAGCTTAGGTGAAGTTTCTGGTAAAGACCTTTCTATGGGTCCAATCAAAGACGTTCTTATTGCAACGACTTGGGAACATAATGCGGGTTACGATCACCACAACTCTGAATTTAACAACTTCTTGTACGGTGTAGGTTTCTCTCTCGATATTCCATATACACAATATGCGAATGTGAACTTCTATAAAGCGGCAAACGACAAGACTAAAGATGATTATCAAATGACGATCACTTATGCAGTGCCGTTCAAACTAGGTTCAGAAGAGTTTTTAGCAGATGCCTTCCTTGACTGGTCAACTGCTGAAGCAGACCATGCAAGTGAATTAAACTGGACATCTCAATACAAATGGAATGTGGGTAAACACATTTCACCAAAAACTAAGTTATATGTTGGTATCGAACATTCAGTTTGGAACAACAAATTTGGTATTAAAGGCGTAGACCAAAACGATGTCAGCGCATTGGTGAAATACCACTTCTAAGTTCGACTCAGAACACTATGAAGAAAAAAGCAAGGTTCATGACCTTGCTTTTTTTATGCCTAAGTTTTTAAATTGACTTTATTTTTATCAGAAATTTGCGCATGTCTTTTCTCATTCGACCTGCAATTCCACAAGACTTAGCGGCCATTCTCGCAATATATAATCATGAAGTTCTCAACGGCTTTGCGACATGGAATGATCAAGCTTATACCCTTGACTCTTTTCAACAGAAATTGCTGGAATTCCAAAAGCAAAATTTTCCATTTGTGGTGATTGAAGATCAGGATCAACAGCAAATCGCCGGTTATGCTGACTATGGTTCTTTCCGTCATTTTGCTGGCTATCGACATACTGTTGAGCATTCTGTCTATATTGACCCAAACTATGCTCGACAGGGTCTTGGTCAGCAACTATTGGAGCACCTAATTCAGCATGCCAAAAGCCAAAATATACATGTGATGATTGCAGGCATTGATCACGGCAATAGCGCCTCGATTGCCCTGCACAAAAAATTAGGCTTTAAGCAAACAGGTTATATGCCTGAAGTGGGACAAAAATTTGGTGAATGGCGTGATCTGGTCCTGATGCAACTTCAGTTATAGCCCGTGTTGAGCTGTGTTTATGGTAATTTATCCAAACGAATACCATCTTGTATCACACTCAGCACCGATAAATTATGACGCACCGCATCACGATAAAGATCTTGTAACTGTAAAAAAAGCAGTTTTAATTCGGCCAATTTAAGCTCTTGCTCAGGTGCGGTTTCTGCAATCGTGACCAAATAACGTTTTTTGATTTCATCCACGCTTAACTGTTGTAATGCCTGATGGATTTCTGCAACGCGAACTACAGTATTGTAATGCACTGCAAGGCTCAGTCCCGGTCGTCGCTCTGACAATGGATGTTCTGCCTGAATGGCATAACTCAGTGCCGCAGCTGAGTCACTGTTCACACTTAATAATGGATTCAACTCTTGCCATGCCTCCCCTAAAAAAAAGGAGTGTTGTACAAAGGGTGAATCCAAGACATCTTGAGGGGTTTCTGCTTCTAAAATCAGTGTTTCCAAATCATTCGGTGGGATCAAATATAATATCGCGTCCATATTCTTATCTTCTTGTTATGTCGTACATTTAGATTAATGTAATCCACACAAAAATAAAGCAGATATTTTGTATATTCGGCCGCATTTGATCGAATACTGATGGATTCCAATTCGCCTTTTACCCAAGTTTCAGTACTGCGCTTAGCATCATTTAAGCACTAGATGCTGAAGCTTCAAATAACGATGCTGAGAACAACTTAAGCTTATGGCTTAAAACAAATTTTTTTTGAAGCCCCTCGTTTTTTTGATGCCACTGCCATGACCAGCAACGATTTTTTGATCGTAGTAAATTGAATGAAAAGAGTAACGAGCTTGATTCATACAAGCCCGCCACACATCGCAGTCAACTAAATGTTAAATCGCCACCAGTTCCCGAATGCCCTTTTCAGGCATTTCACTACCTACACCTTGCGCAATCACTTGCCCCCGCGCCATCACGGTATATTCATCTGCCAGTTCTTCTGCAAAATCATAAAACTGCTCAACCAAAACAATCGCCATTTCTCCGCCATCGGCTAACTGACGAATCACACGGCCAATGTCTTTAATAATCGAGGGCTGAATGCCTTCGGTCGGTTCATCTAAAATCAATACCCGTGGTTCGGAAGCGAGCGCACGGGCAATCGCCAATTGTTGCTGCTGACCACCAGATAAATCTCCACCTCGTCGATGTTTCATTTCATCCAATACGGGGAAAATCTCATAGAGATGTTCTGGCACTTTTCGGGTCTTAGCGCCCTTAAATTTTGCCATCCCAATCAGAATATTTTCTTCAACGGTCAAGGTCGAGAAAATATCCCGCCCTTGCGGTACATAAGCTAAGCCTTCACGTACACGTTGCTCTGGACTCAGCTTAGATATGTCTTTGCCATCCAGTAAGATCTGCCCTGACTTGATCGGTAAAATGCCCATTAAACATTTTAAGAGGGTGGTTTTACCCACACCATTTCGCCCGAGCACCACCGAACATGCGCCCACAGGAGCGGCAAATGTCACATCTCTTAAAATATGACTGCCGCCATAGAACTGATTGACGTCTTTGACTTCTAACATGGTCTGCTCCTTAACGTCCGAGATATTTTTCAATGACATCTTCATTGGCTTGAACTTCGGCCAATGTACCCTCTGCCAAAATCGCACCTTGCGCCAATACGGTGACTTTTTCACTGATGGTGTCAATAAAGCTCATGTCATGTTCAACCACGATAAGGGTATGGTTCTTTTTCAACTCTAAACACAGCTCAGCAGTGCGCTCTGTTTCAGCATCGGTCATCCCTGCTACGGGTTCATCTAGCAGAATCAACTTTGGACGCTGCATCAGTAGCATGCCTATTTCTAACCACTGCTTTTGACCATGTGACAACAGCCCTGCCGGTTTATGGATTAATTCTTCTAAGCGGATTTGTGCTAAAGATTCGTCCAAGGCGTTTTGCGCATCTGGATCGAGTTTGCTGAAAAAACTCTTTTTCACCCGTTTATCTTTCGGTGCTGCCAATAACAGGTTTTCCATCACAGTAAAATTTTCAAATACAGTAGGCTTTTGAAACTTACGACCGATTCCGGCTTCAGCTATTTGCTCCGTGCTCATTTTTGCCAAATCATAGGTTTGCCCAAAAAAAGCCGAACCTTCTGTTGGGCGAGTTTTCCCCGTAATCACATCCATCAGCGTGGTTTTGCCTGCACCATTGGGACCAATGATGCAGCGAAGTTCACCCTCTTTGATATATAACGACAAATCATTTAATGCGCGGAAAGAATCAAACCAAACGCTGACTTTTTCCAAATACAGGGCAATCCCGTGACTGAAATCCGCACCCTGCTCCTTCGGTCGTCCATAGCCTTCAGCGGCATGGCCGCCATGCGGTTGAACCCATTGATCATTCATTCGCTGCGCTCCTTTTTAAACCGCTCTAATAGCCCAATCACGCCTTTTGGCAGGAATATCGTTACCACAATAAATAGCGCACCTAAAATCAATAGCCATGCCTCTGGATAAGCCACCGTGAAATAGGTCTTCACCCCATTAATTAAACCTGCACCCAAAATTGGGCCAATCAGCGTACCGCGCCCCCCTGCAGCCACCCACACCGCCATTTCAATCGAATTGACAGGGTTCATCTCACTCGGGTTAATAATGCCGACTTGAGGGACATACAGAGCGCCTGCAATCCCTGCGATCACTGCGGACAAGACCCATGCAGAGAGCTTGTACCATAAGGTGCGGTAACCCAAATATTGCAAACGGTTTTCACTGTCACGAATTGCACCAAGTACACGACCATAGGGTTTATTCATCAGGTGACGTAAACCGACAAAACAGATAAGCAAAGTCAGTGCCGTGAGGAAACACAGGGTTGCACGCATTGGTGCAGCGGTAATATCCATGCCTAAGATGGTTTTAAAACCGGTAAAGCCGTTGTTACCGCCAAAGCCTGTTTCATTGCGGAAAAACAGTAGCGCCGCAGCAAAGGTCATGGCTTGGGTAATAATTGAAAAATACACGCCTTTAATTTTGGAGCGGAAGGCAAAGAAGCCAAAAATGAAGGCAATCAGTCCCGGGACTAAAACCACCAAAGCCAATGCCCACACGATATGTTCAGTGCCCATCCAGTACCACGGTAGCTCAGTCCAACTCAAAAAGCGCATAAAGTCGGGTAAGCCATCGCCTGCCGCTTCACGCATGAGATACATACCGAAGGCATAGCCGCCCAAGGCAAAGTACAGACCATGCCCCAAACTTAAAATCCCGGCATAGCCCCAAACCAAATCTAAAGCCAATGCCACCAAGGCAAGACACATAATCTTGCCAATGAGCGTGACCCAATACGCTGATAAATGCAGTGCTGAATCGGCGGGTAATACATGTAACCAAGGTAAAATCAGTAAAATGGCAAAGCACACGGCAATCGCCATACCGCTATAAGGTTTATCCGATAATAACGAAGTGATTTTCATGCGCTTACTCCACAAAACGGCCTTTGATGGCAAACAAACCTTGTGGACGTTTTTGAATAAACAAAATCACAAGAACCAGTAGAATAATTTTCGCTAAGACCGCACCCATGCCGATTTCCAACACTGTGCCACTGACACCTAGACCTAAGGCCGCCAATACTGCGCCCCATACTTGGCCAACACCGCCAACCACAACCACCAAGAACGCATCGATAATATAGTTTTGACCTAGATCAGGACCGACATTTCCGACTTGTGCTAAGGCACAGCCTGCAAGACCTGCAAGACCCGAACCTAAGCCAAAAGCCATCATGTCAATGCGGCTAGAACGGATACCTACGGCCTGTGCCATTTGACGGTTTTGCGTCACGGCACGAACAAATAAACCAAAACGGGTTTTATTCAGCAAGTAAACCAGCAACAACAGTACCGCAACGGTAAAGCCAATAATGGCAATGCGGTTATAAGGCAGCATCAGGCTCGGTGTCACAGCGATCCCTCCTGACAGCCAAGAAATATTTGACACCTCGACATTCTGCGCACCAAAAACCATGCGCACCACTTGCATTAAAATTAAGCTCACACCAAAGGTGGCTAATAGTGTTTCCAATTGACGGCCATACAAGGGACGAATAACAGTACGTTCAATCAACATGCCGATCAAAGCGCTTACAATAAATGCGGCAGGAATCGCGGCAATGAGGTACCAATCGACATAGCTACTGAGATAACTCTTAAACAGGCTTTGCACCACATACGTGGTATAGGCCCCGATCATAATCAGTTCACCATGCGCCATGTTAATTACGCCTAGCAGACCATAAGTGATGGCTAGTCCCAACGCTGCAAGCAGTAAAATACTGGCCGTGCTGAGACCTGAAAAGACATGTCCAGTCCATTCACTGGCCTGAATACGGGTTTTAATATTGCTCTTGGCTTCTGTCAGTGCAGCTTTTAACTCGGGATGCAGATTGGCTTGTTGTAATTCCTGCTCCACCATTGCCAACACATCGGGACGGTTAGAATCTTGCAGCACTTTAGCCGCCTGTATTTTTTGTAATACATCGGGGTTTTGATAATCCAAGCGTGCTTTGAGCTGCGCTAAACGGGCTTTAACTTTGTTATTTTTTTCATTTAAATACAATTGATTAATATTTTTAACATCCAACTCAGCCAAGTTATTTTCTAAAATATCGATCGCATCTAAACGCTGGTTTAAATCATCCGATTGAAGCTTTTCTTTCGCTTGCGCAAAAGTTAAGGCTTTACGAAGGGTATTCACCAAGGTGACTTGGGATAAATCGGCAGGCCAATCCGTCACGGTTTGCAAATCCGGATAGCTCAATAATTTTTCGTCAGTTTCTAAAATATAGGTTTGACCACTTTGACCACTATATAACTGGTCTTTTTCGACCAATGCAGCCAACTGATCTAAGGATTCAATATCGCCCGGCCATTGATTCAATAAACTGCGTCGCTCGGTAAAACTCCCGCGAACAAATTGCTGAATGGCGTCGCCTTGCTGCACAGATTGCACCGTAGGCACCACATCCGCTGCTGTTTCTGCATGCACGATTTGCAGACAAAATAATTGGCTCAGGAATAGAAAAAGGATCGGGAAATTGCGTAATTTTTTCATCTTATAAGCATCCCTATTGAGTAATAGAACAACCCCATCTAGGGATCACATCAAAACATGCCCACTACACAATGGCAGCAGGCATTCGGATTGAATTATTTCGGGATGTACGGGCTCCATGGCTCTGCAGCAATGGTTTTTGCCGTTTTGTGTACCACATCAAACTGACCATCGGCACGGATCTGACCAATCATGACTGGTTTATGCAAATGATGGTTCGACGCATCCATTTGCAAGGTATAGCCCGATGGCGCTTTAAATTCTTGGCCGGCCATAGCTTCACGCACTTTATCGACATCTGTGCTTCCTGCTTTTTCTACCGCTTGTTTCCACATATTGATGCCGACATAGGTAGCTTCCATCGGGTCATTGGTCACAAATTTATCGGCATTTGGCAGTTTGTACTCCACCGCATACTGCTTCATTTTGTTGGTGAATTCAGTATTCACTGGATTTTTCACTGACATGAAGTAGTTCCACGACGCTAAGTGTCCGACCAGCGGCTTGGTATCGATACCGCGTAATTCCTCTTCACCTACAGAGAAGGCCATCACTGGAATATCCGCAGCTTTGATGCCTTGGTTGCCCAATTCACGATAGAACGGCACATTTGAATCGCCGTTAATGGTCGAGATCACAGCAGTCTTTTTCCCTGCCGCAAACTTCTTCACATTGCCCACAATGGTTTGATAGTTGCTATGACCAAATGGGGTATATTCTTCCATGATGTCTGCATCGGCAATGCCTTTCGACTTCAAGAATGCACGTAAGATTTTGTTGGTGGTACGTGGGTAAACATAGTCTGTGCCCAATAGTACAAAGCGTTCTGCCTTACCACCCTCTTCACTCATCAGATATTCAACAGCAGGAATCGCTTGCTGATTCGGTGCTGCACCTGTGTAGAAAATATTTTTAGACTGTTCCTGACCTTCATACTGAACAGGGTAGAACAATAAGCCATTTAATTCTTCAACCACGGGTAAAACCGACTTACGAGATACCGACGTCCAGCAACCAAAAATCACGGCTACTTTGTCTTGGGTAATCAACTGACGGGTTTTTTCCGCAAATAATGGCCAGTCCGATGCTGGATCAACCACCACAGGTTCTAATTTTTTGCCCAAGACCCCACCATTGGCATTAATTTCATTAATCGCCATCAAGGCCGTATCTTTCAGAGAAGTTTCTGAGATCGCCATCGTGCCTGACAGCGAATGTAAGATCCCAACTTTAATGGTGTCACCACTTGCTGCAGCGGCTTTTGGTTCAGATGCAGCGCTTTCTGTTTTTTCTTCTGTAGGTTTTGAACAGCCCGTTAAAGCAATCGCCCCAGTCATCGTTGCCGCTAAAATACTTTTAGCAAATACATTGCGTTGAAACATTATTCACACTCCCAACCTAAGCTTGTATGTCACATTTTTAAAATGCATTTGTTGTCTTTCATCACAACAGAGCAATTCAATAACTGTGCCAAGCCTTATTTTTTATTTTAATTGAGTGCTTTTATTTATTTTTAAATGTTATTTTTCATATAGTTACAATCATAAAATTTGCTTTTAATTTTTTATGGGTCGATTCAAAAATCGTAAAATCACCGCAAAGATGCATACAAACTTGTATCCAACATTTGACCTATAATTGAACAATTTTGCGACGTTTTTCAAAAAACACGGTGTTTTGGCACACAAATCATGCAGCTTTTCCTAAATTTGAAGCAAAAAAAAACCACTTGCGTGGTTTTTTCCTTGTTGCAATTTTAAACCGCTAAATCGGCCAAATTACCCTTCTGTTCCAACCAATGTTTACGGTCTGAAGAGCGCTTCTTCGCCAATAATTTGTCGAGTAAACCTGAAGTAAACTGTACGTCATCCAAGTCCAGTTGCACTAAACGACGTGTATCGGGATCCATAGTCGTTTCACGCAGCTGACTCGCGTTCATCTCGCCCAATCCTTTAAATCGTGTGATTTGAGGATTTTTGGTTTTACATTTCTTTAAGATGCTTTCTAGTTCATCTTCATCCAAGGCATAGTGCACATCTTTATTGTCATCTATACGGAACAGCGGTGGCATCGCCACAAACAGATGTCCTTCCTCAACCAAAGTATGGAAATGTTTGACGAACAATGCACAGAGTAAAGTCGCAATGTGCAAACCATCTGAGTCGGCATCGGCCAAGATACAAATCTTGCCATAACGTAGTTCTGATAAATCATCACTGCCCGGATCTACACCAATCGCAATCGCAATATCATGTACTTCTTGCGATGCTAAGACTTCATCAGAAGACACTTCCCAAGTATTTAAAATTTTACCGCGGATCGGCATGATCGCTTGGAAGTTCTTATCACGTGCTTGCTTGGCAGAACCACCTGCAGAATCCCCTTCCACAATAAACAGTTCTGATTCTTCGAGGGTATGGCCCACACAGTCGGCCAATTTACCCGGTAAAGCTGGACCTGAAACGATCTTTTTACGTTCCACTTTTTTCGCAGCTTTTAAACGGCGACCAGCCTTAGCAATCACCATTTCAGCCAGTTGCATGGCAATATCGGAGTTTTGATTCAGCCACAGTGCAAAAGCATCTTTGGCAATATTTAACACCACACCAGAGGCTTCACGGCTTGAAAGTCGTTCTTTGGTTTGACCCGAAAATTGTGGCTCTTGGAATTTCAAAGACAGAATAAAGTTGACACCATCCCATACATCTTCGGCAGACAGTTTCATATTCCGTGGCAATAAATTCCGTAATTCACAGAATTCACGAATCGCATCTGTCACACCTGAACGTAAGCCGTTGACATGGGTACCGCCTTGCGCGGTCGGGATGAGATTGACATACGACTCTTGAATGGACTCACCGCCTTCCACATTCCAACAAATCGCAAACTCAGCGCTGGCACGCTCTGCCTCACCAGTCGCCACAAATGCAGGAGCAGGAACGATATCACGGTCTTGCAGTTCATCCATCAAATAGTCAACCAGACCATTTTCAAACTGCCATTCAATTTTTTCGTTATTGATTTGATCGACATAAATGATTTGTAGACCGGCTGCCAATACTGCTTTAGCTTTTAAATTATGTTTAAGCGCTTTTAAGGCAAATTTAGGTGAGTCAAAATATTTCGCTTCAGGCCAAAAATGCACAGTCGTTCCTGTCGCACGTTTGGCACATTTACCTTCTAAAACCTCCAGTGGCGCAACTGGTTCACCGTGTTCAAAGGCCATTTTATACAGGTTGCCATGACGTTGAACTTCTACCTCAACACGGTTGGACAATGCATTGACGACAGAAATCCCTACACCATGCAAACCACCTGAAAATTGATAATTGTCTGTGCTGAATTTACCGCCGGCATGTAGTTTGGTCAGAATGATTTCAATCCCGCTTTGACCATACTCAGGATGGATGTCAACTGGCATCCCACGACCATTATCTTCAACTGACAATGAGCCATCTTTATACACTGTCACGGTAATTTTATTGGCATGTCCTGCAAGCGCTTCATCGACGGCGTTATCTATCACTTCCTGCGCCAAATGGTTTGGTCGTGTAGTGTCTGTATACATCCCCGGACGACGACGTACCGGATCTAGGCCAGATAAAACTTCAAGTGATTGAGCCGTATATTGCGTCACGTTGCAAAATTCCCTGCTTTTTTGGTTAAAACATTTCTTCAAGCGCTACAGTATATGCTTTTTTATTAAAATGCATATCTCTTGCGATCAGCCGCCATTTTCTTAAACAATTTAAACGTCAAATGATGTCGTAACTGCCCATTTTTTGTATGTTAGATCTAGCTGGTCAGCATTTGTATTGGATCATTTTATTTAGGCATATTTTTGACAGCATCGGACAAAAACTGCAAGAGCATCGGTATTTTTTCTGCAAAATCATCCATGCCATGTGTTCCACCCACCTCAGTGATCAGCATGGCCATGCCGGCTTGAGTCGCACTATAAAAATCAGCGGCATCTCGATAATCCAAGGTTTCATCACCTTGTTGGAGCAAGACCAACAGTTGATCTGCGTTCTCAACCTTAGATACAGCCAAAGCCTGCATTTGATTGAGCTGTGCATCATCTAAGCACCACGTTTCCGTCACCTGATAAGGCAATGCTGTCTCGCCAAATAAATCGCGAAATAATTGCCATGGATAGACCGCAGGATTGATGAGCACCGCAGGAATGTGATGGCGCGCCATCCACTGCGTCGCATAAAAGCCACCTAAACTACTCCCCACCAAAACCACATCATCCAAACCTTCAATCAGCTCTGACATCTGCTGCATCACCTGTAACGGTGGCATATTCAAATCTGGCAAATGTACGTGCACACCAATTAAGTCTGCGCAATAGCGCCGCAATATCTGTCCTTTCACTGAATTTGAGTTACTTTGAAAACCATGCAAATACACAATATTCATCATTTTGATTCCAAATTGATCTTTAAATTGCTTTAAAAGTGGCATATAAGTGTTAACTGCGTCACATTTTATAAATTTGAATTTTTAGTAAAATTGTCAGACAAAAGGCATTCACCGACTGGTCTGTTATCGGTATTGTAAAAGCTGTTCGTGAGAATTTTATAAAATAAACAATGAAACTTCAGGCTATTCCAGTAATAAATACAATCGAGGGATAGCATTGAATGTAAGGATAGGAACATTATGCCTAGCTTAACACCATTGCATGAAACCTATTGTAAATGGGATCGCACACCACCCAGTCAAGCTGATGTTCTGGAAGGTTTGGCACAGCTCGTGACAATGCGTTTTAGTGATGTCGTGCATGACTTGATCAAAAACATTCAACGTGAAATTTTAATCAGTATTTTTGGAATGAGCGAACAAGGCTCGAAAGCCTTTCATAAGCAGCCGACCATTGCACGGATTTATGAATTTTCTTACAACACCTTTTTCAATTATGGCAATTATTTACTCGCACCTACGCTGCGTAGCATTATTGAAAAATTCCCACGCTTACACGACAAACCCCTCACCCCGTCTTTACATTTTTTAGTGGGCGCGCTGAATGGGGTCTTGGGCGACTATTTACTGAAATATCACAACCCGATGGCCTTACCGATGGTGGTTTACGACCATTATGGTGCGGTACAAAAAGGTGAATTAACTGGTCGTATTACCCTGTTGATTCATGGGCTCTGCATGAATCATCTGTCATGGTCGACAGCCAAATATGGCGGCATCGGTGAGAAATTACTGTCACAACGTGACCACAACACCATGCTGTATTTAAATTACAACACGGGTCGTCGTATTTCGACCAATGGCCGTAGCCTTGCCAATACATTAGAAGATTTGGTCCGCCGCAACCCGGGTATTACCAGTATCGACTTAATTGGTCATAGTATGGGGGGCTTAGTGTCCCGTAGTGCCATTTTTTATGGCAAACAAAATATGTATCAATGGATTCATCAAGTTGAAAATCTAGTCTGCTTGGGCTCACCACATCATGGTGCGGTACTTGAACGTGTCGGATTTCATCTGCAAGATCAATTGGGACGTTTCCCCTTGGTCAAAATCGTGGGGCACGTGGTGAATATTCGCAGTAACGGCATTTTAGATTTGCGCTATGGCAGCGTGCGTGATGATGATTGGGAACATAATGATGTCCGCATTGGGTTCATGGATGACAACCGTAAGCCTGCCCCGATTCCATCACATATCAATACCTACCTCGTGGCAGGAACCATCGAATATGAACATCGTCGCAATAAAACGCGACATGTAATTGGAGATTACTTGGTCAGTGTAAAAAGTGCATTGGGGGAACACCCAAATGCACGTTATCAGCTTAAAGTGCCAGATTCACATAAAGCGATTTTTTATGGCCTGAACCATTTTGAAATTCAGCATCATCCGCAAGTGGCCGAGCAAATCGTGCATTGGTTCTATCCAAACAATGACGATAAAGCTTGTGATCATATCTATGAATTTATGATGGACTTGGAAAGTATGGAAGGCATTGCCCTAACGTAAAATTTCCACCATGTGTATGCGTAAAAAAGCCCTCAACTGAGGGCTTTTTTATATATCACTGAATTAGAATTTATCACGTAAACGTGGCACTGGTTTGCTTGGGTATTTACGCAATAACTGCCAAAGACTGAGCAAAGTTAAGACCGCAAAAAACACCAATGACCAAACCGGTAAGGATTGCCCCAAGAACGTCCAATCTACTTTGGCGCACTCACCAGAGCCGGTCAGTACTTGTTCAAAGACTGATTTTAAGGGCAGCGTTTCTACCCAATAATCCAGTCCCGGGCCACAGCTAGGTACTTTGTCTGGCGGTAAATTTTGCAGCCAAATATGACGCGCAGCCACCCCAGCAGACCATAGAATTGATAGTGTCCCCAACAATGCGTAAATGCGTTTACCCCAATTCGATGCTGGATTGTGAATCAACGCAATCAATGAAATAATGCCGAGTCCAATCAAACCAATACGTTGGAATACGCACAACGGACAAGGTTCTAAGCCTTGTACATGTTCTAAAAACAGCGCAAAAGACATACCGATCACGCTGGCTAAAAACAACAAACCACTCACGAAGCGGAAACTCCATTTCATGGTAAATCCTCTTAAATTTTTTATCTAAAGTTTTTCAAATATTCTTCAAAACTCAAGGTGCAGTCTTGCTCAAGTTGAGCCTGTTTTTCTAAAGACTGCTCAGCAGCTTGTGCAAAGTATGCTGCAGTTTCAGGGCTCAAGACATGCTGCTCATACACTTCAGCATGTTGTAAGGCCATAAAGCTACCAAAGCCCCAAGTTCCACCTTGTTCTAAAGTATCGCTAATCATACGTGCCGACAATGTTTCATCGACTTCATCGATGCGTGATTGCATCACAGCCATTGCCTGAGTGTAAATATCTGTATTGTAAGAATCATCCAGCAATTCAGCCAACGGTTGCATCGCAGCGACATGTGTACGACACCATGTTTCAATTGGAACCGCTTGGCCTTGCTGTAAAATCACTGCGTTTGGCGCACGACCACGGTTTACCACTTCCGCCTGATTTTTCTCAATTTCATTTTGTTCGGCATCTAACAATGCTGGGCTGTCTTGCAATAAACAGTATAAAGCCACCACTTCGAGCAAGCCTGCCGTGTCTTCATTGATCCCAATCGGGCTATAAGGATTGACGTCTACCGCGCGTAATTCAACATAACCTACGCCACGATTTTGCAGGGCTTCAGATGGTGTTTCACCATCCTGTGGCACTTGTTTCGGACGAACCAAACTGTAGTATTCATTTTCAATTTGCAACACATGGTCATTAATTTGAATCGGTTCACCCTGTTCATCATTTAAACCTAAATGACTAAATGCGGCATACGGGGTATGTACCGCTTTTTGCAAACCTTCCAAATACGCCTGAATGTCGTTGTAGTGAATCCCTAACTGTTTTTGTGCTGAATTTTGATAGCCAAAATTTCCCATACGCAGCGCCGTTGCATAAGGTAAAAATAACGTGCCTTTTAAGAGTGGTAACAGCTGGTGTTCACGTCCAGTCATAAAACATTTACACACCGACGGGCTCGCCCCAACCAAAAACATCACCAATGGCGTTAAACGAATAAAATTACGGATCAGGCCAAAATAACGATGACTGCGATAATCCTGTAAGCTCAATGCTTTGAGAGCATCGTCAGTTTCGTGCTGTTGCAGTGCTTCAAAGAAATGATCTGGGAAGGATAAATTATAATGCACCCCTGAAATGGTCTGCATTCGGCGACCATAGCGCACCCCTAAACCACGACGGTACAAGGTTTTAAAGCGCCCAATATTCGAGCTGCCATATTGCGCTAAACGAATACTGTCTTCGTCTTTATCCAACATGCATGGCATCGACAACGGCCAAAGTTTTTCACCATGTTCCAAATGCGTATGCGCAACAGCATGAATATCTTGCAGATAATTCAACGCCTCGGTAATGGTTTCTTTTGGCGGTGTGATAAATTCCATTAAAGCTTCAGAATAGTCTGTCGTAATATGCGGATGAGTCAAAGCCGCACCCAAAGCTTGGGGATGGTCGGCCTGAGACAAGAAACCGTTGCTTTGCATACGTAAGCTTTCACGCTCAATACCGCGCAACATTCCTTTAATCAGCGAAGAATCTACCCAAGTCGGTAAAATGTCTTGAGAGGTCGATTCGGGTTGACTCATTGCTATCTCGCTTAAATGGAAGAAACTACTAAAATAAAATCATCAGTTTATATCAGTATAACGCGATTTGAAGTGGGCATATGACCCACTGTATAGTTTTGAGACAAACCGTGATTTTATTTTGGCAATTTTTTATCACAAACTTACTCTATATGACATTTGAAATTTGTGATTTTATAAACAAATATATGCTAATAATGCTTAAAACTTATGAATTATCAAGATATTCTCGAATTTTGGTTTAACCCAGAAAATCAGCCTAATTGGTTCGCTAAAAGCAATAATTTTGATGTTTTAATCGAAAAAAAGTTTAAAGACATCCATCAAGCGGCCAGTCAAGCAGAACTGTGGCAATGGCGTACTACTGCCGAAGGTCGATTGGCTGAAATTATTGTTTTAGATCAATTTTCTCGAAATTTATTCCGTGACTCTGGCTTGGCTTTTGCCCAAGATGCACTGGCTTTGGCGCTTGCACAAGAAGCTATCGCGCAGGGTTTAGATCTACAATTAAGCCCTGAACAGCGCTCATTTTTATATATGCCCTTTATGCATAGCGAATCGACAAAAATCCATCAAAGCGCGTTAAAATTATTTGAGCAACTGGGCAATCCGATCAACTTAGAATTTGAAAAAAAGCATAAAGTGATTATTGATCGATTTGGACGTTACCCGCATCGCAATGCGGTATTGGGCAGAACATCCACAGCAGAGGAATTGGAATTTTTAACCCAACCCAATTCTAGCTTTTAATTGACGGCTTTTGGCCAGTATCTCCCCCTTGCCATGAACCGACTGAACAGGAGTATGCGCATGAACAAACTCATTATTGCAGCAGCCTTGACCGCAGCACTGGGCTTCACCGGCTGTGCAAGCACCCCATCGAAGCCTTTAACCTTCGAACAATTGGGTCGTTATGCTGCAACGCCATTAAATGCTCAAAGCTATCGGATTAGCTTCCAAGCTAGACCCAATATGAGCTATGGCACTGCCGAAGAAATCACCTTGGTTAAAGCTGCTCAAACCACCCTACACAATGGCTTTCAATATTTTAAAGTCATGGATGACCCGAGTAATCGGAGTCAAAAACCGCCGCGCCAAGCAGTGATTTACCCAGACCCTATGCCTTATCCATATGGCTATTACCGTCGCCATCCCGGCTTTTGGCCAGGCCCGTTTTATGACGTTCCACAGGTGGTCACACTCGATCCAACTCAAGTTTCCTACAGTATTACTTGTTATAAAGATCGTGCCAAAGCCCCTCAGGATGCCTTTGATGCTCGCTTGATTTTGCAGTCACTCGGGGCTAAATATGGTTTAGACAGCCAAGGAAATCCTTTGCCTGTAGCCGCTGAGCCTACCACCAAATAAGTCAACCTATAGAGACCCGATCATTGATGAACCCAACTGAACAGCCCGCTGTTTCGCCCAGTCTGCAACGCAGTAAACGCTTCGCCACCATTGCTTTGGTGGTGGCGGTGCTGGCGTGGATTGCATTGATGATCGCAGCTAAATTGCTGCCCGAATACGTCTGGCTTATTCATATTTTAATGCTTTCAGCAGAAGCTGGCGTGGTTGGTGGTTTGGCAGACTGGTATGCGATAACCGTCTTATTTCGCAATCCTTTTGGTCGGATTCCGATTCCCAAATTTTTACGTGATCACACAGAAATTATTCCACGCAATAAAGCACGCATTGCCGAGTCGATGGGCCGCTTTGTTCAGGAAAATTTTCTTTCACCACAAGTGGTTGAAAAAAGCTTAGAGGAAACGGATCTCTCTCTTGCCGTCGGGAAATGGTTGGCCAATCCGCACAATAATGCGCAAGTGACCCAAGTCATTCAGCAAACGGTCCCGAAAATTTTCGAATTTGTCGGTCAGGAACAAATTGGACGCTTTATCCAAAATAACAGCGTGCAATGGGTGCGCAATACGCAAGTCAACCATCTTGCCAGTGAAATGCTGCGAGCAGTTTTAGAAAATGATTTCCATCAAGATGTCCTGCAACGTGGACTAGATTTAGCCCATGATTGGATGTTACAGCACCCTGAACAAACCCGTGATTTATCACGTCAGTTGTTTAAAGAACTCGGTGTTTGGAAGCTCGCCAAAGGTGCAAGCTGGATTGGTATTGATGTACAGCAGCGAACCATTGATTCACTGGTCAGTCGTGTCGAGTCAATGCTTGCTGACCATGAACATCCGTGGCGCCGTAAAATCGAAGACATGGCACAGCAGCTTATGCAGCAACTGGCGGACAATCAGAGTGTTGCCAGCCAACGCCTGAACAGCACCAAAGATGCCATGCTCGATAGTCCACAAATGTTGAATTTTATCAGTGGTGCAGTGGTGATTTTATGCGACGCGATTCGTTCTGATTTAGAAAAACCCGACTCTGGGATTGCACAAAACCTACGTGTCGCCATTCAACAAGTGGGCGAAAATATTGTCTCTAACGTCGCTGTACGCCAATTGCTGAATGAAAAAATGAGTGATATTGCCATCAATCTCTCCGACCAATACAGCGAAAAAGTCATTCGGTTTATCAGTGAGCGTATACACGAATGGGACTCACGTGAAATGATCGATAAGATCGAAAACGAAGTCGGTGGCGACCTGCATATGATCCGAGTCAATGGTGTCGTGGTCGGCGGTTTTATTGGCCTAGCACTGGGGATTATTCGTGCCTGTGTAGAATGGCTGCTTTAGCTGCCCGCTAAAGACCTCATCACAGGAGATGATAGGCCGCAGGTTTGAGCTTTATGCGTAGAACCGTTAAACTTTGCCGATCCTAAAATTTAATAGAACAATAAAATCTATGCATTTACCTGCCATCTATACACTACCTTTCATTCTGATCATCAGTAGCTTAAGCGCTTGCCAGACCATTTCCAAAACCAGCAGTACAGTCAGCGACAAAGTGATGGGGATGCTCGGTAAAGAAAAAGCCCCTGAAATCGATAAAAAAGGCACGGTCGATATCAGCAAAAGTACCCAACAACAGTTAGAAACCCTACTGACCAATATGCCGAAAAATCAGTGGGTCTATATTGAAAATGATCAACAAGGTACATCTACCCTCAAAAATAAATCGGCAGACAGTTTCACCTTGAGCCTCAAATTGAATTGCAAAATCAGCACTCAGCGCCCAACGTTCAGTTTAAGCAATGCAGATGGCCAAGATATTCTAAAAGCCCATGACACGAATGTGGGACAAATTCAAATTCTGCTCGACAATAAAAACTTTGGAAATCCGTTTGAGACAGCCAATCAGCAAAAGTTTCAAAACTTTAAAACCGCTATCGCTCAAGCCAAAGTCATTAAAGTGTTTAATGCCTCAAAACTCTATACCTTCCAAAACAACAAAGCCGAGTTACTCTCTAAAGCGGTGAGTTGTCGCGATAGCCTATAAATATTCGGGGCGAAATGCAGTAAGTCACCGTTTGACTCAGCTGTGACTTACATGCAGGCTTATTTTGCAGGTGGCTGTGGCCCTGACATATCGACCAACAAGCCTGTAAATTTTCGAACAAACGGCAATAAAATCAGCACAATGGGGAAAGCAATTGCCCAAGAAATCATCCAATTATGCAGCCATAGGGTAAGAAAACCCTCAAACCAACCTAAATTTCTGAGCATATTAATAAACGAAATAATGCCGCTCATGAGACAGGACAAAATAAACGGCACGATAATCAGCGCCCAACGTGCAGCTAACTTCGGCACATTGCCAAAAATTTTAGGGGTGGGTTGTGACATGTCCATATACTCGAGCAGTGATCCTGAATCGCTAAACCACTTATATCGTTTTACTTCGATATAAGCAATGCTTCACTTTTATCGAATATTTTTTATTCGCAACAAATGGGTTCACCTAAAGAGCCTGAAATTTGCTATATTTACCGTTTTTCTGCGACATTTATTTTTCGACTGATTATGAATACGGCAATACAAGCAGCGCTCGATCATGCAGTGCAATCCCTTCAAGCTGAAGGTGTACTCCCAACTGACTGGAACAATACTAGCAATTTGACCCGAACCAAAGACCGAAGCCACGGTGATTTTGCGTCAAACATTGCCATGATTGCCTCTAAAGCTGCAGGTATGAAGCCGCGTGATTTAGCCGAAAAAATTCTGGCGAATCTTCCAGAAGTCGCAGATATCAGCAAAGCAGAAATTGCAGGTCCTGGCTTTATTAACTTCTTTTTAAATGCTGACCAACGTTTTGCTGTCTTAGACCAAATTCAAGCTCAGAAAGATCAGTTCGGTCGTACACAGGCCAATGCTGAAAAACGTGTTCAAGTGGAATTCGTTTCAGCCAACCCTACATCTAGCCTACACGTTGGTCATGGTCGTGGCGCAGCTTACGGTATGACCGTTGCCAATCTTCTTGAAGCAACAGGTGCCAAAGTTGACCGTGAATACTATGTCAACGATGCTGGCCGTCAAATGGATATCTTGGCGACATCGACTTACTTGCGTTATTTAGAATTGACCGGTCAACAACTGGTCTTCCCTAAAAATGCATACCAAGGCGACTACGTTAAAGAAATCGCACAAAGCATTATCGACAAAGATGGCGATGCTTATGTACGCCCTGTTGCCGACATCTACAAAGATGTTCCTGAAGATGTGCAATATGCTGCTGAACTCGATAGCGAAGGCAATAAAGTCGTTGTTTCAGGCGATAAAGAAAAACACATTGATGGCCTAATTCATAATTCACAAAACCATTTGGCTGCGGGTTACCGTGTGTTCCATCAAGCTGCGCTGAAAGCCATTCTTGATGACATTAAAGATGACCTCGGTGAGTTTGGCGTGACTTTCAATCAATGGTTCAGCGAAGCAACCTTGACTGAAAAAATTGATGAAGCATTACAAATGCTCGATCAACGTGGTTTCTTATACGAAAAAGATGGCAACATCTGGTTCAAATCAACTGAATTTGGTGATGAAAAAGACCGTGTTGTAAAACGTCGTAATGGTCAAACTACGTACTTCGCATCTGACATTGCTTATCACTTAAATAAACTGCAACGCGGCTATACCGATATCGTGGATATCTGGGGTTCAGACCACCACGGTTATATCGCACGTGTGAAAGCAGCGATTGATGCGCTTGGCTATGATTCTAAAAAATTGACTGTGCTATTGGTTCAATTTGTGAGCCTATGGCGTGGCGGCGAGATGGTTCAAATGTCATCTCGTTCAGGTCAATTCGTGACTTTACGCGACTTACGTAAAGAAGTGGGCAACGATGCTGCTCGTTTCTACTACGTCATGCGTAAATCAGAACAACACATTGACTTCGACTTAGACCTTGCTGTATCTCAAAGCAAAGACAATGCGGTGTACTACATCCAATACGCACACGCACGTATCTGCCGTATGCTCGAAAAAGCGGCTGCGACAGACGTTCAATTCTCTGCTGAAGCTGCACGTCAATTTGCAGCTAAACTTGAGTTAGAAGCTGAAACTGAAGTTCTTGCTAAACTTGCAGCTTATCCTGAAATTGTGGTTCGTGCAGCAAACAGCTATGAACCACATCAAGTGGGTAACTACTTGAAAGAATTAGCGGCGTTGTTCCATGGTTGGTACAACGAAAATAAAGTCTTGGGTGATGATGCAGAACTGACTCAAGCGCGCTTATTACTGTCTGTAAACGTACAGCAAGTTTTACGCAATGGTCTTGAATTATTGGGTGTGAGTGCACCTGAATCAATGTAAGCCATTCTTAGCATACGTTAGAATCCGTCCATGTATGACCATATACATTGACGCCTATACAGGCTCTTTATGAGCCTGTATTTTCATGGATATTCAGTCTTCTTTTAATGAAAAATTGAAGATGTTGAAATTGTGAAAATTAAACATAAACAGCATGACAGTCATGTAATATATAATAATCAGAACTTGGTTTTGGGTCAGTTCCCACTAGGTTCGTAACAATTACAATTAAAGAGGTTTCCTCGTGTTTGGAAAAACGCAACGCGGTGTATCAGAGCGGCCGAATCAGCCTAAAAAACCATTGATTCCTGCATGGTTAGGTACACTTGTGATCATTTTAATCGTGTTGAGTTTCTTGGTGGCCTTGATGTTATGGAAGCCATGGGAGCCGGTAAAACCGAAAGGTCAAATTACCTCTGAACACTACCAAGAAGAAACCAATAAAGATTACCGTTTTTATGATCTGTTGCCTCAGCAACAAGTCACCCCGATTCCAGATCAAGCTGTGCCTGAAACAGATACCAAAGAAACCGTGGTGATCGTTGAAGCACCTGAAACGGCTACCACTACACCGCCTGAGCCGGGCATTGAGGCCACAGAAACGACACCAGCTGCTGCAAGCTATATTTTGCAAGTGCGTAGCTATGATGACCCTGACCAAGCTGATGCCCGTCGTGCAGAAATTATTTTAAATGGCTTATCTGCCGATGTGATCCAAAGTAATGAAAATGGCAAAGTTTGGTATCGCGTCGTGTCTGGTCCCTATGATTCACAAGAAGCTGCCGTGATTGCACAGCAAACTTTGCGTCATAGCAGTATCGACTCGATTGTCGTAAAACGCTAAATTTTGAACTTAAAAAAAGCGCCTGATGGCGCTTTTTTTATTCCTTCCTTTAATAAAGGGAGTTTAGAAGGGATTCTTTTTTGAATAAATCAGCTTAGCTCAAAAACCTCTCCCTACCCCTATCCTAAAAGGAAAGGGAATTGCTTAAATGGTATGTCCTAAAGCTTCACCCATTACCACAGTAGAGTTGGCTTTAAAGGTCGCATCCCATTGCATTTTGTTTTCTTCAAACAATACAACCGCTGTTGAACCTAAATAGAAACGGCCCAATTCTGCACCTTTTTCTAAGAATAAATCGTGTTGATTCAGTTCCAAACGCCCTGTCGGTTTAACTTTACCTGTAGCCACGGTTTCAATACCTGCCACGATCATTGCACCCACCAGTACAACCGCCATACGACCAACTTCTGTATCAAATAAGCAGACCATGCGTTCATTACGAGCGAATAAACCCGGAATATTTTCAGCAGTGGTTTGGTTTACAGAGAATAATTCACCCGGTACATACAAGGTTTCTGTCAATGTCCCTGCAAATGGCATATGTACACGGTGGTAGTCTTTTGGAGACAAATAAACCGTAGCAAACTGACCATTTTTAAACGGCTCAGCCAATTGTGGATCGGCAATTAGGTTTTCAACAGTGAACTTCTGCCCTTTGGCCTGAAATACATCACCATTTTCAATTTTACCCAGTTGTGAAATCGCACCATCTGCGGGTGAAACAACACTGGATGGATCTGCATCGACTGCACGCACGCCTTCTTTTAAAGAGCGAGTGAAAAATTCATTGAATGATTTAAATTTTAGAGCATTGCTTTGCTCAGCAATCGACATGTCGATGCCATACTGCGCTTTAAATGCGGTAATCACGGCATTTTTCACCACAGGGTTTTCGCTTGCAGCCAATTTACCGACGATACGTGATAATTTGTGCTGTGGAACAACACGCTGAGCTTGAATAAAAATTTGTTTTTTTAACTGAGATGTAAGGCTCAAGACGGCAACTCTCCGGTGATCACAGGACTATCGAGTCGGTTGCCCCACTCGCTCCACGCACCATCATAAGCTTGAATATTCCAACCGAGTAAACGTCCCAGTATATAAGCTAGGCCCGACCGATGATGGGACTGACAATACACCACCACAGGTTCGTTTAAATTGAATCCCAATTGTTCTAAGCGTTGTTGTGTGCGTTCTAAAGGATGCAATTTTAAATGATTTTCTCGGTTAAGGGCAGTACTCCATTCAAAATGAAGTGCCCCCGGAATGTGACCGCCGCGTCGCGCTGCTAAACGTAAGCCTGTATATTCATCTTCGGTACGGCAGTCCCACACTTGGATCTGCTCCTGCTGCACACGAGCCAATAGCTCTTCATAGTCGGTTTGATACTGAGCACGCGCCTCTGCACTGACTTCAACCAATGGGCTCACGGGTTCAAATTGCTCAATTTCAGACGAGGTCGGTAAGCCTGCCCCAAGCCAAGCATGGATGCCGCCATTGAGTAGACTGGTATGTTCAAAACCGAGGCAATGTAAGTTCCAAATCAGTCGGCCAGCCCATGCCCCACCTTCATCGTCATACACCACCACATGATGTTCTGGACTGATATTCAGATAGCGAATGAGCTGTTCTAAGCCAGCTTGGTCAGGTAATAGTCCCATCGCTTGTTCTTCTTGGCGCACCAACAATTTTGGCTGGACATGCAGTGCATGTGGAATATGCAACTGGTCATAAACCGAACGACGACTCAAATCGACGATCCGTAGTTTTTCATTGCCCAGATGTGGAACCAATTCTTCCGCTTCAATCAGCAGACCAAAATTCAGTGTAGATGCTGTCATCGTTGTTCGTGTTGTATTTTGTGCGATTAAATTCGATCTTAGCATAAGTCATTTTCACTATTATTCTGAATTTTTGCATTCCTTTAGCAATATTTTAGATAATAAAAAACCGGATCTCAGATCCGGTTGTTGATACATCGCGACATTCGCAATTATTTGGCATCTTCTGGGATGTCAAACACCTGACGTAGATACGCCAAGAAAGTATCGTTATCCGTCATGGTTTTACCCGGACTATCTGAGATTTTTGCCACGGATTGACCATTACATTCCACCAGTTTCAGTACGATATTCAGCGCAGTTTGCCCCATATCATTGGTCAAGTTGGTACCAATACCAAAGCTGACTTGGAAACGGTCTTTGAAGTAATTATGCAGATCCCAGGCTTTTTCGATATTTAGACCATCACTAAAGGTCAGCATTTTACTTTTGCTATCGACTTTAAGCTTTTTGTAATGTGCATAGGCTTTATCGCCCCATTCATACGGGTCGCCACTGTCATGACGTAAACCGTCGAATAATTTAGCAAAGTACAAATCGAAGTCACGTAAGAACGCATCCATACCAACCACGTCAGTCAAAGCTATCCCAAGGTCACCACGGTATTCTTGAACCCAAGTTTCCAGTGCCGCTTTTTGAAAGTCACGTAATCGAACATCGAGCGCTTGGAACGCCTGCAAGAATTCATGTGCCATAGTACCGATCGGAATAATATTCAAATCTTTGGCAATCAGGACATTACTTGTGCCACGGAAAATATTTGGAACGGCTTGATAAAATTCAGCAATCACATGTTTTTGCCATTCGTAGCTATAACGACGGCGTGTCCCAAAATCAGAGACTAAGAATGGTGGATCTTTTGGATTTTGTGCCGCTTCGTATTGTTTTAACAGCGCAATTTTATGTTGAAGACGACGCTCACCTTCAACCAATATCTCTGGGGTACGAATACGTTGGAAATACAGTTCATTGACGATCGCCAAGACAAAGATTTCAAACATCATCGCTTGAACCATTGGGCCTTCTACCCAAATATCTAAACGACCTTCTTCATCAATGCCGGCTTTAATAAAACGACGTTTGAGCTGGAATAATTCAAGATAATCAACAAAATCGCTTTTAATAAAACGTAAACTGCGTAAATACTGCAATTCATCTTCTTTAAACTTCAACTGACACAGCATGTCGAGTTGCGTGTTTAAATCATCCAAAATTTCGACCAGTGGATAGGCTGTATCATCCAAGTTACGGCAGCGAAAGTGATACACACTATGGGTTTGCGGAAATTTGTGTAACACCACCTGAAGCATGGTGAATTTATACAGATCTGTGTCTAATAAGGATTGGATGATTGGAGACATAAAGACTTTCAGTTTTTATCAACTCTTTGCATTAAAGCATACTTTATTGATAAAAAGCCGATTGATTTAGTGGAATAACTTATAAATCACCACGATTCATCGACTTTTTTCAATTTTTTTGCTAAAGCTGAGCGCGATCAAGCTCACTATTTTTTGAGCAACTGTCGATATTTTTCTTCTTGACCAAATTCACGTGCAAACTGCTCTGCAGTCTTTTGCCCCGTTTTTTTGGCATTGGCATCACAGTCCACTTGGCGTAATTGCTTTGCAATCGCCCATTCCAATTTAAACATGGCACCCATCAATGCAGTATTGCCTTTATTGTCCCGTGCGCAGCGGTCTGCACCATGTTCCAGCAAACGAGTCACAATATTTTGATGACCATAATAGGTCGCCATCATTAGTGGTGTAAAACCCGAGGCATTGCGTACATCGACTGGAAAACCATGCTTGAGAAACTCATTGATGACTTCTTCATTGCCGGTTTTGGCTGCGGCAAAGAAGATCGCAATCAATTCCTGTTGTGAGGTCATCTGATCGCTTGCAGACGCTTTAGCGGGGGAGATATCTTCCGCGATTGCCACGTTTGCGAATGCGGAACCAAACGCAAGAAGACTGGCTAAAGTCAAATGCTGCATAACTTTCATGATGAACTCCAACAGAAATCGAATGTAGAATTGAATTGGAAATAATTCATTTCATTAAAAATAAATATTTAAGGAGTGCCTATGAAACTCCCCCTAGGGTGCAGGAAAGGTATGGAGCTTCATAGGACTTTTTTGAGGTAACGTTCTAGACCCTAGTTACCAATCCTTCAGACTGATCGAAATTAGTCTTTCAGTTGTGCTGCTTTGGCTTTTACAGTTGCAAGGTTACCGTTTACTGCTTTGGTCATACGCATACCGTAATCTGCATCTGCTTTGTAGAAGTAAGACAACATGATGTGCTTGGTCTCAGAATCTTTTACGTTGCCAAGATCCGCAGCCAAATTCATGATTAAATCGTCTTTTTCTTTAGCAGTGTATGAACGGTAAAGCTCACCCGCTTGCTTGAAGTTTTGCTCTTTGGTACCGATCTGTTGAACTGTGCCTGTCAGCGGTGTTTGAACTGCACGTGCTTTCTCAGTTGCAGCTTTAGGCTCTTTACGGCTTGGCTCGTAGTTCACGTCAGAATCACGCTCGCTAACATTCATGTAGCCATCTTGGTTGTTGTTGTTAACAGCAACAAGCGGACGGTTTACTGGAATTTGCTGGTGGTTCGCGCCTAAACGGTACATTTGAGTATCTGAGTAAGAGAAGATACGACCTTGTAATAGACGGTCTTCTGAAGGCTCGATACCTGGAACTAAGTTACCTGGAGCCAATGCCACTTGTTCAGTTTCATTGAAGAAGTTTTTCGGCATACGGTTCAGCGTTAAAGTCCCCACTTTGGTTTCTTTCACTAGATCTGTAGGCCAGATTTTTGTTGGATCAAGCGGGTCAAAATCAAAGCTGTTTAAATCTTTAGGATCTAACACTTGGATATAAAGATCCCATTTCGGGAATTTACCAGCGTTGATGTTGTTATAAAGATCGTTAGTCAAGTGGTTGAAATCTTTACCTTGTTGCTCAGCAGCTTCTTTAACGTTCAGACCTTTCACGCCTTGTTTAGAGCGGAAGTTGAATTTAACGTATTTGTATTCGCCTTTGTCGTTATAAAGCTTATACGCATGTACACCAAAGCCGTCTTGTTCGCGGTAGCTGGTAGGCACACCTTGGTTACCATACACATAAGTCAACATGTTGGTTGCCCATGGCTGGCTAGACAAGAAGTCAAATACGCGGTTTGCGTCTTGAACGTTGTTGATTGGGCTAGGCTTCATCGCATGGATGAAGTCTGGGAATTTGATCGCATCACGGATGAAGAATACTGGAGTTTGGTTACCCACTAAGTCCCAGTTGCCTTCTTGTGTATAGAACTTGATCGCAAAACCGTGCGGGTCACGTAAAGTTTCTGGAGAACCTTTACCGTGAATTACAGTCGAGAAACGTAAGAAAACTGGAGTCTTGGTACCTGCTTTGAACAATGAAGCAATGGTTAGATCAGATAAATCTTTAGTTGCAACGAATTCACCATAAGCACCTGTACCACGGGCATGTACCACACGCTCAGGAATACGCTCACGACCAAAACGTTGTAATTTTTGAACCAATTGTACGTCTTGAAGTAGAACTGAACCATTAGGACCCGCAGTAATCGAGTTTTGGTTATCGCCTACTGGTGCACCATTGTCTTTGGTTAATGGCGCTGCTTGAGTCGCCGCTGTTGCTGTTGCTAACATCGCAACCAATAAAGAACGCTTAAACATCGTCTTAATCTCTCTGTTAAATACCTTTCCTGCCCCGCAAAGATACTGGCATTCAATAAATAGATAAAACAGATTATTTTTATAAATTCAATCGTATTATTAGATTTATAAAAAATATACAGTTCATTTTCAAATATTTGAGCACAAAATTTCCTACACATCGCCTCGAAAGAATGCTGTCTTTGCTACAATTCCTGCCCTATGTTCAATTTTCTACTCGGAAGAAGTTATGCGGGCCTTGTTACAACGTGTTTTAGAAGCCAAAGTGGTGGTCGATGGTGAGATCACGGGTGAAATTAATCACGGTATTTTGGTGTTTTTAGGACTTGGCAAAGCTGACGATTTAGAAAAAGGCAAAAAGCTGATCGATAAGATCTTGAAATACCGCTTTTTTGATGATGAACAAGGCAAGATGGGCTGGAATGTCAGTCAAGCCGGCGGCGGTATCCTCTTGGTGTCTCAATTTACCCTGATGGCGCAAACGCAAAAAGGCCTGCGCCCCGATTTTGGCCCTGCCATGCCGCCAAGCGATGCCAAAGCACTGTATGAACAGTTGGTCGATTACACCACGAGCCAATATGACCATGTACAAACAGGCATCTTTGCTGCCGACATGAAAGTGCATTTGGTCAATGACGGTCCAGTGACCTTTAATTTAGAAGTTGAATAACCACTGAAGCATTAAAAAAAGCCCTCAAAAGAGGGCTTTTTTTTAAATCCTCCCCGCTAAAGGAGGGAAAGCAAGGCGTAAATCTTACTTACCTGTTTTTTCTTTAATAAACGCACGTGCGATTTTAATTTTTTCTTTAACAGGTTTTGGAAGTTTAGGTGGAATTAATTTCGCCACTTGGTTAAACCACACCAATAGACCAAAATCACCTTCCATTTTAATACTGCCATTTTGCATACCGGTCATAAATGCTGTTGGGTCACCTTTCATCAAGGTTTTTACGCCCTGTTCGCTGTCCGCAAATTGCAAAATAAAGTCTGCTTTTTCAGCATCGCCTGAAACAGTATCAATCTGTCCATTATTTACAATAATTTGACGTGCAACACCCAAATCTGTACCGATTTGAATGCGGAATTGACGTTCATGAACCAATTCAATGAATTTAGGGCTAGTACGTGCAAGCTGTTTCATACGAAGCGCTAAACCTGCCACGAGTAAATCAAGTGGATCCGTACTGACATCAACTAAAGGTAGTTTTACGACAGGAATTGATGATAGTTTCATGACTTAAAGCCTATTGTAATTGTTGGAAAATTGACTGGCTTCATCCTACCATAACTTGGCTTTTGAGAAGTAAGGCTTTGTATCTCAAATCGGACTAATGCGTTCATAAAAAAATGCGCCCTTAGGCGCATTTTCATTGAAATTTTGTTCTGGCACTTATCGGCTCGAACATTGCTGTTCTTCATCATATACAGGCGTGTGCTCTATACATTGGCGCTTTGCCATCGCACGCTCTGCACGGCGGTCTTCACGTAACAATACTAAAGTGAATACCACCATTGCGGCCATTAATGCCGTTAAATAACTATAGGTCACTGATAATTCAAACATGGTTTGTGTGCCAAATCGAATCACTTCAATGAGTCCCCACACCAGCATCCCCGCCAGCATAAAACTTAACCAGCGACGATAAGGCGAGAAGAAAACAGCAATCACAGCCGCCGATACCAAGCTCAGGCCAACGATTGTTGCTAAATTCGCTGTTAACATAAAAACCTCCGTCATTTGACAGCTGACATCTCTTGTCCTACAGGATGCTGAGCCATCTCACTACTGTATCTTCAGTAAATAGATTTGGTCGATCTCAATCTCTTGCAAGCATTATGCTGAGTTTTTTGCATAAAAAAAGTCTCGTTTTTTGTCCATGCGACACACCTTGTCGCAACATTATTTTGTCATTACATTTTTTCTTTTTAAAGAATTTCTAGAACAATGATGGCATCTCGTTTCGAGTGTCATTACAAAAAAAACAGCTGGTTTTAGGCTAAAAAAATTAATTTTTCGAATGCTGTTAATCGTTGTTTTTATCGACAATTTTCTTCTACCGTTCATCGGATGAGCTGAATTCTTGGCATAAAAAAACGCAGCCTTTTGGCTACGTTTTTTAGTATGACTTAAATGGTTTTAAGCACGATTTAAATCTTTATCATGCACACCAAGCAGGTAAAGAACACCATCTAGACCCACGCTTGAAATGGCTTGATTGGCATTTTGACGAACCAAAGGTTTCGCACGGAAGGCAACGCCTAAGCCGGCTAAAGACAACATAGGTAAGTCATTCGCACCATCACCGACAGCAATGGCTTGTTCTAATGAAATCCCCATTTCCTCAGCGATTTGTGTCAACAAGTAGGCTTTGCGAGCACCATCCACAATATGACCTTTCACTTCACCGGTTACCGCGCCATCTTGGACGTCCAGTACATTGGCATGGACTTCATCGATACCCAGTTTTGCTTGTAGATATTCAGCAAAATACTGAAAACCACCTGACAAAATAGCCGTGCGATAACCCAATGATTTCAGCGTTGAAATCAGACGTTCCGCACCTTCTGTAACAGTCAAACGTTCTGCAATTTTAGGTAATACCGAAGCATCCATACCTTTGAGCAGTGCCACACGTGCACGGAAACTTTGTTGGAAATCGAGTTCACCTTGCATAGCACGTTCAGTGATTTCAGCCACTTGAGCGCCGACACCCGCTTCAATCGCCAATTCGTCAATTACTTCTTGCTCAATCAGCGTCGAGTCCATATCAAAGCAGACCAAACGACGATTACGACGGTAAGCATTGTCCTCTTGAACGGCAACATCTACCCCAAGTTCGGTAGATAGACGTAAACATGCTGCACGCATCGCAGTAGCATCCAACATTTGGCCTTTTAAACCAAATTGAACACAGGCACGGCGCGGACCTTCGCTTGATCCATCTAATTCTGGACGGCCAGATAAACGAGTCACAGTTTCGATATTGAAGCCTTGGCTCGACACAATATTTGTAACTGCCTGTAAATGAGACGCCTGTAATTCTGGCGCAAGTGCCGTCACGATATAGCGTGTGCGGCCTCCCTCATTTACCCATTGTTGATATTCTGTTGTAGAGATTGGTTTAAAGCGCACAGTTAAGCCAATATCATGTGCTAAAATCAACATCTCCTTCATGGCTAATGCTGTCGCAGTCTGGTCTTCCGACGAAACAACAATACCTAAAGTCAGCTGATTGTGGATGACTGCTTGTCCGACATCTAAAATCTGTAAGGAATGTGCGGACAAAACCTGCATTAATCGTGTAAATTGATTAGGTTGGTCAGGTCCTAAAAGTGATATAAGAATGATTTCTCGCATGAATTGACTCGGGTCTGAGCTACAACTAATGTAAGAATCATAATCTAAATTGAATAGAATTGCCTTGGAAGTTTACGTTGAATGCGCCTAGACAAGGGCTATTTGCTAGCCTATTAGTAGTTTGTTTTGCTTTGCATACCTTTTTATTGGTATTGGCAACAACCCACCAACTGAACGAAAACCGTGCCAGTCAGGGACAACTGATGACCAGTCAATTGGTTACAGACAGCCTATCTGAGCTTGAGCCGGCCAATACCGTATCATTAGCCTTACTTGCTGACCGCTATGCAACCAACCCGAGCGTGGCTTCCATCCGCATCTTAAATGCCAATAATCAAGTTTTGGCCACAGGCGGTTTGACCAAAACCCGTGACGGTGAAATCTTTGTTCGAGATGCGCTGCAAAACGAAAAGAAAGTCGGAACGGTTGAAATCACCTTAATTAAACCAAGTATTGGTGAAATCTTACGTACGCAATGGGCCGCGATTCTATTTTCATTATTCTTACATGGCTTGTTGTGGTTGGCGTATCGCGCTATTGCACGTCCAAGTCGTACTGAATATTTAGCGCGAATCAACAATGAATCACGTCTAAAACACGAAATTCAAACGCTAGCGCAGGCTTTAGAACAAGAAAAACATAATGCCGCTGTGGCGATTGCTCAAGCGCAGCAAAATGCGCAAGCCAAAGCAAAACAGCATAAAGACATGAAACCAGTGGTTCTCGACAGCAACAGCTTGGCATTAAATATTCAATTTTATGATCCGAAACAACTGCTCGATAGCGTCAACAAAACCGTGTCTGTGCCGTATTTTAATCTCTGCCAAATTTTCTTGAATAAAACCACAGAACTCTGTGTTCAACATTATAAATTGAACAGTTCTGACATCAGTACGGTACATAAGTTTGATGAACATGGTGCAACCATCAGCATGACCGCTGACACTCCAGATGCGCTGCGTTGCCTCACCATGATCAGCTCAGTATTCCAATTGCTTTCTGATGTTTTATATAAACGCTACCGTGAAGAAAAACGTTTCGTTTTACAAACCCGTAGCGCGATTTCAAGCTCTGTCGAAGCCATGCAATTGTCTTCTGTACAAGCGGCTGAACGTTTAGTCCAACAATTGGTTGCCAAAGAAAGTGCCATTCATGTGCCGACAACTTTGCTCAAAGAGATTTCAGATCATTTCCAATTGGTCAGCTTGCCAAATCCGACCAATGTGCTCACTCGTCATGCGTTTATGCTCAATGGAATGGACAGTGATGCCGCTGAATTGGCTCAAAACTTCAGAACTGAAATTTTAAAATCCAAACAATCAAAAGCCTCTTAAAGGTTTGAGCGAAATCAAAAATCCCGACTTAAGTCGGGATTTTTTTGTCTTAAACGGTCGAAATTTTCTGTGCAATCAAATATTTTTGCGCATTCTGCGGTTCGGCACCTGCTTCAACCACGACTTTCTCCCATTGCCCATGCGACTGCATTTCCCATGCATTTTGATTATCGTCCAAATAGTTAAGTAAACCATCCTTCATAATGCGTTTTTTCAAACGGCTTTCCAAAATGGGAAAACATGTTTCGACCCGTGAAAATAAGTTACGTCCCATCCAATCGGCACTGGCACAGTACAATCGTTTTTCGCCTGCATGCTCAAAATAATACACTCGAGTATGCTCTAAGAAGCGTCCGACGATGGATCTCACATGAATATTCTCAGACATCCCTTTGACCTGAGGAATCAAACAACAAATCGAACGGATAATTAAATCTACACGCACCCCTGCTTGCGATGCACGATACAAAGCAGCAATCAGTTGCGGTTCCGTGAGTGCATTGACCTTCACAATAATTCGTGCGTATTTTCCCGCTTGTGCAGCAACAACTTCCTGTTCAATTAGTTTCAATAATTCAGTATGCAGGGTAAATGGTGCATGCAATAAAGCTTTTAGTTTCGCCATCTTGCCCATGCCGGTCAGTTCCTGAAACATACGATGCACATCCTCGCAAATATCGGGATGCGTCGTCATCAGGCCATAATCGGTATACATCCGCGCATTGCCTGCGTGGTAGTTACCTGTTCCCAAATGGGCGTAGCGTAACAACTGATTATTTTCACGGCGTACAATCAAAATCATCTTGGCATGGGTTTTATAGCCCACAATGCCATACACCACGACAGCCCCAGCTTCTTGCAATATATTGGCCACAGTAATATTGGATTCTTCATCAAACCGCGCCCGAAGTTCGATGACGGCGGTTACTTCCTTGCCGTTGCGAGCGGCCTCCGCCAAAACTTGTACGATGTCTGAATCTGGCCCACTGCGATAGAGCGTCTGCTTAATGGCTAAAACCTGCGGATCTTTTGCAGCTTCACGTAATAAGTTGATGACCGGTTGAAAGGAGTCAAACGGATGATGTAACAACACATCTTGTGTTTTTAATACATCAAAAATCGCGGTTTGTTTACGAAAAACTTTAGGAATAATCGGTGTATAGACCGGATATTTCAGTTCAGGTCGATTAAAACTGGTACTGAGACGTGATAAATTGATCGGGCCGTCAATGCGATAGAGTTCCTGCTCACTCAAATCAAATTCATCTAACAAATAATCAATAATGCTTTGCGGACAATCATCTTCAATTTCTAAGCGAACTGCCCGACCAAAACGCCGTGAAGACAATTCATCTTTTAATGCCACAGCCAAGTCATCCACATCCTCAGCCAAAACCAAATCTGCATTGCGTGTCACTCGAAAGGCATAACAGCCTGTCGCTTTCATCCCCGGAAATAAATCATTGATATGTTGCTGAATAATGGCGGTCAGGAAAATTTGTGTCTCTGCACTGCCTTCAACTTCGACGGGCATTTTGATTAAACGCGGCAACGAACGTGGCGCAGGCACAATCGCCATTTCAATGGCACGACCAAAGGCATCTTTGCCTTCTAGGCTCACAATAAAGTTGAGGCTTTTATTGACCAAGCGAGGAAACGGATGCGATGGATCTAAGCTAATCGGCGTTAAGACCGGTTGAACTTCTTTACTAAAATAATGGCTAATCCACGCCCGATGTTTTTCTAAAATATCTTTAAATTGAATAAAGCGAATGCCTTCACTTTGTAACGCAGGCAATACAGCATGATTAAGGGTCTGGTATTGCTGTGCAACCGTGTCATGAATCACTTGGGAAAGTTCATCTAAGACCACTTCAGTCGGAATGGCATCTGGCGTCCGTGCAATCGCATTCAAATCTCGTTGTTTCATTAGCCCCGCAATACGAATTTCAAAGAATTCATCTAAATTGCGTGAAAAAATGATGAGAAAATTCAAGCGCTCAAGTAAAGGTAAACTTGAATCGAGTGCCTGAGCCAAGACCCGCCGATTAAAATCTAAAAGTGACAATTCACGATTATAATAGGTCTCTGATGAATGCTGAAAATGTGGCATACCCTCTCAATGCTGTTTGAAACAGTCTATATCTAAAGTGTTTGCCGGCATGTTAGGCAGCGGATATGACACTTATGTTACAAATAGCATTAATCCATTAAAAAAGCATGCAATTCCCTAAAGCCGTGTTCATCAAATCGTAAAATTTATTTTCGACATCAAAAAAAGAGGGACTTTGCCCTCTATTTTACTGAATTGTTTTTTTGTTTATTGCACAGGCTTGTCTTGTTCCGATGCTTTGGGCTCACTCGTCCGTGCTGCCCAATAGGTTGCCAGTGCAGGACCCGAGATATTGTGCCACAAACTAAAAATCGCACTCGGCACAGCGGTCAGAGGTGAAGCGGCAAAATGGGTGGCCGCCAATGCCACACCTAGACCTGAGTTTTGCATCCCAACTTCAATCGACACTGCTTTACAGTCTGCATAGGGCAATTTAAATAGTCGGCTGGCCCAAAAGCCCAATAGATAGCCCAAGCCATTATGTAAGGCCACTACCCCCAGAATCAGTAAACCTGATTGCAAAATCTGTGTTCGACTACCCGCAATGATTGCTGCCACAATCGCCACAATTGCCACAACAGAAACCAGTGGCATGACCTGTATATAGGCATCCACTCGGTGCTTAAAGACAGTTCGAATCATTAACCCCACAATGATCGGAAATAAAACCACTTGTAAAATTGAAACCAACATCGATGCCGCATTAATTTCAATCCATTGGCTTGCTAACAAATAGAAAATCGCAGGGGTTAAAACCGGTGCGAGTAATGTCGAAACAGAGGTACAGGCAACAGATAATGCGGTATTGCCTTTTGCCATATAGGTGATGACATTAGAGGCCGTTCCACCCGGGCAGCAACCGACAAGAATGACCCCGATCGCGATTTCTGTCGGCAGTTGCAATAATTTACACAAGAAAAATGCCAATCCCGGCATCACAATAAACTGTGCCAAAACCCCGATCATCACAGCTTTAGGACTTTGCAATACACTTTTAAAATCTTGCAGTGTCATGGTCATGCCCATTCCCAACATAATGATGCCTAGCATCCATGGGATATATGCTTTTAACCAAACAAATACATCGGGAAAAAACATGGCGAGCGCTGCAAACAGCACCACCCAAATCGCAAATGTTTTCTGCACAAATTGAGTGAATTTTAAGAAAGCCGACATAGGCATCTTCCATTTAAAAACAGGGACAAAAAAAGGCACACCCTTGTGCCTTTTCTCAACTGAGCCCACTGGGTCATGCCAAAGATAATGCCTGTGCATGCTGCTGCACAATATCTTTCAGGTAAATACGCTTCACCCCATTCGCCAACATGTCTTGCCATGCATGCTGAAGCGAACCCTGTAAATCGATCCCTTTGGTCAAATCAGCAATCACAAAAGTTTCAAAACCAAGCTTACGTGCATCCATTGCCGTCCATGCAACACAGAAATCCGTGGCGATCCCCACCACAAAGACCGTATCAATACCACGTTCGCGCAAATAGCCCGCCAAACCTGTTGAGGTTTTATGATCCGCTTCCATAAACGCAGAGTAGCTGTCGATATGTTGATGAAAACCTTTCCGGATAATCAGCTGCGCCGTCGGTAAATTTAAATCAGGATGCAATTCGGCATCCTGTGTGCCTTGTACACAATGCGTCGGCCACAGTACTTGCGCCCCATAACTCAGCTCTATGCTGTCATAAGGTGCATGCTCAGGATGATTTTCAGCAAAAGAAATATGGTCGGCTGGATGCCAATCTTGAGTCAGCACAATATTCGCAAAGTATTGTCCCAGTTGATTAATCCCTGGAATAATTTGATCTGCATTGGCAACAGCCAACTGACCACCTGGGGTAAAACCATTTTGTACATCGACCACAATCAGCGCTGTATTTTTTTGCATATCTCTCCATCCGTTGTCATGCATTGTCGGCGACTCTACTGATTCGCTCATATTTTAAAAGCCTTAGTATTCAGTCCTGTGCATAAAAATAAAATGACTGTCCTTCCTGACAATACCGATACTTGGGCAAATGCTCAACCAAACGCTGTGCAAAGCGTGGGTAAATACGGGCTTTTCGCCGAGTCGAGGCATGAAAATAAAAATATCGCGGTTGATGTTGAAAGATATATTTTAATAAATGGCTGCGTGTCTGTTGCATGACCTCAAACGCATTAATATTTTCAGCAACATCTTCTAGGGTAGGTTCATCGGCAAAGGCCAACCACGCATTTTTTCTCGGCTGTTGGCGATTTCTTTGAAATACAGGTTTGAGTTCCAAGATAAATTCGTATTGATGTAGATACAAACTGAATTCACGTTGATCAACTTTAAAAATTGCGACCAGTTTTCTTGCTGACATAGCCCCTCTACGTTGATTTTTTATTTTCTCTTTCTGCTGTATTTTTACATAAAATACATTTATTTATCTTGATTTAAAGCATTAGCGCGACTTCAATTGTCGCCATAAAAAAGCCCGCAATATGCGGGCTTTTTTGATATGACATGTTCCTTAAGATGGAATACGACGTACCAACAACAACATAAATACTGCAGAGATTGCGATACATGGAATTGCAGCGGTAATCACCCCTGCCGCACCAAAACCTGCTGCCAATAGCTGACCGGCAATTGCAGGGCCTAACATTGCACCGACACGACCAACGGCTGAAGCTACACCAACACCCGTACCACGTAACTGTGTTGGATATACGATACCACCGAAGGCATACAGCACCCCTTGGCAACCAATCACGAATGCACCGACTAAAGCTGATGCCATGTACATTTGAGTCAATGAACCTGCACCATTCAGCGCAAATAGACCTGCCAAAATACCGCCGTACATCAAAATGATCACATAAGCTTTCTTCCAACGGTCAGTCAACATACCTAAAATGATCGTACCAATGGTTGCACTCACCATGAAGTAGAACTGCGCAGTTGCACCATCTTTACGTGTGAAACCGAGTTCGGTGAACAACGACGGTAACCAGCTCAACATGATGTACACCACCATCAAGGTGAAGAAGTAGCTCACCCAAATTGAGAAGGTACGTAAACGGTTTTCTGTGTTGAATAGGTTTTTGAAAGCACCTTGTTGTACTTCGCCATTGGCAGTCGCTTGAACCGCTTGATCTTTGGCTTTCAAGAATTCACGCGATTCAGGCAAGAACCAGATCATCAATGGAATGACAATGATCGGTAATAAACCACCTAAATAGAAAATATTTTTCCAGTTTGCACCGAAGTCTGTCATTGCAACCAATGACAAAATTGCCGCACCCACAGGCATACCACAGTACATCAAACCGACTGCACGACCACGATTTTGTGGCGTTACCGCTTCAGATGCCAAGGTAATTAAAATTGGCATTGCTGCCCCTAAACCCGCACCGGCAAGAAAACGTACAGCTAGTAAGCTATGGAAGCTATTTACCCATACCGTACATAAGGTAAAGATGGCGAACATCCCCGTAGACCAAATTAATACTTTTTTACGGCCCACTCGGTCTGCAATACGACCACCCACCAAAGCACCAGGTAATAATCCTAAAATACCGGCACTAAAAAACACCCCTAGCTGCGAGCTATCCAGCCCGAAATATTCACGAATCCCTGCTGCTGCAATACCTGCAGCCTGAATATCCAGACCTTCGATTACGGCAATAAGGAAACAGATTGCTACCGTGACAATAGCATGCTTGTTATCTGACTTTTCCATTGGAGAATCCTTGTTGTCATCAGCGTTCAAATTAAGTTCGCATCATCGCTGAGCCGTATAGAGGATATAACTACCAATAAGTTGAAGCCTTTCGTCTGAAATTCGATTACGTGCATGGTGTAATAGTTTTTGTGCTTTAAGTCACAAAGTCGTAAAAACAATTAAAGATTTGAAATAAAAAAATATGAATCGTGCAATGAACAGTCAAATCAAGCGATTTTTTTATACGCGCATAAAAACATGTCCACTTCTATTAGATAAAAAAAAGATTATTACCCAAGTTTTTAACAATCATTTGTAATAAAACCCGAGCGAATTGATATAGTTTTTAAATCTTTAGTCATTGTTATTTAATCTTAAATTCTGATTAAAAAGCACGGAATACAGATAGATCAACCTTTTGCTGATGATTTAATCAATCCCCATCAGCCATGCCAACCCTCTCGATTGAGTAAAACATTTTCAAGATTCAGCCCTGCTGAACAATTTTCAGGCTGCAAAAAAACCGCTATTTTACACTTGATTGTTTTAAGTTTGATTTGTATAAAGAATTTTATGGCTTTGACCAAAGCATATTGTTCTTATGCGTTTGATCAGTCATAATTTGCGTAAGCATTATTCAATTTGGGTATAGCCCAATGAACATGCTACAAATCAAAATTCGAAACCATCCAGAAATCTATATTTCATCTTGTCGGATGGACAAATAGGATAGCTTTTCAAAATGACTCAGCAAGCTCAGACCATTCAAGGTTCAATTGTCGCAATCGTCACCCCAATGTTTGAAGATGGCAGCGTAGATTGGAAGAGCCTCGAGAAGCTGGTTGAGTGGCATATAAAGCAAGGCACCAACAGTATTGTTGCTGTAGGGACTACAGGTGAAGCTTCTACCCTAAGCATGGCCGAACACACTCAGGTGATCAAAGAAATCATCCGTGTGGCGAACAAACGCATTCCAATTATTGCCGGCACAGGTGCAAACTCAACCCACGAAGCAATTGAACTCACCAAAGAAGCCAAAGAATTAGGTGCAGATGCGGCATTATTAGTTACACCTTACTATAACAAACCGACCCAAGAAGGCCTGTATCAGCACTACAAAGCGATTGCTGAAGCTGTTGATTTACCTCAAATTCTATACAACGTACCTGGCCGTACCGGTGTAGACATGCACAATGACACCGTGATCCGTCTTGCTGATATTCCACAAATCGTGGGCATTAAAGACGCAACTGGCGATGTTCCTCGTGGTCAAGAACTCATTGAAGGCCTAAAAGGCAAAGATATGGTGGTGTACTCAGGTGATGATGCAACGGCTTATCAGTTGATGGGTTTAGGTGCTCAAGGCAACATTTCGGTTACTGCGAACGTGGCGCCAAAAGAAATGAGCGAAATGTGCGCAAGCGCTTTGGCGGGTGATGCAGCTCAAGCCGAGCAACAAAACAATACTGTTGCAAATTTACATCAAATTTTATTTTGCGAATCGAACCCAATTCCTGTGAAATGGGCACTTCATGAGATGAACCTGATTGAAACAGGCATTCGCTTACCATTAACACCCCTTGCAGAACAATATCGCACTCCGCTTCGTGAAGCACTCATCACTGCGGGCGTTATCAAATAAAGAAGAGCAAACATCATGCAATTACGTTTAGGACTTAGCCTGGCACTTTCAGTGTTTACATTAGCCGGTTGTAGTTCACTTGCCTTTAATAACGGCACACTGGACTATAAACAAACCACAGATGTTGAACCACTGAAATACCCTGAAGGGTCGATGGTTCGTCCTGCAACGCCTTTGTATCCTGCTCCATCGGTTGACCCGCTTGCAATTGAGCATGCGCCAAATCTTGAAAACAAGCGCGGCAACCGCTATGCCCTTCCTCGTCCAGCCGAGGAAAAAAATAATGTCGTTGCTGATTCCTCAATAGACAGTACAAATATTAGCCGTCCTCAACTATTGGTGGATGGAAATCAAAATCCGCTGATCAAAGTTGAAGGAAATTCTGCTACAATTTGGCAATACACACTTGCTACCCTCAGCAGCCTTAACCATACCATTGTTGGTCAGAGCAAAAACCGTTACGAAGTAACCGTCAAGGTCGATCAACAGACCTATGTTTTAAGACTTTCTTCTGTAGGTTCAAGCAATAACATCGCTGTGTTCAATGCCGATAACAGTTTTGCAGACAAAGAAAAAGCTGCAGATCTGTTAGCTCAGATTTACCAAAATTGGCCAGCCTAGTCGTACTAGGCATTTTTTCTCGAAAAAGGTTCCCTCATGTTAAAACAAACCTTGCTCTATACTGGTAAAGCGAAATCTGTTTATGAAACAGATAGTTCTGACCACCTCATCCTAGTTTTCCGTGACGATGCTTCTGCATTCAACGGTGAAAAAATTGAACAACTGGATCGCAAAGGTAAGGTGAACAACCGTTTTAACGCCTTTATCATGGAAAAATTGGCTGCGGCTGGTATCGAAACTCATTTCGAAAAACTTCTTTCTCCAACTGAAGTTTTAGTGAAAAAATTAACCATGGTTCCTGTAGAGTGCGTAATCCGTAACTATGCAGCAGGTTCACTTTGCCGTCGTTTAGGCGTTGAAGAAGGTAAAGAACTTACTCCGCCAACTTTCGAATTGTTCTTCAAAGACGATGCGTTAGGCGACCCAATGGTGAATGAATCACAAGCGATTGCTTTAGGTTGGGCGACTGCTGAACAACTCGCTCAAATGAAAGAATTGACTTATAAAGTAAACGAAGTACTTAAAGGTCTATTCGATGCAGGCAACATGTTGCTTGTTGACTTTAAACTTGAATTTGGTGTGTTCCACGACCGTATCGTACTGGGTGACGAATTCTCTCCAGACGGCTGCCGTCTATGGGACAAAGACACTAAGAAAAAACTCGACAAAGACCGTTTCCGTCAAGGTTTAGGCGGTGTGGTTGAAGCGTATGAAGAAGTTGCTGCACGTTTAGGTATCGACCTTTCTGATATCTAAGTCGTTCATCGATTTGAAAAACCGAGCTCTTTAGCTCGGTTTTTTAATGAAATATTACTCGATTAATCCATGATCGAAAAAACAAATGTTAACCATAAAAATCCTCTGTTTCACATTTAACCAAGTTCACACTAAGATAGCCACATACCAGGCAGCACTAGGATCTATAAGTTTCCAATGTGTATGCCGACCAGATTTTCCATCTACCCTCTAGGATGTATCTCCCCAAAGACATCCTATTTTTTCAGCCCAGCTCGCCTTGAGTTGGGCTTTTTTTTGCGTGAAATAGACATAAAAAAAGGCGCCGAAGCGCCTTTCCATTATGATCATTCAAATCATTGTTGCTGTTGTTGTTGCATCCAACGGCGTTGCTGCAAACGCTCACCTTCGACTTCACGTTTATTGCGTGCAGACTCATACAGCTTAGTGCCTTTCAGTTCAGGCGGCATATAGTCTTGCATGACAAAATGTTCAGGATAATTATGTGGATATAAATAGTCCACGCCATAGCCTTGCTCTTTCATCAATTTGGTTGGTGCATTTCTCAAATGTAATGGCACGGGTAAATTCGAGGTTTTTTCTGCCAAATCTAAAGCTTTGTTGATGGCCAAATAAGTGCTGTTACTTTTTGCACTGGTTGCCAAGTACACCGCACATTGCCCCAAAATGATTCGACATTCAGGCATACCAATTGCCTGCACAGATCGGAAGCATTCTCCTGCCAACAGCAAAGCATTTGGATTTGAGTTGCCAATATCTTCAGATGCCGCAATCAACATACGACGGGCAATAAAAACAGGATCTTCACCTCCTTTGAGCATTCGAGCCATCCAATACAAAGCGGCATCTGGATCACTGCCTCGAATCGACTTAATAAAAGCCGAAACTAGATCGTAATGCTGTTCGCCCGATTTGTCATAGCGTGCAATATTTTGCTGCGCAACTTTGACCACCACCGCATTGCTAATAATATTTTCCAAATCTGGCTCAAACGTACTGGCGATTAAATCTAAAAGATTTAATGCTTTACGAGCGTCACCTGCGGCAAATTGAAATAAAGCTTCATATTCTTCGATTTGAATATAACGCTCTTTTAAAAACGAATCTTGCTGAATGGCTTGATCCAATAAGCGCTGAATTGCGTCATTATCCAGAGCATTTAAGGTATAGACCTGACAACGCGACAATAAGGCATTGTTGACTTCAAATGAGGGGTTTTCTGTGGTTGCACCGATCAGGGTAATTTTGCCCTTTTCGACGGCATTCAGTAAGGCATCTTGTTGTGACTTATTAAAACGATGAATTTCATCAATAAACACCACAGGTGTCAGTAAATCTCCACCATCGGCGATGATTTCACGTAATTCTTTCACACCAGTATTGAGCGCAGATAAACTAATAAATGGTCGGTCAACAGCCTGCGCCAACAACAACGCAATCGTGGTTTTACCTACACCCGGTGGTCCCCAAAAAATAATCGATGGTAAATGCCCTTGGTCAATCATCTGACGTAACGGTGCATCTTCACCTAATAGGTGATCTTGTCCAATAATTTGCGATAAATCATGAGGACGCATGCGTTCAGGAAGAGGAATTTGGCTGTCTGACATCTTATTATTTCGTTTCCGGCAATTGGGGACGTTTTTTCTATTCTAACACTGCCTTGGCAGAATCTTTGCTTTATTCGATATTCAATTTAAGAGGCTGGTTTAATGTCGTTATTTAAGTATCTTGCATGTAAAAATCCTTAGGCGAATGTTAACTATAATGTAACAAGAGATCCTATCCCTTATCGATCAAATTAAAGTATGATCGGCTAGATATCCCATTTTTAGCTTGCCTGACCCAATTGGACAGATTGTATGAAGCAATCATTAAAGCAAAAGCAAATACCTCAAGTTCAACAAGGCATTGATCTACCTATAAATTCATTTCAACAAATGCCTCAAGCCAAGAATATACAATTACAACATACCCAATGTGCAGAATTACGCGAAAAACTCGACAGCCGTAATCAAATGTTAGATGCCAGTGTCGACTGTATTAAATTATTAAGCCTAGACGGTCATATTCTGCATATGAACCGCGCTGGTTGCTTAGCTCTCGGTGTGTCCCCGACCGAAACTGAGTTTGGTATGTCATGGCACAAATTATTGCCTGAAGAAGTCCGTGACGCGTGTCTGAATGCTTTTGCAGAAGCCAAACAAGGAAAAACTTCTCGCTTTGTTGGCATGAGCCAAGTGGCCGATGAACCCGTGGCTTATTGGGATAACATGCTCAGCCCAGTATTCAATGAATATGGCCAAGTCAAAGAAATCCTCTGTGTCTCCCGTGATATTACGGTACAGCGACTGGCCGAAAATAAACTTCAACGCATCATTGAACAAGATGATTTAACGGGTTTATTAAACCGCCGTGCCTTTAGTCGAGTCTTTAAAAGTCACTTAAGAGTGGCGCGAGAACATCAGCAACAACTGGGTTTGTTATTGATCGATCTGGATTATTTTAAGCATATTAATGACACCTTAGGACATAGTGCTGGAGATCATTTACTGCATACCCTTGGGCAGCGTTTTCAGCACTGTTTTGATGCAAATATCGTGGTTTCACGCTTAGGTGGTGATGAATTTGCCATTTCTATTCCCAACTTAAAATCGCAACAACAATTAACAGATATTGCCAGTATTGCTTGTCAGCAAATGGATATGCCGATTTTCTATAATGGGCAAAGCATCAATATTGGGATGAGTATTGGCTGCGCGATCTACCCACGCGATGCACAAAATTCCTCGAATTTACTTAAATGCGCGGATATTGCACTGAATGATTTAAAAGGCAGTGGTCGAGGTGGGGTCCGAATGTTTAACCACACCATGTTCAAAATCCTTGAAAACACCACTCGTCAATTAACATTAGCGCGCAGCCTGATTAAGTCCAATCAAATTATTCCGTTTTATCAACCCAAAGTTCGCCTTTCTGACAGTCAAGTGGTCGGCTTTGAAGCTTTGCTGCGTTGGTACGATAAAGACCAACAATTACAATTACCTTCTCAAATTTTTGCTGCATTTCAAGATTATGAATTGGCTTCACGTATTAGTGAAATGATGCAAATTAAAATCTTTCAAGATATTCAAAAATGGATTGAACTCGGACTACAACCGCTACCAATTTCAATAAATGCTGCCCCTGTCGAATTTTTACGTGATGATTATGCGGAAAAACTACTGAATCGCTTAAAGCAGTTTGGTATTTCACCGGACATTATTGAAGTCGAAATTACCGAGCAAAGCCTGTCGGAACGTGGCTCAAATTATGTGATTCGCGCCCTCAATTTATTGAAAGACCATGGCATCCACATTTCTTTAGATGACTTTGGTACAGGTCATTCATCATTAACACGCCTGAGTAATTACCCTGTCGACTGTATTAAAATCGACCGTAATTTTGTGGAACGTATGCACACCGACTGTTCAGCACTGGCGATTGTCAAAGCGATTACCCAAATTGGTGCGAGTGTTTCCCTGAATATACTGGTTGAAGGTATAGAGAAACCGGAACAGGTCGATACCTTAAAAGAATGTAATTGTCATACTGGACAAGGTTTTTACTTTTATCGCCCGCTCAGTTATGACCATGCGATGGAACTTTTAAGTCGCTAAAACTTGTGGAGCATGACACGATGACACTGAAGTATTTAGTCAGTGCCTGTCTTGCAGGCCAACCCGTTCGCTATGATGCCAAATCAAATACACAAGAAGCGATTTGCCAACTCATGCAGACCCATCAGGTCATTACCGCATGTCCTGAAATGATGGGTGGCCTTAGCTGTCCACGTTTTCCTGCAGAAATTCAAAATGGTCAAGCCAGTGATGTGCTCAATGGCACAGCCCAAGTCAAAGATGTCTTAGGCACAGATGTCAGTGCTGAATTTATCGCGGGTGCCCACCGCATGTTGGAATTGGCCCAATTACATAAGGTTGATGTGGTGGTCTTAAAAGATCGTAGCCCGTCGTGCGGCAGTCATTATATTTATGATGGCAGCTTTACGCGTACGAAAATTGAAGGCTATGGAGTAACCACAGCACTCCTCAAACAGCATGGTTTTCAGGTTCTGTCAGAACAAGACTTTCTGGCCATGATACAAGATCAATTCTAGCCCCAAAATTGAGCGTATCTGTGTCCTTTAGCGTACCCAACGCACAATATAATCTTCAATATCATCAGGGTTGACGTCTTCTTCACTGATGCAACGCCCTGCGGCAGACTTTCGTGCCTTCAAAATACTGTCACGATTTCCCGTCACGAGATGATGCCAACGTGGTAAATCTTTACCTTCAGAAATTCTACGATAAGCACAGCTCGGCGGTAGCCAATGAAATTGGTGAATTTGTTCAGGTGTCAGCTGTATGCAGTCTGCAACGTGTGATTTGCGATTTGGATAATCGGAACAACTGGCCGTTTCACAATCTAAAAGTTTGCATGCCACTTTGGTGTAAGCCACCTCTTGCGTATCTTCATCTTCAAGCTTGATTAAACAACACAGCCCGCAACCATCACAGAGGGACTCCCACTCTAAATGGGTGAGTTCAGTCAAAGCATGCTTTTTCCAAAAATGTGGGCGTAGAGTATCGGTCATCTTCTCGCTCGCAACGAAGGTGGCAGGCATATTAACTGAACCCGCACATAAATTCCTTGTTTAAGTTACCGAATATTGAACATTAAATAAACAAAAGAATACATAGCATGCTTTCTGTGACTCCTATACTGATGAGACAGAATAAAAAATCACATGGAGATAAAACTATGTTCCGCTGGGCTATTATTTTCGCTGTAATTGCTTTGATTGCGAGTCTGCTAGGTTTTGGTGGTGTGGCAGGCTTATCCAAAGACTTTGCTGTTATTCTTTTGGTTATTGCAGTCATTCTCGCAATTGTTGGTTTCCTCTCTCGAGGAAAAGTTTAGGCGACTGATTGAATGTCGTTTTAAACTACAAATTACTCCCCTCAGACTCATGAATCAGAAACCTATGTTTTTATCATCTTGAGTCTCAATCAAAAAAATAAGAGCCTATGGGCTCTTATTTTTTACATCAACGGAAAACGTACTACGTAGTATGGTTTTAGCTCGATAATTTTAGCTTTATGGTTTTAAGTGACGAGGTCTAAAGCCTGTTGCAATTAAGGCAATACCATATGCAGCAACGCCAACCACACATAAGATGATCACTTCCGCTACACGCATCCACGCAGACACATCACCGTTGTACCATGTTAAGCCATACCACAGAGCAGCAATCATCACAGCATTGGCAATCGCAAACTGAATCACCAACTTTTTCCAATGCGCACCAAAACGGAAAATATTGCGCTTATGTAAATAAAAATACAGCATCCCTGCATTCACTAATGCGGAACCCGATGATGCCAAGGCCAAAGCCATATGCTCGGCATGCCAATCAATCAGTTTAAAGAACCCAATAAACACCACGTTCAGAATAGCATTGGCTGCGACCGCCATTAAACCTACACGTACTGGAGTTTTGGTATCTTGCTGCGCATAAAACCCTGGTGCAAACACCTTGATCAACATGAATGAAATCACACCAGCACTCATACACTGCAATGCCAATGCAGTCATTTGTGTATCTTCAAAGCTAAATTGACCACGTTCAAATAAGGCCTGAATAATAGGTGTCGAGAGCATGAACAGTGCAATACTGGCAGGCACACCTACCAAGATAATGACCTTAGCCGCCCAATCAATCATACGGCGGAATTTATCTTGATCCTGTTCAGCATGGCGTGCAGACAATGACGGTAAAATCACGGTACCAATGGCCACCCCAATCAAACCTAAAGGCAGCTCTGTCATACGTTCAGCACTATACAGCCATGACACTGAACCATCTTGCATGAAAGACGCCCAAATGGTGTTCAACAGCAGGTTGATCTGCGTCACTGAGACACCAAACAGCGCTGGCAGCATCAACTTCATGATGCGATCAACACCTTCATGTTTGAAGTCAACTTTCGGTGGAATCAGTAATTTTTTACGCCATAGCTCAGGAATCTGAATCGCCAATTGCAAGAATCCTGCAGCGACAACAGACCAACCCAAAGCCATAATTGGCTCAGCCATATAAGGGGTTAACCATAGCGCACCGGCAATCATCGCGACATTAAGTAACACTGGAGCGAACGCAGGTGTACTAAATGAGCCATAACTATTCAAAATACTGCTGGCAAATGCCGTTAAAGACATAAACAGTAAGTAAGGAATCGTTAGGCGGAACATATCGGTGGCTAACGCAAACTTGTCTGCATCACCATGGAAACCCGGTGCATAGATATAAATAATCGCGGGTGCGGCCACCATCGCGATAAACGTCAAGCTGGTCATGACCAGACCTAAACAGCCAAAAACACGGCTAATCAGAATCTGGACTTCGGCATGGGTTCGACTGGTTTTATATTCGGTCAATACAGGAATGAAGGCTTGTGAAAATGCCCCTTCTGCGAATAAACGCCTAAAAAAGTTAGGAATACGAAAGGCTACTACGAAGGTGTCGAAGTCTTTACCTGCACCAAATACATTTAACAGGACAATATCCCGTACCAGTCCCAATACACGGGACAACATAGTCATTGCACTGACAATGACTGTCGAACGCCAAAGCGCCATCGGTATTTCTCACTTTTGAAAGTGCGCCTATTGTAATGAAACTCGTCAAGGAATTTCATTGATTTATTAAACGCAGTGTGTATTGTTTATTTGTTTTTAAAATGATGCAGCTGCTGACGAAAAGCGTTCCACTCAAAAAATGGACCCGGATCAGTTTTACGTCCCGGTGCAATATCTGAATGCCCTGCAATATGTTGTTGAATTTTAGGATAAGCCTGTTGTAAACATGCCACGACCTCGGTCAGCACGGCATATTGTGCAGCCTCAAAAGGTAAATCATCACTTCCTTCGAGTTCAATGCCTATCGAATAATCATTACATTCTTTTTGCGCTAAATAGGTTGAGCGACCTGCATGCCAAGCCCGATCATTAAAATTGACAAACTGTAGGACTTCACCCGTACGCAGAATCAATAAATGTGTCGATACCTGCATCCCTTCAATGGTTTGAAAATAAGGATGTTTCGACCAATCCAACTGATTTTGGAAAAATTGTTCGATATAACCACCGCCAAACTGAGAAGGTGGCAAACTAATATTATGAATGACGACAAGCTGAATTTCGGTATCTTCAGGACGCTGGTTAAAATTCGGTGATGGAATTTGACGCGCACCTAGCAATTGCCCATCCTGCACCTGAAATGTTGTTGCTTGTGACATAAAAGAATCCTGTGTCTAAGCCGGCCTGCAATGCTGCAGATCAAAATGCCGAGCCCTACTTGAAAGTTTTAATGCTAAAACTTTCACATTGAAATCTCAATTCAAGTCTGTGAAAGTAGTTAAAAATCGCTCATTTTTCAGGAACAATGCTAATATAACGCGCACATTTTCCTGGGTTAAAAAAGATACGGAACTTCTTATGAGCATATCGCAATCTTTGCTTGAACAATCAATCCAAATCAATATTCAACACGCATTACAAGAAGATATTGGCGAAGGCGATATTACTGCCCTATTAACTCCAGAAGATGAACAAGCCACTGCAACGATTATCAGCCGTGAAGAGATGATCTTGGCAGGTCAGCCTTGGGTCAATGCACTCATTCAGGCTTATGATGCCACTGTCCAAGTCACTTGGTTGAAAAATGATGGTGACCGTGTGGCCGCAGGCGAAGCCTTTTTAAAACTCGCAGGTTCTGCGCGTAGCTTACTTACGGTTGAGCGTCCAGCCTTAAATTTTGTGCAAACCTTATCTGCGGTTGCAACCAAAACCGCTGCCTATGTCCAGCAGCTTGAAGGTTTGCATACTCGTCTACTCGATACCCGTAAAACCTTGCCAGGCCTACGTATTGCACAAAAATATGCGGTTGCTGTCGGAGGTGGTCAAAACCATCGCTTAGGTTTATTTGATGCATTTCTAATTAAAGAAAATCACATCATGGCAGCAGGTGGCATCCAACAAGCAATTGCCAAAGCACACCAGATTGCACCGGGTAAACCTGTGGAAGTTGAAGTCGAAACTTGGGATGAACTCAACCAAGCATTGGAAGCAGGTGCGGATATTGTGATGTTGGATAACTTTAGTCAGCAACAAATGATTGATGCTGTCAAACACGTGAATGGTCGCTGCAAACTTGAAGCCTCAGGCAATATCACCATTGCAAACTTACGTGAAGTGGCAACGACAGGGGTTGATTATATTTCGATGGGTGTGCTCACCAAAGATGTCACAGCGATTGATTTATCGATGCGCTTTAATGCCTAACGCTCTAGACTTACTCTAAACATAAATAAAGGGTGCTGTTGCACCCTTTTTGATGCTTAACCTCTAGCATGATTTAATCATCATCTTTCTGTTGTTTAGCTCGTTCAGCTTCATCTTCATGTTCAGAGTCCTTTTCATGCTCCGAATCGTCTTCATGCGGCTCGCGCTCATCTTGATCATCGTCCTGATCTTTTGAGTTTTCACTTTGTTCAGAAAAACGACCACCTTCACTCTCTTGATCCTGATTCCCAAAAAAATCACAACCACTGATCAACAATATGCTGAACAAAGAAAAATACATCATCCAATTTTTCATTTTTAGTCCTTCAAAGCATCCTGATCCTATTAATTTGAGTCAAAGACATACTACTGAATAGCCGATTCGTGTTGGATTTTCTATATTCAACGCATAAAAAAACGCATCCGAAGATGCGTTCTTTATTCAGTTGGAACTGAATCAAACAACTTACCAGCCTAAAGCTTCTTGTTGTTTTTTGATCAATTCTTGAATACCTTTTTCAGCCAATTCAAGCATTTCATTACACTGTGTACGTGTAAATGGTTTGTCTTCTGCTGTGCCTTGAAGTTCAATGAACTCACCAGCTTGTGTCATCACCACGTTCATGTCTGTTTGGCAGCTTGAATCTTCTTCATAGCAAAGATCAAGTAATGCTTCGTCTTGATACATCCCTACAGAAATCGCAGCAACTAAACCTTTTAATGGATCTTGTTTAATTTTTTTATTTTCAAGCAAGACATTCATTGCATCGACCAAAGCAACTGCTGCACCTGTAATTGATGCTGTACGTGTACCGCCATCTGCCTGAATCACATCACAGTCGATGCTGATGGTATTTTCACCCAATTTTTTCAAATCGACCATCGCGCGTAAGCTACGACCAATCAGACGTTGAATTTCTTGAGTACGACCGCTTTGTTTACCACGTGCCGCTTCACGGTCAGTACGTGTATGTGTTGAACGAGGTAACATGCCATATTCAGCAGTCACCCAACCCTGACCTTTTCCTTTAAGGAAACGCGGCACAGAGTTGTCGACACTCGCAGTACAAAGAACTTTTGTATGACCAAATTCAACCAATACAGAACCTTCCGCATAACGTGTGTAGTTACGGGTAATTTTTACTTCACGTAATTGATCTAATGCTCGTTGGTCGATACGCATAATGAGTCCTTAATCTGACAAAATTGATTGCGGCACATTATAACAGAAGGTACAGCCAGATTCGGGACGCATTCGTGTGCATTTACAAAATCCATTCATCCAAGTTTTGATAGGCCCATCGTACGACATCAGGAAATTTGTTAGACTGAAGCCACGCAAAATTCAGGACGAATTGCATGTCGATACGGGAAGAACGTAAGCAACAAAGTCGTAAAGCCATCCTTGATGCAGCGCTTGCATTGAGTACCACGGGCCGTTCTTTCAGTAGTCTGAGCTTACGCGAAATTTCCCGTCATGTTGGCTTGGTTCCCGCTGCGTTTTATCGCCATTTTCAAGACATGGACGAACTCGGTTTGGAACTGGTCGACCAAATGGCCCTGCACCTTCGCAATGTCCTCAATCAACTGAGTCAGCAATGCTTTCAAGCGCCAGATGCACGCACACGACAGAGTCTGGATTATTTATTTCACGCCGTTGAACAATTTCCTGAGGCATGGATGTTTCTCATTGCAGAGCGTTGGGGTGGTTCAGCATCCTTAAGACAAGCCATTACACGTGAGTTTAATTTTCTCAGTACCGATTTGGCCCATGCACTGGCTCAAGTTGAAGCGACTCAACACATTCAATCCGAACAAGACCTCAAAGTATTGGGACAAATTTTGTTTGAATTGGCCTTAAGTTGGGCAATGCAGTGGATTGACTTACATCGACATGTTGAACTTCCACAACGTACTGATGCGCTGCAACAATTTCGCCGCCAAGCTCAGACCCAAGTTCAGCTCTTATTTCGTGGCATCTTGCATTGGGATCGATCTTTGGCTCAAATCGCTGATCCGCAAAATTTATCAACATAAAACGCAAAATGTGCTGTCATAAAAAAGCCGCATCGAGTGCGGCTTTTTCAAAACATCTGTTATTTCGCTTTGCGTTCTTTATCAACAAGGAATTTCACGATTTCAACGGTACGTGCATCTTCACCTTGTACGATGTATTTACCATTGACGGTAATCGCAGGCACGCCACTCAATTGATATTGAGCCGCTAAGTTTTTCGCTTGAGCAATTTTTGAAGACACAGCAAATGATTTAAATGTGCTGTTAAATTTCGCTTCAGGAACACCATAACGGGTATAGAACTTCGCAAATGCGCCTTGTTCTAAGATATTTTTCTGACCCACATGAATGTCATGGAACAATTGTAAATGTGCTTTTTGACGAACACCCAGTGCTTCTGATGCATAGTAAGCACGTGCGCCTTGTTCCCAAAGTGGGTTCATTGCTGCAGGTGTACGGACAAAACGCACATCTTTAGGCAATTGTTTTAACCACGTTTGCATATGCGGTTCTAATTTAAAGCAATGTGGGCAACCATACCAAAAGAACTCACGAACTTCGATTTTACCCGGACGTTCGACTTTAATCGGTTTTGGAATAACCGTGTAATCAGTCCCCGCGACAAATTGTGCTGCCATCGCACTGCCGGAAAAAGCCAAAATAGCTGTTGTAATCGTGCCTAAAAGGAATTTTTTCATTGAACTTATCGTCCTCAAAATCATTATGATTAGTTTATGGCAACACTATAAATCAAATCTGTCGATTTCGTTTTCATTCTGTGAACTTTTTTAAGGCTTTTATCGCTTTTTTTTCAGGACGCGCTACACTAACTCCCATAAACTTTTTTCTAAAATATAAAGACTTGATTGAGGTGCAACCGATGTCGCAATTGAATGTTGATCCACAAGAAATTGCCAAATTTGAAGCTTTCGCAGCCATATGGTGGGATCAGCATTCTGAGTTCCGCCCTTTGCACATGATTAATCCTCTGCGTTTGAACTGGATTGATGAGCATTCAAATGGCATCACTGGCAAGAAAGTATTAGATGTGGGCTGTGGCGGCGGTATTTTAGCTGAAAGCATGGCACGTCGCGGTGCGCAAGTATTGGGTATCGACATGGGCGAAGCGCCATTGAATGTTGCACGCCTACATGCCGAACAAGAAAATGTGCAAAATATTGAATATCGCCAAGTGCCTGTAGAGCAATTGGCAGAAGAACAAGCCGGTCAATATGACGTCGTTACCTGTATGGAAATGCTCGAACACGTACCTGATCCAGCATCAATCATTTTAGCCTGTCAAAAGCTGGTAAAACCGGGTGGTCATGTGTTCTTCTCAACCATTAACCGTAATCCTAAAGCCTATTTGTTTGCGATTATTGGTGCGGAATATGTTTTACGCATGTTGGCAAAAGGCACACATGATTATTCGAAGTTTATTAAACCTTCAGAATTAGCTCATGATATTCGTCAAGCCGAGTTAAAACTCAAAGATATGACAGGTTTACATTATAACCCTATCACCAAACGCTATTGGCTCGCACCAAATGTGGATGTGAACTACATGGTTCATACGGTGAAAGAAGCCTAATGAAAGCTGTACTCTTTGATCTTGACGGTACATTGATTGATACCGCGGCTGATTTTATTCGTATTATTCAAGACATGTGCCGTGACAAAGGCATTGCGGTGGTCAGTGCAGAAGACATTCGTGTACAAGTGTCTGAAGGCGCGCGTGCCATGGTCAAACTGGTCTATCCAGAGTTAGACGTTGAAGACCCTATTTTTCTGGCACATCGTCAACGTTTTTTAGCGCTTTATGGTGCGGATATTGCCGTCGATACAGACCTTTTTGAAGGCATGTATGCCCTACTCGATGAACTGGAACAGCATCAAATTCCGTGGGGTATCGTCACCAATAAACCGCGCTCACTCAGTGAAGCGTTGCTTAAAGCGCTGAATTTGACTGAGCGCTGCTCGGTATTGGTTTGCCCAGATGATGTCAGTAAAACCAAGCCAGACCCAGAGCCGATGTATTTAGCCGCCAAGAACATTGATCTAGATGCTCAAGACTGTATCTATGTCGGGGATCATCCACGTGATATCGATGCAGGTCGTAATGCGCAGATGTATACGATTCTAGCGGCTTATGGCTATTTACCTTTACAACACAAAGATGACTTAACAGCTTGGCATGCAGATTGTATAGTGAAGACTGTTGCTGAACTGCATGAAGTCATTCATGATTTGGTCATCAAACCGAAAACGCTCAACACAGCGACTTTATAACGATAGAACACAACACAATAAAACGAGGAGGTACGGATGAAATATTCAGAATATCAACCTCGCCCCGATCTGCTCAAAGATCGCATTATCCTGATTACAGGTGCGGGCGATGGTATTGGCCGTGCGGCTGCCCTCAGTTATGCCTTACATGGCGCAACCGTGGTCTTACATGGACGCACACTGAATAAACTAGAAGTGATTTACGATGAAATTGAAGGTTTGGGTGCCCCCCAACCGGCGATTTTACCGCTACAACTGTCTAGTGCCTCTCCTCGTGATTATGAGCTGTTGGTCGATACCTTAGAAAAGCAATTTGGTCGTCTAGACGGCATTTTGCATAATGCAGGGATTTTGGGTGAGCGAACTGAACTAGAACATTATCCTGTGGATGTTTGGGATGATGTCATGGCAGTGAACCTTCGTGCGCCCTTTGTACTGACTCAAGAGCTGATGCCACTACTGCAAAAATCTGAGCATGCCTCAGTGGTCTTTGCCAGTTCAGGTGTGGGACGTGAAGCCCGTGAACGTTGGGGCGCGTATTCGGTCTCAAAAATTGCCATTGAAGCCGTGAGCACATTGTTCGCCAAAGAAAATGAGCATCCCAATATTCGTTTTAACTGCATTAACCCCGGTGCGACACGAACTGCCATGCGTGCAAAAGCTTATCCAGACGAAGATCCAAAAACTTTGCCTACGCCTGAAAGCATCATGCCTGCGTATTTGTATTTGATGGGTGATGACAGCTTGCATTTAACCGGTGCCAGCATTGATGCTCAAGATGAATAGGCCACAAAGCCGATTAAAAAAAGGAAGCGCAAGCTTCCTTTTTTTATGTATTGAATGCTTACAAGACAACATCAACCGACTGATTTCGTGGTGTCCACGCGAAAGTCGACTTGAGTTTTTAGCAAATTTGCCGATACTTGGGGCATTCTTTAAAAACATTGGATTGATACATGTCTGACTTTAGCAATATTACAGTGACTCCAACTGAGGATGGCATGGTTAACCTACTGGTCGATGGTCAACCGATTTCAGCAAAATATGGCATGAAATTCGACCCGAGTATCGTGGACGATTTAAAAGGCTTAGAGGTTGGTCAAAATGCAAAATTATTTGAACAATTTATTTTTTCGCATACTGACTTAAACTTTGAGCATGCCTATTTCTATGTCACTTGCATTCAAAAGCAAGAAGCAGGCTATCAAGTGATCACTAACTTTGTTTATCGCATCATTGCGCAAGATCAAGCACCGTTTGAGCATGTGATTACCAAACAAGGTGCAGCAATGACACCTGAAGATATTAATGAATTTATCCAAGCTCACATTCAAAAATCATTAACGGACTATACCGATCTGAAGTACGCATACTAAGTGTGTTTGAAGTGACACATTCAGAAGTAAAAAAGGGCCATTTGATGCCCTTTTTTTAACCTTGAAATTCAACAAGCCTTGATCAACAGACAACTTCATCACCCCACTTGCCAATAATCGTATTTTTAAATTATTTTTATAATAATATTCGGTTTTTCACATCAATCATAAAAGCATAGACTGCTGGGCATGACATAGACCGACGGCAAGGAGACCCAAATGGCTGATCAAACACGTAAAATTGAAACCATTCGTTCAATTGAAAACTTACAACTGACTGAAAATTTGATCTCTGCAATGGACGATGCCGAGCAAGCTGAATCTGTGGCTCAAGCGATTTATTCCCTCCAATGCCTAAATGAGCAGTGGTACTAAAACCCGAAGTTACTCAACATTTTCAGTCCATCGTCACTACCCCATTTGCCCATTAAGACTTGATGGGCGTTTTTGATCGTGCTTACAATAGCCCTCAAATTTGATCAAAGCTGAATTGTAAGGATAAAAAGCACGCATTATTGGACCATCGCTTTCAAGATGGAAAGATTGTTCTCAGCGCTAAATTTATCGCATAATATCCGCAATCTCTTCGTTTTATTTAAAGAAATATTCATCTTTCTTCACAGTTTCTCTGCATTTAATGCGTACAGTAGTGATATTGAAGATAAATTACTCATGAGGGTTGAACATGAAAAAGATTTTGCCAATTTTGGCTCTTTCTTTCAGTGCTTTAATAGCAAGCAGCATCACGTCTGCAGCGCCTCACTTCAAGAACGATGAACGTGGCTTTGATGGCCCACGCGGCAATGCATATGGTCAAGTGAAAAAAGATCGTGATTTCCGTGGTTATCAGGACGATGAAGATCTTGAAGATCGACGCCGTATGCGTGAACAACGTGGAGTCAAACGTTTGCAACAACATAAATGGCAAACGGGCTATGTGATGCCACAGCATTATCGTGGTAATGGTTATAAAGTCGATTATAAAGATCATAACTTACCTAAACCATCGCGTAATCAGCAGTGGTATAAAATCAATAATGACTACATATTGGTCAACTCAGACAGTAACAGTATTCTGAAAATTTTAGGTATGTAAGCCATTTTGAATTAAATTTCGCCATATTTTTTTAAAGCCCAGATCAACTCTGGGTTTTTTTATGAGGTTTTTTCAATATTTAACCGCGAAGCCTGATGCTGCCTAGCTCCTAGGTCATTTACACACCTTCAAATTTCCTCCATACATTTCACAATTCAACTATATTGCCCCCACGCTTTCTCTGAACTTTCTCGCTAATTTTGAATCATCGAAAAACAGATTAGAAATGTATAGAGGTGTCCCATGAACAAAATCGTATCGACTTTAGTTCTTTCAGTATCGGCTTTAATGGCAACGACAGCAGCGATTGCTGCGCCAGACCATCGTCAAGATGACCGCCGCTACCATCCGTCATACCAACACCAAGATAACCGTTGGGACAATGACCACCGTCCGAGCAATTGGAATAACAACAACCGTTATGACAATAATCGCTACGACCGCAATGACTCTCGTCGCGTAAACCCAAGCCGCGATTGGCGTGTTGGTCAAAGCTTGCCACGTGTCTATGATTCAAGCCGTTACAAAGTCAGTGATCGTGAAGCACGCCGCTTACCGAACACCGGTCGTTATCAACAATGGTACAAAATCAATGGTGACTACGTGCTAGTCAATGATCGTACCGATCGCATCATTCGTATTAAGAATGGCTAATCATTCAACGATCTCTTGAGTCCCTTTCCCAACACCTGAACACTGTTCAGGTGTTTTTTTATATTTGCTTTCCGCTGTCATATGTTTTTGTTTAGAATCATCCATAACAGAGCGAATAAACAGGCATAGGCATGCAAACGAATATCACTGAACCATCTTCCAGCACAACCTTACAGTATGTGCATTGGTTCCGTCATTCTGCACCCTATATTAATGCGCATCGCAACAAAACCTTTGTCATCATGTTTGATGGTGAAGCGCTGCAACATGAAAATTTTCAACATATTATTCACGATATTGCCTTATTACATTCGCTTGGTATTCGTCTAATTTTAGTACATGGTGCCCGTCCGCAAATCAATCATAATTTACAAATCAGCGGCATCAAGACACCATTTCATCTTCATCGTCGCATCACCACTCGCGAATCTTTACCTGCGGTGATGAATGCCGTCGGCTCCATTCGTCTGCAAATTGAAGCGCTCCTGTCTATGGGTTTAGCCAACTCACCGATGTACGGCGCGCGCATTGATGTGGTCTCAGGCAATTTAGTCACGGCAAAACCGTATGGCATTCGTGACGGTATCGATTTTCAACTGTCTGGTGAAGTTCGTTCCGTCGATATTGATGCGATTCAACGTCATTTAGAGAGCCAAAACATTGTGGTGCTTGGGCCGACAGGTTATTCCACTACAGGTGAAGTATTTAATTTATTGGCTGAAGAAGTTGCGACCAAAACCGCCATCAGTTTAAAAGCGGATAAGTTAATTTTCTTGGGCAAACAACATGGTTTGCACAATGAACATGGGCAACTACAACGCGAAATTACGCCTCATCAACTTGATCAGCATATTTTGCAATATCAAGATTCGAACCCCGATATTGCCCTGCATTTAAGCGTTGCCAAAGATGCCTCCCTACAAGGCGTACACCGTGTTCATCTTATTTCCTATGCCTATGATGGCGCATTGATCGAAGAATTGTTCACGCGTGACGGTTCTGGCACCATGATCACTGATGCGCATTATGAAGAAGTGCGTACTGCCGATATTCAAGATGTGGGTGGCTTAATCAATCTCTTACGCCCTCTCGAACAAGAAGGCATCTTGGTTTATCGCTCACGCGAACGTCTGGAAAATGAAATTGGACAATTTGCAGTGATTGAACGTGACGGTACGATTTTGGCCTGCGCTGCGTTATATCCGATTCCTGTCACAGGGGAAGAGAAACGTTCTGCTGAAATCGCATGTGTGGCTGTGCATCCGGGGTATCGAAAATCGAATCGTGGCAGCCAAATTTTGCATTATTTAGAAGAAAAAGCGCGAGATTTAGGTATTGAACAATTGTTTATTTTGACCACACGAACAGCGCATTGGTTCCTTGAACAAGGTTTTGAACAAGTCAGTGTCGATGACTTACCGAATGCCCGTCAGGCCTTATACAACTACCAAAGAAACTCATTGGTTTGTAAAAAGTCACTTTAAAGTGGCTTTTTTTATGCGCTGAATAGCATTATTTTGCATAAGGTTATGCCGAATCCCTTGGCTACCCCCTCAAATCACTTTGCAAGCCACAGAATAACCATATCTACCATTTAAATAACCACAATAAATGAAATAATTTCAATAACTTAAAATAATACCTCGACACATTATATGTTTTTCTAAAATCATAATTTTTCATAAGTTTTGCTGATTTTTATTTATCTTTTTTCCTGATTTTAAATTTAAGTTTTCTTATTTTTTTCGAAAAAGAAAACTCTTTAGCTTATGTGTTCATAAATCAACAGTTCTGCAAATTTAGACCTTTATAGGAGCAACACATGCGTACTCACAAAGCAAAACTTTGGACAAAAACACTTGTACTGTCTACAGCGGTTGTGGGTGCCATGATGATGTCGGGCTGTGGCAAAAAAGAGGCTGAAGAAAATGTCACCTTAAATATCGGCTTCCAAAAATATGGCTTATTGCCAATTTTAAAAGAACGCGGAACTTTAGAAACAGCCTTAAAAAGCCAAGGTGTAAATATCAAATGGGTGGAATTTCCTGCGGGTCCACAGCTGCTTGAAGGGCTCAATGTGGGCAGCGTGTCATTTGGTGAAGTCGGTGAAGCACCGCCTATCTTTGCTCAAGCCGCTCAAACCGATTTGGTTTACATTGCCAACCAACCTGCTGTTCCAAAAGCTGAAGCGTTAATTGTGCAAAAAGATTCGGCTATTCACAGTATTCAGGACTTAAAAGGTAAACGTGTGGCCTTAAACAAAGGCTCAAACGTGCATTACCTCTTGCTCAAGCTGTTGGAAGCCAATCAGCTTAAATTTAGCGACATCAATGTCGTGTATTTACCGCCTGCCGATGCACGTGCTGCTTTTGAAAAAGGTGCAGTTGATGTATGGGTAATTTGGGACCCGTTCCTTTCTGCTGCTGAGCATCAACTTAATGCTCGCACCATTGCCAATGGTGAAAACTTGGTGAAGAACTACCAGTTCTATTTGGCCGATCGTAAATTTGCTCAGGAAAATCCAAAAGTCCTGCAAGCTGTGGTGAATGAGTTGAATTTGACCACGCAATGGGTCTCAAAAAATCAAGATGAAGCGGCCAAGTTACTCGAAGGCAAAACCGGCTTAGGTCTAGATGTGCTTAAAACATCAATTTCTCGCTTAGGCAATCAAGTGACGCCGATTACTGCACAAGTGGCGCAAGAGCAGCAGCAAGTCGCTGATGCGTTTTATAACGAAAAATTAATTCCCAATAAATTAAATATTGAGTCGGCCATTATCAAATAAGCCGACCACAGCATAAGGGCGATGCCATGCGTATTCTAAGAACATTTTCCATACTGACTTTAGCCACTTTGGGCCTTGGACTCAGTGCTTGCCAAAAACAAGAAACAGCACAGCAGGATCATGAAAAACCAACTGAAACAGCCGTAAAAACCTTGGTTATCGGTTTCCAAAAATCAGCCTTAAATTTGTTGGTTGCCCGTGAACAAACGCTCTTTGAACAACAATTTCCCGGCGCTCACATTGAGTGGAAGGAGTTCCCTGCTGGCCCACAAATGTTAGAAGCTCTTGCGGTTGGTGCAGTGGATTATGGCTATGTCGGCAACACACCGCCTATTTTTGCCCAAGCTGCCAATAAAGACCTAAATTATATTGGCTATGAAGTGGTGCCTGATCAGTCGCTTGCTGTCGTGATTCCTGCGGATAGCTCAATCAAGACCATTCAAGAATTACGTGGCAAACGCGTTGCTGTACAAAAAGGCTCGAGTGCGCATGAATTATTAGCCAAAACTTTAGAAAAAGCCGGTTTGACTTGGAGCGATATCCAACCAATTTGGATTCCACCAGCAGATGCTCGGGCCGCATTTGATAAAAAATCAATTGATGCATGGGCCATTTGGGACCCGTTTTTATCTGCAGCGGAGTTGGATGCTCAAGCTAAAGTGCTAATTCAATCTGGTGATTTTCCAAAGACCTATTCATTTTATGTGGCAAATCCAAAGGTCGTTCAAGCACACCCTGATGCCCCAGCTAAATTTTTAAAGGCCCTAGATGCTTCCGATCAGTGGATCGTGAAAAACCAAAATGTGGCTTTAGAGATTTATCAAAACAGCACTGGGCTGCAAAAGAACATTGCTGCGCAAGCCTTTTCTCGCCGATCTAAACCATCTCCTGTGCGCCCGCTGACACCTGAGGTCATTCAAGCACAGCAAAATATTGCGGACTTATTTAAACAAGTCCAACTGATTCCAAACAACATTCAAGTCCAAAAGCAAGTTTGGACACTTTCATCACATTGATACCCGAGCCTTCAAAAATACAAGGAACTGAACATGAAAATTTTCTGGTTTATCCCTACCCACGGTGACAGTCGCTACTTAGGAACAAGTAAAGGTGCCCGCCAAGTCGATCATGCCTACATGAAGCAAATTGCGGTAGCGGTGGATAATCTTGGCTATGAAGGCGTTCTGATTCCGACAGGTCGTTCATGTGAAGATCCATGGCTTACAGCTGCAAGCTTGATTGATGCCACGAAAAATTTAAAATTTCTAGTGGCGCTACGTCCGGGGGTGACAACGCCTGCACTAACTGCACGTATGGCTGCAACCTTTGACCGTTTATCTGGCGGCCGTATCTTACTGAACTTAGTCACAGGCGGTGATGAGCAAGAACTCAAGGGTGATGGTGTCTATGAAGATCATGCGACACGTTACCAAACTGCTGCTGAATACACCACGATATGGCGTGAAATTTTAACCCGCTCACATACCGGTGAAAGCTATACCTTCCATGGCAAACGTCTGAGTGTGGACGACGCCAAACTACTCTATCCACCGGTACAAAAACCGTATCCACCACTATGGTTTGGCGGTTCGTCAGAAGCTGCTGTTGAACTCGCGACAGATCAAGTTGACACCTATTTGACTTGGGGTGAGCCACCTGCTGCGGTAAAAGAAAAAATTGCAGTAGTGCGTGAAAAAGCCAAAGCCAAAGGACGTGAACTGAATTATGGCATTCGTTTACATGTCATTGTGCGCGAAACCAATGAAGAGGCATGGAAAGCAGCAGAAGAGCTGATCCAATATGTCGACGATGCCACCATTGCAGCCGCGCAAGCCAAGTTCAAAACCATGGACTCTGTAGGGCAACGCCGTATGGCTGAACTGCACAATGGCGACCGTAGCAAATTAGAAGTATCGCCAAACTTATGGGCAGGTGTTGGATTGGTTCGTGGTGGTGCAGGTACGGCACTCGTTGGTGATCCTGAAACCGTCGCCGCACGTATCCAAGAATATGCCGATCTCGGGATTAGCACCTTTATTTTCTCTGGTTACCCACACCTTGAAGAGTCTATTCGTTTTGCAGAATTGGTGTTCCCACTACTGCCATTGGAAACACGTCAAAAATTGGTTCAACCTAACTTAACCGGCCCATTTGGTGAGATTGTCGCGAACAACTACACCCCAGATGAAAATAAAAAAGCTGAAAAGATTCAGGAGCCGGCCTAATGTCCAAAACTGTTTCTGTTGAAACCTTCAAAGCACCGAAGGTTTCACGTGGAACACAACTCGGGCAGCGTTTGCTGCCTTGGTTGTTTCCTATTGCATTAATTATTGTGTGGCAAATTGCCTCTGTTACAGGGCTGTTAGAAAGTCGTATTTTGCCTGCGCCAAGTGCGGTGGTGGTGGCCTTTTGGAACTTACTGATCAGTGGTGAACTGTGGAAGCATGTTCAAATCAGTGCGGGTCGTGCTTTGGTTGGACTTCTAGTCGGTGGTGGTTTAGGTCTTTTTTTAGGGCTGCTAAATGGTTCATCCAAAACAGCATCGACGTTACTTGATACCACGCTGCAAATGATCCGCAACATTCCTGCTCTTGCCCTGATTCCCTTGGTGATTTTATGGTTTGGGATCGATGAATCGGCCAAGTTGTTTTTAGTCGCTATTGGCGTATTCTTTCCCATTTATATCAATACCTATCATGGTATTCGTTCTGTAGACCCTCAACTGATTGAAATGGGCAAAAGCTATGGTTTGAGTGGCTGGCAACTGTATAAAGAAATTATTCTGCCGGGAGCGATGCCGTCTATTTTGGTTGGTCTGCGTTTTTCACTCGGTCTCGTTTGGGTTCTGTTGATAGTGGCAGAAACCATTTCTGCACAAGCCGGCATCGGTTATATGACCATGAACGCACGTGAATTTCTGCAAACCGACATCGTCTTGGTCGGGATTTTATTGTATGCCCTACTCGGTAAATTGGCCGATGTACTGGCTGTTGCCTTAGAAAAATATTTACTCCGTTGGCACTCGGGTTACCAAAAATAAGGAGCATGTGATGACCGATTTAAGCATAAGCCGTCATGCAGACGACTCAACCCAACCTCAGCGTTCCTCTGTCGAGGATATCAACCCTCATGCGGTGTTGGGCGCAGAGATCCTAATTGAACAACTACACAAATTTTATGGCGATGTTAAAGTCCTTGAGGACCTTGACCTGCATATTCAACCCGGTGAATTCTTGGCGATTGTTGGTCGTAGTGGCTGTGGTAAAAGTACCCTGCTTCGCCTCATCGCCGACTTAGAAAAACCGAGTTATGGCGAAATTAAATTTAAGTCTGCACGTCATATTCGTGAAGGTATCACCAGCGATGATATTCGTGTGATGTTCCAAGACCCTCGCCTCCTGCCTTGGCGTAGCATTGAGAAAAATGTACAACTCGGTTTAAGCAAAGACCAACATGCCAATGCCACTGCACTCCTCGAAAAAGTCGGTTTAAAAGACAAAGCGGGGCTTTGGCCAACACAGCTGTCAGGGGGGCAACGTCAACGTACTGCTCTGGCACGTGCCTTGTCACATAAACCACGCATTTTGCTGCTAGATGAGCCACTGGGTGCGCTCGATGCCTTAACACGTTTAGATATGCAGAATTTGATTGAAAAACTCTGGACTGAACAAGGTTTTACCGCAATTTTGGTCACGCATGATGTAAGTGAAGCCGTGCAGTTGGCAGACCGAATTATCTTGCTCGATAAAGGCCATATTGCCAAAGAATTTCGTGTCGATTTGGCCCGTCCACGAAAAAAAGGCATTGAATTTACTGAACTTGAACAACAAGTCTTACAAGCAGTCTTGGCCACTTAAGCTGTACTTGTGCAGGAAATCATCACTTAAACCGTGTGACTTCCTGTCCTATTCAAGAGCAATATCGCAACATAACCACGTTTGGCATTGAGGGGAGATTTATCGCCTGTTGACAAATACATCACAAAAATTACGACAAATCATATAAATCCATGACTAAAAATAATGATTTATTTAAATTTCACCCTAAAATGATTATTTGAAATATTATGGCATTCGTCGTATTTATTTGACCGTTGAACAGAATAAACTGCCAAAATTCATAAAATTAAAAACGATGATTGTGCACAAATCTGTTGATTTGCCGTACAATTCAATATTCCCTTTTCATTTTCTTAAAAGAGCTAATGGAACAAAAAAAGAGTACCCAGAAACGCCACCAGTTGCTTAATGCAGCACTGGATGTCTTTTCCCTGTATGGCTTCAATGGCGCCAGCTTGGATGAGATCGCACAGATTGCAGAAATGCATAAATCGAATATTTTCTATTACTATGAAAATAAAGAAGCGCTTTATGTTGAAGTTCTGACAACGGTTCTACAAAAGTGGCTTGCTCCGCTACAAATGTTGGAAGCAGACCTTGAGCCTGAAGAAGCGATCACCAATTATCTATTGCAGAAAATTGAAGTATCTCGTACGCAACCGAAAGCCTCACGTTTGTTCGCACTTGAAGTCATTCAGGGCGCACCACACATTCTTGAAATTTTAAAAGGCCCACTAAAAAAATTAGTGAAACGCAAAGCCAAAGTCATTAGCAACTGGCAAGAGCAAGGCAAAATTTCTAAAGATATTGATCCAGAACTTTTAATTCTGAACATTTGGGCAATTACGCAAAACTATGCTGACTTTGCAACCCAAATGGAAATGGTCACTGGAAAAACCTTACGTAATCGCAGTATGCAACAACGGATTATTCAACATACCGTGCATATGATGCTTTACGGTGTAATTCCACGCCCAGAAAAGTAAATTGAATTGGGTCGAATTGGCATACGACCATAGCATTCTATGGTCGCCGACCGAAATTAGCTAAATGCCTTATTTTACTGTTTGATATAATTCCAATAATTTCTTTGCGCCGAATAATAAATTTTCTTCCCAATCCAGATGTGCTGTGTCATTCGCACCATCGGTAATATATTTTACCGATACAAAGCGAACACCCAGTTTTTTACATACTTTAGCGATTGCGTAGCCTTCCATATCGACAAGATTACACGGTACTTTCGGCAGCCCAGTTTCAAAGCTGTCGCCTGTACCACAAATTCCTTTAGGCAAATGACTAAACATGCTCTCTGGCTGAATTTCAGCAGGATGATCGGTATCCATCGGGGTCACCCCCACATCAAAACCCAAAGGCGATACATCCATATCCCGTTGTACAAATTGAGCCACTTCAACCAACGCATGTGCATCAAAATGTGAACTTCCCGCTGTGCCCAAATTCAGTAAGGTATGACATCCGGTTTTTTGAATCACATCAAAGGCTTTAAATGCGGCATTGACTTTACCAATACCACTGTAATGCACTTCAATACCTGCAGCTTCAAATAAGCCTTTAGATTCACTCGGCAATGCCATAATTAAAGCGATTTGCTGACGCATAGCGGTCTCCTCAAATTGATGCCTTCATATAGCATACATTTGCACTTGCGCAGAAAAAATCATCTTCAAAAATCACATTGCTCAGAAAAATAAATTGCTCAAACATATTCCACTACTATCAAATTTGAAATTGCATCGGACGTTTGCCAATAAAAGACGGTGCCAATTGTTGGTCATGACGTAAGGCATCTAAAATCTTTTCTAAGGCAATATGTGCCATATCCCCTCGTACACTATGTGAATGGGTCATTGGCATATGCTCGATGCCAGCTCTTCGCGCTGACAAAATTTTAATGTCTTGTTTGTTGACCACCCAAGTATAGGCATTCACAGCCGGCATCAATGCCTTAGACAGCAATTTTGGAATGGGAAATTTATAACTGACACAGGTATAAACCCGTGACTCATACGGCCCCACAGGGCTAATCAGACTATTAAACACCATGCCCGATGGCTCTCCCCAATGGTATTCCACCAAGGTAATATTCGGCGCGATAAAACTGTCGCGGTGGACTTGTTCAGCACCATGCGGGTTGGTCAGCCATGGCATCATGCCGACATCTGCATCATGGTCATGGTAGTCAACGACTACTTTGCGCGGCCCCACATCTATGGTGGCATTCACGGCTTTTCCCGACTCTGAACGAAACCAGCCTTCATGTACAAATATGGTATGGGTCACATCCATAATATTCTGTGCAACAGCGCCCATCTCGCCATCATAACTGCCGACCATGTAATAGCTGACCCAGCCGGCTTGATCATAAAACGGTAATTTAAATATTTCCGGGCGTTCCTGTTTGGGCTTTTCACCGAGATAAATCCATACCACCCCATCTTGCTCACACACATCAAAACTACGCTGTTTAAATGGATGCGGTTTTTCTGGAAAAAATTGTCCATTGACACTAGGAATATGCGCCACATGGCCATCGCCCTGATACGACCAACCATGATATGGACATGTCACGCAGCCATCAGTCATTTTGCCCTGAGACAAAGGCACGCCACGATGCACACATTGATCGAGCAATGCTGCGGCAGTTCCATCTTTTTGTCGGAACAGGACAATTTTTTTACCATACAGGGTGGCTGAAAAAGGCTGATCTTTTTTGAGTTCTTTAGAGGTACAAGCGACGTACCATTCTTCTAACAATCCTTTGGCATCATCCCAAAAACGGGTTTGATTACACATAATTCGATCCTTATTTTTATCTTTTTTGTTTTAATCCATAAGCCTTGCTCTAGCACCTACACTACAAGCAAGTTTATATCTCGAAGCCAGTTGATCTCTCGAAAATACGCGCAAATTTTATACATGAATGTTTTGCTTGGATAGCAAAATAACGTAACTGCATCACACGCTTGCACAAGCTCTATATTTGTTTGCTGAAATCCGTCAAAGCCAACACGCTATAGTTTTCTTCAACGGATTTACATTCACCCGACATAATTTAAGATGCGCGCTGAGCATCACAATACGCTTTTAAACACGGAGAAAAAAATAAGCTGCCGCGATAAAACCCTTGTATGGTTTTCAGCATCACCAATAACCAAAGCGTACAGAGCAAAACTGCAAAAAAGTTGCCGCACTGTTGGATAGCATTTAATTGCGTATGTTCCGCCAAATGGATGACCGCCAAACTAAAAACGCCGAATGGAAACGTCATCGCCCACCACCCGAGATTAAAGGGTAAATCTCGCAAGTGTTTTAGCGTGATGAGTATAGCGATTCCGAACCACCATATACCAAATCCGAGCAAAACAAGGGCTGCAAACACACCGCCTTGAAGCAACACCTGTCCTAAATCTGCCAAGTCTACCGCTGTCAAAATACGAGGGGCTTGCTCTCCTAAAAGTAACAGCGCTAAAGCCCCTGTCCCAATCGGTCCTAAGGCCAACCAACTGCTGATCGCCATTTCCTTACTTGGAAGTTGATGTAAAGCCAGACGCAGCAACAAGATGCTTAAGATGGCAAATGCTGGAAATACTGAGATTCCCCAAAGCAGATAACTCCCAAACAAAATATGGACAGCATGGGCCTGTGCAGGTAAATGCGCCAACAATAAACCGCCTGAACTGGCAGCCACCTCGCAAGCAACTATCGGCAATAACCATACTGCGGTCATGCCCTGCAGCGCATGTTGCTGACGACTAAACATCAGAAATGGAACACACCATGCAATCGCAATTGCCATCAACACATCGACATACCATAAATATTCAGCCCATGTGATGATGCTCACGCCCAAAAACTCAGTGTACAGCGTGGTGCCAAATTTCAATGCGCCATTGATCAAGGTTGCCAGTGCCATGGGGATTGCCCCAAGAAATAAACTCATCACCGGATGCTGGAAAATCTGCTTGGCTTCTTGTGGGTATAAGATCCATCGGCTGAGATACATGCTGCTAAACAATATGAACAACACGATGCTGATCTGCCATAGCCCTGCTCCAAAGGACCACATCCACTGCGGCGCCACCGCTATAGATGGTAAAATGAGGGCGACCACACCTGTGCCCATTACCACCGTAAACCAGTTTGGGGTGAAATGACGAATCAAGTCTTGTTTATGCTGGAGTTGATAAAATGGCATTTTCATCGCATGATGCTCATCAAAATGGAATGTCTATAGTTTAAGCACACTATTAAATAAGAAAAATTGATTAATATTTATTTTTATAATTTATTTTATTGATAATAAATTCATCTCTGCATAAAAAAACTTGAGTAAAAACACAACAACAAGACGAACGCAGAAGATTATGGCAATATATAGCCCTCAAACATTTTCAACAATTGATTCGCCCATGAAGCTGCTCCGTCTGAATGCTTTAGCGCCCCACTTAGAACTCCCCAAAACTGCCGTGACCATTGGCAATTTTGATGGCGTACATTTGGGTCATCAAGCGATGGTCAGCCAGCTCAAAGACATAGCACAGCAACAAAACTTAAAAACAGCTGTGATGATTTTTGAACCACAACCGCTTGAATTCTTTAAAGCTTATGACGCACCGCCTCGAATCAGTTCACTACGTGAAAAAGTCGAATATTTAACTGAACTGGGCGTCGACTATATTGTGGTGGCGAAATTTGACAATGCCTTTCGTAATCTCAGCGCCGAAGAATTTGCCGATATTTTAAAAAATAAACTCAATACACAAAGTTTAGTTTTGGGCGAAGATCATCACTTTGGCAAAAACCGCCAAGGCAATAGCGAATTTTTACGCCAATACGGCTTCCAAGTCACAGCCCTGCAGAATGTCGAAGTCGATGGCGAACGTGTCAGTTCGACACTGGTTCGTCAGACTTTACAAGCAGGTGACCTTGCCCATGCCGCAAAACTTTTAGGTCGTCCTTATAGCATCACAGGTCGTGTGCATTACGGCGATCAAATCGGTCGCACCATTAATTTTCCTACCATTAATGTGCGTTTAAACCGTCATAAACCTTGTTTAAATGGCATTTATGCAGTCGATGTCATTTGTGAAACCGAATCTTTAACAGATAAAGTAAAAAACGAAAATGCTGACAAATTAGGGGTTGCAGGTTATGCACCCTCTGCCCTGTTTGGTGCAGGGCATGTTGGTACGCGTCCCGCGATTAAACAGGAACATCCTGAATGGCGATTAGAAGTACATTTTCCTGATGTTTCTGCTAATCTGTATGGCCTGTTAATGCGGGTGACGTTCTTGAACTTTTTACATGGCGAAAAGGACTACCCTTCGCTTGAAGCATTGAAAGCGGGAATTGATGACGACGTCGAAAAGCTCCTTGAGTTTCGAGGTCAGCACCCTCATTTCCCCTTTTAAACCCCGATTATTTATTGTAAAACGCGTCAGTCAACGGGCTGATAAATTTGGAAGACAACTTGCATGAGCGATAAGCAAACTCCTGAAAATGCAGTGGATTATAAAGCCACGCTAAACCTCCCAGGTACTGAATTTGCGATGAAAGCAAATCTCGCAGTACGTGAAGCGAAATGGTTAGAAGAGTGGTATGCCGACAACATTTATCAGCAGATTCGTGCATCGCGTATTGGCAAGAAAAAATATGTGCTTCATGACGGCCCTCCATACGCAAATGGCCAAATCCACTTAGGCCATGCGGTAAATAAAGTCCTCAAAGACATCATCATCAAAAGCCGTGTAATGGACGGTTTTGACGCGCCGTATGTACCAGGCTGGGACTGTCATGGTCTGCCAATCGAACTGAAAGTTGAAGAAAAAGTCGGTAAAGTCGGCGTAAAAGTAGATGCCTCAACTTTCCGTAAAGCCTGCCGTGAATATGCCTACACGCAAGTCGAATTACAAAAGAAAGACTTCGTGCGTATGGGTGTGTTTGGTGATTGGGACAATCCGTACCTCACCATGAACTTCAAGCAAGAAGCCGACATCGTTCGTTCGCTCGGTGCAATTGCCAAAGCAGGTCATATCGAACCTGGTCTTAAACCTGTGAACTGGTGTTTAGACTGTGGTTCAGCATTGGCAGAAGCTGAAGTGGAATATGAAGACAAAAAATCAGATGCAATTGACGTTGGCTTTAGCGTTGTTGATTTAGCTGATTTATCTGCACGCCTAGGTGTTACAGTTAGCGATTCTACAGATATCGTGATCTGGACAACTACGCCTTGGACCATGCCTGCCAACCAAGCGGTTGCTCTACACGCTGAACTTGAATACCAATTGGTGAAAGCAACTGGCGAAGACAAAGCAGCGCAAAACTTCATCCTTGCAAAATCATTGGTTGAATCTGCAACTCAGCGTTATGGCTTTAACGCAGTAGAAGTGATTGCTGAATTTGCTGGTGCAAAACTTGAAAACCTAGTACTACAACATCCGTTAATTGCTGAACGCCAAGTGCCAGTAATCTTAGGTGAGCATGTAACTGATGGCAGTGGTACAGGTGCTGTACATACCGCGCCAGGCCATGGTGTGGACGACTATAAAGTTGGCCTACAGTACAACCTGAAAGTCGACAATCCAGTCGGCGGCAACGGTGTGTATTTACCAACTGCGCCAATTTTTGCAGGCGAACACATCTACAAAGCCAATCCCAAAATCATTGCTGCTTTAACCGAAGCAGGCAAACTTTGGGCACATGTGGTGATCAAACATAGCTATCCACATTGCTGGCGCCATAAAACACCGATTATCTTCCGTGCAACACCACAATGGTTCATCAGCATGGATGCAAAAGGTTTACGCCAAGGTGCATTGAACGCGATTGAAAATGACATCAGCTTCGTACCGGATTGGGGTAAAAACCGTATCCAATCGATGATTGAAGGCCGTCCAGACTGGTGTATCTCACGTCAGCGTACATGGGGCGTGCCGATTCCATTCTTCGTGCATAAAGACACCAACGAACTTCACCCGCGTACGCCTGAGCTGATCGAAGAAGTGGCGAAGCTGATTGAACAAGAAGGTATTGATGGTTGGTATAACCGTGATGCGTCTGAGTTTATCGGTACAGATGCAGAGCAGTACAATGCAGTTCGTGACACTCTAGACGTTTGGTTTGACTCTGGAACAACACACTTTGCAGTACTTCGTGAACGTGAAGAATTGCAAGACCCTGCTGACTTGTACCTTGAAGGTTCTGACCAACATCGCGGCTGGTTCCAGTCTTCATTGTTAACGTCTATGGCGATTAATAACCGCGCACCGTACAAAGGCTTATTAACTCACGGCTTCGTTGTGGACGAAAAAGGCCGCAAAATGTCGAAGTCGATCGGTAACGTGATCACTCCACAAGACATCATCAAAGACATGGGTGCAGATGGCCTACGTTTCTGGATTGCGTCTGCAGACTACCGTTATGAAATGACAGCGGGTAAAGAAATCTTCAGCCGTGCATCAGATGGTTACCGCCGTATCCGTAACACATTGCGTTTCTTGTTGGCTAACTTGAATGGCTTCAAACCATCGACAGATGCTTTGCCTGTCGATCAATTGATCGCACTGGATCAATACATCTTGCAACGTGCTGCGGAAGTACAAAAAACCATTCAACAAGCGTATGAAGATATGAACTTCCATATCGTGACTAGCGCATTGACCAACTTCTGTATTAATGACTTGGGTGGTTTCTACCTCGACATCATCAAAGACCGTCAGTACACCACTAAGGCAGACTCAGCTGCGCGTCATTCTGCACAAACGGCGTTGTATCACTTGGTACAAGCATTTGTCCGTTGGATGTCTCCTATCTTGAGCTTTACCGCACAAGAAGCTTGGCCACTGATTCCAGAGCAATCTGAGAAATATGTATTTACTGCAGAATGGTATGACATTCCTGTAGCCTCTACAGCAAATTTAGTGACTGAAGCTGAATGGCAAACCTTGATCACCGTTAAATCTGCAGTGAACAAGTTTATTGAAGCTGCACGTACTGCAAAAACTGTGGGTTCAAACTTATCTGCCAAAGTTGAACTTTGGGCCAATGCTGAGCTGAAAGCTGTTTTAGACAAATTCGGTGAAGAACTGCGTTTTGTCCTCATCACTTCTCAAGTGATTGTCAATGAGTTTGATGCAGCGCAAGGTGAAGCCTCTGACCTTGACGGTTTAAATGTCAAAGTCTCTGCTGCTGACGGTGAAAAATGTGCACGCTGCTGGCATGTACTACCAGATGTGAATACACATCACGAACATCCAGGTCTTTGTTCTCGTTGTATTATTAACCTTCCTACAGGTCAAGGCGAAGAGAGAAAATATGCCTAATCCACAAGAAAAAAAGGGCTTCTTTCAATTCTACCCACACAATTTAGTGTGGGTGGGCTTATCCATTGTTGCCATTATTTTGGATCAATGGACCAAATGGATTGCAAGTACACATCTGAACTACGCAGATCCTGTACCTGTCATGCCCTTTTTAAATTGGACATTGCTACATAACTATGGCGCTGCCTTTAGTTTCTTGTCCGATGCCGGTGGATGGCAACGTTATTTCTTTACTTCACTCGCAGGACTTGTGTCTGTCATTTTTGTATTTTGGCTCATGCGTATGCCAAAAAACGTGAAAGTCCTTCCGATTGCCATTGCCCTGATTTTAGGCGGCGCAATCGGCAACTTAATTGACCGTGTATCTTTAGGTTATGTGGTGGATTTCATTCACGTGTATTACAACAACAGCCACTTTCCTGCATTTAATATTGCAGACAGTGCCATTACTTTAGGCACGATTCTGCTTCTTATCGATACGTTTTTCTTAGAAAAACACCGAATTCAACGTGCGGAAGCGCAAAATGACTGATTTTATCAATCCTAACGAGGAAACTCGTATTGAAGAAGGCTCTAAAGTAGACCTTCACTTTTCTGTTGCTATTGAAAATGGCGTAGAAATTGACAATACCCGTAGCCGTGCTGAACCTGTCAGCCTTGTCATGGGTGATGGCAGCTTATTACCGGGTTTTGAGAAAGCTTTATTCGGTTTACGTGCAGGTGACCGCCGTACCGTGAGCCTTCCTCCTGAAGATGCATTTGGTCCATGGAACCCTGAAAACGTACAAAAATTCGATACCGTCAAATTTGAGCAACGTCCTGTCGAAGGCCATATGATTGAGTTTGAAGATAAAGCCAAACAAAGTCTGTATGGAGTGATCAAAACCGTAGGTGAAGACATTACCGAAGTGGATTTCAACCACCCTCTAGCCGGTAAAAATATCACCTTTGAAGTTGAAATTTTCAAAGTGACCCCTGCCGGTCAACAAGGCGTGAAACTGATCTAAGTTTCAGCAAATAAAAAGCTCCTTCGGGAGCTTTTTTTATCACTATTTTTATAACTATCAATCGACTCGATACATTTTCTGTATATGCAACGGACCGTTTTCATATTAATTTAATGCAAGACTTTAAAACAAGACAGGAAATACGATGAAACTTCATATTATTGTCGGCAGTGTCCGCGAAGGCCGTACGGCAATTAAGATTGCCAACTGGCTACTTTCAGAAATCGAAAGCTATGACTACAGTACCGTAGAAACTGAAATTGTCGATTTAAAAGAATGGGATCTGCCTATTTTTGCAGGCGCACATCCACCATTAACCGGGATTTATGACCAACCCAAGCAGCAAGCATGGGCAGATAAAATCGCGCAAGGCGACGCATTTATTTTCATTAGCCCTGAATACAACCACGGCTACAGCCCTGCGCTCAAAAATGCGTTGGATTACCTCGGTAAAGAATGGGGCGGAAAACCTGCGGCATACGTTAGCTATGGTGGCACCAATGGTTCACGTTCAATTGATCAAATTCGCCAAGTGGCAACTCAATTGGGCTTAATCGACAGTAATGCTGTGGTTGAAATTCGTGACATTTTCACGCGTAATCAAGCAGATAAATTCGAACCGAATGAATTTGACAACAAAGCAGTTAAAGCAATTTTCAAAAAATTACTGCAATATGTGAGTGCTTAATTGTAGCCGTTCGCGTGATAAATGCCGCCTTTTGTAGGTTCAGGCTTACATTATTTTCGGCAGATGGCAGCTATACGCCATGCATCATCCACGATAAAGTTAAAGCATACAGAGACAGGACGTCACTGAACATAAAACAACAATGATAAGACCAAGCAGGAAGCTTACGGTAGGACAGGAGTTATACCGCTAGAATGAATCTGAAAAAGCCTCGACAGGATGTCGGGGCTTTTTTCATTTCAAATGCTACATAAGAATAGCTCTAACATGAGCCACAACCAAACTCAAGGCCATGGCTCATTAGATCTCACCCAATCGGATGCGATTACTTTTTAGAAGTTTCCACAATTAAGCGGGTCACCAAGTACAAACGCGGCACGATAGAATCCGTCAAAATATATTCAGCTTTATCTGAATGTAATCCATCTCCAGACATACCGATTCCTTCAATGATCGCGGCTTTCGAACTAACCCCAGCAAAAGCGGCATCGGTACCACCACCCCAAGCGGTCGTTTCAACTTTCATCGGCAGCTTTAATTCATTTGTGTAAATCTGCTGGGCTGTCGCGGCTAATTTTTTGGCTTGTGGACTGGCTTCTAAAGGTGGACGACGGACTTCAAATTTGACCTCGACCTGACTTTCCGCCAATTTTTTGGTTTTGACTTTTTGCTTCAAGGTTTTTTCCAATTCAGCAAAATCTTGTGGTTTTAAGGAACGAGCATCTGCCTGCGCTGTCGCATGGTCAGGAATCACATTTCGGGTTTTTCCAGCCGTCGCAACAGTCCAATTCAGCTTTAAACCCGTTTTCGGATTGGATAGATTTTCCAATTGTTGAATCTGAAAAGCCAGTTCTGTCAAGGCATTGACCCCTGCTTCAGGTTTTACCCCCGCATGCGAACCTCGCCCTTTAATATCTAAATAAGCCGCACCAATCCCACTGGTGGCTAACATCAAGCTTCCGTCTATACCACCGGTTTCAAAGGAGAGGACAACGTCCTGATTTTGAGCCGTATCCATGATCAATTGGCGCGAGCCGGGTGAACTGATTTCTTCATCTGAATTAATTAACACTGTAATGGTGCCATAATCTTGGTACTTCAACTGTTTCAGTATATCCAAAACATGAATCACTGCAGCAACACCCTGCTTGTCATCCAAAATACCCAAGCCATAGGCTTTATTACCGTCTATGCGAAACGGTTGACCTTGTAATTGGCCCTTTTGATACACCGTATCGTTATGCGCCAACAACATAATGTTCGTTTTACCTTTGCCTTTTAGTACCGCTTTTACAATCGGTCCTGTCTGATCTGGCGCACCATCGAGTTTCATGATGTCTTTGGGCTGAATCACGTTCACCTCAGCCCCTGTGGCTTTTAATTGCTCAGCAACCACCTTGGCAATTTGATTCAATCCCTCAATATCTTTACTGCCAGATTCAATATTGACCAAGGTTTTCAAGGTCTCTAAATAACCGTGTTTTTGACTTTCTGCAATTTTCTTAATCTCTTGTGGTGATGCTGCCCAACTTGCTGAAGCACTAAGCGCAATAACGCAGCCTAATGCGAGCTGAAGTTTTGATGTCGTCCGTTGTTGTGTAAGTGTTCTTAGCATCGATCTTATTCCCTGTATATTTTTCATTATGAATTTTTAATGTCTGATAAATTAGTTCACCATTCAACCAATTAATCGCAAAAATATGTAACACCGCTGATAAAGCTTTTTGTCACTTCAAAACTAGCTTCCTGCTGTTTTAAAAGTGGTTTAGATCGATTTGGATGCATAGATCTAGCGGTCGAGAGCCTAGATGCTGTGCAATACCTTGAAGAAACGGTCAGAATGAAAATTTACGTGTTGTACGTTTTGGCTTACATCAGATGCGGATAATAGACACTATTCACGTTATTGGATTACTTTTATATTAAGGTCATACAGCGACAGGATGTCACTGAACATAAAACAACAATGATAAGACAATGAGCAGGAAGCTTAACGGTAGGACAGGAGTTATACCGCTAGAATGAATCCGAAAAAGCCCCGACAGGATGTCGGGGCTTTTTTCGTTTAGGCTTCATGAAAGCAACAATCCATGTATATGCACAGACTAAACATCGACCTGAAAACCTAAATCGACATCACAAGCGGCTTGACCACCTCGTATCCCCCAGTTTTCTTGAGGGCTTTCGCGTAATGTAATGATGATATGGTCGGCTGGAATGCCAAATTCCACCAAATTTTGCACCAGCATTTGATATAACTTACGCTTGGTTGCTACGGTTCGTCCCGCAAAACAATCAATGGTGATATGTGTAAATCGCTCAGGCTGTGTCAAATGATCAAACACCTGAAACCGATGTGGCACATGCACTTGTAAGCGTATATTGCGGTCATATCGAGGCAGTTGAAAACTCTGTTGTAAGGCGTCAAAGACAGCATTCATCAGCTGTTGTTCTTGTTCTATGCTGTATTGCATCCGTATATCGATTTGTGTTGCAGGCATGCGCGAAACTCATTGTTGTTATTTAGATCACTACATTAACAGGATTTAGCGGCGTTCTGCTGTAGGCATTTACCTACAGCACTTGCAGTATTTACGCCTGTAGCCTCAACAGCAACGCGCCTATAGTAAGAACATACAGAGACAGGATGTCTTGCAATAAAAATAAATAATGCACATGCAGCAGGAACGCTGATCGGTATGACAGGAGTCATATCTTTAGAATGAATCTAAAAAGCCCTCGATAGGATGTCGAGGGCTTTTTTTCATGTCGTCATTCATTCAGCGATCGCACTCTATTCGTCGAAAAATCGCAATTTATCAACAATACTTACATCACAACAGTAAAACTGTACTTATAATCGGCAAAGATTTTAGACAGAATAACGGCTGCGAGTTCAGCAGCTCGAACTGTCAGCGCTTAGGGATTAGGCGACAACAATAAAAATTGAATTAAAAAATTAGAGAATGACCTATGCAATTGCAACAGCAACAACTGAATAGTTTTACCCGCATTTTTCATGCCGCTCCAGAACACAATAGCCCACAAGATCTTGCACAATATATTGGCGCGCATCGACAAGAGCTTTTACAACAAATCCATGAAAATGGCATCTTACTGTTTCGTGGTTTTAACATCGAGCAACCCGAACAATTTAACCAACTGATTGAACAATATTTTCAGTTTACGCCATGGAATGCATTTAACCCCAATATGCCCAGCTGGGTTGCATCTTGGATGCGAAAATACAGCGAGAACTTGCTCGGCGCAGGCGACTACCGTCGTTATATCGACCGCAACACAGTGCAATTGGGTCCAGTCGAAAACTCGGTACAAGGCCCACATGTTGAAGGCGGTGTGCGCTCAGAACGCTCGCGTTATATCGCCTTATTTTGTCAGGAACCTTCGACGTATTTGGCAGAAACAGGATTTAATAACTTAGAGCAGATTTGGGAGAATTTTCCGAAACATCTACAGGAAAAATATCTCGGCGCATGGAACCATTTTTCTTATGTCTCGGCGCGCGAGGTGGGGCTATTTGATCGGTTATTGCTGAAAAAGAGCCCGTTTAGTCTAGAGATTCGACAAGATAAAAAAGCTAAACTGACCTTACAGCGTTCGCCACTGGTGATTCATCACCCCGATACGAAAAAACATGTCATTCAGCCATGGGCTTTTGCCAATAATACCAATCCATTTGCCCATCAGGCCGCGAAAAATTGCTTTGAAAATCGAGGGGAGATTGAAATCGATTCGACAGCGGACGGCATGCAACTGACTTGGGAAATTTACACGCCAGAAGGTCAACAAATTGAATGGAGCGATGCCGAAAAGCAGCAATTTTTTGATGCGATGTATAAAGATGCTCTGCTTTTGCAGTGGCATAAAGGCGATGTTGCGATTGTTGATAATATTAAAATTGCACATTGGCGGATGAATGGAGAACAAGGAAATCGTAAGTTGATTCAAATTCAAGCCAATGCATTTAATGCCGATGAGCACTATGCGGCTTAGCTGATGAATTTAAAATTCGTGCAGGCCTGTATGTGAAAAGCCCCGTAGGGGCTTTTTTTTTTATTTTTTGAATTTTTTTGTTTATTTTTTAGCCGCTATTTTGGCTCAATTTTGAATAACCATGCTTTTTCACCGTCTTCAATCCCCCAAATGGCGCCATCTTTGGCTTCAATCAAGCCACGGATCCGCTGTTTCATGTCGATGCGCTGGATTTCTGTTACTGGTTGATGTGCTGTGTCTACTATCACGATTGCTTGAGACGACAAACCACCAATCAGCGCTTTATTTTTCCACAAGGGGAACTTTTGCCCTTGGTAAAACATCAAACTCGACGGTGAAATCACCGGTGTCCAGCTGATGGCAGGCGCTTCAAATTCAGGCCGTGTATGATGATCAGGAATCGGCTGATCATCATAATGATCACCATTCGACACATGTGGATAGCCATAGTTTTTCGCACGCTGCACGAGATTTAACTCATCACCGCCTTTTGGTCCCATTTCGGCTACCCAAAGCTGCTGTTTTGCATCAAATGCCATGCCTAAAGGGTTACGGTGCCCGAAGCTCCACACTTGCTTTGCAACCTCGCCTTGGGTCTGAAATGGATTATCTACAGCAGGTGTTCCATCACTATTTAAGCGTAGTACTTTACCCAAATTTGACTGCAGATCTTGTGCAGGATCAAACTTCTGACGTTCGCCCGAACTCACCCATAATTTTCCATCTGCACCAAACTGCATTCGGTGTGAATAATGGCCTTGACCTTCTACTTTTGGAATTTGCCTCCAAATGATTTTTCGCTGTTTTAAACTTGGCACAGCTTCATTGAGGTTTAATGTGGCTTTTTCGATGACAGCGCCATAGCCGCCCTGTCCTGCTTCTGCATAGCTCAGGTATATCTGATGATTTTTTTCAAACTGTGGATCAAGTGCAATATCACCTAAGCCGCCTTGTCCACCATAGGCAACTTTGGGAAGGTTTTTCACCTGTATTTTCTGCTGGTTTTGAGGATTAAAGATAATTAGCTGACCTTTTCTTTCAGTCAGCAATATACGGCCGTCTGAGAGCGGCTGGATGGCCCAAGGCTCATTAAATTGAGCGATTTTTTGTATTTTAAAGCGCTGTTCTTGCTGGATTTGTGCCGATTTTTGAGCTTGGTTTGGTGTTTGCTCTTGTGCTGTAGTTGTGGTGTTTTCCGCATGGCATGCGGCAGTCATCAATATGCCAACGATAAGGCTAGGCGTTCGAAAATATTGTATGCATTGTTTCATTTACTGTTCCCTTCCCTTTTATAATCATTTGATTCTAATCAATTAATCAGATGATTTTTCTTTGGAAAGGTAACAGAATAATTTTGTACGTTTTGGCTTACATGACATGCAGAAAATTGCGGCTTTCCAAGTTCCTGAAACAGGCCTAATCTACAGTTATCAGGAGACAGGAAGTTTCCGAAACATAAAACAATAACAATAAGTTTCTGCATCAGGACGTGAGATATGACAAGGAGTTGTATCTAGAACACGAAATACGAAGAAAACCCCGACAGGATGTCGGGGTTTTCTTTTTCTATCTATTAATTTTTTATGACCCATTAAAAAAATCCCCCAGATTCAGCTGGAGGATTTCACGATCATGATTTTGCGCAATCGGACTTAGAGGCTTTTCAAATACGCCACAACATCGTCATGACCTGCCATTTCTGCAAGTTCTAAAGCGGTATATTGGGTTTTGTGCTTTACATCTGCACCTTTGCCTACCAATAGCTTCACTACGTCTAAATAGCCGTTTTCTGCTGCTGCATGCAGTGCGCTGTAGCCTTCTTCATCGGCAGAGTTTACGTCTGTGCCATTCGCCAAAGATTTTTCGACTTCTGCAAGTTCACCTAAAGATGCCCAGTACACCAGTTCAGGCAGATGCAGTTCTTCATCGTCTTCAGGGATTGGGGAGATAGAATTAAATTGCATGTGATTGGCTTCCAGAATTTTCTAAAGTATTAAAGCTTTCATAATTAGAGTCAACATCGTTTATGAAACACTAAAATGGGTTTCTACATCTCTAATAAATCTTTCTCTTTTTCTTTCCCATGTTGAAAAACTCAATTTATTTTTAAATTTAAATAATTCTTCTATTCTTTCTTTAAAACTGTTTAATTTAGTAATGTCATTAATTATTAATCCTTGGGTCAAAGGAATAACACCTTGAATATCGCTATAACTTAATGGTGGAACTACTATAGGTATATGTTGCTTCGACAACGCCCAAGCAGCACCCATTTCACATAAGCAGACCTTACTTTCATAAAAATTTTCTGTAAGCACAAAAAGAACTAGTACGTCAGATGATAGCTCCTTTCTAATTTTTTCTAAAAAGTTTTCGCCCAATGGAATGCCATATCCTTCAAATGAAGAACAGAAGATTTGTTCCGATTCAACACCTATAGATTCTAATAGTTCAATAATCTCTTCAATAATTACCTTATCTTTTGTTGCATGACTTATGAATATCTTTTTTAGCTCTTTAATGTTTGAATTAGTACTTTGATTGGACGCTGAATAATCTAAGGTTTCATTAAAGTCTTCTAGAACAGCTTTTAATATACCTAATCCAATATTAATCTGACTCATATGAGGCGTTGATACTTTTGAAAAAAATTCAGTGTAATAAGGACTAGATAAACCACAATTATTTTTCAAAAAAGAAAGTGCTTGAATTTTCCAAGTAGTAAATAACTCTAAATTACAAGTAGCAAAACCTATTACATTAGGTGCATTAGGTTTATGTGTTTTTAAAACACTATTACCGTTATCAATCAATTTTTGAATTTTATCTAATTGTGCAGTCATTTTTATCTCTATTTAAAATAATCAATACTTTATTTTTTAATATATTACATAAAAAGGCCCCCTTTCGGAGGCTTTTCTTTTTAAAGAATCACAACTTAAGCTTTGGCTGTAGTTGCTTCTTTAACATCAATTTTATCACTGTCATTTTCATGCATAATCAATGCAACCGCGATCGCAGTAATCAGTACAGGTAAACCCACCGCCATAAAGTTGAAATGTGCAGGTAAGTTCATACCGAGCAAACCACCAATCAAAATTGGCCCTACAATCGCGCCCATACGACCAATTGCAGAAGACCAACCAATACCCGTCGAACGTACAGCAAGTGGGTAATACTGCGCCACATAGCTGTACAACAGCATTTGCGAACCAATAGATGCAGCACCTGCCAAGAACACCAAGATGTATAGTAAGAACTGATTTGATTGGAAGCCCATCAAGCTCATCACAATCGCGCCCATCATACCCAAAACCATCAGCACAGGTTTTAAATGGAAACGGTCAGCCAAAATACCACCGCCAACAATACCCACAACTGCACCCACGTTCATGACCATCATGAACATTAAGCTGTTATCCATAGAATAACCGGCTGCCATCATCAGTTTTGGTAACCAGCTGCTTAGCGCATACATGGTCAATAGGCACGTAAAGAACGCCACCCAAAACAATAATGTATTTACGGCACGACCACGGCGGAACAAACTCACCACGTTAGCAGCTTCAGGCACGCTTTCTTGAGGCAAAGTGAACACTGTATTTTCAGTCACTTTCACTTCAGGTGCTAAGCGCTTCACGATACTGCGGGCTTTTTCCTGTTTGTTTTCTTTCACCATAAATGCCAAAGATTCAGGTAAAAATTTCCAAATCACAGGTAAAAGGAAAAGTGGAATACCCGCAATAAAGAACATGATTTGCCAACCAAAGTCAGGGGTGAACCATGAACCTAAAAGTGCCGCCATCACACCACCGACTGCATAACCACTAAACATCGTCGTTACTAGTGTGCTACGCATCTTCTGCGGCGCGTATTCCGACGTTAAAGCCACAAGGTTAGGCATTACACCGCCAATCCCTAAACCAGCCAAGAAACGCAAAATACCAAATTCTGTTGGATTCGACGCAAAACCACCAGCAAAGGTCAAACCACTAAATAAAACGATACAGATCATGATGACTTTTTTACGGCCAATCTTATCTGCTAAAGAACCAAAGAACATGGCACCAAACATCATGCCTGCGAGCGCAGTACTGGCAAGCATCCCCGCTTGCATTGCACTTAAGCCCCAGTCTTGCATCAATAATGGTAAAACCACGCCATTAATCGCTAAATCGTAGCCATCAAATAAAATAATCAATAAGCACCAAGCCACTACATTGAAGTGGAACGGGGTAAATTTAGCCTTATCGACTACAGAATTTATGTCTATTTTTTCCGTTGTCATCGTTCTCATCTCCCATGAGTACTTGTCCATAACATTCATTGAATTTTTAAGTAAAATTCAACAGCCACGGAATATACGGAACAGTGTTTTCTAGGGATATTAGACGTATGTTTAATAAATCTATTCGCTTATAAGTGCATGTTAATTGTGTTATTTTTCATGTTTTAGTTTAATTATTAAACATTATCAGTATATGATTATTTAACTTCTTTTTTTAAATCATAATGTCCTTGTTTTTAGGTCTAATTCTTCTATTCTTTCATTAAACTTCAGAACGACACACCATCATTTATTTCTATCTTTAGTTTAGAAAAATTTTAAATGTCTAAAAAACAAACGCAATTACATCTTTAGAAAAGCTCGCTTTAACTCTCTTGATTGTTTTAAATACCTTGATAGCGCTGAGATTAAGCAATCACCAACTTACAGCGAAATCCACGAGACGCATAATATGACTGCGCGCCATTATGGTAGCTAAATACATGATCATAACGTCGGTCACAAAACAGTGCCCCACCCTTTTGCCGAATATCTGCTGGCGTCACGATCCAGCTCGAAGTCTTTAAATCGAAATGAAAAACTTGCTGTATCGCTCGATAGTCTTCTTCTGTCAGTAGCTCAGCACCGATGTCTCGAACCATGTCTATAGCATTATTTTTGGGAGGATGATCCTTCCGATTCTCCAAGGCATCACGGTCATAACATAAGCTTCGTCTAGGCTTTGGCGACTCTAAGCTGCAATCATAAAATATCAGGTCATGAGATTGCAGATTCAGCGTCACAATATCTGGCTCACCGCCTGTTTTTTCCATTTCGATTAAAATTTTTAGTTTTGAGGGCTGTGCTATCAATTGTTTTTTTACATCATCCCAAAGCAATTCTGGATGACGCTGCATATTTGCCTCAAAGCGTTGCTGCAATATCTCTAAAATAGAGACTTCATCAAGATCTTGGAGCATTTGCACATCCTATTGTTTTTATACCTTGGCGACTAAACTTCACTATAAAGAATATAAGCTCACCTTGATGTAAATTTTTAGCGCTGTTTAGCCTCATTCTTTTTAAATATCTCTCGTTTTCCTATTTTTGTGCTTTAGCTTTTTCTACTTTTATAACGTTCTTTTCCTTTTTTTTCTTCCGACATAAAAAAACACCCCCTGAGATATCAGGGGGTGTTTCGAATAATGAGCTGGCGATGACTTACTCTCACATGGGTAACCCCACACTACCATCAGCGCTAAGAGGTTTCACTTCTGAGTTCGGGAAGGGATCAGGTGGTTCACTCTTGCTATTGTCGCCAGCACAACTGTTATGGATACTTGCTTAGTCT
>NZ_MVKX01000007.1 GCF_002018365.1 Acinetobacter amyesii
TTCCCGCCACTTTTTTTAATAAATAAGTGGGAAAAATCATGTCTTTATATTTTACGGCGTTTATACGTCTAGGCTTAGCTGTCGGTATTTCGACGGCCTTACAAAGTACGTTTGCCGAAAATGTCAGTAGTTTTGAATCTGCATTTGCCAAAGTACAAAACTACCAAGCCCAAACTGATATTTGGCAACAACAACAGCAAATCTCAGATTTTAATGTGCGCCAAAGCAAGCTCTGGCAGAACCCAAGTCTATCGATTGAACAAAATGGTTTTGGTAACAATCAAGATCAAGAGCTCAGTATCGCAATCAGCCAACCACTGGATGTATTCGGTCAACGTAAAATCAATCAAGCACTCGCGAGTACCTCTGCACAGCAAATTCAGTTGCAACAGCAGATTTGGAATGCGCAAAGTCAACTGATTGTGAAGTTTGCATGGTCACAGCTAGCCATCGCTCAAAATGAGCAATCGATTTACGCTACACAGCTCAAACTCAGTAAATCTAATTTGGACAGTGCACAAAAACGTTATCAAGCAGGCAGTATCGCTTTGGTCGATGTGGAGCGCGCTCAAATTGAAGCTTTGGAAATACAACGTCTATACCAACAGGCGCTTTTAAAACAGCAAACTGCGGCGCGTCAGCTTTCTAACTTATGGGGTGAAACTACGTCGCAAATCGCGTTGAATAACAGCGTTACGCCTTGGCCTGAACAGAGCCAAAATTTAGTTGAGCGTAATTTATCGGAAGGTTGGCTACAGAAATTGTATGCCTTGAATATTCAGCAGGCAAATCAGCAAATTGAACATTTAAAAGCGCAAGCACGTCCAAACCCAACCCTAAATATGGGCATGTCACGTACCAAGTCTCCAACTGACACCAATGATACGGCTTTGGTACTTGGTGTGGATATTCCGCTGAATATTTTTAACCGCCAGCAATATGCCATTCCAATGGCGCAAAAACAGCAAATTTTATTAAATCATCAGCAACAGCGTGAGTTAAAACAGCAAGTTTTGGATATTGCCAACAGCATTCACCAGCTTAAAGGTCTGCGTACGCAGTTTGATGCCACAGGCAGTCAGATTGGCTTGGCTGAAAAGGTTCAAAACCGAACTTTGCAAGGTTTTCAGGCAGGTAAATTTGCTATTACAGACGTACAGCAAACCACAAAACAACTCCAAGACCTTCGACTTAGCCAAATGCAAATTTTGGCGCAGGCTTGGCAAAGTGCACTCAGTGCTGAAGCCTTAAGTATTGGCACTAGTTATGAAGAAATCAGCCGTTCAGATGCTTATAGCCAACTCAATAAAAAAGCCATTGAAGCATCCCAAACCCTCATCAACAGCGCATCAGCACAATAAGGCAGTTAATCACATGAAAATTAAACAAGATGGAAAAATTTCACAACCTTTGATGATTGCAGTTTTGATTGGCCTAACTCTGATGCTCTGTACTGCTATTTGGTTAAGTACAAATAAATCCGATGCGGATAAAACTGAGCATGAAGGAGAGCATCAGGAGGCTAATAATAGTGATGCTGAAGCAGAACATGCGGAAGAAGGCGAACTTCAGCTCACCGCGCAACAAATGGTGGAACAAGGAATTAAAATTGCGACTGTAGAAAATGGTCTGGTCGAAAATATTATTCAATTGCCGGGTAAATTGGCCGTTAATACTGATCAGCAGGCGCATATTTCTCCAAATTTCAGTGGGCATGTCGAGCAAGTCAATGTAGCACTCGGTCAAACCGTACAAAAAGGGCAAACTTTAGCTGTGCTGTCAGTGCCTGAATTGATTGATCAGCAAGCCAATTTGCGCATGGCTGAAGCCAATTTAGATTTAGCCCGTCAAGATTATCAGCGTGAGCAAAAGCTATGGTCTCAAGGGATTTCCGCTAAACAGGACTTTCAGCGTGCTGAAAATGCCTATCGTCAGGCTCAAATTAGCGTACAGTCAGCAAAATCGCGCTTGCAAGCTTTGGGCGCGAATAGCGGTCAAAACGGACGATTTATTATTCGTGCGCCAATCGCTGGCGTGATTAGTCAAAAAGATATTGTGGTGGGTGAAAATGTGCAATTGGCAGACCAATTATTCACCATCGAACAGTTCAAAGATTTGTGGCTTGAATTTAACTTAGCTCATCAATATTCCGCACAATTACAAAAGGGTCAAAACGTCTCTTTCAAAATCAATGGTTCAGATCAACGCTATAGCGCAGAGGTACAAAGCCTGACGTCACAGGCAGATGTACAAACTGGACGCTTGGTAGTACGCGCCAAATTAAAACAACAATCTGCTGAGCTTCGCCCAAATGTGATGGTTAACGTGCTATTGGCAGATTCAGGTACTAAGAATGCATTACGAGTGCAAAAGTCCGCCGTACAGAGCATTGAGGGTAAAGACAGTATTTTTATTGTTGAATCTGAACAAAAAGGCCAAGTGCATTTAAAAGCGCAAGTGCTAAAACTTGGACAAGTATCCAGTGATGGTCAATGGCTAGAAGTGATTTCAGGTCTTGAGGCTGGGCAAAAGTATATTTCCCAAGGCAGTTTTTTACTGAAATCTGAACTGGAAAAAGACGAGGCTGGCCATGAACACTAATTCAGAGAATACCAACACAAATTTGCCAAAGCCAGAAGGTCTATTCGAACGCATTATTCAGTTTTCAATTCAAAATGCAATTTGGGTGATGCTGTTTGTTTGTACATGGATTGCTGTCGGGATTTACAGTTATCAAAAACTGCCGATTGATGCCGTCCCAGATATTACCAACACCCAAGTGCAAATTAATACGCAGGCCAATGGCTTTACAGCGCTTGAAGTGGAACAGCGGATTACTTATCCGATTGAAAATGCGATGGCAGGTATTCCAGATTTGGAGTTGACGCGTTCTATTTCTCGTTATGGCCTGTCACAAGTCACGATTGTCTTTAATGACGGTACGGATCTTTACTGGGCGCGTCAGCAAATTAATCAGCGGGTACAAGAAGTTCAGTCGACATTGCCTGCCCAAGTTTCTCCGACGATGTCGCCCGTTTCAACAGGTTTGGGTGAAATTTATCAATGGGTGCTGAAAGCTGAACCCAATGCAAAAAAAGCAGATGGCACGGCATATAGCGCGATGGATTTGCGTGAAATTCAAGATTGGATTGTGCGTCCGCAATTACAGCGTGTACAAGGTGTTGCCGAGGTCAACAGTATTGGCGGTTTTAATAAAACCTACGTGGTTTCACCTGATTTAAATCGCATGCAACAGCTGAATCTGTCATTAGAACAATTACAGCAAGCGCTTACGGAAAATAATGAAAACCGCGGTGCAGGTTTTATTGAGGAAAATGGTCAGCAGTTAACAGTTCGAGTGCCGGGAACCTTAAACACCATTTCAGATATTGAAAACACCATGATTGACAGCCCCAACGGCAGCCCAATTCGGGTGGGTGATATTGCGCAAGTATCGATAGGGCATGATTTGCGCACAGGTGGTGCAACCTATAACGGCGAAGAAACCGTTTTAGGTATTGCTATGATGGCCATGGGACAAAATAGCCGAACTGTCTCGAAAGCTGTAGATGCCAAAATTAAAGACATTCAAACCAGCTTACCCAAAGGGGTAAAAATTGAAACAGTGTATGACCGTACCACATTGGTGGAGAAAGCCATTGAAACCGTTCAAAAGAATTTGGTTGAAGGCGCAATTCTAGTCATTATCATTTTATTTATCTTTTTAGGTAATATCCGTGCCGCTTTAATTACTGCCTGCGTTATTCCACTATCGATGCTGTTTACCTTAACCGGCATGGCACAAAAGAATATCAGCGCGAACCTAATGAGCTTAGGCGCATTGGATTTCGGGATTATTGTTGATGGTGCAGTGGTGATTGTTGAAAACTGTATACGACGTTTAGCCCATGCACAGCAAATGTTGAAACGCCAATTAACACAAAATGAACGCTTTAAAGAAGTCTTTTTGGCTGCACGTCAGGCACGTCGTCCGCTGATATTCGGTCAGTTAATTATTTTAGTGGTGTATTTGCCAATTTTTGCTTTAAGTGGTGTAGAAGCAAAAATGTTCCATCCGATGGCATTAACTGTGGTATTGGCACTTGTGGCGGCGATCATTCTGTCTATTACATTTGTACCTGCAGCTGTAGCGCTTTGGGTAAAAGGTGAAATTAAAGAAACAGAAAGCCGTTGGATGACTTGGCTGAAAAAACAGTATCTTCGAATATTAAATACAGCTTTTCATTACAAGGCTGTAGTGATGACTTTTGCACTGTGTTTACTGCTCATTACTGGGCTTTTAAGCACTAAAATTGGCAGTGAGTTTGCACCACAGCTGAGTGAAGGTGATTTTGCAGTTCAACTGATGCGCTCTCCTAGCACTGGTTTAGAAGAATCATTAAGAATGCAGGAAAACGCTGAGAAACTGCTGTTGAAAAAATTTCCAGAGATTCAGGCTGTATTTGCTCGTACAGGTACGGCAGAAGTGGCAACCGATGTAATGCCTCCGAACATTTCCGATGGTTATATTATGCTTAAACCACGAAATGAATGGCCGAATCCTAAAGAAAGTGTGGATGAGCTGCGTGGCCGTATGGTAGCTTATGTGGCTACGATTCCTGGCAATAACAGTGAGTTTTCCCAACCGATTGAACTGCGCTTTAATGAGCTGATCTCAGGTGTGCGTAGCGATGTGGGCGTTAAAATATTTGGCGATGATATGCAAGTGCTCAATACAGAAGCCACTAAGATCGCCAAAATTATGCAGCAAGTTGCAGGGAGTAGCGCCGTAAAAGTTGAACAAACCGCAGGTTTACCTTTATTAAATATTGAAATAGATAAGGCTTTGGCTGCGCAATATGGTTTAAGCGTTAAATCTATACAGGATACTGTGGCAGCCAGTGTCGGTGGACAAAGTATCGGAGAGATTTTAGAAGGCGATCGCCGTTTTGATTTTGTTATTCGTTTAAATGATCAAGATCGTAATGTAAGCACGATTTCACAACTCCCGTTAAAGTTGCCAAATGGTGGCAGTATTGTACTCTCCAATGTTGCCACAGTGTCTAATGTAGATGGGATCAATCAAGTCAGCCGTGAGAATGGTAAACGCCGTATTGTAGTGACTGCCAATGTTGAAGGCCGTGATTTAGGTTCTTTTGTGGCGGATATGCAGACTCAGCTGAAACAATATGCATTACCAAGCGGTTATTGGATTGAATATGGCGGTCAATTTGAAAACCTTGCATCTGCCAAAGCAAGAATGCAAATTGTTATTCCTTTAGCATTACTGACCATCTTTATCTTATTAATGGCAGTATTTCATAATGTGAAAGAAAGTCTGCTGGTCTTTACTGGCGTACCATTTGCCTTAACGGGCGGTGTACTGTTTCTTTGGTTTAGGGATATCCCTCTTTCTATGTCGGCGGGTATTGGCTTTATTGCGCTCTCAGGCGTTGCTGTGCTAAATGGTCTAGTCATGCTGACCTTTATTAAAGAACTGAGGGACAAATATCCATTACATGAAGCCGTATGGCAGGGTGCTGTACTTCGATTACGCCCAGTACTGATGACCGCCTGTGTTGCCTCTTTAGGTTTTGTGCCAATGGCTTTAGCAACAGGTACAGGTGCGGAAGTACAACGGCCTTTAGCGACTGTGGTGATTGGCGGTATTCTTTCTTCCACCTTGCTGACCTTGGTGCTATTACCCGTGCTTTACCGCTGGCTTAACACATCTCGATCTAAATAACCTAGACTAATCAATCTAGATCAAAACAATATTGCATTAACCCATACGGTTCATTCATTAGACAGAATGGATCGTATGGACTCAGGATCCATCAATATTTAAAATCAGCAAATCAGCATGAGGCGATATTCACCTGCATTTTCTACAGGTGCGCGGTGTACACAAGGCAAAACGTGCTGTGTAGGATGATCCACCGCTAAACGCCATAGATGACCATTGCCTAAATTAACAGGCACAGCATTTTCTTTGAGCTGATAATGTAAATCGAAAAAATATTCCGCTAAAAAGTCATCAAATTCTGAGGCAGGACCATCGTATAAAGCTTTGAGTTGCTCTCGTATTTCAGGAATTAAGATTTTTTGTGTGACGTGATCATTTGGCACAATATCACTGGAAGCACCATAATATGTACATAAAAAGGTATCGGTAGCGATAGGAGATCGATCGACATGAAAAGAATAAACATCGGTTGAGATGTAATCGAATTCATCATCGCGTTCATAACATTTGAGCAAATTCAGCGAGGGTGATGCACCAAATGCTGTTAATTGTTGCATGTCATTTAAAATGATTTCTCTGGCTAAATGACCTTGCGCTGAAAGCGTTAATTCCTTCAGATCATCTATAGAAACTTCAGTAATATTTTCAATCAGTTCTAGTTTTTCGACTATTTCTTTAAAGTCGCCTTGTAAGTTGCGTTGCCAGCAAAGCGCATTCATTTGACCTGCAAAATGACTATGAATCAATTCAGAAAATGTAGTGACTACACCAATTTGAGGGTGCTGGGAAAAAGGATTGCTCATAATAGGGATCAAATTAAATCTGAGACGAAGATACTGCGTACAAGGAAGTGCTAGAAGGATTCAGCAGTTTTATTTTATCTTAAAACATAAACTGCTATACAAGATTACTTGAGCATAGATATTAATCGTTACGCTTTCTGTTTGGCATTTTGGCGTAAGACATACAAATATAAACTTTCTACTTTTTCACGTGCCCAAGGTGTAGTACGTAAGAATCGTAGTGATGATTTAACGCTTGGATCTATGCAAAAACATCTAATTTCAATTTTGCGGCTTAAGCCTTCAAAACCACCGTAGTAATCCAATAATTCATCCAAGATGTCAGCAAGTTTTTTGCCGTGTAAAGGGTCATTGGAGGTGCTCATATTAGATCAATCATATTTTGGGAGATAATTATTATATCCTGAGCGAGTTGAAAAATGAGAGGGTTTGAAATTAAACCTTTTAACATAGGAAATTGCAGTTTATTGATGAGTTAAATTTTTATAAATATTAATGAATCAATTTCAAATCCTTAAAGTGTCATTGTAAATAACATGTGATTAGACAACTTACTTATATTTTATTTAACGTTAGTTTACCTGAAGCCAAGCAAACAATCTGATGATACTATTTCTTCGTAAACTAGAAATGATAAAACCAGCTCTATAAATAAAACTTATAGAGCGATCATAGAATGAGGACTATTCTGCAGATGCAGCGTAGCTGAGCGTTTTCTGACGTTTATCTTTGTATTTAAAAATAAAACCAACTGCAAATGCAAAGAAAATCATAATAACCGAGTAGACAGCTGCGGGAATGGCAATTGTTACACTGCCTAAAACAGAAATCGCTATGGTGAGAGCAACTGAACTATTATGAATACCAATTTCAAATGCACACGCACGGGATTCCGCTTCATTCATTTTAAATAATTTTGGAATAAAATAACCTATAGATAAGCTGATCGCACAGAACAATGCGCAGACTAATCCAACAGATGAGAAATATTCAGCAATTCTGTCGCCTTCTTTAATTAAAGCGCCTGCACAAATTACAATCAGAAAAATGACTGAGAAATATTTGATAAATCCTTCCATTTTTTTTGCGAAATTTGGTATTTTTGCTCTGATTATCATGCCGATAATAAGCGGCAATAAAATCAATAAAAACACTTGAACAAGCTTATCTAACTGTATGCCAACAGTTGTATTGTCTTGCATAAAATAAGTAAGAGAAAGTGTAGCGACTAATGGCAAAGTGAAAGCAGCTATTACAGAATTAAATGCTGTGAGTGTAATATTCAGGGCAATATCACCCTTAAATAGATAACTAAACAAATTTGCAGTGCTTCCGCCAGGGGATGCAGCTAAAACCATTAAACCTACTGCAAGTAAAGGCTCTAGTTTAAATAATTTAGCCAAACAAAAAGCGACCGTGATCAACAAAACCAATTGGCAAAACAATGCAATAATTACATTTTTAGGATTTTCTTTAACACGCTTAAAATCATTAAGCGTCACCTCAAAGCCAAGCCCCATCATAATAATGACAAGTGCAATAGGCATACCTATAGTGATAAATGCTGAATCCATAGCAATTCTCCTGAGTTCATTTTATATTTTTAATCTCAATTAAAGCTTGAGCATTTTCTTGAGCAATATCTTCTGCAGTGTGACTGGCATTTTTCGAAATATAATCGCATCGCGGATATAGTCACTGTGTATTTCATATCTGCTTTTAGCATTTGTTGCAGTAAATGCCGTGTAGATCGTGTTGACGATTTTTTCCATCGGAATACCTTTAGAAAAAGAATTTTTCGTCCGTTCGGAAAAGATTTTCATCGGTTCTGCATAAACTGGATGACTCGGTTTAGCTTGTACATTTTCTATAATTTTATTCGCCATTGGCGTTTGAATTTGGCCTGGTTCGATTAAGCATATATCAATACCAAAAACCGAATATTCATACCGCATTGCATTTGAAAGCGCCTCTAATGCAAATTTGCTTGCTGAATAAATGCCTGTGAATGGAAGGGTACGTAAACCGCTCTGAGAGCTGATATTAATCACTTTATTGCGGACTTGATCTTGAGTTTCCAGCAAAGGAAGAAATGTCCTTGTCATGACATGCACTGCAATGGTATTCACAGCAAGAATATGTTCAAACTGTTGCTTGCTTACATCCATAAGCGGGCCATTGTAAATCACACCTGCAATATTAATCAGTCCTCTAAACTTCATGTGACTGCTTTGCTTTTTTACAAGCTCGAATGCATTTTGAATATCTTTTTCTTGTGTAATATCCATAACAATCGGCATAAAATCATGGCTAAACTGTTGGTTGATGGCATCTAATTCTTTCTGATTAATCACAGAACCAAACACAAAAAAGCCTTTGTCTATAAATAAATTTGTACATGCGAGACCGATACCGGAACCTGCGCCGGTGATAAAAATTGCTTGTTTTTGTTCAGACACAAGTATCATCCTTAATTTTTAAATTACAGCTTCACTATCAATCAAGAGAGAAAAATATTTTGGTAAAATCGTGCCAAACAAATGTACAAAGGTGACATTTTTGTTAGAATAAAAAACAGCCTATTAAGTCGTAATTTATTCAATAGATAGATGAGAAAATATTGAAAAAATAAGTATATAGGAGATAAAAATGGATTTTGACGATAAGAGCATGATCGCTCCGATTATTCCTGTGCATTTGCCTGCGGCATTTGTCAGGATGTGTGCAGCACGCGGGTATGAAATATCGAATATATTAGAAGACTCAGGGGTTAAAGCCGAAGATTTAGACTCTATTGATACCTATTTTAGCCTCAATCAAATTGCAAAATTTGTGCAAAATGCCTTAATTTTGACAAAAGATCCTTCAATTTCTATTTCCTTCAGTCAATATATTCGTTTATCGCATTTTGGAGCTTTCGGTATTGCGCTGATGTCCGCGCCAACTTTGAGCGATGTTTTTACTGTCTGCAATAAGTACAGTTCTTTAATTGATCCGACGATCAGTTTTGATAGCACAATTAAAGATAAAACCGTCTGCATTCGTTTTGGCAAACAGATTCCATTAGGTCTGAACTATTATTACACCCAAGAAGCTTTATGCCTTTCGATTATTCGTATTTTAGGGGATTTATTAGAGCAGGAATTGCCGCAGCTTAAGATTGAGTTAGATTATGAAAAGCCCCTATATGCTGAAAAATTTAATTATTTAAATGCGCCAATCCGTTGGAATCAAAAGCATTGCGCTATTTCTTTTCATACGAAAGTACTTGATCAAAAATTACCAGGTGCAGACATTCCAGCATTTCAAAAAGCGCTAAAAATGTGTGAAGCAGAATCGAGTCTTTTTACCCAGCAAGGTGAAAATTGGCTGATTAAACTTAAATTGTTGATTTTACAAAATCTTCAAAGACCGTTAACGGCTGAAGAGATGGCTGAGCGTTTACATTTGTCCAGACGAACTTTTTTTAGAAAATTAGCGGAATATGATACGAGCTATGACGCACTTTTATCAACTTCACGTGCAGAGGTTGCAAAAGATTATTTATTGTATAAAAAAACATCACTCATCGAGTTGGCAGATCATCTTGGTTATAATGATGTCTCCAACTTCACAAAAGCATTTAAACGCTGGTATGGTTTACCGCCGAAACAATGGCAGCAATCTCAGTTTTTAGGCTCTATCGATTAGTCGAAACTTAAACATAGAAATTAATACATAGACCTTAAAAAAGGCGATCTCGTGATCGCCTTAATGATAAAGTTATGAATTATAAAACCTTAATGGATTAATAACGGCCTTTAGAAACGGTAACCGATTTTTAGACCATAGCCCACGGCGTGATTATCCTGATATACAGCATCATATTTTTCTGTACCAAAATCAAAACCAGACTGTGCTTTAGCATCACCGAGCCAGAAGTATTTGACCCCGCCTGAAATAAAATAATTTTTGGCAGGGCTAAATTGTGCGCCGAGCCCTACATTCCAATACCCTTTAGAAGGCCCTAATGTTGATACCAGATCACCTGCGCCGCTGTCCCAGCCGACAGAGAAGGTCCCTGATAGTTTTTCGTTGAGTTTACGGCCAATCCCTATATTTGCAGAGATCTGGTCATCATAATAAGCGGCTAAATGTACACCGGCGCCCGTCGATTGCTCTGTAAATTGATACAGCATTTTGGGTGAAATTTTAAATTCTGACCAATCTACCCACCTGATATTTGCAAATGCCACAGTGTCTTTCATAATCCCTGTTTGCAGATCGACATTGATTGACTGCGGGGTGCTAATGTTTGATTTTTCAGTTGATGTGCCTAAATCAATACGTCCATAAACTGGATGTAAAATATTCAGCGACTCTGTCATATCCATATCATGATTAATTTCTGAACGGTATGTGATTGAAGCTTTCAAAGCAATGTCGGGAACCATATACGCAGCACCAGCCAACCAGCCCACACCTGTTGTTTCCGGTGCATCAAGGTCATAACGTGACCAAGAATAACCAGCGCCTCTTAATCGGCTTTTTCCTTTGACAGTTTGCAATGCAGGGCCAGCATAAAAATTCCAATTCTCGTTCGGCTGATAACCCACAATAGTGCTCAAATTTTGTGATACAACTTCGGATTCAGATTTTTCAGTACCTTCTGTATAGGCTTGAAATTCTTTAATCGGATATCCTGCATCTGCCCCAAAGGGATGATCGTATAAGAAACCTAGAGAAAAATGATCTGTAAGCTGAAATTTTAAGGCCGCAGAAGGAGAGTAGTAGCTATTTGCAATGTCTCCTGTATGCATATTTGCTGCACTGCTCAATCCACCTTTATTAAAATTGTCATTCATGGTTCCGCTCAAACTAGCATCGAGCACTGATATGCCAGCCTCAAAATAATTATTGGGCTGTAAAAATGCTAAGATAGATTGCCCAGAACGGTCAAGCCCAGCGGCATGCAAGGGAACTGTGTAAATACAACTTAAAGCAGCAATGATAGTAATTTTTTTCATATTGAATTCCTTCCTAGAATTATTATCAACAACAAGATGAGTGCTTCTTTTGTATTATTAACGTGCATTTATATTCAAAGTTGGTTCTTTAGTGCCACAGTTATGGTTAAAAGGTGTCAATTAAATTTCTTTTTTTGCACAATGTCACCAGCAACATTTTTTTAATTAGCTATAAAAAATAAAACTTAATATCCAAATTATCTATTAATAATTAAAAGTATATAATTTTATTAACGATTAGAATGATTGAAGTCGTTCAAATTCAAAAGGATCATGAGCGCAAATAAAATCGATGTCATTGCCATCATGTGCTTTGAGTTGTTTTAATTTTTTGAGGCTTTTAATTCATTCTCGGCGAATAGACTGCACACTTTTTTCAAAAATATTCAAACCCAATGGCATGCGTGATACAACCTCTAATTGGCTATGGTGGTAATACGCATCGCCACAATGTAATAACCATTTCCCATGATCTTGTTGAATCGCGATTCCGACATGACCTTTAGTATGACCGATTAATGGAATCATCCAAATATTCAGGTTGTTTTCTAAAGGAATAGAAAAAGCAGACAAGCCATACCATTGCTCTGTAGGCTGTTGATAGATTTTCCATTTTGGCTTTGGGTTAAATTGATTTAATCGAAATCTAAGTTTTTCTTTTAATCTAGGGTTTAATATTTGTTCAAGTTCAGGCTGATAAATGTGTACAGTTACCTGAGGAAAATCAGTTAAACCACCTATATGATCTAAGTCCAAATGCGTAGGAAAAATATCAGTTACATCAGCTGGAGAGTAGCCTAATCCTTGGAGTTGGTGATGTGCTGTTTCGTTGATATCCAGTTTAGGTTTAAAGGTTTTCTGAAAGCTTTTACCTAAACGATGATCTGCCTGTTGAATGTCAGCCAAACCTAAGCCTGTATCAACTAAAATAAGTTTGTTGTCCTGTTCGATCAGCAGGCAATGACAAATCAGCTTTCCAGCCTCAGTCCATGTTCCCTTACCATTGATCAGACGGGCACATAGAGGGCAGAGCGTGCCGCAATTTAAATGATGAATTTTCATTGAACTGGTCCAAAATTATGAATATGGGCGAGAATGACTCGTAATAAAAAAGACAAGTTCTATCTCAATGGATCAAACTTGTCTTTTGGCGGATTAGAGGGATAAAACAATTTTGCCAAAATGCTGATTGGCTTTCATTTTGTCAAAAGCATCATTGAATTGTTCAAAGGGAAATATTGAATCAATGGGCAGATGAATTTTTCCTTCAGCCAAAGCTGAAATTAGTTCCATCTTGGCTTTTTGAATGACTTCAGCAATTTCAACTGGGCTACGGGTGCGGAAACTCACACCTTTATAAGTGATACGGCGCATCGAGTGCTGATCAAAATCAATAGTTCCTGTTTCACCAGCCATTCTGCCCACATTGACAATCGTTCCTGCAATCTTAGTCACAGACATTGTCTGGTTAAACAAAGGGCCTGCCAGAAAATCGATGACAAGATCAGCACCTTTACGTTTGGTTAATTTTAAGATCTGTTTGTCCCAGTCTTCGTCCTTGGTATTGACCACATTGTCCGCGCCGTATTCGTGTAAAAGCGCTAATTTTTCAGCACTTGTTGATGTTCCAATGACTTGTTTTGCACCTAGAAATTTAGCCACTTGCATTGCCATTAGACCAACAGCAGAGCTTGCCCCAACAACTAGAACAGTTTGATCTGCCTGTAAATTTCCGTTTGAAACAATTGCATCATGTGTCGTTTGAAGGGCAACAGGTAAGGTAGATGCTTGTTCATAACTTAAAATATCAGGAATTGGGTAAATCCATGCTTCATTTCCTAAGGTATATTCTGAAAATGCCCCTGGACCTGCACCCATTACACGGTCACTAATTTTCCATTGCGTTACACCTTCACCGAGTTCGACAATTTCTCCAGCCCATTCCATACCGACTGGAAAGCCTAATCCGCCCACAAATCCATGTGTTGCTCCAGTGAGCATATTTAAATCCGCACGATTTAAAGCACAGGCTTTGACTTTAACCAATACGTGATTAGGCATGAGTTGAGGTTTTTCCAATTCACCTAAAACAGCGCCTTGTTTACCTGATAGAATACTTTTCATAGGAATAACTCTTAAAGTTTACGAATCGCTTTTGAGCCATTCCAGCCTATCGATGCTTTTTTAATATAATCAAAAATCTGCTTTTTACTGCCCGCCAACTCTGAAATCTCTAGGGCGATACCAATTGCGTGTTCAGAGTCGAAATACGCCATACGACCTTGTGGTCCACCGATTTGTCCTTCATGGACGACTTCATAGCCTTTATTTTGCAGATATTCATATGTGGCATCATAATCTTCAGTCCAATACGCAACATGCTGAAAACCTTCTCGGCCTGAGTTTAAAAAGTCTTGATACATCGAAGGCACATCATTGGTTTGCTGAATCAATTCAATTTGAACATCACCTGAATTAGCTAAGGCAACTTTCATTTCAATATTGTGGGGCTGACCTTTATATTTAAAATTGTCTAAGATTGCATTTTCAACATAAAACCAAGGACCTACGCCTAGTGCAATCCATTCATTCATGGCTTTTTCGATATCTTTAACAATATAGCCGTTTTGACAAATTGGGCCTAAATCTTTACTCATCATAAATTCCTTTTTCAAATATTTCTTAAAATGGGGGAAATCATGTTTCCCCGCTATATTGCTTGTATTTTTTGGCTTTTAAGGCATGTGGCTTTTATACAAGCTTAGACGCATCAAAATATTCACTAATTTCTTTGGCTAACATGATGTCGCCATCGATTTTTAATTTGCCGCCCATAAACGCCATGGCGCCTGCTAATTTTCCAGTAATAATTTCGACAAATACATCGTCAGTGGTTGTCAGAACCACATCCGCTTCAGCATGTTCACCCTTTTGGATATCACATGTTCTGTCATTGATTTGGATGGTAAAGGGTTCAGATAAGTTCAGTTGCAAAACACATTCAACACCATCTGTTGCATCTTCATTTAAAGCAGTCGGTAATTTATTTAAAATAAAATCATTGATATTCATGGCTTATTCCGTTAATTAATAGAGTCACTAGATAGATGAGATTTGCACTTAAGATTGAGTGCTCAAGTGACTATAAGACAGGTGAAATAAATGATATTGACCCAAGTTGATATTCATTGACATCAGTTACTCATGTCTAAAACTTAGATCAAGTTAGGGATATAAACAGGTCATGCATGACTCTAGTAATACATCGAAAAAACATACAGTTGCTGTACATTACATGCGAATTATTTTTGATTATTTGCAAAGAAAAGATTATTCAATAGATCGATTTTTATCTGAAATACATTTAAATAAATCTATATTTGATGAGCCAAATGAGCGAATTGATTTTCAAATTTTTAATCAGGCATGTCACTTATTACAAGACAAATTCCAGCACCCCAATTTAGGAATCTATTTAGGACAATTGGTGACGACAGGGCATTTAGGACCGCATGGATTTGCCTTAATGACCTGTTCAAATGCTAGAGAACTGATGCAGCAAAATATGCGTTACTCAGCTTTAACGATTGATGCTGGGAGCAATGTCTTTGAGCGTAAAGGGCATGAGTATATTCGTTATTGGAAAAGTAATTTAGGAACAAACCATCCATTAGGAAAATTGCAGGATGAATTACATCAGGCTTCTTATGTAAACCTATCTCGGTCTTTGTTTAATCAGCATGATCTAAGCCCATTGTGGGTTTCTTTTCAACATGAACAACCCGATGATATTTCAGAATATGAAGCACTGTTTCGTTGTCCAATTTATTTTAATGCAGAACAAACTGCGATTGGATTTCATGAGAGATTTTTAGATTATCCATTACCGAGTTCAAATGAGTCGGTACATGTGGTGATGAGTGATTTACGCAACCAACTGCTTAAACAACTTGGAAATCATTTAGAGCCGTCTTGGCTTGCTATTGTTCGTAAAACAATTATGGAATCTTTTCAAATCGGTGGCGTAAGTTTTGAAGAGTTGGCACACATTACAGGCTTTACTACGGAAGAGCTGAGAACTGAGATGAATCGTTATCAGCTAAATTTTAGAACGCTTGTCGATGATATTCGCCAAAGTTTGGCAATTGGATATGTGCGAAATCCAAAATTAAGCTTAGTCGAAATTGCATTTTTATTAGGATTTTCTGAACAAAGCGCTTTTCAGCGTGCATTTAAACGATGGACTGGAAAAACACCAAAAGAATATAAGAACTTGGATTATAAATAAACGATGTAAAAAAAATCGCTTGAAACCCAAGAATATTCAAGCGATGTAAAAAGAACTTAGGTGCTAAACCGTCAACTGGCCAAATTTTAATGCGCCCAACAATGTTGTTTGTTTAAGTCCAGGAAATAGCCAATAAGGGGTAGTTTCACTACTGCAAGCACATGATGGGAAAGCAGGATTATTTTTTAATGGTCCTGCAATGGTTTTTTCCATGACCATAGAGATGTACTGATCATTGCTTCCTTCCTGAGTATTGCCATTTAAAATAACTTCAACACCGGTTTTTTCAGCATAATCACGTATCGCTTTAATTTTTGAACTTTTTGGTTCATAGGCATCTAAACTAATACCATTTTCAGAAGTCACAAAAATTTGATTATCTGCTTTTACCACCAAAGAATGATTACCTTCAGTATGTCCTGGACTATGAATCAGTGCCAAACCTGAACCTAAGGCTAAACTTTTCTTAAAAGTAATAATTTTATTGGGATCTATGCCATTTGCACCATTTGGACAATACCAGTCGGACTGAACGGGTAATAATCCTTGCACACAATTCCATTCCTTTTCATGCACAATTAATTTTGCATTTGGAAAATATGCCGGCTGATCTGCCGTACCTAGCCATTTACGAAGTTCTTGAGTGTGTAAATGGTCATAACTAATATAGTCTACTTGCTCAGGTGTAATGCTGAGTTCTTTTAAGGTGTCTTCGACAGAGGTATATTGCGGTGCAAAAATATTAAAAGCAAAATCTGGAAAAGACTCAGCTAAACGATCAAAAAATGGAGTTTTTCGATTATTAATTACGTCTGTTGGTGAAAATAGTAAAACCCTGGTTTGATCATTAAAATCTTGGTATTGAATGATAAAAAGTCGATTGAGTAGATGCAGAAAAGGGAAGGTGAGAGACTTTTGCGCAAATACACCTGTATAGCCATACCACGTTGGATATGGCGCACGGACCAGATCAACCGATTGATAATAGCTAACGTTGGCTTGTTGCATGAGCTTTGTACGAAATTTAGCAGAAGCAATACGCACATTTTCAAGGCGATCAACGGGAGACATTGCATCACGTGTCCCATCAAAATCTAAAATTTCTTGCATACCTAAAGTTTTAAATGATTTATTCATTCTATTTTCCATCTATGGCTGAGCTTTAGTAATTTTGCTAAGATCTTTCATATCTCTTAATAAACCTGATGTGGCTTTGTAAAACTGAATAATTGCTTTTGGCGATTTAAGATTAAACCCTTTAAATAACTGTTTTATTAGACTTAATGTATCAAAGTAAATCCGTTCACAAACTAATTCTTCGCCTTCAAAAATAAAAAATGCACACATTCGAACACGAAAAGAATTGCCTGTAGGCGGTACTGAACCAAGATATCCTTTATGTGTGCCTAATAGCCAAAACTCACAAATAACAGCATCATCTGAGTGACGTAAAGCGATCAGTTCATGCCGCTGATCTGGAAACGCCTTACGTGAAGTACGGTGATAAGTCAAAACGTCTTCACGGCCATCATGTACAGCGCCAGTTGCAATCAGCTCATAATGAGGGTGTGGGAACGTACTTAAAACAGCATCAAAATCTTGCTTAACTTCATCTGCAAAATGGTCTAGCACCAATTTTTCACGAAACTCTTTTAGTTTGTTATCTAACATTTTGACATCCTTAGTCTGAGTCAGTATTTGTTAGATTTAATGTAATCTTTGAAGTGTTTTAGAGTTGGTGTTTAAGTGACAGTTTGATGGTGAATGAGTGCCAGATTAATTTATTATCTATTTAACTTATGTTCACCAAAAGTCAGATTCATAAGATAAATTTCAATATTTATATTTATATATCAGTGAATTATATATTTTTACTCACGGGTTTTAATATCAATAATTCATGAACCATTATTTAGATTGTCTATCTTATATTTTTTTAATAAAAATAAATTCTTTTTAAGAATAATAGCTTACTGAGCTTACTGAGCTTACTGAGCTTACTGAGCTTATTCAGCTTTATTTTTCATAAATAAATCAAATCTTAATATTTCAATTTCTAGATCTAATTAATTATTGTTTGCTCAAGTTGTTATAACAAGTTGAATGCGATGTCGGAACCAACAAGCAAAACGAGCCAGTTGCCTTTGTATGAACAAGTCAAAGGGCAGTTACAGCAAAAAATTCACTCAGGTGAATACTCGGCATTGAGTCAATTGCCATCGGAAAATGAGCTTTCAGAGTTGTTTTCTGTGAGCCGTATTACCATTCGTCAGGCGCTGCATAAGCTTTCACAGGATGGGTTGATTTTTAAAGTGCATGGCAAAGGTACTTTTGTCAGTAAGCCGAAAGCCTATCAAAACATCACACAGCTTCAAGGCTTCGCAGAAGCCATGTCATCGAGTGGGCATCACATTTTAAATGAAGTGTTGTCGATCGAATTCATTGAAGCACCGCTCAAAGTCGCCTCCAAATTGAAATTGGCTGTGCGTAGTCAAGTGGCTGAAATTAAACGGGTACGTTTGCTGAATAACGAACCTGTGTCTTATGAGTTGACTTATTTACCTGCAGAAATTGGCTTACAACTTCAAAACAAACAGGTGGATTTACGTGTTAGCGATATTTTCACCGCCATTGAACAAGACTTATCTATACCACTGGGTTATGCCGACTTAAACATTGATGCCATACAGGCAGATGATGAATTAGCACAGCTACTTTCAGTGGACATTCATACACCTATTTTACGTGTGGAACGACTCACACACGATGCTAATGAATATCCGATTGACTACGAATATTTGTACTTCTCAGGCGAAAGCTTCCAGTACCAATTACGCATTTTTCGTTAATAAGGATCAAGGAAATATCATGGAAACCAAACATTTAGAATATGACATTGTAGTCATCGGCGGTGGAACCGCAGGGCCAATGGCTGCGATCAAAGCCAAACAAGCCAATCCTGATTTAAAGGTATTACTGATTGAAAAAGCCAATGTAAAGCGCAGTGGTGCAATTTCAATGGGGATGGACGGTTTAAATAATGCGGTGATTCCAGGTTATGCCACGCCTGAGCAATATACCAAGGAAATTACCATCGCCAATGATGGTGTGGTCAATCAAACGGCCATTTATGCCTATGCACAAAATAGTTTTAAAACCATTCAACAGTTGGATCAATGGGGCATCAAATTTGAAAAAGATGAAACAGGTGAATTTGCTGTAAAAAAAGTTCATCACATGGGTGCTTATGTGTTGCCGATGCCTGAAGGACATGATGTTAAAAAAGTCCTGTACCGTCAAATGAAGCGTGCGCAGGTCAAAATTAATAACCGTATCGTGACCACCAAACTGCTTAAAAACGAACAAGGTGCAATCAATGGTGTACTTGGTTTTGACTGTCGTAGCGGTGATTTTTATGTCATTAAAACCAAAGCTGCCATTTTATGTTGTGGTGCTGCGGGACGTTTAGGTTTGCCATCTTCAGGTTATTTGATGGGAACCTATGAAAATCCAACCAATGCTGGTGATGGCTATGCCATGGCTTACCATGCAGGTGCTGAACTTGCCAATTTGGAATGTTTTCAGATTAACCCACTGATTAAGGATTATAACGGACCTGCTTGTGCCTATGTGACAGGACCACTAGGTGGTTATACCGCAAACAGTAAAGGTGAGCGTTTCATTGAATGTGACTACTGGAGTGGTCAGATGATGTGGGAGTTTTACCAGGAACTTGAAAGCGGTAATGGCCCCGTATTCTTAAAAGTTGATCATTTAGCAGAAGAAACCATTCAAACTATTGAAGAAATTTTACATACCAATGAGCGACCAAGCCGTGGCCGTTTTCATGAAGGGCGTGGCACCAATTATCGTTCTGACATGGTGGAAATGCATATTTCTGAAATTGGTTTCTGTAGTGGTCACAGTGCTTCAGGTGTATGGGTCAATGAAAAAGCAGAAACTTCGGTGAAAGGTCTATACAGCGCTGGTGATATGGCGGCAGTACCACACAACTATATGTTGGGTGCATTTACTTATGGCTGGTTTGCAGGTGAAAATTCTGCGCAATATGTCCTAGATGTTGAAGAGTCAGAATTCAATCAAGCGGAAATTGATGCAGAGCGTGAACGGATTTTTGCACCATTAAACCGTAAACAAGGCTTACCTTCAGACCAAGTGGAATACAAGTTACGCCGCTTTGTAAATGACTATTTGCAACCGCCAAAAACACGTCAAAAAATGGAAATTGGTTTACGTCGTTTTGAAGAAATTAAGCAGGACATTGCTCAAATTTCTGCTTCAAACCCACATGAACTCATGCGTGCTGCCGAAGTGTCTGTGATTCGAGACTGCGCAGAAATGGCGGCTCGAGCTTCACTCTATCGTACGGAAAGCCGTTGGGGACTGTATCACTACCGTGCCGATTTCCCAGAAAAAAATAATGACGATTGGTTCTGTCATGCCCATTTGAAAAAAGATGCACAGGGCAATATGACGAGCTTCAAAAAGCCGATTGAACCCTATGTGGTCGCAATTGAAAAAGCAGAACAAAACTCATATGACCAACTGCGTATCCAAAAACAGCAATTGGCGCTTGCAGACTAAATTTTAAAATATTCAAGATACGGAAATATAAAAATGGCACTGATATTTAAAGAAGTTTCACATCGAACTATAGCTCCAGTCTTGGTCGATGAAGATAAATGTATTGCAGATAAAGGTTGTACAGTCTGTGTAGATGTTTGCCCGATGGATTTGTTGGCGATAGATCCTGAAACCAATAAAGCTTTTATGCAATTTGATGAATGTTGGTACTGCATGCCTTGTGAAAAGGACTGCCCAACCGATGCGATACACGTCAACATCCCATATTTATTAAAATAAAAGAGACTCATCCATGGCTAAATTAACTACAAAAAAAGTGCTACTCAGCAGCATAATCAGCCTAGTTTTTACAGGGGGATTAAGCGCTTGTGACAGTAAAAATACTGATAAAACCAATACAAATAGCACATCAGCGAAAGCTGAAACAGTTCGCATCGCCATTGGTACACAAGATACAACCATTAACTGTGCAACCGGTGGTTTACTGATCCGTGAACTGGATTTACTCGATAAATATTTGCCCAAAGATGGTGAATATAAGAATGTGAAATATGACATTCAATGGAAAAACTTTACTTCAGGTGCTCCATTAACCAGTGAAATGGTGGCAGACCGATTGGATATTGGCGCAATGGCAGATTTTCCTGCGGTCAATAATTTGGTGGCTTTTCAAAAGGCAGGTAAACAAAGTCTATTTTTAAATCCTCTATCAGGGAGTACTACAGGCAGTGGTAACGCCATCGTTGTGCCAACCGAATCTAAGGTGAATTCGATTGCAGAACTGAAAGGGCAAACGATTTCTGTACCTTTTGCTTCGACCGCACATGGCTTATTGCTACGAGTCGCCAAAGAACAAGGCTGGGAGCTGGATAAAGACATTAAAATTATCGCGCAAGCACCTGAAGTTGCTGGTCCTGCATTAAAGAGCAATAAGATTGCCGCACATGCAGACTTTGTGCCTTTTGGTGAATTGTTTGCATATCAAGGTATTGCTCGAAAAATTTATGATGGTTCACAGGCCAATGCACCGACTTTTCATGGTTCGATTGTTACTAAAGACTATGCAGAAAAACATCCTGAAGTGATTAAAGCCTATCTGCAAGCGACCATTGAGGCAGATCAATTGCTACAAAAAGAACCTGAAAAATATAGTCAGCTCATTGCGGATAAAACCGGTATTCCTGCCGAAGTTGTATATTTATTTCATGGACCATTGGGGTTACAAACCCGAGATTTAACATGGAAACCTGAATATCGCCAGGCGACGCAAACCGCAGTCGATACCTTAAAAATATTAGGTAAGAATGACGGAAAAATTGATGTCAATCAATTTATTTCAGAGCAATACATTAAAGATGCATTTTCAGCATCTAAGTTCGATTATACCAAGTCATTAGCCAATTATGGCAAATCACCTTTGATTGCCAAGGATGCCTTAACAGGTGAGCCAATTCAAACCTTTAAGCATGTGACGCAAATTTGGGTCAAAGGTGAAAAACAAGTGCGTAGTTATGAAACGGCTGAACATGCATTCCAAGATTTAAAGAAAATTCAACAAGCGGGTCAGCAAACCCGTGTTGTGTATAGCCAAGATTTCCAAAGCGACATCAAGCTACTGTCAAATTTAGCGTGGTTCGCAACCAATCAAACTGGACAGATTCAGGCCTTTTTGCTCAAAGATGATGCCACTAAGTTTGCGCAAACCCACAGCGGCAAAGTCTATGATTTTAAAGCTGTTCAACAACTTGTGAAATAAGGCAATCACATTGTCTAGCCTAATCGCCAACAATGAGGAAACGCATTATGGGAAGTTTAGTTGAAAATCAGGAAAAGGCGTTGCATCCAGCCATTTCCGTAAAATGGGATGCACTTAAAAATCCAAAATTGAGTCAATTTATATGGGGGACTGTTTCGCTTTTGCTGTGCTTATTGCTTTGGCAAGCGTTGGCTCAATTTAAAATTAATCTGGGTATTGTGAATTTTAGCAATGTACCGACACCGGTTGAAGTCGTTCAAGCCATTATTCAATTTTTTCAACTACCGACGGCTTTGGCGCATTTAAAAGCCAGTATGTTACGGGTACTGATTGGTTTTGCTTTAGCGGGTGTGATTGGCGTGGCTTTGGGCTTGCTGATTGGTCAATATAAGAAAATGGCCGCTTTTTTTCTAACACCGCTTGAGGTCTTGCGTCCAATTCCTGCGGTGGCTTGGATTCCATTGGCAATTTTAATTTTTCCATCGTCAGAAGCTTCCATGATTTACATCACATTTATTGGGGCACTCTTTCCAATTTTATTGAATACCATTCATGGAGTGGAAGCAGTAGATCCTCGATTGATTGCATCTGCAAAAAGTCTCGGTGCATCTGAATTTGCCATTGTAAGAGAAGTGGTGATTCCGGGTGCTTTACCAAATATCACTACAGGTCTATCCATTGGTATGGGGACATGCTGGTTTTGTTTAGTTACGGCTGAAATGATTTCAGGTCAGTTAGGCATTGGTTATTTCACTTGGGAGTCTTTCACGCTACAAAATTACAGCAGCATCGTAGTTGGAATGTTACTCATTGGTGCCTTAGGCATGTTGAGTAGTGCCTTAGTACGTTGGATTGGGAAAAAATTTACTCCCTGGTATCAATTAAGGAAAGCCTAATGACTGAACATGTGAATCAATCTCTGAAAAAACTTGGTGAAATTGACATTCGTAAGTTGTCCTTACACTTAGGACAAGGTCAGCAGCGTTTTCAAGCTTTAAATCAGGTCGATATACATATTCAAGCAGGTGAGTTTGTGTGCTTACTAGGACCTTCGGGTTGTGGCAAATCGACATTACTTGGTGCATTGGCAGGGCACTTGCCCTATAGCGCTGGTGAATTGCTAGTCGATTCTGAAACAGTGTCTAAACCGCATCCTGATCGGGGCTTGGTATTTCAGCATCACACTTTATTTCCTTGGAAAAGCATCATTGAAAATGTGGCTTTTGGCTTAAAAATGAAAGGTATTTCAGCAACGGAACGCCAAAAACAAGCACAGCACATGATCGACTTAGTTGGACTAACAGGTTTTGAACAGAAATTTCCTGCGGAACTCTCAGGGGGGATGCAGCAACGGGTTGAAATTGCTCGTGTATTGATTAATCAGCCCAAAGTTTTATTGATGGATGAACCCTTTGGTGCATTAGATGCGCAAACACGTATTCGTATGCAGCAACTCTTGCTTGATATTTGGCAGGATATTCAAACCACAGTGCTGTTTATTACTCATGACATAGATGAAGCACTTTTTTTAGCAGATCGTGTGCTGATCATGAGCCATCGTCCAGGGCGAATTATTGAGGAAATTCCACTGAATTTTTCTCGTCCTAGAGACATTGACATTGTTACTTCACCAGAATTTACCGAATTAAAGAAACATTGTATGCATGCTTTAAAGCGTGAAATTTTAGAAGATATGAATCGATTAAATCCTTTGGGGATTCCCAAAAAAGCAGTTGTAGAAGGATAAACCCCATGCAGTTCCAATACCCAGAATTAAACAATATAGATGAAGATGATTTAGATTTTCTTGAGCAACTCAATCAAGAGGATGAAAAAAGACGGTTTATCGCATTAATGAATATTGCTGATGAAGAGCGGGAAGATTTATTACCTTGGTTGCATTATGCATTGGCACATGATCCAGCGTCTTTAGTACGTTTAGAAGCGGCAAAACGACTTGAAGGTTGGGAAGATCCATACAGTTTAAATGCTTTGGCAGGAGCATTATTAGATCTAGATGCTGAAGTGGTTGCAGCAGCGACGCAAAGTTTAAGTGAAGTTAAACAAGCTCAATCTGCAGAGGTTTTAGTAGGCTATTTGGCTAAAGAAGAAACTGCGGTCAAAGTTGCCATTTTAAGAGCCTTAAAACCTTTACGTGATCTTAGTTTTTATCAAGAAATTGAAAAACATATTCATCACACAGATGTATTAGTACGCCGTGAAGCGGTGAGTACATTGAGTTGGTTACAGCAAGAACAAGCCGTTAGTAGTTTAAGTCAAATTGCACGCAACGACCCAGATTTAGAGACTCGTCGTATTGCAACAGGTGGGTTAGGTTATGTAAAACAGGCACATCCTGAAGTTATAGATGCTTTAGCCTATGGTTTAGCCTCACAAGATTGGCAATTGCGCGTTGAATCTGCATTAACCATTGGAAAATTAAAATTAGCCTCACTTGAAGAAAATTTGGTTGAATTGTTGTATGACACCTATTGGCAAGTGCGTATTGCAGTGGTGCGTAGTTTAGGACTCATTAAATCCAAGCAAGCTTTGGATGGCTTAGCACATAATTTTGATTTTGAAATTAGTAACCTCCGCAAAGAGGTTGCTTTGGCTTTGGGTGAAATAGGTGGCAACCAAGCTAAACAACTTTTACAAAATCACGCCGATGATCCAGACCCTGAAGTGCGTAAAGCGATTCGTATTGGTTTAGGGTTAATTTTGGAGCAAGCCAGTGCAGAATAATTTGCAAACAAAACCAACAGATATTCAGTTTGATGTTGAGCGAAATCTTATACATTTTATTTGGTCGGAAGAAAAGATCGTCACTTTAAGTCATGATCAACTGCGAAATGCATGTCCTTGTGCATTTTGTCGTTATAACAAGATTAAGAAGTTACCGGTTTCATTGGTCGAACATGTACAGGTTACCGAATTAAATAGTCAAGGTTATGGTGTACAGATCTGTTTCAGTGATGGTCACAATCAAGGTATTTTTCCTTGGGAATATTTAAAAAATATTTTATAAAACAATTTAAGATGAATATTTATTAAATATTCATCTTTTTATCCGTAATAAATCATTAAGTAACTTAAAAAACAATAATTAAAAGAATATTTAATAAATGCATTAGATGTAAGAAGAACAACAACAACAACAACAACAACAACAACAACAAATACATGAAAGTGTTAATGCAGCAAAACTACATGGTCAAACCAATGTAATAGCTGACGTAATAGTGTATTAGAAATTCAATCTAAAGAAAAAATATGCGATTAACTTCATAGTGGTGTTGAGTTATACCTCTATAAAAATGAGCTTTTGATACTATAAGGCAATAAAGCTAAAGCTGATTTTATTTTTAGCTTTAATTTACATTGAAAATTTAAAAATTAACTTTTATGGACAAAAGAAGTTTATTCCTCAGAATTAAATAATATTCTATTTAACTTATGTTCACCTAAAATCTAGTTCATAAATATAATTATGCTTATTTTTTAATTAATTTAATAGCTTATAACAATAAAAAAATAAATTTAGAAATTATTAGTTCATGAACTTAGCTTAGAATACTTTTTTTCTACTAAAAATATCTTAAATGCAGAATTAATTAGATGGCTTCATTGTTCCTTTAAGTTCTACTTAGATGAGTTTTCCGAAATTTCATGAATCGGCGTCTCTCTATACTTATCAATATTGGTAATTGATTGGTTGTAGGTAGCTAGCGGATGTTTCCAGAAGCAGAAATTGATAGAGAGGCAATGGAGTTTGACGTAGTCATCGTTGGTGCAGGCCCTGCGGGTCTTTCTGCTGCGATTAAAATCCGTCAACTTGCAATTGAAAATAACCTGAACGATTTGTCCGTTTGTGTCGTGGAAAAGGGCTCCGAAGTAGGTGCACACATTCTTTCTGGCGCTGTGCTTGAACCACGTGCAATCAATGAATTGTTCCCTGACTGGAAAGAACAAGGCGCGCCTTTAAATGTGCCTGTTACTGAAGACAAAACCTATTTCTTATTGTCTGATGAAAAGTCTCAGGAAATGCCACATTGGATGGTGCCAAAAACCATGCACAATGACGGCAACTATGTCATTTCATTGGGCAACGTGGTTCGCTGGTTAGGTACGAAAGCAGAAGAACTTGAAGTATCAATCTTCCCAGGCTTTGCTGCTTCTGAAATTCTGTATCATGAAGATGGTACGGTAAAAGGCATCCAAACTGGCGACATGGGCATTGGTAAAGATGGCGAACCGACGCACAACTTTACCCCAGGCTATGAACTTCACGCAAAATACACGTTATTTGCTGAAGGTTGCCGCGGTCATCTAGGCAAACGCCTCATTTCTAAATTTGATTTAGATAAAGATGCTGATCCGCAGCACTACGGTATTGGTATTAAAGAGCTTTGGGAAATCGACCCTGTAAAACATAAAGCAGGTACGGTCATGCACGGTGCTGGCTGGCCTTTAGCTGAAACAGGTTCTTCAGGTGGCTGGTGGTTATACCATGCAGAAAATAACCAAGTTACTTTGGGTATGATTGTAGACTTGTCATACACCAATCCACACATCTACCCATTTATGGAAATGCAGCGCTGGAAAACACATCCACTCATCAAGCAATTCCTTGAAGGTGGCAAGCGTATTTCTTATGGCGCACGTGCAGTTGTGAAAGGCGGTTTCAACTCGCTGCCTAAATTTACCTTCCCAGGCGGCAGCTTGATTGGTGATGACGCAGGCTTCTTGAACTTTGCAAAAATCAAAGGCTCTCACACTGCCATGAAATCAGGCATGCTGTGCGGTGAAGCTGTATTTGAAGCAATTGCTGCCGGTGTGAAAAAAGGCGGTGACCTTGCTATTGCCCGTGTGACTGAAGGTGAAGACTTCTTCGCAAAAGAAGTGACTGCGTACACAGAGAAATATAACAGCAGCTGGTTAAAAGAAGAATTATATAACGCTCGTAACTTTGGTCCTGCAATGCATAAGTTCGGTCAATGGATGGGTGGTGTGTTCAACTTTGTTGATCAAAACATCTTTAAAGTGCCATTTACACTACATGACTTACAGCCAGACTTCAGTGCTTTAAAAACTGTCGATGCTGCGAACTTCAAACCGAATTATCCAAAACCAGACGGTAAAATTACATTTGACCGTTTATCTTCTGTATTCGTATCGAATACCGTACATGAAGAAAACCAGCCTGCTCATTTGAAACTGACTGATGCGTCGATTCCAGTAAACGTCAACTTACCAAAATGGGATGAGCCTGCTCAGCGCTACTGTCCGGCGGGTGTATATGAAATCATGGAAAATGATGACGGTGATAAGCGTTTCCAAATCAATGCGGCAAACTGTATTCACTGTAAGACGTGTGACATCAAAGATCCATCTCAGAATATCACCTGGGTAACGCCTGAAGGCGGTGGTGGTCCGAATTACCCAAACATGTAGTTTGGTGTATTTCTACGTTTCTACGTATACCCAAATATGACGAAGTTATTTTATAGCTCTTCACTTTTCTTTTTAGGTAAAAGCAGTCTTTTCGGAGGCTGCTTTTTTATAACTCATACTATGATGAGTTTTCTGCAAATAACCTTATCAATAAAACGGTAAGCTGTTGAATATACTTTGTAGCGGTCATGTTAAACATGATCATACGACTTATTGATAGGCAAGTAAGCTTGAAGTGAAGATTTATAATGTGCTTCTTTAAATAGGAGGTTGATATGCGCGATATTCCACCATTAAATGCCCTACGCACTTTTGAATGTGTAGCAAGACATAAAAGTTTTACGAAGGCGGCTGATGAGTTATATGTGAGTCAATCTGCTGTGAGTAGACAAATAACCTTGATCGAAGAATATCTTGGAATTGAATTCTTTAAGCGCGAACGTTCTGGAATCAGTCTGACAGATGCTGGTGAAAAATATTATGCAGAGATTGGGCCAGCATTTAATAAAATTGCTATTGCTACACGTGGCATGAGCTCTTATAGAAAAAACAATGATATAGCCTTACGTGTTTATTCAACGTTTGCAGCAAAATGGTTGGTTAGACGACTACAGAAACTTCATGCTGAAAATCCTAAATTACGGGTGAATATAAAGACTGCTGTCGCTCCAGTAGATTTTGCAACCGAAAATGTGGATGCTTCTATTCAATTTGGAGATGGTAATTGGCCTGATGTAGAGAGCTATTTTTTATGTAGCGATGAAATCAGACCTGTATGCAGTCCCGCTTTAATTCGCCATTTAACTCGACCACCGGCTCCACAAGATGTAAATAAATATAAACTTATACATTCTAACTATAGGAAATTAGATTGGACGGACTGGTTAGTAGCTCAAGACATTGAAAGCTCTGAAACAGATCAATTTATTCTTCCGAACTCACTTTTAGCTTATCAGGCCGCCATTGATGGTATTGGAATTGCGATGGCACAGACAAAGCTTGTTGAACAAGAAATTGAAACTAGAAGTTTGGTTTATTTTTCAAATTACGTACTTAAACGTGATCTAGGCTATTACCTTGTAGTGCCACAAAACTCACCGAAATTAGAAAAGATTATTGAATTACGTGATTGGTTGATTGAAGAACTTAATTAAAGGGATGTAAAGAATATATGACTACGCTCATTCAAAAATATGCAGAGTATGCTGCATTAGAAGCACAACGAGACCTAAACACAGAAACACTGCATCATGCAAAACGTGTGGTACTTGACTGGTTTTCTGCTTTGTACCCAGGCTTTGTATCTGAAGTTGGGGAAAATATTGTTGCAACCTTTGAAGAAGAGTGTGGAATTGGCAAAAGTCGTATACCTAGTTTAAATAAAAATGCGTTCTCTTCTACTGCAGCATGGGTCATGGGGACTACTTCACATGCTGTAGAATTCGATGATATTTTCCGGGATGCTGTATATCATCCAGGAGTACCAGTCATTAGTGCTGCTTTAGCAGTTGCAGATGAATATCAGCGTTCTGGTTTAGAGTTTTTAAAAGCGGTAGTAGTTGGTTATGAAGTCTCTACTCGCTTAGGTGCAGCTGTTCAACCATCTCATTATAAGTATTTCCATACTACAGGTACTGTAGGCGCAATCGGAAGTGCAGCGGCAGCGGCATTCTTAATTAACCCAAATGATAAAAATATTTTTTCACACGCTGTTGCAACAGCTACAACTTTTGCTTCAGGTTTACAGCAAGCATTCCGTTCAGATGCAATGACCAAAGCCCTCCATGGTGGACATGCTGCCTCAATTGGTGTTACAGCAGCCAAAGCTGCTGCTAAAGGTATCACTGGTGCTTTAGATATTTTAGAAGGCGAGGTTGGTTTTGGTGCTGCCTTATCAAAAGATCCAAAATGGGAAAAGGCAACTCTGAATTTAGGTACAGATTATAATGTCTGTAAAATGACCCAAAAAAATCATGGTTGTTGTGGTCATACTTTCGCGGCTATCGATGGTGTTTTAGAAATTCGTAGCCAAATTCTGAATCAAAATCTTAATCTTGAAGATGTTGAAAATATTACTGTAAGAACCTACCAAACTGCACTTGATGTAACAGGTAATTTTAATCCTGAATCGGCTTTCCAATGCCGCTTTAGTCTACCTTATGTTGTTTCACATGGCTTTTTACACGGAAGTGTTCGTCTGAATGCATTTATAGATGAGCAAATGGCATCAATAGAAACACGTGAATTAATGAAGAAACTTATCTTAGAAAGTGATGATGAATTAACTTCTAAGTTCCCTAATCAACGCGCAGCAAAAGTTAAACTTACACTCAAAAATGGTCAATCATTCGAGCATTTTTCTCCATGTCGAAAAGGTGATCCTGAGGCGCCTCTTTCAGATGAAGAATTAGACAATAAATTCTATGAATTAGTTGAAGGAGTTTTAACGACTTCCCACGCCAAAGAATTAAGAGATCAAATTTGGAATCTTGAAAATATAAGAGTTGCTGACTTAACTTTATAAGTCATTCAATCAAATCTATATAAAGCAGTGAGTTGAATTAACTCACTGCTTTTTTTATTAGAAAAATTTAAATTTTATTAAGATTTTGTTTTATATGGTTTTAAATTATTTTATATAAAAATTTTATCATCAAAAATTTCTGTATTTTAAATAAGTCATACCATGATGATTAATGCGAAAACATGATGCAATTATATCCAATATTCTAACTTTACAGGATTAATTAATAGAGTTAGACACATGGATTTTAATTTAACTGAAGAACAAAACGCATTTGCAGACTCAGTACGTAAATTTGCCCAAAAGGAACTGGCTGATGGGGCATTGGAACGTGCACATTCACATGACTACCCTTGGGAAATTGCGGCCAAATTAGCTGAGATGGGATTAATTGGTATCACTGTGAAAGAAGAAGACGGTGGTATTGGTGGCTCTCTTATGGATGCTGTGATTGCAATTCAAGAACTCGCATTAGTTTGTCCCAAAAGTGCCGATGTGGTTCAGGCGGGTAACTTTGGTGCAATCCGTACCTTCGCAGAATATGCTTCACCATACCTGAAAGAGAAATATCTTCCAGATCTACTCGCAGGTAAAAAACTGCTTGCATTAGGTATGAGTGAACCAGGTGCAGGTTCGTCAGTGACTGAACTGAAAACTTCAGCAGTAGAAGATGGTGATCATTACATCATTAATGGTTCTAAAGTGTTTTCTACACACAGTCCACATGCGGATACTTTCCTGATCTATGTACGTTTTGGTGAAGGTCTAGATGGTATTGGTTCAGTGATGGTGGATCGTGGCACAGCAGGTTTTGAAGTTGGACAACCATCAGCATTTATGAGCGGCGAAGAATGGTGTCAGCTTTACTTTGATAACTGCCGTATTCCAAAAGAGAACGTTTTACTCGGTCCAGGCGGATTCAAAAAACAGATTTCAGGTTTCAACGTTGAACGAATTGGCAATGCCTCACGTGCATTGGCACTAGGTCGTCACGCCTTCAATGTGGCACGTCAACACTGCCTAGACCGTGAACAGTTTGGTAAAGCGTTATGTGAATTTCAAGGCTTGCAATGGAAATTCGCTGAAATGGCATTAAAGCTGGAAGCTTCTCAATTACTACTTTATCGCGCTGCAATTAATGCCGATGGTGGTTTGCCATCCGCGTATGAAACAAGCATTGCAAAATTATCATGCAACCTGACGGGGTGGGAAGTATCCAATGAAGCACTGCAGGCGATGGGTGGCTATGGTTATTCAACAGAATCGCTGGTTGAGTACTGTGTAAAACGTACCCGTGGTTGGATGATTGCAGGTGGGTCAATTGAAATATTGAAGAACCGTATAGCAGAAGATGTATTTGGCCGCCGTTTTAATCAGCGCGCAAAGTAAATTCACAGGAAAAGTTAATAGTTTAACTATAAGATATATTGCAAAGGAAATTTATTATGCATGTAGATACTGTTGCCAATAACGGAAGTGGCAATAAAAAATGGAAACTCGCTTTTATATTTGCATTTCTGACACTTATTGTGGATGGTGCGGATGTCATGTTTTTGGCATTTAGTTTAGCAAGTATTAAAGCAGATTTTGGCTTATCTGCAGTTGAAGCTGGCATGCTAGGTAGTGTAACACTTGTCGGGATGGCACTTGGCGGTGTAACAGGTGGCTGGTCTAGTGATCGCTTTGGCCGTGTAAAGACAATTACGTTCTGTGTATTTGTTTTTTCAATTCTTACATCGTTTTTGTCTTTTGCTGAAAATGTCACTCAATTCGCAATTTTAAGGTTCATTTCAGCATTATTCTTAGGGTCTGTTTATATGGTCTGTAGTACCTTAATAGCTGAATCAGTCCCTACTCATAAAAGAACTACGATTGTAGCCACATTACAAACTGGTATTACAGTTGGTTATATCGTTGCAAGTATTTTGGCTGGAACGATTATTCCTGAGTTTGGCTGGCGACCAATGTTTATGTTGGCGAGTGTCGGTGTAATATTAGCAATTGCTATGTATATTATGGTTCCGGAATCAGATGCTTGGTTATCCGCAAAAGATAGCATTCGTAAACAACTCGCGACTAAATCAAAAGCACCAAAAGGAGCATTTGCAACCTTATTTAAAGAACCATCAGTACGAAAGATTTTGGTACTTTGGATCTTAGCAAGTGGCTTTATGCATTTTGGTTATTACGGTGTAAACAACTGGATGCCATTGTATCTAGAACAAGAGCTTGGCATGCAAATCAAAAAACTGACCATGTTTATGGTGGGTAGTTATACGGCCATGATTCTAGGTAAAGTCATTGCTGGTATTTTAGGTGATAAAATTGGTCGTCGTGCAACGTTTGCCCTAGGTACAGTAAGTACTGCAGCTTTCCTAATTATCATTGTAATGTTTAATTCGCCATCAAATATTTTGTGGCTATTGATTGCTTTTGGCTTCTTATACGGCCTACCTTTTGGAGTTTATGGCACATACATGGCAGAAAGCTTCCCAACACGTATTCGTGGTACATCTTTAGGTGTAGCACATAATATGGGGCGTATCGGTTCTTCGATTGGCCCAATTGCAATCGGTTTTGTTGCTACCAATGCTTCAGTAGGTTACGGATTCTTGATGATGGGTGCCGCATATTTAGTATGTGTACTGCCAGTATTCTTTATTAAAGAGCATCTCTATGATCCTCAAGGAAATGAAGAAATTCCTGCAGATAGTGCAGAACAAAAAATCGAGTCTAAAACATCTAGACAAGCGGTATAAATGACAGTTTAAAAAACGCCCTAACAGGGCGTTTTTTTTATTTTACATTTTCTCAAATAAGTCATAGCGTGATGATTTTTGTGAAAACATAGATACAGCAAAACACTTATTCTAATTCTATAAAGTTATAGTAAATAGAGTTAATCACATGGATTTCAATTTAACCGAAGAACAGAACGCATTCGCAGAATCGGTACGAAAATTTGCCCAAAAGGAACTAGCAGATGGTGCTTTAGAACGTGCGCATTCACATGACTATCCTTGGGAAATTGCTGCCAAATTAGCTGAAATGGGTTTGCTGGGTATTACTCTGAAAGAAGAAGATGGTGGTATTGGTGGCACGCTGATGGATGCTGTAATTGCCATTCAGGAACTCGCTTTGGTTTGCCCGAAAAGCGCTGATGTGGTTCAAGCTGGTAACTTTGGCGCAATCCGGACATTTGCCGAATATGCATCGTCATATTTGAAAGAAAAATTTCTACCTGATCTTTTAGCAGGAAAAACTTTATTAGCATTAGGTATGAGTGAGCCGGGCGCTGGTTCGTCAGTAACTGAACTGAAAACTTCAGCAGTTGAAGATGGCGATCACTACATTATCAATGGTTCAAAAGTCTTTTCTACACATAGCCCGCATGCAGACACCTTTTTAATTTATGTACGTTTCGGTGCAGGTTTGGATGGCATTGGATCTGTGATTGTGGAACGCGGTACACCAGGCTTTGATGTGGGTCAGCCGTCTGCATTTATGAGCGGAGAAGAGTGGTGTCAGCTGTATTTTGAAAACTGCCGTATCCCTAAAGAAAATGTGCTGCTAGGCCCAGGCGGATTTAAAAAGCAAATCTCAGGCTTTAATGTCGAACGTATTGGTAATGCTTCACGTGCCTTGGCTTTGGGCCGTCATGCGTTTAATGTTGCACGTCAGCACTGCTTAGATCGTGAACAATTTGGTAAAGCATTATGCGAATTCCAAGGTTTGCAATGGAAGTTCTCTGAAATGGCTTTGAAACTAGAAAGTTCACAACTACTACTTTATCGTGCTGCGATTAATGCCGATGGCGGTCTGCCATCAGCCTATGAGACGAGTATTGCGAAGCTGTCATGTAACTTAACTGGTTGGGACGTATCTAACGAAGCACTACAAGCGATGGGTGGTTATGGTTATTCGACAGAATCACTAGTTGAGTACTGTGTTAAACGTACACGTGGTTGGATGATTGCAGGTGGATCAATTGAAGTATTGAAAAACCGTATTGCAGAAGATGTATTTGGTCGTCGCTTTAATCAGCGCGCGAAGTAAAATTTAAAAGGATTTAGAGAAATGAATTCAATGCTGAAAGAAGACGTGAAATTATCTGATGCTTTACTGAAGCCTAAAACAGTTGCTTTAGTGGGCATCTCTGATGATCAAAGCAAAACTGCAGGGCGGCCTTTACATTTTTTAAGAAATGCAGGTTATAAAGGTACAATTTATTGTATTAACCCGCGCAGAGAAACTGTACAGGGTGAAAAAGCGTATACCTCACTTACAGATTTGCCAGAGGTTCCAGATCATGTCTATGTACTTACAGGTGCAGAATTAGCCTTAGATGCTGTAGAGGAATGTGGAAAATTAGGTGTTCCTGTAGTGACACTCATTGCGAGTGGTTTTAGTGAAGCTGGACAGGAAGGCATTGTGCGAGAAAATAAATTGCGCGAATTGCAGGCTAAGTATCGAACACGCATTCTTGGCCCTTCAAGCTTGGGTATTGTAAACCTTTATGAGGATTTATTCCTAACCGCAAATGCTGCATTTGCAGAACCAGGACTGCCAAAAGGCAATATTTTCTGTGCGTCGCACAGTGGCAGTATGATTGGGTCTCTGACTTCACGTGGACGTAATCATCACACGGGCTTTTACGGTTTAGTATCTGTAGGTGGTGAGGTTGATTTAAGTGTTGGTGAGATTTGCTTAGTAACTTTAGACAACCCCGATATTCATGGCTATATGTTGTTTTTAGAGTCCATGCGCCATGCAGATAAATTGCGTGAATTTGCTGTAAAAGCGGCTGAATTGAATCGTCCTGTGGTGGTATTCAAACTAGGGCGTTCACAAGTTGCCGCAGATCTGGCAGTTTCTCACACAGGGTCTATGGCTGGTGAAGATGCCGTAGCTGAAGCATTCTTTAAAGATTGCGGTATTGCACGTGTAGAAACTCTAGATGGCTTCTTGAATGCGATTCCGCTGCTCAGCAAAGTGCCATCACAAACTGCCAATAAAAAACAAATTAATGTGGGTGTTTTGACGACTACTGGCGGTGGAGCTGCAATGGTCGTTGATCAGCTCGGTATACGTAATGTTTCAGTTGTATCACCTACTGACGAGACGATTGCCAAACTCAATGCACGTGGGGTAGAGGTTCATGCAGGCGGTATCATCGATTTAACACTAGCTGGTACCAAGTATGAAGTGATGAAAGCTGCGCTAGAAGTGCTTGAGGAAGCACCTGAATTTGATCTGATACTGGTCGCTTCAGGTTCTTCAGCCCGTTATCACCCAGATCTTGCAGTCAAACCGATTGTTGACAGTATTTCGACCTACAAGAAGCCATTAGTGAGTTTCTTGGTTCCTGATGCGCCAGAAGCGTTAAAGCAATTAAAACAGGCGGGCGTGCCGGCATTCCAATCACCAGAAGCGTGTGCTGATGTAATTAATGCAGCATTTTCTCGTCGTCAACCAATGCCAATCCCTGCGCAAGTTTCTCAGCCTAATGAATCGACTACGGTCACTTTAGATGAAGATTCTGCTTATCAATTGCTAAGACCATTAGGCATTCAAAATGCTCCATATCAAGTGTTGAATGTTTCACAACCTAAAGCGTTGGACATCTCGTATCCAGTGGTTGTGAAAGTTTTGCATGATCAAATCAGTCATAAAACTGAAGTTGGGGGAGTTATTTTGCACGTACAAAATGACTCAGAGCTTCAAGCAGCGATTAATCAAATTAAGTCCAACGTTGAGAAACACTGCCCAAATCTGACTGTTGAAAAAGTTTTAGTCCAGTCGATGGTGAAAGGTCTTGGTGAAGTTTTAGTTGGTTTTAAACGTGACAAAGACGTGGGTCCGATTGTTATGCTGGCTGCAGGTGGCGTGCTAACTGAACTTTATAAAGACAGTTCAATGCGTTTAGCGCCTGTTACGCTTGATTCAGCTTATGAAATGATTGCTGAAGTAAAAGGTCTCAAAGCTCTCGATGGTTTCCGTGGTAAGCAGAAAGGCGATTTAAAAGCGATTGCCGAAACTGTAGTGGCTTTCTCTCAGCTAGCAGTATCTAAGGAATACTACATTGAAGAAGCTGAAATGAATCCACTTATCGTAAACCCACAAGGACAAGGCGTTACAGCTGTGGATGCACTCGTACATATTGCCAAGGAAGGTTAAGTCATGACAGAAACGATTCATTATGAAATAGACGGTTCAATTGCGGTTATTGTGATCGATAATCCGCCAGTAAATACAGGGTCTTGGTCAGTACGTAAGGGGCTGCTTGATGCCGTTGAAAAATTTACTCAAGATGACACACTAACAGCCGCTGTCATTATTGGTAAAGACAAAAACTTTATCTCTGGTTCAGACCTTAAGGAGTTTGGCAAACCAATTACTCCGCCAGAGTTGCCTCAAGTGATCAAGGCAATTGAGGAATGCCCCAAACCAGTGATTGCAGCCATTAGCGGTGCAACCTTGGGCGGTGGATATGAACTGGCTTTGGGCTGTGATGCACGCTTAGCGTCAGAAAATACAATTGTTGGTTTGCCTGAAGTGACTTTAGGTATGCTGCCGGGTGCAGGTGGAACACAGCGCTTACCACGTTTAATTGGAATGGCTAAAAGCATTCAAGTCATCTGTTCAGGGAAGCGCTATAAATCACAAGAAGCATTAAAGCTAGGGATGATAGATGTAATTGCAGAAGGTGAATTACGCCAATTTGCAGTAGAGTTTGCGAAAACAGCGCAAAAAAATCCATTATCAAATAAAACTGTTGAAAAAGATGAATCTGCTGAATTTGATGCCATTGTAAAAAAAGCATTGAGGGCTGGAAAACATCGACCGCCTGTTCAAGAATCAATCCGTTTGATTAAGGCAACTGCTGATGTTGATTTCTATGAAAGTTTGGCTGAAGAACGACGCGTTTTCCAGCAATTGCGTATAGGTGAAGAGGCTTTTGCGCGCAGGCATTTATTCTTTGCTGAAACAAATGCTAAAAAAGTCATTAATTTGAAAGAAGCACCGCTTAAACCGCTGAAAAATATTGTTGTGGTGGGTGCAGGCACTATGGGAACTGGCATAGCTGTATCAGCTTTAAAAGCAGGGTTTCATGTCACTATTTATGACCAATCAAAATCAATATTAGTTCAATGCAAATCGCGGATTGATTCCATTTATGAAGCAGATATAACATCCGCACGTATTAAAACCGGACTAAGAGATGTTCAGCTTGCACAGCTTGAACTTAGCGATCATGAATCCGCATTTGAACATGCGGACTTAGTGATTGAAGCCGTTTTTGAAAATTTAGCGGTAAAACAAGATTTAATTCGAAAAATTGAAAGTATTGCATCTGCAAACACCATTATTGCTAGCAATACCTCATATATTGATTTGGATGAAATTGCAGAAGTCAGCCTTCGACCAGAAAACATTGTGGGGATTCATTTCTTTAACCCAGCGCATATCATGCGTTTAGTTGAAGTGATCCACGGAAATAATACGTCTCAAGAAGTCATCGCTACAGCATTTGCATTAGTTCAAAAATTAGGAAAACTCCCGATTATTTGTAAAAATTCCTTTGGATTTATTGGAAATCGTATATATGCGGCTTATCGATATCAATGTGAATTAATGCTGGAAGAGGGTGCTTTACCACACCAAATTGATGAAGCAATTGAACGTTATGGCTTTAATATGGGGCCGTTTGCGGTAGGTGATTTATCTGGCTTGGATATCGCATGGAATATGCGAAAAGCCAATGCGCATAAACGTAATCCTGAGGCGCGTTATGTTTCAATTCCAGATCAAATATGTGAATTAGGCCGTTTTGGTGTAAAAACTCAAGCAGGTTATTACAGCTATGCTGATGGAAAAAAGCAGATAGATCCCGTTATAACAGAGCTAATTATGTATGCCTCTGAACAGAAAAAAATTGTACGTAAAGAATTTAGTTCTGAGCAGATTATAGAACGTGTATTACTCACTATGGCCAATGAAGCGGCCTTGCTTTTGGCGGAGGGTGTTACAGCAAGAATGAATGATATTGATCTAGTGATGATCAATGGCTTTGGATTTCCTAAATGGGAAGGTGGACCTGCATATTGGGCGTCAAGACAGAATCTAGATGAACTCTATGAAAAACAAAAAGCTTTGGCTGAAGTTTCAGGCTCTGGTTTTATTGCTGGAGATATTTCAATTTTTCAAAAACTTGCTAAAACAGCTTAATCGGTTCTGTTTTAAGTAAGAGTTGCCTATTCGCCTGACTTCGCTCAGGCTTTTTTTTACTTGAAAGAAAGACATGAGGTCGTGATTTTTTGGAAATTTTTATTAATTTCAATTCAATATAATCCAAATCAACAAATACTGACTTACAGATTGAACATGAGTGATCAAAGCAGTTTAACGATGAGTGTATTGATGACACCGGATATGGCTAATTTTTCTGGCAATGTTCATGGGGGAACAATACTGAAGTTACTCGATCAAGTTGCTTATGCATGTGCCAGTCGTTATTCAGGAACCTACGTCGTTACTTTATCGGTCGATCAGGTTTTATTTAAGGAACCTATTAAAGTAGGAGAAATGGTTTCATTTCTGGCAAATGTAAATTATGTCGGGCGAAGTTCTATGGAAATAGGAATTCGTGTTGAAGCTCAAAATATCCAAAGTCGCCAAATACGGCATACCAACAGTTGCTATTTCACAATGGTGGCAGTTGATAATAATGGTAAACCGTCTGAGATCGCTCCCTTAAATGTTGATTCAGAACTTAAGAAATGCCGTTATGAAGCAGCTTTAAGACGTAAAAAAATACGCCTACAAAATAATTGAATTTAATCAACGACACATATCTATAAAAAGGATTTATGATGAAAAACGCATACATCATCGATGCCATCCGTACACCTTTCGGCCGCTATGCAGGCGGACTTGCACCAGTGCGTGCAGACGACTTAGGTGCATTGCCAATTAAAGCACTGATGGAACGTAATCCATCTGTAAATTGGCAACAAGTTGATGACGTAATTTACGGCTGCGCCAATCAAGCCGGCGAAGACAACCGTAATGTGGGCCGTATGTCAGCACTACTTGCAGGCTTGCCTTACCAAGTCCCTGCAACGACAGTGAACCGCTTGTGCGGATCATCCCTTGATGCGATTGCTATGGCTGCTCGAGCGATTAAAGCTAATGAAGCTGATTTGATCATTGCAGGTGGTGTAGAAAGCATGTCACGTGCGCCTTTTGTAATGGGCAAATCAGACAGTGCATATGGCCGCAGTCAAAAGATTGAAGATACCACCATGGGATGGCGCTTTATTAATCCAAAACTGAAAGAACTGTATGGCGTAGAAACCATGCCGCAAACCGCTGAAAATGTTGCTGAACAGTTCAATATTAACCGTATAGATCAAGATAAGTTTGCTTTAGAAAGCCAACAGCGTACGGCAGCCGCACAAGCCAAAGGCTTCTTTAAAAACGAAATTATCCCTGTCAGTATCCCACAGCGTAAAGGTGAAACGATTGTGTTGGATACCGATGAACATCCACGTTCGTCAACCACAGCAGAAGGCTTAGCCAAGCTTAAACCTGTAGTAAAAGCCGATGGGACTGTGACAGCAGGCAATGCATCAGGAATCAATGACGGTGCAGCAGCAATTCTGATTGCATCAGATGAAGCTGTAGAAAAATATGGTTTAAAACCACGTGCCAAAATTATTGCTTCAACTGTCGTAGGTGTAGAGCCACGCATCATGGGCTTTGGTCCAGCTCCAGCAATCAAAAAGCTTCTTGATCAAACAGGTCTAACTCTAGATCAGATGGATGTCATTGAACTGAATGAAGCCTTTGCTGCTCAAGCATTGGCATGTACTCGCGATTTAGGCTTGGCGGATGATGAAGCTCGCGTTAATCCAAATGGCGGGGCCATCGCTATTGGTCATCCACTGGGTGCTTCAGGTGCACGTCTGGTAGCGACAGCCCTAAACCAGCTTGAAGCTATAGATGGAAATTATGCACTTTGCTCAATGTGTATTGGTGTGGGGCAAGGAATTGCCTTGATCATCAGCAGAAAGTAAAAACTCTTTAGAAGATTTCTAGGATCTCTAAAAATCTTCTAATTCATTATGATTTTTAATTCAGATAATTAATAAATTATTGATATTGATTTAAAAATATAAAATAAAATTTTTGAAAAATCAAAAAGTCATGGACGAACCTTATTTAAAATATTGGAGATCTTTATGCGCTTGGTTGTAAATACCCTTGCATTCACGGTAATGACTTTCATGTTCAGCAATGCATATGCAGGTGAAGCTGAACAACAACAAATACAAGAGTTACGTAGTGAACTTGAAGCAGTAAAAGCCTGGATTCAGCAACAAAACTTAAATACCCCTTGGTCAACAAATGCGAAAGTTGAATCATCAACCACCCCAGTACATTTAACATCAGATCATTCCCCAAAAACTGCGGACGCTTCTACACTGAAAAGGAAATCGAAGGGCGGAGCAGAGGTGAACCTTTATGGTTTTGTGCGTGCTGATGCTGCCTATCAAATTGAAGGTGCAAAAGGCATGTTTAACAGCATCAATAGCGTGACGCTAGAAGGAGATGCAAATAAAAAATCGACTGAAGATCGTTTAGATGCAACGCTTACAACTACGCGAATAGGTTTAGATTTTAAAGCTCCCAATCAAGAAGCAGATGTAAGCGGTAAAATTGAAATCGATTTCCGGGGTGGTCCAGATAAGGATACCGTCCGATTACGCCATGTTTATATGACTTATAACAACTGGTTAATTGGTCAAACTACCTCTAATTTTCTGTCTACTGAAACAATACCAGAAATGATTGATTTTAATGGTGCATTAGGTTCTGGTACCTACCGTACACCAATGGTTCGATTTACTGATAATTTAAGTAAAAATACAAAATATTTTTTAGGTCTAGAAAAGGGTAATGAACAAAATCGCTTACCTACAGCCACAGCAAAAATTATTCATAAATTTGCTGAAGGAGCTGGAATTATTACAGTTCGAGGGATGGTTCAAGAGGTACGTGCACGTGATTTAAATGATGAGACTGCATTAGGTTGGGGGATAGGAGTCGGAACTAAATATGACATTGATAATATTATTTTAAGTTTTAATTATTCTCATGCATCCGGCGACAATAAATACCTATTATATAATGCAAATAATTATTTTGTAAAAAATGATGATTTGGATCTTGTAGAGTTTGATACGTTCAATATCGGCACAACATATAAATTTAGTCCTAACTTACGCGGTACTTTAGCTTATAGTGCAATGCATTATAAAGAAAACATGGTTGGTGGAAATGATCATCTTCAGCAAGGCTGGCTCAATGTCATGTATAACCCAATCAAACCCATTACACTCGGTATGGAATATGTCTATGGCGAGCGTCAAACAGTTGAAGGGATAACAGGTAACGACAACCGTATAGAAATCATGGCGAAATATGATTTCTAAGATAAATTAGCTTAAGGAATAGAGAAATTTCTCTATTCCTTTTTATATGTTCAATTTAATTACTTTGAGAGAAAAATATTTTTAAATTGACAACTATTTATGGGGAATTATTAAAGCCTCAGAATAGTTTTAGCAATAGAAAACTTGACATTTCAAGGAGGTAATCGTTAGTTTATATCAACATTAATGAACAAAATTTCAGATGATATCTATTTAACATAATAATTACGTTATGCGACATTCGATTTGAGCGCTTGCTTATCTTCTGCAATTGCATCACTGGAGATAATTGCCTTGTATAGAAATACAGGAATTCCATCTTCAACATCTTTTACTTTTAGTTCTTTTGTTCCATCTCGATATTCAAATATTGCAATCGGGTAGTTATCTTGATCGGCAATATAAAAGCGTCTGTCTTTTACAATAAGCCTTTGATCTTCAAATTGATGTTGTAGTAGTCGCATAAATTTACTTTCATTGGGGGAAAGTAGATTTAGCTGTCTGATTCTATCTGCATCATTGTAATAGCGAATTTTTTCTCGCTGTCTTTCGTTATAGCTGAGATATACATTCCTTGTTTTTTGAGTTTTGGGCTTTTCATTTTCAGGGCGTGAATCTCTCCAGAGGTATCCGAATATAAATCCGACAATGATGCAAATTATTCCAATAAACATTATTCGTCTTTTCCTAGAACATCTTGTCTATATTTAAGTACTTCATCTGCTTTTAAATTTTGTAGATGATATTTAATAAGTGCATGTATTACATCACTTTCTGCCATTAGACTTTTTTTCTGTACAACAAATTTCATTAAGGTTTCTTTGATAGCTTCGACCTCATCTGTTCTCAGCTTATAGACTTTACTCATTTTCTCGATCTTCGTTTAACAGTTACTAAGTTAATTTTAACTCTATTTATTAGTTTACAAGTTACCTATAAACTTTGTTTAATTCGTTAAACCAAGTTACTAGGTAACTTTTATATGATTAACTACAATTTTCCTGATTTACAGTCTTTCACCCAAGCGGCATTTAACAGGGTAGCTGAGCTTGTTTCTCAGAATGGTCAATGTGCAATTGATAACTTTGTTCCTGCTTTCTCCACAGAGCAGTGTTTAGAGCATTTGGCATTGGTTGCTTCTGAAATGGCTTATGACTATTCGCTGATTGATGCTCATGCAGATATCTATAAAAAAACAAATGCTGAATTAAAAGAAGAAATGGGGGATTGCTGATGCTTATTCATTCGGTTCACCAGATCGACACAGTTGAATTTCCTCGCTGTTATTCAATCATGCATAAATCAGTTATTTCATTTCATTTAACTCGTTGTTTGGGGTGATTCATGGATCATTTTTGCAGTGGATGTGGCCAGTATTTTATTAATGATGAAGATTTAGCATTTCATGAATGTTTTGAATTTGTTAGATCGCCAATAAATTTTATTGTTTGGGGTGGTTTCTAATGTCTAAAAAGATTGATCAAAAAACCATCATTACCCGTAAAAACACGGGGGAAAGCACCCCAGAACTGCAATTCCATAGCCCTGAATCTAGTCTCCTGACTGATTTTTCTACCCCCATTTATAACATGCGGGTTACGATTGACTAGAAAACATTCAAATAGGGTATTTTATGAAAATTTTAATTACAGGTCGTCCAGCTTCAGGCAAGTCTATTTTTGCTAGATATTTAAAAGATCAGTATCCGGATTTCAAAATTATTGAATTTGATGAATGTGATTCAATTAAAGAAAATGAAAATTGTATTGTAGTTATTCAGCATCAGAAATTTTTACCAGCACCAATAAAATTTGATAAGTTTTATCAATGTACAAGGGTAGAAAATGAATCTTTTCAGGTTGATGATGGTTCAACAGTTCAGCAGTTTGCTTTTTTAGATTTAGAACAATATTTTGTTAACTAAAGCTCACGGATTTCGGCATAACGTATATTATGTTCATTAGGATACTCGGCATCGTGAATGAATTTTGCATATTCACGATGTCGAGCTGTGGCAACAGATGGTTTGTGCAGGCCACAGTCTTGGATATGCTATTTAACATAATATACATTATACGAAATGTTTTAACTTTATTTACTAAGATGATGATTCACAGCTCTTGCACATCACCGTATTCAAATTGCTAATTTCCTAAGCTTCGCTAAAATAAATTTGTCCTACTACAATCCTTAGACAAGAAAAAGCCATAACAACTGTTGCTATGGCTTTTTCACATGTATTTCTATATTGAAATTCTATATTTTAAATCAATCTATTGTTTTCCTGATTATTGATTTAGGATGATTTGATTTCCTCACTGCTAAATGCTTTTGCCTTTCGCTCTATTTGATCCGGCTTTAAAAATGACGACGCAATAATCGCAATCACTGCAAAGCCTGAAATATAGGCAATAATTAAATTAGGGCTTCCATCACCAATACTTAGTAATTTCGTCGCGATTAATGGTGCTAAACCGCCACCTAGCACGCCTGCAAATTGAACTGAGATTGAAATACCGCTATAACGTATTTCTGCTGGAAATTGGCGTGAAAATAACTGTGACTGCGGCGCATACATCAAAGGAAAAACCACGCCAATACCAATCACAATGGCCGTCCAAACCAATACAGGATCCTTGGTATTTAACATCGCAAAAAATGGATAGCTGTATAAAGCCAGTACGCATAAACCAAATCTAAACATGTTTTTTTGCCCAACTTTATCAGACAAATGCCCAAAAATTGGCGTAATAACCATGATGACTGCAGCACCACAAATTGTTGCAAACAAGATATCTTGTCTAGGAATATTTAGCTGTGTGGTTGTATAAGCTAAAGCAAATGTCGATGCCAAATAGAACCAAGCATTTTCAGCAGCACGAGATAAAATAATCGTAATCAACTGCTTAGGATGATTTTTAAACACTTGTTTTGCTGGAACTTTAATTGTTTCGGTTTGAGCTTTAACTTTTTCAAAGTCTGGAGACTCAGGCACCTTTACGCGAATATACCAACCTACAGCCAGTAAAATAATGCTGGCTAAAAATGGTAGACGCCAACCCCAGCTAAAAAGTGCTTCTTCAGGCAACATTGAGACTAGACCTAAAGCCACCGAAGCGAGCAATAAACCACCACCTGTACTGGCTTGCGGTAAACTTCCCCAAAAGCCTTTTTTTCCCGCTGGCGCATGTTCTACCGCCATGAGGACTGCTCCGCCCCATTCGCCACCCATGGCCATGCCTTGTATAAATCTTAAAATAATTAAACAAACAGTTGCCCAATAACCAATGGTTTCGAAAGTCGGTAACAACCCAATCATCACCGTGGGAATACCCATCAACATTAATGTAACCAATAACATTGATTTACGACCAATTTTATCGCCAAAATGACCAAAAACAATTCCACCAAGTGGTCGACCAATAAAGCCTACAGCATAGGTTGCAAATGCAGCCAACACGCCAGTTAAGGGATCAAGATTTGGGAAAAAAAGTCGATTGAAAATGAGTGCTGCGGCAGCACCATAGATAAAAAAGTCATACCATTCGATGGTTGTACCCACCATGCTGGAAATACCCGCTAAACGATGCGAGGACTTAGCTGGTGGAGCTGTGTTTCCCTGTACATTTTGCATTGTTATCTTCCTTATTCTGCAAGATATTTCTATGTTGCATTTTCACGATGCTTGGTTTATGTGATGATTTTCTTCTTGAAAATCAATATTTTTAGATCTTATATGTTCAATTTACGCTGAGTCACTTGTTCATATCGAACATGAAATCAAATAGGAATATTGACCAAGTTTTTGAACCGTTAAATATATAAACCTACTGATTAAATAGATATTTCCTCCATTATTTTGTCTAAAGTCGGACTAGACTGTTGCCACTTTGGCTGTTTGTCTTTATCCACAATTAATGCACGCACACCTTCGACAATATCGCCATGTTGAAACCAAACGTCTTGCAAATGTCGTTCAATTTGCATGCATTGCGTTAGTGAAAGACCACGACCTAAATGCTGGAGTTGTAAACTGATTCTTTTCGCGATTGGAGATCGTTGTTCCAAGGTATTGCGTATTTTTAACGCCCACGGCTGAGCATCATTATGCTGTTCATTTTCAAGACTATTTTCAATGGCATCAATGCTCTCAAAACCAAAATGCTTACGAATTAAATCTGCATTTTGACTAAGTTCACTTTCCGCTGGTCGAGTAATATATTTCGCAATCAATTGTTCAATATTTTCCTTGCTTAGTTGCTTGGAATTTTTTAATTCTTCTTCTAATTGAACAAGTTGCTCACTCGGAACATGGTAGTCAATTAAATCTAGATATAACGCATCGCTGGCACTGATTTGATCGCCCGTAGTTGCCATGTACACACCAATATCATCCAAACGTGATAAAAAGTGTGTCGCAGCCACATCTGGGAAAAATCCAATGGCAGTTTCAGGCATGGCAAATCTAGATTTTTCGCTACTCACAAGCACATGACATGCTTGCGCTAAGCCAAATCCACCGCCAAGTACATAGCCATCAAGTATGACAATAATGGGTTTTTCATAGGCACGAATGCTATTCAGCATTTCATACTCAGCTTGAAAATAAGCTTGATGATCTTCTTTACCATTCATATAACTATCATAAAGATAGCGAATATCTCCACCTGCACAAAATGCTTTGGGACTATTTGAGCGAATAAGTACGGCATGAATATTAGTTTGATCAGCCCAAAGTGCTAATTGCTGTTGAATCCCTTGGATCATTTCCAAAGACAAGGCATTTAAACTTGCCACGCGATCTAAACTGATTTGGCCTAAATGTCCATGTTCTTCAATCATTAAGTTATTTGTACTCATATCCGTATCATCCTTTTTTCTTTTTAATTGTTTTTAAAATTGGCTTGGCGCTTTTCAACAAATGCTTGCATGCCTTCTTTTTGGTCTTGAGTTGCAAAAATCGAATGGAATGTTCTACGTTCAAAACGTAAACCTTCTTGCAAACTGACTTCAAATGCACGGTTAATTGACTCTTTGATCATCATGGTTGCCACTACAGATTTTTCGGCTATTTTTTCAGCAGCTTTTAAGGTCTTTTCGACCAACTCCTCTTTAGGAAAGACTTGAGCAACTAAACCACTCTGCTCTGCTTCTACTGCGCCCATTTGTCTGGCAGTCAGACACATTTCCATGGCTTTGGCCTTACCTATAGCAAGCGTTAAGCGCTGTGTACCACCTATTCCGGGAATTACTCCCAATGTCACTTCTGGTAAACCGAATTTTGCATTGTCGGCACAGTAAATAAAGTCACACATGAGCGCTAACTCACAGCCTCCACCTAACGCATAACCACTGACAGCTGCGATTAAAGGTTTACGGCGCTGTGCAATTCGATCTGCCAGATGAAAAAAATCATCCAAATAAATATTTGGGAAACTCAGTTCAGCCATTTCTTTAATATCTGCACCAGCGGCAAAGGCTTTTTCTGAACCTGTAATAACCATACAGCCAATGGAAGAATCTCTGTCTAAATCATCCAAGGCCAAATTAAGATCTTGAATTAATGTGCTATTCAACGCATTTAAGGCCTGAGGACGATTTAAAGTAATGAGTCCAACACCATTGTTTTTTTCGAGCAGAATCGTTTCAAATTGCATGTGAGATCCCTATATATGTTCAATATTTATGAGTAGGCTTTATATCTGAAGCCTTTTCGTTTAAATGTCTTAAAGACCACGTTATAAGCTGCGGGCAATTACTAGACGTTGGATATCACTTGTGCCTTCATAGATTTGGCAAATACGTGCATCACGATAAATACGCTCTATAGGGAAATCTTTGAGATAGCCATAACCTCCAAAGACTTGTAATGCTGCGGAGCAAACACGTTCAGCCATTTCAGATGAAAAAAGCTTGGCCATAGACGCTTCATTTAAGCAAGGCTGTCCTGCTTCTTTTAAACGTGCCGCGTGATAGACCAATTGGCGTGCGGCTTCTATTTCTGTCGCCATACTTGCCAATCGGAACGCAACTGCCTGATGTTCAAAAATTGGTTTACCAAAGGTAATACGCTCTTTGGCATATCGGGTTGCTTCTTCTAATGCTGCTCGTGCAAGACCTACCGCTTGCGCCGCTATACCAATACGACCGCCTTCTAGATTTGATAAGGCGATTTTCAAACCTTCACCTTCTTTTCCTAACATTAGGCTTTCATGCACACGCACATCTGTGAGTGCAATTTGGCAGGTATCTGAGGCATGTAATCCAAGCTTTTCTTCAGTACGAATCACTTCATAGCCGGGAGTTTCTCTTGGGACAATAAAAGCACTCAGGCCTTTTTTCCCTGCACTTGGATCAGTCACAGCAAAGACAATGATTACCCCTGCATTATGACCAGAGGTAATAAACTGCTTAGCACCATTAATCACCCATTCATTACCATCTTTGACTGCACGAGTTTTAATGGCAGCAGCATCTGAACCTGTATGCGGCTCAGTTAATGCAAATGCACCGATCATTTTGCCTTGTGCTAAAGGCACTAAATATTTCTGCTTTTGTTCTTCTGTGCCAAATTTAGCAATAGGAACACAGCCTACTGAGTTATGTACACTCATAATGGTTGAGGTTGCCCCATCGGCCGCTGCAATCTCTTCTAAAGCCATAACATAGGCAAGATTACCTGTATCTGAACCACCCCATTCATCTGATACCAGCATGCCCAATAAACCCAGTTCTCCCATCTGCGCTAAAGCCGCTTTGGGAAAGGTACCGTGTTTATCCCATTCGGCCGCTTGAGGTTTAATTTGTTCCTGCGCGAAACTGCGTGCCATGTCCTGAATTAATAATTGTTCTTCGGTAAATTGCATCTTATCTTCCTGTACATCAATCAATTGCTTTCATCCACTTTGAAAATGACTAAAACTGAATGAAAGCTTGATTTTGATCCTGATTGTTCGGCATTAATTTAGAGTTAATCGTTACGTCATTTAACTTGCATGCTGCGTGGATTGTTTCGCAATCTCTTGATTTCTTAATAAGAAACGCTGAATTTTTCCACTTGGAGTTTTAGGCAGTTCTTGAACAAACTCCACCAATCGTGGATAAGCATGTGCAGATAGGCGCTTTTTCACAAATTGCCCTAGCTGCTCCGCTAATTCTTCTGACGCTGTGACATGCTCAGCTAAAATTACAAAAGCTTTTACGATTTCTGTCCGATCTGGATCAGGTACACCAATTACCGCTGCTTCAATCACTGCATCATGCTCAAGTAAAGCGCTTTCTACATCGAATGGCCCGATACGATAACCTGATGTTGTAATCACATCATCATTACGACCAACGAAGCTCATACTGCCATCTGCGTGTAATTCCGCGGTATCACCAGTGAGGTAATAATGCTTTACAAAGGGTGACTTACGACTTTCTTTATAGCCACCGAACCACATCATCGGTGATTGACTAATATCGACAGCAAGCACTCCCGGCGTTCCTGCAGCTAGCTCTTGCCCTTGTTCATCAACAACCGCCACGCGATATCCTGGACTGGCATAACCTGCGACACCTGCGCGAATATCATGTTGTAAACCATGGTGATTACACACCACCATACCAACTTCAGTCTGACCATAATGGTCAAAGATGGGTGCATCTAGGACTTGTTTAAACCAACGGAACACTTCAGGGTTAAGCGGCTCTCCAGCGCTACTGACCACACGGAATTTTCCTTTGAGTTTTACCATTTGTTCAGGATCAGCCGCCATCATCATCCGATACGCTGTCGGTGCGCCTGCAAGGTTCGTCACTTTGTAGTCATCTACGATCTGACAGAGACTATCAATGCTAAAACCGCCTTCGTAAAAGAGCGTTGCATGTCCAAGTAAAAGTGGCCCAGTGATGCCATAATACAAACCATAAGCCCAACCCGGATCGGCAATATTCCAAAATGAATCATCTTCACGCAGCCCTACCGCATTTTTCATATATTGACCAAATGCGATTAAGGCTTTGAGCGGGACTTCTAATGGTTTTGCAGGACCTGTGGTACCTGAGGTAAACATTAGAAGAAATGGATCATTGATGCTCTGTAAGACGAAGTCGCACGCTGTAGACTGTGCTTTGACTTCATCCCAAAAGTTTAAATCCCCCTGCTGAATCCCTTGACCCGCTCGATCTGCAACAGTAACGATTTGGGGACAATGTGCAACTTCATCTAATTTACTACGATTACCCACATCACTGATCACCAATTTGCTTTGTGCAAGGTGTAAACGATGTTCAATGGCTTTGGGGCCAAAGGCGGTAAATAGCGGTTGATATACAGCACCTATTCGCCAAGCCCCTAAAATCACCACAAGTAATTCAACTGTACGGGGTAATAAACCCGATACACGATCACCCTTTTGCACACCCTGTGACTTTAAAAAATTGGCAAATTGGCTCGACCACTGTTGCAGCTCTGCAAAGGTATATTGTTCTTTCCGCCCATCTTTACCTTGCCAATATAGTGCGACCTTATTTTGATCAATCGCATGACGGTCGCAGCATTCATAACATGCATTTAATTGCTCTAAAGAGCCTGATAACATTTCTTTGGCAGCATGATTTAAGTCAAATGCCTTTGCAACATCTTGATAATTCGACATCTTCTCTACCTCAGTCTCAATTTATTGTTGTTCCGACACGAGTGTTTATATTGTTAGCCATCCCTAGGCTAGATTGGTGTTCAATGCGATTCAGCGTCCTTAGGTAAGTATTGCTGCACGATACTTGAAAAATCTAAGTGTGCATTACCTTGTAAACACAGCTGTTGATACATTTGCTGAACTAGTCCGCCTAAAATAATTGGCTGTTTGACTTGTCCTGCGGCTTCTACAGCCAATCCTAGATCTTTCAACATCAACTGCGTTGCAAAACCATCGGTATAACCACGTCCCGCAGGTGCATTCGCTGAGATACCCGGCCATGGATTACATACATCCGAACTCCAACAACGTCCGCTCGAACTATTCACAACACCTGCTAGGGCTTGAGGATCAATCCCCAGACGCGCACCGAGCGCCATACCTTCAGCAACGGCTGCCATGGAAATACCAAGAATCAAGTTATTGCAAATTTTTGCAATTTGACCTGCACCCACATCACCACAATGCACAATGTTTTTACCCATGTGGCCCAATACAGCTTTGGTTCTTTCAAAGGTTTGATCATCTGAACCGACCATAAAGGTTAAAGTACCTGCCTGAGCACCAATAGTGCCGCCTGAAACAGGTGCGTCACAGATTTTTATCTGATGTGCAGCACCGGCTTCGGCTATATCCTTAATGGTTTGCGGATCAATGGTACTGCTATCGATACATAAGCTTCCTGCTTTCATTACCGCTAATACACCATTTTCTCCCAAGTACACCTCTTTGACATGCTTGGCAGCAGGCAACATGCTAATCACGACATCTGCTTGTTTCGCGGCATCTTGTGGGCTTTGGCAAACAATGCCACCTGCTTCAGTAAAATGCTGAATCGCAATTTCGCTTAAGTCAAAACCGTAAACCGTAAAACCTGCTTTGAGTAGGTTTTGGGCCATTTTTCCGCCCATGTTTCCTAAACCGATAAAGGCAATATTCATCCTTGAACTCCTAAATTAACGTAGGTTAATGGTGGTATTCACTTCACCTTTTTCTTGTGTATCTTCAAACCAACGACTGGTGATAGTTTTAGTTTGTGTATAGAACTGAACTGCTTGCTTACCATATGGACCTAAGTCACCCAGTTTTGAACCACGCGATCCTGTAAAGCTAAAGAAAGGAACAGGTACAGGAATTGGAATATTGATACCCACTTGACCAATATCGATATCGCTTTGGAATGTACGTGCGACTGCACCGCTTTGTGTAAACAGTCCTACACCGTTGCCAAATGGATTGGCATTAATCAATTCAATCGCCTGCTCCAGAGTATCAACATGAATAATGGCTAACACGGGTCCAAAGATTTCTTCGGTATAGATACGCATATCGGTTGAAACTTGATTAAAAATCGTCGCTCCGACAAAGTTTCCTTGCTCATAGCCGATGACCTCAACATCACGACCATCCAGCAACAGTTCTGCGCCTTGCTCTACACCGCTTTGAATTAAATCCAGTACACGTGCTTTTGCGCGAGGTGAAATGACTGGGCCAATATCGGTATTCGGCTCATGCCCTGCATTAACCTTCAGCGTTTTGGCTTTTTCAACCAGCTCATTGACCCATTCTTTACTTTCACCAACCATGACAGCAACTGACAAAGCCATACAACGCTGACCTGCTGCACCAAATGCTGCACCAACGAGAGCATTTAAGGTTTGTTCTTTATTGGCATCTGGCATCACCACCACATGGTTTTTAGCCCCCATCATTGACTGCACACGTTTTCCATGCTGTCCTGCAAGGTTATATACATGTGTACCAACAGCCGTAGAGCCTACAAATGAAATGGCCTTAATAGCTTGATGTGTGCATAAACGATCAACGACGTCTTTACCACCATGCACTACGTTCAACACGCCTGCTGGAATACCAGCTTCAATTGCAAGTTCTACAAGCATCATGGTCGATAATGGATCTTGTTCTGATGGCTTTAAAACAAAGGTATTTCCACTGACAATGGCCATGGGGAACATCCACAGTGGAATCATCGCAGGAAAGTTAAATGGCGTAATTCCTGCACATACACCCAAAGGTTGCTGCAAGGTATAGGTATCCACACCACGTGCCACACCTTCTATATATTCGCCCATTTGAAGTGTGCCAACCGAACACGCATGCTCTACGACTTCTAAACCACGTTGAATATCACCTTCAGCATCTGCTAGCGTCTTTCCTTGCTCAGCAGTCAGTACACGGGCAATGTCTTTCATATTGCTACGGATCAAATCTTGTAGCTTCAGCATAATGCGCATACGTGCTTGAACAGGTGTTAAGCGCCAAGTCTTAAACGCCTCTTGCGCTGAAGCAATCGCTGCATCCACTTCTTCCATAGTCGCCATTGGAACACGACCCAAAACTTCTTGAGTTGCAGGATTTAGAATGTCTTGCCACTCTGTAGTGTTTGACTCTACGAATTTACCGTTAATTAATAATTTAGCCGTCGCTGACTGAATATTTGACATTGTGTTCATGACCTCTCCATAGGCACTTATTGTTTTGTACTGACTTAGAAAATATCCAAAAGCCTTATATTTATATTTTCCAATTCACTTCAAACTAGCAAAGAAAATTTTGACTACCAATAGAGATTCACGCACGATTGATGTGCAAATATGCACAGGGATGACAATAACAATGAAAGTAGACTGGGATCATTTACAGTATTTTTTGGTTTTGGCTCGTGCGAAAACCCTAACCAATACCGCACGTATTATCGGTGTGGAGCACAGTACGGTTTCTCGACGTATACATGCACTAGAACTGGCTTTAGGCACACCATTATTTAAACGTGAAGCCACAGGTTATGAGCTCACTTTAGACGGTTTGGCACTGGTTCCTCGGGTAGAACAAATGGAACAGGCTTTTTTACAAATCGAAAAACCTAACCAACCTATGCAAGGTCGTGTGCGAATTGGCACACCCGAAGGGTTTGGAACAGCATTTTTGACACAGCTCTTGGCAGAATTGTCCAAAAAATACCCCTTGCTGACAATCGACCTTATTCCAGTGCCGAAAATGATCAAGCTTTCACATCGTGAAGCAGATATTGTTATTTCCATTGATCGACCGAAATCTGGACCTTATATCATTACTCGACTGGCAGACTATTGTTTAAAGATTTATGGCAGTAAGGAATACTTAAAAAACACGCAACCCATTCATACATTAGAAGATTTAAAATCACATACCTTTGTGAATTATATAGATGATCTTGTCTATAGCCCCGAACTGTATTGTTTAGAACGTTTACCTATTCAGCTCAATGCAAACTTTAGAAGTAGTAGTATTTTGGCTCAACAAATTGCCGTGAGTGCGGGTGCAGGATTGGCAATATTGCCCAAGTTTTTGGCTGAGGAAAAACCCGAATTAGAACAAGTCTTGGCGCAAGATGTTCGTTTTGTGCATACCTTTTGGATGTTGACCTTAGTCGATTTACAACATGAGCCACGTATTAAACTAGTCTGGGACTTTTTGAGAAAAAGAACCGACCAATATCATAGTTTATTAATGGATTAAGAGATGAAGCTTCCTTCTAAACTATAACTGTTATAGAAATTTAGATGAATGTTGTATCTATGCTTTCAAGTGATATACCCCAATAATCACCTATAACCACTAGGGATTTAGAGTACATCTTATGAGCAATCAAGAGCCTAAAAAACCGCAAAAATATGCAGACAGTGAAATTTCAGATAAGGCCTTTAAACGTGCCATTATTTGGTTCTCGATCTATGTGCTTTTATTCTGTATTGGTGTAGCGTTTGTCGTTGGTGCAGATAATTCCTATCTACCTTAAACGATAATCTATTCGCTTATTGCAACTCGCTATTGCATGTATATCTTACATTTCATATCCGCTCATGATCAGTTCATAATGAATTGATCATTAGGCCAAATAAGTTGGTTTAAATTTGAATTTTAAAAAAGCTTGTAAGTCTAGATTTGCAAGTTTTTTGCATTTTTAAAGTGATCAAATCACAGCTATAAAATTACTTTCCCATCTGAGTCGCTTATGCAGGACTCTGCTTTTTCACTTGGTGCTGTAGATGCGTTTGAATATATTCACCGTAGACCGACATTTTTTCAAAGATGTGTTCTGAATAAAACATGTCTTCTACCAAGACTTGCGCACGGTCAAATTCATATAAACCTAATCGTTGTAAAATTTTCGCATTGATAAACGAAAACTTTTGGCATAAATCGATATATTGCTGATCTTTGTCTTTAAATAGCAGCTTTAACATATTGATTTTACTTAAATCAAAATCAATCGGTTCAGCTTTATCCGCCAAGACATGGATTTCAACATCTAAATATTCAGCAAGTTGATTTAATTTTTCTAAGTCGATATGTAGATGTGTAATATAAATAATTTTGGAAACTTTAGGATTACATAAGCTATTGATCAAACTAAAATAGAAGTATTCTGCTGGCGATAGCTGTTCATTATTTAGCTCAATGTAGACATTGAGTCCCGATAAAACATCATCAACTTTAAATGCGCTAAGTTTAGCCTCCGCTTGATAATAACGATTCAATATCGCAACATTTTCAGGGCTTTGCGGTGTAGCGTAGATCACCTTCTGATTCAAATTCGCTAAGATAAAAGGTGCAAATAAAAAAGCCGCATTTTCAGCCTTGGCATTCATAAGCTCCTGACAAATACTGACATAGCCCACTTGCTGTACTTGGCGCAAAATTCGACTGCGTAAAAGTACTGCTTCTAAATTAGTATGCTGTTGTTGCAACAGATGCAGCGTTGAATCTGTCAATGGAACACCCACCAGTAAATGTTGTAACAGTTCTAATTCACTGGCTTTAAACATAGTCAACTCCCTAACTTCCATACCATTTGACACCACAAGTGTTGTGGTTAATGCACCTTATAAAAAATTCAAGCTTAAAACTAGATACAGTGAATTTGAAAAAACATATAACAGTACAGACTCATCTGTTATAAAAATATAATGCTGGGTTACTTTTACTGATATATTTATAACAGAATCTTGACTTGTTGATGACTATGTATAAATCGGAACAGCTCGCACAGCACCTACGTCAACTGATTGAAAATGGCACTTTAAAAGCGCACGAAAAACTCCCGTCTTTACGTGAACAAGTGCAGTTGTCCGGCTTTAGTTTAATCACGGTCATGAATGCTTATCAGGAGTTAGAATCGCGTGGCTTAATCTATGCACGTGAAAAATCAGGCTACTATATAGCGCAAGGCTTGCTCGAAATAGAAGCTGAACACGCTCAAATCGTGTCCTTAAACACTCCCGTTGAAATTAACTCTCTGGTCTTTAAGTATTTAAAATCGATACAAGATGAAAAAATCGTTCCATTGGGTTCAGCCTTTCCAGCTCAAGATATTGTTTTTTCTAAAAAGTTAACCCAAATCATGGGGCAAATTTCCAGAAATCCCAAAAGTTACGATGCCATTGATAATCTTCCACCCGGTAATTTAGCCCTACGTAAGTTAATTGCACAGCGTTATTGCATGCAAGGCATTGCCACAGATCCAGAGGATATTGTGATTACCTCAGGTTGCATGGATGCATTGAATCTTTCCTTACAGGCCATAGCTTCACTGGGTGATTATATTGTGTTACAGCAAAATATTTTCTATGGCGCCTTGCAAGCTGCAGAGCGCTTAGGCCTTAAAGTGGTGACCTTACCTGAACATCCACAAGACGGTTTTGATTTAACCGCATTTGAACATATTTTAAAAACTTATCCCGTCAAGATCTGTTGGCTGATGCTGAATTCGCATAATCCTGTGGGCTTCACAGTCAGTGATGAAATCAAGCATAAAATTGCCGTGTTATTACACCAATATCATGTGCATTTAATTGAGGACGATGTGTATGAGGAAATGCATTATGCGTCCAAGAAACCTGTTTCAATGAAATATTTTGACCAAAATAATATGGTCTTACATTGCTCATCTTTTTCTAAAACGTTGGGCGCTGCATTTCGGGTCGGTTGGGTGCATGCGGGTAAATATTCTCAAGCGATTCAACACTTACAGCTTATGAGCACGATTTCCGTCAATACCTTATTGCAAAATGCCTTGGTGGAATTTATTTCAAATTATCATTATGAAAAACATTTACGGGTTCTAAGAAAAAGTCTACAGCAACACAAATTACAGTTTTACCGTTATTTGGAAAGCCGCCTACCGACTGGATGCAAATTACAATATCATCCAAGTGGTTATTTTCTTTGGTTAAAATTACCAGAAAACATTGAAAGCATGGCAGTCTATGAAGCCTTAATTCAACAGCAGATCGGCGTTGCACCAGGCCGTTTATTTAATGTTGCGGAAGCCAAAACTCAATATATCCGTTTAAATTGTTCCTTTGCATGGAAGGATGATATTCAACAGGCTTTAGATGCCCTCCTTAGTACAATCTCTGCACTTTCCTCAGATCAGACGAATATTTGACAATTTTTATTGTCATTATTATGCTCAAACAGATATTGTTCAAATACATATATTTGTTGTTGAGATAACAACGAATTCATTCAATATTTACCAAAATTCAAAAAACAAATAGGTTAGTTCATGGAAGATCAAAAACACAGTCAACGCATACATGCCTTTAGTTCGGATGTACTCACAGATCTAGATGCTGTGGGGATTGCACAGCTCATCAAATCTAAAGAAGCCTCTGTACAGGAAATAACACAAGCGGCCATTGCACGTGCGGAACAAGTCAATCCGCATCTAAATGCCATTGAACTGGACTGTTTTCAACGTGCTTTAGAGCAAAATCAATATGTTGATCATGGTCTTTTTGCAGGCGTCCCTTTTTTCTTTAAAGATAATCTAGATTATCAAGGATTGCCCTCACGCCATGGTTCAAAGGCCATCGGTTCAAAACCAGCCGATCGTAATCCTCAAATTAGCCAACAAATCTTAGATCAAGGGTTTGTCGTATTAGGAAAATCCAAGCTCCCTGAATTTGGTCTAAATGCCAGCACCGAATATAAAGATGGATCAGCCACCTATAACCCTTGGCATTTAAGTTATTCCTGCGGTGCATCTTCAGGGGGTTCCGCAGCTCTCGTTGCAGCCGGTGTAGTGCCGATTGCCCATGCCAATGATGGCGGTGGTTCGATTCGAATCCCTGCTGCATGCTGCGGTCTGATTGGATTAAAGCCTAGCCGTGGCCGTACTTATGACAGTGAAGCAGCAGCTTCTCTTCCGATTAATATCATCAGTGAAGGTGTCCTAACCCGTAGCATACGCGATACAGCGCATTTCTATGCAGGAATGGAGTCAAGTTACTACAATAAAAAGCTGCCACGCATAGGCATGATTCATGGCCCTTCTAAACGTCGACTACGCATCGGTTTAGTCCCACAATCAATTACAGGGCAAATAGATAGTGAAACAACTGCAACCTTAATGCATAGCGCAACACTCTTAGAACAATTAGGTCATCATGTTGAAGAACTTCAGTTACCTTTTTCCTTAAGCTTTGTTGAAGATTTCAGTGAATATTGGGGGATGTTGTCCTTTTTACTGAGTACCTTTGGCAAGAAAATCTTTGGCGCTGACTTTAATCCCAAAGAGTTAGATCACTTAACCGTTGGTTTATCGAAGTTGTATAAAAAGAACTTTTATAAAACCCCGCTATTTCTGTATCGATTAAAGAAAATGCAGCAGCAATATCGTGAAATCTTTAAGCATTATGACGTTTTGCTATCGCCTGTACTTGCACATACCACACCTAAAATTGGCTATTTGTCACCTCAATTACCGTTTGACCAGTTATTTGAGCGTATACAGAACTATGTGACATTTACACCTATCCAAAATGTGGTGGGTGCGCCGGGTATGTCGATTCCTATGGGAGAAACGCAAAACGACGGACTACCGATCAGTATGCAAATATCAGCCGATGTCGGGGATGAAAAAACATTAATTGAACTGGCATTTGAAATTGAAGAAGCTCAGCCATGGCGACGTATTCAAGATATGCCTCGAATTGCATAACAGCCCATGCAAGGATAAAAAAGGGAGCTGATGGGCTCCCTTTTTTTATTTTCAAATCTGCGAATCAAGGTTTTTCAATTGTTCACTGTATTTGAATACAAGATGCTTAATTAAAATGATACGTCAGTCCTGCATATACCGCCCGACCTTCGCCCGGTGTTAAACGAGCAGGATCTTTGCCGGCGTCGTTATAGCCCGGTGTAACGGTAGATGCATATTTTTTATTGGCCATATTTCTGAAATCCAACCACGCCATATATTGTTTTTGTGGTTGTATATAGCCGAATGATGCTCCCCAAATTTGCCAATCTTTTGCGTAGAAACTATTTGCATAGTCGGTTGCGACCTTTGCGGCATAAAGTGTATTAACCGCAGCATAAAAGCCTAAAGGATGTTCATATTTAAGTTCAGCCTGATAGATGTGTTTTGGTATACCTGCAAGTTCATTTTTTCCAAATACTGCATCATTTTTATAGTGAAAATCATTCAAGGTATAGGCTTGTTTCAGTTGAACTTGTCCATATGCATCATTTTGCCAAAGTAAACTGTTTAAACCGACTTCAAGCCCCTGATGAATGGTGTCTGAAGCATTCGATTCGGCAATAATCTTTTTAGGCTCTGATTGGATTTCAACAGCCAACAGTTCATTTTTAACCTGTGAATAGTAATATGCGATATTCCACTCACCCAGTGCATGTTGACCACGTCCACCTAGTTCAAGAGTGTTCGCTGTCTGACTATTCAAATGAATCGGAGCACTTTGGCGTCCCGTTGCTGCGCCACTACCATCGGGGAAGTATTGATCCGAACCCCAAATTAAAGCCCATGGATGTGGTGCTTCTAAGCTTCGACTGACATTGGCAAAGAGCTGTGTTTCTGGTTGGATTTGATATCGAAAACCTAGCGATGGCAGGACATTCCATTCACGAATATTTTCTTTATGGCTCTGCACAGGCCATGTCACTTCACTTTCACGATGGGTGTACGCCAATGCAACTCGACTATCGAGCCAAAACTGTGGGTGTAGTGCCAAGGCATTGGCATAATGTAAAACATAGTCACCACCTTGGTAGGTATAATGCCGCGTTTCTGTACCCGCAGCATACGCGCCTTGCGCTACACGCAAGCGTTCAACGACCTGACCATCTGGCAAATGCGTGGTGCTACGAAAACCTAAAGTATTTTGGCTTTCATGCCCCCATAGCATCCGGTCAAATTGGTAGTTAAATAAGGTACTGATATCGTCATAGTCAACATCTGTACTATACAACCCTTCTTGCAAATCCATCGGATAATGATGATAAGCCAGACCCAACTGTAAGCGATCGCCTGAGTCCAAAGTCATATTGGTTTTATTCGCCAACCAAATACTTCCCTGCTGCGGGCGATTATTATTCAGTGAGATATTTAGGGCTACTGCTTGTTTTGGATCTTGTTCAATCTGTTGTTGGGTTAGTCGTCCCGGTGTTTGGTGTTCAGTCTCTCGGTAACGCAGATAAAATCGTGTATCTAGGTTAGGATTTAATTGATATCCCACATTGGCCGATATACCTTTACTCTGGCTTGAGGAATGATCTTGAAAACCATCATCATCACTTTGCGTTAATGAAAGATAATAGTCTAAGTCACCGATTTGTTGTCCTGAGCTGATTTCACTTTTTTGATAACCGTGGCTACCCATTTCATGATGCACTGACAGTTTTGCTGCATTTTTTCCGGTTGGGCTGGCATAATTAATTAGACCACCCAAGCTTAATGCGCCACGTGTTAAACCATTAGCACCTCGTAAAACCTCTATATGGTCTACCCACAGCGGCTCAAGCAGTTCATAAGGTGTTCCTCCTGGTCCTGTAAATGGCAAATCATCTAAGCTCACATACAAACCTGAAGCATGTGCCCCCGGGGCGCGATTGATCCCCGAGCCACGTATCGACAGTTTCACCCCTTCATTTCCTGAAGATGCTGCGTAAATCCCCGGTTGATTTTTAAATAAATCAGCATTTGTACGCTTCGGTATATCTTGAATGTCTGCTGCAACGATCGCATTGGTTGCACCATTTACTTTAGTTAGTGCTTTTTTTATTTGTTCATCCATTGAACTTTGTTCAACGTTGATCGTGATTTCAGGTAATACATTGCTATCTGCAACACTATATTGTGCCATTGCAGTAAGCATCATCAGGCTTAAAAGCTTAAGTGACGTGTTGTTATATTTGGAAAATTGAGGGACATCCATGATTGCGTCTTCTAAGTGAAACGAAATTGACGGCAAGGATTGTAGTGTGTTTTATCATCATGTATGTATCAAAATATTTCAAAATTCATGATTTTTATCAATATCCTTCTTCGTATTTTTATATTCAAATGATTTGTTAAATGAAATAAAACAGATAATTATATTTATTAGTCAAAAAATAAAAGTTTCTAAATAAGATAAAAGCCCTCAATCGATAAAGATCAAGGGCGCGTATGAATTGAGAGTACGCATTGAAAGATTTTCGGAAAGTTAGATGTCAAATCCTGAACATACTTCCAATCACGCTCTCGTTAAATTGATATTGAAATTTCTAAGGCAATTTAAATTAAACAATTCTTTGTAACGGCATTAGAAGTTGTACATCGCGACCGCATTGATTCGGTTATCTTCACCCTTAGTACTGCCATTTGGCGCAGCACCAAAAGCTTCACGTTCACCATAGACATATTCCAGACCTAAACTAATCGGCTTAACAGGGCTGTAAAATACATTTGCCCATGCTTGCCACAAGTTTTTATTGGCCTTGGTTTTATCGACTAATGAGTTGACATAATCAGCATTATTATCTGCTTTCATATAACCATAGCCCAATGTTCCGCGCCATTGTGCTGATATTTGTTGAGTTAAACCTACTGTAATCGAGTCAAATTCATTGGTGGCGATGATGTCTTTATCCGCATTGGTCACAAAACCTTGGTTCGTCCATGACACAAAACTACTGTCGCCTTTGACATGGTAATAATCAGCTTTGAGCACTGTTTTATCCGTCAAATCTAGTTTTGCGCCTAGACCAAGCCCCCATGCAGTTTCTGTATCCGTATCCGTTTTCTTTTCAGCCCCCATCGCACGTGCGCTCAACATGAGTGTATCTGTCATTTTATGGTTTAAACGCGCTGTTAATGCAGGCAAACGCATATTTGAGCTGTCATCCTTAGAATCTTCCGCTGCGAGTACGAGATTTGTCTCTGGACTAAATTTGTGACTATAGCGAACTTGCGGTGTACGTTTAACAGCACCACCGACATAGCCTAATGCATCAATGGTTTCAGGCATATAATCAGGTACAGCAAAGTTAGACCATGTTTGCCCCACCAACCAATCACCATAGGTCAAATAGGCATGACGAATCCTCAGTCCATCATTTGCGCCCAAAAAGTCGACTTCAATTTTACCGCCTACCTCTCCCACTTGAGTCGGTGTTTTAAAGTCTAGTCCTAATCGTGTGGCAGCAAGTGTTGCTTTTAAACGATCTGAACTTTCAGCATTCCCTTCTAGCGGAACACTATTCATTTGGTTATACAGGCGAGATAAGCTGCCGCCTTCTGCCTGATAAGATGCATCTGCACGCACATTGCCATACAAGCTAAACTCAGCGCCCGATTTGGTATTTAAACTCAGGCTCGGTGTTTGAGTCGTTTTTTGAGTCTGTGCAGTAACTACAGGCCCTTGTTTTACGTCTTTGATTTCACTTGATAAGGTGTTTTGCTGCTGAACATATTGCTGCATCATGGCTTTTAATGCTTTGACTTCATCACGCAACTGTTCAACTTCAGCTTCGCTGACTGCCGCATGTGTCCACATGGGGAACGCGGCTGCACAAGCTAGTATCATCGGTTTAATTTTAAAGGTTTTTTTGACTAAATTTAGCTTTTGAGTTTTCATCCTGACCTCGATTTGGGCGATGCCCTTTCCTTATTTTTTGTCACAATTTCCCACTAGCCCTCATGCTGTGCATCAGGGCTGGAAACTTAAACTTTTGGGTAATGTTAAATCTGTAAATGATGACTTAATTCGCTGGATTTTTGATGGCTTGCGTATTGATCTTTGGCGATTGACCTTGAGTAGACGCTTCTACCGATGCTTGTAAATTCACCATAAAGATCGCCAATGCAGCAATGACACCAGGAATGGCAATCACCAAGAAGTTCATCTGATGCGGTAAATTCATCGTTAAAAGCGCACCAGTAAGTACCGGTCCAACGATTGCACCAATTCGTCCAATGCCCGATGCCCAGCCCATTCCTGTAGAACGTACCGTGGTTGGGTAGTACTGCGCGACAAAGGTATAAAGTAGGATTTGCGAACCGATGGTAGCTGCACCTGCAACAGCAATTAAGGTATACAGAACCATTTGCGGACTGTTAAAGCCCAGTAAGATTAAAGCCAATGCGCCACACATGAACATGATGCTCAGTACTTTTTTGATATGGAATCGGTCTGCCAAAGCACCACCACCAATAGCACCTACCATTCCACCAATATTCAGCGCAAAGAGGAAGATCATACTTGCACCAAGTGAATAGCCAGCTTGAATCATCAATTTTGGTAACCAACTTCCAAGTGCATAAACCATCAATAAGCACATGAAAAATGCAATCCAGAACATAAACGTACTGAAACTACGGCCTTGTTGAAATAATGCTTTTAATGGCGCTTTGTCTTCTTCAGAAACTTCATTGAGTACAAATTGAGTATCCGTTGTGAGGACTTGTTCAGGGGCAATTTTAGAGACAATTGTTCGAGTCGTATCAGTTTGATGCTTTGAGGTTAAATACATCAATGACTCAGGGAGGAATTTCCAAATTAAAGGCAGTGCAAGACATGGAATAATTGCAATATAAAACATGATTTTCCAGCCATATACTGGCACTAACCAAGCACCCAATAATGCTGAAGCCATACCACCAATGGCATAACCACTAAACATTAGTGCAACCAAGGTGCTACGTATACGTTTTGGTGCGTATTCTGTCATTAACGCGACCACGTTCGGCATAACGCCACCGATGCCTAGACCGGCAAGAAAGCGTAAAATACCAAACTCAACTGGGGTACTTGCAAAAGCGCCACAGAAGGTAAAACCACTAAAGATACCGACACAGATCATAATGGTCTTTTTACGACCAATTTTATCGGACAGTGTGCCAAAACACATGGCACCAAACATCATGCCAAATAAAGCCGTACTTGCCAGTAAGCCGGCTTGTACCGCAGATAAGGACCATTCTTGCATCAACAACGGTAAGGCAACGCCATAGATCACCAAGTCATAACCGTCAAAAATAATAATCAAAAGACACCAAATCAAAACACCCCAATGAAATGGCGTAAATTTGGCTTCATCAACCAAGGTATTAATATTAATTTTCTGGTTTTGCATAGCCCACCTCCTAATTGTGAAGCTTGTAAAATTCGCTTTTCACAATGAATAAGTCGGTGCTTAATGTCCAAAACCGATTAGGCATGTTTGTATACCTAAAAAGTTGAATGCAAATTAATTCCTTGATTCCGCTTTATTTAAATAGATCATTTCATAACTGCAGTTCATCTGAACGTCTATCGACAGTATATTCAAAACACAGCACGATCATATGGAATCGCTTCTAAATCATACACTTGATAAACACTATCAAATAAACCACGAATATCTTCGCTTTCATCCATATTACGCACAGTCATAAATACAGGGCTAATCGCGGCTTCATCTAAGATCGGAACAAAGGTTAAATGTGTTAATTGCACACTTTGGGCACTCATTGGGGTGATACAAACCCCTTCGTTCGCTGCAACAAAGCCCAATGCCAGTTGTAATTCACGTACTTCACGTACTTTTTTAGGTTCCAGACCATACTCTGAAAATATGCCACGCACTTGGGTCGAAAAGTTTGGTTTGTTGTGATTTGGATAAAAAATCAATTGCTGATCGATCAGATCTGCAAGATAGACTCCTTCCTTTTTTTGTGCCAAAGGATGACTAGCGTGTAAGGCAACTACTAAGCGTTCTTCACGCAGTAAAACCCGTTTAATTGCAGGGTCTGAAATACGCAAACGCCCAAAGCCGACATCTATACGACCTTCTTTTAATGCTTTGATTTGTTCAGTAGTGGCCATTTCCTCCATTTCTATTTTTAAATGTGGATGTTGTTGTTTAAATAAATACAAAATATTCGAGAGTAAACCAAACAATAAAGAGCTCACAAAACCGATTGTCACTGTTCTTTCTGTCAAACCAATTCGTTTCGTCATCGATTTAATTTCTTCTGCATTAGACAAAAGTTTTAAAGCATGATGATAAAAAAATTGGCCTGCTTCCGTAGTCTTAAGCGGACGGCTACCGCGTTCAAATAACTGAATTCCAAGCTCATGTTCCAAATTTTGAATCTGCCGACTCAAAGGTGGTTGAGCTATATATAGTTTTTCTGCCGCTTTGGTAAAACTCTGCTCTTCAACCACTGCGACAAAGTATCTTAAGTGTCTTAGTTCCATGGCTATCGATACCTATTAAGTATAATAAAATGCAAATTTGATCTTCGACGTGAAGATTTTATTCTTTTAAGGTATATCACATAGACAGGATTAAGCAACTTTAATCCCATCCAACAGATCAAAAACATCGTGCAGCCCATTACCTGAAAGAAACTTCAGTCGCTACACGAAACAACTTAAAAAGTATTGTTAGACAACCAAACAAGGAACGTGGCAGCCAAAGACCTCTTTTATCGAGTGATAGCCACCCATACTTAAATGCATACTTAAGGAGATATAGTATGAACCGTCAAGAGATTGATGTTCTGATTAAACAAATGAACGTAGATACAGCGACAGGGCCTGTTGACCAACGTGTACAGCAAGTTGTGGTACGTTTATTGGGTGATTTATTCCAAGCGATTGAAGATCTAGATATTACTCAAACTGAACTATGGAAAGGTCTTGAGTATTTTACAGATGCGGGTCAAGCAAACGAATTGGGTCTTTTAGCCGCAGGTTTAGGTTTAGAGCACTATCTAGATTTACGTGCCGATGAAGCTGATGCGAAAGCAGGTATTACAGGTGGTACACCACGTACCATTGAAGGCCCTTTATATGTGGCTGGCGCACCTGAATCAGTGGGCTTTGCTCGTATGGATGATGGTACGGAAACCGATAAAATTCCAACTCTGTTTATTGAAGGTACAGTAACAGATACCGAAGGCAACATCATTGAAGGTGCTAAAGTTGAAATTTGGCATGCCAACAGCCTAGGTAACTATTCTTTCTTTGATAAGTCTCAATCAGACTTTAACCTTCGCCGTACGATTCTTTCTGACCAAGACGGTAAATATGTTGCACAAACTACGATGCCAGTTGGTTATGGCTGTCCTCCAGAAGGCACAACTCAATTTGTTTTAGACAAATTAGGCCGTCATGGTAACCGTCCATCACATGTACATTATTTTATCTCTGCACCGGGCTACCGCAAGCTAACCACTCAATTCAACATCGAAGGTGATAAATACCTTTGGGACGACTTTGCCTTTGCAACTCGTGATGGTCTGGTGGCAACTGCTGTTGATATCACAGACGAAGCTGAAATTGCACGTCGTGGTCTAAACCAGCCATTTAAACACATTAGCTTTAATGTTGAGTTAGTTAAAGAACAAGCTGCAGCACCAAATACTGAAGTTGATCGTCGACGCGCTAGCGCTTAATTACTCAATCTAAGGAAGCCGAGCTGTCTCATCCAAGTTTGACAACTCGGCGACTATCCCCTCATTGGACAGTCGGAGAATGGACATGCCACGTATTCCTGTAATTAACACCAGCCATCTAGATCGTATTGATGAACTTCTTGTCGATAATTTTGACACTGGTGAATTTAAACTGCACCGCTCAGTATTTACCGATCAAGCGTTGTTTGATCTTGAAATGAAATACATTTTTGAAGGTAACTGGGTGTATTTGGCACATGAAAGCCAAATTCCAAATAACAATGATTATTACACAACTCATATTGGTCGCCAGCCGATCATCATTGCACGTAACCGTAATGGTGAACTGAATGCCATGATCAATGCCTGCTCACATCGTGGCGCACAGTTATGTCGTTATAAAAAAGGCAACAAAGCGACGTATACATGTCCATTCCATGGTTGGACCTTTAATAACTCAGGTAAATTGCTCAAAGTTAAAGACCCTGCCGAAGCGGGTTATTCAGATTGCTTTAACCAAGATGGTTCACATGACTTGAAAAAAGTCGCACGCTTTGAAAGTTATAAAGGTTTTCTATTTGGAAGCTTAAATCCTGATGTACCAAGTCTAGAAGAATTCTTAGGTGAAACTACCAAAATTATCGACATGATCGAAGGTCAGTCAGAAAATGGTTTAGAAGTTTTACGTGGTTCATCTACCTATACCTATGAAGGTAACTGGAAACTGACAGCTGAAAATGGCGCAGATGGCTATCACGTTTCAGCCGTGCATTGGAACTATGCAGCGACCACTCAGCACCGTAAAGAAGCGCAAGCAGCTGATAATATTCGTGCCATGAGTGCGGGTTCTTGGGGCAAGCAAGGTGGTGGTTCTTATGGTTTTGACAGTGGTCACATGTTGTTGTGGACCCAATGGGCTAACCCAGAAGACCGTCCAAACTTTAGCAAAGCCGATGAATATACTGAAAAATTCGGCGCGCCGATGTCAAAATGGATGATCGAGCGTTCACGTAACCTATGTCTTTATCCAAATGTCTATTTGATGGATCAATTCGGTTCACAAATTCGCGTTTTACGCCCGATTTCTGTCAATAAAACTGAAGTCACCATTTACTGTATCGCCCCTGTCGGTGAAGAGCCAGAAGCACGTACACGTCGTATTCGTCAATATGAAGACTTCTTTAATGCTTCAGGCATGGCAACACCCGATGATTTAGAAGAATTCCGTGCCTGCCAAGCAGGTTATGCAGGGATTGAACTGGAATGGAACGACATGTGCCGTGGTTCAAAACACTGGATTCATGGACCGGATGATGCAGCCAATGAAATTGGATTAAAACCGCTATTAAGTGGCATCAAAACGGAAGATGAAGGTCTTTACCTTGCTCAGCATCAATATTGGTTAAAAACCATGAAACATGCCATCGCTGAAGAAAAAGAACTAGCTGAACAAGTCGCAAATGAACAAGGAGATGTCGCATGAATGCAACTGCACATTTAGACAGCGTAAGCATTGAAGCTGTATCTCAGTTCCTCTATCGCGAAGCGCGTTTTTTAGATGATGAACAGTGGGATGAATGGCTAGCGTGCTATGCCCCATCTGCATCATTTTGGATGCCGGCTTGGGATGACGATGACCGCCTCACGGAAGATCCACAGTCTGAGATTTCTTTGATTTATTATCCAGACCGTCAAGGTTTAGAAGACCGTGTCTTCCGCATTAAAACCGAGCGTTCATCTGCCACGATGCCAGATACTCGAACCAGCCATAACATTAATAACGTAGAGATTATTGAACGTGATGGCGACAAAGTCACGGTGCGTTTTAACTGGAACACCTTAAGTTTCCGCTACAAAACCAACTATAGCTACTTTGGCATGTCACGTTATGAAATTGATTTTTCAGGCGAGCAGCCAAAAATCCTCAGCAAATATGTAGTTCTGAAAAACGATTATATCAACCAAGTTATTGATATTTATCACCTCTAAAAGCTTATTTCACTAAGCAAGGTTTAACTTTCAGCCAGAAGGATATTTGGCTGAAAGGACACGTTATACCAGATTTTCAAAAGGATATTCAGCCATGTCAAACCATAATGTTGCACTTCAATTTGAAGATGGCGTTACTCGTTTTATTAGTGTTGCTCAAGGTGAAACCTTATCCGACGCAGCCTATCGTCAAAAAATCAATATCCCTCTAGATTGCCGTGATGGCGCCTGTGGGACATGCCGTGCATTTTGTGAGTCGGGTACTTACGACATGCCTGAAGAATCTTATATCGAAGACGCTTTAACCCCCGAAGAAGCTGAGCAAGGTTATATTTTAGCTTGCCAATGTCGTCCAAGTTCAGATGCGGTTTTCCAAATCAGTGCATCATCTGACGTGTGTAAAACTGAAATTCATGAGTTTCAAGGCACATTGTCTCGTGTTGAAAATATGTCGGATTCTACGATTACCTTTGATATTCAACTGGATGAAGGTCAACCGGACATTAACTTCTTGGCAGGTCAATACGTCAATGTCGGCATTCCGGGGACTGAAGAAACTCGTTCGTATTCGTTTAGTTCAAAGCCGGGCAATCGTTTAACAGGCTTTGTGGTTCGTAATGTCCCTGAAGGAAAAATGAGTACCTTCCTGAGTGCCGATGCGAAAGCTGGCGACAAAATGACCTTCAAAGGACCTTTTGGTAGTTTCTATCTGCGTAATGTCGTCCGCCCTGTGGTCATGCTTGCAGGTGGTACAGGTATTGCGCCGTTTATGTCTATGTTACAAGTGCTTGAAGAAAAAGGGTCTGAGCAACCTGTTCGTCTTGTATTTGGCGTAACCAATGACTTTGACATCGTGGCAAAAGACAAGCTCGATGAATTACAAAGCAAACTCCCGTGGTTCGAATACCGTACTGTAGTCGCTCACCCTGAGTCACAGCATGAACGTAAAGGCTATGTGACTAGTCATGTTGAAAAAGATTGGTTAAACAACGGCGATGTCGATATTTACCTCTGTGGTCCTGTGCCGATGGTCGAAGCGGTACGTGGCTGGCTAGATACAGAAGGCGTTAAACCTGCAAACTTCTTGTTTGAAAAATTCTCAGCGAATTAAGGGAGAATAGTTTAATGTCAAAACAAGCTAGATTTAGCAATAAAGTTGTCATCGTAACCGGTGCCGCTCAAGGTATCGGTCGTGGAGTCGCACTACAAGTGGCCCGAGAAGGCGCTCAAGTGGTATTGGCAGATCTCTCGGATTTTGTTGAAGAGACGCTGAACGATATTCAAACCCACAATGGCGATGCCATTATTGTTAAAGCCAATCTTGAAACATTTGCAGGCGCCCAAGCAGTTGCTACCCAAGCCATTGAAAAATATGGCCGAATTGATATCTTAATCAATAACGTTGGCGGTGCGATTTGGATGAAGCCCTTCCAAGAGTTTTCAGAAGAAGAAATCATTAAGGAAGTTAATCGTTCATTATTTCCAACTATGTGGTGCTGCCGAGCCGTGTTACCTGAAATGATTCAAAATCAGCAAGGGACAATTGTGAATGTATCTTCTATTGCAACCCGTGGTATTAACCGTGTGCCATATTCAGCGTCAAAAGGTGGGGTTAATGGCTTAACCGCTGCACTCGCTTTTGAGCATGCAAAAGATGGTATTCGAGTCAATGCCGTAGCCACAGGTGGCACAGAAGCACCACCACGAAAAGTACCTAGAAACGCCAACCCATTGTCAGATCATGAAAAACAATGGATGCAAGACGTAGTCGATCAAACCATTGACCGTACATTCTTAGGACGCTATGGCACAATTCAGGAACAAGTCAATGCCATCTTATTTTTGGCATCCGATGATTCATCTTATATGACTGGAACGGTCGTCCCTGTTGGTGGTGGAGATCAAGGTTAATCTCTAAAAATCATTGGTTAAATTCAACAGGCTCATTGACATAGTCGCATGGAGGCAAAAGCGATGGCACCCCTGTTAAAAACATTAAAAGAAGATTGGTCGATTTCAGCGACGGTTGCAGGATTTTTAGCCGTACTGATCTCCTATTCAGGCCCATTGATTATTTTTTTCCAAGCCGCACAAAAAGCTCAAGTTTCCCCAGCCATGATGATTTCATGGATTTGGGGGATTTCTATTGGCGCAGCGCTGGCGGGTATTTATCTCTCAATTAAATATAAAACCCCGGTGATTACCGCGTGGTCAGCGCCTGGTACGGCTCTTTTAGTCACCCTATTTCCGAATATTTCACTGAATGAAGCCATAGCAGCTTATATCACGTCCGCTATTGTTATTTTCTTGATTGGCATCACTGGCTATTTTGACAAACTCCTAAAATGGATTCCTCAAGATGTCGCTGCAGGGATGATGGCAGGTATTTTATTTCAGTTTGGGCTTGGACTGTTCACAGCTACAGATAGTATGCCGATCATTGTCTTTAGCATGTTATTGGTCTTTCTGATTTCTAAAAGACTATCGCCACGCTACGCGATGATTTGGGTCTTACTGACTGGAGTTGTTTTGAGTTTTACATTAGGGAAAATTAATCCTGTTGATGTGAATTTTCAACTCGCTATACCGCAGTTTATTGCCCCAATTTGGACATGGAACTCAACTTTAAATTTGGCGATTCCCTTAATTTTAGTCAGTCTGAGTGGTCAATTCCTTCCGGGGATGGCGATCATGAAACTCAGTGGATATGACACGCCAGCCAAGCCGATTATCACAGCGACTAGTATTGCCTCGCTCGCTGTCGCATGTGTCGGAGGCATTACCATTGTTTTGGCGTCTATTACCGCAGCTATGTGTATGGGCAAAGATGCACATGAACTAAAAGAAAAACGCTATATAGCCGGTATTGCCAATGGTATTTTTTATATTTTAGGTGGCTTATTTGCAGGCAGCATTGTCATGTTATTTAGCCTATTACCTAAAGAGTTAGTCGCTGCACTTGCAGGTTTAGCGTTATTAGGTGCGATTGGGACAAATATGTCAGTTGCGATGAAAAATGAGGCCAATCGTGATGCAGCGCTGATCACTTTTTTAGCGACAGCCTCAGGGATGCATTTTTTAGGGCTAAGCTCAGTATTTTGGGGGATTTGTATCGGTGTCGCGGCACATGTCATTTTGACCAAACGAGTAGCCACACAAGCGCCGATGACAACGACTCAAGACTCTAAAAGTTCATAATATCCAAATGCATTACCCAAACAAAGAAGATGGAACACTACATCTTCTTTGTTTAATCAAAAACTAAATGCTTTCATTTAGACTTCGGTTAATTCAGGTAACTCTCGATGAGCGATTTCAAAAGCTTCTTGCGTATCTAATCCCACCGCAGTCAATAAAAGCTCTGCAACCTCAGAACCAATTTCACGCCAGGTTTTATGTCCTTCTAAAACTAAAAAAATAGAGGATAAAACTGATCCCGTGACCATTGCCATAACGGCAGGCAAGAGTTCAGGACGGATATGATAGCGCTGCGTTTCTATGCCTTTATGCAAATCTGAAAGCGGTGAAGCTTCACCCGTCCACAGACCGCTTAATGATTGTGAGTTAAATGAAAACTTGCAGATAAAACGCCCCCAATCTGGCTCTTCATGAGCACGGCGGATATACATGCGTACACCTGTGGCAATACGCCAAGCTGCGTCTTGATCATCACCAAAGGTTTTGATCACACGCGTGTTCATTTCATGTGTCAACTGATGAGCGATGTCTTCAAATAAAGAATCTGGATTTAAGCCATTGTTATAAATCGTGCCGCGGGCGACGCCTGAAACTTCAGCCAATTCACTAACGGTAATTGCCGTTGAACCTTTTTCAGCAAATAAACGCAGTGCCGCTCGGTGGATTCTTTTTTGTGATGAAGAAATTGCCATTTGGCTCCTCTTTTGAACAAATCCATTTAATTTGAACAAACTTTAACATATTTAACACTGCCGATCCTCAATGTTTTTGCGCAACAGAAGCCGTATCTAAGTGGTCTGCTCGATCATCAAAAAAGGATTTAGATTTCACTGCGCAGCCACAGTTCGGTTCTTTCCCAGAGCTGCTGTGCCAAAGCCAAATCCTGCGCTGCTGGTGACGACTGCACCACTTTGCAGTCTTCATAATAAAATCCGCTTTCCCCCGCCAGCTGCGGCTTAGTCGCGCAGTGCAAAGATGTTAAAGCACCTTGCTGCGGCGTGAGCATAAACTTGCCCAGCAACTTAGACATGGGTTTTGGTAATTTTCGCCAAATATCGGTTGCCACTACACCTGGGTGAACCGCATATACCGTTACCCCTGTGCTGAATAAACGGCGCGCCAACTCTTTGGCAAATAAAACATTTGCCAGCTTGGCTGTACTGTATTCCTTGATCGCGCCTAAGCTCGACGCGGGCTTTAAAAGCTGATCAAAGTCGATGCCCTTAGCATGACGGTGCGCTTTACTTGCTACCACCACGACACGTGCAGGCGCTGACTGCTGCAGTTTTTCAGTTAATAATTGAATCAGCAGAAAATGCCCGACATGACACACGCCAAAAGTTTGCTCAAAACCTGAATCAGTGAGCCCTTTTGCTCCTGCGACACCTGCATTGGCAATCAGCAGATGCAGCGGTAAATTGAGGCTGAGAAAGTTTTTAGCGCAGGCTTTGACAGATTCAAGATTGCCCAGTTCCAGTGCTAAATACTCTGCTTTCGCGGTTTGTTCTGAGCATTGATCAATTTCGTCCAATACAGGCTTGGCCTTGGCAAAATCACGGCAAGTGATAAATACATGATAGCCTTGTAAAGCCAGCTGCTTTGCTGTTTCACGTCCTATGCCTGAACTTGCGCCAGTAATCAGCGCCACTTTCCCATTCGGCTGTACTTGTGCCATTTTGATTTCCTTTTATTGGTTCGCTTTTATACATTGGTTTTTTAGTTTTCGTGCCAGTGATGCCAAGGTATTCTTAGCCTTGAAACTTTGGCATCACTTTGCATTGATCAGCTTCCATTAACCAGCTTTCATTGATTCGCATAATGTTTATTTATAAATTTGATCTGCAGCCAAAAAGCATGCCGCAGCCCTGAATGCTGTGCAATTTCCATTCATCTCAAACAGCAGTATACATAGCATAATCCGAGTGCTTTCCAGCTATTTTTGCAGCATCAGCAATGTCTCAACCCTGTTTTCAAGTTCACGCACTTTTAAACCAATAAGGCTTCATCTTGCGGCATTTGGCAAGGACTGGCACTGAGATTCAATTGCAGTTTTAACTGCTGTACAGCTGCATTTAATTGTTCCGGCGCAACCAAAGCAAAGACAAAACGGTCTGGTCTAAGCAGTACAATGCTTTGATCTTTCTGGGTTTTAACACCTTTAAGCCATTGCTGAAACTCGCCGTGAATATCTTCTACTTCTGCCAAGTTTGGGTTTAAATCCCGAAGGATTCGGCCTTGCGGACGCCCTGCGTAGGCATGAATTTGTACGGCTTGTGCATTCAGCCTGCTTAAAATGGCTTTGGACTCTGCAGACAATACCTCACTCGGATCACACTCAAAACCAATCAAAGCATAACTTTCACCCAATACATCATCCAGCAGAATCCGTTTGCCGTTAAAACCGCGCAGTGTCGGCTGCGGTATCAATTTCCCTTCCGGTGAACGGCGTTTAGTTCTCGGCAAGCCTAAATATTGATGTGCTTCATACACTGGCGCAGGTTTAAACCCGCCTTCTTCAGACCATTTTTTTAAAAATGGCACAGCCTGTATAGTTTTAAGCACGCCATCGCGCAATTTTGTCCCAATCGGGCTAGTCATCGACACCACATCTTTGAGTAATACCGATGAATCAATCATGGCTTTGGCATGATGAAAGCGCTCTTTGGCATAACTGTCCAGCAGGCTTTCATGCGCACGGCCAGATAAAACATCACTGAGTTTCCAACCGAGGTTGTAGGCATCGCGCACGCCTGAGCTTGCGCCTTGCCCCATAAACTGCGGGGTCATGTGCGCAGCATCTCCCGCCAGCAGAACACGGCGATCACGCCATTGATTCGCCACCAAAGCATTGAAGGTATAGACCAGTTTACGCTTCACTTCAAAATCATCTGGATTGACATATTTAGCCAGCAATTCACGCACAGTTTCTGGACGCTCCATATATTCTGCGGTTTGGCCTTTTTGCAGCATAAATTCAAAACGGTGGTGACCGTCTGGCTGTACACAGCTCACAACTGGCAAATCAGGATCGACTACAAAATTAAAATACGGCATATGGCGCAGGCCTTTGTTGCGGTCTTTTTGCTTTAAATCCACGACCAGCCAAGGCTCTGGAAAATTCTTACCCGTCATTTCAATACCCAGCTTGGCCCGCACTGTACTGCGCCCGCCATCGGCACCGACCAAATAGTACGCGCGGATTTCCTGCACATCCAGATTGCCGTCACCTTCAGTTTTATCTGCGCTGCTGTCATTAAATCGATATTGCTGTGTGGCCTGATGCACAATGGTCACGGTATCGGCATCTTGGCTGAAATTCACCAACTCACGGCCGCGGCGGATCTCCACATTGGAATATTTGCTTAACCCATGGGTTAAAGATGTTTCTAAATAGGGCTGATAAAAGAAATTAACCACAGGCCAGCCATTTGGGCGTTTTAAAGGCTTATACTGCGACAGCACTGTGCCGTCTGGCCGCGCCAGCTGTACAGGCGTATCCAGCAGCATATCTTTTTGCAGTTCTTCCGCCATGCCGATGGACTGGAAAATCCGCATGCATTCATCATCGGTATAGACTGCGCGGGCATTGCCATAAAATACCGGTTCACGCTCTAAGACCACCACTTGATGGCCGCGCTTGCCCAATATATGCGCCAAAACCAAACCTGTAGGCCCCAGTCCTGAAATAACAACATCTACAATCTCAGGACGTTTCATATTGATTTTTTTTGTATTGCTTCGCTGCATCGTATTCACCATTGTTCTTTCTGTTTTTTCTTGCTTAGACCTAAGCACGTATTTTTTTTAGGCAAAACTGGGCTAGAGCAAGCACTCAGCTGCGCCTGCTTTGGGGTTTTGCTTCATTGCCGTTTAAATATGGATGCTCTAAATCGGGGAATATTCGTCCCGTTTCAGTGATTTCAGCCCGCGGTTTAACTGGCCGAATTCGTGCAACAATTTATGCGCAGGTGTTGGATTGCGGGGTTTATGCCCCCACACGCTAATCGACGTGTGCTTCACAGGTATCCAAAGTGCTTCATCAATTTTGATTGGATTCCAGCCCAGCTCGACTTCAAAATCGGACGGACTAGCCACATAAAATGACACTTCACGGTCATTGGTATGCAGGCCAACATCCCATACCACATGAAAGCCATAATCTTTGCAGCGTTGATATGAAGCGGTAATGTCTTCAATATCCAGCACTTGAAAATTGACATGCTGAATGCGGGTGCGGATGGGATCAAGATGCACGCTGCCGCGGGTACGCGCCACAGCAACGGAATGATGGCGTTCATTCAGGCGTAAAAAGCTGACATCCAAAATGACGCCATTGATCTTCTGTTCAATGGTATCGGTGAGCCGCGCATCAAAAAATTCCTGCCAAAATCGAATCATTTTTTCGGGTTTGCGTGAGGTCAGCGCTACATGCCCCATACCACAATCACCAGTATAAAAACCGCTGACTTTGGTCTCTAAGTCATCCTGTGTATGCAGCGCGTCAATAAATAGCTCTAACTGAATATCTTTGGGGCCGCGCAAGGTCCAAAATGCTTTGACCCCGCGTAATACCGCATCTTCTGCTGTGCCTTGCGCATAATCTATGCCGCGCTGATCAAAGCGGTGCAGCACCTCCTGCAATACAGATTCATCCGCCAGCTGCACCCCTAAATGCGTCACATCTTCCTGTACTCCTTTTTGAATGATCAAGCGTTTTTGATGATCATCAATACGGAAACTGAGCGCTTGCTCTGTGCGTTCTGACAGCATCAGACCAAGGCATTTTTGTGCAAAATCAACCCATTCATCGAACTTGCTGGATTCTGCAATCAAATAGCCTATTTTTACTTTGCCAAAGATATTCATATCCACCTCTTAACCCTATGACGATGTTGAAGCTTGCGCTGCAGGCGTATGCAGGCCCATAAAGCTCGCGGTGACTGCATTAAACTGTTCTGCCCGCTCCCACTGCACCCAATGCCCCGTTTGCGCAAAATAATATAAATCACAGTTTTTCATGGTTTGACGCAAGGTTTCGCCGCCGCTCGGACGGTTGACTTTGTCATCCGCCCCCCACAGCACCAGCGTTGGCGTATTACAACGTTTTAAACGCGGGTCACGACTGAAATCCATGCGGAGTGCGCCTTTTAGGCCATTTGGACGCTGTAATGGCGGTGATGCAATGACTTCTGGGTCAATGCTGGCTTGATAGCGCAGCTCAATTAAATCTTCTGACACTTGCGAGCCGTCATAGACCAAATATTCACGGATAAAGGTGCGCAGCTTTTCCCGTGTTGGCCCTTCACCGCTGTAATAATTTAATAATTGTTGCAGGCCTTTGGTCGGCAAGCCGCGCGTCGTATTGATGCCGCCCGGCCCCATCAGCACTAAAGAAGCAACCCGCTCGGGCGCTTCCAACGCCATCCGCAGCGCGCAAGCGCCGCCCAATGAATTGCCGACGATATGAATTTTAGGAATATTCAGCTGATCCAATAGACCCAGCATCACTTCGGCTAAATCGCCAAAAGGGTCTGAACGTTTGACGCCTTTGCTGGACTGGCCATAGCCCTGCATATCGGGAACAATCACGCGGAAGTTTTGCGCCAAAGCTTCAACATTTTTTGAATAATTGGATAGGCCTGTTGCGCCTGCGCCGCCGCCATGCAGCATCAGCACGGGAAAGCCTTCACCTGCTTCACTGACAAAGACCTTGCGCTGTGCAAATTCAACAAAATAGCTTTTCAGCCCATGTATTTGTACTTGCTGATTCATACCAAGACTGCCTCTTTATGTTTATTTTTAGACAATATTGAACAATAGTGTTCAATTTATCAATAGATTTATTTATTATTTTTTGATCAATTTAATTGAACTTTAAAAAAACATTTTATACAGTAGTGTTCAATTATTAAAAAATGAGTATAAGAATGGCCTTAAATCTGCTGCGTTATCACGATCAAAATCAATGCGCTTGGGGCGTGCTGGAACGCGGACAGATTTATCCGCTCAAAATTGATGAAAGCACAACTGACACGACAGCTGCAGTGATTCGGCTGGGCATACAAGGCATACAGCAGCTGGTCAATCGGGAGATGGCACTGCCTTTAGATGCGGTTGAACTGCTCAGCCCAATTACATCAGAGCAGAAAATCATTTGTCAGGGCGCCAATTACCGCCAGCACATGATTGATTCGGGCATGAATCCCGATGAGAAAAATTTCAATATGTTTTTTACCAAATCCAGCGCATCTATTCATGCGCCTGTTGGCGCCATTGCAAAGCCCAAGCATGTGCAGCTGCTGGATTATGAAATTGAGCTGTGCCTGATTTTAAAACTGGACATCGATCACCAAGTCAGCGTCAACGATAGCAACCTGCATGAGTATGTGGCCGGTATCTGCATCGGCAATGATATTTCTGCACGGGATGTGCAAATTCCGCAAACACAATTTTACAAAGGCAAAAGCTACCGCAGTTTCTGCCCGCTTGGCCCTGTCCTATGCCTGCTGGAAGCGCATGAAATGCATTATCTGCAGCAAATGAATTTGTGCTTAAAGGTCAATGGCACAGTGCGTCAGCAAGACTCCAGCGCCAATATGGTGTTTAAGCCTGCCGAAACCCTAAGTGAAATGTCGCAAGTTTTTAACTTCCGTGCGGGGGATGTGGTTATGACAGGAACACCGTCTGGCTGCGCGCTGTCGATTCCATCTCCGCTTTTGGTAAAAATTTCTGGCCTGCTGCCTGAACATAAAAAATGGGAAATCTTTATCAAGAAGCAAAAAGCCACAGGCCGCTATTTAAATATCGGCGATGTGCTGGAACTGCAGATTCAAAGTGCTGATGGAAAAATAGATTTGGGCACACAGCGCCACACGGTTGAATTTTTAAAATAATGAACTTCAGTCCAGTTAAAAAATTGATTCATCTTTTAAGGAAAAAATATGAATAATTACAGTATTGATGTACATCATCATCTGATTCCGCCTGCGTTTATCCGCACTATGGACAAATACGGTATCGATAAAGTCGCAGGCGCGCCGCTGCCGCCGTGGAATGCACAGCGCTCGATTGAAGCCATGGATTTGATTGGCACGCAAACAGCAATCACCTCGCTCTCTGCACCGGGCGTGTACTTTGGCCATTTGCCAGAAGCCTGCGATTTAGCGCGCGCATGCAATGAGTTTTCTGCTGAAATTAAACAGCAGCACGCTGGACGCTTTGGTTCTTTTGCAGTATTGCCCATGCCTTTTACCGCAGAGTCTTGCCGTGAAGCCGAATATGCGCTGGATGTGCTGCAAGCCGATGGCATTGTGCTGCTGGGCAGTACCGAAGGCGTCTTTTTAGGCGATCCGAGTTTAGAAGAACTGATGCACTGCTTAAATGAACGCCAAGCCACAGTTTTTATTCACCCAAATATTCATGAATCCAGCAATCAGGTTCAATTGAATATTCCCGGATTTATCTTAGAGTTTTTATGCGATACCACCCGCGCCTCAGTGAATTTAGTTGCTTCGGGCGTGCTGGAAAGATACCCGAAGATTAATTGGATATTGGCGCATGCCGGCGGCTTTTTACCCTATGTGGCATGGCGTGTGTCCTTATGCAACATGATGCCTGAGCTGGCCGAAAAAACACCGCAAGGCTTTTTGCACTATATCCGCCGTTTTTATTTTGATACCGCGCTGTCGCCGTCGCCCTATGCCATGGCTGCGCTGAGTGAATTGGCCGACCCGAGTCATATTTTATTTGGCAGCGATTTTCCGTTTGCGCCTAAGCAACTCTCAATTTTGCAAAGGCAGAATTTTGATGAACTGAAAGTCTTTAGCGCTGAGCAGAAATCACAAATTTTACGTGAAAACGCTTTGGCGCTGTTTCCGCAATTTAAAGTCGAAGCAGATCACAGCATTCCAGAATTGCAGCGTTATTCAACAGCGCCTTTTGGCACCCGCCTGCGTCATTCACTGATGAAACCGATGTTAAAGCTTGGAGAAAATATGCGTAAGCGATAAGCATGGAAACAAAAGGTTTACTGGAGAAAACCTTTTGAAACACTTCATCGGCTGCTGCTTTAAGGATAAAGGAGGAATCGGCGAAAACAAGAAAAGTATATGCACATGAAAGCTATGAACTAGAAAAACTGTGAAGAAAACAAGTACTAAATCACTCAAGGAATGACATAACAATGAAAGATATCGTAAAGGGTTCAAAATTATTTAAATCGGCATTATCTATGGGAATTTTGACCGTCATGTGCGCGCAGATTCATGCCGCAGCCTTAGACCGCTCAGGACAGCCGATTACCGCATTTTTGCAGGATGGCAATTATGCAGAAGCCTCAATTTCAGTGCTTGATGCAGATGTATCCGGTACGGCGCGGCCTCATTACGCAGCAGCGAATACCGATCCTGCAACGGGCAATATGGCCAATAACTATCAATTTTATAATGCAGCGCTCAAACTTCAGCTCACGCCGCAATTTTCCTTTGGCCTGATTTATGATCAGCCCTTTGGCGCAGATGTCACCTATGAGCGTCTTGCCAACTCAACCTATTCCTCTGCTGCAGGCGCAACAACAGCAGAAGTCAGCACGCAGAATTTATCTTTTCTCTTGGGCTATCAGCCAACTGAAAACTGGAATATTTATGCAGGGCCTGTGTATCAAACCATTCAAGGTGACCTTGCCATTAACGGTTTAGGCTTTAGTGAAGCCAGCGGCTATGGCTATGATGTTAAGGAAGACAGCGCGGTCGGCTGGCTCGCTGGCGTGGCCTATCAAATCCCGGAAATTGCGCTGAAAGCCGCGCTGACTTACCGTGCGGAAATTAAGCACGAATTTAATGCAGTAGAGAGCTTTTCTTTACCGCTAAGCGCATTAGTTCCGCTGGCTGGCACGGGGCAAACGGAGCTGACGACACCGCAATCGGTCAATTTTGATTTTCAGACCGGTTTAAACCCAAGCACACTGGCTTTTTTTAATGCGCGCTGGGTCAATTGGAAAGACTTCTACATTAAGCCTTATCAATTTGGCAAAGTGACTGAACTTTTAACCACAATGCAGCTGAATACCCCGATTTCATTAAATCTAGTCGATTATGATAAAGATCAAATTTCCATAAACGCAGGGCTGGCTAAAAAACTGAATACGCAATGGAGCGTGATGGCGCTGGCGGGCTGGGACAGCGGCGCTGGCAATCCAACCTCGACTCTAGGCCCGATTGACGGATATTGGACAGCAGGTTTGGGGGCACAGTTTAATCCTGCACCGAATTACTTTATTCAAGGCGCGTTTAAGTATTTATGGTTTGGCGATGCCACCGGGCAGGCAGCCACTTATGCCATTCCAGGCAATGCCGAAGCAGCAAAAGTCGCAGATTATTCAGATAATACCGCTTGGGGCTATATGCTGAAAATGGGTTATAAATTTTAAATATATCAGCGCTAAATGAAACCGTAAAAAACGTCATTTCATTTAAGCGCTGTGTTTCATTCAAACTTCAAATGAAAAAAATCGTTAATTAAATTAATAAATGCTTGTACACTTTGCGACGCATTTGTACTGCGCTTACTCATATATAAATTGATGGTTGGAAGGTCCGTATCTAACTTTTTGACAATAATATTTTCATAAGCAATATCAGCAATATAACTCGGTAAAATCGTACACGACTGTGTAATATTGATTGAATTAATGTTGAATAAGATATTACTGGCGCGTTGGATAATTTTTAAGTTGATCTTTTTGTCTTCTGCAAATTTTAAAATCTTGTGATGCAAAACTGACGAGACTTCCTCAGCCGGAATAATAAAATCTATTTCTTCTAAAGATTTGACTGATATTTTATTTTGATTTGCAAATGGATGCTGATTATTCATCAAGAAAATCAAAGGCTCTTCAAAAATCAACTGACTCGAAATTTCATGGTTATTAATATCTGCCCTTGATATAGCGATATCAATACGCCCATTATGTAAATCACTGACGATTTGCGTGTCATTTAAGCTCAAAAGTTCAATTTTTAAGTCAGGAAACATCTCTGTGAGTTTCGGAATAATAAAAGGGAAAATTTTCATTTCAGCAACTGGTACAAAGCCGATGGTAATTTTTTGGTCTTTGGCTTTTTTGACTTGGCGCGTCATTGCAACTGCTTTATCGGCACTTTCTAAAATGTTTTTGGCATGTTCTAAAAACACTATTCCTTCATCGGTCAGTTCTACTTTACGTTTAGAGCGAATAAATAACTGTACGCCAATGAACTCTTCGAGGTCTTTGATTTGTTGGCTAAGAGAAGGCTGAGCCGTATAAAGTTTTAATGCCGCTTGGCTAAAATTAAGTTCTTGTGCAACCATGACAAAATATTTTAAATGTCTTAATTCCATTTAAGTCACCTATGTAGTCCAATCCTTAGGACGTTTTTAATACAATTCCGTTAGCAAGCTAAATAGTCTTATATTTTAAGGTGAAGTGTTCATTTTTTATTTAAATATCAATTTTTCTCATATTTCACTTCTAAATAGTTCAAAATTTTTAATCAAATGAACTCATGCTAAATTTTTGTGATTTCAAAATAGCGTCTTCTCTAGCACCGCAAAATTCATTTTAGAAATACATTTTCAAATATATATTTTGACAATACAGAATCAATAAAAAGGGATCATGTTGCATCATCCCTTTTTTACTCATCTTTGAATTATTTACGTTTTTTCTTACCACTGAGCAGATCTATTGCTTGGGCATATCGTGTAGGTGCAATCCGCTGAATTAGATCAATAATTTTGGCGTCATTACCGATCAAAACACGACGTTTATTCTGCTTTACCGCATCTAAAATCACTTTTGCTGCAACTTCAGGCGGTGTTTTCAATACTTTATTAAAGGCTTTCGTGGCTCTATCTGGATTCATACCCAACGCACGAATACTGTCACTCATACGTGCGCTATTTGCAATATTGGTTCGAATTCCACCCGGATGCACACAGGTAGCGCTCACTCCGACATTTTCCAAATCTAATTCTTGACGTAAGGATTCTGTAAATCCACGGACTGCAAACTTCGTTGCATTATAGGCACTTTGCGTCGGTTGAGCTGTCAAACCAAATAAGCTGGAAATATTCACAATATGTCCATCACCACTTTGTTTTAAATACGGTAAAAATGCTTTTGTCCCATATACCACACCCCAGAAATTGATATTCATAATCCACTCAATTTCATCATAATGCATACCTTCTACAGTACTGGCTAGCGCGACACCCGCATTGTTAAAGATCAAATTGACCTGACCAAATTCAGCTTGGGTTACAGCCGCCCATTGCTCGACAGCGGCACGATCAGACACATCTAATTGGGTCTGAGTTATTTTCACACCGGTGTGCTTAATCATTTCAGCCGTTTGTGCAAGGCCGTCGAGGTTGCGATCACTTAATGCTAGATGCGCACCTGCTTGAGCCAGTTGAATAGCTAACTGCTGCCCAATACCTGAACCTGCTCCGGTAATGGCTGCGACTTTGTTGTTAAAATTTTTCATCGTTATTCCTATATATACTTAATCCACTTCAGTGATCAAGCCGCATTTTCATATTATTCATAGCACAAGCTTAACGAGATCTGATCTATGAATGAAATGATTTTATTTAATTCTAAAATATGAATGCTATACATAGCTTTTTAGCGGTATTTTTTTAAATCAAATTAATCTAATTCACCATGAATAGAGCAAAAATTAAAAGCTTTAATGAACTTTTTAGCTAATACTTTTTTACGGATTGTAGCTCCAATTCTTTTAAATCAAACTGCGTTTGATATTTATAAAAGTGATACAAACCCCAAATGTTATAAACAAAGCTCAACATTTATTCTATTTTTCTACACGATCCAGATTCTAGATATTCAAAATCAGTATATAAAATCCACAATATATACTTATTTTTTTGTGAATATAGCCCTTGAAGACAGCAAGGCTGATGCTTTGTAATTTTCCAAGTCTTGTGTATCCACCTTTTGGAAGATCAGGGATGCACATCTCTTACTATGTTCAATAGAGGTTCTAAAATGATAAAAACAACTCTTAGCCTAATCGGTTTGTCACTGGTGTCTAGCTTAGCTTTGGCTGCTGATCCATTGCATGGTACTAAATGGAAAACCATCGATGACCAAACCAAAAAACCTTTATCTGTAGTTCAATTTAACGAAACCTCAAATGGCGTTTTATCTGCAAAAATCGTGGATGTACTGACCCCGGGTGAAGCAGAAAACTGCCAAAAATGTGTAGGTAAATTCCACAATAAACCATTACTCGGTGTACAAATCGTGAATGGTTTAAAAAATACCGGTAAAAATACCTATGACGGCGGTAAAATTACTGACCCGAAAAATGGTAAAACCTATAGCTTCAATGCCAAAATGTCGAATGACGGCAAGACCTTGAATGGTCGTGGCTATATTGGTGTATCTGCACTTGGACGCAGCCAAACATGGATACGTGTAAACTAATCCTTAGCGTACAAATTCAAAAAGCGACTCGATTGAGTCGCTTTTTTTGCATGAAAACTTCAAATATAAAATTATGCGATTATAAAAATTATACGGTATATCGTTTGCTTAGCCCCCATTCGGCTAATATGCGACGATAGGTTGTCGACGAGCGATCTGCTTCGAAATGCGCCTCCATACTGATATCCAGTGGCAATTCCTCTGGTTTTTGACTTTCCACCATGTCCTGATCTTCAGCAAAAATTTGTGCATTAAAATCATAGACCGCTTGTAAATCTCCTGTAGTATCAAAATTTCGAGTTAAAGGCACAAATAAACGGGTTTTATTATGCGATACAGGACAACAGGCATTTAAAATTTTCAATACCCCATTTTCAGGAAAATCGATGGTTAAAATTGCTGAAAATGGCGGATAGACATCAAACGTTCTTTTCCATAAAAAATCTTCTGGCGCTAAATGTTGTAAGCCATGCGGATAATTACTCACATCACTAAGATACTCTGTATGTAGTCCATAGTCCGTACGTACTGTGGAATATTTTTGTACTTTAGGATTTTCACGGTCTGCAAAGCTCTCATGATGCACCCATGCGAAATGTGCAACATCAATAAAGCCTTCGAGCTGACGCCCACTTGAACCACCAATATCTACATAAGGTGGCAATATCGATTGGTGCTGCTCGGTATCCCACGTGTCTAAATCTGGAAAATTGGCCGTAGACTCATCGCGGTTAAATAAACTGGTCCACACTAATCCATATTTCAATACAACTGGAAATTTAGTTAATGAAAAACGCTCTGAAATTTGTGTCAACTCAGGCTGTGCAGGAATTTTTACACACTTTCCTGCGCCGTTATAATGTAAACCATGATATGGACAAATGATGTCTTCACCTTTGACCCAACCTTTGGTTAATGGCACCCCTCGATGTGGACAGATATCACGAACCAAATGAATTTTTCCACTTTCAGTTTGATACAACGCCATTTTTACATCGAGTAATTGCACTTGTTGTGGTTCAATCGAAACATCTTCTACACGTGCAACGGGATACCAATGCTGCGCCAAAATATTCCAGTCGTTGGCATCAAATGTACTGCACTGAGGTTGGGTAAATAAATTGAGTACTGGAATGGCATTCATAGTTCATCTCGACATTTTCAATATTTCTTCAGCATTTAGCGCCATTTAATTTTTGCTAAATCCTTATTTTCTAAGTCGAAATTAAAATCTAAACACATTTCTGTCTATTAGAATGATTTGCATAGATTGTTCTATTTTTTAGAACATTAAGCATTGATCCCTGCTTAATTTGATAAAGCTGGCATGAATATCGCTTAAAATGCATAACATTATGATTCGCTGATCACGCGATAGAGATTGAAGCCTGTATGTCGATTACCTTTTCTAGATTTTCTGAATATTTTATGGCGGTTGCACGGACTGGGAGTCTACGCAAAGCTGCTGAACAACTTTTTATTTCAGTCTCGGCAGTACATCGACAAATCGTTTTGGCAGAGGAAGAACTCGGTGTTGCCCTATTTGAACGATTACCTCAGGGCTTAAAACTGACGCTTGCTGGTGAATTACTGTATGCCGATTTATTAAAATGGCAAAAAGAATATCAACTGACGCGAACTCGATTTGATGAAATCCAAGGCTTAAACCGTGGAAACATTGAAATGGGCTTTATTGCAGCTTTGAATGACAGTTTTGTCGTCGACTGCATTCAAAAGATGGCTGAAACTTATCCGTGGATCAACCTCAACATCAGCATGAATAGCAGTGAAGACATTTCCAGAAAAATCGTCGATGCAGAATTAGATTTTGGCATTATTTTAAATCCCAAAAGCCATAGCCAATTAGAGATTTTATCCTTTATAGAAATTCCGTTGGGCTTTGTGATGTCACCGCATCATACCTTGGGTGGGATGGATAAAATCTATCTTTCAGATACGTTAAATGAACGGCATATTTTACCGAGCGATCCACTCATTATTAGTGAATATGTACAGACTTTATATAAACATCATAAGTTTAGTCCGATTCAAAAGATCGAATGTAATGACATTAGAATGATATTGTCATTGGTTCAGCAACAATTAGGCATCAGTTTGATGTCATATATGGATGCTTTGCCACTGCTTGAGAATAATAAGATTATTTTTAAACCGATCCGTGAAAAGGGTTTACACAGTTTGACCATCGCTTTATGTGTCGCATCGAAACGCCAAACCTCCCGAATTTCTCAGATCATGATTAATCTTTTGGTGGAAAAAATGGAAGAAATTAAGATCAATTTAAAATCTTTAAACCCCTAAAACCAGTATATAGGCTTTTTTTGTCACTTAATTTTTATAAAAAAAAGCCAGTGCGAATAACCCGTACTGGCTGCTGAAAGCTAAAGTTTTATTAGTTTATTTTTTTAATCCAATGGATTACCTACAATATTACTAATAATGCCTTTCATAATATGATTACCTTGTTCTTTACGTAGTTCTGCATACCATTCACGCGTCACACTTTCATCTTTCATATGGGTCACATCACAACGTTTACGCGCTCGCAGAACCAATTCATTGGCACGTTCATTACGTTTATTTTGATAACGACGCAATGAATCTTGTAATCCTAAGGTATTGATTTGCAAAGAACGAGCTAAATAAATTGCGTCTTCCATTGCTTGGCAGCCGCCTTGTCCAATATCCGGCGTTGTGCTGTGTGCTGCATCACCCACGATCACCACACGACCTTTGTAGAAATCTGCAAAAGGCTCAATATCATGAATTTCTACCCGATTGGTTTTTTGGGCATCTACAGCATCAATTAGCTTTTGAACCGGTTCACACCAGCTCTTAAAGTATTCTTTAAATAAAGCCTTATATTGTGTCCGATCATTCTCTAAACCTGCTGCTAAAGGGACATCAAAGAAGAAATAGAATCGGTTGTCGGCAACGGGCATCAGCGAAACGCGTTTGCCTTCTCCTACAAATGTCGTCCATTGATCTGCCGCAGCAAATTCTTCTGAAATCTCGACTAAACCGTTCCAATTGACGTAACCTGCATAGCGGCGCTCAACTTGTGCCCCCAATACATACACCCGTGTCAATGAATGTGTACCATCTGCACCAACCAATAAATCAGCCTGAACCTTACTTCCATCGGCAAAATGTGTGATTACTTGATCATCTTGTTCTGAGAAGCTCACCATTTTTTTGCCTAGATGAATATTCTCACGACCAAATTCATCCATGAGCATATTTTGTAAGTCTGCACGTGAAACAGGATAAGGTCGCTGTCCAACTTCTTCGATTAAAGGAAACAGACTAAACTGCGTCATAACATCGCCAGTTAAGCCATCGATATAGGCTAAATGATCCATCTTGCCACCGAGCTTTTCGACTTGTTCGGTTAGCCCCAAATAGTTCAAACATTTGACACCGTTAGACCATAAAGAAATAGCGGCTCCAACAGGTAAAATTTGTTCTACCTGTTCATAGATGGTTACTTGGTGTCCGAATTTTTTCAAAGCGATCCCTGTCGTTAGGCCCGCCATACCTGCACCAATAATTGTAATGTCCATCTATAACTCCCCTGTGTTTTTTTAAATATCTTTCTCCTAAAAAGCGAAAAGCATGCCATTTTTTTCAAACAAGCAATAAAAAATTCTAAAGTTGGCACACGCTGTGCTTCTAAACACGTGTAAATGCTTGTTTTTATCAAATGTTAAATTTTTAACACTGAAAGCAAAATGCATATGTTTTAAATGAAAATAGTGAATGGATTTTATATATGGCGACTTTACTCGCACCAAGTTTTGATATTCCTGCACAATTACAGACACTTACAAATTTAGCAGATGACCGTATTGGTGCAAAAATACTTGAATGTTCAGATGATTTTTTTGCAGAAGCAAAACGCATGCTTCAAATTAATGCACCTATCTTCGTCGAAGATAAATTTGATGATCATGGCAAATGGATGGATGGTTGGGAAACGCGTCGTAAACGCCATGCAGGTTATGATTGGGCAATCATCCAACTCGGTGTTGCTGGTCGAATTCAAGCCTTAGATATTGATACAACATTCTTTACAGGGAATTATCCTGCTTCCGCGTCAGTTGAAGCCTGCTTTGCACCAAATGGCGAGCTAGCACAGGTAGCATGGGTCAATATCTTAGACAATACCGTATTGGGCCCGAGCCAACACCATATATTGAAGGTCTCAACTGATCAGGTTTTTACCCACGTGCGTTTAAATATATATCCAGACGGCGGTATTGCGCGATTTAAAGTCTATGGTGAAGTTCAGGTTCAAATTCAAGACAGTACGAGCACATTAGACCTCGTTGCACTGGAAAATGGTGGACGTGTTATTGCTTATAGTGATGCTCATTTTGGACATCCACGAAACTTAATTAACCCTGGTCGCGGCATCAATATGGGAGATGGTTGGGAAACTAAACGTCGCCGTGCACCAGGTTTTGACTGGTGTATTTTGGCTTTGGGTCAATCTGGTGCAATAGAGAAAATTGATATTGATACTGCCCATTTTAAAGGCAACTTCCCTGCCCAAGTGTCGATACAAGCGATCTATGTAGAAGATGCCACTGACCCTCAACTGATTCCGCAAAGTATGTTCTGGCCGTTTTTACTCGATGCACAAGACATGCAGATGGATCATATTCATAGCTTTGTCAGTGAGATTTTAAAGCATGAAAAAATATCGCATATCCGCATCAATATGATTCCTGACGGGGGGATTAGTCGCATACGGTTATGGGGGAAAATGCATCCTTAATTGCAATATTGATAAAATAGGAAGCCTTCGGGCTTCCTATTTGTATTGTTTCAATTTTTTTAATTAAATGCCCTACTAAGATATCTAAACATGACACATAGCATAAAAATACAAGCTCTAAGTATTGAAGGCTTTGCGCCTTTTGGAGAGGTCATTTGCACGACTGGACATGATTTTTTCCACATCAATGACGCACATACAGAGCGATATCACGCCCTCGTGGAAACAGAAATTTCAGGTGATGCGGTTGCTGGAATTAGCATCTTTAGAAATATCAAAACCACTGAATTGCCTTTTACGATTTCGATGTTAGAGCGGCATCCCAACGGCTCACAAGCGTTTATTCCAATGCAAGCGCAGGCTTTTTTAGTGGTAGTTGCACCTGCGTTGGATGATCACAGCCCTGATCTTACACAGCTATGTGCTTTCATCACTGATGGTAGCCAAGGAGTCAACTATCGTGCAGGAACATGGCATCATCCTCTCCTGACACTCGAAGCACCAAGCAGCTTTGCCGTCATCGATCGTATTGGCATTGGACATAATTGTGATGTGTTCCAGTTCCCAACGCCTATTTATATATCGAATTAAATGATGTTACGCACGTAAAAGTAATTACGCATTTTTTTAAATGATTTTTAAGTTTATTCGGCAGAGTCTTAGATCTAGGCATTGTATAACAGGATTAACCTTCAGCTGAAGGTACTCTTACGAAACGTTGTTTCTCATTCGGAAAAATGAGAAGCGAAGCTTCGCAAGGAAACCAACTTGCGGAGCAATGCTCCTCACTGCAAAACTCGTTCACTATCATCAAATTACTTAAAGTATCGCAAAAACATTTTTGATTAGAAGTCTTCCTGTTTCAAATACTTGTGGATGACTTTACCGCATATTGTTCTTTTATTTGAATCAAATTGCGTTTCTGATGTTAAGCAGTAACATCAGTTATTTATTACTTTTTTTACCAAAGATATACTCTATAAGGGATATCCATAGAGTCCCACCTAGTCCAATTAGTAAACAAACTTTTAAAGCAAAAATGAATGAAAAGTTCGAACCACTTAAAATCGATGAAAATAATCCTAAAAAAAATAAAGTTATTCCTATTAAAACACCACGGGTTATAAGATTAATAATTGGATGTTCAGAGGCTCTAAAGTTGGCTATGAAGCCCCCCATGATTATCTCAACAAATATTGTTAGCATTACTTTTCCTTTTTTTATCTTTTTGATCAGTTGCTGATTTTAACTGAACGTGTACCTAGTTGACCAAGAACTTGTTCATGTCCCCAGATAACTAATCTAGAAGCATTTTTTTTAATAACTGATGTTATGCACATAAAAGAAATTTTGCATTTTTTTAAATGATTTTTAAGTCCATTCGATGAAGTATTACATCTAAAAAACAGACTTTATTTCACCTCTTGATATAGTTTAATTAAAAAATAACGCATTAAAAAAGCCCTCAATTTAGAGGGCTTTATTTATACTATACAAACTATATTCTATGAATCATCGTATGGTTCAAGACCCAAGATCTGCCATGATTAATGATGCACATCTATCGCCATGCTTGGTTTTTTAACCTGATCTTTGCTCATTGTCACTTCTTTATTTTTAAATAAATTCAAATGATTGAACACAATATTTAAAATAATCGCCATCAAACAAGTTGAACTAATGCCTGAATGAAAGAGTGTTTGCACCCATTTCGGGAAGTTTGCATAGAAAGAATGATCGATAATTGGAATCATCCCTGCTGCAATCGCAGTCGCAACAATGATGAGGTTCTTTTGCTCGTTATAATCAATTTTCGCCAAGGTACGAATACCACTTGCCGCAACCGTTCCAAACAAAACTAAACCAGCACCACCTAAGACAGGGACTGGAATCGCTGCAATCAGTCGCCCCATAATTGGCAATACGCCTAATACGACTAAAATCATTCCACCCGCTGCGACAACAAAGCGACTTTTCACGCCTGTAATGGCTACTAAACCGACATTTTGTGCAAAAGCACTTTGCATGAATGAACCGAAGATTGGTGCTGCTGCACTAGATAGCATATCTGCACGTAAGCCATTGGTAATACGCTCAGCATCCACTTTGGTACCAACAATTTCCCCGACAGCAATAATGTCTGCCGTCGTTTCAGTCATAATCACTAAAGTTACGATCAGCATGGCAATAATGGCACTTAACTCAAAAGTTGGCATACCGAAAGCAAAGAAGCTTGGAAATTGAATCCAGTTACCATTTGCAACTTTAGAAAAATCGCCAAAGCCAAAGGCATAAGCCAGCACCGTACCGAAGACAATGGCTAACAAAATAGATAAACGTCGAATGGTTGCATTACGGGTTAAGTTTAGCGCAATCACGATACCCAAAGTTAAAAAAGCCAAACTGATGTTCTCAGCACTTCCCCAGTCTGGTGCTTTATTGTTCCCACCCATCATCCAGCGGACCGCTACAGGCAGCAATGAAAGACCAATCACGGTGATCACACAGCCAGTTACAATCGGTGGGAAAAAACGAATAATTTTTGAAAAATAAGGTGCTAGAAAAAAGCCAATTAGAGATGCAACAATCACCGCACCATAAACAGCAGAAAGCCCACCGCCTGCGGTTACTATGGCAATCATCGTCGCCACACCTGCAAATGAAACCCCTTGTACTAAGGGTAATTTTGCACCGATATATTTCACACCTACGGTTTGTAGTATGGTCGCCAAGCCACCCACAAAAAGTGCTGCCGCAATCAATAAACCGATTTGCGCAGGTTCAAGTCCCGCGGCTGTACCAATAATCAATGGTGGAGCGATAATACCGCCATACATGGTTAATACATGCTGTAGACCATAGGCAAGGCTTTTCCCTGCGCCTAAATATTCATGTTCTGGTGAAACTGTTTTATCTTGTTCTGTCATTTTTATATCCCCTATTGTTAAACTTTGCTCTTAACTGCCACGATACGTTGAATATGCAAATGGGCTGATGAGTAAAGGAATATGAAAATGCTGCGAGGCATCTTTTACATAAAAATGAATCACAGCTTTTGGAAAAAAGGTTTCGGTATTTAAAGTCTGAAAATATTCAGCAGTCGCAAATTCAAGGCTATAAGCACCTGCTGTAAAGTCCTTCAGCGCAAAATCATTGACACGACCATCTGCATTGGTTTGGGCTGAACCTAGTAACTCTCCATCGGCGTTAAATAATTGAATGCGGACATTCGCTGCAGGTTTGCCTAGATTGGTATCTAAAATATGTGAGCTAATCATGCGCTAAGCTCCTGTTTTAATCTTAATAAGGCAATTTCAGCCAGTTGATGATGAACAATTCGTTTTTCGGTTTCAGGATCATTCAATAATCGATATTGCAGCGCCTGTAGTACATCTTCACTACTGAGGCCAGAAGCTTTGATTAAAAAGAGATATCCGTACTTTTTCTCATACGCGATATTGCCTTTCAGCAATGCAAATTGAGTTTCTTCATCTGCTGAAATTTCAGACTGTTCTCGATTTGAAAATTGTTGTTCCAAACTACTTAATTCAGCCTGTGCCTTTTTTTCACCAATCCGTGGATGGTTATCTAGAGCATTTTTGATTTCATCCCAAGTCCAAGCATTTGCAGCTTTTACTGCTTGCTCTGTGATTTGCGTGACAGAGGTATAAGGACGCTGCGCCACAATGTGTTCTGCCCAGCCTTCAATTTGCACACAGTGCTTTAAAAAAGTTTTTACATCTGCTTCGGATGCTTTATTAAATTCAACAAGTTGCACTATAAAATCGCCTAAAATTATTGAATGATTGTTCAAATTTAGTTTTGCAATATCAGTGCCAACCTAGGTCTATGATGTCAGTTACCTAAGTACAGGCCTAAAAAAAGAGGAGCTAAGCTCCTCTTTATCCAAATATTTTTTTATTAGACTGCATGATGTGTATACCAATGTTCCGCGATATCACCACGGCGACAGATCCAGACTTTTTCATGTGATTGCACATAATCTAAGAATCGTTGTAGTGCTTTAAAACGGCCTGGTCGCCCTAAAATACGACAATGCATCCCAATCGATAACATTTTTGGCGCGTTTTCACCTTCTGCATATAGCACATCAAAAGCGTCTTTAAGGTATTGATAAAATTGTTCACCACTGTTGAAACCACTCGGTGAACAAAACTTCATATCATTGCTTTCGAGTGTATAAGGAATAATTAAATGTGGACGGGTTTGACCACTTTCATTCGTCAAATGACTCCAAAAAGGTAAATCATCACCATAGTGATCGCAGTCATATTTGATTTGTGGAAATTCAGCCAATAGCTGACGTGTGTTGGGACTGTCACGCCCTGTGTACCAGCCAATAGGCGTCTTTCCAAATAATGCTTCAAGCACACTAATTGCCTGATCCATGTGCTGACGTTCCAGCTCTATCGGCATATCCTGATAATGTAACCAGCGTTGTCCATGTGAAACGACATCATAGTTGGATTGTTTGATTGCATCGACGATATAAGGATTACGTGCTAAAGCCATACCAACGCCAAACACCGTCATGGGTAAATCACGTTTTTTAAATTCTTCATGAATCCGCCAAAAACCGGCTCTGGAGCCGTATTCATACATCGAGTCCATCGACATATGTTTGGTAGGAAAACTGGCCGCTCCAATAATATCGGATAAGAATTGTTCTGATCCTGCATCCCCATGTTCGATGTGGTTTTCTCCACCTTCTTCATAGTTCAACACAAACTGCACTGCGATACGTGCCTGATTAGGCCATACGACTTGAGGTACATCGCCATGATATCCAATTAGGTCTCTGGAATAATCCTGTTGTTGGATCTGATCAATTAATTCTTGTCCACGTAAGTAGCCTGTAGTCACTTCAACTTCCTAATTTGTTATATCAAACAGTAAAAAATTAGGTAGAAACAAGCAAATTATGCGCCAATGTCGTAGACGGCTAAATAGCTTTTCATATCAATGACCATTGCCTTTTTTTAAAATATTGAATGGTTGCCCTGAATCATCTGCAATGATTGAAATTTGCCAAATTTCATCTATTTCTGGAAAATTCTGATGCAGTTGATCAATGAAATAGTAATAACCCGGTGTATTTTCGGTAATATGAATGATTGTATTTGAACACAATATATAGAGTTGAATCTCATCAATGGTTCCAAGATCTTGGCGTACGACATCTATACTTTGAATATCTTTCCATAATATAGTTTTTGTGCTTATTTCAGGCCCAGTTATAGTGTATGTGAAACCATCATTAAAATATTCAAAATCACCTTTATCCTGTCTTAGAATCTCAAATTCATTTGTTTTATTTTTTATATCTTGTTTTAAATTAATTGAATCTACAAACCAAATATGAGGATGATAAATTATTGCATTCCAAATAATAAAAATACAAAGTGTAATTAACCAGATATTAGCTGTAATTACTATTGTAAGCACTGCCAATATAAATAAGATAAAACCCAAATTTAGGTTTAAAAATAATATAATTGAAGTTCTTATTGGTAGCCGTACTTTCATTGGCAACTGCTTGAATAAAATATCATCATCATTCAATTTTTCGTTATATTTAAAGTAAAAACAAATTGCCAGTATTAAAAATGATATTAAGCTAATGAATGTAAAATGTTTTTCCCATATTTGCCAATTAGATAAAAAATATATAAAAATGACCATAAATATTGAAATTGAACAATACATCGTAAGTAAGGAATTTAAAAAAATATGCATTTTCATTGATTTTTTAATCTAGTAATTTTTTTAATGGTATAACGATACTTAAATATACATAAATTTAAAGCATCATGATCAAATATTCTTTGCAAAATCAACATACCTAACGCTGAAAATTAATTTATATATTTATTTACTTGCTTTTTCATAGGTATGTAGTGAATTCCCCATTGCTGAGTTAATTCACCTACAATCTCAAAGCCAAATTTTTTATAAATATCCAAAGCATAGAAACTCGAATTTACCGTAATATGCTCAGGCTCATGCTGCATTATTTCGCTTTCTATAAACTCCCACATTTGACGTCCAAAACCTTGGCCATGATATTCAGGTTTCAAGAAAAAATGCATGAGATGTGCAGGATGCACATAAGCTACATTGCCAACGATTTTTTGATTTATTTCAGCAACAAAATAATGGATTAAATCACGCTCAAAAATATGTTTGAGCATGTGGGGCTTAAAGCGCTCACGGCCTTCTTCACTGCAAATAACATCATCGACAAATGGCTCAATAACTGCCGCGATTGCTTCAACATCCCCTACACAGGCTGGGCGTATGATCATTTTTAGCATGTTGTTCTCTTTATAAAAGTAATCCTTCAACTTCCTCCGTCAAAGAAAATAAACTTTCTTAAAAGAGTCATTTAATGAATTATCGCTTTTAGCTGTTATTTTTCAATACGTTTAAAAGTTACTTCAGCTAAACTTAAAATAGATGTTGTTCATCTTATATGCAATTGTCATTCAAATATTTTTTATCACAATTTTAAAAATATGCTAAGCATAAACGCTGAATGAATTCTAAAAATATAAAAAAATCCCCCAAGTTTGGAGGATTTTTTTACTTTATTTATTGAATAGCCATTATTATTTAATACACATCACGGCGGTAACGACCTGCTTTACGCAGTGTATGCAGTTGTTCAATGCCCAGTATCTCTTGCAAAGTGGTATCTACCGCTTTAGCCATATTTAAACTGCCGCAGATATAGAGACAAGCCCCTTGCTCTAGCCAATCAATCAATTCAGCTTTTTTTACAACTAGGACATCTTGCACATACTTTTCAGCAAAACCATCACGAGAAAATACTCGGTCGATTTCTACAATTTTAGCTTGGCTTTGTAATTCATGCAGCTCATCAGCAAAAATTGCATCGAAAGCTTGTTGACGCTCACCATAAATTAACCAGTTTTGATAGTGCTCTGTTGCGACACGTTGCTTAAGATGTGAAAGCAAACCCGCCATTCCTGAACCATTACCAATCAAAATCGCAGACTGAACGCCCTCTGCTAAGTGAAAATTTGGATTCGCACGAATATAAGCATGAATGCATTGACCAAGTTTTAAATCTTGCGTTAATAAACCAGAACCTAAACCTAGTTCATTGCCATGCTGCTCTTGACGTACAACGAGCTCTAATTGTTGGTCATTACTGCGGCTAGCAATCGAATATTCACGTATAGGTAAAGGTTTAAAATCTTCTAACCACTCTGCTAGAGATTGCTGATGTGTCCGTGTTGGTATTTGTCTTAAATTTCGATCACGTAATTGTTCAATATGCAGCTCATTCAATTCAGGATGAACCGACTGAAAATCTGCTAAAACTTCATGGTTATTTTCACATTGGATTTCAACGATATCGCCAGATTGCCAAAGCATTTCTTTTGGTACATCAAAAACCAAATGATATAAAGGTTGACCTTGGCTACCTGCATTTAACAAACGGCGAGATTTCAGCTGAATTTTATTCCATACCCGTGTTGGCTGTTGCAAAGCCATATCGTGCTGAAAATGCTGAGAAAGTTGGATATTCCAATGCGATAAATCATCTGCAGACATTTGATCAACCGTGACGAGATCAAACCAAGCTTTCGCTTGAGACTGTTGCAAAAATTGATTTAAGCGATGACCAAATTCACAAAAATTGGCATACCGACGGTCACCCAATGCCAAAATTGCATAACTTTGATGGCTTAAATCCAACGAATGTTGTGCCAAATAATGATCAAAATGTTGTGCGATATCAGGCGCATCACCTTCGCCATACGTGCTCACAATCCAAATCACTTGATGTGCTGTCTTCAATTGTTCAGCGTTGAAGGATTCAATACTCATCAGTTCAACAGCTTGCCCAGATTGAGCCAAACGTTCGGCAGTTTGTGCTGCGATTGCTTCAGCTTGACCCGACTGTGTCGCGTAGACGATCAATACAGCATCAGCACGAATGGCCTTGACCGATTTTTCTTTGGATTTTTGCAGCCACAAATAAATGATCGCAAAAACATACAAGGCAAAAATAATGGCAAAGAAAATCAGTAGCGTAATTACAGCTTGTGTCATGACAATGCACCTACACCGCTGTCCAGATCAGTAAAATAAATACCGCCAAACTGATTGCAGTGAGTAAAAGATGCGTCATTAAGCGTGATTTGATACTTAAAAACAGAATAAAACCAGCAATAGACAAAATAAGGATGACGATAGCACTGATATCAATCAACCAGCTCCAAGCAGTTCCCGCATTTTTCCCTCGATGCAAATCATTGATCAATGAAACGGTTGAAGCTGGTTTAGTACTGATTTCAACTTCACCCGTATCTAACATTGCCCATACATCGGTAGAACCCGCAGGACTTTCTAAGCGAATCATCACCTCAGTGTCCATGACTTCACTACTTTGATATCGCCCAACAATGTCCTGTTTTGTACGAACAAAGTTAAGAATATCGGTACTCGGATTTTCCTGAGCGCGAAGTTTCTCGAGTAGTTCGGGAGCTAATGTCACAGTAACAGTATTTTCGTCTTTTGCAGGTTCAAACCAGTCTGTGTTATTCAACAATAAACCAGTTAAAGCAAAAAACATCAAAATTAAAAATGCAAAAGCTGACAACCAGCCATGCACATAGCGTGCATGGCGATAAAAATCACGACGTTGGTACACTTAAATAAACCTTTTATCCAACTATCTTAATGAACTTTTTGGAAGTTCATGTTTACAGCACCAATTTCAGCTTGTGCTGCAAGGTGTTGTTTACTTGGTTTACTGCCTACGCTCAGGTTCATCGTTTGATATGAATGGTCGCCATGCTCACGTGAAGTTTCGATATGCACAATATAGTTACCTGCTGCCACGGCACGACCATGATCATCCTTACCGTCCCATGCCAACTTATAATTTCCCGGATGTCGAGATGGCTTAGCCACGGCATCCAAATTGGTCATTTGACGGCCGTATCGTTTCCACCAAACATAGTTTGAATTGATCCATTTTTCATCCTTACCCCAAACGGCTAAAGTACGGACAATTTTCTTATTTGCATCGGTCACCCATACAGACACATAAGGTGCTCGATATTTCTCAACATTCAATTTAGGAATGGTTAAGTCAATCACCGCTTGATAGCCCGCTGGCCATTTTGCTGATGAGCCTGCCGCAACGGTCAACATTTCAGGTGACTGAGCTTGTAGTAAATTATTCCATCCGGCTGTTTGGAAACTATCGCCATTTGACAAGGTCATTTGCGCTTCAAAGCCAATTAAACTTTCAATCAGTTCAATCCCTTCTGCAGGTGACATTGCAGCAAGTGCTGTAGCCAACGCATCTGCATCTGCGGCACACTGACCGACCACGACACATTGTTCAACTTCTTGTAATGGCATCCCTGTTTTAGGATCGAGCAAATGGCTTTGTCCTGCGAGTGTACGATAGCCTTTACCTGAAAATGCGACAGCTTGGTCATTTAGGTTGAGCACTTGAGTCGGCACAGCAAGGTCATGATGATTAAAGGCGTCTTGAACACCAATACTCCAACCTTGTTTTTGTGGTGCATTGCCCCACACACGGATATCACCACCAATGTCCACCAATATACCTGCGATGGCTGGCACGTGTTCACGAGCTGCAACCAATGCACGGTCGATGATATATCCTTTGGCATAGGCATCTGGTGCAATTTTTACATCAGCATTTAATTGAATCGATGATTTTTCTTGGTCAATCAATACAGCATCTGCTTTAAGTTCTTTGAGTACAGCTGCACGAGTTTCATCATCTAGCTTGACCACACCTTGTGATTTTTCCCAAAGTGCAATGAGTTGACCTAAACGTGCATCAAACGCGCCACAAGTTTTATCACGCCAAACTTCACATGCAGCAATCACTTCAATCAATTCAGGTGAAGCTTGATTAGCCTCTCGTTTTTGATTTAAGGCTGAAATTTCACTATCTGTACGCCAAACCGAAAGTTTTTGGTCTAAAGCTGCGATTTCCTGACGCAAGGCATCCATCGCTTGATTGGCTTCTTGCTTAGACACACCAGTAATGATCACGTCTAAAGATGTACCCAACACATGGTCTTGATGAAAACGATGCGTCAATTGTGACGTTTGTTCTGTGCTTGTAGCGTCATTGATATTGTCAGCAGCGAATGCCTGTAAAGGAGAAATCAGTGCCAGCGCCATTACCAATGGTGTGAGACGAAATGCCTTACGAAGCGGTCGATATTTATTTACAGCAACTGTCATGCTGATTCTCCGAAATATTTTTTTGAATATTATTGATAATGATAGTAGTTATCAAGTAGATTAGGTCGGAATATCTTAAATATTATTTCCTAAGAGTACGGAAAATGAATAACTGGCTAAAAATTGCATTATTGACGTCCCTTCCAGTATTAGGTCATGCACATAGCATGAGTCCATTTTTGTTACCTGAAGTCTTTGATACCAATGCGGGTCAAAATATCAGTTTCCAAAGTGCGATTACCATTGAAAAGTTTTTCATTCCAGGAATTAATTTTAAAACAACTTATGTTGTGACCGAGCCAGACGGTCAGCAAAAGCCGGTTGAAGCAGCGGCGAGTTTGAAACGCTTTAATATCGCTGAAATGGAAACTACCAAAGAAGGTACGTACCACATTCGCACTAAAGATGCGGTGGGTAATGCTGGCAAATATGCCTTGGTCGATGGCCGTTGGTTACGTGTTCGTGCCGTACGTCCTCAAACTGCACCACAAGCTCCTCGTCCTGCAGAAGCAGCAAAAGCACCTGCCCAAGCTGCAGCACCAGCTCAGCCACCTCGTATGATCGCTGCAGATCAAGTGCCTGCAAATGCACAAACCCTCGAAGTAGCCAATCATTTAATTGCTGAAACTTATGTAACTAAAGGTAAGCCGACGGCTCTACCAAAACTCACCAATAAAGGTTTTGAAGTTAAATTATTAACTCATCCGAGTGAACTTTATGAAGGTGAAAGCCTAAAATTACAGGTTTTAGTCGATGGCAAACCTGTTCCTAACTTAGAGTTGGATGTGTTTAAAGGTGCGAGCAGCTATGAGCCAAATGAAAAGCGTGAAATGCCGCATGTGACAACCAATGCCAAAGGTGAAGCTGAAATTAAATTTAGCGATGATGGCATCTATTTAATTACCGCATCTTATCCTGAAGCAAATCCTGACAATACTAAAAAACCTGCGGCGGCAAACTTTACTTATGGTTTGACTGTTCAAGTGAACGAATAAATTGATTTATTCTTAGTAAATATTAATCGCCCTGATATTGCATTGAAATCAATGCAATATCATTTACTCACATTAAAATCATCAAAATTCATGTGAAACATGATTCATTCAAGATCTTTTAATTAAATAGAGTTTAATAATTTCACGCTTAGACTAAACAACTGAATAAATACTATAATAAAAGCTAAAAATTCATTCGCTATTTGCGAAATCTTCGAGCAATCATGTCCAAAAATCTTGCAACGCTGATTGGATTCAGTGCAATCTTACAATGGTCTTCTATTATTGGTTTACTTAAGAAAATTAGTTTCAGTATTGGCCCTGATCTTGCTGTGCTCTTTATGTATACCTTGAGCGCAATTATTCTATTGCTCTTATTTAAAATTCCAAACCTTAAACTGGTTCCTCGCCAATTTTTGATTTATGCCACCATTTTATTTGTGATTTATGAGTTGTGTTTTTCTTATGCCATTGCTTTGGCTCAAACAGCTCAACAAGCGATTGAAATCAGTTTGGTTAATTATTTATGGCCAAGTCTGACGATTGCCGCATTAATCTTATTTAAAGAATTAAAATTTAACTTTTTCGTAATCATTGGTTTAGCCATTAGTTTGGGTGGCATCATTTTGATCCAAACTGGTAACGGAAGTTTTAACTGGTCTACAGTCTTTACGAACATTCAGTCTAATCCATTAAGCTATTTTCTTGCTTTTATGGGCGCGAGTTTATGGTCACTCTACTGTGTGATTACACGTAAATACAGTCATGGGCATAACCCTATTTCATTCTTTTTCGTTGTAATCACAATTGTGCTATGGCTAAAAATGTTGATATTTCACGGTATTCCGCAAATGCCTGCCGTAGACTTACATACCGGTATGTATATGTTGATCGTGTCCATCGTGACTGCTTTGGGCTATGCGGCTTGGAATGTGGGCATTATTAAAGGCAATATTACGATATTGGTGACTTTATCGTATTTTAGTCCGATTTTTTCTTCTGTTATTTCAATGTTTATATTACAGACACCACTGAGTTTAAGTTTTTGGCATGGTGCCATTTTAGTGACATTAGGTTCGCTGGTATGTTGGATTTCAACCAGTTGGCCACAAATAAAAGCCAAATTAATACAACTGCGTCATGAATAATATGGCGCAGTTAATTGCCTCTGATTATCTTAAACTGAATAACAAAACCGCGATTAGGCACAGCATGTGAAGTAACTGTGTTGGTGCAAAATATAGAAAATATTTCCAGCCACCTGTGAGAAATGCATTCACACATTTTGAAATTGCATGGGCTGATAATCCAATCACAACAGCATAAACCAGTGTCAAATTATCGATATTACCTTGCATCACAACGGTTGCCATAGCAGCATGGACTTCAAAGAGTGACGCTAACAATGTCCCTAAAATTAAACCTTTATCACCTAAAGCGAGATTTAATCCATACACAAGTGCTTGGATCAAAGTGAGTGTGATGGCAATGATTGCCGCCTGTTTTAAGCTAAACATTCGACTATCGGTATTTTCTAACGCCGCTGATTCATTCGCTTCTACACGAAGCATTTCGGGTTCTGACTCTTTATTATGCTGAACTTGAGATGAGCCATAAATCAGATACAGCGCAGCAAGGACTAATATCAAGATGCCGACGATACTTGGTATAACTAATATTTTAAACCATGCAAAACTCACCCCAAGGACGATGATCAAGAGTTGAACCAATGTCGCAACACATGAAAAAAGTCCTGCCCCTGCATTAGTTTTGGCACTGGCTTTTCCTGCTCGTACTTCCATACCTAAGCTTGCGATCGTTGCGGTGCTCGACACAAAACCTGATGCTAAGGCCGATAAAATAATCGCCTTATCAGAAGATAGTAGCCGCTTGGCGATGTGCGCTAATGACTGCACCACCAAAATCAATATCAGTAATTTTAAAATCACATAGGGATTTAATACTGAACCCCAATAGGCTTGATTCGGAGTTAACGGTAAGGCAATTAGAATCAATGCCAGTAAAAAGACCCCATCTCTTAACTCATAGTCTTTGATCCAATGCGCTGCAAAATGATGTAAACCTTTTTTTCCAAATAATATGAGGGTCAGCACGACAGCCAAACACGCAGCCAGTGGAATATTAAAAACACAAGCGGCGCCGATTAAATAGGTCATAACAAAAGCAAGTTCAGTGGTTGTTCCAATATCTTGTTTTTGTTGACTTAATCCATAATAGCTAAACATACTGACGACAATTGCACCGATCACACCAACAGCTAAATGGATTAAAAAACACAATGCTCCAAACAACGCGCAAATGGTAAATGAGCGTAAACCGGCAAAACTCTGTTCACTGTCCAAATTGTTGTTACGTTGACGCTCCAAACCGATGAGCAATCCACAGCCTAAAGCCGAAGCTAAAATCGTTAACAATGCTGGGAAGGATAAAGTTTGTATGAGTATTTCCAAATTTAAGCCCTTCCATCAATACATTGTTTATATTGGCAATATAAATAAAAAATAATTAAAAAAAATTAACGCTAAAATTCGAAAAATAAATATATAAATTGAACAACTTGAACATTTTCAATCATGTTCAAAGTTTAATCATCCTTTAAATCATAAACAATTCCATGATAAATATCTTAGTAAACATTAATTTTTCTCATATTTTAATTAAAAAAAATATTCGAAAATCTGACTTAAATTTGGCCTTTATTTGCCTTCATGACTGTTTAAAGCACACATTAAGCCCAAATCACCATAATCGCCGCAATCACCACTAAGGCTAAACCCCAATGATCAGTTCTTGCGAGTTTTTCCTTAAAGAAATAGGCAGAGATTAATAGACTAAATAATATTTCGATTTGACCTAGGGTTTTAACAATCGCAACTGTTTGCATGCTCATAGCAGTAAACCAGCCCAAGGACGCTAGAAAGCTACAGACACTAACGCGAAAGGTCAGACCGACTCTCTCCCACATGGCAATGAGCGTTTTGCGGCTAAATAGACTGAGGTACAGCAGCATAATTACACATTGAAAGCCAATTACACTCAACAATACCCAAGCCGCACGATGCAAAGTCGGTAAATCACTTAGCTCTAAACTGGCTTCACGAACCAATAAAGAGGTAATTGCAAAACTTAATCCACTCCCTACACCGATGCATAACGTTGGCAGAGATAATTTTTGTCGTTGAGAACCTTTGCTTAAAAGAAAAACGGCAACACCACCAACCAAAACACCAATCCAACCAAATAAACTTAAATGTTCACTTAAGAAAATCACCCCAACAATGGCCGCAAATATCGCTTCACTTTTCGCTAAACCGACACCGATGGCATAATTCTTTTGCTTAAAAAGTAAGACCATTAAAATCGTCGCTAAAATTTGACTTAGTCCTGCAATCACCACATACACCCAAAACATAGGTGTAAATGTGGTCACTTGAGTCACAGGCTGTTGTTGGTACAGCACAAATAAATAAATGCAGGCAAATGGGAGCCCAAAAATAAACCGTGCAAGGGTGACACCATACACATCAACAGTGGTACTGAGTTGTTTTTGAAATGCATTTCGCCATGACTGCATAAAAGCAGCCATTAAGTGAACAAGATCCAAACTGGAAACATAAGAAAGGTGGTTTAACGGTGGATGCCTCACCAATTTACGCTTTTATTGAATTGAATGCGACCCAACACAGCTAGATTATTCATTGAACTTGGTTATGGATTCATTGAAAAAAATTTATTTAAAAACCTAATATTAAGAGCTTGGTATGTATCGAAAGGTAAGTTTTTATAAAAAAACGCAAAGGCATGTCACCTTTGCGTTTTGCACTTTACCAACATTTAGTTAGTGACTTACATTAAGTTAGCTTTCTAGTAATACAGCACCAAATTGCTCACGTAGATCTTTTTTCAACATTTTACCTGTGCCGCTCAAAGGAATGGCATCCACGAAAATCACTTTATCTGGTACCTGCCATTTAGCAACTTTATCTGCATAATAATCCAAAATTTCTGTTTCAGATAAATCAACATCTGGCTTTTTAATCGCAATCAATACAGGACGCTCATCCCATTTCGGATGGGTCGCTGCAATCACTGCCGCCATTGCAATTTTAGGATGTCCCATAGCTAAATTTTCTAACTCAACAGAAGAAATCCATTCACCGCCAGATTTGATCAAATCTTTTGAACGGTCACTAATTTTTAAGAAACCATCTTCATTTAGGGTTGCAATATCCCCAGTATCAAACCAACCATCTGAGGTTAATGCAGACTCTGTTTTGCCAAAATAATTGCCAATAATCCAATGCCCTTGGATCTGTAAATTACCCGTCGTTTCGCCATCACGTGCAACTTCGTGTGTACCGTTTTCTTCATCGGTAATACGTAAATCGACCCCGAATGGTGGACGACCTTGAGACAATCGTACTTGTAATTGTTCTTCTTCAGATAATAACAAGTGTTTGGCTTTAAACTGGTTTGAAGAACCTAATGGACTGGTTTCGGTCATTCCCCAAGCATGAATCGTTTCGCAGTTAAATTGTTCTTTAAAGACTTTTAACATCGCAGGAGGACAAGCAGATCCACCAACCACATTACGCACTAAACTTTGGAGCTGACTGCCCGCTTGCTGCGCAGCATTAATTAATCCCTGCCAAATCGTTGGAACACCCAATGCAACGGATACTTTATAGTCATCAATCATTTGCGTCAGGCTCGCACCATCTAAACCTGGGCCTGGCAGCACTAAAGTACATCCCACCATTGCCGCAGCGTATGGCGTACCCCATGCATTGACATGGAACATCGGCACAACAGGCATCATAATATCTCGCGCTGAGATATTTAATGAATCCGGCATACAAATCGCATAACTGTGTAAGACTGTTGAACGATGGCTATATAACACACCTTTCGGATTGCCTGTGGTACCCGAGGTATAACATAAAGAACTAGCCGATAATTCATCTAATTCTGGCCATGTATAATCTGCAGATTGCCCCGCGATGAGTTCATCATAAAATTTAACGTCTGGCACCGCTTCGACAATCGCTGCATCTGGTGCATCTAAACAAATAAAGTGCTCAACAGATTTTAATAGTGGTTTTACTGCTTTGATTAAAGGCAAAAAGGTTTTATCAAATAACATCACGCGGTCTGCGGCATCATTGATGATAAAAATTAATTGTTCTGGAAATAAACGCGGATTAATAGTGTGACAGACATAACCACTACCTGAAATAGCGTACCAAGACTCTAAGTGACGATGGTTATTCCAAGCGATGGTCGCAACACGATCCCCTAAATTTAAACCGAGTGAAGCAAGAACATTGGCAAATCGTTTTGAATTTTTATGAACATCACCCCAAGTGGTTTTCGTAATCGTCGTGTCTGTATTTTTTGAAATTACTAAACTATCCGCATGATAGCGACCTGCATGTTCGATCATGCTACTAATCAAAAGCGGTTTAAACATCATATTACCAAGCATTCTTTGCTCCCACATTCATCCATATTGAGTTGTTGTTTTTCCGCACTGTCCTGCAGATTTTTTAAAACTTTGCACCATGTCAAAAGTGATTATTCTTCATCGACAAGGCTGAAAGCAGTAGATATGAAACGCATATCCAAAACTGATTCTTATGTTTTAACCTTAATTGATTTTAGAATCCACTGTTTTATTGCTCAAAATATGAATGCTTTAGTGGTATAAAATGCAAAAATGAATGCTTTTGCCTAGTTCAAAATATGGTCGTATTTTGTTTTCGCTCTGCTGCTTTAAATGATGTCGTTTTCAGTTATCAAATAATTGAATGAATCAATTGGCATAAAAAAACCCAGTCTAGATACACTGGGTTCATTCGTCGCATTAGCCGTTGTAGTTAAGTTGAAATAGTTACAGCACTTCAAACTCAATACGACGGTTTTTCTTACGACCTTCAGGCGTAGTATTGTCTGCTACAGGCTTATTTGAGCCCATCCCTTCAGTACTTAAGTTCGCCGCTGCAATATTTTTTGAAATCAGGTAGTTTTTAACTGCATTAGCACGATCTTGGCTTAAACTTAAGTTTTTCTCAGGATTCCCCGAGCTGTCTGTGTGACCAATAATTCGTACTTTTTTCCCACCGACGCGATTCAGTGCGACAACCATTTCATCTAAGATCTGTACCCCAGATGGCGCTAAAATCGCGCTTCCAGATTCAAATTCAATAATACGATTACGTAAAGCCGCATCAATAATGGCCTGTTCAGCTTGATTGACAGAAAGCTGTGCATTGAAACGATAAGGTGCTGTGACCAAAGACTGGAACTTGGTGGTCGTTGGTTGGATATCGTTTTGATTTGACATCTTGCCGCTTAAATCGACTTGCGTTCCGCGAACAGAGAGTTTTCCCTGTTTTACTTTCTTTAAGTCGTCATTAATCATTTGGCTTACGCTATTACCCCAACCATTAGGTGCTGTAACCGCTCGAACCTGAATTTTATCAACCACATTTGCCTGACCATAGGTCAAATAGGCTTTATTTAATATTTCTTGCTTGGTTGCTTCATTCGGTACAGCACCTTCAATCACAATAGGCTCTGCCCAAAGCAAAGTCGAACAACCTAAAATGCACACACTCGCAAGAAATTTGGGCAACATTGGTAAGATTCTTTGCATCATTATTCTTCTATAAAAGTCTGTCTAAAAAGTTTAATGCCATGAATAAGGCTGATCTGACGCTCACTCAAAGACTGTTCCAAAACGGCTAAGCCTGCATTTTGTTCAAGATAAGGATCAATCCAACTGGCATCGATCAGGGAAACCCAATGATCACTTTGCATATTTTGGGTAAATACATCACTCAGCGCTGTAATATCAGCGCCTTGAAAACCAAACAGTAAAACAGGTGAATCACTGTGTAGGATGCCGATGAGTAACTCAGCATCTTGGTTTTCGACAAAGCGACTAATCAAATTGACCCAAAAAGCCGCGATTTCATAGCAGTAACTAATATTATTGATTGGTAAGATCAGCACTTTATTCAACCGAGACGTGCCCTGATGAATAATCGGTTGTAGCAGCAAACCGAGACCAATCATGCTTTGCGCCAACTGATAAGGCGTAAAATTCAATAAACGTGCAAATGAATGCAACGTATGGTGCTCATAAAAAGAAGAGGTTTCCTCTGTTCCGAACACTTGGATTTCGTTATTCAATTTACCTAATTTATCGAGCAAAATATCGGGATCGCGAATTGAACGCATCACTCGGTTACGCTGATATAAATCAATTAAGGTCTGTTTATAACGATATGGTGCATACAAAATATTATCGAAAGGATCATCGATTTCTAGCAGATGAGCCAACACCATTGGAAATTGACGCTTTGAACTGTCTTCACTGCTAATCAAATTGGCAACCAAAAAACGCTTATCTTTTGGACTGGCAATAAAGAAATCTAATGAAGGTAGTGAGTTATACGCTGCATTAAAATTGTCTGAACGCATAGCGAACTCAAGCGCCTCCGTGATCCACTGATCGATTAACTGAATCAGTGAATATTGTTCACGGCTCTTTAAGAAGTCACCACGAGCTGGACATTTTCCATAATACAGCGGTGTCGTTCTCACTTCATACATCGTCACACTCCTTGTTCTTTTGCACGAATGCCACCGCTCTCATTTTTAAATTCATCATCATGGTGTTGCTGTTCCTTGTACAACACTCATCGGTGAAGTTGCTGGTGGCGCTACAGGCGCTTGTCCTGCAGGCATCGTTTGCGCTGCTACGACACGAACACCTTTATTCGTCACCACTTGATCAACAAGAGTCATACCTGAATAGCCTGAACCTGTAGTTGGGCCAGATGCGTTACCACTAATTAAACGGAAGTTCACTTTTACAAACACTTTTGGATTTTGTTTGCTACGCCATACCATTTCAAATGAATTACCATTTTGTGTACGCTGAGCGCCTTCAACCAATCGGTTAATACCATATTCCCCCGGCTCATCAAAAATCGTATGCGTTTGACCATCCAAGTCAATCGCGGTAATACGTGCACCTGGAATTGCCCCTTTATTTGGCCAAACGAAGTTCACCCATTGCTGAACACCGTTTTCATACACCATACGCTGACCATCGATATCAATGGTATATGAAAGCAACTGTGTATTCTCTAACGGGAAGAACTGGAAGTTTGATTGATTGGTTGCCGCAGGTGCTGCTTGACTCAATTCCCCTGTAGCTACGCCATTACTTGGGGCAACATAGCGTTGGAAATTCGCTACAAATTGTGGATTTAACCCTATACCCAAATCTTTCCATGTTTTCGTGGTTAAGGTATAGCCACGACGAATCACCAATGGATCTAAATATTCTTTTACAAAGCGAGCGATACTTCCGTTTTCACCAAAAATTTGGCTAATTTCATTACTGGTCGCTTGTAAAGTTGCATTGCTATTAAATGGATATTTAGGCGCAAGATTAGTTGTAAATGGTTGATACGCCTGCATTGCCCACAACTTATTAATTTCGTTTTGAGCTGGGATCAAAAGAACTTCAAATGACTGAGTCACCGGCTGCATAAAGAGTTTTTGAATCAACTGTTGATCTAATTCATTTAGACCCACAGACATTTTTTCATCTACGAATTTTTGTGTGCTATTAAAGACAGAGCTTTGATCATTGATGGTTTGTTTCACCAATGTCATGCTTGCAGGTCCCATATCACCGCCACTCTTTAAGTCATTAAACTTACTACGCACTTGACTCAAAGACAGCATGTATTCATCTAAAATAGATTTGTTTTGCTGATCATCACGCTTACGAACCAATTGATAGAACACATCAAATTCTTTTGCAATAACACCTTGACCTGCTTTAGAAGCAACTTGCTGTGCCTGCTGCGCATCATCACGGCTAAGGACTTTACGTTTAAACCACGCAATAAAGCCTTTCTGAGGTGCAGCCAGTTCTGCTTGAACAATTGGATTATCCCAACTGGTTTCTTTCGCAATACGGTCAACCACTTTACGAATTGGCGAATTTTCAGGTTCACCTAAAATATCGATAAAACGTGACTGCTGAGCGACATCTGCGCCTTTGCCATAATGTACTGCATTTAAGAATTTACGCCATTCAGCGATATATTCCTGCTTATAAAGTTCGGTTAACTGTTTACTGATCTGATCTGGACTACCACTAAACGTTAGATCATCAGAACGATTGGTATTGAGTACCCAGTCTTGGGTATCTGTCGGATTATTCGCAGCTTGGTTAATCGCATCTTTTACATAATCATTCCAAGCTTGGTAAGTAAAAATACCCGGCAAGGCATAACTACCTAACATGCTGTTTTGGCCTGTTTCACCTAAAATTTGCTTCACAGTTACTGCAGGGAAACGTACCGAACCACGCATTTTAATTTCATTATAAACGCGGTCACGTGCGGGAATACCCATGGTAACAGCTGTTAATAATTGACGTGTTTGATCAACCAATAAAGGATCAGATTCCATTTGCGGGAACGCAGGATCGGCAGCTAAAGTCATCGCATAAGATAAAACTTGTTCGGCTTTTTGAATCATTTCCCCACGTGGCATTTGACCGCGATTTGAATCTAACCACGAACGCCAGAAACGAGTAACCTGGTCACTCAAATGGCTCGATTCCATATATTTATGATTGCTCATCATCAAATACGCCTTCAGTGCATTATATGCATCCTGAGGATTGGTATCCGATGGTTCTAAATAGGGCTGATTTGATTTCACAGCTTGAGTGATTTGCACATTGACGTGATTTTCTTTCAACGTCGCTTCATTGGCTTTAACGCGTTGTAAGTACTGCGCCATATTTTGCTGAGATGGTGCCAATACAATTTGTTGAATACCTCTTAAATACTCAACTTTGAGTTTTTCACGAATTTTATTCCCTTGGTATAAACCAAAGCTATATTTCAAAGGACGATCTTCATCAAAATGATCGAGCTGCTGTAAATGCCCTTGTAATATCAGCAATGCATCCAATTGAGTCGAAAGCTCACTTCCGCTACGGCTTTCCATTTGTACAACTTTGTCTAGGTCTGCCTGAACTTCAGCCACGAGTTGTTGGTTATTACGATACGACCAAACCCATAATCCAAGCACCACAGCAACCAATAACAATGCAGCAATAAATGCCATAAAGCGCTGACGTTTACGTGCAGGATTAATATGTTGTTTAACCAGATTTTTATCTTTTAAAATGACGGTTGAAAATAGTCCTTTTAAGAAATAACCATGGTCTTGTGAAACAGAATTTGTCGGAATGCCAAACTCGCTATCCGTACTTTTCACCAAATGAAAATCTTCAGCAATTTGTTCGGTCATCGGACTTTCAATTACACCTTCTTGCAACGCACTGGTGAAATAGAAACCACGGAATACCGGTTTAAACTGATAAGGATTGTCTTGAAACAACGTACCAATAAAAGTTTTTAACACTGGCTTTAAACTTTTAAACTCAAGTGGAAATGTCATTACACTTGGAGAAATATTTTGCGAATGACGACGACTCAAGTGTGTCGTACTGACGCTCTTCAAACCATCATATAAAATTGAATAATGCTTTTCGAACATCTCAACGGCATGTTCAGATGAGTCTGGATCATAAGGCAGTGTTGCACCCCAAACTTGATCAAATTCATCCTTATCATAACAATCAAAAAATTCAGTAAAGCCTGCAATCAAATCCATTTTTGAAAAAACGATATAGACTGGCGCAAAAATTTCTAAACGTTCAGTCAAATCCTGTATACGTGCGCGTAAATTTTTGGCTAATTTGATTGATTTTTCAGGGCTTTGACTGACAAGTTCAGCCACAGAAACAATCACGATTAAACCGTTAATTGGTGCTTTAGAACGGTTTTTTTTGAGAATATTTAAGAAACCTAACCATTCTGAATGGTCTTCGGCATAAACTGAATAACGACCTGCGGTATCGAGTAACACACCATCTGTAGAGAAAAACCAATCGCAGTTACGTGTACCACTTAAACCTGCAGACACCATTTTCTGATGAGTTTCTTCAAATGGAAATCTAAGACCAGAATTATAAATCGCTGAACTTTTACCCGCTGCTGGGTTACCAATCACCATGTACCAAGGTAATTCATATAGGGCTGCATTACCCTTTTTATCGCCAAGTTTTGATTTACGGATAAGTTGAATCGAGTCTTTCATTTGCTGATTGATCAGCGCAAGTTCTTCTTTATTCTTTTGTTTGCCGTATTCAGCTTCATTATCTTTGGCAATTGCCTCAGCAAGCTCTTCGCCTTGCTGTTTATGACGATAATGCTGCACTAATTCATATATACCCCACAGAATTAATCCGAGAATATAAACAGCAACCACAATGTAAAAAGTCTTTTGTGGAATCGAATTATGCATAGCCACAATGGCCACAAAAAATGACAAAGCCACCATCGCTTTAGGATTGGTGACGTACTGCCAAACATAACCGAGGATCGTATAAAATAGTGTGTTCACAATGTTCTCAATTTCGTCTTAATTCTAATTAAACAGTTTCTTGTTCAAGTTCATCTTCTACTGAAAATGCTTGAATAAAAGCAAATGTCGATTCTTGGTCTGTGCTATAAATCATGGCAGTTAACTCTTCTGGCAAGTGCATACCCAACATGAATCCAAAAATTTTTGCCAATTGCTGGGTATTTCCAAGATTCTGTTTTGTATATAAAAAATGATAGGTTTCAATCGCGGTTTCATTAAATTTATGCTGTAATTTTTGCACCACTTTCATATCTGTTGCATCATCTAACATCAATAAAAAGGGTTGTTCTTGATCATACTGATCTAAATTATTCAGTGCTTTAAGCTCTAAATTACGTTTCAACTCAGGCTCATGTGCCACCACTTGTAGCACTTTATTTGGAATTAACCCTCGAACTTGAACGTCTGAAGCAGCCAAACACCAACTCGATGTAAACTCTGCAGCAATGTACTTTTCTTGCAGCCACATCTTTTCATCAATCCATTCTTGGTCGATTTCAGAGTCGGCATTGAGAATCAAACTGACTTCAGACTTTTGTTTTGAAATCATCTCTAAAATGCTTAACCATTCTGAATAAGCGACTTGAGTACCGATAAAATGTGGCTCGATATGAATTTGTTCAGGAATGATCGAAAATCCGTCAGAAAGATACTGCTGAATAATCTGGGCAAAATCATCATTCCATTGATGAATCAAATTATCAGCAAGCAAAATATGGACATTTAAACGATTTAAACGTGAAACTTGCAGTGCATTGTTCGCCAAATGTTCTGGATGTTCATCTTGCGTATAATCTGGATCCACCCAACCCGGATGCATACGGTACTGATATGCCAATTCACTATCATAAAAGAGTGCTGATTGCTTCAGATGCTCAGCAATTAAAAATAGACTTTCAACGTGTTGCTCTAGTTGTTGCTGAATAAGTGACTGGATTCGTTTTTCACGCATGGTGATGGCACTAAATTCATCATCACCCTTTTCACTAGTAAGTTCATCTAAATCTTTGATTCGAAATGAAAGAACAGGCAAACCGTATGCATTGAATAATTTATCATCGAGTTCAGGACTTTTGAATTGTTGAATATCTTGGATAATTTGTTCGTTTTCACCAAAACTATGCCAAGCCGCTGAAGAATAAACATTTAAACGAAATTGCTGTACATCAATAGGCTTCGGTTTTGCTTGTTCAATGGCCTCAAGTTGTTGTTGCTCAGCTTGTTCTTCTGCACGTTTTTCAGCTTCAAGTTTTTTTTCTTTTTGATGTTGAATGCCCTTATAAATCAAATAAGGCGACAAAATAATTGCACATAAAGCGACAGGAAGAAGTAGAAAATAGGTGACCAGATCAAAAGCTGTCGGGTCATAGCCTGTATCTCGCCAGTAAAAAATCACGAAAGCAGTACACAAAACAAAAAGCGTACTAAAAGTTCCAATTATTAATTTCAGCATTATTATAAATTCCCCATTAAGGCATAACAGGTTTCTGTATTATCGACCTGTTTATTCGGCTGTAAAAATGCTCCCTGAGCTAAACCAATTCCGCTCAAAGAATTTAAACACACCGGTTTTATTTCTTCTTTTTGTAAAATTAAGCGCACATCCACCATTAATGTTGGACTGCACCAAGTTTGAATCATTTGTTTTAATTTTTGGCTGCGTGACTGATTCGGTAAAAATGTTAAATAATCTTCATGATTTAAAGGTCCAATCACGATTTCAATTTTTTCGTCAATCTGTTGAATCTTTTCACCACAAAAAGTATTTAGTCCCAATAAGCTCGGTTGAGATCCACCTAAACATGTTCTCTGATCTTCTTCAAATACAAAAGTTTCAGGGATAAATTCTCTAATATCAAAATTCTGCTTAAAGATACAGTTCAGCATGGTTTTTAATGCATAAGCTGTATTGTTTTGTCCCTGCATTAAACCTGAAAACTCAGCAAAATAATCATCTAAATCTGGCTGATCATGCTGGTTACGAATATAACCATTTAATGCATGTAAAATATCAAGATAGTGATTATCCTGCTCGATTTCATAACGAATAGGTAAATGATAATTTAAACTGGCATCAACATAATGTGCTGTTAATTTATGATTAAACAGCCCTAAAAACTTTTGTGTTTCGTGTCGCTGATGACGCCCGCTGAGCTTAATCTTATTAGTATAACTATAAGGTAATGCACCTTGAATACCCGTTAAACCCACCATTAAATTTGTCAGTTCAACTTTTTCATCGTTGAACTCTAAACTTTCAATTTCAGTGTTCGGAAAGTTTAGATTAAGTGAACTATTAAACTCAAAGTCATTTGCCCAATGGACTTGAGCCGCTCCATAAGGTGCATGTCTTAACAAACGAGTGGCTTGTACAAACTCGTAAGCCTTTGGTTCTTGGAAAAGTCCGTCAATTACAGAGCTTTCTTGCCACCAACGTTCTGCACGCATTGGTATAACTCCTGTTGACTATTTGCATCAAAAACCGAGACATCGACAAAGCTGTTCATATTGACTTTTAAATTAAAAATATGGGCCAGCAATTGACTAAATATATACAGGCTATGTCCTCTAAATATATCCGCATCGATATCGAGCTGTACTTTTAAACCTCTGACAAATAATGGAAACGGTTTACTATCCACAAGTTTCTGCGTGGTAGAAAACTGAATATTTTTTATGGAGTCGATAATAATTTGGTTTTCTTTCGATTTCGGTAAATTATACAATTCCAAAAGTTCTTTAATATGAGAGACCGCATCGCCTTTCATTAAAGACATATTATTCAAAGATAAATGTGAAATGACCCGCCACTGTTCTTGTTTATTTTGTTCAAAATAATATGGAATCGACGGCCTTTTGAGCATCAGAGCACGACGGGCCAAATTACTATCATTCAGAGTTAATGCATTCTGATCTTTATTATAACTTTCGTAAGGTAACTCGCGATTACTACATAGTAGTTCCGTACTAATAAAATCGGACTGAGTACTATGTGGGTCTAAAGCACGAGATATGATTGAATAGTTTAATTCCTGATGTTTATTCTTCATCTGCTGCGGATTTAAACTATAATAAAACTGGACTTTATCCTGATGATAATGACTCATTGCAAAAAAAGGCAGTACCGGATAATACACTTCATCTTGGTTACTTTTTTCACGCACCATATTCATTTTTAAAATGCTATAGGCTTGAAAATATTCAGGATGGTGTGCATCTGTCACCAATGGATATTCCATTCGCTTATGATTAATCTTTTGCGGCTCTGCTTGTTTATTGAAAAGATTAACAATTGGTGTAGCAAACAATTTAAAATTTGCCGCATTTAATTCTGAATAATTTCGAATCGCCGCTTGATCATTTAAATTGAGTTTAAAGTGCATTTGAACTTCAAATTCACTGTGTTCTAAACTTAAAAACTTAATGAAATCTAAATTTAGATTTAAAAAATTGAATTTTTCAGGAACACAAAAATATTCCATCAGTAAACGATATGCATGATGCGTATGTTGATCAATGGGTAGAACACTTTGAACTTCATCAAAGCCCATAATTTCAAATGGATTGGCAATATCAAAAATGTGCTGCCCCACACGAATCGAAAAACTCGTAGTGGATTTAAAAATACTATCCAATACCTGTAAAGGAAAATTAGAAATAGCGTCTAAAAAGATCGGCAAAGTTTCATTTTTGAGTAAAGCGTGCTTATTCGAAAAAATTTCAAATCCTAAGCTCAATGTAGCATTTTGATTTAAATGCATATGTGCCGATGGATGAGTTTTGAAATTGAGCTGTTTTAATTGAATCGGTAATAATGTGACTTCTTGTACCGTATGATATTCACATTGAACACCGCGCGTACTTTTGGCTTTTAGACTGGTCGCCTTTGGAATAACGTGTCGATCTGTTAATTGCTTAATTTTATTTATATCTTCGAAGCTCACCACAGAACATGCAGGAAATGGTTTTAAATATTGAGGAAACATCACCTCAAAAATTGATCGGGTAAAAACGTCATAACTATCTGCAAGTTTTTTATCAATCCGTGCAGAAATTAAAGAAAAGGCTTGAATTAAACGCTCAATATGCGGGTCATCTATTTGTTCTTGGTTTAAAGACAAACGCTGGGCGATTTTGGGGTATTTACTAGCAAACTCACGGGATTGTTGTCCAAATTCCTGTAGTTGTTTTTCGTAATACGGTAACAGCTCTTCAATCACAGATAACCCACTTCATTAAGCTCTTGGAGAAATAACATATTGTTGTGTTGTTGGTTTTAATAAGGCATCAAAAATAACTGGTTCGTATAAAGGATGAATATTTAAATATGCCTGAATACTTAAACATAGTGCCCCCATATTATGGCCATCCATGAGCATTTCGACTCGAATCTGTTTTAAACGCGGTTCATGTGCAGCAATCGATTGCTCAATTGACTGGCAAATTTTGTCGCGATCCGATGGATTTGCAGTCGATAAGCCCACAAAATCGATAATGCCAAATTGCAAAATAGATTTTTTTGCTAATGGAAAGTCGTCAATCAGTTCATCTAATTTTGCCACACGACTATTGAGGAGATCCTCTAAATCGGAAGCAACAGATTCACGAAGTTCTTGCAAAGACAGACCTTGAGTCTGCTGAGCATCTGCTGGTAATAAGCGGTCAAATAAAGTCGTTCTAAAACCATAAGGATAAAGCTGATCGAGATTCATATCTTCTTATAAATATTTAAAAAAATGAAAATAGAGGCTACCCAAGTTAGCCTCTATCTGAATCCATCTATTACGCTGCGTATGAAGCAGTGTTGTTAGATAATGACCACTTCTTAGTAACAGCACCTTTCGCAGTACCGTTAATATCTTGTTGGTTATATGTCCACTCTACTGCAGCATATTTCAAACCAAATGATTCGTGCGGAACACCTTCATCATTTACAGTTGGAGTCACACTAGAAACCAACACATGTTTCAGTTTGATTTGAAGATATTTAATACGTTTATCGCCATTCGCACGGTAGAAATCAATTTGAACTTCATCAAATGTATAACCTGCTGAACATGCTTCCCAAAGTTTAGGGCTTGTCGCGTCTAAATCTTTAACAAAAACCATATCAGAATGTTCTACACGTTCTGCAGTGTGACCACCCACACTTGAAGAAGTCGCAGATTTAGGTTGACGGATGTTATGCGTCCAAGAGTTTACTTCTAACCAACTCTTGTGCTCTGCATCACGAGATTCGCCGTCTACTTTGTACTTACCACGAAATTGAATGTATATATCTTTCATTGTTCTGAATACCTATTTATTTAAAGTTATTATAGTGTTGACCCAAATTAATTTGAGGACTGAGGTAACTCGGTCACAAGTCGTAATGAAACAGACAACTCATCCAACTGGAAATGTGGTCTTAAGAAAACCACAGATTTGTAGTGACCAGGCAAAGCTGGATTTTCTACAACTTTTACAGAAGCTTCACGCAATGGATACTGAGCTTTAGCTTCTTGAGATGCACCATCATCGAGTAATACATATTGCGATAACCATTCATTTAAGAAGGTCTCAACATTACCAGCTGATGCAAAACTACCCACTTTGTCACGCATCATTGCTTTTAAATAATGTGCAATACGTGAAACTGCCATGATGTATTGGATCTGGCTAGACAATGCAGAGTTGGCATTTGCTGTATCGCTATCATATTTTTTAGGTTTTTGCGTCGATTGCGCACCAAAAAATGCTGCATAATCCGTATTTTTGCAGTGTACCAACGGAATAAAACCAAGATCACTCAGTTCTTTTTCACGACGGTCTGTAATGGCAATTTCAGTTGGGCATTTAAAGACCACTTCACCATCATTGGTTTTGAACGTATGGACAGGCAAACCTTCAACTAAACCACCACCTTCTACACCACGAATCGCAGCACACCAACCATGCATATCAAAAGCATTGGTTAAACGTGTACCAAAGGCATAAGCCGCGTTCATCCATAAATATTCATTATGGTTTTCGCCTGAAACTTCTTCAACGAAGTTAAATCCTTCAGTGGCAATACCTTCTTTTGGATCATATGGCAAACGACCCAATACACGTGGCATCGTCAATGCAACATAACGTGCATCATCACTTTCACGGAATGAACGCCATTGTACATATTCAGCGGTTTCAAAGATTTTAGACACATCGCGTGGACGATCAATATCAGTGAAAGATTCTAGACCCAACATATTCGGGCTTGCTGCCGAAATAAACGGTGCATGTGCAGCCGCCGCGACATGTGAAATTTGCTCAAGCAAGTACATGTCAGAAGGTGTACGGTCAAACTCAAAATCACCAATCAATGTTGCATAAGGCGCACCACCGAATGATCCATATTCTTCTTCATAGATTTTTTTGAACAACGTGCTTTGGTCAAAATCGGTCGCACCTTGGAAATCTTTAATCAACTCTTTTTTCGTCGTATTTAACATACGAATTTTTGTTAAAGAGTTTGAAGGCGTTTCTTGGCAGAAATAATACAAACCGCGCCATGTCGATTCAATTTTTTGAAATTCAGCATGGTGCATGATTTTACTTAACTGAGATGAAATCAATGCATCAATTTCAGCAATACGCTTATCAATTGATAAAGTCATATTGTCTGAAACGGTGATGGTACCTGCCATCACTTCTTTAGCAAGTTCACCGATCAAACTTTTTGCACGATCATGTTCTTGATCTGTACGCGCAATACGACTTTGTTCAACAATAGAATCTAAAAGTGAATATTCTTCGGTTGCTTCAACGTTTGCAGCAGTTGCAGTATTAAAATTACTCATTTTCTGCCTCCACACTCAACTTACGAATTTGATCAGTGTTATGTAACACTTCATCCAATAAATCTTCTAAGCGTTCATTATTTGAAATTTTATTACGCAAGTCAGACAGACGCTCACGCGCAGCAACTAACTTTTGTAAAGGATCAACCTGTTGTACAACTTGCTCAGGAGTAAAATCGGCCATGCTCTTAAATGTAAGATCTACCGACATTTTTCCACCGTCTTCAGTCAAGGTATTCTCAACTTGAAAATTAGCACGTGGCGCTAAAGAGTCCATGACTTCATCAATATTATCTAAATCAACATTAATGAATTTCTTGTCTTTTAATTTGGTTTTCTCTACTTCAGATGCCGCAGAGAAATCACCTAACACCCCTACAACGAATGGTAATTCTTTAATTTCTTTACCGTCGCCAACTTCAACATCGTAAGTCAATTGAACACGAGGAGGACGAATTCGTTGAAGTTTTTTCTGTACACTTTCACGTTTTGCCATGAGTGCTTTTCCTTGTTATTTATTTTTCAATGTATCGAAAGGTGAACCACTGGCAGCAGGTTTTTTCACTGTAGTCTGCGGTTTTGCTGTCGTGGTGGTTTTCTTTTTGCTTGCTACTGTAGTCGTTTGTTTAGGCTTGGTAGACGCTGTATTGGTTCGTTTTTTAGCTGGTGTTGTCTGTTTAGATTTCACATTGCTCGTAGATTCAGCGCTTTTTTCACGAACATCTGCGGCAGTAGACGTAGATTTATCAATCGTCGGCTGAATATAACGAATATTATCCGACAACACTTTGGCAGGAGAATAGGTCTGTTCATCTAGCGTACGATTTTCATTACTTCGCATATGATTCAGCGCATTATAAGAAATAGCGATACCTGCTAAAAAAGTGACATCAGTAAGTTCAGGCGACTGATAGTTCTTTTCTCGCAGCAGATTGACTGCTTGCAATGCTTTTAAATTGTAACCATTAGCTTGATATTTTTTGGCAATATCTACAAAGATTTCATTTTTTAAGTTCTCATTTTTCTTATTTTTTTTGTCACATAACTGATTATAAAAACCAATAATCTCTTGATCTGTATCACCTACTGCCAGCGGATAATCCTTTAAACAGGATTTTTTCACAGATGCCGCTTCATCTTTTGCAAAAACGGTTTGTGTTAAACTGGCTGCTAAAATTATAGGTAATAAAACACTAAATTTATTCAAAATTGCCTCTGTATTTCTACGTGCTAAAACTTAATTTATGTGGAGAAATCACCACTTATTTTCCCGTGGGTTTTCTCTTCATTTATCAAAATTAAAAATATGCTGCAGATTTAACAAAAAATAAGCACATAGAGTCAATACAAAAATGTGCCAAATGCCCCAAAGTTTGTCGACTATTTGTTTTTTTTTGTTTCATTTTATAAAAAAATCTTTTTCCTTTTTTTATTTAGTCTGTATTATATCGCCTAAAGCAAGACACTAATAATATATAAGGTGTTGATTTTAAAGTTTTTATTTTTATAGCAAGAAAAAAGAGATCACAGTCAAACTTGTAAAATTTCGTACTGTGGATTCTAAATTTGATGAGTTATTTATGAATAATTTAAAAGTTTTAATTACTAAACTTTCACCTCACGCCCGCATTTCACTCGAAAAGTCAGCCAATACATGTATTTCACAGCAAAATTATGAAATCGAAATTGAACATTTTTTGCTCGAATTATTAACCTATAACAATAAAAATGACCTTCAAATACTCTTAGAAAAATACAAAGTTTCTGCAGATGGTTTGGCAGATGACCTCAAAGAAAGTATCGCTCAACTTTCAAAAGGAAATACGCGCACCCCGATTTTTGCCCAATCCATTGTGCGCTTACTTGAACAAGCTTGGTTATTAGCATCTGCTGAACAAAATCCACAAATTCGTAGTGGTCATTTACTTGTTGCGCTCCTTACCGCGCCAGATTTATACCAAATTGCAGCAAGAGCCTCTTCCTTGTTCGATTTATTACCTATCGAAACGATTAAACATAAATTTTTAGATCTTTGCCTAAAGAGCATTGAAAATGAAGATTTAGCAACTGCATCACCAGATGAAAAATCAGCAGCACAAACGAATGCAACTACGCCAGTTAAAACACCTGCTCTAGACCAATACACCATTAATTTAACTGAAAAAGCTAAAAATGGTGGCATAGATCCTGTGATTGGTCGTGAGTTTGAAATCCGCCTAATGCTCGATATTTTGATGCGTCGTCGTCAAAACAATCCGATTTTAACGGGTGAGCCTGGTGTCGGTAAAACTGCCGTTGTTGAAGGTTTGGCATTAAAAATTGCAACCAACCAAGTTCCAGATGCTTTAAAAAACGTCAGTATTCATACTTTAGATATGGGCTTACTACAAGCGGGTGCCAGTGTTAAAGGTGAATTTGAAAATCGCTTAAAACAAGTCATTCATGAAGTTCAATCCTCTGCACATCCAATCATTTTATTTATCGATGAAGCACACACATTGATTGGTGCGGGTGGTCAAGCAGGTCAAAATGATGCAGCAAACCTATTAAAACCGGCGCTAGCGCGTGGTGAGTTAAGAACCATTGCCGCAACGACATGGGCTGAATATAAGCAGTATTTTGAAAAAGATGCCGCATTGAGCCGACGCTTCCAAGTAATTCAGGTCGATGAACCGACTGAGGAAGTCGCAATCGACATGCTGCGTGCCATGATTCCCGTAATGGCAAAACATTTCAACTTGCAAATTGACGATGAAGCTATTGTTACTGCAGTTCATGCATCACACCGTTATATCACTGGCCGTCAATTGCCTGATAAAGCGATTAGTGTCTTAGATACCGCTTCTGCGCGTGTTGCGTTAACGCAAAATGCACAACCTGTAAAATTGGATCAACTTCAAGCTCAATTACATAATTTGAAGCTTGAATTGGCGATTCTTGAAAATGAACATAAGAATATTCCGATTCACCACGAACGCATTGAAAATGTAAAAACACAAATATCCGCGCTTGAACAAGAGATTCAGTCGACTGAAGTACAGTGGAAAAAAGAACTCGAGTTTGTTCAACAAATTAAAACGCTTGAACAAGAGTCCGAGCAAAAACCAGAAAATATTGAAATTTTAAGCAATATTCGTAACCAATTGGCAACGTTACAAGGTCAAACGCCGCTGGTTTTTGAACGTGTAAATGCACAAATTATTAATGAAATCATTTCAGACTGGACCGGTATCCCTGTTGGGAAAATGGTGAATGATGAAATTCAGCAAATTTTGAAGCTTGAAACACAGTTAGAACAGCGTGTGATGGGTCAAGATTATGCACTACATCAACTGGTACAAGGCATTAAAACCTCTAAGGCAAAATTGGAAGATCCAAATAAACCTCAAGGCGTTTTCATGCTTGTTGGCCCAAGTGGTGTGGGTAAAACCGAAACTGCACTTGCGTTAGCAAACGAGTTATATGGTGGTGAGTCTCATTTAATCACAATTAACATGTCTGAGTATCAAGAAGCACATACCGTGTCGTCTTTAAAAGGTGCTCCCCCGGGCTATGTCGGTTATGGCCAAGGCGGCGTTTTAACCGAAGCTGTTCGCCGTAACCCATATAGTGTGGTTTTGCTCGATGAGATTGAAAAAGCACACAGCGATGTTCAAGAGCTATTCTACCAAGTATTCGATAAAGGTACTTTGGAAGATGGCGAAGGTCGTGTTATTGACTTTAAAAATACTACTATCCTGCTGACTTCAAATGCAGGCTCAAGTGCCATTATGCAGGCCTGTTTAAATCAGCCAGTAGAAGAATGGCCGTCAGCAGAAGAACTTTTAGATGTATTAAAACCAGCTTTATATAAACAATTTAAGCCGGCATTTTTAGGCCGTATGCGTATCGTGCCGTATTTCCCATTGCACGATGATCTGCTCGTACGCATTATTCAGCATAAATTAGGCAAAATCACCGCGCGTATTGAAAAACAATATGGTACGCAAACACGTTATACCGATGATTTAGTCGAATTATTATTAAGTCGCTGTACTGAGGTCGATAGTGGTGCGCGTAATGTCGATAACATTTTAAATGCGACGGTCTTGCCTGCTTTAGCCACTGAATTACTCATGGCGATGAGTGAACAAAAGATTCCATCGGTCATTGAAATCGATGTCAAAGATGATGAAATTATTTATGTTTTAGATCCTAAAAGTAAACCTGCGAAAAAACGCAGCAGCAAAAAGACTAAAACCTTAGAAGCATAAGCTAGGAACAATGTAGAATATGAGTTTAGAGCTCGACGCTTTATTGCAACCGATTACGGAAGATTTACCTTGCGGTAGTGATTTTTCATTTTCAAATGATTTTCATGCAATTAAAAAAGCTAAAACACAAGATGACCCGCTTTTGGATCAAGGCGACTGGATCGCAGAACCGAAACAGGCAGATTGGGGCTTTGTGCACCAAAAATCGTCAGATCTACTTCGCGAACAAACTAAAGATATTCGCTTATATGGTTGGTTGCTTGAAGCGTGGACTCACATTCATGGTTTTGAAGGGATTGCCAAAGGGATTGAACTTACACAAAAAAGTTTGCAAGACTTTTGGCTGCAACTTCATCCTGAAATTGAAGATGATGACCTTGATCAACGTCTAGGTTTATTACAAGGGATAATTAATCAAATCCCAACATTAATTAAATCAGTTTCAATCGTTCATGGCGCGGCAGCGTATTCCCTGTCCGACTATGATCGACTGCTCCACGTTCAAAACCAAAGACGTAAATCCAACCATGAAGATGATGATCAAGAAGAGTCTTTTAATGGTATGGAACAGTTTGAACATGCCTTGTTCAATACGTCAAAATCAATTCAATACCTGTATTACCAACAGTTTTTAGATATTTTAAACCATTGGGAAAACTTAAAAACGACTCTTGATGATTTGATGGGTTTAGATGCGCCAAGCTTTGCTGGCATTGACTCTCAAATCGAAATGATTCACTTAAGCTTGAAAAAAATCTATAAAGCAGATGCTTTTATCAATACATCGAGCGCTGAACAGGTTCAATCAAATTCTCCAATTGAAAGCCAAACACTACCCACTGTAAATTCCGTGCAGAATGATATGCAAATAATACAACAACAGCATACGCAGCAATTTAAACCTCAAGTGCAAAATCATCTTGAAAATCGTGAACAAGCCATGAAAGTCTTGCAAGATATTGCGGACTATTTCCAAGTGAATGAGCCGCATAGCCCTGTCAGTTATATGCTGCAAAAAACCATTAAATGGTCACAAATGCCACTGCATGAATGGTTAACTCATGTGATTAAGGATGAAAACCCTCTTGAAGCTGTACAAGAAATGTTAGGTGTTCAGCAACAAAGCAATGAATCAAATAGCGACTGGTAAAAACAATGTTTAAAGCAGAAAAAATTTTATGGGGTGAAGGATTATTTTTACGCCCACAACACTTTCAATTACAAGATGCTTATCATGAACAGCGTTTAAACCATACGGTTCGCGCAACGATACCGTTCGCTTATGGTATTCAAAGTTTAATTTTTGATGAATCACAACTCAGTACCAATACTTTGGCTTTGAATAAAGTCGAAATGATTTGGCAAGATGGCGAGATTTATCAAGCGCCTGCACAAGATTTATTACCTGAGCCTGTACTACTTGATTCATTAAATTTACGCGGCGAAATGCAAATTTATTTGGCATTACCGATTGTTCAACCGAATAAGCGAAACGTCAATTTTGAAGAAAATACCCAATCGAGTCGCTATCATTCACATTTGACTGAAACTCATGATTTGTTTACAGATGCGACGGCTGCTGAAATTACCTTATTACGTCGCCGTGCAGAGTTCAAAATCTTTGAATTAGGCCAAGAACCACAGCACAATCTTGATGGTTTTCTTTATATGCCAATAGGCCGCATCAAGCGCCAAAGTTCTGGTAATTTTGTTTTAGATTATCAATTTATCCCACCAATATTACATATTAGTTCGTGTGATTCGCTCATTACTGGGCTTAAACGAACGCTCAATATTATCAAAGCTAAAATTAAAACCATTCAATCGAATAATCGTGAAAACGAACAAAAGTTAATTGAATTCCGTTCAGGCGATATTGTGTCGTTTTGGTTGGTTAATGCGCTGAACACTGCACATGCAACATTAAACCATTTATTGCAATATCCAATGATTCATCCTGAACGTTTATATTTTGAATTATTACGTCTGACAGGTTCGTTACTGACCTTCTCGACAGCTTACGAAGTAGATCAGCTTCCACAGTATCAACATCATAATTTGCAAGAAAGTTTTGCTCAATTAGATGTGATTTTACGTGAGTTGCTCGATACGATTATTTCAAATCGATATATCAGTATTAACTTGAAAGAAACCCGTCAATCCTACTGGGTGGGCAGCCTTGAAAGTGACAAAATTACTCGCGATTCTCGCCTGTATTTAGCTGTTTCAAGTAGCGTGATGCCTACACATGATATTATTTCTTATGTACCGCTGCGCTTTAAAGTCGGTAATACCGTCGATGTTGAACAGCGTGTCATGGCGGCCCTACCTGCTGTTCCATTGCAACATATGATGCAAGTGCCAACAGCAATTCCAGTACGTTCAGGTGTAAGTTATTTTGAAGTTGAGCCAAATAATGATTTGTATCAGCGTATGCTTGATTCTGAATCGATCTGTGTTTACATACCAGCTGGCTTCCAAGATATCTCGATTGAACTTATTGCAGTGATGAATGGTTAAGGAGCAATCATGAATATTTCAAATAATGCCCCTTCACTTTTTGACGATGGTCAAATTGGATTAGGCTCTTCAAAACCAAGTGCTGAACCTAAAATCAACAGTTCAACCAATTTAGTTGATCTACTGCATGATGGTTTTTACATCGTATTCTTACTCAAAAATCAATATGTTCCATCCAGCCCTGAAAGTTTCAGGACAAAAATTATGGATCTATTAAACCGATTTGAAAGCCAAGCCCGTAAGCTTCAATTCAGCAATGAAGATATCACGGACGCAAAATATGCCTATTGCGCTTTATTAGATGAAACCATTGTCACCCAACAAGATGCACGTTTTTTTGATTTACAAAACAATTGGATGATGAATCCACTGCAATTAAGTCTTTTTGGGTCACAGCTTGCGGGTTACCGCTTTTTTGAAAATTTAGAGCAAATTCGCTCTAAGAATAAAGATCGCTTAGCCGCACTTGAAGTTTATCATTACTGCATGCTCCTTGGTTTTCATGGTAAATACCGACTTGAATCGATTGAAATGCTCAATTCACTCGTTGCACGTGTCGGCGATGAAATTGATTATATGAAAGGTAAAAAGGCGTTTTCGCCTTTCGCGGCATTGCCGGATCAAATTAAAAATATTATTCACCGTGAATTACCATTTTTTTGGATCATTATCTTTTGGGCATTGTTTGCTGTATTAGCATTTGGTGGACTGAAATATATGTTATCCAGTCAAAATAATCAGGCGTTATCACAATATCAAAATGTCATAACTGCCCCATCGGAACAGGCTTATATCACCATTCATTTACCATAAGACTTAGACACCATGGCAAACGAAAAATCGAATAACGTTAGAATTTTACAGTCGACTCAAAAGAATAATTTACCGCCTTTAGCTCATGCTGCGATTGGCTTTCTTGTTGGTGCAGCGGTCATTATTGTTGTTGGCCTGGGATATTTTTATCTAAGTTCTGACGATCAGCCTGCAAATGCAGAAATGACTACTTCTGCCCCAACTGAAGATAAAGCTGAAACTGAGGCAACCACTGCACCCCGTCAAAACGAAAATGAGCAAGCTTCAGCTGAAAAAGCGCTGCAAACCGTTCATGCAACTGAAGAAAAAGATCCGGATAATGGTTTATATTCGAATGATTTAGCTACCGCTTTCAATCATGGCAATACGACTAAAGTGACTCAACCTGTTCAATCTGTAGCGAATAACCGTTCACCTTTTGAAATTACCCAACCGCAGCGCCCTGTTGTAGCTGCTACAACAACCGTTAAACAACATATTCCAACCACATTAGCAAAACCAAAAGCTGCGCCAACAACAGCTAAAGTGACCAAGCCTACAGAGCCATCTACGAAAGCAGCCAAAGAAGATGAGCACTTTGAAGAGCCGATGGGCGGAACGCAAATTTCTGAAACCAAACGTCCAAAAGTGGTTGCTGCAACCAACACTGCCAATGCGACTGTGAGCGCTCCAGTTTCCCCATGATCATCTTTTTGGTTAGTTGTTTCTTTGTCTTAGCACTGGTGACAGTGCTTTGTTTTTCTTATGAACTCAGAATTAAAGTTCAGGATTTTTTCTTTCAAATCATTCCACAAAGTAAAAAAAGAATTCAGCACGCCAAAAATTTTGCTTATGAACTGAACTATGCTGCAGCACCACAACAGATTCAATCACACTGGCATTTACAACAATGGTGGATTTTATTTGCAGGCTTTTTACTGTTTGCCAGTATTTTATTATTTGCTTTTACGCGCCCGATTACTGCAAGTAAAGTAGAAGCAGATTATTTACGTAAAGTCGACCCACAAATTTACGCCATGCTCGATGGACAGGTTTTAGATGCACCTCCTGAGGTTGAAGAATATCTTGTTCAAGAGGCGATCGCTGAAGAAGCAGCAATGATTGAGCAACCATCTGTTATGGCCTCAAGTTTCAATCCAGAAGTTCAAGATATCCATACGCATTCGTTTTCAACAGATGTGCCTTCAGCAGACCGTAAATGGCATAAAATGAACCCTCGTTATAAGCAGCGCTTATTAATGGTGTTTAAAATTATGCGTGAACAGCATGGTTATGAAATGGTTTTGCTTGAAGGCTATAGAAGTCCAGAGCGTCAAAATAATTTAGCCACCAATAAAAATACCACTCGTGCCCGTGGTTTCCAAAGTTATCATCAGTTTGGTTTAGCAGCCGATGTCGCCTTTAAACGCAATGGCAAAGTGGTCATTACTGAACGAGACCCTTGGGCTATGCGTGGTTATCAACTTTATGGTCAAGCCGCTGAGTCTGTCGGTTTAACATGGGGCGGACGCTGGAAATCCATTCAAGATTATGGTCATACAGAATATCGTATGCCAGGCCTGAAAAAAACTGCAGAGATGGCGGCACTACTTACTTCTGAAGGTCAGCTTCAAGCCAATAACATTTCGATTGAGTAATTTCGATGTTGTGCCTGCAAAATATATTTGAAGGCACACCGTATTAATCTAAATAATTTTGTATTTGCTCTATAACTTCAGTTGTTTTTTCTGCATGTAGCCAATGGCCTGCACCTTCTATTTCTACAATTTTTGCATGTGGAAATTGGTGTTCTATCGCATTGATATGTTCCGCTTTTGAAATATAAGGTGACTCTCCACCTTTGATGAACAATACAGGCTGTTGCAAAGTATTTCCGATATTTTCCCAACCAATAATTTGGTCATACTGTTTATAAAGCGCATCTACATTAAACAACCATTGTCCTTTGCTAAAAGACTTGAGTAGAAACTGTATCACCATATCCGAATGAATATATTCACGCATAATTTCAACCGCTTGCTGTCTAGATTGAATTTGTGCATTTTGTACGGCGATCAATGCTTTAAATATTTCATCATGATGACGTTCTTGATATGCAAAAGGCGCGATATCCAATATAACAAGTTGCTCTACCCGCTCTGAGATTAAAGCCAATTGCATTGCGACCTTGCCCCCCATGGAATGGCCAATCACTGAAAACTTATCGATGCCAATTACATCTAATGTCTCAAGTACATCTTTTGCCATCTCACGATAATTCATTTCTGTACTTTGTGGTGATTTACCATGATTTCGTAAATCAAGCTGAATTACTGAATGTGAATTTTGAAAAGCTCTGGCAAGCATTCCTAAGTTGCTCAAGCTGCCAAATAAACCGTGAATAAAGACAAGTGGATACGTTTCTTCGCCTTCTAATTTTTGATGATATTCGTAATTTAGGATCATTTTTGATTACTTTGCTATGTTGATATTATGATGCCTAGTTGACGGAATGAAATCAAATGACAGTTAAAAATTATTAGACTTACTTAGGCTATTTGTATGTGGCAATGATTTAACTTGCTTAGGCTATTTTATAAATGAAATAGCCAACCGCATTCAACTTAAAGAATCTTTGTCTTTAATTTGTAGATTTAAAGTGATTAAAAGGAATTTTTAAATAGCGAATACCATTCCCTTCTGGTTCTGGAAATATACCTGCATCCATATTGATTTGTATCGCAGGTAAAATCAGTTTGGGCATAGCCAAATTTGCGTCACGCTGAGTTCGCATTGTGACAAAATCTTCTTTTTTCGTATCAACATGGATATGAATATTCTGCTGTTTTTGCGCATGCACGCTGCTTTCGCAGCAGTATTTTGACCGGTTTTCTGGTAAATAGTCATGACATAAAAATACGCGCATTTCAGGTGCTAACTGATAAATCTTTTGTACTGAGTCGAATAATACTGCCGCACTACCCTTGGGAAAATCACAGCGTGCTGTGCCATAATCTGGCATAAATAAGGTATCACCGACAAACACAGCATCATCACCAACAACATAGCTCAGACAAGCAGGTGTATGTCCAGGCGTTGGAATGTTATAGGCATTTAACTCACCGATTTTAAATGCCTCATGATCTGCAAATAAATAATCAAAAGACTGATGTGAATTAAAATATTTCACATCAAAATTATAAATGGCGCTGAATGCTTCCTGCACAATCTTGATGTTATGGCTCATCGCAATTTTGCCACCAAGAACCTGTTTTAAATATTGAGATGCGGTTAAGTGATCTGCATGCACATGCGTTTCTAAAATCCATTCTACGCTTAGGCTATTTTCTTGAATATAATGAATAATCAAATCTGCATGCTTCGTTTGAGTAGTTGCAGAAGCGGCATCATAATCCAATACACTGTCTATAATCGCACATCGGTTTGTTTGCGGATCGGCTACCACATAACTGAATGTATTGGTATTTTCATCAAAAAAATGTTGTACCTGTGCACGATTTGACATTAATTTGCTCCCGAAAATTTACGATGTATATAGACGCCCGCAAACATCGCTACAACGAAATAGATCGCTTGATAATAGCCAAGCCCGATCAAAGTAAAGGCTGGCGCAGGACAAATCCCAGCAATCCCCCAACCTATTCCAAAGATAACACTCCCCATGACAAGTTTTGCATCAATTTGATTATTACTCGGTAATTCAATCACCTTCCCATCAAAGGTTGTCGGTTTTGATTGACGAACGGCTATTTGAAATGGAATAAATGCAACTGCTATGGCTCCCATCATCACAAAAGCTAAACTCGCATCCCATTGCCCTGTTATATCAAGGAAACTTAAGACCTTTTCTGGATTAGACATGCCCGAAATCATTAAACCTAATGAGAAAATTCCACCAAAAATAAAAGCCAATATATTTTTCATCATTAAGCTCCGATTACATGTCTAATCACATAAACTGTGATGATCCCAGCCAACATAAAACTAGCAGTTGCAACGAATGAACGCTTAGAAAGACGACTAATACCGCAAATGCCATGACCGCTAGTACAACCTGAACCTAATCTCGTTCCGAATCCAACCAATACCCCGGCAATGATCATCATCCATGGACTTGCATCCAGTTCAATTGTCACAGAGGTCAATTGCCCGTAGATAAAAGGCACAATAAAAAGTCCTGCTAAAAACCAGATCGCAGGTGTTTTTAAAATCGTTTGGATATTCAACGTTTGCGCAATTAAACCACTGATACCGGCGATTCGACCATGTACGTATAGGTAGCCAACTGCGGCCAGGCCCAATAAGGTCCCACCGAGAAAAGCAGTTAGAAATGGATGCATATTCATCTGCCACAAAACATTATATGTTTTTATAATATGTTATTTAGAAAAAGATGCAAGCTCTCACACCGAAATATTCGTTCTAATTTGCTTTTTCCTAATTTAATAATTTAACGGTTCAAGAGTGTTTGATTAATTTATTTAGAAATAATTTATAAACTTGAAAAATCACGAAATATATCCTCGGAGATTTTTCAATAAAGGCTGTTTATTATGAAGTTAATTGAAATAATAGATAATTTATAGATCAATACTGATATCGCTGAGTGCATCGCTCACCCACGTTAAAGCATCTGAACCCAATTCTATAATATTCGAACCAATTTCAGCTAAGTCAGTCAAATCTACAGAAGACAACGGATCAGATGATGTGCTATTTTTTTGCTGTTCTTGTTCAGCTTGCTGCTCAATGGCTTGATCAAGATGAGTTTGATCTAATGGTGATGAGTTTGCATGCTGTTGTAATTCATAGTCGTTATTTTGCATAGGTTTATCCTGTTATTTTGTATTATATTACGTTCAGTTGATATTAATTTGGTTCAAACTCTTTAAGCACCTTATCTACAAACCACCACGGTAAACGCTGAATACTTGAATTCATCTTTAAAATTTCAGCTTGTTCAATTTCCGCAATGAAAGAAGCATGCTGTCCATCGGCAGAGTTATCAAATAAATAACTTCGATCCGTTGCTTCTACCGCCTGCATTAACAGATCCATACTTCGATAATAACGTTCGCGAATTTTTTGTTCTGGCACACCATGTCCACCCGTTTTCACGCGGTACTGAACACGTGAAATATTGATAACAGGATCAATAGTGGAAACATAATACAGATAGGTTCTAAAGCCTTTTCTTTTTGCTTCGCGTAGAAACTCCACCTTTGAAATATGGGACATCACCGTTTCAAAGGTAAAACTAATTTTTAGTTCTAAAAACTGCAAACGGATGTAATCAATAATTCTTGCACAAAGATATGAGTCAATCTGGTCTGGATGAAACTCAATTTTCCACGGATCTAATATCTGAGGTTTACGTGCTAATAGAGGAATAAATTCTCCATCAGCGGGACGCTTTTTCGTATCGAGAAAGTCAATTAATTCTTCTGATTTTAAAGCGGGATGGTAATCCAACAAATTGAGCCGGTGTGAATGTTTCAGTTGAGCTTCGAGTTCATCCGCATTTAAATATGCCCCAATATGATGGGGCAATAAATATTCTTTAACTGTGCTTTTACCTGAACCATTTGGACCCGCGAACATTCTAATGCGAGGTTGTGGAGGCATGTATTAAACAAATTCCTCTGTTTTCTTTTTACGTTTTAAAATTTTAGGTAGATCATCCACTTGTACAAAGTCGGCTGATACATCTTTTATTTGTACTTCTTGACCATTTTGCAGACGTTGAACCAGTTGTAGACCTTTTACATAAACCACAGTGGATGACGCACTTGCTTGTTCAAAAGCATGGCGAAATGCATGGATAGCAAGGCTCGGGATCATATCGTCCTCATATTGGCTTGCTTTCATTACTGAAGTATAAGCTGTCATGGAAACAACTCCTCAAACATCAAAAATAATGTGTTCAATCATCTTATCATACTCGCAATATTTGTCTATTTATCCATCAGTCATACTGAGAGGAAATCGATAAAAATTCAAAGTGCTTAAATCATTTAATTGTATTGCTCGAAAAGAATGTCGTATATGAATCAATGTGTGTGGATAGTTAATCAAGAATTATGTAAATGTTACCTACATTAGATTTATCACCCAATTAAGCATTTAATTTTTCACAAAAAAAATAGCCACTTATTCAGTGGCCAAAAGAGAACGACATCAACAAGTTGATGTATTAGTACTGACCTATGCAACAGGACCAGGGATGTTTGTTGCATATAAATCGTTCTAACCTGATCATAATAATGTGATGGACTTATCATTTTGAGCATATTTCATATCATTTTCTGACAATCTACATTTTCAACTTCCAAGATTATTAGAAACTGTACCTATAGTGAATAATGCTGTAATAATTTTGAAATATTAGACCATTTCGAATTATGAAAAATAGAACAAAATGAAAGAAAGTGAGGCTAGAGCCCAAAAGTTTTAGAAGAGAAATTTAAACCTAAATTATTTTGTAGGACTCGAACAAAATGCACTTTCGTTTAAGCCAGATGACTGCATACCCTGTTGCTGTTGTTGTAAATAATGCTGTGAAGCCACTCGCATTAGATTGGCCATTTCAAGAGCTGAGTTTTGCTGAGAAATTTCTAAAATCTGTCGATATGCATTCAATCTTAAACAAAACGCTTGAGTTTGCTGTTGACCCGTTGCAGTAGATGCAGGATCATCCAAAATAGCTTTGGTTGAATTAATTTGCTCAGTATATGCTTGTATCTGAGCATTATATTCAGCTTGAGTCAGTTGTGGAGTAACCGCTTCTTTCACATTTGCATGTATTACAGAAGCAGTAAACACAGAGAAAATAAAGACATAAAGTTTATACATCAATGGAGAATGCATAAATTAAGCCTCATCACCTTCTTTCCAGACATCTTCATAATCATCAGCATCGATCATAAAACGATAGCCTACATCCAAAGCTAAATACGGTAGCACTTCAGGCACGACATCTTGCAGTTTACGCACAGTCATTGTTTCAAAGTTATCTGCGCCTTCAAGCTCACCACCATAAATATACCAACTGACATTTTCATCACCTTCTGCAGGCTTACGAATACCAACAATTGGATCTTTATTTAAGGTATGAACAGCCACAGCAATTACATCATCGCCCTGCACTTCTACATATGCAGAACCCACTTCTTCACATAAAAGCTTTTGTTCTGCAATCAATTCTGCCAAAGGTGATGAATTTTGCGTATGTTTTGCCATGTTTGTTCTCAGGCCATATAGGTTTCGGGCATTCTACCGTGAATTACACGTATATAGATAAATTTTTTCCGTGCGAAAGCATTCGTGCCTTGTTTTATTAATTCATTTATAGCAAAAGACTCAATGCAGTAGATTCCATGTAAAGATATAAACAGGAATAAAGGAAACTTAATTCAAGACATATACCGCTCAAACACAGTAATAGATGAATAAAAAATTGAATCAGCATGCAAACAGCAAGCTTCTTTACCACCACAGATTTAACTTTTGCCAATACCTGTACAAATTTGGACAAATACCCAGTTTTCCAAACTTACATGATTTATGAAAGAAATCGTCAATGCCTTGCACACTTCATACATCCAAAACACTGACTAAAAAATACACAAGATGATTAATACGCTCATATATAGGACTATAAAATATGACTTAGCTACACAATAGATGCTCAGCTTATCTAAAGCTACCTACTTCCAAGGAAATATTCCCACAGAATATTCAATTCGCTAAGGCAAACAAAATATCTAGCGTGAGCCCTCTCATTTATGAAAGCATTTCATTGGCTTAAAAATATGCCTTATAAACCAAAAAATTAACTATCTTTTTAATTTTTATATACTTAGGATACAAATTAGCTTTATTCTTTCAAATAACTCGATTAAATGCCGCGAGCAATTTAGATTCCTTTACACTCGAAATAAGTTAAACCTTAGAATTTTTTAAATCGCTGTATAAATACCATCTTTACGACTATGCATGAGTAGGCTGTTCAACTGACGATCTATAAGGTGGATACACAAGCCATCTCACCTTTAAGATCATTCGCACTGATTATTGCTAAACGTATGCACCACGATAAAGCAAGTTTACACAAAAGATATCAACAGTTTTAGCCAATTGGGTTTAAAATGATGTCCTACAATATAACGATAAAAATGTAATCTTTTAACATTGCCAATTCTTTGCAAAGTTCGCATTATATAGCCCAATCTCGGCACATGCTTTTCACGTCAATTCAAAGAAATTATAAAAAAAATGTGGAATTTTATGCCATAATGAGCAAACTTTGCAGGTATCTTGCAAAGTAAATTTGCAACTTTTTATTGGAGCAAGCTGAATGAGCTCGACCATTTTGGTCATTCATGGACCGAATCTCAACTTACTGGGAAAACGTGAACCCGAAGTTTATGGCTATCTAACACTCGAAGATATCAACCAAAAACTGATTTCACAGGCTCAAAACGCTTCCATTTCTCTCGACACTTTCCAAAGTAATTGGGAAGGTGCTGTCGTCGACCGAATTCATCAAGCGCAACAAGAAGGTGTTCAATTCATCATTATTAACCCAGCAGCCCTGACACATACTTCGGTTGCTGTGCGTGATGCCCTTCTTGGTGTAGCCATTCCGTTTATCGAAGTACATCTATCAAATGTCCACGCTCGCGAAGCATTTAGACATCACTCCTATCTATCTGATAAAGCCGTTGGCGTTATTTGTGGTTTAGGTGCAAAAGGTTATGCCGCAGCACTAGACTTCGCCATCGAAAAAATTCAACCAACTTCTCAATCTTAATTAGGAATACTGTTCATGGATATCCGTAAAATCAAGAAACTCATCGATTTGATGATTGAATCTGACTTACAGGCGATTGAAGTTAAAGAAGGCGATCAATCTATCGCTCTAACTCGTCGCAATCCAGTTGTTGCTGCCGCTGCGCCTGCTATGGCTGCTCCTGCCGCTGCGCCTGCTGCACCTCGTTCACCACGTGGTGCTGTTGAGCCGTCTCCTATGGTTGGTGTGTTCTATGCTGCGCCAAATCCAGGTGAAGCACCATTTGTGAAAGTTGGTCAAACTGTATCTGCTGGTGAAACACTCGGTATCATCGAAGCAATGAAAATCATGAACCCAATTGAAGCAACTCAAAGCGGTGTGATTGAAGAAATTTTGGTTAAAAATGGCGAAGTGATCCAATTCGGTCAACCATTATTCCGCTATCGCGCTTAAGACCACGGGGAATCACAATGTTGCAAAAAGTTTTAATTGCAAACCGTGGTGAGATTGCGCTCCGCATCACCCGCGCTTGCAAAACTTTAGGAATTAAAACCGTAGGGATTTATTCCGATGCCGACAAAGACCTAATGCATTTACGCTTCTGTGACGAAGCCGTGTGTATTGGACCAGGTGCCAGCAGCGAAAGTTATCTTAATATCCCTGCCATTATTACAGCGGCTGAAATCACCGGTGCAGATGCCATCCATCCAGGTTATGGTTTCTTATCTGAAAACGCTGAGTTTGCTGAAATTGTAGAAAACTCAGGTTTTATCTTTATTGGTCCGCGTCCTGAACACATTCGCTTAATGGGGAACAAAGTTTCTGCCATTATTGCCATGAAAAAAGCTGGTGTACCGACTGTTCCGGGTTGTGACCATGCTGTAACGATTCACAATGCATTGGCAGAAGCCAAAGAAATTGGCTTCCCATTGATCGTAAAAGCTGCCTCAGGTGGTGGTGGTCGTGGTATGCGTATCGTTGAACGTGTAGACACGCTACTCGAATCTGTACAAGCTGCTCAACGTGATGCGGAAATGTGGTTTGGTGACGATACCGTTTATATGGAACGTTTCCTTCAAAAGCCACGCCATGTCGAAGTGCAAGTTCTTGCAGATGGTAATGGCCATGCAATTCACCTTTATGATCGTGACTGTTCTTTGCAACGTCGCCATCAAAAAGTGCTTGAAGAAGCGCCTGCTCCGGGTTTACCTGAAGAAGCACGTGCGCATATTCTTGAAGCATGTGTAAATGCTTGTAAATTAATGCAATACCGTGGTGCGGGTACATTCGAGTTCTTATTTGAAGAAGGTGAATTCTTCTTTATTGAAATGAATACTCGTGTACAAGTAGAACATCCTGTTACTGAGCAAGTTACTGGTGTAGATATTATCGAGCAACAATTACGCATTGCTGCTGGCTTAGGTTTGGATCTTCAACAAGAAGATATTCAACTTAAAGGTCATGCGATTGAATGTCGTATTAATGCAGAAGATCCATCTACATTTATGCCTTCACCGGGTAAAATCGACCATTTCTATGCACCGGGTGGCGCAGGTATCCGACTAGATTCTCATATCTATCAAGGATATAGCATCCCACCATACTATGATTCAATGATTGCAAAACTCATTGCGCATGGTAAAGACCGTGACACCTCTATTGCGCGCATGAAACAAGCTCTAGAAGAGATTATCTTAACTGGCGTGAAAACCAATATTCCGCTACATAAAGATTTGATTCTTCAAGATAAAAATTTCTGCGAACAAGCAATGGATATTCACTATCTTGAAAAGCATCTATTAAAGAAAGTCGAAGGACATGAAGATAAATAAATCTTCAGCGTCAAAAAAACCACTCAAATGAGTGGTTTTTTATTTTCATAATAAAAGGTCTATAATCATGCTTAAGGCAAAACTCGACGCAATGTCGCAAAACACTGCTGAGCCTGATCATTGGCACAGAAATTTATAACCGATGGACTTTTCCACTTTACAAAGTACTGTGAAATCTCGCCGGTTTGATCTTGAATATTGCCCGAACAATCCATCTGATTATTGTCATATTTCACTTGCAAAATCAGTGCTGGAATTTGCACATTCGGATCTTGCGCAGGTTGATAGTCATACACCCCTGATGACCACTCTTCACCGCTTTTGATCACAACATCATTATTACTCTTAAAATTATAATATTCGACGCACTTTTTATTGGTCGGAATTTCCATGCCCCATAAGCCAACCAATTCAGAACGTGTTGTCACCCTAAAGCTATTCACCGCTTCAACTTGATTTTTAGCCTCTGAATTTTGAGTTGTATTCTTATTATCTGCCGCCATCACCAACGATGAACTCAACATGAGTAAAACTGTAAGATATGCTATTTTCATACATTTAATCAGTCATATAAATCATGCTCTTAAAGTAACACATTTTTTTACAAATCCGCGGTTTATCACATTTTCATAACAATCATTTTTCATCTTTATCCAGAAAATCAATCTCTGTTAACGAAACTACAAATCAGCTAAATGCCAAACAAATCACACTTTTTACAATAAAATAATATAAAATCTTTTTTATCGTTTAATATACGAAAAAAACGAATTCTCCCATATTTAACCTAGGCTTACATAAGCTAATGAAACTGCATTCGAATAGTCTTGCTCCGCTTAATACACGCCACAGCATGGCTTTTGTCATAGTCGCTGCAGTTATTTTTTGCTGCTGCTTAGTCGGTATTTTCAGCCGCCCATTAAGCTATTTAGCGATTTTTTGGCCTGCGAATGCAGTGTTGTTAGCAATATTCTTAAGGTTTCCCAAACTCAGTAATCTGGGGGGATGGTTAGGTGCATTTACCGGCTATATGCTCGCAGATTTAGTGACAGGCAATTATTTCCAACTCACCCTATTTCTCACTTTTTCGAATTTAACCAACAGCATGGTATCGCTATTTTTTATGCGATATTTTCAGGTGAACTATCAAAACTATAATAAAGGTTTCACCTTTCTGACCATGATTGTCATCATCGCCTGCGGTGGATGTCTTGCGGGTGCTCTTTTTGCTATTTTCACCGTGCCTTATATACCCAATACGTTTATGTCGACCGATCGATTATCGATTGATTTTGGTATGTGGTGGATTACCGAAATTTTAAATGCGCTGATTATATTACCGCTTATTCTGTCTTTTCCTAAACTGGCCGATCTTAAACTTTATTTCAAAGATCGACGTCATCAAAGCTTTCAGATCAATAAAATATTTCCGGCAATTGCAGTTGTCTTCTGTGTATTTTTAACAGCAGTTTCTACAGGCTCAGGGGCAATTCTCTACCCTTTAGCGGCTCTAATTTGGGCAGCATTAACCTATCGATTATTTACCTTATCCCTAATTAATGCCGTGGTAATTTTAGCGACCTATTACAATTTAAATGCGTTCTATTTACACGATTCTTCGCTTGCCTATTTATCGACAGCAATTTCAGTCCGTATTGGCCTAGCCATGCTGATTCTGTCGCCGTTGATTCTTTGTATTATTAGCCGAAATCGGCACGAGCTATATAAAGAGGTTTTATACCTTGCAAATCATGATAGTTTAACGCATGCGATGAATCGTCGATATTTTTTCGAGCAAGGTGAGCTTTACCTACAAAACCAAATTCAGCTTAACTTTTCCATTATCATGATGGATATTGATCATTTTAAAAAATTGAATGATCAATATGGGCATTATGTCGGTGACCAAGTTTTACAAGAGTTTTCGAGTGTTGTGCGTAAGAATTTACGTGAAACAGATTTATTTGCACGTATTGGTGGCGAAGAGTTTAGTGTATTACTCACGAACATTGCAGCAACTGAAGCTCAAGGTATTGCTGAACGCATCCGAAAAGTCGTTGAAACTACGCCTATCATCATTGATGAACAAAATACGATTTATATTACGGTGAGTATTGGTCTGATTCATCAGTCTTTGCCCAATGCTCCAAGTTTGCAAAGTATGATTAACCAAGCCGATCAGGCCTTATATCAAGCTAAAGAGCTCGGCCGTAATCAGGTGATTTTAGTTCATTGAGACTTATCAAAATACTGAATTGTTTCAAGCTGGCTTTTGAATCGTTTTAGGCAAACCCACGACCAAAAACATGGCAGGTACAACAGCCAGTCCTGCGATCATAAAAATAACGGGTCCCGAAAGCGTGTCCCAATATCGGCCTGCTAAAATACTGCCACTCGCAACACCTAAGCCCCACATGGTACTGTATAGCGCTTGACCACGCCCTTGTTGACTTGCGGTAAAATTTTGAAAAATGATTCGCATCGCGATTAAGTGGAATAATCCAAAACTAAAGGCATGAATCGTTTGCGCAGCAAATTGAGTGATAAACACTGTCGGATATAAGCCAACTATCAACCATCGCATCCCTGTTAACCCCAGACAAATGAGCACTAAGTTTCGCCAAGAATATCGATTAAAAAAGACATTGGCATAGGCAAACATAATGATTTCTGCAATGACTCCGACAGACCATAAAAAACCGATTTGGCTCGTCGAAAAATCAGCTTGCTTAAGGTAGTTACTATAAAAACTATAAAACGGCGCATGCGAAAAGAGCAGAAAAAATTCAATGATAAAAAAACTCGCTACAACTGGTCGTTTTAAGATAGGCCAAAGTGGTTCAAGTTTTTTCTGTGAAGATGGTGCAGTAGCAGGCTCTTTAATCGTAAATGACCAAATAAATGTGAGAAATGCAATGCATAACAACATGATAGGCAGCATTGAAACAGGTATTATTTCTAGCAAAGCCCCTATTCCAAATACCCCAACAATGAAACCAACTGAGCCCCATTTTCTGACTTTTCCATAAAGTTCTGCACGACGCTCAGCTAACCAAAATAAAGTTACCCCTTCAAACTGAGCCAATATGGCATTTTGAAAGAAACTGAATACCAGCATGAGTAATGCAACAGACTGAAAACTGTTGGGAATTATAAAAATCAGAAACCAAATACAGGCTTCCATCCATGTTGCAATTCGGACTAAAAGCATGCGCTTGCCGGATTTATCTGCAATCCAACCCCAAATAAATGGGGCAAAAAAACGTGTCACAATTGCAATCGAAGATAAAACACCAATTTCTTGATAGTTAAACCCTTGATCCTCTAAATACAAACTCCAATACGGCATGAATGTACCCACTATTGAATAATAGAAAAAGTAGAATCCACCTAGTTTTGTTTGGATTGGAATTGATTGCATTTGGTTGTATTCACTTGTATTTTCAAACACTTAAATAATTTAATGGTTGTATAAGATTGCACTCATTTGGCTGTATTTGTAGCTCAACAGTCTACAAATGAGTCTACAAATTGCAAAAAAATATTTTTTTTGATTTTTTGTAGACTGCTTTAAAAACTCATTAATTTTCACTATTTTATCATTGTTTTTTGCATAAAAGAAAAACCGCCCGAAGGCGGTTATTTTTTGACGATGAAAGTTATAAATCTTTTGGAGTATTTATTTTATTGGCGGGCTAGAGATGGAAATAAACTCTCTACGATACGCTGGGTACTCCATAACCCAATTTCTTGATGATGCATATGAGGTGCTAAATACTTTAGAAGTTTGTTGATCTTGTATCCGGTATTCGTACTTCCATCATATTGTTTCTTAAGCTCAGCCATTTCATGGTTGGCTAAATAACTAAATGAATTGGTCTCTAGGAAGTTTTTCACAAACTCATTATTCACTTGGTTTTGCTTAGGATCTATTGATTTGCCAGCAATCCAATCATAGATAAAAGTCTTTTCAACAGCACTAAACACCCCAAACATTTTTCCCTCTTCGTCGTGAATCATCTGCCAAAATCTACTTTCTTCAGGTGGTTGATTCAGTTTTATCCACCCCATACGAACAAGTTCAAAAATAAACTCTTCAACACTGTCATCTTCAGACAACCATTCATTCGTTGTTTTATTATTAAACATGCACTTATTGCTATGCATGTGTTTACCAACGATTGCTTTTTTCTTAAATATTTCAAGCACCATCTTTTCAGTGCTTAAATTTTTAATTATCTGAACTGAACTCATTCCCTTGTTATTTAGGAGAAACCCGATTTTGAGTTTACGAATGAACTCTTCTTTAGATCTGTACCTTGTAGAAAGTTTTTTAATGGCATTGGTTGCAAGCTGCGCATGCCCATTATCAAAATTATCTATCGTGATATGAACATTAAAATAGTGTGCATCAATTCCAAGTTCTTTTAACTCGTAATTGCTAATTAGCAAATGTAAAGGAAGTTGTTCATAGCCTAAATTAAAACCTGCTATCTCTGGTATAAACTCTGAAGGTGCATAGGCAAGCGCAAGCTGTATTGCTGCTTGATGGTAATAAGCATCTGATAAGTTTAAAGAAAGTTGATTCAAACCATGTGCCAATAGTAGGTTGTCATACATTCGCACGTGATTGGCTTTTTCTGAACCGAGACCAAGTTCCTCTAAATATATCTGGATAAAATCCCTAAATACTGGATCATTCCAATACTGAGTAAAGCTGTACAGCCATGAACCATCCACTTTTTTTGTGGGTGCAACCTTGTATAAAAACTCATAAGCTTTACTAACTGATGAAAAATACTCTCTTCCTCCACCTTGCTTTCGTCTATCTAGGTATTCTTTATAATATTCACACTGTGTGCGGTTATTATGATGAATCCAATCGACAAGATGGTCTAGTTCATCTGGCATGTCACTGATATGGTCGAGAGTTTTTATTTCATTTTCTAAAACATTAAAAGCTTTTAATTCTTTGGCTGAAACCGGTATTGATGAGTCTAAGAAGAACTCAACGATTTCAAAATATTTCTGATGATCTTTGGTTATTAAGTTTAAGATTCTTTCTTTTACTGCTGTAGGCATTATAATTCTCTCGCGGTAAATGATTCTTCTCAACCATAAATCAGAAAATTAGAGTATTTGTTAATTTTTTTTAATGAAATTTAACACAATGTAATATTTTAAAAATTTTAATATATAAAACATATTCTTAGCATTGTTTTTAACCAATTGGTAAAAAGTAACAATTTTTTATGATGTGATTTAATTCACATATTCATATTTAAATATCAATTATGATTCTAATATAAAATATTTATAGGATAATTTATATGAAATCACTTTTTGACTTTATTTCTAAAAAATCCCTATCAATAACGCTATTTGAAAGTGCTAGTGCTGGATATTTAGCATATAGAATTTCACAAGATAAAAACTCTGGGGTACTTCTTGATGGCTCTATTGTTAGTTATGACTTACGATTTAAGAAGCGTATTTTAAATATAAAACAATCACTTATAAGAAAATATACGGCTGAGTCTCAACAAGTCACCACACAATTGATAGTGAATGGTAAAAAACTTTTTAAATCAGATATTTATATTTCTTGCACTGGGCTTTTAAAGCGTGGAGGATCTGAAAACAAATATAAACCTGTAGGTACTTTTTTCTATTGCATCTACTTTAAAAAAGACTTCTATAACTTCAAAATTACAACTAAAGGAAAACCTACTAAAAAATTAAAAATTCTATATAAAGCTATTATGAAATCACTTTCAAAAATATTAAAAAATTATTATTGTTAGCTTCATGTAATTAAATAAAACCCATTTATCCATATAAAACAGTACCCAATAATTTACTTTTAAACACAGTGAAACCTAATAAAGATTATGTAACATCTTAAATATTTAAATTAATAATATTCATGTTACTAATAAATGATCTACTGTAATTGAGTAGATTATCTAATCAATCTTTGAAGGAACAGTATTATGTCTATTTATAACCAAGATCAAGAGAACAACAACACTCAAAAGCCGCTGCACCAACAAAATCAGCAGTCTGATCAACAACGTCAACAGAATGGTCAGCAACAGCAGCAGCAACCCCAACATCAACAAAACCAGCAGTCTGATCAACAACGTCAACAGAATGGTCAGCAACAGCAGCAACCCCAACATCAACAAAACCAACAGTCTGATCAACAGCGTCAGCAAAATGGTCAGCAACAGCAGCAGCAACCCCAACATCAACAAAACCAACAGTCTGATCAACAACGTCAACAGAATGGTCAGCAACAACAGCAGCAACCCCAACATCAACAAAACCAGCAGTCTGATCAACAACGTCAGCAGAATGAACAGCAAGAGCAATAGTCAAAGTAACAACAGTAATTTTTATTTGCAGAAGTAGCCCAGGGATCACTACTTTTGCAATTTATTAAATAATTTATCGGAGTTATTACTATGAACGACCATCAAAATGAACATCCAATACATCATGACTGGCGTACGGATTACTCCAATAGACCGTACTATGGCGATCTTCAACGAGAAGTACCCGATATTGACTATGACCGTGATCTAAGGTCAGCTTATGAGCTTGGTGAGCGCGAACGTAATTTATACGGTGAGAATGCGCGTTTCGAAGATTCTGAGCCGGATTTACAAACCAAATGGGAAGAGTTTAAAGCAGATTCCCGTTTGAAATGGGAACATGCTAAGCATGCTATTAAGGATGCTTGGGATAAAATTTAAATCATTGTTTAAAAATTAGAATTACTAAAATGTATTAAACATGGACTTTATAAAAATAATTCTGCATGACACCTCTTTTAATTTTGCATTGGAAATTATTTTCCGATGCATCATTATGTTTATCTTAATTATTATATTTTTAAGATTTTCAGGTAAAAGAGGTGTCAGGCAACTTTCATTATTCGAGTTAGCTATTATCTTAAGTTTGGGTTCTGCAGCTGGCGATCCCATGTTTAATGATGATATCCCCATCGTACAAGCACTCATTGTGTTTGCAGTCATTATTCTTCTATATAGATTTACAACGTATCTAATCATGAAATCAGATACTTTTGAAACAATGTTAGAAGGTAGGCCAATGTATATCGTCAAAGAAGGCTTATTGATTGTTGAAGATATCAAACAGGAAAAATATTCATATGACGAATTTTTTGCTGAGTTAAGGCAAAACAAAATAGAACACTTAGGGCAAGTCAAATCAGCATTACTTGAAACAGATGGGTGTCTAAGTGTGATTCCTTATGCCAAAGATAATATTAAATGGGGACTACCAATTTTTCCTGATCACTACCAAAAAGCAAAGCGTTTTGATTCTAAAACATACTATTCATGCATGCTGTGTGGTCAAACACAATTTATTAGTTCTCTAAATGCTCAATGCCCCCGCTGCAAATGTGAGCGCTGGGCTGAATCTGCTTTTTATTGTGAAAGCAACTCTATTCAACCCTCAGATTGAACACAAAATAGACAATTTTTTACTTTAAATTTGCCAAGCATCTTTATTGTCTATATTAGCTTTATGCAATAGCAAAACCTTATCTAGCACATGTACTAAATAACATCAGACAAAGGGATGTAGCTCATGAAAAAATCAAATAATCCTAAAATTGATCAGTTTGAAAAAGAGGCATATGTAGATCCTAAAGGTAAAACACTGACCTCATCTTTGGGTGTACCTGTAGCCGACAATCAAAATAGTTTAAAGATAAATCAGACTGGCCCTACTCTATTAGAAGATTTTCTCTTACGAGATAAGTTAATTCATTTTGACCGTGAACGTATCCCTGAGCGTGTAGTGCATGCTCGTGGTGTTGGAGCGCATGGTTATTTTGAAGCTTATGAAGGCAACGAAAAATGGACTAAGGCTAAATTTTTGACTAACACTCAAAATCCAACACCAATCTTTGTCAGGATTTCTACAGTACAAGGTGGACGCGGATCAGCTGATGTAGTCCGTGATGTACGCGGGTTTTCCATTAAGTTTTATACCGAAGATGGAAACTACGATTTAGTCGGCAATAACATTCCTGTATTTTTTATTCAGGACGCAATCAAGTTCCCTGACTTTGTCCACGCTGTAAAGCCTGAAGATCCGAATGAAGTTCCAACAGGTCAATCAGCGCATGATACGTTTTGGGATTTCATTTCTTTAAATACCGAAGCCTCTCACATGACAACTTGGGTGATGTCAGATCGTGCTATTCCTAGAAATTTACGATCGATTCAAGGTTTTGGTGTACATACCTTCAGATTAATCAATAAAGAAAATCAGGCGCATTTAGTTAAATTCCACTGGACACCAAAACAAGGTGTAGCCCAAGTCGTTTGGGATGAGGCCTTAAAGCTTAATGGTAAAGATCCCGACTTCCACCGCCGCGATCTATGGGATGCCATTGAACGTGGAAATTATCCAGAGTGGGAATTAGGGGCACAGATCTTTACTGAAGAACAAGCGGCTCAATGGGACTTTGATGTATTAGATGCTACAAAATTGGTACCTGAAGAGCTCGTACCTATTACCCCACTAGGTAAATTTACTCTAAATCGCAATACAGATGATTTCTTTGCTGAAACAGAGCAAGTTGCTTTTAGTCCAGCCAATATCGTTTCAGGAATTGATTTTAGTAATGATCCTTTACTACAGGGTCGTTTGTTCAGCTATACAGATACACATCTGCACCGCTTAGGAACAGCAAACTTTAATCAAATTCCAATCAATAAGCCTGTCTGCCCTTTCCATACTAATCGACGTGGCGGATATGCAAACCATGAAGTCTATAAAGGTAAAGCGAATTATGAACCAAATTCTGTAGATGAAAATTGGCCTAGAGAATCTACTAATGATCCCCACGCATTTCGAACCCATCCTGAACAAATCGAAGGCAGCAAGTTAAGAATCCGACCAGAAAGCTTCGCAGATCATTTCTCGCAAGCGACCATGCATTACCAAAGTCTTGCTAAGCATGAACAGCAACATATAAAGGATGCCTATGCATTTGAACTTTCAAAAGTGAAAGCTATTGAAATTAGGGAGCGAGTTGTAAATGAGGTGCTTGCAAATATTGACTTGGATTTAGCTCAATTTGTAGCAAATGAATTGGGGTTAGATGCTCCGACTAAGCAAAGTAATTCGGTTAAGAAAGCTACCGTCACTAAATCTGATCACTTAAGCACATTGGCATACCCTGCATCTGATATTAAGCAACGTAAAATTGCACTGTTGGTACACAACGGTGCAAATGCATCCTCTATCGATGCAATTAAGACTTGGGGCGATTCAGAAAGCGCTGTAGTAGAAGTATTAGCGCCAAATGCCGCGCCGGTGAAATCTAACGATGGTAAAGAAATTGCAGTTGATGGACGTCAGAATGGCGAACCTTCAGTTACCTACGATGCTGTCGTTATTGTTGATGGAGATAATTTAGATGAGTTCTTGAATGATGGTGTAGCTAAACACTATGTATTGGAAACCTTTAAGCATCTTAAACCTATAGTTTTATTGGGTGATAAAGAGGCTTTAATTAAAGAGCTTAATCTAACTCAAGATGCTGCGCTTTTCACTTCACAAAGTTTCAAAGATGTCAGTGATCAATTTAAAATAGCGATACAGAATCACCGATATTGGGATCGTGAAGATAAAGTTGCTTCTATTCCTGCTTAATTTAACTAAGAATAAAAAACCGCCCTTCTGGGCGGTTTTTTATTACTTCAACAATCTGTATCTTGCATGTGGTAGTGTCTGAAGTTCAAACATGTGGTCGTAATCATAGTTTGGTATTTTGAATCCGCATTTTTTACTCACGTCTGAAATAGCACTGCTCATAGAAAACATATTGTCGTTGAGCATAGTCACCAGTAATGGGTTTAGTTTGGCCAATGCCGGGCTATGTGTGTACCACCATGCTTGAAAGAAGCGAGCATGTACGCACAGCATTTCTAGGGATTGTTTTTCATCTATATAGATACTGCCTTTTGACTTAATTTCTAGAGTTTCTAGGTAATTCACTGCATCTTGGAAATGAATGGCCAACAGATCGCTATAACGTGTGATACGGAAGTGTTTGTTATGACGCGACCACATTTCAGCGTAGATTTTGCGCTCACCCTCAGATCGACGGGACACGATTTCATGAAGTAAGGCTTGTTGCTCTGGTGATATTGATTGGCGGTCGTTAATTTTCCATTGCATAACCATTGCGTCATAAGCGCGGATCACCATTAAATGGAATTTTGCAAAAATCCACATTGCGTATGAATAAACGAGTTCTTTGACTACATATGTACCATTATTTTTGCCATCATTAACTTTACCAACAGCGGGCATCTGCAAATTTGCAGATGCCCCATTTGAGGGATTTTCAATCTCAGCAATTAGGTCTTTGGTTTGCTGATTGCGAATAAAGTAAGCAGGCTGGTGTTTCTTATCATACCCACTCGCTTTATGAAGATCATTCAAGCAATAACGCCCATCTTCATCCTGACGAATTGAAAATTCACCAATAACTAAAGGTTGGTTGTTTGGGTTTAAAAGATTTTGTTGTATAGTGGTCATAGTTCTAATCCTTGGTTTGGGTTAAACAACACGAAAGCTCCTTGATCCGCCAAGATTACTAGGGGCTTTTTTGTGTCTGTTGATTTCATGCTTTCGCACTCTTATGTTTTTCTACCAGTAACTTGACTGCTTCATTCATAAGATAAACGATTGATCTCTTATCCTCTTTAGCAATCAGCTTAAGTTCTTTGTGTAGATCGCTGTCTAATCGACCTTTTATGTAAACAAATTCTTCTTTCACAGCATTCTCCCTAGTCCCCATTTTGGGGTGTTAGATCATAGTACCCACTTTGGGGTTATTGGTCAATACCCATAATGGGGTTATTATTATTTTTATTTTTGGCAGTGTTTTATGAGCGAAGATCAAAGCAGCGTTGTTACCCTCAAGGTTCGCGTAACACCTGAATTTCGTGAAAAAATTATCTCCTCCGCTAAAGAAAATAATCGCTCTATGAATGCTGAAATAGTGCATAGATTGGAGGAGAGTTACTACACACGAGCTCATTCTGAAGATAAGTTTTTGTTATTTGGTAGTGAAGCTGAAAAAATAAAAATGGATTTACAAAAAATACAAGCGACCATGGATCAACTATTGAATCAAAAAAACCAAGAAAAGTAAGTCAGTTCTGACTTAGCATCATATCTGGTGCCTTCTTCCACAACCTCAATCCGAGGTTGTGGAATTTCTAAAACCTAACTACTTAATAAAAATATGAAATTTTCTTTTAACTTTGACTTAGCCGTTATCCTTTCATTCTTTACTGGCTATCTATACTGGTGTGGTTACTGGTATCAATATGGCTACACTAGTTTCTTTAATTATCCAATTACCCCATATGAGCTGCCTTTAATAGCTACCATAATACAAGGGTTGTTAATTTCTTTTGAGGGAACATTATATTTAACTCTCTCATTCGTCTTCATAGCCTTTTTAAGTGGATTTTCTTCAAAGCAATGGGATTTCGGCATTACGAAATTAAGCGCTTGGTGTGCAAACTTCATTATTCTTGTTTATTTTCTTATATCTAAACGCTTTAACCCATTTTTAGAAAACTTAATTGCAAGTAAAATTTCTAAGTTCTACATGCAATTCCAGATCCTTAATCCTCAAAATGTAGAAACCAATAATCAGGCGACACCCTCTCTTTTAACTACACAAAATTCAAAATGGGCGAAATTTAAAAAATGGATTATTACACTCAACCAGGATTCGAAAACGTATACAAACCACGTAATGTTTGAGCAAAATATGACCACCGATGCGATCTCATATCAAATTTATGGCCGCGATAAACGAACATCCGAGGCTCAAAATGTTTTAAAAACAGTTCTGTATTTTATGCTTATATTCCTTATTCTTCTTTTACTCATGTGGATGCTTAAAAGCGGGACTAAAGCAATCAACCGTGGATATCAGGATGCTCATTTGAATTATGTGTACACTTTTTCACCTCAAAAAGAGAATTCAGCACCAATATTTCCTTTGGTTAGTTCAAAGACCAAACCTGAGTTAAAGAACTATCATTTGACAGATTTTTGTATGCAAGGATCCTGCTTACTGGTTAATAAAAACAAAAATATTCAAACCTTTAAAATAGATGATTTGATCATCAAAAATAGGCCAAATTCGGATTAAAAAAAGCACCTTAAGGTGCTTTTTTCGTAAACCAGAAGATAAATACAATTTATAATCTAATTTTAGGCATAGCACATCCTAATTCAAATAGTTTTCTTCCATGATCTAACCAAATCAATCCGTCACTAGTATCCAATTGCTGATGAGGCGATTTTGGATGATTTTTAGATTCATGAGATAACCACTTAAGTACATTAACTGCCATGTTGCTACAAATTTGGGAAATTAATAAGTTCGGATGTGATCTATGAGGACTTTTATATGAACTAATAAAGCTAGGATCTAAGGCATCTAACTCTTCAACTACACGATTCCAAAAAATCTTACAATCAGAGCCTTTACCTAGTTTTGCAATCCAGTTTGGACTCAAACCTTCTTTGAGATCAACGTATTTAAAAAATGGGGTTTTTAATTTTCCTTTTAAGGTGGAAATTTCACTAATATTTTTTAATACAGCTGGATCTTGAAGATGCCCGTTCTCAATAAAGAGTAATGGAATATCATTCTCAATTTCTCTGCCATCAGTATGAAAAAAACAGCCAAATGAAGTTTCTTCATCAGCTATATCATGACACTTTTGTGTTACTTCACTAAAATTTGCTTGAGGTGAAAATTTATCACTATCACAGAAGGCAATTACAAAATTTGATTGAGGCTCGAGAGACTTTTTAAAATTCTTAGCAATATTAGCTCCACCACCATTACGTGGCGTTATATTAAAACCCAATCTTTTAATTGAATTTAATTTTATATAATGCTTAACTGCATATAATAAAAGTTCTCCATCACTTAAATCTTCTGCTAGTAATTCAACTGAATCTAAATAGCCATACTCTATTTTTTCTAAAGGGAAATACCATGTAGTACTATCTTCATCCTTATAAACTGATGCTTTAGTATTAGTGATAATAATTTTATATGTCAACTTCTCGAAAAAATCTGTGTATTCAAAATTAAATCTTAGTATTTGCTCCAAATGAGTTTTATCAATATCAGATAACCCATCACTATTAATTAAAGATTTAAAAGTTTTTTTCTTAGCATTTAACAAATTACAACCATGAACAGCTGAAGTGATTAATAAACTCAACTTCAAAGCAAGTTTAGGGTTATTTTTTAAATCTAATTCTGCCAAATCATCATCTAAATAAATATACATAAAAAACCTATTTTACAATGACTGAAAAAATCCAATAGGCCAATTTTTAAGTGTTCCTTCATCATCAAAATAAGCTGTATCCACTTCACTATAACCATCTTTTTCATTAAAAATTAAGACTTGTATATTATCTGGAGATAGCACTCCCTCCTCAATTAGCTCACCAAATCTATAAATTAAATGAGGACTATGTGTTTCCATAATAATATTAAAATTATCAGCATTTTTATTTGAGACGCTTGAAATTACATCGGCAATTTGTGCTTGATAGGCTGGATGTAAATGTAGCTCGGGTTGCTCAATAATAAAACATTTTCCAGAGTTTCTTGTATTCCAAAACTTTGAAATAATTCTATTTCCCCTATTTTTTCTTTCTGTTGCAGCCCACAGTTGAATAATAAAGGGCAAAATTTGTGAATACCCCACACCAAGATCAGCTAAGTTTGTTTCTTTATCAAAAATATTATTAGTATGTGATAAGGTTAATGCAATATGCCCCTCATCTCGGCTAGGCTGTACCTCAATACCAAAGTGGGTAGACATCATAGCTTTTAAACTTTTAAGTTCTTCTTGATTCAAGCTATCAACAAACATTGCAATGTTTGAACCCTTGGAATCAATCTCATCAATTGCTAGTTCCTGCCTGCGATAATATCGTTGCGCTGTTGCACGTAGAGGTTCAAGATAATGAGTATTACTGAAATATCTAGATAATTGTTCATCTAAAATATAAGTAATACCATCTAGTTTGCTTAAATAGACTAATGCACAAAAATCATTAAAGATATCACTATCAACTGAAAGATCTTCCACTGCTTTTTTGACTGATTTTAGTCGGGTTTCATTACGAAGGTAGTTATATATTACTTCCTTTCTATCAAAAGGAATAAACCTAACTATTCTATTTAAAGTTTCTGGTTTTATAATATTATTCTTAATTATCTTCTTTAAATCACTTAGCAATAAATTTTGTATTATATCTCTATCTAAATATAATTCTTTTTCTCTAATATTATAAACCCTAATAAAAGGAAGAAAATCCTTTTGCATCGCCAAAAAACAAATTGATCTCTCTTTACAAAATGCTTTATCCCACACATTTTTATTGAACTTAATATTTTCGACTTTACCATCTTTTCCGATATTGATTTCAAACTCTTGTTCTAATATTTCAACTTTCAGATATGATGCAAATGTATTACCTTCACTCTCCTCAACTCTTAACGCCAATTTAATATCAGGATATTCATTTGATCTATTAGAACGCCTAGGATTATTTTCCAAGTTTCTAATTATATTTTTTCCTTCTACAGTAAATGAAAACTCAATATATTTATCTTCAGTTGAACGATTTATAACAGTCTTAAAATCACCAAAGTCAACAAGTTTACCGTACCACAATATTGGTGCTCGCTTTTCTTCAGCGCAACTTTGGCGAATCAAAGGAAATGTACGTGCAAAAGTACTTTTTCCAACACTATTTTTTCCAACTAATAAAGTGATAGGTTTCATTTCAATGTCACCAGTATCACGCAAACTTCTTAGGTTTTTTAGCCTTATTGATTTAACTAAGTTCATAATATTTAATGTAAAAATAAAATTGTAAAATATTGGTAAAATTTATAACTGTCAACCAAAAATTCAGGGTAATTCAACGATTCGTCAACTAAACCATTATTCATACGACTTTCTAACTAGATTCGTTGAGCAAACAAGTCGAGAGTTGTTAGACTTCAGCTAATGTTTTGACTTTAAAATAATTTATGAAATTTCTACTCATTTTAGTTTTGGGGTTCACTTCCATCCAAGTTTATGCAAAAAAGTGCGCTGACTTTAGTACTCAACAGCAAGCACAGAAATGGTATGAACAAAGAAAAAAATCAGGACAAACGGGCTGGAAAAGCTTAGACCGCGACGGCGATGGCCAGGCCTGCGATTGCCTGCCGGGTGGAAATGGGAAGAAGTACCCAAAGAAGAAAAAGTAGAAAAGTTAAACAATGATTAAAGATCAAATACTTAATACATAAAAAAACAAAATGAGCTTAAAACCAATTTATAGTAATTAATTCACTTTCAAATTAAAGCAGGCTTATAACATGAATTCAAAAACCCGTAAGCTCCTTTTAGCTGGTGGTGCCGTACTTATTGCTGGTTCAATGCTCTCAACTGCAAATGCAAACACTACGGAAGTCCAAGCGGTATCAAAGGTAGATTTAAATAAATATCTTGGTACATGGCATGAAATTGCACGTAAGCCGCTATATTTCCAGAACAAATGTGATTACAACGTCACTGCGAAATATTCTTTAAATGAAAATGGTAACGTGAAAGTAGATAATAGTTGCTATAGCGCAGACGGCAAACTTAACCAATCAATTGGTGAAGCATATGTTCAGAACGCGCCAGCTAACTCGAAACTTAAAGTAAGCTTTTTACCAAAAGCAATTCGTTGGTTGCCAGTAGGCCGTGGTGATTATTGGGTTCTAAAAATTGATGATGACTATCAAACTGCATTAGTTGGGTCACCAAATAAAAAATATCTTTGGGTACTCAGCAGAACTGCTAACCCTGACCAGGCCACAGTTGATGAATACTTAGATTATGCAAAATCCATCGGTTTTGATTTATCAGATCTGATTAAGACTAAGCATAAGTAATATTCCAATAAGTCCCCATCATGGGGACTTATTTCTAAATAATACAATGTAATTTATCTGGCCATGAACGTAAGAATATAAGGCCCTTTGTATCCCTTCTATTTCAAACCCTGATATCAGCGTCTATTTACGATAGGCTGAATGCTCACTCACATTGAAATAGGAAAATATTCTAATGACTACTATTAATGTTGAAAATATTAAAAGCCATGCAGATGTAATTGCTTCATGTGGGACTAAAGTTGGTGAAGTAGACCACTTGCAAGGTTCAGATCAAATTAAACTGACTAAACATGGTGACGGCCATCACCACTTAATTCCAGTTTCATGGGTTGGTGAAATTACAGACAATAAAATTGTACTGACTAAAGACTCTCAAGAAGTTAAAGATACTTGGGTTGAAGCTTAAAACCCCAATCCTACAAAACCCTCTTAGTGAGGGTTTTTTTATATCTGCTGTAATAATCATTGGAGCATATTAGTCTTTATCTAATGTATGAGGTGTTGTCGTCTCTTCATTTTCATTACTGTCTTTTTGCTGGCAACCTACCAGCCCCATTACTAGTACCACGCTTATAATTGCTAACGCTTTCATACTTAGGCCTATATATTTGTTAAAGCTCTACACTAACAAAGCATGACTGTTACTGTGTAAATTTATGAAAATTCATCATTGAGTTAATAATAAGAAAGAAATCAATTGAGGGCTTTTTTATACGCGTTAGCCAACTTCACGTCATAACTATTCTTGGCATATGCAATACCGTTATAGCCACGCGCAAAGGCTTTCCAGTCCTTATTTTTCAATGCATTCATCAGGCCATTCACTTGAATGTATCGACACATGGCTTCTAATTGCGTTGATTCATCTTTATACATCGCATTAATAAATGCTTGTAGAGATGAATATCCTAAAGCCTTCCAGTGATAGCCCATCACCTGCCCAATTCCCCAACTAGCCGACTCTAGTGCTGAAGCCCGATGATATTGCGAAGCAGCATTTAAGCGACCGTGTTGAGCTGAATACAGACCATAGCCACCTGTACTTTTACTGCATAGATCCGGACGCTTAACCATCATAAGATCCACTGTCTTTGCTTGGCCATTGGCAATCAAGCGCTGCCGCATTACATGACGTTCAAATAGAATCACTGGTGTATTGTCGGCATTAAAGCCTGATCCTTTACATTCAACGTCTATCACAGCCCGCAATGCTGCAGTTTCAATCCCTAGCAATTTTGCTTGGGTTTCAATTTGTGCTGTTGTTAATTTTTTACTCATTCCACTTTCCTTTAGGCATAAAAAAAGCGCCTTATGGCGCACAGACAATAAAAAACCGACATCTAAAAGAAGTCGGTTTAAGATTTGATAGCTAAGATAATTTCAGGTAATTTCCAAATTAGAATTGGAATGGAAAATAATATTAAGAAGGCAAAAATAGTTTGCCATAATCCATGTTTTTCAATAGACACTTTAATAAGCTCCACTATTGGTTTAGAATATTCGAACATAGATTGATCATGTCTCCTTTCCTTTAGGTTGATATGAAAAAAACCTCAGTGCGCTAACACTGGGGTTTTTCTTTAGGCATAAAAAAAGCACCTTTCGGTGCGTATGTAATAAAAACGGACTATCAGTAGCCGGTTCACATTCTCGAAATAAATGTACAGACAATGATCGTGAAAAGAATTGCTATAAATCGCCATACTGCCATATCACACAATCCATTTCATTAATGCTGTTATGGCGACTATTGCGCCTGTAAGACTACCAACCACCAGTGAAATAGACTTACCCCACGCCATAATGATGGCTACTTTTCCTGTATCTTTTTCGCTCATTTTTCCCTCTATGCTGATATCGGGTTTGGTGTTAAAATTCACTAATGTTCTCACTTATTTCTTGTCAATTTGTGGGAAACAAAAAAGCCCATGACTGCGAATCACGGGCTTTTTACTTTTTAAAATGTTTGATTATTTTCTAAGATCATTTCTCGCATCTTTCAGCTCTTTCACAACTTCAATAATCGTCTTACCTTCCTGCTTATTGATGAAGTTAAATGTCCAACGCACAATAGCCCAACCGGGTAAACCACAGATAAAGAAGAAACCACCCAGGGCAATCATTCCCCATATATCAGTTACCCATTCATGTAAGCCCCATTTCACGATAATGAATGCACCACCGGTCAGACTCGATACAACGGTACAGATTAAGCCAACAGCCCATTCCTGTGGTGAGCGCGGTAAACGCATCATAATGACGACTGTTGCAACCAAGCAGATGGCCAATGTTACTGCAACTGCAGCACCGTAAAATTTTAAAAAAGCTGCGAAACCACTTGTAGAGACAGGCTCCATTAAATTCCCCTAATTTTTAGGCATAAAAAAAGCACCTTTCGGTGCCATTATTTAAATGATTCAGACTTCAATCTGACTGTGTTGACCTGATGGAGCTGGCCGCAAGATTTGTTGATTTGAAATGAACACACGTTGCCCTATGTTGTAGGCTGTCCCGCTTGTGCAAAGCACTGGTCCGGATCCTCCATCCACTTGAACACGATATTCAGGATGACTTGCAGAAGTGATTGTTCCAATTAACTCAGCATGCGTCGGGTTCAGTAGTTTACGAAGTTCAAATAATGGATTACTCACGATGAATGCGCTCCACTTTGATAGATTCTGTGACTTTGCCATGACTAAATGAACCACTCACAGAATCAATTACACCCCACCACTGTCCATGGAATGCTATAGTTTTACCTGGCAACAACTCACCAACTTCTTGAGAGACCGGTAAACCTGACAAGGTGTGAAATTCTTGAATATTGGCTTTGATTAACTCCATCTTGCCAAAACTTGCACCTGATACGACATCGAACATTGGACCAGTCACAGCCTCAAGAGGAATATCACCTGCAGTATTGCGCTGTTTCACAATCAGGCTGTCGCCACTTCGACTGTTCACGACGTTAATGGCATTGTAGTCAGCGATGTAATCCTTGTTTTGCTCAATAGTTTGTTGAATCACGATACTTGGCGCTATCAAAATGTCGTAGTCGTCCACAGTCATAGCATCCCAATAGCCTTTTTTATAGCGTGGTAACACTGAAACTTTATTACCCGCTTTTTGGCTGTAGATGAATCCACCGCCAGCTTCGACCACTTGCTTAATCGCATCCATTGGTGCCAGTTCTGCGTAGCTCAAACTCTCCGTTGCCACAATCCAGCCCACATCATCAATCAACTCCCAATCGAGTTCGGTGGCTGATTGTGATCGATCAATTTCGGCTTGAACTAACTGCACCGACGTTCGCTCATTGTCCTGAATGAATGAACGTTTAGCCGCGTAATCGGCCGCATTCAAAGCAGTAACACTTCGACCATCATAGGTATAAGATTTATTCGCAAACTTAATGGTCTCTGTTTCACTTTCTAGTAATACATGATGTTCAAAACCATTGATCATCAATTTCAGAATCACCGGCTGATCATTGATCGGCAGCAGCTTCTCTTTTTCAGTATGCGCTACTGTGATTGAATACGACCAACACCAGGTACTTCGACTAGCACTATAAGAACCGTTAATCACTTTGATTGGCTCAGCATTATCTAAGCGTTCTGCACTTAAACTATTCACGATATACCACCAGTTTTTCTTCTGTAGTGCTGGGATACAATCATCCGCACCAAAATTTAAAATGACATTATGGGAATCAACTTCAGTACATGAACAAATAAAGTTGAGATTTCCATCGCCAACATATTCAGGTAACTCCGGCTTTGGCCAAGGTTGAACCAGATGCTTGCGATAATGAATAGATTTGGCTTTGTCCCAAGGCAATTCGGACTTAGTGATGATCTCTAGACCCTTGTCCCACTCGAATGAAAAGCGCTTATCGAATTGCTCAGCCACTTCATGTGAATAGGTGAATTGCTTACGCCGACGAATCATTTCCTGCCACTTTGATTCACGATTGTGACGCAGCTTGATTGTGTCCTGATGCACATAACGTTGGTGAATAAAGTGCGTCTCACCTTCTTCCCAAACCATATAGGTATCAGAACCCAAGCCAGTGGCTTTCTTATGCAGTATTCGTACGGCTTTGCTCAGCAATGTCGCCTCATTAAATTCAGCATTTGAAATGTTTGAGACAACTAAACTCTTATCAAAAAAAAGAGCCTCATTTGAGACTCTGAAAATCGATTTTGACCAGGAATAGTCTTGGGGTCTAGATCTTGTTGCTGCTTGTTCAAAGAGACTAATCAACCCTAGGCTCACACCCAGCTGATGGTTCATATTCAGTTTGAGTTGAATATCATGCGAAATAGCACAATCCACAATAAACTCAATTGCACCTAATTGATCAATGCCCACAACATTAAGTTCAGGCTCAATACGTGTTTGCGCAGTAAAATCACTTTGAGCTAGCTGGCCAACCAGTGCTGTTACTTCAATATTTACAGCAGTATTGGTAACTACATCAATTTGATTAAAAGAAGATTGGTGTGCAAATACTCCAGCCAAGATTCCAACATTTACTTCGAAATCAATTTGCGCTGATACTTGATCCTGATCACCAAAATTAAGATTGCTATCACCAGTGATTAAATCTTCGAAATTCAGAATTACATGATGCGCATCCTGAGGGATGTAATTAGACACATAAATCCCCTCATTAAATTGATGGTCGGATCTTAAAGCTGTTAATCATTAAAGTACTGCCAAGGGGTAAATCTGGATTGGCCAAGGTAATGTGTGTGCCCACTTCTAGATCTACGTACACCTTGCCAGAACCGCTATAAATACGCGCCCAAGTTGCCACTCCAGCTTTAGTAACCAAAGCTGCATCAGTTTGCTGAAGCTCAATATAATCTGCGCCAAGGGACTTAAAACACGGCTTGGGCAAAGTTAATGTCACCAATTTTGCAGATTGATTTATGGGATCTGTTACATCTGCAGGTTTGCCATCATCAAAAAAGACAACGGTGGCATTTTGAGTACCACCATCGAGAAAATTTACGTGTGCCTGAATTGCGGCAAGCCCAGCTTCCAGAGAGGTGTTTACACTCATTTCGCCACCACTTTGTCAGAGATTACGGCGTTGTAGTTTTGCTCTGGATCAAAACCCACAACAAAGCATTCAAGTCCTGCTGCAATATTTCTAAATGCATATGAACCATCTTGTTTAGATCGTACTGTCCACAAGTGAGTTTTATCACTACGTTTAAATGCCGAAACCTCAACGCCCGGGTAAATCACACCTTTCTTTTGTGTAAATCCCTTGATTTGTCCCAAACCCTGGTTTGTATTTAGCACAGTAATAATTGGCTTTGGCGTCATAGCAACCACATAACCAATTGCTTGCAGCTTTGTATGATTTGGCTCATAACCACCAAAAAAGATTCTAAAAACTTTAAGCAATTTTTATCTCCTCTAATGGCGCAGCTATGTAAGTAGCTATTGAAGAGCTACCCTCAACCATGGGGTGAATAAGAATCGTCGATGCTAAATCGATATCACTTGTGATTGATGGGCTTGTTGTGTGTGTATTTGCCGGTGTGTTTGTGTTTGAGTAGCGACACAAATATGCACCATAACAATACCCCATAAACTGTCGTGTTTCTTGAAGCTGCACAGCGATCGGATACGCAGATGTTGTGTTAAAGTCTTCAATTGAGCTGGGATAAAAAGAGTTATAAGCATTATTAGTATCAACTAATTTGTAATTAGAAACAGAGAGATTTGTGTTATTGTTAAAATCAACCTTATAGTTGCCAACCCACGCCTCACCATAGCCAGTTACACTTGATACACTGTATTGATAAGCTTGACCATAAGCTGATCGTGTTGCATCTCCATTGGAGGATTTCCAACCTATAAGCACTGGATATTTTAATTTCTCATGTGAATTGCTATGTGGTAAAAATCCATTTACAGAAGCTCGCCAAGACGAGGTTGATTGCCAGTTCAATGCTAAAAAATGATACTTACTACCGATGATTTTAAATTCACCGAATATCGAATACCCTTGACTAAATGAATAATTGTCGTAAGAAGCAGTACGAGAGTCTGTGAAATCCCATGAGAACTTTTCAGGAGAAGCAATATTTTTGGTGGATTGTAAACAATTAGGATCATTAATATTTCCGGTTATTACATCATAAGATTTACCAATGCACGGGGATATATTTGATCGTCGGGCCGAGTTATTTTCAAAACAGAGTCGTATGTAAAAGTCAGTCTCATCCAAGTGCTTAAACTTATAGATGTGAATATTTAGTTGTTCATAAACCAGTTCCCATCCTAAGGGCGCGACAATTGTTGTAAACCCTCCTGCTATTGATATTGGCGCATCGTCAATTGTAACGGTCAACGAGGTTGCGGCAACACTATCAATTACAAACTCCCCACCGTGAATTGCCGCTAAAGGCCCAGAGGTGACTTTCAACACACGATCAGCGACATAGCCATGGGAGACACCATACTCAAATGTCACTTGATTGCCCGCCACAGAAACACTTGCTACAGTTTGCAAGTTGTAGCCTAGAGCCAATATACGTTTAAAACGATCGGGGAATAAAGTTTTTGAACCGGCACAAAAATCCAAACCCACATCAGAAAAATCAAATAATTTAGTTTGTGTTTGCTTCATCGCCATATTCTTTTACTCATAAAAAAGACCGCAATTGCGGCCATATTTGAATTGGATTTTAAACAACACGGTCAATATCACCGCGCAACATAATCTGGAATGAATCCGAAATTACAGCAGGTTCAGACTGTTTTACTGTTCGAATCACCCATACTGGAAAGTTACAAGCAATGGTATTAAATCGCAAAACGTTACCATTGGCCCAACCGCTCCCCCAACCTTCTTTTTTAATTACAAAGTAAGGTGCGCCAGTCACTGGGTTAATTGGAGAAAAGTCAGTGTTAATAGTTCCTGTTGCAATTTGACCGGTATATTCACCCACACACTTAAAGTTAGTGCCATCAGTAAACTGAATATACCAGTGTTCCTGAATTGCACCCTTATTGGTGACCTGAATGGGATACAGTGCATCATTGTAATTGGCACTAATCAAGGTACCAGTCGGCTCATCCAACCATTGATTCGACCAGGCCTGCTGCACGAATTTTCGAGTGTACCGTGCCTGCATATCATTGATGACCAATGCTGATCCAACGATTGTATTGTCCGAATCATAGTTATGGGTTAATGGTTTAGTAAAAGTGACTTGGCCATTAATTTGAACATCACGGATCTGCCCCATATCTTGATAACGATATTTGGCAGTTAATGGCTCAACCAAGCCCACCAGCGTAAAATCACCACCAAGCGTCACGCGACCATAATCATAATTAATGGTGTATAGGTCATAACCGACTTTTACGCCGTTTGCATCTTCAATCTCACACCACGCAATACGTTGGTCATTTAAATCATAAGTTGTTCCTGCAATTGCACTCGGTAACTCCTGCGACTTGGTTGAGCTTACAATACCAATACCACCTACTCGAAAAATCGGCACACGACCATCGATCGGCAAACGTGTGGCTGATAAACCTAATAACTCAGAATCAATCGGCAGATAAGTATAAGCAATAGCGTTGTAGCGAACACTTGAAGAATCTACCCACACTGGCACATTGATGTAAGTCTTACTCGCTTCTTCATATTCTAGTAGCGGATCATACCAATTATGTGCTTCTATCTCTGTACGATTAGCAGCTGTGATTTCGGTTTTGGTATGGAAATAGATCTGCACAAATCCATTATCCCAGTTCACTTGGCCATGAGCACGAGATGTTTCAATCACCCCGTTTTCATCAGCATTCAATGTGAGCTGACCATGCTCAAGCGTGCCGACAACGACTGTCAATGACTGTACTCGCAGCGGAATGACCGGTGTGCGAAAGGCAATCTTATTGATTGGCAATAAATCCGTTGTCGTGGTCAATGACTGCAATTGAATACTGTTGTCAGCATTCGGCGTCCAACTATCAATTTCAACAACACCTGTACCATACTGAATCAAACCTGACTGAATACCTGAATTAGTGGCAGGATCCACATTGCGATACAGCAAACCAGAGCGGTCCAAGAAAGTATCCAATCCAACCTTAAAGCGAGCTGAACCCGTGAGAATCTGCTCATCAAAACCGGAGGACAAATCAACTTTGAGTTTATCTGCAGTAAACGTATGTGTAGCTGAATTTGAACCCGAGGTATCGCGATATTGAACTTTAATATCAACAGTATGAAAGGCTTTTAAAGTAGTCTCGCTACCAACAATACTAGATGTTTGTGGACTATAAAAAGTCATAGAAATCCCCTAAGCGGTACCATAAGTAACAGCTGCTTCAAATTTGGTAATAAACTGCTTGTAAACGGTTTGCGGTGTGACTTCACAAAGACCAGTCGAATAATTAATTGATCCTTGAACAGCACCTCGACTATTCACTAAATTCCCCAGCGCGCTGGTTACTGGAACATCGGTGAGCAAAACATTGGTTTCAAAATTTCCTGTCTCAGTAGACACAGGAATTTCCAACTCAACACTGTTGGGTTGAATCGCCGAACCAGTACCAATCGTGAATACCAACTTTTGACTCGAGTCCGGGATAACATCATTTTTGGTTTGCGTAAGCGAAGTACCGAAGTTATAGATCACATTAAAAGTTGTCGATTTCTGCGGTAACTTATTTGGGATGATCTTGCCTGTGCCTAATGCATAATTAATTGAACCCGTAGCATCGCCAGTAAATTTGCCTTGCGCATTCGAAGTAGCCGTTTTGGTTACACCTTCGAGCAACCAAGTAATTGTCACCCCTGAAAAAATACTTGCGTGACCAAGATCAAACTCAAATGCAGCTTTATCTACACTCAGATTTGAGCGTATAAAAGTGACAATCGGTGTTCCCCAATTCAGCAGAATCACACTATCCACATCAGGCAATGCGCCTGCAGTTAAAAGCCATGATCCTGTCTCGTAATTGATCATGCCTGAACCAAAGGAGCTATTTGCTGCTCTTAACTGCCCTGATCCATCGTCCTTGAGCTCGTAAAACTTACCTTGTGCCATATAGGAAATAGACAAAGCACCTGGCGCAGGAATCGGAATCAACACACCTGACCAACTGGTACTTTGGTTATTCTGAGTCACTGGAATGGCACTATTTTGGTAATACTGATTTGGTGCAGCCGCTGGCTTGAACGTAATGTTTAAACTCATATTGCCGGTTGGTGCAGTAGAGGTCCATTTCACCAGTCCACGCTGATAGTCGATCGTACCGACTTGTGTACCCAATGAGTTCTTGAGCAAACCACCTTGATCTGTGATTGACTGGCCTTGCATGCTAAATGACACAGAACTTGGCATTACAGCTGAACCTATATACAGGTTCTGACTTTCACTCACGATTTGTGATGAGTAATTCACAGTAATCAAGCCATCACTACCCGGCACTAGCACAACACTTTCACCTGCCGCATTTACATCAATAATTGGTGTTTCACTTTGAGCAGATGGAATCAATTGAGTAAACATTGAATCAGCGTTAACCGTGTATTCACCCACGGACGCATTCGATGCCAATTGAGTAGATGAATAATACAAACCAGTATCAGCAACTAGCGTATCGCGAATAATAGTTTTAGATGCCTCGCCTGCATACCACTGACGTGCTGACAAGCCTACAATGTCACGCTCTAAAGGATCATTGATTTGGTAAGTCGCAACTATGTATTCGATTCGTTCCTTATCAATCACCATGACTGATATACGTGTTTCAACTTTGGTAATTCGAACATACTGTTCAAATTGAAGTGCTTTACCCTCATCTGAAATGAGTACGATCGTATCGCCAACATTTGCTTCAGTTTCTTCTGGGAACATCACGACTTGCAGTGATGACATACCCTGCCAATGTGTGTCTAGAGGTGTACCGGCAGTCTGACCACCTTTGGCCAAGTAGTTTTCAACTCGGTTTTGTGCAGCCTGGCGTTCGTCGGTCCATGATTCAGTGCTGAACAATAATGCTGATACGCTTGGATCCTTAGGAAGCTCTGAGACGAATACAGTGGCACCCATCAATAGATCAGTATCATCCGTGGTCACAGCCGGGAAGATTTTACGCATTGATACATCACCGACGGTACGATCTAGCTCGGAGATGTCATTGAATAGGTTGTTGCTCAACCCATCTTGTACAATCTGACCATTATATTTCCCACCTCCGTCGCTATTATCGGTGTCACGCTCAGCGTGATAGATCACTAAATCTTTGGTTTCAATTGGCATTACTCACTCCAAAATCTGAGCGTTAAATTCATAGGATCATCAAGTGATACTGGCGGGATTCCTTTAACGGGTGTGGCTTCTAAAGCACCATCAACATGATTAAAAACCACGTTAAATTTCCGTGTGTCATGCGCCCACTCAAACTGAATCTGAAACTGCTCATTGAGCACCGACCAGGCCTGCAACTTACGAACGACAGCTAATGAAGCCCACCCCATTCCACTGTCAGCTGGCTGCAAAGTAATTGGGCGCCCTGAGAGCTTGGTACCTTCCTGAATATTTGGTGTACCATCCATGGCGTACTCCAAAGACTGCTCTTTAGCCTTCCAGCTAAATTCATCAGACCAAAAAAAACCGTCTTCAATTGAGACGGCTTCTGCGGTTGAGATGCGTTTTATTTTCATGTTGATTTACTCAATGTACCCAACTGTTTAAGCATCGCCTCAAGGCTTGATTGACTCTCAGGCGATCCTGCTAGTTTCACTGTTTCATTACCTAATTTGAGTTCATATGAAATACTCTTCGATGAAGCCCCTAAACTACTAGCTTTGGTAGATACATTATTAGGCGCATATTGCTGCATACGCTCTAATTCTCGATTCACTTGCTCTACGTTGCTTAAACCACCAAAGAAACCAAAGCCTGATGATTTATAGCCATTCACACCTTTGGTTCCTTCATAGATATCTTTCGCATGCTGTTTAGCAGCTGCATCCGAATATCCCATGGCTTTAAGCTCAGCTTCGATATCCTCGGCATTTTTAGCCATCTTGCCTTTGGTACCTTTTCGAGTCCCATGCATACCGCTTGAAGCAGCACTAACCGCTTCTTCCCACGCACTTCTAACCGAATCAGCCTCTTCACGACCAGTTTGGCCAAGGTTACGGAATCCATCTTCAGCACTACTAGAAGCACGGCGTACACGATGAATTGATTCTTCAAGCTCGCCATAGCTTTTGACTGATGCTTTACCTGATGAATCAATTTGGACTTCAAGGCCAAGAGATGCAGCTTTGGCTTGAGTTGCAGCAATGACTGCCTGATCACCTGATGCTGCTGCAGCTTGCATAGTTCTCTCATACGCTTGTCGCAAGCTTTCAGCTGTAGCTTCTCCACTTGATTGAATGGTATTGAAATCTGCTAAGGCACTTTGTGCTGCAAGCTTAAGCTGCTCTTTTGTTTTGATCCCAAGGCGTTCAAAAGCTTGTTCTACTGGGTCCAAGTCTGCTGGTAATTGGGATACTACTTGGCGTACTGCCAACATACCAAGTTCAACTTGTTTCGCAGACATCTGCCCTGTTTTACCAAACTCCTGAAGTTTTGATATTGCTAGATCTACTTCATTTTGGCTTTGAGCTGTTTCAAGCCACTTTAACCAGGCTTGATATACCGCCTCTCCAGCTGCTTCTCCCTTTAAGCCTAAAGCTTCAACATTATTAGCAAAATCATTTAGAACTTTTGCATTACTATTAAATGCTTCGGTAACACCATTCTTTAGCTCATATAGATCAAGTTTTAATGTCGCCGCAGCTTTACGCGCTTTATCTGCTGACAGTGCTGCCTTTTCGGCACCTGTAGCATTTGCATCCCAAGTTTGAATAGCAACTTTCCCAGCTTCATCCAAAGTGACGATGTAACCCTTCGTCATCAGATCAGCTTGCATTACACCATCCATTGCACCGTTATTGGCTGCAATCGCGGCTTCTGCATAGGCTTGAACAGCATCTAACTTTTCTTGTTCATTTACCTTCTTCCCATCGAGTTCTCGCTGGCCTTCCAAGAGCAACTGGTCAACCAAGCTTTTAGCCTCAAGTAATGTTTGTGCATTCTTCTCTTCTTGGGTTTGCGCAGCTTCCTCTAACCGCTGCAAACCCTTAGATTCAAAGGCAACCGCATCCTTATCAGCCTCAGCGTAATATTCTTTAGCCTTGCTTTTCATCAAATCTGCATTTGATGCAAATTGCTTACTAACATCACCCCATGTGACTGCCGATAAGACACTATTCGCTGCTGATGCTAAGTCGAAGAATGCTCCTGCTAGGAGATTTACACCGATTTTTATTGCTGTTACGCCATCCGCAATAAAACCAAACGTAATAGATAGCCCTTGAAGTATTCGCTCAAGGAAACTAACTTGCTCTCCTGCTGCTGTTGCTTCACCTGTAAATGATGAAAGGACAGATAAAACATTGGTTAGCGATGTACTTAATATTTCTGTAATTGTTTTACTCAAATCAGCAGTAACTACAACCACCTCTTTGATTGCATCGTAAGCACTTGATAGCGCAGATTTAAGGCTTTCAAAAATAGATACATCAATAAATGAAAGCTGATCACCAATCCAAACAAAACCAGAGCCAACATCATTAAGTAGTATTTCAACAATACCCATATTATCAGCAAGAGTTACCAACCATTGCGCTACAGTTGCTGATGCCCCGTTCGCCTGATCCATGGTACCGATCAAAATTTGCCATTGTGTCGAAATACGCTGTAATGCATTTCCAATAGTTGTCGGAAATTTCGCATAATCCGCCTCAATAGCCGCAGATTGTTTATGAAGGCCATTAATAACCTTCTCCGCAGTTAACTCACCATTCTCTGCCATCTTACGCAATTCACTGGTGGTCACACCAAGTGACTGAGCCAAGGCTTTGGAAATCCCTGGCGCTTGTTCCATGATCGAGTTGAACTCGTCACCGCGAAGTACACCAGATTGCAAGGCCTGTGTAAGCTGAGTGATTGCAGCATCAGCCGAAGCAGCAGACCCACCACCTGTTTGGATGGCCATATTGATGGTTTTTGTGAGATCTAATGTTTGTTGCTGGGTCATTCCCATTTGCTTGCCAACGTCATTCACTTTCGTGAATAGGCCTGCTGTGGCGTCAAGGCTTGTATTTGTCATCAATGCGACTTGATGAACACCAGCCATGGCCTGGGTAAAATTACCGCTTTCACTTGTCGCAATGTTGATACGTGCTGAAAGATTTGTATATGAGTCAGCTACTTCTGCTAATTCTTTAATGCCAAGACCTATGCCAAGAGCAGCCATAGCACCAACAAGAGCCGTATACCCAGTCTTAAGTCCAGCAATACCTTTCTGAGCGGTTTGAGCAGCATTATCAGTTTCTTTTAAATTATTATTTGCCCTGCCAACTTCAGCGTGAAAATCGTTAAATGCTTGGTCTGCTTGCTGAACTTCTTTTTCAAGTTGATCGACTTGCCGCTGTGCGACTTCAATATCGGCTGGTGATGCATTTGTTTTGGAGAATGCCTCTAAATTTCGCTTAGCTTCGGTCAAGTCACTTTTTAATTGACCTAATGCTTTTTCAGCCTTATTCCCAAAATCAGTAAAATTACCTGCTGTGGATTTAGCATTATCCCCCGCATCCTGAATGATTCCAGTTGCAGCTGTTAGAGATTGAGTTAATTTATCAGCTAATTCAGTCGTGCCCTTTGGAATGATATTCCCAACTTGGCCCGACGCCGCTTCTGAAGCCTGTTTAATTTTCTCTGATTCAGACTTAATTGAATCAAACAGTCTTTTCGTTACATCTTCGGACTGCTTTGCAGCAGATACCAGACCTTTACTATCGCCATCAAGAATAAGTTTGAACGTTAGATTTTTTCCGGACATAGCGAACCTCAAAATTTAGGCATTAAAAAAACCCACATATCTGTGGGTTTTCATGAAACTGTCTTAAAAAAAGATTTTTTAATTAATTACTTGCAAATCTGATCCCATACCTTTTGAAACTCTGAAGAATCCATATTCTCACCCTCAATCGCAACTATTGCGGAACTAGCGATAAATCTTCTAAATCCAGTATAGCCACCAAAAGAATTTTTACTGTTAACCTCACCACAGAAGCCATTTTGATTTCTAATGGTTGCGCTATCTGGATCTTTTAAAACGGAAATTAGCGCTCTTTTGGCATCAATTTGCATTGATATTTCCTTATCATGCTGTTCCCTTTCATATATTTCTTGGGCTTCTTTTTCAGCTCTTTTAGCATCCCGTTCTTGTTGCAATTTTAACTCGGCTGCTGCACGCTGTTTACGTTCAGCGTCTTGCTTAACTAGTTCTGGACTCGCGGTTCCATTGGCTAGAGCTGCTTCTTCAGCATGTTTTAAAGTATTCCCTGATAAACTTAAAATGAGAATTGCAAATGCAGCAAACCACCCACCATGGATGGGAAATCCTGCAATTTCTCTAATTTTTTTATGAAATGGCGGTAGGACAGCAACCCCACCAACTACCATTAATAAGCTACCAAAAAAGCTATCCCCTATTAACGTTACGCCCCTTAAGATAAATATTAGTCCCAATACCCATAAAATAGTCGATAAAATTTTACTCTTCACCCCAGCATCCTCAATATAATTATTGATCACATATTAAGTGAAAATAGTAACTTACCTCAATGTTTACTTAGCTCATCTTGGAACGTTAAGAAGCCTTTCTTATCCGCATGGTGCGCTGCCCGAATGATATTTGAATCAAACTTTCCTCGGCTGCGTTGATACTTTTCAGCCGCCTTTAAGTAGCCAACAAAAGCCCCATAGGTCATTTGCAAAATATCCTCATGTCGATGGCCATACGCTATCAAGTACTGGAATGAATCAAACCAAGTTTGTTCAACACCACCTTTCTTCTTACGTATTTTAGGGCCTGGCTTAACGTCTTCTTTGAAATATGCACCATTTACTTCGATCACATGTTTAAGCAGATGACTAAACTCCAAAGGATCTGATTCAGCGAGATCTAATAGCGACTCCATTTCAGTGTCTGTACACATTGAGCAAAGTTGAAATACATGAGCGCCATAATCTTTTACCAAGCCAGCGCCGATTAAATCTGAATAATCACTTTGCTTTAGGCTGTCACGAATAACTGATGCAATCGGTGACCAGATATCAAAGTTAAAAATTTGAAGTTGCTTCACTTCTACATCATTGCCAAGCACTTTAATTTTGATCGAGCGATTATTCGCTAAAAAGAAATCATTCATGATTGAATCTCTAAAATTCAGGCACAAAAAAAGACGCTTAAGCGCCGTGGAGATTCTTTGTGCCTGAATGGGTTTAAGCTTTAGGAATTGTTACCACATGACCATATAGGCCCAGTGTTTCATCTGATCCTTTGCTGACATCAGATAATGCCTGACCTGAAATTTCAAACTGGCCAAGTTCTTCGTGAATCAGTGGGAATGTTGTTTCAGGTGATTTCTTCGTACGCCATAAGCGCACCGCCATATTGTTACCGGTCGCAGTGTTAATCCCTTTAAAGAACAATTCATATTCTTTATTAAAATCACTGGCAATGGTCGTATGACTTACTGCACCCGTGGTGTAAGTGGCTGTGACTGGCTCGGCAATCGACTCTTTAAAGATGACGGTACCAAACACAGCATCAAGCTCATATTTCGATTCATCAATAGCTGTTGAACCTGCAGTAAATGCAACAGCAGTTAAGCTATAGCCATTGAGCTTTATTTCTTCGCCAACTTTCACAGCACCAAGTGCTTGGTCAGTCACCGTATCACTTGCAACATCAGACTTCATGCCTGAAAGGATGTACTGAAGATTGGCATCATCCACTTCTTCAAGTTGCCCTGAGAAGTTAACACCGGTGGTCTTAGTTAGCACAAAGTCTGTTGTACGCTGACCGGATGTGCTTTCAGTGTGCTCAACCTGATCAGTTGTGATTTCAAGTTCAAATTCAGGCACGTTACCAATATGGCGCATTGCACCTGCTACACCATTTGCTATTTCAGATAAATAGAATTTACCTTGGAGTGAAATATAATTTTTAGCCATCGGTTTTCACCTCTTTAACGGGTTTATTTGGAGCAGATGGCTTCACTTCTTCAATGATTTTATCTGCGAGTAGTTTGCTGATTTGATTCTCTGACAGCCCACCAACAATATCGCCGGCAGAAAAACGCCCGACGGGTTGCCGGGCTTTATATTGTTTGGCCATGAATGACTCCTAAATAAATTTTTGTGATTCAAAAATAATAGTGATGTATGCAAACCCGGGGCTATAGCCATCACGAACCGAAATCAGATCTAATTCATTGCGAGATGATTGCGGCTTCCAACCCGAAAGAAGTTGAATTACTTTCTCAGTTAAAAGCCCAGCTTCATCACTGACTACCCGACCATCATTCTGCTGCGACTGAGCATTACGACACGCCACAGTCACGGCCCACTGTTGGCCTATCTGATTAATACTCCCTTTACCTGCGCTTGCTTTCTTGTCTATGCGTACAAAGTTAATATGCGCCGATGGAGTGACCTGCGACATTTCTGTGACCACTACAGAATTTAGCGGGGTATAAATCTGCTTAAATTCTGAAATTTCTTTCAGTTTTTCTGCAATCTCATCACGTACCGCGAAGAAGGTACTCATCTATAAAACTTCCTACGATATTTAGGATCATTTCTTCATCTGCAGAATTGATACCTAATTGTGTCCTTGGGGGATTCACCACCTGTTTTACTTTTCTGTATTGACCACCAACAGCAAAGGTAATGTATTGGCTTGTCTTTGGCAGAATCGTAGCACCGAAGTGAAGGTATGGCGCATAAAAGACGTTTGTCCCAACCTCAACACCATTCGACAGAACGTTGTATGTGTAAGAATTCATCAAACGCCCAGTATCCCGTAGCGTTTGACCACCTTGCATACCCTCTCTTCCCTTCATACTGGCACGCCAAGACACCTTCCATGGATTACCATCAACATCAAACCCACCAATGAATCTTTCTTGAACACTGTTTGTTAATGCCAGGCCAATGTCTTCATAAAGTCGAGCTTTTTCAGCATCAATATCCAGTAATTGAGTCATTACAGCACTAATCGCTGACTGATTAGATTTGATAGTTAACGCAAAAGCCATAGCTGCCTCACTTGATGCTAGGCATCATATTTAAGACATCGTCACCAAATACCCCACCACGATAAGTACTACCGATAGGTAAAGTACTTGGCTTCTTTGTAGGCTCATCATCAATAATCTCGTCCGATTCCTCAGACTGGATCTGTAAATGTGCCTTGTTTTCAGCCACGCGCTTTAAGAATGAGATTGCATCCTCATAGCGCTTTCGAACTTCTTCAGTTGGTTGCTGGAAGTACAAACGATAGCGTGCAATATCACATGCCATACGTTTCAAGTTACTTGGCACGTTGGGTAACGGCAAAGAATAACGGCCACCTATGTGACCGTTAATTTCCTCTGTCGCGTCCTGAATGGCATCATCTACAGCGGTGACATTGGGTAGCATCATTAACAGTTGCTCCAACTCACCACCGAACCGCGCTACCAAGTCAGTTTTGGTTGCATACATAGATCACCTACTTGGCTTCTGTAGCAGCCTTCTTCGCGTCGGCGGTTGCCTTTTTCAGGGCAGCGTCAGATGTAGCCAATGCTTTTTCAAGCTCTGTAACCTTCGCTTTAAGCTCACCATTCTCCTGATCTGATTTGACCTTTTCATCAGTCATCAGCTTATTTGCTGCAACAAGATCAGTATTGGCTTTTTCAAGCTCAGCTAAACGAGCGGGTGAACCATCAGCCTTAGGTTCTTCTGGAGCTTTTTCTTCTTCAATAACCCCAGATGCTAAAAGGGCCTGAAGTTGTTTAGCTTCAAGCCCTGTGATTTCTTGGCCTGGACGAAAGTGTCCAAGCGACTGCTTTGCAATGTACTTCGTCATAATAATTTCCTTATACGAACCCGCGACCGCCTACCAGGCCATTCTTATTGTTTGGAATCGCCAATGGAGATGATTCAGCAAGCATTTGAATGCTTGAAGGGTTCTTTTCTTGCCATTGGCTTAGATAGAACTCTAGAGCTTGGCCAAAAGCTTCTACGTTTTGGATAGCGCAGTGAGCGATCCAGCCATTAGCATCAGAGATTAGACCGAAGAAGTCTTCCGGAATAAAACGATCTGGTGTACCGCCACCAATACTGTGTTGAACGTCATACGTCCAAATTTCAATGTTGTCGACCGTACCACGGAATTGTGGTTTATCCATCTGATCAAAGGTTGGAGTCAAAGGAACACTAATACCCGCATATGGTGCAATGAACTTCTCTTTAAACTCAGGATCTTTGATTAAAGTGTTGTACACCTTAGAAGTTGTCAACGCCATTGTTGGAGAAGTACCTGAATGTTCTACTGATAGATCAATCATGGTCTGGATATCTTTTACTGGTGTAGCACCCGCTTGCCCCCATTTGATCAATGGAGCAAATGTACAAGCAGCATTACGCTCATAATCTACTTCATACATTGGAAAGTCAGCAGAAGCGAAGGTTGTCTTGCCATATAGCAATACATCACGGGCAATCAGCAACTTTCGGTTTTCAATCGATTGACGTAAATATAAAGCCTTTTGCGCTTGGTCAATCAAGAGTAAATCAGCATCGCTTAAACGGTTTGAGCCTGTAGCAATCACACCAAATTTACGCAACTGGGTAATCAGTGCGGTATTTTGAACATCGCTTGGAAATACCGTCATCATCGGCTTTAAATATGCCGGCTTAACAAATTTAACGTTACCAGACTCACCAACTTTAATTTGGCGACCAGCAGCTGTAGGTGTAACGAATGGCGCGAGCGGCGTTGCTGTATTTAACTCACCCACTGGCACTTCTTTTTTGGTGTACGAGACACGTTGAGGAAAGAAGCGGTCCATTAACCACGTGTCTACCTTCTGTGTGGTATCCGTTAATAACACCAACTGCGGTACATCCAGTAATTCAACCGGTGCGTTCTGAAATGTAAAAGTTTGACTCATTGATTATTTCCCCACGACTTTACGAAGTTCGATTTTATTAATTAAGGCCTGGGCACGTACTGCGTCATATTGAGCTTCCGTTAACGGTGCACCATTCACCGTTACAACTGCAATATCAAATGCACCCTGTACGTAAATTGGCATTTCCAGACCATTGGTTGCATGGTAAGTAGCCTGCTCTACAGTCATATCTGTATTGGCAATGGCATTCCAATCACCGACGACGCCTTCTGTTACTACCGGGTGATCTGCAAGGTTGTTTGTAGCTACCTTCAACAAATCACCGCGTTTATATGCAGTCGCCGTTTTTACTTTGGCATTTTCCGTACGAACACCATCACCGACTACAAGTTGCGTAGTGGTAATTGTTTGAGTAATTGTGCCCATTAATTTTTTGCTCCTTGTTGAGCTGCAGCAAATTGGTTAAACGCATGGTCTAAGGCTGTACCTTGCTGATCGTCTTGGCCTTGTCGCGCACCTTGGTATCCATTCGCTTGATGGGTAAATAAGTGTGCGAATGCTGGATTCACACCAGGTGCTGGCTGTGCTTGTTGTTGCTGAACAGCTGGTTGTTGAATAACTGCAGAGAATTGCTTTAACTGCTGTGCCATAAATACGAATGCAGCATCATCCATATCGGTATAGGATTTCTTTTCTTCAGCACTGAATTGCTTATTCATTGCTGTTTCTAAGCTTTTAATGTCATCTTCACGCTTATCTGCTTTGAACTTTTTAAGTTCGGCTTGTGCAGCATCGCGGTCTGTTTCAGCCTGCTTTAATTTGGCCTGGGTTTGTTCTAATTCGGTCACGTTAGTGTCCTCTTTGGTTGGGGTAAACGTTTGTGGATTATGGCTTGCAGCTACAGCCATGGTGTTTTCATCTGCACCTAATGCGCAAAATGAAACTTCGCGAATACGACCACCACGGAATACTGTGATTGGTCCTTGCAAAGTCTTGCCATTTACAATGACCGTCTGATCGGCAGCCACCTCCTCGGTTTTTGCTGGCTCAATTCGAACTGACATCTGCCATGGAAAGCCATCGTCAGAATCCTGAGCAACCTGAACACCAAACTCATTACTCATCAGATCACCCTGCACAACTAAACCATCTTGATGGCTAATCGTATGGCTATTGATGGCTCCTGCACGTTGTCGGGAGCTATGTTCAAGTAATGCAGGGATACGACCTTTAATTTGCATGCTGTCCAAATCAAAGATGACGCGCGTCCAATACCAGTGATCCGTAATAACTTCACCGCTATATGCAATCCCTGAAAAGGTTCGCTTCTTTTTTCCGTCTTCAGCTGGATCAACACTTAAATCACCCAACCGAAAACAGTAGTGATCCTGTTTTTCATCTATTGGCATTTTCATGCTCCATAAAAAAACCGCCCTTTCGGACGGTCTCTAGTTAATTTCAATTTAATTTATCAATGCCTTCAGCGTGTAAACCATTTTCCCCTCAACCATCTCTATCGAAACAACTTCTAAAGAGACTCCCAAAGGTAATAAAACCCCTTCACCGGCATTCAACTTTTCAAGATCAATCCCCAGGCCATTAGCATTCTCAATGTGAATCATGATGTTTGACTGACCTGCCAAAAGCATTGGTGCATCCAAGGTCAACACCTTGCCTACTTCAAGTGAAGCTGCATAAGCCAGTGTGGTTGTGCCAGTAACAACATTTGAAGTGTTCTTAGCCACAGAATGAATCGCTCCCATATCCTGAACCAACCATTGCTTAAGCACCTGGTCAGCCTTAGATGAGGTTTTGCTATTCAAATAGCCTGTAATGGCCTGGTCATTGCCTTGCACATAATCCAAGAAAGTACGAATAGCACTTGGTCGAATCGACGGATCTAACGGAATCACCGTATTGGCCACCGAATCGAATAAGTCCCGAGTTTTTTCATCCATCGGAGCAAATAGACTCGTAAGATTTTTCGATGCAGCCCACTCAGCTTTGATGACTTCCTTCTGCTCGAGGAGGTATTCCTTATCTAGTACTGACACATTGATCTTTTTATCAACCAACTCTTCCAAATCACCAAATTGCAAAGGATGCGATGACCAGTCTAAGGCCTCAGCAACTTCAGGCAACTTATCATCCGGTGTAATACCGTATTTGAGTGCCTGAGCTTCTGTAAGTGCGATAACAGTACAGCGGCAACGGAATCCCAATGGCGGATAATGTGTCAGCCAAAATGGGTGATCAATCGGCAATACAATTCGATTCAATGCCAAATGTGCTGGGCGTACACGACTATCATCGATAGCCGAATACATCAGGTAAGGACGTTTGGCTTTATTTCGATTCTGCTGCTGCCATCGCCCATGACCATAAGCACTTTGGATATTGGTACGAAATACGGTATCTAGATAATGCTTAGGTAGAATAATCTCTGATTCTGCAATGAGTTTTTGAAAGTCGTTGAATGTGCCGCCATTGGCCAAAGTCTTATTCAGTGACTTAATCACTGTCTCAACTTGCTCAAGACTCGAAAGAAAGCTCACCGTAGTAGCCATCTGCCTAGTCTTTAAGTCCATTGAGTAAAACTCATCAGGTAGCACAATCTTTTTCTCATGCGCGTACTGGAGCGCCTCAAGGAACGTGACTGGTTGCATCTATTTCCCCTTAGCAGCAGTCGCATACCCCAATACATCTGCAGCATATAAAGCCTGATCTAAATTGGCCTTAAACTGAGATTCAGATACAGACGGAATCAACTGCATTAAATTGAATGCCAAGCCTTCAGGACTATCCGACTCAGCAACAAGTTGCTTAATCTGCTCATTACTTAAAAGCTGCAGATCCTTTTGGCCATCGGTTAATTCCTCAACTTCTTGCTGTTCAGCTGAAAGTTTATTGGCCTGGGCTTTAAAGCTAAATGCACGTTTAGGTAGAGCTGAGAATACTTGTTGAGGCGCATCTATAGCGGGTTTTAAATCACCTTCCTGTAGCCCATATTCACGAATGAAGTACTGATCTGAAAGATTTGCACCGGCATTTTTTAAATGTGTATCGCGAGTGGCCTGCTCGACGTTCAGTACTTTTTCTTTCTCGCCTAACTTAATTTTGTGCGGTTCCCAATTATTCAGAACACACAAAGCATTTACTACAGCCTGAACAGTTGGAGTCACTAAACGAATATCAGATTTAAGCTTATCAAGACGTACATTTTCATGGACCTTACCCAGGCCATAACTCCCTTTACCATCAGTACCACTAGTGAGCGTTTGACCGAGTACAACTTTTTGAATCTGCTGTATCAATGTTTTATTGAACATCTCAAATGCTGATCCTGCGGTACCATTTGCACCCTGAGCAGATAACACCTCAACGCTGTCTTTGGCATCAATCGATAGAATACTTTGAGCATGTGCATCTAAAAGCGCATGACTCATTGCTTCGGTTGTGATTTTACTGCCAACTTTACCCACTAGGATTGGGGTACCAAAGCGTTCAAGAAACTTGGCCCAAAACTTAAAGCCGTTTTGCTTAAAGAATGAAAGCCAATAAAGTGTTGCCAACATGGCTTTACCGTATGGCTGCTCATATGTGGCTTTACGACGTGTTAGGAAAAACTTAAACACCTGATCAACGACGAGTTCTTGAGAATTGCCTTCCTTACGTAAAATCAAACGTCCGTCATTCTTTGGCTCAAACCACTGCATTGGCTTTTCACCAATCCACTGCAAACCAATATAACCTTCGGGTTTAAGCTCATATACCGCTTCCTGTACTGCATAACCAAAGAACAAAGCATTCAGAGATGCAGCAGCAATTTCACAGTACCATTCGTCGAGTATGAGCTTTAACGTTTTAGAAGCAGCAGAATCACTAGGTTCCAACTGATAAGGTGTTGAAAGCAATGCATCGATGCGTGTTTCAACGGCCTGGGCAATTTCATCGTCATCTAACAGTACACGTAGCTTGTGGCGAGTAATGCCAGCTTTACGAAGTACTTCATCGTTATCAGGCTGACGGCCAAAATTGGTTAGAAAATTAAAAACAGCTTCTTGAGAGTACAGACTCCCCTTGGACAAAGCCTTTTTAGATTCTTTGCCCTTTTTAGACTTTGCCATGTCAGCACCTAATTAAAAGATTCGATTACCAGCAACATAAGGTTGCTTAGTCTCTTGTTCTTGCACATCACTAAAGCAGATCATCACGCTATCAGCTCTGTTTGGTGAAGCCGCACCTGCAGGTTGTTTATTGACTAATATCTTCCCTGCACCATTTTTGGTGTAGGTCGGCTGAGATAATTCCACGGTCAATGCTTTCAGCTCAGACTCATTCAAATCATCAGAACTAAGTGAAATGATTGAATCAGGATCGTATTCCATGCCATTCAATGCCCTATATGTATTTTGGAAACGCATACGAAGCGACCACCACATTTGAGCTTTGAGGTTGGCAAAGAAATCAATATTCTTACGAGCTTCTACCATTTCCTCATCAGGCTCATGAACTGAACCTGAACCTCTAAATGGATCAGTTTGAATCTCAGCAATACCTTGATCCTCATTGCGCTCATTAATGACACGTGCATCGCCACGGACACCTGCGCCCAGGCCATCGGCATCATAGAGAAATGCTCGAATATTCAGATCCAAGCAGATATCAATTGCCTTCTGAGTTGTCCCAAAGATGTCATCACCCTTACCAGACCATGTGTCTAGATAATTCAAAACAACACCATGACGTCCTGCAAATGAGTTTTTATCCTTACCCTCATCTGCAACGTCTAAGCCACCAATTCGATCACCTGAAGGACGTATATCGAGTTTCTTATGAGCATCAATAGCAGATTGAACCCAAGCTGATGGGATCAAGACGCCTTCGACCGATGCTGCATAGTTAATATCTACTTCTTGAGCCAGTACCACATCATCTAAAGTGGCTACTTGCTTTTCGTACCATGGGTAGATCAACTTACCTCTCAGCTCAACCTGCCAATTCTTATCTGGATTCAAGCGCCATGGCATGGTAAATACAGCATATCGACCACTGAAACGATCCTGATAAAAGCGATCACCAATACCATTTGGAGTAGATCCTTTGATATGTACGTTGGTGTTTTGAGATATCGCAGCATCTACTGCTTCCTGACGCTCTACGAATGCCCATTCATCTAGAAAGTACATTGTGGTACGTCCACCACGACCAATGTTGTCACCGGCTTCACCAGTAACAGTTGAGCCATTATCAGGATTAATGATTCGAAGGTAGTTATCGTGGACTTTCGCCACAAAACCTTCAGGCTTCATCCAATCAGGGAGTTTTGAAAACATATCGCGAAATTTGTGTAATAACGTCTTTGGATCGCCTTTCTTATCCACTAGATCCTCTTTACGACTTCCCACACCACCGGCAAAGCCATCAACATACAACCAGCGGTGTAAATAGAATCCGAGTAGCACGTAACTCATTCCCTCATCTCGCGACTTTTCAATCAGTCCATGGGTTTGGGTACTTTCACGCTCTAATAGCCAATGAACCAAATCGACCTGACCAGGCCGCAACACAAATGGGATGTTGGCAGGTAAACCAAAAGGCATACCGCGTGGATCGTATGTCCAGACCCAATGATTAAACCAATGAATCGGATCTTGACTGCATTTGTATATTTCGGCCTGGCGACTTAATTCATTCTGTTCAATTAAAGCTCGGTAGTAATAGCGTCTGGTCATTTCAGCTATTACTTCGGGTAAACGAGTGTTTATGGTCCACTCTTTAATGAGCGGTGCTATTTCCTCAATTGAATAACTCATAATTTGCCATTAATTGCTAAACGCGAAAGCTCCTGAGCGCTCATTCCTGCCAGTTGCTCAGGTGTATAAGCCGGCAGTGCATGTTTATGCTCTGTTTCAATCGGATTGCCACCTTTGCCCGTAATCTCTTGCTTAGTGATACGACCATCAGTTTCTTGGAATGCTTGCTTTAGAAGGTTTTGTTTCGCCCGTTTATTTCGACCTGAGTCTTCATACATCTTTTGAAGTTCCATGAGTCGAAAAGCCTTATTCGCAATCGCAATATCTTCGATATTTTTTCGAAAATCTTCGCGAGTTCGCTTGAATAGATCCTTGAGTTTTTTACTTAGATTACGTCCAGCCACTTTAGTTGGGTCATAAAGTGCAACCTGTTGACGGGTAATTTCAATCTTATAATCTTGCTTTACAGCTTCTACTACTTGTTGAGGGGTTTCAAAGCATGCAAGAGACTGAACAATAAACATTTTTACAGGCTCTTTTAGTGCTGCCATAAACACCTCTTTGTATAGCTACGTATAGCAAGATAGGCAAAAAAAAGAGCCTTTCGGCTCAGTTAATCACACAGTTTCCGCAACACGCTGCAATGTTTTTCTCCGATACAAATGGAGCATTTTTAGCAATGTCCAATAATCGCTGTACTGAGCTATCAATTCCGTGTTGACGTATTTCACCAAAGAACACTTCAACATCATGGCCAGCTAAGTAATGCTTCGGTAAGCCAGTCGTATCGCTATAAATGATCTCACCATCTTCATCGCGTTCCACACCAATGTGATAAAGCTCGTGTTCTATCAAACGGCAGAATTCACGATCAGAGGTTTGCTCACAAAATGCTGCATCAATCGTAATTAAGTACTGAGGTACAAAACCAAACCAGTCTCGCATTTGTTGTTCTTGACGGGCTTTCTTCCATCCGCCTTGGTTAAACATCACCTTTTCACACTGACCGAGTACCATGCGCTTTTTGGCCATAGCCGCTGAAGAAGCCCAAGCAAATGCCAAAAACTCTTCATTGTCGTGAATCAGCTCAGCGATATGATCATGGTCTGGGTTATGTAGTTGACCACCCATCGTCAGATAATTATCTTTCACCCAGGCCAGTAATTCTTGTGCTGGTGCAAGGCGTATAGCGTCTTCTTCCTCAGCCTGATCCATAAGTTCAGTCGGTGGGAATGGTCTAAAGGGATACATAAGTTTAGCTCCTGTTATTGAGCGTGACTTAATCCTGCTCTAGCTTCGATAATGATTTTTTGAATCTCTTCACGACGTTGTTTTTTCTTTTCGTGGTAGATCCATATTGTGGAAATAAAGACACTTATGATTAAGCCACCAATCAATAATTGCATTCTAGTAAAGGTCATTTTTTATTGCTCTTATAATGTCATTTTCACCTAAATTAAGCATTTCAATATTAAAACTTAATGGCAATTAATGACAAAAACCCGTCAATTAATGACGGGTCATTTAAAGAGAAATTAGATTTAAATAATATTGATATTACTAGCTTGCTTTCCCTTTTTTCCATTCGTGATTTCAAACTCTACTCTTTGGCCTTCACGTAAAACCTTAAAACCGTCAATTTTGACCTCACTATAATGTGCAAAAAGATCCTCTCCTGCATCACTAAGAATGAACCCATAGCCTTTTGCTTCGTTGAACCATTTGACGGTGCCAGTAGTTAAATTTGTCATTACTTATCCTTAGATGTTTTAAATATTAATGATGAATACGCTTGTTTAATCTGATTAATAATCAAGCTATACCAATATAAACAATCAATCTAAAACATCCTGATACATATGTTATTCGTGTGTTGAAAATTGGATTTTAAAAGTAACCTATCAAGAGTAAAATCGTTGTTTAATTCAATAAATTATGCCGAAATGCAAAACAGTTCAAATTACTTATTCTGCATTAAATATAAGGTATCAGCATAAAAAAGCCCCACATATTCATGTAGGGCTTCACCCAATTCATTTGCGCTGATATGAGCCAGCGGATTATAGGGCTATTTAATTAAATATGCATTTAAAATATATCTTTAAATCATATTGGTATTAACTATCGATTCAACTGTGTGTATGCCCACTTTAAAAATCTATCTTTATCATCAAAGTTTGGGACATTGATTAAGTGAATGAAATTTACTGCACCAAATTTACCCGCTATCTTTTTAGGATCGACTATTTCAAAATCATCATCATTACCTAAATTCAGTTCTTTAAAAAACTCAAGAACCTTGTTATGCAAACCTTGATGTGAATGTTCAGTTCGCTCTATTAGAAAATCATAAATCTGGCTTAAAACATGTAATTCAAAATTTTTATTCATGACTTTCTTCTCATAATTGTTAAGGTTGAAATTCCAAACTAACGGATATTATGAGAAAGTTAAAGTAATCAAACATCCTGAAACAATAAGCTTTGAAATATCTAACTTATAATAATTCATCTTTTTTTAAAGCTTTTAACCAAGCCGTTGCACGCCCCATATTGATATCAGCTAATTCAAACCTGTGAAATCGATATCCCAATTCTTCAGCATGGTCATAACGATCCATACTCCAAGCCTTCGTTGCAAGTTTACCCTTACGACCGCCAGACCATGGACCAGTTGCTATTTCAATTAGCATGCGATGTTCAATAAGGTGTAAGTCAAAACGCCAGTGTTTAGTGCTTTTGAAATGAAAGTATTCCTCATACTTCATTTCCATCCGATCTAATATTTCTTTTAGTCGGTCGAATGCTTCTAAGTATTTTTCACTGGCTTTAGGTAATGGCCTGGTACGTGTTTTCTTTTTATGAGGAATCTTTTTAGTTAGGGTTTTATATGCATCAGGTTCCATATTTCTCCCATAAAAAAAACCTCCCGAAGGAGGTTTGATTTTGCAACTTACTTATATCCATTTAATTTGAGCATTTCATACTGTGGTTTAAGCCTCTTCTTTAATTCCGCCAGCACTTCCTCTTTAGGCACAAACGTTCGTTTTTGATTCATCATCTCGTTTGCAACATAGATATTAAAATCAAAGTAATCCATATTGTTATTTAAAACTTGCGATAGACGAACCTTCGATAAAAGCCCCGGGAATAAAAGATCCATATCTTCTTTTTTTTCAATCCCCAAGTAGACATATTGTTTCCACTTATCCGTCTGCAAGTTTCTAACATAAATACTGTCATAAGTAGTACTTATTTCACGCTCATACATAACGCTTTGGCTGTGTACAGGCACAACACAAATTTCACCATAATCAGATAAATAATTTATTTTAGGCTTTCCGAATGAAAAGGCACCAAATTTATGCTGCATTAAATCCCCGCCCATTAATGCAGTCTTAGTATTTTGCTTAAACTCTTTTTTACTGATCCACTCACCCAAAAAAAATGTATCTTTCTTAGAAATGGCTCCTTTAAAATTCATGGGGTAATACATAGAGTTTGAATATTCTAATATTGCATCTAGATCACGCACATCATAATTTTTCATTTCCTCTGAAGCTTTTGTTTTGAAGTATTCGAACTATCCTCACACTTCAGTTCATTCGCTTTTAAGGGTAAAGATAAAAGCATTCCAGCAATAAGTAGTATTTTTTTCATTTTTTTAATCTAAAATATTTTCTACTGGAATATACAATTTTAACGCCCTTCAACTCAACTATAATACAAAGCTTCACGCAAATTCTTAATGCGTTCTTTCAACTTAATCATGATGCCATCTATTGCTAGCATTTCATTTCGCGTCAATCCTGTTCGACTTAGATTCTGATACTTTGACAGCTCAGCACTGCAATATTCTAAGTCGTGTTTTGCTTGTACTTTGTCCGTCATGGCTCAATCTTTTTTTTAGATGCTACATAAACACCTTCGTTAAACGCGATCGGCTTACCTTCAACAATGTCTTTCTTAAACCACTTAAAGCACAACCCGTACCCAAATAAGAATGAAACTAAACCCACTACGATATAAGCCATACCAACCACCAAATAAGAAAAGAAAAACCCCTCAACATTAGAATGTGAAGGGCTGTTATGCGCCGTAATACGTTCGGCAAATTATCTAACTTCTTTCAAACAACTACGACAAACTTTTATCTCATCACCATCGATTGTGTGGTCAATCTCCGTCACGTCATGCAATCCAAATAAGCACATTAGAATTCGGATCATTGCTTTCCCCTATACAAAAAAAAGCCTACTTTCAGGGAAGTAGGCTCGAAGGATTACCCGTTAGGGTGACAGAAACTACAGCAGTTTCTATTGATTATTTTCCAACCTGTTACATAAATTTACACTGGCGAAAAATGACAATATTTAAAACCGCATGATTTTTAATTCATTGATTTTGCAACCCAATTTACAAACTTATCCTTATCAAAGAATTCCGGTGCAGCATCTGCATATATCTTTTTTTCGACTCCATTAAAAACACCAAAATAAGTAAATGGTTTATATGCAATGAATCTATCTTTTGATGATTCATGAAGCTCTTCAAAGAAGATATACAACTGCATGTATTTACTTTTTGACTGAATATTTGGCTTCATACATACGAAATTATAGATTTGCTCAATCATTAAATGCGAATTCTTATCTGGCATCTTAAACTAAAACTATAGTAAAACAGTCAACTATATATATCACACAAATATTAAAAATAAATATTTATTTTATATCAACTTTTTTAATATATTTAAAATATATATTTAAACATCATTAAGCGAAACTTTAAATTTTTGACAAAAAAATACCCGCCTAGGAAGGTCGGGTATATCAACTGTTAAATTTCATTAAAAAGCCTAATCAACGGACTAGGCTATTAGCTTGCATATTTAACTAAATAGGTTCAGTGAATTACTATAACTTCGTCCACTATAGCAGAAATATGCCATATCCTGTCCGGACAGTCAAATAATTCTTAATCGCTTATCATGCCCATTCAAAAAGTATTTTCCTGCAAAAATCATGCTATCCAAAGCAGTTCTTCCAAATTTAAATTGATACTCCATTTGACGAAGCGACATCCCGCGCACATTCTTTTCAATAAAAAGATTAACTGCTACTTTGGCTGAGTCGCAAATACGTGGCGAATACTTTAGGTCAATAATTATTTTGCGTACTTCTTCAGCTTCAAAATCTGAGATGGTGCAAATTAATTGATTTTTTCTCGGTGCGACCCCTTTATTGTTCTCACAAATTAACCAGTAAATTTGATTTATTCCCAATGTATCTGGAGCATTCCCTGATTTCATTCTGCAGGTCTGAATGTAAGCACCATATTGTTTAAACCATTCTTCGGCTGTGTATTTAGACCAATCCATTACTTCTAGCTTTGCCGCTGCATTCATCCTAAATCCCCTACCATTTTCTCAATCTGCTGAATTGCTAAACCTGACTTCACTTGCTCTGTACTAAACCGTATGACTTGATAACCCAGCATCGTCGCTGCGTTATATTTCTGCATATCACCGATATATCCTTTACCCCTTGTATGCCGTCCACCACTCCAAATACCACCTTCAACCTCTAGCAAAATCATTCTTCCCTTTAGATGGAAATCAGCTCTCCATTTACGGCTCGGGTGAAACTTAAACTCTTGCTCGAAATCTATCTTTAATGCTTTAAGCTCCAGCGCTAGTTTCAATTCAAACTCATTCGGTACCTTTTGACTTTTAACCTTAGGTCTTTTGCTACCTCGTTTAGGTTTGGCACCACCGATCATTTGTTTATATTCAGCAATTGAGTAGCTGATCACTACTTCACCCCAAATAACTGCTTTGTTTTGTTAGTAGCGGTATAAGCACGTTCTACTTGCTTGCCATTACTCTGCAGATACCCTGCTTCTACAAGTTTCTTAAGATGTAAATTTAATTGGCAACGGCCCCAATCAGTCACGTTTTCCTCAAGCTCTAAAGCAGTCACCTCACCAGTAGAAAATGCGATGTATACAAGTACGTTTTTAATCTCTTCAAATTTTTTAACGTATGACGTATTCATGCTGCACCGCCTGTTCGCTGATCTTCCCAATTGCATTCCACTGTGACCAGGCCATCATGTTGAAAACGAGACCAAAGACGATCACCTAGATCTTTTTGCAACTCCTCAATTGTCATGTTAGAAATCAGCATAGTTGGTTTGGCTTGGTCATAACGTGCATATAAAACTTTGTGGACCAACTGGAGTCGATTTTCATAGCGGTCATGTAAACCATATTCATCCAAAATCAGTAAGTCATATTCCGTAAAACGGTGAATTGCATTAGATTCGTTGTCATCAGCTTTTTTCCATGCATTGGCAATTTCGTTACCCATGTCTTCAGATGTGATGTAACGAGCGTATTTGCGAGACTGCAAGACATTACGTGCAACAGCACATGCCAAATGCGTTTTGCCTGTACCGGTACGACCAACCATGATCAGATTACGGTTCATTCCCTCATTAAAATCTTTCGTGAAGGATGTGCATTGCTGCTTGGCATTTTGCTGACCATTGTTTTCAACTAAGTAATTTCTGAAACCATTGTTAGCATGACGTGCCGGCAACTTGGCTCCTTCAAAATGCTTTTCACGAACCATTCGATTTACTTCGATCTCATGATCCTGATGGGCTTTATTCAATATTTCAGTTGCACATTGCTTGCAAATTGCAGTACGACCAACTAAGACTTTTTGAGCTCGGTGTGTTTCACAGTATTCAGAACTCAACTGGATCTGCGCATTTAAAATTGAGGCGTTCATAGCAGTCCTCCACAGTCGATATCACTTGCAGGTGCATACTGCTGTACTTCACCCCAAGCATCATTTACGTTTCGAGAGTTTTGTTTTTCAGTGGTATGTGTTTTCGTTTTTGTTGCTTCACGTTCAGCCTTGGCCAATTGTTTTTCAAATTCCTGAAAAATCCATTGTGCAAACTTACGAAGTTTTTGGTTGTTCGTGATTTGGTGATTATTTTCGTGGTGAGCATTGAAGTTCCCAAGATGGAATTGAAAATCTGCCATGCCTAGAATTTCAGAAACTCGTTGAGAGTATTTTGTAGTTTTCAAAGCGAATGCCAGCTGCTCAAGATCTGGTGTCCACGAATCCACGTTTTGATTTTCTGCGTGCGCGTTACTGTGTGTGTTTATATCTGTTGTATTCTCTGTAGGAACGAATTGCGCTTTTGTTTGCTCCCGAACTGCGCTTTCGTCAGTTGGGGAAATTACACTTTGTAAGTTCGCCAAAATCATCTCTGAAAGCCACTCGTCAAAGCGTTCTTCGTTAAATTTGAAGTACAAGCGATGATCTAAACGCTTATATGTTTCTGAGATTAAACCTAAGGCAACAAGCTTCTTTCGAGCACTCACTTGTTCTCGATATGACAAGCCAGTTTCTTCTTCAATTTGATCAGAAGTCTTGTACACGCCTAATGGGCTATCAGTCTTATCTGACCAAAAAACCATTTGGCCAAGAAAGATTCCTGCCTTCACACAGCCAATGTATTTACCTAGCTTGGGGAAATAGGCAATAGGTTGCCCTGTGCCACGTAGTGACAGAATATGGCTCACTGCTCACCCCTTGTTTCATTAATCCATATAAAACGTCCAAACATCAAAATCATTTCTGAACGCAGTAAGCTTGAGATAATTTCACCGGCATACCAGGCCGAGATCCGATGTTCATTGGTGAGCATTTCGATAAACTCATCACGCGTGACTGCAGCATTGGCTTCGTCACGATTAATCTTGCGTAAGTTGGCCTTACGGATGTCCAATAAACCATTGAGCGTGCGTAGCGCTGGGTCATACCAACTCTGAACGCCTTGCAGGTGTTTATGCTCAGGCTGCTTTTTAATTGCCTTGTTGGTTATCATGGAACCTCCGCAAGCGCTTGTTCAGCAGTAGTCAAACGACGTTTAGCCAAGACCTCTGCAACTGTTGCTGGACGTACTAAATGGCTCAGCGCAAAGTTGTGATTTCCATCCAGTAGCACACCATCACCTTGGACTTTATGTACGGTCATTAGATGGCCTAGTTTGATTGGGTCTGTGAAGACCACGACGTCGCCGGTTAAGAAATCTGTTTTGTTATCACTGGATTGTTGTGTTAAATTTAATTTGTTCATTTGGTTACCGCCATTTCCAATTTGAGCACTAGAGCCTGATTTCCGAGATCAGGCTTTTTTATTGCTCGACGCATTTGTTTATTTGAGCTTCAAGCTCGGCCAATATTTCGTGCAAAAAATGGATGACCTTCGACATATCTATCGCTTCACCTCGGGTGATCCGACCGTCTGCCATCATTTCTTTGAACTGCGCACATATATCCCCACCGCCCATTCCAATACTCAGCACTAAGTCTGTGAGCGCTGTATCTCGACACTCGGGTATGCATGGCAAGTTGATGGCCACTTTTCCGTGTTGAGCATTCAGTCTTTGCAGAATTCGGTAATCCCCTGTTAGCTCCATAAGTTTTGAAGCCTCAAGCAAGGTGATGTGGTGTGTTTCCGTATTGGGGTTTACTTTGCTGTTCAGTACCGCTGGGCTTTTGATGCCCATTCGTGGCGCTAATGCATTCGCTCCACCTTGGTAGTCGTGAACTGTGTTGTAAGCAGCATCCAATATGTTCATATCGGTGTCCTTTGAACGTGGTTATTGGAGGGCTGGGTTATTACCATTTTGGTTATTAGGAATTTGATTAGGATATAACCCAAAATGTTGAAGTACTTCCATTTCAGAAACCTCACCATTACTAGCTGTAGACAATGCTTTACGCAGCGTTTTACGCGGTTCTTTATATCCATACAGCAAATGTGACTTTATATAACCAACTGTTGTTCCTGCATCTTTTGCATATTTTTCTAAATCTTCTGGGCTTTTATTAAGAATAAAGTCGCGGAAATTCATAGATTGATCCTCTCGTATCAATCCAAATATTACCTTTTAGGTAATGTAAATACAACCTTTTTTCTTGTTTACCTTTTTGGTGATGAAACTACAATTAACAAATGTGACGTGTCACAACAATTTCAGGAAATTTATGGACAGCAAATCAATTAGATACCAAAACACTCGCTTACTTGTTGATCAAGTTGGTGGTGTATCCAGTTTTGCTGACAAAATTGGGAAAGGACAATCTCAAACAAGCCAATTTGCAGGCACAAATCCAATTAAAGGTATTGGTAATAAAGTTGCCCGAGAAATCGAGGATGCTTTTGGTAAGCCACATGGTTGGTTAGATTTACCGCAAGAAGGCACACAAAATATTGAAAAGAATGTGTCAGATCCAATCCCTTTAATTGGGAAATTAGTACCAGTAATTTCATGGGTACAAGCCGGTGCATGGACTACTGTTGATTCTGTTCCTGCAGGCACACAGTTTGAGGAATGGTTACCGCCAAATCCTAAATGTGGAAAGAATGGCTATGGTTTGGAAGTGGTTGGAGAGTCAATGCTCCCCGACTTTCGGCCTGGCGATAAGATTTATGTAAATCCTGACTTTCAAATAACAGATTTAAAAACAGGTGATTTAGTTATTGTTTCTTGCCAAGGCGATAGTGAAGCGACGTTTAAGAAGCTTATCGTTGAAAGCGGAAATATGTATTTGCAGCCTTTAAACCCAGACTGGCCAGAAAAAACCATTGCTTTAGAGGATGGTTGTAAGTTAGTAGGGAAAGTTGTTGGGTTGTATCGGGATGTTTAATTAAATCATTAAAAATACATTTATAAGCTGTGCCACCTACACAGGCTTTTAAACTAGACAGGGTAGAGAGAATATGCGGTGGAAATAAATATGGCTAGTAGCTTTAAGTTTTATATCAATAAATAGCCAAATAGTGAGAGTATTATGACCAATTCAAGTGAACCTATTATACAAGCAGCAATTATTCATCGAATTTTAAAGAAGAAAGATCAAAAAAAAGTTGATGCAACTTCGCCGATCATTCGTTCTAATCTACACATTAATAATGAGCAGACAATTAAATTAATTCAGTTTTTAGATCAAGAGCTTGGAAAATATGGTTTTGCGCATTCAATATCATCTAAATTTAATGAAAGTACAACATTTAGTAAAATTATTAATGATTATTTATTTAATAAAAATGAGTTATTAGCAGAGGATGATGAAACAGAAACTGCTATCGACTCTGAAAATGAAGCTCAAACAAGATATAGGCGAATTACAAATAAACTTACTCACGCTTTAAACTATCAAATTTACGAAGAGCTAAAAACGACTGGTGATCATTTGCCAATTATTTTTTATCAACAAGGGGAAAATAATTATGTTTATATGGCTCTATTAAGTTTAAAACCATCCATTACAATTAATGAGGATACTGGTGAAATTATTGATACATCAATGATTGATACACAAGCGCTAAAAGTTGCTTTTAAAGTCAAACTAGATGATATGCATTTACACTCACAATCAGATGATTCATATAAACCATCAAATTATATTTCTTGGGTACAAAAAGGTAATGATGATATACCCAAATATATTCAAAAATATATTCCTATTAAATATAGTATTGATGATAAAATTTCAACTAGAAAACTCATGGATACTTTGGAAGCATATTTAGCACAAAGTAATTTTACAAATGAAATATCAAGTACAATCCATGAAGAAGTACTCACTCTATTAAAAACTAAAGCATCTCAAAAGAAACCAATAAATATCACTGAAGAAATTGATCCTATTATTGAAAATAAAGCTTCAATTCATGGTGTTGACATTATTAGTAATAATTTTAAAAGTTATAGGGAGTCAAATGGCTACAGCAGCAATGACTTAGATGCGAGCAATATTTTTTCACCAGCTGGTACGACACTGACTAGTTTTGAGAAGTTCACCTTGACTGTTGGAGCTCAAAAACAAATAAAAATTAGTGGAAGAAAGGCGGACATTGCACATACAATAGTTTTATGTGATCAAGACGAGAGTAATCCATATGTTAGAGTTGACATCAAAGCTAGTGAATTATCTGGCGCTAGAAAGATTTTAAATAACAAAAAGCCTTATGAATCAAATGAAATTGAAGATTGAGCAACTACTCAATCTAAGTCATACGGTAACTTTTGATGAACAAAACATCAATGGTTTTGTTCGTCTTGAAAAAAAAGCTGATGTGGATCTAGTTAATGAATTTAATGACACTAATTTTGATGACTTAAGTTTTAAATTGGAATCATATAGATTTGATATCGGTGATGAGGTTAATTATAAAATTGACCTATACCACACAGGCACACAATTTGCGTCATATGAAAATTTTATTTTTCATAGATTTGACCTCACTAAAAATGAAGATACAGATGAACCTTTTGTGATATATGAGGAAATATACTCAAAACTTAAAGGTAAAAAACCTATCTCACATAATTTAGAGCTATTTTCAAAATTTATAAAATGTTTGTCTGAAAAATATTATCATAGAGATAATCAAATAATATTTTTTTCAAAAACTCATTGCGAAATTTTCATTCAACCAAGAAATTATGAAAAATACATTAATCTTGCTTTAGTTTATGATGAATTGAACCTATCTGAAATTCTAAAAAGTTTTATAGATTGGTTATCAGTTGAAACTCCAAAGCTAGATAGTGGTATCAGTACAACATTAACAACACACCAGAATGAACGATATGCAATTGCAGCAACTGAGTTTATAGATCATTTAATAACTTTTAATAAGAATGAAAAAATTTTTATGTTGCTTAAGAATATAGATGATATTTATAAATCTATTATTTCTAAGTATTCTTTATATCTTGAAGACTTTAAGTACTCCAAATTCACTGAAAAAATCACTGAACATTCAGATGAATTTTTGAATAAAATTAACAAAATTATATCTGATTTGCAGACTCAAATTTTGGCTGTACCACTTGCGGTCTCCTTTATTACTGTGTTTAAAAAAGCCGAAGAAGTTAATCAATTCGTTTATAGTGGTTTTCTCATATATTTACTTATTGTTTTATATTCATGCATTCAGCAAGCATATAATCTTAAGCATATTGAACTGCAAATCCAACAATTTAATCAAATTGCTAAACTACCTACAGAGCTTTCATCTCAATGGAGTCAGGAGATTGCACCTGTTAAGAAAAAGCTAATTTTACATAAATTATTTTTCATATTAATCTCTATTTTTATTGGAGTATTGATGGGTGTTTGTATTACACATATAACTATTTTTAAGGGCTTTAATATTAATGATTGTATTTTTATACTTATATTTATATCTATCCTAATAAAAATTTATAGGTATTTTAGTTCAGAATAACTCTTATTAACTACTATCCCTATACAGTTTTTCTTTTTCAAATTTCTGCCCAGAATTCACCTATCAATAACAACAAAAAATCCATGAAAACTAAACTAACTATTGCCCTACTTCTTGCAATTTCAATCACTAGCTGCCAAATGCAGCATACGGAAGTACTCAAAGTAGATACGGATAACCCACCTACTTTGGGTTTTCTTTTATTACCTGTGCTATTAGACTAAGCACAACTTAGAAGAACCTAAACCAATGGAAACTATCTCTTTTTTATGTTTAATCACCTTTGGAATTTTTGGCTGCTATGAGCCTGAGCAGCCAGATCCTGAGCGTGAACAATTACTACTGGAGTATAAAGAACTTGATTCAAAGTTTATGTGGTATCAAGCTCAATTGGTGGGTCCCGCAACAGAAAATGAGCTTCGTAAGCAAATTATTTGTAGTGACTTCCCTACTGCATATGAACAAGAATACAAACCTTTAATGATCAAGCTTGAGGGTACTCATGAAACAGACCATTCTAAAGATCTAATGAATGCTTTCGACTCATACAAATCGAAATATAATATTCAATGTAACTAAGGTTTAGAAGTTAACGTCTATTGGGCATTTCCGGCATCAGTTTTTTCTATCTTAGGATAAAGATCGCGTTCCGCAGCGTCTAGTCTTGCTTTTGCATCAGCGATAACTTTTGCATAATACGCATCAGATGTTCTTGCTTTAACTGCATCACAATTTATTTTTTTCTGGCAATTGTTGTATTCTTGTTTGGCTATACTTGCTCTTTTCATAACATCATCATAATGCTTAACAGCCTCATACCATCTAACTTGCACATTTTCATCAAAAGTTGATTGGTCAGCATTCGCATGACACGTCATCACTGTTGCACAGCCAATCATGATTAAAGAGTATAATTTGAACATTTAAATACTCATATTTTTATTAGGAGTAGTGAGAGCTTATCATAACTCCATCCAACCCACCTCGTGTGGGTTTTCTTTTGCCTACCACAAAGCAAAAACAACCAAAAAGATAACTTAAGATAATTTTATCTTGCATTTAATTACCTTTTAGGTAATATTTATCTCATCAAACAACAAAAAAGCGCACCGACCTGAGAAATCTAATGCGCTTTTACAGAAAACTGCGAGATAAGTATGAACAAAACCCTAACCCCTTTCAATAGCCTCAAGGTAACACTTGTCGCTGCAACCGTAACAATCGGTGTTTTAGCATGTGCCTATAAGCCTGCTTTAAGTAACACTCAGGTACTTCACAAAAGCATTCCTGAAGTTACTACCGTCGCAGCAATGGAACTTACTTCCAAAACTTCAGGTAGCGCAGTTATCCGTTTAGACAACTTTACCCTAGACGTAAGCTTTGACTTTGAACCATTTGAAGACAGCTACGGCGTACCCGGTAGTGAATTTGATACGGCTGAAATTACCCAGCTATCTGTAGATCACATCACCGATGAATACGGCAACCCTTTCCCTGACTTCACGGACTACAACGACCACCGCAACATCAATGAAATGCTGGTGCAGCACATGATTAAAAATCGTTTGTTGGGAGAAGTGTGATGAATGCCTTACAACAAATCCAGTTAGAACTGAAAGCGCCAAAAAGTAAGTACAACAATTTCGGTAAATTTCACTACCGTAGCTGCGAAGATATCCTTGAAGCTGTTAAACCACTACTCCAGGCCACAAACTCAACTTTAGTTATCACTGACGAAGTTCAACAAGTTGGACCAGTAGTTGTTGTTACTGCAAAAGTTATTTTTACAGATGCTGAGGGTAAAGAAACTGTTGTCACGGCACATGCTGGTGTGGAGATTGAAAAGAAAGGAATGGATGTAGCACAGACGTTTGGTACCTCTAGTTCGTATGCAAGGAAATATGCGCTTAACGGCATGTTCCTAATTGACGACACAAAAGACTATGACACTGATGAATATCATAACCAAGTAAACCAGCAGTCCAACCGAGGCCAATCCAATCAAAGTCAGCTGCGTCAATCAACTCCAGGAAACACTGAACAGCAAAAGCCGTTAGATCAGCGCTATCAAGATGCATTGGTATCTATTCGAAATGCGAAGAAGCCTGAAACTTTAGATAAAGCCATTAATACCTTTGGTAATACTAAATTCAACAATCAAATTCGTCAGGCTTGTCGTGCTCGTGCGGATCAGATGGGTTGGTCGGAAGCACCTCCACAGCAAAATAATCATCAACAGCAAAGTAATGTTCGACATTAAGGGAGTGAACTAAAAATGAATAATATTATTACGAGCTCTCTCGCATATGAAGCACTAATGGCTGGTAAGCATGTTATGTGTCGCCCTGTTGGTGACATGCTAGATTTTAATGACTTGGATCAATTTCCAGCGACAATTTTTGCTAAAGAGGGTTATGAGTTCTGCATCAAAATTGAAACTTTAGAAGTTGCAGGCATCACCTTTACTAAACCTCTTAAGCTAGATGAAGCTCAGGTTGGTGATGATATTTTTGTTGTCCAGGCCAGCGATGAAATTCATCACTATAAATATGTGGTATGCCATGAAATTTTGAATCAATCGATTGCTCGAGGTTTTGCCCAGCGTGATTTGGAAAATGCAAAGTTACAAGCCGAAGCTTTTTGTAAGCTATTTGATCGTGTATATCGTGCATCGAATGTTATTGAGATACCGGAGCAATCAAAAAAACGTACACGTAAATCTAAAATTGATGAGTCGGATAAGGTTCAAAATTCAACTTCAAATGATGTGGAAGCAAAGACATTTGAACAATCTGCAGTTGAAGAGATTGAAACAGATCCAGTGAAACTGGTTGAAAAGTTCACTATGCAAATTAATGCATGTACCACCAACGAAGCAGTCTTGGCATTACGTCCGGTGTTCATGGCAAATGGTCATTTAGAACGTGAACACACTCAGCACCTATGTAAGTTAACTGAGGACAAGCTGCTTGAACTAGATCCTGAGCAATATTCACCTAAGCCAGAACATACGACTGACAACTTAAGTGTAGAAGAACTCAAACGTTTGCAGGTTGAGGCTGAAAAGTTTGTAGTAGAGAAAAAGTTAGATTGTGATTCAACAGATGATGAATATCAAAATCTTTTAAATGATCTACTAACACGTGCAACAAATGCTCCAACTCCTAGAGAAGCCACCGCCCTTACCGGCTATACACGCAACTGGACGGAAGCACAGCGCAAACCATTATTGGATGCTATTCATAAGCGCCTACGTGAGCTTGCACCTGCAGAAGCTGAAATTAAAACTCCCCCTTCACTGATGGTTCAGATTCAGAATGCACCAGACTTAACGGCATTAGATGCATTGGAAATTGATGTTTCTGCACGTAGTCCTGAAATTCAACCAAAGTTAATGGACTACGTTAAAAAGCGTCGCTTCGAGCTTAAAAATCAAGCAAGTGAGGTTGTCCAATGAAATTCAACTACTCGTCTATGACTCGAATACTGACTGTATACGGGGCAAAAATGACTCACATATTTAACAATGTAGGCGCTGGTGAAATTGAAGAGCTGCTTACTGATGCAAAATTTAAAGAAGCGACATGGAGAAATTAATGGCTCTTAAAACGTTAAATAAAGTTGATGAAAATGACCGTCAAGAAGTATTGGAACGCTTTATTGCCGCGCCATTGGAACAAAACTTCCCTCAAGAAGTTGTAGCTTTATATTTAGATTGCTCACCTTGGACTTTGGCAAAAATGCGCTGCGAATCAAACACCTTGCCATTTAAAAAGATTGGACGACGCGTTGCATATAAAAAGTCAGATGTGCTGGCTTTTGAGGAAAGCAAGACAGTAAATTCCACAGCACAATATGCATAATATAAAGGCAGGGTTACCCTGCCTTTATTTGTTTTAGTCTCTCACTCCAAACGCTCTCATAATTGAAGCAATCAATTTTTCCTTGATATACAGCCTCAACCATATTCATTGAAGCACGAAGTTCTTCCATTGGAATTTGAACATAACCACCAGTTACATCAATTCTTGGCTTAGCTGTATGATTAAGAAGACGTTTCGTTACATAGATGTTGAACCTTAAAAGGTTGCAGATCGTCGCAAAGGTACGTCGGAAGTCATGCATAGATACATAAAAATCCACTTCATCTCCAACTCGCTTCAACAATGTATCCACCTTAGTGGCATGAACATTTGAAGAAGTAGGCATTTTGGTTGCAGGAAAAACCCAATCATTTTCTCTTAGTAAATATCGATCTTTTAGGATTGACAGCAAGTGGTCACCTATCGGGAAAAGATGATCGGTACCATTTTTAGTATCCCGGAATAACACAGTACCATTCTTGAAATTAACATCTGCCCAGCTGAGACCACAAACCTCTTGACGTCTACAGCCTGTGTACATCGCGAATAAAATAATATCTCTATTGGTATTTGAACGAGCCGTATTTTCTAAATTCAGTTCATCCTGATAATTCAGCACAGCATTGTAATATTTAAAAATCACATCCTTATGAAGATATTTTTCTCTACGCTGAAGTACATTCCACCCTTTTGTTACAGCAATGACGTCTACAGGATTAGATTTCAGGATGGGTTTTTCATCTGTCGAATAAACGACGTGCATATATTTCCATAGTGTACCCAAAAGAGATATTGACCCATTTGCTGCAGAAGGACTTTTTTCAGAGACTTCTAAAAATTTATTCAAAAGTTCATCTTTGGTAATTTCAAATAACTTTCTATTTGACCAACCCAAATATAGATCAAAGTACTTTTTATATTGTCGTATCGTCTTAGGCCTAAAATCATTTCGGCTGATATAAATGCTTAAAGCTTCTGCTACTGTAATGTCTAATGGATTATCTTTGACTGCACCCTTCAAAGTTGCTTTGTAGGTGCCATTTGCGATCTGCGCTAAAATAAGCTGAGCCTTTGCCCGAGCTGCAGCGACTGGCAAGTCTGAAGTTTTGCCTAATGTAACTCGGAAGAGTTCACCATTAAAACGTCGTTCGATAATGTAAGATTTACTTTTTGTTGTAGCGCGAACAGCGAAACCGATTAGATCCTGGTCACGATAAATTTTTTGACCTTTTTCTGTTAATGTTATTGCGTCAACATTAGATTTATTTAGCTTCATGGTTGCATCTAAAATTATTGATGCTTAATTTAAACACCATTTGCAACAGTCTACAAATAGTCTACAAGCTAAGTTTTCAAGCTATAAATACCCTATTATTTCAACTATAACTCATTGTTTATTATTACTATATTAAATTTAAAAACCCTATAGGTGTGTTATAGAAAAAGTAGAATCCACCGAGTTTTGTTTGGATTGGAATGTTAAGCATCAAGCTGTATTCCTTAGTATTTACAGTAGGTTATAAACTTTTCAGAGTTGTATGCTTTTGCATCTAAAAGGCTTGGTTAGGATATGGCGAGTATACAAATCAGTATACAAATTTATTTTAATTAAATTATTTCAAAATTTGTATACTTTTAAAATCATTAAGAAAATTCATTACTTTAAATTTTAAAGTGATAGGATATTTCTCATACATAAAAGTAACCTAAGCATTAAAAAATCGTCATTTCATTCATTATATGATTTACTTCAACAACATATATATTTTGCTTTAATAAGAGAATCTTGATGAGTTTTATAATTCGAGACGAAAAACCAGAAGATATAAATTCTATTACAGAATTAACCAAAGCTGCTTTTTTAAATGCAGAGCACTCCAGCCATACTGAGCAATTTATCGTAAATAGCCTTCGAGAACATGGCCAACTCAGCATTTCCTTAGTCGCACTTGAAAACAATACGCTCGTGGGTCATGTTGCAGTTTCGCCAGTCTTAATTTCCTCAGGTGACATGGGCTGGTATGGTTTAGGCCCAATTTTAGTTTTGCCAAATAAACAAGGTATGGGCGTTGGCACTTTGCTAATGAAAAAATCACTGGAAAAACTAAAACAATTAGGAGCAAGTGGTTGTGTTCTGTTAGGTGATCCAAATTATTACCATCGATTTGGTTTTAAATCATATCCTCGTTTAACTTTAGCAAACGTACCGCAAGAATACTTTCAGGCTATCAGCTTCATCAATCACATCCCTACGGGTGAAGTTCACTATCCTGATGCCTTTAATGCAACTGCGTAAATAATAAAGATTCCCTCCAATAATTTTATTGATAAAAGCCGCTCATATTGACGGCTGAGTTTTAAAGGAAATAACAAAAGACTATATTTTCAGCAAAAAGCATTGTGTATGAGTAAATTTATATTCATCCACTACAATTGATCCATTTTAAATCAAAAAATAAGTTCAACTTTGAACTTTATTTTATGCAGATTAGCCACTATATTAAAAATTCATAGAATAATTGATACAACGTGAAAACTTGAAATTAACCTTTTGAAATGAAGACGGTGCCCATAATGGAAACTAAGCATTTTATTCTCAAATTGGTTGCTAGCTGTATTTGTCTAGCTTCAACATACACAACTGCATCTCCTGTACCTTCCAAAATAAATGAAGGTCAAATCGCCAATATAACCGCCCTTACACCCGGCACAATACTGTCTTTACAAGCTCAAACGCCTGATCTTTTTAGCAATGCAGCAGAACAATATATCATCACTTATCGAAGTCGAGGTGTTCATGCAGAACCGATTGTTGCTTCTGGATATATCCTATTACCTAAAGGTAAAGCCCCGAAAAGCGGTTGGCCAGTTTTGGCATGGGCACATGGTACAACTGGTGTAGCTGATACCTGCGCACCTTCGGGTGATTATGCTGATGGACCCGTTCACGTATACCAACAAATTACAGCCAAAGCTTTAAACGCTTGGCTTGCTCGTGGCTATGCAGTCGTTGCACCGGATTATCAAGGTTTAGGCACACCAGGCGGTCACCCCTATATGAATGCTCAAAGCCAGTTACATACTGTCGTTGATGCTGTCCGTGCCATGCATCAATTAAAATCAGTCAAATTAAGTAAAAACTGGTATGTCATGGGCCACAGTCAAGGCGGCGCTGCTTCCCTAACCGTAGCAGCGTTTGGACAAAAGGATGCCCCTGAACTCAATTTACGCGGCGCAATTGCATTGGCACCCGGCGGTTACCAATATGAAGGGATTGCTGAATATGTAGCAAATCAGTCTAATATTAATCCGAGCGTTGCAGCATTTTTACCTATCGTCCTGTTAGGTGCTGAAGCTGTAGAGCCTACACTTTCAGCAAAAGATTTTGTCAGCCCAGAAATGCAGAAAATCCTCAATCAAGCTCGCAATCGCTGTTTATCAGAACTACAAACTGAACTAAAAGTATCGCCAAAAACTGTTTTTAAACCCAATGTAGATTTAACGCCATTGACCCGTTATTTAAAAAAACAGTCGATCGAATTGATGACACCTCAGGTACCTTTACTGTTAGTACAAGGTGATCAAGATCAATTGGTAGATTATCGGGGTGTCCATGCTTATTACCAAAAAGTCTGCAAGGAAAATAAACCCATAGCATTTCACCCAATTAAAAATGGTGATCATCGTGATTCACTCAAACAAAGTGAATATTTAATCGACAACTTTATTTATTCAACTGAAAATAAGACGTATTTAAATACCTGTCCAACAAACTCATACTCAAAATAAAAGCGCCTTCGTGGCGCTTCTTCTTTCATAATGTCGTACACAGAAAAACTTTCACGATCGTTGTGGCTTTATCAATACACATATGAATTAAAACCATCAGCTCTATTTTAAATTTATTCAAAAATTTATATCAATATTTTTGATACAAAATTTAATTATGTAGTTTTATTTACTAAGTTCTTTATTTAAAGCCAAAGATGTTAGTAGTCAACTTAGATCAGTTTGGATTAATAAAGTAGAAATACACAACTAAGCAAACAAGCGAAATCGTTGAAATTAAAAGATAAGTGCCCGTTGTGTTAAAGCTTTTTAGAAATTTAAATAAATCCATCATTTCTTCCCCCATGAAAAAACAGATAAATTATACTAAATAATATCTGGGGGATTAAATAGCTGTTGGTCGAATAGCTAAATCGATATGATCAAATGATCATTAAAAATACACATCTTCTTTAAATCTAGATTTATCTATAAGTTTGAGTCTGTCAAATACAAAAATACAGCTCCCAACTCAATGAAAACTGTATTTTTAAACTAAAAATTGATCAAAATTAAACTGCAAGTACTTTCACAATAATGGTTTGCATGTCTTCATTTTCTTCTGCCAAATAAACACGTTTTAACTCTTTGCTTTTCACTTTGAATTGATGATTTTGATACTGAATTACAGCCGGAATTTGATCAAAATACAGGCTATCTGCGTCTAATTCTTCTTGAAAAAGTGGCGTGCCCAATTGATAGTCTAGGCTTTTTAATACTACATATTTAACAGTCGTTTTCATTGAAATAAACCTACTTTTGTTACGCTCTTTATTTTAAGTTTTAACATCGTTTTCCTTCCGAAGAAACCTTTATTTCATATTTTCGTACAGCTTCTAAGCAATCACGCTATTTTTGTGAATTCCACAACACCCACAGTACCAGCTTAGACTTTTAGTGAAATTACAGGCGAGCAGAATCAATGCTAAAATTTTAAGAATACTAATGATCAATCACCATTCTACTTTGGGGTAAGCACATGCTTAAACAGTGTTGCGATGCTTTAGAACAAAAATCTATGACCATTGCGTTTATCGAGAGTGCAAGCTCTGGTTATTTATGTAGTCAATTTTCCATCTATAAGAATAGTGGTGCAGATATCTTGTTAGGTGGTCTTGTGAGCTATGATCCATCGATCAAACGTGAAATTTTAAAAGTAGATCCTCTACTAATAGAAAAATTTACGGCCGAATCCGCAGAAGTGACTCAAGCGATGGCTGAGCAAGGACAACAACTATTTTTACATGCGGACTTTGTGGTGGCCTGCACTGGATTACTCAAACCTGGTGGCAGTGCAACCGTAGAAAAACCCGAAGGTACATTTTATATTTCAATCTTACATGACGGTAGTATCTATAATTATCACTATTTTATTTTAGGTACGGCTTTAGAACGCCTAGATCAGTTAACTGAAAATGTTGCTCACAGTGTATTAGACATCTTAAATGCAGAATAAAACATACATAATCTTCATATTTAAATATCATTTTGCATCGCATACTGTATTGAGGAATTTACTCATCAGGACAAGACAATGCAGCTACGTCATTTCAATGCATTCGCAATTAGCACACTACTGTCCTGCTCTGCTTTGGCGACGGTAGGCGGTCCTCAAAACATTGAAGTTTTAGGTTTTGATAAAAAAGACCAAAAAATCTATTTAATGCGTCATTTTGAAGATGGTCGTGGTCGTTTACCACAATTATATTATTATCAATTAAATAGCCAAAAACCGACGCAATTAATTACAGTGAGATCTTTATATATTAATCCCAAGACAAAACGGATTGATTACGATCAAGACAGCACCCAGTTTGATAAAGAAATTGCGAAAATAAAAAAGCGTTTAGTTAAATTAACACCAGTAAATAACAATAATGCTCGAATACAGTTATTAACAACCATGAATGGTACTGCAAAATCATGGTATGACCCGAATGAAACCATTGATAAATGGACCTATCAATATCGTGTTAAAAATTCCCAGTATAAAAGCGCTGTACAAAAGGCTGAGACGTATAAAGAAGGTTTAAAAATCTCTAAAACTTATCGTGTAGTGCAAAAGCCCTTTTATTTAGTGACTGTTAAATATCTAGGGATTCCATTTGAAACGGGATATAGCGTTGAAGATCCGGTTTTACTAACAAAATAGATTGTTAACTCAATTAGCAAATATTAAAAAAAGCCTCTTTTGAGGCTTTTTTATTACACTTTAAAATTATGCCGCAGAACGCTCTGCAATAGGCACAACTTTACGTAGTTCAGGGCCCGTATAGTCCGCGCTTGGGCGGATAATACGGTTGTCTGCACGTTGTTCCATCACGTGTGCTGCCCAGCCTGTTACACGTGACATTACAAAGATTGGCGTGAATAATTTGGTTGCAATATCCATAAAGTGATATGCAGATGCATGGAAGAAGTCTGCATTACAGAACAATTTCTTCTCACGCCACATCACTTCTTCACAGCGTACTGATACTGGATAAAGTACGGTATCACCCACGTCTTTAGCTAGGCGCTCAGACCAGATTTTGATGATGCCATTACGTGGATCATTGTCTTTATAGATCG
>NZ_MVKX01000008.1 GCF_002018365.1 Acinetobacter amyesii
CCCCGCCATTAGCGGGGCATAAACAGGAGGAGGTGTTTGCAAGAAGAGATCAGGCGCCTGATAAAGATTCGTCCAAACAAATTTTGGCGTATATTCAAAGCTCTGATGTGCAATAAAAAGAATCGCTTGTTGATTTTGTACAATCAAATGCGTCATAGACGGCAAATGGTCTTGATGATCTTCACCGAGTTGCAGATCGCTAGCAATATTTTTGACTGGTTTGCTACTAGATTCAGATGCTTGATGCAACGAATGCTGTGGATTGGTTTCACTGCTGACGCATAAGGTATTTTGATGATGACCAAAATGATAGCTTTGAACAACTTGAGTTTGCTCTTCATGCACACAGAAAGCGGCTGCCACGTTCCAAAGGCTTTGGAACATGAACAATCCAACTAAGACTGTTATCCATGTCGCAGAACGCATATTGCATCAATCAAGAAAATTTTAACGATTATAAAGCTTGAAGTCGGTCGAAGGTCAAGTGAATCTTTGAATTTGTCTTAAAAATGGATTGCCATAGAGATATAACGTAACGCATTCGCTTTAATCCCCTGACACGGCACATGCTAAAGACAATCCATTGGTTCATGATTACGATTTTTATCGGTGAAACCTCTTTTAATTTAGTTCTGAATCATTCTTCAACTTAGCTTTTCTTGTCACAACTAAGCCGCAGAGAACTACCAATGTCGTGACACCTAAAGATAATGAAGTCTCATAACTGTAGGCTGGAGATAAAAACATATAGATCAGCACACTTAAGATCACCAGAATGACTGCCCATGTCAGCCATGGAAATAGCCACATTTTAAACGCAACCTCAGTTCCATTTTTTTCGATTTGTGTTCTCAATTTAAGCTGTGAAAATGCAATCACTAAATAAACCAATAAGGCAATTGAACCTGTTGTAGACAGTAAAAATCCAAATACTTGGCCTGGAAATAAATAATTGACTGCACAGCAAATTAAGCCCACTACAGACGATGCAAATACAGCAATTGCAGGGACACCAGAGGCATTAATAGATGTGACCCATTGAGGTGCTTCTTTACGTGTCCCCAATGAAAATAGCATCCTTGATGAACTATAAAGTGCGGCATTCATACAACTTGCAACTGCAATAAAGACTACACTATCAATAATCAATTTTGATTGAGGGACATTTAAACTGACCAAGACATATTGGAAGGTGCCTAATTGTTGTAATTGTGGTGAACGCCAATCGACCAGTGCAACCGTTATAAAAATTGAAACCACAAAAAATAAGATGACCCGATACAACACTAAATTGGTTGCACGTTTAATTTTTTGTTCAGGATCTTTTGATTCTGCTGCAGCGATCGATAGTATTTCTACACCAAAGAATGAAAATGCTGAAATCAATATTGCTGAAAGTACGCCACCCAGGCCATTTGGCATAAATCCATCATTTTTGAACAGATTTTCTACACCACTCACATCAGGTGCTAACGGCCAAAATCCAAATATTGCGGTGAGTCCAATGGCGATAAAAATCACAATTGCCAAGACTTTTATCAGAGAAAACCAAAATTCAAACTCACCAAAACTTCGAGTACTAAAAAAGTTGGCTAAACTGAGAAGCACAATGAAGAATGTTGCAAATACAGCACTGGATATTGATGGAAACCATGCATGCAAAATTTCTGCACCGGCAATTGCTTCAATAGGAATCACCAAAACCCAAAACCACCAATATAACCATCCGATGGTAAAGCCAGCCCATGGTCCAATGGCTTTTCTTGCATAGGTTGAAAATGAGCCGGTGTCAGGTTGAGCGACTGCCATCTCCCCCAACATTCGCATGACTAAAAAAACCAATATACTGGTAATAATATAAGCAAGAACGGCGGCAGGACCTGCTTTTGCGATAGCAGCAGATGATCCAACAAACAGTCCAGCACCAATTACACCGCCGATACTGATCATCGTGATATGCCGATTAGATAGCCCTGCACCCAGTTTTGCAGTTGAATTATGTGTGGCTAAGCTATCATCATGCATCGATTAGATTCCCTATCTGCACGGTCAGTCGTACAAATCATTATTTCCAAGATCATTAGGAATAAAAAAGGGAAAACGCTGTGTTCTCCCTTGTTTTGTAACAATTTAATCTAGAAAATGAGTTTTTCATAGTTCTAATCAAAACTTTAAGATGCTGCTTAATGCCATTTTTTCATCTAATTCACTGTTATTACTTATATAATTTATATTTATTTAAAAACTTATTTGACCATTTTCTAGATGCAAAATATGGGCTTTTAAATAATCTAACTCATCGCCATGATGCGTGACATATATCATCGGCAGTGTAGATTGTTCTTTAACAGTGTTTAAAAATGGCAATATTTGATCTTTCAGCCTGCGGTCTAGCCCGGTCAGAGGTTCATCTAACAGCAGCAAATCAGGCTGTGACAGCAATGCCCGGCCTATGGAAACGCGCTGCGCCTCGCCTCCGGAAAGTTCATGTGCCCGCCGTTTGAGCAGCGGCTTCAGCTCAAGCAGATTAGTCACTTGCTCAAATTGAAATTTCACATTTTCCTGAGCGCCTAGGTTCTCTGCATATTGCAGATTTTGCTGCACATTCATATGTGGGAAAAGCCATGCTTTTTGAAAAATCAGCGCAATACGGCGTTTATGCATCGGCACATTAATCTTCTGCGCTATGTTGAACACTTCACGCTGATTCAGCGATATATAACCTTGCTGCGGCTGCAGCAGACCGGCCAAACTTTTCAGCAGCGTAGATTTCCCACTACCTGATGGCCCCATAATGCCCAGCAGCTGTTCTTGCATCTGCAGCCGAGCCTGCAATTGAAAATCGGTGTATTGAAACTGAAAATCACACTGAAGCATGGCCGGCTCCGAGTTTTCGCTGATAGCGCTGTAAAATATAATAATTGGCAATCAATGCGCCAAAAGCCGCCAGCAGTGAAAGAATCACTAAACGCATTGCGGATTCTTCGCCATTGGGCTGCTGTATCAGCGAATAGATAGCAATTGGAATGGTTCGGGTTTCATCAGGAATATTACCCACAAAGGTAATGGTTGCGCCAAATTCGCCTAGACTGCGGCTAAACCCTAAAATGCTCCCGATTAAAATCCCCGGTAACGCCAGCGGCAGACTGATTGAGGCAAATACCCGTAATGGATGCGCGCCCAGTGAGCCTGCAACCTGCTCCAGCTGCTGATTAATCATTTGAAAAGACAAACGGATCGGCTGCACAATCAGCGGAAATGACACAATCATCGATGCTAAAACGGCGCCTTTCCAATTAAAGGCCAGCTGAATGCCCCATTCATTGAGCAGCTTGCCGATCCAGCCATTTGAACCAAACAGCACCAATAACAGATAACCCAAAACCACCGGCGGCAGCACCATCGGCATTTGTAACAGCGCTTCGACTAAAAATTTCAAATGAAACTCATAGCGCGCCAGCACCCAAGCCAGCCCAATAGCAAATGGCAAGCAAAATACAGTGGCGCAAACGGCAACTTTAGCCGACAGATACAATGCGCTCCACTCTTCAGGGCTGAGCATGCTTTAGCCTTTCACACCAAAGCCATAATGCTTAAACAGCATTTTACTTTGCGTATGGTCTTTAAGATAACGGTAAAACTTCACGGCCTCGGGTTTAACGGTGCCTTGCTGTGTTAAAGCCAATGGGTAAATGATCGGTTGATGAGTATGATTTGGAAAAATCCCGGCTATTTTAACTTTAGAACTGATCAGCGCATCGGTACGGTAAACAATCCCCGCTTGGCACTCACCGCGTTCGACAAAAGCCAGTGCTGAACGTACATCATCTGTCCCGACAATCCTTCCATTCAAACTTGATAGCCAGCCCAGCTTGGTTAGGCTTTGTTTTGCATATTTTCCAGCAGGTACAGATTCCATTTGCCCTGTACATAAGTGACCTTGAAATGCCTTGGCAAAATTAAACTGCGGCACGGCCTTAAATTGCATATTCACCGCTTTAGGCGTAATCAGTACCAAATCATTGCTCAGCATATTGAACACTTGCTTTGCAGGTATTTTCTGTTTTTGCACCAAATAATTCATCCAGTCCACATCTGCTGAAAAATACAAATCACTTGGCGCACCGGCTTCAATCTGCTTGGCTAAAGCAGATGACGCGCCAAATACCGGTACAATTTTGATGTCTGGATTCTGTGCCTGATATTGCTGGGCAATGGCTGTCAGCGCATTGTTTAAGCTGGCTGCAGCATAAATTTTTACCGTTTCCGCCTGTGATGCGCCAGCAATGAAGCTTAGTCCTGCTGCTAAGATGTATTTGAAATGCATAGCAAACTCCTAATCCTGAATAAATAAGCCTTGAAGGACTTGTCCTGCTTGCACTGGTCGCCCTGCAGGAATCCGAACAATGCAATTGGCTTGCATTAAATTGCTTAGCATATGTGACTGCTGTTTAGATAGGCTGGTTAGTTGAAGTTTGCCTTGCTTATCAAACTGAGCCGACATTCTTAAAAACCGCTCACGTGCATCTGCTTTTAAATCATGTGTAATGACTGCGCTGAACCAGTCCAGCGGAGGTGTTTGACCTTGTAAAGCTTTCAATAATGTATCTGTATAAATTTGCATGCCGACATAAACAGCAGCGGGATTGCCTGGCAGTCCGAGTAAATAACAGGAGGTGCTGTCTGGACGTCGATATTGTGCAAACAGCATCGGTTTGCCGGGTTTTTGCTTCACTTTCCAGAAAATTTGCTGAAAACCGATGTCCAAGGCTGCCGGCCGAACAAAATCATAATCACCGACAGATACGCCGCCCGTGGTTAAAATTAAATCAAAGCTATCTTTTAAACAGTTGAATAAATCTAAAACCGCCTGTTTTTCATCTGCAATATGAATCACTTCAACTTGGACGTGCTGCGACTGAAACCATGCTGAAATCAGCGGCGCATTGGCATCAAAAATTTTACCTGCACGGTAATCTTCTATATTTTGCGCAACTTCATCCCCTGTAATTACGACCGCAATTTTCGGATAGGCAAAAACTTCGCAGTGTGAAATACCAGCCATACTGAGCGCTGCAATTGATCCAACCGTCAGCTTTTGACCACGCACTGCTAAAGATTGTCCAACTGAAATTTCCTCACCTGCATCTCGAATATCTGCATGCGGGTTTAAAGCTGCCGTCAGTTCAATCTGCTGTCTATCCGCCTTTACAATTTCTTGCCGCGCCACAGTTGCTGTGCCTTCAGGAATCGGCGCGCCGGTAAATATGCGGACAGCTTGGCCTGCTTTTAAGCTTATTTCAGCCCTTTGCCCTGCGCGGATTTCTCCAATGAGCTCAAATTGCGCGCCGGCTTTAATTTCACCCGCTGTGCAAATGGCATAGCCATCCACTGCGCTTTGCGCAAATAAAGGCAGCTGAATTGGTGAATGCACATCTGCTGCCAAATAACGGCCTAAAACCTGCTGAAGCGCCAAAGTTTCATACGCTAAACTTTGCGTATGTGTCTGAATCAGCGCAAGCGCTTCATCCACTGAAATCAGTCCTGCCTCGGCCCCGCAGCCTGTATGCAATACGGCTTGGTTCATTGATAGCCTCCTGCATGCGGAATATTTTTCTGCACATCAAAGAGATGCACCAAGGCAGGTAAAATGGCAACCAGTGATTCTTTTGCGCCTTGTCTGCTGCCCGGCAGTGTAATTACTAAACTCTCATCAATATAGCCGGCAACACCGCGGCTGAGGGCTGCATAAGGCGTACGTTTCTGCCCATAACTGCGGGATGCTTCCATTAGCCCAGGAATTTCCCGTTTTAACAGCGGCTGAATGGTTTCAACGGTTAAATCTTTAGGGCCAAGACCTGTACCGCCGACAGTCAAAATCAGCGGATATTGCGCCTTATGCTGTTCAACAAGAGCCAAAAGCTGTTCAGGACTGTCTGGTATCACTTGATAGCTGATGTTGCTGAAGTTTGCTTCTTCTAAAATTTCGAGGACATTTTGCCCCGCAGTATCTAGTTTTTTACCGGCAGCAACTGTATCTGAAAGCACAATAATCGAAGCCGATAAGCTTTCTTTTAATACACGGGTAAAATGTGATTTACCGCCTTTTTTCTTTTGCAGTTTCACCTGATCTAGGCATAAATCTTCAGGCTCACAGTGCGGTTTCAGCATGTCATACAGCGTTAAACCGGCAAGACTGACCGCAGTTAATGCTTCCATTTCCACACCCGTTGGGCCAATAGTTTCAACCACTGCACTGATTTCGACATGCGCCTCAAATAGTTCATATTCGACATCTGCACGGTAGATCGGCAGCGGATGACACAGCGGAATGAGTTCATCTGTACGTTTTGCGCCTAATATGCCTGCAATCCGCGCGGTTTTCAGCGCATCGCCTTTTTCCGTATTGCCGTTACGCAGCAGTTCAATGCAATGTGGCGGCGCATGCAGTATTCCAGTCGCAATGGCTGTACGGTAACTTTCTGCTTTCATGCCCACATTTTTCATTGCTTTGTCCTTATCTTATTCATTTGCATTTGCAGTATTAAATTTGGGGTTTTATAGGTGCCATTGGTAAATATTGGCGTTCAAATGCATGGTCTGATGGCTGTTTTGATGTGCATGTTCACATGACTCGCTATGAACATGAGCATGCTGCGCTGCATGACTTGTCGCCTTGGGCACATGATCTTTACGAATACAGCAGCCTTCTACATATTGGCTGCTGCCGTCCATATAAAACTCTTCTTTCCACACCGGAACTTCATGCTTAACCCGCTCAACCGCTTCTTCGCAGGCAGCAAAAGCCTCACGTCGGTGCGGCGCATAGGCCATGGCGATAATGGCGGTATCACCGACCTGCAGCGCGCCAATACGGTGTACAACCCGTACATATGACACGCCGTATTTGGCTTGAATTTCCTGTTCAATTTGCCGGATCATTTTTTCCGCCACAGGCGCATAAGCTGTATATTTCAAAGCTTTTACCGCTTTGCCTTCATGGTGATTACGCACAGCGCCTATAAATACGCCGATACCGCCGCATTCAGGAAATGCCTCAATGCTGTCAAAATTGGCTTGGCTGAATACCGTATCTTGTATGCGTGAAATATGCTTGAGCTCCATATTCATCCTCCCGCCACAGGTGACAGCAGCACAACGGTACTATCCTGAATCAATGCGGTTTGTCTTGGTACAATGTCTTCTCCAATGGCGCAGGCGCAGCGTTGAAGCATGCTGAACGACTCCGGAAATTGATCTGTAACCTGCTGCAAAACCTCGGCAATCGACTGCTGTACGAAGCAAGTCAGGCTCAAATTCGCTGGCAGCAGGCGTTCAATGGCGCCAAAAGATTCTATTTTGATGGTGATCTGACTCATCATTAGCCTCCAATCATATGCATGCTGATTTTTCTAGATGGACTGGATTGAGCTGTTATGGCATGAAAGCCTTGCTCCTTCTGCCAAATATAACTGCCTAATTTTTGCTGCAAAGCCATTGCATCGTGCGGCATTAACTCTGTTGTTTTACTGCTTTTCAGCTGCTGAATCTCATGGCTGAGATTTAAACCTTTTCGGGCAAACAGGCAGTTAAAAAACTCGCCTTGCGCATTCAGTCTTAGACGGTCGCAGCTGCCGCAAAAAGAATTGCTGATGGTTGAAATAATGCCTATAGGCAAGCCGTTGATTAAGTATGATCTGGCTGGTGACGCACCTTGACCGTGCAGTGTTTGCACTTCAAAAACAGTCTTTAGTTTATCCAGTATGTTTTGTTCGGTAACGACCGCAGCTTTAGACCAGTTTTGATCGCCATCCAGCGGCATAAACTCGATAAACCGCAGTTCGAAACCTTTTTGCAGCGCCCATTTTGTTAGTGGAATGATTTGCTGTTCATTCAAGCCTTTGATTAACACGGAATTGATTTTGATTTCAAAGCCCGCTTGCTGAGCTGCTTCAATCCCGTCTAATACAGGCTGTAATTGTTTTTGTGTCAGCTGGAAAAATTGCGCTTCATCCAAACTGTCTAAGCTGATATTTATGCCGTCTAGTCCGGCTTGTTTTAGGGCGTGTGCATATTGCTTCAGGTAATGCGCATTGGTGGTCATGGAAATACGTTTAAGCCCCAGCTTTCTCAGCTGTTGCAGCTGTTGAATAAAATGCACAACACCTTGACGCATAAGAGGTTCGCCGCCCGTGATCCGGATCTGATCAATTCCGCGCAGCACCATAAATTCACAAAAATTGTAAAGTGATTCAAAACTAAGAAGATTATGTTTTTTCATCCATTCAGGATGTTCAGGCATGCAATAGACACATTTAAAATTACAGCGGTCTGTCACTGAAATGCGCAACTTGCGTTTTTCACGGCCAAACTGATCCTTAAAAATGGTCACTGGCTGTAATTGTGTCATGCTGTTCATGTTTATCTTCCATGACGCTGTCATTTGCCCTGTCTTAGCTCAGTACAAATTTTGCGCCCTCTTTTCTTGCATTAAAAATTGCAATAAGTGTTCCAACTTTGCGCTTTTTTTGAATAATTTTTAAGATGATTTGCTTTTAATATTTTAACCAATAATATCAATTATTTATACGCATTTAAGTAAGAGTGTTAAACACAAATTGACGTTAAGATGCTTATCTATAGGATATAAGCAGGCAGCTTTATTGCTGAATAACGCGGTTGAAGTCTTTAAATGGGACATCATGTCTCGTCATGGGCTCAAAACTGCACTTGAACATCATCCATTCACATAAAAGCGCATAGCAAATTAAAACTTTTAGAGGAAATTCAGCTGACGGTGCTGCTGTAGCTCATCTAGAGAGTTAATGCTGTGAAAAAAGAGTGCATGGTTCTGAAAACGTGCGACTTGCATGTGCATTTCGGCAAAACAGCCTTTTAAACTGCGCTGTTTTTGATCAAGATGCACCTGCAGCATTGTGAGACTGCTTCGTTTCAGCAAACAAAATGGATACAGCGCTTTGCCATTAATTTCCACTACAGCTACTTCACACAAGGGATCCCGCTGCATGGCCTGATGCAATCTCGAAAGCACTTTCTTCGGGATATAGGTCACATCGCACGGGACAAACAAAACATAATCAGACTCAACATGTGACCACGCGCTTTTCATCCCCATCAATGGCCCTAAAAATCCGGCTTCATCATCTTGATAAAAGCGGATCGAGGGAATGAGCCGTTTATAAATCGAATGATCGCGATGGCTGTTGATCCAGACATTTTCAGCCCGTGATTTCAACTGCTGATGGATCTTAATCAGCTGAATTTCATTATCAAATTTTTGCAGCACTTTATTCATGCCGTTCATTCTGCGGGCCTGACCGCCCGCCAAAATAACCAAGTCTGTTTCTGGATAGCCTATTGATTTGGTGATTTTCTTCATCATTCTGCGTACTCCGTCTGACAGGCTTTAATTAAGCCTCGAATTTCTGATAAGCACGAACCGCAATTGCCGCCAGCCTTTAAACATGCAGTAACTTGTTTTTCATGGGTAATATTCTTTTCTTTAATGGTTTCGATAATGGTATTTTTACCGACTTTAAAGCAGCTGCACACCAGCGGACCTGCACTGTTGGTCATGTTCATCGGCTGACCTGCCAGCAGCGCTTTGCGGTGCATTGCGCTTAGTCGTTCACGCTTAAACATGCCAGCAATCCAATCACGGTCTGGCAGCATAGAGCGTTGCGCAATATATAGACTGGCAATTAAATGCCCATCTTGCAGCACCACGGTATGACTCAAATCGGCAGTTTGATCTTCCAAATTCAGCCATTCAAAGCTTTCATCGGTAAATGGCAGTAATGTTTTCAGCTGCTGAACCGTGTTTCTAAATTTTTTACGATCTGCCAACTCAAAACGTGTCGCTTTCGCTGTTTTAATTTTGGTCCACCACACCGTGTTTTGAATGGTGTTTTGCACCATTTGCTCAAAGCCGTCACGTACATACAGTACACCTTGCCACTGTGTATAAAACGGCTGTACAAATACAGGTGTATGTTTAAATTCAGGCTCACCAGATAGTGCATCGACCACAGGATTCACCACTTTGCCAATACGCGCATCCGATGCGACTTGGTCATTCCAATGAATTGGCGCAAAAATTTGACCGCGTCGAATTTTACTGCTGACCTGTGCACGTAAAATACATAAGCCCCAGTTAGATTTCACCTCAACCAGTTCACCATCTTTAACACCAAACTTCAGTGCATCTTGCGGGTGTATTTCACAAAATGGTTCGGCGATATGTGTACTCAAGTTTGCAGATAAACCCGTACGGCTCATGGTGTGCCATTGATCACGGATACGGCCAGTATTTAAAACCAGCGGATATTCGCCGCAAATTTTGTTCAAAGGGTCAATAGCGGTTGTTGCTACAAACTTAGCTTTGGCATCGGCATGGCTGAATTGGCCTGCTGCAAACAAACGGCTGACTGCATCAGCGCTCTGATCTAACTGCCAAACTGGCCATTGCACGGGCTTTAATTCAGCATAATCTTGTGCAGATAACTTACTTAAACCCTGCAAGTTAAAGTAGCGAAAAGACTCAGTGGTATCGCGTTGATCTAAAGACGCATTTTGATAAGCAGATAATTTTGCATGTTCAATAAATATGTCATAGCTGCTGCTGTAGTCAAAACCGCTATAACCCATCTTTTTCGCAACTTGTGCAATAGACCACCAGTCCGCTTTGGCTTCACCCGGTGCATCTAAAAATGCAGTTTGACGAGAAATACGGCGCTCTGAATTGGTAACGGTTCCGTCTTTTTCACCCCAGCCTAGAGCAGGTAAAAGCACATCTGCATATATTGCTGTGTCAGTGTCCTTGCAAATATCAGACACGACCACGAACTCGCATTGCTCTAGAGCACGTTTGACTTGATCTGCATCTGGCAAACTCACAACAGGATTGGTAGCCATAATCCAAATGGCTTTTATTTTGCTACTTTCAACCGCCTGAAACAGATCAACCGCTTTTAATCCCGCTTTATTGGCAATAAATGGACTTTGCCAAAACTCTTGCAAAAGTGTCTGATGCGCAGTGTTATCGACATCTAAGTGCGCAGCCAGCATATTGGCTAAGCCGCCAACCTCGCGGCCGCCCATTGCATTGGGCTGACCTGTCATAGAAAATGGCGCTGCGCCTAATTTTCCGATTTTGCCAGTCAGCAGATGGCAGTTAATAATACTGTTGGCTTTGTCCACACCGCGCGAAGACTGATTCACCCCCATCGAAAATAGCGTCATGACTTTGTCAGTTTGCGAAAATTTTTCAAAAAACAGCTGTAATTTTTCTAAAGAAATACCTGTACGCTCAGCAACTGCAGTCATAGAGGCTTCTGTTTCACTTTGCTCCAGCGCTTGCGCCAAACCTTGAGTATGTTTGGCAATAAAATCTACATCACTATGATTATTTTGTACTAAATACTGCAGCAGGCCGTTGAACAGTGCGACATCTTGCCCCGGTAAAATAGGCAAATGCAAATCTGCAGCCTCACAAGTACTGGTAAAGCGCGGATCAATGACCACCACGAACAAATTACGTTCTTCTTTGGCTTTCATAATACGCTGATACAGTACAGGATGGCACCAAGCAGTATTAGAACCCACCAAAACAACCATGTCCGTGTGTTCAAAGTCTTCATAGCTAGCTGGTACAAGGTCTTCACCAAATGCACGCTTATGTGCCGCTACAGCCGATGACATGCAAAGCCGTGAATTGGTGTCAATATTTGCCGTACCTAAATAGCCTTTGACAAATTTGTTAACGGCATAGTAATCCTCCGTCAGCAATTGGCCCGACACATAAAAAGCGATGCTTTCACGACCATACTTATCTATGCATTGCTGAAATTTTTCGGCAATCAGTGCTGTTGCCGTGTTCCAATCTATAGCCTGACGAGTATGGAATGGCGATGTTTGACGCCCAAGCATCGGCTGTAAAACCCGTGTTTCTAATCCAATCGTATCGGCTAAGTTGCTGCCTTTAATGCACAGCTTGCCATAGTTTGAAGGATGGTTCACATCGCCAGTCACACTGACTTTTTGCCCTAAAGCAGTCTGTTCAACTGTTGCGCTCACGCCGCAGCCGACACCGCAATATGGACAAGTGGTTTGCGTTGTTTTAATTTTATTTTCTGTGGAGCTATGCAGTTCCACGATCGGGATGCTATTCACTTCTGCTGGCTCCTTTTCCATACTTTTTTAAACACTTAACACGCTCAAATCGGTGTCTTTTCATTCATGTTTATATTTAAAGATTAACCTTCGGTTCGACCTACTTTTCTTTTGGGAAAAGTAGGCAAAACCATTGTCATCCGCTGAACTCGTCCACTGCCGTCTTTTATCAGATGTATTGCAAATACATGACTATTCATATGCAATCCTGCCTCAGACAACAGCGGATGACGTTAACGCGTATCCAATGACAATTTAAATCTTGTATCTTTTTTATCAGGGCGATTCCGTTACCCTGCTTTCTTTAATGCAAAATCCTTACCAAACAGCAATTTGTTTCGGATACTTGAAATTGGCGTTTGATCTGAAATCAATTCGGCATACCATGCACCGTCTTCAGTATCGCCAAACAGCACAGCGCCAATCACTCTATCTTTTTGAATAATAATGCGTTTATAGATTTGGCGTTTTTCATCATTCAAAATAATGTCTTCAAAATCATCCAACGGTTCAAAGTTACCTGCAGAAAAAACATCACATCCGCTGACTTTTAACTGCGTCGGAACCGTAGGCGCTTTAAAGGTTAAGCTGCCATGTTCGGCCAAATGCGATGCACAAATGAATGCCTGTCCCCAAAGCGGTTCAACTAATCCAAAGGTTTGGCTGCGGTGTTCTATGCATTCACCTACCGCATAAATACTCGGATCAAAGGTTTGCATGGTGTCATTCACCATGACACCGCGGCCGCAGCGCAGTCCTGCACTTTGCGCAAGTGCAATATTCGGACGAATACCCACCGCAAAAACCACAAGTTCTGCATCTAAAACAGTACCGTCCTGCAAACGCAGCTGCTTGACATGGCCATTTTCACCCATCAACTCTTGGGTATTGGCTGCAGTCATGATTTTTATGCCTTTTTGTTCAATAGCAGATTTCAGCATCAGGCTGGCTTTTTCATCCAACTGGCGGTCCATAATACGGTCCATCAAATGCAGCACGGTAACATTCATGCCACGCTGTTTCAGACCATACGCAGCCTCTAGGCCAAGTAAACCGCCGCCAATCACCACGGCATTTTGCTTAGATTTACAGTAATCCAGCATGCGGTTAACATCGTAAATATCACGGAAGCTTAGAACACCATTCAAGTCAGTTCCCGGTATTGGCGGAATAAACGGTTTAGAACCTGTCGCTAAAATCAGACGGTCATAATCGATGACTAAACCTTTTTCTGTATATACCTGCTTACGCGGACGGTCTATGCGTACCGCCGCATCACCTGCAACAAAACGTATGTTTTTACCTTCATACCATGCATGCGGATGCAGCATAATATCTTCAATCGTCTTATCACCGGATAGTACTGGCGAAAGCATAATACGGTTGTAGTTCCCCCATGGCTCTTCACCAATGACCGTAATTTCATAACGATCAGGTGCCATGTCCAGCAGATCTTCTAAGCAGCGCATACCAGCTAAACCATTACCAACCAAAACCAATTTCATCAGCTGGGACGATGGCGCGTTATTGGTAATATAGGTTTTTTGAGCAGTTGGGCTGATCAGCACACGGCCATTTTCAATTTTGCTTGGAAAAACCAAGAGTTTTTGGTCTTTGTCTTCTAAGCAGCGTCCAGTAGCAAGGCTGAAATGCTGTTTATAAATCGGTGATGCCACAACACGCTCACCCTGCAAGTCACCAAGAATACCGCGGGACATGACATAGGCTTGGCTAAACGGGTCTTGATTGCTTAGTGCATAAACCCGCTTTTCTTCACCGACACGGAATATCGCAATTTGCTGATTTTCAATCAGTGCGCCCACACCCGTATTTGGCGTAATATCATCTAATGCACAAATATCAAGCCAATCTAAATCATTCATTTCTTTTAAAATTGTCATCTATATGTTCCTCTTATCATTCTTTAGCTTTATTAGATCTCTTACTGCGGTTCTTTTTATCCATAAATTCATTACAGACCCAAGTTCCCTCTCCTCTTAGGAGAGGGTTAGGGAGAGGTATTTGTTAAAATCCCTCATCCTAGCCTTTTAGCTGAGCCATATATGGCGCAAGAAAAGCAACTTATACTTTGAAAATAATGGAAATTTTAATTTTAACTTTCGCAAGATCTCTATTGCTGTTATTAAGCTTCAACCACTGGAATGCGTGTCGAATCGCGTTCAGCTTCTGATTTTGGTCTGATTTGACCGCGTACAGATGCAAACTGAATATGCGGATCATTTTGCTGTTCTGCTTTTGCATTCACGAAAGTGACAAAGCGTTTACGTACTTCAGGATCTTCTACAGCGGTACGCCATTCATCTTGATACGTACCGACTACATGGCTCATACGGCGTTCAAGTTCAGCCGCGACGCCAAGTGAGTCATTCACAACGACATCTTTCAGGTAATCTAAACCGCCTTCCATGTTGTCACGCCATACAGAAGTACGCTGCAAACGGTCAGCTGTTTGAATGTAGAACATAAAGAAACGGTCAATGTATTTGATCAAAGTTTGCGTATCTAAGTCTGATGCTAAAAGCTCTGCGTGACGCGGCTTCATACCGCCGTTACCGCATACATAAAGGTTCCAGCCTTTTTCTGTCGCAATCACGCCAACATCTTTACTTTGCGCTTCGGCACATTCTCGGGTACAGCCCGACACTGCCATTTTCAATTTGTGCGGTGAGCGAAGGCCCTTGTAACGGTTCTCTAAAAAAATCGCCAAGCCGACTGAATCATCCACGCCATAACGGCACCAAGTACTGCCGACACAAGATTTCACCGTACGCAGTGATTTGCCGTAGGCATGGCCAGACTCAAAACCGGCAGCAATCAATTTTTCCCAGATTTCCGGCAATTGATGCACTTGCGCGCCAAACATATCGACACGCTGACCGCCTGTCAGTTTGGTATATAGACCATATTCTTTGGCAATTTGACCCACGGCAATTAATCCATCCGGAGTAACTTCACCGCCAGCCATACGAGGTACTACTGAATATGAACCATCTTTTTGAATATTGCCGAGGTAGTAGTCATTACTGTCTTGCAAGCCCGCATGGCTTGGTTTAAGTACAAAGTCATTCCAGCATGAAGCTAGGATATTGGCTGCCGTCGGTTTACAGATATCACAGCCTAAACCATGACCATGCTGCTGAATCAGGTCATCAAAGGTTTTGATTTCGTTCACACGTACCAAGTGATAGAGCTCTTGGCGTGAATAAGCGAAGTGTTCACATAAATGGTTATTTACCGTTACACCTTGACGCTGAAGCTCAGATTTGAGTACTTGAGTGACTAATGGCGCACAGCCGCCGCACGCTGTTGCTGCTTTGGTGCATTTTTTCAATGCGCCTAAAGAGGTCGAACCATCTGCAATGGCTGAGCAAAGGTCTGCTTTAGAGACGTTGTTACATGAACAAATCGTTGCACTGTCTGGCAGCAGATCGACACCGCTACCGCCCGATTTACCAGCAGTTTGTGCATAGCCCGGCATGATTAAGCTTTCAGGGCTTTCTTGAACTTCTAAGCCATTCAGCATCATTTGCAGCAGGTCATTGTATTCTTTAGCACAGCCCACCAATACCGCGCCAAGCAGCTTCGTTTTTTCTGCATTCACGACAATTTTTTTATAGACCTGAGCCGCTTCATCTGCATAAAAATAGCTTAAGGAATTTGGCGTCATTGCATGCGCATCGCCTACAGATGCAACATCAACACCCATCAGTTTCAGCTTTGTGCTCATATCTGCACCAGCGAAAAGCGTGCAGTTTTGTTCCATCACATGCTTTGCTGCAATACGCGCCATGTCATAGCCTGGCGCAACCAGGCCATAAATTTTATTTTGCCAAAGCGCACATTCCCCAATGGCATAAATGTCAGGGTTTGACGTTTGGCAATAGTCATTAATCGCAATGCCGCCGCGCTCACCAATGGCTAAACCGCTTTGGCGCGCTAATTCATCGCGCGGGCGGATACCTGCAGAGAATAAGATGATGTCGGTTTCCAGTTCAGAACCATCACCAAACTTCATCACGTGCTTCGCATTTGCACCATCTTCAATGCAAGATGTTGCTTTTTGCGTATGGACTTTAACACCTAGATTTTCAATTTTAGAACGTAAAACTTTACCGCCTAGATCATCAATCTGAACTGCCATTAAGCGCGGTGCAAATTCGACAACATGGGTTTCTAAGTTTAAATCACGCAGCGCTTTTGCTGCTTCTAAACCCAATAAACCGCCGCCGATCACCACACCCGTTTTAGCATTCAGGCTTGCAGCACGGATGGCATCCAAGTCTTCAATGGTGCGGTACACAAAGCAATTTTCACGTTCATTGCCTGGAATGGGCGGCACAAAAGCGTATGAACCTGTTGCGAGCACCAGCTTGTCAAAAGAAAGAATATCACCGTGATTCGTCGTGACCGTTTTATTGCGCTGATCAATTTCAACTGCTTTGGTGCTCAGGCGTAAATCAATACCGTATGCATCAGCAAAGTCACTGCGGCACAGGGTTAAGTCTTTAGCCGATTTACCGCTGAAATATTCAGTTAAATGCACACGGTCATAAGCTAAGCGCGGCTCTTCAGCCAAAATGGTTAATTCAACCTCGTCACCTGCGTGTTCCAGTACAGATTCGATAAACTTGTGGCCTACCATGCCATGACCAATCATGATGATTTTCATATTCTTTCTCCGCAATATTTTTTTGTTTGCCTCTAAAGCGCTATGTTCTGTTTAGAGGCAACTTTCAGTATTAGTTTTGAGCTTCAGCTAAATTTCGTTCATTTACAGCTTGTTCAAATAGGCGCTGTTCTTTTTCTTTATGCTCTACAGAGAAGCGGATCATCAGTACACAGCTGGCTGCAATCACCACCAAACCGCCAAGCACCATCAGCGTGGTTTGAATATCCAGCATGCCTTTAAGCAAGAAGCCTGCAGCCACTGCACCGACGTTGCCGCCTGCGCCGATAATGCCTGCCACACCGCCTAAAGCATCACGGTCAATGAATGGCACCAAGGCATAAGTAGCACCGCAGGCCATGTGGGTGAAGAGCGCAAAGACTGTCATGGCAAGAATGGCGAAGATTGGCGTGCTCATTTGCGAGAACAGAATTAAAAACAGCCCTTCGAGCAGAATCATCGCAAACAGAACTTTGGTACGGCCATCCAAGCCTTTGGTGGTCGCGACTTTGTCTGAAACAATGCCGCCCAGCGCGCGGGCAAACAGTGCCAACAAACCAAAGATCCCTGCTGCCATGCCGGCTTCTTTTAATCCGAATTGGAAATTGTCGACGTAATACAGCGCAATAATGTTGTGAATAAAGATTTCAATGCCAAAGCATGCTGCGTAAGCGCCAAATAAAATCCATACGCGATAGTTACGCGCAGCGTGCATGAGAATGGCCACACCGCCTTTTTTATCTGAACCGACCGCAACGCCTTGTTCACGCAGTTCTTTAAAGTTGCCTTGCGGGCAGTCTTGGGTAAATTTCCAATACAGCGCGCCTACGATCAGCATCATCACTCCCGGTACAATCAGCGCTATGCGCCAGCCCATCGCTTGCTCTACACCAAACATAACGAGTGCGCCAAGCAGTAAAGGCATGAGGGCTTGAGTTGCACCGCCGCCTGCATTGCCCCAGCCTGCTGTTGCCGCATTGGCTGTACCGACCACATTAGGCGCAAACATAATGCTGGTATGGTATTGCGTGATGACAAAGCTTGCGCCGATCGCACCGATCAGCAAGCGGAAAAAAAGAAAAGATTCATAGCTATTGGCAGAGGCCACACCAAAGACTGGGATACTGCCGACAATTAATAATGCTGTATAGGTTTTACGCGGGCCGTACTTATCACATAAAGGGCCAACGATCAGACGGACTAAAATGGTGATCGCAACCGCAGCAATATTAATATTGGCGATTTGATCTTTCGTGAGGTGAAATTCGCCTGCAATCACTGGCATTAAGGGTGCACAGGCAAACCATGCAAAGAAGCAAACAAAGAATGCGAGCCAACTCATGTGGAAGGCCCGCATTGCTGATGAAGAAAAATTAAATAGACTTATTTTTGTGGCTTTTTTGGCATTTAAATTTGAAGACATAACCTTCTCCTGACTGAACTGAACGCATGAATTACTCGGTTATGTCGCTAACACATAACAGAGTCGATCAGAACGGACGTCGTTGGCCGTCTAACAAATTTTTAGAGTCTTCTTTGACTCAATATGTATTAAGCACGAGACGTGCCAAGTTTCTATTTTCGACTTCAATTTCATCTATACATTCAGGCTTAGAGCGCCGAACTGTCAGAAATTAAGCAAATTAAGATAAATATGTAGTCAATGTGCCTATAGAGATGCGGCTGAATGTTCAAGCATGGTTCAGCCCTGCACAAGATCAGTGCATGGTAATGGTTCAATTTAAAAATGTGCATATAACTATGCTCAAACATAGAAGCAGATTTAAATTTTGTATTGCCTTTAGATTTGGCATTTAATTTGCTTGGCAAGCTCAATACATATTTGTTTGGCTCTGTCTGAGCGTTTGCATGCCAAAACTAAAAATAGCCCTGATTGATGATGATCAAGAACGCGCTGAATTTATTCAAGCCTCGTTAATTCAGCATGACTTTGATGTGGTCGCCAGTTTCATGATTGATCATTTGAATATGTCATATCTGCAAAATATTCAGGCAGATGTGATTTTATTGGATATGGATCATCCGCATCGCGATGTCATTGAAAGCTGTGTCAGCCAATTTGACCTACCGACTGTTCTATTCACTAAAAATTCGAGTCTCGAAATTATCCGAAGCGCGATTGATGCAGGTGTGACGGCTTATATTGTCGATGGTATTGACCCTGCACGTTTGAATAGCATTTTAGAAATTTCGATTGAACAATATAAAAAGCATAAAAAACTGCTGAATGATTTGGCTGAAACCAAGTGCAAACTGGCAGATCGAAAAGATATTGAAAAAGCCAAAGTACTTTTAATACAAATGCATGGTTTAACCGAAGATCAAGCATTTAATTTGCTGAGAAAAAATGCCATGAGTCACCGTATGACAATGGGTGAAATGGCGCGCCGACTGCTTGATGCGCAAGCGCTGTTACAGTCTCAATTTAAGGAATAGACCATGCAAAAGCTTGAAAAAACTGATATTCAATTGGGCTATATTCCTTTACTGGACTGTGTTGCTTTGCTCTGGGCAGAACATCAAGGATATTTTGCTGAACAAGGGTTGAATGTCACACTGACTCAAGAACCGTCTTGGGCAAGTTTACGCGACCGTCTGGCTTTTGGCTTTTTAGATGCGGCGCACTGTTTATCGGCCATGCTGCCAGCATCTGTGACGGGCAAAGACCATCTCGGCATTCCCTTACAAACCTCTCTTACACTCAGTACTAATTGTGCTTATATTAGTTTGAGTCAAAAGCTGTGCTATGAATTAAATATCCATGCATTAGATCTACCAAAAAATTCAGCAGAGAAAATTGCATCGGCGATAAAACAGAATCAAACGATTCAGTTGGCGCATGTTTTTCAGCATTCGATTCATCATTATATTTTAAGAGAATGGCTGGCACTTGCCGACACGGAACTCGCTCAAACGCAGACCTTTTCAACTCTTCCACCGCCTTATATGGTGGAAGCTATATCAACGCAACGAATTGATGGATTCTGTGTCGGAGAGCCGTGGAATACGCAAGCTGAAATACAAGGCTATAGTCGTATTATCGTCAATAGCCAAGATATTATTGATCATATTCCTGATAAGGTTTTGGCTTTTACCCATGATTGGGCAGAAAAACATCCCAATACCTTAAAGGCAATCAATTTTGCCATCCAAAAAGCCCAAAACGATCTGCTTCAACAAACCCATTTTTCTGAAATATTTTCTTTGTTAAAGCAATATCACATCATCCGTTTTGATTGTTCTGAGCAGATTCACGTCGAGGCTTTTCATCGGATCAAAAGCATCATTCAAAATTTTGGCAAGAACCAAGCACCACATACGTCAGATTTTGAATGGATGATTCAAAAAATGCAGCAATATGATCAATTAAATATTGAAGATGAAAAGGTTTTTGAAATAGCTCAGTCTTGTATTTATCAGGATGCTTTGGGCTGAAGTGATTGATATTCCATAAGACCCTATCATCTGAATAGTGGATCTTGTGTTACATCGACCATGAAACCTTGATTAGTTATGCATCTGCATCGATGGCGCGCAAATCGATATTTTCTTCAACGAAGACTTCACGAATGCAATCCAGTATCTTTGGAATGTAATTACTATGATCCATATTGCGCACCGACAAAGAAATTGGACTATAGGCTTCCAAATCTAATATTGGGATGTAGATCAAATTTTTCATGCCAATATCACTGGCACTTTCAGGAATCAGGGAAATGCCCTCTCCCGACGCCACTAAGCCCAAAGCCATATGAATTTCACGCACTTCGGTTAAATGTTTAGGTACAAGTCCTAATTCGGTAAATATCGATTGAATGAGAGTGGAAAAATTCGGTTTCGGTGTCGTTGGGTAAGCAAAAATTGATTCATCTAAAATTTGAGAAAGATAAATGCCTTTGTCTTTAAATTCAGCCAAATGATGGTTTTTATGAATAGCTAAACGTAGCGCTTCTTTTCTTAATAAAACACGTTTAATGGACGGATCGGTTAATCGAAGTCGTCCAAAACCAATATCAATTCGACCGGTTTTTAAGGCTTCAATCTGATCACGTGTGCCACATTCTATGAGTTCAACATGAATATCTGGGTTACGTTGTCGAAATAAATAGATAATTTGCGGCAATAATGCGTATAAAAGCGAACTGACATAACCAATGCGGACAGTTTTATCGACGGCATTAATTCGCTGTGCCATGGTTGTGGCCTGGGCGGTATGCGTCAATATTTGCACAGCATGCTCATAAAAGAACATACCGGCTTCTGTGGTTTTCACGGGTCTAGAACCACGCTCAAACAAGGTAATGCCCAGCTCTTCTTCAAGCTTTTGAATTTGGCGGCTCAAAGGCGGCTGAGCAATACATAATTTTTCTGCTGCCTTGGTAATACTTTGTTCTTCAACCACAGTGACAAAGTAACGTAAGTGCCTTAATTCCATTTATATACCTTTTAAGTATCTAAAAATACCAAAATCGCTCTAGTTAAAGATATTACATTAAATTAGGGTATATAAATAGTTGGATAGATAAGAAATACGCAAGATGTATAAGTCGATTGAAACCCTGCTCGTGGAAATCCCAACAATCCGTCCGCACAAGATGGCTGTTGCAACCATGCAAACGCAAACCCTTGTTTTGATTAAAATCACCACCGAAGATGGTTATATCGGTTGGGGTGAAGCGACAACGATTGGTGGTCTAGGCTATGGTGAAGAAAGCCCTGAAAGCATTCGTACCAATATTGAAACTTATTTTAGTCCTTTACTGAAAACTCTCACTGGTTTGAATGTTGCTCAAACCATGCAAGCCATTAAACGTAATATTAACGGCAACCGCTTTGCTAAATGTGCCATTCAAACGGCGCTACTCGATATTTTGGCGCAGCGTTTAAATCTGCCTTTAAGTGAAGTATTGGGCGGCCGTTTACGTGACAGCTTACCTGTTCTTTGGGTACTTGCGTCTGGCAATACGGAAAAAGACATTGCCGAAGCACAAAAAATGATTGCGACAAAACGACATAATATTTTCAAACTTAAAATCGGTTCACGTCCAGTTGAAGCTGATGTTGAGCATGTTTTAGCCATTAAAAAAGCATTAGGTTCAGACATTTCTATACGTGTGGATGTCAACCGTGCATGGTCTGAATTAGATGCCATTAAAGGCATTCAATTGTTACAAGATGGTGGTGTTGATCTGATTGAGCAGCCTTGTGCAATTGATAACATTGACGCGATGCGCCGTTTAACTCGTCGTTTTGATATAGCCATTATGGCAGATGAATCATTGATGGGTCCGCAAACGGCATATCAACTTGCGCGGCACAATTCTGCCTCTGTTTTTGCAGTCAAAGTTGCACAGTCTGGCGGTTTAATCGAAGGCTGTGAGGTTTCTAAAATCGCCAAACTTGCGGGTATCGATTTATATGGTGGGACCATGCTTGAAGGCCCTGTGGGCACTATTGCATCGGCACATGCATTTTCTACATTTGACAATTTAGCTTATGGCACAGAGCTTTTTGGTCCATTGCTGTTAACTGAAGAAATTTTAAAAACCCCACTTCAATATCAAGATTTCGAACTCAAGATTCCAACCACGGCAGGTTTAGGGATTGAAATTGATGAAAACAAAATTGATGACTTACGTCGCAAATAACATTTAGCTAGGAGTAAGAAATGCTTTTCCAAGTACGCATGGATGTCAATATTCCATTAGATATGCCAGTCGAAAAAGCCAATGAAATTAAAGCTGTAGAAAAGGCTTATTCACAAGATCTACAACGTCAAGGTAAATGGCGTCATATCTGGCGCATTACTGGTCAATATTCAAATATCAGTATTTTTGATGTTGAAAGTAATGAAGAGCTACACAACATTTTACAAGGGTTGCCCCTTTACCCGTATATGAATATTGAAGTTATGGCTTTAAATCGTCATCCCTCTTCTGTTCGTAGTGATGACAGCTGATGCGATTGGATTTCAATTGTGTAGCACATGATTGGAACCCATTTTCTGCATTTTTAAGTTTTTAAATATTTGAAATAGAAGATTATCTGCCTTGCATGACTAAAGTGGTTAGTCAGGTAAATAGTTTTATCGTTCTTGATGAAGGATCGTAGCATGATTGATAAAAGTACCGCTTCATTAACAGAAGCACTTTCTCAAATTAAGGATGGATCAACCATTATGATCGGCGGCTTCGGCACGGCTGGTCAGCCTGCTGAACTGATTGATGGCCTGATAGAACTTGGGATCAACGATCTAATCATCGTCAATAACAATGCAGGTAATGGTGACTATGGACTGGCTAAGTTACTCAAAGCCGGTGCTGTCCGTAAGATGATCTGTTCTTTCCCTCGCCAATCCGACTCTTGGGTGTTCGATGAATTATATCGTGCAGGAAAGATAGAACTTGAGCTTGTACCGCAAGGTAACTTGGCTTGCCGTATTCAAGCTGCAGGTATGGGTTTGGGTCCAATTTATACACCAACAGGTTTCGGTACATTGCTAGCAGAAGGTAAACCTACCCTCCATTATGAAGGCAAAGATTTTGTTCTCGAAAATCCAATTAAAGCCGATTTTGCTTTAATCAAAGCACATCAAGGCGACCGCTGGGGCAACTTGGTCTACAACAAATCAGCGCGTAATTTTGGCCCCATTATGGCCATGGCGGCAGATGTGACGATTGCTCAAGTCTCAGAAGTGGTTGAACTTGGTGCATTGGACCCAGAGCACATTATTACCCCTGGTATTTTTGTACAACATGTTGTGGCTGTTCAACCTGCACAGCTTGAGCAATCTGCATAAATCACGTGAGGAAAGAACCATGAGCTATACCAAATTAACCCGTGATCAAATTGCTGAACGTGTTGCACAAGATATTCCAGATGGTGCTTATGTCAATTTAGGCATTGGCTTACCCACTAAAATTTCAAATTATTTACCAACAGACAAAGATGTGTTTCTACATTCAGAAAATGGCCTTTTGGCTTTTGGTCCTCCTCCGGCTAAAGGTGAAGAAGACCCTGAATTAATTAATGCAGGAAAAGAGTTTGTCACTATGCAGACGGGTGGCTGCTTTTTTCACCATGGCGACTCTTTTGCCATGATGCGTGGCGGTCATTTAGATATTGCAGTACTAGGCGCTTTTCAGGTTGCCCAAAATGGTGACTTAGCAAATTGGCATACTGGTGCGCCTGATGCAATTCCAGCTGTAGGTGGTGCAATGGATTTGGCTGTTGGGGCGAAAAAAGTCTTTATTACTACAGACCATGTGACCAAAAAAGGTGAACCGAAAATTGTCGCTGAATTGTCATACCCTGCGACAGGCCTGCAATGTGTCGATCGTATTTACACAGATCTGTGCGTCATTGATGTGACGGTTGAAGGCATGAAAGTCATTGAAAAAGTTGAGGGCTTGAGCTTTGACGAATTACAGTCAATGACAGGTGCAAAGCTGATTGATGCGACAGCTTAAAGCAAAGAGTCCCTCCTTGATTAAAGGAGGGATTTAGGGAGGATTAATATTAAAAAATTAACTTCCTGTAAATCCCTCCCAACCTCCCATTAAAAGGGAGGAGCTGAGTTTTTAGGATTTATAAAATGAAAAATGCCTATATTATCGATGCAATCCGCACCCCTTTCGGTCGCTATGCTGGCGGTTTGGCAGCAGTGCGTACCGACGACCTCGGTGCCTTACCCATTAAGGCACTGATGCAGCGAAATCCAAGTATTGCTTGGGAGTCAGTTGATGACGTGATTTACGGCTGCGCGAACCAAGCCGGTGAAGATAACCGTAATGTTGCACGAATGTCGTCCCTACTTGCAGGTGTACCTTTTCAAGTTCCTGCTACAACTGTAAACCGACTTTGTGGTTCATCACTTGATGCCATTGCGATGGCAGCCCGTGCAATTAAGGCAAATGAAGCAGACTTAATTATTGCTGGCGGTGTTGAAAGTATGTCCCGTGCGCCCTTTGTGATGGGTAAATCGGAAAGTGCTTATGGACGCAGCCAAAAGATTGAAGACACCACCATGGGCTGGCGTTTTATCAATCCAATACTCAAGCAAATGTATGGCGTGGAAACCATGCCTCAAACCGCTGAAAATGTGGCAGAACAATTCAATATTAACCGTGCTGATCAAGATGCTTTTGCCTTAGAAAGTCAGCGCCGTACAGCTGCTGCACAAGCCAATGGTTTTTTTGAGAAAGAAATCATCCCTGTAGTCATTCCACAGCGTAAAGGCGACCTACTAATAGTCAATACAGATGAACATCCACGCGCATCGACGACAGCAGAAGGTTTGGCAAAACTCAAACCTGTGGTGAAAGCAGATGGGACGGTCACTGCGGGCAATGCTTCAGGAATCAATGATGGTGCAGCTGCTCTGCTGATTGCTTCAGATGATGCTATCAACAAATTTAAGTTAAAGCCACGGGCCAAAATTATTGCGGCAACGGTGGTGGGTGTTGAACCCAAAATCATGGGCTTTGGTCCTGCGCCTGCCATCAAAAAGCTGTTAGCTCAAACAGGTCTAAGCCTTGAACAAATGGATGTAATCGAGCTGAATGAAGCTTTTGCGGCTCAAGCCTTAGCGGTTACCCGTGAATTAGGTTTAGAAGATGGTGCTAAACATGTTAATCCAAACGGTGGTGCTATTGCTTTGGGTCATCCATTAGGTGCATCTGGAGCACGTTTAGTCACAACTGCATTAAATCAGCTTGAGGAAATTTCAGGTCAATATGCCCTCTGTTCGATGTGCATTGGTGTCGGTCAAGGCATAGCTTTGATTATTGAACGTGTTTAATCCTCAATAAAAGTCCACCTTATCAAAGGGGGGATTTAGGGGGATTTATAAAATTAAGGATTCAAAATATGCCTACATTCATATCCAATGATGCAACGATTAATTACGCAACTTTTGGTGACCACACACGACCAGCGATTGTCTTTTCTAATTCTTTAGGCACAAAGTTCAGCATGTGGCAGCCTCAGATAGAGGCACTACAGCAGGATTATTTTGTGATTTGTTATGATACACGTGGTCATGGTGCATCTTCTGCCCCTCAAGGGCCATATAGCCTTGATCAATTGGGTACAGATGTCATCCATTTATTGGATCATTTAAATATTCAACAAGCCACATTTTGTGGAATATCGATGGGTGGTTTAACAGGCCAGTGGCTTGCAATACATCATCCTGAACGCTTTAACCATGTCATTGTATGCAATACCGCTGCAAAAATTGGGCAAGAATCAGCTTGGAATGAACGTGCACAGTTAGTCCGTCAACAAGGTCTGAAACCAATTGCAGAAACGGCAGCATCACGATGGTTTACAGAACCCTTTATCCAAAGTAACACGGCAACTGTACAATCTTTGAGTAACGACCTCGGAGCTGGCAGCCCAGAAGGTTATGCAAGTTGTTGTGAAGCTTTGGCTAAAGCGGATTTACGCAATGAAATCTCGTCTATCCGCATACCGGTATTGATTATTGCAGGTCAACAAGACCCTGTAACTACAGTTGCAGATGGTCAATTCATGCAAGAACGCATTGCAAATAGCCAATTATTTGAAATTAATGCATCGCATATTTCAAACATTGAACAGCCTAATGCATTTAACCAAGCACTCATCTCTTTTATCAGTGCTTAAATCCTGCATGCTGTTCACAGTTTTTCGTTAAAATCGTTTTTTAAAATAAAGCCCAAATTGATTAGGGCTTTATGTTATATGTATTGAAAGTTTTAGGTCCTTTGCAACTCATTGACTGCTGCACCGCGTAAACTGAGCCAGTCAGAACGACGTTTAAATAATGCAGGTGCGGCAAAATTAATTTGGTCAATAAATTGTTGTAAGTCTGCATTAAGCAGTTGACCATTTTTGACCAAAACTTTTCCTGCAACCATCGTCATTACGACATCTTGGCCCTGAACAGCATGTACCAAGTTCGTATGTAAATTAAATAAACTGCCTTGGCTGATTAAAGGTGTCATGCGTGGTGTAGCGGTATTTACCACGATTAAATCTGCCTGCTTACCGACTTCAATTGAACCAATTTGCTGCTCAAGTCCCAAAGCACGCGCTCCATCACGAGTTGCCATTTGACAAACTGACCATGAATCTAAAGCGGCTGCATCTAGATTTGAAAACTTAGCCAATAACGAAGCTGTTTTCATTTCCTCAAATAAATCTAAATTGTTATTTTCCTTTTCACCATCTGTACCTAAACCCACTGCAACGCCTTGTTTGAGCATTTGAGTCACAGGTGCAGCGCCTGAGGCTAGTTTCATATTTGAAATCGGGTTATGTGCAACCCCAACGTCATAATGTTTAAGCAGCTGAATTTCGTCATCATCTAACCATACACAATGTGCCAGCAAGCATTTTGGCACATCGAGCATGCCTAATTTTTCAAGGGTTTGAACAGGCCGCATGCCGTAACGTTTCAGATTTTCCACGACATCAAATTTGCTTTCGTTACTATGGGTATGAAATCCAGTTTGATAGTCCTGACACATTTTTTGGATGCGACCTAAGGCCAGATCTTCTGCGTAGAATAAATGTTCTAGCCCCACCCAGACCTGAATACGACCTTCTGCTCGCATGTGCCATCGTTTAATGAGCGCTTCATTGCTATCTAGTGTTTCAAAATAATTATGGTCTGGATGTTCTGCGACATACGGAACCAATACAGCTCGGATCCCTAAGTCTTCGGCTGCTTCTGCGCTGCCATCCATATAGCGCCACATATCAACTATCGTAGTCGTCCCTGACAGTAGTGCTTCGGCATAGCATAAATAAGAAGCCAATTTTGCATCTTCGGGTAATAACACTCGGTGCATGGGATCAATAAATTGTTGTAACCAGTCCCAAACCGGTAAGCCTTCCGCGGTGCCGCGAAGTAAGCCCGAATGACAATGTGTATTGATTAAACCGGGCATCAACAAGCCATTGGGAAAATGCTCATGTATGGCATCTGGAAACTGCTTTAAAAGCTCTTCTCGCTTCCCAATTGCTTGAATCACTTGGCCTTTGACTAATACTGCCCCATCTTGAATATAGTCTAAGGACGAATTCATGGTTAATACATGGCCTGCACTCAGTAATTTCATTCTTTTGCTCCTTTAAAGATTGTGTTATTGGCCAAAATTAAGGGCTGAAGGTTTTCCCAAGTGAAGCTGGTAAATTCAGTTTTAGATGTTTTTTATTACGAGAAATCAGCACTAAAACCACAATTGTTGCCACATATGGAAGTGCAGAAAGCAATTCATTTGGCACATTTAAACCTAATGCTTGAGCATGGAACTGAAGGATCGTCACGCCACCAAATAGATAGGCTCCGAGCATTAAACGGGTCGGTTTCCATGTTGCAAAGACCACCAAGGCAATCGCAATCCAACCACGGCCTGCCACCATGTTCTCAATCCACATCGGGGTATAGACTGTCGATAAAAATGCGCCACCTACTCCAGCCATAGCACCACCAAAAAGAACCGCACAGTAGCGAATCGCTAAGACGTTATAGCCCATAGCATGCGCACTTTCTGGTGACTCGCCCACCGCTTTTAGTAACAGACCGAGGCGAGTTTTTGTGAGTACCCACCAAATAATCACAAACGCCAACATGGACAAATACACAACATAGTTATGCTGAAATAAAATAGGCCCTAAGACAGGTATTTCGCTTAAAAGCGGGATGTCTAAACCCTGTAAGCCGGGCAATGCCATGCTCACGTAGTTTTGTCCTATAAATGCTGAAATTCCGATACCGAAAATTGTGAGTGCTAAACCGCAAGCGGACTGGTTAGTACTTAAAGAGAGGGTAAAAAATGCAAAAATCAGTGCCATCAATGTGCCTGCAAGGCCACCGACCATTAAGGCACTTGCCACACTCGCATCGTACTGTGCAGCGAAGGCAAAGCCAGCGATAGCACCAACCAACATCATACCTTCTACACCGAGGTTTATGACTCCTGTCCGTTCTGCGACTAATTCACCAAGACCTGCAAAAATGAGTGGCGTTGCTGCGGCGATCGTGCCAGCTAAAATGGCTGTAATTTCAATGCTCATACATTTCTCCTCAATCTAAGCCGTAGTCGCTTGACGATCTGTCAGCGTTTTATTTTTTTTCGGTGCAAAACGATAGCGGTTTTCAATCAAGGCATCTGAAGCTAAAAGGAAAAATAACAATAAGCCTTGGAAGATACCTGTAATCGCAACCGGAAGTTGCAGCTGCATTTGTGCCATTTCCCCACCCAAATAAATCAGTGCCATCAATAAACCTGAAAGTACGATTCCAATTGGGTTTAAACGACCTAAATACGCCACAATAATGGCCGCATAACCATAGCCCGGAGAAATGTTTGGATTTAACTGTCCAATAGGCCCTGCAACTTCACAGATGCCAGCAATCCCCGCCATCAATCCAGATAAACCTAAACTGAGCCAAATGGCCTTTTTAGATGAAAACCCTGCATATTTCGCTGCCAATGGTGCTTGCCCACTAACTTCTAGTTTGTATGCAGTTAAACTTTTACGGATAAAAATCCAAAATATCACCACGGCAATGATCATGATGAAAATAGATGCATTGACTCGAGTCCCTTCCCAAATTAAGGGCAATGTCGCAGACTCACTGAACATGACCGATTGAGGAAAATTCATGCCATCAGGATCACGCCATGGTCCATTGACCAGATACAACAGAACGAATAAGGCCACATAATTCATCATGAGCGTGGTCAGGGTTTCTTCAGCATTAAAGTGCGTTTTGAGTAATGCAGGAATGAGTCCCCACAATGCGCCACCAATTGCTCCCATCAGCACCATGAGCGGCAATATCCACCAGCCCATTTGTTCGTGAAATAGAATCGCGATTCCGCCACCAAAAATAGCACCCATGGTCAGCTGACCTTCGGCCCCGATGTTGAATAATTTGGCACGAAAACCAATGGCTAAACCCAACGCAATTAAAATCAGGGGTGAAGCTTTAATCGCAAGTTCACTTAAGCTATAGATCGAGGTTAAAGGCTCGATAAAAAAGATGTACAGCGCATTGAGTGGATCAACACCTAAAGCTAAAAATAACAGACTGCCCACAACCAACATTGCCAAAAGCGCAATAATCGGAGACAGCCATTTCATCATTTGAGAGGGATGCTCTCTAGGTTCTAATAAATGCATGGATTTATCCTTTCATTGCTAGGCATGTGCTTGATTCAGAGAAATTTCTGTAGAGTTTGTAGTATTGGCAATACCCGACATCAACAGCCCGATTTGCTCGGCATTGGTATCCGTGGTTTTCATCGGTTTTGACAGTTGCCCTGCGGCAAGTACGCAAATTCTGTCGCTAATCTCAAACAGTTCTTCTAATTCTTCAGAGATCACCAATATTGCAACCCCTTGTCGTGATAGATCGATCAGGGTTTGTCGAATAAACATCGCTGCGCCTACATCAACGCCCCATGTTGGTTGCGATACAATCAGCACTTTGGGGTTTTGTAGAATTTCACGTCCGACAATGAATTTCTGTAAATTCCCGCCCGAAAGTGACCGAGCTTCAGCATCAGCACCTGAAGCTTTGACGCCGAACTTTTCAATACACTGCTCTGCAAAGGCGCGCATTTTTGTAAAATTGATTAGACCCCAATCGCTTAATTCTTTACGAAAAGCGGTTAATAAACCGTTTTGTGACAGCGTCATATTTGGAACAGCACCTCGTCCCAAACGCTCTTCTGGTACAAAGCCCAACCCTTGATCACGGCGCAGTCCTGCACTTTGCAGTGAAATATCGACACCTTGAAAAACAATGCTGCCTTTTGCGGAAACTTGCTCACCTGAAAGTAAAGACAGTAGTTCCGCTTGGCCATTGCCCGAAATACCTGCAATTCCTAAAATTTCACCGCCATACAAATCCAGTTGGATATGTTTAAGCGATACCCCAAATGGATCTTCCGATTCGTAATTCAAATCATCGACAGAGAAAAGCTGTTGTTTCTGACCTGAAAAATCCACATGTTGGTAGGTTGGCAAATCTCGACCAATCATTAAACGCGCTAAATCACTGGTTGATTGATCTTTTGGATAGACATGTCCTGTCACCAGACCGTTTCTTAAGATCGTCGCTTCATCACAAAGTTCTTTAATTTCATGTAATTTATGACTGATATATAAAATAGATACGCCCTGAGAAGCCAATAATTTCAAGGTTTTAAATAATTGCTTGACCGCCTGAGGTGTGAGTACCGATGTCGGCTCATCTAAAATGATTAAGGATGGATTTTGTAATAAACAGCGAATAATTTCGACGCGTTGACGCTCACCCACTGACAAAGAAAAGACTTCACGTCGTGGGTCTACACGTAATCCATATTGTTCAGACACGGCAACGATACGTTCATGCAATTGTTTTAAATCTACTTTTTCGTCGAGTCCCAACAGAATATTTTCAGCAACGGTTAAGGTTTCAAATAGTGAAAAATGTTGATAAACCATACCAATACCCAGCTTTCTTGCGGCTGATGGGCTATCAATATTGACCTCTTTGCCATTCCAAATGACTTGGCCTTCATCTGCACGTGTTGCGCCATAAATGATCTTCATCAGGGTACTTTTACCCGCACCGTTTTCTCCCAAAATGGCGTGGATTGCACCGGGCTGAACCGTTAAATGAATTTGATGATTGGCTTTGAGTGAGTTATAGCTCTTACAAATATTAATGAGCTCAAGACGAGGAATGACATTTTTATGCTCAGCTCGATCGAATGGGTTTGCAGGTTCTTGTTGAAATGCATTCATAACTTAAGCTCTCTTCAACGTAAATATATAGGACCAAAAGTGAGATGCACTTTTGGTCACAGCTTGAATGTTTCAAAATTATTTAGGTAAAACCCCTTCTACGCCTTTCACGTAATAATTCATTTTGTTGAGATCAGCATCAGTCATGTTTTTACCTTGAGCGAGCGCTAAACTGCCATCTTGTTTATATACAGGGCCTGCAAATGGATGTAATTTTCCAGTTTGAATTGCGGTTTGTACGCCTAAGGCTTTTTGCTTAACAGCAGGTGCTAAAAATGGTGCAAAGGCTTCAATTTTGACAGCGTTTTGTTTTACGCCATACCAGATTGCACTTGGTTTCCATGTTTTATTTGCGACTTGCTGCATGACTGGGGTATAGATTTTTTCCCAGTGCAACACTGAAGCCGCCAATTGAGCTTTAGGTCCAAACTTGCTCATATCTGAGTCCCAACCAAAGGCATATACGCCTTTTTGTTGTGCTGCTTGCACCACGGCTGGAGAATCCGTGTTTTGCATCAATACATCAGCTTTTTGAGAAATCAGCGCTAGAGCTGCATCACGTTCTTTGCCTGGGTTAAACCATGAATTGACCCAAATCACTTTGGTTTTAATTTTAGGATTGACGCTTTGTGCGCCACGGGTATAAGCATTGATATTGCGTATAACTTCTGGAATTGGAAATGAACCAACGACACCTAAGATGTTGCTTTTCGTTTGCTGTCCTGCGACAACGCCGAGCATGTATGCACCTTCATAAGTACGTACGTCATAAACCCCAAGATTTTTGCCTTGTTTATAACCTGTCGCATGCATAAAGACGGTATTTGGAAATTGTTTTGCCACTTTTTCCATTTGGTTCATATAACCAAAAGACGTCCCAAAAATAACTTTATTGCCCTGTTGCGCTAAATTTCGGATCACACGTTCGGCATCAGCGGTTTCAGGGACATTTTCAATATGTGTGGTTGTATATTTTCCAGCTAAGGCCTTTTGGGCTTTAATACGCCCCTGATCATGTGAATAGGTCCATCCATGATCACTGGTCGGGCCAATGTATACAAAGGCTGCTTTATCTGCGGCATGTAGCTGAGTCATCAAGCCTGCACCACAGAGACCTGCTGCGCTAAATATCAGTGCCATTTTTTTTAAACGGGTTACAAAGCTTTTCTGTTGCATCATTTCGTTCCACCTAAAACATTAAAAACTCGATCTAATTTATAAAAAACTAAAATTATTCTGCATAAATGCGATTTTCTATTTATAGTTAGCAAATATCGTTCCAATATTTATTTTAAAATAAAAATATATTTTAATTAAAATTACACGATTAAAATAAAGGTGAATTTATATATAAAATCGAATCCATGAATTTTATTTAAATGAATATTTTTTAATAACTAATCTTTTTTATATTGATCATAAAAAAAGCCCTATCGGGCTGAACCAAGGGCTATAAAAGGAAAGCAAGAAATTAGAATGAGAGATTAAGTGATTTTTTCCAGTACTGATTGTTCTTCTAGACTTAAGTCATAAGCTTGCTGATACATTTGTTCCATGTGTTCACCAGCCGTACAGGGTGCATAACGGTAAATTTCACCATCTTTCACCGTTCCTGGTAAGGCATTGATTGGCGTCATGTAATTCGGTCCATAAAAAAATGGAATCGAATACCGAGACTGACCTTTTGAAAATAAATTTCTAACACGATGGGGATTTGATTTGTACAGGTCATTACTCCAACGTGGGATCAGATCGCCTAAATTGACAATAAATGTATCTTTGATCGGTGGTGCTGCAACCCATGTCCCATCGGGTAAACAAACCTCCAGTCCGCCACATTCATCTTGCGCTAAAATCGTGATGGATCCCCAATCAGTATGCGCTCCAACGCCAAAGCTATATTCATCTGCACCGACAGGATGCGGTGGATAACAGAGCATTTTTAGGGTAATCATGGGGTCGATACAGCAATCATCAAAATAGCTTTCATCTAAAGACAAGGACAGTGCTAAGAGTTGCATAATGCGCTGTGCTAGGCCATTTAGCTGTGCAATATACTCCTGACAAAACTGTTCCATTTCAGGTACTTCAGCACTCGGCCATTGATTAATACCATAACCCTGATATTTGGCTAAAACATAGGGATGATCTGTAGGATAATTTTTAGCACAGTAGAAACCTTCCTTAATATCAGGCTTTGCGCTGTAGTCTGACTTTTGCGCTGCAAGCTGTTCAAAGCCCAGATGGCTATCATTCAAACTTTGATCATATTTAAGTTTGGTTCCCAATGGCAATGCAAAGATTTTAGCTGCCAATTCAAACTGACGTTGAATCAACGCAGATGATATTCCATGATTTTTTACATAGAAAAAACCTGAACTGGTTGCTGCCGCTCTTAACTTTTCTACTACATCCGAGATATTGGCTGAGGAAGGCTTCAATGCCTGCGCTAAATCAATTACGGGAATACTCATAATCACTCGACCTATGTAGAGCAAGTTGCCTCTCTTGCAACTTGCAATATTGTAAAATGTATTGTTTATCAAATTCTTATTTAGGTAGTGACCCATCTACACCTTTGACATAGTAGTTCATTTTAGACAAATCGATATCCGTCAATGTTTTGCCTTTTGCGACCAGTAGACTGCCATCTTGTTTATAAATCGGTCCTGTAAATGGATGTAATGCCCCAGTACGTAATGAATCACGAACTGCAATGGCTTTGGTTTTCATTGCAGCCGTCGTTTCTGGGCCAAAGTTTTCAATATTTACAGCACTTTGTTTTACGCCATATTTGATCGCCGAAGGCTTCCATGTATTTGCCGCGACTTGTTTCATCACAGGTTCATAGATTTTTTCCCAATGTAGCACTGCCGCTGCAAGGTGTGCTTTTGGTCCAAATTTACTCATATCTGAGTTCCAGCCAAATGCATACACCCCTTTTTGTTGTGCGGCTTGTACTACAGCAGGCGAATCGGTATTTTGCATCAACACATCTGCTTTTTGAGCGATTAATGCCAATGCTGCTTCACGTTCCTTACCCGGGTTAAACCAAGTATTGGCCCAAATTACTTTAGTTTTGACTTTCGGATTTACACTCTGCGCGCCCAAGGTATAAGCATTGATGTTTCGAACAACTTCAGGAATTGGAAATGACGCGACGACACCAATGGTATTGGTTTTGGTCTTTTGCCCCGCAACCACACCAAGCATATACGCCCCTTCATAAGTTCTAAGTTCGTACACACCTAAATTTTTTCCTTGTTTATAACCAGTTGCGTGCATAAAGACTGTTTTAGGAAATTGTTTCGCAACTTTTTCCATCGAGTTCATATAACCAAATGATGTACCGAAAATGACTTTGTTGCCTTGTTGTGCCAAGTTACGGATAACACGCTCTGCATCGGCAGTTTCAGGTACATTTTCGATATACGTTGTTTTATATTTTCCAGCTAAAGCTTTGTCTGCCTTGATACGCCCTTGTTCATGTGAATATGACCATCCATGGTCACTGGTTGGACCCAAATATACAAAAGCGGCCTTTTCCGCTGCATAAGATTGACTCAAACCCAGCATACCAACTGTTGAGAAGACTAAAATCGTTTTGACCAATGTTTTTAATTTAAAACTCATTCTATTTCCCCACAGTGTTTAAAATATATTTGATGCGATACAATTTAAAATGAAGGATATATTTTAAAATTTATTTTGGATGAAATTAAATCCAATCACATTTAAAATATTTTTTTGATTATAAATAGTATTATTTTTTAAAATAAATAATCACATATTTATAATGCAAAGGTCCTCATCACTTATCGATGTTCGCCATGCAATAAATAAGTTGCTTTAACTGTTTGGTCTATTGCTAAGTTTTTGAAGATTCTTTCTAAAAATTAGAACAGGAAAAACTATTATTAAGTAAATACATGTTTCTTATAATGAATTTATAGATATACATCCTAAATATTGCTGAAATCAGCTTTAAGTTGCATTTTTAAAAATTTCAGTGGTATGGAAATTGCTCAAAATCCATTATTTCTTTGATCTGGATTTTGTTATGACTATAGTATGGATAAAAAATCCGCTTGCGGTATTTACTGCCAATGATCAGGACGCTCGCGGTGGTGTGCTGATTTCTCAAGGAAAAATTATTGAGCTGGTTGGGCTAAATGCGCTGCCCCGTCAAGATTATGACGAAATATTTGATGCAAAAGATTTGGTCATGCTCCCAGGCCTGATCAATAGCCATCATCATTTTTACCAAACACTGACACGTGCGTGGGCACCCGTGGTCAATGCACCATTATTTCCATGGCTAAAAACTTTGTACCCCATTTGGGCCAAATTAAACCCAGAACAATTACACTTAGCGACTCAAGTGGCTTTAGCAGAATTATTGCTGTCGGGATGTACCTTTGCTGCGGATCATCATTATTTATTTCCAAATCAACTAAACCGTGCCATCGATGTACAAGTTAATGCAGCACAAGACCTAGGCATACGAGTGATGCTTACTCGTGGTTCCATGAGTTTAGGTGAAGATGCCGGTGGTCTCCCGCCACAGCATACAGTTCAGAACATGGACATCATCTTAAAAGACTCTGAACGTTTAGTATCGAAATATCATCAACGGCAGGAAGACGCCATGGTGAATATTGCCCTTGCGCCTTGCTCGCCTTTCTCAGTGACTCAAGACATCATGCGTGAAAGTGCCAAACTTGCAGTAGCACTGGATGTGCGTTTACACTCGCATTTGGCAGAAACCATAGATGAAGAAAATTTCTGCCTTCAAAACTTCGGCATGCGTACCGTCGATTATTTGGAAAGCGTGGGTTGTCTAAATGAGCGTACTTGGTTGGCACATGGCATTCATTTTAATGCCGATGAAATTCGACGTTTAGGACAAGCCAAAGTAGGCATTTGCCATTGCCCACATTCCAATATGCGCTTGGCTTCTGGTATCTGTCCAACACTCGATTTAACCCAAGCAGGAAGCAAAATTGGTTTAGGCGTAGATGGCTCAGCGTCGGGTGATGCATCAAACCTACTCCTTGAAGCGCGTCAAGCTATGTACTTACAGCGCTTAAAATATGGCGCAGAAAAAATCACACCTGAGCTTGCCTTGAGCTGGGCAACACATGGCTCTGCACAGCTGTTGGGGCGTGAGCAACACTTAGGTCAAATCGCTGAAGGCTTCCAAGCGGATTTTGCATTTTACCGTTTAGATGACATTCGTTTTTCAGGCTCGCATGATCCGATCGCGGCTTTGCTACTCTGTGGTGCAGATCGTGCTGAACATGTCATGGTCAAAGGCGATTGGGTCGTCAAAAATCAAAGCTTGGTTAATGTTGATATCGATGAACTTCAGGCCAAACACCGCGTAGCTGCAAAAGCCTTACTTGCGGCATGATCAAAAAGACCGAAGTATTGGAGTCCTTCGGTCTAAACTTTTAATTTTGGCGATACTTTTAATGCCCAAATATTAGTGCTTATTCAAAAAGCAAAAAATAATCATTAATCGGTACTTAAATTGTCAATAAAAGCCCCATCTCCGTTTGGGATGAGGAGCATGCTCTGTAAGATTGAGCATAAAACAACCTCTCCCTAACCCTCTCCTGAAAGGAGAGGGAATTTAAAACATGAATTTTAAAAGTTCAAAAATGATTTATGCACTAGGTCTATTCCAAAATTTAATTAGGGAATTTTAAGCTGCAGGATGACTGAGTTGATCAATAATACCTTGTGCGGCCAATTCATTTAATTCAGCTTCAGTTCTATATTGGGACAAAATTTCTGTCGTGTGCTGTCCTAACTGTGGTGGTGCGTGACGGTATTCCACTGGTGTATCAGATAATTTCATCGGTGATCCAATCACTTTAAAATCATGATTTAAAGCATGTGGAATATTCACCACCATTTGGCGGTGTTGAATTTGTGGTTCATTTAACGCGTCTTCTACAGAGTTGATTACACCGACTGGCACTTTTACCGCATGAATCGCATCGACCCAAACTTGAGCATCTTGAGTCAGAAAATATGCACTCAATAATGCAATTAATTCATCACGGTGCTTCACTCGATCTTGATTACGTAAATAGTTCGGCTGATCTAGCAGTTCGGTATAACCAATCGCAATACACAAATCTTTAAATTGCTTGTCATTACCACAGGCAATAATAAATTCCTTATCTTTGGCTTTAAAAGTTTGATACGGCACAATATTCGGGTGATTATTTCCCATACGCTTGGGTGCTTTACCCGAGGTCAAATAGTTCATGCCTTGATTGGCTAAAGCCGCCACCTGTACATCGAGTAATGACATATCGATATATTGACCGCGTCCAGTATGTTGCCGTGCCAACAATGCCGCCTGAATGGCAATCGTTGAGTATAATCCGGTCTGAATATCGACCACAGCGACCCCCACTTTTTGTGCGCCGCCACCGATTACATCATCAGATTCGCCAGTAATACTCATCAAGCCAGACATGCCTTGAATAATAAAGTCATAGCCTGGTTCTTCTGCACGTGGTCCATCCTGACCAAAACCTGTAATTGAGCAATATACGATATTTGGATTTAGCGCACTGAGCGATGCATAATCCAAACCATATTTGGCAAGTGAACCTGCTTTGTAGTTTTCAATCACGACATCTGCCGTTTGGGCAATTTCACGGACTAGGGCTTGCCCTTCTTCACTGGCAATATCAATGGCTACAGAATATTTATTGCGGTTCGCACATTGGTAATAGCCTGATTCTTTCGTCGCTTGACCTTGCTGATTAGGCATCCAAGGTGGTCCCCACATGCGGGTATCATCCCCGACTTTAGGACGCTCAATTTTGATTACCTCTGCACCTAAATCAGCCAATATTTGACCGCACCAAGGACCTGCCAAAACACGGCTTAAGTCCAATACACGAATTCCTTTTAATGCACCCATAGTTCACTCCAGATGTGCCATAGGATTTAGCTATGGCACAGATCTTTTTAATTATTTTACTGTTGCAGTTTTTGCAGCCGCTTTTTGCTCTGCATCAGCGACATGTGTATCTAAACTTGCCAGTTTTTCTTTTTCCGCATCTGAAGAAAGTGATGCTTGCTGTGGGTCATATTGACGTTCACGAATGAACAAGCCTGGAATTACACCTGCAATAAAGTACGCAGCACCCATTACAATAAAGGCCATGGTGAATGATCCGCCAGCGGCAATCATACCAATGGTTGCTGGTGCAATGGCTGCGCCTAAACGTCCCATATTGTAAGCACCGCCAATAGCCGTACCGCGTACATCCGTCGAGAAACTTTCTGCCATATAAGTTGCATTTACACCGTATGGAATACCGTATAAGAAACCGAAAGTTACGAGTAAATAGGCAATGTTGGTTGGTGTGTTATAGAAAATGATGATTGGTAAGAACGCTGCCGTGGCTACCGTACCAAACACAAAGGTAATACGACGTCCGAACTTGTCAGCGGCATAGCCGGCTAAAATTTTACCCAAAATCATGGCGGTATAAGCACCTACCATATAGCCTGTCATGGCTTTAAAATTCATGCTGAGTTCAGTTTCTAGATACGTTGGCATCCAGTTGTTGACACCGTAATAACCGAATTGTAGAAATGCAGCGGTCGACATCCAAAGGAAAAACATTTTGCGATGATTGGTGTGTCCAAAAATACGTTTATAAATACTTTCAGAAGGCGCATTTTGATTAACCGCAGCATGTTGCTGTACAGGCTCAAGTTTTAATTCACGGCGTTTTAGCTGCTCAATTTTTGCTTCCTGCCAAGATTTTGGTTCAGGAACAAAACGCATAAAGATCAGGGCAAATGCAGCTGGAATAATGGTGACATAAAATAGCATGCGCCAGCCGTGATCTGGAATAATGGCACCCGCCATCAGCGTTGCAACGATATACCCCACGGTTTGACCCGTTTGCAAAGTCCCAAGTACCGTTGTGCGGTATTTGGTTGGTACATATTCTGCCATCAGCGTATTACACGCCATATAAAGTGAGCCCAGACCAAATGCGCCAATAAAACGTAAAATTAAAAATTGTTCATAGCTTTGGGTAAAGCCTAAAATACAGGTCATGATTGAGAAAAATACTACCGACCAAGCAATAGTTTTCACACGACCGAATTTATCGCACGCCCATCCACCTGAAATACCTCCCAGCGCCATCCCTGCTAAAGAAGAGCTACCAAGCATTCCTGCTTGAAATGTACTTAAACCAAATTCAGCCTTTAAACTGGTCAGGCTGAATGACAGCAACATGATGTCTACACCATCAATCACCAAGGAAATAAAGGCAAAAATAAAGGCCATTTTCCAAGTGTTGCTGGTAATACGATGCATCGTGCCTACATTAGAAGGCAATTTGAGCGTTCCTGCTCCGTTTTGCATTTCGTTATTCATTTCCTTGCTCCTCATTTTCCCAAATGAGTCATCGGCATTCCTATGTCTGCACATTTGCCTTTATTATTCTTTTTATTTCATCACTGCTCAGGCTATTGCACAGAGTTACAAGAGTGTTTCACGATGAATCCTTTATTGATTAAGTTTATTTTTGCATAAAAAGTCTCTAAGGCACTCTATGTAGAGCACCTTATCGATATATAATTCAATTAGTTACCAAAAGCCGCGATGCCTGTTTGCGCACGACCTAAAATCAGTGCATGTACATCATGCGTTCCTTCATAAGTATTGACGACTTCGAGGTTGACCAAATGGCGGGCAACACCAAACTCATCAGAAATGCCGTTTCCGCCCATCATGTCACGAGCTACACGGGCAATATCTAAAGCCTTGCCACAGTTGTTACGTTTAATCAGTGATGTACCTTCTACAGCTGCAATACCTTCGTCTTTCATACGTCCAAAGCGAAGCGCAGCTTGTAAACCTAAGGCAATCTCAGTTTGCATATCCGCCAATTTCTTTTGTATTAACTGATTCGCCGCCAATGGTCGACCGAACTGTTTCCGGTCCATGGTGTATTGGTGCGCTGTGTGCCAGCAGAATTCAGCTGCGCCCATTGCGCCCCAAGCGATACCATAACGTGCACTGTTTAGACAGGTAAATGGACCTTTTAAACCACGTACTTCTGGAAAAGCGTTCTCTTCAGGGACAAAGACATTGTCCATGACAATTTCACCAGTAATCGAGGCACGTAAGCCAACTTTACCGTGAATCGCTGGTGCTGATAGCCCTTCCCAGCCTTTTTCCAAAATAAAACCACGAATGTCACCTACATTGCCTTCAGGCGATACTTCTTTCGCCCAAACCACAAAAACATCGGCAATTGGGCTGTTGGTAATCCACATTTTTGCGCCCGTTAGACGGTAACCACCATCCACTTTTTTGGCACGTGTAATCATGCTCCCAGGGTCAGAGCCATGATCAGGCTCTGTCAGGCCGAAACAGCCAATGTATTCACCCGTTGCCAGTTTTGGCAGGTATTTTTGTTTTTGCTCTTCCGAGCCAAATTCATTAATCGGCACCATCACCAAAGAACTTTGCACGCTGGCCATTGAACGATAGCCAGAATCAACATATTCAATTTCGCGTGCAACTAGTCCATAGCTAACATAGTTTAAACCTGCGCCGCCGTATTGCTCGGGAATGGTTGGGCCAAGTAAGCCCAGTTCACCCATTTCACGGAAAATTGAAGCGTCTGTTTTTTCATGACGAAATTGTTCGAGTACACGTGGTTGCAAACGCTCTTGGCAATAAGCATGTGCAGTATCACGGATCATGCGTTCTTCTTCTGTTAATTGCTGTTCCAAAAGAAATGGGTCTTGCCAGTTAAATCGTACTTTTGCTTTTTTTACATTGACCATTTGATTCATCGCATCCTCTGCTTTTTCAGGTTTTCGTTGTTTTATTTGATGCTATGTGTGAAAAGTGATTCATTCAAACGATTAATTTGCATGTAGATATGCGCTTTTCGCATACCTAAGCATAGCTCACAGCGTGTTAAGCACTTTAGCCACTGATTTGAACTGCGGTTTGCTTTATTTATAGACTATAGTGGTATATGAAAATCATTCTTATATGCCATTTTGTGATACCTATCGATAAAAAGGACTTTATCTATGCGGCGCAATATTCCGTCTTTGCAAAGCTTAATTTGCTTTGAATCTGCTGCGAAACACGCAAGTTATACGCATGCTTCTCAAGAGTTATTTATTACGCAAAGTGCCGTGTCGCGCCAAATTCAACAGCTTGAAGAATATTTAGGTGTCATGCTATTTAGCCGAACACGTCACGGTGTAGATCTCACAGAAGCAGGCAAGCAATATGCAAAAAGTATTAAACCATTTTTGCAAGGCATCGAAAAAAGCACCTCAGATATTATGACGCACAAAGGATTGGGCGGTACTTTAAAGCTGGGCGTTGTGCCAACCTTTGCCACACGTTGGCTGTTGCCAAAATTACATAAATTAAATGCGCAACATCCTGAAATTACCGTGCATTTGGAAACCAGTACTAAACCTTTTTTGTTTAATGAAAATGTCTTTGACGCGGCGATTTTTGCAGGAACTCAGCAGCAAATTGAGCATTGGCCGGGCATTCAAGCGCATTATTTAATGGATGAAGAAGTGGTTCCCGTTTGTTCCCCCCAATTAATAGAAAACAACTTCCCCCATGCGGAAATGACTGATGATCACAGTTTTAATTTAAGCGATGACGAGTTACTTCAATTGCCCTTATTACAGCAAACCACCCGTCCAAGTATTTGGCAAGAATGGTTTCAAGCCCATCAGCTTCAGCATCCAAAACCATTTGATGGTCAGCGACATGAACTATTTTCTATGCTTTCTGTGGCCGCCAGTCATGGCATGGGTATGGCACTCATTCCACAAATGCTGATTGAAGCAGAACTGAGAAAAAAAGAATTGGTCATTGCATCAAATAAAAAACTGCACGGTAGCCGAAAATATTATTTAGTCCATTCGAGCCAAGACAGTTCACCGCAAATACAAAAATTTGTCGATTGGGTGCTACAAGAATTGCATCAGCTAAGTTGAAGTAATCGCTATATTTTGAGTACAGTAAATTCGCTGAATTATTCGTTCAATACATGCAACCGTACGCAATGGACTTATCAATTAAAATATAAGGCTAAATATCTATGCAAAAAATTGTGGTGTTTTCAGGTGCCGGCATGAGCGCAGAAAGCGGCATCAATACCTTCCGTGACAGTGATGGTCTTTGGGAACAGCATCGTATTGAAGATGTTGCTACACCGGAAGCTTGGGCACGCGATCCTGCATTAGTTCAGCGATTTTATAATGAACGCCGTAAACATATTTTAGCCGCAGAGCCAAATGCAGCGCATAAATTAATTGCTGAACTCGATGATTTTTTTGATGTTCAAGTCATTACACAAAATATTGATGATCTACATGAACGTGCAGGCAGTCAAAATGTACTACATCTGCATGGCAATATTCGTTACGCAAAAAGCTCTGACCCTCAGGCCCAATATACGCAGGAATTGTTTCCCATTGAAGGTGCAGATTTAAACTTAGACACCGACAAATGCCCTGAAGGATATCCTTTACGGCCACATGTGGTCTGGTTTGGCGAAGCAGTTCCTGCATACGAAGATGCCATTGTAAGTGTACAAACGGCAGATATTTTTATTGTGATTGGCACGAGTCTGGCTGTCTATCCTGTGGCTGGATTGATTCACGAAATCCCAACAAACTGCCGTGCATTTTATATCGACCCGAAAGCAGACTATCAGCGTGTACCAGAGCAGTATCAATTGATTAAAGCTGGCGCGAGTGAAGGAATGAAAAAATTGTTTTTGCAATTGGTTGCGCCATAAAAGCACATTTTGGCATCAGTTTTGATCAAAAAAATGATATCGCCTGCTTCTGTTGCAGGCTTTTTGCTGTTTATAGCCTATATAACTTTACATAAGGCCAATAAATCACGCCATACACGCGTTTGGCATTCAAATTGCTTAACAGTATTACGTTTTATTAAAAAAGTAATATTGGGGCTTGGTCAGTATGGGTTATGTCGCAAGAGAGCTCAATCCAAAAAGTAAGCTTTTGCTTGGCTTAGGATCATTTTTAATTCCTGTGCTCATTTGGTGTGCAGTGAGTTATTTGCCATTTTTATGGCACCCGCAGGTACAAATTACGCAGTCTGGCAGTGTGCCGTATTTTCAGGTCGATAGCCGTGTCGACAAAGCGGTGTTTTATGCTGAAGCGCAATCTGCGGTCAATGCAGGTGCAGAACCACCGCAAGGTAAACTGGTCAATCCGATCTATCTACCTGCACCGCATGAAGTGGCAAAAGCGCTGGTTACAGCCTTTATTACCCCGCCTGCCCAACCTGATGCCCCATGGTTTCATCAAAGCTTATGGCACAGTATTAAAATTGTGTTCAGCGCTTTTTTTATTGCCTCTCTCATCGGTATTCCGCTCGGCATTCTTTGCGGTTTTTCTCAAAAAATATCACAACTGACCGAACCCTTTGTTGAGTTTTTCCGTTACTTGCCTGCACCTGCTTTTGGTGCCTTGGCCGTTGCGATTTTAGGCATTAATGATGCACCTAAAATTGCCATTATTGTGATTGGTACGCTGTTTCAGCAAATTCTAATTATTGCCAATACCACACGGATGGTTGACCGGGGCCTGATCGAAGCAGGTTTTACGCTGGGTACCAATAAATTGAAAAGCTTATTTCATGTGGTGATTCCAGCGGCACTGCCCGACATTTACCGTGACTTACGTGTATTGCTGGGTTGGGCTTGGACTTATCTAATCGTATCTGAACTGATTGGCACGACCTCTGGGATTACTTGGTTTATAACCCAACAAGCACGTTACCAAAACTTTGACAATGTCTATGCCGCGATCCTCATCATTGGTGTGATTGGTTTGGTGTGCGATGTGGTGCTGATGAAACTCGGTCAACGTCTATTTAAATGGAAAGCAGGAGCAAAATAATGAACAGCACAGAATTTAATGCCAGCACTTATTTCGATGCAATTTATGCACGCCCTGTCATTTTAGAAGCAAAAAAACTCACACAAAGTTTTAAGCACGGCAAAACTGAACGCACTATTTTAAATCAGTTGGACTTAAAGATTCATAAACGTGAATTTATCTGCGTGATTGGCCCATCGGGTTGCGGTAAATCGACCTTTAGCCGAATTGTGGCTGGGCTTGATCCTTACAGTAGCGGTGAATTGCTGGTCGATGGCCAAGCCATTGAAGGCCCAAGCCCTGAGCGTGGCATGGTGTTTCAAGGCTACACGCTTTTTCCATGGAAAACGGTCAAAGAAAATGTGATGTTCGGCCCTTTAATGAAAGGTGCCAGCAATGCTTCGGCTGAATCCAGCGCCCGCGAATGGATTGATATTATTGGTTTAGAAAAATACCAAGATCAGTACCCGCATCAGCTGTCTGGCGGGATGAAACAGCGCGTTGCTATTGCCCGCGCATTGGTCAATGAACCAAAAATATTATTGATGGATGAGCCGTTTGGCGCGCTTGACCCGCATACCCGTCAAAAAATGCAAAAACATTTAATGGATCTTTGGCAAAACATTGATATCACCATTATTTTTGTGACACACGATATGGATGAAGCCATTTTATTGGCGGATCGTATTGTAGCGCTCAAAGCCAATCCTGGTGAAATTAAAGAAATTATTGAGGTCGATTTACCCCGTCCTCGTAATCCTGAACTCATGCTGAGTCCTGAATTTAAACAACTGCGCGAACGGGTAGATTTCTTGGTGCATGCACAGGAAGACGAGCTCGACCCTGCGTTAGAGAACTTACCAAAAATTCCGCGTATGACCCAAGTCAGTACGCAAAAATAACTGGATTAATCCCTCTTCATCTTTAGGACGGCCTAAATGATGTACTACAGCGTTGGACGGCCAACATTATAGGAATTGAAGATGAATGAATCTTATGTTTTGCCACTTGTTGATATATCGAAAATGCAAAGCACGGAATTGTCAGAACGCTTAGAAGTAGCCTCTGCGTTGGATCAAGCCTGTAAAGATGTTGGTTTTCTATATTTAAAAGGTGATCAGTTCAATTTTGATTTTGCGACATCACTGATTCAGGTGGCAAAGCGCTATTTCCAACAAGATACTGCCAGTAAAATGCAACACTATATTGGGCTGTCGAAAAATCACAGTGGCTATGTGCCAATTGGTGAAGAACAGTTTGCAGGCAACAGCTATGACTTAAAAGAAGCCTATGACATCAATTATGATTACCACGGCGAAACGACGGCATTTCCCTTGCTGGGCCCTACGTTATGGCCAGATGATGCCACATTTAAAAGTACGGTCAGTGATTATTACCACCATTTACGCAGTATCAGCGAACAAATTTTTCAGGCCTTTGCTTTAGCATTGAATGTAGATGAGCATTTTTTTGATTGCAAAATTACCCATCCGACCAGCCAACTGCGTCTAATCCATTATCCCTATAACCCTGAAGTGAAAGATGCCGAAGGTATTGGCGCGCATACAGATTATGAGTGCTTTACACTGCTCTTACCGACTGCACCAGGTTTGCAGGTACTAAATAAACAAGGTGAATGGATGGATATTCCATTGATTGAAAATACCTTGGTGATGAATATTGGCGACATGATGGAAATTTTGTCGAATGGCAAATATTTGGCCACCAAACACCGTGTTAAAAAAGTCTCTGAAGAACGCTACTCTTTCCCCTTATTCTGCGCCTGCAATTACGACACGATCATTGAGCCAGTACATTCAACTGAAGCGCCTAAATATCAGCCCTTAATTGGTGGTGAACATTTATTTAATCAAACCGCGCAAACCTTTAGTTATCTCAAAAAACGTATCGCTTCAGGAGAGCTGAGTCTAAGAAATGCTGTGCCTTTGTCATCATTTGGTATGGATGAAAATACAGAAGTACAAGGAGCAAACGCATGAATCTATTTCAGGCTTTAGCACAGCTTCCAGCCAGCCAAGAGGTTTCAGGTCCTATTCCAGACTATTTATATGGTGCTTTTCGCCGTAAAAGCATTAGTTTTTCGAATGGATTAACGGATGAAAAAACCATTGTGTATTGGTTTCAGTCACGTAGTTTCACCATCGATCTACGTTTAAAATGCCAAGAAAATACGCCAGTGAATGAACGTCAAGGCTGGGTTGGCAACACTCTTTGGGATGCTGAACAGCAATTATTGTCTTGGGATGTTGAAGCACACTCAAATTATCAAAATCATGTGCAATGGCCAGAACCCGCCAAACTGCATGCGATTGGTAACTGCATTTTAGAATTTTCTCCAAGCAATGCGTATGTCGAAGACTGGCGTCAGCAAGTTCATGAAGGGCTATTTTTAGGCCTGCGGTTGATGTCAGCCCTCGATGTAGAAAGTCATCAACTATTACAGATAGATGGCGGTTTAATTATTTGTGATAAGCATGTGGCCTTTGCAATGAGTCGTTTACCCGTAGATCAGCAAACAATTGCCAGCATCAACATATCATCTGCACCAGCTGGGTATGAAACGTTGATTGAAAGCTTTGAAGTATCCATCGCTGTAGATGGTCTGCATAAGTACTATACAACGACTTCATCTCAGCAAGATCAAGCACTTAACTTTGATCATTTCGAAATTATTGATGAAACACATTTAATGCAAAACCTAATTATTAACGGTCAAGCAGTACAGCTGATGTTCGAGGTGGATATTTATGTTCCACATTATGCATTTCAGCATCGCACTGATACCACGACAGAAAGTGCAGATTGGTTGCGAAATGAAAAACAGCACCTCTTGCACCATGCCGTAGAATGCCTATAGGAAATCAATGTCGTTTATATATTTGCTCATTGCAATCATTGCCGAAGTGATTGCTACATCCGCCTTAAAAGCAAGCAATGGCTTTACTGAACTTGTGCCGATTATTTTTACCGTATTGGGCTATGCCATTGCGCTCTTCTTTTTAGGTCTGACCTTTAAATCGATTCCTATGGGATTGGCCTACGCCATGTGGTCCGCTGCAGGCATTGTGCTTATTTCATGTGTGGGCTGGATTGTGTTTAAACAAAATTTAGACCTGCCTGCCATGATTGGTTTGGGCTTTATTTTATTGGGCATTGTGATTATCAATGTTTTTTCTAAAAGCACAGAGCTTTGACTCAGCCTGTTATCAACAGCCTTACGCTTACAGCTCAATATTTCAAAATGATGCAATGGGTTTTAAAAACAGCACATTGCATCTATATCATCTTATCTCTGTACAAAATATCACTGATCACGCCATTTAACTCAGCCGATTTCTAAACAGCCAAGCCGCCAGCGGCAAAGTCAGTACAGCTAAAACTGCCATAGGGACAAAATTCCATTTCACTTGTGAAATCGTCGCGCCTTCCAAATACACGCGCTGAATCAGATCTAAGCCAAATCTTAAAGGATTGGCATTGGTCAACATTTCTAAAAGATGCGGCATGTTCTGTACAGGAGTCAGCAAACCCGACAGCAGCATCATGGGCATAATCAAGAAAAAGGTATATAGCATTGCCTGCTGCATATTTAAAGATACTGCAGATATCGACAGTCCAACGCCGACAACTGCAATATTGAAACACAATAAGCCAAAATACAGTAAAGCTAATGAACCGTTCATTGGGATCTGGAACCAAAACATGATGATTAATAGAATGATGGTCGACTGCATCAATCCAACAAAGATCGGCGGTAATGCCTTGCCAATCATAATGTGCAATGGCGTATACGGCGTAACCAAAAGCTGGTCAAATGTACCCTGTTCTCGCTCACGTGCCACGGATAAAGCAGACAGCAGTAAAGTTTGCATCATGCTTAAGGCAGCAATTAATGATGGCATTAAGCCCCAGCGCGACTCGGCATTGGGGTTATACCAAACACGTGTTTGAATATTGACGCTGGAAACAGCGCCAGTCCGCTCTTGATTGACTTGCGCCACCACACTGTTGATATATGAACCCGCCATACTGGCCGTTGAAGAGTTGCGTCCATCTAAAATAACCTGAATGGCTGAGCTTTGCCCTTGATTCAGCTTATCTTCAAAATCGCTAGGAATGGTGATAACAGCCAAAGCCTGCCGGTCATCAATGACTTGCTGAATCTGACTATTATTTTGCAAAGTCGCTGTACGTTTGAAGATGCCCGAACCATCCAAATGCTGCAGCAATTGCGCCGATGCCTGACCGTGACTTTGATCTAATACCGCATATTCCACATGATTGACATCGTAGCTGGCAGCATAGCCAAACAGTAAAGCCTGAATCAGTGCTGGCGCAAATAAAATGGTTCGATTGGCTGGATCACTGAAAATGGTTAAAAATTCTTTTTTAACCAGAACCATCAAGTAATTCAGCCATGCAAAAATAGATGTCATTTTGAATCACCTCAAGCGCTTTTTCAGTGAAATGCAGGATGCTGCTGTCAGAACTGCAATATAAATCATCAAAATACTGCATTCTTTAAACCAAAGCCGCCAGTCATCTCCGCCTAAAAACAGTGTTTTAATTAAAGTCATAAAATGTGTAGCCGGCAGTATTTGACTGATGATTTGCACAGCAAACGGAAGATTTCGGGTATCAAAGACAAAACCAGAAAGCATCATGGCAGGCATAAAACTGGCCAATAAAGCCATCTGACTGGCCTGAAACTGGCTTTGCGAAAAACCTGAAATGGTTAAACCCAGCAGTAAAGACACCAGTAAATATAGAAATGAAGCGCTAACGATGGACAGTAAAGAACCGCGGATGGGCACATCAAAAATCAGCGAGGCAGCCAAAAGGCACGCTGCAATATCAATAACACCAATAATGATATAGGGCGTGAGTTTGGCCAAGACCATTTCTAGAGGCCGAACTGGGGTAACAAATAATGCTTCCAACGTACCCCGCTCACGTTCACGCGCGATTAAAAGCCCTGTCAAAAATGCGCCAACTAAAGTCAAAATCAGTACAATTAAGCCTGGTACTAGAAACCAAGTACTATTTGCAGACTCATTAAACCAAATACGCTGTTCAACATTGATGGTTCCGACTGTACTGACAGCATTGCTGCGGTCTGCCTGAATAGCTTGCGCCGAGGCAAATGCGCCAGCAATATAACCCTGCAAAGCAGAAGCGATGCTGGTAGAGCGCCCATTGCTAATAATTTGGATATCTGCAGAGCCATTTTCACGCTGCGCAGCAAAATCTGACGGCACATTGACAATGGCATCAATCTCAGCGCGTCCCATGGCGTCTTGCGCATCATGAAAATTGTTGAAAGGCGTTACCGATAAATATTGACTGCCGTTTAAACCTGAAATCAGCTGATCACTTTGCGGCGTGCTGTTTTGTACCACAACGCCTACCCGGCCATTGCTTAAATCGAAAGATAAGCCATATCCAAACAGTAAAATCAAAATGATCGGCAAGATCAAACCAATTGCCAGACTGCTTTTATCACGCAGCAGCTGATTGCTTTCTTTACCAATTAAAGCTTTTAAACGGCGAAAAAAAGTATTAATACTCATGCCTAAGCCCTCCGCGCCTGCTCAACAATCGCAATAAAGGCGCTGTTCATATCATGCGCCTGCGCCAACCCAGCCTGCAATCGCACTTGCTTGGGTGTGCCTAAAGCCAATAGCTTTCCTGCATCTTGTATCGCAATTCGGTCGCAGTATTCCGCTTCTTCCATAAAGTGAGTGGTGATGATAATCGTGATGCCTTGATTGGCCAGCTCTCCAATGGTGTACCAAAATGACCGACGCGCTAGAGGATCAATCCCGCTGGTAGGTTCATCTAAAAAGACAATTTCAGGCTGATGAAGCAAAGCTGCCGCCATAGACAGCCGCTGTTTAAAACCGTTCGGTAAGTCGCCGCTTTTAGCATCAGGCTTCAGTTCAAACTGATGCAATGCATGATCTATTTGCTGTGTTAATTTTTTTCCGGACAAGCCATAGGCGCCGCCAAAAAACTTCAGGTTATCCATCACGGTCAGATTGCTGTATAAGGCAAATTTTTGCGACACATAACCAATCTTTTTTCGCGCTTCTGCTCGGGCATAACGCAAGTTCATGCCGGCAACTTCCAAAGTGCCGCTGCTGGCAGGCAAGAGTCCGCATAGCATTCGAAACGTAGTGGTTTTCCCGGCACCATTTGGCCCCAATAAACCAAAAATTTCTCCGCGCTGCACATCAAAAGACGTGCTGGCTACCGCGGTAAAATCGCCAAATTTACGCACTAAGTCTTTAACCCTAATGACGGGCGCTTGTTCTCTACCCAGCGTCATTGTTTCAGTTACTATGGTTTGCTCAGCTTGTATTGGCAGCTGATTTTTAGGACTGGCATCCGTTTCTGATAAGGAGGCGTTGCTTTGCTGCTGCGCCTGATGTAAAAAAAGCATAAATGCATCTTCAAGTTCAGGTTCGCGGGCTGTCACTTGTGTATACGCAGGCAGATATTCTGCTGGCAATTTTGGATGCTGTGCTGTGCTGATAAAACGCACCATGTCGCCCTTGGGCACAGCATCGGTAATATATTCAGGCAAATCTAAAAGGTGTGACTGTAAAATACGGGCTTTCATCCCATCGGGCGGCTGAGCCTGCCATGTCAGCCCGCGCACTTGTTCACTCAACTCATGCGGCTTGCCTTGTTTCAGCACTTGGCCTTCATACATGACATACACTTCGGCACAGCGTTCTGCTTCGTCCATATAGGCCGTACTGATCATCACACTCAGATTTTCTTCGGCAACCAGCTGCTGAATAATTTCCCATAGATCACGCCGTGATAACGGATCTACCCCAACACTGGGTTCATCCAGCAGCAATAATTCAGGCGAACGCACTAAAGTACAGGCTAAACCTAACTTTTGCTTCATGCCCCCTGATAATTTGCCCGCTGGACGCTGTGTAAATTGGCTTAAATCGGTAATCGCCAATAGCCGAGCAAAACGTTCTTTACGTACATCGGGCGGCACGCCATGCAAGTCGGCGTAGAGATTTAAATTTTCTTGAATACTGAGATCTTCATACAGCCCAAAGCGCTGAGGCATATAGCTGATGCGGTCTTGAATCTGCTGCGGGTGCTTGGCTACGTCAATGCCTAATACTTCCAGTGATCCTGCACTCGGTTTGTAGAGCCCAGCAATCAGACGCATTAACGTTGTTTTTCCTGCGCCGTCTGGGCCGACCAAAGCGGTTAATTGGCCAGATGGGATGGCGATATTCAAATCCTGAATGGCACAAATATCTGGGGTATTTTTGCCTGGTGCAGGAAAAACTTGGCGCAAATTCCTTGCAGTGACCACATGTGAAATAAATGCTTCATTCATGAGTTTTACTCTCCGCCTGCTCGACTGAATAAAGCGGTGTCAATGTACTGAAGCCGTCTGCGCAGAAGCACGCTGACTTTTGGCAATTTTGACAGTGACAGGCTGTCCCATTTTCAGCATATCTTTAGGGTCTTGCACATATACGCGCACCTCATAGACAAGGCTTGTGCGAATATCTTCTGTTTGCACAGTTTTTGGCGTAAATTCTGCAACCGAAGAGATATAACCAATTTTTCCTTGAATCGGCTGGTCTGGCTGCGCATCACGAATCACTTGCGCTGCAGCGCCCATATGTATTTCACTCAGGTCTTTTTCATTCGCATAGACGCGCACCCATTTCGGATCGCTCAGCGCCAGCGTGTACACAGGTTTCTGCGCAGTCGTCATATCGCCAGCTTCCTGCAGGCGCGCCCGTACAACTGCATTTACCGGTGCTGTTAATACGCTTTGCTGAATCTGGTAGTGAATTAAATCTAAATTTGCTTTAGAAACATCTACCTGTGCTTTAGCTGCTTCACGGTCTTCTTTTCGGGCGCCATTTTTCAGTAAGTTTAAATTGGCCGCTGCTTCTTTGACTGAAGCAGCAGCTGTAGCTTGGCCGCTTTTGGCTGAGTCCAGTTCTTGCCTGCTGATCGCTTGTCCTGCGGTATCTTGAAACAAAACCTGCATGCGTTTTAAATCTTTATCCGCTTTGTCCAATTGAGCCTGCGCTGAAACCAGCTGCGCTTCCGCTTGGCTAATCTGCTCAGGGCGCGTGCCAACATCTTGTTCAATGACGGCCTGCTCCTGCACTTTAAGCTGCGCTTCCGCCTGCTGCCGCTGAATATTCAGCGCGTCGGTATTCAATTGCGCCAGCACATCGCCTTTTTTGACATGGTCGCCTTCCTGCACATTCAGCTGCTGGATTCTGCCGCTTTGTTCAAAAGCCAAAGATACCTGACGGATATCAACATTGCCGTACAGGGTTAATTCATCAGAAGCTTCTTGATCTTTATTGATATACCAAACGGCTGCAGCAATGATGATCAGCGCTAAAACCGCTATGGCAACCAGCACACCCTTTTTCATAAGCCACCCGATCTGTCCGTCGTGATTATTAGTTTAAATTTAATTTAAACTAACATGAAAAATCTAAAAAAAGATATACTCCGGCTTATGAAATATCACTTAGTTTGCTGAAAATATGCATCGTTTAGGACGCAGTGACGGTGATGTCACCAAACAGAAAATTTTGCAAAGCGCTGCAGAGCTTATTGCTCAGCATGGTTTTGCCAAAACCAGCAATAAGGCCATCGCCCAAGCTGCCGAAGTTGATCTCGCCTCAATCAACTATCATTTTAAAGGCCGTGATGGCCTATATCATGCTGTCTTAGTCGAAGCGCATCGGCAATATGTAGATGAGCAGGATCTGATTCAGCTCGCTCAATCCAGTCTTAGCGCGGAAGATAAGCTGAGGGCATTTTTTGAAGCGCTGGTATCTAAATTATTATCGGGAAATACCTGCTACAGCCAAGTGCTGATACGTGAATTGCTCAGCTCTTCTGCGCATTTAAACCAATTTATTGAACAGGATGGAACACGTAAGTTTGTTTTGGTCAGACGAATTATCAGTGAAGCTTCGGGCTTGCCTATAGATCATCCGCAGCTTTTACCTTGTGTATTGAGTGTATTAGCGCCGTGTTTTATGCTGATTTTAGCCAGTTCAAATGCAGCCAGCCCTTTGCATGATGTATCGACAATGAATGCTCATGCCTTAGCCATGCATTTAAAGACTTTTTCTCTTGCGGGTTTAAAAGCCATTGCAGAACAAAACAGGCTGTAGTGCTCAGCTTATTTGCTATGACAACGGCTGCCAGCTGTAGATTCTGAGCTGTTTGAATAGTTTCAATATATATAGATCATTATTTTTTGAGATAAACACGTTTATTTGCGTACATATTAAATTTTTGTTTGCAATTTATTCTTAGAGTAATGCTGAAATGTCGCTTTTTTGTTTTTGTTGTGAGATAAAAAGCCCGCATGACGCGGGCTAAATATCACATTAAAATTTTATCAGTGCAATCCTTTATACAAGAAGAAGCATCCAACAATACATAACAGCACCGCAAAACATTTTTTCAGTACTGCTGGTGAAAGCGCATGCGCAGTTTTCGCGCCATATTTAGCCGTAAAGAAACTCATCACACTAATGCCCAAAAAGGCATAGATATGAATAAAGCCAATGGTATTTGGAATTTCAACTTGCTGTTGCATACCAAAAAACATAAAGCCTAATGCACCCGCAATGGCAATGGGTAAACCGCAAGCCGCAGACGTCCCGACCGCTTTTTGCATCACCACGCCATTTGCCGTTAAATACGGCACTGTAATACTGCCTCCGCCAATCCCGAAGATGGCCGATGCCACACCGATACCCGAACCTGCCGCAATTTGCTTAGCTGTAGATGGCAAAGTTTTGTTTGGATCGACTGGCTTTTTTGCTCCCATAAACATGGTATAAGCCACCCAAAGTAAAAACACACCGACAATCATTTGCAGATGCAAACCTGACAGCCAGCCTGCAATGCCCGCGCCTGCAAAACAGCCAATTGCCATTGGCGGAGCTAAATTTTTAAATACAGGCCAAATCACAGCGCCATTTTTATTGTGCGCCATCAATGAGCTGATCGATGTCACCACAATCGTAGCCAAAGACGTGCCGAGCGCCAAATGCATAATCACATCGGGGCTATAACCCATTTGGCTAAAAACAATATAGAGCAATGGCACAATGATAGTACCGCCGCCAACGCCAAACAGCCCTGCAGCAAAACCAGCAAATGCGCCAATAATTAAGAAAGTAATGAGTTCCACGAAATAGATACTTTTAAAAAGATGTATTGAAGAAGTCTGACTGGTTTAAGCCAACTCCACTTGACCCACAGCATGATAAGCACGGTTGAAATACACCAAACTTTCTTCCTGCTGACTTTGCTTAATTGCAACCACACGGCACATAAACACGCTGTGCGTACCCACTTCTTGAATCTGTTCAATCTGACAGTCAAAACTGACCAAAGCATCTTTTAATATTGGTGAACCTGTTTCTAATGCAGTCCAAGAGCCCAATTTAAACCGCTCTTCCGAATTAAATTTGCTTGAAGCAAAGGCATTGGAAATTTGCTCATGCTGTGCGCCCAAAACATTGACAGACAGAACTTTATTTTCAAGAAAATGCGCATGAGAACGAGATGATTGATTCATACAAACCAGCAAAGTTGGCGGTGTATCTGTCACACTGCATACTGCTGATGCTGTAAATCCATGCATGCCTGCTTCACCCTCAGTCGTAATCACGTTGACTGCAGTCGTCAATAAAGACATTGCATTTCTAAAATCAGTTGCTTCAATCATCTCTTCAATCTCAATGGTCTATATGGCTTATCTCTTTCTCATGTTTGGGCAATAGCAAATTTAATTTCCTTCTTGCCCTTACATGAAATTGAGTCAGCTCGAATTTATGCGGTCAATTCTTGGCGAATAATGGCAGCGCCTGCGCTTAGCGCATTTAGTTTGCCTTGCGCCACGTGGCGAGGTAAAGGCGCCATACCGCAGTTTGTTGAAGGATATAGCTTGTCGGCATCTACAAATTGCAATGCTTTGCGTAATGTATTTGCTACTTCTTCTGCTGTTTCAACCTGATTGGTTGCTACATCAATTGCGCCAACCATCACTTTTTTACCGCGGATGAGTTGAATCAAATCCATTGGTACACGAGAGTTTTGGCATTCAAGCGAGATAATATCGAGCTTCGATTGCTGAAGTTTTGGGAATGATTCTTCATATTGGCGCCATTCATTACCCAAAGTTTGTTTCCAATCGGTATTGGCTTTAATGCCATAACCATAGCAAATGTGAACAGCAGTTTCGCATTTCAAACCTTCAAGCGCGCGCTCTAAGGTCGCAATACCCCAGTCATTGACTTCATCAAAAAATACGTTAAACGCAGGCTCATCAAATTGAATGATATCTACGCCTGCCGCTTCAAGCTCTAAAGCTTCTTGGTTGAGGATTTTAGCAAATTCCCAAGCTAATTTTTCACGGCTTTTGTAGTGACCATCATACAAAGTATCAATCATCGTCATTGGGCCAGGCAAAGCCCATTTGATCGGCTGATTGGTTTGGCTGCGTAAGAATTTCGCATCATCCACAAACACTGCTTTCTTACGCGATACCTCACCTACAACTGAAGGTACACTTGCATCGTAACGATTACGAATACGCATCGTTTCACGCTTTTCGAAATCTACACCTTCAAGATGTTCAATAAACGTGGTTACAAAATGCTGACGGGTTTGTTCGCCATCGCTGACAATATCAATGCCTGCATGGATTTGTTCATGCAAAGATAATTTCAACGCATCACGTTTTGCATCTAATAATTCTTCGCCTTCAAGTTTCCATGCTGACCACAATTTTTCAGGTTCAGCCAGCCAAGATGGTTTAGGTAAGCTGCCAGCAGTTGAAGTTGGGAGTAAAATGGCCATATTCGATCTTCTATCTCTATTTTCTTTAAAACGGGTGGTTTACACCCGCGTTTTCATCTATTTACGTGATTTAAAATTAAGCTGCGTCTGCATTTTCAATGCTAAAATTAGCAGCCCACTCATTCAAAATGTCTTGATATGGCTGAATAAAATTCTCTTCCGTCCATTTGCCCTGTTTAACCGCCAACTGGCCACGTTCAACACGGTCGTACACAATACGGGTTAATGAGTAATCGCCAAAGCTTAAGCTTGGTTGATACACTAAACCTGCTGTCGCATTGGTATTGTAAATTTCAGGACGGTAGATTTTTTGGAAGCTTTCCATGGTGCTGATCGCGCTGATCAGTTCGAAATCTGTATAGTCGTTCAGCAAGTTATTTGCTGAATAGAATGCCAATGGCGCAGTCGCATTTTCAGGTTTGAAGTAACGAACACTTAAGCCCATTTTTGCAAAATAGTCATCGGTACGTGAATAGTCATCATTGGTGTATTCCACACCTAAGATCGGATGCACATTTGCAGTACGGTAATAGGTTTTTGTCGTTGAAACACTTAAGCAAATCACAGGTTGTTTTTTGAATTCAGCTTTGAATACGTCTGAATTGATTAAGTGTTGATATAGCTTGCCATGTAAATCACCAAAATCTTCAGGTTTTTCATTGAACTTGCAACCGAGTGCTGGCAATACTACGCTGAAGTCATAGTCACGTACATACGATGAAAAACTGTTGCCGATCATGCCTTCAATGCGTTCATTGGTCTTATGGTCGATGATGGTGCTTTTTAAAGTTTCAATAAACGGGAAAGTTTGACCATTGCCCTCTACATCGAGTTCAGCAGAAATAATGTCAATTTCTAGTGAATAACGATCCGCATTTGGGTTGTCACAGCTCGCCAAAGTGTTGAAGCGGTTATTAATCATTGCCAAGGTACGGCGCAAATTTTCTTCACGGTGCTCACCGCGCGCCAAGTTAGCAAAGTTCGTTGTTAGACGTGTATTGTCTGCTGGTTTATAGTTTTCATCAAAGCGGATACGTTTGATTGAACATGCAAATTTATTACTCATGGAGATTCACTACCCTAAAATTAAAATAATCAAAATTTCTGTATGGAGTAATTTATACGTGAATCTTAAGATGAATAAAAATGATTTAACCTCAACACAAAGTGAGTGAAATTCATGTTTGGTAATTTTATAGGATGAATATATTTCAACTTGGCTCGATGAGAGCATTTAAAAAATAATCTGGATATAAATAATTTTAAATTAAATATAAACAATACTTTATGATATTTTTTTAATAAGTATTTATATCTATATTCTACTGACTTTTTAGGATAAAATGAAAATCATCGATAAGTATGTCCGCTTTTAGAATATGATTATTTATCGTTCTAAGTGAATTAAACTCAGCTTAAACTGAGAAAAGATCAAATTATTAACTAGATTTTCATTTCTTATATTTAGGTCCAAGTACCCAAATTTATCATTTAGATACTTGCCCTATTTTTGTAAACTACTATGCAATCACTTTAAAAAATAAAAGATTTATGCGCGACAATCCCTGTCATTGCTCCATCACCTACGGATAAAGCAACTGAACCACCTGAACGTGTGACATCACCGCAAGCATAAATTCCTTTAACATTTGTTTCTTTTGCTGGCGAAGTTTTAATGGCCTCGCCATATTCATTGCAGTCTATCTCTAAACCTAACTGCTGAATCCAGTTCGATTGCAGACGAGTAACAGTAGAAACAAATAAGCCATCCAATTGAATTCGTTCACCATCTGCCATTACAACGTCACAATGACCTTCAATATGGTCAATTTTACGCGTTTCGATCTGAATTTGACGTTTAGAAAGCTTCGCTAATAACTCATCATCCAATTGATCTACAGCAATTGCATCATTTAAAAATAAAGTAGTATTTCCCCAATCTGGCAACATCAACGCCATGTGCAATGAGTGCATACCCGACACTAACATGCCAATTTCACCTAAGTTCAGTTCATAACCATCACAATATGGGCAGTGATAAATAGATTGCCCCCAACGTTCAGCCAAACCATTCACTTGAGGCAATTCGTCACGTACGCCAGTGGCAATAATCATTTTTTCAGCTTGAATGTGCTGATTACCTGCAACAATTAAATATTTTCCATCAAGCGCTTTTACATCAGTAACCGTTTCAGCAAGCCATGAAATCGTGGAATACTTTTCTAATTGTACTTTGGCTTCTGCTGCAATAGCACTAGGTGATCGGCCATCTTGCGTCAAAAAATTATGTGAATGTTCAGCAAAACGATTACGACGTTGCCCAGCATCAATAATTAAAATACGGCGGCGCGCACGTGCTAAAGGTAAAGCAGCAGAAAGTCCTGCATAACTACCACCAATAATCACAACTTCATAATTCATATTCATATTCATATTCATAATGCCTATATGTAACTTTAAAAGTTACTATATCATTTAACATGCTTATAAGAAACTTTTAATGTTACAATCTATCAATTGCCCTAATCACCTATTTCCTCATGCGTAAAGACAGTAAACTTTCAAGAATGCTACATGTTCTGTTGCACATGGCGCGTGAAAACAAGCCTTTTACTTCCGAGCAAATCGCTGAGATGCTGGAAACAAATCCAGTTGTAGTGCGTAGAACCATGTCGGGATTAAAAAAACATGGATTTGTTGATTCTGAGAAAGGCCCTGGTGGCGGCTGGAGTTTGATTAAACCTCTGCATGACATTTCGCTGTATGACATTTACCTTGCTGTTGGTGAACCTTCTATTTTTGCGATTGGCAATGAAAATATGCATCCAGATTGCTTAGTAGAACTAGTGGTCAATCGGGCACTTGATCATGCCTTTTTTGAAGCGCAAGAAGTGCTGATTAAAAACCTTAAAGCAACTCAATTAGACCAATTGGCACATGATTTTCAAATTGAATGGAATAAGCAAATGAACACGAAATAAAATAAATGCATCTTCATATCTGTTTCAATTTTAAGTCTCTGTACTGAATCAGTCTCAACTCAAAACTTAGAAAAAATCAGCATATTCAAAATTTGATATGTCCATAAATCGCTAAAATATAAAGTTTATATTTATAGCTTATGATTATGTCAAACAAACTTGAACGTCAGAAACTGACTCTCCCAACAGGTCATGACAAGCTTTTATTGCATTCTTGCTGTGCGCCCTGTTCTGGCGAAGTCATGGAAACTTTAATTGAATCTGGTATTGATTTTTCGATCTTTTTTTACAATCCTAATATTCATCCAGTTAAAGAATATGAAATCCGTAAAGAGGAAAATATCCGCTTTGCAGAAAAACACAACATTCCGTTTATCGACTGTGATTACGACACTGACAACTGGTTTGAACGTGCCAAAGGCATGGAAAATGAGCCTGAAAAAGGTATCCGCTGTACCATGTGTTTTGATATGCGCTTTGAACGTACAGCATTATATGCAGCAGAACATGGCTTTAGCCTGATCAGCAGTTCACTGGGAATTTCACGCTGGAAAAACATGCAGCAGATTAATGACTGCGGGCATCGTTCGGCTTCACATTATGACGGAATTACCTATTGGGACTATAACTGGCGTAAAAATGGTGGCGCTGTACGTATGCTGGAAATCAGTAAAAAAGAAGAATTTTATCAGCAGGAATACTGCGGCTGTGTCTATTCACTGCGCGATACCAACCGCTGGCGCATAAGCCAAGGCCGCGACCGAATCAAATTAGGGGTAAAGTTTTATTCCAATGCCATGGATGAAGAAGCTTAAGTTCTGCACTTTGCTATCTTTCATTGATATTAATTTAATATTGTTAAGCCCTGAAGTATTTACGCCATTCAGGGCCTTTTTAGTTATATTTCAACTTATTTTAGTTCTTCAACCAACGTTGGATAGATTGATCCATCGACATCCATTTCAGTTTTATAAATACCATTGGCAACATTAAATTTATTTACGTGGTAACTAGAGCCATAAATTGAGTCAAAACCTGTTCCTTTTTTAAAGACTTGTTTATTGGCAGCTAAATCCAGTAAATGTGTCCCTCCAATAAACTGTTCATATTGTGCAGGGTCAACACCAACTCGGGTTGACATGATTTTCACGGCATCGGCATGCGTTGCAGGGTCATTGATGTATTTAACCGTTTTATCCCAAACTTGAATGATTTTTTTCCATTCTTCTTTGTTGGCAGATAAATGCGTCATGTTGACGGTTAATGTGTCGTAAATCAGACCGGGTTTATCTTTCGATGTATAAATGATTTTTGATCCAGCAACAGCTTTCAGCGCTTGATTTGCGACCGGTTGCCACACGGCAATCGCTGCAATATCTGGACTCGCAAATACTTGTGGCAGCTCATTGGTCATAGTGTTGACCAACTTCACTTCAGAAGCTTGAATTTTTGCATCATCCAATGCTGTCGCCAAAAGTAAATGATCAACCAAGCCTTTTTCTGTCGCGACACTTTTACCTTTTAGATCGGCAAGGCTATTGATGCCATCTTTAGCAATGATGACATCATTTCCCGCAGAATAGTCCGTCGCCATAATCATGACGCCTTTCGTGCCGCCAGAACCCGTGACTAAGTTGTCACCATTGGTGACTAGAACGGCATCCAACTGATTTGCCGCAAATGCAGATAATGAAGCTGAATAATCAAACCATTTAAAGTCCACATTGACACCGGCTTCTTTCAACCAGCCTTTTTCAATAGCAACTTGCCATGCGACAAAACCAGGCCAGTCGCTATAGCCGATCGTAATGGCTTTTGTATTGACTGTGCCTTCTGCTTGCGCGTTTGGTTCAGGTGTTTTGGCTGTATTGTCACAACCACCTAGTAAGATAGCGGTCACAACGGAAGCAGATAAGCAGGCTTTTTTGATCATAGTGCGATTTCCCCGATGGCATTACAGTTAAATTTGGTATTGGTGTACAAAAACGATGGTGTTTTCGGATTGCTGACTGATTGAGCATTACACTTTCCACGATTTGGTCTATGGTCGGCTGCATTAGCATGTGGTTTATTTTGGTCTGTTACTTTGTCTTTAAACTGACCTTGTGATCGATATAATTGGCCCATTTTAAAACTCCTTAATTCTTTGCATTTTGCGGAATTGGCGGCATTACAGCGTCCATCAACTCCAAATGTCCTTTAATCACACCCTTAAGTGCTGAAAAATGCTGACTGATGACTTTGAGCTCTGAACTGACACCTTGCAGAATCATGACTTCTAAAATTTTGTGATCATCGAGTTGAATATGCAGCGAGCTCACCACTTGTTCTAAAAACTGCTGCTGTAAATCTAAAAGCTGAATACGTAGCGCCGTACTACTTGCGTCATAAAGTAAGGTAAATGTGCCGACCATCACTTCATTTCGTTGCTCCTGATCGGCAATCAGATGCTTATTGATCATGTCGACAATGGCCTGAGAACGGCTTTCATAATGCTGATCGACAATTTTTTGATCCAAAGCATCGACTGTTTTTTCAGGCACGGTAATACTGATACGCGCCAGCTTTTGTTTAGGCACTGTTTTTCCTTATTTTTTTTGATGAATATAGAAACCCGCGCGGGCGCTCAGTAGCTCAATGAAAAACTGCTTTAATTGATGCAGAAATGTTGCAGATTGATGGTGGTTCATATGCATCTCCTGTTTAAGTAATACAAAACATTTATTTCGTAATATCGATAGAAATGCAGAATCTGTGCCAAGTGAGGAATATGAAAATGGTCTATTATTTTGTTCTTTTAACTTTCTTTTAGATTTTATTGTTCATTATTTGTGCAATAAACGCACTCCTACCGCCCCATTTGCACTATTACTGCGATGTATTATTTGATGAAAGACTATTTCTTAAGGTCGTTGTTCTTAAACAAGAACATTGACCGACATGTAACAAACTCGAAGTTCAATTTATTTCATCAACATTGAACATCATTTATACTGATTGATCATTCTATTCATCACTCAACGCCTATGAAGTATTTCAGCTGCGCGGTATGTTCTAACCAAATCTTTTTTGCCAATTCACACTGTGTCAATTGTCAGACTGCGCTGGGTTATATTGCCTCTGAAAAGCAAATGGGCTGTTTTGAAAAGCACAGCACTACGCTGTGGCTTGCGTTAAATCCTGAAATAAAGGGAAAACGCTTTAAACCTTGTCATAATTATCAGCATCATCAGGTATGTAACTGGATGGTGCCTGCCGACAGTGAAGAAATTTACTGTGAGTCTTGCCTGCTCACTCACACCATTCCCAACTTAGATAACCCAGACCATATTGTGTACTGGGCACGATTGGAACATGCCAAACGGCGTTTTTTGTATTTAATGCAGCAACTGAATACCATGCCGCGTCCTAAACGCAGTCAAGATGACCGTTTTGGGCTGCGTTTTGATTTTCTCATGCCAACAGAAAATACACCTGTCATGACCGGTCATGCTAATGGCATTATTACCTTGAATGCCAGTGAAGCAGATGTGATTTACCGCGAAACAACGCGTATAAAAATGGGGGAAAACTACCGTACACTTCTTGGTCATTTTAGACATGAAAGTGGTCATTATTATTTTGATTTGATAAAACATTTACACCCTGAACTGATTGAGGAATTTCGGGAATTGTTTGGTGATGAACGACAAGATTATAGTGAAGCTTTGAAACGGCATTATAATGACGGTGCGCCGCAAAATTGGGCGGATTACTATGTCAGTTCCTATGCTAGTACGCATCCTTGGGAAGATTGGGCGGAAACATGGGCGCATTATTTGCACATGATGGACACCCTAGAAACAGCCTACTATGCAGGATTAGTGGTCAAAACCAATAAGTCGGATTTGAATAATTTAGAATTAAAAGAAAACCCGATTGGCGCTCAGGATTTTGACCTATTGCTGCAACACTGGATGACCTTGACCTTTAATTTAAATGCGTTGAACCGCAGCATGGGCTTAGATGATGCATATCCATTTACATTGTCGAATCCTGTATTGGATAAATTACGATTCATTCACCACAAACTGCTCAACATGACCTTAAAAAACCAGCAGCACAATTAGATTAAATTTAACACGTGACAGTGTTTGAATCTCAAATCAACTTTTCGGTATCACAATATTCGTACATTAGCTTAATTTGAAAAAATGTATACGTAGTAATTTTCTAAGATTAGGTGCTGTAATACCTGCCCTATTTTTACTATTTTATAAAGGTTAAAATAACAAAAAATAGATGCCTGTGACCTTTCCAATGATGCCTTTCACGCATTTACCCGCTCGTTTCATGTGTATCATCAGCCTGAGTTTGCTCAGTGGATGCCAATTGGTCAAATTACAAGAAAATCAACTCAGTGCGTCACTAAATAATAAAACAGACAGCATATTAACCCATCAAAAGCTCAGTACATTTAGCCATCAAATCCTGTTAATGGTGAATGAAAGCGACCAATCTTGTTTAAATGCGCTTGAAAGCTGTATTCACAAAATGCGTAATAATGAAACTTTAGATATTGCTCAAGTCTATGCAGCAGCAAGTGAGCTGTACATGGCACGTGCTTTAATAGCCGATCAAAATCCAAAATGCAAAAAAAGCTTAAAACAACACAGCGGAAAATTAGCTTCAAGCAAAATTAAAATGTGTATGGATCAGCAGCTTGCAGACTTTGATTTCAGTCTGCGCTACAGCTATGTCTATCTATTTAAATCCGCTCAAGCCCCTGAAGAACGCTTATTTGATTTGCGTCAGGGACAAGTCCGCACCTTTTATAATGTGGCTTTATCACGTTTAATCACCTCATCATTTACCCGTTTTGACTATCAGCAAATGCCTGAAAGTTTAATGCTGGGTTCATCGCTTTATCATTTTAATTATGAGCATTATCCTGAAATCAAAAGTGCGGACATTGATAAATTACTCTCGAGCTATAATTTTAATTTTTCAGGCTTAAAAACCATTAACCGTCAGGAAGGCATTGGTTCTGAATTTGTCTTAGTCAAAAAAGCCACGGATCTGTCTGCTGCGCAGTCTTTTATACTAGATCCTGAACAATATTATTCAAATCAACCCAACCCCAATATCCATACAGCACGGTATTTATCAGTTAGTGCGATCGCCGAGCCTGCCAAGACCAATAGCAGCATTAGTGAAATTTTGTCGCCGCAATCAAATTTTAAGGTTGAATTATTTAATCCCTATCAATTTAAAAAGGCAAAAATTGAATCTAAGTCCTACACGCTAACGGCCAATTATTCTGTGCCTTATGGACTTTGGTTAGCCGAAAATAAATTAGGACAATCTGGCTATTGGACACTTCTGAATAAGGAAGAACATTTGCGCATGCCACATGTGTTTATGTTAGAGCCGTATCAACCCAAGAAAAAGATTATTGTCATGGTTCACGGTTTAGCCAGCAGTCCTGAAACGTGGATCGGCCTGACCAATAACATTATGGGGGATCAAAAACTACGTGATCATTACCAAGTTTGGCAAGTGTTTTACTCAACCAATATGCCAATATTTGAGAGTCGTTTTCAAATCAATGCTTTACTCAAACAGGCATTTGCAACTGTTCAGTTCAATACGCCTTCGGCTCAAGATGCTGTCATTATCGGACATAGTATGGGCGGCATCATCAGTCGTTTATTGGTTAGTGATGCAGATATTTCCGCTCAAGCTATTCCACTCATGAACTATGAACAAAATACACAGTTACAACGTCATCCAATTATCCGCGATCGTTTTGTCTTTAAAGCATTGAAGCCAGTTAGTCGTGCAATTTTCATTGCCGCACCGCATCATGGTACTGACTATGCAGACCGCTGGTTTACCAATTTGGCGAAAAAAATCGTAGTATTGCCTTTAAGTTTTTTAAATGATGTCAATGTTGAACTCCCGAATGCAAAAAATTCAACTATGGGCCTGATTAAGTCTGGACCTGCAGATTTAAGTCAACAATCACGTTTTATGCTGCTGACTGCTGACATCATGCCAAATAAAGATATTCCTTATCATTCTATTATGGGAAATCAGACGCAAAGTACTGAACCGAGCAAAAAGTCGGATGGCATTGTTCCCTATACAAGTTCTCATTTAGATGGCGCGGTGTCTGAAAAGATATTCAATGGTGGACATTCCATCCATGAGTCTCCAGATGCAATTTTAGAATTGCGACGCATTTTGAGAGAGCATTTGGACAATGAAGCGTTGAATCAATAACGATAAAATTGCTTTATGTATTTATAAATTATCTTTTAAAAGCAGTATTTTATTGCTAAATTAGCTCCATATTTTGGGGGCTATATGACAGAAAAATTATATTATTGGGCTGAAAACTTAGAAAACTATAGCTCTGACAATGATGTTGAATTTGAAGAAGTAATAGAAATTAAACGACTTAATTTTTTCATTGGTAAAAATAATGCAGGAAAAAGTCGGTTTATTAGAAATCTTTTCTCAAGTACCTATCCATCGGGAATATATAAATATAAAAAACTGTTAAAAAATATCAATATTTTAAAAAATAAACTGCCACAGATTAATGAGATTCTAGGATACAGTACGACTAATTCAGAAATTAAATCTTTGTATAAAGATTTAATTAAAATGCTTTCTGAAACAAGAGTTGATCCATTAATTTACATTAACTCTGCTATAAAAGGACAACTTGAGAACAACCTTCATATTTACCAGTATCTCGAAAATTATAGTTTATTCGAACTAACTGATGATGATGTACAAAATATTTCAGGTTTTTTTGAAATAAAATTCTATATACCTATTCTACGTGGTATGCGTCCTGTCACAGAGCAACAAAATATACAGCCCTATATTGAACGTGCTCAAAAAGACTATTTTTCAGATAAAAATAAATTTGATTCTAAAAATATTATTACTGGAGAAACTCTTTACCATGAACTTCAAATTCATCTCTTTGGTAAGCCAGTACACCGCGAGCTCATAAAAAGTTATGAAGAAAAATTAAGCCAGTATTTTTTTGATAATGAACCTATCACTTTAATTCCATACATTGGTAAAGATGACAATGGTCATGACAATGATGTTGTTCATATTAAAATTGGAGAAGATGATCAATTTCCTATTCATAAACTTGGTGATGGTCTTCAGCAAGCAATCATTTTGACATACGAAGCATTCATTAAAAAAGATAGAACCCACGCATTCTTCATAGAAGAACCTGAATTGCACATGCATGCAGGTATGGTTCGTCAATTGATGAACTTTTATCTCAATGAAACACCTCATTATTATTTTTTTACTACTCACTCCAACCATTTACTAGATATGGCAGATGAATCAGACCAAGTCATGATTCAAAAGTTTGTAAAACAACCAAAAGAAAATAAGTCAGATGAATTTGATTTTAAAATTCATCGTTGTGACCGTGATCGGGATTTACTTGCTTCATTAGGTGTGCGTCCGTCTTCTGTCTATTTGGCTAACTGTACAATTTGGGTAGAGGGCATTACAGATCGGCTTTATATCACTAAATATATGGAAAAATATTTAGCTGAACTAGAGTCAGCTGATGTGGAGCTTTATAAAAAATACCGTAGATTTATGCCGAACTATCACTATACGTTTGTGGAATATGCTGGCAGTAATTTAGTACATTGGTCTTTTAGCGATGATTATGCTGACCAATTAGAAGATAAGGGATTAAGCGCTAAAGCTGTTGCAAGTGAAATGTTACTCATTGCTGATGGTGATATTCAAAGTAAGGCTGATCGTGTTCAAGTCTTAAAAAGTGAATTAAAGAAAGGCAATTATCTGATTTTAGAGTGTAAAGAAACAGAGAATACTCTACCTAAGGATTCCATTATTAGAGTCGCGACTCAAAGATTCAAGCGTATGAAATCTAAAACTAAAGATAGCTATGATATTTCTTTAACTAACAATATAACGAGTGAAAATTACTTTGATCACAAAGAATATGGTATTGGTAAACTCCTAGATATTAAATTAAAAAAACCTTCATCAAAAACCACACAATCTTTGTTTGCCGATGGTCAAGGTGTCGGTACTATTAAATACAAATTAGATTTTTGCCGTGAAATTATTAAAGATTTTGATGAAAATCCTGATTGGGAACTGACACCAAAAGCAAAGGATCTATGCATCCGAATTTTCAAACTTATTGAAAAGTGTAATTCAAATTAGAAAAAGACCGCCTAAGCGGTCTTTTTTAATTAAACATTAAATCCAATATGTTTACCTGTAGGTAATTCGACATCAATACGAAGTTTCCCACCCATTGCTTCTACATATTTTTTCATGGTTGATATTTTTAAATCATTACCACGGTTTTCGATTGCAGAAAGCGAAGGCTGTTTAATCCCTAAAGTTTCTGCTAATTCTTTTTGAGAAATTTCCAACTCTTCACGAATCATGTGAAGATGCTGTTCAAGCATCAGTTCTTCTGCCATTTGCTGAATACGAGCTTGGCTTTCAGCAGAGCGAGCTGCCAATAACTCTTGTAAACTTTTTGCCATGTTAGGAATCTCCTAAACTCTTTAAATGCAAAGTGTATTGCTCATCTGCAATTGCCAGCATTTCTGTATAAAAACGCTTTTTACCGCTTTTATCACCAATGTATAACACAATCGCTTGTCTTAACGGATCAAAAGCAAAGAAAGCTCGAATCGGTTTGCCACGGTGTTGCACACGAAGTTCTTTCATATTGGTATATTTAGAATCATATACAGTGTCCACCAAAGGTCGACCTAAGCTTGGTCCTTGTGATTGCAACACAACTAAAGCTGCCAAGACCTTTTCTTGTGTCGAATCGTCTTGCTGAGCAAGCCATTCATTAAATACATCTGTGGTCAATACTGTCCACATAGCACAACCAAAATATAGACTATAAGCTATATCATAATTTAATCGAGTAAACACTGCAAATAAAAAACCGCCCTCACGGACGGTCTTAAAATTGCCTCCTTTTTTAAAGGAGGGTTAGTGAGGATTTTTTATGCCACAGGCGACAACGTAAACAAAACTTGCCCTGTTTTCACTGTTTGCCCTTTTTCAATGGTAATTTCAGAAACCATCATCCGTTCAGGTGCAATAATCGGAATCTCAATTTTCATCGCTTCAATGACTGCAAGCGTTGCACCTTCTTCCACAATATCACCTGACTTGCATTCGATTTTCCAAATACTTCCCGGCATGTGCGATTCCACAGCACAACCACCTTCAGGTATTTGAACATCACTATCATCGGTCATCGCATCTAAACTTTCAGACACGTATTCTGCCAAGCCTGCTTCATGCCAGCGACGACGTTCTTCATCAAAATTGGCTTGTTGGATGGATTTAAATGCTGAGATTGATTCTGCATTTTCAGTGAGGAACTCGTTGTATTCTTTTAGGTTCAGTACACCTTCTTCTACACGCAGTTTTAAGCGACCTGCTTTGAAGTCCTCACGCATCTGCATCAGTTCAGCTTCTGAAACTTCATAAAACTTAATTTGGTCAAAGAAGCGTAATAACCACGGCATACCTTGCTCAAAGTCAGGGTTTTTACGGTAACGAGACCACATTTGCGTAGTACGACCCACAAACTGATAGCCTCCCGGACCTTCCATACCGTACACACACATATACGCACCGCCAATACCGACAGCATTTTCAGGTGTCCATGTCCGTGCAGGGTTGTATTTAGTCGTCACTAAACGCTGGCGAGGATCAAGTGGTGTTGCCACAGGTGCACCTAAATACACATCGCCCAACCCCATGACCAAATAACTCGCGTCATAAACCACATCTTTGACTGCTTGTTTATCTTTTAAACCATTAATACGACGGATAAACTCAATATTGTCAGGACACCATGGCGCATCTGGACGTACCGTTTGCATATAGCGCTCTGTCGCTAGCTGGGTTTGTGAATCCTCCCAAGCAAGTGGTAAATACACAGTCCGTGACGGTACTTGCATTTGGGTCACATCAGGCAGTTCAGCTTCAGCGACTTGTAGCAAACGTAATAAATCCAATTGATCAAGCTTGATCGAATCAAAATGGATTTGTAGCGAACGAATCCCCGGTGTGAGATCAATAATCCCTGTGATATTTTGCTTTTGAACCCATTGCATGAGTGCATGAATACGGAAACGTAAGTTCAGATCTAAAACTAACTCACCATATTCCACCAACATGTAGTTATTGCCCGCAGGACGATACACCACATCCGGTAAGCCATTCTGACCTTTTAAAGTATCAAGCACCGCATTTTTTAAGGTGGAAAGTTCAGGATAAAATGACTCATCAAATGCCACAGCCTGCGTATCACATGCTTCTAATTGCATATGATATTTTTCATTTAAAAGTTTCGCTTGATGATAACTCACAGGTATAAATCTGACTTTGTCTCCTGCTTTCAATTGACCGAGTTTCCAAAGCTCAGAATTAATCACCACGGCAGGACAAACAAAGCCTCCCAAACTTGGACCATCTGGACCTAGAATAATTGGCATATCGCCCGTGAAATCAATTGCACCAATCGCGTAAGCATTGTCATGAATATTTGATGGATGCAAACCGGCTTCACCACCATCCTCACGTGCCCATTCAGGTTTTGGACCAATCAAACGAATACCTGTACGGCTTGAGTTAAAGTGAATCTCAAAAGTATGGGCAAAGAAGGTATCAATGTCTTTTTTAGTGAAGAAGTCTGGTGCACCATGCGGGCCGTACATCACCGCAATTTCCCATTCATGACTAAACGTTGGCACTTGTTCAGGTGTAAGCGCTATCACTTCATCGCTTGTGAATGCCGTGATCGGCAACATATCTCCAATCAATAAATTACGCCCTGCATGACCGCCAAATTGACCTAAGGTAAAGGTCGCTTGTGAACCTAAATATTCAGGCACATTCAAACCGCCTTTAATCCCGATATAGGTGCGACAACCTGTGGCGATTTTTCCACATTTTAGAATCTGTCCTTTACGCACATTCACGGTTTGCCACATTGGCACAGCCACACCATCAAGCGTTGATGGCATATCACCACCCGCCAATACAATTTGGCTATCACAATGGAATTTTAAGCTTGGTCCTTGCAAAGTGCATTCAAGCCCTGCCGTGTTATATGCATTGCCTAACAATTGATTCGCAACATTAAGTGACAGCGGATCAATCGCACCTGAGGGCGGAACACCGACATCCCAATAGCCCAAACGACCTGTGACATCTTGCACAGAAGTTTGAATGCCTGATTGCAACACTTCAATTTTTTGGGTTTTCCATTCAAAAGTATTGAGGAAACGTGTGGTTTGCGTACCGGCTTTAAATACATCGCAGTCGATAATATTTTGTAGATATTCAAGATTGGTTTCGATGCCTGCAACCGATGTTTTCGCGAGTGTTGCGGTCATGGCTTGAATCGCTGACTCGCGGTCATCTGCCGTGACAATGATTTTGGCAATCATCGGGTCATAAAATGACGATACATTTGAACCCGTTTCAACCCAAGTTTCATTGCGTGCCTGCGGATCAAAATCAACGTATGTTAAAAGCCCTGCACTTGGTTGGAAGTTTTTAATTGGGTCTTCTGCATAGAGACGTACTTGAATCGAATGACCTTTAGACACAAGTTCCGCCGTTGGTGCAATCCAATCACCGCTGCCTAAGGTCACCATCCATTCCACAAGGTCTACACCAAACACTTGCTCCGTTACGCCATGTTCAACTTGCAGACGGGTATTCACTTCTAAGAAATAGAATTCCTGTGTGTCGGTATCCATGACAAATTCAACTGTGCCTGCCGAGCGGTAATTCACCGACTGCATCAACCCAATCGCAACTGATTGAATATAGGCACGTTGCTCATCATTGATATGTGGTGCTGGGGTTTCTTCCACCACTTTTTGGTTACGACGTTGTACCGAACAATCACGCTCACCAAGTGCTAAAACTAAGCCTTTCCCATCGCCAAAAATTTGCACTTCGATATGACGGGAATTCTGTACAAATTTCTCAAGGTACAAACCGGCATCTTTAAAGTTAGCTTGGGCAAGATATGACACTGTAGAATAAGCATCTTTCAGCTCTTCTTCATTCCACACCAAACGCATACCAATACCGCCACCGCCCGCGGTACTTTTCAGCATCACAGGATAACCAATACGATTTGCTTCAAGCAGTGCTTCAGCTTCATCAGCCAACAATTGACTGCCCGGAAGGAGAGGTACATTAGCTTGAATCGCAAGTTCACGCGCTGTATGTTTTAAGCCAAAGGATTTCATTTGCGCCGAATATGGCCCTAAAAATACTATGCCTTGCGCTTCACAGAGATCACAAAATTCCGCATTTTCAGACAAGAAACCATAGCCCGGATGTATCGCTTCAGCACCTGTTTGTTTCGCGACTTCTAACATTTTGTCGACATTTAAATAACTTTGGCTGGCAGGACTATCACCAATAAATACTGCTTCATCCGCTAAGGTCACATGTAGTGAGTCACGGTCTGCTTCGGAATAGACAGCAACCGATTGAATGCCTAATTTTTTGAGTGTACGAATCACACGGCAAGCAATTGCACCGCGGTTGGCAATGAGGACTTTATTAAACATGCTATTACTCCTCACCGTCACGGATGATCAATTGAATTTTTGTTGGGTTATAGGCATTACATGGATTATTCAGTTGCGGGCAATTGGAAATGAGGACGATTAAATCCATTTCGGCTTTAATTTCGACATATTTTCCCGGTGCAGAAATACCGTCATCAAATTTCAAATGACCCTCCGCAGTCACAGGCACATTCATAAAGAAATTAATGTTTGGGCCGATATGGCGTACATTTAAGCCATGTTTTTTCGCAATCGGATGCTGAGAAAGTGCAATCATGAAATTATTACGGCAACTGTGCATTGGGAATTTGTCATGTGCATAGCGAACGGTGTTGCTTTCACATGAACATGCACCGCCTAAAGTGTCGTGACGACCGCAGTTATCATCGTAAATCGTGGCAATTCTATTGCCAAAGTTGGTATAAAGGTCTGAACCTTTTTCTAAATAAATCTGTTGATTAATAGCCAAGGTATCCGTTGCGCTATAACGCTCTTCAGGGCTATTTGCAGAGATAAAAAGCGTATCCACAGCTTGATTACCTTCGAGGTCAACGATACGGAAATATTGCCCTTTTTTGACTTCGCACATCCAAGCTTCGCCAGCAGGACATACCTGATCTAATACTGTTTTTTCTAATGTATGAAATACAGACATTTTAATTCTCCCCAAAATTAAAGTGCGCTAAGTGCGTAGTAACGATTGTTGTTTTGGAACGCACGCTGATTTTGCGGGCAAGAATCACGGCAAACATCTGTATCACCAAGTGCTAAAGCTTTAAACAATGAAAGTTGAATCTCTGCAGGTGCATACACTGTGCTGTTATCCAAACCATGTGGTGCAGCGGATAAAAAGACCAAACAATCCATTTCAAAGCGCAGTTCAATCATTTGATCCATATTGTCTGTATCGATATAAGACAAATTGCCTGCATCATCAGGAGCAACTTTAGAGAATAAATTTAAGGTACTGCTGAGGTCGGTTGCAGATAAGCCAAATTTGGTCATTTCAAGCAGTAAGCTATCCTTACCACTGCGGTACATATCGTTACGGGCATCCTGGAAAGTTTTTGAACCAAATTGTTGTTCGATTTGTTGTGCTGTACTTGGCGCACAAAAAGCATCATTCCAAGCATGGTCATCTTTCACAATAGAAACCATAGCACGACCTAAATCTGATGCCAAAATATGACCCGTACTTAAATATGCCGTATGCTGCCCTTTAAGGCTGTCTGGCATGTTGTAGCGCTCAAGCTTATCTTCACTATTTACACAGTACAGCGCCACATTGGCATTTTGCCCTAGCGATTTAAGCTGTAATACTGCCCCACGCTGAATACGCGCTGACCAGTGGTGTCCACCCGGTAAAAGTTCAGTCCATAGTGCTTTATCGTCATGATAATGTGTTGTGCTCATTGCAGCCTCTGCCTAATTCTTAACTGTTTACCTCCCGGGCTTTTATCCCTCCGTGCAGCTTTGCTTTGAATTAAAACGAAGCCGTGAACTCTCGGTCGCGGTCATACATAGAAATGTATCGGAACCCTAGATCACTTTATGATGTAAGTAGAAAAGCAAAGGCTATGCCAATTTAGTATTACGGTTTTAAAAAATAGTAATACCAATCTTTTGACTGTATAGCGCTGCATGTAAATTCTTGGGCTAACACTTTTTTGCTCTATTATTGAACCTATGTGCATTTGAACGATGCATCATCCTTGTGCATTAACTGAATATTTTTGGGCTGTTTCTAAAAATTTATCTTTGAAAAAAGTAAAAGCCCAATATGGGCATTGGGCTTTTGCTGATTATTCAGGACTTTTTTATTGCATTAACTGACTGCTTTATAAAATGGTACCGAGCCATTCACAGTTGCACGATGCATAATGCGGTGCGCATCACCATAGTCAAACAGTGCTTTGTGCTGCGTGCAGCGGTTGTCCCAAATAGCGACATCACCTTCTTGCCATTTCCAGCGTAAGTGAAATTCTTCCTTCACAGCATGTTCAAACAAGAAAGTCAGCAACGCATCGCTCTCTTGTGCACTCAGTTCATTAATCTGCGTCGTAAAACCTTCATTCACAAACAACACTTCAGCACCAGTTTCAGGGTGTGTACGCACAACTGGATGCACTACTGGCGGGTTTTTACGGAAACTATTTTCAAGCCTTTCGCGGTCTGCTGCTGTTGCGCCAAAGCGCTCTAATGGAAAAGATTTACGAATATCATGTGTTGCTGTTAAACCGCGTAGTTGCTGTTTTAAATCTTCACTGAGCGCATTAAAAGCAGCTGTACCGCTGGCCCACAGCGTATCCCCACCAAATTCAGGGATTTTAATGGCTTGCAGCACACAGCCCAATGGCGGTGTCGGACTAAAAGTCACATCGGTATGCCAAAGGTCATTGTCTCTTAAATCTTGTCTATGGCTATCCAGTACAATCACTTCTGGCGCATCTTCCATCGCAGGGTAAATCGGATGAATATGCAAAGTACCAAATGTTTTTGCCAACGTCACTTGCGACTGTGCGCTAAGCGCCTGCTTTCTAAAAAAGATCACTTGATGCTGCAATAATGCCTGTTTTATTTCCTGCAGCAACGGTGTATCGGCATGGTTTAAATCGATACCTTCAATAACAGCGCCAATGTTTGGATTAATTTGCTTTGCTTGCAATGACATAATTAAATCTTCTTCAATCTCTAAATCTGTTTACAGCTGTTGGCCATACCAAGGCGCCAACTGCTTTTGCAGCCAACGTAAAAATAGCTCAAAACTTACCGCGACAATCGCGATCACAATAATTCCAAGAATCACAGTATCTGTAATTAAGAACTGAGCAGCTGACTGCACCATAAAACCAATCCCACGATCAGCAGCAACCAGCTCTGCAGCCACCAGTGTTGACCAGCCCACGCCCAAGCCAATACGCACACCCGTTAATATGTGCGGCAAAGCTGTAGGTAAAATCACATATTGCAAAACCTGCAAGCGCGTTGCGCCTAAAGATAATGCTGCGCGTTCACGGTTTCTTTGATGGCTGATCACACCATGTGCACTGCTGATAATAATTGGCGCCAAAATTGAAAAGAAAATCAGCAGCACTTTGGTGGTTTCACCAATACCAAACCAGATCACCAATAGCGGTAAATACGCAAGCGGTGGAATGGGACGGAGTAGCTCCACTAGTGGATCAAATACAGCACGTACCCATTTGTTGAGTCCCATCCATAGACCGAGCGGCACACCAATCACAATGGCAGCAATGAGTGCGCTAAACACACGGCCAATACTTTCAGCCAAATGCTGCCAAAGCGTGGCTTTCATAAAACCTTGCTGGCTGACTTCAATAAACTTCTGCCATACCGCTGCTGGGCTTGGTAAAAACAGGTCAGGAATAATTTTCAAAGTGGTTACGACAAACCAAAGCACCAGCAAGCTCAGCACGCTACCGATGCTCACAATAAGTGGCAAATTTTTTCTAAATATAGAAATAGAGGAACTTCTGTTTAATGTTGCTGTTTCTACACGATTTCCGCTTAGATGAGCCTTATTTAATTTTTGAATTTGCGTATTCATATTAAGACTCCACCGCATGTAATTTTTGCGCTTTTAAGCGTTCAAACAACATTTCACGCAACTGAATAAACTGCGGATCAGATTTAATCGCACGTATAGATTCGCCTTTACGGTAGCGCTCAGCAAAATCTAGCTTAAGCGTTTCAACAACCGTCCCTGGGCGTGCTGTCATCAGTACCAATTGATTGCTTAACAAAAGCGCCTCTTCAATATCATGAGTAATTAAAAAGAAACCTTTTTTCTCTTTAATCCATAAATTCAGCACAAACTCCTGCATGCTTTCTCGGGTAAATGCATCGAGTGCAGCAAAGGGTTCATCCAGCAAAATAAACGGTGCATGACTAATCAAGGCACGTGCAATACCGACTCGCTGTTTCATACCGCCTGAAAGTTCCCAGATATTGGCATTTGCTACATGCGACAGCCCGACGGTGTTTAAAATTGATGCAACTTGTGACTTAATCTCTGTACTTTTTAAGCCTTTTAATTTCAAGGAAAATGCCACGTTATCTGACACGTTAAGCCACGGCAGCAAAGCATGTTCTTGAAAGACCACTGCACGTCTTGCATCTGGGCCAGTTAGAACTTCATCATCAATTTTGACTTGGCCTGCGCTCACCTGCTGAAAACCCGCCAAAATATTTAAAAGCGTCGTTTTGCCGCAGCCAGACTCGCCAAGTACAACTGTTAAAGTCGATTCAGGCACGTCCAAATTGATATTTTTTAGTACAGCCACCTCTTTTTCTGGATAGGTCAGGCTAATATTTTCCGCTTTTAAGATACTCATTTTCACATCCTTAAGGCTGAACAAATAAGGCCGTTACATTGCCCTTATAATCGGCTTTGACTTTATCTACTTTGCCTTGGGCTTTTAAAAAGGTCGCTGTATCTAAAATATTCTTGGCAAAATCTGTGCTGAAGCTTTGCGCTTGCTGCTGCTGGTTCAAATAAATATTACCTGACAATAACAACGGAATATCTTTCGCTTCAGAACCAGTTAACTGCGCTATGCTATTGATATAAGCAGTATTCGCTTCAAATGCTTTCGGATCTTGATTGTATTCATCTATTTTCCTTAAAGATGTTTGAACGAAGGACTTTAAAAACTCTGGATTTTGCTCTGCAAAGTCTTTACGAACCACCCAAACATCAAAGGTTGGCGCACCCCATTCTGCAACTTGCTTAGAATCGGTCAGAACTTTACCTGTGGCACTCGCCTTGCTTAAAGCAGGTTCCCATACATAAGTCGCGTCTATATCGCCACGTTCCCACGCCGCAGAAATTTCAGGTGGGCGCAAATTAATAATTTTGACCTCAGCCTCAGATAAATTCCAATGCTTCAATGCAGAAAGTAGGCTGTAATGTGCTGTAGAAACAAAAGGCACAGCAATGGTTTTACCCTTTAAGTCTTCAGGTTTTTGAATGCCTGATTTATTGCTCACCACTAAGGCTTCTGAAGCACCCAGTTTTGCTGCGATAAAAAACACTTCAATAGGTAAATCACGGCTGGCAGCAGCAGCTAAAGGACTGGTACCAATATTGCCAATACTGACATCACCTGATGCCAAAGCATTTACAACGTCTGCGCCCGTATCAAATTTTTTCCATTCTATGGGCTGTTGGCTGTCTTTTTCATAATCGCCATTGGCCTGCGCCACTTTGCTCGGATCAACGCCTGTTTGATAGGCAATAACTACCGCTTTCTGATCTTTTTGCGCAATTGCAGCCGTTGAAGTGTCAGGAGTAGATTTTTTAGCTTGGAAATATACGAAAGCAGCGATCGCCACAATGACGATCGCCGTAATAATTAAAGATTTTGATTTTCCGCTCATATTTTTTTCATAAAAAGTGATAACTAATTCACATACTAATCAGTCAGCTTTATGATGAAAAATAAGTTAATTGACAATATTTATCACAAAATTGCATTTATCGATTAGTGGAATACTTATGCTTTTATTCACTAAACGTCTAGCAATCAATTTTCTGCATGAGATCTTTTAATGGTATTTTTTTACTTCACTAAGATTTCATGGAACATATGACGTAGCCATTGATGGCTAGTTTTATGATGGCAAGACATATGCCAATATTGCTTCACGCCATAGGTTGGAAATGCAATCGGTGCATCAAATATTTTTAAGTTACCGCGTGAAAGTAATACTTCACTCAAGTAGTACGGCACAGTAGCAATCGCATCAGTGTCTTGCACGACTAAGCCTACACCTAAATAACTAGGTAACCGCATTAAAATATCACGTTTTAAATCAAGGTTAAGCAGCTCATTTTCAATATGGTAGTGCCCCATCCCTGCATCAATATCAATATGCGACTCTGATAAATATTGCTCAGTTGTAATGGTGTCACCCGTTAATCGTGGATGGTCCTTGGCTGCAATCACCACATAATATTGCTCAAACAGTTTTTGCTGATAAAAGCCGCTTTCTAAATGCGGTAAAAACCCCAATGCTAAATCGATTTCACCATTCGCCATTTGATAACTGGTTTCAGTGGTAATGGGACGTACATTTAGACGTATTTGTGGTGCATGTTTTTTTAGATATTGGCTGATTTTAGGCAATAAAACCAAATGCGAAACATCGGTCATAGCCAAAGTAAATTGTTGATCTGAAATGGCTTGATCAAAATTAATCGTAAAATTATTAATGGCTTCGACTTTACTCAAGGCTTCACTGACTAAAGGAAATAATTGACGCGATAACTCCGTAGGCACCATTTCATTGCCGATACGTAAAAATAAGGGGTCGTTATAATGCTGTCGTATTTTATTTAAAATATTACTGACTGTAGGCTGACTCATCTGCAAGTGTTCAGCAGCTTGTGACACATTTTTGTACTTATAAACATGAAAAAAAATGCTAAGAAGTTTACAGTCCAATTCAAACACGAAAGATTTAGTCCCTAATTAAATATTGCAAGTTATGCTGTGCATCATCTGCTGTATTATACAAAAAGCCAATAACGAAATATTACTTTTATTGCAAATGAAACGCCAGTTTAGCCTGCTCAGTTGCATTCAGCTTTTCAACGCTCCAATCCATCCGCATAATAGACACAGCTCGAATTTGGATATCAACATGCTTCAAGGAAAAAAACTGGTTTGTTTTGATTTAGATGGCACACTTATTGACTCTGTTGGCGTGTGGAATCAGGTCGATGCAGATTTGATTCAACAGTTGACTGGACAAACCATCCAATTGGATTTCATTCAACGTGAACGTGACATTCAGCTGCAATTATTTAAAAACACCGCAGACCCTTACTTAATGTACTGTAACTATCTAAAAGATACTTATAAAATTGAACAACACACGGCAGATCAAATCAAACAGCAACGATATGCCATTTCACAGCATTTTTTAGAACATATCATCTTGCTTAAACCACATGCAGCGTTATTTGTTCAACAGCTCATTCAGCAAGGCATTCAAGTGGCAATTACCACCACGACCAGCCTGCAAAATATTTATCGATATCAAAAAAATATCAATATTTATCCAAAGCTGCATTTTGAAAATAGCTTTGATCTGATCCTGACCCGTGAAAATGTCAAAAATATTAAGCCGCATCCTGAAGTCTATTTACAGGCGATTCAACATTTTGCCGTTCAACCTGAAGAATGTTTAATTTTTGAAGATTCGCTCATTGGTGTAGAAGCTGCAAATGCAGCAGGCATTGAAGTGGTTGCGGTGTATGACGCATATTCAGAGCACGAAATTGAGCAAATCAAAAATAAAGCGGATTACTTTATCCATGATTTCTCTTCGGTTTTGAACTGAGTTAAAGCAAATATACATTCGCTTTAAAGTTAAAAAAGCAGCCCAATTTAGCGGCTGCTTTTGATATTTTTGCATCAATAGATAATTGATCTATTTTACTTTTTTATAAATGGATCCAGACCCGACTAAATTTCCAGTTTTTTCGTCAATCGCAAATTCAACAGCACCTGTCCCAGAGTTTACAGCGAGTAAACCAGATTCAGCGACAGATGCAGGTACAGGATTTTTCTTTTCAGATTTACCACTTTGTTTATCTTTTAAAGTATTGGTAATGAAATAGTTTTCACCATTTTTACTAATAATCAGCGCATTTTCAAGTTGCGGATCTACAGCGGTATTTTGCCATGTTCCTGCATAATCGGGCGCTGGACTTTGTTTACATGCCGTGAGGAGAACTGCGAGCAACATCGCAGAAAAAAATTGAATCTTTTTCAAAATACTGACCTTCTTTGTCAATGAATTTTGCATTATAGAAAGCCTTGAACAGAACTTAAGTCCGTTCGTGTTGTGCAAAAGTTGCAAACCAAGTGCTGCTGTTTTTCTTTTGTCATGTTTTGAAACATTTGTAGTATTTCATAAAAAATAAGCCCACTTGATCGTGAGCTTATTTAAAAAATTTCAATCTTTAAATTTATACGATTTGACGCATTGAACCGGTTTCTTCAAAAGTGGCATGCCAAGACAATGCTTCTTTTAAAATGTGCGGTGTCTGACCACCACGCTCACAAGCACGTTCAAAGTAGCTCAACAATGCTGCGCGATAATCTGGATGTGCACAGATTTCAATGACTTTACGTGCACGCTCACGTGGTGAAAGACCACGTAAATCTGCCAAGCCCTGCTCTGTAACCACGATGTCAACGTCGTGGTCAGTATGGTCGGTATGACTCACCATTGGCACCACAGATGAAATCGCACCGCCTTTTGCAATCGACTTGGTTACGAAAATGGCAATGTGCGCATGACGAGTAAAGTCTCCTGAGCCGCCGATACCATTCATCATTTTAGTACCCGTCACATGGGTCGAATTTACATTTCCGTAAATATCAAACTCAAGCGCCGTATTAATCGCGATAATACCTAAACGTCGAATGATTTCAGGATTATTGGATAGCTCTTGTGGACGTAACACAATTTTGTCTTTGTACTGATCAAAATTGTTCATCACGTGCTGTGCACAAGGCTCAGATAACGTCATTGAACAGCCCGAAGCAAAATTCATTTTTCCAGAATCAATCAGCTGGAAGGTACAGTCTTGTAATACTTCTGAATACATTTCCAAATCATGGAAATTAGAATGCTCAAAACCTGCAAATACAGCATTAGCAATCGACCCCACACCTGACTGTAGCGGGCCTAAATTTTCAGGCAAACGCCCTGCTGCCACTTCACCTTCAAAGAAATCAATCAAGTGCTGAGCAATCGCTAAGGTTTCAGCATCAGGTTCATCCATTTTAAACTGGGTATCTGGCAGATCATTCAGCACAATAGCTGAAATCTTATCGGGGCTGACATTGATCCCAATCGTACCAATACGCTCACCAACCTGAGTCAGTGGAATTGGCCCACGGTTTGGTCGCGCTTTCGGCACATAAATATCATGTACACCTTCAAGCACTGGGTTAATCGTATTATCAATTTCAATAATCACATGATCTGCCATTTCAATGAAATTGGCTGAGTTACCACATGAACCTGTCGGAATAATTTGACCATCTTCGGTAATTGCAGTCGCTGCAATAACTGCCACGTTAATGCGCGGTAAATTATGATGACGAATATTGTCGGCCATTTCAGACAAGTGTTGGTCAATATACATGACCTCGCCAGCGTTAATGGCTTTGCGTAAACCAGGATCTGCCTGATACGGATAACGACGTTCTATCGCATGCGCCGCATTGAGGCGACCATCGATACTATTTCCTAAACTAGCACCCGTTGCCAAAGTGATACGAAGAGGATGTGAAACTGCATGATCTGCAAGCGCCAAAGGAACCGTCTTTGCCTCACCTGCACCACCAAAACCACTTAAACCAACCACTGAACCATCTTGAATTAACTCAATCGCTTTTTCAGCAGACATTACTTTGTCGCGAAGGGAGAGTAAGCGAATGCGATCTAAACCATTCATAATTAAATCTCAAAAAATAAATATCTCAAAATAAACATCTTTTTTCGCCATCCCAGCGAACTGAGATAGCGTTTGTTATTGCTTATCTAAAAACGTACTTATCTAAAAGCTTACTTATATAAATTGAGGCAAATTAAATCAGTTCAACCGCAATTGCAGTTGCTTCACCGCCACCAATACACAGTGCTGCGACACCTTTTTTACCGCCAGTGCGTTTTAAGGCATGAATCAGCGTCACAATAATACGTGAACCTGATGAACCCAGTGGGTGACCAAGTGAGCAAGCACCACCATGAATGTTCACTTTTGCTCCATCTAAGTTAAATCCATCAATCGCCAGCATTGTAACCATGGCAAATGCTTCATTGACTTCCCACAGGTCAACCTCTTGTGCATCCCAACCGGCTTGTGCAAGCACTTTCTCAATAGCACCGACTGGAGCAATCGTGAACTCTGACGGATGCTGTGAATTTGTGGCATAAGCAACGACTTTTGCCAGTGGTGTTAAACCACGTGCTTGAGCCGTTTCTTCTGATGTAACCACCAAAGCTGAAGCACCGTCAGAAATTGAGCTGGCATTGGCAGCTGTGATCGTGCCGTCTTTTTTGAATGCAGGTCGTAGTGTTGGGATTTTTTCAGGCTTAGCACTTAAAGGCTGTTCATCTGTGTCAACAACGACGTCACCTTTACGGCTTTTAACAGTAACTGGCACGATTTCATTTTTAAAGAAACCACCTTGAATTGCGGCAACGGCTTTATTAAGTGAGTTGATGGCAAAAGCATCTTGCTGTTCACGGGTATAGCCTTTTTTATCTGCCATATCTTGTGCAAGGATGCCCATCGACAAACCTGTCTCAGCATCTTCTAAGCCTTCTTGGAACATGTGATCAGTGGTTTTACCATGACCCATACGATAGCCTGAACGCGCTTTTTCAAGTAAATATGGCGCATTTGACATCGACTCCATACCACCGGCAACAACAATATTGGCAGAACCAGCTTTAATCGCATCAGCTGCTTGCATCACCGCCTTCATGCCTGAACCACAGATTTTATTAATCGTGGTGGCACCCGTTGTATCTGGTAAGCCTGCTTGACGCATCGCTTGGCGTGCAGGACCTTGTTTAAGACCTGCTGGTAATACACAGCCAAAAATAACTTCGTCAATATCTGTAGGTTCTAAACCTGCACGTGCAACAACAGCTTGAATCGCTGCAGCACCTAAGTCTGGGGCTGTACAAGATGAAAGTGAACCCTGAAAACCACCCATCGCTGTACGTACGCCATCTACAATTACAATCATTTCTTATTTCATCCTGTTTTAAATCTTTTAACCCCAAGGAACCATGACTGGTTCCTCAGATTTTCCATCTTAATGTTTTTTACAGTGGTTTCGATGAAACCTTAAGATTGAGCGGTGAAGTATTCTTCAGATAGCTGCATGATAAGTTCAGAACCTGCTTTAATGCGTTGAGCACGAGCAGCAAGGTCAGGTAGAACTTTCTCAACATAGAAATCTGCGAGTACCAGTTTGTTTTGGAAGAAGCTCTCTGGTTTTGCAGCCGCAGCTTTGCTAATACGCGCAAACATATAAACAAAGCTGAGTAAACCAACAGCGTGCAGGTAATCGACTGCCACCGAACTGCTAAAGTCTGGGGTGGTCTTAGATTGTTCAACAATGAATTGCGTTAATGCTTCGACTTCGTCAGAAACTTGCAATGCTGCAGATTTAACTTTTGAATCAGCCATGGTTGCAGCAAAATCACGAATTTCAGTAATGTATTCTGCAATAAATGCACCATTACATTTCGTAGTTTTGCGTCCTATTAAATCAATCGCTTGTACGCCATTTGTGCCTTCGTAAATCTGCGAAATACGTAAGTCACGAATACATTGCTCCATACCCCATTCACGGATATAACCATGACCACCAAAGCACATTTGCGCTTCTAAAGTTGCTTGTAGGGCTGTATCTGTTAGGTAGGCTTTGGCAATAGGTGTCAATAAAGCCACGCGGTCATTGGCTTTTTTCACGGCAGCTTCGTCAGTTGAATATTTTGTAATATCCAGTTGCTGACCAACATACACAGCAAATGCACGCGATGCTTCATTGTTTGCACGTACATTCAACAACATACGACGTACATCACCATGTACCAAAATAGAGTCTGCTGGTTTTTCAGGAGATTTCACACCTGTCGCAGAACGACCTTGTAGACGATCAGTCGCATACTGTGCAGCATTTTGGTAGGCAAATTCTGCGGCGCCAATCCCTTGGATACCCATCGATAAACGTTCATAGTTCATCATGACAAACATCGCCGCAAGACCTTCGTTTTCTTTACCAACGATATAACCTTTGGCACCATCGAAGTTCATTACACACGTTGCCGAGCCTTTAATACCCATCTTGTGTTCGATTGAACCCGCTGATACGGCATTACGCTCACCGACTGAGCCATCGGCATTGACATGGAATTTTGGAACGATAAACAATGAAATACCACGTGAACCCGCAGGTGCATTTGGCGTTTTTGCTAACACAAGATGGATGATGTTTTCACACAGATCATGTTCACCACTGGTGATGAAAATTTTCGTGCCTGTAATGTTAAATGAACCATCTTCATTCGGCTCTGCTTTGGTTTTAATGATCCCCAAATCAGTCCCTGAATGTGGTTCAGTTAAACACATAGTGCCTGACCATTCACCCGTATAAAATTTTGGAAGATAGGTTTCTTTTTGCTCTTGCGAAGCACGGTCATTAATCGCCATACCTGCACCCACAGTCAGTAGTGGATACAACATAAATGATGGATTGGTACTCCAAATCATTTCGTCAGCAAGTACTGTCAACATTTTCGGCATGTTCTGGCCGCCCCATTCTTCAGAAGCGCCTAAACCAACCCAACCACCTTCAGAGAATTGTTTAAAAGCATCTTTAAACCCTGTAGGCGTAGTAACAACACCATTACTAAACTGCGCACCACCTTCTTCATCGGCTGTACGGTTCAAGTCTAGAATAACGTTTTTAGAAAACTTAGCCATTTCTTCTAAAATGGCATTTGCAGTCGCCATATCAATATGAGCTAAGTTTTCATTTGACTGCCAGAACTCATCTGCATTGAATACATCATTTAAGATGAAGTCCATGTCCTTTAACGGCGCATTGTAAATTGGCATTGTACTTTCCTTTTCTACAGGCTTTGTCAGCGTCTTTGACAAAGTACTTTTTTAAAGTTGCACGCTCCCGCACAAAATCATCAAATCAATTTTGTGTGGATTTTTTAAAGATCTGTTTTTTCAGATAGATATCTAAAATGAATATAGATAACGTGTTTTTACTGACAAGTGGAAAATAACCACTTGATAATTTGAGCAGCATTATTTTATTACACTTAAATAAATTTATTGGATTGACTAAATTTATAATTGGTAATTGATTAAAACCAAACATAATAGTACCCATAATCATGTTTAATTTAGGTTGTATTAATAACATAACAACCAAGACCGTTTTGTTAAATGCTGCTTTTGTTGTAAAAGCGAAAAGACAATAAATTAAAAAAAATAAAAATGGAATTTTATTTCAAAAAAATGACCTCAAGGGTTCAGTTTTATTGACATTAATTTTATGCTATGAATTCTATATGCTTTACGCACTCTACTAATGTGTTTATTTTTAAACCAATTTATGTAATATTTGAGACCATAGTGGAATGTAAGATTCACAAGATTTAGCTTAAGCTAGGCTTGTCCACCCTCAAGATGTTTATGGAACAGGTATCATGAGTTCAGTACGCCAACAAAATTTTATCCTTCGCAAGGAAAAAATTTTAGCCATGGCAGAAACCCTGCTATTAGATAATAATCAAGACATCACCTTAAGTGAGTTAGCTTGTGAACTAGATATTGCCAAAGGCACGATTTATAAACATTTTAAAAGCAAAAACCAATTATATTTAGAACTGATTATTTTAAATGAAAAACGATTATTAGAAATTTCAAAAAAATATAATCACGATATTAAAACTTATGTTTCACAATATATGCTTTATAATATGTTGAATTCTAATAGAACCATATTATTACATGTCATTGAAGAACGTCTAACCAATAATGAACGTAAATTAAAAGAGTTATTTGAAGAGCTCTATCGTGTTCGCGAAGAACGTATTATTGAAATTAAGGACATGACCAGTGATTATTTAAAATCACTTGAAAGCGCAATGTCGATTCGTGATTATTTATCCTATATTTGGACGGTCACTTATGGTGCGTCCCTACTCCTTAATTCGACACATTATCAAAAATCTATCGGTTCTCGTGAACGTTTAATCAAGCTATATATTAATCAGGCGCTGATGACGCCAGATAAAATTTCAGCCGTATAAAATGATTTATAAATAAAAAAAGCCGAACAATTGTTCGGTTTTTTTTATACATTAGACAATATCTAAGTTATGCAATCACAGGTGGGAAACCATCTTCGGTTAAAGCGCTAATCAATTGTTCTGCACTGGCACTAGATTCAACATCAACTAATTTAGTAGCTACATCAATAGTGACTGTTGCATTTTCGTCTAAGTCTTTAATCGTTGCTGTCACGCTACGGGCACAACCACCGCATGTCATATTATCAATACGAAATTTCATGATATTCATCCTTCTTTTCTAATAACAACACTATAAACCTTGCCACGATTGTAAGGTCAAGCAAGTTTAAATCTTCGATGTATGGCAGCACTCAGCCATGCCTGTTTCGATTTGATCTAAAATCGTACAATCGGCTTGATCATTACCGGCACAGCCATCGACAGACTGTTGCAAGATCTCAACCATGGCCTGTAAGTCTTCGATTTTTTGATTTAAGGTCTGGATATGTTTTAACGCCAATGCTTTAACTTCTACACTTTGCCGACTTTGATTTTTCCAAAGCCCAAGTAAATCTTTCATTTGTTCAGAAGAAAAACCTAAATCACGCGCATGTCTTAAGAAACTCAAGGTTTTAATATCGGTTTCTGAATAAATTCGATAACCTGCATCGGTGCGCTGTGCATTATTTAACAGCCCAATCGATTCATAATAACGGATCATTTTTGCAGAAATGCCCGAAGCTTTTGCTGCTTGTCCAATATTCATCTCAAGACTCCTGAAAAACTGGCCCTTTAAATGCTTTTAAACGTAAGGCATTCGACACAACAAACACCGATGAAAGTGCCATTGCACCTGCTGCGAACATAGGTGAAAGCAATATGCCAAAGAATGGATATAACACACCTGCAGCGACAGGAATCAATGCTGCATTGTAAATAAATGCCCAAAATAGGTTTTGGCGAATATTATTCATCGTCGCTGTGCTCAGTGCGATTGCTGTCGGCACCATTTGTAAATTACCCGACATAAGCACAACGTCCGCGGCCTCTATCGCCACATCTGTCCCTGTACCAATTGCCATGCCCACATCTGCTTGCGCAAGTGCAGGCGCATCATTAATACCATCGCCAACAAAACATACAACACCATGTTCTTTTTGCAATTGTTGTACAGATTGCACTTTTTGGTCTGGCATCACTTCAGCGATCACATGATCAATTTTCAACTGTCGTGCTATAGCAGAAGCAGTATGTCGGTTGTCGCCTGTAATCATGGCAACTTTCAGCCCTAAATCATGCAAAGCTTGAATGGCTGCGAAGGTTGTGGCTTTGATCGGGTCGGCAACAGCAACAATGGCAGCAAGCTGTTGATCAATCGATACATAGAGCGGGGTTTTCCCTTCATTGCCCATGCGCTCCGCCAGTGATGAAAAGATTTGTGTATCTAAACCAAGTTTATGCATCAAATGATCTGCACCGATATAAATGCTTTGTCCTTCAACAACCGCCTGAATCCCCGCACCAGTCACGGAATCAAACTGTTCAACCTCTAAAAGTTGCACTTGCATCTCTTTCGCAGCTTGTACGATGGCATAGGCAATCGGATGTTCAGATTTCTGCTCTACAGAGGCCAATAACCGAAATACGCGATCTTTATTAAATGCTTCAGTGACTTCAAAATCAGTCAGTTTCGGTTTACCTTCTGTCAATGTCCCAGTTTTATCAACTGCAACCACTTGTGTATTTTTGAGTTGTTGTAAAGCTTCACCTTTACGGAACAAAACTCCAAGTTCTGCACCTCGCCCTGTACCGACCATGATAGATGTAGGCGTTGCCAAACCCATTGCACATGGACATGCGATGATCAGTACTGCTACAGCATTGACTAAAGCATAGGTTAAACTCGGTTCAGGTCCTACAACATACCAAACTAAAAAGGTGATCAAGGCCAACGCCATCACCACCAGTACAAACCATAAAGTGACTTTATCCACCAAAGCTTGAATTGGTAATTTTGAACCCTGAGCCTGTTCGACCATATGGATAATTTGTGCCAAAACAGAATCTTGACCCACCGCAGTGGCTTGTATTTTCAATGCCCCATTTTGGTTAATCGTTCCACCGACAACTTGATCACCGGCTTTTTTCTCGACAGGAATCGGCTCTCCACTGATCATGGATTCATCAATATAACTGTTCCCAGACACTACAGCACCATCGACTGGGCAACGTTCACCAGGCCGTATTTCAATCAGCATGCCTGTTTCAACGTCACTAATCGGTAAATCTATAAAGGTACCAGATTGCTCTACACGTGCAGTTTTGGGTTGCATGCCGATTAAGTATTGAATAGCTTGCGATGTTTTACCTTTGGCTTTCGCCTCCATAAAACGCCCCAACAGTATTAACGCCACAATCACTGCAGCTGCTTCAAAGTACACATGAACGGTACCTTGTGGTAATAATTGCGGAGTAAACGTTGCAACACAAGAAAAACTATAAGCAGATAAAGTCCCGACTGCGACCAAAGAATTCATATCCGGGGCAAGTCGCGCAAGTGCAGGTATACCGTGCTGGTAAAAGCGTCTTCCGGGTAGAATTAAGACCAAAGTGGTTAATATAAACTGAATATACCAACTATTTTGTGTCCCTAAATTATGCGCAATAAAATGATGAAACGCTGGAATCATGTGTGATCCCATCTCCAAGATAAAAACAGGAACAGCAAGTACTAGTGCGATGATTAAATCACGCTTGAGTAACCGAGCTTCATCGGCTTTTTTTTCTGCCATTGTGGGTTGTTGCTGCGTAGCAACGGTCGCACTATATCCCGCTTTTTTAACTGCCGCGATCAATTCTTGTGTTTTTGAAGCGGGAGCCTGAACAAAGGCTTTTTCACTGGCTAAATTTACCGTTGCTTTATTGACACCTTCTACAGCGTTTAAGGCTTTTTCAACCCGTGCTACACATGAAGCACAGGTCATTCCATCAATATTTAATTCAATATTGGGCTGTGCAATATGAAAACCTGCTTTTTCTACGGACTTCGCCAATGCAGAATTTTCAACAGATGCCAATGCCGTAATCGTGGCTTTTTCAGTTGCCAAATTCACTTTTGCATCGATGACTTCTGGAACTATCTTTAATGCTTTTTCAACACGTGCAACACACGATGCGCAAGTCATCCCTTCAATTTCAAGTTCAAGCTGCTTCTGTGCAACGCCAAAGCCTGCCTTTTCAACAGCCTGAATTACAGCAGGATAATCCACACTTTTATCACTCTGAAAATGTGCTGTTTCAGTGGCTAAATTGACATGAGCCTCGGTGATGCCATCGACTTTTTTTAAGGCTTTTTCGACCCGTGCCACACAAGAAGCACAGGTCATCCCTTCAATAGCAAGTGTGCCGTCAAAAAGTTTGCGTTCTGTCGAATCTGTCATGGCAATATCCCAATTATATGTGCTTGTTTTGGCTTATAGCTTAAACTTTACCATAATGGGAAGGTCAAGTTTTTCTGGCTCACAGCAAGGCTTTTCTTTACGATATAAAAAATTGCGAATATTCAAAAATATAATCAATAATATTGAATAATGATTATTCAATTAGTTTATTTTTCTGATATTAAAACTACACATTTCCTCATTATTCAGTAAGATAGAGATTCGTGACCACCAAACGAATTACTCTCTTTCGCATGTACAAACTGTCGAACATTTGCTTTAACTGCGCATATTTGTGTGCTTTTTTATTTTTAATTTTAAGTTGGAGTCTAGATCATATTGATGTTTGGCTCACCCAAGTGGTTATCCCTGCTGTCACGATATGCATACTCTTGGGCTTCCTGCTTAAATACATTGCTCGAAAGTTAGGACATGAACCACCTAAACGAAAAATAAAACAACAAAATCCCAAAAACGATGATCAAGACGCGGCTTAAGACAGGTATAAATAGCAAAATCATCAATAAAAAAGCCCATTCAAATGAACGGGCTTTTTTTCATGTCAGAATTATTAGTCAGCACTAATATCTTCAAATAAAACGGAAGAAAGGTAACGTTCGCCACCATCCGGTAAAATGACCACAATGGTTTTGCCTGCATTCTCAGGACGTGCAGCAAGTTTTGCCGCCGCAGCCATTGCAGCACCACTAGAGATACCCACTAAAATACCGTCATGAGTAGCCGTTTTACGCGCCCACTCAATTGCTTCAGCACTTTCAATACCGATCACTTCATCAACAAGTTCTAGATCCAAGTTACCCGGAATAAAGTTAGCGCCAATTCCCTGAATTTTGTGTGGCCCAGGAGTCAGTGTTTCGCCTTTTTTCGCTTGGGCAATAATCGGAGATTCAGCCGGTTCAACCGCAACAGAATAAAGTGACTGATTTTTCACTTTTTCAAAATAACTTGAAATGCCAGAAATCGTACCACCTGTACCCACACCCGATACTAAAATATCCACTTTACCACCGGTCGCTTCCCAAATTTCTGGGCCTGTGGTCAATTCATGAATTTTAGGGTTTGCAGGGTTTTCAAACTGTTGTGGTAAATAATACGTTTCCGGATGTTCGGCAACGAGGCGCTGTGCTTCTTCTACCGCACCTCTCATGCCTTTAGCAGGTTCAGTCAATACGAGATTTGCACCAAAAGACTTCAACACCTTACGGCGTTCGATACTCATACTCGCTGGCATGGTTAATGTAATTGCATAACCTTTCGCTGCTGCAACAAATGCCAAAGCAATTCCTGTATTACCACTCGTTGGTTCTACAATATGCATACCCGGTTTTAATAAACCTTTTTCTTCTGCATCAGCAATGAGAGCTGCACCCACACGACATTTCACTGAAAATGCTGGGTTACGGCTTTCAACTTTAGCCAAGACCGTTGCATCTGACTGAATCGCACGATTAATACGAACTAAAGGTGTATTACCAATCGCTTCAGCATTATTACTATATACCGCGATACCTAAATTACTCGTTGCTGGAAAAGCTGAATCTGTTGTCATGACTATTTATCCCTTGTGTATTTATTGAATACGATCTTTAGATCATACAATTATTTTCAAAGTGTGCATGATTTTTTAAGCTAATGTCTTATATTTATGTGCATTTTGTGAAAGCTTGCACTAAAATCAAGCAATAAATTTAACTGATTAACTAAATTTAAACTTATAAAAATTAATGATATTTGATTTCATAAAAAACCATAGAAATTGTCTTATTTATTCAATGTATTAAGCCGTGATATCCGTATACTTGAGCTGTTGTTAATCGTATGGACATATCCAATGAATACCGATCTGGAAATCACTACTATGCGTGATTCTGCCGAATTAGTCGTGGGCGTTTTAAAGTCGCTGGCAAATACGGATCGTCTACTAATTTTATGTCATCTAGCACAGCAAGAATTGAATGTGTCTCAGATTGAAGAAATCACTGATATTAAACAGCCAACCCTCTCACAACAACTGATGATGTTACGTAAAAGTGATGTTGTGACCACGCGTCGTGATGGTAAGCAAATTTATTATTCAATTAAAGATGCAAATTTAATTCAAGTTCTCAATACTCTTTACCAATTGTATTGCAACCAATCTTATAAATAACACTCGGTTATTTTAAAATTTCAAGCCAGACATGCTGTTCTTGCACCACTATAGATGAATTATCGCAATGGGCAGCAATTCAATACCTTAATCAATCCACCACACTTCTTCAAGATTTCAATATCTATATCTATTTCGAATATCCAAAGCTTTAAATCAGCTCATACTTTTCATTAATTCATTTAGAATGATGGTTTCTTAAATTTCCCGTAAATAAACAGTTATATTGCATGGTCAAAATTTATTGCACAAGACTTCTTAGCACTTTTTGTGCATAATATATATGAAATTGTGATTTAGATAAGTTTATGTCAGATTTAAAACCTCATATCTTACAGAAATTTCCTGCTTGGCAGTGGTTACAGCACTACAGCCCCGTGAAATTTAAATCTGATGTACTTGCTTCGCTGATCGTGATTGCCATGTTAGTCCCTCAAGGGATGGCGTATTCCATGCTGGCAGGTTTACCTCCAATCATGGGTTTATATGCCAGTATTTTACCGATGATTGTCTACGCCCTCATTGGTGGAAGCTCAACCTTATCGATTGGCCCTGTGGCAATCATTTCGATGATGACTTTCGCCACGCTCAATCCGCTATTTGAAGTCGGTTCGCCTGTTTATATTGAAGCAGCTACACTTTTGGCCTTAATGGTCGGGCTAATTTCTCTACTTTTGGGTGTACTACGTTTCGGTTTTTTAATTCAGTTGATCAGTCATCCTGTCATTAAAAGCTTTATTATTGCCTCGGCTCTGCTCATTGCACTGGGTCAGTTTAAGTTTCTCGTCGATGTCCCGCTAAAAGCCAATAACATCCCTGAGTTTGTTTTAAGTTTGTGGGAATACCTGAGTTTGACTCACATTGCTTCACTCATCTTTGGTGTGCTGGCCATACTGTTTTTAATCTATGTGCCGAAAATATTGGCCACTCAATCGATTCAATCCAGATTTGGCTCTACAGCCTTTCTAAGTAAAGCACTGCCACTGATACTCGTGGTGATCTCGATTGCATCAGTGATGTTATTTGACCTGCAAAATGTCGGCATTAAAACCGTCGGTGAAATTCCTTCAGGTTTTCCACCCTTAAGCTTTCCACATTGGAACTGGGAACTGGTACAAACCTTATTACCCGGTGCAACAATGATTGCCATGATCAGTTTTGTTGAGTCACTGTCTATTGCCCAAGCTACTGCCTTACAACAACGAAGCCAACTCAACAGTAACCAAGAGTTGATCGCTCTAGGTTTAGCCAATCTAAGCGCTGGGGTTAGTTCTGCCTTTCCTGTGACAGGTAGTTTATCGCGTACAGTGGTTAATGCAGATGCTGGTGCAAAAACACCGATGGCTGGCGTGTTGTCGTCCTTGCTGATTATCATTGTCAGTCTCTACTTCACTGGTTTTTTCCAAGACTTACCTTTAGTGATCTTGGCGGCCACGATTATTGTTTCTATTTGGAAATTAGTCGACTTTAAACCTTTTGTGGATACATGGCGCTATTCAAAAGCTGATGGTATTGCGATGTGGGTGACCTTTTTCGGTGTGGTGTGTATCGACATTTCTACGGGTCTCATTATTGGTATTATTTCTACCTTTATTCTGTTGTTATGGCGCATTAGTCGTCCACATATTGCGGTCATCGGCTTGGTTGAGGGCACACAGCATTTCCGTAATGTACAGCGTCATCATGTCTATACGGCACCACATATACTCTCGCTCCGTATAGATGAAAATATCTCGTTTTTAAATGCCAATACGCTTAAAGGTTTCCTGATCAATGAAGTCAGTGAAAATATTGACCTAGAGCATGTTGTTATCAATTGCTCAAGCGTGAGTTCAATTGACCTCAGTGCCTTGGAAATGTTGGAAGATTTAAATGCTGAATTATCAAAATTAGATATTCGACTGCATTTTTCCGAGGTCAAAGGTCCTGTCATGGACAAATTGCAGCACTCAAAATTACTCACGCATTTGAGTGGTCAGATTTTTCTCACCCACTATCAAGCCATTACAGAGCTTGCGACAGCCAGTTCTGAGTACCAAATTTAAAGGTGTATTAGCTCACTGTTTAATCAAAGCTAAATTGATAAACAGTGAGTTTTGAAGGGTTTACATTTTAATACACAAAAATAGATTATAAAAAACAAAGGTTTATTTTTAAATTAAATTATTTTTTAAGCATTCCACATTTTCGTATAAAATACAGGGCTAATTTTCATCATTTTGTCATTGTAATTCTGACAAGGCTCTCCTATGTTTTCAGCATTTACACGCTTGAGTTTAGTAACCCGAATTATTATCGCCATTATTTTAGGTGTATTGGTTGCTGTTGTTGCTCCGGGCGTTGCACCCTATTTAAGTTTGCTTGGTGATTTATTCATTAAGGCATTGAAATCCGTAGCACCGATACTGGTCTTTGTACTTGTGCTGTCATCCATTGCAAATTTCAAAGTGGGTAGCAGTAATGCATACATTAAACCAATTATGTTGATGTACGCTTTGGGTATGTTCTTGGCAGCGCTTAGTGCCGTGATTGTCAGTATCGTATTCCCAAGTACATTAATTTTGGATGTTGCTGCAGAAAATCTTGTTCCGCCAGGCAGTCTTGCTGAAATCTTGAAAAACTTATTATTAAGTTTTGTCGCAAACCCTGTTACAGCTATTTCAGAAGCAAATTTCATTGGTATTTTGGCTTGGGCTGTTGCCTTGGGTATTGCATTTCGCCATGCATCAGATACCACCAAAGTTTTCTTATCCGATGCTGCTGATGCGGTGAATAAAGTGATCCGTCTAGTGATTAACTTTGCTCCTGTTGGTATCTTTGGCTTGGTTGCTGTTACATTTGCCGACTCAGGTTTAAAAACACTGATCAGCTATGCACACTTACTTGCAGTCTTAATCGGTACCATGTTCTTTGTTGCCTTGGTCATCAATCCACTAATGGTGGCATTTATGACCCGCTCAAATCCGTTCCCATTGGTTTTCCAATGTTTACGTGAAAGTGGTATCACTGCATTCTTTACGCGTAGTTCTGCTGCAAACATTCCTGTAAACCTTGACCTTGCGAAGCGTCTTGGTGTCCCAGAATCGACTGCAAGTGTTGCAATTCCACTTGGTGCTGCAATTAACATGGCAGGCGCATCAGTGACAATTACTGTGCTTACCTTAGCGACAGTGAATACTTTAGGTATTTCAGTTGATTTCACCACAATGTTGATTTTATCAGTCGTTGCTACCGTTTCTGCATGTGGTGCTTCTGGTGTTGCTGGTGGTTCGTTATTGCTTATTCCAGTGGCTTGTGGCCTGTTTGGTATTTCAAGCGATATCGCGATGCAAGTTGTTGCCATTGGTATGGTTATTAGCGTACTTCAAGATTCAACTGAAACCGCTTTAAACTCTTCGACTGATGTATTATTTACAGCTGCAGTAGACCGTGGTTTAAGATAATATCCTGATATTGGATACTTTTTAAGGCGAGGCCATGCCTTTTCAGACTTTACCGCTGTGGATACAACTGGGTGCTTTTTTCCTCGCAGTGAATGCAGGAATGATTAATGTACTTGGACTGGTGACCATCTTGCACCAGTCGGTATCTCACATGACGGGTAATGTCAGTATGTTAGCCATGGCCTTCATTGCATGGCAGCCGGCTACGATTATTTATTTGATTTTAGTCTTGCTCTGTTATGTGATTGGCTCATTTTATAGTGGGCTTATTCTTGGAAATAGTCACTTTAGCTTAACGCGACGTTATGGCGTCCCCTTAAGCTTGGTGGCTTTTTTTATTGTCCTGTGTTGGCTGCTATTGCCCTATTTTCCACGTTATGCTTTGCTTTGGGCATGTGTGGCGATGGGTGTACAAAATGCAATGGTCAGCCACTATAAAGGCACCATTATTCGTACCACACACCTCTCTGGTGTTTTGACGGACTTAGGTTTGGCTTTGGGTTATAAAGCTCGTGGACTTCCAGTTGAGTCTAAACGTGTGGTCTTACATTTATTAATTTTAGCGGGATTTATCGTCGGTGGCATACTTGCCAGTTGGCTTTATCCTTATTTAAAATTAAACGCATTCCTGATTCCTGCCGCACTCAGTTTAGTCATGAGCGCAGTTTATTGGATCATCTATTTTCATTATCGACATATACACGATTAGTTGGAACGTACTATGGTTAAAAATGCATTACAGGCGCAACTGCTTAAAGCAGGTCTGGTCGATAATAAAAAGGCAAAAAAATTGTCAAAACAAGCCGTACATGAAAAACGTACTGGTGAAAGTAAAGATGCTGAAATCAAGGCGAAAATTGAGCAAGATCAGCAGCAGAAAATGGCCAAAGATCATGCTTTAGAGCAAGATCGTAAAGCCGTTTTGCAAGAAAAAGAATTAAAAGCTGCCATCATGCAAATGATTAATCAGCATAAAATTCGTGATACCGATGGCGAATCGACCTATCAATTTATTGATGATGCGAAGATCAAAAAGCTTTATATCAATCAGCAAATTTATAATGCTCTGGTTGCTGGCAGTCTTGTTATTGCACGTGAAAATAGCAACTATGCTTTTTTACCAAAAGAATTAGCCGACCGTATTAATACGAAAATGGAAGGCTTTATTATTGTGAATAACTCTGAAGTGAATGAGCAAACCACGGATGAAGAAGATCCGTATGCAGCTTATGTGATTCCTGATGATTTAATGTGGTAAGCACTTCAAATCGCCAATGAAGCTCCCAATTTGGGGGCTTTTTTTAGCTCAACGTTCATCCATTTCAGTCCATGAAATTAGTCATACCTTCAAAAAATCATTCCTCAGCACCTACTAAGTAACATTATGGACTATACATGTCGTAACTCCGTAAAGTTTTCGAGTATAAAATTGCTTATATAATCATCACAATTACAATAGTTTGATCAGTAACCCTTTCATTTACATCAATAAGAGTAGAATGATTTTGGAAAAATTTCAGTTTATTAAAAATATTCAAGATTGGTCAGATCAATACCCTTGGTTAGAAATGCTGACTTCGCTCAGTCTTATTATTATTTTTGCCATTATTGCAAATTTTATCGCCAAGCAAATTGTGGTGCGTGGTATTCGTAAGCTCGTATCTAAAATGGCCTTTAGCCACAGTCAAATTTTGTCAGAACATAGTGTGATTAAACGCTTTGCCAACATTGTTCCAGCAATTGTAATCTTAAATGGCATAACCACCGTCCCGCATTTATCTGTGAAGTTTATCTCAATCGTGCAAATGGCTTGTCAGGCCTTTATCTTCCTGACCATTGCTTTGGCAATTTCTGAATTACTGAATATTTTTAATCTGATTTATCAACGTAATCCAAAGTCTAGAAACAAACCAATTAAAGGTTATTTGCAACTGGTTAAATTGATCATCTTTTTGGTTTGCGGCCTAATGATTTTAGGTACTTTCTTAAAAAAAGATGTATTTACATTACTCGCAGGTTTCGGTGCTATGGCGGCCGTGCTCATGTTGGTTTTTCAGAACACCATTTTGTCGCTGGTCGCTTCGGTACAAATTTCTTCTTATGACATGGTGCGAATTGGTGACTGGATTGAGATGCCTTCGCTGAATGCGGATGGCGATGTCATTGATATGTCATTACATACCATTACTGTGCAGAACTTTGATAAGACCTTTACCACGATTCCAACCAATAAACTGGTGACTGACACCTTTAAAAACTGGCGTGGTATGGCACAGTCTGGCGTGCGCCGCATCAAACGCTCGCTTTATATCGATCAAAGCTCTATTCATTTCATGACTCAGGATGAGCAAAACAAACTCAAAGAATTTTTATTATTAGATCAATATCTTGATCATAAGCATGAGGAGCTTGCCCAGTTTAATCAGCAACTTTCCAATCAGTCGCAATATAATCAGCGCCGTTTAACCAATCTTGGGACCTTTCGTGCCTATGTAGAATTCTACTTACAACAGCATTCAGGCATTGCCCAACACCAAACGATTTTGGTGCGTCAGTTACAACCCACGAGTGAAGGCATTCCTTTAGAAATTTATGCTTTTAGTAAAACCATTGCATGGAAAGATTATGAAGCGATTCAATCGGATATCTTTGATCATCTGATCGCAATCACACCTGAGTTTGGACTTAAAATTTATCAAGCCCCTTCTAGTGCCGATTTTAAAGCCCTCGTTCAACCAAATGCCGATAAAATCTAAGACCTAAACGTTCGTCTCCCTCATATTTATTCGAAGAAGGAATTCTGTAAGTTAAAGAAATCACAATAGCTTTTGAATATATTGGGGAGCGTTGTCTTTAAAAGCTATTTGACTTTCGCTAGGGCTTTTTGATCATGCATTGAACGAATGAGAGCGAATATTTCCTTAAAATATAATTCATCCGAAACAGCTAAAAATTATTAAAAAAACCAGAACAAATACTATACAAATGTAGACATTTTTAGATACTATTTGTTAACAGTTGCATAAAAACGCTTCTAAAATAGGAACTTGATCATGGAAGGCCCCAATCAACCTTCTCGGAAATCAGTTAAAAACGAATCACAATTACTCATAGAATCGATGAATCGCACTTCTGCCAAACATACACTCATACAGGCAGAAGCATGTGACTTAGAGAATCGTGTCCGTATTGAGCGTGCTTTATCCGACCCGATTGCACGTATCCCGGCACAGTTTAAAAATGCTTATTACAAATTTTTGTACTACAACCAGAAAGACTATTTAAAGCAGGTCAACTATTTCGCTCAATTGGCATTTTTAATCTATTTTTGGGCAGATCGCTATGTGCTGCCAGACGTAGAAATGCTTTCAGGTGTGATTCGTATCATTGCCATTATTGGTGCATTTAGCCTGAACTATGTTCTGTTTAAATATATCAAACAGATTAAATTGCTCGATTTGATTTTGCCACTCGCCACTTGCCTTTCAGCGATTCTCTGGTTTGAGATATTACTTCAGTCGAAAAATGAACTGGTTCATAGCTATCAATATGCCGCCATTATTTTGATTGTATTGGGTAATTTAAGTATTCATGTGCATTTTCGCCCGTCGATCATGACCTCAGCCATGATCTCGGCAGCAATACTTTTTGGCGCATGGCGCATTAATGATTTTGGTGATTTTACAATATTTTTATTGGTGTACATTCCTGTGCTGCTGTTCAGTATGTATATCTGCTGGAACTCAACGCTGAACTCTCGTAAAACGTTTCTAAGAGCGCTGCTAGATGACTGGAACTTTCATACCCTGCGCAAAATTGCCCATACGGATGAATTAACCCAGTTAAGTAATCGTCGCCAATTTGTACATGCCGCCAATAAAAAAATCCAAGAAACCCCGATGACGGTCTGCACCAGTCTATTGATTTTTGATGTCGATCATTTTAAAGCGATTAATGATCAATATGGACATGATGTCGGCGACCAAGTGCTATGCCAAATTGCTGAAATTGCGCGTAAAGAAATGCGATTTTACGATATGTTGGCGCGTTTCGGTGGTGAAGAATTTATTGTACTTTTACCTTTTACCGTCCCAGAAGATGCATTAAAAATTGCTGAACGGTTAAGACATAAAATGGAACAACATCAGTTTCATATGGATGGTCAATTGGTGAAATTTTCGATCTCCATTGGTGTTTCCAAAATTGACCCTGACCACGCCAAACTCGATCAGTTAATTAAACAGGCCGATATTGCTCTATATGAAGCAAAACGCCAAGGTCGTAATCGGGTTGTACATTTTAATTTTATGAACTTTTGCAGCCAAGCTTTTTAAGTAAATAAACAAATCAAAATGGAGAAAAACCAGCGAATCCATTACACTCAGCTCTGAAGAAAGAAAGATTAATTACAGTAAAATTCTCAGGTTATCTGCATGCTTAAATGGTTTGAAAATTTAGTTGACGCTTATCCTGAACAGGACTTGAATAAACCATTGCCGACAAAATTTTTCCCCTTTGTATGGCAAGCTGCAACAGGTGTAAAAAAATACCTATTGTTATTGGTACTCTGTACAGCAGGTGTAGCGAGTTTTGAAGCACTGCTTTATGCCAAAATTGGCGAATTAGTCAATTGGATCAGTAAGTCTCAACCTGAAACCTTTTTACAGCAGCACCAGACCAATCTGACCATTTTAAGCTTTATTTTATTGGCAAATATCTTCTTTTCTTGCCTTCAAACCATTATTAAACATCAGATTTTATATAGTACCTTTCCAATGCGCCTACGTTGGAGATTTCATAACTTATTACTGAAACAAAGTTTAGATTTCTTCCACAACGACTTTGCTGGTCGTTTATCTGCCAAAGTCATGCAAACTTCACTGGCTATACGTGAGTTTTGGATTATTCTTGGTGACATGTTGGCCTATGTCTTCATTTACCTGATTTCGATCACTGTCATTTTAGGTGCTATATCGCCACTGTTGATTATTCCTTTATTACTTTGGCTGGCTTTATTTATTGGTTCTGCATGCTATTTCATCCCAAAATTGAGCAAAATTTCAAAAGAACAAGCCAATGCACGCGCAGTAATGACTGGTCGTGTCACCGATGCTTACACTAATATTCAAACGGTAAAATTATTTGCCCATGCGGGCCGCGAAAGCCAATATGCCAAAGCCTCAATGAAAGAATTTATGGTGACGGTGTATAAGCAAATGCGACTTGCTGCAAAATACAACATCGCGACGAATTTGCTGATCATTGTTTTATATGGTGGCGTACTTGGAACAGCCGTTTGGCTCTGGATGGATGGTCAAGCTGAGCTTGGGGTCATTGCAGCAGCGACCGCCATGATTTTAAAACTCAGTAGTATTTCCGAGTTTATGATGTGGCAAACGTCTGCCCTTTTTGAAAATGTCGGGACTATTCAAGATGGGATGAAAACCATGGGCCGCCCCATTCATATTCAAGACAAAGCTGATGCAACCGACTTAAAGGTACCGCAAGGCGAAATTAAATTTGAGGACGTCAGTTTTGCTTATAATGATAAAAATGTCATCGATCAATTTAATTTAACCATTCGACCAGGTGAAAAAATCGGTATAGTCGGGCGTTCGGGTGCCGGAAAATCGACATTAATTCAACTTTTACTTCACTTTTACGATATCAACCATGGTCGTATTTCGATTGATGGCCAAAATATAGAAGATATTACTCAAGATAGCTTAAGAAAAAATATTGCATTGGTGACCCAAGACACCTCGTTATTGCATCGTACGGTCGAAGAAAATATTAAATATGGTCGCCCGAATGCAACCGATGAAGAAATGTATGATGCAGTGCGTAAAGCGAAAGCTGATGAATTCATTCCTCAATTGATCGATTTACGTGGTCAACGTGGCTATGACGCATTTGTCGGTGAACGTGGTGTTAAATTATCTGGCGGTCAGCGTCAACGTATTGCGATTGCTCGAGTATTTTTAAAAGACGCACCGATTTTAATTTTAGATGAAGCCACAAGTGCGCTCGATTCAGAAGTAGAAGCCGCGATTCAATCGAGTTTAGATGATTTGATGAAAGGCAAAACTGTGATTGCCATTGCGCATCGACTTTCAACCATTGCACAAATGGATCGCTTGATTGTCTTGGATCAAGGCCGTATTGCTGAGCAAGGTACCCACGAAGAGCTTGTTGCTTTGAATGGTATTTATGCACACTTGTGGCAGCGTCAAACCGGTGGATTTTTAATAGAACAACATAAAGTAGAATCAAAGGAAGATGAAAATGCTGTATCTGGAAGACCTTAAAGTTGGTGATCACTTTAGCAGTCGTGAATATGAAATGACTGTTGAAGAAATCAAGCAATTTGCCAACGCTTATGATCCTCAGGAATTTCATACAGATGAAGTCAAAGCCCAACAGCACCCGATCTTTCAAGGGCTTGCGGCAAGTGGTTGGCATACTGCTGCTGTAACGATGCGCTTATGGACTGAATGTTTCCCTGTGGCTTATGGCTTAATTGGCTCTGAATCAAGTCTGCGTTGGCCGCGCCCAACACGTCCGGGGGATAAAATTCGTGTAGAAGTTGAAATATCTGCAATTACTCCGTCGAAAAGTAAGACAGACCGCGGCATTGTGACCTATGTTACGCAAGCGCTTAATCAGCACAATGACGTTCTGTATATGTCTACGACCAAAATTGTGGTCTTTTCCAAAGATTTTAAACCGAATTAATCCTTAATGGCCTACTTTACAATGCTTAGGTAGGCCGCTATAAATAGTTGAGCCTAGTCAGTTTGTCCAACAATTTTTGTGGGATACAACACAGAATCATGCCAATATAACCTTGAACAGAAGAAAAACCCGCATTGCAACGGAACGCTATGAAAACAATTAATTCCCGTCAGGATCAGGGTATTCCCGGAGTGTATGGATTGCTCCTTTTAGATGTGGTCTCTCGATGGGGCTACACTGCAGAAACATTATTTAGTCCCTTCGGATTAAACAGCGAACAATTGGCTGAACCAGATTTCCGTATTCCAACACCAATCGCCAATCAATTGGTAGAGCACGCACTACGATTAACTGGTGAGCCAACTTTAGGTTTTCATTTAGGCAACCAAATGCGCATCTCTATTCATGGTTTTATTGGTTATGCCATCATGACGGCGAAGGACATAACCGATGCCTTAGTCTTGGCAAACCGTTTTATTCAGTTACGCATGCCCTTTTTACAGCTTTTTTTCTCGACATTTGGAACCAAAGCGACTGTTCAACTACAAACCGACGTTACGATTGAGCCTTTACGTACTGAGATTTCAATTGCCTTAATTTTTGGCATGATCAGCATGGGCAAAGCAATTACCGGTGTGGATTATTCTGCTGGTGAAATTGATTTTGATTTCCCTCAACCTGAAGGTTTTGAGCGGTTTATTGCAAAATATCCACGCCACCAATTTAGATTTGATCAGCCACATCTCTTACTTAGTTTTGATAAGCAATATTTAACCAATAAATTGGTCCATGCAGACCCGATTGCCAGTCAAATCGCGATTAATCAATGTGAAGCTGAACTCTCCGCTTTGGGCGAACGCCACCGTATTGCCATGCGCGTTCGTGACATTTTAACCAACTCCGAACAGCACTATTTAAGTATTGAGAGCGTTGCTGAACGGCTACACATGTCCGATCGAACTTTAAAACGCCAGCTTGCTGCCGAAGGGACTTCATTTTCAACATTGGTTGACGAAGTTCGCTACCGTCATGCTACTTCGCTCCTGTCACGAACTGATTTTACCTTAGAGCAAATTGCTGATGAATTGGGCTATAGCGATGTCGCCAATTTTAGCCGTGCTTTTAAGCGTTGGAGTGGTCGTAGCCCAAGCAATTGGCGTAAAGATCCGTACTTATAAGTCTTTTGTTTTACCTAAAAAGCATGTATAACTCATGCCAAAAATGAATTTAATGGATTTAAGGAGTTATCAATGAATCATCCTTCAGATTTAAAGTACGCAAGTACACATGAATGGGTGCGAATTGAAGGTAACCTTGTTGTTACAGGCATTTCTGATCATGCACAAGACGCATTGGGTGATTTAGTTTATGTTGAAGCACCAGATGTTGGTCAACATATCACTGCTGGCGAACAAGCGGGTGTGGTTGAGTCGGTAAAAACCGCTTCTGATATTCATGCTCCGGTTTCTGGTGTAGTCGTTGAAGTCAATCCAGATCTTGAAGATGATCCTGATTTTGTAAACGATGCGCCTTATAGCAAAGGCTGGATTTATAAAATTAAACCAGACAATATGGCTGATGTAGATAATTTATTGACCAACGAACAATACGAAGCTGGTCTGTAAATATTTCTAATATCTAAAAAAATCAGCCCTCAGGCTGATTTTTTTATTTAAATTTGATAGCTAAATTGGCTTATATACCATTTGCATGAATATACAGCTTATATTTCTTCCGAAGCTTCGGTACTTTCAGGTTCTTCTTTCTTTTCTTCAACCATACTAAAAGATTGTGCTGCCGCTGAAGTACCATTTGCACGTGAACTTTTCAGTTTAATTTGCAAACGTAATTCATTGGTTGAATCGGCATTTCTTAAGGCCTCTTCATAAGAAATTGCGCCGTCATTATATAAATCAAATAAAGCTTGGTCGAAAGTTTGCATCCCAAGTTCACGAGATTTTGCCATGATTGCTTTTAGTTCATGAAACTCACCTTTCAAAATCAAATCTGAAATAAGCGGAGTATTTAACATGATTTCAACGGCTGCACGGCGTCCTTTACCATCTTCAGTCCGGATTAATCGTTGCGAAACAATCGCTTTCATATTGCTCGATAAATCCATAAGCAATTGATTTCTTCGCTCTTCTGGGAAGAAGTTAATGATCCGATCTAGAGTCTGATTGGCGTTATTTGAATGTAGCGTGCCTAAACATAAATGTCCTGTTTCAGCAAAGGCAATTGCATGTTCCATAGTCTCAGTGTCACGAATTTCACCGATTAAAATCACATCTGGCGCTTGTCGTAGTGTATTTTTTAAGGCGTTATGCCACGAATGACTGTCTACACCGACTTCACGATGCGTAATCATTGATTTTTTATGCTTATGCACATATTCCACTGGGTCTTCAACAGTGATGATATGCCCTGCGCTGTTTTCATTTCGATAATCAATCAGCGCCGCTAAAGAGGTTGATTTTCCTGAACCTGTACCTCCAACCACTAAAACTAAACCACGTTTTTCCATAATCACGTGCTTAAGCGAAGCCGGTAATTTAAGCTTTTCAAAATTTGGAATTTCTGCCGTAATGGTACGAATGACCATACCCACATGTAACTGTTGCTGAAATACATTGACACGAAAACGCGAAACGTTTGGCACACTAATCGCAAAGTTACATTCTAATTCTGTTTCAAACTCTTTGCGCTGCTTCTCATTCATCAAACTATAGGCGAAAAGCTTTGTTTTCTCAGCATCAAGTTCTTGCTGCCCAAAGGGTTTCATCATGCCTTGATGTTTAATACTTGGTGGAAAATCTGCCGTAATAAATAGATCAGATCCACCATATTCAACCACTTTGGTTAACATGTGGAACATAAAACGGCGTGCTTCTTCCAACAATTCAGCAGTGTACATCAACTTCCCCAATATAAAATTTCAAACACCCACGTACAGATTGTCATTATTTCTGGCGCTGTCTTGGGCTTAGACATTATTGTGCATAAAAATTTTGATTCACTCAAACATAAAATACTGAATTATCAGTATATATTTTAGGAAATATGCCATTTTTCAATTTTTATATCGAAGTATAACAATAAAGTAAATTTCAAAATAAAAGCCTTAGAACAATCAATGTTCTAAGGCTTTGAGCTAAATCAATTCAGACTGAGTATGCTCTGGATTGTTAAGCACTACGTTTGATTTGTGCTGCACGAAGTTCATTCGTAACCTGTTGAATCAAATCAATGGTTTTGTCCCAACCTAAGCATCCATCTGTTACAGATTGACCATAAGTCATGTCACAACTAATTTTTTGATTACCATCCACTAAATGACTTTCCAACATCACACCACACACTTGGGTATGCTCACGCTCCGCTACAATTGTGCGTAATACTTCAGGTTGCTTCATTGGGTCTTTATGGCTATTGCCATGACTACAATCGATGACTAAAGCCGGTAAATCGCCTTTTACTTTACTGCGAATTTTGTCTATTTCAGCCAAACTATAATTTGGACCTGTATTGGAACCACGTAAAATCAAATGTGCTTGCGGGTTGCCAACGGATTCTAAAATACACGGTAAGCCGGCTTGGCTCATACCTAAGAACTGGTGTGGATGCGAAGCAGATTGAATGGCATCTAGTGCAATTTGGATTGAACCATCTGTTCCGTTTTTGAAACCGATGCTGTATGGCATATGACTTGAGATTTCACGATGAATTTGTGATTCGCTGGTACGCGCACCGATTGCACCCCACGCCAATAGGTCATCAAAATAACCTGTCGCCATTGGGCTTAAAATTTCAGAGGCAATTGGCAAACCCATTTCAATAATTTGTAAGTACAGCTCACGTGATTTTTCTAAGCCCAACTGCATATTAGATGATCCATCTAAACTTGGGTCATACATATAGCCTTTCCAGCCCACTGTAGTACGTGGTTTCTCAATATATGCGCGCATCACAAGAAAAATTTGATCTGAAACCTGTGCCTGTAATTGTTTTAATTTTTCAGCATATTCCAAAGCAGCAATTGGATCATGGATTGAACATGGACCTGTAATAATCATTAGACGCGGGTCTTGGCCCGTCAAAATATTTTGAATCGTTGCACGATGTGCAGCAATTTGTTCTGCAGCATGAACTGATAAAGGTAATTGTTGTTTCAGTTGATGTGGCAAGCTCAAAAGCGTTTCTTTTGGCTGTGTAGATATCTGAATTTCTGAATTTTGAGTTTGTTGTAAAGCTGTATTTAGCGCATTCATTGGTTCTATTCCTTTGGACTGTACGTATAAACAGTCCGATCTTTTATCTGAGCGTTATGGGACTTTGGGACTTCAAGGCTTTAGACATAGACTGACTAAAGTAAAACCAATAACCGTTGCTAAAATATGAATTATTTACTGTAAACATGAGATTTCTCCAAAAATATTATAAAAATCAAGACATAAAAAAACCTGATCAGGGTTGCCGATCAGGTATAAACTTGGTGGGCAACCTTTTTCATGCCCGAACGCGTTCAGGCAATTATCTAAACTGCCAGAAGTAATAATATGCGTTTGAGATTAAAGGTTGCTTTAACATCTTGATTTCATCAAAAAGTATCTGTCTGAAAATTAAAATACGCTGTATTCATCGGTTTGACAATAGTTTTTTGCTATTTTGTTGTATTAAATAACTCTGCTGTAAATAATTGTGACCTATTTTTAAAATTTGATGTATTGATTAATAAATAAACATTTATTAGACTGCACAACATTAGGCTGTCTTAAGATTTTTTCCATTTATTTTTAATTCGAGTATTTGCCAATGAAGTAAGCCCTGTTTTTTCATCATCAAATCCATTTTTTTGATGTGCAAACACATGGCTAATGACTTCGACTGCATTTTCTCAAATATTGTCTTTTTTATAGAATAAAATTAGTTATTTGTATTGCGCATCTTTGCTATCGCAAGGTGCATCTATGACTCAAACAGCTTGTACAATTTCCAAACTAAGCTTGGAATTTCCTTCTAAAACACTTTTTAAAAACCTGAAATTTAACCTCAATCAACAACAGCTTTCGGCATGTATTGGTCGCAATGGTTTAGGAAAGTCCTGCCTCCTTAAAATCTTACATGAGCAAAATCTGAAAGATCTCCCCTATGAAGGGGAAATTTCATGGAATGTACCACATGCCTATTTATCACAATTTTCTCGACTAGAAGCTGACACGATTGCTTCTGCACTCGGTGTTGAAGACTTATATGACGCATTTCAACGTATCGAAATAGGCAGCGCAAGTTTTGAAGACTTTGAGCTAACTGAAAACCAGTGGCACCGTCCTGTACTATGGCAGCAACAACTTAAGCAGGCGTCACTTCCGACAGATTTAAATTTCCCTGTCGCTCAGCTGAGTGAGGGGCAAAAAACCAAATTGGCATTGTGTGCATTATTTTTAAAAACCGACCACTATTTACTTTTGGATGAACCTAGTAACCATTTAGATGCATCTTCACGTATATGGCTCATCAATCGTTTAAAAAACCATCCTGCGGGTGCATTCGTCGTCAGTCATGATCGAGAATTGCTGCAACATGTAGAGCATATCTATGCTTTAAATGAGTTTGGACTCAGTCATGTTACTGGTAACTATGAAGACTACGTTCAACAAAATGATCTGCAAAATAAAGCCTTACAGCGTAATATTTTACAGCATCAGCGTGAGTTAAAACAACTCAAATCACAGCAACACGAAACACTGATGAAAGCGCAAAAACGAGAACAACAAGGTTATGCACTACGCAAGTCAGGCTCCCAAGCCAAAGTATTACTCGATTTTAAAAAAGAACAAGCTGGTCAAAGCCTCGCGACAGTTCAAACGCAACAGCAGAAGCAATTGGAAGAAAAGAAATCTCAACTGATTCAGTCACAGCAACAACTTGAGCATGTCAAAGAGCAGCAATTCGTTTTTCAACATCACGCTGAAAAAACTGGAGAAATCTTAAGAGTTAAACATTTTCATCACAAAACATCTCAGCACCAGCCATTCGACTTGGCCTTACAGGCAGGAGAAAAAATTCATTTAAAAGGAAAAAATGGTATTGGTAAATCTACATTTCTAAAGTATCTGAGTCAGACCACATCACAGTCTAGCCATGAATTATTTTTGTCTGTACATACCCTATATTTAGACCAAAACTTGAGTGATTTATCACCTGAATTGAGTGTTTTGGACAATCTAGCAAAGTTTAATCGTGAGGTTTCCTCAACGGAATGGCGTAATCAACTCGGTCAACTTAGAATCCGTGGTCAAAAAGCGGAACTACCATTTCACTGTTTAAGTGGTGGTGAACGTTTAAAAGTGACGTTGTTGGGCTTAAATTATTTAACACCGAATATTGAGCTTTTATTGTTAGATGAACCTGAAAACCACTTAGATATTGAGTCTAGAGCGTTATTGGCTCAAGCCATCCGGCATTATACAGGTGCGGTGATCCTCGTTTCACATGATGCTTATTTTGTAGAATCTTGTGGCATTCAGAGTAGCGTGCAATTAGTTGAATAGCTCTTATTTTTTAGAAAGATCTAAAAAAAGCCAAAGTAGATGAACGCTACTTTGGCTTTTTTACAGCTTTAAAAATCATCCATTGGAAGCATTAAGGACAATATTGCTTAACAATACTGTGTTTTAACGCCCGATTTTCTTCATGATTTTTTGTTTAACGCGCTGCTGAAGTGATGCTGAGCGTTCCTTGAGCTCGGCACGCCAGTCATTCGGCACTGAGCATTTCGCGAGGCGAACCCAAACGCTGGCAAACTGTTTGATAAAACTGGCTTCGTTATAGTGAATACCATATTCCTCACAAAGTGCTTTAATTTTAGGTGCAGCTTCTGCATAGCGGTTCGCAGGCATATCAGGGAATAAATGGTGTTCAATTTGGTGACTTAAATTACCACTGAGTATATGCAACCATTGTGTTCCACTAAAATTACTTGAGCCACGAATTTGACGAAGATACCACTCTGCTCGAGTTTCATTTTCGGTATTGTCCATCTCAAAGTTTTCCGCATCTTCAGTAAAATGGCCATTAAAGATGACAGCGGAAGCCCATAAGCTACGAATCACATTGGCTACTGCATTTCCTGCAAATACAGGAATCACATTGGGACCTGCAATAAGCGGGAAAAATACATAATCTTTAATCACTTGGCGCTTAATTTTCTGACGCACATCGGCTGCTTCATGCCATACATCTTTCCAAGTTTTGGTTTTATACGCAATAACATCTTCTAAATGTAAACGTTGAATGCCGACATACCACTCAAAGAAAACCATGAGTTGGGCAGCCAGTGGAATATTAAAAAGGAAACGTGGCTCCCACTTTTGCGATTCACTCACACGGATTAAGCCATAGCCAACATCATGGTCCATACCGACAATATTGGTATAGGTGTGATGCACATAGTTATGGGTATATTTCCAGTCTTGGCCCGTGGCAATGGTATCCCAATCATAATTAGCACCATTTAAGCTTGGGTCATTTAACCAATCAAACTGACCATGCATCACATTATGACCGAGTTCCATGTTCTCTACGATTTTAGAAATACCTAATAAACCAGTACCCATTAACCAAACTGGTGGAATCCAACCTGCAAACATCAACATGCCACGAGAAGCAATCTCGCTATAACGGACAAAATTGCGAATTTTATAAATATACGCTGCATCTTTTTCACCTACGTTCTGCATAATTTCACGTCGTATTTGCTCGACTTTTTCACCAAATTCAGCAGTTTGTTCGGGTGATAAATAACGTGACTTACTATTCGGACGAATATATATCGATTGATTCATGATGATGCCCCTGATTTGTTTTTATGCGGCTTGGGTTAGAGTTGAATACGTACAGGTGAAATTGCCTGAGAAACACATAATTTGATTTGTGTGTTATTCGCATGATCAATTTCGCCAGTGAGTAAGTTTTTCACTGAACCCTGTAATTTCGTACACGAACAGGTATTACAAATACCCATCCGACAGCCATGCGCAGGTTTTAAACCAGCTTTTTCAGCACTTTCCAGTAAATTTCCCTCTGCCAAAAAATCTTGCTGGGCTAAACTAAAAGTGACAGGTTGAGCAGGCACCGAATCATCTGCAATCATTTGAAAATATTCAGTATTTAAATACTCTGAAAGCTTGAACTCACTATACAGTTGTTCAATGCTTTGCATCATTGGCGCTGCACCACATGCATAGCAATCTCGCTGTTTAAAATCAGGAACCATATGGTTTAGCACCTCTGGTGAGATATGCAATTTGGTTTTCAGCGTATTAATCGCATGTAAGTGTGCATGGTTAGATTGCTTCGCTAGTTGAATCAATTCATCCAAGTAAGCATCATCTCGATTGAAGTAAATCAGGTCAACCGGACGTCCAAGCTGAATTGCTTGTTTAAACAAAGCCATGATTGAGGTAATGCCACTACCAGAAGCAAGCAGTAAAATTGGTCGATCCGAATTTAGCTTTAGGCCAAACTCACCTTGCGGTTGCGATAATTCAACAACCTCACCTGTTTTTAATTGCGTCAGGCAGTTGGACACTTTGCCTTGTTGTTTGACGGCAATCACCACATGACCAGATGTATTAATTTCGACGACGCTATAGCTACGTTGATGCCGTACACCATCTTTGACAACTGTCACCAGAACACATTGGCCTGGTCGATAATTTACTGCTTTAAAGTTGCGATTGGCTAAAAAACTCAGTTCATAAAATCCGATCCCCACACAACGTGATTTGACCAATTGCGCTTTAACACGTTTGTAGGCCCAAATTGCATCAAATTTTTCTGCAATAAAATCAATAAAATCTTCCCGAATCCACTCAGGCTTGTAACTTGTAGTTGTCATTTTTTGCCTCGGATAATGCATTAATATACATTTGTTTTTAAATTATGCTTACCTTATGTTTAGTGCTAATTTCCCACCATGTGAATTCGGGACAAAATCTATCATTTGGCATTTTTTATCATTTTATGTCTAACAATCTGTCACTTTTTGCAAATCCTAATTTGAAGTTTTGATTTGTTATAACGACACAAATAAAAAAACTAGGCCAAAGCCTAGTTTTTAAAACAATGAAAATTAACGCATTAATATTTAAATGATTAGTCGTTTAATCAAAAATATTTAAATCAATGTTTAATCTTCAAAATGTACAACAGAGCGAATTGATTTACCTTCATGCATTAAATCAAAAGCTTCATTGATTTTATCCAGCCCCATAGTATGGGTCACGAATGGTTCAAGTTTGATCTCACCTGACATGGCTTCTTCTACCATACCCGGTAATTGTGAACGACCTTTAACACCACCAAAAGCAGTACCTTTCCAAGTACGACCTGTAACCAATTGGAATGGGCGGGTTGAAATTTCTTGACCTGCACCTGCCACACCAATAATCACAGATTGCCCCCAACCACGGTGAGCACATTCCAAGGCAGAGCGCATCACATTGGTATTGCCAATACATTCAAATGAATGGTCGACGCCCCAGCCGGTCATTTCTACAATCACTTCTTGAACTGGACGATCATAATCTTTTGGATTAACAAAATCCGTCGCGCCAAATTCTTCAGCCAGTTTGAATTTGTCAGGATTGGTATCTACCGCAATGATACGACCTGCTTTGGCTTTTTTAGCACCTTGTACCACAGCCAAACCTATTCCACCTAAACCAAAGACTGCAACTGAGTCACCTTCCTGAACTTTAGCGGTATTTTTAACTGCACCAAGGCCTGTTGTTACGCCGCAACCCAACAAACACACATGCTCATGGTTCGCTTCAGGGTTAATTTTTGCCAAAGAAACTTCTGCAACCACTGTATATTCTGAGAATGTTGAACAGCCCATATAGTGATAAATCAGTTGACCATTATACGAAAAACGTGTTGTGCCATCTGGCATTAAACCTTTGCCTTGTGTTGCTCGTACAGATACACAAAGATTCGTTTTACCCGATTTACAGAATAAACATTCACCACATTCTGCAGTATAAAGTGGAATAACATGATCACCCGGTTGAACTGAGGTCACACCTTCACCGACTTCAACCACAACACCTGCACCTTCATGCCCTAAAATTGCTGGAAATACGCCTTCAGGATCATCACCTGACAATGTAAATGCATCTGTATGACACACACCTGTATGGCTAATTTTGACTAAAACCTCACCTGCTTTAGGTGGTGCCACATCAATTTCAACAATTTCTAAAGGCTGACCCGGTCCAAAAGCAACGGCTGCACGTGATTTCATGTCTAAAAACATCCTGTATGGCTTATATTAACAGATGAGTTACAGTAACCTCTTTTTAAGCCTAGATACAACCTTAAAACATGATGTTATGATGAATTTTTCAAGGAATGATTAATGCTATTCGAATGATACAATTACGTGAAATAAGTTGTACTGTCGGTTTAACTGTTTCGATCAGCCTATTAACTGGATGCAGCTTACCTAGCAATCAGTCAAAAAAAGATGTCCCTATACAATCGCATGCAGAAAAATGGATTACGTCTGCTACAGATTTAGAAAAATTAAAACAAAAACAAACGGCTTATTTAGCCTTAGATGATGCCTTTTTAAGTATTGCTTCTCGTCTACATTTGATTCGAAATGCAAAATACACCATCGATTTACAATATTACATTTGGGAAAATGATGCTATTGGGCATCTGATGTTTCAAGAATTACTGCATGCCGCTGACCGTGGGGTAAAAGTAAGGCTATTAATTGATGATCAAAACGGGACGAAACTCGATCCGACCTTACAATCCCTTTCAGCTCATCCCAATATTTCAATCAAACTGTTTAATCCCTATAAATTTAGAAAATTACGTGTCATTGATTATGCATTTCGCTTAAAGCACATTAACCATCGTATGCATAATAAATTAATTATTGCTGATGGTTTTATGGGCGTAACTGGTGGTCGTAACATCAGTAATGAATATTTTGATGCCAGTGAAAGTTTTCAATTTACAGATTTGGACATCCTTTTCTATGGCGAAGCCATTCAACAAGCCAATCAGGTATTTTTGAACTTTTGGAATGATGATTTAAGTTATTCTGTTCAGCAATGGATTGGTGCAGGTACAAAAGAAGAATTAAGTCAATTAAGACAAACATACCAAGAAAATTCTGCAACGTTGACTAAAGATCAGCAGCGTATTAACTATGCCCAGCAACAACTGGCGGCACAGCTTAAACTTAGACCGGTAAACTGGGCCGAAGCACATTTTATTGCGGATAGTCCGAATAAAATACGTGGTGAAGCCAAAGAGCAAGAATTGATTTATAACCAATTTTCTACTTTGATGGGACAGCCCAAGGAACGCATGGAATTGGTTTCAGCTTATTTTGTTCCCACGCAACAAGGAACTGACTTTCTGACGGGTCTTGCAGGTAAAAATGTAGAAGTCCGTGTCTTAACCAATTCATTTTTAGCCAATGACGTCGCTGTCGTTCATGCGTTTTATCAAAAATATCGCAAAGACTTACTCGAAAATGGCGTGAAATTATATGAATTTAAACCCTATATAGAACGCTCTAAACGCACATGGTATGAAGTCATGACTGGAAATATCATCCCTGCGAAAGGCAAAAATGCCTCTAGTTTGCATGCTAAATTTTTCGATATTGACGGTATGGTGTTTATTGGATCATTTAACTTTGATCCACGTTCCGCAAATTTAAATTCGGAAGTTGGTCTAGTCGTTAAATCTGATCGATTACAAAACGATATTTCGGCGGCTTTAAACCAATACTTACCGCAAATTGCATATGAATTAAAATTGGATAAAAACGGCGAAATCATTTGGTTAGAGCATCAAAAAAATGGAACAATCAAAACTTATACCCATGAACCCGAAACAACTCGATTCCAAAGATTTAGCATAAAAGCAGTGTCATACCTCCCCATTGAATGGATGATGTAATGACAATGTACTGCTAATTATTTGGATTTTTCTCATCAATACGATCTAATTGGAACGATTTAAGCATTTTCAAACAACTAGGTGATGTTCTTGGTCAGTCTCGATATTGTTAGTGCTGGCTTTTGAAAATAACCAAACCATTGACTTCACCAAGACATTCCACTTGGCCATAATTGGCTGCTTTCAGCGCATCTAAATGCTCCTCAACAGACATATACAACTCATGATTTTGCTGTGCATGTGGTGCATATAGATGATCACACACAAAATACACGCCTTGTGTATTTAACAACGTTTTTACAGTCCGATGAAACTCTGCTGCATACGCCTTATGCCTCAACTCATGTAAAGCTTGATGAATAATAATCACGTCAAAGGCGCTGTTCTGATTGAAGTGAAGAGCTTTTTCCCAAGCAGATTGTTTGAAATCCCCTGTTATAAAATTGCATTTTAAGCGTTGTTCTGCACTTAATTTTTCTTTTGCCAAGTCATGCATAGCTTCGGAGAAATCAAATGCGGTGTAATCTATATTTGGACAATGATTGATTAAAAAATCAGCCAAATAACCTGGACCTGAACCCAGTTCAAGTACACGGGCATTCGGGTTGAAAGCAAAAATAGAGTCAACATACATTTGAAAGATGTCATAACGCGACGGACGTTTAAGATTGACTTCAGCGGCCCATTGTTTAGCTTCGATTGGATCTTTTAAGTCTATGGGGCTGGGCACATCGTTTATGTGTATATTATTTTCGCAATTCATTTTTCTTAGACTTAATTTAGATAGATTGAATGCTATTTATACATAAAATATCTCAATAAAAGCAAAGGTTTTACTCACACTTGATGATGCTTTAACATCCACCGCTTATTTTGTTTTATCTCCCCCTAAAGTTTTCTAATGCAATTTTTTGATTTAAGCCGCCAATTTAATTTAAGTGATATTTTAACGCCTTTTACAACGCTCTCTGACCTTGGTCATCAAGAATGGTTTTTGTCGAAAGTTCGAGTTGAGCATGACTGCTTATCTGACAATGAAATGATTGAAGGTCAAGCTGTGCTTAAATCTAATCACAATATCCAAATTGAGTTGGAATGGTTAATTCAAGATACAGGTCATGAATTACAGCTTTTATTTAAAGGCATTGAAACTGCTGCTAGCGAAGAAACATTGGTGATCGTGAAAGGCGCGCAAATTGTAGATGATGCAAACAAAAAAGTTTCGTCTCAGACTCTGAGTTTATGGATCGATGGTACTTTACTGCCTATGCTGCCTCATATTCGCAAAGAAATTAAAGCGCGTTTAAACCTTTGGGATTATGTTGAATATGATGGCTAAGGAATTGGTGTTTATCCATTATTAAGATGCCACCTTTTAATCATTGAATGTTTGCCTGTTTAAATGAGACATATATTTCAAGGTATCTCACAATAACGTAAACTTCCCTAAAGTAAGCCTATATCTTTAAATAAGCTTTGATAGGCCTCAGCTTTTTTTCCCAGTGCCAATGGATAAGCTCTAGATGATGACGGCATACGGTATAAAGTCAAATCTCTGCCTGCAAATTCGGTACGAACAGCATGCCCAATGTGTGGTTTTTCGGTGTTTTCAGGCATAGAAAGCATTAATGTATCAGTCGCTTTGTCTCCCGTCGTCATAATACTGTGACAATTCGGCATTTTTTGAAGTAGCTTCGCAATATCGGTTGGCTGATGGATCTGTAAAAACTTGTCTGATGCATTGCCTTTCAAACGAATCACTTGATAGGCTGTATCAAAAATGCCTATACCTGTTTCATTTAAAAAATCTCGAATGAGCTGTTCTTTAAAAGTTTTGCTCTCTAGATTGAGAAAATGATTTTTATCCTGAAAAAAACATAGGCCAAAGATTTTCCACATGTCATTTTGAAAATTTGGATAATAAAAATCCATTTTCCAGCGTATTTTAGGTGGCGGAAAACTCCCTAGCATCAAGAGTTTCCCATTTGATGGCAAAAATGGCGCTAAAGGATGCGTTTCTATTTGCGGTTTCGCGTCGGAAATATCTTTGCTCATGTAGATTTAACTTCGCCCAGTGGTTGAATCATAAAATGTCTATGAAAATTGTTCAGTGATGTGTTTTGCTATTTTTTCAGCCCATAACTGATAAATTTCTTTACTCGGGTGAAAGCCATCTTGTGCCATTTGTAAATTTTTCTCACGATACTCGTGTAAATCGTATTCAATTAATCGCATATTCGCTTGAGTATTAACATAAATTTTTAACAGCGCATTCATCTGCTGTGAATACTGTCCAAACAGCCATGACAATGGAAATGGTAAAGCTGGAAACTCATCCATCGGTGGCACACCTGAAATGATCAATAGCTTTGGATGAAACTTTTCCTCGACAGCTTGATATAAGCGCTGCTGGAGCTTCAACCACTGGTCTGGTTGTTTTAATGCTGTGACATCATTGACACCAACAGAACTGATCACGACATCAAAGTTCTGCTTTGCGACATTACCCAAAGCATTGATGATTTGCTGGCTGTTATGCCCCGTTGTGGCTTCAAGGCAATAGTGAACTTGATAATCAGGCGATAAAATTTTAAGTAATTGTCCCAATAACGCATCCGACTGATGCTCGACGCCGACTCCTGCTGCCGCTGAGTCACCTAGTATTAATAGCGATAATGGTCGATTACCCTGACCACTCGTTCCACAACGTTCTCCAACCGGTTCTGCTAAACGTGGAGTATTTTTTTTCACACGGTAACCTTGGATCAGTAATGCAGGTAATAGCAGCAGTGTTGATACTTTGAGTAGCATAATATTCAGCAATGATTGAGAACTTGTCGTCTTTATTATTTTAAATGGTTTATAAAACAAAGCATTGTCTCTATTGTTATTTTTCTACATTTTCTTTTGTTAAAAGCGGCATATTGCTAGTTTTTTATATTAATAATGATTATCATTTATTAGTTTTCATCCTACCTATTTTATTATTTCAATGAAAAAACTTTCCCCACTTTTTTTAGCTTGCTCTATTAGCTTTGCTGTTTCTTCTGCTTTTGCCCAAACTCAAAATTCACCCACTTTAACCGATACAACAGAAAAAAAACATTTCCCCTATGCTGCTGCATGTGAAGATGTCAAAGCGCAAAGCCAAATATTATTAAACCTACAATATCAGTTAGATCATAATCCAAAACAACATGCTCAAATTCTTGAAGATTTTTGGAAGCGTGTAGAGCTTATGGGTACACCAATCATTGAAAACTATGATGAACAACATAGCCGCATAGTTTTCTTATGGAAAGGTGCGCAGCATAATGTTCGTCTGATTGGTGGCCCAAGTAATGACCATGAATGGTTGACGCGCCTACCGAATACCGATATTTGGTTTAAAGAATCGATTATTGATCATCGTTACATTGGAAGTTATAGCTTTGCTGTCGACTTACCGAATTTAGAAGGTTATCTGTCAAATTATTGTCCGCATCTGAATCCAAAACTTAAAGAATCAAGAATGCAGCGTCGTGCTGTGATACAGGTACAACGAATTGATCCTTTCAATAAAAACACTTATCTCGCAAGTGATGACACATCAGGCTTACGTAATGAAAATTTTGTGGCACTCAAAGATGCCCCGCCTTTTATTGATCCAAAACAATATCCAAATGTGAAACAGCCCCAATTACAAGAGTTTGTTCTAGATAGCAAAATTTTGAATAACTCACGTAAAATCCAAATTTACCAATCTAAAGCTAAGAAAAATCAAAGCTATATCACTGCAATATTTTTTGATGGTCAGCAATATAACGAATTGCTGAATGTCCCAAAGGCATTAGACATTTTAGTTGAGCAAGGTCAATTACCGCCAATTCAAGCCATATTTGTGTCTCCACCGAACGATCAGGAACGACCTAAAGAATTAACACCAAATGTAAAATTTTCAGCATTTTTTAGTGATGAACTGATGCCTTGGATTCAAAAAAATGCACCTGCAAAAGTCTATTCGAAAAAAACGGTATTGCTCGGGTCAAGCCTTGGTGGTTTAAGTTCAGCTTATTTAGCCTTAGAAAATCCAAATCTAATTAGTCATGTCGTACCTTTATCTGGATCATTTTGGTGGCAAAATGCAGCGACAGACCTCCCAAATGGCATGAGTAAAATCATTCGTGATAAAACCTCACAACCTAAACAGCATTGGTTTATTACCGCCAATAGTTATGAAAGCTCACGAAATAATAATGAACTGAGTATTTTAGAGACTTCGCCTATTGTTGCAGCCGACTTAAAAAATACAGGTCATGATGTGCATTACCAATCGTATATAGGCGGTCATTCCTACGCGGTATGGCAAGTTGCCTTACAAGATGCGCTCAAACATTTTTTTGCACACAAGTAATTTATAAAAGTTTTGCTCATAAAAAAGCCCTCAATTGAGGGCTTTTTTTGAAGTTGGTATTAATTTAATTCCAGCGGTTTATGCGTTTAAAGGTTCCAAAATCATTGAAACGTACACCAACCTCACGCATGACTTGGTGTGCAGTTTTTGCAGTTAGGTGACGAATATAAAACGGCTCTTTGACCACAAAATGGTGGATGGCATGGGTCGAACCGAAATTAAAGCAAAATACTTGCATTGGGAACAACCACCAAGGATTTAACACCTGAGTTTGTTTAATGACATCACGTGGGTCAATATCACCATAATAATGCATATTTGAGCTGATAAATTGTAAGCAGAAAGAGCGTATAAAGTTCGGAATAATCCAAACCACAGCTAGAAAATTAATCGTTGGAATTAACTTCACTAAATTGACTGACCAACTAATACTTTGTCCTAACATTGGAGCAATACCATTCACCACATGATAAATGACAAATACATACCAAATGCCGTAATAAACAAAACTCAAAGGAAAAAATCCAGTCAGTTGAGAGAACAATGCAGTTTTACGTTCTTTTTCAGGTTGTTTTTCAATGAATTTCCCAATCATTTTAAACATTTGAAATGGGCGCAAATACACCGTCATCAATTGATCGCTCATGACCAATATACGACGTAATCCCCACGGCATGCCATTACTGATGCCCCGTTCTTCCAAGTCGTATTCGGAACCTGAATACTTATGATGATTGAGGTGTAAACGACGACGTGCCCAAGGACTAATAGTATTGGGACGTGCTAACCAAACCAAGGCCAACATGAGATGATGAGCCCACGGCGTCTTTTTAAAATACATATAATGAATCAGGTCATGTTCTAATTCATGTGTCAGTGAAGCAAACATCGCCACCAAAATCACACAAGCCCATGTCGGTAAAATGCCAGCAGCAAATGCCCAAGCTGAACCCAACATTCCCAGTAGCGCAAAAATAAGGATGGCTGCGCCTATAAAGTTTTGATGTTTTAAAATGGGATATTGCTGACGTAAGTCTTCACCAGCTTTCGTTACGACAGTTCTGACTTTGTTAATTCGCTGTTGATCTGTCATATCGGAAGACATAGACATAGTACAAACCTAAAAATTAATGAACAGTTGTACATTAAAGCAAATTAAAAAAAAGGAAATCGCTATTTTGAGAACAAATCATCGTCTGTTCAAATATTCAACATTTTATTTATTTTCAATATCTTATTTATAAATAATCTGAGTAATTACTCCAATATTTCTTTGCAAAGTCGGCTGCTTTTAATGCCTTTTCATCACAGGTTTTCTGTATTCATTTTAACATTCAGAAGGTTGTGAATATCATTTGAGAATAAAAAAGCCCCAATATTGGAGCTTTATTATTACATAAAGGTTTAACCCAATTTATTCACGATCTTCAACGGCAATACTTTCATCGCAAGACCTAGAGGCAACCACGGCCATTGTGGTACATAGGCTTTAACCGGTGCTTTCTCAATGGCTTTTGCTAAAAGATGTGAACCAGTTTTTTCATCGACTTCAAATGGTAGTTTTTTCGCACCTTCATTGATCTCTGTACGAATATAACCAGGGAAAATAGTCGTCACTTTAATTGGGGTATCAATCAGCTCTGCACGAATACCTTCAGCTAGAGCAGCAACACCTGCTTTACTTGCACCATAAGCCGTTAAATGTTTAGGCATACCGCGCATAGCACTCATTGAAGAAATCACCACCAAATGCCCTGCATTTTGGCTACGGAAAATTTCAACCGCAGCTTCACATTGCGCTAATGCAGAGATAAAGTTAGTTTCAACTGTGGCACGGTTAATTTCAAAATTGCCTTTACCAATACGACGACCTTCACCGACACCTGCGTTGACAATAACACGGTCAATACTGCCAAAATCTGCTTTAAAGGCACGGAACACTTCAAACACTTGATCGTAATTTGTGACATCGAGGGTTTTCGCAATCACTTTGATGCCATATTGGCTTTCCAATTCCTGTTTTAGCGTTTCTAGACGCTCTAAACGACGTGCGCAAATGGCCAAGTTGTAGCCTTTTTGGGCAAACTCGCGTGCCATTCCTGCACCAATCCCTGAGCTTGCACCTGTAATTAAAATTGTTTTAGCCATGATAATTCCTTTGTTTATCTTAGATCCAAGTCAATAAATTTGGATCAACTGCTTTTATAAAATGGTGTTCATTTAAACTGAGTAATTGCGGTTCATTTCCAACTAAACGCAGTGTTGTCATACTGGTATTGGCAATGGCCCAATTGAGTGCAAATGTTTTTTCAGGACTCAGCCCTAAAATTTTACCGACTGCAACAGAGATCACACCACCTGAACTAAACACAACGGCATAGCGTGGTTTGGTTTCAGCCAGTTGATTGCATAATTTTTCTAGCGCTGTTTCGACTCGATTTTTAAAATGTGGCCAAGATTCATCGTATTCATGATGAAATTCTCCACCTGTCCAACGCTCTATGGCACCTTCAAAAATTTTGGATAAATAAGCACGCGGGTTTTCATGCTTAGATACATCTTCTTTTAATAAATGCGGCTGGTTAAATCGAGGTTCATATTGAGCAAAAACTTGCTGATGATTAAATTCATTCCACGCGTTATTTGTGTCAACTTGTGCTTCTGGAAAGCATTCAGCCAATGCAAGATTGGCTGTTTGTTGATGACGTTGCATGGAGCCCGCAACCACATAAGGACTTTCTTTTAAAATACGGTCGAAATACTGTCCCAACACTTTAGCCTGTAGCTCCCCGTTGGGAGAAAGCTTGTCATAGCTTTCTGCACCAAAAGAAGCCTGACCGTGCCGAATTAAATATATCGTGGTCATTTCCCTAAAATATCCTTCATTTTTTCAATATATTTTTGTGCCACATCATTGGCTTCAAGTTTTTGCAAACCGATGAGTTTTAAGGCACGAATATGTAAAGCATGGATCACAATCCAAAAATCTTTAAATGCCGGATTATTGGTTTGTTTATGGTAAAAGCGATAATAAATTTGCTGTGCGATCACAGCCAAACGGAAAATGCCGAACACTTCATAAAAGGTCCAATTATCCGTTTGAAGACCAGTTTTTTCTAAGTAATATTCAACGACTTCTTTACGGCTAAACATGCCTTTCAAGTTAGTCGGCTGACGGCGTGTCGCTTTAAAAATTGCGTTATCGCCACTTTCAACCCAATACGCCAAAGCCGAACCTAAGTCCATCAATGGATCACCCAGTGTTGCCATTTCCCAATCCAATACACCGATCACTTGGGTTGGGTCATTTGGATCTAAAATCACGTTGTCAAAACGCCAGTCGTTATGAATCACACAGGTTTTAGAGTCAGCAGGAATATTGTCTTTGAGCCAATTACGGACATATTTAAAAGAAGGAACATTTAAGGTTTTGGCTTTTTCATAGCGTGCGTCCCAACCTTCCACTTGACGACGACAGTACCCGTCGCCCTTGCCTATTTTTTCTAAAGCTGTGCCTTCATAAGGCACTTGATGCAGTTCAATTAACTTATCGATGACGTTGGTACACAACGCTCGAACTTGAGTTTCATCAAAATTGATTTCTTTGGGTAAGTTTGCACGTGGAATGATGCCTTCTACCCGTTTCATTACATAGAAATCACAGCCAATAATTGATTCGTCCTGACATAGCGCCACCATTTCAGGGAGTACAGGATAAAATTCAGATAATGCTTTCTGTACGTTAAATTCACGTGCCATATCATGTGCAGACTTGGCTTTGGTACCTTTCGGTGGACGACGTAAGATTAAATCAGCATTGTCGTATTTTAAGCGATAAGTCCAATTTGATGCGCCACCTGAATATTGAGTGACTTCAACAGGCCCTTCTATTTCAACGCCATGTTCAATCAACCAATTGCCTACGGCACGTACATCCAGTTCTTCACCCTCACGAACTGAACCGCCTACATCGATCACTGACATGCTTTTCTTCCTAAATTTGAATCTATCATGATGATAAAAATATAATTTTCTATAGTTTTATAGCATGGACAACTCGGGGTTGCCATGCCAAATATGTGACTACAACTTGTTTATTTTTTACGGCGGCTGCTGTAACCGCGCTTTGCCAATTCTAATTTAGCAATCATACCTTTATGCACTTCATCAGGGCCATCAGCTAGACGCAGTGAACGTGCTTGCGCAAAGAAACCTGTGAGCGGTGTATCTCGAGAAACCCCAGCACCACCGTGGATTTGAATCGCCATATCAACGACTTTTTCTAAGACACTCGGCGCGACCACTTTAATTGCAGAAATCTCGGTTAATGCAGCCATATTCCCTAGAGTATCCATTTTATATGCTGCATAAAGGGTCAGCAAACGTGCTTGATCAATCGCAACACGCGCTTCTGCAACACGCTCTAAATTGCCACCGAGTTTTAAAATTTCTTTACCAAAAGCTGTACGGCTCATACCGCGGTCAATCATCAGTTCTAGCGATTTTTCGGCAGCACCAATACAACGCATACAATGATGAATACGGCCTGGGCCTAAACGACCTTGTGCAATTTCAAAACCTTGACCTGCGCCTCCAATGAAGTTTGCAACAGGAACACGAACATTTGTGAAGCTAATTTCACCATGTCCATGTGGCGCATCATAGTCGCCAAACACAGGTAACATACGTTCGATTTTGACTCCAGCAGTTTCAACAGGTACTAAAACCATAGAATGCTGATGATGACGGTCTTTGCTTTCATCTGGTGTATGCGCCATAAAAATAATGATTTTGGCATTTGGATCACCTAAACCAGAAGACCACCATTTACGTCCATTCAACACAATTTCGTCGCCTTCAACGACAGCCGTAGCTTCCATATTGGTGGCATCACTTGAAGCAACAGCAGGTTCTGTCATACAAAACACCGAACGGATTTTGCCGTCTAGTAATGGTGTTAACCACTGCTGCTTTTGTTGTTCCGTGCCATAGCGCCAAATCACTTCCATATTGCCGCTGTCTGGTGCATTGCAATTGAATACCGTGGGTGCAAGTAAGCTACGGCCTGAAAGTTCTGCGATGTGTGCATATTCTTGTACAGATAAGCCTTGCCCAAGTTCAGGACATGGTAAAAACATATTCCATAAGCCTGCAGCTTTGGCTTTATCCTTTAAAACCTCTAACTGTGCCGGCCATTGCCATTTAGTCCAATCACCACCTTGGTTCAACTCATGAACTTCTGCCCAAAACTCAGTTTCTACAGGTTCAATTTCATCTTTAATAAATTTTTTTGTTCTTTCAATATAATCTTGTGCACGTGCTGAAAGTTCAAACATGACAACATCCTTTAAATATTCTGATCTTTACGCTTTACAACACCATAACCTGAAATCTAATATGAACAAAATGATTTAATTCAATAGATGAACATGAATAGTATTCATAAAAATACCGTCATCGATATGGGTGTTTTCCACCGTATGGATATCAATTTATATCCACTGTATATCGCAATTTATGAGCAAAAAAGCATTTCAAAAGCTGCACAAATTTTGTGTATTACTCAGTCTGCAGCGAGTCATGCGCTTCAACGTTTAAGACAACATTTACAAGATGACTTATTTGTACGTGCTGGGGCAAAAATGCTCCCAACACCATTTGCTGAACAGATCTATCCTGTAATTAAAAATGCGCTTATTGCAATTCAAAGCATTTCTATCCAAAAACAACAATTTACGCCGTCGATGGTGCAGAGCTTAAAAATTGCGGTACATGATGAAATTGAGCCGATCATTTTTCCCAAGTTAGTTGCACATTTTCAACAGCAGCAGTTTCAGATCCAATTTTCCAGTATTAAATTAGATCGTAAAACCATTGTGGCTGATCTAGCTGCACAGCAAATCGATTTTGCGATTGACCTTGAGCAAAACTTTGGTGAGAAAATAAATTTTCAAACCTTGGTTGAAGACCAATTCGTGGTTTGTAGTCAACATCCCAAGATGGATGAATCTATTTATCTTTCTGCTCCTCATATTGGGGTTTCTTCCCGACGTGCAGGTGTATTAGTTGAGGATATATATTTAAAGCGTAAAAAACACTCCAGAGAGATTTTTTTACGCTGCCAGCATTACTCTACTGCGCTACAAATTTTGGCACAGCAACCCAAGGCGATATTGACGATTCCACAAAATATTTTGACGCATTTACAGGTTGCTCCCGAACTGAATATTTTTGATGTACCTGTAGACTTGCCGAAAATTAAACTTGGGATGTATTGGCATAATGATTTGGAATTAAATTCACGGCATGTTTTTTTGCGAAGCGAAATTTCTAAAATTTTTGCTTAGGCTATTTTTATGATGATATATCAATTTGCTTAGGCTATTTACATGGGTTTATATTGAATTTTGCGTGATGAAACTTGCTGTATATTTATAGATCAAATGCTGATTATTTAAGGTATTTTTAACTGACCGTCGGTTTATTCGACAGCCATAAATCATGAGTTCTTATAAAATCTAAACTCCTGTTTTTATGCGATATGACCTCGTTCATATCATAGTGTATGCTTTCAAATCTCTCCGCGAATTGGCTCATGGCTTTAGGTGCTGTACTGTGCCTGATCACAGTCTATGTTCTTTATAAAGTCACCATTTTCTTAAAGGATTTTTTTCAACCCTTTAAGAAAGGAAAATCTTACCTCTGCCGTGTATCTGATATTAGTGATGGCGATACCCTCACCTGCTATCGGATGAATCTAAGACGTTCTAAAACCAAACTTCGCTTTGCTTATGTGGATGCACCAGAATCGACACAAGCCTACGGTAAAGAGTCCGCTCGACTGATCAAATCTATGGTATATAAGAAATTTGTTCGCGTAAAAATCACTGATGTAGACCGTTATGGCCGCTGCGTTGGGGTTATTTATCGCTATCGTAAATGCATGAATGAAGAAATGGTAAAACGTGGTGCTGCGTGGGTATACGAAGAATACATCCGTGACCAAAAGCATTTGAACTATATGATGAATTTACAAAGCAAAGCACGTAAGCAAAAGAAAGGTTTGTGGAAAGCCAGTCGTCCAATGCGCCCTAAAGAGTATCGTAAATTACATAAATAACAGACCACATTACAGCATCGCTAAGGAATATTTGATGACTTAGCCATGTCTAATATTTGACCTTTTTTTACTTCGCTATACAATAATGCTGCCCTTTTGGGTATAGAAAATAAATTAGATAATTAAAATTGGAATAATAATGACTGAACTTACTTCAAGCGAATTGAATCCGTTTCAACAAGATCAAAATATTCAGCCCCAAATTCAAAAAGCCGATCATCCTCTGTCTCCTGAGGGACGTTTTGGCCGCCTGTCCTATTTAGCGTGGTTATTTATCATTAGCATGATTTATACCTGTCTATTGGGCATCAGCGTCGCGCTGGGTCTTTTTGCATTTTTCAATTCAGCAGAACGTAGTATTGAAGCACTTTTTAATTCATTCTTAGGACTCAGTGCGATCGCTCTGATTGTCGTTTCTATCGTTGCAATGTTTGTCGCAATGATCTGCATTACGATTCGTCGTTTACATGATCTAAATAAAAGCGGTTGGCTCTGCTTAATTTTTCTCATCCCTCTGGTCGGTACCATCTTTAGCATTTATGTGATGGCTGCAAAAGGTACTGAAGGTGAAAATAAATATGGTATTAAGCGTCCAACGGAACAAACAGAGAAAGTTATTGGGTCATTGTATCTAATCCTGATGATTGTTTATTTGTTGGTCATGATCCCATTGATGTTCAATATGCAAAGTATGATGAGCAATTTAGAACAAGCCCAATTACAAGAACAAGCAATGATGTCTGAAGGTGAACCTGAAGAATTAACAGATGAACAACTTGCGGCTTATTTAGAGCAAGCTGAATCAGAAAGTGAAGAACTTGCTTATGCAGATGGTGAAAGTGTAGGAATTTCAGAAAATGCAGACAGCTCAGCGGAAGATGCAGCAATTGCAGCTGCAGAAGCTTCTGTAGAATAAACACGTATTGTTTAAGGTATCAATTCAACGATATGCATTGAACGATAAGCTTTAAATGAAATGTTATGCAAGAAAACCTGTGTGCGCACAGGTTTTTTTATACCTGTTTTTTATGCTTTGAGTTGTTCACTTGAATTCAAAATAAATTAGGCGTAAAGTTGCGATAATTTAGTTACCCTAGTTAACTATCATGAATTCCACATTAGGTTTCCGCTCTTCACTTCTACGCTGTGCGCGTCTAATGAGTGATGAAATCAACACGATTTTATTGCCCTATCAATTGAACTATTCACTTTGGCAAGTCATGTTTGTCATCCGTGAAAAAACCGCTTGTACATCTATTGAAATGGCGGAATATTTAAACGTATCCAAGCCATCCATCACTAAGCGTGTCAAAATTCTTGCGCAGATGGATATTTTGAGTCATGTACAAACTGACGATAAACGTCAAAAGAAAATGATGCTCAGCGAGACTGGACGTGAGTTATTTCAGCAATGTGCAAAAGACATAGATGCCTTTGAGCAGCGCTTGATCGCGCCATTAGCTAGCCAAGATATCCAACACTCTATTCATATTTTACACCGTGTCATGCAAGAACTTGAACAAAACACTGTAGGTGATGATCATGCAAGATAAAGCACCACTTTGGACTCGAAATTTTATTTTAGTCAGCGCCATTAACTTCCAATTGGTTTTAACCTTTTATCTCTTGGTTGTGGTGATCGTGGGCTATGCGGTGGCTGAATTTGGTGCGACAACTGCTCAAGCCGGTCTAGTTTCAGGCTTGTTCATTGTCGGCACATTGGTCGGGCGTTTATTGGTGGGTAAGTTCTTAGAACGTTTTGGTCGAAAAACAACACTGATCGTTGGTTTAATTGGCTTTTTAGTCTTTTCTGGTTTTTACTTCATTCAGTTTGGCGTCGGCATGTTGCTTTTCATACGCTTTATGCATGGCTTTATGATGGGTATTGCATCAACAGTGCTGGGTACCTTAATTGCCCAAATCTTACCAGCGACACGTCGCGGTGAAGGCATTGGCTACTACAGCATGAGTAGTACGTTAGGTACGGCTATTGGGCCATTTCTTGCCATTTGGATGATGTTACATATTGGTTATCATGCGATTTTTATTGTTTCAACAATTATCGCATTGAGCTGCCTATTGGTTGCCTTGCTGATTCAAGTGCCCGATTTACCCAAAATCAATAAACCCCTCGATACTGTTGAAGCCGTCAAAAAACCAAGTTGGATTGCTCAATTTGTAGAGCCTAAAGCATTACCGATATCATTCATCATGCTTTTCGCTTCAATCTGCTATTCAGGTGTTTTATCTTTCATTAACTTCTATGCCAAAGAAATCGATTTGGTTGAAACAGCCTCGTTTTTCTTTTTGATGTATGCCATTGCGATTTTAATTTCTCGCCCATTTACAGGCCCGTTGATGGACCGTAAAGGTGAAAATATTGTGATCTACCCTGCTTTTGTGATTATGGGCGTGGCATTGGTATTGCTCAGCATCACACAGAGTTCATGGATGCTTTTACTTTGTGCAGGCCTACTTGGACTCGGTTATGGCAATATTCAGTCGGTCTGCCAAACAGTTGCGGTAAAAAGTGCGCCACTTGAACGTATGGGTTTTGCCACTTCGACTTTCTTTATCTTTTTGGATGCCGGCTTAGGCTTTGGACCATACTTTATCGGTAAATTGCTCGACCATATTGGCTACTCACAATTGTATTTGTATAGCGCATTTGCTGCCTTTGCATGTATTGGTGCCTACTACATTTTACATGGTCGTTATACCGTTCGAACTGCTTAAACTGTATCTAAACATCAAATCGTCGGCTGAAACGTCGACGATATTCTAAGGGGCTCAGCCCCGTTTTTTTTTGAAATAACCGTCGAAATGAGCTTGGGTCACTATAGCCGACATCTCGCATAATCAGATCTAAAGCGTGTCCCGTTTCTTCTAAACGCTTTCGTGCAGCTTCAATCCGTATTGATTGTAAGTATTGATTGGGAGGAATATCCAAAGCCGTTTTAAAATGTCGAATCAATGTCCTTGTTGTCACATTAAACTGCGCCGCAAGTTCATCTAAGACAATATTTTCATGATAATGTTGTTCCAACCAATCTTGAACTTTTTGCACCAAACCATCCTGATGCGGTTTAGATATTTTCAATAATGAATAGGACAACTGACTATCACGACGATAATCCAATACAAATGATTTTGCCGTGTGGATTGCCGTTTCAAAACCATAAAAACGTTCTATTAGGTGCAGTCCCAAATCAAACCATGCTAAGCCGCCTCCAGCACAGTAAATATTTTGATCATGGCTAATGAGCTGATCTGCATTCAGTTTGACCAAAGGATAGCGTTCACGAAACATTTGCTGAAAGCCCCAATGTGTCGTTGCCTGTTTACCATCTAAAAGCCCTGCTTCTGCCAGAAAAAAATTACCCGTACAATTTCCTGCGATCAGTCCGCTCTGCAATTGCCGAGTTTTTAATAACTCGATCAGTGCTGAATTTTGCGCTAAAACATCTAAGATCAGCGCGCCTATCGTTGGGACAATGATGATATCTGCATCTGTTATTTCATAAAATGCTAGATCGGCATAAAGCTTGATGCCATTGATACATTGCACAGCTTGACCATGTTGTGAGGCAATTTTGACCTGAAATAGCCGCTGCACATTTTGTTTTTGAATCCGGTTCCAACTGACTCCCGCCATTGCAAAGAGATCAACAACTCCAGTAATCGCAGAAGCCAAAGCACCATCAAATGCTAAAATTATGATTTTCTTCATTTAAAGTTCAAATTATCAAAATGTCATTTTTGACTTATTAAGTGTCATTATTGACAATTTTATATCCAAAAATCAACTGCTAGTCTTGATGCATAAAATTCAACCCGATTAGAGATTGAGCAATGGCGCAGTTAATCAATGACAAAGATTTAAATTTTTTGCTATTTGACGTGTTTAAAGCGCAAGACTTAACGCATTACCCACGTTTTTACGAGCATGATGCTGAAACCTTCAAAAGCATCCTAGAAACTGCACAAGGTATTGCTCAAGACTTTTTTGCACCCCATAACGCAACAGCCGATCAAAACGAACCTACGTTTGATGGTCAACAGGTTAAAACCATTTCAGAAGTCAAAACGGCATGGAAACAATTTGCAGATGCCGGCCTGCTTTGTGCGCAGCATGATTATGATGCAGGCGGTATGCAACTTCCGACTTTGATCAATATGGCTGCTAATGCCTATTTCATGTCGGCAAATCCATCGTCAGTGGCTTATTCATTTCTAACCGCTGCAGCTGCAAATGTAATTCAAGCTTTCGGTACGACTGAACAAAAAGATAGGTTTGTACCGCATATGTTCAGTGGTCGCTTTGCTGGAACGATGGCCATGACTGAACCGGATGTGGGTTCATCTTTAGGTGATTTGACCACAAAAGCCATACCACAAGCCGATGGAACCTACCTCATCAAAGGCCAAAAGATGTTTATTTCAGGGGGTGACCAAGACATCACTGAAAATATCGTGCATTTGGTCCTTGCTCGGATACAAGATGCACCTCAGGGCGTGAAAGGTATATCGCTGTTTATTGTTCCGAAGTTTAAAACCCTAAGCGATGGTTCACTTGCAGGCGCCAATGACGTTCAACTGGCTGGCTTATTACATAAAATGGGCTACCGAGGTACTACATCGACAGTACTGAGCTTTGGTGAAAAAGACCAATGTACTGGCTATCTGATTGGTGAAGCAGGTGCTGGACTTAAATATATGTTTAAGATGATGAATGAAGCACGAGTCGGTGTCGGCTTAGGTGCAGCCATGATTGGATACCGTGGCTATTTAGAGTCACTCGAATATGCCAAGAATCGTCCACAAGGCCGCTTAGTATCAGATAAAAATCCTGCCGCTAAACCTGTCAATATCATTCAACATACAGATGTTAAACGGATGCTTTTGGCGCAAAAATCTTATGTGGAAGGCGCACTTGCGTTATGTTTATTTGCTGCACGATTAATTGATGAACATCAAGCCGCTAACAATGAAGACAGCGCGCTGTTATTAGATTTAATTATCCCTGTCGTCAAATCATTCCCTTCTGCCTATGGGCCAAAAGCCAATGATTTAGCCATCCAAGTTTTAGGTGGCGCTGGCTATACCCGTGAATATCCGCTTGAACAATGTTATCGCGACAACCGCTTAAATCCGATCCATGAAGGTACATTTGGGATTCAATCTTTGGATTTGTTGGGTCGTAAGCTTTGGCAGCACAACAGCAAAGGTTTAATGCTGTTATTACAACGTATGCAAAATACGATTGATCAAGCTCAACATCCAAAAACTCAAGCGCTTGCAGCGATTTTTTCAGCACATTTAAACACGGTGAAGAAAACCACACAAAGTTTGGGACAAGTCCTCGCCCAAGGTCGTGTCGATCAGGCACTGGGAAATTCTGCGTTGTATCTAGACATGATGGGCAAAGTCATCATTTCATGGCTATGGCTTGAAATGGCCAATCAAGCCCTTGTGAAATTTGAACATTCAGATTTAGCTGAAGATCAACAATTCTTAGCAGGTAAATTACAAGCCACGCAATATTTTATCCGCTGGGAATTACCTGAAATAGAGCACCAAGCCAAGTTATTGCTAGAACTTGATGATACTTGCCTCAACATGCAAGAAAGTTGGTTCTAGCCACCCGTTTAGCTCAGTCCTCAATGGGCTAATCTGGACAAGGTTTTCACGGATGAAAATCTTGTCCAACCCTATCTATTTCAATAAAAACTACAATAAAAAAGGAACTTAGTTTTCGTTCCTTTTTTATCGAAATTGTGTGTTATACGCTGCAATTATTGAAAGACTTTAAAACGAGCGGCATCATCCATATAGCCTTTTTCTTTCGCTTCACCTTCCACTGAACCAAAAACCAATTGAGCACGTAGTTTCCAATGCCCAGGAATGTCCCATTCAGCATGCACTTGTTCATCCACAATTGGGTTGTAATGCTGTAATGATGCGCCTAAACCTTCGGTGTGCAATGCGGTCCAAGTCGCAAATTGGGCAATGGCAGTTGAATGTTCAGCCCAAATCGGAAAGTTTTCTGCATAAGAAGGAAACTGTGCTTGTAGGCCACTGACCACATCTAAATCTTCAAAGAACAGAACTGTACCTAAACCTGCTGCAAAACTTGCCATTTTAGCCGTCGTCTTCACAGCACTTTCTTCATCTTTTGCATAAGATTTTAATTTGTCAGCGACTAAGCCCCAAAATTTTTCGCTTTCACCATTAAATAAAATAACAGCACGAGAAGATTGTGAGTTAAATGAAGACGGGCTTTGTTTAATCGCGGTTTGGATCAAATCAGTTAAATATTCTGTGCTTTGGCTTACATTGTCCCCAATAGCATAAATAGTGCGACGTTTGCTTATCAGGTCAATAAACTGATTTGACATATAAAATGGTCCTATAAAATAAAATGTGCAGATGAGTTAAATACGTTTGGAATGATAAAAATCGCTACTTTTCCAAATATTGGAATGCTTCACTTGCTTGATGGGTCACTATGAAACAGTCACTTGCCGAAGTAAATCTGAAGTTCTGCTGTACATATAAAAAATCCTCCTAAGCGGAGGATTTTTCGACTAAAACTCTATGAAGTTTAGAATTTTGCTTCTAGTACATTCGCTGACACTTGGTTTTTCCAAAGCTCACGTAAAGTCGGTAGATAGAATTTTTCACCTAGCTCAACCAATTCTGCATCAATCAAACCATGAACTTCATGCATGAATAGATAATCCAGTTCAACAGTTTGTAGTTTTGACTGTGCTTTTTTATATTCTTTACGCTTTTGCTGTGCTTTTTTTACCAAGTTATCTGCATAAGCACGGTCTTTATATTGTGCAATAGCATTCAAACGTAGTTCGATTACGCCCCAACAACTGAGTAGCAATTTAAATTTTTCAAAATCTGCCGTTGTTGATTCCCAGCTCATTTCTTCTAGATTTTCATTTTCAGGCAAAACTGGTAGCAAAAGCTCCATAACGCTTGGAAAAATCTTTTTAAAATTCAAAACAAATTTAACAGGATGCTCGCCTGGATAGTCTTTAAATTGAACGTTCTTTTGGACATCTGTCAAATAGATGGTGAGCATTGGGGGGAAATCCTTAAATAAAACACTGTCTTGCAAATATTTATTCAAACAAATGTCAAATAGCAACGAAAACAGAAAAAGAAAGGCATTTTAACAAGTGTGCCAATGAATTCAAAGCCCAATCCTATGAATTACTCGCTTCATACTCCGGCCTTGCTGCATTTTGTTCGTTGCCCTATTTTTAATAAACCGTCCTGTTTATATACATGCATTTCAAGATGACTATGATTCAAAAAAATATGTGTTAGCCAGTATTTAGCGATAAAAAAGAATTAAAAAGTTATCCAATAAAAAGAGAGGCTGAGTATGAGTCAGCCTCTCTTTTTATTTTCAAACACTCTAATTGAATGATCTCAAAACTATTTATTTGGTATTGGGTGAAACCATTTGCTCAGGACGAACCACTTCATCAAATTGCTCTGCAGTGACTAAACCGAGTTCTACCGCAACTTGTTTTAGAGTTTTGCCTTCTTTATATGCAGTTTTAGCAACTTTTGCAGCATTTTCATAACCAATTACTGGGTTGAGTGCCGTAACTAACATTAATGAATCATGTAAGAAATGATCGATTTTTTCACGGTTTGGCTCAATGCCTACTGCACAGTGGTCATTGAAGCTATTACATGCATCACCGAGGAGTTGAATAGATTGCAATAAGTTAAAGGCAATAACCGGCATAAACACGTTTAATTCAAAGTTACCCGATGCCCCCGCAACATTAATGGTTGTGTCATTCCCAAGTACTTGAGCAACCACCATCGTCATAGCTTCACTTTGAGTTGGATTGACCTTACCTGGCATGATGCTTGAGCCTGGCTCATTTTCTGGAATGCGTAGCTCACCAAAACCACAACGTGGACCACTGGCTAACCAGCGCACATCATTGGCGATTTTATTTAAACTTGCAGCAAGTGTTTTTAACGCACCCGAAGCAAATACAGCAGCATCACGTCCTGCAAGTGCTTCAAATTTATTTGGCGCAGTTACAAACGGCAGACCCGTTTGTTTCGCAAGTTCTGCTGCTGCTTTTACAGCATATTCAGGATGTACATTCAGACCTGTACCGACCGCTGTACCACCTAGTGGTAATTCATACAGTCCTTCTAAAGCTTGATTTAAACGCTTCAAACCATGATCGAGCTGTGAAACATAGCCGCTAAACTCTTGGCCTAATGTTAAAGGCGTTGCATCCTGTAAATGTGTACGGCCAATTTTAACAATATCTTTAAAATCGTTAGATTTAGCTTCTAAGGTATTACGCAGTTTTGTTACTGCAGGAATTAAAAGCTCATTGATTTGTAGGCTTGCAGCCACATGGATTGCAGTTGGGAAAGAATCGTTGGTCGATTGAGCACGATTGACATGATCATTGGGATGCACAGGCTTTTGTGAACCCAATGGATTACCCAGTTTTTGATTGGCAATATTGGCAATTACCTCATTACAGTTCATGTTACTTTGCGTACCTGAACCAGTTTGCCAAACTACCAGTGGAAATTGTGCATCCCACTGCCCTGAGATCACTTCTTCGGCTGCATTGACGATATAACCAGAAAGTTCTTGAGGGATTTGACCCAATGCTGCGTTAGTAATCGCTGCTGATTTTTTGACGAGACCCATTGCACGAATCATCGGACGTGGTAAACGTTCACCACCAATTTTAAAGTTTTGCAAACTACGCTGTGTTTGTGCACCCCACATCGCATCGCTAGGTACTTCAACATCGCCCATTGTGTCATGTTCAATACGTGTTTGCATAAATGACCTCATATCCTTATCTATAAACTTGAACGTCTGTGCAGAATCAAACTCTGCTGATAAATACAGTTTAGGTAACTTGCCTAGCTTTGTAAATAATAACCATTATCAATTATAAGTGGTTTATTTGATAATCTTTATCGTGATTTTATAAAGAAAATCATGCACGATGATTAAATTTACCGAAAACAAGACGAGTTAATTACCTCTTAATGTTTGTTGATAGAAACGCCATTCATCTTCTAGCATTTTCTTTAAATCTTGTTCAGGCTGCCAATCAAAAGTACTTTTCGCCTTCTGTGTGCTTGCCCCAAGCTGGTCATATTCATGGCTTGGGTAAAAAGTAGATTCGACCGTCTTAATCTCCGCCTGTGTCACTTCTGAAAGCGTATCCAACAGTTGCTGTATCGAAACCAACTCACCTGAAATATTAAAGGCCTCGCAAGTAAATTGTTGCTGCGACAACCATTGCAAACATTGCCACACCGCCTTACAGCAGTCGAGTACATGCAAGAAACTCCGTTCCACAGTACCATCTTCAGTTTTAGCTTGTTTGCGAAGTTCGATAAAGTCTCGTTGTAAAGCCCCGACTTGCATCGCAAGCGGCACGATATTTTTCGGCAATGGCGCGACAAATTCGCCTAATATGGCATGCTCGAAAGCACCTGCGACGTTTCCTAAACGCAAAATCGCAATTTTCCACTCATTATCGGTACGTGCCGTATCCCGTATAATTTCTTCCACCATTTGTTGAGATTTCACATAGGGATTTGGATAGGTAAAATTGATTTCTGTGTCTTCTGTTAAGTCTGCCGAAGACTGACCATATACCGCCAAACTTGATAAATGGATCAGTGTTCGTACACCTGTTCGCTGCATGGCACGCAGCAAACTCATGATACAGCTGACATTATCATTATAATATTCAAGTGGTTTGAGGACGGATTCTTCCAATGACTTAAAGCCTGCCGTATGAATGACAACATCGACGGTATATTGTTCAAATACTTTATTGAGAGCGGGAGTATTGCGAATATCGAGTTTAACAAAAGGCACATACATGCCTGAAATAAATTCTAATCGTTCAAGTGTTTGTAAATTTGCATTGGATAAATTATCCACAATAATGACTTCTTGACCTTGAGCCATTAAACTCAAGGCTATATGTGAGCCTATAAAGCCTAAACCACCAGTCACTAAAATCATTGTTTAGATACTCCTTATAGTTATCAAGCTTTTACAACTCTTTGGCATCATCTTGGTGTCGTCACCAACTTATCTACAGATCTAAATTTTGAAACTTCGCCTCAGCATTTTTTATGAGCCGAACAATCTGCAAGAGCATTCTAGTTTTATCTTACTGCTTTAGAATTTTGACTGTGTTGCAGTTATGGATATTAACTGTATTTGATTTACGACAAATGACCTAGCTAGCGATCAATTTTGAAGACATCACAAGTTTTCGTGGTAATTGAGCGAACAACTTTTAGAAGAAGATATTTAAAAATAATCACACTAGAAAGCATATTTCACAGCAAAAAAAGTATTAGAAGTAATCTACTCTAATGAGCAAATGGAATTGAGCAGTCTGACTATTTTTTGAGGTAGAGAATCTAGATGTGAACGCCAGATGAATCATTAGAATTATTCATCTGGCAAGATATTGGCAATGTAACTGCAACAACTGTAACCGTTTGAAATCGCAAAATCTAAGGAACTTAATTAATTTAGCGGATATAGCCTTTTTTGATCATGGCTGAAAATAGAAATTCGTAAATTTTTAAGATCAATCTCACCAAATGAGCCCCATATTTTCGCCATAAAGACAGTCCGACAAAATTAAGCAAAACCGCAATAATCAACGCGCCTGCCATATCCATTGGATAATGTACACCTAAATAAACTCTCGACCATGCCACAAGAAAAGCGAATGCGAGAAATACATAGCCGACAGCTTTTTGCTTTGAAAATAAATAAGAAAATGCAATCGTGCTAAAAAATAGCATGTGATCACTCGGGAAGGATCCATTCGGTGAATGTTCTATAAACGTGCGTCCAACGTCCAAGACAAAAGGCCTTGGATAGTAAAAGAAACTTGAAATCACTTGGCTGATTAGAAATGCGACGATAGTAAACACAGTGGCTTTAACGATTTGCTTTTTTGTATCAAAACTTCCTTTAAACCAAGCCAAAAACATCAAGAGAATCACGATATAAAATAGATCATTGGCAATAAATATGGCAAAAGAAATAGTGAAATCTAAAGCATTGTCCGAAGCATTGATTGAATTAAATAAACTTAAATTAAATTTCTCTATATTCATGAGATGGTTTAAAAAATGAAAAGATCATAGCATTCTACAAAATCAAAAATTGCGTTTTATTCATATAAAGATTTTTCAGTATGTAACTGGCCAGTTTATTTATGAAAAGTGATGGCTTGAGGCTGAATCCCAAATAAATCAAAAGTTATATTTGAAGAAAAATTGGCAATGACTTCGCTGCCTAAATAAGCAAAACTTTGCAAATATTCAGATCATTGAGTAAATCATTGTATACTAGCTTTTTCTTCTGAACTCAGAACAAACTGTCGATTTAGACCGTTTATTCATTTAGTGAATTTCGATGAGTACTCTATTACTAATTACCTCCTCACCCACTTCGATATTGGCTTGGCATGCTTTGGGTCTTGCCCAAGCGCTGAAGCAGAAAGGCGAAAACTTTCGGGTTTTTTTCTATCAAGATGGTGTAAATGTCGCAAATGCCCTGCAATGGGTGCCAGATGATCAACGCAAACTCAGTAGTGAATGGCAAAAACTCGGCATTCGTTTACCTGTTTGCGTAAGTGCAGCTCTCGCACGTGGGATCACAGATCAGGAAAATGCACAGCGTCACAATATTCAGCAACATAATCTAGCTGAGCAATTTGAACTTGTAGGCCTAGGCGAACTTGCCGATGCCGTACAAGCTGCCGACCGTTTATTGCAATTCTAAGTATTTTGATTGCCGCGCATTTGTAGTATTGAAAAGGAAAATTACGTGAAATCTGTACTGGTTGTTTTAACCCATGCAAATCTTGCAAGCTTACAAGTACATGAAAGTCTTTCTGCGACCATGGTTCTTGCAACCTTCGGTTGTGACGTTAAAGTGTTGCTCAAAGATGCTGCGCTAAGCTTACTTCAAGCCGAACAAGAGTTTAGTCAGCTCAAGCATGCATTTAAACTCGCATCCAACATGGTTGATAGCTTTGAGTTTTATGATCTCACCCCGATTTATATTGAACAAAAAAATTCACAGCACCCATTTGTGATCAACAGTGAGCAAGAGCTTGAGTTTATTCAATTCAATACCGAATTAATTCAACAATTTGATCATGTGTTGTATTGGTAAAAGAGGAATGATGATGTCAAATTCTACGCTGTATTTAGTCCAAGCCAGCTATGCCAATACCCTACAGCACATCCAGCAGTTAGCCAGTTTAATCAACCCTGAAGATGCGATCATCTTGATGGGTGAAGCAGTCTTACATATTGCAGATGAACAAATTCAGCAATTTGGCACATGTTATGTACTTGAAAATGATGCTGAAATTTTAGGTAAAAGTATGAATTATAGTCATATGAAAGTGATCGACTATGCCGCTTTTGCTGATCTATGTCTGAGATTTAAACGATGTATTTCACTCAAATAATTTGAGTAAAAGCGACCCATTTCTACAATCTTCTCTTTTGGAACGAATATGAATCTTGAATTAGACCAAGATGGCCATTTGGTGGATTACACTATTTGGAATGAAACTGTTGCCCAAGAACTGGCTAAGAGTTTAGAACTTGAGTTAAGCCCTTGGCATTTTGAAGTTTTACAAGCTGTTCGACAGTTTTATCAACAGTTTGGTCACTCGCCGGCAACTCGCCCACTCATTAAATTTTTAATGAAAACGGTGAGCGCTGATATTAATAATGCGGTGTTACAAGACAAATTTAACACGGGTTTGGTCGCTCGACATTTAAGTCGTTTAGCGGGAATCCCTAAGCCTGCAAATTGTTTGTAATTTTAAAGCAATCTAAATACAGCTTAGGCTATTTTAGCAAGATGGATGCAAATCAGCATTTTAAATAAAGCCATCAAACAGCTTAAGCAGGTTTTAATTGATTTAGAGCGATGTAATAGGCTTGGGTAAATATCGGTTTGACCTGTTTGGCTTGGATCGGTTCGGCACAACATGAGCACACTAAAACCGGTTTAAATTTTTGCCCACATGCCTGATGGACATATTCAACTGGTGATCCCAAGCCCTGATCCATATATTGATCGGCCCAATGGGTCATAGCTAGAAGGATGGGATACAAGTCTAAGCCTTTTTGCGTCAGTCGATATTCAAAACGTTCCTGACGTTCGACATACGCAACTTTGGTTAAAATACCCTCTTCAACCAAACGCTTTAATCGGTCGGATAACACATGACGCGTCACACCGAGATTTTGTTGAAAGTCATCAAAACGTCGAATGCCCATAAACGCATTACGGATAATCAACATGGTCCAACGGTCCCCTAGCACTGAAAGCGCACGAGCGATTGAACACGGTTGTTGACCTATATCATCCCATTTCATTTTATGAACCATCAAAAATAACGACCAACACCCAATTTAATTCATGCCTGTTGATTTTGCAAAATCCTTTTCAATAATCTTTGAGGTACAAATCGTAAAATCCACCTTCATTTCCAATCATTTATTTCATCGGTTTGATCTGTGAATGAACTAAAAATGTATTTTATCTTTATTGTCCTCAATTATTTCTAGCCATGCACGCGTTGCGGGACTCATGGCAACAGTGGTATTCCAGGCCATACTGAGCTTCCAGTCTAGGTTTGGATTTTCTAATTCAGCCATATGGTATTTTGCCGCATCAAGTTGTTCACAATAAATTTTAGGCAGAAGTGCAATCCCGACATTTGAATCCACCATTTTTGCGATGAAGTCCCACTGGCTACTTTTACACACCACATTGGGCTCAAATCCGACGTAATTTGCCGCCTGTATAATGATGTCATTGAGCGTAAAGGTATCGTCATACAATAAAAAAGATTCTTCTTTTAATTCAATCAACGAAACGGTTTTTCGCTTACGCCACTGTGAGTTTTTTTTGGATAATAAACACAAAGGTGACTCCATCACTGGAATACCGCTCAACACCGGTTTCAAGTGACCCAAAATAATCCCCACATCGACCTGTTTTTTTAAAATGGCACTTTCAATACCCGTCGCCCCAACCTCAAAAAAGCTCAGTTCAATATTGGGGTATTTTTTATGAAACAACGCGATTAACTGACTAAACAGCACCGATGCCAATGGCGGTAAACCTAGGGTCAATTTACCATGTTTTAAGGCACGAACTTGGGTGACAGTATCAAGCATCCGTTGTTGTTCATTCAATATCACCAAAGCATGCTGATAAATCTGCTCTCCCATATAGGTGAGCTGCGCTTCCCTTTTACGCCCTGCTTCACCTTTATGAAATAAAGGCACGCCGATCTCATCTTCTAACTGACGAATTAATTTACTAATTGTCGGCTGAGTGACAAAAAGCGCTTCTGCTGCATGACTAAAACTCTGTTTTTGTACGATGGTCACAAAGACTTTTAGGCTTTTAATGTCCATTATTATTCCATTCAAGCATAATTAATAATTAATTATTCATAATTATACAGATTATGCACTTTTAAAATAGCGTCATCTCCTATTCTGCTGTTGTCTCATGGATACGTTTCCACAATCTACTTCCAAATTTACCCAGTTTCTTAAGACTTTAGCGCAGCTAAGTTTATTGATATTGATCTGGTGGATCGGCTCTTGCATTCAATCATGGTTTAACTTGCCGATCTCTGCTGGCGTGATTGGTTTATTGCTCCTATTAGCTGCATTGTTGAGTGGTTTATTTAAAATGCAATGGGTCAAACAAGGCTCAGATTTTATTTTGGCTGAACTGGTTTTATTCTTTATCCCCTGTGTGGTTGGGTTAATTAAATATCAAAATTTATTACTTAGCTCTGGCTGGCAGTTAATTTTAGCCGTGGTACTGGGTACCATCTGTGTCATGGTGTTTACAGCATTTACGGTTTATTGGGGCTTTAAACTCGAGGCAAGACTTAAAGCGAAACACCAAACTGCGTCAGATCATAATGTCAACACAGCAGGTAAAACCTTATGAACGATTTTGGGTTGAACAGCATCTCTGTATTGTTTTTCGTCCTAACCCTTGTCGGTTATATTTTGGCGAAAAAGCTGCATCGTAAGTTACCGTATATGGTTCTTTCCCCTGCACTATTCGTCCCATTTGTGCTGATTATACTCATGCTTTGCTTTCATATTTCATATGACACTTATATGCAAGAAAGCCAATGGATTGTATGGATGCTCGGCCCTGCCACTGTGGCCTTTGCTATCCCCATCTATGAATATCGACAAATTATCCGTCAGCATGCACTGAGCATTAGTTTAGGCATCGTGATTGGTATGTTAGCAGGGATTATCAGTGCTTTTTATTTGGCACAGTTGTTTCAGTTTGACCAAGAAACGTCTTATAGCTTAATGGCACGTTCCATTTCTACCCCCTTTGCCATGGAACTTACCTCGAATATTGGGGGTTCAGTAGAATTGGTGATTCTATTTACCATGATTACTGGGATTGCTGGCGTGGCTTTGGCTGACCTAGTTTTGGCTGGGCTTAAATTGCATTCACGCTTTGCACAAGGTGCGGCTCTTGGCAATGCAGCACATGGATTTGGTACAAGTAAAGCATTATCACGTCATAAAGAAGAAGGTGTTGCAGCCTGCTTGAGCATGGTACTGGCTGGGGTCTTTATGGTATTGCTTGGGCCATCACTTATTCATTTGGTCATTTATCTATTAGGATAAAATAAAAAGCCCAGTGCAATAGCTGGGCTTTTTAAATGATGATTTAAACTGTTTCATCTGTAAAACTATGCAGCTAAATAATGTATTGCTATGACAAACGCTAAAAGACTCGTCACTTCTGTGATTTCAATCGCTGCACCAATTGTATCTCCAGTCACACCACCTATACGCTGAATAAATTTCCATCGCAAATACAGTAAAGTACAAATAAACGCGAATATACTCACCACTCCAAGCCAGCTAAAATACAAACATGCACTTAGGCAGAGTATAAAGACCAGGTATGCCGACTTTCGTGGAATAGTTGCTGCTATCGATGAGCCTAAGCCTTTTTCACGGACATACTGAGTTGTTAAAAACAAAAATAAAGGGGCTAAACGACCCAAGACTGGAAATACAATTAATGCCAAATACATTTGCTGTTGTAGCAAAACATAAAGTGCCGACCATTTGAGTAAGCAAATCACGAGGAGGCTCAACACACCAATCGGCCCACATGCAGGGTCTTTCATGATTTTAAGTGTACGCTCGGCATCACCAAAGCCACCGACCCACGCATCTGCCGTATCAGCTAAACCATCTAGATGTAATCCACCTGTGAGCCAAATCCAAACTACCAGCAAAATACTACTGAGTAAGATGATCGGCAGACTATGCAATATAAAGGCAAGCAAGGCAAGAATGCCACCGATCAACAATCCCACCATAGGATAAAACAACAAAGATTGTCCATTTTGCTGTTTCGATGGCATCGCTTTGAGTTGAATCGGGAAAGTCGTGAGAAACTGTAGAGCAATCCAAAAAGGTGTCATTCACTTTGCTCCAAAAGACGAATATTTGCACGATTTTGCACAATGAATGAATTTAATTGTCCCAATTCAGCCGTCATTTTTAGTAAATCATCTAAATGACTTTTCTGTGCCATACATTTTAATAATTTAATCACACCACCATGGGAAACCAATAAAACGCGGTGCCAATGATGCTGTTGAGCCTGCAAGACTAGCTCATCTAGACCGCTTAATATCCGTTGTTGAAATTGCTGAAGACTTTCTGCATTCGGTGGCGTAAATGTGCTGGGACTTTGCCAAAACTGTGCGAGTAACTCTGGGGTGTTTTCATAGATATGCTTGGTTGATACCGCTTCCCAGTCGCCAAAATGCATTTCTTGAAACATCGCATTTTCAAACATTGGACATTTAAGTTGTTGAGACAAATCTAAAGCAAATAAACGGCAGCGCTGTAAGTCAGAAGTGATGATGACATCCCAGCTCGCTAAACCGTGTGTATGTATCACGTTCAATACATCATCTATGGTCTGCTGCATCTGCTGCCAACCTTTTTGCGTCAAAGCATCATCTGTAGAACCACGTAAGGTATGGCTTAGTTCAGTCTCACCATGACGCAATATATCTAAACGGAAATGTTCCATTTAAACTTTTTCACCAATCACAGCAGCTTGCGCGAAAGTTGCCATATTGTTATGTAAACGACATGCCAAACGAATTAAACCCAATGCTGCACCGGCACCGCTGCCTTCACCTAAACGTAAATTCAACTTTAAGAGTGGTTTAGCTTCAAGGGCTTGAAGTAAAAGTTGGTGCCCATATTCAGCCGATTGATGACCAAAGAGCATCCATTCACGTACAGCAGGATTTAAACGAACAGCGACCAAGGCAGAAACCGTACTAATAAATCCATCCACCACCATTGCCAAACCCAATTGCGCACAGCGAATGTATGCTCCAACCATCGCGGCAATTTCCAAACCACCTACAGCACATAGAGCTTTAAAGACATCTTGGCCGACATAGTCCTGATGTAAAGCTAAAGCTTGATCAATCACTTGTTTCTTATGTGCCAATTGTTCCGCGCGAATGCCAGTACCGACACCTGTCAGTTTTTCGGCCGGCTCATTAAATAAAAAACATGCGACAGCAGAAGCCGAACAGGTATTGCCAATGCCCATTTCCCCTGCGACATAAATAGACGCACCTGCAGCGATAGCATCTTCAACACTTTTACGGCCGAGATTCATCGCTTCAATACATTGTGATTCGGTCAGCGCAACAGTTTTAGTAAAATTTGCCGTACCTGCTGCAATACAGTAGCGCTCAACCCCTGCATATTCATAGGCTTCACCCACCGAACCACAGTCAATCACTTGTAGTTTGGCTTGATACTCACGTGCAATCACACTAATACATGCTCCACCTGTCGTAAAGTTTTGTAGCATTTGGCGTGTGACGGCTTGTGGGTAGGCTGAAATATTTTCTTCCATCACACCATGATCACCGGCAAAAATGGTGATCCATGGAAAATCGATATTAGGCTGATCAGTGTTTTGTAATGATGCAAGTTGCACCGCAACATTTTCAAGTTCTGAAAGCGAGCCCGTAGGTTTGGTTAGCTGTAACTGGTGATTTGCCGCCTGTTGCTTTGCTTCGATACTCGGATTTTGACAGGGTTCTTGCCACCAGTTCATGCTTTATCTCCTTTTAAGATCATTGGAAAACCTGCAACACAAAACACCACATGGTCCGCAATTTGACCCATTTGTTGATGTAAGCGCCCAGATTCATCGACGAATTTTCGACTGATTTGCCCCATGGGTACAACGCCTAGTCCAGTTTCGTTACTGACTAAAATAATGTCTGATTTTAATGTCGGTAGCACCGCAAGTAATTTTTGGCATTGATGCTGTTGAAAGTCTGCTTGTTCATGCATCAATAAATTACTCATCCACAGCGTTAAACAATCGATAAGAATGGTTTGATGAGCTTGGTCTATTTCAACTAAGCGATCGGCTAAATACAAAGGCTCTTCAATCAGCCCCCAATGTTCAGGACGGTCCGCTTGATGATGCTGAATTCGCTCCTGCATTTCCTCATCATAGGCTTGTGCAGTAGCCACATAGATGACGGATTGAGCACTTTCTATGGCTTTTTGTTCTGCAAGTCGGCTCTTCCCTGAACGTGCCCCACCCAAAATGAAATGAATCATGACTGTGCCATCTCTATATTTAGTCTGAACTGATGTTGATAAAAAGGACTCAACGCCCCTTGTAATACTTGAGCCTGATAATGACCAAAAGTCAGCTGCTCGCTTTCAAAATCAAAGCTGTGCTGTTCAATTTGTTGGATTCTTTCAAAAATATCATCGCTATTCCATGCCTGTTTATACAAGCCCAATGTGATATGCGGACAATATTCGATTGGTGCAATTTCATTCGAACTTAAATTCAAAGCTTGACGTAGATGGTCTAACTTACGATCTACATCCACAATTTCAATAAACAGCGCGCTTTGAAAGCTATTGATCTGACCTGTACGTAACCGAATATTAGATAGCGATAACTGTCGAAGTTGTTGTTGGTGCAGTGCCAATTCATCTGCTGAGAAATTATCATTCCATCGTTGTTCAGAATGATCGATTAATTGGGTTTTATTCAGCTCTTGAAAAAAACCACAAATAAACACGGTGATATGAAATTGGCGCGTATTCGGCGTGTATAAAAGATCTGAAAACTGCGCTCGAAGTGCTGTGAGATATGCCAATAATTCAGGATCCTGTATTTCTAGATACCACAAAGCATAGTGCTGACGACCTTGATGCCAATCGGGATAATCCTGATTGAGCGTCGGTACGACTTGCGTTGAAGGTTTTAAAAACACAGATAAATCACTTTAAATTCAATCTGCTTTATTAAAGCATGAATCAAAACAGACTTTGCCCAATTTTGATTTAGTAATATTCATTTAAAGCTGAAATTCATTCATCTAAGAGCTTTCTTCAATAAAAAAATGCCGAGTTTTACTCAGCATTTGTGATTCAATATATATTGCATGCAGTTAAGCATTATATTTTAGGCAAATTTCGCTGCACCTTTCTGATCTTGCATTTCAGTATGGTTGACCCGTGGATCGTTTAACTGTTCAGCAAACTGCTGCAATTGCGTCATTACATTGGCCTCAATCTGTTCGATCCGTTGCAGTTGTTCAAGCTCGTTGGTCTTTTTCAGTTCTGAAAATTGCAACTGGATAAAGTTGATAACCTGATCCATCGAACATTGATTTACACTCACGGCATACATCAAACCATAGACAATACCTTGCTGTAGGTGCATTGTCTCCAGTCCATATTTTAAGTTGGTTGCCAACGAGCCCAACACTCGTTCATTAAATGCAAGTTTACGTAAAGGATCTCGTGCCACACGCGCACATGGGTCTTTGTACGCATGTTCACAGGAGTTTATAAAGCTCTCTGCCAGCCGTGTTAAATCAAAAGCACGCTTTGGTAAGCGTCGTGCTAAACCAGCCTGCACCTCGTCAATGAGTTCATGCATGAATTGATCAACGCGATTATCTGCAAGTGCCACACCTATGGTTTGATGATTTAACAGTGCAGATTGCCAAGCCAACATGGCATGCACGCCATTCCATAAGCGATTTTTGATTAACTGGATATCTTCAATATGATCGACCAAAATCATTTGACGCATTTTTTCTAACAAAGGACTGTTATTTTCTACATAGATCGGCATGTCAGATTCTGCATTAAATAAAATTAAATCCATGCTTTGCAATATATGACTTGGGTGAAAATTGCGTCGCATATCCTCAACATATAAAGTGGCTTGGCGTTCCTGATCAGGATTTAATTTCGTCGCATCTTCTAAGTCTAATTGAGCATCTGCTTCGACTTCATCCAGTTGAAATTGTTTAAAAATATTATATTTTATACGGAGCTGACGATATAAATTTTGGTCACTCAACTTAGATACCATGCGGTTGACCACGGTATCGCAAAAATAGTGTTGTTGCATGATTTTCTCAGCAACGACCGCTCCGGCAAGCTCAGTTAAAGCCTGTTTTAAATGTGACATTAATAATTGTTTTGCCCCGACTTTATTCAAAATGATGAGCATCGTTAGGGGTTCGATGGCCTTTTCATCATGTGCAATATGTCGTGCATACAGGCCTTGTGCAATGGTTTTGGCCTCTTCCGCAATCGCTTTTTCAGGCAAACAGATGGCAACCAAACTCGACTCTGTGTACATCTCTTGCATCTGCTGAATATTTTCAGCATCAATCACTGCCATGTTTTCAATGCGTTCGTCATAAGACAATTGACCATAACGAATACTATAGGTACCAAATGCATTGACCGCAGAACGATATAAAGGGTTACGTGTCGATGCATAAATTTTTTTCGGGCGAGTATAACCATCCCAATGCGACAAAATTTGTGCTAAATAACCACCACCAATTGCTCCAAAACCATGAATACCGACAGTGAGCTGATTAAGGGTTTGTGGAAAAGCCTCTTGCACATGCGGCATCTCTAAATGCGCGGTGAACGGGTCAAGTTCCGTCAAGCAGTCATACATACATTCATAATAATATTTGGCTTTGGACAGCATGTTTTCATTGGGCGATTTAATATCTTTAAACAGTACAGTAATACCGCCAGCGTCAAAGGCTGAAGTCACACCATTTTCCGAGTCTTCAAACATCAAACAATCAGCAGGACTTAAATTCAGCTTTGCGGCAGCACGTATAAATATTTCCGGATGCGGTTTACCATTTTCAACTTCATCACCACAGACTAAGACATCAAAGAACTTATACACATTGGCATTGATGAGATACTCTTCTGCGATTGCGCGGCGACTCGATGTTGCTACGGCCATTCGTAGTCCTGACTTGCGTAAGCGTTCTAAAACTTGAACCAAGCCTTTTTTGATCGGTACACCAAACTGACGAACATGCTCCAGCTCTAATTCATCTGCACGTTTGCGAATATCTGCGTATGGAATATTTTCATCATATTCGGCTTGGGCCAATCTATGCGCGCTTTGTGCACTTAGCCCCAAACAATTCATCAGATAAGATTCTGAAAACTCAACACCGGTCAATTCAAGAGATGCCTGTTTCAATGTTTGAAACCGTAAACGTTCAGTATCAAACATTGTTCCATCCATATCAAAAATGGCGCCCAGAACCAAATCATTATTAAATTTAAGCATTTAACCTCCGTTATTTTTTTATGTGAAAAGAATAACGGAGAAAACTATTGATTCAGTACTTTGAGAATTAATGAAACAATTGTGGTTATTTTCTAATCAACAGGCTTGCTTTAAACATCTATTTTGTAAGCTTAACCACTGATCAAGTAACATCATGTAATCAAAACCCACTGTTCTTAGGACGGTAGGGTCTATAGAAGTAAGTATGCGCCTCATGCATATTTCACTCAGTCACTCGCTTCACGGTTTGAGTTTTGGTTTGAAATAAAAAGAATACGATCAGACCGAGCATCACTAAAAATAAAAAATAATACGGAAATTCTTTGTGCCATTGATATAAACCCGTACTAATCAGTGGCCCGACAACAAAGCTCAAGGCCTGAGTGGCTGTGCACCAGCTTGCCACCTTGGTCTGTAACGCACTGGGTGCCGTTTGCGCTGCACCGGTAGTAAATGCAGGGATTAAACACGCAACCGAGATACCATATAACAGGTACGTGGCTTGAAATATCCGTAATTCAGTGGTGAAAACCGAAATTAGCAAGGCTGCAGCCATGCTAAACAGCCCAACCCACAGTAAGCGATATACGGACCAATTTAAATATTTAGAAATCAGGGTTTGCATAACTACCAAAGCGATACCCACGACGAGAGAACACTCTGCAAAATGCACTGCGCCTTCTGCAGCAGTCATATTAAAGCGGTCTTGAATATAAAACCCGGCCGTTAAATTCACGGTCACGATGGCAAGATAGAGACTGAATCCCAACATTAACCATGGATAGCATTGCTGAATGCTCAAATCCATAGATGCTGCCTCATGCTTTTCTGTCACTGGCTTTTCAACGCTATGCTGTTCTGTATGTCGGTCAAAGCTGAGCACCAAGACCACAGAAATCAACGCTAAAATAATGATTGCAGCCCACAGCGGCGTCATGATTCCACCAAAACCCAGTAGCAAGGTTGTTAGAAATGGCCCTATGATCACGCCTGCACTATTTAATGCACCGAATTTTGACATCGCTTGTGAACGCTGCTGCTCATTGCTAAAACGGGTCATCACATAAGTTTGCAAGGCAATCTGTGGCATCGCCATAAATACCCCAGTCGCTGCACGTGAAAGCATTAGTAAACTAAACAACAGCAACATCCCTATATGAACAGTAAGGCCATACATCAACACGGCTGTAAATAACCCCCATGTCACAGCCATGCCCACAAAACCGATACTCAAGAGTTGATAAATCGAAAATTTGGATTGATTCTTTGAAATGTAAATCGCACCGATGGCCATCAGCAGCGCACCGACGGAAACCATTGCTCCGCCTTGTAATTCAGAAAGCTTTAACTCACGAACCAATGGTGCCAACAGCGGCAATATCATCGAGAAACTTGCACCATTGGCAAGACTGGCAGCAATAAACAGTTTGTTATTTCGATCCATTATTTTTGTTATCCATTTTTAATGGTACGTTATAAACAATAGAGGTGACTTAAGCCACCTCTATTTTGTAAGTCACGATACCGTGCTTTAAACACGATTTAGGATTTAAATCAGTATTTCACGGTATAACTTAAACCGTAGGTACGACCTTGAGCAGCTAGGCTAGAAATTGGGCCATAGACAGTTTCAACCGACTGGCTGTATACCGATTTATAATCCGTATTCCATACGTTGTAGACACCAAAGCCCACATTACCCGGTCCTACTTTTGCATTGGCAATTACGTCCATCGTTGCAAAGCCTTTAATTGCCGCTGCTGGAGCAGATCCATATTTCACAGCGTCTTTTTGGGCTTTGTCTGTACCGCCAATCGCTAAAGCTTGTACACGGAGGCTCATGTCATTATCAAATTGCCATTCTGAAAATGCTGTACCTTTTAAAGGTGCTACACGAATGGCATCCAATTCTTGCCAGTCACCTTGGGTATTTTTAAATTGGCCCGTGGTATATGCAACTGTGCCGCCAACCGTCCAATTTGGTTGAACTTCATAACTGGCATTGGCTTCGACACCATAGATACGCTCATCGGTATCAATAACATCAATGGTGTAATTAGGCGCACCAAATTTCAGGCTTTTATCTGAGTCATTATAAAAAGCTGTCAAGCCTGCATTTAAACCACCGGCATTTTGTACACGCCAACCGAGTTCATAGTTATTGACTTTAATCGGGTCAATGGTTTGGCTATTAATCACAGAATTTGCTGGCACATCACGCAGCATACGTTGCACATCGGGCAAGTTTGAACCTTGTGAGAAATTGGCAAACACTTGCTGTGCATCTGTTAAGTGATACACCGCGCCAACATTAAACAGCGTTGCATCATGTTTTACTTTGCCGCCATTCAGTGTTTTCGCCACATAACCTGGGGTTAAATCTGCGGTAATGGCTTCCATATAAGGCACAGATGAATCAACATCGCTTTCTACACGTTCATGGCGAATGCCGGCTTGTAAGCCTAGTCGGTCGGTTAATTCATATTGCGCTTGGGCAAATACGCCAAGTTTTTCTGTTTCAACATCAGGGCCAAAAGCATAGTAGTTAAACGGCTGATAACTCAGACCATTACTTTGAATAAACGTTGCGCTGTCATACATTTGGATATTTTGTTGATCTTTTTCATTTTCATAGTCCACACCGTAGGTTAAACCCAGTTCACGACCATTTAAGTTAAGATCTTTTTGTAGAGCAACACGCGCGCCTAAAACATCGATATCGGTTTCTGACTGATACACCAAGAAGAGTTCAGGTGCCATTTGACGTGCAGATGGGAACCACCGTGCTTTTTCATTTCGATAATATGTTTCAGCGTTTAGACGATGGCCTAAAATATCTTGATTTTCATATTGTGCATTGATGCTGTAGCGTTCAGTTTGTGGTTGTTCAGCAAGTTGTAAGCCTTTTACCGCATTTAATGACAACGGCAGCTTTCCACCCACGGGCTGTGAGCGCAGCGCATTTAAATTTGGACCATAGTCAGGGCCATAGTCACTATCTTGCTCATCATTATAATATTGCGCGCCAAAACTCAGCGTTTGACCATCGGCAATTTTCCAACTGACACGACCATTTAAATCTAAAGTGTCGGTATCTTGACGGTCTGTTTGTGCAATTTCAGGCCCAATACGGTTGCCATGACTATCTTGTATTTCACCACGTTTGGTATAGCTTGCACCTAAAGTTCCGCGTAAATTGCCTTGATTAAAGTTCATGGTTTGCGCAGCTTCATAAGCCAGCGCATCAGACTTAAAGTTATTACCAGAAGTGACACCGACTTTCGTTTCAAAACTCAGCGGCTCAGATCCACCACGTTTGGTGATGATATTGATAATACCGCCTGTTGCACCTGAACCATAAATACTACTTGCACCAGAGACCACTTCAATTCGTTCAATCATCGACGGGCTAATACTCGCCAGTTGTCGAGATCCATCACGATATCCCGTTTGCGGCACACCATCGATCATGTATTGCACCACACGTCCACGCATGGTCATCCCATAGTTAGACGTTGTACCACTTGATGGAGTCAGTGAGGGCACCAATAAACCGACAATATCGGCTGTGCTTTTACCTGCATTGGCTTGTTTTTCAATTTCTTCTTTAGGAATGCTGTACACCGTACCCGCAATATCGGCAATGCTTTTCGCAGAACGAGTTGCCGTCACAACAATCGGTGCCATTTTAGTAGCTTCTGCAGTTTGTGTTTCAACTGCAGTATTTTTTGCAGTGTCTGTCGTGACGTCTTGTGCATAAAGCTGAGTGCAAATTGCAAGGCTGAGACAAGTCAGTTGCATCGGTAGAGCTAAACGTTTCATATTCTTTTCCATTTCTTAGAGTTCCGATTGAGTCGGAAGTGTTTGAGTTTTTAAATTTTGTGTTTTTAAAACAATGCGCTGACTAATTAAGACGCTGATTACTGAGCCGATTGCCAGTACTAGATAAAAATGTCCATAGCCTAATGATTTTGCGAGAAAGCCTGAAAATGCACCGCCAATGAAGTAAACGAGCAATTCAAAGCACACTAATATGGTGAAATCGGTACCCGCCTGTTCTTTAGAACTGGTCTGCATGAAATAGGCATAGAGTGATGTCATGGCGATATAACGAATGGCTAGCATCAACACGACAAATACACCTAAAAGCAGATGCCATTGATTCAACCACCCCAATACAACGGCTGCCCCAATCACGGCATATAGCAATGTACGCAACCATCCTGCCCAGACCAACAATTGCGTCGCTTTGATTTTTTTCAGCAATACAGCTGCACTAACAGCTGCAATCAGACCGACACCGGCACCGACCACAGACATCAACACCCCGATCTGAGACAGTGACCATTTTTGGTCGATCAACATTGGATTGAGCATCGCCATAGCGGGTGCTTCCACCACGCGATAACAAACAATGAGCAGCAAGGCCCAACGAATCTCAGGTCGTTTAAACGCTTGTCGTAGGCTTGGCTTGGCTTTAGCAATTTGAGTTTCTGGCTCTTCTTGAATAAAAAACACAGCAAACATGGTTAAAAATGTCAGCAGCGCTAATGTTGTGAGCGCTGACTGCCAACCCCAATATTGGTAAATCCATAAAGTCGCAGCGCCACCAAGCATGCTCCCGCCGGCCACCCCAATACTTTGTGCCATACTGCCCAGACGGTAATTGCCTTCGGTAAATTTCTCTACGGTATAACCATCAATCGCAATATCTTGCGTTGCCGCAAACGTTGAAATCCATAAGCCAACGATGACAAATAAAGTCAGCCCATAAGAAAACTGCGTAAAGGCTAAAACCAGTACCCCCAGTACCAATGCGATTTGCGTAAACAACAGCCATGTTTTACGTTTACCAAGTTTTTTGACATAGAGCTGATCGATCCAAGGCGCCCAAAAAAACTTGAATGCCCATGGAATGTAAAGCAGCGATAACATGCCGATCCAGCGCAAATCTACCCCTTGATGTCGTAAAATGGCAGGCAAAGCCACATTGTAAAAATACAAAGGCAATGCATGTGCTAAGTACAAAATGATCACGACGCTCAAACTCAGGACTGAAATTTGAGATGGTGAAATTGCATGATTTAATTTTCTTGAGTGTTGTTGCATATCCACCTCTGCACTGCCCATTGCAGCGCATCAGACTGTTCTAATGAAACGTAATAAGGCACACGCCACGCTGCATGCAGCGCGGGTGTATTTAAACGTTTGAAGTCATCTGGATCTTGCGCAATACGCACCAGACCCAAACAATATTGAAAAAAGAGATGTTTAAACTTCTTGTACCAAACGGCCTGTATTTGCCGATATTCTTCAGGAAAAGTCGTTCCCTCAGCCGTTTGCATAACCAAAACAAAGGGCTGACTTTTTAGAAAAAAGCGCTCAACTTGAGTCAACCATTGTTCAAACTCTTCCACTGAAACATGCGCTGAAAAGCGCATGTCCAGTATGTGCATGTGGGTGCAGCGATAACTCATGACACCGCCTTAGCTAGTTGCTGATGCTGAAATGCCTTGGAGTCTTTTAAGTAATGACCGAATTTTGCATAAAAAGTTTCTCTGAAGCAGTAATACAACATGGCAGTCTTTTCAGGCATTGGGATTAGGCGCTGCGCTTCATAGCACATGTCTTCAACCACAACGGCATAAGGCTTCACACTATGATCAGGTTCTCCCACAATCTTGGCTGATGCGGCATTTTCAAAGATATAAAAGCTCAATAAACGCATGACAGGACGTAAATAGCCTTTACCAAAAACGGACTTTTCACCAAATAACAAATGCCAACCTAGATCAAGCTCATCACCGTCGTAATACAAACCTAAACGATCCCGTTTTCCTTCGTAGATCTCTGTGTAGCCCACATCTTCACCATTGACTCCTACAATCAAAATTCGGTGATGATCATCTGCCAGCATTTTTTCGTAATACACTTTTAGTTCAGTTTCTGACTTATTGAGCTGCCATTGTGGAATCACATGCGGTTCATGCATCCATTTATGAACCAAAGCCATATCATCTGGATATTTCATTTGTCGTAAGTAGTATTGCGTCTCATTCTCATGGTATTCATAAAAATCAGGTAGTTGTCGTGATAACGTTGTCATGATGTCGTCCTTTAAATTTGTTTAATCTTTTCTGTTCTTAGCTCAAAAATCTGCTTATGACGCAATACGGTTAGTTGTCGTTTTCTGTTCTACGGCATGCTGTTGTTCTGCCCAGTGATTTAACGTGCTTGGACTCACAGGATTTGCAATTGGATCTAAAAATACAGGTACTGGTCGTTCTGCTTCGTCGTTATAACTGGTGGTAAACAGTCGAACGCGATTCAGACAAATTTTCTCGAAACCTGGACGGAACATACTGAATTTTTCAATACGATCTGCCCATTCAGGATGTGCTTGATGAAATTCGTCGATCACGCTGGAGATGGTTTGCCAAAACTCAAGTTCTGTATGCTTTGGATAATCTTCAAGGAAGACATTACAGATATAGCGGTAATGCACCATGAATAAACCTGTAAAGATAAAGTGACTAAGTTCTTCAGCAGGATGGCGCAGTAAAATTTGCCCTTCAGGTGGTAAATTTTCGAGTTCAGGAAAATCTTCATCAACTAAATTGACATCATCAATAAAGTCCTTCAGCACCATTTTTTTCGGTAAGCCATTTTCATGGATCAACATGGTGTTTTCACCGTGCGGAGAAAAAGCTAATCCATATTTGTATAAGCAAATTAGTAGCGGTGTTACACAAACTTCGGCAAATCGTTTCAGCCATTGCAAAGGCGTCAAACCTGAAGCCTGAATCAACACGGATAAAATAGACTGACCATTTAGATCTCGATGCAACAATGCTGCTTGGGAAAGCGCTAACTGATGTTCACCAATACATGGCTCTACACTTTCGCGCCATAGGCAACCAAACAATTCTTTAAACTGGTAAGGCGCACCATCTATCTGATCAAAACATGGCTGTTGCAAAGTAAGACTTGCGACTTCACCCAAAAACTCCACCTGAGTTTTTTGCAGGTCTACATCATGATGTCGAATGTCCTTCAGCCAAGCGGTCACCGCAGGTGCAGCCAAATTTCGTTTTGAAGGCAAACCTCGATAGACCGCCGTATTAAAGATACTGACGGGTAACTTCACATAATGCCGTTCAGGATGACTGGTATTGCATAAGGTACGAATTGATTGCATTGGGACATAGTCATCTTGTCCAATGTCCAATTCTACAATGCGCTGATCAACGATTTCATTGGCATAGGTCGGGATTAACCACTGATGCCATTGCCATGCATGTACAGGAATAAAGTAATATTCAGCAGCATCTAAGGCTTTGTCCGCTAATTGCTGTTGAAAATCGTGTAATTGCGCTGAGTTCAACTCATGGCGATATAAACTTTGCGCATCCCAAGCCTCGGTCGAACGAAACTCAGCTAAATCACGATGAACAGCTAACCATAAGACTTTGACCGTTGGAGAAATCTCTGGTGCGGAGCTTAAATAATCATCATAGCCAAAGCCCATACGGCCTTTACTCATTATGAGCCAAGGGTGTCCACGCAACATGCCTTCAATTTGATAGTGTGGCGCTGACAAGACAGCCTGGCTCAGCAATCGCTGTTCATCAAATACATGTGCTTCTGCTAACCAAGTATTGTTCATTTCTTTAATCAAATAAGCCTTAGTAAAAGGTTTCACTTCAGCTTGATTTGAAAAAGCACGAATAAATTCATGTAGATTCCATGCGGGCTGTGCTGTCGAATCACTTAACTCGCGAACACTCCCTTCAACAATACGCCAATGCCCAAGTAGAAACTGAGTCGCTTTAAATTGATACGTTTTGTCATCCAGATTGAGTTGCCATGTGTTATTTTCCACTGGCTGAATCTGAATAATTTCTTCATATAAAAATTCAGCAATCGCCATTTCAATCAGTCTTTGCCCTGCACGGCGCCACTGCGTTTGATTTATCTGTAATTTTGCAAATGTCATTATAATTTCTCGAGTTTAACCGTATTCTGTTCTTGCTTATTCGGCATGGTCGTATTGCGGTTCATTGCATAGTTGGCAATGGTTTTTTTTACGGAAAATGGTCTTTGGATATTGGTTAGTGTTGATTTCTTCACAATGCCCATACTGTGCATTTCAGCATTTTCAATGGGTGAAAAATGTTGGAAACTTTGCGCTTGATCACCTAAATCGTATAAGTTAAAACCCAATAATTGATTGGCAATGACTGCTGCGCGGTGAGCACCCAACCCTAAATCAGGAGTCCCGACACCGTGACTATGCATTTCCTGATTTTGAACAAAAATTTCACCGACAGCGTCATGCTGTAGTCGGTAGTCCTGACTGATTTTCCAGCGGCCGAATTCATCACATTGAATCAGTGGTTTTAGATATTTGAGATATTGCCACTCTGGACTGCGATATCCCGTTGAAGCCACAACAAAGTCTGCATCCAGATAGAACTGTTCTGATGTGACTTTGTGCTGAAACTGCAAACGGATGCCCGCACCATGCGGCTCGGCAGCAACCAAACCCACCTGAGCATGTAAATGCGTCTGTTGAATATTTTGACCAATGCTCCGGTGATATAGTTTTTGGTAAATATCACGGATGGTTTTTGCACTGATGCCCTTATATAACAAACCTTGTTGCTTCAATAGTTCGGCTTTATTTTCGGGGCTTAGGTGATAAAAATGAGCAGTATAATCTGGACTAAAATGCTCTAAACCAAGCGGTGCATATTCCATCGGGAAAAACCCATTAGAACGGGTCAGCCAATGCAATTTAAACTGCGCTGTTGTGGTCTGATCCTGCAAATATTGACGATCAAACAAATCCATAAAGACTTCTGCCGAAGACTGGCCTGATCCCAGTACAACCACATTACCTTTCAAATGATTTAACGCTGCATTGCAATAATTTGCAGAATGTAAGCAACGCTCTGGATATTGTTGTTGAATATCTTTTAGACACTGTGGTAAATGCGGAACATTCCCCGAACCAATGACCAAATTTCGGCATTGATAACGTCTAAAACGTCCATCTTGCTCAACCATGACCTCAAAGCCTTGCTCTTGGGCATAAATGGCTTTTACGGTTGATTGATATTGAATATGCTCTAGTTGGTCTGCAACCCACTGACAATAATGGTTATATTCACGCCTAGGAATCTGCGCTTGTTCTAAAAAATAAAATTTATATAAACGCTGCTGTGCCTTTAAATAGTTTAAAAAACTAAAAGGACTGGTTGGATCAACCATGGAAACAAGATCAGCCATGAACGGCACTTGCAACACGGTATTAGGCAATTGCATACCCGCATGCCAGTCGAACTGTGGTTTCTTTTCAAAAAATTGATACTGTAAATGATTTTGCTTATGTAGCAAACTCGCCAAACTGAGGTTAAATGGTCCTAAGCCTATCCCAATAAAATCAAGCATATTGCACATCCTTCTGTTCGACACATAAAGGATTTGGCAACTGTACATAAACCGATTGCTGATCGACTGGGGCAATCAATTCATCCAACTCATACAAGCGTGTCAACAGATTGCCCTTATACGGCAAGGTTGGCTGATACAGTAATGAATGAATCAATGAACTTTCTGGATAAGCCTGATGTAAGTCCAACAGTTCATTTTGCAATATCGATATCAACACCTGTTCTGTGACATATCCAGTTGCACCAATTGCATTGATGATTCCAAATAAAGTATTACCAAAGAAATAATAGCTAAAGCGCTCATCGACAAAGGCTTTGGAACCCACGGCATGCGCTTTTTCTTGCAACTCTGGAAACGCGGTTAAGACTTCACCTGCAACTTCTTCAATATAGTAAAAGCCTTGATTGTCACGCAGCCATAGATATTTAGGCATTCCATGTTCAAGCTCAAGTAAGACATTTTGCTGATGTGATTCAAAGGCCATTCCGTATTGGTGATACAAATACATCAATGGTTTTAGACTAATTGCCAAAAATTGTTTAAACCAATTGATCGCAATGGCGCTTTGATCAAGTTCAGGTTGTTGTTTTGCGATTTGTTCAAATAAGGCATTAAAACGGCTTTTCGGCTGTGCAGGATGATCTTGGCACAATGACGCAATACAGCTCACCTGCTGCTTTTCACTGAAAGGCTGATCACGGAAGATGCAAATAGTTTCATCGACTATTTCATCATCTATGCTCAATGCCATCCAAGCAGGATCATTCACCGCTTTGAGCGTTGGGCATTGTTGTAAAATACGCTCACCAAGACTTGAATGCCAAAGTCGATGGGTCATTTCACCACGGTGGCATTCTTTAGCAAGATTGACTCGGATTGAATTGGTGATCATTACGGAAAGTGATGGTTTCAACATCCACGGCGCTGCAAAACTTGCCATAGTGCGTACCGAAGTTGTTGGTGAAAATGCCCAACCTTTCTCGCCAAAATCAATAATTTTTAATTTGGTTTTTAAGTTTTTAAACCATACTTTTGACTGTAAATAACGTGCTTGCCAAGGATGCAAAGGCAATAACTTATAATGCGAATAAGCATTCAGTAGTGCTTGATCTGTTTCTGATAAATGCCATTGCAATTCGCTTTTCAATTGCGCTGATACAGCTTGATCTAAAGCTGAACCTTCTTGAATATATTCTGGAGCAACCAACCAATAATGCAGTTGGCTTAGACCTTTGGCTTCTGGCGAATACCTTTGCCAATCTTCATGCACAAAACCAACCCGACTTTTCGGTGCAGGATGCATGCTGTGCCCTAAAATTAAAGCTTGTTCTGATTCAATGAAACTTTGTTCCGCTTGGACCAAGGCCTCAAAATCATGTTCACGCAGTGTCAAAAATTGAGTAAGCGCTTCACGACTTTCGATCCAACGCTCTAATATTGATGAAGCATCCAATGTATGACCTGACTCTTGTACGAGCTGTTCAAGTAATAAACTCGCGATCGCGGTGATACTAAATGACTGTTTCTGTCCCTTGTTAAAGACGTGTGGGAGATCTGCAAGACGATGTCTACCAACAAGGCTGACATAAGATAGTGGTACAAATAACTGTGATTGAATGCAATCTAAAGGGATGCATAACAACGTCAAGCCTTGGCTAAACGTCAATTGTGATGAATTCTGTTGATACTTTTCCAGTAAAATACCTTTACCGGTTTCTTGTGAGTATGCATTGACAAGATGCTGCATCGCCAAGCGATTAGCAAGCTCTTTCATCTGACCATATCCTCTATTTTTAAGCTTTTCCAAGCTTTGTCATGTAATTATGTTTCTTTAACTGTGCAAGTAATGCTTAGTACGCTGGCCAGCGTGAAACCATGTTAATGATAATCATTATTGTTAATAATTGCATTTTTGTGAAGATTTGCTACAGGATTGCAAATTTGGTCTTATCTCTATGTATTTAAAAATTAATTTTTTTGATATGAACTTTTCTGTTTTTATTTATACAATTTTCTGAAATGGAACTAAATGATAATTTTCTCATTTAGCATAGAACAAATAAATCATGTTGATTATTTTTTAGCCGCATTATCACATTGTGCAACTTAAACTAAAAACCCATGTCTATTACATGGGTTTTTATATTCTGCTTCCAACCGAGCTTTTATTTAAAGCAAGGTACAAAATGTACAGTTAACTTTTAATCATTGAAGACTTTACTAACACCATACTGACCATACATCCTTATTGCCAATAAGCATGTATTTCATAACAAACACCTACTGCTTTCTGATCTATATCTTCTATTCAGACTGGCTATACAGCATGAGTGATGAATATGTACTCAAACGATTTGGTTGAAATCAATCAATTGATTTAACAACCCAATCCAAAAACTTGTGCTTATCAAAAAAGTCAGGCGCAGCATTCGCAAATACACTTTTTTCTCTGTTGTTAAAGATTCCTTTGTAATAAAAAGACCTATCTGCGGTAAATTTTGACTCATCCCCTTCATGCAATTCTCTAAAGAAGATCGATAACTGCATAAATCGACTTTTAGACGCTAAACCATGTTTTTCTAATACAAAATTATAGATTTGCTCAATAATCGCTTTCGAATTTGAATAAGGCATTTTGTTGTCTCTTTATTAGATCGCACTTTCAAACTACAGCTTTTAAATTAAAATACAACTATTTTAGTCGGATTTTAAATACCTATTTTTTATAGGTATTTTTTACGTTTAAATATAATTAAGCACTGTTAATGAATGAGCCTCTAACATGAAGTTTTACTAAATTTTGCTTCTGTAGTCACATATGTTTTACATTTTTCAAAGCTAAAACCGAAACAACAAAAGTGTAGTCTTAGCTAGAACTTCCAAATTATAAATAATCAGTTGAAGTGAAATGAGCCGTATTAGTATGTACAAAATACGTATTAACCAAGATTAAAATGTTAAAAGTTTTAGCTGAACAAGGAATTCACCTAGATGCATAACAAAATTTTAAAGTTTATAAGTTTTCTCATTTTTAGCAGTATTTTAACAACAGGATGTAAATCTTCACCGTCTCCTCAGCAAGAATTAGATGTACAGGCAAATTTTTTCCCGTCTATGTTGAGAATTGATGGAAATCTCTTTGCCCTTGCGAATCAAACACCTCCTAATGATTTAACTATGGAATTATTTAAATCAACACTACTCAAAGCAACTATGTTGAGAAAATACGAAGTTGAAGCCAAAAATAATTTTAGTTTAGAAAAAAATAGAAATCCAATTGAGCTGAATTCAATGTGTTTGATGACAAAATTTCTTCTAAATAAATCATATATTCAAAAAGCTAATCTCAATCCTGAATTTTATGAAGATATTTACGGCTGGATTACAACAAAGAATAGTTCTTGGGAAAACTTACTTAAAGAGACTAAACCCGGAGAGTTCGAATATTCATGTGTGATTTCTCCTTCAAATATCCCCAATTAAGATGCGACATCGAACCACAAAGCCGCTCAATGCTGCTTCTGTTATTTTATAAATTTTGAAGTGGAAGGTATTCCCTCTAAATTCACTTAAATTTAAGTAGGCAAAAACGCATTTAGACATCTATCACATCAGCAAATTTTGCACCCAAAACTTTTGCTAAATCTTCGGGTTTTAAACCAATATCCAAACCACGCTTACCGCCACTCACATAGATTTTAGCTAAGTTTTGCGCAGAAGTATCGATCACAGTTTTTAAGCCTTTTTTCTGTCCAACTGGACTAATACCACCAACCAAATAACCGGTTAAACGCTCTGCATCTTTTGGGTCAGCCATTTTGAGTTTTTTACAGCCAAATGCTGTAGCCACTTTTTTCAAATTCAGCTGAAACTCCACAGGCAATACGGCAACAAAGTAATTTTTATCGTCCGTAACCATCAATGTTTTAAAGACTTCTTCGACCGTTAAACCAAGTTTTTCCGCAGCTTCCAAACCAAAACTTTTTGCTTCTGGGTCATGATCATATTCATGAATTGTAAAGTCGATTTTATTAGATTTTAAGAGTTTACATGCAGGTGTCATTGCTTTTTCGTCATTCCATTCGGACAACTAGGAAAACTCGATTATAAGCCTATTCTAGAAAGACCTGCGAACACTTTTATATTTTTCATGAACATGACTTGTGCAATAAGTTTGAGTTGAATACATTTAAACAAAGCAAAAATTTCAAAAAAATATGACAACGCTGACTCAAGACCTCATCCAATTATTATCTGTAGTACCCAAAGATCAGGGCTACTTTTTAGCACAAAGTAAACCTCTGTTTGGTGACCATATTTTTGGTGGACAATTACTTGCTCAGAGCATAGTCAGTGCATCCTTTACCTGTACACTCCCACTCCACTCTTTACATGCCAACTTTATTTCTGCGGGTCTTGCAAATTATCCCGTATTATTTAAAGTCGAAAATTTACGTGATAGCCATAGTTTTTCCACTCGACAAGTGACCGCCATACAGCATGGCAAACCAATATATATGGTGATGTTGTCCTATATGAATAACGAAATGGGTATGCAGTATCAAATACCTGAACCAGATCTGATCCAACAGTTTCCACCAAGTAAGCTCAAAGAGGAGCAATTCTATAAAGCACAAATCCAATCATCTATTTCACCTGAATATCTATCCACATTTTTACAGCCTTTTCAGCTTATATCTAAACCAATTGAATACGTGCTGACAGATTTTCCACTGTCCGATAAAGCTTCTGTCTTAAATCAAAATCAATATGCAGAATATTTAAAACTCCATGATGCCTTGGATGCACAATTTGACCAACTTCATATACATCAAGCCATTGCAGCATATTATTCAGACTATAATTTATATTCAACGGCGCTCAAAACTCATGGTTTAAATTATCTGTCTCCTGAACTCATCGCAACCAGCCTTGATCATTCGATGTATTTTCATCATGCCTTTAGGGTAGATGATTGGGTTTTCTATGAAATGAATACCACCCGAACCTCCCAATCACGTGGGCTTACTCATGGGCAAATGTGGCAAAATGGAAAATTAGTTGCAAGTACTACACAAGAAAACTTAATGCGTTATACAGGCAAATCTTGAGCCCTGTGACAATCTTTAACATTCAAATTCTTGTTAAGTTAAGCATCCAGCGTATAAAATTCATGCAAATCATACCGCTATAACAATAATATGCCTTCGATCTACCAGCTTAAGCCTGCATTTCAAAACTTACTGCGACCTTTGGTTAAATCACTTCATCATCTTGGTATTACAGCAAATCAAGTAACACTACTGGCAATGTTCATTTCGCTAGCTGTAGCATTTTTTATTTATATCTATTTCTCTCACAACGGTATTGGCATTTTACTGTTGATTTTCCCCGTGTGGATGCTTATTCGAATGGGCTTCAATGCCATAGATGGCATGCTGGCACGTGAGTTCAACCAACAATCCAAACTCGGTGCTTTTTATAATGAATTATGTGATGTGATTTCCGACTCAGCACTCTATTTTAGTTTAATTTGTTTTGCTTTTATTCAAGCCGAACTGCTAATTTTGACCTGTTTTCTCGCCATACTTGCTGAATATACAGGTGTGATGGCGCCATTACTGGGTCAAGAACGTCGTTACGATGGTCCAATGGGAAAAAGTGACCGTGCTTTTGTATTTAGCATCATCTGTATCGTGATCGTGACTTCTTCTATATTTAACTTCGGTTTAAATACACTGTCTCTTATCTGTAATTGTATTTTGATTATTATCATCTTTTTATTATTTATCACGATTTATAACCGCATTAAAAATAGCATTATCAACCCACAATAAATTTCATTTTTGATCGTCAGTCGATTCATTATTTTGAGAACAACACAATGTATAACAATACTCAGCATACCTTTACGAGCCATGATGGAACATCCTTGTTTTATCAACACTGGGAAAATAGCAATTTAAAAAACAACCGCAAGAAAAAAGCAGTGATTTTATTTCATCGTGGCCATGAACATTCGGGACGAATGGCGCATTTGGTCAATGAATTGAATTTGCCTGATTTTGATTTTTTCGCTTGGGATGCGCGAGGACACGGTAATACACCCGGTGAACGTGGTGATGCTCCTAGTTTTTCCGCATGCGTTCAAGACATTCAATATTTTGTTCAGCATATTGAACAGACTTACCAAATCCGATCAGAAAATATAGCAATTGTAGCTCAAAGCGTTGGCGCTGTTTTAGCCGCGACATGGGTGCATGATTATGCCCCTAAAATCCGTGCTTTATGCCTTGCCTCGCCTGCATTTGACATCAAACTCTATGTGCCTTTTGCAAAACCAGGCTTAACACTCCTCAACAAATTCGCTGGCAACTTTTTTATTAATAGTTATGTCAAAGCCAAAATGTTGACGCACGATACTGCACGTGCGCAGAGTTATGACACTGACCCGCAAATCGCTCGGGCCATATCAGTCCGGATGCTGCTGGGTCTATATGCAGCGTCAGATCGAATCGTTAAAGATGCACAAAATATTTTTGTTCCTACTCAAGTCTTATGTTCAGGATCTGACTTCGTGGTGCATCAAAAACCACAATTGGCGTTTTATCAAAAACTCCCACATCCAATGAAGGAATTTCACGTCTTAGACGGTTTTTATCATGATACTTTGGGTGAAAAACATCGAAAAATCGCCACAGATAAAATCCATCGCTTTATTCAACAATGTTTTAAACAACCATATTCCGCACCTAAACTTTTAGATGCCGATAAAATTGGCCCAAGCTGTGCAGTTGCTGAAACTTTAAGTTCAACGCTTCCAAAACATTCTTTAAAACATGCATTTTGGAGCTTAACCAAACAAAATCTTAAAATTGGTAGTCTCTTTTCCAAGGGTTTAAAAATTGGTGAAGTGACAGGATATGACTCTGGCAGCACCTTAGATTTTGTCTATCGTGATCAATCAGAAAGCCAAAATGCTCTCGGTAAAATCATCGATCGACAATATTTAAATGCGATCGGTTGGCGTGGTATTCGCGTTAGAAAACAAAATATTGAAGCATTATTAACGAAATATGTCTCTAAATTAAATGATGCTCAACACGCAGTACGGATTATGGATATTGCAGCAGGCCATGGCCGATATATTTTAGATGCCGTACAAAAACTGCCTGAGCAGCCTGAATCCATCCTGCTCAGAGACTATAGCTCGATCAATGTACAAGCGGGTCAAGCAATGATTGAGCAAAGAGGTTTTAGCCAGATTGCCAAATTTGTAGAAGCGGATGCATTTGATACCACTTCTTTAGCCAGTGTTGAACCTAAACCCACTCTAGCCGTGGTCTCAGGTTTATACGAATTATTTAGTGATAATGATTTACTTAGACAGTCCTTATCCGGCTTAAGCCAGGCCATTGAGAAAGATGGTTATCTCATCTACACAGGTCAAATTTGGCATCCGCAACAAGAGTTTATCGCCCGTGCTCTGACCTCACATCGCCAAGGAGATGCATGGGTCATGCGTTTACGCTCACAAGCAGAAATGGATGCCCTGGTTGAGCAAGCAGGATTCAAGAAAATCGATCAAGTTATTGATGAGTTTGGTATTTTCACCGTTTCCGTTGCACAAAAAATTTAAGCTTGGACGGTCAATCTTATGCATAAACTGGATACGGAAACAGGAACTTGGAAATACGGCCTACTGTGTTTGGCATTTCTGGCACCTTTTTTCTTCTTAAGTTATGGTTTTGCCAATCAATACGCTGCTGGCTTAGCTTCTGTTCCTATTATCGTCTTTGAATGGGAAAAATATATTCCACTTTGGCCATGGAGTATTGTGCCTTATTGGTCGATTGATCTGTTCTATGGATTGTCTTTATTACTTTGTTGGAATAAGTTTGAATTAAAACAACATGTCCTGCGACTATTTTCGGCACAAATCCTTTCAATCAGCTGTTTTCTACTTTTTCCGCTACGCTTTAGCTTTGAACGCCCCGAACTCACAGGTTTTTTCGGGTTGTGGTTTGATGTCTTGATGGGTTTTGATAAACCCTTCAATCAAGCACCTTCCCTGCACATTGTACTACTGGTGATTCTTTGGGATTTTTACCGTCGGCATAGCAAAGGCAAACTAAAATATCTGGTAGATGGTTGGTCCTTTTTGATCGGTCTCTCGGTTCTAAGCACTTGGCAGCACCATTTTATAGATATCCCAACGGGTTTATTGGTCGGCGCCTTATGTTTATGGCTTTTCCCGATGGCTGGCTCTGCGCCATGGGTTCAAAATAAACAAAGTCGGCTAAGTTTAAAGCACATTAAAATCGGCATCCTTTATCTGTTTGCTGCCTTATTTTGTAGCGCAATCGCACATGCAAAAGGTTGGTGGCTTTGGCTGCTCTATCCTGCAAGCAGTCTGCTTTTAGTTTCGTTTGCATATTTATTCAATCGCCCCCATTTTTTTCAAAAACTCAGTCATGGTGATATGACCATTGCTGCAAAAATATTGTTTGCGCCTTACTTTGTATTTGCTTGGATCAATAGCCGAATCTGGACCTATCGCCATCCAGAAGATTCTAAAATCATCAAAATCAATCAGAGTTATATTTATTTAGGTCGCTATCCGTCCAAACAGGTCATGCAACAATATGATGCTTTACTCGATTGTTGCGCAGAATTACCCACTTATCCAAAGTGCTCCTATGCTCAAAACTTGAGTTTAGACCTGATTCCTTTACAGGCCAATCAGCTGCATAACGCTGTAGAGTCTTTAGAACTACTCTTGAAATCTAACAACAATGATGAAGCACAAAACATCTTGGTCTTCTGTGCTTTGGGATATTCACGAAGTAGTGCTGTAGTTGCCGCATTATTATTGAAACAACATCCTGAATATTCAGTCGAAGATGTTTTACGAATTATTCGCCATAACCGTCCTTGGGTTGTTCTTAAAGCACCGCAAATAAAACATTTAAATACATATCGTTTGAAACTTAAAGGACTTGCACCATGAATTTACAACTTGTGGTGCTGTCAAAGTTGTTGCAATCTACCACAGGGTTGCTCATCTCAGCTTATGTGGCAGCGATTCTCACGCTCTGGCTCATCATCCAGTTTGGCAATGTGATGCTATTCGATTTGCTATATGTATTAATTTGTCTAGTGTTGCTCGGAATACAACATTATTTAAGCTTGAGAATCAAATTTGATTCGGCACTTTTAGCCACTGTCGCTGAATGCAGCCAAACTCAAAGCCTAGAACAAACCACCAAAGAGTTGGACTTAAGTTTAATTAACCTAAAATTAATGCCTGCAAATAAATGTGGTCGTGCATGGGAGCTACGTGAATTAGGTTGTCTAGCTTTATTTAAATTGCAGATCGTAGTCCTTTGCTTGCAATACTTCGCTTTCATCTGCATATTTTTACTGTATAAATAATTCACAATAATTTGAAGCTATGCCAAATCCATTAGACACTTCAGGGAATGCTCACTCACCAATGAAAGGTAATTTTTTAAGCCGTTCAATTGCTCGCTATATTGCCTTTCTCACTCGTCGTGGTGCGCGGCTGCTCACGGGTGCGCGGAGTCTCTGGGTCGGGTGCAAACCGGTTATGAAACAGCGTATTTATTATGCAAATCATAATAGCCATATCGATTTTATTTTGCTTTGGTCATCACTGCCGACAGATCTCAGACGGAAGACACGTCCTGTAGCAGCATCGGATTATTGGTTAAAAGATGGCTTTCGACGTTTTCTCATTCAAGACACATTTACTGGCGTCACTATTCAGCGAAATCGAGAGCAAAATCAAGACCCCTTAGAACCGATCAAAACCGTATTAGCACAAGGTGACTCGATTATTTTCTTTCCTGAGGGTACTCGAAATTTAAATGATGACGTTGAATTATTAGAGTTTAAAAGCGGCTTATTTCATCTCAAAAATCAATTTCCTGATGTTGAAATCGTACCGGTATGGATCTCAAATTTAAAACGTGTCATGCCTAAAGGCGCGCTTATACCATTGCCATTATTATCTACCGTTATTTTTGGTAAGCCTTTAGAAGCCCATAATGAACACAGTAAAACTGAGTTTTTAAACTACGCTCAGGATGAATTACTCAAATTAAAAGCATTGGAGTATCAATAATGGAATTCACCAATGCGCAAATGACCTATGTATTGTTTGGTATCTTTGCGGTTATTTTGATTATTGCCTCAACCATTGGCTCCATCTTAAAATTTAAAGCGGGTTATGCACCTGCGCCAGTTATCGACAATTTAAATGCGCGGATCAATGCATGGTGGGTCATGTTGTTGGTACTTGGTGTAGCAATTTCATTAGGCAAAATCGCCTTTGTGATCCTGTTTGCGTTGATTTCACTCTTTGCTTTACGTGAATTTATTAGTTTACTGCCGACCCGTCGCGGTGATTATCTTCCTTTGCTGATCGCTTTTTATTTTGTCATCCCTTACCAGTATTACTTGGTGTATATCGACTGGTACGGGCTATATTCTATTTTTATTCCGCTGTATGTGTTTCTTCTTATCCCTATCGCTACACTCAAAGCCGAAGATACCACGCGTTTTTTGGAACGTAGCTCAAAAATTCAATGGGGTCTGATGATCAGCGTATTCTGTATTTCGCATGTGCCTGCGCTATTAAATCTTAAACTTCCCGGATTTGAAGGTGAAAAAATTTGGCTAGCGATCTGGCTGATCATGGTGGTACAAGCCTCCGATGTCTTGCAATATGTCTGTGGCAAGCTATTCGGAAAACACAAAGTCGCACCAATACTTTCACCATCTAAGACCGTTGAAGGTTTAATCGGAGGCATTGCTTTAGCCACTGCACTAGGTGTTGCTATGTCATGGCTTACACCCTTCAGCTATCTACAGGCTGCATGTATTGGCTTTATTGTTTGTATATTTGGTTTCTTTGGTGGTCTTGTCATGTCAGCCATTAAACGCGATCGTGGTGTAAAAGATTGGGGACAACTCATCCAAGGCCATGGTGGCATGCTCGACCGAATTGATTCAATCTGCTTTTCTGCACCGATTTTTTTCCACATTTTGCGCTATTGGTGGTCTTAAAAAGAGAATCCATTTAAAACAATCATTTTTAGATTTTGAAGTTTTAAAATTAAGCATAATAAAAAATCCCAAGCAAACAAGCTTGGGATTCTTCTCATTATGTTTTCGATTTAAACGTCTGAAACCGCAAACTTTTTAAAAATACTTGCACGACGTTTAGGATGAATATTGGCTTTAGTTAAATCACCTTGATAGTGATCATAGACACGTTTATCCATCATCTTAAACCAAATAGAGGGTACTAAAGCAGGAATTAGCATAGTGGCATAGCCGCTAGGCAACTCTGGCGCTTCATCAAAATGTCTTAAAGCCTGAAATGGACGAGTCGGATACGCATGATGGTCTGAATGTCGCTGTAATTGATACAAAAATAGATTGGTCACAATATTATTGTTATTCCAACTATGTTCAGGCATGGTTCGCGCATAACTTCCATCCGCTTTTTGCTCACGCTTCAGGCCATAATGTTCAATATAATTAATTATTTCAAAAAGGCTGATTCCATAAAAGGCCTGTGTAACTAAATACGGTGTCACGCCTTTACCAAACATTTTCAGCATCGATGCATGAAAACCTGCACTCATCGCCCAACCATGAAACAGTTCATTCTCCTTCGAAAAGAAACTTAAACCTTTACGTTTTAAACGTTGCTTTTCAATCTGCACCGCCGATTTAATTCCACCAAATACAGTGCGTGGCCAAAACTCATAAAAGGTTTCACCCATTTTTGAAGATGCAGGATCTTCAGGCGTTGCCGCACGTTTATGGTGCCCATAAGGATGTTCAATGCGGAAATGGCTATAACCTAAAGGTGCGAGCGTCGCATGTGCCCAGTAATGGTCTTTTTTATGAGGTCGATGGCAAAGTTCATGTGCTGTATTTACACCGACGCCATTGATGGCGCCCATCGAAATCCCAAGCAGAACTTGATCTAATAATGAAACATCTTTACGGGTAACCACATAGCCAGCAAAAGCATTCGCTGCCATTTGCAGTGGAATAAATAGTTTGACGATCCGATCATAATAGGGATCATTCACTAAAACTTTGATGTCATCATCTGTCGGGTTATTGGCATCATCACCGATCAGTGCATCCAGTGCAGGAATAATGACATGCAGTAGAAGCGGCCCGCCCATGGCAAATAGTTTTTTTGTCGGTTTTGGACCAAAATGATAACCCGCCAAGATCCCCATACCAATGACTGGTAAACCTGGACTCAATAGCCAACCATAACGTTTTTTATCTAAAACACTACCGATTTTGCTTTCTAACTGAGCGAGCTGCTGTTCATTTAATTTTACTGGTGCATTCATGCGCTAGACTTCCCTAATTACTTCTTCTGTGTTTATATTCGTAAAATATGGGCAACCAGAACAGTTTTAAGCGTCCAAAAAAACTATGCGATCGTCTTTGGCATTTAAGGATAAATGTTGACCTTTAAACACATATTGACCATCTATAAATACAAAATTAATATGAGTAAATATTTGAAATATGGATGCTTTAAGTAAAATTTTTGATGATATTCATCTCCACCGATCTGAATATATTTATTTGAGATCAAAGCATCCTTGGGCTTTTCATTTTCAAGATCACAATGCCATGGTTGCGTATGTGGTGATTCAAGGTCAATGTGTTGTGCATATAGATCAAGAGCAGGTTTTGCTTGAAGCTGGCGATCTTTGCCTTATTCCCTCAGGGCAAAACCACCACTGCAAATCTATACAATCTGATGTCTTGGTCGAGTCAATAAACATCACGCCACTGTTTCAAGAGCAACGAAATAAAACCATTGAATTAAATTCTGCTGAGTCTCATGAAGCAGAGGAATTATTTGTACTGGCGATCCGCGGGCATGTCGATAGCATTATGGCAAAGCCCTTAGTGAATGCCCTCCCCACGCTGTTGCATACACCACATATCATGAGCAGTACTGCACCAGAATGGTTGCAAATTGGCTTACATTTTCTGGCAGTTGAAGCGCATCAGATCCGTCCAGGCCGTGACAAAATTTTGGATCATTTGGTGAGTATTTTATTTATCGAATGTGTGCGTGATTATATTGCGGCCTTGTCAGATTCAAGCAGTTGGTTGCATGCCTTGAGTCATCCTGAATTATCCAACGCTTTGGCCGCGATTCATGAACAACCGCAGCATGCTTGGACCGTCGAAAGTTTGGCAGAACAATGTTGTATGTCGCGTTCTAAATTTGCCAGTTTATTTACTCAAATGCTCGGTGAATCACCACTCGCCTATTTGCAGCAACATCGTTTGCGACTGGCAACACAGCACTTACAAATGGGGCAACTGACTATTCAGCAAATTGCCCATCGTATCGGTTACTCATCTGAAACGGCATTTAGCCAAACTTTTAAAAAGTTTTATGATCTAACACCGAGCCAGTATCGACAGCAGCATCAACTCGCAAAAACTGAGTCACCTTAAAGGTTTAATCTAAAAGCTTTAAAATCGCTTCCACAGGGTTTTCACTGTTGCCTGAAAGCAGTTGTTTATGCATGGTGATGTGCTGCATCACTTGAATTTGCGATTTTTCAACATCCATCAAGCTTTCAATTTCTGCTGCTAATTTTTCAGGCGTTGCATCATGTTGGATGAGTTCCTGAATCACCTTTTTGCCCGCAATAATATTTGGCAATGAATAATACGGAATTTTGATCAGCAATTTCACCACATGGTAGGTCAGCCAATTTAACTTATAAAAGGTCACCATTGGACGGTGTAAAAGCATCGCTTCTAAAGTCGCTGTACCCGAAGCCAAAGCGACAATATTCGATGCGTTCATCACCTGACGGCCAATTTTAGATTCGGTATCGGTGTTTTCCATCAAGCGAACTTTGGCTTGTAATGCTTCAGGATACTGCTTGAGCAACAATTCGATTTGCTGTTTACGTGCATCATTGATTGCAGGAATCAGGAACACATAGTCTGGATGCTGCTCCGTCAAAATCTGTGCGGCAGACAGTACCAAAGGCCCTAAGCGCTCAATTTCCCCGCGACGGCTGCCCGGAAGTAATGCAATGTGTATTTGATGCTCATCTAAGCCTAACTCGTGTTTAGCCGCAACGAGTGGATTATCTAAAGGCAACTGACTTGCCAATGGGTGTCCGACAAAAGCAGCCGGAACTTGCCATTTTTGGAAAAACGCTTTTTCAAATGGAAATAAGCAAAGGACTAAATCAATACTTGCTTTAATGCCATGTACACGCCCTTGACGCCACGCCCACACTGAAGGGCTGACATATTGCACTGTTTTAATTGGTAGCTGCTTTTGCTTCAAGCTCTTGGATAAACGCAAATTAAAATCCGGCGCATCAATCCCAACAAAAACATCGACAGGGTTTTCAGTCCATTTTTCAACCAGACCATCACGTACAGCAAAGAGTTTTTTAATATCTTTTAAGACTTCAACAATCCCCATCACCGATAAAATATCCATCGGATAATAGCTGTTAAAGCCTTCTGCAATCATTTGCGGACCACCGATGCCTTCAAATTCCGCATCGATCCCTTGCTCTCGAAAACTGCGGATAAGCTTGGCGCCTAATGTATCCCCGGATACTTCCCCAACTACGATGCCAATTTTCAGTTTCCGATTTTGCAAAAGTCTGTCCTTTTAACTCAATGTTCTTTAGCTATAGATTCTATACGAGTCCTTCGCAAAGTTAATAGATTTCCTGAAAAAAGCTGCACGGTTTTAATTCACCATTTTAGGAATATTCATCACTGCTACTTAGCTGCTGATTAAAATTTTTCCGCCAATGGTTCGGATTTGTGCCGTATTTATTCTTAAATAATTTACGAAATAGCACTGCTGTATTAAAACCTGCGCTTTCCGCAATTTTATCAATCGAATAATCTGTCACTTCAAGCAATTCAGCCGCATATCGCAGTCTTTCATTATTTAACCAAGTGACAATAGGCAGCCCTGTTGCATGTTTAAAATGTCTGGTCAGTGTCCTTCTACTCATATTGGAATAAACGGCAAGTTCTTCAATAGTGTGCGGTTTCGACAGGTTATGCCGTAAATAATCGAGTAAACGATTGATCTCCGTATCGTAAGTCATTGTAGAAATCGGCTGTTCAATAAATTGCGCCTGTCCGCCCTCACGATGGGTTGGAATTACCATCAATCTCGATATTTTATTGGCAATTTTTGCCCCGTAGATTTCCCCGACTATGTATAAACAACAATCTAAAGCAGCCCCCGTACCTGCGGAAGTAATGATGCCTGCATCTTCAATATATAAAGCATCTTTATCTAAGTTCACACATGGAAATTTTTGCTTAAAATCGGCACTGCCAGCCCAATGTGTCGTGACCTGTTTGTGGTCAAGTAACCCAGCATACGCCAATGGATATGCGCCATAGCAAAGGCCTACAATCTTAATTCCTTTTTCATGTACCTTTTGTAAGGCTGTCATCAGCTCATGATCTGGCTTTTGATGGATATCATCCCAGCCCGGAATAATTACAAGGTCGGCATCAAGCATCTGCTCTAAGCCGCCATCAGCCTGAATCATGACCGTCTTTTCAGTACGGATGGGCATTCCATCAACCGAAAACGTCGTTACTTCAAATAATTTCTGTCCCTCTATTTCAATATTGAATATGGTTTGCGGGACTGAAAAATGAAACAGCGGAATATTTGGATATATAAACAACGCAATTTTAGGTATAGACATCACGTGGCTATTCATAAATAAAGCCATTATACCATTTGGCCTAATAGTTTCTATTTATGTCTTTAAGGACAATATGTTTAAAGCACTTATTTCCAAATAATAAAGTCATCTTTGTTATACGAATGCTTTTTATGAAAACATTTTTAGGCTATACGGTTTTAGCGACTGCTTTGATTATCGGCTCTGCTTCGGCATCGGCAAATCTAGACCAAGTCCGAGATATTTCTAAAATCACTCAAGTTCAAGAAATACGCAATGCGACGGTCAAAATCAGCTATGCAGACACGACCTTTTTAATAGACCCGATGTTTGCACCCAAAGGGTTCTATGAAGGGTTTCCAAATACACATCGGAGTTATTTACGCAATCCATTGGTGGATTTACCGCTCAAAGCCGAAACCATTTTAGCGAATGTCGATGCCGTGATCATTACCCATACTCATCTCGACCACTGGGATGATGCTGCGCAAGCGGCGATCCCTAAAACGCTGCCGATCTATGTCCAAAACAGTCAAGATCAAAAGACCATCCAATCCCAAGGCTTTAAAGATGTACGCGTATTAACGCAAACCACATTTGAAGGCGTGAAGTTAACCAAAACTGGTGGACAACACGGTACAGATGCAATGTATCGTGTCCCAGAACTGAAAAAAGGCTTGGGTGAAGCCATGGGGATCATTTTTGAAGCCGCAGGACATGAAACCATTTATTTAGCGGGTGACACGATTTGGCGCCCTGAAGTGGATCAAGCTATTCAAACATTCCAACCTGATGTGATTATTTTAAATACAGGCAATGCCTTAGTCGATGGATTTAAAGAGTCGATTATTATGGGTAAAGAAGACACCTTACGCGCTGTGCAACAGGTACCCAAGGCTAAAATTGTCGCAGTGCATATGGATGCCATTAACCACATGTCGTTAACACGTGAGCAATTGGCAGCCTATGTAAAAGCTCAAAATATTCAGGATAAAGTGTTGATTCCTTTAGATGGCGAAACCTTATCTTTTTAAGGCGTATGAGTCTTTTTAAGGTGTATCAGCCTTAGCAGCAGTGGACTTTATTTTCACTGTTGAATATATCGATAAATATCAAATCGAAAGCTAGGATGATAAAACTTAGTGTGTTTTGAGTGATTGGTAATCCACTTCAGATATTCAACGCCTTATATTCAAAATATATGATTTCACTGCAGCATAATCTCCATTTGAACTATCAACCAGTTGAGAAAGCCGTAATCAATAACTTAGCTAATATAAAATTCATTTATTTCAAAATTAAGATCATTCTTTATCTATTTTTTTCACAAGCAAATCACTAATCGAGACAACGACTTATATCAATTAGTCATAAGATATGCACGTTTTTTGATATTTGGCATTCAGCGATGGTCGGTCCTTTAGAGTTCATTCTGGCAGGTGTAATTGTAGGTTTCTGCGTAGGTATTACCGGTGTTGGCGGTGGTTCACTAATGACCCCGATCCTGATCAGCCTGTATAAAATTGAACCCCATATTGCGATTGGTACAGACCTGCTGTATGCCGCTATTTCAAAATTTTGTGGTTCTTTAGTTCATGCACGTAAAATGAATATCGTATGGACCATTGTTATTTGGCTTGCAGTCGGCAGTATCCCTGCGTCTTTTGCGACCCATTGGGTCCTTGAAAACTATCTGAGCCAATCGACACATTACAAAACCGTATTAACCATGTTTTTGGGTTTTATGCTGACGATTACTGGGATCTCAATTATTTTCCGTGGTCATATCGAAAAATTCTTTAATAAATTTCGAAAAACTGATCAGTTGGATGATATGAGTGCGGATCTGGAGCGTATCAATTTCCAAGCTAAAAATAAGCGTGCATATATCATCATCATGGGGATTATTTTAGGCGTATTCGTTACTCTATCGTCTGTTGGTGCAGGTGCCTTCGGTATTATGGCTTTGGTGCTTATGTTCCCGAACTTACCGATGATTCGTATTATTGGTTCTGACGTTGTTCATGCCGTGCTGCTTACACTGGTTGCTGGCTTGGGTCATATGAGCTCAGGCAATGTTGATTTTCATCTATTGGGTTGGTTATTGGTGGGTTCTATTCCCGCGATTGTGGTCGGAACTTTAATCAGCTCCCGTTTACCTGAAAAAGTCATTCGTAAAGTCTTAGGCATTACCTTGTTTGTTTTAGGCATGAATTTCATCATTAATCCAGTAAAATCAAAACCTGTCGAAAAACTAACAACTGCAATGTTGATCGCACCGACGGTGAATAGTCAGCAGGTTTAAATTAACTGCCCGATTCATCACTTTTTTTTCAGAGACTTATTGATCTTTTTTATAACATTTGAATGCTATATTCATGTTATATTCGGCTCACGAAACAACCTTTTGTATAATCAAACCAGTGACGGCAATGAATACTTTACAGTCAAATTCTATTACCCAAAACGACATTGATGACGTGAATGTAAAAAGCATTCAGCCTCTTGTTACTCCTGCAGAACTAAAAAAAGAGCTACCTCTGACTGAAACTGCCTATCAAACAGTCCTTAAGGGCCGTGAAACTGTACGTAATATTTTAGATGGAAATGACAAACGTCTTTTTGTTGTCATTGGTCCATGTTCAATTCATGACACAGTCGCTGCACATGATTATGCTGACCGTTTAAAAGTTTTAAGTGACAAAATCCAAGATACGATTTATGTCGTGATGCGTGTGTATTTTGAAAAACCACGTACCACTGTGGGTTGGAAAGGTCTAATTAATGACCCAGACATGAACGATTCTTTCAACATCGAAAAAGGCTTACGTATTGGCCGTAAACTTTTACTTGAATTGAATGAAAAAGGTTTGCCTTGTGCAACTGAAGCACTCGATCCAAACTCACCACAGTACTACCAAGATCTTATCTCTTGGTCAGCGATTGGTGCGCGCACCACTGAAAGCCAAACACATCGTGAAATGTCTTCTGGCCTTTCTTCACCTGTGGGCTTTAAAAATGGTACAGATGGCGGTTTAACCGTTGCGACCAATGCCATGCAATCTGTTAAACATGGTCATAGCTTCTTGGGCTTAAGTGACCAAGGTCAAGTTTCTGTTATTCGTACCAGTGGTAACCCTTATGCACACGTTGTTCTTCGTGGCGGTAACGGTAAACCAAACTACGACGCAGGTTCAGTTGCAGATGCAGAGGCGGCATTAGCCAAAGCAAAAGTTAGTGGCAAAATCATGATTGATACCAGTCATGCAAACTCAAACAAAGACCCGTACCTACAACCCCTTGTTCTCAAAAATATTACTGAACAAATCCTTGACGGAAACAAGTCAATCGTGGGTATTATGGTAGAAAGTCACTTAAAAGGTGGTCGTCAGGATATTCCTGCCAACCTATGTGACCTCGAATATGGTAAATCAGTGACTGATGGCTGTATCGATTGGGATACGACTGAAAAAGTCTTGTTAGAGATGCATGAAGCACTTAAAGACGTGTTACCGACACGCTAAGTGAATGAAAAACGCCATCTTCAAGATGGCGTTTTACTTTGAAGGATTATTTGTCAGATGAATGAAATCGAAAATGCGTTAAGTCACATTGAAAACTTCCAATATATACATGAACACTTATTAACGTCCGGACAACCATCTCCTTCTGAGCTTCAAACGATTAAAGAATATGGTGTTTCAACAGTTATCAATTTAGCCTTGACCGATGCATCCAATCATATCGAGCATGAAGACCGCATTTGCCTAGATCTAGGCCTAAACTACATCCAAGTTCCAATCTCTTGGGATACCCCTTCAGATGATCAATGCCTTTTAGTACTCGATATGATTGACCATTTGGTTCAAGGTCAAACGGTTTGGCTACACTGTGCGAAAAACTTCCGTGTCAGCAGTTTGATGTATTTATATCGTCAATACTATATGGATGTTGATATGCCAAAGGCTCAAGATTTGATGCATCAAATTTGGGAACCCAATGAAACTTGGACAGGTTTAATCCATGCGGTTGCCTTACAACTCCAAGGCCGTAAAGCAACTCAAGATTTACAACATGCGCTGATCCATCCAGATCATTTTGCGTGAGAAATCAGTACAGTTGCAGTAGAAAGAATACCTTCTTGGCGACCGGTAAACCCTAATTTTTCGGTGGTGGTCGCTTTGATGCTAATTTGCGTGACTTCAACATCCATAACATCTGCGATGCTTTGACGCATTTCTAAATTATGTTTTGCTAGTTTAGGGCGCTCACAAGCCACGGTAATATCAGCATTATTAAGTACATATCCACGATCTAAAATCAGTTGGTAGACGTGTCTTAAAAGTACTCGACTATCGGCACCTTTAAATTTTGGATCTGTATCTGGAAAATGCTGACCAATATCTCCAAGTGCCAAAGCACCTAACAATGCATCACAAAGCGCGTGCAATACCACATCACCATCTGAATGTGCTTTGAGTCCATGTGTATGTGGAATTTGAACACCAGCAAGCGTTACAAAGTCACCTTCTTCAAATGCATGCACATCCATGCCCTGACCGATACGAATTTGAGCTATCATGCTTGAGTTCCTTGATAAAATAATGATTGAAATCTTGTATTCACGCTTTCTATTTCGCTATAGTGTGGGCAAGCGCAACATAGTGAAAGTATAAGCGATCATGCTGTTGAAAACTGAAATAAATATCATCAAAAAATTCGGACTGGTTCTGCTAATAGGTTCTAGCCTAGCGACGTTTACGCATGCAGAAAAGATTGACTGTGATCAGGCCAATACTCAGGCAAAAAAAAATTACTGTTCTGACGGTTTTGAAGAACAGCGTGAAAAGCTAGATGGGCTATTTTTAACAGCGCAGTTGATTACCGATGCTCCTGTACGCTTACTGATAGATACGCAAAAATTATGGTATAGCCGAGTTCAGCAATGCAAAAACTTGGAGTGTTTCAAACAACAGTTTGAACTTCGCCACGAAGATTTGAATATCTACACCTCGATGAACCAAAGTTTAACGCAGCATTATCTTAAATTTGAAAATGGTCATTTTGCGACATCACCTGTACATTTAAAGGTGCATCAACTGGGCAAAGACAGCATCAAAATAGAAGGCATTGCCTATCGTAATCCGAACAATCGAGTTGAAACACAAACCATTCCATTTTTAGCTTACACAACACCCGAACAAAAAAATCAAATCACCGATAATGAACACGACTGCAAATATCAGTTCAATTACAGTAAAGCCTTACTCTCAGTAAAAACTGAACAAAAAGGCTGTGAACGTTTTGCAGGGATTTATCGTTTATATGATTAAGATCAAATTCGAATGACTTAGAAACATCAAAAAAGCCTCAACGTTGAGGCTTTTTTGATGTCTACAATTTTTTGATGTCTACAATATGTCAGTTAAATCGGATGTGTTTGCTGCACTTGCTGGCTAATCATTGCAGCTGTTGCCGCAGATAAAGTCCATCCAAGGTGACCATGCCCTGTATTATAAAATATATGATCACGCTTACCTGCATGCACTACAGGCATCATATTGGGCATCATTGGTCGTAAACCCGCCCATGGCACCACATGTTCTGTAGAGAGATTAAAGTTACGATTTGACCAATCAATTAAGGGTTGAATGCGATCTGCGCGAATATCTCGGTTATAGCCATTAAACTCTGCCGTGCCTGCAACACGGAGTCGATTTGCACCTAAACGTGAAGTCACAATTTTAGCACTTTCATCCAACAGACTTACCCAAGGCGCATTGGCCTGACTTTGTTCATCATTTAAATTAATAGTGATTGAATATCCTTTGACTGGATAGACATTTACCCTGTCACCGAGTTTATGCGCAAGTTCATAACTACCTACGCCACCACAGACCACCACAGCATCTGCCTCAAGTGTGGTATCGGCATCAGGATGTTCCATATTTTCATCACTGGCTTTTAACTGTACATTGACACCTTTTGCATGGTGTTCAAAGTCAGTCACCTCAAAGCCCCACATATATTTCACATCAAAGCGTTCTGTTGCTTTGGCAAGCTGCGTCGTAAATTTATGGATGTCGCCCGTGGCATCCCCCGGACAATAAAAGCCACCATAGTATTCACCTGTCAGACTAGGCTCAATATCACGGATTTCAGCTAATGTCACAGGATGACGCTCTAAGCCACCCTCACAGAGCATATTATTAACTTGAGTCGCCACCTCATAATCATGTTGATTATGAAAGAAATGTAAAATGCCGCGTTTTTCTAAATCAAACTGTAAGTTTTCATGCTCAGCTATTTCAAATAAACGCTGACGTGCCATCAATGCGAGACGTACAGTCTCGTGAGTATTTTCACGATAATCTTTAATATGTCCCATAAACTCAAAGAGCCATGAATATTTGTGTAGATTAAAACTTGGATTTAATAATAATGGCGCGGTTTTTTGTGACATCCATTTGATGCCTTTCACCACCGTTGCTTTTTGGTTCCAGACCTCTGCATTACACGCTGATAATTGACCACCATTGGCAAACGACGTTTCCATCGCAGGATAAAGATGTTTATCAACCACAGTGACACGATAACCGAGTAATCCGAGTTCGTAAGCTGTCGTTACCCCAGTAATACCTGCACCAATCACAACAATATGACACATATAGGCTCCTTGGAAATTATATTTCCTATGCTCGCCCCATCTGTCATTGGTACCTGAGAGCTTTGGTTCCTTGCGAAGCAATGTGAACCTTCCCCTTCGGTGAGTAGGTCTAGCCTACTTCTCTCCAGATTTTTTATATGATTACAGTCCTTTTGCCTGAGAGTTTCCTGGGGGAACTTGCTCCTTCGGCGAGCACAATCTGTGCTTCTCTCCTGCAATCATCCATTCATTTTTATTCGGCATTCATCTTGGTATTGCCTAAGTTAGATATGAGCAATATTTGTACCAAATCTCAAGTCCTATTTGGGTCAATATTGTTAAATATTATTTTTATATAAATTTAAGTTGTTAGGCTATAAATATAAAATCATTTTTTCTACACCTAAATACTTCATCTTTAAAATAAAGGTTTAAAATATTAAATGAAATTTATACCTAGAAAGATCGAAGTTTTATGCCGGATTCAACACTTTTCTCTCGCTTTGCATCTGTGATCAAAACACATTCTATTGAAGAATTAACCCAAAGTGATTTACTCCTTCTTAAGACTCTAGGAACTATTCAAAGTTTTTATGCACCATTTGAGGCCATAAATCATGATGCAAAAGTGGTCATCGTCGGCATCTGCCCAGGCCAACAACAGTGGCGTAATGCATTAATTGCAGCGAAGGACGGCTTAGAGCAGCAATTATCTGAGGGAAACATTCTTAAACTTGCCAAGAATAGTGGTGCTTTTAGCGGTCCTATTCGTAAAAATTTAACTCAACTGCTAGATCATATTGGATTACACAATCAATTAGGCATACAGACCTCTGCTGAGCTATTTAGCACTCATCAAGATATGGTGCAAATGTGTTCAGTTTTACAGCAATGCATTTTGATCAATGGAAAAAATTATGCAGGTTCAACGCCCGCAATGTTGAAAAATGAATTATTAAAAAAACATATTGATGATTATTTTATTCCTATGGTTCAACAGCTTCCTAATGCAATTTACATCCCGCTAGGCAAAGGTGTAGATGAGGTTTTAAATTATGTAAGCAGCTTAGGCTATTTAAATGATCAACAGATTTTAGCTGGACTTCCCCATCCATCAGGTGCAAATGCTGAACGTATCAAATATTTTTTAGGTGAAAAACCACGTGACCAATTATCTCGACAAACCAATTCCGAGCAGATTGATAGCGCAAAATCACAGATCCTGCTTAAATTATCTAAACTTCTATGAAGTGTACTCAATATAACGTAAAAATATTTTTTATTTGAATATCCATAACTTATATTAAAGCAGTGCTCAAACAAAACTAGAAAAGTGTGATGTATTTTACTTTTTTGTTTTTCTGTGTGAATATGCGCCAAAATAAATATTGCTCATAAAAATAACGCTAACATGGAAATACACATGAAAAATTATTTAGTTCTTGGATTTACACTCCTACTACTCACGGGTTGTATTACCGTACCTAAAAATAAACCTGAAACAAGAACCTTGAAGCTAAATGGTGTGAATACCGTTGAAAACAGCAAAGTGATCCAACGAACCATTACTCGAGGTCAGTTACTATGTGAAGCTGGGCAAAAATGTCCTGAACTTGCAATTGATTGGCAAAAAAACAAAGGTGAGTATGCACTTTCACTGCATTCTTATGATCAACAGCAGCTTGATATGAATGAAATATCTTTTGTGATTGACGGCAAAGTATTGTCTTATCCTGCAATAGGTCAAACAAATTATCGTCGCTTAGATAATTCAAATGTGATTGATTCTTCTAATACCGTGATGATTCCAGATGCTGTACTTAAACAATTCCGTGACGCAAAAAATATTGCTGTGATTATGAATACCAACCAAGGTGAAATCGCACACTATATGTTAAAAAACCAAAAATCTTCAGATGCCTATCGACTATTTTTACGTGCTTATTCTTAAGCTCAAATAGTCTAAAATAAAAATCCCAAAAGTTAGTGTATGTTTTCTTTTGGGATTTTTTATTCATTTCGCTTTATTAATTGATCAAATACATCATATGATCTTTATTTTATTCGTTTAATTAATTGTTTAATTGTAAGTTCACAAATCGGTTGACCTACTTCTAGATGAAGAGGATAGGCTTGATTTTCATCTGTTAGCTTATAGCCACGTCGTTGATAATATTTTATTAATTCTAAACGCTGATCAATCACATACATTACAAATTCTTCAACATTGGGTTCAATCAACATCGCTTGCTGTTCTGCAAATTGCAATAATTTTTTTCCTAAGCCCTGAGTTTGCTCATCTGGATGAATTGCAAAATGACCAATTTCACAGCTCATCCCCTGTATTTGAATACCAATACACCCCATGATCTGTGTATTTTCCGATTCCATCACATATAGATGAAAATCTTTTTTTTGTAAAAGTTGGCTGAGTTGAGACACATTTATTCGATTTCCTCGAACGATATGATGTTCCGTGGTCCAACTCTTGGGATGATTCTCCCGATAGGCTATATTCATTAAGCTTTCGAGCTGCTGAATATCACTAAGTAAAGCATGTCTTATATTCATATTTTTTAGCTATTTATTTTCATGGGTCTATTTTACTGAAATAAAAAAACCAGATAATTGTCTGGTTTTTTATGCAATTTGCTCATCAGTGTAGCTCGCTAGCGCTATTCACCAACCGCGTTCGAAACAAAGCAGCGCTTTGTTTCCTCACTTGGGTTCAATTGGAGCAAATGGAGCGACAACATCCGCATTTTGTGCACGGTTACGCATGAAGTGATCCATGAGCACAATTGCCAACATCGCCTCTGCAATTGGTGTCGCACGAACACCGACACAAGGATCATGGCGACCTTTGGTCAACACATCTGTATCTTCACGATTAATCGTAATGGTTTTACCCGGCGTAGTAATGGAAGCTGTTGGTTTCAAGGCAATCGCAACACGAATGTCTTGACCACTCGAAATACCGCCCAAAATGCCGCCAGCATGGTTTGCCAAGAAACCATCCGTAGTTAACTCATCACGTGTTTCATGACCAAACTGCTCAGCAACACCAAAGCCATCACCAATTTCCACACCTTTTACAGCGTTGATGGACATCATAGCATGTGCAATATCTGCATCTAAACGATCAAATACAGGCTCGCCCCAACCAACTGGTACTTGTGTCGCAATAATTTCCAGTTTGGCGCCACAGCTCGTTCCTTGTTCACGAAGTGACGTTACGAGAGCTTCAAAACGTGGGACGGCATCTGCATCACCACAGAAAAATGGGTTATTCGGAACTTCATTCCAGTCCAATTTCTCTGCTTTTTCGGTACCAATTTGGGTTACATGACCACGAATTTCGATGCCAAATTTCTCAAACAAGTATTTTTTAGCAATAGCACCCGCAGCAACACGCATCGCAGTTTCACGAGCACTCGAGCGACCACCACCACGATAATCACGAAAACCATACTTATGTGTATACGTATAGTCTGCATGACCCGGACGGAAGGTTTGCGCGATGTTGCCATAATCTTTTGATTTTTGATCTGTGTTACGGATCAATAGACCAATTGATGTACCGGTTGTTTTGCCTTCAAATACGCCCGAAATAATTTCAACTTCATCAGGTTCTTTACGCTGAGTTGCAAACTTAGATGTGCCCGGCTTACGACGATCCAGATCCTTTTGCAAATCGGCTTCAGTCAGTTCAATACCCGGTGGAACCCCATCCACAATGGCCATCAGACCAACGCCATGAGATTCACCACAAGTCGTTACACGGAAGAGTTGCCCTATACTATTACCTGCCATGTCAAACGACTCCTTATGCTTGAACAGATTGAATGAATAAATCTCGGTATTCGCGGCATTGAGCAGCAGTCAATGCAAAGATACCTGTACCGCCTTTTTGGAACTGTAACCAATAAAAATCAACGGTATTGAAGTTTTGGCGCATTGCCCATTCTGAGTTACCCACCTCAATCACAATTAAGCCATCTTCCGTCAGGTAATCTGCAGCTTGTGCCAACATTTTACGCACAAGATCCAAACCATCTTGACCCGCAGCAAGCGCCATTTCAGGTTCATGGTGGAATTCTTCTGGTAAATCTGCCATGTCTTCAGCATCCACATATGGTGGATTTGACACGATTAAATCATATTGATTTTCTGCTGGAATTTTGGCGAATAAATCAGACTCAAGTAAAGCCACTTGATATTGTTTATTGTGGTGTTCACAGTTAATTTGTGCTACTTCAAGTGCATCTTTAGACAAATCTGTTGCATCAACTTCAGCATCTGGGAATGCATAAGCTAAAGCAATCGCGATACAACCTGAACCCGTACACATATCTAAAATGCGCTGAGGAGTTTTTGGATTGGCATTTTCAGGTAGATTATTAACCGCAGTACCCATTTCGCCATTTTCACCTAAGCAATATGGCGCAAAGCGGTTTTCAATCAATTCTGCAATTGGAGAACGTGGAATCAGAACACGTTCATCGACATAAAATGGCTTACCAAAGAAATATGACAAGTTAAGTAAATAAGACGTTGGAACTTTTTCATTAATACGACGTTCTAACAATGCTAAAAATTCTGCAACTTCACTTGGCAATAATTTCGCATCTAAGATTTCCGCATCTGCATTCCAATCTAGAGATAACGTTTGTAAAACCAATGCTGAGCTTTCAGCAAAATAGTCTTCTGTACCTTGTCCTAAGTGGGCATCATATTGACGTAAAGCTGTTACCCCAAAGCGGATATAATCACGAATTGTTGATAGGTTTTCAGCTGCTTCCTGTAAATGTTCAGGGCTAATAGTCGGTCGATCCACTTAAGGCGTCTCCAGTTCATAATTTTTTAAACGCCCTATGATACCTTGTTTTGATGCTATTTATAATAAAAATACGGCATTATTCACCGCTTAAAAGCATTTCATAACCCGCACATATAGGTCAGATACATTCGCTGAAATGAAATTTGTACTTTAGGCTTTTCTTCAGCATGCTATAAAACCTAATAGATAAAAATTATGAATAAAAACCAATTCAAGCTCAAATGTTTAGCAATTTGTACTTGATCATAAGCTTTAATTTTATAAAATTATCCCCATACAAACAGTTAAATTTTAAATGCGGAGCTCCAATGAGCTATAAGCACAATAACCTCATGGCTATGCGTCAGAGCTATTGGGAAGACACTCAGTCTTTAAATGTGCAAACTGAAAAGGCATTTTTTCAGCAACTACTGATCGAACATCAAGTTTTCCCTGATGCGAGTCTAGAAAACGCACGTACCCTATTTTTTAGCTTACCGAGCATTATTATTGTCAAAGGTTATGCTGCCGGATTTAAAGACGAATCTGTCCAACATCTTATTCATCAACATATTGAAGAACATAAAGCCGCATTGATGCAAAACGATACGGTAAAAATCAAATATCGTTTATAGTTTTCTTTCCAATGTACCTGTCTACGCGGCATCTTGCTTAAGTTTGCAAATGCTTACTGCATATTCAGTAAGTTGAACTATTTTAATACGTTAAGAAACGTTAAAATTAGCTACAATGTATTTTTCTGCGAATTGCTGATTAAAGGATTTAATTTACATGTCAGATCAGAACGATAAGCTCAAACACTTGAAAACGTCTTCTATGGATCGACGCTTATCTATCGCAAAGGCATCGCTACTTGCGGGAACTCGTTGGGCAGCATCAAACGCCACTTCTATTTTTTCGAGTGAGGAAGAAAAAGAGAAAAAGCGTAAAAAAGCCATGAAAGATCAGGCTGAATATCTCGTCGCAGAAATTGGTAAATTAAAAGGTTCGATTGTAAAAATCGGGCAAATGATGGCATTGTATGGTGAACATTTTCTGCCTGAAGAAATCACCCAAGCCCTCAACACCTTGAACAATCAAACAGTTGCATTGGCATGGCCAGCCATCAAAGTCCAATTACAAAATCAACTTGGCTCAAAGCTTGATGATCTCGTGATTGATCATGAGCCACTTGGCACAGCATCTTTGGCACAGGTTCACCGTGCAAAACGCAAATCTGATGGTTTAGAACTGGTTCTAAAAATCCAGTATCCAGGTGTGGCAGATGCCATCGATTCGGATATGAATCTATTCAAAAACATGCTCAAACTGACACGAATGGTGCCCCAAACCCGTGAATTTGATCAGTGGTTTGATGAAGTTCGTGAAATGATGCATCGTGAAGTAAATTATAAAATTGAAGCAGACACCACTCGCCGTTTTGCTGCACGCTTAAAAGAAGATCCACGCTATATCGTCCCGCAAATCATTGAAGGTTATTCAACACCTCAAGTGCTGTGTATGACCTTTGAACGTGGTGTGCCGATTAACAGCCCTGTAATGCTGTCACTTCCTCAAGAGCGTCGCAATGCCTTAGGTGAAGCATCACTTGAAATTGCTGTACGCGAAATTTTTGAATGGGGTGAAATGCAAACCGACCCTAACTTCGGAAACTATTTGGTCCGTTTAGGCAATGGTGCGGATGTCCCTGATAAAATTGTCCTCCTCGACTTTGGTGCGATTCGTCAGTTCGATGATCATCTATTAGGCGTTGCGCGTAATTTGATTACCGCGGGTTATCAGCATAGCTCTGAGCAAATGGTCAAAGCGATGACAGGTTATGAGTTCTTTGATGGTATTCCACAAAGTATTAAACCCGATATGGCAAAAGTCTTTCTTTTAGCGACAGAGGCATTTAGTAGCACTGAAAATAACCCAGACATCCCTGCTGGTGTTATGGACGAACAACAACGCTATGACTGGAAAAAAAGCCAATTACATAGCCGTGTGATGCAACAAGCTTCAAAATCGATGGCATCTCGTTACTTCTCAGTTCCACCGAAAGAGTTTATGTTTATTAGCCGTAAATTTATCGGTGCATATACCTTTATGACCGTCATTGAAGCAAAAACCAATGTTCGTCGTATGATTCAAAAATATCAATAATCATTCAATGCACACCTCAAGACTTGGCTGACTCAAATGTCAGCCAAGTCAATTTTAAAATAACAATCTGTTTAAGCCTTTTTACTTTTCTATTCTTAATTAATCATTTAGCTATCAAATCCCACCTAATCTCGCCGTTTATCTTTGACAATCATGCATGTCATTTATGACATGGTTTTTCTATCTTTGGCATGTCAGCATTAAATAAGAACAACGCAAATGGAAAACAACAATGACCAATATGGTAAACAAGGCACAAGGATTTGGACTCTCACTTTTAACAAAAATTGCCGGAAGTGATGTACTCGATCAGTTTAAACTGCGCAAATTTGTTGAAAAATCTTTGTATCAAAGCTCAAAAGCTGGTTTTAAAACCCTGAGCCAAACGCAAAAAGTATTTCAGACCAACAAAGATGTACATAAGCAACGTTTGCCTAATCAACAAAAATCATTATTTGATTTAAACCTGACTGAAGAACAACAAATGACTGCTGATGCGATGCAGCAATTTGCCACAGAAGTCTTGTATCCACTTGCTCATCAAGCCGATCAAGAGGAAAGATTTCCTGAAGCGTTATGGCAACATATCCAAGATCTAGGTCTAAATTATTATGCCTTACCTGAAGATTTGGGTGGCGTCGCGGCAGAAAAAAATATCATTAGCAATATCTTAATTGCTGAACAATTGGCTGAAGGTGACTTTAGTTTAACAGCAGGTTTACTGTCGACATTTAGCTGCATCAACGCCATCACCCAATGGGGTTCCGAATCTGTTCAAGCAACCTACTTAGCAGCATTTGCAGATGATTCAGCCCTTCGTGCAAGCTTTGCGGTACAAGAGGCCACGGCGGCATTTAATCCTTATCAACTTAAAACTCAGGCGTTTGCAGATGGCCAGCAATATAAAATCAGTGGGGAGAAAACCTTAGTCCTTTTAGGTGAACAAGTAGATGTGCTGTTGGTAAGTGCCATGCTGAATGGGCAGCCTGAAGTTTTTATTGTGCAACGTGACCAGAGCATTAGCGCAAAAAAAACACCTGCTATGGGTTTAAAAGCAACTGAAACGGTAACTTTAAAATTTGATCAGACCCCTGCCCAACGCTTAGGCGATCAAGATTTCAACTACACTTCATTTATCGATCTTGGCAATTTAATGTGGTGTGCCATGGCTGTTGGTACCGCAACTGCAGTCAAAAAATATTGCATTCAATATGCCAACGAGCGTACAGCTTTTGGGGAGCCAATTTCACATCGTCAAAGTGTGGCATTTATGATTGCCGATATGGCAATCGAAATTGATGCCATGCATATGCTCATCCTCAATGCAGCAAGTCTAGCCGAAGCCGGCAAACCATTTCATCGTGAAGCCTATTTAGCCCGCGTACTATGTGCTGAAAAATCGATGAAAATTGGGACCGATGGCGTGCAAATATTAGGTGGTCATGGCTTTACCAAAGAACATCCCGTAGAACGTTGGTATCGAGACTTACGTGCCACAGCGATTCTTCAATCTGGCTTACATGCTTAATTCAGCAAAATAAAAACAAGGAAATGTCCATGAACTTACAAAATCCGAAAAAATTTAAATTGCTGATCGACCAAGCCCATGAAGTCGCTTTAAATGTTCTACGTCCTATTTCACGTAAATATGACAAAGCCGAACATGCCTATCCTAAAGAATTAGACATGTTGTCTTCCCTCGTCGACGGTATGAATGATGGCGGTGATGGCATGAATGCAGGTGCTGCCGTCAATAAACGTGGCGACACAGACACGGGTAATAAAAACGGTGTCAATATGTCGACAGCCCTCAGTATCATCGAGATGTGCTATGGAGATACCGGCCTGTTGCTCAGTATGCCTCGCCAAGGGCTTGGCAACTCGGCTATTGCAGCAGTAGCCAATGATGAACAACTAGAACGCTTAAAAGGAACTTGGGCCGCTATGGCCATTACAGAACCAAATTGCGGCTCTGATTCAGCAGCTATTCGAACAACAGCGACGAAAGATGGCGATGAATACATCCTCAATGGTGAAAAAATCTTTGTCACCTCGGGCGAACGTGCTGATTCAGTAGTTGTTTGGGCAACACTAGATAAAAATTTAGGTCGTGCAGCGATTAAATCCTTTGTTGTTGAAAAAGGTACGCCGGGCATGACTGTAGAACGCCTAGAACATAAATTGGGTATTAAAGCCTCTGATACGGCTGCCATTAGCTTTGTAGATTGTCGTGTCCCTGCTGCAAACTTATTAGGTAATGCTGAAATTGATGTAGCAAAAGGTTTTGCTGGAGTTATGGAAACTTTTGATAATACCCGCCCGCTCGTTGCTGCGATGGCTGTAGGCTGTGCAAAGGCATCTTTAGAACGAATTAAAGAAATCTTTAAAGATGAATTAGATGAGCAGTATTCAACACCCATCTTACAAAGTTCGAATATTGCTGCACAAATCTACCGAATGGAAGCAGACTGGGAAGCAGCACGTCTACTCATGCTCAAAGCTGCATGGATGGCCGATAACAAAAAACCAAACTCACGTGAAGCATCCATCGCTAAAGCAAAAGCAGGCCGTGTAGGTAATGAAATCACATTAAAATGTGTAGAACTCGCAGCGGCTGTCGGTTATAACGAAGATGAATTATTGGAAAAATGGGCACGTGATTCAAAAATCCTCGATATATTTGAAGGCACACAACAAATTCAACAATTAATCGTTGCACGTCGTGAACTGGGTAAAAGTTCGAGCGAATTAAAGTAATTTTTTGCTTGAGTAATTTTAAACTTAGAGATGGATTTTTATATAGGATCAGTCTATAAACAATCCATCTTTTTGTTTTTCGATGATTATGTTTCAGATCCGACCACTTCAACTTGAAGACAATGCAAGCATTGCCAATGTCATTCGCACAGTTTCCAAAGAATTTGGATTAGCACCTGAATCAGGATTTGCCGTTGCAGATCCAATTTTAGATGATTTATATCACGTCTATGCGCAAGCAAATGCACAATATTGGGTTATTGAAAATCAACACGGTACAATTTTAGGTGGTGGCGGCCTTTCTCCTTTAGTTGGAGACTCAAGCATTTTAGAAATCCAAAAAATGTATTTTATGCCTGAATTACGTGGTCATGGCTTAGCCAAAGATATTTTAGAACTTTGTTTTCAATTCGCCAAAGATCATAATTTTAAAGCGTGTTATTTAGAAACTACACATACACTTGGGCAAGCGGTAAAACTCTATGAAAAAGTAGGATTTCAACACTTACAAGCTCCCAAAGGCAATACAGGTCATAGCCAAGCATGCGAAATTTGGATGCTTAAAACACTTTAAATTATACTTAGATTCCATTCATACCTCTGAAAAAAGTTATAGCTTTTTCAAATAGGGATATTTAATGAGTGGATATTCTAGTTTTTTAAAACTAAAGTTCTCGGGATTTGAATGCCCCACAATCTTAAGTAAGAATGTAAAGAGAGAAATACTGACTTAAGTAACGCTATCTGTTTTTCTCTCTTCACTTAAAAAATCATGTAATTTGAGTACATTTCCATCAATTCTTACAATTTCACTGTACAGAGCATCTTAAGCAAATATTGACCTCTAAGTCTCCAGTTCATAATATCGCTTTAGAAATTACACTTAGCCATGATTATTTTAAAGTGAATATAAATGCAGAATGTACTGAATAAAACTCGCCTTTCAACTCGTCTTTCGTCGCTCCTAAGCGCTCACAGCTTAAAGTTTTCAACTGTTATTATATCTGTAACCCTGATTTCTGGATGTTCATCACTTGGTGGTGGCTCTGTAGAGAAACGTGCCGTTAAACTTTCATCAGGGATACAAAAGGCCTATTCAGTCAATCCTGAAACTGCAAACCGAGTGTCGCCCTACATTGTACAAACTGCCGATCAATACAACTTAGATCCTTTACTACTGGCTGCCGTAATTCGCCAAGAATCAACTTTCCGCCCTTATGTCAGTTCTCCTGCAGGTGCAGTCGGTTTAACTCAAGTGATGCCACGTTATTGGCAAGCAACATGCCCTGGGGATTTATATGACGAATTAACCAATATTAATTGTGGGTCATTTATTTTAACTAAATATAAAAATGCCGCTGGTAGTATGCCAAAAGCTTTAGCCTACTATAATGTCGGACCTACTGCTTATAACACCAATCGAAAAATGAAAAAACAAGGCAAACGTTATGCAAAACAAGTGAAGCAACATCAAAATAATTTAAAAAGTGCATTATAAAAGTAAAGTTCAATCCTATGACCTAGGATTGAACTTTCAATATATATCACAAATACTTGAATTTAATAGACTTAAGTCACAAATATAGCTCTAGAAATAATATTATATAATGTATTTTAATGAGCAATAAATAAACAAACAGCACAGATATTTAATACTTATTTCGTCTTATGTAATCGTTTTTATATATTAAATTAATGGAATAATACATTAAATCTATTAATAAAAAAACTCTTATAAAACAACAACCTTAATTGAATTTCATATACAACAATTCTATAAAAAGTTTAAATATTCTACACAATCCTACAACTATTAGCAGCCAAGAATCGTTTAAAGACCATTTTTACTTTATTTATTATTAACAATAATCAACCAGCTGATTTTTTTTAGCATTGTTTATTCATTATTTTTAGCTAATATCTTATACGTCAGTAAAACTATATTACTGATTAACATATAATTTATTGGGGTTAATAATGGCCAAATTATCTTTAAACGGTTTAACAGACATTGACGGTTTTATTGCTGCAGCTTTGGTTGACAGCGAAAGTGGCCTTGCTATGGCGACACAAGGCAATAACGACATCGACTTAGAATTAGCTGCTGCTGGTAATACTGAAGTTGTACGCTCAAAGCGTAAGGTTGCCAAAGCATTGAATTTAAATGACTCAATTGAAGACATTCTAATTACTCTAGGTAAACAATATCACTTAATCCGTCCACTCGACTCAAATGAAGCATTATTTCTTTACCTCGTTTTAGACCGTAGCAAATCAAACCTAGCTATGGCTCGCCATGAACTTAAACATTTCGAAAAAGAATTAGATTTTTCTTAATTTAAAGTTGGGTTATTTCACCTGAAATAACCCAGTTTTTTCTGGACAATTTCATGAATAGCACATTATATATTTCTGTCTTTGGCTTAAATCTAAATGTTATCAATGACATTAAATCTATTATTTCAAATAAGCTATCTGAAACTTTTACTATTCATTGGACAAACATTGCAGATTCGAAACTCCAAGTCCTATTAATCAATGATGACTTTATCGACCTGCCTAATATAAATAAAATAAGGCACGAAGCTTTAATCATACTTAAACTTAAAAAAAATGAATTGAAAGCAAATCAAATCGAACACGATACCCTGTTTTTACCCCTAACAAATGCCAATCATTTTGAGCATTGGTTAGAGCATTTAGTTACGTTAAGATTCCGTGATATTAATCCTGTAAATGTGTCCAAACCTATTGTTGTGCAAGACATAAAACCTAAATTAAATGCACCCCAGATCTCACAGGCTTTTAAAGATTTAAATAAACATCAACGTCAATTATTGCTTTTAAATCAAAAACCAATCGCACTCATTGACAACTTAAGCAATGAGTTTTGGATAGAACAAAATATACAAATCACACAAAATTCTGAAATCACACTCATTCCAGCAGATACCAATACAGTAGTCACTTTTAAATATGGGCTGGAATCAATAAATTTACAGCATGGATTATGGCAATTTGTTTGGGATTACGTAGATGATACTCCCCCCAATTACATAAGCCACTATAAACTTTTGCATTGGCCACAGCCTATACATTGTGCTGAGCGACAATCACTATTGAAAATATCCGCTTTTTTTATGGAAGGTAGTTCTACTCAATATATCGCTGAAAAAATACATTTGAGCCAAAACGTTATCAATCGCTATTTATTTGCATGCCACATAGCTGAAATCATAGAAGAGATACCAGCCATGGCGACTGTATATCATAGCCAAAAAACAGCTCAAGAATCTTCAAATCCACTACAGAGTTTTTTCCGTAGTCTTCGAAAAAAATTAGGAATCTAAAATTTCATTATGATTTTACAGCAATACAAGATCGTATTTGCCGGAACGATGGGTGCCGGAAAAACCACAGCTATTCAAAGTATTTCTGATATTCCTGTACTGAGTACAGAAGCGCTGAATACTGATCAAAATGCACATCAAAAAATGTTGACTACAGTTGGGATCGATTATGGTGAGCTTACTCTAGCCGATGGTACAAAACTTGGTTTATATGGTACACCGGGCCAAGAAAGATTTAACTTTATATGGAATACCATTTGCAGCGGTGCGATTGGTACAATTATTTTGATTGATCATACACATGACCATCCAATTCAGCAGCTGAATGATTATTTAAATTATTTTTCTGAAAATAATGAAAACATCATCATCGCGATTACGCATTTAGACAGTACGCAGTATAAATCCACCAAACTTTATAAAGAATGGCAGGATTCACAACAGATACATCACCCCATTTTTTATATCGATGCTAGAAATAAAAAAGACATTCTTTTTATTCTAGAAGCACTTATTGCAAAAGCCGAAGTTCAACTTTCAATCTGATGAAGATATTATGAATACAGCAATTCGTACAACACGTTCAGCACCACTACAGCTTATTGAACAAGCACATAAACTCATGAAGGAGTTAATTTCTGATGTGTCCGGTGTTGAATATATGATGTTATGTTCAACTGATGGTTTTGAATTAAAATCTATAGAAAAGAAAAATATTGAAAATTCTGGAAAACTTGCAGCTGTAAGCAGTTCGATCTTAGCAATGGTTCAAGCTTTTACTAACGAAATTAATTTAGTCGGTTGTCAAACCATTACATTAGATGCTGAAAATGGTAAAGCATTACTCACAGCGATCTCTCACCCTCAACACCCTATGATATTAGTTGTCTTAACATCAAAAAATGTATTATTAGGGCAATTATTATATACTTTAAAAAGAGTGAGTAATGAACTAAGCGAATATCAACTGTCAAATACATTCGCCTAGTCCAATTCAATTTATTTCATCGATTCACGCATTTTATCTTCATCAAAATATTGTGCAAATGATGCAATACGTTTTTCAACAACTGGATTTTTCATCAGGTTCTCAGCTGCACGATTCCCCAATAGTTCAAATGCTTTACCCAAAGCATTTGTTCCTTCATTTTCTGTAACAGCTTTGATTTCAGCATTACAACGTTTAGTAAATAAATCTTGAAATAAATTTGCCATATTTTTATCAATTTTTTGCATCTCAGCTGACGTCACTTTACTATATTTAGAAATTTCTGGATGTGCTGAAAATGCCAAATAAATCCAAGCCGTTAAGTTCTGACTCTCTTCTGCTGAAATTTTATTTACCAAACATTCACTTAGTTTATCCTGATACACACCAGCTGTAGTATTGAAAGAAACAAATGCAAATAAAACTGTAGCTAATAATTTTTTTAAAAACATCTTAAATACCCTATATATTATTAAAGAGATAAACGATTTTATTATATTGATTTATTACACATTTTCATTAGCAAAAGATTTTAAAATGATATAAATGGATTTTTTAAGATGGTTTCAGATTTTATCAGCCTTATTAATTTCAAATATCTATCATCTTTCTGTTTTATCCTGCTGCTTTTCTTCTTATTTCCCTTTTTCTTTCCCTTTTCACCACACATAAAAAAACACCCCCTGAGATATCAGGGGGTGTTTCGAATAATGAGCTGGCGATGACTTACTCTCACATGGGTAACCCCACACTACCATCAGCGCTAAGAGGTTTCACTTCTGAGTTCGGGAAGGGATCAGGTGGTTCACTCTTGCTATTGTCGCCAGCACAACTGTTATGGATACTTGCTTAGTCTTACGTAT
>NZ_MVKX01000009.1 GCF_002018365.1 Acinetobacter amyesii
GCTCTACCAACTGAGCTAAGCGCCCTCAAAAGATCTATCATGTAAATGGCGCAGCGGACGGGACTCGAACCCGCGACCCCCGGCGTGACAGGCCGGTATTCTAACCAACTGAACTACCGCTGCACTTACACAATGTCGCTATTGTGGTTCAAACGAATTAAGATTTAAAGTGGCGCAGCGGACGGGACTCGAACCCGCGACCCCCGGCGTGACAGGCCGGTATTCTAACCAACTGAACTACCGCTGCACTCTAAATATCTTAACGCTGAAAAGGTTTGGTGGGCGCTGACGGGATCGAACCGCCGACATTCTGCTTGTAAGGCAGACGCTCTACCAACTGAGCTAAGCGCCCTTTTCAAAACATGTTCATCGTTTGATGAGGTGCATTATAGAGAATCCTCACGGTCTGTCAAACGCTTTTCTAACTCTTTTCCACTTTTTCTGTTTGAGTGATTAAAAAATAAGTTATATTGCGGAAAAATCAGTATTTTTGAACATTTTTTAGCTATAAACCTGTAAATTTATTACTAAAAATATGACTTATATTCTGCATCATTCACATAAAAAACAGTTTTTCGCGTGGACTCATAACTAATCATTCAGCGAACCGACGATTAATTCACCACACTCACTGCATTCTAAAACACCGCAGTGTACAAAATACATTCAAACACGATTTTCTGTTAATTTGCGCGCATTACTTCTGAAAAAAACGCCTTTCAAACTCACTTTAATTTTTCAAATCTTTGTTTTGATGCCATGAACTTCGGTTTTCATGGCTTGTGCTTTTAACGACGTGTTCAATGTTCAGTGATGTAAACCAGCGCATTTAATGGAATCAATTGATAAAGTTCTACAACATCGCTGTTTCGCATGCGAATACAACCATGTGACATCGGTATGCCCATAGGCTCTCTATCTGGTGTGCCATGGATATAAATATAGCGTTGATAAGTATCACAGCCCTCACCTGCATTAAAGCCCGGTTCCAAACCACTGAGCCATAATATTCGAGATAATATCCAATCCCGATCAGGATGTGATGCGGCAAGTTGCTCGTCGTAAACCTCTCCGGTCCACTGACGTGCTTTAAAAACTGCATTTTGAGGTTGTTGTCCACCAAACTTTTCAGCGACTTGATGCCAGCCTCGTGGAGTCTTGCCACTATTTTCCTGCTCACCAATGCCATTTTTACCCGATGAAATGAGGTAAAACTTATTTAGCTTCGGCAAAGTTAAAGTTTGATCTTTCAAGTTAATCAGGATATCAGCTTGATCTTGGGTAAATTCAGACATGCTCTTGCTCTTTCTGCTTATCTTTATCTACTGGTTGTGTCTGCAGCGATTGTTCAATAGTCCGCATCTGATTTGGCTCAGGTCGTGTCCATAACCAAATACCAACGATCAACATGGTTAAGTCAGTGAATATCTTGACGGCAATCGGTGCTGAAGTAAAAAGCATAATCAGACCACTCACAAACATCATGATCGATGCAAACCATTTTGCTTTGCGGGGGACAGTGCCATTTTCGCGCCAAGCACGCAAGGTTGGGCCATATTTAGGATGATTCAACAACCAAGCATCCATTTGTGGCCAGCCTTTTGAAGCCGCCCATGCCGCTAATATTAAGAAGACTGTCGTGGGCATTCCCGGCAATAAAGCCCCTATAAAGCCTAAAATGACAAAGACAACCACTAAGCTTCGCCAAAACAACGTCTTCATACCGCTACCCTGAACTTTCAATTCAGGTAGTATAAGATGTTTTTAACAATTATCCGTTGTTATTCTGCATTATTCGAAAGGTTTCAATATGGCTGTAGCCCCGACAACATCGTCTTATTTTGAGCCATGGTTGCAATTTAAACAGCCCTTAGTTCGCCAATTGGCTTTCTGTATTGCTAGCCCAAATATTCTGCAGCAAATTCCCAATGAACTCGAAATCCGCTATCCCTTTCATTTTCATCCAAGCGAGCTTTGGCAAAAACATTTTGAAGCCTACCTTCCCCGTTTAAAACAACTCGAACAACACCCAAGTGAATTAGTAGAATTTTTACAAAAATTAAAAAGTACTCGCCTTGGTTTACGTTTCGAAATGTTTATGTGGTTTTGGCTTCTCGATCGCCCATACCATCCCTACCAGTTACTCGGACATAGCATTCAAAAAATTGACGGCCCTCGTACAGTAGGTGAACTCGATTTTGTGTTAAAAAATACTGAAAGTGGTGAAATTGAACATTGGGAAGTGGCTTTAAAATATTATCTAGCCGAGCGTGATTTTAAATTACCCTACTGGTATGGCTTAAATCGTAGTGATACTTTGGCTCGAAAGCTCAATCATTTTACCCAAAAACAATTCCAATTTGATGAAGCACTTGGGCAGCAGATTCAACAGCGCTATTGCGTTTTAAAGGGCCAATTATATTTACCTATTCAGCGTACCCGCACATTACCAAACTGGGTCAATCCTGCGCGTAGAATAGGTCAATGGGGACATGTCATTCCATCCACAAATCAAGGCTATTATCGCTTACAACGACATGAATGGATTTGCGTGCAGCAGCAACCGACGAGTACAACCGCACATTGGTGGACAGATGGTTTATATAAAAAAGACAGTGAGGAAAGCTATTATATGTATAGACAGCCACGCTTGGTTTTGCCGCAAACGATTTAGGACTTAATGCACCATTTAGTAGAAATTTACATTTATTTACTCAACCACCGTAAAAACCACCTACTGTTTGATACGGCTATTTTTTAATCTAAATCTCACATCAGAATAATTTATCCCTCTAAAAATTATTCTTTCATAATGGAGAATACAGTCAATGAAAAAAATTTTAGCTGCATCACTTATGGTTGCTTTTGTACTGACAGGTTGTAATACAGTAAAAGGTGTTGGTAAAGACGTATCTAAAGCTGGAGATGCGGTAACCAATACTGCTGAGAAAACTTCGGAAGAAATTCGCCGCAATTAATTTCTTTCCCAAGAATTTATAAAAGAGCCCTATTTTTTAATAGGGTTTTTTTAGCTCTAAATTTCCCTTCGCTTGTTGATTCGCCTATTATATTGCGACATTTTTGACTTCTGTATTTAGCATGACCTCAACAGCAACTCTTGATCTCAGCCTAGAACTACTTCGCCAACCGTCGGTGACACCGATTGACCATACCTGCCAGAACATTATGGCGGATCGTTTAGCCAAGATTGGCTTTAACATTGAAAATATGCGTTTTGATGATGTAGATAATCTTTGGGCACGTAAAGGGACTGAAGCACCAGTATTTTGCTTTGCAGGTCATACTGATGTAGTACCTACGGGTAACTTGGATGCATGGGGTTCTGACCCATTTCTTCCTGAAATTCGCGATGGCAAACTATATGGTCGTGGCAGCGCAGATATGAAAACCGCGTTGGCAGCTATGGTTGTTGCTTCAGAACGTTTTGTTGCGAAGCATCCAAATCATAAAGGTTCGATTGCCTTTCTCATTACTTCTGACGAAGAAGGCCCTTCGATCAACGGTACAGTCAAAGTTGTTGAAACTTTAGAAGCGCGTAATGAAAAAATGACTTGGTGTTTGGTGGGTGAACCATCTAGCACTAACACACTTGGCGATATTGTTAAAAATGGTCGTCGTGGTTCGCTAAATGCCAATTTAACAGTTAAGGGTAAACAAGGGCACGTTGCTTACCCACATCTAGCGATCAACCCAATCCATACAGCTTCAAAAGCATTGGCTGAGCTTTGCAATACCGTGTGGGACAATGGTAACGAATACTTCCCTGCAACGTCGTTCCAGATTTCCAATATCAATGCTGGTACAGGTGCAACCAACGTTGTTCCGGGCACGATGAATTTACTGTTTAACTTCCGTTATTCAACAGAAGTAACAGCAGATGAACTCAAAGCACGTACTTTGGAAATTTTAGATCGTCATGGCGTTGAATATGACATCTCTTGGACGTTATCTGGTCTGCCTTTCCTAACCCCTGTAGGTGAGTTAGTAAATGCCGCACGTGATGCCATTCGAGATGTTACTGGGACTGAAACTGAACTTTCGACCAGTGGTGGTACTTCTGATGGTCGATTCATTGCACCTACAGGTGCGCAGGTGCTTGAATTGGGTGTTTTAAATGCCACGATTCACCAAATCAATGAACACGTCAATGTGGAAGAATTGGAGCCACTTTCTGAAATTTACGAAAAGATTTTAGAAAACCTGTTGGCTTAAGTATTCCCTGCATAGTCAAAAAAGGAACTCCATTGAGTTCCTTTTTTTATATCTCGTTTTTGCAAATATTAAGCCGCTTGAAGCCCAATGCTGTTTTGAATATTGGCTAAATTTGGAATATGAAATACCTGATCGGCCATGCGTACATATTGGAAAATATTGGCATCTTTCACAGCTTTTTCTTCATCAACCACTTCAGAAATACGCAGACGAATGGTTTTTGGCATTTCATTACACATCAGTGCAAAACGCTGTCCAACATCATCCCCTTCAATCACCAAAGCCACGCCCTGATTTTTGGCAGGATCATTGACTGAGAAAACAGGCAATTTCAATTCATGCCATTCAACAAAAGGAACCTTGGTGGCACTATCGAGCGCTGAAAGCACAATATTTTGTGGCAACAACATTGGCTCTTTACCATGACAATCAATGATATACGCATCGATAAAACCGGTAGAAACCGTAATGAGATGTTGCAGTTCCTGCTGATCAATTTTATCGCTGACAACTTGAGAAACAGTATTTTGGCTCATAGATTACCCCTGCTTTTCTGCAATTAAAGCTTCAATATTGGCAAGCAATTCAGCTTCTTGGAATGGTTTACCCATATAGTGAGTCACACCTAAGCTAAATGCACGCTCACGATGTTTTTCACCTGTACGCGATGTAATCATAATGATTGGCAAGTCACGGTGAATGTCGTGGTGACGAACTAAGTTTGTCACTTCGAAACCATCCATACGTGGCATTTCAATATCGAGTAACATCAAGTCTGGACGAACATTTTCAAGCTGTTCAATTGCATCCACACCATCTTTCGCAGTCACGATGTCATAACCTTGACGTTCAAGTAAGCGCGAAGTCACCTTACGTACAGTTACCGAGTCATCGACAATCATCACTAAACGACGCGCATTGGCTTGACGGCCCAAATCACGCTGCTCAGCTGAATGTTTAACACGCTGCGTAGTTTGAATTTGACGTGCAATATTTTGCCCATCCAAAATCAAACATACATGACCATCACCTAGAATCGTAGCACCTGCAATCGCGCCCACACTGGTAAATTGTTGACCAATTGGTTTCACCACGATTTGAGAACGTGAACCCACCAGCTGATCGACCAATAAAGCAATGGTTTGACCACTGTTGCCTTTAATTAATAGTACAGGTAATGAATGACCGACATTATTTAAACGTGGAATTGGTTGATTACCCACAAACTCTGATAGATAACGTAGTTTGTAATTGGTGTTGTCAATTTTAAACACGTCATCCTTACTATTGAAGTAAGTTTCAAGAGCCGTAGGTGCAATACGGACAATACGTTCAATTTGCGCTAATGAAATCGCATATTGCTGATCGCCAGCTTTCACCATCAAGGCATCGCTGACCGCTACCGTCGTTGGTACACGAATAGTAAAGGTTGTCCCTTTACCTAACTCAGACTCTACGGAAACATGACCACCCAAGGCTTTAATTTCACTTTGCACCACATCCAGACCAACACCACGACCCGAAATTTGCGTTACCGCTTGTGCCGTCGAGAACCCTGGATGGAAGATCAATTGCAAGATTTCTTGTTTATCGAGGAACTGATCTGCTTTGATTAAACCAAGTTTTAAAGCTTTGTCTTTAATCTTGGCTTCATCAATCCCTTTACCATCATCACTGAAAGACACCAGTACATCAGTACCCTGACGACTAATGTTCAAGACGATGCTACCTACTTCTGGCTTTTTCAAAGCCAAACGGTCAGCAGTATCTTCTAAACCATGGTCGACCGCATTACGCAGCATATGTTCAAATGGTGTCACCAAACGCTCTAAGATCGTGCGGTCTAATTCACCTTCTGTATTTTGAACTATCAATTCTGCAGGACGGTTCAAGGTCGAAGAAGTTTGACGCACAATACGTTGTAAACGTGGTAACAAACGATCAAATGGTACCAAACGGGTACGCATCAGACTTTCTTGAATTTCTGACTGAATACGTGATTGTTGTAATAACAAACCTTCCGCATCACGAATTTTTTCTGCCAAAGTGCTCTTGAAGTCAACCAAATCCGACGCAGATTCGGCTAGAGATTTTGACAATTGGTTAATCGATGAATATTGGTCCATCTCCAATGGGTCAAAATCTGCATAGCGTGAATTTTCAGAACCATGTTTGGCAATAATTTGTGACTCAAGCTCACCATCCATTCGACGTAACTGGTCAGCAAGTCGCTTAATCGCCAACTCCATTTCATTCAATGTATTGCCTAGCTGACCTAAATCCATCTCAATACGTGAACGGTTAATTGAGTTTTCGCCTGACAAGTCAATCATCTTTTCGACGAGATCAGCCGAGATACGAATCATCTCATTACTGTTATCAGAAGAATTGGCTTCAGACCACTCACCCAACATCGATGGCGGTTCAACACCATCACCTTGAATAAATTCAAAGCCTTTGCTAACAATACCTTGTTCTAATTCTGCAACACGGTTTGGTAATTGAACTGTAACATCCACATATTGAATGGACTCTAAGCTCAATTTAATGCTGTCAAAATTACTATAGTCGTGGTTGAAGATCGCTTCTTTTAACCATGCTAACGTCGTTTTGAGTAAGCCGTCATATGCATTTGAGTTGAAATGATGAACCGCGAAATGCTCAAACGTCGTCTCAAGTTGATACGCAATTGCAGCAACAGGTTCATTTTCAACCATACGCGCTCCACCTTTAATACTGTGGGCAGCACGTTGTAATTGAAGCAATACGTTACGGTCACTACGTTGTTCAGTCCATTGATTTAATAATTGAACGGCTTGTTCTAGAATTTCCTCAGACTCTTCAAGGAAGGTTTCTTCCATGACAGAACGTAAATCATCATCTGGATGCTCAACATGTTCAGCAACCGCATGTTCAAGATGTTCAACAGCGGACTCAGTGTGAGCAGTCGTTTGAACTTCAACTACTGCTTCTGCTGTGTCTGCAGCAACATCCATCGGCTCTGACACCGATACATCTGGTTCTACTGCTGCTTGTTCAGTTTCAGCAGAAATAGGGGCCGAAGCCAATGCAACAGGTTCAGAACGCTCTCCTGTCACAATTGACTGAATATTCTTGAGAATATCGATCACATTATTCGCAGGGTAGTCGATCCCTTTGTCACGAATGGTTTGAATACGATCTGAAATATCATCTTGCACCAAACGAATAATTTGGATTAACGCAGGGGTAATCGAAATTTGCTGACGAATAATGCGCTCATAAATCGATTCCAATTCATGCGAAATTAAACCCACATGAGACGCGGCAATCATATTTGCACCACCTTTTAGGGTATGCAAATAACGCATTAAATTATTCAAAGCTGAAGTATTGGTCTGATCACGTGTCCAAGTACTAAGGTCTTGGTCAATCCCTACCAATAACTCTTCTGCCTCTTCAATAAAGATCCCCAAAAGATCTTCATCAAAGTCATTATTCGCATCTGCCGCTTGCATCTGTTGATGATCAAGTTGAATACGCTGACTTAATTGTGCAAAGTCTACTGCTGTTGTATTTGCAACAGCGGCTTTATCTTCTACTGTGGCAACAGGTTCAGCAACTACATGGGCTTCTGGTGTAGTCGTCGCTGCAACTGCTTCAATATCTTGTTGTACAAATGCAGTCAGCTCATTTAAGAAACGCTGAACCTCTTCACTTAACACCACACGCTGACCCGCAGCTAAGGTGTCAAATAAGTGAATAAACTCTTGATGTGCTTGTGCAAATAACTCATAGCCATAATCAGCATGGAGTAATTCAGGCTTTTCAATTAAAGACTGATACGCTGCACGCAGTTGAGTTGTGAAATCATGGATACCAACAGACGCACGATTATCCGTATGTTCAATCAACTCTAAAGCTTGCTGACTGAGCTGTTGAATATAGTCTGGGAATTCAGCAAGGGCACGTTTATCAAACTCAAATTCAGCATCTAACAACTGATCAATATTTAATTCAATTAGTTTAGAAACCAAACCTTGCGGATTATCTTCAGGCGCCAATTGATCTTGGCTTGCAAAACCATAATCATCCCAAGCGGCTTTAAAGGTTTCATAAATAGACGCAAGATTTGCCTTATCTCCTGAACGCAGCACGTGTAAATAATCACGAACAAATTCAGCATATTGAATCAATAAAGCAGTTTCTTTCGAGCTCGATACGATTTCGTCTTGCAATAAGGTTTTGAATAAGTTTTCAACTTTTGAACTGGCTTCAAAAATCTCTTCGATTTGCGCCATCGACGAACTACCACGTAAGGTGTGTAGCGCGCGAATCAAGCCATTATAATCTTGTGATTTACTGTCATCAGATTGGAGGAACTGATCAATCGTTTGTAGATGTTCTTCAGCTTCTTCAATAAATATGCTCACTGTCTCTTCGACCAGTGATGCATCTGCATCCACTTGTTCAGGAGCAGGTTCTGATTCAACAACCGCAACGATTGTGCTTTCAAGCACTTCTACAGACGCTGTAGCTTCAACATCAGTCAGTTCTAAACCAGTGACACCATCTTCAGATTTTAATTGATCTGCCAGTTTTAATAATTCTTCGAGTGCAGGCTCAAGGCTGATATTTTGTTGTAATTGTTGCCCCATTAAAACCAATGGACGTAAGTCAACATCCAATTCGGCAACATTTTTAAACCGTGGATAGAGCTTATATTGGTAAACATTTAAAACTGTTTGTGCAAACTTTTGAACGGTCGGCGTTAACTGTACTGAACCCGCAATAACACGATTCAGCGTATCTTCAACTGCCCATGCAGTTTCACCCGCCGATTTTGCCCCGACCATACGACCTGAACCTTTCAGGGTATGGAAATGACGACGAATCGTCGTTAAAGTGTCTTTATCTTGTGGATTTTCCAACCAAGTTGTAAATAAACCCGCTAGTTCTTCAAAGATTTCTTCTATTTCTTCAACAAAAATCTCTAAAATTTCTGCATCTTGATCAAGATAACTATCTTCAGGAAGCGTAGTTGTTTCAACTAAATTTTTTAATATTTCTTTCATAGCTAAGGCTTCTTATGTTTTGCCACCAAGAAGGTTGCTCAAACTTAATTGTAACCATCACCTAAGACTTAACTGTGACGTTAAGTTCACCTTATCGATGTGTTATCTGTAATCGGTGCAGTACCCTAGCCGTAGCTAAGGTACTGCAGGTTTGCGCCTGACTTACTCTGGGAGTTTAAAGTCAGATACAGATTCACGTAATGATTCAGCCATGTTCGCCAATTCAGATACCGAACGTGCAGTATCAAATGTTGCACTGGTGGTTTGCGAGGTAATTTCTTGTACAACGTTCATCGTTGTCGCAATATGACCTGCTGAAGCAGACTGAAGTTTTGCAGCATCCGAAATGTTTGCAATCAGTTTCGCCAAGTTACCCGATACAGACTGAATTTCATCCAGTGCTACGCCGGCATCTTTAGACAAGTTCGCACCACGTACTACTTCCGAAGTTGTTTGTTCCATTGAAATTACGGCTTCGTTAGTATCCGTTTGAATGGTTTTTACCAAGCCTTCAATCTGTTTGGTTGCAGACGCTGAACGTTCCGCAAGACGCTGTACCTCATCCGCTACCACGGCGAAACCACGACCTGCTTCACCCGCCATCGACGCCTGAATTGCTGCGTTTAATGCCAAGATGTTCGTTTGGTCGGCAATATCGTTAATCAGTGCGACAATGTTACCAATCTCTTGTGAAGACTCACCCAAACGTTTAATACGTTTTGAAGTTTCTTGAATCTGCTCACGAATCGTGTCCATACCTTCAATTGAACGGTTTACGACATCAGCACCATTTGCAGCAATTTGTACTGAACGTTCCGCTACGACAGCTGATTCTTCAGCATTCGACGATACTTGGTCAATCGACATTGCCATTTCGTTAATTGCGGCAGATGCACCAGCAATCTCTTGCGCCTGATGTTCAGATGCTTCTGCAAGCTGGTTGGTAATACCCTGCGTATTCGCGGTATATTGCGCAACTTCTTGAGAAGTTTCTGTAATACGCGATACAAGGTCACGTAATTGGTCGATTGCGAAGTTAATCGAGTCGGCAATCGCACCAGTAAAGTCTTCAGATACCGTCGCATACGAACGTAAGTCACCGTCTGCAAGATCGGCAATTTCATCGAGTAAACGTAAAATAGCGTTCTGGTTACGGTCATATTCTTCTTGAAGACGGGTTACACGGAATTTATCCGATTGACCACGTAAAGAAAGAAGTTTGAATACACAGATCAAGAAGGCAGTTAAAGCAAGAATCAACAGTACCGCAGGTAAAATAGTTTTCAGACCTGTACTAGAAGACAATTGATTTAAGTTACCCAATAATTTGTCTGACTCAGCAAAAATTTGTGAAGATGCTTTACGTACGTTCACAATTTGCGTTGAGTTTTTCAAAATCGTCGCAGCCGCTGATTTCAATACGTCATCATATTCAGCTTTAATGCCTTCAAGTGACTCACGTAATTCAGGGCTTTCAATACGTTGTACACCAAGCTCTGTACTACCATCCAATTGAGCATTTAAGTACAAACCGAAGGTTTCAGTATCGGCACTAAAGTCATCCGCAGACTCACGTGAGCTGTCAGAACCTGAAAGTACCGAACTGATCGAACGTAAAATACGTTCCGCAATGAATACTTGGTTTTTCGCAATCACCACCTGGTTCGAAGGCATGTCTTGACGTGCCATTTGGTCGACCATCAAGTTATATTCCGCCTGAATCCCCGGAATGGTTTCACCAATCGCGATGTTCGTGTCATATAGCTTGTTAATGATTTTTTGTTGCGAAGTAATTAAGTCAATACTTTTTGAAACTTCAGCCCACTGCGTATCTACAGATTTCAGCGCATCGGTATTTGCATGAATATCTTTTACAGTTTCTAAGTTTTCTTTGAACGAATCTTGAGAAGCAATTAATTTTTTCATTGCATCTTCAGTACCTGAAGCTGTTGCTTCAGTTGCTTGACGCGAAATTGTTTGCGAAAGAAGACGGAGTTCACCCAAACTTTGCGTTAATTGGTTACCGCGAGGAACGCTATAGAATAGGTATAATAAAATGATCGTTGCCAGTACTAATGAACCAATCGCACCATAAATAAATGGTTTGGATTTTTCACTATCACCAAAAACTCGAGATAATTGATCTGTCTGTGATTGCAGTTTTGCCAGAAAAGCATTACCGCCTTTACGACCACTGGTGCTTTCACCCGTATTTTTCTTTTTAAGTTTAAAGCCCATTCAGCTTCTCCCCGATTACGCCTTCTTTCGTTCGTGCGCGACAATTAATTTATAAATTTTATAGATGCGTTCATGTATTTTGGATTTTGCAGTAAACGACTGAAGAGAAATACATTCCACTGCTGGTTATGCTGGTGGAAATACCCCTGACAATATTCCTGTAAATTTCGATCCAACTCATTATGTTTAGAAAAATAACTTTTCTTATTAAAGTGTTGAATACCCAAAACTTGATCGACTACCAAACCGACATAATGGTCATTATGACTAATACATAAAACTTTTTGAGTGGGTGAAAAACTACTTCGATGACCGGTTATATATTGTGCTAGGTCAGACAAAGAAAGTAAGCGTCCCCGAATATTGGCTAGTCCCATCACCCAAGGTTGGGTGTTGGGAACTGGCGTATATTTTGGTGGGTAGATCACTTCAGCTACTTCACCTAAAGGAGCAACGTAATATTGCCCCATCATCTCAAAAGCAATGCCTGACCATCGGTTTACTTCATTTTCAGTGGAAACGTAGTTTTTGTTTCCTCGTTTTGCGATTCGAAGTAATTCGATAAATCCATTTGCTGCCATAGAGCTTTATCCTGCATTGAGGTGTTGCTTAATCACATCAATTAATTGTTTTTCGTCTACAGGTTTAGTTAGATAATCAGAAGCACCTTGGCGTTTACCCCAAACACGGTCAGTTGCCTGATCTTTGGTACTTACAATGACAATCGGGATATGTTTGGTGGTCGCACCACGTGCAATTTGACGTGTTGCTTGGAATCCATTCACACCCGGCATTACCACATCCATCAAGACCAAATCAGGTAACTCAGCTTGAGCCATTGTCACCCCGTCTGCCCCATTTGAAGCTTCAATCACTTCAAAACCGTGTTTACCTAAAATTTCTTTAAAACGGAATGTTTCTGTTGGTGAATCATCAACGATTAGGATACGTGCCATGCTTTTTCCCCAAAAAATAAAAAATCTAATTAAGCTGTAACGTGATTACGGATTGCATTCAGCAATTCATCTTTACTGAATGGCTTAGTTAAGTATTCATCCGAACCCACAACACGACCCTTCGCCTGATCAAATAAACCGTCTTTACTTGAAAGCATAATCACAGGAATATTTTGATAATTTTGAGAGTTTTTAATCAGGGCACAAGTTTGATAGCCATCAAGACGTGGCATCATAATATCGACAAATACGATATCTGGATTCGCATCTGCAATTTTTGAAAGTGCTTCAAAACCATCTACAGCTGTGACTACTTCACATCCTTCACGCTGAAGCAGCGTTTCGGCCGTACGACGAATGGTTTTTGAATCATCAATTACCATGACTTTTAGATTTTGGAATTTATCGTCCATTTATTGACCCTACCCATTGAGGATGTACAAACAATTAAGTTAGCAGCATTATTATTTACAAGTTGTGAACATTTTTAACATATCTTTACTTGCGTTTTCAATGAACATTTTCTGCGCAAACACACAAGATTTCTTGTTTTTATTAACTGCTTCACACTTTCCGATGACCAACGATTTTTTTTTAACTTGGAATAGTATTTAATTGTCTTAATTAAGCATATTATAGCAAGATTATTACTTTAAAATAAGTAATTTAGTCAACTTTAAACTGGGGAGTACAAGGTTGAGTCCGTTTACAAAAAAAATTCACTTGATTGGCCTTAAACATTTCTCAAAAAAAATCATTCTGACGACTTGTTTACTGGCTTATACCCCGCTTTTATTTGCTGCACCAACCAATACACAGCAACCACAAAAGGCGACTTGGTATCGTTACTATGACAGTAAAGGCGTAGCAAACATCAGTACCAATGTGACGCCAAATCACATCCGCTATGGTTATGAAGCACTTGATCAAAATATGCAAGTGATTAAACGTAACCGCCCCTACAATGCTGAAGCTGATGTTAGACAAGCTCCTCAGCGTGCTGCCCAAGCACGTCAGCAAGCATCAGATATCAAACTTAAAAAAGCCTATACCAATAGCCGAACTGCAGCCATTAAAAAGCGTGATGCACTGACTGGTATACGTAAACAGATCGTGTTTGAACAAGAACAATTAAAACAATTACAAAATGATCGTGTATTATTTGTTCGCCAAGAACGTGAACATTTTCGAAAAGGTGAAACCGTTCCGGCAAAATTAAAAACAATGTTGGATAATAATCAAAAAAATATGGTAGCGAAAAAAGAATACATTCAATCGTTACAAACTCGCTATCGAAATACAGAAGCTGAATACGACAGAATTATTACGCGTTTAAAAGCGATGGAATAAACTTGTTATTCAATTGCTTTTGTAGACCGCTGATATAAGGACCATTATGCAATCTGCACAGCAATCATCCCCATTTTTAAAGCTTAGCCTGCTTTGCATAAGCCTGACTTTGGCTGCATGTCAAAAAGAAGATCCGCAGCAAAGTGTAAAACCAGAAAATAAGATTGAATTAATTCAACAAGATCTGGTGACCATCGAACAAGGCAACGCCATTTCAAAAACTTCCTTTACAGGTACCATTCGGGCGGTCAATCAGAGCAGTATTCAAGCCCAAGTCACTGCGACTGCAACCAATGTTAATGCAGAGGTCGGACAACGTGTCAGCAAAGGCCAAGTGTTGGTGCATTTAAATAATCAAGACAATGCAGCACGTCTTGCTCAATCTCAAGCGAACCTCGCATCCACGCAAGCTCAAGCCAATCAAGCCAAACTAATGATGGAGCGCAAACAGCGTTTGCTGAATCAAGGCTTTATTTCCAAAGTAGAGTTTGAACAAAGTCGTGTCGATTACCAAGCTCAAATGGAAAATGTTCGTGCTCAACAAGCCAATGTCGATATTGCACGTAAAGCCAATCAAGACGGCACCATTTATAGCCCTATCCAAGGTGTGATTACCAAACGTGATGTTGAACCGGGACAAACGGTTGCTGCGGGACAAACCCTTTTTGAAATCGTCAATCCAGACCAATTAGAAATTCAAGCCAAATTACCAAGTGATCAGCAAGCTGCACTGAAAATTGGACAAAAAATTGAATATAACATCCAAGGCAATAGCAATTTACTCACTGCACAAATCAGTCGGATTTCACCGATTGCCGATCAAGCCAGTCGCCAAATTGAATTTTTTGCAGCCCCAAATGAAACCATTACATCATTAAGTATTGGTGCTTTTGTCGAAGGTCACATCTTAGGTACAGATAATATTTCGGGTCAAAAAATTCCACTCGATACCATTCAAAGTCTAAAAGACCAACCTTATGTCTGGGTCATTCGTCAAAATAAAATTGCCAAAGTGCCTGTACAAATTTTGAATCAGAGTTATAGCAATAACACCGCGATTGTTCAGGGCTTACAAAATAGTGATCTGATCAGCCGAATTAAATTTAATGATTCAGATGTCAAACAAGATGTAAGTATCAGCCAAAATTAAAAAAATAAGGCAGGACAGTTGTTATGTGGTTAACCCGAATTAGTGTGAAATATCCTGTTTTCACCATCATGATGATGTTCTGTCTGATGGTGTTAGGACTCGCTTCTTGGCAACGTATGGGTGTTGAAGAGTTTCCTGATGTCGACTTCCCTTTTGTTGTGGTCTACACCAACTATCCGGGTGCTTCTCCTGAGTCTGTTGAATCTGAGATCACCAAGAAACTTGAAGATCAGATCAATACCATTTCTGGCCTCAAGCAAGTCATTTCACAGTCCAGTGAAGGTTTATCCACGGTCATTGTCGAATTTAATCTAGATGTCTCATCCTCGGTAGCTGCACAAGATATTCGAGATAAAATTGCACCAGTAACCGCACAATTTCGTGATGAAATTGATGACCCGATTGTAGAACGCTACGACCCTACTGCCAGTGCGATTATGTCGATTGTTTTTGAATCGAAGGACATGTCTTTACGTGATTTGAGTTCCTACCTGAATCAACGGATTGTGCCACAACTTAGAACAGTTCCTGGTGTCGGTACGGTCAATTTATTGGGCGATGCACAGCGACAAATTCGAATACAAGTAAATCCACAAAAATTACAAAGTTTCGGGATTGGGATCGATCAAGTTATAAACACCTTAAAATCTGAAAATATTGAAGTTCCGGGAGGAACCTTAAAACAAAAGAACTCAGAATTGGTGGTCGAAATTAAATCTCGAGTTATTCATCCAAACTCATTCGGAGATTTAGTGGTTGCCAATAAAAATGGCGCGCCGATTTATCTCAAACAAATTGCCGAGATAGATGATAGCCAAGCTGAAATGGAGTCGAGTGCCTATCTGAATGGTAAAACAGCCGTTGCTGTCGACATTCTGCGAAGTTCAGACTCTAATGTGATTGAGGTGGTTGATAATACCCGTAAAACATTAAGTAAAATTCAACAGCAATTGCCGCAGGGCACGACCGCAGAAATTGTGGTTGATTCATCTAAAGGTATTCGTGGCAGCATTAAAGATGTGGCACGTACCATTATTGAAGGTGCTGTACTTGCGGTATTCATTGTATTGTTATTTCTCGGCTCATTTCGTTCGACAGCCATTACAGGTTTAACCCTACCGATTTCGCTACTGGGCACCCTCACCTTTGTTTGGATTTTTGGTTTTACCATCAACATGATGACCCTACTGGCTCTCTCGCTGAGTATCGGTCTCCTGATTGATGATGCCATTGTGGTTCGTGAAAATATTGTCCGCCATGCCGATATGGGCAAGGACCACGTCACCGCAGCACTCGACGGCACGAAAGAAATTGGTTTAGCTGTATTGGCCACAACATTGACCATTGTCGCGGTATTTTTACCTGTGGCATTTATGGGCGGCATTATTGGGCGTTTCTTCTATCAATTTGGTGTAACCGTCAGTACCGCTGTACTGATTTCGATGTTTGTGAGTTTCACTCTTGACCCGATGTTGTCTGCTCACTGGGCAGAGCGCCACGATCCAAATAAAAAGCCGGGCAAAATCAAACGCTTTTTTAACTGGATTTCAGGCAAACTCGACAACCTAAGCCATCATTATGAAAAATTACTCAAGCTTGCTTTAAAGTTCCGGCTCATTACCCTTTTAATCGCCGTCGCATCTTTATTTGGTGCATTGGGTTTATCCAAATTGATCGGAACTGAATTTGTACCGGTACCAGACAAAGGTGAAATTCGGATCAAATTTGAAACACCAGTTGATGCAACCCTTGAATATTCACAGGCAAAGCTTAAGCAAGTAGATCGTATCATTCGCCAGCATCCAGAAGTCAAAGCCACTTATGGTGCGATTAATAGTGCCACTGATCGCGGTAAAAACCATGCCAGCATTCGTGTCACCGTTTCACCACGTACAGAGCGTAGTCAAACCTTAACGGATCTCAACAATGAATTCCGTACCCGTTTAAAACATGTGGCAGGAATTACCATTACCTCAATTGCCTCAGCTGATGAAACAGTTTCGGGCGGTCAAAAGCCGGTCATGATCTCGATTAAAGGCCCAGACTTAGATGAGTTACAACGCATTTCAGATCGATTCTTGGTTGAAGTTGCCAAAGTCGAAGGCATTGTCGACTTAGAAAGCTCGCTTAAAGAACCTAAACCGACCTTAGGTGTACATATCAATCGTGTTTTAGCCAGTGATTTAGGTTTATCCGTCAATCAAATCGCCAATGTTTTACGCCCTCTTCTTGCGGGGGATAATGTAACAACGTGGAAGGATGATAAAGGCGAAACCTATGATGTAAATTTACGACTCACTGAAGATCAGCGTCGTCTGCCAACTGACATTCAAAGCATGTACATCACATCACAAAAAACCGATGCCACAGGCTTACCTATCTTGGTTCCATTGGCAAGTGTGGCTAGCTTTGAAGAAACGCTCGGTGCTTCACAAATTAACCGTCGTGATCTAGCACGTGAAGTGATGGTTGAAGCCAACACGGCAGGTCGTCCCGCGGGTGATATTGGTGCCGAAATCAATGAGATCGAGAAAAACTTCGACTTGCCACCGGGTTATAGTTTTGTCACGCAAGGTGCCAATAAAGATATGGCTGAATCTGCGGGTTATGCAATGACGGCAATTACCCTCTCTATTGTATTTATTTATATTGTTTTGGGTTCACAGTTTAATAGCTTCATTCACCCTGCAGCCATTATGGCGTCATTACCCCTATCATTGATTGGGGTGTTCTTGGCCCTGTTCTTATTTAATTCAACCATGAACCTCTTTTCCATTATCGGGATTATTATGCTCATGGGCTTGGTAACTAAGAACGCAATTCTACTCATCGACTTTATTAAAAAAGCCATGGATCATGGTGTAGATCGTTATGAAGCGATTATTGAAGCAGGTAAAACCCGTTTACGCCCTATTTTAATGACCACCAGTGCAATGGTGATGGGTATGGTTCCGCTTGCACTAGGTCTAGGTGAAGGCGGTGAACAAAGCGCACCAATGGCACATGCCGTGATTGGCGGGGTGATTACCTCTACCCTACTGACACTCGTGGTAGTCCCAGTGATTTTTACCTATTTGGATGATTTCCGAAACTTCCTTGCACGTCAGGCCAAAAAAATCATGTCATAATGACAAAATCTAAAATGAGGTGACTTTGGAAAATGTTCACCTCATTTTTTATTGTATACTCTCCACTTTAACGCTTAATTTTTTAGGACAGTTTCCATGCGCGCGAGTCGCTTTTTATTTGCAACGTTAAGAGAAACCCCAAACGATGCTGAAGTTATTTCACATCAGCTAATGCTTCGTGCCGGGATGATTCGTAAATTGGCTTCAGGTTTATACACTTGGCTGCCGATGGGCGTTCGCGTATTAAATAAAGTTGAAGCGATTATCCGCGAAGAGATGGATCGTGCTGGTTCACTTCAAGTCCTGATGCCTGTCACTCAACCTGCATCTTTATGGGAAGAATCAGGTCGTTTCGTACAATATGGTCCAGAACTTTTACGTTTTAAAGACCGTCACAACAATGATTTTGTACTTGGCCCTACACATGAAGAAGTGATTACTGATCTTGCTCGTAATGAGTTGAAAAGCTATAAGCAATTGCCGGCAAACTTCTACCAAGTACAAACCAAATTCCGTGACGAAATTCGCCCTCGTTTCGGTGTGATGCGTTCACGTGAATTCATCATGAAAGATGCCTATTCTTTCCATGTTGACCAAGCCTCTTTACAAGAAACCTATGACAACATGTATGCAGCTTACTGCAAGATTTTCACTCGTTTAGGTTTAAATTTCCGTCCAGTTCAAGCAGATACAGGTTCAATTGGTGGTTCGGGTTCCCACGAATTCCACGTACTTGCTTCTAGCGGTGAAGATGACATCGCATTCTCTACAGAATCAGATTATGCGGCTAACGTAGAAATGGCTGAAGCCGTACTAGTTGGTGAACGTGCTGCTCCGACTAAAGCACTTGAAATTATTGATACACCAAATCAAAAAACCATTGCTGATGTTTCTGAATTCCTTAAATCAGACCCTGCTCAATCTGTAAAAGCATTGTTGGTTCAAGGTGTTGCTGAAGAAGGTAAAGCGGCGCCAGTGGTTGCTTTATTCCTACGTGGCGACCATGAACTAAATGAAATTAAAGCTGAAAAACACCCGTTAATTGCTGCTCCATTGGCCTTTGCAACTGAAGCACAATTGGCTGACTTAGGTTTAACGGCTGGTTTCTGTGGCCCTCAAGGCTTAACCGAAAAAGGCATTACAGTTATTGTTGACCGTGCAGCGTCCGTACTTTCAGACTTTGTTGCTGGTGCAAACCAAGTCGATAAACATGCTGTAGGTGTAAACTGGGAACGTGATGCACAATTCACCGAAGTTTATGACCTTCGTAATGTTGTTGAAGGTGACCCTTCTCCAGACGGTCAAGGTACTATCTTGATTAAACGTGGTATCGAAGTTGGTCATATCTTCCAGTTGGGTCAAAAATACTCTGAAGCGCTTGGCTGTAAAGTCTTAGGTGAAGACGGCAAACCTCTCGTTGTGACTATGGGTTGCTACGGTATTGGTGTAACTCGTGTTGTTGCTTCTGCGATTGAACAAAACTTCGATGACAAAGGGATTATTTGGCCATCTGCAATTGCTCCTTTCGAAGTTGCGATTGTGCCAATGAATGCGCATAAATCACCGCGCACTTTAGAAGCAGCTGAAGCACTGTATGCAGAATTAACTGCTGCTGGTTATGATGTGCTTCTAGATGACCGTAATGAACGTCCGGGTGTTAAATTCTCTGATATCGAGTTAACAGGTATTCCACACCGTATCGTCATTGGCGAGAAAGGTTTGGATGCTGGTACATTTGAGTACAAAGGTCGCCGTGATGAAGAATCAAGCAACTTAAGTAAAGAAGACCTTTTAGCGAAAATTGCAAAATAATTTGCGCTAAACATAAAAAATCCCGCTACGTGCGGGATTTTTTATATTAAATACTTAAAGCCTTAACAGAATTTCAGCCCGCCGAAGCAGTTAGATCTAAAGTTTTGACCTTGTAACGTTAAGTTTGTTAATGGAAAATCTAGCATTGTTGTCATTGCGATGTTCCCTACTGCAAGAGCAGACCCACCAATACAACCAGTTAATAAATTCCCACATAATCGAGGATTATCAGTTAAGTCTTTATTAATGCCATCAATTGTTTGTTTTAAAACTTCATTAGTAATCTCAACTTTTGTCGTTGGGCTCAAACTGCCTAAATCGACCTCGTCTTCCATTGCTAACCACCAACCTTTATTCGCCGCAACAGATGCTCCAGGCCATAAAATTTGTTGTGCTTGCAACGACAACGAAGCTGGGTTATTTAAGTATAAAGCATGGATTAAACCTAAGTTTTGATTGACAGTAATATCAGTCGTTAAACCTGTAATATTACCTGTCACCTGTTTGTCTAAATTCAGTAAATTCAGCACTTTCGCTTTTAAGGGTCCTGAGAAATTTAGCGTTCCAACTGTTCCATAGCCTTTTAATTCAACATCTTTTAAACGTGTCCCTGAAACCACTGTGGATTCAATAGTAAAGGGTGCTGTTGTTGATTCTAATTTCAAATTATAGTCAGTAGATTTATACCCGATATCCAAACATATGTTTAAGCCACCACAAGAACTACTGAGTAAACTACCTTTTACCTCACCTTCAATTTCACGATTTGTATCAGCATAAGTCATATATCGTTCAGCAGTAATCGCCGTACCAGATGCTGTTTTTGTTTTCATATAACCACTAAAGCTATTAATCCCATTTGGAACTCCGTTTCCATTTGAGTCAACTTCGTTAGATGTTCCAAGCGTCATAAGCCCAGAAATTTTTTCAGCACTCAACCTAAACCCCATAACCTCACGAGTCGAAGCAGATTTTGGATTTTTAATGGCCAACTCTACAAATGGGTTTGATAGTAAAGCAGACGTAGCAGCACGATCATCTGATGTATAATTACTGTTCGTAGGCAACCCACTCAATGAAATATGATCAATATCAATATCACATCCTGAGCTAATAGAATTATTTACACCACCACAACCTAACTGCAATTTTTTAATATTTGCATTGAGTTCCATTTCAGCTTCTAAACCAAGTTTATAAAAACCTACATTAGACTGGTCTATATTCTGTCCATTATTATCCACCGCGGAATAGCCTTGAGTATATTCCATAGATAAAAGTGCCTGTCCATCTATGTTCGATAACTCTTGGTCATCTAAAGCTGTCATCGCATGCGATAAGCTACTCAATGCAAACGTCGAATATATCAAGCTTGTAATTAACTTTTTCTTCATAACAAATTCCCTGTTCGTTATTTTATTTGTTATTTATTCATTTTTTTCTAGCGCGGAGTGATCGCCATATTACTTCGCATTGTTCCACCTGTTAGGGCAATATCTGCCATCTTTTGCATATTGCCATTTGTTAACATCGAAACTTCTGCACGAAACGCTTTAGACATATTATTGGTTGGATTGAATTTTACCTGATTATCAAACTCTACCGAATCTTGTTTCATTTTAATTCGAGCATCAAAGCCTAGATCGCCCTGCATTTTATTAATATTGATACTTGAAGCTGAAACGACACCGCTGGCATTTACATCTTCATTCATCAAACTTAAATAGCTTCCCATAACTTTTTGATCTTTCTTTTCAGCATCTGTTAATGCTTTAAATTCAAAGCTTCCACGGAAAGATAAATAATTATTTTCTGCACTGTCATTTAGACCCGGTACAATAAATAGCTCACCTTTACCATCGAGTTTAAACGCAATATTCGTCAACACATCATCACGTTTAGAGAAATTATCTAAAGGTACTGTAGTCCCACATTTGGCAGAAGCTGTAGTCGCACAGTTATAGGTTGAACCAGGAAGTTGACCAATCGCTAACTCGGCATTAGCTGCAATCAATAAATTATCTGCACGTACATAGATGCCATCATTTTCATAACCAATCACACCATCAGATTGAATAAGTGCATTGATGTTTCGTAAGCCTGCATAATAATTGACTTCTTGACCATTAATACCTTTTTTACCATCAATCAAAATAATGGAAGTTGTACTTGGTGTTCCTGTTTTTTTATCAACACCATAACCATCTGTGCTCATTACAAGGTTATAGCCAATACCTGATTTTTCAGCCGCATTTTTATAACTGTATTTTTTCTCTGATAATGCAACATTGGCATTCATATTATAAATCGGGATACCAATCCCCCAACTGTTGTCATTACTTGCAATTGCAGCAATTGAGTTATCAGAAATAAATCGTGCGGTACGCGCGATGGACTGAAAATCCATACCACGAATCGCCACTAGTGCAAAATTTCCGCCCGCCGTTTGATTTGACAAGTTTTGGGTTAAAACATTATTGGTTAAACCTAATGTCGCTTTTAATTTATCATTTACCAGAAAATCAAGGCTTTTTGCTTGAATGGTATTGATATAAATATCGCCAAAATCAATATAGGCATTTTTATCAGCAACTAAAGACGTTAAATTAGAAAACTCAATGGCATAACTACCAATACCCGTATGGCCAATTTCTAAGGTTGTCGGTGCTTGACCTGCAACAAGACTCGGATCATCCTTTGAAGTGAAATCCGCGCGCACACCTAAATGTAAACCACCTGAACCAACAGACTCATATCCTGAAGCCTTCGTTGCTAGACCAAAATCTTTGATTCCTTCTTGATTGGCATTTAAGGCAACTCGTGCATTGGTGACAGCACCCGATGCTCCCATACGAATTAAATTGCGCTGTGCACCACTATCGGTACCGTAGCGTAGATCGATATTAACGCCGGGGTTTGTGGCATCGCTACGTGAGCTATGTACATCTGAAGTGTCCTTTACACGCCCCAAATTGACCGTATGGTCTTTGCTCCCCGTGGATTTTGTGGTGAGAACAATGCCTTCATCAGCTGCAACATACATATAACCTGAACCAGCAAAGTTAAAGTTAAAGTCCTTTAAGGTTACGCTATGTCCATTCATACCATGACTAATACTGGCATTTTGCAATTGAAATTCCATATACGCCGTATCATTACGGTTAAATAGACCATTGCTGGTTTCAAGTAATACTTTTAAAGGTGAAGATGTTGCAATCGTAAGTGAACCTAAATTTTGCGTAGGCGTTTGGCACGTTGCACCTTGACACAGCAGCATAATATTTTGTGCAACAGCCGTAAATGGGCTGACACTTGCAGCTATACGCATGCCTACACCAGCATCCGTTGTCCCGACATCAAAATCTAATTTTGATGTAATGGTGCTTTGCCCAACGCCATCTATTTGCACATTGTGCACACCCATTTTCATCTTATTTTGGTCAGTTGGGTCAACCCAATTTAGCTGATCGACTTTGACTCTAGAAACTTCATGGGTAATCGAAATACCATCTTGGCCAGTAACGGCACCCAAGCTTTCATCGGTCATCACTTCAAAAGCATATGCATGTTGAGCAAGTAAAATACTGGTTGCGAGTGCCGTTAAAGTTGTTATTTTTTTCATCACAATATCCTTATATTCAGTCACAGCTGATTAACAGCGACCTGCACCATTTCCAGTGCAGTTAAAACTGAAGATGTTTAACTTTCCACTCATGTGCATGTTGCCATGCACATTAACACCCATAAATCCTTGTTCTGAACCACGATCAAAATCAGGCACAGCTAAAGTTGAAGTTGTTCCATCAGCTTTCTTTTCGGTATAGGTCGTATAAGTACTGGTATTTTCATAACCTTCCTTACCTGTCGTACCTGTTTCTACTGCCAACGTCGCAAAGCCTAAATTCCTAATTTTTAATGGCTTATCATCATAAAATGTCAACTGCATAGCCGTTTGCGGATTACCTTCACGATTGATAATCGTCACACCATCCAGTGAAAATTGATCGATCTGTAACGTTCCTTGAAACTGTTTAAACACCAACCATTTCTTATTACCATTTGCATCCACATGATTATTGGGTGCAAGTGCTAAGCGACAAAACTCATTGGATGAACATTGATATCCATAAAAAGCTTGAGTCGTTTTACCATTCGCATCCATGATTGATATGTTGTTTTTTGACATATCATTGGCGTATTGATGGTTTAAGGAAAGTGTCCAACTGAGATCTGCACCGCCTTGACCCGTTGCAGCGGTAAGTTCGCTATTATCCATAGACACTAAACCTGCATGAGTTTGTGTCAGTACAGCACAAACAACAGCGCATAAAATTTTATACATGTAATTTCTCCTACAGCCCTGTTGTTCTTATTTTTAAGTGCTGAATCAAGACACCATCTATGGCAACAGATCCTAAGTTCGTGCTTTGTCCATTAACACCTTTAAACACTACACCTGTCGCAGTATCCGTACTTTTTGCATTCAGCAGATTACCAGGCAAGCGTTCTACTGTACCGATTGCAATACTACTATGTGTTGCATCACGCCCTTGGTACAGTGCTGTAGCATCTGAAGCATTGGCTTTTAAGTCTGTGCCACAACTATAGACGTTACAGGTTGAACCTTTAAAGTCTGCAGCATTTAAACCTGATGTACCTGTGGTATTGCCAGCGATATCTGTATAGTAGGTATAAATTTTACTGTAAATTGAAGGCACGTTAGGTATACGTGTTACTTCCAAAATAATATTTCGACCTTCCGACCCCACAATAAAGGGCTGATACATATTGCCTAAAACTAAATTGATGTTTGGGCTATATAAGTATAGACCTTCCGTTTCATGGAAAATCGGAGCAACAGACCGATCCATAGCTGGTGTCGCTGCAGTACCATCATCCAGTTCAGAACGTGCAGCTGTACTAATACGTATACCACGAGCATCTAAATCACCATCATTAATACTAAGTGATTCAGCACGATCATTGGTATTAATACGAATTAGGCTAGCTAAACCCAAGGTTTGGTTGTAATTGGTATTGGTTGATTTTAGGGTTTGAAAAATTCGAACTTGTGAACCATTGAAGCTCAAACCATTCGCAACAATTTGAGTACGTAAACGATAGTCTTTATCCAAGCCACTAGTCGGCGCACCGGTAATCGGATCAACAACATTGCTTGAATTCAACGACCGTGAAAATACATCCATCCACAATCCTAGTTTGATGTTGTTAGATGCATCATCTGCTGCAATTTTCTTTAATGGTGCCTCAATTGCTAAGTAACCGACATTCCCCTTATTATCTTTCGCAAATTGTTCAACATCTTGATTTCCCGCATGGAAAAGCCACGGATTTTCAGCTGTCCCCCAATTAAACCCTTGATCGGTATAGCGTGTTGCTAATGAACTTTTACCATTTTTGTCTTTGCTATTGGAAAGTGCCAAACCATAAATAAAAACATCGGCTTTCGAGCGTAACGTTCCGATTGAACTTGTTGATGCAATTTCTTTTGCCTTTATTTCTGAAGATTTGGTTACAGCTTCTCGTGCCGAAGTTGTAGCAGCATTTGCTTTTAACTTTGCGTCGGCAGTCGCTAAATCATTAATAATCTGAGCTGTTTTTAAGGCTAGATCATTCGTTGTCTTTGTATCAATTGCATTAGAACGTGTAATCTTTCCATTAACGTAATTTTTGTAAAATGTTGAATTTGTAGGAATAGATGTCGTTGAATTTTTCCCATATAACAATTCAATCATTTCATATGTATTTTTTAATGCATTTTCGGCAGACTTTTCTTCATTATTTCTCGTACCAGATACACCTGATGTCGTTGTACCATCACTTTCAATTGAATATGGCCATGTCACACCATCCAAATAATCGTTATATCGTTGGCTATAATACGCCTGCATTGTAGGTGTATTAAAATACGTGTTTACATAGCTACTTCGAATCGAGGCTTCGTATTTAGTTTTTGTTTCAGATGTGATCCTTGTTGAATTTGCTTTTGTATAGTCACTATAAGAACTCGCAAATGTTGAATCATACAAATTACTATACTTTTGCGCCCATTCAGTTTGATAAGCTGTTGTATAAGCTGCTTTGTAGATTTTATCGTAAGCACGCTGCCCTAATTGTTCATAGTTTTCACCAGTAGGAATAATCCGAATAAAACCTGTATCGTTTTTCCCTGGATCAACCATACCTGACGCATAACTAGAAGCCGCAGAACGGTCATTTGGGCCTTGAAAGACCATTTTGAAATTTTCTAAAGTGAGTGCAACACCTTCACCCGTTGTGGCTGAAAGTGCTTCATCTGATAGATCTTGAAGCGCATAAACAGATGGTGCAGCAAACATGCTGACTGCGGCTGCTAAGCAACTCTGGCGGAATAACTTAGCCTGGGTGAATTGAGTCATCTCGACCTTCCTTTTATCAGATGCTCTGCATCTCTCTTATATTTATTCCTGAGAACTGGCTTTGATGTTATTGTCCATTTATTCCTTAAATGGAGACTTGTGATAGACCAGTCACTTAACTTTTTATTATGCTGAATAATTACTCAATTGCAAAAACTTCCCCACCGAATGGTCTATTTTCCGATGAATGACCCAACAAAAAAGCGGGCTAATTCGCCCGCTTTTTTAAACTAAATCCGAAGGATTAAGCTTTCGGTAATGTCACACCGGTTTGCCCTTGGTATTTACCACCACGGTCTTTATAAGAGGTTTCACACACTTCGTCTGATTCGAAGAACAACATTTGTGCGACACCTTCACCCGCGTAAATACGTGCAGGTAAGTTGGTTGTATTCGAAAACTCTAAAGTCACGTGGCCTTCCCACTCTGGTTCAAGAGGTGTCACATTGACAATGATACCGCAGCGAGCATAGGTTGATTTACCTAAACAAACGGTTAATACGTTACGTGGAATACGGAAATATTCAACTGTACGTGCTAGTGCAAACGAGTTCGGCGGAATGATACAAACGTCTGATTCAATATCAATAAAGCTTTTATCGTCAAAGTTTTTAGGGTCAACAATTGCTGAATGAACATTGGTAAAGACTTTAAATTCACGAGCACAGCGCACGTCATAACCATAGCTCGACACGCCATACGAAATAAGCTTTTCGCCATTTTCATCATAACGGACTTGGTTTTCTGCATACGGTTCAATCATGCCGTGTTTTTCGCTCATTTCGCGAATCCAACGATCAGACTTAATAGCCATTTATCTCTATCCAAAAACTTAAATCAATTATTGCGTGGTACTTTAACTGAAATCCGACTTAATGAAAATAAGCTTTGCCGAACTAAGAGGATTTAGTCATTTTCAAATCAATTTAGAGTTTTAAAATCGCAGAATAACTCAGTGGAATCGAAAAACTAACCAAGACCAATGACGCTGTTCGTTGTAGATTGGCTTGATTGAGCCAACTAATTTTATTCGATGCCAAAACTGAACCAAGGAAGGTCCAAAAGAATGCTATTGGAACGATTAACAGCAAAAAAATTAGCATGTGAGCTACATAATATTGCGCATTTTGCCAAGCCAATGCAGGAAAAATCGCAGATGCGAATAATAATGCTTTTGGGTTTAATAACGTCGCAACAAAAAGTTCGCGTGCACGAATGCCCTTTTGATTAAAATTTTCAGCGACAGTTGCTGTACGCCATAATCGCATAGCTAAAAATAGAATATAGCCTGCACTAAACAATTTTAAAATGGTCGGCAGTAAAGGGAAATGTACGGAAATTTTACCAATGAGAAAACCCCATAGGCTAATCGAAATAAAATAACCAAAGGCTTCCGCTGGAATGAGTCGGAATGATTTACGTAGCCCAACTTGAATACCCGAAGATGCGAGTAACGTATTGGTTGGTCCCGGTGTTAACAAAATACTGATAACTAGACCAATAAAAAACCATGAAATCATACTTTGACCTCAAACTTAATCCGCGAAGATTAATTCAGTTTGCTGGACTTAGCAAAAACTTATTTTACGATGATTAATGAATTTTAGTGATGACTAATTTTTATGTTTAAATATCAAAATATTAAGCAAATATTTCAGCGTATAATTTAAAAAACTACGCAGTCAAAATCCTCTAAGAATCTTATATTTAACACTGCTGTTTTTCATAAGGACAAAAAAAAGCCTGACCAAAGTCAGGCGCACTGAAAAATCAATGGTCAGTGATTAACCCACAATCGCTTTTTTAATGTCTTTTGCAGCTTGTGCTTTTTGCGTAGCTTTGGCTTTTGCAGCTTTCTCTGCTTTAGCTTCAGCTGCTTTCTTCGCTTTGAGTTCTTTTGCAGTCAATTTTGATTTTTGATCGCTGACTTTTTTTGCCGCTTTCGCTTCAGCTTCAGACTTTGCTTTTACCGCTTTTTGTACATCTGAATTTGCAGCGATTTTTTGTTGCGCAATTTGACCTGCAACTTGTTTCGCCGTAGGAGCCGTTGTATTTGCCATTGCAGAAGCAGCGAACACAGTTGTACTCACAGCAAGAACGATAGATTTGACTAAAGTTTTCATTTGGTTAACTCATTATTTATCAAGATAATTTAATGAGTGTGATTAAGCGCTAAAATATAGCGTTACATATGTATACAATGTAACATTGTGTAAACACAACAACCGACTGCCTATAAAAAAATCAAAATGGGTCTTTTTAAGAAAAAAAATCTGGCACGAGGCCAGATTTAATACGATCAACTTAAATTTCAGTTAACCCTTAGAAAATACGGTTTTTATCTTTTTCAGCTTGAGGCAATGCGTCTGCAATTTTTTGCGCAATCGCCATATAGCTTTCAGCAGCATCATCACCAGCAATCACAGACGGTTTTCCTGCATCGGCATTTTCACGAATTTGTACGTTCAGCGGTAAACGACCTAAAAGTGGAATGTCATATTGGACTGAAAGTTGGTCACCACCACCTGTGCCAAAGATTTGCTCTTCATGCCCACAGTTCGAACAAATATGGGTCGACATATTTTCAACCACGCCCATCACGGGAATGTGTACACGATTAAACAACTCAATGCCTTTGGTCGCATCCATTAATGCAACGTTTTGTGGTGTCGTCACAATCACAGCACCTGTCACTGGTATACGCTGTGCAAGCGTCAACTGAATATCACCTGTGCCTGGTGGCATATCAATGACCAATACATCCAGATCAGGCCATAAAGTTTGGTTAAAGAGCTGCATTAACGCCCCCGTCGCTTTCGGCCCACGCCAAGCCACTGGCGTATTGTTATCCCCAGTTAAGTGACCAATTGAAAGCACAGCCATACCATATGCTTCGATAGGAACAAATTGCTCAGCTTCAATCATCGGCGTACGGCCTGCATTGCCAAGCATCGTTGGAATACTTGGACCATAGATGTCTGCATCTAATACCCCAACTTTTAAACCCAGTTGTTGTAATGCGAGCGCCAAGTTCACAGTGGTGGTCGATTTACCCACACCGCCTTTACCAGATGACACCAAAATGACATTTTTAATGCGTGGATGTTTCGGTACATCACGCTGTTGTGGAGCGGCTTTTTGAATCGGTGGGTTATTCGGATCAACTTCAGCAGGTGCTTCAGGTGTTTTCGCAGACGCATCCACAACTGGAGGTAACTGGCTTTTTGCTGCTGAACTCTCTGCTTTTTCTTGGCTAGAACAGCTTTCGCCTTCTGCATGATGATGACCACAACCACCTTCAGATTTATGCCCTGTTTTTTGTTGAATCACATGCATATTCAGTTCGTTAATGCCGCATTTTTCCAACGCATCAGCCAAATCATCATGGATTTTTTGTAAGTCTTCGGCTTCTGAAGGAAAGGTATTAATCGTGATCTGTAAGATCTGACCTTGCACATTCACCTGTGTAATACGGTCTTTTAAGGCATTATTTGAATTGGGAAGTACATAGTTTTGTAAAACCTGTTGGATTTCCTCCTCTTTCACCTCTTGGGAGGGTGAAAACACAGATTTTAGAGAAGAAAGCCACGACATTATGTTGTCTCCAAACAGGAACATCAAAAGATAATAGCGATAGTTTACCTGTTCATCTGCCACAGAGTAAGAGGGAGATGAATGACTTATCCCTATAAGCTTATAAAGTTGAGTAATTTAGTCAGCTTTCAAGCAAGTTTTCAAACGTGTGACACTTAAAAATGCACCTGCAACTGATTTTTGCGGCTAAACCAAAGCCATTAAATTTTAAATTGATTACATATCAACCATACATTTTCATAGTAATTTCAGTCTATATTTCAATCGATTTAATAGAATAATCATAGCGATGGATGGGCAATCTAAAGGCACATCTGGTGCTTTTAATTTTAAAAATGGGGAAGACTATGTATCAGAAGACTATCTATAAGAAGTCTGTATATAAAACAACTTTATGTGCCTTGATGCTCCTGACTTCAGCAGCCTATGCAGAAATTGCGACTGAAGCCATTCAAACACCTGACCGACAAACTGTAGCGATTGGTGATAGCCTCGATCTCATGCGCTCGCGTATGCAAGCCTCTCCGATGAAAATGCTGTCTTATCCACTGCAAGAGAAAAATCAGCCTGCAAAACTAGCGGTAGATTACACCTATGAAATTGCCAATATGCGCTACGTGATTACCGTAGTCGATGATCAAGTCAAAAATATTAAGACTGAAAATTAGATGGATTAAAACAATGAATCCTAAAAAAGCCGCTCAAGATAGAGCGGATTTTTTCATCAGATCCAATTAAGCTTGGTCATCTTTTTTAAACTTATGCAGTGTGTCAGTGGCTTTCTTTTTTAGCTCGTCAAATTTCTCTGTCGCCTGCACTTTTAGTTCATCAAATTTTTCCACAGCCTCATGTTTAAGTTCGGCTGCTTTGACTTTGGCTTCATCAAACTTATGACTCGCTTCTGCTTTTAACTGCTCTAGACGGTCTTTGGTTTCTGCATGCTGTTCTGCATGTTCATGTTTCGCATCATTTAAGGCTTTTTCACCCTCAAGCTTGAGTTCTTCAACTTTATGCTTTGCACCATCGAGTGCCTTTTCACCTTCAAGTTGCGCCTCTTTGGCCTTGAGTTGTATGTCATCACCAAGTTCTGATGCTTTATTTTTTAAATCATTTAATGTGTTGTCTGTTGTCATCTCGCTCACCCTGTTCTCAGTTATTGTCTAACAATAGTTATAACGCGATTTGAAGCAGATACCTGAAATAGACGCATTTAGAAACAAATCAACCACAGGAAAACGCCATGTGATTGCCTATTTTCACAATGGTTTAATGAAAATTTGTATGGTTGTTTTTACTCTAAGCTTGTAATTTAAAGGATGATGTTATGCAAAGAGACCAACGCCATTCTGATGCATTGATCTCTTGAAAATTTGCTTATTTGCTGACCGTACTCATAAAGCTCACTGCGGAAAACAGCCAAATAAACAGGATGAAACTCCGTCCCTGATTAAAATGTGCGACATCGGTACCATGCAAAATATTATGACGGGTCCTTGCTACGGTAGAGCTGCTATCCATTTGATAGGCTGCCAATTCGGCAAAATACGGATTCAACTCATTAGCGATTTTAGATTTGTGCCACAGGCTTTTAATTTCACTGCCTTTGAGCCCCGGTACAATTTTATAGACATCGACAAATTTAGTGCCATTTTGATTTAAGAAACCCGTTTGAATCAGCACGTCAGTCAAAATACCTTCAAGCTGTGCATATAACACAGGGATACATCCTGCATGTATTTCTAATTTATACAGTTTAAACGCATCTAAAAGTACCTGACGGCGCGCTGCTTTATGTTCACCAATATTCAAAGCATCAAAGGCTTTCAACATTTCAATTTGGAAAAACTCGCTATTGATGACATTCAGAAAATCAAAGTCTGCATCATTTTCATGTTGATGAAGCAGTTGCCAAAAATACAATAAATTTAAAGCATCATTCGCTACTTTCATTTCTACAGGCTGATCTAATTCATCGGCCAAAATATCGAAATAAGGCTCATCTTGTGCCAAATGACGCAGGGTTTGAATCAGTAAAGCATGCTCATCTGCAGAAATCTGTTCTAAATATTGCTGCGCATCTTTAATAATGTGATGCCCCAATTTATGACGCTGTTCATTTTGAGGAATACGAGTGATTGGCTGATCGTCTTCATAGTCATCTTCATACATGGGCTTGTTACTCTTAGGCATCACAGTTATGCCCTATTATCACTGTAATTGTGTCAGCAATATAGATTTTTTTACTTTTGCAAAGATTTCACCTATTCCCTTGTGCAAGTACTGGCTATCTCATGTAAAATTACAGCCCATTGCATAAATACGAATGAGAGAGTCATATCCGTGCGTAATATCTTAGTCACTAACGCCCTTCCATACGCCAATGGCCCAATCCATATGGGTCATTTACTCGGTTATATCCAAGCAGATATTTGGGTACGTGCGATGCGTGCAATGGGTCATAACGTGACTTATGTATGTGCGGACGATGCTCACGGCACAGCGATCATGCTACGTGCTGAAGCCAATGGTATTTCACCTGAACAGCAAATTGCCAATGTACAAAAAGAACATGAGCGTGACTTTGCTGGCTTTAAAGTTGATTTTGACCATTACGACTCAACCAACAGCCCAGAAAACCAAGCACGCGCTTCTGAGATTTACATTAAGAACCGTGAAGCGGACAACATTGCTGTACGCCCTGTGACGCAATTGTTTGACCCTGAAAAAGCAATGTTCTTGTCAGACCGTTTCATTAAAGGCACATGCCCGAAATGTAAAGCGGAAGACCAATACGGCGACTCATGCGAAGTATGCGGTACAACTTACAACGCAACTGAGCTGTTAAATCCAAAATCGACTTTAAGCGGTGCGACACCTGTAGAGAAATCTTCAGATCACTACTTCTTTAAACTGCCGAACTTTGGTGAATACCTGCAAAAATGGACACGTGACGAAGGCCGTTTACCTGTGTCAATTGCCAACAAACTTGATGAATGGTTTGAAGCAGGCTTATCGGATTGGGACATCTCACGTGATGCGCCTTACTTCGGTTTTGAAATTCCTGATGCGCCAAATAAATACTTCTACGTTTGGGTCGATGCGCCAATCGGTTATATGTCGAGCTTTGAAAACTACATCAAGACTAAACGTCCTGACCTAAGCTTTGACGACTACTGGAAAAAAGATTCGAAAAATGAGGTGTATCACTTCATTGGTAAAGACATTGTTTACTTCCACGCATTGTTCTGGCCTGCAATGCTTGAAGGTGCCAACTACCGTACCCCAACAAGCTTATTTGTAAATGGTTTCTTGACTGTAAACGGTCAGAAGATGTCTAAATCTCGCGGTACGTTCATTAAAGCAGAAACGTATCTTGAGCATTTAAACCCTGAATACTTACGTTACTACTTCGCGTCTAAACTTTCTGACAAAGTTGAAGATTCTGATTTGAACCTTGATGACTTCGTTCAGAAAGTGAATTCAGACCTTGTTGGTAAAGTGGTCAACATCGCAAGCCGTTGTGCGAAATTCATTAACACGAAGTTTGATAACAAACTTTCTGCAACGTGTGCAGAGCCTGAATTGGTTCAAAGTTTTATTGATGCAGGGGCTTCAATTGCTGCTCAATATGAAGCACGTGAGTTCTCTGCGGCAATCCGTGAAATCATGGCACTTGCTGACAAAGCCAACCAATATATCGACGAGAAAAAGCCTTGGGCGCTTGCGAAAATTGAAGGCGAAGAACAGCAAGTTCATGACGTATGTTCTGTCGGCATCAACTTGTTCCGTCAATTGGCTGTTTACCTTGCGCCAGTACTTCCTACATTGGCAGCAGAAGTTCAAAGCTTCTTAAAACTTGAATCTTTCGACTTTGCTTCAGGCAAAACGATTTTAGTGGATCATGAAATTGCTCAATTCCAACCATTGATGCAACGTGTAGACCCGAAAGCGGTTGCTGCTATGGTCGATGCGTCTAAAGATTCGTTAGCTGCTCCTGCTGAAGCGCCAAAAGCGGAAAAGAAAAAAGAGAAAGCCAAAGAGAAGAAACCTGAGCCTAAAGTCGGCGAAGCAGAAATTATCGGTATCGAAGACTTTATGAAAGTTGACTTACGTGTAGCAGAAGTTTTAGAAGCTGCTCACGTTGAAGGTTCTGACAAGCTTTTACAACTCACTTTAAATGTCGGTGAAGCTGAGCCACGTCACGTGTTTAGCGGTATTCGTGAGTTCTACCAACCTGAAGACCTTAAAGGCAAATTGGTGGTGATGGTGGCTAACCTTGCACCACGTAAGATGCGTTTTGGTATTTCTAACGGTATGGTTTTAGCTGCGGGTAATGGCGAAGGTGTTTGGGTGATTTCACCTGAAACTGGTGCTAAACCGGGTGATAAAGTGTCTTAAGATTTAAGTCTTAGATAGGAAAAGCCTCTACTTTGTAGGGGCTTTTTTATGCCTTTAGTTTCCCTCTCCTTTTAGGAGAGGGTTAGGGAGAGGTATTTTTTGAGAATCCAATATATTTTAATGGAGCTTTTGCTTCTAACTTGCTTTTTGTCCTTGTAAATCACCTACAAGAGAAACTTTGCTTTCTTCCGATAAATCTTCATATTGCGACTTTAAATTATCTAACAAAAATTTGTTGGAGAGATCAAACTCATCAAAAATTGTATACCAATCTTTTACATAACATTTTATTTTCTCAGTATGTAGTACTAAGCCTAACTCACCTTTAGATTTATTATTTTCCAATTGAGATTTTATATAAAAATCATCTTTAGAAATTTTTCGTCCTATTAAAATTAATTCGAATATCAATTTTCCACTATTGAAACTTGGGTGCTTAGAAATTATTTCAGCATAATCATTTAATTGAGTTAGGTGCTTTTTATTTAAAGCGAGACTTGGTTTTTTAATTTCAACAATAATACATTTATAAATAGGTTTACCTGAAGCATCAAAAGTATATTTTTTTCTTGCAAGAAAAAGATCAACTTGTCTATTTAGCCCTTCAATATCTATCTCTGTTTGATCATCAGACTCTAGATCATCTATACCAACGTTATCAATTCCTGGAATTTCTGTTCTTAAATTTCTAGCTATCTTAGAAAAACTATCTTCTTCTGCACCTAAAATCTCGTATTGAGGACCAAACAACCAAGTATTCGCTTCAATGATTTTTTGCAAATCAGGAGTTTCCAAAACTATTTTGTAATGATTATCCATTAACTCCTTTAACTTACTAATAGCTAACTCTCTTTTCTGTAAAGTTTCAATCGTACTAATTATACTCTCCAAGGTCGTTGATTTTAATTGTTTAGCTAATAAGTCTACTTGGAGGTCATTTAAGTCTAAAACATCATTTAGAACATCAAATATGGCATCATTTTCTTTAGATACCAAAAGCTTATCTAACATTCTGATAATAATTTTTAGAGGTTTTAAAGCAAGTTTTGAAAATACCTTGGGATCAGCTAAATATATGCTTTTAAAAGCTTCCTTTGTGTTTTCTTTACGCCATAATGCATAACTATGGTCATAACCATCATAAGAAGGGAAATAGCCTTGTTTGTCATAGTCCTCTATTTTGGCATCCACATATTCTCTCAAATATTCTTCATAAATTTCTTTTAATAGCAAACTCATTTCAGACGTAACTTTTTTCAAAATTTTTTGTTGTGATTCTGCCTGAGGATCTATTTCTAATTCATCTTTATTATAAGTATCATTCCATTCGGATTGAGCATAACAACTTGTATGAAAATCAATTTTATTATTCGCTTTACTAAGCTCTTTAAAAATTATTTTATTATTTACATCGAGTAAATAATTACAAGATTTCTCATGACTTAACTTATCATGCCATCTTATAGCTGTAATTTTGAATTCTATATCATCAATTTCAACCTCCCTACCTACAGTTTCATGGTCCAAAATAGGTATTTCTTTATCTTCTAAAAATAATTTTTTCTGAGGATTTATAATTAAAAACCAACTAAATTCTTTTTGTAAATTTTCTATAAAAACTTGATCAGAAGGAAACGCAATTTTAGGGTAAATGGAGTTTAATATGACACATGTCCCAGACTTTAATCTCTTTAAGTTTTCGCATTGGCTACTCTCATCAATAAAGTCACCAACATAATGTGAAATAGCATCGTCAGAAATACAAATTTTTGCATTCTGATTATTCCACTTTGTAAACCATATCGCATCTTTTGCTAGCCTATGAAATGCTAAACGCCCTCTACCATGTGAACCATGTAAATCATCGTCGTGCTTTTTATGTGACTCATTAAATTTTTCAAAACTGTTACACCTGTTTTCCAAATCAATACCATCTCCATCATCAATAATGGAAATTGTTGCTAGGCCACCAAAATCATTTCTTATTATATTAATATGTACATTCGAAGCTTTAGCATCAAAACCATTCCATACGTATTCAAAAATTGCTTTATAAGGCTCAGTACTTTTGAAGTGCTTTTTAATACCTTCATCCGTAATTTGAGCTTTCCCCTGAAATTTACTCATGCCTGCAACCTAATATTTTTTATAAGATAATTATTTATACTTAATCTAACTTTCTAATGTCAATTTTTTTAAAAAATAAGAATTTTATGAAAAATTTCAATTAAGTATGTTAATTACATTCACAAGTATAAAGCCATCACCATTTTAACTACAAAAATCACCTCTCCCTTACGAAGCAGTGCTTCTCACCTCCTAAAAGGAGAGAGAATTTCATGGTAAATTTAAAAATAAACCCAATAAAAAAAGCCTCTATCAAAGAGGCTTTTTAGGGAGCTAAGTTCAATCACTTCATCCCAAAAATCAGCTTTAACCCAAGCACTGTCATCACTGCACCTGCTGCCCGATCAAAACCCGCTTTAAACTTCAAATAGACTTTGCGTGGTTTTTCTGCTGACAAAGCCACAGCGACCAATGAACACCAGCCTGCATCGATAAAGAAACACAAAACTGGCAGTACAAAGTAAAAATACGTTGGAATCTCTTTCGGTAAAAGTGCTGTAAAAATACTGGCTAACACAATTGCAATTTTAGGATTCGACAACTGAGTAATTAAACCAGTGGTAAATGCACGACGGAGTGACATCTGCGAGCTGCTGGCATCACCAGCTTCAATCGGTTCTTTGGCATGTTTTATAATTTTAAATGCCATCCAAAGCAGATATAAACCACCACAAATTTTCAAGGCCAAATATGCAGAAGGTACAGCCAATAAAAATGCCTGCAAACCCAATACCGCTAAAAGCCCAAATATTGCAGCACCCAAACCTGTACCAAGAGCGGTAAATAAACCGTGTTTACGTGAAATCGCAATGGAATTTTTCGCCACATAAATTGACGTTGGCCCCGGGCTCATTGCACCAAGTAATAGTGCTGCCGCAATCGAGCCTAATATCCAAAATGATTCCACTGTCACACCGTTTTCACTTAAATTCGTGGCAATTTTACAGATAGAATCTCTGAATTTCTCCCTATAATTTGCAGTGTTTATTTTAATTGACCAAATTTTTCACTATAAATAACTTGAATACCGCATTAATCCATCGCATGATCGCTAAAAGTACAAATTAATATCAAGACAATGAAATTAGCCGAAGCCCTACTTTTACGCAGTGACTTACAAACTAAATTGGCCTCGCTGCAGCAACGAATCAATAACAACGTGCTCATTCAAGAAGGTGATGCACCCAGCGAAGAACCGAATGCTTTAATTCAAGAAGCATTTGCCGTAAATACAGAACTTTATGGTTTAATTGAAAAGATTCACGCCACCAATGCACAAGCTAAAACCAGTTCAGGACGCTGCATGCTTTCAGTGCTCAATAAACGTGATTTATTGACCCAACAGCATCGTATCTTGCAACAAGCAATCGACAGCTCACGCCGTGAAAATGGTCGTTATAGTTCAAGTGAAATCCGTTGGATTAAAACCATTGCAGTGGCAGATTTACAGAAACAGGCTGACAGTATTAGTCAGCAACTTAGACAAAATAATTTAGAAATTCAGGCATCCAATTGGCAAATAGACCTGATAGATTGACCTGATTTAGTCATTTGAACCACGGTTCATTCCAGTTCGGGCATACTGGGCGAGTACAGAGCCTTTTTAAATGTTTGTAAGGCTTTAATCCAACAAACTAAACTGCAGAAGTAAGACGTCTACTTCAAAATGTTCACACATCTGACGTAGCACACTGCATCTGTGACTCTTTACTTGTCACGTCTCACTACCGTGTACTGACAGTATGTCCACCCTATTTTTGACGGATCTATCTGCTAATCGTCATCCGCAGCGGCTTCATTAAGCGCAACATCTTCACGCGGTAATTTATAGTCATGGTCATTTACAGGGACACCACCAATGATCATGGTGCGATGTTCATTTTGAGGACGATGCAATTCGTCTGTCGTATCACAACCCACCATCCAAAAACTGCACAGGCACAGCATAGGCAGCACAGCCCGACTTAATTTGCTCATTGGATGCCCTCCATTTTTATAATTATCTTGTTTATAAATTCAGCATAGCATTTTTGTGTAGATATTCACCTTATTTATCTACCGATTTAGGGTCATTTGTCAGGAATTATGTCTCAAAGATCTTACCAATGCGGATTGAGATTCATGCAGATATGAATATTTTTCCTTTAAAAATAAATAATTTATTCATTTTATTAGAACTACATAGAAGACCAGTTACAAAACTGCTATCGAATACGATTTTACTTCGGACACTTTTGTCCGTTTAATAGCTAGATAAATTTAAAATGATGATGCCAAAGAATAATGTCCACACGTCAACAACTCGCTGCACAAAACCGCGAAGTCCTTTTAGAAGCTGCGATTGAGGTTTTCCGTATTCACGGAATCAATGCGCCTTTACAACTCATCATGGATCAAGCTCAAGTTGGACGTGCGACGTTTTATCGTAATTTTAATGACCGTCGTGAGTTGGTACTCGCCTTAATGCAAGGTGCCTTGAACCGACTTGAACAGCGTGCGCTTAATTATGCACAGTTCGATGATGGATTTATTCGCCTCATTCAAGACCATATTTATAATATTCCCTATCTCACAGCTTTAATGGAATATTGGCGTGTGATCGATCGGGATGATCCTGCCATGGTTGAAATATACCAACGACGTGATGCCATTTTGCAACCGATGATTGATCAGGCCATTCAAAATGGTCGCTGTCGAGCAGACTTTAAACCAGCGGACTATGCCATGGTCACCTCCATTTTACGTGCAGCATTGCAAGGCCATACCGAAGCAGATCAGGAAAAACTCGCCAAACGTGCCGTGGAGTTTTTACTGCATGGTATTTGCGGGTAACACGTCATGTCCAAATCTCCACGTTTATTGGAACCTGCTCCGGATTGGACACCCGAAGAAAAACCGACTTTGCCCGGCTCTCCCGCTGCGATTGCGCATCCCACCTATAAGCGTTTTTTATACTTCTTTATCGGTTTATTTGTTGCGATCTCGGGGAGCTTAAGTAATGGATTCATTACGGCAAATTTACCCCTTCTACAAGGTGAATATGGCTTAACGCCTTCAGAAGCGGCATGGATCCCTGCGGCATTTGTTATGGCCAATGTCAGCTCCAACCTAATCTTATTTAAAGCCCGCCAACAATATGGACTTAGGCTATTTTCAGAAATTGGTTTGGTTTTATTTATCGCGGTGATGGTGCTGCATTTATTTGTCCATACCTATGAAATGGCAATTTTTGCACGGGTAATTAGCGGCTTACTTGCAGCGCCACTCAGTTCGCTTGGGATGTATTACATCATGCAAGCGTTTAAACGTGCTCATTTTGGTCGTGGGCTTTATCTGGCTTTGGGCTTTCAGCAGTTAGGTATTCCGCTGGCATGGATCATGTCGCCGTATCTGGTCGATGTCAACGATTGGTCTATTTTTTACACCTTTGAATTAGGTCTAGCCTTATGTTGTTTGGCGATGGTTGTCTCACTCAAATTGCCACGAAGCCTACGTATCGAAGTGTTTGAAAAGCAGGATTTATTCACCTTTGCATTATTAGCACCCGGCTTTGCATTGCTATGTATCGTGTTGACTCAAGGCCCGATTCTTTGGTGGTTTGAGGCTGAATGGTTGGCCTATTTACTCATCACCGCTTTGATTCTTTTAGTTGTCGGTCTGACCTATGAACATTTTCGGGTCAATCCTCTGATTGTCACACGCTGGCTCGGAACATCGTCGACCGTGAGTTTTATTATCGGTGCCTTTGCCATTCGCTTTCTCATGTCAGAACAAAGCTATGCAGCCGTGAATTTTTTGAAAACCATGGGCATGGGACCCGACCAATTTGTTTCCTTTTATACCATCGTGCTGATCGGGATTGTCTTAGGCACAGTGTTTAGTGCCCTGACCTTTTCCAAAGAAAAAATCGTGCTTCATCTGCTCGGTGCAGCAGGTCTCGTGCTCTTTGCTTGTGCGCTGGATTACCACCTGACCAGTGATGTTCGCCCGCATGATTTTTATTGGAGTCAGTTTTTGGTGGGCTTTGCCAGTGGCATGTTTATTGGCCCACTTTTGCTTACTGGCATTGTCAGTGCTTTGCAAAAAGGCCCATCGCACATGGTGACGTTTATCGTGCTGTTTTCTGCAACGCAAACCTTTGGTGGTCTCGTCGGATCATCTTTCTTTTCGACCTACCAGCAAATGCGTACCCAAACCTATCAGGCACAGATTTATAATGATTTATCGCAAACCTCTCCTATAGTCGAACAGCGCCTACAACAATTGGCTCAAAGTGCGCATCAATATTCTTTAGACCCTAATTTAGACCAACAACAAGCTATACGTAGCCTTAATCAAACCATCACTCGAGAAGCCCAAGTTCGAGCCTATAACGATGTGATTTTTTTAAATGGCATCTTCGCCGTTTTATTGTTGCTTTGGGGCTTGTTTCTGATTGGCAAAAATAAATATCAATTACGCCAACAGCAACGCACAGATAGTAGCTAAAATTTTCCCGACTTAAACAACATAAGCAACCGCCAAATGACCTAATTGATATTGAGAACAACATGACCGAAGACCATAAACCCACTGAGCAGGCAGCACCGCAGCAACCACAAACAGCAACCGCTATGCCTGCGCCATCAAGCAAGCTTATTTCTACGCCGCAGCGTACCCTGATTTTCATGTTGATCATCCTCTTGTTGGGGATTGCGCTGATCTTATGGGCGTGGCGAATTGGTCCATTTCATAACAGTATCGAGTCGACTGAAAATAGCTATGTCAAAGGCAAAACCACGGTGCTTTCGTCACAAATTAATGGTTATGTGAAAGATGTTTTGGTGACGGATTTTGATCATGTGAAAAAAGGTCAAGTGCTTATGCATATCGATGCAACGACCTATGATCAAAAAGTCACACAGGCTGAATCTGGGGTGGAACAAGCACAGAATTCACTTGCCAATCAAAGCCAGGCCATTGAACAACGCAGAGCGGATATTACGGCAGCCGAAGCGAAAGTGGACCAATCACGTGCGGCCTATGAATTAGCCCTTGCACAAATGACGCGCTACAAACAACTCGGCAATACTGGTGCTGCGTCGAAAACTGAACAAGACAAATCCACTGCAGATGCTAAAAATAGTTTGGCCCAACTTCATCAAGCAGAAGCCAATTTGCTGGTTGCCAAAGAATCATTCAAGACCGCACAAGTTGCAGCGACGGGGCTTAAAGCACAAGTGAATAGCGCCAAAGCACAGTTTGATCAGGCTGTGACCACCAAAGACTACAGCACAATTGTGGCACCTATGGATGGTCAGCTTGGCGAAGTCAGCCCGCGGATTGGTCAATATGTTGCTTCAGGCTCTCAACTGATGTATTTGATTCCACAGCAGCGCTGGGTGACTGCCAACTTTAAAGAAACGCAAATTGCAGATATGCATATTGGTCAAAAAGCGTGGTTCAGCGTTGATGGCATGAAACATCAAAAATTTTACGGCAAAGTTGAGCAAATCTCCCCTGCGGCTGGTTCTGAATTTAGTGTTTTGAAACCTGACAATGCCACAGGAAATTTCACCAAAGTCGTGCAACGCATTGCCGTGAAAATTGCGATTGATCCTAATCAACAAGGTTTAGAAAACTTAAGACCCGGTATGTCTGTCGTGACCTCCGTTGATGTTGATAGTTAGTTGATGTTGATAGTTAGCGGACGCTGGCAGTGAAGTACTATAAGCAAAGTTGAACTGAACAAGATGCAAAGGATTTCATCTTCTGCAGCTCCCGTTTTACAATGCCTACCTATTTGACCTCTAACCTCCAAGATAACGATCACTAACATGTTTGAATCTATCGCCCACGCCATTCCTGAGCAGACTATTCAATATCAAGGGGTTGATTTGTGTATTAAGCGTTTGGACTTGGTACACCCACAAATATCAGGCAATAAATTTTATAAACTCAAATATAATTTTATTGAGGCGCAGAAATTAGGGTTTAAACAGGTGCTTAGCTTTGGCGGCGCTTATTCAAATCACATTGCAGCCACTGCATTTGCTGCACATTTATTTGGATTCGGCAGTCTAGGCATCATCCGTGGAGAAGAATTACAACATCAAGCTCGAAATCCTACTTTAGCCAGCGCCGAACAGTTTGGTATGCAGCTCAGTTTTGTCACACGCCAAAAGTATCGTGAACAGAAACATGTAGATGCTTTAGCGCAATTACGACAGCAATATCCCGAACATTATGTCATTCCTGAAGGTGGAACCAATGCATTGGCTATCCGTGGCTGTAGGGAAATCTTAAGCAGTGAAAATCAACAAAATTTTGATCTCATCTGCTGTGCAGTCGGTACAGGTGGAACCATAACGGGCTTGATCGAAGCCAGTGAGGAACATCAACATGTTCTTGGTTTTTCTGCGCTCAAAGGCAATTTTCTTTGCGATGATGTTGCTCAGTTGACGCAGAAAACCAATTGGAGCATCAGCGATGAATTTTGCTGTGGCGGCTATGCCAAAATAACGCCGGAACTATTACAGTTTATGCATGACTTTGAACAACGCTTTGCGATCCCATTAGAACAGGTCTATACGGCTAAAATGCTGCGAGGTATTTTCAGCATGATTGAGCGTGGTCAGATTACAGACCATCAGCGTGTTTTAGTGATCCATACTGGTGGCCTACAAGGTCGCTTGAAAGGTTCAACCGAAGCGCTAAAAAGCGTATAATCCTGCGTCCTTTCTTCCACGCGGAAACTTACCATGTCGCAAAATCAATATGATGTCCTTGTTTTAGGTGCTGGTGCATCAGGCTTAATGACGGCATATAAAGCGGCGCAGCGTGGACGCAAAGTTTTGGTGGTTGAAAAAGCCAATAAAGTTGGCAAAAAAATCCTAATGTCTGGCGGTGGTAAATGCAATTTCACCAATTTGTATGTCGAACCAGAAAATTATATTTCACATAATCCACACTTTGTTATTTCAGCATTAACTCGCTATACCAACTGGGACTTCATTGGTATGGTCTGCGAATATGGCATTGAGTACGAAGAGCGCAAACATGGGCAGTTATTTACCCAAAATGGTGCAAAAGAAATTCTCGCCATGCTATTGGCAGAATGTGACAAAACAGGCTTGGTGGATATTAAAACCAACTGTGAAGTAAAAGCAGTCAATGCCTTACCTGAACAAGGCTTTCAAGCGGCAACCAATCTAGGCTATTTTGAAGCAGAATCGGTGGTTATTGCCAGTGGCGGTCTGTCCATTCCGACGTTAGGCGGTTCAGGAATTGGCTATGAGATTGCCAAACAATTTGGTCATTCTGTCTACCCCACTCGCGCAGGCTTAGTACCCTTTACCTTCTCCGATAGTTTTAAAGAAGTAACCACACGCTTGAGTGGCAATGCTGTTGAAGCGACTTTATCGAATGAGTTAAATAGTTTTACTGAGGCTCTACTCTTTACTCACCGTGGTTTAAGTGGCCCAAGCTCATTGCAGCTTTCAAACTACTGGGATGTCGGCCAACGCTTTAATATCAATTTCCTGCCAACTTTAGATGTTTTAGATTTCCTCAAATCTAAGAAATCTAGTCAACCGAAAGTGTTACTGCGTACACTGTTCAATGAACACTTACCGAAAAGTGTGGTTACGGAATTACAAAATCTGATTTGGCCTGAACAAGCTGAATTAGCCATTGGCAATATCAGTGATGAAAAACTGGAACTCATTGCAAGCCGTTTAGAAAGCTTTGAAGTGAAGCCATCAGGCACTGAAGGTTATCGTACTGCTGAGGTTACACTCGGTGGTGTGGATACCACCGAAGTCTCATCAAAAACCATGGAAAGTAAAAAACAGAAAGGCTTGTACTTTATTGGCGAAGTGCTCGATGTAACGGGGCATTTAGGTGGATACAATTTCCAATGGGCATGGGCTTCTGCGCATGCAGCTTCTGAATACGTCTGATCTCGACATAGCGTTAATTAAGCACTGAAGTTACGACAGTAAGAGTAATTTCACATTTATAAAAAAGATTTTTACGTCTATTCGACGGAGTCTTACATCTAAGGATTGATTAAAAAAATTAGCCTTCGGTTGGAGGTACTTTTGTTTCGGCAAAATGAGAAGTGAAGTTTCGCAAGGAAACCATCTTACGGAGCAAAACTCGTTCACTACCTTCAAATGATTCGATGTATTGCAAAAACATTTTTGATTAAATGTAATCCTGTCTCAAACAATTGCGGATGACATTACTGCGTATCATTCTTTTATTTGAATCAAATAGGACTTCTGATATCACGTAGAAACATCAGTTAATCATAATCTGCAGATGATCTTTGCATAAAAAAGGGCTGATTCATTCAGCCCTTTTTCTTGCCCGATCTGACTTATTCAAGATAGTCGGTTTTAAATAATGATACTGACGACGACGAAGTTCGTTGAATTGTCAGATCCATTTTTTCAACGGCAACTGAAATATGTTGTGGTTGCACGCTTGCTGTTTGTTTGAGTGTCGAAACTAAAGTATTGAACATTGAAATTACCCCCATTTTGCCATTCCTTTGCACGGATCATAGGTGTCATTCATGACAGCAATATGAATCCTAAGTTTTTATATTTTAAGTAATATTCCATATACCACTATTACTTAAAATACCAATTTTTGGGTAAATTTCAATCATTATTTTTGGACTGATTGGTATAATTTTTTTCACTGTTTAGCGGTGATTGTTCTTTCTGCTCCAAATCAGTGCGTTTTGGTTTTGCAAAAATAAAGCGTCGTGCGCTCGCCAAAAAACCCACCGTGATCCCTGCAATAATCACTGGAGCTAAAAATTTATTCGGTGCTTTTGCCATACAATATTCCTTATAGAGCATTAAAATCGACCACCTAAGCGTGGCCGATTTTGTACAGACGGAACAGGTTAATTAGGGTCATCCGGTTTTGGCGGAGTTACAGGTGCCGAAGGTGCATCGACCTCTTTTTCAGCCTCACCAGTTGAACCAAATGGATTATTTTGGGGTTGATCACTTGGGTTTACATCCAACTGATCAGGCGTGGCCGTTTCTTTTTCACTGACGCCGGGAGCAGCCTGTTGAATGTTTGGATAGCCATCATCTTTTTTCACTTCAGAAGTCATCACAGATGTTGATGGCGTTGAACTCGCTGCAGACGATGTTGGCGTATTAAAGGTGGTTTTTGCCTTCGCCTGTTCTTGAACTGGATTCGGTTCGTTGGCTTCACGTTTTGCTTTATCGATAAGATCTGATAACAATCGTTCCGCCGGATTGCGACCGCCTAAACCAAAGGCCAAAGCGAAAGCAACTGCAACAGCACCAAGCGTTAAACCAAAGGCCAAATTCACGATCGAGTCGGCAATACCCATGGCACGCAAGCCCATGGCAACAACCAAGCCCATAATCAGCACACGAACCAAATTACCTAACCAACGCGAACTGTTGTATTCCCCTCGTTGCACTACATTTGCCACAATATTGGCAAGCCAGAAGCCCACCACCAAGATCACGGCACCAAGTAAAATACTTGCACCGAACTGGATAAACATGGCAATCAAGGCACTGATTTGCTCAAAGCCCAAACGGTTAGCCGCTTCAGATACCGCAAACAGCATGGTGAAAAATACGATCAGGCAACCGACCACATCCGATACTTTGGTATTGCCCAAAAAGCGTTGAATATCTAATTTTTCAGGTACAGCATCAACACCAGTACCCGAGATTACATCCACCACTAGACGTGCCACAAAGCGTGACACCACATAGGCCAAGATTAAGATTAAACCTGCGGCAATAATGTTCGGTATTGCATACATGATCTCATGTAACATGGCCGTTGCCGGCTGAGAAATCGCCTCGATACCAAGTGCTTCGAAAGCTACAATTAAAGCCGTGATGATGACTATAGCAAAGACAAAATTACCCAAAACTTGAGCAAGTTTTGCGTTTTTAAACATGCCCACTTTTTCGACTTGCTGCTGCAAACTCAAACTGTTCACCAAGCCTTCCACGATACCTCTCACAATCTTCGCCAAAATATAACCGACAAAGACGATGACACCGGCAATAAAGATATTGGGAAGATAAGAAACAACTTCAGTGACCATATTTTGGATTGGGAACAAGAGACCATTCAAACCCAAGATCGATAAAACAATCGGTAGAAAAAGCAACAAGATTAGCCAATAAACTATTTCACTGATATTTTGACTGATTGGGCTGACGCCAACCTCAGAACTGAGTTTTTCATCGAGTTGGGTTTTATCAAGCAGTTTCTTTGAACCGACTTTGACCAAACTCGCCACGATCCAACCAATAAAACCCACGGCTACCGCAGCCAAGAGCTGTGGAATAAATAACAAGAACTGCTGAATCATATTACTGAATGGGCCGCTGACACTGGTCAAATTCAGCACATTGAGCGCACCAATGACGGCAATGATCAAAATAATCCAGAACACAACTCTGGAGACTATATTTTCAACATTGGAACGGTGCCCAGTTGCATTTGAAAGTTTTTGATTTGTACCTAATTTTTGCAGAACTTTTTTGACGCCAGCAGCAATCAATAAAGCAATGACCCAACCTATCAGGAGAATTGCTACTGCACTTAAAATGGGGTGAAACTGTTCCCAATAATACATGGCATCAAAACGGCCACGCGGACCACCCAGATAATCATTCATACGTTCGCCCTCATTGTTATACATGATCTGTTGTTATGTGCATTTTTACGTATGCCGCGATATCACACAGCATTGGTGCTTTAAACTTGAGCTTTCTTTTCCACCTTAGTTTTTGCGTATTTTTTAATCAACCAAAGTATGCATAACTCCAACAAAAGCTCACAATTGAATGTAAAAAAGCCTTGGCATAACCAAGGCTTTATTTGTGTCATTCTGATGAGATGCTTAAGGTTCAGATCTTGCAATCATGTAAATCTGACTCATGTATTTATCATCAATGATCTGTCGCAGTTGCTGTATTTGAATCATTGGCAACAGCTTCATCCCCCGCTGTACCGCTAGTCGTATCATTGGCAGTTGCAGTTTGTGCATTCGGTGCAGGATGATCAGGTGGTGCATCCGAAGCAGACGGTTTCATATCTGCAAACATATAAAACAATAACGCGATTAAGAAGATACCCACTAAAATTAGCATATACACTGGGATACGTTTTTTTTGTGTTGTTTCTTCTGCGCTGGTGGTATGGGGCGGTTTATTAAAATCGTGTGTCATATTCCCCTCGCTATTTTGTTGTTCGTCGTTCACTTTTTATACTAGCAATACAATATCTATTGTTGTGTGAAGAACAATTACAATCCGTGAAAACATGTAACTTAAAAGATCCGTTCAATTTACATCCGTTTTTTTGTTTAGATAGCTCCCCTAATTTTAGGTTAAAAATCAATCGCCAAGGTATGAATATCGGACAATGAACTGAATACAACACTTCAATCGTATTCATTTTCAGAGTGATAAGTTTTGCGAAAATAAATGCTTTTTTGAGCTGAATGGAATTCTCTGCTTTTGATGAATGAAATGAGCTATAATCATGCACCTTATTTTTCACCTGTTATCAAATCTATGGCGTACCATCAACAAGGTGTAACGCTTGATCTTGACACTGACGTCACTCATCAATGTTCCCTTCATTACACTCGTGATCAGCATCTTATTGGCATTATTGAATTTAGTAAGCCAAGTTATGTGTTGAAATGGGGTGATTTGGAATATTTCCGCCGACGTACTGAAGAGTTTTCAGTGATGCCATTCCCTGAATGCATCAATGCGATGGTGATTGATATTCGAAATATTGCGGCTTTTTTAGATAATGAAGTGCCTATTATTCCTTGGCGCTTGCTCGAAGAAGAATGTCCGATTCGCTTAGTTGTTCCCCAAGATCGACTGGAGCATTATGCTGGCTTTTTTGAACCGACTTGGTTGACTTCCGACGTAGACACAGCGATTCAAGAAATTCGTGAATTTATGGATATGTTTGTGCATTAACACGGAGATTAAACTAAAGTTTAATCCCGAAAACCTCCATCTGGAGGTTTTTTTATGCCCTTTTATTTTCATTATTTATTTCACAATCAAATTAATTTAAATGACATTCAATAGCTTACAATAAATTTACTTATAAAAAATGTTCATAACTTATCCCATTTCTTAGTAACAATTCGGCAATAAATTTTGCTTGAGCCTTGCTCGATTTATCACCTAAGATGTAGAAAATGATCTCTTTTTTATTGTTGAAAGATTCTTAAAAACAAAGCAATAAAATCAAATGAGAAACAAGATCATAAAAAGTGGATATTAAATCAGGGTAAAAGGAGTTTTAACGATGACGTCAAAAAAACATTTAGCAACTTTGTTCTGTGCAAGTGCGCTCACTTTAGGGCTTAGCGCATGTAGTGACAATAAAGCACCTACAACGGATAAAGCTGCAGGAAGTGAAGCTGCTGTTTCTGACTCAGGGACTTTAGATAAGATCAAAAAATCCGGCACGATTGTTTTAGGCTATCGCGATTCATCGATTCCATTTTCATATATCGCAGATAATCCAAACCAACCTGTGGGTTATGCGCATGATCTTCAATTAAAAGTAGTTGAGGCAGTTAAAAAGCAATTAAATCTTCCCGATTTAAAAGTCCGTTATAACTTAGTGACCAGCCAAAACCGTATTCCATTGGTTTCTAATGGCACCGTCGACTTAGAGTGTGGTTCAACCACAAACAATAAAGAACGCCAACAACAAGTTGATTTCTCAACAGGTTTCTTTGAAGTGGGTTCACGCTTACTTACCGCAAAAGACTCTGGGGTTAAAGATTTTGCTGACCTAAAAGGCAAAAAATTAGTCACCACAGCAGGGACTACATCTGAACGTTATATTCGTCAACATGAAAAAGAGTTAGGTATTGGTGAAGTCATTTCTGCCAAAGACCATGCTGAGTCTTTCCTCATGCTACAAAATGGTCGTGCAGCAGCATTTATGATGGATGATATTTTGCTGGCGGGTGAAAAATCAAAAGCCAAAGATCCTAATAAATGGGAAATCGTGGGTACAGCACCGATTCATGAAATCTATGGTTGTATGCTGCGTAAAGGCGATACTGGCTTTAAACAAGTGGTTGATGATGCAATCAAAGCGACCTATAGCTCTGGTGAAATCAATGACATGTATAAAAAATGGTTCCAAACGCCAATTCCACCAAAAAATATCAACTTGAATTTCCCGATGTCTGATCAATTAAAAGCATTGATTAGTAACCCACATGACCGTGACGAATAACTTTCCCTAAACATTCTAAAGATGCTTAAGCCAAACGGATTTTGGCTTAAGCTCATTATAGGGAGTTCCTATGAATTATAGCTGGAATTGGGGTGTGCTGTTCCAATCTACAGGTGTAGGTGATTCGACCTACCTGAATTGGATTTTAATTGGGATCGGCTGGCTGTTTGTCATCGCTTTGGTGGCATGGAGCATTGCGATGGTGCTTGGCAGCATCTTGGGTATTATGCGTACCCTACCGAGTCCTGTAGCACGAGGTATTGGTACGGCCTACGTGACTATTTTCCGAAATGTACCCTTATTGATTCAACTGTTTATATGGTTCTATGTTGTACCCAACTTCCTCCCTGCTGCGATTAAAAGCTGGTGGATGAATGACCTTGGGGCAAATACGACCGCCTTAATTTCTGCAAGTGTCGGCTTGGGTCTTTTTACAGCTGCACGGGTCTGTGAGCAAGTCAGGACAGGTATTGAAGCGCTTCCTTTGGGGCAAACCAATGCAGGTTATGCCATGGGATTTAGCACGGCTCAACTATACCGCTATGTGATCTTACCGCAGTCATTCCGCACGATTTTGCCACCTCTCAGCTCTGAGTTGACCAACTGTGTCAAAAACACCTCAGTTGCGTCTTTGGTCGGTGTTGCAGAAATCATTTCACAGATGAAAACCATTAGTGAATACACGCAAAACACCATCGAAATTTATACCTATGTCACCATTATTTTCATCGTGATCAATATCTGTTTAATTGGTTTCATGAATTTTCTGGAAAAACGCCTACGCGTTCCTGGCTTAATTGCAGGAGATAAATAATGGAATGGCTCAGTTCTTTTATTCAAGACCTCCAAGCGTCTGGCCCTGCGCTATGGCATGGTTTCAGCATCACACTCAAAGTGGTGATCACGGCAACCATTGGTGGTGTCTTTATTGGGACTTTATTGGCGTTGATGCGCCTGTCCTCGATTAAGGCTTTTAATATTTTTGCTAAAGGCTATGTGAACCTCTTTCGTTCTATACCTTTGCTCTTGGTGCTGATGTGGTTCTACTTTGCAGTACCTTTTATCTACACAGGGATCACAGGTAACTATCTGACGATTGATACTGCCCTTGTGTCGAGTATCGTGGCCTTCATGCTATTTGAAGCGGCTTACTTTTCAGAGATTGTCCGTGCCGGGATCCAATCGATTCCTAAAGGTCAAACTTCTGCAGCTTATGCTCTCGGTATGAGCTATAGCCAAGCGATGCGCCTAATTATTTTGCCGCAGTCCTTTCGCAAAATGACGCCACTACTTTTACAGCAAACCATCATTCTGTTCCAAGATTCAACCATGGTTTATGCCATCGGACTGTTAGACTTTTTCCGCACCAACTATGTTCGAGGCGACCTTATGTCATTGTTAACTCAATACATTCTGTTTGCCGGTCTGGTGTATTTCACTATTAGTATGATCGCTACCTATGCAGTTAAAAAATTACAACGGAGGTTAAGTGTATGACCGATCAAAAAACGATGATTGACCTCCAAAATGTCAGTAAATGGTATAAAGATTTTCAAGTGCTCACCGATTGCACGACTCAAATTAAACAAGGTGAAGTGGTTGTGGTGTGTGGGCCTTCAGGTTCAGGGAAATCAACGCTCATTAAAACCGTTAATGGACTTGAGCCTTTTCAGGCCGGTACGATTTTAGTCGACGGTATTTCCATTAATGACCCAAAAACCGATTTAAATAAATTGCGTAGTCGTGTTGGTATGGTGTTCCAGCACTTTGAACTGTTTCCACATTTATCCATTACCGAAAACCTGACCATTGCGCAGGTTAAAGTCTTGGGCCGATCAGAAGCCGAAGCCAAGAAAAAAGGCTTGGCTTATTTAGATCGTGTGGGTTTGAGTGCGCATGCCGCTAAATTCCCTGCACAGTTATCAGGTGGACAGCAACAACGTGTTGCGATTGCACGTGCGCTCAGTATGGACCCGATTGCCATGCTGTTTGATGAACCGACTTCGGCACTTGATCCTGAGATGATTAACGAAGTGCTTGATGTGATGGTGGGTCTTGCCAAAGAAGGTATGACCATGATGTGTGTAACCCATGAGATGGGCTTTGCGCGTCAGGTTGCGGACCGTGTGATCTTTATGGATCAAGGAAAAATTGTGGAAGACTGCAGTAAAGATGATTTCTTTAATGCCCCTCGTGGTGAACGAGCGCAGCAGTTCTTAAATAAAATTCTGCATTAAGTTCAAAACGTTTATTTAACTGATGTTACGCTGTAACATCAGAAGCGTAATTTGATTCAAATAAAAGTACGATGCGCGGTAACGTCATCCGCAAGTGTTTGAAATAGGAATTCTTCTAAACAAAAATGTTTTTGCGATACTTTAGATAATTAGACGCTAGTGAACGAGTTTTGTCGGTGAGGTGATTGCACCGCAAGATGGTTTCCTTGCGAAGCACGCTTCTCATTTTGCCTAATGAGAAGCGTGCTTCGTAAGAGTACCTCCAGCCGAAGGCTAATCCCTTTATTCATTCCCTTGATGTAAGACTCCGTCGAATTGGCTTAAAATCATTTTAAAAATGCAAAATTACTTTTGCATGCGTAACATCAGTTATTTAATTTCCGAAAATAAAAAAGCTCATCCATCGATGAGCTTTTTTTCATGGCACATTACCAATAGTTTTCTACAGCAATATTGCCTTCACCACGACGGTTCATGGTCAAACCACGCGCCTTTAATGCCGCCTTGGTGTCATCAACCATTTGTGGATTACCACACAGCATGACATGCGTCGTTTCCACATTAAACGCTAAGCCTGCCGCCTGTTCTAACTCGCCATTTTCAATTAAAACTGGTAAACGGTCATGCAGCGGCGCATTTGGATCACGTGTCACAATAGGTATAAATTTAAATCCCGTATGCCCTTCGCCAAAGGTTTCCACGATTTCTTGAATACGCTCGACATAAGCCAGTTCTGATACGGTGCGCACACTGTAGACTAGATTAATTTTTTCGTATTTAGACCACGTTTCAAAGTCTTGTAGCATTGATAAAAATGGTGCCAGACCTGTTCCTGTTCCCAACAGCCATAAGTCCTTTGGCAATGGCAACTGATAACGCGCCAAGGTGAGGAAACCATATGGAACTTTTTCTAAATACAGCTCATCGCCAACTTGTAGATGCTGTAAATTCGAGGTAAACGCACCATCTGGAACGACGATAGAGAAAAACTCTAAAGTTTCATCAAAGGGTGACGACACCACAGAATAGGCACGAACCACCAATTCATCGCCCACTTTCAAGCCAATTCGTGCGAACTGACCAGCGGTGAATTTAAAATGTGCAGGGCGTGTCATGGTAAAACTGAACAAAGTATTGGTCCAACGGTGTACAGATAAAACCTTTTCTAAGCTAAATTTTTCAATTGACATGATTTGAACGTGGCGTGACAGACTGTGCTCATGTTAGCATGACAGCATAATTTATTAATATTTTTTAAATGTTAAGGCCTGATTCATGCGCATGACTTTACGCCAGTTGGCTGTTTTTGTAGCAGTCGCTCAAGAAGGTACCGTTACCAAAGCCAGTGATGCTGTCAAACTTACTCAAAGTGCAGCAAGTATGGCATTGGCAGACCTCGAAGATGGTCTCGGTGCTCCACTGTTTGACCGACTTGGTAAACGCTTGCAATTGAATGACTTGGGTCGTTTTTTATTGCCACAAGCTTTGGAAATTTTAGGGCGCTGTGAAGCTTTTGAACAAGCAGCCAAAGGCGAACTACAAAGTATTGATCTACGTTTGGGCGCGACCCTGACCATCAGTGACTACTTGATGCCAGACCTCATGGCAGATTTCTTACAAATTCAGCCTCAAGCACATTTACAACTTCAAGTCGGTAATACCCGCCAAATGATTGAAGCGGTAAACCAATTTCAGTTGGATTTGGCCTTAATTGAAGGTTCATGCCACCTGCCACAGCTACAATGTATTCACTGGCGTGACGATGAACTTGCGGTGTGCTGTTCACCAGAGCACCCTTTAGCGAAGCTGGATCGTGCACTCACTGCGGCTGACTTTGATAACGTGGAATGGATCTTACGAGAAGAAGGGTCAGGCACACGTGAAGTATTTGACAATGCAATTTTAAAAGACCTGCCAGATGCCAATATTCGTTTAACCTTGGGTCATAACGAAGCCATTCTAAAAATCGTGGCAGGTGGTCTTGGTATGTCATGTATTTCTAAACTGGCAATTGAGCCTTTACGTGAAAAAGGTCAATTGGTGGTTTTAGATACGCCGTTCTGGCAACTTGCCCGTCCTTTATTCATGTTGGTACATCGTCAGAAATACCAAGGACCGGGTCTCAAAGCCTTTATGCAATTTTGTGAAAAATCTGTTTAAATAAAAAAGCGCCTGATGGCGCTTTTTTATTGAGAATGTTTCCATTACCACCTTGAATCATTCTCACAAGCAATACCGTCATTATCACCATCCATCTTCGTGTTTGGACAATTCTTAATAAACCACTGAGCTTCATCTCTTGAGCGCATTTGACTGCAATGCTGTCGTCCATCACAACTAAACTGAGATTTCTCTGCTGCCCTTGGCGAATCACTTGAAGCATGAGCTGGCACAGTGTCTCGAACAACTGACTGAGCTTGCGTTGAAGCTGTGCCGTATAGATTTTTTTCACCTTGCTCAGACAGCACCCGATCGGGTAAATCCCCCTGTGCTTTACGTTGTTCTTTTACAATGTTTTCATTTTCTTGCATGAGCTGTTGTAAATGTAGCTGCTTCTGTTCTTGGTACTGCTGATATTTCCCATATACAGCCACAGCTAATACTAGAATCACAATGAGTCCTATCATGCTGAAGATTTTACTGCCCCAAACTGTACCTTTGGCTATATCGTGAGGCGTAACTTGATCGTTCACTCGATCTGTCATTGATTCAAATGACGGATTTATCTGTTCATGAGTGGGCTGCTCTTTTTTCAAATCTAAGCGGATGATATTTACAGCTTTTAATTTGCCTTGATCTTCTTCAATCCTGTATTTGAGATTTTCTCCAACACGTGGTTCGATGTGTCGGCTAGGAAAATCACGAATATGAAAAAATAAATCCTTTGCTTGATTTTGTTGTATAAATCCAAAGCCGCGCTCAACGTTATAGCTTTTGATTTTCCCCTCTTTAAACATAAAAATTGTCTCTCATCTTTTCTTTTAATACTCTTATGATAATAAAAAAAGAGGCCCGATAGACCTCTTTTTCGATTTCAAAGATTTCCACGAAATCTTAAAACCATATTATTTACGTAAATTTGAAAGCAATGCTGAAGTAATCGACTGATTATTTGCCACGACTTTAGATTTTTTAGCTTTTGCAGATTTGTCTTCTTCACGCTCAATGTTAATGGCCTTATAACGATCACCATTTTCCACCACATTAAATTTCACGCGATCATGACGTTTTGGCTCGACACCATCTGCGGGAAAGTCAGAGATATGGAAAAATACATCACCTTCTTCACATGAAAGAAAGCCAAAGCCCTTTTCAGGATTGTACTGCTTCACTTTACCTTTATATTGTTCGGACTTCATAAAGTACCCTATTCCATTTATGCCAATGTCTTTAGTATATAAAAAAGAGGCTATAAAAGCCCCTTTTCTGTTCATAATGCAAAAATTAGTCTTTTTGAACTGAACCGAAAATTTTATCGCCTGCATCGCCAAGACCAGGAACGATATAACCGTTTTCATTTAAACCTTGGTCTACAGATGCTGTATAAATGGTCACATCTGGGTGAGCTTCATTCACACGTTTAATGCCTTCTGGAGCTGCTACAAGCACCATGACACGAATATCTTTACAACCACTGGCTTTTAGAACGTCAATAGCAGCAACGAGCGATGAACCTGTTGCAAGCATTGGGTCAATAATCATCGCTAAACGGTTTTGTACGTCTGGTACTAATTTTTTGTAGTAAGTACGCGCTTCTAAAGTTTCTTCGTCACGCTCTAAACCCAATACAGATACTTTTGCACTTGGAATCAGGTTTAAGAAACCATCCAACATACCAATACCTGCACGTAAAATCGGTACGACTGTTATTTTTTTACCGGCAATACGATCTACAGTTACTTTACCATTCCAACCATCAATTTCATGATCGACCATTGGTAAATCTTTCGTTGCTTCATAAGTCAGAAGCATAGTCACTTCTTGAGCAAGCTCACGGAAGTTTTTAGTACTAATATCTGCACGACGAAGTAAGCCGAGTTTATGTCGGATTAAAGGATGACGGATTTCATGGATAGCCACGGGAGAACACCTAAAAGGTTAAGATAAAATTTCAACCATTATAAAGCTATTTAACAAATGATAAAAATAAAAAAGCCCCCTTTACAGGAGGCTTTTTTGTAATAAGCAAATTAATTGCTTAATTCATTAGTTAAAACCACTTTGAATTAAGCTAAAAATGAACTGTTGTAATTCAGGTGAGATCGCAAAGTATGCCACTTGTGAAACTGCAATGATTGGATCTGGATATACACCGATCAACAACACAAGAGCAGCTGCACCAAGCACCATAATACCACCCACTTTTTGACCCCAATGATCGACAGCATCGATACGTGGGTTTTCTGGTGGAGTCATGTACATCACAATCATCACACGTAGGTAGTAGTACAAACCGATACCTGAACCAAGGATCACCATCGCAGCTAAGAACCATGAACCACCAGCAACCGCTGTTTTGATCACAAGGAACTTACCAATAAAGCCAGCTGTTAATGGGATACCTGCAAGAGATAACATCATGACAGTCAGTGTTGCAGTCAACACTGGACGACGCCAGAACAAACCACGGTACTCCGCAAGGCTACCTGCTTCGTCTTTGTTGTTGTAAGGGCTAGACATCAGTGTCACAACACCGAACGCACCAATCGTTGTTAATACATAAGTAATCACATACACGTTGACGCTGCTGAATGTTGCAAAGCCTTGTACTTGAACAAAGTCAGTATTACGTGCACTGACAATCGCAACAAGTAAGTAACCAAAGTGAGCGATTGAAGAGTATGCAAGGATACGTTTCAAGTTCACTTGACGTACTGCTAGTAAGTTACCCGCAAGGATAGACAATACTGCAATGATGGTCACGATCGTGATGAAGCTGTCAGAAAGGATTAAGCCAGAAGCCAAGAAGTAACGAACGAATAGACCGATCATTGCCACTTTAGCTACAGTCGCTAAGAATGTCGCGATTGGCGCTGGCGCACCTGCATACACGTCCGGTGTCCATTTATGGAATGGCGCAAGAGACAATTTAAATGCAACAGCAAAGACAATCAGTGCAAGACCAAGGACTACACCCGGTTGGCTGAAAGTTGTGAACATTTTGCCTGGTTCAGCAACGAATGCCATTGTACCTGTGTACGCGTATACATAAGCCATACCCATCAACAACATCGCAGAAGCGGTTGCTGAAAGCACCAAGTATTTCACACCCGCTTCAAGCGACTGTGAACGTTGGTGTGTATAAGCCAATAGGCCGTATACAGGAATCGACATTAACTCAAGACTGATAAAGAAAGACGCATAGTGCGAACTTGCAACCATTAACAATGCACCTGTTACAGAGCACAGCATCAAGATATAAAGTTCTTCACGGTTATCTTTATAGGTTTCGATATACGCATGTGACAATGTGCAGCAAGCAAGTGCTGCAATCAAAATCACGAATTGGTACAACATCGTAAATGGATCTACGATGAACAAATTCATTACGTTTGCAGGTGCATACTGCCCTGCAACGAAAACAAAAATAATATAAAAGGCTGCAAGGTTCAGACCGATAACGGAAGTCGTTGCAACTAAATTGTGGTTACGCTTGATTGCAATTAGCAACATCACGACGATCGCAGTTAAAGCCACGATCATCACAGGAGCTAATGGCATAAGCTCAGAAAATGACATTGTGAAGTCCATGGCTTATTGCATCTCCACATTTTCAGGTTGTACAGCAATCTGCTGCACAACATCAACGACTTCTTGAACTGGGATATAGCTATTTGCAATCCACGCCATGCTTGAATTTGAAATATCAAGGAAGGTTTGTGGGAATAGACCAAGCCATACTAGACCAAGAGCACAGATTAAAAGAATCACAACTTCACGCGCATTTAAGTCTTTCAACGGATTTGCGTAATGCTGTTTTTGTTCTTCGTTTGGTGTACCAAACAATGCTTTGTGGATCAGGATTAAACCGTAAAGACCGGCAAATACTAAGCTTACTGCAGCAAGGATTGTGTACACAGGGAACTTGTCATAAGAACCCATCAAGATCAGGAATTCACCGATGAAGTTACCTAGACCTGGAATACCTACAAGTGCAGCAACAAAGAACATTAAGAAGAATGAAAGGTATTGGAACTGACCACGGATACCGCCCATCAAACGCATGTCACGTGTATGCAGACGTTCGTAAACCTGACCACACATAATGAACAATGCAGCAGAAGATAGACCGTGAGCCAGCATCATAATCATCAAGCCTTGGAATGTCAGGATGTTACCTGCATACAAAGCAAGAAGTACGAAGCCCATGTGCGAAATAGATGTGTACGCAAGCAGACGTTTCATGTCTGTTTGTTGGAATGCACACCATGCACCGTAGAAAATACCGATTAGACCAAGAATGATCGCGATGTCTGCAAACTGAGCAGATGCCACTGGGAAGAATGGAATAACGAAACGTAAAAGACCATAAGCCGCAGTTTTAATCAAGATACCTGCAAGGTCGACAGAACCCGCTGTAGGTGCTTGCGCATGTGCATCTGGTAACCAGCCGTGTAATGGGAAAACTGGAAGTTTTACCGCAAAACCAATGAACATACAGATCATGAATGCATACGCAAGTGCTGGAGCTTTCGCCTCAACAGTGTGTGCAACACTCATCAAGAAGTCATAGTTAAAGCTGATTTGACCGTGAAGTTGGAAGCCAACAACCACTAGACCCAAGATACCGATCAACATGATCAGACCCGCAACCTGAGTATAGATAAAGAATTTAGTTGCAGCGTAAACGCGTGACTTACCTTCTGCCCCTTTATGACCCCAAAGTGCGATCAAGAAGTAGATTGGTACCAGCATCATCTCCCAGAAGAAGAAGAATAGGAACATGTCAATCGCTAAGAATACACCGATCACACCACCTAAAGACCACAGTAGGTTTAAGTGGAAGAAACCAACGTTCTTTTGAATCTCACCCCATGAACAGCCAACTGCAAGTACACCCAGTAATGCAGTTAAACCCACCATAAGCAGTGAAAGACCATCCACCGCAAGGTGAATGTTAATCCCTAAAGTGGTAATCCACGGTAGGTTAAATTGAGCAGCCCACTGTGGAGCTTGTGTACCCAACTCGTAGTTATAAGTACCGCTTTGCCATAAAACGACGGTTAACACCAACGTTAATAGCATACCAATTAAGGCAATATAGCGTGGTAAGTGCTTGTCGAGTTTATCGACAAGCCAGCATACAAAACCTGCAATGAACGGAATAAGGATCAGAGCGGGTAGAATTAAATTGTTTGGAGTTTCCATTTTATTTCCCCACGACCTGAATCACGACCAGGATCAATAGTAATGCAAACGTACCGAATGCCATACTAGATGCGTATTCACGCAATGAACCTGTTTGACGTGAACTTGTAAAGCTATTACCGCCTTTAACAAGTGCAGGCAATACAAGCCATAAGCCGTCAATTGGATCACGACCAAAGATTTTAGCCAGTAGCAAATAAGGCTTAACGAAAACAATGTTGTACAAAGCATCGAAACCAAGTGCATTACGACAGATATTTGCAAGACCCGCGCCCAGTGAAGTTTTCGCGAACGATTTCACTGCACCATAAGCAAAGGCAAATAACACCACACCCACTGCAAGACCTGCAAGTGCAATACCAACAGCTGTGTATTCAGCGCTATGCATACCGTGTTCTAGTGCTTCTGGAATATTAAACGCTGGGATTTGTGCAGCATTTAAAATATTCGTTACTGGTGCTTTTAATACATAAGCTAAACCAGTTGAAAGCACTGCAAGAATCGCCAATGGACCCCAGTAAGTAACACCTTTGATTTCATGGTAAGGCGTGTTTTCTTTACCAAAGAATACAACCCAAATAAGACGGAATGTATAAATTGAAGTTAAGAACGCACCTGCTACACCAGTCCAGTACAAGCAGTCATAAACTGCAATTGCTTGACCTTTCACCCATACCGCACCAAGAATCGCATCTTTCGAGAAGAAGCCGATAGTGATGAATGGAATCGCTGCCAATGCACCGCCACCAATCGCGAAACAAGCAAACAAGAATTTGTTTTTGTGGAATAGACCACCCATCTTGAAGATGTTTTGTTCGTGATGGTAAGCCAAAATCACTGCACCAGAAGACAAGAATAATAATGCCTTGAAGAATGCGTGAGTCAGCATGTGGAATAGACCAGCTTGGTAAGCTTCAGCACCTACAGCCATAAACATATAACCCAACTGACTCATAGTTGAGTAAGCAAGAATACGTTTGATGTCTGTTTGTACCAATGCTGCAAAGCCTGCAACTAACAATGTCACCGCACCTGTGATTGAGATGAACATCATCACTTCTGGCGCTTGTTCAAACACGCTGAACATACGGCTACATAGGTAAACACCCGCTGTTACCATTGTTGCTGCGTGGATCAATGCAGATACTGGTGTAGGACCAGCCATCGCATCAGCCAACCATGTTTGTAATGGGATCTGAGCAGATTTACCTGCAGCACCCAAGAACAACATCAATGCAGTCCAAATCGCAATCGAAGAACTCTGAGCCAAAACTGTTGGCGCAGCAGCTACAACTTCTGCAATGTTTAAAGTGCCGAATTGTTGGTAAATCAAGAACAATGCGATTAGTAGGAATACGTCACCCACACGTGTCACAGTGAATGCTTTAATTGCAGCAAAACCGTTCGCAGGTGTTTGGTAGTAGTAACCAATCAATAGGTATGAACATAGACCTACACCTTCCCAACCGAGGAATAACAACGCTAAGTTGTCACCCAACACTAAAAGCAGCATGCTTGCCACGAATAGGTTGAAGTATGAGAAGAAACGTGCAAAGTCTTCTTCGCCACGCATGTACCATGTTGCAAAGATGTGAATTAAGAAACCCACACCTGTGATCATGCCCATCATCAATAATGATAAGCCATCTAAATGAAGCGTGAAGCCCGGTGCTAAGTTACCTGCACTGAACCAAGTCCAAAGATGCTGAGTTGTTGCAACTGAACCATTATTAACAAAGTCGATACCGGCAATTAATGCAAATAAAGCTGAAAGACCAACTGAACCTGCACCAATAATTGCAGCAACTGATTCAGGAAGATTTTTACGACCTGCCGCCAACAGGATAAAACCAATTAGCGGGAATAGTACTGTTAAATATAAATAACTCATCCGCGCATCTCACTAGCAGCATCCACATCCAGATGATGGAAGCGATGATAGAACTGAAGGACGATCGCAAGACCGATACAAGCCTCTGCTGCAGCAAGCGTTAAGATCAAGATAAACATCACTTGACCATCTGGCTGTGCCCATGCGCTTCCTGCCAAAACGAACGCTAATGCAGCAGCGTTCATCATGATTTCAAGGCTCATTAAAATAAATAGTAGGTTGCGTCGAACCATCACACCGTAAAAACCCAGTGCAAAAAGAATGGTTGCAACGATCAAACCATGTTCTAAAGGGATGTTGCCCATTATTCTTTGTCCTCTTCTGCACCTGGCTCACGTTTGCCAAGATGGAATGCAGCGACAAGTGCGCCAAGCAATAACATCGCAGCAACTTCAACCAGCAATAAGTACTGAGTAAAGAGTGAAGTACCCACTTCTTTCGGACCGACAACTTGAGCACCCATGACAGTGCCAGCAGTTGTGTAGTCTGACTTCAACATCCAAACTAGGATTAGACCCATTAGGAAGCTCATCAACGCAGGATATGCCCACGCTGAAGAAGTCAGCCATTTGCTTTCTTGTTCAACTGTATTTTGACCAAGATTCAGCATCATCACGACGAATACGAACAGCACCATAATTGCGCCAGCGTAAACGATAATTTCGAGGGCACCGGCAAACGGCGCACCCACGATCATGAAGATACCTGCAACTGCAAGTAAAGAGATAATCAAGCTTAATAAAGCGTGTACTGGGTTCGTGTTAGTTACAACACGAACGGTAGAGACGATGGCCACAAGCGCCATCAAATAAAATGGCCACATCATGGTAATAGACTCCGTACATCAACTGGTGTGCTTTCGCGTTGAGCCTGACCTTTATCTTTACCAGCAACAGCCATACCTGTTACGCGGTAGAAGTTATAGTCTGGGTATTTACCAGGACCTGAGATAAGAAGGTTTTCTTTCTCATATACTAAGTCCTGACGAACATACTCACCTAACTCAAAGTCAGGTGTCATTTGAATCGCAGTCGTAGGACATGCTTCTTCACACATACCGCAGAAAATACAACGTGAGAAGTTGATACGGAAAAATTCCGGATACCAACGACCATCTTCTTTTTCAGCTTTTTGTAGTGAAATACAGCCGACTGGACATGCAACCGCACAAAGGTTACATGCTACACAGCGCTCTTCGCCATCAGGGTCACGCGTTAACACAATACGACCACGGAAACGTGGTGGTACGATGTCTTCGGCTTTAACCTCTGGATATAAAATGGTGTCACGTTTACGTGTCGCGTGTGAGAATACCATCCACAACGAACGTACAATTGACCCAAATCCAGCTAGAAATTTAAACATTTTATTCTCCCTGCTGTCTTAGGCCTGATTCATCAGAATCACAGCACCAGTTACCAGAAGGTTAACCAACGCCAATGGCAAACAAATTTTCCAACCAAAGTTCATGACTTGGTCATAACGTGGACGCATTAAAGAACCACGAGCCAAGACAAACATCATTACAAAGAATGCTGTTTTAATAATGAACCAGAACGCAGCTGGAATGAACGGAATATCTAGGTTGAAAGGCGCTAACCAACCACCGAAGAATAAAGTCACGATTAATGCAGAGATCAGTACGACGTTGACGTATTCCGCAACGAAGAACATACCCCATTTCATACCGCCGTATTCGACATGGTAACCTTCCGCCAATTCTTGTTCTGCTTCTGGTTGGTCAAATGGATGACGGTGAGTTACAGCAACACCCGCAACCACGAAGATCAAGAAACCTAAGAACTGAGGAATAACAAACCAAACATCACGTTGAGCTTCAACAATTTCACGCATGTTGAATGAGCCTGCAATCGCAACCACACCCATCAGTGAAATACCCAAGAACACTTCATAAGAAATGGTTTGAGCAGCAGAACGTAAACCACCAAGTAATGCGTATTTGTTATTTGATGACCAACCACCGAACAATACTGCGTATACCGCAATACCAGCCATTGCCATAAAGAACAATAGACCGATGCTCATGTCTGAAACACCTAAATAAGGTGAAACAGGAATAACCATGAACGATAGCACCGCAGTTGCCATCGCAACTGCTGGAGCCATACGGAAAGTCAATTTGTCAGCAAATTTTGGTGTCCAGTCTTCTTTGAACATGATTTTCAGCATGTCGGCAACAATCTGGAACATACCGCCCGGACCTACACGGTTCGGACCGTAACGGTCTTGCCACAAGCCGAGTAAACGACGTTCAATAAAAGACATCAACGCAGCGATCAATACCACAACCAGTAAGATCACAATTGCTTGAAGAACTGAATAGGCGATTGGCCAGTTTTCAGCCCACAGCGGCGTTTGACGGATTAATTCTTGTTCCATGAATTACACTCCTACCGCGACTGAAACAGGTTCTGCAAGCGATACTGTAGGTGCAAGACCCACTGGGTAACCGATATAACCTGTAGGTAAGTATTCAATCACTTGAACTGGAAGGACGATTTCAGCATCCCCTGCTTTCACAGCGATACGTTGACCATCTTGAACATTTAAGCGTGCTGCATCTTGTTCACCCACAGCAAACATTGCTTCAGGAATACGTGATTCCATCGCAGGTGTTTTCACTGTAAATTCACCAGAAGCGAAGATGTGATGCATCGGTACAAGACGGAAGCTTTCACCATTAACCGCAACAGGTGCAGGTGCAACGAAAGTACGTGCTGGACGTTTCGCTAAACGATCGAATAAACGAACGCCTGCATCACCACCTTTTAAGTGACCACCCACGTTGTCTTGGAATTTGTTCCAAGCTTGTGGAGAGTTCCAACCTGCAGACCAAGCAAATGGTACAAGTGAAGCTGGAGTTTGGTTACCTACATAACCTTCCATAGAGAACGTCAACGCAGAGTCTTTATCGACTGGTTGTTTTGGTTCATGAATAGAAAGTGGTGCGCGCATCGCTGTACGACCTGAGTAACGACGTGGTTCACGTGCCACTTTCAGACCATGTACACGGAAGCCAGCATCTGGTGCTACGTCTTGAATCGCTTCAAGTGCAGGAACGTTTTTCGCTACTGACTCGATCACGTCATCAAGAAGTGTCCAAGAAATGGCTTTGCCTTTCACGCCAGTTTCAATGGCATGTAACCAGCGCCAAGATTCTTTGATCGCAAGTTCAGGTTTGTAGTAGCTTGGGTCATACACTTGGTAGAAACGTTGTGCACGGCCTTCTTGAGAGACAACAGTACCATCACCTTCAGCAAATGAAGCAGCAGAAAGTACGATGTTGGCTTTTTTCACAGTTTCAGTTTCAGAATGATCAAGTACGATCACCTCTTTCGCTGAAAGTGCAGCATTCACCTGAGCGGCTGGTAAACGACGATAAAGGTCATTTTCCACCACGATCACGGTATCGTAATCTTGTGCAAATGCTTGTTCTAAGCTTTGACCACCAAAGATCGCTAAGCCCATTGAGTTCACTTCAGGAACAGTCAATGTTAAGCCCGCATTACCAAGGTTCTGTGCAACTTGTGCAGCAGCTTCCATGATTGATGCGTCTTGTAAGCTTGTACCAGAGATGATTAATGGTTTTTTCGCAGCTTTTAAAGTGTCAGCAATGGTTTGTGCAAATGCTTTCGCATCGTCATCCAAACCTAAGATCACTTCACCTTTCACAGCAGCAGCGACCGCAAAACCTAAACGTGCAATGTCGTTAGGTGATGCAACAACTTCACCGGTAGCAACATCAGCTAAACGTGTTTGAGTTGCAGCAAGGATGTAAATCGGAGATTTCGCATCTTGAGCAATACGTTGTACAGGTTCAGCTAACCACTCTTGCGTACGGCGCTCTGCAGCCATTTCTTTGGCTTTATTTTTCGCAGCTTGGCGAACAGATAGAGCCATACGTGGCGCAGTTTGAGTCAGATCTTCACCCAAAATCAACACAGCATCGTAGCTTTCGATTTCACGCATACCAGGGTTATAAACACCTTCGGTTTGCATGATAGAAGCTGCAAGCTCAACAAGTTTTTGCTCTTTTTGAGACATACCTGTTGAGAAGTTGTCTTGACCTACAAGTTCGCGAAGTGCGAAGTTTGATTCAAGTGACGCACGTGGTGAACCGATACCCAATACTTTTTTGCCTTGGATATTTTCAATTACGGTATCCAATGCTTGGTCTACAGAAACTGTAGTCACATTTGCACCAGAGCGGAATTGTGGTTGACGTGGACGATCTTCACGGTTCACATAACCTGTACCGAAACGACCTTTATCGCAAAGGAAGTATTGGTTCACGTCACCGTTAAAGCGGTTTTCTACACGACGTAGTTCGCCATAACGTTCACCCGGAGAGATGTTACAACCTGAAGAACAGCCTTGGCATACGCTTGGCGCATACTGCATGTCCCATTTACGGTTATAGCGTTCAGAGTGAGTTTTATCTGTGAATACACCTGTTGGGCAAACTTCAGTCAAGTTACCAGAGAATTCAGATTCTAAAGTACCTGATTCTGGACGACCAAAGTAAACACGCGAAGCGTTTGCATACACACCAAAGTCCGTACCACCTGCATAATCTTTGTAGTAACGCACACAACGGTAGCACGCGATACAACGGTTCATTTCATGAGAAATGAAAGAGCCTAGCTCTTGGTTGTAATGCGTACGTTTTGTGAAGCGGTAACGACGACGGTCATGCTGAGTCATTACAGTCATATCTTGTAAATGACAGTGACCACCCTCTTCACAGACTGGACAGTCGTGTGGGTGGTTGGTCATCAAGAATTCAACAACAGAAGCACGGAAATTCTTTGCTTCGTTATCTTCAATCGAGATGTAGGTATTGTCAGATGCAGGCGTCATACATGACATAACTAAACGACCGCGAGTATCTTCAGGATTCGCGTATTGAGTCACAGCACATTGACGGCAAGAACCGACAGAACCTAAGGATGGATGCCAACAAAAGTATGGGATGTCGATGCCAAGGCTAAGACATGCTTGTAGCAAGTTCTCTGAGCCGTTGACTTCATACGATTTTCCATCGACATGAATTGTAGCCATAGTCGAATTCCTTAAGCTTGTTCTACGTTGCTAGTTTGAGCTGCCGCATTTACGACTTTAGCTTCAAATTCGCCACGGAAATGTTTGAGTGCGCCCATTAACGGTTCCATCGCACCTGGAGCATGCGCACAGAAAGTTTTACCAATCCAAAGCTTACGAGTAAGTTCTTGTAAGTGATCGATATCTTCTTTCTTACCTGTGCCATCTTCCAAGGCTTTAAGCGCTTTAACCGCCCAAGGTAAGCCATCACGGCATGGTGTACACCAACCGCAAGATTCACGCGCAAAGAATTCTTCTAAGTTACGTGTCGCAGAAACCATACACTGAGTTTCATCAACCACCATGAGCAAACACGTACCTAAACGTGAACCTGCTTTCATGATGCTTTCAGCATCCATAGGGAGGTCAATGTGTTCAGCAGCAAGGAAGTCTGTAGAAGCACCACCCGGTAACCATGCTTTGAGTTTTAAACCATCACGCATACCACCCGCATGATCTTCAATCACTTCACGCGCAGTTGTACCAAATGGAAGTTCCCAAAGACCTGGGAAAGTCACTTTACCTGATGCACCGTAGATTTTAGTACCTGGATCTTTCGACTTACCTTCTGATAAACCGATATACCATTCAGGGCCACGAAGCATAATTGCTGGCAAGTTATTGTAAGTCTCTACGTTGTTAACAATCGTAGGACGACCCCAAGCACCTGCAACTTGTGGGAATGGCGGTTTAGTACGCGGGTTCGCACGGCGACCTTCAAGCGAGTTAATCAATGCAGTTTCTTCACCACAGATATAACGACCCGCACCGGTATGCACGTGTAACTCAAAGTTCCAATCTGTACCTAGGATGTTTTCGCCTAAGTAACCTTTGGCACGAATTTGGTCCAATGCTTCATTTAAGTATTGAGCCGCTTCGATGTATTCACCACGGATGAAGATATAACCTTGTGTTGCTTCTAATGTATAAGCAGCAATCAACATACCTTCGATCAACTGATGAGGAAGTTTTTCCATCAACAGACGGTCTTTAAAGGTACCTGGTTCCATTTCATCGGCATTACAGATGAGGTAACGAGGACCTGAGTTATCATTTGGTGCCATAAGCGACCATTTGATCCCTGCTGGGAAGCCCGCACCACCACGACCTTTTACAGTCGCAGCTTTGATCACTTCAAGCACTTCTTTCGGTTGCATGCCAACAGCTTTCTTAAAGCCAGCATAACCTTCAAGTGCTTCGTAATCATCTGCACTGCGAACGTGTTCCTGTTTGCTCAAACGCCAAGTTAATGGGTGAGTTTCTGGGTTACCGTCGCCATAAATTGGTTTTGGTTCAGTATTCATACATACTTCTCCAATAACTGTTTAATTGAAGTCACTTCAACTAGACCGTGAGTGTCTTCGTCAATCATTAACGTCGGACCTTTGTCACAGTTACCTAGGCAGCAAATTGGCAATAAAGTAAAGCGACCATCTGCAGTCGTTTGACCAAATGAAATGCCTAATTCACGCTGGAATGCTTCAGCAAGTGTTTCCGCACCCATCAAGAAACAAGCAATCGAGTCACATAATAAAATTACGTGGCGACCAACTGGTTGACGGTAAATACGGTTATAGAAAGTAGCAACACCTTCTAGGTCTGCAAGGCTCATGCTAAGCAATTGAGCAATAGCATTCATCTGTGCATCATCTACCCAGCCATTACGGCGTTGTACACACTTCAACGCATCAAGACATGCTGCGCGTGGGTACGGATAGTGACCAATGTGATGTTCGATATCGTGGATTTCTTCCGCAGTTAAAATCCCTTCAACGTTCACACGTGGTTTTTTGTCAGTCAAAATCATCATAATGCGATTACCCCTTAGCGATCCACGTCAGCCATTACGACGTCAATTGTCGCTAAATAAATGATTAAGTCAGACATTAAGCTGCCGTTAATCACAGAAGGCATTTGCTGTAAGTGCGTGAAGGTTGGTGTACGAATACGTGTACGGTAACTCATCGTTGACTTGTCTGAAGTCAAGTAGTAGTTCGACGCACCTTTTACCACTTCCGCCATTACAGAGCTTTCGCCTGCTGGCATTACAGGACCCCATGACACGCTCAAGAAGTGCGTAATCAATGTTTCGATGTCTTGTAAAGTTTTATCTTTTGGTGGTGGAACAGCCAATGGATGGTCTGCTTTGTATGCACCAGAAGGCATATTGTCTAAACATTGCTTGATGATTTTCAGTGATTCTTCGATTTCACGGAAGTGAACAAGAACACGTGCATAAGCATCGCCTTCGTACTCTAAAGGCACATCGAAATCGTAGTTTTCGTAGCCGCTATAAGGACGGTATTTACGAACGTCGAAGTCGATACCTGTAGCACGTAGACCTGTACCAGTTACACCCCAAGCCAATGCTGATTTTGCATCATACTGAGCAACATTACGGGTACGACCGATAAACACTGAGTTTTTCAGTGCCGCAGTGTAGTACTCGTTCATACGCTTCGGCATCCAATCTAGGATTTCGCGAATGAGGTGTTGCCAGTTGTTTGGCAAGTCGTGCGCTGTACCACCGATACGGAACCATGCTGGGTGCATACGGTAACCCGTGATCGCTTCGATCGCGTCATAAATTTTTTGACGGTCAGCGAACATATAGAATACTGGGGTCATACCGCCGGCATCCTGAATCGCAGTACCAATGAACAATAAGTGGTTATTGATACGGAACAATTCAGACATCATGACACGGATACATTGTGCACGATCAGGAACGGTAATCCCTGCCATTTGCTCTACGCCAAGAACGTAAGGCATGTTTTGCGCACAACCACCTAAGTAGTCAACACGGTCTGTATACGGAATGAATGAGTGCCATGTTTGACGCTCAGCCATTTTTTCCACACCACGGTGGTGATAGCCGATGTCAGGAACACAGTCTTTCACTTCTTCACCGTCCAACTGCAAGATCACACGGAAGGCACCGTGCGCAGATGGATGGTTAGGACCCAAGTTTAGGAACATGAAGTCTTCATCATCGTTCCCACGCTTCATACCCCAATCTTCAGGTACGAAACGAAGATGTTCTTGTTCGTAATCCTGTTTCGCTTGGTTTTGGCGATATGGCGTGTATTCGGTCGCACGTGCAGAATATTCTTTACGTAACGGGTGACCTTCCCAATATGTTGGCAACAAGATACGACGGAGCATTGGATGCCCTTCGAAGTTGATACCGAACATGTCGTAAGCTTCACGTTCGTACCAGTTGGCATTCGGCCAAATATTAGTTGCGGTTGGAATGTTTACATCATTCTCAGCTAATGCAACCTTGATACGAATATCACTGTTACGCTCTAACGATAACAAGTGATAGAACACAGTGAAGTCAGATGCAGGCAGACCATCGCGGTGTGTACGTAAACGCTCATCAACCGCAGACAAGTCAAACAGCATCACGTATGGACGTGACACTGTACGCAAGAACATTAAAACTTCTTGTACACGTGCGCGCTCAACCCAGACTGTTGGAAAGTCTTCAAAAGTCGTTTGCACGTAGAAGTTCTCACCAAATTTGGTTTTGAGCTCTTCTACAATTGCAAATGCAGGGCGGGAATCAACTGGAGTTGATTCTGGCATAGCAATGTCAGTTTCAGCCATTGGCTTGGCTTCCTATTTAATACAAATTCAGTCAATCAAAACGACAATTACACCCAGTCCGGGTGTATCAATATTTCGTCGCAGTGATTATTTAATTTCATCCATTGAGCGTAAGTTTTTCACTGCAATACGCTGTGCGTTCTTACGGTCACGTTCTGGCATCATCTTTGGCTTATACACTGGCTTAAGATCATCACCAATCACGGCCGATAAAGGACGGCGCTCAAGTTGAATCTGGTCTTGCAATAACATCAATGCCTGAATTAAAGCTTCAGGACGTGGTGGGCAACCTGGGATATACACATCGACAGGGATGATTTTATCCACACCTTGTACAACTGAATAAATGTCGTACATACCACCAGAGTTTGCACATGCGCCCATTGAGATTACCCATTTAGGCTCAAGCATTTGCTCGTACAAACGTTGAATTACAGGCGCCATTTTCATGAAGCATGTACCTGCAACAATCATCAAGTCAGCCTGACGTGGTGAAGCACGAATAACCTCGGCACCGAAACGTGACAAGTCATGCACGCCTGTTAAAGTCGTTGCATACTCTACGTAGCAGCAAGATGTACCAAAGTTGAACGGCCAAACTGAGTTTTTACGACCCCAGTTTACTGCTGTATGTGCAACATCCTCTAAACGAGTCATGAACACATTTTTATTCACTTCTTCTTCAAGCGGATCGGTAACGATTTGACGCTCTTGAAGTGGATATTGATCAGCATCCGGATTCGCACGGGTTAATGTATATTTCATCCCGTCTTACTCCTTGTCAGATGATGCAGTCGGTGACTTAGATTTCACACGACCAGATGATTGCGCTGGAATTTGACCTGTAGGGTCCATAACCAACTCTTCAATAGAGTTAAAGCGTGTGATTTCTGCGATGTCCATATTTGGTGAACCAATTTTCAACGCTTTACCTGCAGCTTTACGCTTATCAGAAGGCGCCCAATCTAATGCACCTACTTTTACCGCGTAAATTAAAGCAATCAATAAATCGACCACAAAAATAACCACGGTAGTAAAACCAAACCAGCCTGCTTCACGAACAGAAGTAGACCATGCATATAGATAAAGTGCTTCGATATCAAACACGACGAAGAAAATTGCAACTAAATAGAATTTCGCAGACAAGCGAATACGTGCACCACCAGCACCTACTACACCTGACTCAAACTGCTCTTGCTTAGCACGACCCCATGATTTACCCCCAAGGAGTAAAGGGACGGTCAGCATAAAGACGCAAAGGAATGTAACGCCGATCACGAAGGCAATAATTGCCCAATCGTATGGAGTAATGGCACTCATGCGGGGATAACTCCTGGCAGGCCTATTTATTAACAAAGAATGTATGTATTGGCCTTCAAATACACCAAACACAAAATTAATCCCGCCAATTGTACCTGATTGAGGAGGCTTCTTGCTAGCTTATCGGTATTCGTCTTTAGGATGATTTTTTAATCATTTCAGCATTTAAATTGGGTTTACTCCCTTAAAATTAGGATTAATCGCTTAATTAGATTAGATTGCATTTTTTTATTAATTATTACATTTATGTGATTTTATCAGAAAATTATGACTGTTCAGTTTCATCAACAAACCCTTCATTTCTCAGCATACACATTCAAATTGCCGTATTTTTATCAACTGCGTCATTTATTAAATAAATACTCCCCCACCTCAACTTTGTTGGTTCTTTATTCACTTCTGCTGGTTTTGGTCTTTTCTTCAACTGAAAACTGAACCGTATTGAGTCTATGTAAAAAGGCATTTTTTTAGCTTCTTGTGGCTTTTTTGCAATTCTTTGACACGACCTATAAAGAGTGTGATATTTGTAGTTAAAACACAAAAAGCAATCACAACGGAGAGACAATAATGACTTTAGAATTTACGCATAAACCTGATTATTTTCTATCTGCGCAATTGGTGATTCACCATATTAAAAACTACTTAGATAAGCATCCTGATGCTCAAAATGCCATTTTTGATTTACGTGATATCTATGAGTTATTACGTCAAGATTTAGCTTCTGCAACCACCAACCTTAACGGGATTATGAATATTGCAGATGAATATAAACTTGAAACCCTAAACGGCGACCAAAAACTCATTAGCAATTATTCTATCGATGCTAAAAACAACTCTTTACTCATCGATTTCAATACAGATGCCCTTTCTGCTCTGAAAAATGGCAAACCCATTATTGAACCTGATGCAACGATTACCGAATAAGTAAAAACCTGATATAAAAAAGCCATTCAAATTGAATGGCTTTTTTATATGTATCATTCGCTAAATGCAGCTGAGCTAGATTTCTTAGCTCGCTTAGCTGTCATTGGCACTAAGCTCTTTACCATCTAGCTTCGGTTTATTTTTCTTAAAACGTGTCGCAGGCCATGTCATGGTAAAACGCGCCCCACCCAATGTTGGACTTTCATCAATACCAACTGTTCCACCAAACCAATAAGCAATACGGCTAACAATGGATAAACCTAAACCATAGCCCCCTGACGCACGGGTGCGACTATCATCTAAACGGGCAAAGGCATCAAAAATACGCTTACGATCTTCTTCTGGAATGCCAGGGCCATCATCTTCAACACAGATATAGGCCATGCCTTCATCATTGACACCACCACTGATCAGCACTTTATCATCACAATAACGCACTGCGTTGCCCACCAAGTTTTGTACAACGCGATGTAAGTAGCGACGCTCGGTTTCCACAATCACCCCAATCGGTGGTGCTTGTAACTCCAAGGTTTTCCCAGTCTTTAAGGCTTCGGTTTCAATCAAGACCTGATCTAAAACTTCAAACAAGCTGACATCTTCAAACTCTAAAGATGGCATGCCCTGTTCGAGCTTGGCATAAGTCATGATTTCATCAATCAAGGTGTTGAGCGCTTCGATATCTTTGTCGATTTGTTCAACTTGCTGCTGACGGTAGTCGTAGTCATCTTCATCCGCCATCATTTCTACACCAAAGCGAATACGCGCCACAGGTGTTCGCAGTTCATGCGATACCGCGCGCATCAACTCACGCTGTGCTTCAATTAAACGCTCAATATGATCCGACATCGAGTTATAGCTCGATGCCAAGGTACCAAATTCATCGGTACTTTCGACAGGCAGACGTACAGATAAGTCCCCGCCCTTCATTTTATTTAACGCATAATTTACAGCACGCAGCTTACGTTGCATCGGCACCAATAGACCATAAACACCCAAGCTCAAGACAAATAAGCTCAGTAGCGTAATACCGGCTGCCAACTGGAAAGGCATCCAATTAAATAATGGTACCGGCCCCATAACCAAGACTTCTGAAGTTGAACTTGGAATTGGCGATACAATCGAAATGGTCGTGCCGCGCTCCGTCGCACTATCACGATACAAAATAATACTGTGGTCTAAACGTAGTCGGCCGATTTGCTCAGAATCTAAAGGCAAACTCTGAACATTTTGAATTGAAATTGGGTAAGAAAAATGATGCTGGATTTTTTCAAGATATTGTTTTTCTTGACCAGGGTAATAAACCAAATAATCCAGTATAAAGACCGGCAACGCCTTCATTTGGCGTTCTGAAATATTGTCGGCTTTGATATACAGCAGATGCGCAGGGTCATCTTTTAAGCCAATAATAATATAGGCTGCCGTAGTTTGTGCATCCCAACGCACCACAGCTTTGCGCTCTTCTATACGCTTGGTTTCCGCTCGGGTTAAATCTACCTGATTAGCTTTGACATAATAGATCGGCAACTCAAGTAGATCAGATGCATCTGACACCCAATCCGACTTTTGCTGTTCATTTGGCTGACGTGCAATACCTTCACTAATAATGAAAGACAAGCCGTCAGTAAGCGACTCACGATATTCTTGCGCGCGCTGGTAGTTGATGATCTGTACCAGCAAATAGCCAAATGTAGCGACTAAGAAGACTAATATCAGTAGTCCCGCGTAGACGCGCAAAAATATACTGTGTTTAAACACGTAAAAAGTGTCCTACTTTGCCAAACTTAGGGACGGCATTTTACATTAAATGCCGTTAGTTTCTTTTACGAATAAATAACCTTTACTACGTACGGTCTTAATACGTTTCGGGTTTTCAGGATCATCGCCAATTTTTGGACGAATACGTGAAATACGCACGTCGATTGAACGGTCTTGACCATCGTATTCAATACCACGAAGACGCTCAAAGATATCTTCACGAGAAAGAATGCGACCTGCATTAGATGCCAATAACCATAAAAGGTCATATTCCGCACTAGTAAAGTCAACCAACTCATTATTGAGCGTGACAGAACGACCACCATTATCAATTACAAGGTCATCAAATTCGATGCGCTGTGCAACTTCATCTTCTGGTGCTTTGTCTGTACGACGTAATAATGCACGAATACGCGCAAGCAGAACGCGAGGTTGAACAGGTTTTGCAACGTAGTCATCTGCACCCATTTCTAGACCCAAAACTTGGTCCATATCTTCGGTACGTGCAGTCAACATTAAAATTGGTTGATGGTAATGCGGACGAACTTCACGACAAATGGTTAAACCATCGGCACCCGGAAGCATTACGTCAAGTAATACCATGTCTGGTTGTTCAGCGATAATACGGCGGATTGCACGGTTACCGTCTGGTTCTACCCCAACTTCAAGTCCGTTACGGATTAAGTATTCTTGAGTTAAACGAGCAAGACGCTCATCGTCTTCAACAATTAAAATTTTAGGTAACTTTTCTTCTTGGCTCATTGATTGCCCCTTATTTGATTGGGCGTATCCTATTTGAAATCCGATAGATACGCTTAAACATAGTTTGCAATATACACACGTTTACATTGTAAACAAGATGGCATTCACGAAACTGATACATCAATATCGTATTTTGTAATAAATTTTAACCTGCCATATTTCTGCAATTTTATTTACCGATCATTTCCATGACCTATTGCTCACAATAGCAACAATTATAAATTTGGATACATTTTCATCGGATAAAAACTGACTGGTTAATTCACAACTTTTTACGCTTTCTAAAGTTATCCACAATGTTATCTATAAGCACTCTTTTTCGACTTTGCTATGCTATGCCCTTGTCGGATAAGGCATATATAACAAAGATAAAAAATAGGGATTTTTACGCAATGGAAGGCAGTTCGGACTGACCGAAATTTTTAAATAAATGTCAATATTGATCTACCCTAAATTTTCCCGTATCTTGTGTTCAATAAATTTTTAAACCACTAGGTCTTGTGTTTAAACCTCAAACACTGTGGCATAAAAATTGCCCAGTTCAAACGGTCCTAACATAAAAATAGATGAAAAATGGAGCTATGCTAGCATGAGCGTAACGAATTCAACCCCTGGTCAAATTCAGGTGATTAAACGCACCGGTGACGTTGCACCTTTTGATGCAGAAAAAATCTCTGTGGCGATCGGTAAAGCGTTCTTGGCCGTTGAAGGCCAGCAAAGCGCTGACTCCAGCCGTATTCATGACCGTATCTCTCAATTAACTGAGATGGTATTGAATACCTTTAACCGTCGTTTACCTTCTGGCGGTACCATTCATATTGAAGAAATTCAGGATCAGGTTGAACTTGCGCTTATGCGTACAGGTGAGCAAAAAGTTGCTCGCTCTTACGTGATTTACCGCGAACAACGTGCTGAAGCTCGTAAACAAACTGGTGCTCACCACCACCCTACTTTACAAGTGACAGGTTCAAACGGTCAGCTTAAACCGCTTGATCTTGGTGCGCTTGAGGCAAATATTGTCAAAGCAGCTGAAGGTTTAGAAGGCATCGATGTTCAAGCGATTATCGATGAGACTGTGAAAAACCTATATAACGGCGTAAAAGAGTCAGACATCTCAACGACCATGATGATGGCTACTCGTACACGTATCGAACAAGAACCAAACTATACATACGTGACTGCGCGTTTACTCCGTAATGACCTTGTTGCTACAGGTTTAGAGTTCTTAGGTTTAGATACTGACACGAACGAAGGCGACGCTTTAGAAACTTTCTTGAAGAAAGGTATCGAGCTTGATCTTCTTTCTCCAGAACTTCTTAACTTTGACCTTGCAAAATTGGCTGCTGCGATTCAACCAGAACGCTCAAACCAATTTACTTATTTAGGTCTACAAACCTTATTTGACCGTTACTTCATCCACTCAGATGGCGTACGTTTCGAATTACCACAATTATTCTTCATGCGTGTTTCAATGGGTCTTTCATTGAACGAAGATAACCGTGAAGAACGTGCAATCGAATTCTATAACTTATTGTCTAGCTTCGATTACATGGCGTCTACGCCTACTCTATTTAACTCTGGTACTTTACGTCCACAGTTATCTAGCTGTTACTTAACAACGATTTCAGATGACCTTTACAACATTTATGGCGCAATGCGTGATAACGCAATGTTGTCTAAATGGGCTGGCGGTTTAGGTAATGACTGGACTCCAGTTCGTGCGCTTAACTCGTACATCAAAGGTACGAATGGTAAGTCACAAGGTGTTGTACCGTTCCTTAAAGTTGCCAACGATACTGCTGTTGCAGTCAACCAAGGTGGTAAACGTAAAGGTGCAGTATGTGCATACCTTGAAACTTGGCACTTGGACATCGAAGAATTCCTAGAGCTTCGTAAGAACACCGGTGATGACCGTCGTCGTACACACGATATGAACACAGCGAACTGGGTTCCTGATTTGTTTATGCAACGTGTATTCGAAGATGCTGAATGGACTCTGTTCACACCATCTGAAACACCTGATTTGCATGACCTAACAGGTGCAGAATTTGCTGAACGCTATGCTTACTACGAAGGCATTGCGAAAGAAACCAACATGCTACATAAGAAAGTCCGTGCGAAAGACTTATGGCGCAAAATGTTGTCTATGTTGTTTGAAACTGGCCACCCTTGGATCACATTCAAAGACGTATGTAACTTACGTTCACCACAACAACACGTTGGTGTAGTTCACTCTTCTAACTTGTGTACAGAAATTACGCTGAACACTAACGAAGATGAAATCGCAGTATGTAACTTAGGTTCAATCAACCTTGTACAACACGTTCAAGGCGGTGTGTTAGATCGTGAAAAGCTTGCTCGTACAGTTAAAACTGCTGTTCGTATGCTTGATAACGTAATTGACATCAACTACTACGCTGTTCCTCAAGCACGTAACTCGAACTTGAAACACCGTCCAGTAGGTATGGGTATCATGGGCTTCCAAGATGCTTTATACGAAATGAAATTGGCTTATGGTTCTGATGCTGCGGTTGAGTTCGCTGATGAATCTATGGAAGTGATTTCTTACTACGCGATCCAAACATCTAGCGACTTGGCACTTGAACGTGGTACTTACGAGACATTTAAAGGTTCACTTTGGGATCAAGGCATCTTGCCAATTGACTCTTTAGATATCGTACAAAAAGCACGTCCTGACCGTATGTTCGAAGTTGACCGTACAACACGTTTGGACTGGGATACTTTACGTACTAAAGTTCAAAAAGACGGTATGCGTAACTCAAACGTGATGGCGATTGCACCGACTGCAACCATTTCGAACATTTGTGGCGTATCACAGTCAATCGAACCAACTTTCCAAAACTTGTATGTGAAATCTAACCTTTCTGGTGAATTCACAGTGATCAACCCGTACCTAGTACGTGCGTTAAAAGATCGCGGTCTTTGGGATTCTGTAATGGTGAACGACCTGAAACACTTCGAAGGTTCGGTTCAAAAAATCGCACGTATTCCTGAAGAGCTTAAAGCAATCTTCGCGACTGCGTTCGAAGTTGAGCCACGTTGGATTGTGGATGCTGCATCACGTCGTCAAAAATGGATCGACCAAGCTCAGTCTCTTAACCTTTACATCTCTGGTGCAAACGGTAAGAAACTTGATATGACGTACAAAATGGCATGGTTACGTGGTCTAAAAACTACTTATTACCTACGTGCATTGGGTGCGACTTCTGCTGAGAAATCAACCATTAACACTGGCGCATTGAATGCAGTTAAGCCTGCTACTGTTGCAGCACCTGTAACAGCTGTTGCGAAAGAAGAACCTAAAGCTGAAGTTGCTGCTGAAGAAGAAGGTTTTGGTCAAGCAGCTCCAGTGCCTATGGCATGTTCAATTGACAACCCTGATTGTGAAGCTTGTCAATAATCTGACAGGTTTTAATCCCCCTAAATCCCCCTTTGTAAAGGGGGACTTCCTAAAACCCTTTTGGATTCAAGGAAGCCCCTCTTTTTTAAAGAGGGGTTTGGGGAGATTTAAAAATTAAAAATAAATAAAGGAATACCCCATGCCACATATGACGCATAACTATCAGTTAGGGCTTATTGCTTTGGTGGTTTCCTTTATTTTGACTTTTTATGTCCCGATCGCCTATTTCTGGTTCAAGGCATATAAATCGCGTAATCAAAATAAGTAGTGGGGATATTTGCTCTACCGAACACTTTTAGAGCAGTGATCGACAAAACTTAATTTTGCTTACACAAATTGAGCGTATAGTAGGACATCTCAGCGACGCTGGATGTCTATAAAAGATATAAAGCAACGAAGAGAGAACTGTTATGTCTATCCTAAGTTGGGACGATTTCGAAGATGATGAACCGAAACAAGCTGCACAAGCTCACCAGCCTGCGCCCGTCGAACCGCAAAAAACGACTGATTCGCAAGTGGTATCTAATGCACAGCACTCATCGCCGAATTTGGCAGCTGCACAACCCGCTCGAACCAGTACAAATCGACCAACAGATCCAACCGATCCGTTGGCAAGAGCATCTAACGCTCTAGAAAATCTAGACGTTGCACCTGGCTTAGAAGAGCTAGAAATGGGTGCTCAGCGTGTTCAAGTTGATGATAAAGCGATGATCAACTGCCGCGCTGACTTAAACCAACTTGTACCGTTCAAATACGAATGGGCTTGGCAAAAATATCTAGACGGTTGTGCAAACCACTGGATGCCGCAAGAAGTGAACATGAACCATGACATCGCACTTTGGAAGTCTGAAAATGGCTTGACCGAAGATGAGCGTACCATTGTTATGCGTTCTTTAGGTTTCTTCTCGACTGCGGATTCATTGGTTGCGAACAACTTGGTTCTTGCAATCTACCGTCACATCACCAACCCTGAATGCCGTCAGTACATCTTACGTCAATCATTTGAAGAAGCAATTCACACGCACGCTTACCAATACTGTATCGAATCTTTAGGTATGGACGAAGGCGAAGTCTTCAACATGTACCGTGAAATTCCTTCAGTGGCTCGTAAAGCAGCTTGGGGTCTGAAATATACACAATCTTTAAGTGATCCTACGTTCAAAACAGGTACACCTGAAAACGACCAAATCTTGCTTCGCAACTTGATCGCGTTCTACTGCGTCCTTGAAGGTATCTTCTTCTACTGTGGTTTCAGCCAAATCTTGTCTATGGGTCGTCGTAACAAGATGAATGGTGTTGCTGAGCAATTCCAATACATCTTACGTGATGAATCTATGCACTTGAACTTTGGTATCGACATGATCAACCAAATCAAGATCGAGAACCCTCACCTATGGACTGCTGAGTTCCAAGAAGAAATCATTCAAATGATTCTTGAAGGCACAATGCTTGAAATCGAATATGCACGTGACACTATGCCACGCGGTGTATTGGGTATGAATGCAGGCATGATGGAAGAATACTTGAAGTTCATCTGTAACCGTCGTTTGAGCCAATTAGGCTTACCTGAACAATTTGCTGGTGTGAATAATCCATTCCAGTGGATGTCAGAAATGATGGACTTACGTAAAGAGAAGAACTTCTTTGAAACTCGCGTAACGGATTACCAAACTGGTGGCGCGTTAAGCTGGTAATAAATTTTTCAGCGAAATATCAAAAGCGGAACCAAGTGTTCCGCTTTTTTTATGAAGAATTTCATTCACCCAAGCAAATCTATGCATTTAATTTAATTCATATTCTGCTAATATAAAACGGTATAAAAATACATCAATTAATAAAAATCACATAATAAAAGAGGACAGAATGAAAGGTCAGATTTTAGATTATTCAGTACAAACCAATTCAGGCATCATCAGTGGAGATGATCAAAACCGTTATGAGTTTACAGATGCAGAATGGCGTGGCCAAAACTCACCTAAACGCGGCGATCATGTAGATTTCGATATCAGTCCCGAAGGTCAAGCGGTTCAAGTATTTAATGCTCTTGGCAGCAGTAATCCTATTCAACAAATTTCACAGCAACTCGATAAAATTTCAAACCAAGACCAAGCTGAATCACAATTCAACATGATTGATTGGTTTGTCAAATGTCTGAAAAATTATGCCAACTTTACTGGACGTGCACGCCGTAAAGAATATTGGTTTTTTGTATTGGTCTATCTTATCGCAATGATTATTACTCTGATTGTCGATTCAGTGCTTAGAACCAGAGGAATATTCACAGGTATTTTCATCTTAGCAATGGTTATTCCGTCCCTTTCTGTTGCAGTACGCCGTTTACATGATATTAATAAATCTGGTTGGTATTGGTTAATACAAATGATTCCGCTCGTTGGACCAATTCTGGTTCTAATTTGGCTTGCAACGGAAACCAAACCTGAAGTAAACCAATGGGGACAACCTGCAAAATAAATAAAAAATCGTGGCTACTGTTCATCTAGCCACACTATCAACAGCACATTAAATCAGGAAAAATATGAAAGGACAAATACTAGATTTTTCGATTCAAACTAATACTGGGGTGATTAGTGCTGAAGATGGAAAACACTATCAATTTGCTGGTCATGAATGGCGCGGTCAAAGACCACCTACACGTGGAGAACAGGTTGATTTTGCTTTGGATGAAAGTGGGCAAGCGATTCAAGTCTATATTGCATTACACCAACAAAGTTTTTCCACGAATACGCGAACAAACTACAGTGAAGAAGAGGAAAACTATGACTTTTTCGCGTGGTCATTCAAACCACTGAAAAAGTTTGCTGAATTTGAAGGACGTGCTCGACGTAAAGAGTTCTGGTTCTTTTGGCTATTTTGTATATTGGTCACTATACTTGCCTCTGTTTGCGATTTCGTTATCGGCAGTGAACCTTGGCTAGAAAATATTACCAATATCGTTTTACTCATTCCTAGCTTAGCTGTTGGCGCACGTCGGCTACATGACACGGGACGTTCAGGTTGGTGGCAACTTTTAATGCTCACAATCATCGGAATCATTCCACTGATTATATGGTGGGCTACAGACACCAAAGCCGAGAACAACCAATGGGGTCAACCCGCTAGAGATCTGCAACAATAAAATAAGGCGCACAATGCGCCTTATCTTTAAAAAAAAAACTTTAGCCATATTTACGCGCAAAATCTTCATCTGAAGTGCATAGATAAATAATAAATTCAATAAAAGCAACAATGGATGGAATAAAGGTCCAACAGAATAGTAGATACACAATCCCCCATCCAATACGACCCAAATAGAATTTATGTATACCAAATCCACCAAGGAAGAATGCTAAGAGTGCAGCAACAATTCGACTCTTTTGACCGTATTGCGTGCCTAAAACATTCGGCACAGCGACTAAGTAAATATCGGTTGCATAACCCATTCCACTAGTCTCAAAATCAACAAATTGTCCACGAGCAGGAACAGTTTGCCCTTTCCAATCGCTTCCAGAAAATTGATAACGATTCTGATCATCTCCACTGATGATGCCTGTATTATTTTGAACAGAAAAATCGAGTATTTGCCCTTTCATATAATCCTCTATGTTTTATCTTTTTTTGATGATTCTTGGACGTTATTTTCATCAGCAATATAACGAATTATTGATGAATATCATATCATTAACTTATCTTGCCAAATAGCATTTTGTAAACATCAATCTCAATGCATATACCACTGCCATCGCAAATATTGCATAACCCGCAGGAGTAATAAACAACGGAATACACAAAACAATCACCACGGTTAAAGGATATAAAAGTTTTCTAAAACCACTTTGATGATGCAATTCATGGAGTAAATATAAACTTGTCGTATAAATCACGAGGCTGATCGCCACAAAGTAGCTTTCTTTCTCAGAACTAATCAGTGCCTCATGCGAAACCACATCGACTGCGGCAGCTAAACCTGCACCAATCGCCGCGATACTAATAAAGACAAAGAAATGTCCATACCCCCAAGTAAATGCCATTTTGCGGCTATTTAAACGCTCTGCAATACTGGTATCAAAATAAGACCACCACATGGTGAACATCATCATCAGGCCGCCCACCATCAGAAAGATCAGTTCCGTACTAAAACGCTGATTCGTCAATGCATCGGTTATGGCAATCGAGCATCCGACAATAGATTCGCCTAGAACAATAATGGTAAGCAGTGAATATCGCTCTGCAATATGATGCGCATGCCAAGGTGTGCGGCTTGCAGCTTCTGCAAAAACTGGCACAGACAGTTCAGCAATTGCGAGCAAAATGAAAAGATAAACGGTGAAATGCAGCGGTGAAAAATGAAAGAACAGCCACCCGACTTGTACCAGTATTATGCCAAAAGCATAGCGTAATGCAGTTTTCCGACGGGACAGATCATGCTTAGCAACGCGAAACCACTGCGTAACCAAGCCGAGACGCATAATGGCATAGCCAATCACAATCACATCAAAATCTTGCTTTTGAAAAGCGCTTGGAATACCTGCAGCAATGACCAAAGAACCAATGATCTGTACGAAAGTTAAGATTCGATAGAGCGCATCATCATTATCATATGCCGAGGCAAACCAACTAAAGTTCATCCACGCCCACCACAAAGCAAAAAACACCATGCCATACAGCGTTAAACCCTGAGCCAAATGATTTTCAACAATGGCATGATGCAGTTGCTGACCTGCTGTTGCGATCGCAACGACAAAGATCAAGTCAAAAAGCAATTCTAAAGAGGTCGCGACACGATGATGCTCATGTGGATCACGTGGGTGCAAAGGTTTGAGCCACTGACTAGGGAATAAAAACGATTTGGACATAGCATTCAGCTTTATTGTTTTCTGTCTGAATTTTTTCAAAAGCCTGAAACAGTTACAAGATCGATTACATAAATCAGATGAGAAACAGTTTTCTAGAAAAAGGATAATGGTTTAAAAAAACCTACTTAAGCGTTAGATATTCAATCGTGGAAGTAAAAATTCAAAATGACAAAACTGCGAAAGGCGTTTTAAGCAAAAACTCGATAGATCGATGTGTTTTTTATATCTCAGCTATATTTTTCTCTAAATTTTAATGACATACTGCTAGCAATTAAAAAAATAATGAAATCTAAAAGTGATGTTAAAAGAAAAATTAGCGTCTTTTCCTGACGCAGTTTGGGTACAGATCCATTATGATCAAATGCAAGTTTTAACGCGTGATCATCAAATTGTAGCCGAACAAAACTGCCCTCTGGCTTTTATAGAACGCGGAAGTTTTGTCCGAAACTATCATGTTGCAGAACAGTTCTTCAACCAACTCATACAACAGATCCACTTCAAGTGGTATGAGTTTGGACAGCCGGTTATTTTTATTCAGTTAAAAGAACGCTTAAGTGAAGAAGTCAGCGCACTCGAGCTACAAGCCATTCAAGAAATGGCTCTAAGTGTAAATGCACATTTTGTATTTGTTTACGATAAACATGGCATCGCACTCGAAGCAGAAACCATCAAAAATGATGAGTCTCCTTTGCTCAAATGGTTTTTCTGTGGGCTGATCTTTCTGATTTTGCTGATTATCTTTAAATAATCAGCTTCATTCGCAAGGGTAAATCAAACTATGACACTTTCTGCTGCTGCAATTGCTCAATACTCGAAATCAAATCGTTAAAACGATCAATCACCAAAGACGGTGCAGCCGTTTGAATTTCTTCTGCGCTACCATAACCATAGCTCACAGCAATACTTGACACTGCATTACGGCGTGCGCCTAAAATATCGTACTCACGGTCTCCCACCATCACACATTCTTTTGCATCTAACTGTTCTTGCTGCAAAATGTATTCAATTAAATCGCCTTTGTTGGTGCGCTCACCGTTCAGTTCACTGCCATAGATCACAGTAAAATATTGAGCTAAATCAAAATGTTCTAAAATTTGGCGGGCATAGACCGTCGGCTTTGCTGTAGCGACATACAAGTGAAAACCTTGCTGTTGTAAATTTGCTAGAGTTTCGGCAACGGCAGGATAGACTTTATTTTCAAATAAGCCGGTAACGGCAAAGCGCTCGCGATAGCCAAGTAAAGCCTGATCTGCAAGTACATTATGCACATCGACATTGAGGATTTTGGCCAAAGAGGCTTTCAAAGGCGGCCCAATGATCCAATCGATATTGGTCTCATCCGAAATGGGATGTCCAATTTTCGCCAGTCCATAGCGTGCTGAAGTGGTAATGCCAACTTTTGGATCTGTTAATGTTCCATCGAGATCGATCAATATATTCTTAATCACAGCTTGTACCTTATCCATTCACTTCTGCAAAAATACTATCGAGTGTTCGCTCAAAGTTGCCTATACTATCGCAAATTTTGTGTAATAAGGACATCATTGTGCGCCCTACTGTACTGTGCTTTTCAGGTCTTGACCCTTCAGGTGGTGCAGGACTGCAAGCGGACATTGAAGCCATTGGTCAAAGTGGTGCACATGCTGCCATTGCGTGTACAGCATTAACCGTTCAAAACTCACAACAAGTGTATTCGTTTGAAGCGACCTCTCGTGAGTTATTGCTGGCTCAAGCACATGCCGTCGTCGGTGACCTCCCTATTCGCTGTGTAAAATCAGGAATGTTAGGAACGACTGAAAATATCGCGGCTCTCGCTGAGTTTTTACGTGAACATCCCGAATATCATTATGTTCTCGACCCCGTTTTAGTTGCCAATAGTGGTGGCTCTTTGGGCGATCAAGCAACTTTGGTCAAAGCCTTTGCAGAACTGATTCCACTTGCCACGGTGCTTACACCCAATACCGTAGAATTACGTGCGCTCACAGGTGAAGAGGATATTTCTAAAGCAACTGCACAACTTTTTGCGATGGGCGCTCAAGCGGTATTAGTAAAAGGTGGGCATGAAAATACGCCAGACTATATCCAAAACTCGTTGTATGTTCAGGGTGAATTAGTCTCTGAAACCCGTTGTCCACGACTGGATGGGGAATATCACGGTTCGGGCTGTTCATTGGCGAGCTTTATTGCAGGGCGTTTAGCCTTAGGGGATGAGCTCAAAACGGCTGTTCATCATGCCGAAACATGGCTATTTGGTGTGTTGAAAATCGCTGAATCACCGGTTGTCGGCGGACAGAAAATTCCAAAACGTTTTTAAAAGTTCTCGGTTATTTATTTAAACCCGATAGAACAAAACGCTATATCATTTAAAGCCCTGTATATCAGGGCTTTTTCAGATCAAGAGTCGAGTTGAACGCGATAGACCAAGGTTGGAATTTCCCACGCACCGCCAGCAAATCCTTTGCACTGTGTGGTTTTTGCCATATAGGTTTGGATAAAGCGCTGACCATTCCACGACCACTCCCCCGTACTATAACAGTCGCCAATGCCTCGTCCACGTTGATTGGAGAAAATCTGCCCTTCACTAAAGCCACTTCCAGAAAAGGTCACGGATTGTTTGATTTGCTTTAAGTTGCGATCCATCAACCAATAACCATTACCACTATTATATGCCCCACGCCAACATGGCACTTCGACCAAGGCATTTTTCCCATTGATTGGAAACACCACGACTCGATCATCCTCTAAGAAATTTGCATCAAAGAGTTGAGGACAATCTTCTACTGTGGTTTTTTTCTTAATCAATCCAAACAATTGTTTGGCTGTGGGCGCATTGACGGCATACCGTGTTTGTAAGCCCTTACTGTAATTTTGAATATTCACTTTCGGAATACTTGTCGGTTTGAGTACATTGGCCGAACTACTATTGGCTTTACGCAATAAGGCCGAATTTGTCCCTATGCGCTTTTGAAAATCATCCATACGGAGTAAAACTGCACTAGCGCCCTGCACGGACAATAACCATGTTTTGTTGTTGCCTTTCCACACAATTGGTTGGTTGGCTTGTAAGGCTTGAATCAGTTTTTGAGTTTGAACTGCACTTAACTGACCTTCCGCGGTTTTGGCATCAAGCTGCACAGTTCCCTGATTTTTACCTAAAATATAAAGTTGAAGTGGTTGATTTGCCGCATTGAAGGTTTCAGGATCGAGTTTCACTCGTGCGCTGACTTGCGCTTGAGCGCCCGCAGCACGTTGTAATAACACAGAAATAGCGGGCTGATTGCCCTCCGCTTGATAACCTGCAACTCGACACGTCCCCGTATTATCACAAGCGATTTCCCAATCTTTATGTGAAAAATAGTTTCCTTGAATTTGAGCAAAGCTCACACTACAACCCAACGCAGTAACGTAGCCTAATAGAAGTTGCCAGATGACATTATTTTTGTTCATGTCTTTGGCTCAAAATAATTATATTAGAACCATCTTAAAATGCTTTTCACCGAAACTCCAGCCTAAAAAGATCTGCTGCATCATTTGAAATTATGAAGATGAATCATTCAGTTGCTGTATCTCCTCACATTTTTTTCGCTTCACATTTTCATCACTGAGCGTATTCATCAAATCTGCCGCAAGGCCTTTTAACAGACTCATATCATCATCGGTCATTTGATTCGGCTGCCGATCTAAAACACAGAAACTTCCCAATGCCACCCCATTACGGTCTCTAAGTGCAACGCCTGCATAAAAGCGAATGCGGTTATGCATCAATTCAGGTAAATGCGCAAAGCGTGGGTCACGTTGTAAGTCTTCAATTATCAGGCGTTCATTTTGATAGACCAAATGGCTACAGATCGAGTCTTGCTTCGACTGACGTATCTGCATCGGTTGCTCGGTAGCCTGAGCCAAAGGGCTACCTGGGGTATAAACCCAATCTTGCTTGACCCAAGAAATTTGCGCATATTTCACATCGAAGGCTTGTCGAGCTTCTTCAATATATTGTTCAAAGATCGGTAAATTCCGCTCATCCAAAACATTCAGTTCTTCTAATGCTTTTAAGCGCTGCGCTTCAACACTAGGATCAGGCTCATCCAACCAAGACTCACCCTGCTTCAATTGAAAAGCTTCAATGGTTAATAACAAGTCATTCATATTATTGACCACTGCATCGACGGTGAAATTTTCTTTGATCGCATCTAATTGGGATATCTCATCACAGCTCCACAGTGCAAAAATCAGTTTTTTATCCGGAAACTGTGCCTTAAAAACATGGCTTAGTAGGCGAATTTGAGCTTCGGGTGCCGTATGGAAAATCGAAATACATACGATCTGAATATCCTCTTGAATATCATCCATACTTTGATGCTGATTTTGTATCAGTACGTCGCTAAATGCCTGTGCCGGAATACCGCTTAAACTAAGACCATGCGCCAACATAGCCGATACTTGAACATCAATTTCCCAACGTGCCCCGATACATAAAACCGCTGCTTTCTGATCCTGCTGTGCCACTGGATATGCCCGTTGAAAACTATGATTAAACAGTTTTAAGCCTTGATGTAAGCGTAGTCGATGCTCTGCACTGGCCTCGGTGTTGTGTCCGCTCGAAAAAATCCGTATGGCTGGAATCGCCACTTTGGCATAAAACGCATTGACCCGACGTGCCTTAATTTCATCCGTGGCATCTTTCGGTAACTTTTCAGCAATAAAAGCCTGTGCAACATCCATGGCATCTTGCACATCATCAGCGACCAATCGCTGATAAAAGCGCTCATGTGGAGCCAATGCTGGTGTACTACCGATCAGAGTTTTAATAAAACCTAAGGATGGTACATAGCTTGAAAGCACCAATAAACACGCGGTTAAAGGCGTCGATAAAATTAAACCAATTGGCCCCCACACCGCCGTCCAAAACATGGCAGCAATGATAATGGCTAAGGTTGAAAGTCCGGTACTTTCCCCATACAACCATGGCTCAATAATATTATTACTGACCAACTCTAAGAGCAGGATTAAGCCGACTGTCCACAGCACCATATTCCATGTGGGATCTACCGCAAAAGCCAATGCGATAGGAAAAATCGCAGAAATCATCGGGCCGACATAGGGAACGAAGCGCATCACAATCGCAACCATTCCCCACATAATTGCTGCCGGCACCCCAATAAACCAAAGTCCCAAGGCCATCGGAATACCGTAGGTCACATTCACCATCAGCTGCATACGTAAATATTTACCGATACGATTGGCCGCTTCATCAAGTGCGTCTGTTCCGATGTTTAAATTGCCGCCTAGCAGCTTGAGGAAACGATCATGCAAATCTTTCCGATTGACCAAAATCAGAATCACAAATAAAAATACAATACCTGCGGTTGCCAAGGGATTGAGCACCCGCTCGCTCCAAGCCATGACCGCTTCAGCCGTGGTTTGTTGTTGCCCCACCACTTCCACTTGCTGCACTTTAGGATTTTTCTCTTCAGGCACCACATCATCTATTGAATTTTCAACGGTATCTATGGTGGTTTTTGCGCCATCCCAAACACTTGGGCCGCGTGCAAACTGACGAATAGAATCCATTTTCTTTTGAATCGTGCCCTGATATTGCGGTAATTCTTGGCTTAATTGCCCCAGTTGATAACCCAAATAAGAGGCCGCGCCGGACAAAATCGCCAAAGCTAAACCGACCACAATAAAAATCGATGGCATCTGTGGTAGTCCCCAACCACGGAGTTTCATCACCAGAGGATCAACTAAAAAAGCCAATAAAATTGCGAGTGCCAATGGAATAAAAATATCTTTGCCAAGATATAAGGCGGCAATCAGCAAACTACCGATGATAAATCCTGCCGTGATTCGAATCACTTTATGTAAATCTGCAGGGGGCATTTGCTTCGTTGCGTTCAAGTCTTGCAAGCCTTGCTTTTGACCTGATCGTGATGATTCAAAATCTTGCGCTAATTTATTATTTTTATGATCCATTTTCTTATCCTGAACGATGGTCATTATTTTTTAATTTAGGCTGAAGTTTTAGGGCTGCATACGCATTTCATGTAATGATTTGCAAAGAAAAAAACAGAGCTTTATAGCTCTGTTTTCATACTGCGTTTCGAGAGGAATTAAAAGGTAATCACTTTACTTTGATGAGTCACAATATCCACGGGAACAGAAATATGTTGATGAACGATCTTCCATTGAGACTGCGTTTTTTTCATCCCAATGGTGTTACGACACCACGAGATCCCCGGTGTCGGTATCCCACTCTTATCATCAATTTTGGAATAACAGTGCAGAAAGGCAATATCAGGATCTGCATGGATGACCAATTCCCGCCTAAACACCTTTAAGCCTTCACGAAAATACTCCCGATAAAATTCCCACATTTTTTGATATGCCATTAAGCCACGCATTTCACAACTGGCATCAAAAAAGTACACATCTGCTGCGCAGGATTCAGCAATATTTTCAATTTTCAATTGGCAGATGACCTCATCCCAATTGGCTAAAAATTGCAGAATTTCGTCAGCGGCCTGTTGGTCACCGACTATTTTGATTTTATCTTGCATCTCTGGCACCTATTTATTTTATTTTTTATGAAGCATTGTTCTGGGCGGCGTTTGGAAGTTGAATTTCAACGATCTTCCAGCTCCAATTGCGGCGTTGCATGCTAAATACGGTATATTTTGCTTCGCTTAGGCCTTGGAGCGGCACATACAGATCAAATCGATTCCAAGCGCTATAGCTAGCTTTGGGTTCTAGTGGCTGGCTTTGCTTTAAAGCAACAGCGGTTGCAGTTTCGTCATTTTTGGATGGTGTTGACGCATAAGGTTGTTCTGCGACCTTCTTTTCAGCATGCGTGAATAGTTCAATCCCTGTGCTAATCATGCTCGGATTGGTCAGTTTGGTTATTTCTGGTAGTTGGATCGACTCTTTTAATGCTTTGCCTTGTAAAAGCAGCATGATACTGGTTGGATTGACTAGACTGTCGACTAGCGTTGCACTGATGACTGTGCTGAGCTGCCCACCCCAAGACTGGGCGAATTCGGGTAAATGCTGTAGCCCAGTTTTCTGTTGAATGAGGTCTTCGACTTGTGGTTTTAGACTCGATTTGACTGCCGCAAAATCGATATATTGAGCAATTTTTTCAGGTTGATTGTGCTCATAGGCTTGACGTATTTGGTACAGCACCCAATACGGAGACGCAATCATCCAACCCATGACGATGATCAAGATCGTAATGAGCCCATAATACAAAATATGATTCTGCTTATTCATCGTTCACCACTCTAGCCAGTGAAGTTGTGGTACTTCCTTGTACCGTCAAATAAGCCTGATCTAGGTTGAGCGTCCAACCCAACAGCGCCTATCTGAGAACCATATTGCTTTTGATCTTGTGATTTTGACCAGTTTTCAGGTTTTGTTCATCCTGCTAAGACTGTCTCGATCAAGTTATTTCAAATTTAAGCAGTTAGATCTTTAATTTGGGTACTTGCACCATTGGTTTTAACTGATTCAATGCCTTTATCACGCGATTGCTCACTGGCATAAAATTGACTGGTCCCAATAATTTGATGATTTGCCGCTTTCAGATTGAAATATGGTTTGCCATTTTTGGCCGTCAGTCGTTCAAAACGGCTGTCATCTGCACTGTTCTTTTGTACAGACTCAATCCCGTTTTGGGCTGATGCTTTCGCTTTATATAATTCACTCGTTAAAATGATTTCACCGTTCCCTGCTTTTAATACAAAACGAAACTGCTGATCATTAGAATGACTGATCTCGTACCATCCCGACATATGTTACCCCTTCATTTTCATTGTTTTATCTATTATTCGATCAGGATTTGTTGTTGGAAATTCAACCTGATCTACAGAATATAAATGAACTCGGTCACATTTTTCAATGTCTTTTTTGATCAGTGTGAAGGCTTAAAATTTAATCACTAAGAAAATGATTTTCAATAAATAATTCCAATAAAAAATAATCCGACCGAAGTCGGATTTCATCATTCTTTCATCATGCTGTATTTGTGAATAGAGGCGCATTACTCAATGTATTGAATAAAGGCCTTAAGGACTGACGATCTGCTTTGAATATGTCGCTTTATTCATTTCTAAAATTTCTACACAAAGTTGCACTTCTACTGCTGAAGCAGTGACATGTTGTTTCAACACGTCCAATAGTAACAATGAAATTTGCTTTTGAACTTCAACCGTTCTACCCGTCAATAATGAAACTTTGGCATGCATATACGCATGTTGAGCGTGTTCATCCAAACCCACAACAAAATCTTCCTGAGCGACAGCACGGCTCTTAATATCATTGATGGCACTGACATGACCCGATTCAAATAAGGCAGCGTTCAGCGCTTTAAGTAAAGGACGAGGCTCAAGCTCAAGGTTATTGGAATATTCCAAATGAATATGCGGCATAGTAAAGACATTTCAAACCTGTAATGCATCTATTATGCAGGCTGAAAAATAAAATCTATAGCGGATTAGTTATCTATTTCATGTTTAAGTAGACATCCCAAGCCAAGTGTGGACTTCGCTTAGGATGATTGAAGGTTGCTTTAGAACGAACAAAAACGAAACTTAAACTTTTTTCACGTATTCAGATTTGAGTTTCATAGCCCCGATACCATCAATTTTACAGTCAATGTCATGACCATCAGTCGCATCGGCTAAAAGGCGAATATTTTTAACTTTGGTACCAACTTTCACCACTGACGATGACCCTTTAATTTTAAGATCTTTCACCACAGTAACCGTGTCACCATCGGTCAATACATTGCCATTGGCATCTTTAATCAGCACCTGTTCATCTGCAGCGCTTTCGCCTTCACGCCATTCGTGTGAGCATTCAGGACAAATCAGTAAGTCACCATCATTATAGGTATATTCAGAATTACATTGGGGACAATTGGGTAAAGTCATAAAAGACCTCAAAAAAAGATGGATGCAAAGATCCACAAAAACTTAATATAACATTTTTATGTATTTCATAAACTTAAAAACCATAAATATTGTATGGTTTAGTGACCTTGTGACGATGTAAATAACACAACGCCACAGCACTAATCGATTTAAATTTTAGATCTCTAATGAGGTGTTTAATATCAACGCTTTTAAAATATGCGCATGATTTTTATCCATATGTTTGGCCGCTGTGAGTAAGGTCAGCGGCTCCTCTTTTTCCCATGCCCGCAGTTGTTCCAACTCTGCTTGATGGGGCTGTATTTCTTGCAAATAGCGCTGCTTAAACTCGTTCCATCGAGAAGCCATTGCCTCGTCTTGATGATACCAACGACGTAAATCTGTCGATGGCGACAATGCCTTCGGCCACAAATCTAGCTCTGCGCTCACTTTACTGATACCACGCGGCCACAAGCGATCGACTAATATGCGTTTACCGTCGTCTGGGCTTTTCTCATCATAAATACGTTTAATATGTACGGTCATTAAGCCCTCCATCATCTATTTACAGTTTTTCGATCATTCTTCAGATTATTCATCGGGGATCGCTGGATTCACTAAAAAAGCTAGTAACTGTAAAGACTCCTGCCAACCCAAATAACAGGCATCAGGTGGAATAACGCTCGGCAACCCTGCCTGTACAATCGTCACTTCGGTTCCTACTGAGACCGCTTTAAACTCAACAGTGACCTCGATTTCACCAGCCAACTCTGGCATATCAAATTGGTCTGTATAGCGCAGTAAATGATTCGGCACGACTTCATGATAATCACCATGAAAAGCGTGTGTGGTTCCCGTTGAAAAATTTTGAAACGACATGCGGTACGAGCCACCTACACGCACATCCGAATGTTCCACATGGGCAGTAAATCCATGCGGTGCCATCCATTTCACTAAAGCATCTGGCTCCACAAAGGCACGATAAACGCGCTCTACAGGCGCACTAAAAACACGATGTAATCGAACAGTATTGCTCATGATGATGTCCTTATGTCATTGTTTTCACTGAATCATCCACATGCATTCACCCTCGCTTTATCGTCCATTTTTATCACACTGAAACGTTCTAAATGAGACAGCTTTGAGACGTGCGAGAAAGGTCATTGCTGTTCAATACTATAGCGAATCCTACAGATTGATCCCATCACTTTAACGCAATGCCGTGTTATGTTTTGTGAGCTGCATTCATATTAATTTTTAATAAAAATATTGAAAAATCAAAATTTTACACAATTTCTCTAAAATTTAAATAATAAAAAACCCAGTTGAAAGACTGGGTTCTTGTTGCTAAAGATGCAATAGTGAGACTTAGCTCAATTGTGCTTCATCTTCATCCAGATCATCATCTTCATAGATATAAGCCATACAACCCCAGCCGTCATATTCACCCGAATGTTGTTCTGCAATTTTAATAAACCACTGCTCTAAATCAACGATATCTTCATAATCAGGCTCCATATAAACATATACCGTGATAATCCATTCCACGCGATCTGATTCTTCATCTTGGAACAATGAAATTTTTTGCTCTTCTTTCAATAAGTACAATGCACACTGTTCAGCCTGCTCTTGAGTCGAAAAGGCAATTGAATATTCGATTTCGTGCGGCACAGATAAATCGTCACCATCTTGCTGCATCTGCCACAGCACATTGCCATTATCATCATCTGGAAATTGTTTAAAATCACGAGTCATTGTGCGTTTCCTTATCGTTTATGAATTTTATTCTGTTGACTTAGATTAACGGATAATTGTTGCAATTTGCATTAGCGAAATCTCTTTAATCATAAAAAAAAGACCGCCGAAGCGATCTTTCTAATAACAATTCAAATTAAACCGCAACGTCCATATTGGCCTGAGTTTCTTTGAGATGTAAAACCAAAGCAGCCATTTTCAACTCTTCTAAGCGTAACTGAAGATAACTGTCGAGTACCTGTGCCTGGCTAAAATGTACACCATGTGCATTGAGCAAGGTGAAATCATCCGCCAAAGCCTGTAATAGTTCACCTAAGTTTTCAGTGTTTAATTGAGCCAAATACAAGTCAGCACGACTATTAAACACCAAGGTGAATAATTGCATCGCAGCCAAACGACGCTCTTCATCGACATAATTACAGTTTGCAGTCGATTGCTGCTCCATCGCATCAATCATTTTGCAGCGCACTGCAGTCAAATTTTGCTTTGCCGCAGATTCATTCATGCCATCCATCAGCTGATCTAAAATACTCTGTAAAGGTAAAAAGAATGCTGACTGATAGCCCCGTATTTTGTTGTCCAAAGCACGGTTGATGTTTTCCAAATGTTGCTGATCCAGCGCTTGGCTATATAAACCTTTTAACTCGGCACGAGCTTGTTCCTGTGTTTGTAATTTGGCTTTTTCTTGATATTTACTTAAATACTGACGTACTTGTTCGATTTGCGCGCGAATATCATTCAACATGATATCTGCATTGGCTTTGGTGACTTCTAACAAGCCATCTGCCTGTAAAGTTCGATACTCAACATATTGTTCAATATCCACAATATGTTGATATTTCGCTACTTTATCGACTTGGATTTTTAAGCCACTGTTTTGAATGCGTAATTGACTGATTTCATAATTCAGTTCATCTTGTTGCGACTCTGTTTCAGCCAGTTTTAACCGCGCACGATCGAAGTTTTCCTGCAGTGAACGTAAGGTTTTATCATTTTTCAATTTGCGGTTATAAACAAAAAGGAGAGCCACAATTAATAGGATGATAAGGACGATTAAAGCAATATTGATCATTTGCTAATCCTCAAAATAAGCTTCAATAATTTAAGTTTATTCCCCCAAAACAAACCTAAGTTACAAAAGTTAAAATCAATAATTCATTTCATATTAGCAGAATAAATGCAAAAAACCGTATTTATCTGACCAAATACACACTTGCACACAATTTAACTAAAATACTGTTTTAAATCAATTTAATAAAATATTTTTCATATTAAAAAATAATCAATCAATATTCTTTAAAAAATATAATAAAACTTTAAAAATGGCGTTTATTTACTAAAAGATACAAATGAATTTAATATCAATCTTTCTAAATTTTTCACACACTTTATAGAGATATTTAAGTTATTTATATATCCCCAGAATTGGGGATATGGCGTATATCATGTTTCATCTTTAAGCAGAAAAACTAATTTAAAGCTGTAGATATTCTGCGATTTGTATGCGTCCTAAAGGTTTCAATTCAACACAGCAGATTTTATGAACAATGAGTATTCACATGAATATGCTTTAAAATTCTGCCGCGCAATGAATATGAACAGCTTGTTGGGTTAAGGGCTGGGTAAATGCCAGATCGCAAGCATGTAAAGCCATCCGTCCGAGTGAGCTTTGCTTTGCATTCGGGTGATACAGTTGATCCCCTGTAATGGGGTGCCCAATATGCATCATGTGTACACGTAGCTGATGAGAACGCCCAGTCACTGGTGTTAATAATACTCGGCTAATATCCTTGCTTGCGTCATAGCTGATGGCTTGATACAAGGTTTTTGAAGGTTTGCCCAATTCAAAATGCACCATCTGTCGTGGGCGATTTTCCCAGTCCGTAATCAGGGGCACTTCAACACTACCCTCACCTTCGAGTTTGCCTTGAACCAAAGCCACATATTGCTTTTGAACCGTCCTCGCTTGGAACATTTTACTCACCGCCACTTCTGCATCGCGGTGTTTCGCAAACATCAAAATGCCTGATGTCGCCATATCTAAACGATGGGTAATCTTTGCCGCCGGATACTGTTCCAAAACACGAAGATAGGCACTGTCATGATGCTCAGGCAAACGTCCCGGAACCGACAACAATTCCGCCGGTTTTTCGATGACAACCAAGTCTGCATCTTCATACAAAATACGTAGAGGACCTTGAGGTGGTGCATAGACAAAGTTGGGATCTAAAGGCATGGAAAGACTGTGTACTGGGAGAATGTCGGCAAAATAACAACTGACTAATTCGCTGTCAATCGACTTTGACCGATCAGGTCTAGCCCTAACGATTATTGGTCCCCAATTTACCAAAGGCTGACGCGAATGAATGAGACAAATCATCCTCCAGTAATTGTAAGATGCTTGCACTCGTAGTTGATGGATACTGTTGTAGTGTGATGAGATATTCGCCCTGAAACCACTGCGACAAATGCAAGGCATAGGTTTGTTTAGGCCCAAGACCTAAATGTTGTTTTAAACGGCTCTTTATACCTGTTCGTGATGATCCAACATACAGAATATGATTGGGTTGATTTAACTTGGCGCAAGCATGGGTTTTCAATGCCTTAAATGCGGCATAGTCCTGATATGTCTGCTGTATATCGCCACCGACTAGCTCTATCACGTAAATATAATGTGCATGTTGAGCAAGATCATCAAAGCTTGAAAACTCAAATATACGCTCAGCTTTAGTTTGCTGTGCTTGCAGACAATCCTGTATCAATTGATCCAGATAACCCATAACAAAATTATTTAAAATTTAGACAGTTAAGCATAACAACTTTGTTGAAAAGGACAATCTGAAGCTTAGATTAAGTTTAAGATCTTCTGCGTGTTATTTATTACATCAGCAATGATCAAAGTGTGTTGGGAATACATGCGAAGTTTGGAATTTTGAAAAAGATGGAAGGATTTATTATTCGATTTAATTCTTAAAAATTTTTTAGGGTGTAAGAGAAAACAGTGTTGTTTACTTCAACTATCATCACTTTGTAAGTCATGATCTTATAGCCTATAAACTTCTGATTTATAGCGTCCTAAGCTGAATCGAGACCTTTTGGGTGAGTACTGTACACGTGTTTTGCACCACTGACAGCATGCTACTCTTTTCAATCTCTGTAACACCCTTGAGATATATAGTAGTGCTATCGATGAGGGATTGTTTCCCTGAAAATTACTGTTTTCAGCTTATTTTAAAAATATTTTTCACATTTAAAGATATATTGAAAATATTTTTCCTAACCATGGTTTTTTATCAATTTTTTTCATCTTATAAATGACATTTACCGAGAATTTTCGCCATAACCTAGTACTCAAACAACAATTATTTACGCTGTTCAAAGCAAACTATTACTTCTTTTTACTCATTTCGGACAGCAAATCCAACTGAATTTCCTGAATCTTGGCAAGACGATCCCATTGATGCATCAACAAATGATCTATCTTTTCATGTAAATGGCGAATTTCTAATTCAGCTTTTAAATTCACCTGATAATCATTCTCCGAACGCATGCGGTCTTTGGCTTCTTGACGGTTTTGACTCATCATAATAATGGGCGCTTGTATGGCAGCGAGGCAAGACAACATCAAATTCAGCAAAATAAAAGGATAAGGATCAGCAGGATGCTTCACCATCACCACCGTATTGACTAAAATCCACACCGCTAAAAACAATGTAAAACAAATAAGAAATGCCCAGCTACCGCCAAATGTTGCAATTTTATCCGCAAGCCTTTCGCCAAAACTCCACTGCTGATCCAGCTTTTCTTCAACATTTTTGCTAATCAGATCATGCTGCTGCATGCTGTTCAGCACCTCATATTCTAAATTGGAGACTTCGCCTTGTTCAGAGTTCAAAATTGACTGTACATATTGCATACGGTATTTGGTCAAATCAGTTTGGCATATATAGTCCTGAGCACCAGATTCAGGAAAATCCTGAGCAATTTCTTCTGTAATGACTTTACGCACGGTTCCCATTGGAATCATATTTTTCAGTGGGAAATTTTTTTTGCACACCAAACAAGTACGGCATTCTACTTTCCCGTTCATTCTTGTCTTGCCCAATTGAATTTTATGTTCTTTTGAGCATACTGTTTTGCCTAAATTTAATGCAAGCAGCTTGTGCTTTTACACCTAATATTTTTTATGATTTAAGCTTATTTTAGATAGTGCAGTGCAATGTAGGGGGTTAAATTCAAAAGTAAAATACCAATTTTATAGACAGCCATTCCACCATAATGAATAGCGTCAAACTGCTGATCGCTCAGTTTAAACCACTGCCCATGCAGGCGTTTCATCCAATCTTTAGCAAAGACAAATACCACAAACCAAATGATTAAAATCAGATAGTTAATCACTAGGCTATACAGCAAGAAATCGCTTAAATGACTCAAGTTCATGACAAATCTCCTAAGCGTATTTTTATCCTTAGTTTATGCCCCTTTCGAGCAATTGAATATTGCTTTTAAATTTCCGCTTAGATTTGGACTATTTTTAAGAGAGATGCCTGACGATCTTTGAGCTTGTGCTGATCTAACTGGTGTGGTTTGTTTTGTGCGGATTAAAGGAGTAATGATTTATTATTGTTTTTTATTTTGGCTTAAATTTTTGGGGTGGTATAAGAGAAAACAATGTTGTTTACTTCAACTATCATCACTTTGTAAGTCATGATCTTATAGCCTATAAACTTCTGGTTTATAGCGTCCTAAGCTGAATCGAGACCTTTTGGGTGAGTACTGTACGCGTGTTTTGCACCACTGACAGCATGCTACTCTTTTCAATCTCTATCACACCCTTGAGATATACTTTAACCAAAGGGCATCGGGATTAATTTCCTAAGTTTTTCTAATTTTCTTCAAATTCAGCAAATTTTTTCAGCCATTTTAGGTTTAGCAGGATATTTTATCTTTTCAGCTCATTTCAGCGTTTTTTATCTGCAGATATGGTCAATTTTAAGAAAATTTTCTTTCACACCAGACTTAACGTGCAAACACAGCGCTAAAGTCTAAAAGGTATCGCCACTGAGCATTCATCCCCTGTGCTTCATCCATCTAGGTTGAACACGACTCACAAAACATCGTTAAATGAACAACGATGAACTAAGCCTATCCATGTTCTGCTGATATCAAGGTTGATTTATTCAATGTGTTATTGGTCAATGAGCTAAATAGCTTTGTACCCACTGTGCGCTATACCACCAACCACTACATGCCGCCATGCCACAGAGTAAATTGGCCAAAATTTTATTCATTCGACTGAGGTCTGATGCATATATTTTGAGATTGATCAGATATGCAATCACGGCATATACCAGTCCAATCGCACCACCAATGATGATCAGGATCAAAGGCCATGCTGAATAGGCATGTGCCTGTGCTGGATATTTTGTAGAGCGGATGGTTTCTGTAGTCATGCTGTATATCCTATTAATCACGCGATTACCTGTTTTAGTTAGCAATTTCTGCGCCATTTTTCTTGGATATACAGCTTTATTTCAAGGTTAATGCATGTTGAATTTCTAGCTTTGACTACAGCATTTATCGCAACCGACCACTTTTTCTGTTGGCCAACTCATTCGTGCACGCTTATAGGCGAGTTCGAAATTGGCAAAATAACCAATCAATATTTGCTGGTCAAATTGCGGCATGTCTACACATCCTTGCGTACCATTGTGAATTAAATGCGAGCCATTCGTTAAGGCATTTTCATCGACTATAAATTTAATCATCTACCATTCCCCTCATTATTTTTTATAAAATTCAAAGATCAAACAAACCCATATAAAAAGTATGTGATTTTTAATCACATACTAAAACTATGCCTTTATTGTTTAAAAATCAATCATATTTTAAAGATTTTTTTAGCCGTCTCTTGGATGACTTAAACGCAGAATGATGTGCTCTTTTAAGATGGATAGGTGGGATTGCTCGATTTCATTTTTTGCGCTTAAGCCGAGTGCTTGGAATGTTAAATAAAAGTATTTTCACTCGAACTGACATCAACAAATACGGCGTCCAAATCAGACAACCTATAGTACTCGTCGCTAACTGTATGATGCTTTCTGTATCAGTAGCACTTCTTATAATTTTTTATAATCTTTATCAAACGCTGCCAAAAACTCAGTTTCTGATTTTATTTCTATATTTATTAAGCAAACACGCAGATCACTCACTCTAAAAGATAGATTCATTTTAGAGTGAAATGTTGATTGGTTTATAAAGGGGTATCGACCTGTACAGTTCGTTTTTGGCGAATGCGGCGAACTAACCAGATCACGATTGCAATCACTAAGATCACCACAAAAAATGGGACTAAAAAGGCCATTACAGACAAGACAGCCGCGCCAATCCATTCCCCTGTAGATAAGATCGGATTTGCAACGCCACCTGTGGTTGCGGTAGAGACGCCACGCGCAGCGACGGTACTCATTTGCACTGCTGTTGCTGTACCACCACCGACGATAATTGCTGCCGCCCAACTGGCAAATTGGGACATTTCACCTGAACTTACTGCCATTGTGGCGATGGTCCCTGCAATCATAGCTGCAGGTGTTGAAATGGTGTCGAGGGCATTGTCTACCCAAGGGATATAGTATGCAGCGATTTCACAAACCGTCGCAATTGCTAAGCCGATACATACTGCAGGCATAGACAACCATTCGAATCCTTTCATCGGTTCGAATAGTCCTAAAATTGAAGCAACACTCATCACCAATAAAGGTACAAAGACACGGAAGCCACAGGCAGCACTTAAGCCAATACCGATACACAGTCCTAATATTGTTTCCATGGGCTTCTCCGAATGGTCAAACGTACAATTTGTTTTTATATATGCTGTGTTATACGTTAGCAAAAAGCCCTATCGAGTGATAGGGCTTTTCTTTCTAAACAGCGGATAACTGTTAGTGTTTTGCAGCTTAAGCATTCTTATTGTTAAATTGATTGCCTTGGCATTTGGTACACGGTGGTAAACGATCAGTACCAATTTCTAAGTAGACGCGGTGTCCGCATTGAACACAAAAATAGAAGCCTGTTCCGGGTTTTTGACCAGCAGTAACCATTTTTGTTCTCCATGTGTTTTTAGAAATGGTAGATTCAGTATAACCCTCTTGTGATGAATGTCTATTGGTCATTTCGACAATTGATAATGGCATTTAGGCAAAGCATAATTTCGAATGGAAATTTTGATGGGTTTACAGCGATTTGCTGAGCCAGTTCTCTACTTGCAGTTCGTCTACACGCAGAAATTCTTTTTCATTGTTTGTGACCATAACCCAATTATTTGATCGTGCATGCGCAGCTAGCCATAAATCGTTATTGCCAATAATTTTCCCCTGAAGCGCTAACTCTTTTCGAATTTGAGCATAGTGTACGGCGGTGTGTTCATCTATCTCTATAACAGGAATGATTGAAGTTAATTCATCAATGACTTTGAAAGCTTTGTCTTTCCATTGGCTTTTTTCCGCACCAAAGCGAAGTTCACCCAAAGTAATCACTGAGATAAAAATATTGCCGTCAGGTAAATGTTTTTCAAAATGCTGACGAACAATTTCGGGTTGATGCTTGGTGATATAAATACAAATATTGGTATCTAATAAATATTGTGTTGGCATTAGAACTCTTCTCGTTCTTGCGGTGGTTCATCCACTCTTGTTTCTGCATAAAAGTCGTCTGGCATTTGCGCCAAAACTTTAAATAGTTGATCTGCTGTAACTGGTTTTTCTCGCAGTATAACCTCATCGCCACGGCGGAAGATTTCAACTTCCTTGCCTTCAAAGCGAAATTCTTTAGGTAACCGAATAGCTTGACTGCGACCTGTCATAAAAACTTTTGCTGTAGTCATGAAGCGACTCCATAAGTTTTGATATATATCTTATGATAGGTATCATATGTAAGTTTTTCAAGCAATAGTTCTCTATCTTTTTAAAAAATCAATTTATCCCCTTTCTATAAGCTATCTTTTTGATCCGAATTTAGAAGATCTTTTTTTCATCATTTATTTCAACATACATCTCTAAGTAACATTCAATATTTTCATAAATTTTTTTATATATTTTAGGTAAATACTCAATAATGTCATTCATATCTACTTCTTTTTTGCTAAAGCCATGATAAAAACTTAAATAACCAATAATTCTGTCTTTTTCTTCTTTTTTAATCTTAAGAATAGGATCCCAATCTCTATATAAATGCTTGTCGGATAAATGTATCAACCCACATCCAAAATTATATACTACCTCTTCCCATCCCCCTTCACTAAGCATATCTCTGTCTGTGACTCTTTGCATTTTATGGTTACTATTCAAAAATTTCCATTCACCAACTTCAACACTATTTTTAATTAAATCAAATGCATTAAATCTAAACGTATAACTATTTAAATCAATTAAATAACTTGCTCTTAAAAGGCTATCTAATTCTTGTCGAATAATTCCAATACAAACCCCATAACATTTTTTCTCATATAACAAATTAAACGCATTTTGGTTTTCATTGGTTCTAGCATCTATTTGTTTAATAAATTTTTCTAAAATATTCACTTTATTTATCGCTTTAATAGAGAAAATACAGAGAGCTAAAAAGTTTCATAAGTATCCAAGTGTAAAGCTTTGTAATACAATGATCATCTCTTTCACTAATAAAAACCCCACATAAATGTAGGGTCTTTTTTTAAACAATATCAATAGCTTTAATCCACCCCAACCCTCCTTTAAAAAAGGAGGGAGTTCCCCTCTTTCTCAAAAAGGGGCTAGGGGAGATTTTTAAACATTCCCTTCTAAAAAGTCCTGTGCAAAACGCTGCAACACACCGCCCGCTTCATACACATGCACTTCTTCTTCAGTGTCTAAACGGCAAGTCACAGGCACTTTAATGATTTCATTTTTACCGTCTGCTGTAGAACGCTCAACCACCAAAGTCAGGTCAGAACGAGGCGCAATATTGCCAATCACGCTATACAGCTCTGTACCATCTAACTTCAAAGTTTTACGGTCAGTTCCTGCTTTAAACTCAAGCGGTAACACGCCCATACCCACCAAGTTTGTACGGTGAATACGCTCAAAGCCTTCCGCCACAATCACTTCTACTCCTGCAAGACGCACACCTTTGGCAGCCCAGTCACGGCTCGAACCCTGACCGTAGTCTTTACCTGCAATGATGATGAGCGGCTGCTTACGGTTCATATATGTTTCAATCGCTTCCCACATACGCATCACTTCGCCTTCAGGCTCTACACGCGCTTTTGAACCTTGCTTGATCGTACCGTCAGAGCGAACCACCATTTCATTGAACAATTTCGGGTTAGCAAATGTCGCACGCTGCGCAGTCAAATGGTCACCACGGTGGGTTGCGTATGAGTTAAAGTCTTCTTCAGGCACGCCCATTTTATGCAGGTACTCACCCGCAGCCGAATCCATCATGATCGCATTTGAAGGCGATAAATGGTCTGTGGTGATGTTGTCAGGCAGAATCGCAAGCGGACGCATATTTGCAAGTGTACGCGGTGCAGCCAAAGCCCCTTCCCAATACGGCGGACGGCGGATATAAGTACTTTGCGGACGCCAGTCGTATAACGGACTTGCCGCTTTTTCACGCTCACCCAAGTCAAACATTGGGATATACACTTTCTTAAACTGTTCAGGTTTAACCGCTTCTTTTACCAAAGCATCAATTTCAGCATCTGACGGCCAAATGTCTTTCAGGTAAATTGGATTACCGTCTTTGTCATTGCCCAGTGAATCGGTTTCGATATCAAAACGAATCGTACCCGCTATGGCATAAGCCACAACTAAAGGTGGAGAAGCCAAGAATGCTTGTTTTGCATAAGGATGGATACGGCCGTCAAAGTTACGGTTACCTGAAAGTACCGCCGTTGCGTACACATCACGGTCAATAATTTCTTGTTGAATCACTGGATCGAGAGCGCCTGACATACCGTTACAAGTGGTACATGCATAGGCAACAATACCAAAGCCAAGCTTTTCTAAATCACCCAATACACCCGCTTCTTCAAGGTATAAAGCGGCTGCTTTAGAACCCGGTGCAAAAGATGATTTCACCCAAGGTTTACGCACTAAGCCTAGTTCATTCGCCTTACGTGCAAGCAAGCCTGCAGCCACGGTATTACGGGGGTTTGAGGTATTGGTACATGATGTAATTGCAGCGATGATCACAGCGCCATCTGGAATTAAACCTTCTGCTTCTTGCGCACGTGCTGCTTCTAAGTTGCCTGCAATGCCTTTGGCTTTTAAGTCAGCCGTCGATACACGTGCATGTGGGTTCGATGGACCTGCAATGTTGCGAGTCACTGTTGAAAGGTCGAAACGTAATACACGTGGGTATTCCGCTGCTGTCATATCAGACGCCCAAAGACCGATTTCTTTGGCATAGCTTTCAACCAATTTCACTTGATCCGCTTCGCGGCCTGTTAGCGTTAGGTAATCGATAGTATTTTGGTCGATGTAGAACATCGCAGCCGTTGCGCCATATTCAGGGGTCATGTTAGAGATCGTTGCACGGTCACCCACAGACATGCTGTCAGCACCTTCACCAAAGAATTCTAAATACGCACCGACTACACGTTCTTTACGCAAGAATTCTGTAAGCGCTAACACGATATCAGTTGCGGTAATGCCGGCTTGACGCTGGCCTACAAGTTCTACGCCAATGATGTCAGGCAGACGCATCCAAGATGCACGGCCGAGCATGACATTTTCAGCTTCTAGACCGCCGACACCGACAGAAATTACGCCCAATGCATCAGTATGCGGCGTATGTGAGTCTGTACCCACGCAGGTATCTGGGAATGCTAAACCATCACGGTTTTGAATTACTGGAGACATTTTCTCCAAGTTGATTTGATGCATGATACCGTTGCCCGCAGGGATCACATCGACATTTTCAAAGGCTGTTTTTGTCCATTCAATGAAATGGAAACGGTCTTCGTTACGACGGTCTTCAATCGCACGGTTTTTCTCAAAAGCATCTGGGTCAAAACCGCCAAACTCTACAGCTAGAGAATGATCAACGATCAGCTGCGTTGGAACAACAGGATTGACTTTTGACGGGTCGCCGCCTTGGTCTGCAATGGCATCACGCAAGCCTGCAAGGTCAACCAATGCTGTTTGACCAAGGATGTCATGGCATACCACACGTGCAGGGTACCAAGGGAAATCGTGGTCTTGTTTGCGGCTAATCAGCTCTTTTAATGACTGTTCTAAGATTGCAGGGTCGCATTTACGAACCAACTGCTCTGCAAGGACTTTAGATGTATATGGGAGTTTTGCGTATGCGCCTGGCTGAATATCTTCTACGGCTTGGCGTACATCGAAGTATTCTAGCTGGGTGCCTTGCAGCGGTTTACGGTAGTTGTTGTTCATAGCGTTCCTGCCCTCGGTCTTTCATTTTTTTGCGTTGTCTTTTTCATAGACAATTCATCTTTGTTCGATAGGCATACTACACTGCCGAAAACCCATTTCCCAAATTTCATATATTTCATAGGGTTAAATATAAAAACAGGGGTTTTTGAAATATTTAGTTACACTAACTTTGGAATATTCGCTCTAAATGTGAATTTTTTTGAAAAATAGCTGCAAATCCGCCTCATTCTTTAGTCTAAGGTAAATTGCACTGCATAATATTTAATCTAAACATCAACCAAATTGATTAAAAATTAGTCTTATCAATTTTAGTATTTAATAATCAGGGCATTAAATTACTTCATTAGCTCATTGCACCTCAAAGTCATAATGTGAATCAAAACACGGTTTTATTATTTATTTTATCTTAATTCTCAATTTATCCCTATTTGCAGGGATAGCGTCGAATCACCCCACTCTCAGATAATAAAAACACGACACACAAGGACAGTAACTCGCTGTATTCGCCAAAATAATCACAATATTTACAAAACCTTAGCTAAAAAATCAGCGACTACTGTTCTACCGTCATTATGCTTTGGGGAAAGATCATGACAAAATTTAAAACCATCATTGGGGCTGGCTGCCTCTTAAGCTGTCTCAGCTTCATTGCCTGTGGCGACAACGACCAATCGACAACAGATTCGACGATTCAAGAAGAGGAAGTAGACTCACCGACGGTCGTCTCGAATCCACCACGTTTGAAAGCCAATGCACAAGGTGTGCATGAACTGCTAATTGCCTATAAACGCCAAGCCTTATACGACCCTGAAACCGGTGAAAATGACCTATTACAAGTCAGAGGCTATCTGACTAAACCTGAACTCTGGAACTCGAAAAATAGCGATGGCAGTGTCTCTGATGTACTGGTTGGCCCACAAATTCGTGCGAAACAAGGTGACAATTTAAAAATTCATCTGGTCAATCATCTTCCTGTTGAATCGACGGAGACCTGTCCAAGTCCAGTGACCAATATTAACCAAGGGAACTGTTTTAACACTACAAATTTACATACACATGGTCTTTGGGTTAGCCCGCAAGGAAATAGTGACAACGTATTTTTGAGCTTAAAACCTCAGCAAGATTTTCATTACGAATTTAAGATCGAACCGAATCATCCTGCGGGAACATTTTGGTATCACTCTCATGTGCATGGTTCAACCGCGATTCAGGTCTCAAGCGGCATGGCTGGCCCTTTGATTATTGAGGGAGAGCGGAAACCTGTCATTCGTCAGGGGCAAATTCAGCAGACTGGAGATTTGGACATCTTATGGAAAAATCAAAAAACCCAGCAGTATGACCATGAAAAAATCATGCTGTTCCAGCAGATTCAATACAATGAAGATTGCGACAGCAAATTAAGCCAAGTAAATGGCACACCCTGCATCTATAGCTTAGAAGATTATTCAAAACTCGATATACCAACCTCATGGGCGGATGAAAATCGTTTTACCAGTATCAATGGCAAAATGTTTGGTGAAATTAAGGTGGATCAGAACCAATACCACCGCTGGCGCATGATTCATGGCGGTATCCGTGACACCATTGGTTTGACCATCAAAGAACTGCCTGATTCTGCGCTCTTTACCGCAGAGCAAACCCTTAGTGAATGTCAAAAGTATCAAAGTAAGTCGATGTCTTCACAGTTTAAGACGCTGAAAACATTACCGTTGTATACCCTTGCACAAGACGGCTTGACCATGGGAAAAATCCAAAAGCAAGGGATTGAAATTTTTCAGCCGGGTTATCGCTTTGATGCCATGCTCTCTTTCCCGACCACAAATAAATACTGTGTATACGATGCCAAGCTGAATCTAGAAGATGAAATTAATGCGCCTGAATCAAGTCCGCTACTGCGTCGCGCACCGGAAGAAAAACTCAATACACAGCTCCTCGGTTGGGTCAATGTAAAAGCAACTCAACTACCGCAGCAAACGCCGTTTAACTTCTTAAAAAGTCAGGCCACCCAACTAAAACTGGCACCAGAAGTGATTGCACAGCTCGAACAGGGTGATTTATCAGCCTTTATCTCGCATGCGAGTTTAATGACTGCTGAAGTCGATGAAATGCTCAAAACGATGGCGAAGCAAATCACCAACTTTGACATTCTATTCAATGCAGATGGCAGCTTTAAATTTGGTATTCGTCATGCCGAAGAAGGCACCTTGATCAGCTTTGGCGATGCCTACCACGATGAAGACCATACCCACCATAGCTATGTCCGCAAGCTTCCAATCGGGCAAACTCAAGAGTGGGAGTTGAGCAGTAATGTTGCAAGCCATCCCTTCCATATTCATGTCAATCCATTCCAAGTCGTGAAAATATTGAATGAAAATGGTGTCGATGTCAGTGCCATCGGCAGCTCAGATAAAGATGGTGCAGGAAATATTGACTCGCAATATCATGGAATGAAAGGCGTTTGGAAAGATACGCTCTTCGTCAAACAGGGCTATAAAATCTTTGTACGCAGTAAATACGAAAAATTTGAAGGCGACTTCGTGCTGCACTGCCATATTTTAGACCATGAAGATCAAGGCATGATGGAAACCGTGCGTATTTGTGGCGACCAATATGATTGTAATAGTGAACCGCCTTCACATCATTCCACTATGGATATGACTGCAAGCGATATGCCGACACACAGTCACTAAGACCGATCTATACTGTACAAAAGCCCATATCAATATGGGCTTTTTGTTTGCCTAACACTGCGGCTTGCTGCAAAATAACATGATTAATGATATCTAAAATTTATACTGAGGCTGGTCATGACAACGTCTATGGCATTCACATCTTTTTCTCTCAACGGTGTCGATGCACAAAAATTTCTACAAGGGCAAGTGACTTTGCATGTTGAACGCCTTGAAGAAAATGCAACACGTTATACTGCAATCTGCGACCTCAAAGGCCGTATTCATTTTGGTTTATGGCTCACCAAACACAGTGCTGAAAGTTTTTCTATTGTCACTACAGCAGATCAAGCCGAAGAATTTGCCAAACATATTAAAAAATTTGGTGCATTTTCTAAGATGAAACTTGAAGAAACTGGTGCAGTTTTTCCAAGTTTAGTCGGTGATGAAACGACATTTGCTTCGGAACCGACGGATGTTGTTGCATGGGAAATTCAAGCGATTCAAGCGGGTCAGGCCTATATCGACCAAGCCATTGAACATGTGTTCCAACCACAAGAGTTACGTCTACATCAGCGTGAAGGTGTCCACTATGACAAAGGCTGTTATTTGGGTCAGGAAGTGATTGCACGCTTATGGTTTAAAGCCAAACCGAAAGCTTGGTTGCATGCAATTCAAGGTACAGGCGCTGCTCCTACACAAGGCGAACAGCTGAATAAAGGCGTACAAGTGGTCAATAGCGCGGCTGTAGAAAATGGTTATGTAGCTTTAGTTGTGGCACGTCCAGAAGCTTTAGAAGAGTTAGACGTGACTGTTTTAGCCTTGCCTGAAGCATTGAATGGTGATGTGGCACGTCCGTAGTCAGCTTAAATAAATTCAGAAGATAGCTACATTTAGCTATCTTCTTTTATAATAAATCTAAGTTTTAAATTTTAAAATTCATCATGTTAATTTGACTATTTTTAAACTAAAATGCACTCCGAATTTTAACAATAAACTATATAACGATGCATCAGACACAATTTCAAGACCCAAAGCACAAGATCATTGCCCTTTATTACGGAATTTTTGCCCTTCTAGGCATGGTCATACTCGGCAATCAATTGCTTTCAATTCAGCTATCTCTACTTGTTTTGATTATTATTCTTGTACTGTATGCCCAACTCTTTTTCATGCTAATGGGCGCTATCAAATATTGGAAAAGAGATGTTCTAGGCTTGAAAATACTGTTTTGGATCAGCTTAAGCCTTGTCCCGATTATTATCACACCCTTAGTCATTTACTATCCAAAAGTAACAACTGGCTTTTTTCTCTTTATGCAAAGCTCTTTTGGCTTCAGTAGCACAGGCTTCGAGTTTCATGTTGCCTACGACACCCAACTCACCCTCTTAAATACATCTTTTTGGGGAATTGGAATCAATCTTATTGAATTTTTTCTATGGTTACGCTTTAAGAATATTGCAGCAAATAATCATATTTCGATTGCCCATTTCAAGAATGAAGACTTAGAACTGAAACGCTATGATTAGCCATTTTTGACCGTATATAAACTAGAATTTTGACATCTGGTCTGACCATCTAAATTTTCAGACTATCCCTAAGCACTCAAAGCCAAAGCCTAAAACTTTGGCTTTTTATCACTCATTTTTTTCCCTCACATAATAAATCACCCCTGCCCGATCATCCGAAAAATAAAAAGATTTTTCATCGATCTTATAAATATCAGCAGGTCGCCCAAGCACCGTTTTCCCGACTAAAAAGCCATCCATAAAGGTTTCAAGTTTTTGTCCTTTACGCATCATTGCAATTTGATAGCCATGACCAATCGCCTCGTCGGTAGAGCCATGCAAGGCCACTAAAAATGCATTTTTAATGGTGGAATCCGTATGAGGGTCATCAAAATAATCAAAACCTAATGCAGAGGAATGTGAAGGAAAATATGCATAAGGCGATGGAACATTTTTACAGCCAGATGCACGTTTAAATTTAGCATCCGCCAAGACTTTGCCCTGCCATGAATAACATGCGGGCCAGCCATAATCGGCATCCCGCTTTAACGCATAAAAAGTTTCATCTGGATTTTTACTTCCCAAATGATCAGAACCTTGATTGGTCGCAAATAGAAATCTGCCGATCCATTTTAGCCCAACAGCATTACGCAAACCTGTCGCATAAATCTTTTGTTCTGAACCATCAGGATTCATCTCGATGACTGAAGCTCGCACTTTTTCTTTTTCTACACAGGCGTTACAACTCGAGCCAACCGACACATAAATCTTTCCATTTCCACCAATAGCAATCGTCCGCGTCAGATGCCAACCACCGTATTTATAACTCAAACCATAATCTGGAAATGTCGCTAAAACTTCAGCCTTACTCAAAGGCTGAGTTTCACCTCTGTTGAATTTTTGCCGTGTCAGTTGGTGCGTTTCCGCCAAATAGAGCCAATCCTGTCCTTGAGCATCGGTATAAAACTGAACTGAATTTGGATTTCTCAAACCAGTCAAATAAGGAATGATTTTGCCAAATTTACCTGTGTCAGCATTCCAATCATCCAATATATACACAGTACCTTTTTTATTATCTGTTAGATCATACATATCCGTGACAAACATTCTCCGATCAGGTGCTTGCGCAAAAAAACGAACACGTTTGAGACCTTCAGCAGCAGGAATGATCTCGAAATTTGTAGGCAAATTTAATGAAAACTGCTTGCCATTTTTTAAATGGATTGGATGAGGTACAAGCTTGGGTTGTTGCGCCCAACTGGTTATTGAACAGACGAAACCAAAGATCAAGATGGCGCTTATTTTTATCATATTTAAATACATCTCAATGAATCATGTATATCTGTATTCATCATAGATGCCTTGTATCTATTTTATTCAATTTATATTTTTAGAAAATATTATATTTTTGAAAATTAAGGTTTTTTTAAATCACATACGCTGGTGCAGTACACAACAAACAAAAATAAGGAGGAACTTTATTCCCCCTCACTTCTTCGTTTTTAAATCATGATTTTAATCAAAATCCATGAAACAACTTATTCATGTCTTTGCATACATATTCTTTAAAATGATAGGCGCGCGCATGTTTGGCATCAAATTTAGCTTCCAAATCGCCTTTTTTGAAAATATAAACACGATCCTCTTTACTGACTAAAAACTCTGCACCCAGTTTCATCAAAAGCGCATCGATTTTATCTTCATCTGCAATCGATTCATCTGCATTAATTTTATCGTAATTGCGTTTAATGCCTTTAATAAACATCGCGCTGCCTCTGAGAAAATAACAATGCGCGATTAAATCAGAGTCCTGCTTTTTTGCAAAGGCATTTGATGCAATAAAGTCATGGCATTTAAAGCGCTAAGGGCAATCAACATTATTTTATAAAAACGCTTTAAATCACAATTCCTCACTTTACATTTACGTAAATCTACCTATGATGTAAAAACCGACAAAAATAACCACCAAAACACATAAACGGAATTATGTGTATGATTTACAAAAGGTTTTAAGATGAAAAAAATCCTACTCGCAAGCATTTTAGCAATGAGCACTCAATTCGCTTTTGCTGAAACCAAAACAGATGCCGTCGATCCTGAATTTGCTAAAGTGGAAGCTATGGTCAAGGCCAAAGATATGAATGGCGCCTACCAAACACTGAGCAAGCTTGCAGCAAAAGGTAATGCTCAGGCCATTTATAATTTGGGCTATCTTACTCAAACAGGTCAAGGCGTAGCGAAGGATGAGAAAAAAGCCATCCAACTCTATGAACAGGCTGCAGCCAAAGGCTACCCAGTTGCTAACTATGTGTTAGGTAAAAATTATGCAACGGGTACACTGGGCTTAAAACAAGACACCAACAAGGCCAAACAATATTTAGAACGCGCTTCTTCGGCAGGTTTTGACGATGCCTCCATCGACTATGCCATTTTACTTTTTGCAGAAAATAAGCCTGAGTCAGATAAATTGGCACTCAGCAAACTTGATCCGCTGATTAAAAAAGGCAACTACCCTGCGATTCATGCCAAAGCGCTTTATGACATCAGTGCTGGCTTTAAAGCTAAAAATGAAAAGCCTATTCAGCAAGGTCTGAATAGCATTCAAGAATTAGCAAAAAAAGGCTATGTCCCTGCATTAATGGCGGTGGGCAATATGTTTGTAAATGGCAATATCATCCCGCAAAATTTGCCTGAAGCTAAAAAAATATTTAGTGCATTAGCCAAAGAAAATATTCCGCAAGCGAAAGAATCTTTGGCAACCGTGGATAAAATGATTGCTGAACAAGCCAAAGCACCTAAAGCCAATGCGAAAAAGAGTTAATTAAGCATAAAAAAAGCCCTGCACATGCAGGGCTTTTTCATGGGTTTAAGCAAATCTTGAGCTGATCAAAATCACGCCCACCACAAACTGATTAATACACCTGTTACGACAAAGCCCAAGATGGTACTCATCAACAAAGGCGTTAAGGTCTTTTCATTTAAGCCATAAACTTGTCCTAGCATGGCAAAAATCGTCGGCATCGGTAATGCGGCAATAATCGTCCCTGCATATAACATCTCTTGGCTGACATCGGTCAAATAGCGTAAGCCAAAATAAGTCAGTAAAGGCATCACCAAGTTGCTTGAAATCACCAAATAGAAACTCTGAGCATTCACATACTTCAAGCTCATGCCGACAATCCCACCACCAATTGCAAACAGCGCCAGTGGTGAAGCTGTTTGACCTAACATCGCCAGTACATCATTGATTTGATGTGGCAAACGGATTTGGAAAATTGCAAATCCAATCCCTAACATTACCCCTGCAAAGAGTGGATTTTTTAACAGGGTCAATAAGGTATTCTTGATGATGTCGCCAATATTGGCTTTTTGCTGTGAACTTCCTAATTGCGCAAGGACCAGCACCGTTGGAATCAGTAGCACACTTTCAATAATGACGATTAGTGAGGTATAGGTCATCGCATTTTGACCAACCAACAAGCTTAGGACTGCAGTGCCAATTAAGCCTGTATTTGACATGCCAGCGCCTAGTGACAGTACCGCTGTTTGCGACATATTATTTTTAAAATGTGTCGACAATAGCCAATAGGCCATGCCATACAATAAAAATGTGACTCCGGTATAAACAAAGAAATAGCCGGGATACCAAATTTGATGCAAATCTTTAGAAGCTAATGACTGAAAAAACAAAGCCGGCAGTGCAATTTTAATCACAAATGCACCAATGGTTCCAACTTGTTCTTTGCTCAATAAACTGCATTTTACAGACAGATATCCCAAGGCCAAAAGAAAAAAGATTGGACCAATCACCTCAAAGACCATACGAAATATCCTGTGTAATAGACTCTTCCATCCACACCCTCAACCTGAGAGTGTAGATCGAACCTCTATTTTGAAAATTAGAAAGCCGTAAATTGACTTCTTTGTGCATGCGGCTGACAGCGTAAGTACTGCGGAGAAATTTTTAAATTTTCACCGAGTTCAGCAGCGGCATGCCATGGCCAACGCGGGTCATATTGAATTGCACGAGCAAGACCAATCGCATCTGCCATGCCATATTGTAAGATGCCTTCGGCTTGCATTGCTTCGGTAATTAAACCCACAGCAATTACGGGAACCTGAACGGCTTGCTTTATGGCTTCAGCAAAAGGCACTTGATAACTGGCTTGTAATTGAATTTTTTGCGCAACATCTAAGCCGCCACTAGAAACATGAATATAGGCTGTGCCTAGTTGTGCAAGCGCTTTTGACAAACCAATTGCCGAGTCTAGATCCCAACTCGGTGCTTCAGTATATTCCATCCAGTCGGTTGCGGAAATACGTACCCCAATTGGATAATCTTCAGGAACGGCATTTTTCATGGCTTGGAACACTTCAAGCGTCAGCCGAATGCGATTTTCCAGACTGCCGCCATATTCATCGCTACGCTGATTCGACAATGGCGACATAAATTGATGCAGCAAATAACCATGTGCGGCATGTAGTTCAATTAAGTCAAAGCCTGCATCTACCGCGCGTTTTGCTGAATCGGCAAAGTCTTGAATGATCTTTTGGATTTCATCTCGACTTAAAGCATGGGGGGCATGATCTGTGACATTAAAGGGCAAATCACTTGCTGAAACAGTTTGCCATCCTTGAGGATGATCTGGTGGTAGTTGTCCACGTCCTGCCCACGGTTTATCTGTCGATGCCTTACGACCCGCATGTGCCAGTTGGATAGCAAATGGCATAGGTGAAAGTGATTTCACCTTGGCCAATAGTGCCTTCATCTGTGCGCGTTGCATATCATTCCAAAGACCGAGGTCTGCATAGCTAATGCGCCCCTCTGCCTGTACAGCCGTTGCCTCGATGATACATAGTCCAGCACCTGACAAAGCATAATTCGCCCATTGTTGCTCATGCCAATAGCTTAACTTCCCTTGCTCATTGGCAGAATATTGACACATGGGTGCAATCACGATTCGATTACTCAGCCCCAATGTTCCAAACTGAATTGGTTGAAATAACAACGCCACATCACTCTCCTTTTAGAAGGCTTTGGTCACACTTAATCCTGCACTCCAATTCAAACCATCCGCTGGTTCAAAGAAGCGTCCGTTTCCATCATTGACGATCACTGAGCCGACATAGTTTTCATCAAACAAATTATCTGCACGTACATAGGTTTTGACTTTCCAATCTGCTTGTTTCCACACATAACCTGCGTTGGCAGAAACCACGGTATAGCTCGACGCGGCATCACTGTTGGCGTCATCGACATAGACTTTATCCATATAGCGAACATCTAGGCCGGCATTAAAGCCAATATCTGGCTGCCAATTCAGTGCGGCAAACGCTTGGTTTTTGGCAATACCCGGTATGTAGGTGCCTTTGACGACATCACTGTCAGGAATTGCGGCATCAAAAGTGGCATCGATATAACTGTAACTTGCTTGCGCACTTAAATCTCGCCATAGCTGTTTATTCCACGAAAGCTCAACACCTTCACGTAAGGTTTTATCGGCATTTTTATAGGTTGCACGACCATTGATACTTCCTGCAGAGACGATGTCATCTTGGGTTTTACTTTGGAACACCGCTGCCGTGAAATTCCCCCATGCATTTTGTGATTTAAGCCCAAGCTCGTAGTTATCGCTACTGGCTGGTTTTAAATCAAAATTCATGCCGTCATCTTTAGAATAGGCCATTTCTGTAAAGGTCGGTGTTTCAAAACCTTTGGCATAACTGGCATAGGCATTGAGTTGAGGCGCAATATTCCAACTTAATGCTGCTGACGGTAAAACTTTGTCATAGTCAGTTTTACCGCTGTCATCCTTATTTAAACCCACGACATATTTATCGTCAGATTCATAATGAACATTGCTATATCGTAGCCCTGTATCTAAAGTCCAATTGGGTAAAAAATTCCACGAAGCTTGTACATAGGGGTCTAAATTCCACAAGGTATTATTTTCATTTCGACGAATATTGCCTTTCTTGCCAAAATTTCCATTGGCATCAAAATTTTCATAGCCCTTACGGTCTTCATCCATATAATCAAAGGCAAGGCCTGCAGTAAAACGCGTATTCGGCAAGAGGTCTTTGCCTGTCCAGCGAATATCTGTTCCATAATAGTCACGGCTAAAATCAATCACACCGCCTGCATGGCGCGCATTATTTTGTGGATTTTGGGGGATGGACTGATACTGCACCACATCACGTTGCCCCATATACACCATTGCATTAAGTTCATGCTGCTCATTCAATGGTTTTTTCCACGTCAACCCAGTTTGAGTTTGGTTAATTTCCTTACGTACATCATAGGTATTATTGGCATCATTGACCTGTTTCGGATTTTGACGCAATTGCTCCCGATTCAGACCTTGTGGATCATCGGCATTAATATCCACATGATTCACAATCCAATTGACCTTGGAACCATCATCCAGATCCCAAGTCAGTTTTGCATTGCTAAGTACCTTATTTGCAGCACTATGATCACGGTAGCCATCGGTTTCAAAATAAGAAGAACTCACGACATAGCTAGGCTCATTGGCCTGTTCTGAGCCACCTTGCAACACAATGTCAGCACGACTTTTATTATGACTGCCGCCCGAATAGCCGAGTTCGATAGAGTCTTTTCCAGTACCTTGCTTGGTCGTTGTTAAGATCGCCCCACCCGAAGAATTACCGTATAAAGAGGAAAATGGCCCGCCCAATACCTCGATATGATTTAAGCTACTCATATCGATATTTGACGTCTGTCCCTGACCATCAGGCATGGTCGCAGGGATTCCATCAACATATAAACGGATACCACGCACACCAAAGGTTGAACGTGCGCCAAAGCCTCGCATAGACAGTTGCAAGTCTTGTGCATAGTTTTCACGGTTATTCAGTTGCAGTCCGGGCACACCTTTTAAGGTTTCAGACAGATTCACGCCAGTATTGTTATTATTTTCAGCCTGCTGTACCCGATATACCGATGCAGGTGTTTTTAACCACGTGGTATTGGTTCGTGGTGCTTCAATGGTAATCTCAGGAAGTAAAACAGGTTCCGTAGAACCTGTTTCTGCATACAGCTGCTGGCTAATACATGCCGTCAGGCAAAGTAAATGTGTCTTAAATGATGTGACGTTAAATTTACTTTGCATAGAGCACCTATTTTGACATTAGAAGATTACCTTAGAGCTTAAACCAATTAGGAAAGCATCATCAACTCGATTTGTTGAGCCTGGGTTAATCACATATTGTAAACTTGGACGAATCATCAACCATTTCGTCGGGTTATGGCTATAGTTCAACTCGACATTATACTCTGCACTTGCATCAAATTTCTCAGCAGAAAGTCGATCATTGACATGCACACGGTTCACGCCCAGGCCAACCATATCGTTAGGCAAACGATCGGTCAATCCAATGTATTTCAAACCCAACTGCTGTGAATTATCAACTTTTGTGGTGACACGATCATGCCAAGTAAAATTGGCAAAACTATGCAAACCACGTTTGCCTTCACCTGTAGACGTTAACTGTTGTTCAATCGCTACCCAACCACCAAAGGTACGATCTTCAGCTTCACCCGAAATAATGTCTTTTTGATTTTTTACATTATCTGCAGTGTTGTACATCGCACCAAAGCGGTAGCTGCCCGGTAAGCCATTGACCAATGATTTTGGTGTCCAAACCAATTCTACGGGAATGGTTACGCCATCAGCATGATCTGTATCTAGACTCCAACCTTGACCTTCTGCTTTGGCATTACCATTGTCAGGGTTAAATTCATAAACACCGACTTGTGCCGCAAGTTCTGGCGTTGCTTGGTATTTCACACGTCCACCCCATTGTGAAACTGGGGTATTCATCCACATAGAACCTTGCCATTTACCCATTTGTGCAGCACAAAAGGCATTACTGGCAAAATCACACGCCATCACGTTAAAGTCCATACCGACACCAAGACGACCGGCTTTAACACTAATACCTTGTTCTTTAAAATTCTTTTCAATCGATAATTCAGTTAAGCGACTGTCCTGATTACCACGACCAAAATTGGCTTGTGCATTTGCCAATTGAGGAACATCTCCTTGCAAATCACGAACTGAGGTACTTTGACCTTGACGAGCAGTCATTACGGCACGCACAGTCACACCATCCCAACCTGCGAGTTTTTCCATATCAAGCTGTGTACCTAACCACAATTGGCTAGCTACCGTTGCTGAATGTCCCGGATTACGACCGCCATCAGCAAGATAGGCAGCATCAGCAGCAATATTGGCCTCAAACTTCACACCTTGTTGTGCAAGTTCGGTACGTTTACCATCCCAATCCCCGAGCATATACTGACCTTTAGTGTCGAATGCTTCTGCGGCGTGAACATGTGTCATGGCTGCTGCAACAAATGCAGGTAGTAGAGCTAGACTGTATTTTTTCATGGTAAAACCTAAATCTGGAGAGAGTCTCTAGACAAGCCACAAGGCTTGAAATCTAATGTCACAAAAATTACATAATTTTTCACGTTCTATCTCAGCATTATTTTTATCATTCACAAAACTTTAATTTATCAATAAATGAATTTAAATAAATCTATTGTTATGAAATTTATTTAGTTATTATTTTTCAATATCTTATATTTGTTCAAAATTAAATTTTAAAATTCCGATTGCTTACTTAAACTCATCATCGTGACTTATTGGTTTATTATTCTCACAATTAATAATCAATAAACTATTCATACACTCCCTCAGACCGCGATGAAACTTGCATTCTGTTGGGCTAGACCCAATAGTATGCATAACTTGAATGACCCATTGCTTCGACCTTTATGCCTGAATTACCAGAAGTAGAAACCACTAAAACCAGTTTATTGCCATTATTGAATGAAAAGGTTCTCAAAGTTGAGGTTTTTCAGTCGAGCCTGCGTTGGCCTATTCCTGACGACATTCAAAAACTCGTCGGACAAAAGCTGCTTCAGCTCAGCCGTCGATCAAAATATATTTTGGCTGAATTTGAACAGGACAGCATGTTGTGGCATTTAGGCATGTCTGGCAGTTTTCGGATTTGTGAGGGTCATGAAGAATTACGAAAGCATGATCATCTGGTAATTCATTTTGAAGATATGCAATTGCGCTATCACGATCCACGTCGCTTTGGCTGTATTTTATGGTTAGATGCATCGTCTCAAACTAAACTGATTGACACGCTTGGCCCTGAACCGCTGAGTGATGCGTTTAATGCTGAATACTTATTCCAAAAATTTAAAAATAAGCAGACCGGCATTAAAGTATCGATCATGGACAATCATATTGTGGTCGGAGTCGGCAATATTTATGCAACGGAAAGCTTATTTAACCTCGGCATACACCCTGCGCAGCCTGCTTCGAGTTTGAGTTTTGAACAAGTTGAAAAAATGGTCATCGAAATCAAACGCATTTTAAAACAGGCGATTGATTTAGGCGGTTCAACTTTACGCGATTACAGCAATGCAATGGGCGAGAATGGTTATTTCCAACAAACCCTACTCGCCTACGGACGCGCAGGTGAAATGTGCATCAACTGTGAAACCACATTGCAAAATATTAAGCTTGGACAGCGCGCTTCGGTGTTTTGCCCTGAGTGCCAACCTTTAAAAAAGGTTAAAATGCTGAGTAAGAAAACCCTGAAAGGAAATAAAGCATGAAGTCTGCGATTGTTCGCCACATCTTAGTCAAAGATAAAGAACTATGTGAGCAACTAAAAAAGAAAATCAAAGGCGGTGCAGACTTTGCCAAAATTGCGAAGCAGCATTCGACATGTCCTTCGGGTAAAAAAGGCGGCGAGCTTGGCGACATTAAAAAAGGCCAGTTGGTTGGCCCAATTGATAAAGCGGTTTTTACCCTACCCGAACGTGAACTGCATGGTCCAATCAAAAGCCAATTTGGCTGGCACTTACTAGAAATTAAATTCCGTATGGATTAAGCCGCTGTTTACAGCAGTCCAACTTAAAACGCAGCCCTTAAGCTGCGTTTTTCATTTCATACACCCAAGCGGCTTTTGCTCACCTGAATCTAGCTGTACATTCACTTTGACACGTTGATACTGCATACCTTCAAATTCATCCAAGGCAGGCCAATGCTGCGAGAGATTTTCCGTACTGAAATAATAGCCTTCAACAAGAGGTGCTTCTTGATCGAGCACAATCGCGGGCAAACCTTTATCCGGCCCCCAATCTAAAGTATGTACCACTCCGTTGACTGTGGCCTTCTGCCATGTGCCGCCAATATTTTCTAACCAATGTGCATTTTCACGGTTTGGGCACAAAGTCCCATAGACAAATAAATGGTTCATCCACGTTCAAGCCGTTTAAAAAATCAGCAGCTATCTTAGTGAGATTCAAAGACAAGCTCCAGTATTTTGATGCTCAATCCGCTTTTCTTTCAGACGAAAAAAACGGCACAAAATGTGCCGTTTAATTTGCAGTAAAGCTTAGCCTTTACGTTTTAATTCATCACGAATTTCACGTAGCAATTCGATATCTTCTGGTGTTGCTTCTGGAGCTGGCTCTTCAACTTTTTGACGGCGCACTTTGTTCATCAATTTCACTAACCAGAACACCACCCATGCCAAAAGCAAGAAGTTGATTAAGATGGTTAGGAAGTTACCATATGCCAAGACATTTAGGCCCGCATCTTGTGCAGCTTTGAGCGTGGTGAGGTTATTTGGATTATCGCCTAAAACAACGAACCAATTTGAGTAATCAACATCACCGCCCAAGATCCATGAAATCAATGGCATTACGATATCTTTCACCATTGAGTCGATAATTTTACCGAACGCACCACCAATGATGACACCGACAGCCAAGTCCATCACGTTGCCTTTCACGGCAAATTCTTTAAATTCTTGAATAATACTCATGTGATCTCCAGAAATTTTTTTCAGCTTTAATTTTGTGACGAAGTATACATTATATCTGTATAACTATTTCCACCTAATTTACTTGGTTTTTATTAGATTCTAAATGCCATGTATAAAAATTCACACAAAACATTTTTCACTATAGTAATTCACTCTATTAAAAAGGATTTATCAATATTATGCATGTCGGATCAAATGAATAAAGTCATTCAAGTTTTCCCTTTTTATTCAAAACACCCATGCATAAAAAAACCGCTAACCTAAGTCAGCGGTTTTTTTTGAAACTGTAAAATTAACCGTTACGGTTACGTTTACGTTCGTTTTCAGTCAACCAGCGTTTACGGATACGGATTGACTTAGGAGTTACTTCAACTAATTCGTCATCTTCAATGAATTCAAGCGCTTGTTCAAGCGTATATTCAATTGCAGGAACAAGAGTCAACGCATCATCAGTACCAGAAGCACGTACGTTAGTTAACTGTTTCGCTTTAGTTGGGTTAACAGTCATGTCGTCTGAACGTGAGTTAATACCAACGATCATACCTTCATAAACTTCTAACTGTGGACGTGCAAATAGACGGCCGCGGTCTTGTAAGCTGAACAATGCATAGCCCAAGCAAGTACCTTGAACCATAGAAATCAATACACCGTTTTGACGTTTCGCAACAGTACCTTGTTTCATTGGACCGTAGTGCGAGAAGCTTGAAGTCATGATACCTGTACCTGAAGTCATTGTTAAGAATTCAGAACGGAAACCAATCAAACCACGTGAAGGAACAGTTGCTTCAATACGGATACGGCCTTTACCGTCAACTTCCATATTGGTCATTTCACCTTTACGGTGACCCATTTGTTCCATTACAGCGCCTTGGTGCTGCTCTTCAACGTCAAAAGTTACGTTTTCGTATGGCTCTTGTTTTTCACCATCAATTTCTTTGATGATTACTTGTGGACGTGATACGCCCATTTCGAAGCCTTCACGACGCATGTTTTCAATAAGAACTGAAAGGTGAAGCTCACCACGACCAGACACTTTGAAACGGTCAGGACTGTCAGTATCTTCAACACGTAATGCTACGTTGTGAATCAATTCGCGATCTAGACGTTCACGGATATTACGTGAAGTTACGAATTTACCTTCTTTACCAGCAAACGGTGAGTTGTTTACTTGGAAAGTCATCGATACTGTAGGTTCGTCTACAGAAAGTGCAGGTAAAGCTTCAACAGCTTTCGGATCACAGATTGTGTCAGAGATATGAAGTTCATCAATACCCGTTACACAAACGATATCACCAGCAGAAGCTGATTCAACATCGATACGCTCTAAACCATGGTAACCCATGATTTTTAAGATACGACCGTTACGTGTTTTACCGTCTTTGTCGATTACAGTTACAGGAGTGTTTAATTTCACTGAACCACGTTGAATACGACCAACACCGATAACACCTACGAAGCTGTTATAGTCAAGTGAAGACACTTGCATTTGGAATGGACCGTCAACGTCAACCGCTGGTGGTTCAACGATGTCTACAATTGTTTCGAACAATGGAGTCATGTCTTCAGCAAGTTCTTCTGGAGATGGACCAGCCACACCACGAAGACCTGAAGCATATACAACTGGGAAGTCTAACTGTTCGTCAGAACCACCAAGGTTGTCGAACAAATCAAATACTTGGTCAATTACCCAGTCTGGACGAGCGTTTGGCTTGTCGACTTTGTTAATAATTACGATTGGTTTTAAACCACGTGCGAACGCTTTTTGCGTTACGAAACGAGTTTGTGGCATTGGGCCTTCTTGAGAGTCAACAAGAAGAAGTACGCAGTCAACCATTGACATTACACGTTCTACTTCACCACCGAAGTCGGCGTGTCCCGGGGTATCCACGATATTGATACGGTATTCAGTGTTAGTACGCTTGTCTAACCATTTGATTGCAGTGTTTTTTGCAAGAATGGTAATACCACGTTCACTTTCAATAGCGCCAGAATCCATTACACGTTCGATCTCGCCTGCGCGATCGCCAAGAGCACCTGATTGCTGTAAAAGTTTGTCTACAAGAGTAGTTTTACCATGGTCGACGTGCGCGATGATGGCAATGTTACGGAGAGTTTTAATATCTGACATGTGAATTCGATACGCCTAAAGTTTGAGGGCAAATTATACAGAAAAAATATAGATTTTAGTAGTGACAGTTTATTGACAATCGCATTTTTTTTGACGACTGGCACGCTTTTGGTTTTGTAAAGCTGTGTAAACAGATTAGAATAGCGCCACCTAGCCTTAATTTTCAGTGCCGCATGTCTGATTTAAACCAATCTCCCGAAGCAAAAGATCAACTCGATTTAGTCTATGGATTGAATGATCGACCAAAACCTTTTATTGCTTTCCTCGCTGCGTTCCAACATTTATTGGCCATTATTGTCCCAATTGTGACGCCGGGTCTGCTGATCTGTTTGGCACTTGGCGTGTCAAAAGAAGACACCAATATGATTCTTTCGATGTCATTGGTGATCTCTGGTATCGCAACCTTTTTACAATGTAAAAAAGTCGGCCCATTTGGTGCAGGTCTACTGATTGTACAAGGAACCAGCTTTAACTTTATTGGTCCTATTATCGGTATTGGTTCTGCAATGGTTGCGGCAGGTACACCTGTAGAAGCAGTTATGGCATCTATCTTTGGTGTGGTGATCGCGGGTTCATTCATTGAAATGGGTGTGTCACGAATTTTACCGTGGGTGAAAAAACTAATTACCCCGTTGGTAACAGGTATTGTGGTGCTATTGATTGGTCTGACTTTAATTAAAGAAGGCCTGATCAGCATGGGTGGTGGTTATCAAGCCATGGGCGATAAAACATTTGCCAATGCAGACAACCTCATCATGTCTTGTACCGTTTTGGCACTGATCATTTTACTGAATCGTGTGCGTATTACATGGGTAAAAAGTTCTGCCATCCTGATTGCCTTAGTCGTGGGTTACATCCTTGCAGGCTTTATGGGTCATTTAAACTTTGATGGTTTAAAAGATGCGCCACTGGTTCAAATTCCAACACCGATGCACTTTGGCTTAAGCTTCTCTTGGAGCTTGTTCATTCCAATGGCATTTATCTACCTTGTGACATCTTTGGAAGCAATTGGCGATATTACCGCGACTTCTAAGCTTTCAAATCAAGCTGTCGATGGTCCTGAATGGATGAAGCGTATTAAAGGTGGTGTATTGGTGAATGGTGCAAACTCATTCCTTGCCGGTATCTTTAACACGTTCCCAAGTTCTGTTTTCGCGCAAAACAACGGTGTTATTCAGTTAACAGGTGTTGCAAGCCGCTATGTGGGGATTTGGATTGCTGCCCTTTTGGTTATTTTAGGCTTACTTCCTGCTGTAGCTGGTGTCATTCAGGCAGTTCCACAAGCCGTGCTTGGTGGTGCTGTGATGGTGATGTTTGGTGCTGTGGCTGCCTCTGGTATTAATATCTTGTCAGGCATTCATTTAGACCGCCGCGCACTATTAATCATTGCGATTTCATTGGCATTGGGTCTAGGTGTTGCACAAGTACCACAAATCCTTGAACATCTTCCTGAATTGTTCCGTAATATCTTCAGTTCAGGCGTTGCCACTGGTGGTATCGCTGCCCTTATTTTGAATATTGTTCTTCCTGAAGTGAAGAAGTAAGTTCATTTGTCAAAGAACACTGCCTAGGTTCCGCCCTAGGCAGTGTTTTTTATGATGGAGAAATCTATGGATCTCACAAGTGAAGTCGTTATACGACAGATCGATTTATTACAAGATCGCGTGCTTTTCGTAAATGCACCGACAGATGACTTACTCAGTCAATTGAATGACAATATTAAGCCATCGATTTGGTGCTGGAATTTTAATGATTTTCAGTACTTTCAAAATCAACAGTCAAACGTCCATTTTGGTGTCGATTTTCCTGAAGGTCAGTTTGATCAAGCGGTTATTTTTGTTCCAAAATCAAAAGAACTGCTGAATTATTTATTACACAATGTCGCAAGTCATCTTGCTCAAGGTGCGTCTATTTTCCTCGTGGGTGAGAAAAAAGGCGGTGTTGAACGCGCTGCAAAACAATTACAGCCCTTTGGTAAAACCCTAAAAATTGATAGTGCGCGTCACTGTCAAATGTGGCAAACCCTATTGGAAAAAACTGTAACACTGAAGCCACTACAAGATTGGGTGCAAAAATATCCAGTTGAAACCCCAAATGGTGAGCTTACGATTTGCGCACTGCCTGGCGTATTTAGCCAGAACCGTTTAGATGTGGGTACGGCTACCTTATTGCCTTATTTATCACAAGTCACTTCGGGCAAAATTGCTGATTTTGGCTGTGGAGCGGGTGTCATCAGTGCTTATTTAGCCAAACTGAATCCTAAAAATCGTATTTTTGCCATGGATGTAGATGCCTTTGCACTAGCGTCTACACAAATGACATTTGAACAAAATTTGCTTGAACCTGAACAACTTGTGATTAAAGCGGTCACAGGAATCGAGGATGCTCCATTATTTTTACATGCCATAGTCAGCAATCCACCCTTCCATCAAGGGATTCAAACCGACTACAATGCCAGTGAAAATCTATGCAAAACTTCGCGCAGACATTTGAAGTCTGGGGGTGAGCTTTGGATTGTTGCCAACCGATTCCTCAATTATCCGACTTTAATTGAGCAGCATTATGGTCAATGTACAATCAAAGCCGACCAACAAGGATTTAAAGTCTTGTTTGCGAGCACGCAAAAAAATCTTAAGGAACAATGATGAGCGAAACTCAAAAACCAGCTCAGCTTCAGCGTAAGTTGGGTGCTCGCCATCTCAACATGATTGCAATTGGTGGATCAATTGGTACAGGTTTATTCCTTGCCTCAGGTGCAACCATTGCCAATGCAGGCCCGGGTGGCGCCCTGCTCGCATACTGCTTAATTGGTATCATGATTTACTTCTTGATGACCAGTTTAGGTGAGCTTGCAACACATAACCCAACTTCGGGTGCATTCTTTACCTACGGCACCAAATATGTCGAGGGTGGTTTCGGCTTCGCTTTGGGTTGGAACTATTGGTACAACTGGGCGATTACCGTGGCATTTGAATTGGTTGCAGTCCAATTCATTATGAAATTCTGGTTTCCAGATATTCCGGGCTTCTACTGGAGTGCGATTTTCCTCGCAATCGTCTTTGCCATTAATGCGCTGACCGTAAAAGGCTTTGGTGAATCCGAATTCTTCTTCTCGCTTGTTAAAGTGCTCGCAATTGTTGCCTTTATCATTATCGGTCTGTTTATGATTGGCAAAATCATGTTGACACCGGGTGTAGAAACATTTGCCAATTGGAGTAAGGGTGAAGCCCCATTTGTCGGTGGTTTATCTGCCTTGATTGGTGTGGCCATGATTGCCGGTTTCTCTTTCCAAGGGACTGAAATGGTTGGTGTGGCTGCAGGTGAATCGAAAGATCCTGAAAAGACCATTCCTATTGCCATCAAGCAAATTTTCTGGCGTATCTTGTTGTTTTATATCGTGTGTATTTTCATTATCGGCACATTGATTGCCTACGATGATCCACGTTTATTACAAGCGGCATCTTCTGAAAATATTGCGCTGTCACCATTTACTTTACTGTATGAAAAAGCAGGTTTTGCTTTTGCTGCATCGGTGATGAATGCAGTGATCTTGACTGCGATTTTATCAGCGGGTAACTCTGGTATGTACTCCTCTACCCGTATGCTGTTTGATATGGCACGTAAAGGCAGTGCGCCGAAAGTCTTTGGTCGCCTAGATGCACGTGGCGTACCAATGAATGCACTTTATGCAACGACGGCGATCGCGGCACTGTGCTTCTTAACCACATTTATCGGTGAACAAGCGGTATTTAACTGGTTACTGAACATGTCAGGTATGTGTGGCTTTATTGTGTGGCTCGGTATTGCAGTTTCACATTATCGCTTCCGTAAAGGCTACTTGGCTCAAGGCAACAAATTGGAAGACCTTGCTTACCGTGCAAAATTCTTCCCATTTGCACCGTGGTTTGCCTTTATTTTGTGTGCCATCGTGGTCCTTGGTCAGAACTATCAAGCCGTTTTAGATGGTGAATGGTTAGCCGTTGTTTCTACCTATATTGGTATTTTCTTATTCCTTGCCATTTGGTTCGGTTATAAGTGGAAACACAAAACAAAGTTGGTTTCATATCAAGAAATGGATGTAAAACCAATGAAAGTTGATCAAGAATAATGTGATCACTGAATAAAAATAAGCAGCCTAAGGGCTGCTTTTTTTATGGCTAAAATTGTATCTCAATACATTCACGCTTTAACAAAATGCTTAGTGAGTGATGTTGAGGAATGATGTCTGATCTATCACCAACAACTGATACGCTCACTCAATCATGTTAAGCAGCAAAATAAAAACGCCCAATGCAATGCAATGCATCAGGCGTTTGTTCAAAAGTCACAACCTTTTCAGGTTTGATTTTCAATACTTAAGAAGCATTATGCTGTTGTACAAAGGCAATAAACTCGTCTTCGCTCATCACCGGAACACCCAGTTTTTCAGCCTTTTCTAATTTAGAACCTGCCTTTTCACCTGCAACCACACATTTCGTTTTACCCGAAACACTACCGCTGACACGTGCGCCTAAGGCTTGTAGCATTTGCGTCGCTTCATCACGACCCATGGTGCTCAGAGTCCCTGTAATCACCCAACTTTCGCCATTCAGTGGCTGACGACTTGGTGCAACGGGTGCATCCCAATGAATCCCTGCTGCCAACAAACGATCAACCACTTCGAGGTTATGCGGCGCTTGGAAAAAGTCGACTATCCATTCTGCGGTAATATCACCAACGTCTGGCGTTTTTTTCAAGGATTCGAGATCTGCATGGCGAATCGCATCAAAGGTTTGGAAAGTATTGGCGAGCATGCGTGCCGTGGTTTCACCCACGCCTCGAATACCGAGTGCATAAATAAATGCACCTAGCGTTGTTTTCTTACTATTTTCAATAGAATCGATGAGGTTTTGAACCGACTTCTCACCCATTTTTTCAATGGTCAGTAATTTTTCACGATGCTCATGCAAGCTATAAATATCAGCAACATCTTTGAGCAGATCCAAATGTAAAAGTGATTCCGCCCAACGGTCGCCTAAGCCCTCAATGTCCATAGCTTTACGCGATACAAAGTGACGAATCGCCTCAATACGCTGTGCAGCACAGTACAAACCACCTGAACAACGTGCCAAGGCTTCACCTTCAGGCATCACAACAGGAGATGCGCAGACTGGACAACATGCAGGTAACTGAACTTCTACCGTATCTACAGGACGGAATTCAGGCCATACTTTTTCAACTTTTGGAATCACATCACCGCTACGGTAGACACTGACCGTGTCACCCACACGTACATCTAAACGATGAATTTCACCAATATTATGTAGGGTGACATTGGAAACCGTCACCCCACCGACTGCCACAGGGTTTAAACGCGCGACTGGGGTCAAAGTCCCTGTACGCCCCACTTGCCAATCAATATTTTCAACTGTCGTCAGCGCTGCGACTGCAGGGAATTTATATGCCGTTGCCCAGCGCGGTTCACGACTTAAAAAACCCAATGTTTGCTGTTGCTTCAGGCTGTTTACCTTAATCACCATGCCATCAATTTCAACGCTCAGGCTTGGACGATCAATGATCATTTGCTCATACGCAGCTTGTACGTCCTGAATGCTGTCACAAATAAAGTGACGTTCACCGACAGCAAAACCAAACTGTGTCAGCCATTCCAAGCTAGCAGACATGGTGGTTTGACCATGATGTGGTTCGCACTGTGCAATGCCATAAGCATAAAAAGCCAATGGACGTGAAGCCGCAATTGCAGGGTCGAGTTGACGTAAGCTTCCTGCTGCTGCATTTCGTGGATTGGCAAAGGTTTTTTCACCGTTGGCTTCGTTTTCAGCATTGAGCTTTTCAAAGCCTGACTTTGGCATCAGGACTTCACCACGAACTTCAAGAAGACTTGGAATTTCAGTCTGTGTAGAAGTCAGTACTTTAGGTAAATTACGAATGGTTTTTACATTTTGAGTAATGTCTTCCCCTGTTTCACCATCACCCCGTGTCACACCACGGACTAAAATGCCATTTTCATACCAGAGAGAAATGGCCAGCCCATCAAATTTTAATTCGACATCATATTCAATTTTTTGATTCGGTAAGCGCTCTTCCGCACGACGAGCAAAGGCAAATAAATCTTCTGCATTAAACACATTACCCAATGACAACATGGGCACTGCATGGGTTACGGATTCAAACTTAGACAAGGCCTTTCCACCCACTTTTGTGGTTGGTGTATCAGGTTGCACTAAATCAGGGTATTGCTCTTCTAGTGCTTTTAATTGGTGAAAAAGTTGATCATATTCACTGTCCTCAATTTCTGGCGTGTCCATGACATAGTAGGCATGGTTATGCTTCGCCAAGAGTTGAATCAGTTGTCGCATCTGTGCAACGACAGTGGATTGTTGTGTCATACATTCACCATAAAAAAGGGCGGTTCACGCTCCGCCCTCAAATTTCATTATCTGTTGCTATTATAGAAACCCACTCGGTGAGTTTCAATCAAAGACGCTTAGACTTCGATAGCTTGACCTTGACGATAATCAATCGCTTGATGACGCCAATGTTCACGCATCTGCGGTGTAAATTCTTGGTTATTTTGATCATACACAGTACCGTCAATTTCACGTGCAATTAGACGTGAAATGCTGTCCATAGTATCAAAGGCATTTTGTACATCGCTGTGTGGCAGCGCCAAGAAGAAAGCCAAACCTTTTACTTCTTCAGTCGATAAAGTTTCAAGATCAAAACCTTGCGCAGCGCCATCATTATTCATTTGTAATACAGAGAATAATAACTTTGTCCCTTCTTCATCATAGCGATGGAAACAGGCCATTTCGCCAAAACGCAGACCGTATTTCAGTAACACTTTTAATGCTTTTTCACCCGACAAGGCACGACTATCAGGGAACACATTTAAGGCGATATAGGTTTCCGCAGTCGCTAAAGCACTTTCTTCATCGACAATTTTTTGTTCATGTAAATGCGCATCCAAAATACTGCTTTCTTCATCAAAATCGCTGATTTCAGCTTTTTCAATTGCGCTATTTACACTAAATTCTGGCGCTTTTTCTACAGGAACCGCGTCAGCCGGAACGTCCGTCGCAGGAGTCGCGATTTCATTGGCTACATCTACTACAGAAGTATTTGTCGTAGATTCAGTGGCTTCTGTAGACAAAGTAGTGTCTTCTGTCGCAGTTTGAGCATTTTCAACTGAAACGGGATCCGTCGTAGTCGTCTCAGTCTTTGCAGTCGCCTCAGCGCTCTGCTCTGCTTGTTCCGTTACTGTTGCTTCTGGAGTCACTTTCGCTTGAACAGTTTCAGTCGTTTCAACCGCTGTGACTTTTTCATCAGCCAAAGTCGGCTCTACACGTTGAGTGGTTTCAGGTGTATTTAACTGATTTCGTACATGGCGCGGAATAACAGGTTGCTGACTATCAGGGTCAATATGTAATTCGGTGTCGAGTGATGGCGCTGCATCTGCAGGTTTACGAAACATCATTCGAATGCCCACAACCATGATAATTACAGCGATTACAATCCCAGCTATAGTGGTGATTTCCATGTTATGCCTCCGCAGCTAAACCGTATTCTTTGGCCTGCTCAATATTCACAGTCACTAATTTTGAAGTTCCTGGTTCTGGCATGGTCACACCAAGTAAGTCAGTTGCCATTGTCATTGCCAGTTTATTGTGTGTAATGTAGATAAATTGCACTTGTTCTGAAAGCTCTTTTACAAGATTACAAAATCTTCCTACATTTGCATCGTCTAAAGGTGCATCGACTTCGTCTAAAACGCAAAATGGTGCAGGATTTAGGCGGAAAATCGCAAAAACCAAAGCCAATGCGGTCAATGCCTTTTCACCACCCGACAATAATGCCAAAGAGCTGTTTCGCTTACCCGGTGGTCGTGCCATCAGTTTTACACCCGATTGCCAACCATCTTCAAGGCTTAAACTTGCTTCGCCGCCATTAAATACTTTCGGAAACAACTCTTGAAGCTCTGCATTGACCTTATCAAAAGTGGTCATAAACAGCTTTCGCGTTTCCTGATCAATGCTTTTCATCGCAGCTTGCAGTTGCTCAACAGTCTTTTGCAAGTCATCGATTTGGTGGCTTAAATCATCGAAGCGTTTAGAAACTTCAGTATATTCTTCTGCTGCAGCCAAGTTGACTGCACCCAATTTATCAAACTGCTGCTGTGCTTTTTCGAGTTTTTGCTGATGGGATACCACATCAATGCTTAAACCCGTCAGCATTTCGCTGTTCATTTCTTTCAATTGTTCTGAATAATGCTGCAAATCAGACTGCGCGGATTGCCAAGCTAGACGCTTTTCTTCCAATTGCGTACGCAATTTTTCGTCTTGTTGTTGATGTGAATGGCGTTGTTCCGTCAATGTCTGCTGTTTGCTCTGTACGTTATTCAGTTCAAGCTGCCAGTCATTCCAGGTTTTTTGTAAACGCTCAGTGACTTGGGCCTGTTCGGAATACTGTGACTCAAGCGCAGGCAATTCTAACTGTACAGGATCGACAAATTTCTTCGCCTGTTCCATCTGTCCAATAATTTGCTGAGTTTGCGCTTTCAAAAAGACCGTGTCTTTTTCTAATAATTCAATCTGTTGTTTCGTCTGTACAGACTGACGACGCACGATTTCCAATTCTTGCTGACTGTGTAATGCCACTTGCTGAGCACTTTCCAGCGCTAGACTCAATTCCTCAACTTGGAATTGCAAGGTTTTATAATTTGGCAAGGCTTGCTCGAGCTTAATCGTCAGCGCATGCAGATCAATTTCCAAATCGTCTTTTTGCATGGCATCTTCTTCAAGCTGGGCTTCAAGTTGTTGCAATTGATCTTCTAACTGCTGCTTTTGTAATGCAAATGCCTGATTGGAACTTTGTACCTTCGCAATCGCAACATCAGCTGTTTGAATGTCTTTTTGCCAATTTTTTAATTGGCTATGTTGCTGTTGCAGATTTTGCTGTAAAGCTTGTACGGCATTTTGCAACTCAGGCAATTGGCCTTCTAGCTGCGTCAGCTTTGGCTGCTGCTCTGCAAGTAATTCAGTCAATTCATCTAAACGAATACGGTGGCTCAATGCACCTTGCCCTGCTTGGCTGTCCTCGTCATAGTCTAGACCAATCACCCAATCCGCACCGACATGATAACCATCGAGCGTGAGTATCGACTGACCAGCAGCCAGTTTAGCCTGATGACTCAATGCCACCGTCAATGTTTCGGCAATCGCGACCTGCTGCCAGATCGAAAGTTGTGGTGCTTCAATCCACGTCGCCAAAGCTTCTAATCCAACGATTTGTGCTGCGGTGTGATGACTGCCTTTGACCTGACGTGCAATACTGTCTTGAAAATTATCACTGTGTCCCAAGACTTGGGCACTTAGCCATTTAGACAAAAATTTCTCGACCAGTTGCGCATGCTGTTTGCCTTGAGTGCTCAACTGCAACTGCTGCATTAAATGTTGACGCTGGCTTTGCTGCTTTGGACTGGCTTTAATCATCAATTGGTTTAGGTTTTTCTGCTCTGACAACAGCACCTGTATTTCTGATTTTAGCTGCAGCACCGTATTTTTGTGCTGTGCCTGCTGTTCTTGTGCAGCTGCAAGCTGTGCTTGAGTTTCGGCAATCACCAGCTCTTGTTGCACAATTTGCTGTTCGAGCTGCTGCTTATCTTGCTGATACTGCTCCAACTCATCTTGCTGCGCCTGATGCTGAATTTGACCTCGTTGCTGTTGCAGGGTCTCGCGCTGTTGCTCAATACGACCTATATTTTTGGTCAATTGTTCACTTTGCGCCAACATCTGTAGCTTTTGCTGTTGCTGCTTTTCGACTTGCCCACGGCATTGTTCAAATTGTTGAACCGCTTGTTGATGCTGAGCTTTCAAATCGGCCAACTGCTGGGTCTGATCCTGACTACTGCTTTCTTGGCGCTGTAATTGCTCAATAAATCCATCTTGCTGTTCTTGCAGCGTTTCCAGTTGTAACTCTAATAACTGTAAACGTTCTTTGGTTTGAGCTTTTTGCTTTTCAAGCTCCACCAAACTTGCCGAATTTTGTGCAAATAAACCCTGTTTTTGCTCCAGCGTCATTTTCAACTCAGACAGTTTCTTTTCCGCCTGTTGCCATTCACTTTGTAAAGGAGTGGACTGTTGAATAAGCCGTTGAAATAAGGCACTGGTGGAAGATAGGTCATGCTCTAGGGTGTTCAGCTCAGAACGCACCAGTTTGAAGGTTTCCCCAAGCTCATTCATGTGCAGCGTGTATTCTTGCTGTAAACGTGTACTTTGCTCACATTGGAAAGACAATACTTCGATCTTAATAGTACGAATTTGGGTTTCTAATTCTTTGTATTGCACCGCCGTTTCAGACTGACGTTTTAAGGTTTTCAGCTGAGACTTCAGTTCTGATGCAATGTCTTCGAGACGTTCTAAGTTTTGAGTGGTGTGTTCTAGATGCTGTAAAGTTTCACGACGTCGAGCTTGATAGCGAGAAACCCCTGCGGCTTCTTCAATATACACACGCATTTCTTCAGGTTTGGCATCGACCAAACGGTTGATCATGCCCTGTTCAATAATCGCATACGAACGTGGACCTAAACCGGTGCCTAAGAAAATATCGGTAATATCACGACGGCGGCATTTAGTGCCATTGAGGAAATATTCGGATTTACCATCACGATTGACCTGACGACGAACTGCAAGCTCAGTATAGGCATTATACGCGCCACCTAACTTGCCATAGGTATTATCAAAACGCAGTTCAACACTCGCCATCCCGACTGGTTTACGCTTTGCCGTTCCGGTAAAAATAACATCTTGCATGGTGCCACCACGCAATTGACGGGCACTGGATTCACCCATAACCCAACGAATGGCATCAATCACATTGGATTTACCACAGCCGTTCGGTCCAACAACCGCACTACGGTTGCCTTCAAATTTTAGAGTTGTGCTATCGGCAAAAGATTTGAAGCCGGAAAGTTTTAAACTGCTTAAACGCATAATGTCCTGATCAGCGGCGTGAACGTCTCGCCCACGCTAATTCGATTTGTTTCATCCGTGTTAGTGATTCCAACACAAGGTTGCGTAAGTGTCGACAAAAATCTTCCATAAATAAAGTGGCTTGATGTGATTTTCTGATTAAAACTGCATCAGTCACCAATTTAAACAAATCAAAAGATTCTTGTAGTTCACGTCGTGAAATATTCAGTGTCAGGAAATAACTACGTCTGAGCGATGGTAACAATTCTTGGTAATAACGCATCAGGTAGGTGTTTCCCACCATTTCATGCTGACGAGCCATGCCCTGAAAAATCAGATCATAAAACTTTTCGGTATTGCCTTGGCGAGTTTCCACGTCTAATTGTTCAAGTAATAACTGAATACGCTCAGCTTCATGGCTGCGCCACGTTTCCGCCATACGATGCACAATTTGACCCAACAATAATGCTGCAATATCAAATAATGAGCGCACTTGTAAAGCCGACATTTCAGAGACTAAGGCGCCACGGCGTGGGTAGATTTCAATGAGCTGGGTTCGTTCTAAAATCAATAAAGCTTCACGAACAGAGCCACGGCTCACATCCAATTCGGCCGCGATTCTGAGTTCCTGAATACGCTCGCCTTCAACCAACTCACCGCGAATGATTTGTTCACCGATGTGCTTGGCAATTTGTTCTGACAAACTGTCCGCTTCTTGTTGTTGCATACTGTTCCTATCTTTTTTTTATAAGATGCAATGTTCAGATTTACACTCAATCTATTTGCATTAGAAACGATAAGCAACCTAATTGAACATGACATTGTCTGACAATCTTGTGTCAACAAAGCCAATTTTGTCAGTCAAAACGGACAATCATGCGCCAAAGGCTTGCACACCTTGGTAAATAAAATAGCAGCCGACTGTTGTTAATAAACATGCAAAACAACGCTTTAGCATAAATGGCGACAACATATGAGCCACTTTCGCACCCAATTTTGCAGTGATGAAGCTCATTACACTAATCCCGATAAATGCATAAATATGGATATAACCAATGGTATTGGGAACCACGATATCGGCTTGATGACCAAACCACATAAAGCCGAGTGCCCCAGCAATCGCAATTGGTAAACCACATGCAGCAGAGGTTGCGACTGCTTTTTGCATAATGACGCCGTTTTTATTCAAATACGGGACGGTTAAGCTGCCACCACCAATACCGAAGATCGCAGAGGCAATCCCAATGCCGCCGCCGGCTGCCATTTGCATGGCTTGTGAGGGTAAATGTTTATTCGGATCAACCGGTGTCGCTGCACCGCGAAACATTTTAAAAGCCACCCAGACCGCAAAAAAGCCGATTAACAGTTGCAAGCCCTGCCCTGAGAGATAATCAGCAATGCCTGCACCGAAAAATGAACCGATCACCAAACCTGGTGCCAAATTCCGAAAGACATTCCACAGCACTGCACCTTTTTTATGATGCGCCGAAACCGAACTGAGTGAGGTCACAATAATCGTGGCCAAAGACGTGCCTACCGCCATGTGCATAATCACACTGGGATCATACTGAAGTTGGGTAAAGACGATGAATAAAATTGGCACAATAATCAGACCACCGCCCACACCAAATAGCCCCGCAGCAAAACCAGCGATTGCACCAATCAGTAAATATATGATTAACTCCATCAATATTATTCCACAACTCTCAGATTCAAATGGATTTAGAGACCAGACACTTACAGCAATTGCTGAGCACAGTACCTCAACCGCCTGAAGTTTTATTACTGAAGCCCATTACCACATCGACCAATGACGATGTCCGTGAGATTGCTAAAAAAGGCATTCAACATGTTTTGGTATGCAGTGAACAACAGACTCAAGGCCGTGGGCAACGCGATCATCAATGGGTCTCACCCGTTGGTAATATCTATTTAAGCACATTGCTGAATTTACAGACAGCGATAGATGGACGGCTTGCACTTGAAATTGCCTTAAATATCTTGCAAATGCCAAGTTTGCAAAATCTAGCATTGCAAGTGAAATGGCCCAATGACCTGTATAGCCCACAAGGCAAATGGGGCGGGATTTTGATTGAACCGATTTCGCCACATCAAGCGATTGTCGGCGTTGGCATGAACTTATTTCCGATTCCATCCGCAGGAATTGAGCAACGTGCAACCTCGTTATCTGAACTCGGACTTCCCTCGCCAAACCGTTTGCAGTTAATTGCTGAACTGTATGCCGCGATCCAACTTGCTGGTGAATGGTTCGATCATAACTGCTATAACCTCGCTGCACGATTCAACCATTATGCTGCATTTATGCAACAGCCTGTTGAACTTGAACACCTGCAAGGCAAAAGCCAAGGCCGCTTTCTCGGTATTGAAAATGATGGTTCGATCAACATCCAAACTTCGCAGCGCTTAGAAAATCATTTCCAAGGTCGCTTACGTTTAGCAGATCAATCATAAACAGGATTGCAAAGGCCTACTGATGAAAAAATTATGGCTCGATGTCGGTAATACCCGGCTGAAATACTGGATTACCGAACACGATCAAATCATAGAGCATGCTGCGGAACTGCATTTACAGTCGCCTGCTGAACTCCTACTCGGTTTGATCCAGCACTTTAAAAGTTTGGACTTAGATCAGGTCGGAATTTCTTCGGTACTCGACAAAAAAAATAATGATCGGATTCAAAAAATTCTTAAATTTTTAGCCATTCCTGTCACCATTGCCAAAGTTCATGCCGAATATGCGGGCTTGCGCTGTGCCTACGAAGATACCAGTAAATTCGGGATCGACCGTTGGCTGCAAATGCTCGCAGTGGTCAAAGACCCTACACAAAAATACTGTGTCATTAGCTGTGGCACGGCTCTCACCATTGACTTAACGGATGGCTTACAACATTTAGGCGGCTATATTTTGCCAAATTTGTATTTGCAACGTGATTCGCTCATCCAAAACACCAAAGGCATTAAAATTCCAGATGCCACCTTTGATGAGCTGTCTCCTGGTAAAAACACCATCGACGCTGTTCATCATGGCATCTTGCTCAGCTTGGTCAGCACCATTGAAAAGGTTCTTGATAAATATCCAAGTCAGTTGATTTTAACCGGTGGCGATGCTGCACTATTTGCACGCTATTTAGAAAAATATCAGCCGGCTGTCGAAGCAGATTTGCTGCTTAGAGGCCTACAAAGTTATGTAAATGGCGTGTAATTTAGCCATTTATGTGATAGCAAACTGTGAAAGCGTGATGGCCAATGGTGATCACGCTTTTTTATTGAGGGTCATTTCATACAAGCGTGGTTACAAATTGTATCGCGATTCATGACCTTTTTTCGTCCAAGGAATTACAATAGCCTGCGATGATCGACAGATACATCAGCAACTTTATAATTTAAAAATGTCTTTCAAGATAGAATATAAGACGAAGAGTATAGATATGAAATTTAAAAATTTACTGGGTTTAAGCCTGCTCGCCTCTACATTATTCTTCGGCGGTTGTACCACGACACAAAATTTAGCCAACTCTAAAATCCCTGCCGAAATCAAATCACAGCTCAGCACCTCTGAAGCAGTTTTGGGCTATTTTGGAGATGAAGATAATCCTGATTACTGCGGCTGCGTATCGTATATTGACTCAAGTTATTACATGACCCCAGTCCAAGACGGCTATTACCGTGTACTTTTAGGTCGTAATGCCACAGGTGATTTTTTAGTCCAAGATTTTTACCAAGAAACCAAAACCCCTCAATCCTCACCTGCTTGGGTCAAAGATCCGATGAAACTATTTAGTTTCAGTGGCAGTGATATTGAAGGCCCAGTAACGCTTTATCGCAAAAACGGCAAAGTAGAATCAACCTTTGTGAACCAAGATGGCGTGAGCATCCAAGGCGAAGAGTTTTATCCAACAGGACAACGTGGCGCAGCTTACAAAGTCGATGAAAATGGCAATGATGCCTATCGCTTATGGTATGCCTCAGGAAAAATTGCGGCTGAATATGTGGTCGATACCGATGGTGAATATGTTGGTGTTTACAAAGCATGGCAGGAAGATGGTCGCGAAGCCAATGACGACATTGACGACATTCGTGAACGTGTTGCTTTAGAACTCGACTGATCTATCAATAATTCGAACAAACAAAAAGGCGCAGATTGCGCCTTTTTTCTCTTCAATTGCACCAATTGCATGATTGCAATCTCAGTCTTCACTAAATATCTTATCTACAAAACACGCGATCTATTAAACACGCGCACAGAACCTAGCTAAGCCGTTAAAATCGGCTCTAACACGTGCCACAGTTGTGGAATCTCAGAAAAGCCATCCTTTGCTGTGAAATGCCCCGCTTCTTTCACCTCATAAATTTGTGCATTTATAAAATTGCCCAATTGGATCGCAACCGGTGGCGGTACGATAGGATCATTGGATGAAATCAGACTGATACAAATCGGCATATAGGTCTGTAAAACACCGCTATCCATTTTTGCACGTTGAATAAATGCGGTTAATTCAGGTTGTGTCGGTAAACTACTTTTAAAACCCGATACAAAAACGCCCGCTTTAATCCGTGTGCCATGCTGTTCAAAATATTGATTGAGATAATGCAGCGTGGTTAAGCACCCCAAACCATGTGCAATCACAATGGTATTTTCATCCAAATCAGGCATTTGCAACGCTAGAAATTTCTGCCAATGGTCAAAATCAGGTTGTGCCGCATTTGCCATCACGATGCGTCGAGAATAATGTCCAGCTTCTTGCAGCTTTCGTCCCAACCAAGGAAACCAATGATCATTCGGTGATGCATCATGACCATGAACAATATAGATCTTTTGGCTTTCTGGCGTATGCGGTGTATTCATTATTTGATTCTTATTTTAGGTGATTATTTTTGGTGGAGCGTTCAATTTGCAGTTCGGCAAATTTTCACCTCTGTTTTAAACCTGTCACCTACACGCTCTCAATGTCAATTTGGCATCTTTTTGTAATAATTTAGCTCAGTTCGGTATATATCGGATCATATAGCCAAATTGCTCCAGTACTTTCTATTAAATGCACTCAATCACTTTGCTTAAGCGCACAGTCTCGTCAAATTACAGCCATAAAAAAAGGCGCTGAATGCGCCTTTTTTTCAGTCCAAATTACTTCGGATCTTTACTGCCGAACAATGGACCCATGCCACCGCCGCCAAATTGTTTTTGCATATTGCCTAATGATTTCATCATTTTTGCCATACCTGTTGGGTTGGCAAATTTCTTCATCATTTTCGCCATTTGCGCATGTTGCTTGATGAGTTTATTCACTTCTGCAACATCCATACCACAGCCTGCTGCAATACGTTTTTTACGGCTTGGATTCATCAAGTCTGGGTTACGACGTTCTTTAATGGTCATCGATTGAATAATCGCTTCCATTTTCTTCACTTGCTTTTCAGGATTTGCTTGTGCAATTGCATCTTGAATCCCTGAGTTGCTCATGCCTGGAAGTTTATCCAGGAAGCCCATCATGCCGCCCATTTTATTCATTTGTTCAAACTGCATCAGCATATCTTCAAAGTTGAAGCTACCGCCTTTTTGCAGTTTTTTCGCCATTTTTTCGGCTTTTTCTTTGTCGATTTTACGTTCAACTTCTTCGACCAAAGAAAGTACGTCACCCATACCCAAAATACGCTGTGCGATACGTTCAGGATGGAATGGCTCTAGGGCATCGAGTTTTTCACCCATACCCAAGAATTTGATTGGTTTGCCAGTAATGGCACGAACAGAAAGTGCTGCACCACCACGTGCATCACCATCCGTTTTTGTCAGGATCACACCCGTCAAAGGTAAGGCATCATTAAAGGCTTTTGCCGTATTCGCCGCATCCTGACCGGTCATGGCATCAACCACGAACAATGTTTCAGTCGGCTTAATCGCTGCATGAAGCTCTTTAATTTCATCCATCATTTCGTCGTCTACATGTAAACGACCTGCTGTATCGACAATCAAGACATCAGCAAATTGAATTTTTGCTTGCTCAATCGCACGATTTGCGATGGTAATTGGTTTTTCGTCTGCGCTTGATTCAAAGAAAATCGCGCCAACTTCACCTGCAACTGTTTGTAGCTGTTTAATCGCTGCTGGACGATAAACGTCGGCAGACACCATTGCTACTTTTTTCTTTTGACGTTCTTGTAAGAAACGTGCAAGTTTTGCCGCAGTAGTTGTTTTACCCGCACCTTGCAAACCTGCAAGAAGCACAACAACTGGTGGTTTTGCCGCTAGGTCTAGGCTTTCATTCGCCTCACCCATCATTTTGGTCAATTCGTCATGAACGATTTTGACGAAAGCCTGCCCCGGTGATAACTGAGTCATCACTTCTTGGCCCAATGCTTCTTCCTTAACTTTCGCGATGAATTCACGAGTTACAGGTAACGCAACATCGGCTTCAAGAAGTGCCATACGTACTTCGCGTAACGTATCTTTAATATTGTCTTCGGTTAGCTGCCCTGAGCCAGTAACATTTCTTAAACTCTGCGTGAGTCGTTCTGTTAAGGTATCAAACATTGCAAAATCCGCTTAAAATAGCCATGAGCAAAAAATTGTTTCTTAAAATAGAAAATTTATGCATAGAATGCTATAGGATACTTTAGTTCTTGCAGAATTTATATAAATGAATATTCAACATCCTGAAAAAGGTTTGACATGATCAGTCTCCCCTTGGTTTACACGATCCTAGCATTAATCGCTTATACCACGTCTTTTTGGTATTTATTCAGCCATTTAATGTCTAAACGTGCGCCGAACCATTGGTTTATTGGTGTTGTACTTGGTTTAGGCATGTTATTGCATGCAGGTGTTTTATATAACGACATGTTGACGCCTATGGGTGTGAACTATGACGTGTTCAACCTGATGTCATTTACTTCAGGTCTCATGCTATTACTCAGTGTGTTATTTAGTACCTATCGACCTGTGCTTGCAATGAACCTGCTGGGCATTCCTGTGGCAGCGACTGGGTTGATTTTAGGCTTCGCATTTAGTCGACAAAATCAATTCATAGAGCAACATTCACTGGGTTTAGACATCCATATTATTTTGTCGCTTTCCGCGTATGCCGTCCTACTGATGGCAACTATTCAAGCGGTCATTTTGCGTTTACAAGACCGTGAACTGAAAAACAAGCAGAAAAAACGTGTATGGGTGAGCCTGCTTCCATCCTTCCAAGCCATGGAATCTTTACTATTTGATTTATTAATTGCTGGTTTTGCACTACTGACCGTGGCGCTTGGGTTTGGTTTCTTCACCATCGATAACTTCTTTGCACAGCATTTGGCGCATAAAACTGCCTTTAGCATCATTTCATGGTTCGTCTATGGTGCCTTGCTCATTGGACACTATCGATTCGGCTGGCGTGGTCAAAAAGCCATTCGCTTTACCATTATTGGGTTCTGTCTATTGGCAGTTGGCTTTATTGGATCTAAGTTTATTTTAGAAATGGTTTTGGGCCGCTAAGTCGACGATGAAACGATTTAATATTTTATAAAGAAGTAAATTTTATCAAGAAGGGAGCTAAGGCTCTCTTTTTATAGCTTGATTATTCACACAGAAATAGCAGGCATAAAAAAAGCGCTATACAGCGCTTTTTTTTCATTACGTCTAAATTATAGAGCAACGATGTTTACAGCATTCGGGCCTTTTTGACCTTGAGCGATGCTGAAAGAAACCTTTTGGCCTTCTTGCAAAGTTTTGAAGCCAGAACCAGTGATTTCGCTGAAGTGAGCAAAAACGTCAGGACCGTTGTCTTGTGCAATAAAACCGAAACCTTTAGTTTCGTTGAACCATTTAACTGTACCAGTAACTGTATTAGACATAATAATACCTATTAATTTGTTGATTTAGCCATTGGATGATGACTGACTATAACTTGGAAAATAATAAAGAATTGAACTTCATTTCTGTAAAAAACGAAGGATTATGACTAACACTGCGATACTTAAAGAAAATTTACGAAACAATACTTTTTTTCTAGTTGCAGCCATCATACATGAAATCTTAAAAGATTCAAGCACAGTATATGTTGTTGATTCCATTAAAAAACAACAGTAAAAGCCATCTTCTTATTATTACTATCCATCTGTATTTACTCATTTTATTGTTTAAGTTTTATGTCAGTCAAGACTTTACGACTTTGGTCCTAATTTCACCAAATAATTACATAAAATCTTGTGATTTCGTATTCCGCGTCACCAGAAGCACAAAACCTAGACATCCCTTTCAAAACCACGTATAACTCCGTTTTTCAATTTTTGGCTGTGTGACCGTGAAACTTGTTCTTGCGCCGATGGAAGGCTTAACCGACCCAATTATGCGAGATGTGTTGACGCATGTGGGGAGTTTTGACTGGTGTGTAACCGAGTTTATCCGCGTCACGGACTCTGTCCTGCCCGACCATATTTATCATAGCTATTGTCCTGAACTGAACAATGCAGGCAAAACTGCAGCAGGAACACCAGTTCATGTACAGTTCTTAGGTAACAATCCGACCATGCTGGCGGCAAATGCTGTACGCGCGGTAGAACTTGGTGCCCCTGCGATTGATATGAACTTTGGTTGCCCTGCAAAAACCGTCAACCGCCACCGTGGTGGTTCAGTTCTGCTGGATGAGCCTGAAGTGGTGTATGAGTTAGTCAAAGCTGTGCGTGATGCTGTTCCGAGTCATATTCCTGTATCAGCAAAAATGCGTTTGGGTTATATGGACCGTAACTTCACTATGGAAAATGCGCATGCCATCGAAGATGCAGGAGCTGCATGGGTTACAGTCCATGCGCGGACCAAAGCCGATGGTTATACCCCGCCTGCCTTTTGGGATCAGTTGCAACCCATTCGTGAAGCATTGAAAATTAACGTGATTGCCAACGGTGAAATTTGGAACAATGCCGATGCCAAACAGTGCCAACTCGAATCGGGTTGTGAAGACCTAATGATTGGTCGTGCTGCAGTCACCACCCCTGACATTACACAGTGTATTCGTCGTAATACCGATGAACCGCTAATTACCTGGCATGAACTGCTTGGCTTACAAATTCGTTTCTTAAATGGTTCGTATAAAAAAGAAATGAATATGGTCGGTCGTTATAAACAATGGCTCGGCATGATGTCAAAGCACTATCCAGAAGCCAAAGCCCTTTGGGATGAAGTAAAACGTGTCAAACCACTCGATGAAATCGTGGAAAAACTCAAAGCCGGTATGTAAGTTTTAAAAACACATATCAAAGCGTAGCCGCAGAGCCTTTGAACACACCTACAGTGTTCAAAGGCTTTGTTGTTTGGCAAACTCTAAAATTGCGTCGATCTCATCTGCCAAAAACTCTTTCGGATGTTCCGAAGTCGGGTTCATCACCAAGCTTGCGCCTTTGGTAATCGCAAATAATTTTTCAGCACTGATCATGACAAATTCTGCGTCTGCACCAACATCCTGTTGAAGCATCGCAAGACTCAGAAAGAATGGAATGGCTTGCTCGCCCTGCTCCGTTTCCATTAATTGAAAATGCAGATGCTGCTCAGCATCACGCTCACCCAAACAATACACTTGGCTAGCTAAAAGTTGCTGATAAAAGTCTTGGTATTGCTCAGGATGATCTAAAGTCGATTCATAAAGATGTTGAAGCGTGTCGTTCATTGTTATTGTCCGTCTATTTTTATCAGTCAGATACTGTTCACAATCCACAGCATACAGGAAGTTTATGAATTATGCCGTTGATTTAAATCTTCAACGTGCTGTCGATTTGTTTTCCATGATTTTTCTAAAATTTCTTTTTCTAAACGCAACTGAATTCGTTTAAGTTTCATTTCAGAGAGCACGGGTTGCTGAAAAGTTTGAACATAGTCCACCCAAGCTGTACCCCGAAAAACATTCGACGGCATCTCTGTTTTAAACACCGCTTCAGGCATAAAAACAATCACAGAATGCATATTGTCTTTATCCAGAATATCGCTCAACACCTGTTCTAACACTTTCATATGTTTATAATTTTGGTGAATTGGATTTTGAAATTTAAAACTTTTTTTATAAATCTTTTGCGTCCATTGTTTTTGTCTCTCGCTCCCAAAAATCCAGCCCTTATAGTTTTTAGTTTCAATCACAAACACACCAAATGGGCTTAAAAGAAGATGATCAATTTGAGTCGTAGCTCCCTCACCATCTGGTAAGGTCAAATCATTTAACAATATATAATGGTCTTTCAAATAAAGTTTGACATGAACGGCGACAGCAAACTCCCCCATTTTCCCCTTTAAATAAGGTTTAAATGCTTTGATTGCACCCACTAGCAGTAACAATGGAATTAACCACCACAACGTCGAAATGAGGGGGGCAAAAATTTGAGAAAGATTCATTGATTTGATTCATTACTTTAAATTACTGATGTTACCCACATAAAAGTAATTTCGCATTTTTAAAATGATTTTTAAGCCTATTCGCCGGAGTCTTACATCTAGGGTTTAAATAAAGGGATTAGCCTTCGGCTGGAGGTACTTTTGTTTCGGCAAAATGAGAAGCGAAGCTTCGCAAGGAAACCATCTTGCAGAGCAATGCTCCTCACCGCAAAACTCGTTCACCACCGTCAAATTATTCAAAGCATCGCAAAAACATTTTTGATTAGGCGGCATCCTGTCTCAAACACTTGCGGATGACGTTAACGCGTATCGTTCTTTCTTTGAAGCGAATTGTGCTTTGATGTTACTGCGTAACATCAATTAAATAAGTATATTTTCTATTTTATTGTAATTTCTCAATTTTTAACAATATTTCTTTATTTTCTAGACCACCTGCAAAACCCACTAATTTTCCATTTGCGCCCACGACACGATGACAGGGTGCAATAATTGAAATTGGATTTTTACCATTGGCTGCACCGACAGCACGTACGGCTTTGACATTGCCGATCTGCTCTGCAATTTGTTTATAGCTGCGAGTTTCTCCAAAAGGAATCGTCAGTAAAGCTTGCCAAACTTGTTGCTGAAATGCGGTACCTTCAAAGTCTAGCGGCAAGTCAAATTGCTGTCTTTTACCCGTAAAATATTCATTTAATTGCTGTGCAGTTTTGAGCAAAATCGGGTGTTTCAGATCTTCAACCAAAGCCGCCAATCGCACACGATTTGGATTTTCATTTTCCCAAAGGACAGCCACCAATGCGGTTTCATGTGCAACAAGTTTTAATTGTCCAACGGGTGAATCTAAAAACTGATAAGAAAGTTGCATGAGATACTCCAAGCTCAAAAGCGCAGCACTTCATTATTCAGGAGGACGATAATTTCATCAAGACCAGTCCTGAAATAATCAGTACCGCAGCTAGCATGCGCATGGCATTTGCGGGCTCACCCAATACAACGATGCCGAGGATAAATGATCCCACTGCACCAATCCCTGTCCACACCGTATAGGCTGTACCCAGCGGTAAGGATTTCATTGCATAAGACAATAAAGCGAAACTTGCGATCATGAAAACGATGGTCAAAATACTTGGCGTCAGTTTGCTAAAGCCTTCAGAGACTTTCATACAATACGCCCAAACCACCTCAAGCAATCCCGCTACAATTAATAAAACCCAAGCCATATTTTTACCCATAAAAAAAGCACAGAGGTCAATGACCGCTATGCTTTAGAACATATTAACTTGAAGATAATTTCATCAAGATTAGACCAGAAATGATCAGTACCGCGGCTAACATCCGCATAGCAGTTGCAGGCTCACCGAGTATAAAAATACCCACGAGGAAAGAGCCAATCGCGCCGATTCCTGTCCAAATGGTATAAGCCGTTCCTAAAGGCAACGTTTTCATGGCATAGGCCAATAAACCAAAGCTCAGGATCATAAAAAATAAAGTGACTAAACTTGGGCCAAGTTTTGTAAAGCCTTCTGAGAGCTTCATCGAATAGGCCCAAACGATTTCAAAAATACCAGCGAATACCAAAACAACCCAGGCCATGATGCCTTCCTCCATATTAGTAGAGTCAGGTCGTCCTGACGATTTTTCTTACTGGCTTTGATCAAAGATGTAAGGGAGGTCGTTCCTCCGAATATTGTCTCAGTATAGCAAATATGCTGAATTTTAGTGCAGTCTTTACATTTTTTGACCAAATTCAGGGCGTTATTCAGTTAAGGAAAAAACTTGCGCAGATGATTTGCGCCAAAACATAGCATGTCTGTTCAAAGGATAGATTCAGAGATAAAAAAAGGCATCACCAAAACCTGTTGATGATGCCCTCTTTATTTGGTCTATTCGCCTCTTAGAACTTCAGACGAAGACCTGCGCCATACCACCATTGCTTTTCACTTCCAGTCTCAGCTTGCCATGCCGTATGCTGATTTCCTTTTTCATAGCTGTAAGCAACATCGATAAATGGCATCAGCTTTTTATTGATTTCATAGCGTGTTTCTAGCCCTAGCCATACAGAACTGAGTCCTGTTTTTTGTGCATAGGCAGAGTCATCACTCAGCACTACATCTAGGTTTAGATACGGTTTTAAAATCAATTTTTGCGTCAGCAGCAAATCACGTTCGGTTTCCAAAGAAAAACTCACCTGTTTATCTGCACCAAGATATAAATAAGCATCGGTTTCAAAGAAATAAGGTGCCAGACCATGCAGACCCACCGCAGCATCTAACTGTTCTTTGTCCGTCACTTGGTGTTCATCGACACGATAACGTGCACCAATTTGCGCATCCCAAAAGTCGGAGATCATACGGCTATACATCACTTGAGTCGCATAATCAGCGTCTTGAGATTCTGCTTTATCGGCATGTAGTTTGATAAAGAGCTTATTTTCATCAGTCCCGATTCGACTCTCAATTTCGGTCTTTAAATGTCCTCGGCCATCGGCATTATTGAGCCATCGACTGTCGATCTCGGTCGCTTGATAAATCTGTCCACCATGTTCACGCTTATGATCAACAGGATGCTGCGCAGAAGCAGCACGTGACGCAATAGATGATGCATTTGCATGTTCTGCATTTTCTGCATGTTCTGCATGTTCTGCATGTTCTGCATGTTCTGCATGTTCTGCATGTTCTGCATGTTCTGCATGTTCTGCATGTTCTGCATGTTCTGCAGGATGCTCCATCTGGCTCGATTTAATCGCTGTTTTCATTTCTTGATGCGACGAATCATGTGAGGAATGCGGCTCATGTTGAGCTGACATCGGCATGCTGTGATGTGCATCTTGCGCCATGGTCACTTGAGTGACCGATGCCAAAGCTAAACTCAGTACCGTATACGTGCATGGTTTAATGATGCGCATGAGACACCTCCTTTTGCGGTACAGATGCCGTTTTCGTATTCTCTGCGACATTTGCGACCACAAGTTTATTCATCATCCCTGCGGACATGTGATACAGCAAGTGACAATGAATCGCCCATTCCCCTAATTCATTGGCCGTTAACAGAGCCGTCACTGTTTTCCCCGGCGGCACAATCACCGTATGTTTATTTGGCATTTCAGAAGACACTTGCCCATTTTCCAATTGCATGAACATGCCATGTAAATGCATCGGATGCGCCATCATGCTGTCATTGACAAATTTCAGTCGAATTCGCTCACCATATTTCACCCGCAGTGGTTCGGCTTCACTGAATTTTTTTCCATTCATGGTCCACATATAGCGTTCCATTGTTCCACCCAAATGAATAACCAAATCTTGCGTCGGTTCACGTGTATCAGGCTGCGGAGTTAACGCTTTTAAATCACTATATTGCAGTGCCTTATCACCGACAGGTGTTGAAGCATTGGCCCAGCCCATAACCGTTGCTGAATTTTCAACTGCCTGCATCTCACCTTTAGACTGTGCATGCTCCATCGCTGTATGCGTATCATGTTTCATGGATGAATCCATTGAAGAGTGCTTCATTGATGAATGATCCATCACACTATGATTCATATTGGCATGCGCTGAATCAGACATGTTCTGTTTATGCATCTCTGGATGCTGCAAAGCAGTCTGTGCAGTCACTAGGGAATGGTCCATGTCATGCCCCATTGCAGCATGATCATGTACTTGATTCGGCTGAATATTTGACGAATTGACAGTATGCGCGCTGTGCTCATGAGCATTCGCTTGCTGGATTGCTGAAGTTTGGGTTGAACCTGTAGCTGTATGTCCCATGTTGCTATGGTCCATACCTGACATTGAACCATGGCCCATATCTTCCATGGTCAGCAAAGCGCGTGGCCGAGCTTTTGACATGTGAATGCCTGAGTGCTGAGGCTGCGTTTCATCATGTAAAGTGCCAATCGCAAATCCTGTGCGATCAATCGATTCAGCTTCAATTTGATAATGCGCAGACTTAGGCTCTACGATTACATCATAGGTTTCTGCAGCACCAATGCGGAATTCATCCACAGCGACCGGTTTGACCGCTTGACCGTCTGCACTGACCACCGTCATTTTGAGCTGAGGAATGCGCACATCAAAAAACGACATGGCCGCAGCATTTACAAAACGAAGTCTGACTTTTTCATTGGGCTTAAACATCCCCGTCCAGTTCTGCTGTGGTGTTTTGCCATTCACTAAAAACGTATAACCCGTGACATCAGACAAATCCGTTTTCAGCATACGCATCTGATTCCACATCGAACGATCTTGCCAAGTATTTTTTAAACCTGTTCGTTGAATTTGCGTCCATACATCTGAAACCGTTTCACGCTGATTTTGATAGTATTCGGCAGACTTTTTCATATTTGCCATGATCTGCGCGCTAGATGATTCATGAAAATCCGACAGCATGACCACATAATCACGTTGCGTCTGTTCATGTGCTGCAAGTGCTTGTTTGCCTTTCGGATAAATTACCAAAGCGCCATACAATCCGTCTTGTTCTTGACCTTTGGAATGCGCGTGATACCAATAGGTTCCGCTTTGACGGACCTTAAATTTATAAGTAAAGCTACCATCGGGCTGAATTTCATTGAAACCATTAAAGCCGGGTACACCATCCATTAAACCGGGCAGCAATAGACCATGCCAATGCACCGAGGTATTTTGTTTTTTGAGCTGATTATGTACATGGATGACCGCATCATCGCCTTCTTCAAACTCCAGTAAAGGCGCTGGAAACTGACCATTGACACTGATTTTTTTGACCCCTTTACCTGTCAAATTGATGGTCTTTTCATCAATATTCAGATGATATTCTTTAATGGCTGCAAACACCCACGTTGGTGACAGCAGACACACCCCGAGCACGAGGCATGATTTAGATAAATTAGACATGACTTAACCTTTATAAAATAACGAAAAAACGTATTTAAAACTCAGGTTAAGCTTGCGGAGGTCTTAGAATTTCTTGCCAAAAGCCTTTTAAATGCTGTCCAGCAAAAATGAAACGAGGGGGTTCTGCATAGTGATGCACATGGAAGGTCTGCAATGCGACCAAGGCGCTATCGACATAAGAGGTACTGATTTGGCAATGTGCGAGTGTACAGTCCTGACAGTCTGTACTTTGTGTCGTTGAATGATACGCCTGACCATCTTGCAGTGCAGATGTCGCATCTAAAGATTGATGACAATCCATCATTGAAAAGACTTCGGGTGTCGTCTGCTTGCCATGATGTGCTGCATGCTCAGGAACAGCTTGCCGCTGATTTTGATGGCAATTTGTTGCCATATTTGAATGTGAAGGATCAGTATGTGCTGCATGAACTGATGCCTGATGGGCATTCGCAGTCATCATTTGTTGATGTTGAAAATTTTGCTGTGCACTGACCACACTGCTCCATCCCATGACAAACGCCATGAGCCAAGCAAAGCCAAGATGCTTACGCAAAAAATTGAACAATTTAGTATCCTAATTCAACCCAATGATGCACTATGGCAACACGTTCCTAATAATACATCGCTAGAAGCATCACGCCGCATGAAACACCATGATGATATTATTTACAATTCAAATGCAATTACATGACATTCGTATCAACATGACATGCAGCTCGACCTATTTATCCATCATGAACGATACTTTCAGAAATATCTAAAAGCACTATCCAGTGCGATCGATGATGTGTTTTGCCAGTCGCAGCTTATCTCAATAGTTGCTAACAGCATAATTAATTGTGCAGTTATTCACAACAGTTTTAAATTTATTGCACTGTCATAAAAATCAGCGCTTAACGTCCTGTTAAAACATAAAAGTTATTTTTTAAACTGATTAATTATTTACCACAGATTAATAAACATACAGTATTTCAAACACTTTTCCCCATAAAAAAAGGACTCAATTGAGTCCTTTTTATACTTAATACGTCTAATTATTAAACCATTGATGCACAATCGTTTATAATTTATTCAAGTTATCCATATAGTTATCTACATAGATATCCATACGGTTATCCATATAGTTATCCACAAGCGAGGAATAACTTATACCCAAAGGCTTAAGCCTCTTGAGCATACACTTTTGCCAACTCAGAACGCATGTCATCAATCACAGCTTTATAATCAGGCTTACCAAAAATCGCTGAACCTGCAACAAACATGTCTGCACCGGCTTCAGCAATATCACGGATATTGGCTGGAGTAACACCACCATCCACTTCTAAGCGAATATCACGACCTGAAGCATCAATAATTTTTCGGGCTTGACGCAGCTTTTCCAAAGTCATTGGAATGAACTTTTGACCGCCAAAACCTGGGTTCACACTCATCAACAATACTTGGTCAACTTTATCTAAAACATAGTCTAAATAATGCAAAGGTGTCGCAGGGTTAAATACCAAGCCCGCTTGCGCACCGCCAGATTTGATTAACTGTAAAGAGCGGTCAATATGGTCAGTCGCTTCTGGGTGGAAAGTGATGATATCTGCGCCAGCTTCCAAGAAATCACCAATCATACGGTCTACCGGTGAAACCATTAGATGCACATCAATTGGCGCTTTAATGCCGTATTTTTTCAATGCCTTACAAACGCCCGCACCAAAAGTTAAGTTCGGTACATAATGATTATCCATGACATCGAAATGAACAACATCTGCACCTGCTTCTAGAACATTTTCAACTTCTTCACCTAAGCGCGCAAAGTCTGCTGACAAAATTGAAGGTGCGATTAAGAATGGCTTGGACATGAAAAACCTAGCTTTGAAAAGGGAGTGATTGACGCATTATAGCAAATTGTCCCCCTATTCGCTGCCCATGCCCTTAGTCGTTTTTTCGATGCCGATGATTGAGATAGCTGGGATGGAGAAGTTTATGGATAAATATGGATAAAAATTTTAGTAATAGAAACACAGCGTTGCATTTTTAGACTTAACGGGCATCTATGTACTTTGCTAAGTTAAAGGACTGACGACTTAACAATAAAATTGCATCTATGAAAAGTTCAACACACATCACCACCGCCCAAGCAGCACGTGTTGCTAAGCGCTTAGTCAATCATTGGAAACATAAATTTGAAGTCAATGAACAGATCATTGGAGAAAATACTGCATTCAAGATTCAACTACCCTCCGCAGAGGTCAGCCTTCTACCACAAGCTGCATTTTTAGATGTGGTGATTTCAGCCCAAGATCCAAGTGCAAATCTAGATCAATTGGAACATGTGGTTTTAGATCATTTAATCCGCATGGGACAAGAAGAACTCAGTGCAACATGGCAACGCGAACCGTAGTCTACGTCGCCATATTATCAAAGCCTTTCACTCAATGCTGATGTGATTGATAATTTCTAACTGCATCAATACGGGCTTTCGTCGCTGGATGTGACTCAAAGAAGTCTGTCCAAGATCTCTGATCTTTGGCAGTTTCATCCTTTGCACCTTTCTCTTTTGCTGCTTCACCATCAGCTTCATCTTCCATACGTTGTAAGAAATTTGCAAAATGTGCCGTTGGAATTTGATGTTTTGAAAGTTGTTTTAAGGCATATAAATCTGCTTCAGATTCAAAGTCTCGTGAGTAACTCGCACCCACCGCAGCCACTGGCAAACTGGTAAGAATGTCTGAGCCATCCCCCGTAATCATCAACAAAATAATACTGATGCCTAGACCTGACAAACTTTGCTGCAAGCTATGGCGTTGAACTAAATGCCCCTGCTCATGTGCAAGCACACCTATGAGCTCATAATCATTTTTCGCTAATTTAACCAACTCATCTGTCACGATAATGGTGTTATTGGGTATCGCCAATGCATTTGCACCGATGCTGCCACCACCACGGAATAACAACTTCGCAGGTCGATTTTCAGCCACCAATTGTTGATATTCTTGTTTCAACTTATCTTGGCGAGCTTGTGGCAATTTTGTGGGTTCAGTCATATCGATAATATATTTTTCCGCCTGATCCCCCCAACTCTTTAAAGCTGTCTCAGGCAGTTGATTGGCCACCACATGCGACGCTGCTGGTATGCCCCATTTAATCAATACAAAAGCAAAAGCCACCACGAAAATCACACTAAAAATGATTAGAGAAGGTGACCGTTCTAACTTCCAAATCGAATGCCAACGCGACTTTACGTCGAGATTAAACCACTCTGGCAAAGGTTGATGAAACTCTAAACGAGCATCATCCTTTAACTCAATCACTGGCTGAATATCACCTAAAGCACCGATCAGCGTCATATCTTGATAGGTGTAATGCTGCGTTTGTTCTAGGTCTTGACCATAACGCACAATCACAGCATGTTCCCCATCTGCACTGATTTGAGCAACAAAGGGTTTTGACACTTTCCCATCATAATAGGTTGCATTCACTACTGAGGTTTTCATGTAATTCACCTGCGTTATAAGGAAATATCTAGGTCAAAAATATCGGATAATTCTTCAGCAATCGCATTGTGATCTTGCTGCATTTGATTTTGTAATTGGTCTGGATCATCGACCAACATTAAGTGCAAAGACTCAGTCTGATATTTATATAGTCGTACAACTGCCCATGGTGTCAGTAAACCGAGGCTGATCACTTTAGCCAACCAATTGCTCAAGACAATCCATGCATAACGCCATTGATTACAGTCCGTATGAAACTGGCTGCGGCTCAACGTGGTGTTATTCCAAGTGGTGATAAAAATACGTGCAGCTGTGAGTGGCCAAATAAACATGTAGCCAATCAAATACATCCCAAAAATAATGAAGACGTAAGATGCGTCATTTAAACCATCTGAACTACCAAACAATATCGCAAAGATCACCGCCAGCAATGCACCAAAGCCCATAAACAGAAATAAAGGCACATACATGGCGCGCATATAATCGCCCCACGTATTATTCAGATTAAATTTCAACTGCCCCAGATACAAATGATTCAGACATTCACGTTTATATAGCCAGACCGCAACTGGTGTAAACAAACCAAGGGTAAAGACAACCACCGCAAGACATTTAACAAAGCACCAATATGCGCTTTTATTTGTCCCAGAAAAAAAGAATCGGCTATTACTAAACTTACTGTTACGAGCGCGGAAACGAATCGTAGATCGAATGAGCCAAGGAACCGCAAAGAAAATCAGGACAAAGCCCGCTAAGAAAGCTTCCCAAGAATATTTTGCGGCAAAAGAGAAACCACCATAGACCACTAACGCAATGATTCGTCCAACTAAAATTTTTGTAGGTAAACCTGTAAAGTCAAAACGACGCTGAAACACCCAAGTATTACCGTAAAAATAACGTAAACGGCGGACCTTTGCCCAAGGCGCATAAAGTCCAAGCGTGACAATCGTCAGTAAGATATTCACAATCCAAATACCGAAATATTCAGACGCATTACCTTTAAACCTAAAATGATAATTTCGTCCCAAAACATCAGCCTGTTCTGTCTCACCAAATAGACCCGGTGGATTCATCACGGGCAGCTCTGGCGGAAGCGGCGTTTCTATTTGTGAATTTTGCATAAGTACCCTAAATTATTTTTTTTGGTATGTCGAATTTATTCATTTGCATGGCAATGCTCATCACCATGCTTTATTTATACGTATATTAAAGCAAGCTATGCCTCAATATTTTTAACCACTGGCTTTAGAATTAATGAACCGCTGTTTGCAATTGGACAGCGTGAAATTGCAAATGATCGTCCATAAAACTTTGAATAAAATAATAACCATGATCATAGCCTGCATGTTCACGCAGTTCGAGTGGCTGCCCAACTTGCTCACACGCTTGCTGAAACAACATCGGATTTAACTGGCTATAAAATTGATCATCAATGCCTTGGTCAATCAAAATGGCTTTAAACAAAGCCCCTTTGGTTTGCACTAAAGCTGTAGCATCATGCGAAAGCCACTGCTGACGGTCTGAACCTAGATATTGACTAAAGGCTTTTTCGCCCCATGGACACTGACTCGGCGCACAAATCGGTGCAAAAGCAGAAACCGATTTAAACAGGTCCGGATGCTTCAACGCTAAAGTTAATGCACCATGACCGCCCATACTATGTCCGAATATGCCAATCGCACCTTTTTGTACCGGAAATTCTGCCTGTACCAGCGAATACAATTCTTCAGTAAGAAAACGTTCCATTTGATAATGCTCGGCCCACGGTTGTTCCGTTGCATTAATATAAAAGCCTGCGCCTTGCCCAATATCCCAATGATCGCCTTGCGCTACCTGTTCCCCACGTGGAGAAGTATCAGGGCTGATTAAAATCAGGCCAAGCTGCGCAGCTAAACGCTGAGCATGCGCTTTAATGGCAAAGGTTTCTTCAGTACAGGTTAATCCCGCCAAATAAAACAATGCAGGACACGCTTGGCCTTGTAAGGCTACTTCTGGCAGAAAAATACCAAACTTTGTCGCGGTCTTTAGACTTGAAGAATCCAATTGATAAATGCGCTGCTCACCCGCAAAACAAGTATTTCGTTGTACTAATTCCATGATCTTTATCCTAAACTTTTTTAATCTTTTAAGGCGTAACCGTCGTAGCCGGTGCAGTAGTTGTCGGCGGGAACAATCGTTGTTCTAATTGAGGCAACATTAATGCCATGTTTTTCCCCATCGACCACTGTGGCTCAGAAGGTTCGAAACCTTGCGCTGCTTCCCATTTCGCTACAGTCGCTTTGGTTTCATTAAATGCCGCTTGAATACTGGTCTGCTCACGCATTGCCTGATCAAAGAACGCACGGCCAAAATAGGTGTATTCAGCTTCATTCGAACAGCCAAAAGACTGACGATCAGCTGCTGAGGCAGTAATGATTAAAGTATTATCATTTTGTAGTGCTGGAATAAAACTGCCTGAATAACATGAAGAAATGACAATCACACGCCAACGAATTCCGGATGCATCCAAGGCTTCTTTTAACCATTTAGGATCGACTTGCACCAAATCTAAAGGTGCATTTTCCATCTCAAATACATTCGGTAAACCATGTGAAGTCATATATAAAAATAAGACATCACTTTCTCGGTTCATTTGCTGACCAATACGACGCAGCGCCAACTCCATACTGGTTTTAGATGCCAGCGGAATTTCAGTGCGCGTTGCAGGGTTATTGATAAGCTCAACCGAACGCCCATAGGTGCCAAAACGTGTATCAAACTGTTCTTTAATCCGTTCAATTTCCAGTTTAAAGACATCTTGATAACTCGCACCCGCCACCCCTAAGAAGTACCAATGGGATTGGGCAAACTCACCATATTCCACTGCGTCTAAAGACTTATTGAGCAAACGGCTTTGTGCATAGAAGGCATCTTCAGCAAAGCTTGGTGGAACTTCTTCCACTTTCCAAATCGGCTGATCTTTGACTGAGACTTGCCACACGACCAAAGTAAATAGCGTCGCACCCATAATCAGTGCTCGCTCCCACCATGGCCATTTCAGCTCACGTGAAAAAACCCAAACGACAGCCAAACTTTGCCAAACAAATAGAATAATGAATAACGTTGGAATGTAGTCGTACAAGAAGTATGGAAGAAAATCGAGATCTCCCATATATTGAATCAAACATTGAAACAACATGATGTGCGTATCAAGCACCAACCAGAGCAATGCTGGGACCAACATTAGCCGTGGATTATTCACACGTTGTGACAGGAAAATCCCCACGATTAAAGCAATAAATGGCCACAATGCGTAGCTAATGAGACCTTGGGCATTAAATTCGCCAATACGCCCCGTGCTGAGCCAACTAAATAAACTGTTGGCACAGCCACCTAAAATCCCCCAAAACACCAATTGTAAAATCGATGGTCGAACGATTTGTAAAGAACGACGAGACCCCAAAAATAACCACATCCCCGCAGTTTGGTTGCTTTTAAAATCATGCCAAAAATTGATGGAGGGTTTGAAATCAATCATAGAGTTCTGATGGTGGCCTTGGCTCGCTTAATTGCACAAATAATTTTATGCCTGATGTCGTTTTTAGCAATGCTATTTTTTAACTATATAACAAATCTTTGAACAATATTGAAGCAAATATCATTTTAAGTCACAAGATCATGTTGGAAATATACATCAAAGCGACAAGCATCACCTTGCCACTGATGTTGTGGCTCTTGATTCGCTAAAAAAACCGCCAATCGTGGACGTTTAACCACGACACGTTTAGCAATTTTTTGTGCTAAATCCAGTAAATTATCACCTAAATCCATCTCACCATCTTCAGGTAACAGCAAATGCAGTAATTGCATTTGTTTTTTGACCTGAGCTTGCTTTTTGACGGCTTGCTGGTTTTGGTCTCGCTGCGGAAACATCGGATCGAGATAAACCACATCAAAGATTTGATTGGTCGTCGATAAATGTTTCAAATAATCTGCCGAATCTGAAAAGACCAATTCAATTCGAGCCACAACCGAACTTAAAAACGCATCTTGCTGCGCACGTTGATGTGAGTCTTCCAATAGGGTAAATAAAATCGGATGACGTTCCACAAGGGTCACATGCGCACCCAAATGGGCCATCAATAAACTATCGTGCCCTAGCCCTGCGGTTGCATCCACAAGCTGTGGTTTTTCTGCCAAATTACACGCACGTGCAATCATCTCAGACTTTAAAGATGCTCGCTTTAAACGTCCAACTTCTGCTTTCCAATCGGGTTGCATCTTCATGCCATTAGCCGCCAACCACAAACCATCTGCATCGACACACAAACTGAGTTCAGGGTTTAAACGTAAAAAACGCGCGTTTAATTTTTCAATCAATTCAATATTTACAGATACGCCACGTGAAGAAAGCACAGCAGAATACTGCTGTGCTTTCTCATGAAACTCTTGTTCTGTGTATAAGCGGATTTCGCTTACCATAATTTCCAGCCTGTAAATGCGAACAATAAAATCAATAAACCTGAAACAATTCGATACCACGCAAAAATCATGAAATCACGTTTTGCCACATAAGCGACAAGCGCACGAATTAAAATCAATGCAGAGACAAATGAAACGATTAAACCAACGGCAATTACAGTCCAATCTTGAGTGCCTTGAAATACATCATAGCTTTGATATAAATCCAGCAAACCTGCACCGACAATAACCGGAATACCCAAAAAGAATGAAAACTCAGTGGCTGCTTTACGAGAAACCCCTAAGAACATGGCACCAATAATGGTCGCACCTGAACGTGAAGTCCCTGGAATTAAAGATAAAACTTGAATTAAACCAATCCAAATCGCATCTTTAATGGTTAAATCTTCTACTTCTTTGGCACGCACTTGCGGTGGATTTTTTTCGATCCAAATAATGATCAAACCACCGATAATCAACCCCATAGCAATCGCAATGTTATTGAACAGTAGCTCTTTCACCGTCTGACCAAATGTCAAACCAATCAACACGATTGGAATCGAAGCGAGAATTAAGCCAAAACCTAAACGGCGACCTTTTTCTTCACCAGTCACCATACCGGTTGCTGCGCCCCACAGGCGGCCCCAGTATTCATAAATCACCGCAGCAATCGCACCCATTTGAATTGCGATCACGAAAACATCACTTTTTTCTTTGGTCCAAAAGTTCATTAATTCTGAAGCCAGAATTAAATGCCCTGTACTTGAAATCGGTAAAAATTCGGTAATACCTTCAACAATACCCATGATTGCCGCTTTGAGCAGCAGTAGAAGATCCATATATAACCCTAATTATGGCTTGCCTTGTTCTGAAATTTTCTTCCAGGCGTTATCTCGTAAATATACGGGCAATGCAAGTTCAGCACTCACCCATGCTTTTCTTTGCGCCGCTTCGCGGGCAATAGTAGCAATATCTTGTGCTGTTGCACTTAAGTCTTTGTATTGTGTTTGTTCTGATTGAATGAGCTCACTACCAGAACCCACGACGGTAAATTTGATCTGCGGTGTGGCATCTGCGTAGCTTAATAGTTGTTCTTCATCTACAGCCTGCATAATGCCATTGGCATCGAGTTGATAGCTAGCGATATACACTTCTTGCATGCGTGCATCAAGGACTGCCGTTACTTGGGTCAAACCATATAAACGATGTGCCGCTTGAGCCAAAGCTTGCAAAGTCGATACTGGAACAACAGGTACGTCATTGGCCCATGCCAAGGCTTGTGTTACCGCTGCATTAATACGAACACCACTAAATGAACCAGGCCCACGACTAAAGGCAATCGCAGTTAAATTCGCTAACTCAATAGCAGTTTGATTAAGCCCTTGCTCAATCATTGGGAGAATGGTTTGCGTCTGCGCTTTTGCCCGTAAATCGAGTTGAAAATAAAGCTCTTGAGTTTCATCTACAATCGAGACGGAACACTGCTCATTGGCAGTTTCCAATGCCAGTAATTTCATGCGCAACCTTAATTAAATTTAATCTTAAAAAACGTTGAATATGATACTCCACTCCATCGCAGTTCGCGAGATGTTCCACCTCAGACTCAGCGCTTTCTGCATTTAATCCATAAAAAAAGCCTCGACAAACTTCGAGGCTTTTTTGCTTGCCATGTATAGCATTTTAAAGTTCAGCGACTTCGAGTTGAGTAAAATGTTTAAAATGAGCAGCATAGTGCATGGCACTCATTTTTAGACGTGCTTCCGCTTGTTCATCTAAGGTCTTGACGACTTTACCCGGTGAACCCATCACAACAGAATTATCCGGAATCACCTTCCCTTCAGGAATTAAAGCATTTGCACCAATGATGCAATTTTTACCAATCACAGCATGATTTAGGACCACGGCATTGATTCCAATCAGACTATTATCTCCTACGGTACATCCGTGTAGCATGGCTTGATGCCCAATCGTGACATAATCGCCAATGGTCATTTCAATGCCCGCATCGGTATGCAACACCGCATTTTCTTGTACATTGGTAAAATCACCCAGTTTGATACGACTGTTGTCCCCTCGAATGACGGCTCCGAACCAGACACTCACTTCTCGGCCTAATTCAACTTGGCCAATGACCGTTGCATTTTCTGCAACCCAACCATCCCAAGGTTGATGCGTGGCTTTCGGGCTATATCCTTGAAACTTGTACAGCATGATCAAACATCCTATTTTGACTTTCTAAAAATGATTTATGGCTCACGGCCCAAATGAAATGAAGGCGAATTTAATAAAAAAGGCCATTCTTTTTGATAATTCAGACCATATTGAAATAAGGAAATCAGCATCCGTGCAGTCAAACCCCAAACGATTTCATTTTCAACTCTTAAACTGGGGAAATATAGTGATTGCTGGGCAAAACGAACTTCATACGGCGTTGGCGGTGTTTCTAAGAGCTGTCTTAATGATGCAAAAAAAATACGGTCAATTTCAGTGGGTTGAGGTATCAAATTTACATCAGGCGGGATCAACCCCACGATCGGTTTAACCAACATCCCATTCCGTGCTTTTTGCATCGGTAAATCACCCAAAAGCTGCACATCAAATGGATTTAGAGCGGTTTCTTCTTGGGCTTCTCTTAACGCCACCACGATATTACTGGTGTCTTGGGCATCACGTTTGCCACCGGGAAAGGACACTTCACCGGCATGATTATTCATATAGAGTGAGCGGCGGGTCAATAAAATACGTGGATTATCTTCTTGGGTAATCGCAATCAATACAGCAGCATGCGCAGGTTGAATACGCTTAGAAAAACGTAAACTTTGCTGCAATCGCTGAGTCAATAAACCCTCATCCATCCACATTACATCCTTATAATTATCTTGTTTTCATCATAGCTGAATTTCGGCCAAGCTGGTTAGAAATGATGCCAAAGTTTTATTTTTAAGTTATTCTGACGGTTCACACAATCCATGACGATGAATATGAACTTTTGCTCAAACTGCGGACAAAAAACAAAAGAAGCGATCCCGCTTGGAGATCATCAGATACGCCGTATTTGTACCGCATGTGGGTTTATTCATTATGTGAATCCTAAAGTCATTTGTGGTGCTTTAGCCGTTTGGGACAATCAAGTTTTACTTTGCCGTCGTGCGATTGAGCCACGTTATGGGCTATGGACATTACCCGCTGGCTATATGGAACTCTATGAGACAATGGAGCAAGGTGCAGCGCGTGAAACTCGCGAAGAAGCCGAAGCAGAAGTCAACATTGAGCAACTATATTGCATGTATAACATTCCCCGTATTGGGCAAATTTATGCCTTGTTCAAATCTGAACTAATCAATGGTGAATTTGGTGCGGGTGATGAAACCATTGAATCACGATTGTTCAGTGAAGAAGATATTCCTTGGGATGATTTAGCCTTTCCAAGTGTGGAACGAACGCTGCGGCATTATTTTGCTGACCGCAAAACAGGTCTGTTTGAAATGCATCTCGAAACCCTTGGTACGCGACTCGATCACACAGGTTAATTTGCTGCTCTCAATATTAAAAAAAGCCCATCACTGATGGGCTTTTTTATTTTACTCATATTTGACGATTATTTTGCATTGATGGTGTAACAAGGGGCTAACTCTAATGAAATATCACCACCGCTTAACTTCGCTGTTTGAGCCGCAGCAGTATCGGTTGGATTTTTTAAGCTATAAATATAACTAAAGCTGGCCAAACTATTCCCCCACTTCACCACTTTATTATCCGAATCTGTCAAAGCAACGCCAGATGGACGCGTGCCTGCATTGGCATTGATCATATTGTGTAACTGCACTAAAGCACCGCCCACTACCATTGAGGTGTCCGCTGAAGTTTTCACACTTGAGTTCATTCCAATCAGCGCGCCATCAAGGGTATGGAAATATGGGTCAGCTAAAATCATACGAATCGAAATGGTATTTGGATTGATATTTCCTTCAGGTGTAAAGGTACGTGTTGTCGTTCCGATACGATATTGCTGTACACCTTTATCATCTTTCATTAGCAGTGGATCGAGCACATCTTTTCCGCTACAGCCTTCCGTCGCGTGTGTAGACAAGTCGACAATTTGACTATCTTGACGAGTAAATACATCGTCTGGCACGCCAGATTTTATATTTGTGCGAATATCACCATTACGGTCAATCACCACACCCAATTTCACTGTTTTGATCGAAGTATCGGTAAATTTAAAGGTTAAATCTGCATACAATGGGAAGATATAATTTTGTCCAGCAGCAACATTTTCAACAGACTTAAAGACTTTTTTGTCTAAATACGACAGTGGATAGAGCTTGTATAAATCCATCGTGCCTTTAAATTGCACTTGGTTAATGTTTTGCTCCCAAAGACCTAATTTTTTCTTATCATCGGCCGTTAGAACATAATCATCTTTTTTAGCCATTAACGTTTTATATAAACTTCCCCCCGTACCGACCACCATTTTGTCGGCAAGTAGCGTGCCTTGTTTAATAATCAGAGGACCAGAGTTGGCTTCTTCTGCATCAAAACGGAAACCCAGTATGGCAGGTTTATCAATTTGCTTGGTAAGCGGATCAATCCAATTATCCTGTGGCGTTGCTGTTAAACGTGTTGGTCGTACCTGCGTCAAGAGTAAGACATTCACACCACCAATGGTACTCAACTGTTGATCAACTTTACCCTTCCACTGTAAACCACTACCAAAAGTCATGCCTTGGCGGTCCGTCATTAACATGAAATGACCAAATAAATTGACTTTTGAACTATCGGTCGGCAAACATTCATTTTTATCACAGCCCACCAGTCCATTTGAACCACTGGCATTGGTAATCACGCCATCAGTTGAAAACAATGCAAACTCAGGCTGATATACTGCAGCCGTTGAGATATTCATGAGTTTTGAAACTAAGGTAAATGCGTTTTCATTGCTGACTTCGGACAAGTCTAGCCAAGGCGTAAACAGATCATTAAATTCCGTATCTGAACTGATACTGAAATCTGCTGTCGCGACATTTCGAGTGATTTGATCAATCAAAACTTTATCTGCATTGTTGATATAAACCGCTTGGATGTCTGTAGCTGTAACTGCACTATTATTTTTCAATGCCAAGGCTTGAATGATTTTGGCTAAACGCATGGCCACTTTAACCGTTGCGTCGCTATTTGAAATCGTTGCAGCAGGTTTACCCGCGATGCCGGCAGCCAAATCCAATAAGGTCAAACGTGGGGGTGTCGTGCCACTGGCTACATTTGAAATTTGCTTCAAATCCACTTTACCCAAATCAATTCGACGTGATTTTTCACCTTGGACAAAGAAAGTTACCGTATCGCCAATCTTACAAGCACCTGTCGAAACACCTTCTTTTAGATCAAACAAGGTAATATAGGTATTTTTAACGTCGCTCGAACAATTAAAATTCAGACCTTCAATTGGATAATCTAAAACGAACTCAACACAGCCTTCGGTATTACTTTTACAAGTACCATTAGTCGTACTGGTATCATAAATTTCAGGATTCACATTTGCACTTTCACCGCCACAGCCACTGAGCGCTGCAACCAATGCCGTTAAAGCAAACGGTAATAAAATTTTATTTTTCATCCTAATTCTCTTTCTTATGTCCTTAACGGATTGCTGTTAATTTAAGTTGGCCTTGATTGGTTAATACGCGGCCATCGACGTCAATTGCTGTTGCTAAAGGCGTTAGGAATAAATACTGGCTACCTTTAGGCACTTGAATCACGCCTTCAATTTTTTCATGGTAAAGATGATCCGCTTCACCTTGGTTATTTTTGAATCCACCTGCGCCTTCCATGACACATCCATTTTTGTCTAAAAATACCGCAAATGGCCAATAAAATGTAGGATTTTGTACTTTGGATGCAAATGAATGTATACGAATATTTTGTAATGGTGATTTTAGTTTTACGACTTCATAGTCAAATTCGTCAGACAACGGTGCTCGAGGCCATAAATTAATATCTTGAGCTAAGTCGAGCTCTTTGGCTTTCTTCATTTTTTTATTCGAAAAACATTGCTGACCTAAACCTTGAATAGTATCAGCTTGTGAGACCCGATAATACGAAGTGGCTAAAGTGATCGGGCCTGTATCTTCGGGTTGATTACGTTTAAATAAATTATCAATGACGGAGCGACTGACACCTTTTTCACGTTCAATGGTTTGCATCCGCGTTTGCCCCATCTTACTGTCAATAACGCCTTCGGGCATGGTGTAAAAGCGCTTTTTGCCTTCTAAGTTAAACTCTTTATCTTCAAGATATTCATTTTTGACATACTTTTCACCAGCCATGGTCGAAAAACCTTGCTCTTGTTTTGCCTTAGTCAATTGTTTTGAAGGATTATTTTCTAAGTTTTCACCTGAAGTTTGTACGGATTGATCAGTGCTAACTACTTTCTCAGTAAGGAGCTTTTTCTCAACGACAGGTTTATCTTTTTCAGCTAAAACTTTGGTCCCATACGTTTCACGAGGTTGGGTTAGCTCTGATTGCTGTAACTTCTCTGTCCATGTTGTTGAAGGTAAGACTTTTGCTGAAGTATCTGACGCTTGTACTGACTTTTCAGATTTGGGAACTTTATCACCTGAGACGTTTTTAATTTTATCTACTGTGACAGCTTTAATTTCATCCCGTTTTTCCGGCTCACGTACACTTAAACGTTGAGACTTCAGTGATTCAACAGTCTGTGCTGTTGGAGTCGTTTGACGTGTCATCGGTGTCTTGGTTTGAGACGGACTAATGCTTACAGATGGTTGAGTAATTTGTTGTACAGGTTGAGAATTGATCGTTTTAACAGTTGGACTTTCTTTAGATTTCTTTGCAGGTTTTTCTTGCACTTGTACCACCATTGGGCGCCCATCTGGCCCAATAATGGTATGAAACGCTCCAGCGTTGGCATACGACACTTGCACCACAGAAAGTGCAAGTAACGTTTTTATGAATAAAATCCTTTTCATTCTGTTTGCTTATCCTACCAACGAGTTCTGTAATTTAATCCTAAGATGGTGATTTTCGTATCGGTTTTTACATTCAGCCCAGCATATGGGTTAAAAATTAAGTTATTCACACCTGTTAAATTTGCCAAGCTACTAGCATTCGCTGGAATGTTATCTTTACTGCGTAAAAAGCCGATTGATAAATCTAAATCCGTATCTGCATCAAAACGATATCCAATCCCCATACCAAAGAGCTGCGCACCATTAATCGGGACCATGGTATTTCGCTTACCATCAGGAATAGACGTACTCCGTGGTTCATAGCCTGCACGTAATTTCAAACGATCTGTTGCAGAATATTCAATACCAATACCCCAGTTCCAAGGCGATGTAAATTTCAAAGGTAAGGCCAAAGAATTATCGGTCACATTTTCAGATAATAATTTTGCAATTTTCAGCGCTGAAATTTGACGGTCGAATTCGAAACGGAATTTGTCCCAAGCACGATAATCGGTCCATCCCACATCAAAATTGATTTGTAAATCAGGCATGACCTTATATTTGATCCCGGCCTGTACGTGCTGTGGATATTCAAAATCCATCGAAACCAAACCCGACTCCGAGTTTGGTACGGCATTTGGGAAACCTAAAATGGCAGCTAAAATTTGACCAGTTGGTGATGACATTAATCCCTTAATCATCTCCTGAGGCGCTTTCGCATTATGTATGCGATAACGACCTTTCATGCGCATTTTCGCAGCGCTTTGGTACACCATACCAAAACTAAAATCTTCGCGTGGCTCCCACAAAACCCCTAAGTTATAGCTTGGACTCAGTGACTGCTCTAAAGCCAATTCCATCTGACCAAATTTACCAAATGGGTTCATCCCTTCTTCAGTATTACACATCCCCAATAGCAAGATGTCAGTAATAATGTCCGAATTTTCCTTAAATGGCGTACAGACGACCTCATCAATCATCCTTAACATGCCGATCAACTCATTGGGAAATCGTAGATCAGATTTCAATCCAATGGCTTGATAGGACATCCCTACACCACCACCAATCGATAGCTCATCACTGACTTGATAACCCACAGTTGGCGATAGATAAGTAATACGCTCTAGAGCAACTTGCTGCCCCATGAAATTACCCGGGTTGCCATTTTCAGCACCAAAACCCGCAATCAAGGGCGCATAAACGGCTGATGCAAATGTTGCTTTTGAACCTGGTGGATTGTAGGCAATCCCCATCGTTGGCGCGGCAATGGGTTGTCCAGCACCAAAATCCACCATCTTTTTTAAGACAGGTACATATAGAGATGCATATTCAACATCACCAGAAACCTTATCTTTAAAGTCCGTACAAATATCAGCCGTTACTTCAGGGCCATCATTACAGACCATTGGATCATCTGAATAACCAAAGACGTTATAACCCGCAGGAACGGTAAATTCACGTTGAATATCAAAGTTTGCAATGATCCCCTGCATATCGGTTTGCAAACCTTCAATTTTGGTTAATGCTGCAGGGTTAAAATGCACGGCACTAATCCCCGGAGGATCAGCAGTTACTGCATTACCTAATGCAAGTGACCGGACATCAACTGAAAGGTTGGTACCCAATTGTGCAAAAGCAGCACTAGAACAGCCCGTTAAAACAATCGCACTAACAAGTGGGCTGAGTCGAATTTTACGCATACGACAGCCCTCTTAACGAAGTTTTTTTCCAAAACCTAGGATATCTAACGGGAAAGACAGTCCTAAAGACACATCTGGTGCATCTTCAGTTAAACCTAGCCCCACCGTACCGTTCACGATCGTATCCGGTGATACACGTACACCTAAAGAAATCGCGAGAGTTGAACTGGTTTGGTCTGCAGGTGAATAGGATTCACCACTGCTATAGGTAAATTCTGCACCGGTGTTGAAACTTTGTTGATATGACATGGTGAGGGAAACATCGTAGTTAAACGAGTATGCAAAACCGAATGCAAAACCGCCACTAATTCCCGGTTCAAACTCTTCAATGACACGCGTACCACGACGTTGGTTTAAACCAGTTTCTTTAAAACCATAGTTGGCTGAGACAGATGCAAACAACACAACGGGGTCAATATATTTACGCGTACTCGCACCGATACCTGCCGAATAGTAACCTTTACCTGTTGCTAGATCATTTACTGCATTGACTTCGTATGGACTGTCACCTGTTTTCGTAGACAAATTACCAAATAAAATCAGTGGTAAACGACCTTGTTTCAATGGGAAGGGTTCCCAACGTGCACCTAAAGAAATATCCCCTAATCCAGCAGTTGAAGTATCTTTTAATAAATCAGTTTTTGCCACTAAAGGCACAGACGCCGAGAATGTCAAATTGTCCATTACACCGTATTGCACGGTAAATGTATTGGTCATTGAGTGTGTGGCATTCTCTTGTACACGCAGTTGATACAGTTGGCCTTGTGCCATTTCCATATCAAGTTGAGTATCACGGTAATAGGTATAATCGATATCGTAAAAAGATGATATTTCACCCTTTTTAATCAATGAATACTGACGTTCATTCGAGCTAAATACTTCCTGTAAGTTAGCTTCTTGACTCGCATCACCCTCTTGCTGTTGAAGTGCTGTCGATGCCTTTTCAGTGGCAGTAGCACTTTCTACTTGTGGTGCCTCAGCTTGTACTGGCTCTTCAACAGATTCATACTGTCCAATTTCTGGCTCAGCAGCAGCTTCTTGTGCAGTATCAGCTTGGGTTACAGCAGCAGGAGATACAGACTCTTCTACGACTGTCTCTTGTTCAACCGGATCATATTCTCCAAGGCTTGGCTCTTCAGCTGCGTAGGCAACCCCCATCACCACCTGAATACTCATGGCTAGTAGTGTTTTGTTCATCCATTTACGATTCATGTTCCTTCCCACCGTTTTTATTTTTTTAATCCTGACGCTTTGTTATACGCATTGATCTAATTATTTACTCTTATAGTAAAGCCTTAGAAAGTTGTAATTCGATTTACCATATGACTCCGACTCTTCATTCATATTTTTATCAAGTCGTATCGTAGATGCCTTGTCTGCAATTTTTTCCATGTAAAACTGCGGATACTGAATATCAACCAATGCATAACGATTCACGGTTGCATCTTCAACATGTCGCAAGTCTGAATCTTGCAAAGCCAATAAATTTTTACGTTGCTCAGGCGCAACATTGATTAAGAATAATGTGTTGTTTTCCCATATTTCTTGGAATCGAACTTCATCAAAACTGATATTGCCCAGTGCTGGATCTGCAACATAAACACGCCCATCTTTATAGGCTTTAAAAACCACAAAATGTTTAAAACCAGCATATGAAATGGGAACAATCGCAGGCTGACCTTGCTTAACTAGATCTGAAAACTCCCCTTTGTAGCCCCCACTGTCTAGCCCGACAGCGCCGACAAAACGTTTCATGTCTAATAAGGAGAAACTTCGACGTTCAATAATTTTTTCAGTTTCACCAAATTTCAGCAAACCATTCATGGTCTGTTGCTCAGTCAGCTGTGTCCCTACATAACCATTTAATAAAGTCGTTAAGGCCGCCGAACCACAACTGTAGTCGTAGGCTTGCCGAACAATGCCTCGAAATTGATCTTCTATGGCAGGTTTAATTTTTACAGATTCACGGTGCATCCGAGTAAAGGAATCATTTCGTGAATCCAATGTTTCGGTATAGTGAACTGTTCCGACTGGCTTTTCTTTTAAATCGAAGGACTCTTTGGCAAAGTAATACATCAATGCCGAGCCTACAGCTATCTCTAACATATCTTCTAACTTTTAGTTATCGGCAATGATGTGCCTTTTTTCATTATTTTTTAGAGCTAATGCTCTACATCCATGTATTATGCAAGATACCTTTTTTTTTATAAAAAAACAGCATTTTTTTATGCTTTGTTGGGTCATTCCGCACTTTTTTGTAAAAAAAAGCGCGTGATCAACACGCGCCTTATTTTTATTCTAAATTACTTACTAGAAATCGTAATCACAGAACCTTGGTTATATACACCCATAGCTGGGCTGTAGAACGTTTGTAAGCCTTGAACTTCGATATCACCGATTGAACCAGCGTCTTTACTGCCTAGATGAACACCTTTCACATAGTTATCAATTGGACCAGAGTTGCTTACCATTTGAATATAACCATTGTTTGTGCCTTCTTTACCATAAACACGAACATCTTGGTTAATTGTTAAGTCGGTTTTACCAGCATCAGCAACTTTGATGCTTTCGATAAAGATTTCACCTGCTTCACGTGTAGCCGTTTTAGTTGATGCATCAAGGATACCAAGATCTTTAATTTCTAAACCACCAACCATTGTCGTACTCAGTTTAATCATTGCACCTTGTGGAGCAGCACCTAACTGAACATTAGCAGTCATTGGTCCAGTTTTTAGAGAAAGACCAGATAAAATTGCATTGTAGTTGCTATCATCACCACCACGGCGAATACCTGTAGTACCAGCTGTACCAGATGCTGTTACACCAATTTCACCAATTTTGATATCTAAACCAGACACATCCGCTGCGATGTTAATGAATGCACCATTTGCACCAGTACCCGCATCAGTATCGATACGTAAATCAGCTAAATTACGAGAAGCTAGAAGATAAGCACCACCGTTATCATAGTTTGCACCAATGATGATACCTTTGTTTTCTAATGCATTACCAGCAATTCCGTTACCTTGAATAACGATCGCACCAGCAGTACTTGTACCGCCCTTAGCTGTATCCGTTAAACCGTCGTTATCGTGAATGAAAAGTTTTTCAATTTCAATTTTAGAAATACCAATCCCGATGTTAATACCATCTTGACCAGTGGTTGAACTAAGTGCAGCATCGTCCATTGCTTGCATAGCCATAGCATTCGCACTAAATGCGATTGAAGAAACTAGAGCTAATTTAGTGAAATTTTTCATACGGTACTCTCCCAAGAGTATTTATTTTTTTTGATTTTCAACCACTCGATTTATTCAGCTGTAATATTATTTTGTGACAACTGTTAAATCTTTCCTTGAGTTGTTTGCTCGCTCGATTAAATTATATCCAAGCTGTAATTTGTTCAACTGTCGTTGGTCGCAATCTAATTCTTACCGATAAACGGTATTTGCAAACCAAATGAATTAGGAATGGTATAAAATCCATTTTAGTCTTTAAATTTAATTTCTCTGTTGATGCAAAAACCGATTTCTTTTAAAAAATTTATTCTTAAACAAACTGTTAGTGCTCAAAAAATTTTGCAAGCGCTTGCACACTTGTCACATGTGATTTTTTTAGAAGATCAAAACCAACCTGTTATTTGCTTTTTGGCAAATCAATATCAGCAATTTAAGAATGCTGAACTTAAAACTTATGTCCGTACTCATTTAGATCAATATGAGGAATGTGATACTCAGCCCTTGCAAGATATCGCCATCCACGATTTATGTTCAAAATTAGGCAGTGGGTTTTCTGGGGGCTGGGCTGGTTTTATTAGCTATGATTATGCAGCGCAACAACAGATTTCCCTGCATGCAAAAGTGCAACCTCGCTTGTTTTTGGGGCAATTTTCCAGTTTTTTAAAATTAGAAGATGATGGTTGGTATTTTTATAGTTCAGATCATTCTGCAGCTAAGATTTACGACTACATTGATCAGTTCATTCAAACAAAGATCGCTCAAGATCGATTTAAATTAACGCAAAAATGTACTGCAAGATGGTCCAAGTCAGACTACTCCAAAGCCTTTGATCAAGTGCAGGAATATATTAAAGCAGGCGATTGCTATCAAATTAATTTAACCCAAGAGTTCACAGCTCAAGCAAACGGTTCACTCTTAGATACCGCTCAAGAATTTTGGTCACTGACTGATGCACCATTTTCAGGCTACTTACGTATTGATGATTTTGAAATTTTAAGTTGTTCGCCTGAACTTTTTATAGATTTTAAGCCTGAACGCAAGATTATTACTAAACCAATCAAGGGCACGATGCCTCGCTATGAAGACCCAGTTTTAGATGAGCAGTCAAAACAACGGTTAAAATCATCTGAAAAAGACATGGCTGAGAATGTCATGATTGTCGATTTACTGCGTAATGATTTGAGTGTTTATGCTGAAACAGGTTCTGTAAAAACACCAAAACTTTTTGATATTGAAAGCTTTAATCAGGTGCATCACATGGTCAGTGAAGTTGAGGCCGTGCTGAAAACCGATGTAAACCCTTTTGAGGTTCTGATGTCAGCACTGCCGGGCGGTTCGATTACCGGCGCGCCTAAAATTCGCGCGATGCAAATCATTGATGAACTTGAAGGTGCTCCTCGCGGCGCCTATTGCGGCTCGATGGGTTATTTTAATCACGATGGCACGGGCTCTTGGAATATTTTAATCCGCTCTATTCAAAAATACCAAGATCAGGTTTCGCTGTGGGCGGGCGGCGGAATCACCATCGCGTCAGATTGCGATGCAGAATATCAAGAATGCTTTGATAAAGTCGAAGCGATGCTGGATTTGTTAAACACGTGGTATACGGCAGATTAAACAAAAAAAGCGATTCAATTGAATCGCTTTTTTAATGAATCACTCCCAACCACCCTTTTTAAAAGGAGGGTTGGGCTAGATTTACATTTAGCGGAGCTTGCAGAAATCAAGCCAAAATATCGTTTTTAAGCGTATCCACAAGGCGCTGATTTTGTTCATCTGTACCAATGGTGATACGTAGGAATTGATTAATCCGCGGCTTATTAAAATAACGCACGATAATTCCGCGTTCGCGCAATTCAGCAGCCAACTCACCTGCATCTTTATTAGGCAATGATGCAAAAATAAAGTTTGCCGCAGACGGCAATACCTTAAAGCCCAGCTCAGACAGCTGACCTACAAGTTTTTCACGGCTCGCAATCACCTTGGCATTTTGCGCTTCAAAATAGGCTTGATCCTCAAATGACGCCACGGCTGCTGCAATCGCAAAACGGTCCATCGGATAAGAGTTAAAGCTATTTTTTACCGCCTCAAGCGCTGCGATTAAATGCGGCTGTGCAATCGCGAAACCGACACGCAAACCGGCAAGTGAACGCGACTTAGACGTCGTTTGACAAACCACAAGGTTTTCATATTTCGCAACCAAAGCCACAGCAGATTCCGCACCGAAATCGACATACGCTTCATCAATCACAACCACTGAATTCGGATTGGCTTGCAACACTTCCTCAATTGCAGACAAACCTAAAGCAATACTGGTAGGCGCATTCGGATTGGTAATAATGATGCCACCATTCGGCTGTTTATAGTCATCCACCACAATTTCAAAGTCATCGTTCAGCGGCAAAATTTTAGTATTGGCAGCTATACCAAAAAATTGGCTATATACCGGATAAAAACTGTAGGTAATGTCTGGATACAAAACCGGCAGCTCTTGCACAAAAAAGGCTTTAAAAATATGTGCCAGCACCTCGTCCGATCCATTGCCGACAAAAACCTGCTCAACAGGTACTTGCTGTTGTTTTGCAATCGCTTGCTTTAACTCTGACGCATCTGGATCTGGGTATAAACGTAAAACATCAGCAGAATTTACCAATACTTTTTGTACTGCTTCCACCACTTTTGGCGATGGCGGATACGGGTTTTCATTGGTATTGAGTTTTAAAATATTTTGGATTTTAGGCTGCTCACCCGGTGTGTACGGCTCTAATTCACGTACATCAGGGCTCCAAAAACGCATTTGTTCAGAGGTAATATTTGGCATTTTATTTTGCTCTTTTTAACCCTCTCCTAACCTCTCTTGCACTTCGCTTTAAAGGAATCCTTAAAGCTCGTTCAGGGAGAGGAATATTCATTTTATGAGATTTCCCCTCTCCTTTCAGGAGAGGGTTAGGGAGAGGTTTATAGTTTTGGAAAACTAAGTTTTTCACCTAGTCTATATTTTATTACTGGTAACGATATCTCGCAGATCTCGCATGCGCATCTAAGTTTTCCTGCTGCGCCAATGTATCAGCCGTTTTCGCTAAAGTTTTCACGCCATCTTCAGAACACATGATTAAACTTGAACGCTTTTGGAAATCATATACACCGAGCGGTGATGAGAAACGCGCTGTGCCGGAGGTTGGCAACACGTGGTTTGGACCTGCACAGTAATCACCAATGGCTTCCGGTGTATAACGCCCCATGAAGATCGCGCCGGCATGGCGGATATCTTCAGCCATTTCCTGCGCTTGATCTAAGCACAGCATCAAATGCTCAGGTGCAACTTGGTTAATCAATTCAGCGCCTTCAGCACGGTCTTTGACTAAAACTAATGCACCACGGTTTTCGATTGAAGTGCGCGCGATTTCCGCTTTAGGCAATGCTTCTAAATGCTTTTCAATCCATTGCACTACTTGATCTAAAAGTTCTGCATCTGGCGTAATAAATACCGCTTGAGCCACAGTGTCATGTTCCGCTTGTGACAATAAATCCATTGCCAGCCATTCAGCATTGTTTTGACCTTCGGCATAGACCAAAATTTCGGATGGCCCTGCAATCATATCAATACCGACTTGACCAAATACCGCACGTTTTGCTGCCGCAACAAAACGGTTGCCCGGGCCAGTAATTTTATCCACAGATGGGATGGTTTCTGTGCCGTAAGCCAATGCTGCAACCGCTTGCGCGCCGCCAATGGTAAATACACGGTGTACGCCGGCTAAGTAAGCTGCTGCCAAAACCAATGGATTTAAATCGCCATTCGGCGCAGGTACCACCATAATAATTTCAGGCACACCAGCAACATGCGCAGGTACAGCATTCATCAATACAGAAGACGGATAAGAAGCTAAACCACCAGGCACATAGATACCCACACGGTCCAGCGGTGTGACTTTTTGACCAAGGGTATTGCCTAAAGCATCTACATAGGTCCAGCCGTCTTGCTTTTGCGCTTGGTGGAATTCACGAACACGGTTCGCAGCAAGTTCTAAGGCCTCGCGCACTTCTGAACTTAAACCCTCAAATGCTGCTTTCAGCTGTTCTTGTGTCAGCTCTAATTCTGAGAATTGATGCGCTGGATGTCGATCGAACTGCTGTGTCAATTTAAGAACATGAGCATCACCATGCTGACGAACATCAGCAATGATTTGGTCAACGGTTTTTAAAAGTTCTGGATCATTCACAGTTTCAAAAGCCAACAAGTCAGCAAAAGCTTGCTTGAAGTTTTGATCTTGAGTCGATAAACGTCGCATCAATTTACCCACAAGGTAATCTATTGGAAAAGATTAGTTTACCTGTTTTACTGCAGCTTGTGGACATCTATCGCATGTGTTCATGTGGAGTTTTATTGAAAATAACTTTCGTTAAAATTGGTGAAAATACAGTTTTATCATTATTTTTCAGTTTTCATAAAAAAAACCGCCCAAATTTGAGCGGTTTGATCAGCATAGCTAGAAACTTAACAACTTATGCTTTTTTTGCTTGCTCGCGTTCTTCCACGGCTTTTTCTAGCTGTGCAAGAATTGGGTTCAGCAAAGTTTGCTTACGTTTAAAGCTTGCTTTGTTCACGATTAAACGTGAAGACACTTTACAGATTTCTTCCAAAGGCTCTAAACCATTGGCACGTAAAGTGTTTCCTGTATCCACAACATCGACGATGTAATCGCCTAAACCAACCAAAGGTGCAAGTTCCATAGAACCATAAAGTTTGATCACATCAACTTGCTCGCCCAAGCTTGCATAATATTGACGGGTCAAATTGACATACTTAGTCGCAATCTTTAAACGACCGTTCGGACGAACCATGCCGACTTTACCAGCAGTCATTAACTTACAGTTGGCAATTTTTAAGTCTAATGGTTCATACACATTTTGTGCACCATGTTCCATCAGCACATCTTTACCTGCCACCCCAATATCTGCAGCACCATTTTCAACATAAGTTGGTACATCAGAAGCACGTAAAATTAAAATACGTACGTGCTTATGGGTTGTTGGGAAAATTAACTTACGAGATTTATCCGGATCTTCCAATAAGTTAATGCCAGCTGTTTCCAACAATGGCAAAGTTTCTTTTAAGATACGTCCCTTACTTAATGCTAAAGTTAAACCATGATCAAAATTGCCCATTACGTCAAAATTGGGATCATCGTTTCTCATATCGCTCATTAACTTACTCGCTTAATTTGGGCACCTAAACCTTGTAACTTCGCTTCAACATCTTCATAACCACGGTCAATATGATAGATACGGTCAATCAACGTTTCCCCATCAGCGGCAAGTGCTGCTAAAACCAATGAGAAAGAAGCTCGTAAATCAGTTGCCATCACCGGTGCAGCAGATAATTTCTCTACACCTGTAACAACAGCATCATTACCTTCAACCTGAATATTGGCACCCATACGTGCTAATTCAGGTACATGCATGAAACGGTTTTCGAAAATCGTTTCTGAAATTGTGGCAAAACCACGACCAATTGCATTCACCGCCATCAGCTGTGCTTGCATATCGGTTGGAAATTCTGGGTGTGGTAAAGTCTGGAAACTTACTGCTTTCGGGCGTTTACCCATCATATCCAGTTCAATCCAATCTTCACCGCGCGTAACTTCCGCGCCCATTTCTTCAAATTTATCTAGCACAGACTCCAACAAGTTAGGATCTGTATGTGTGGTTTTGATTTTACCACCTGTGATCGCTGCAGCAGCAAGATAAGAACCTGTCTCGATACGATCTGCAACAACGGCATACTCACAGCCATGCAGGCTTTCAACACCTGTAACGACCAATGTGTCTGTGTCTAAACCTTCAATTTTTGCACCCATCTTGATCAACATGTTAGCAAGATCAGTAATTTCAGGTTCACGAGCCGCGTTACGAATGGTCGTTACACCGTCTGCAAGAACCGCAGCAGTTAGAATATTTTCAGTACCACCAACTGTGACCATATCAAAGACAACTTCGCCACCTTTTAGACGACCATCCACTTTGGCATGCACATAGCCAGCTTCAACTTCAATTTCAGCACCAAGTGCTTCTAAAGCTTTTAAATGTTGATCTACAGGGCGTGAACCAATTGCACATCCACCCGGCAAAGACACTTTTGCACTACCATAGCGCGCCAATAACGGGCCGAGCACCAAAATAGATGCACGCATGGTTTTCACGAGTTCATATGGTGCAAATTGATTATCTAAGCTAGAAGTATCAGCCTTAACCGTATCACCTTCATAACTAATTTGAACACCTAAACCTGCGATCAATTTCACTAAGGTGTTCACATCTTTAAGATTTGGAACATTGGTTAATGTAATAGGTGTATCCGCAAGGATAGTTGCAGCGAGTAATGGCAATGCAGCATTTTTCGCACCAGAAATACGAACTTCACCTTCGAGCTTAGTACCGCCCTGAATCAGAAATTTATCCATTAATTATTAAGCTCCGAATAAGCTTGCTTTGCGCCATTCTTCTTTGGTCATTGCACGAATTGTTACTGCATGTACTTCACCGCTGGCAATGTAGGAGTTCAAAGGTGCATAAACAGATTGTTGACGAGCAACAGGACGTTTGCCTTCAAATTGATCATCGACGATGCGTAGATCAAATTTGCCGCCTTGCCCACTAACTGCAACCTCAGCTTCTGGAAAAGCAGCTTTTAAAATTTCAGTGAGCTGTTCACTATTCATCACAAGACCCCATATAGGACTAACGGTGTAAAACCCGTCATTTTACTATAAATCTAAAAAATAATTCATTAGTCACATACATTATATATATAAAAAAAGAGGTTATAAAAAACCTCTTTTTGTACAATTTACAATCTAAACCGTTAAAGGCATATAAATGAGCTGCATTTTTCGATGTTTATGTAATTGTTTTTTTAATTTTTCAGACAATTTTTTGATCGAGGTATACATATCATCAGCGCACGCTTGCGCAAAAAGTTCTGTCCCAGGTAATCGTATAATCGCTTCCGCAATATGATTATCACTACCTTTTTTTGAACGTTTATCAACTTGATGATCTTTAGTCAGTTTGACTTGCATACTATTAACCTGATCTAAATGTTTGGTCATTTCCGCAAATTTAAGACGAATATTTTCTTCTATTGCTGGCGTAATTGTTAAATGATGGCCACGAATTGTAATCTGCATAATTCTATCCCTCACCTTCTTTCAGGACTGGAAAAGTTCAAGCCGAATCATCCAACTCAATATGCGAAGCATACATTTACACAATCAGATCATTTCGGCCATTCCTTATATAAAAAAGAGATTCATTATTTCGTCATAATGAACCTCTAGAATAGTCAGATTTTCAAATTTAGATCAACACTTTTCGCTCTGAAGATGATGGAATATGTAACGATTCACGATACTTCGCAACCGTACGACGAGCAACATCAATACCTTCTGCATTAAGCAAAACTGCAATTGCATTATCAGACAAAGGTTTACGTGTATTTTCTTCAGCAATGAGTTTTTTAATTTTTGCACGAATTGCAGTCGAAGACGCTTCACCACCAGACGATGTCCCAACATGACTTGAGAAGAAATATTTCAACTCAAATAATCCACGTGGTGTGAGCATATATTTATTTGTGGTTACACGGGATACTGTGGATTCATGGAGTTCCACTTCTTCCGCAATATCACGCAGTACCAAAGGCTTCATTGCCTCAGGCCCTTGTTCAAAGAATGCTCGTTGATGCTCCACAATACAAGTTGCCACTTTTAATAAAGTTTTATGTCGTTCATCAATGCTTTTAATGAAATTCTTAGCTTCAAGCATTTGATTACGTAAATATTGATTGTCATCACTTTGATCTGCACGCTTGATCATATTGGCATAAAAAGAATTCACTCGTAGTTTTGGCATTACATCAGGATTTAATTGAACCAACCAATGTTCATTCTTTTTTAGGACCACAACATCTGGAATTTGATAGTCTGAATCTTTATCTTCAAATTCTTGCCCTGGATGTGCTTTTAATGTCTTTAATAAAGAAATGGCAAGTTTAAGTTGTTCCGTATTTAAACCGGTTTGCTTAATCAACTTTGGTAATTCATTGGTAATCAGCAACTCATAATTTTTTAATAATAAAATAGCTTCATATCGATATTCGATATGCTCAGGAAGATTTTCAACTTGTACCATTAGACATTCAGCAAGATTGCGTGAGCCTACGCCAACAGGATCTAGACGTTGAATATGTTTTAAAACCACCAAAACTTCGTCATCTTCGACTTCTTCTTCATAATCCATAGAGTCTAAAAGATGCTGAACAGATTGGGTAATTTCATTTAAGTCACAATCTAAAAAACCTTTGTTATCTAGTGCATCGATAATACAGTGCGCAATTAATTTATCGATCATAGAAAAGTGTAAAAGATTAACTTGCTCAAGCATATGTGCTTGTAAACTTTGATGCCCCTGCCGATTATCTTCGCGCTCTTCAAACTCAGCAGCACCTAAACTTGTGGGTTGATGCGTATAAACATCATCCCACTCTGTATCCACTGGTAATTCATCAGGCAAATGATCGGCATTTAATTCATTGGTTAAGTCTTTATTTTCCCTTTCTTGTTCTTGTAAGCTATTTAAACTTTCAACGGTATTTTGTTCTTCAACTTTCTCTAATAGAGGATTACTGTCGAGTTGGATTTGAATTTCTTGTTCCAATTCCATACTTGAAAGCTGTAATAAACGAATTGCTTGTTGTAATTGAGGTGTTAATGATAAGGAATTGGCAACCTTTAACCCCATCGCTAATTTCATTAATAACTCCCCCTATAATTAACCGCACTTTATAAGCAATTTTTATGCCGTTTTATTTTTTATAGCATAATTTTAAAGATAACGCCCGATTTTTTGTCTTTTTTAGACTCATTATTCAGCTAATTTATTCTTTTATTAGGAACGATTCATCTTATAAATGAATTATTTAATTAGATTTATTATTAGTTTTACTCTATTTCCCTCTCCATTTTTTTTCCCTTTTCTCCTTGCATAAAAAAACACCCCCTGAGATATCAGGGGGTGTTTCGAATAATGAGCTGGCGATGACTTACTCTCACATGGGTAACCCCACACTACCATCAGCGCTAAGAGGTTTCACTTCTGAGTTCGGGAAGGGATCAGGTGGTTCACTCTTGCTATTGTCGCCAGCACAACTGTTATGG